>NZ_JACHXJ010000002.1 GCF_014192015.1 Paenibacillus rhizosphaerae | reverse complement strand
AGTATGATTTTTCATTTCAGTTACCTCCGGTTTTTGTAGTTTATTTATGTATTCATCATACAATGGCAACACTGACAACGTTATGTCAGTGTTGCCATTGTATGATGAATAAGAAAAAAAGTCATTTATCTTATGTCGAATCGACTCAAGGAGCAAGAAAAAAAGCGAGGCCCAGAATTTGCTTGTATTCAGGAATCGGCTACCTTGGACGAGAGAATGAAATCCTAGACTACCGCATCTTTATTGAACTATTGTTCCTCGTTAGTTCAGTACTTCCCACTCAAAGGTTTCCGACGGGGTATTACTTTCCGATATGTAATTCTCCATTCTCCAGACAGTTTTTTGACGATATCCTCATAAATAACACTACCGCAAGACCCATCTGTTTTGATACCGATACCCTTTGATTTGGAGTAAATTGTATTTTCCTCATTTCCTTCGCTTAAGACTATATTTGTTATATGATGGCCTACAGGGTTGGCATCTCCTAACGAAATAGCTGAATTTTTAACTGCATCAATCCCCATCAGAGCTCCAAATCCAAAGTCATCTAAGTCATAAATTACATCGGGTGAAAATACTTGACTTAACTCATCGAGTTTTCCTTCATCAACAAAATGCCCATGCAAAGAAATTAATTCGTGAATCATCATTCGATCTTCAATTGATATCATCTAAAGGCCTCCTACAGTTATTGATTTTTTTAATTGCATATTAGAACCCCCACCCATTTTCTTTTTTTTTACAATTATAGCAACTATCCTGCCCGTTAGCTTAATGAGATTGCATGGAAACAATGTTAGATACTTATCTTATCGGTAATCGGCTCATGTTCTTGTCCATTACGGCAATCGGTACAAGTTCTTGTCCTAGGCTCGGGACAAGAACTTGTACCGATAAAACAAAAAAGCCGCTAAAATAGCGACTTTCAACGGGATTATGTTCTTGTCCTTCGACATGTCTTCGTTGGCGATTCGTTCCACCTGGGTTTGCACAATGTAGGCTACAAGTTCATGATCTTCCGGCGTAAGATTTGCGCCGATAACCGAACTGGCATAGCTAATTCCTCCATCTGGCCCGAGACTTCACATGCTCATAGTGATCACCCGGTTCCGGATGAACATACCGGTTGATTACCTGCCTCGTGAGCTCTTGCATAAGAGCGGTTTTCTTACCACGTTCATATCGTGTATCCCCAGGAATGAAATCGTAGACGAAATAACGGAATTCCGGGTCGAGATACCGAACAGATGGCAGTAGATCGATACCATCGTACAGCTTGAGAAACCAAGTCTCGTTTATGACTAACTCCCTTGGATTTGTTTTGACAACGTAACGCTTCGGCATTTCGGGTGTCCCTAGCACACCGAGCATACTCATCGTGCCACCCTTCAACTCGCTCCACTGGGTAACCGGCTCGGGCAGCAACTCCCTAGTGATAATTTCATTTATGATGTCCTGTAACATCGCTATCCTCCATTCTGATTACGGCCGCTCCGCCAGTTACAACAATCCTCATTTGCTGATGACCTCTCTGCTCACTAATATTTAATTTAATATTGGTACATATTGGAAGTATCCTGCCCGTTAGTTGAGAAAACAGCCGATCCCAAGTAACCGACTGCCTTTAAATTTTCTTTATTGAGGTGAATTATCCTGCACGTTAGTTGAATAAAGCCAGCGGTCAAAGTGATCGGCTGGCTTCTTGTTTTGTATTGAGCTATCGTTCCCCGTTAGCTTAATTTCACAAAGTGGGTATCTTCATCAGAATCAGATTTAACCGAAAATCCAATAGATTGATAAAATAAGGCGGCTGCTAGATTATCTGTCTTTAGTACAAGCATCTGATAGTATTTTTTATCCTCTGTAATAACCGAATCCATTAGCAAACGTCTTATCCCGAATCTGCGAACACTTGGTAAGATGTAAAGACGACGAACACGACCAACTTCAGTACCTCCTTTATAAGGGTCTTGATTCAATCCGCATACCCCTACAATATCGCCGTTTTTTATAGGGATGAAGAGCGCTTCCCCATATCTAAAACCAAAAAATGGTGGTCAACAAGTAATTTCGCCGTTACTTGTGATACGGTTCACCTTAACGCTCATAACGGCGAAAAATGCGAAAGGAGCTGCCACGGCAGCTCCTTTTGTCGAATATATGAGATTGATCTTACTGTGAACGTACATCGTCGAAATTCCGTAGAAGGCGTTGCTCCAGCTCTTTTTCGTTCGTTTTTAGTTCTTGCATGATCGGAATACTCATATCGGTATTGGGATTGTACTCAAGGCCCCAATGCATGATGGCAAAAATGACCGGAATTAGGTCAAGTGCTTTTTTTGTCGGCCGATACATCGTTTGTGCCCGATTTGACTCGCCTTCAATTTTGACGAGTAAGCCTGCTTCAACTAGTGATTGGAGCCGTGCGCTCAAAATATTGGTTGCGATGCGCTCGCGTGAAGCCAGGAAATCGCGGTAATAACGCTTGTTATGTATAAGGACGTCACGAAGGATGACGAGGCTCCATGGATCGCCCCATATATCGAGCGCATATACAATTGGACAAACGGTAGATGTTCGCTTTTTCATGAGCATAATTATACGATCTGTGCTTGCATTTTGCAAGTTCTATTGTGGTGGTTCTAATCAGGTTGCCCTTTACCTGTCATGATCAGTCTGGGGCCTAATACTATACCTGCCAGGTCACTGGTTTATCGAGTATGACGCCATCCGTCTGCACCCATTGACGGAGACTGCCCGCTTGAACTTGAATTACGATGAAATTCAAATCGCCAGTACCGTTGTTGCGAAGCGTGCGTTCGCCTTCAGGTGAAACACGAATAGCCGTTCCTTCCTTTACATCAACAATCTGTCCATCTACCTGAAACTGACCTTGGCCGCCAATGAATAGGTATAGCTCCTCATTCTCGCGATGGGTGTGATAGAACGGGACAGAGCCTCCCTCCGGCAGTTGGTTCAGAGAAACTTCCATGCCGGTTAGTCCAAGCTTGTCCTTCAGAAAGAGCTTACCTGGGATGGGATCCTTCGACATACTCAAAAGATTGCTAATAGGACCTGATTCCAAAACGCTGAAATGATTACCATTCATTTGTAAACTTCCTTTCGGTTTAAGTTTAGTACCGGCACACTATGATTTAACTAAATGTTAAACTATAAGGCCGGCAGGGTTTTGCCTGTTTCTGTCAACAGCCGTCCCGGCATTTCGTCACCGGCTTCGTTATGTGATAAATCGAGTATAGAATTTGTACTTTCAAATTGCAAGTACAAATAGCGGAATTTGTCCTGATAAAATTTTCGCCGTTACTTGTGATAAGGTTCGCCGTGATTAATCTTCAACTATCCTGCCCGTTAGCTTAATGAGATTGCATGGAAACAATGTTAGATACTTATTTTATCGGTAATCGGCTCATGTTCTTGTCCATTACGGCAATCGGTACAAGTTCTTGTCCTGGGCTCGGGACAAGAACTTGTACCGATAAAACAAAAAAGCCGCTAACATAGCGACTTTCAATGGGAATATGTTCTTGTCCTTCGACAACCGCGAATCCACACAGTGCAGAAATAATACTTTTTGTTATTGAATACACCTTATGTTGTTTGTCCTTTATTTTTCGATTCCCAAAGGCCTCTGCCGAACCAAGGGCTGAATGACTCAAAGCGTAGTGCCTGCAAGCTTCACCACCATGTCTTCACGCCCGAAAGCCTCCCGTCCCTCCCGTTTTGTCCTCTCTTCATGCCAGTCTATAAACGGGGCAGGAAGGGTGCCATAAAGTAAGGACGGAAGCCGCGTTGTTCCGCGTAGCTTCCGTCCCGATCTTCCGGACGACTAACTCAAGTAACGATTTCGGATGACCCACATGTGATGAAGCTCGTGTCCTGCGATGCCGTAAGCGAGGGCGCGCGCCGTAATGCTTACGTTGTTGGCTGTGCCCTTGCGGGACCAAGCCTCCGTCGGTAGCCCGCGCAGCAGTGTGATCGTCGATTGCCGTACGGCCCGGTAGTCTTCGACCAATTGCGCGGTTGTCCAGCTTTCGAAAGGAGGAATGAACAACTCCTGGTCGAAACCGGGCAGAGGCGTCACATCCCCTCTTGCAAATCGGAGCAGGCGGTAGGTCATGACGCGTTCACTGTCTGCGATGTGGCCCACGACTTCTTTCAGCATCCATTTTCCTTCCGCATATCGATAGGCGCTCTGGCTTTCGGTCAACGATGCCAGCAGATCGGTCATTTGCTTTTCCTGGGCGAGCAGAATGTCGATGATGTTGCCTTCCGGCACCAACCGGATATACTCGCCTGCGTCCCCGGCGTATTCTTCTTCTGACGGTCTTTGGTTCATGCGTAATCCACCTTCCCATGAAGATATAGAAAATTATAGCACCCGTCTATGTCTAATGAATTCGTGAAGTGATAGAACTCTCCTTCTAATAATTGAGAGTAAGCACCACTTAGTTGGTGGGTTGCCACGCTAAACTGCCCGTTAGCTTAATGAAGCTGTGAATTGGCAGCTTCATCCTTGTCGGTTATTCAACTATCGTTCTCCGTTAGCTTAGCCCATTTCTGGTTGACGACGGATTAGTGTTGCCTGCTCAAAACTATAGGCGATGCTGATTAGCATGGGCTCACTTAAAGCCCTCCCGGAAAAGACAACACCAAATGGCCCCTGCGTCGAATCGCCATCAGCATCAATTGTTCCTTTTGCTGAATAACCGGCGGGCACCGTAATAAGGGGATACCCTAACCGGGCAGCAATGTAGATGCCATCAACGTCACCGGGTAACATTAAAGCATCTAAGCCGTGTTGATCGAGTACATAGTCAATCCCTTGCGTTACAGCCGGATGGTTATATTCTTGTCGTTTAAGTTGATATGTTGTCTCGTTTAGCGCATTTTGTTCCGAACGAATCAGATTATCTTGGCCAAACTTCAATACGGATGCAGCGTGTTTCTGATTATAAGCTATCAGATCTTGAAGAGAATGTACGGACAGATCCGAGTTCAACTTTGATAAATATCGATTCAGGCCTGTTTTGAATTCGTAGCAGATAACATCATTGTTCCATGGATGCTGTTCCAAATGGAGGTCCACAGGATCGATAACTGTAGCACCTTGCTCACGCAGAACATTAATGGCGGATTCCATAATGGAAAGTCTTTCTTCATCCAACGACCGATAGTAATGTCTAGGAATCCCAATTCGAGTTTTACACAGAAAGTCTCGGTCTAGATAAGTTGTGTAGTCATGAAAAGTACGATGTGTGCTAGTCCAAGTTGCCTTATCGTTTTCGTCAATCCCGACGATTGCCCCAAGTAGAATCGCTGCATCAGTGACTGTCTTTGAAATCGGTCCTGGCGTATCCTGACTTATAGAGATTGGGATAATTCCGCTGCGGCTCGCAAGCCCTACAGTAGGTTTTATTCCGACGAGAAAGTGTTGGCTGGCCGGCCCAATAATCGAACCTGCGGTTTCTGTTCCGATCGCTGCTGCTGTCAGGTTCGCCGCTACGGCTGCAGCCGATCCTGAACTTGATCCGCTGACGAAGAGCTTGCCAGGTCCATATGGATTCAACACATATCCTCCTCTGGAACTGTATCCAGCTGGCATACGATTGGACATAAAGTTCGACCACTCGGTCATATTGGCCTTACCTAGAAGAACAGCGCCAGCAGCCCGGAGCTTTGCGGCTACGAACGCATCTTCAGGAGCAAACGACTCAGCCAATGCGATTGAACCAGCGCTCGTATGCATCCGGTCGTACGTATCGATGTTATCCTTTAGCAGGATTGGAATTCCGTGCAGCGGCCCCCTACTACCTGTTGTATTTCGCTCAAGGTCAAGATTCCTTGCTATTTCAAGAGCATCTGGATTGATCTCTAATACGGCATTGATCAGAGGATTATACCTATGAATGCGTTCGATATATGCAAGGACGAGGGCTTCGGATGTACATTCACCCGAAAACATTGCCTTTTGCATGCTCACCAAATCGGCTTCCTGAATCCAATCTTGTAAGTTAATGCTCATATATTAAAATACCCCCGGTACTGGTAAATTTTCGGACAACAGTAATATGGTAACATGCTGCCTTGCCAAGGGTATAGGTAAAGTTTTGATTAGATAAGAATGTATCGGTTGGGCATCGCAGTAGAGCTTGTATTTTCCTGAAGGTTAATGTTGTAACTAAAGTAATCTGCCCGTTAGTTGAATAAAGCCAGCCGGTCAAAGTGATCGGCTGGCTTCTGTCTTTATTGAGCTATCGTTTCCCGTTAGCTTAAAGATCTGTAGTCATATGAACTTCTACTAACAGAGATCGTCTTCGCACGAAACCATTCGGTGGCTTGCTGGACTAACGGTGATGAATTTATCGGTGTAACCTCATCGATTGAAATCCATTCATAAACATTAGAGTCCTGTCCTTCGAATTGAACCACGGCCTCCCCAATCACTCCAGCGGCAACAGTAACTTCATACAAAATAGCAATATGATGCACGAACTCAGTAGAGTCATCCTGTGCCTTGCTCTAAGGATTCCGATACTTCTAGTCGTCCCCCAGGTAAGTCAAGTTGGCCGGTATAAGGGCCTAAACTTTTTCGAATAACTAAAATTTTCTCGTTAACCATACAAATTCCGTATACCCCTATGTGGCGATAAAACTTTTCCTCCATTGAATTTAATCCCCCTATTGTTTGGCACAATGATATACCATCACAAACCACATATTGGAACTCTTCTGCCCGTTAGCGTAATGAAGCTACCGATCAGCGCCGGCAGCATCGTCTTGGTTGTTTACTCAACTATCGTTTCCCGCTAGCGCAGTGGATGGTGCTATTCGTATCCGGGCGCACTGATGTATTGGGCTTGTCCTTGAGCGCCCGTAATTTACTGTCGTTGGCGTCCATTTGCTTCGATTTGACGGAGGATTTCGTCAACGACGTGCGCGATCGGTGCGGTGGCGTCGATAATAATCCCGTTTTTAGGAACGCCATCTTTCGTTTGATGCAAGCGCGCACTAATTTCCCGTTCCTCTGGTCTGCCACCCCAGTCAGTTGGGTCTAGCGCCACTCGCTCATCAATCCGCCGAAGTGAGGTTTCCAGGTCGACTTCAAGGACAAACACGCCGTCGAAGAGGTCGATGAATTTGGGGTAATTCCGCGAACCACCGCAGAAAAATGTTACCGCCTCATCCTGATTGTCGACCAAAGCTTTTACTTTATCGACATGCCAAATGTGGTGTTCGGGTTTAAAGCCATCTGTCGGGGTACCAGTTTCCGGATCGCCTTGATAAGCCAATTCACGGTCACCATGAATAGCATGGTAGCCGCGCCGCTGCAACTCGTTGCAGACCGTAGTTTTGCCGGCGCCGGAAACGCCTCCAATCAGATAATTCCTAATGCCCATGGCAGACCCTCCATTCAACTGGATAAGCACAATATAATAGATGTTTCTATCTGTCACTAAACTGCCCGTTAGCGTAATGAAATCAGCATATCGCTATAATTATGTGTTTGAATCTGTTCTGCTTTTGCTTACATAAGTTTGTGAGAGCATGAAATCTGCCTCAGCTACGGCATTACAAAACAATTCGTCTGCCAAATTGATTCCTTCTATTATATCTTGCACGGTTTTTACGCCATACAGCTTTTCCAGGGTTAACACCACTTCGATAGGAAAATCACGAGACGCATGAACCAGAAAGCAGTCAGCTTGGAATGGTGTATGAATTAGCCGAAGTACATCCACAAGTGGATTCAAAACATACTTCTGATAGTAAATCAAGGATTCTAAAAAAAGCCCTCGCTTTGTATATTTGACTGCTCGGCTCCTTTGACTGTAAATGCCCTGTGCTTGTATCAACTGAGTATGTAATTGTGAACGATGAGAAGCAAGATCAACGTTTTGATATTTCACAATACCCGCCTTGTCCACCAATATAACTGGTACGACGCTCTCGTCTTCGTTAATAAATGAAACAGGAAAACTTTCGCTCTGGATTGTCACATCAACTAAGAGACTATCTGGTGTCTTCTGTAGGTGATATACCTTATAGCGGTTATTAGCGGGTCGACCAGGCTGTTCGTAGGCAACATCTACATCTCCCAATTGAAGCAAACAATCATCCAATCGGGTGAACGCATCATCTATGAAGCCTTCTTTCGTATAGCATACCAAATCGACGTCTGAATACTCGTCCAAGCTTTTTGTGCCATCCGATCCCTCAAGCCAGATGGCTAAGATGTAATCTTCGATCCCATGACCTGAAACAATCGCTTTTATAATTGTCTCACGGCTAATCGTCATAGCTACACCTCCCAAGTTACTTGATAATTATTAATTTTATCATCCATTCAATCCTGGAAATTGGTAAAGAAGAAAGTTACTGTATTATTGAAACTATCCTGCCCGTTAGTTGAATAATGCCAGCCGGTCAAAGTGATCGGCTGGCTTCTTGTCTTTATTGAGCTATCGTTTCCCGTTAGTTCAAAACCAAATACTATAAAAATGACATATATACGCCCTTACCTTGTATTAACTTAAATCCAAGTTGCTTGTACAAAGAACGAGCAGGTGCATTATCATCATGTGTTTCTAGCTGTAATCGTGTGGCTTTTTTTGATTTAGCTAAATTAATTGCATGCTCAATTAACTTCCTGCCTATGCCTTTATTTCTATGCTTTGCTGATGAGTATAAGGCCTCTATCCTTAATACTGGGAACCCTTTGCTTATTGAAAAGCTCCATGATAGGATGATGAACCCAATATACTCATGATCTTTCATGGCCAAATAACAATAAGATGAGCTGTCATTAGTAAAACGGTATAAAATTTGTTCACATTGTTCTAGCTGCTTTGGAGATGGATTTGATTCGTCCACAGGATTGGAAGAAGAATTTAAGTAACCGGCAATCAAAACTTTAACTTTAGGAATGTGAAATTCATCAAGAGGTACGATAGCTATTTCCAATAAAGACCCCCCATCAAAAAATATCATCTATATTAATTCAATACTTTATATAAGCATCCTGCCCGTTAGCTTAATGAAGCTGACGGTCACTTTATTATGGTTACTTAACCTGCTAAAGCCTCAATTTTTAGGTGATCTGAGGATTCTTCCAAATTATCGAAACAGGTAAACCAAAATCGTCCTTGATCTGTTGAAACAATTTGTGCTTGTTGATTTACTGTCGTTTGTCTTATCATTCGTCTTACTGTTGGCTATGCCGGTGAACATTAAGGAAGACCCTACTGAACGTAGAAGGGTCGATGTCTTGTTAGAACGTGCCGAACCGGCTGCCTGCGGCTATGCCTTTAGGAGATATACGTTCAATCTCTGACAAATCGTCAGCCGTTAATATCACTTGCAGCGCACCAATATTTTCTTTAACACGGTGCAATTGTTTGGTTCCTGGAATCGGAACGATCTGATTACCTTGCGCTAGGAGCCAGGCTAGACTCAATTGGGCAGGGGTGCAACCTTTTACAGCGGCCATTTTCTCGATCAGGGAGACAACCTCAAGGTTCTTGTCAAAGTTCTCGCCTTGGAACCTCGGGTAGTATCGCCGATAATCATCTTCCGGTAAATCTTCAAATTTCTTGATCTGACCGGTTAGAAAGCCACGGCCAAGCGGGCTGTAAGGGACAAGGCCGATATACAGCTCTTTTAGAACAGGGAGAACTTCATCCTCCACTTCCCTGCTCCAAAGAGAATATTCGGTTTCGACCGCAGTAATCGGATGCACCGCATGAGCTCTTCGGATGGTATCGACTGACACCTCCGACAACCCAATGTATCGTATCTTCCCTTGCTTAACAAGATCAGCCATCGTTCCGATTGTTTCTTCGATGGGGGTATTAGGATCGGGTCGATGTTGGTAATAGAGGTCAATGTAATCCAATCCCATGCTATAGAGGCTGGCATCAACGGATTTCTTGATGTAGGCGGGATCTCCCTTCGGACCCTGCCCGTGCGTGACTCCGAATTTGGTGGCGATAACGGCCTCGTCACGTCGGCCTTTGAGTGCACGTCCGACAAGCTTCTCATTTTCCCCGAACTTCCCGAGCAGGTATTCCGTCCCGTAAAGGTCGGCCGTATCAAACATAGTCACGCCCAAATCCAGTGCACCTTGAATGGTACGCACGGAATCTTCGTTGTCAGGCATCATCATCGTGCCGAGGCTGATAGCCGACACTTCGAGTCCTTCGTTACCTAGTTTTCTTCTCTGTGGCATATGGATTCCCTCATTTCTAGCGGTAAAATGATTCGAACATGAGCCTATTCTAATCGATTCTTACCAAGGCAGCCACACAACGGTTTTACTAGTAAAAATATTAACTGTCAGAATCCTTATCCTCTGTTATCGGCGTGTAGATGCATACGTGAATATCTGGGCTGTCTGACAGATTCAACAAAGAATTGATATCAAAAGTAACAGGTTTTTTGACACCAGGGAGTTGCAAAATAACCCGGTTTACTTTTTTGAGTTGAATATCGTACTGCCTCCATAATCGATCAAACTCCGCGCTGTTCTTGATAAGAAGCTCCACCGTTTCCTCAAACGTAGGATCATTCCGGTTTTTATTATAATATGTCCGGAACACAGCAACCGAGTACCTTGCGAATTCTTCTATATTAACGATCCGACGTCGAATTTCTGTGTCTTCGAACAACAACCGAATGAAATAACGGTGTTGGGCAGGAATGGAAGATAAGTTGGCCAACATTTCATTGGCAGCTTTGTTCCAAGCGAGAATTTCAGTCCTCTCATTGGTGATATAAGCGGGATAGGCCACCTGGTCGATAATCTTTTGCATTTGCGGATACTCTACTGCTGCAGTCGAGAGAGGCGTATTTGACGCATGAGGAGTCCATAGCTGAAATAAATGACTCTTTTCGTCCGGAGATAATTGGAGTGCTTTAGCGATGCTTTCAATCACATCTCTAGATGGGGTTAAGTCTCTTCCTTGTTCCAGCCACGTATAGTAGGTGACACTTATACCTGCCAGTACGGCGACTTCCTCACGCCGTAGTCCAGGTGTCCTTCGCTGTCCGTTGGGGAAGCCAAGGTTCACATCATTAGGTGATAGACGTTCTCTTCATGATTTAAGGAACGCTCCCATTGTTCTTGCCTTGCTGCTATCTACAGTCATAGGTCGATCAACCTCCTGAATTTATAAATATTGAAACCTTGAGATTTGCGTTCGGTGGTCAATTCATTAGGTAAACGGGTTGCGAGGCAGATTTCATTAACCAAGAGGCTCTGACGCATTATACACTTTTTCAAACCAGCTGCAAAGAAGGGACCATTAATGGATATGGTTGATAGGATCATGGCTATTTCTTGAGGCGATTCTTTCTCAGCTTTCAAAAACCGGGCGTTACACTCAACCTGCCTTGGCATGAATACTTGAGTCCTGCCGACTTAGGCCGAATCCCCTTGAAGATCACCCAGTACTGCAATTATTGCGGGGTTATGCCGCCACCACAAAAGCGACGATGCATATCCAACGAAAGCCCGGCGAGGAAATGGAAGTCGACTAGGTCGGGCAAACCCTGACGATCGTGGAAGGCCAATTGGCGGACTGAGGATAGCCAGTCAGAGCCTCTTAATCGTGCAAAAAAAGAAGACATCCACCCTAAAAACCTGGGAGTAGATGTCTTTTTTTTGGGGTAGACTTGCCGTCAAAAATGAAAACCGATAGTTCTTCAACGGCCTCCAGGCACCTAGGAGGCGTCTTGAATGTCGAAGCGGGTGACCTTGCCCTCCTGAAAGCGGAACACGTGCCCGACCACCTTGTCCTGCAGCCCATGCGTTTGATCCTGCAGTGGCCTGCCTTCGAGATCGCAAACGGTCTGTTGGACCTTCACGACAACCGACCCGTCCGCAGCCTTGTCGAAGCTTACAGGCTCGACGTGCGGACTGACGATGGCCCACTGGCGTGTCCAGTATTCTCGAACGGCCTCGCGGCCGTAAACGTGGCCGCCGTCCATTCCGTTAGCCCAAGCGACGTCGTCAGCGAGTGCGGCAAGGACGCCGTCGATGTCTCTCGAGTTGAAGCGTTCATACATGCGTTTGAGAACGTCTACATTCCCGTTCATTGGGGTTTCCTCCTATCGTAATGGCGTGGGGCGCGTGGGTAACCTTCCCATGCAAGAGGGAAGGGACCCCTTTAGCGTTTTTTAAGATATGTGCGTAACATCAGTAACTAACTATGCAATAAAATAGGTGCTTATGCAAAGGGTAGGATCAATGTTGGATGTGCTTTTCAACACCAGGGCACCTGATCAGCTTGGCGGAGCGCGGGTTCGCACGTCTGAGCGAGGCACATCTCAAGCTGTTGGGGTTCGATGTCGGCCATTTCCATGACGACTGCTGCACGCGGGCTGTCCCCTCCGATCTAGTCAAAAGACCATACTTCTATTTTCATTAAGTACACCTCCTGAAATGTGAGTAAAGCAAATGGGCATACACAAAGGTTATCTTGTTAACCTTATAGTCGCAACCAACATTACAGGAGTCAAGTTGTATATCCGACAAACGTCGTAAAGTGAGGCAAATATGCTAACGGTAAAGGGAATCGATTCCATTCGAAATATGCGGTACCGCCAATTGAATGTATTCTTCGGCTGTTAGAGTACTGTTTTGTTGCCAATCAATCGTTGCGCCATATATTCCCCAACTAATAAGCGCTGCTGCTATTCGAAGCGATTCCTTATCCGAATCGTTTTTTTGTGGTTTATACAGAATGCTTTTTTGTTCTTGTTAATTCTTTACTTCATCTTATTATTAGAAGGCTCTTCTTCCATTTTTGCAATATGCTTTTTCCCAATCGTTCTGTAAATGAGCAGCAGGATAAGGATCACGCGTAAAATTTAAAATATTCTGCCCGTTAGTTTAAGAAAAAGGCAATCGGCTTTTGTGGCGGCTGCCTTCAAATGTCTTCATTGAGCTATCGTTTAGCTTATTACTTCAAGTCTTTCATCACCCTTAACTCAATCTCAGCGCCTGATTCAACAAGAAGATAGATATGCTCGTTGCGCTTAGGGTCTGTACAATAATTCTCAAACGATTGGGAAGATGGAAACCAGATGATATGAATCTCAATGAGACGATCAGGGCTTTGGAGTCTTCTTTCCAATTTCGCGCCGTGCTCATTAAGTAAAGGTAGTACATGACTTTCATAATCATTAAATTTCTCTACGCCTTCTTCCGGAATCTTTGCCATCATTACGTAAAGCTGAGCAATGGACTTTTCATCCACCGGAGCACCTCCACCCTGAAGCATTTGATCCAGCTTCGCAAACTGGATCCCTTATACCAAACCATTTCGCATATTAATTATACAGCAATTGGAAGTATCCTGCCCGTTAGCACAACGCGGCTGCCGATCATACGGCAGCCGCGTATTTGAGTATTTATTGAGCTATCGTTCCCCGTTAGCTTAACAAGCTGTCGATGCGGCAAGTTTACCCGTAGGGAACATGTACAGGAGTCAGTGGTCCTGATGTTGCCGAGGATGCCGATAGAGATAATAATTTTACATACTATTCTATTTACTTGGATTTTTTGAAAATCAAAGCGGACAAATAACCAATTAGGAAGCTAACGACTGAAATGATCGGTACAAGTGTAGTTGCTCTTGCAGAAAGTCCATTTTTATGAAAGTACTCGGAGAATATCAAACTCATTACAAATGTTGTGATAACTAAAATGACAAGTGGTATCAAGAGATACAGCCTCTTCATCAGTAGTAACCTGAAATATTAGTCGGGTAGTAGTAATCTATGAATCTCGTTAAAAAACTTCCTTTCCATTTCGTAACCAATGCACCCCATATCATTTGAATGGCTTACTATCTACAAAAATTATAGCAGGTCTATTACATCCCAAAAAAGGTCCTACTCACTAAATATGGAATTAAACTATCCTGCCCTTTAGCTTAATGAATAGCTTTAAAATTCAGTTAGATATTTATCTAATTGGTAATCGGAACATGTTCTTGTCCATTACGGCAAAAGGTACAAGTTCTTGTCCTCGACTCGGGACAAAAATTTGACTGATAAAATAAAAAAGCCGCTAAAATAGCGACTTCATTGGGACCATGTTCTTGTCCCTCGACACCAAGGAACCACTAATTTCTCTTTTACTTATAATTTCTTAAATGCCGAGTAATCCTGATCGGACTTAATAAAACTTAATATCTTATTGACCCGAGCTAGACCTTCGGAGAAATTAGACGCCTGGGCGTAGATGGGCTGTATGCTCACCTTGCCATGGCTGTCTATATATCCGTACCGTGTCGCCGTACCTCCGTCAGCGTCCTGAACCTGCGTCGTATACAGCGCACGGTCATTAAAAAGAACGCTGGCACCTCTCAGCATATATTCGAACAGCTCGCTGCCCGCCGAACTGAAGTAATATTGCTTTTTAACCGCATGGTCCTCGACATACACCGCCCCTCTGGATACTCCTGAATACCCGTATCCGTCGTACACCGCCTCGATGATCTCCTTTGCCTTTGCCGTTGATGAAACCGTATTTTCCGTTAACTTCAATCGGATACAGTTGATCGCCTGTCTGCGCCTGCATAGCGGTCCCACTGGCAGCCTGCGATTTCTCCGCCACGTTTGTACTGAATACCATCGTCGTAAATATAAGAGTAGTAATGAAGAAGTTAAAAAATCTATGTAACTGAAATTTCTTACAGTTTCTCTTTTTTTATCATCTACAACTACGGCAAAGTTTGTAACCCAACTTTTTCAGGAGGAAAATAAAAATTGCAACTAAACAACCTTGAACATTTAAGTTTATTTGGAAACAACAGTGCACTTGAACTATGAGTTATCACAGATGTTCTATACATTTAAAAACAACAAAAAAAATAATAGGGTAGTTTAAATTCTGTACTAATATCTCTAGTTAGCTTATTTCCTCTTCAGTTCCTTTGTCGCAGCGATAATTTTGCTCTTCGTCTTGGCCCCGCAGTACCCTCTTCCCGATAACGCTCTCGATACCGTGGACGGTAAAACACCGACTCGTTCGGCAATATGGTAAATCGTATGTTTATCCATCTCAGTATGGGCTTCCTAATGGACGGGACGCGCGTCAGACGTTGACGGAAACCGGAGTGACCTCAACAACGCCGATGAAACCCTTTTCCTCCTAATACGTAAAAATGTAAAAATAAAGCAAAAGTTAACGTAAGGAAAGGAAGAGGTCATTCCATGAGGAAATTGATGATGATACTATTACTGGTTCTGTCAACGATGACGCTAAGCGCGTGTTCTTTTTTCCAAGAAGCAAACAACTCCCTGCAATACGCCGATCAAACTAAGGAACACTTAAATAACCTGGCCGTTTTCGCTGAACAAGCCCCTCAAAAGATCCAAGATGCCGCAACTAATCCCGAAACCAAGCAGCAGCTAGAAGATCAATTAACGGCATTAAAGAAAGAAATCGAACAATATAATCTGATTGATGCCCCGGCCATTGCCAAGGATCTTCACCAACAATTAGTCGAAAAAAATCAAATGCTGTTAGACGAGATCAATCAAGTATTGGCTAGCGGTAATGTGGCGCTCGATCAGCTGCAGAATTCACCGATTATCTCAACGATCAGCGATATTACAAGCTTAATGAACAGGATCGAAAATTTGGGATTGTAACCTCATATTGAAATTTCGACAAGGCTGCCGCTTTAAAAAAAACGGCAGCCTTGGTTATACTAAAAAGGCGTATGCTAACTTGGGGGTGCATGACAGAGCTCATGTAAGACGACAAGAACATGTACGGTTAACCGTGGTTGAGTTGGTTGATTACTGTGCGTTAAAATAAGCATTGTATTTTTAGTTCCGTAAGTGTTGGGCCATTTCCTCCAGCTGTTGTATCTTTTTTAAAAAATCCTGAAAATCGTTGAAATTACAACTTTGCAGTCAAGATCGGTGATGAATTCTACATGAGCGAAGCCTACACGTTTAAATATGCAGTATAAAAAAAGAGTAGCTGGCGCCGGCGAATACTCCTTTTTCTTGAGCCAACGTTTCCCGTTAGCGTTATGAGGCACTCGTTCATCTCTTATAGCCCAGACGATTTAGCCCCTTTTCTTTTCAGCCAAGTGATCATTGTGTCCCTTCGGGTATCAAGACTGGCTGCTGTATCGAGTGGCATCTGAGCCGTGTAATCAGGAATCCCATTGATGTCAGCTCCTTTGGAGAGTAGAAATTCAGCCACACGACGTTGTCCTCCATGGCACGCTTGCCAGAACGCATGGTTTATTTGATCTGGAGTTGATGACGAATCATGACTTAAAAGTTACTCAACCCGAGACATCAACCCTAGGGCCGCGGCGTGCCAAAGCCTGTCGACACGGGCGCCCTGCGCGACTAAAAGCCGAGCCACGTTCCAACAGCCATAACCAACTGCATTGTCCAAGAGAGTGCCTTCAGCGATAGAACCACCAAGTACCCCAATGTCCGCTCCAGCATCAATCAAAGCTTCAGCCACGTCAACGTCATCGTTGCTTGCTGCCCAGTGCAGGGGAGTCTCAGAATGCCATGAACCAGTTATCGGGCCATTGGGGTCGGCACCCGCATCAACAAACATTTTAACGATCACCGGGCCATTGGGAAAGTACCCGGGCCAGTCAGTGACCGCATGAAGAAAAGTGCTTGACCCACCCTTGTCGTTTACAATCCTGGCTGGTGCAAGCATAGGGTTTTCATCGAGCAAGCGACGCAGAGCCTCTACATCCCCGGCGTGAATCATATGGGTGACCGCCACGACTATCGGATCATTGTCTTTGATTGTCTCCATGTTTTCCTCCCCTTCACTCTTTTTTATATAGATGCCATCTGACAACGAACTACTTCCATCTTTCTATATTTTCCATCTATCCCCTGCGATGAAGTGTTGATTTTTACTTTTTTCACTATCCTGCCTGTTAACGTAATGAAGCCACCGATCTTGTCGGCAGCTTCATCATAGGTGTTTATTGAACTATCGTTCCCCGTTAGTTCAATAAACATTAGTCGATATCTTACCCTTGTTGAACCACTTTGTGTAGCATTAACGGTTGTTCTTTTAACAAACAATTTATAAGCTTTTCACCGTTAGATAGTAATTGTTTCTTCCCATGGATGACCTAAAATTCCCCAAGAAAAATCCCTAGCGAAGAAGAAATGATAATCTCCATCAGGATGAATCGATCTGAGCGGGGATAACCTGATTTGGCTGATATGGGTACAAAACATTACCACTCCTTTAAGTAGGTTTGCACCCATCATATGCAGTTGCCCATTTTCGGGATTGGGCAAATGGCTCAGCTGAATTGCAGTCGATCGAGTGGTCGGCTGCCTTCTTGTTTTATTGAGCTATCGTACCCGTCAGCGCAACAATTGTTGCTTTGCTTACTAAAACGCCGTTCCTTTCATATCTTTTATATGATAAAGTTTCCGCCGTCTACAGTGAGATACGCTCCGGTCACAAATGAGGCTTGATTTGAGGCCAGATAGGTAATGGCAGAGGCCACATCTTCCGGTCGGCCATTCCTCCGCAAAGGAGTCATTTGAGCTATCTGGTTTTTTATCTCCTGTGGCGCTCCGGCGTTAAGATCGGTAAGAATCATTCCTCCACCTACTGTATTGACCCGAATGCCAACTGGCCCCAGTTCCAATGCCATATGCTGCATCATCGACTCTACGCTGGCCTTGGCTACGGCTACAGCTACTGCTATTCCTCCTTCATTTGGTCGGCGAGCATGGGTAGCACTGACGAAAATGATACTTCCTCGTTGTTGTGTCATCATATCTGGAAGAACCGCCTGGCTTGGATAGTATGCAGCTTGTAATTGACCTCGAACAAATGAATCCAAAATGTTCCATCGACTTGCTGTGAAAGGGGCAAGGATCGCCTGAAGCTGTTCGTGAGCAGGAATCTCAGAAGAGGAGCTGCTTGACGCTGGAGCATTGAGAACCAGTGTATCAATTGGCCCGAGAGTCTCACGAACGTGCGAAACCATTTGTTCAACTTCCTCTTGCTTCGTAACATCCGCTTGAAAGGCAAGTGCCTTGCCTCCAGCTCTCTCAATGGTTTCTACTACCTCTTGAGCAGCCGTTTTATTACGGTAGTAGTTGACGGCCACACGAGCGCCGTGCTGTCCAAGCTGAATCGCTGTTGCTGCACCAATACCACGACTACCTCCTGTCACTAAGGCAATACGATCCTTCATCGATAGTACTTCCATACCCATATACATATCCATCCTTTCTTATTATAGATAGCCGGCTAATTATAAAATCCAGAAAAGGCGACTCTCCCTTTAGGAAAGGTTCGCCAGGCCCTGTTGAAGCAAACGACGGAACAATGCCTGTTCAAGTTCAGTCATATTGAGGCAGATGCGAGCATCGAGATTCTTCCATACTTGCATGGCTGGCTCATAGAGTTCGCGTCCGGCTTCGGTAAGATAGACACGTGAAATACGTGTGTCCTTCTCGTCAACATGGCGCCTTACCAAACCGATACGTTCCATGCGCTGCACTGATTTAGTAATCGTCGGGAGCTCTAGCTTGAGGCGAGCCGCGAGTTGAGATTGAGATAGACCATCTTCTTCCCAGAGCAAAAAGAGTACAAACTCTTGCGCTGCATGCAAACCAAGCTGTTTAAGTGCTTCATCAGCCTGCCTGCGGTGCTCTTTGATCAACTGAATGAGAGCGTAGGCTATATCATCTTTAAATGAGTTCATATGTACCATCCCTCGGTTTTTTACTTTGCCGGCTATCTATAATCTAAATATATCTTGAATAGTTTGCGCATGTCAAGCGCCGAATTTTATTAAACTATCCTGCCCGTTAGCTTAATGAATTTTTGCATGGGTACCCTGCTGTTGGGATACTTATCTAATCGGTAATCGGACAATGTTCTTGTCCATTAAGGTAATCGGAACAAGTTCTTGTCCTGGGCTCGGGACAAGAACTTGTTCCGATAAAACAAAAAAGCCGCTATAATAGCGACTCTCAATGGGACTATGTTCTTGTCCCTCGACACGTTAGTAGTTTTTATTCTGCACGTGTCTTCTGCATTAGCTCTAAGTGTCCTTTGCGCCAGGACATGAGCGTACAGTTTTAAGGCCACCCCTGAGGTGTGGCCTTTACTTTGATAGCGCTTTGTTCAATAAAAAAGCGAACACATTATGAGTGTCCGCCTGTAGAGCAGTTGTGTAGCGCCTCGAGACTACATTACCACGGGTACGTTCCGTTTGCGTGCGTGAACGTACCTGTCGGGCCTTCCGAGCCAAGGAGCGCAACGCGAACCGCCTCGCTGGCGCCCTCCTCGACAGTCTCCGTGCCCGTATAGTTGTTGAATTTCGTCTTGGTGTAGCCCGGGGAGACGGCGTTGACCTTGATTCCAGTCGGCTCCAGCTCGATAGCCATGGCGAGCGTCATAGCGTTGAGAGCTGTCTTGGACGCAGGGTAGACAGGGCTGAAGTGCGAACGAAAGGGGAACGACGGGTCCGAATTCAACGTCAGCGAGCCAACGCCGCTCGACACGTTGACAATGCGGGCTGCTGGCGCCTCGCGCAGGAGCGGTAGCATCGCCTGGGTAACGGCGAGGACGCCGAATACGTTGGTCTCCCACACCGCACGCACTTCATCGAGAGACACGTTGCTCGGGAGGCTCGACTTCGTGATCTCCTCGGGCGATCTGCCCGGCTTGCCCGCGTGCGAGATGGCCGCGTTGTTGATGAGCACGTCGAGACGTCCGATTTCGCTCCGGATGCGCTCCGCCGCTGCGGCGATCGAAGCCTGATCCGTCACGTCGAGCTGGAGCGCGTGTGCATCCGGCCCAACCTCCTTGGCCGCAGCCTCGCCGCGTTCTATATTGCGCGACCCGACCAGTACAGTGAAGCCGTGTGCCACAAGATCCTTTGCGATCTGAAGACCAATTCCTTGATTAGCCCCGGTGACTAAGGCAACAGATTTGTTTTGCATAGTAAACTTCTCCCTTCTTGCGTCGATTTGTGGCTAACATCGCTGTTGTGCTGATGACAAGATAAGCGGATCCCACAAATTAAATTATGTATCAAAAGTAATAATAATAGAAGTACCCACTTTTTTGTGATATAGTAACCAAAAAGTAATAATTGACGCTGGAGGAGATTACTAAATGAAAGTTTATTACTGTAACCTTGAAGTTACGTTGGAGGTAATTGGGGGGAAATGGAAAGGGCTAGTTTTATATTATTTGATACATGGTCCAAAACGAACGAGTGAGTTAAAGCGGCTTGTGCATAATATTTCTCAAAAAATGCTTATCCAAACGCTTAGAGAATTGGAAGCTGATGGACTTGTAAGCAGAAAAATGTTTAATCAGGTCCCTCCGAAGGTCGAATATTCGACCACAGAGCTTGGGCAATCGCTTGAACCGATTCTAAGAGCGCTTTGTCAATGGGGTGACGGTTATGCCGATAAAACATTCGCTGAAGGAGAAGTGCAAATTTTGCATATCGATTAAAAGTACTGCAGTAGGGGGTTGACGATTGAGAAATGGTTGAGACATCAACAATTCTGGATTTGAGTTGAGGTGTTCGAAATACTGAATGATTATATCGAATGCTTCCCTTGTCATGTTATAAGCTTGCTCTTTAGACATTTCAAGCTTACGTTCAAATTCCTTTTCCCTTTCTCTTGTATCTTGAATTTATCAATTAATATCAAAGGAAATTAGTTACACTATTCTGCCCGTTAGCTTAATGAATAGCGGGTGGAAACCGATTGGATTTATACCTAATCGGCAATCGGATCATGTTCTTGTCCATTACGGTAATCGGTACAAGTTCTTGTCCTTGGCATGGGACAAGAACTTGTACCGATAAAATAAAAAAGCCGCCTAAAATAGCGACTTTCAATGGGACTATGTTCTTGTCCTCCGACATCATGCAATTAAGGTCCTGGATCTTGTTATGCCGCCTTCTACTTTGCCTGCTTTAGGAGCGGGATCAATTGGGATTTCATAAAGTCGTAACTCGGCTTGTCGCCTTTCTTGGCGTAAAATCGCAGCCCATCGAGTCCCTTGAATAACTGGTAGCACAATAGCCTTTCCTCGAAACAGGCGATTTCTTTCCCCTTCTGTTCAAAAAATTTCCGATGCCGATCCGGAAACCCGATTTGCGGAACCCATAAGTGCAGAACAGCTCTATGCGGCTTTCTGCCTATGTTCTTTTCATCCGACAAAATGATTTAGTTCTGGATTATATCGCCGGCCGCTCGCACTTCGCTTCTGGAGAGCCTCTTTTTTACATTCTCACGGAAATGAAACTTCATCGAGCTTTCTCAACTGGTCCTCATCAACAACAGTTGCCGGCGTATAAACAACCAAAGTGGCATCCTCATGTCCCGCCGCATAAAAGGCGTTTGACCGCACATCCAACTCCCCTATTGCCGGATGTACAAGACGAAACTGATTTTCTCGCAGCGACCTGACATCATGTCGTTTCCACATCTCCGCGAATTCAGCGCTTTCCTCTTCTAAGTCTTCAACTATCACATTTACGCATGGATTCTCCATTCTGCGGGCATATGCCGTCCTAAAGGCAGCGACCAACTTGGCGGCAGATGACTCCCAATCCACGAATTTATTTCGTAATTCCGGATCCGTAAATAACAAATAAATGAAATTTTTCATTCCGCTTTTCTCACAAATATGGTTAAATCCTCCGAACATTTTTGAAGCTGCCTCATTCCACGTCAGCAGGTTCCATTGCCCATCAATCGCATAAGCGGGCATGTGACCGAATTGATTTACGATAAGGGCCAGTTCAGGATCAGAATGCATAGTCGTGGGTGCCTCGGACGAGGATTCAAACGGCGCGTTACGATTTGCGAGTATATAGAGATGAACCCGTTCATCCTGCTCCAAATGAAGCACTCTGGCCAAGCTTTCCAGCACGCTGTTCGATACCCGAATATCTCTGCCTTGCTCCAAAGCGGTATACCAATGCAGTGAAATACCGGCAAGCGTGGCTACTTCCTCCCGGCGCAGTCCGCTTGAACGTCTCCTGATGCCATTGGAGCCTGGCAGCCCGACAGCTTCCGGGTTTAATCTCTGACGGCGATTTTTCAGAAAATCGGCCAGCTCCTTGCGTCGTATATCTTCACTCATGATTAATTCCTCCCCGAGTTGTTCCATTTTATATTTTCCTCATTCTCTGGCAAAAAGCAACCTATGCCCCTCTTCGTTACAACGTACTGAGATATAAAGGTGGTAGTCACAGTACTAGGTTCAGGAGTTGTTGTATCCGTAATTGCACAATAAACGCGGTACTGTCTCACGGCGAAAAATCGTTTTATGATGTTCTTGCACGGAACAAAGAGGAGGCAATCCGAAATGACTAAATTAATTTGCTGTGTGCTGTGCCCAGCAAATGAACCATAGAGCCGACAGCGGCTATGCTTGTAAAACAAAAAAACGAGTCAAAACGAGAGGAGAAATAAAAAATGAATACCACTGAAAAGGTTCTCGATGGAAAAGTTGCATTTGTTACTGGAGGCAACCGCGGGATTGGTTTTGAGACGGCACGCGAGCTCGGAAGACTAGGTGCAATTGTGGTCATCGGTGTGCGTAACCGTGCTAAAGGTGAAGAAGCCGTTAGCCAGCTGCTTGCCGAAGGCATTCAAGCCGACATTCTTGCGCTAGATCTTACGAATTCAGAGGACCTACGCGGAGCTTATGCTTATTTTGAACAGCAGTTTGGCAGATTGGACATTCTTATTAACAACGCTGGAGTTCAATTAGAGGTTGAACATCTTTCGCCGATGAATAATACGACCTCTGTGTCTTATGAGGTATTGCGGCAAACGTTCAACGCCAACTTTTTTGCTCAGGTTGAGCTGACACAACTTCTTCTGCCGTTGCTGCGCAAATCGCCTGCCGCCAGAATCGTTAATTTGTCCAGCATTCTTGGTTCGCTTACGCTCCAATCGGATTCCGCATCTCCTATATACGATTTGAAGCTGCTGGCTTACAACGCTTCAAAAGCAGCAGTGAACTCCTTTACGATTCATCTTGCGCATGAACTTAAAGAAACGCCAATCAAAGTAAACGCAGCCCATCCAGGCTGGGTGAAAACGGAGCTTGGCGGTAAATACGCAGATACGGATGTATCAGATGGTGCAAAAACAAGCATCCGACTAGCCACCTTGCCTGAAAACGGCCCATCAGGAAGGTTTATCCACATGGAAACAGAACTTCCTTGGTAAGCTTAAAATTAAATTCTTGATTTTACTCTTGTAACTAAACAGGGATTGTGACGGTAATGAGGTGTTATCCAAAGCGCTAATTGCCGTCACTCTTTTTCTCAGCTTGCGCAAAATTAACAATTGAAGGAATTGATAAATACGAATAAATACTGGAAAGTCTACATGCTTGCCGCGGTCAGTTTTCTCATCGGGACATCCGAATACATGATCGCGGGCATATTAGATAAAGTTGCTGCGGATATCGGGGTGACAATATCTGCCGCTGGTCAGCTCATAACGGCCTTCTCATTGGCATACGCTGTCGGAACTCCTATCCTGATGGCAGTTACGGCCCGGATCAATCGACGGGACTTGCTGCTTTATTCACTTGCCTTCATCGTCGTAGGCAACGCTTTAGTAGTTATTTTGCCCGGATATGGCTTCATGTTGCTAGCGAGGGTCATTATGGCTCTAGGTACAGGTGTATTTGTGGTGACCTCACTTACCGTAGCCGCCAAACTAGCCCCTCCTAACAAACAGGGGAGCGCAATCGCCATTGTGCTTATGGGAATTAGCGCCTCGCTAATTCTAGGCGTACCGCTTGGCAGAATCATCGCAGCATCTTACGATTGGAAGCTGATTTTCGGCGGTATCGCTCTGCTTTCCATTCTCGGTATGCCCATTGTTGCACGGTCTATACCGCGTATGGATGGCGAAGAGCCGGTTTCCCTTGCAAAACAACTAACTATGGTGAAGAAACCGCAAATCGCGCTAGCGCTAGGCATTACATTCTTTTGGATATTGGGTTATGCCATTGCCTTTACCTACCTGTCCCCTTATCTGCTCGAAGTTGCCAATATGAGCGAACGCTGGGTAAGCGTTGCGCTGTTTGCATATGGTATCGCTAGTCTGATCGGTTCTAAGGCAGGCGGATTCAGCACGGACAAATGGGGAGTTGCAAAGACATTAACCGGAGGGATGCTGCTTAATATGGTTATGCTGATCGTGTTTTCTGCAGCCTCCGGCACTGCAGCATTCCTTGTATTTGTCCTTCTGATGCTCTGGTCCTTCTTCTCCTGGTCGTCCGCTCCAACCCAGCAATATTATCTGATTACATTATCTCCGGAGGCATCCGGCATTATGCTTGGCTTGAACACTTCCGTATTGCAACTGGCTATGGCGGCAGGTGCCGGGATCGGTGGCGTCATTATCGAACATGTATCGCTGCACGCGATTACTTGGATT
This sequence comes from Paenibacillus rhizosphaerae, assembly GCF_014192015.1. GTDB lineage: Bacteria > Bacillota > Bacilli > Paenibacillales > Paenibacillaceae > Paenibacillus_AQ > Paenibacillus_AQ rhizosphaerae. Next base: position 1,744,493 of record NZ_JACHXJ010000002.1, on the reverse strand, counting down.
GCTGCTGCTTCCATTGCTGTAGCTGCTGCAACAACTGCTGTAGTCTTCGGCAGCAAACGTCAAGTGAAGGATCAAACTTCATTTGCAGAATAATGCACAGACTAGTCTGCATGCAGAGGAACCGAACAGCCAAACTCTCAAAAAAGACAAGAAGATACGTGCAAATGAAAAAGAACCTTGATTTTTCAAGGTTCTTTTTCGGAGTCGATATAGTTTCTTTAGTTAAGACTGATTCTAAGAATATCGGTAATTTTCTGCTCAATAAGTTTGTCTTCCACCGTGTTTAGAAAATTGTCTTTAAATAGTGAAGCTTTTTTTATTGTGTAGTAATCCAGAAATTGTTGCTTTAGCGTTGTGTTGTAGTAATTAAGCAGGAACGGGTCCATTAACCTACGTAGAACGGGATCGTCCTGCAAAAAAAATACGACCGGGTTAATAGATCGGAAAATACCTTTATCAAATCCCTCACGGTAAAACTGTTGTAATAGGTCACATCGCTTAGTCTGTGCAGCTGTGATATGTGAAATCAGCGCGGGTTGGTTTTGCTTAATATCGTAATAAAATTCATCTGACATGATCAAAACGCTAAGCATCGACTGTTCAAATATACGTTGAAAGCGTCGGCTAAATGGCATTTCTTTATCTAAGACGATTGGATCCACATCAACAACCTGCGAAGCATAATCAATCACAAGTTGTTCAATCAAATCGTCCCTCGAAGAAAAATGCTTATAAAACGTGGCTTTGCTTATGTTTAAATACTTAAGAATTTCATCGATCTTCATGTGACTGAAGCCGCGCTTGCGGATATGTGGAAGTATCAGTTCAAAATACTTTGTTTTGGTCGAGCGATCCATAAGAAGCCTCCTGCTAATATATGTACCAACATTATAACGCAATCAGACGAAAGATACAAAGTGTACTTATTTTAAGTTTTAGTTTACTTCGTTTAATTTGTATGCTATATTTTTTTCACACCGGTGCAACTTTTACAATCATGGAGGTAATTTTCATGCGATATAAAAAACTCGGCTCAACAGGTCTCTTTGTTTCTGAATTGGCTCTTGGTACTATGACTTTTGGAGGAAGGGATGATTTCAGCGTGTTTGGCCATGTTGGCCAGAAAGATGCTGACGGACTGCTTGCAAGAGCCATTGAGGCCGGAATTAACTTTATTGACACTGCCGATACGTATTCCGGTGGTGAATCGGAGCGCATTACGGGTCAAGCATTAAAAAATCTGGGAATCAAAAGAGACGATGTTGTCGTTGCTACCAAAGTGTTTGGAAATATGGGAACAGGCCCGAATCATCGTGGATCCTCACGTGGCCACATCATGGATGGAGTTAAAGCAAGTCTTCAAAGATTACAGCTCGATTATATCGATCTGTATCAGCTTCATGGCTTTGATCCTGCAACACCAATTGAGGAATCACTAAGTACCTTAAACGATCTTGTTCGGCAAGGATTGGTTCGTTATATCGGTGTTTCCAACTGGGCCGCTTGGCAAATTCAAAAAGCCATTGGAATATCGAAGTTGAACAACTTTGAAAAATTCGCGTCGGTTCAAGCCTACTATTCGCTAGCTGGAAGAGAGCTTGAACGAGAGGTAATTCCAATGGCAGAGAGTGAAGGCTTGGGACTTATGATTTGGAGCCCGCTGGCAGGAGGTTTTTTAAGCGGGAAATACAGTCGGGAACAAACCAGCGTTGATGAAAGCCGTCGTACGAATTTGGACTTCCCACCAGTTAATAAGGAACAAGCGTATGACATAATCGACGTTTTGAAGGTAATGGCGGAGCAAAAGCAAACGACTGTTGCTCAGTTGGCATTGTCCTGGCTGCTGCACCAATCAGCCGTCACAAGCATTATTATCGGTACCAAGAGAGTTGAACAGCTGAATGAAAATATTGGAGCGACAACAATTCGTCTGACCGAAGAGGACCTTCAAGCCTTGAACGAGGCAAGCAAGCTAACTGTGGAATATCCAGGATGGATGATTGATACATGGAGTGCGTCGAGAAAGCAGCAAATTGAGGATTCACTTGTTAAATGAATCTTGAAGTCTAAGATGAACTAAGGCAACCGAGTTATTCTGAGTCAACTCCAAACAGTTATAGCAGAAGTTCTGTAATAATAACATTCGTAATGAGGGAACCTATATGCTAGAGAAGAGAAAACTGGGTAACCAAGGACTCGAAGTCTCAGGTATCAGCCTCGGAACGATGATGATGCCTGACAATGAAGACTCTGTGCGTACGATTCAAGGAGCATTTAATCTAGGTGTGACTATGTTTGATACGGGGCGACGGAAGTTTTGGCGTTAACCTGCCCGTTAGCATAATGAATTAGTGTAGTGAAATGTAGTTTGATGCTTATCTAATCGGTAATCGGATTATGTTCTTGTCCTTTACGGCAGTCGGTACAAGTTCTTGTCTTTTCTTCGGGACAAGAACTTGTACCGATAAACAAAAAAACCGCTAAAATAGCGGCTTTCATTGGGACTATGTTCTTGTCCCTCGACAGAGATCTGTCTCAACATCGTTCTTGTTAATTCTGTACTTCATCAACCTGCTTTTGTGGCGGCTGCCTTCAAATGCCTTCATTGAGCTATCGTTCCCCGATAGCTTATTACTTCAAGTCTTTCATCACCCTTAACTCAATCTCAGCGCCTGATTCAACAAGAAGATAGATACGCTCGTTGCGCCTAGGTCTGATGGAAACCAGATGATATGAATCTCAATGAGACGATCAGGGCTTTGGAGTCTTCTTTCCAATTTCGCGCCGTGCTCATTAAGTAAAGGTAGTACATGACTTTCATAATCATTAAATTTCTCTACGCCTTCTTCCGGAATATTTGCCGTCATTACGTAAAGCTGAGCAATGGACTTTTCATTCACCGGAGCACCTCTACCCTGAAGCATTTGATCCAGCTTCGCAAACTGGATCCCTTATATCAAACCATTTCGCATATTAATTATACAGCAATTGGAAGTATCCTGCCCGTTAGCACAACGCGGCTGCCGATCATACGGCAGCCGCGTATTTGAGATTTATTGAGCTATCGTTTCCCGTTATTAGTTCAATCGTCACTCCGCAAAAGTCCATAATGCCTCAGATCCTCATAAACGTCTCCCTTGCGAATATGATTACGCAGAATCCCTTCATATTTCATTCCGATTTTCTCCATAACCTTATAAGATGCAGGATTTCGCGTCATCGCTGCAGCAAATACGCGATTTAACTTAAGCTCATCAAATGCAAACTGAACTACCTTTGCGGCTGCCTCAGTGCAAAAGCCACATCTCCAATACGGTTTACCTATCCAATACGCTAACTCAGCCATATTGTGCCTCTTATTTACGTGTAGGCCAACGACTCCGAGAAACGCGTTATCTTCCGTTAAAGTAACAGCGAAAGAGTAACCATCACCTCTTTCTGCAGCCTCATGCCTCGCTTTGATAAACGAAGTAGCCGAACCTGTTGGATAAGGATGAGGCATGTTCAGCGTAGTATCCGCCACCTCTTTTTCTCCAGCCAATTTCGCCATTGATTCAGCGTCATGAAGCTCAAGTGGCCGCAATGTCAGACGTTCTGTAACCATTACCTTTCTCATTTGAATACCTCCAATTATTAAATTAGAACGCAAAAAAACCCCATCCCATAAGGGACGGAGTTACTCCGCGTTACCACCCTGATTGACGTTTACATAAAACGTCCTCTTAGCCATCGTCCAACAACGATGCTTCTTTGTAACGGTAGAATCCCGGGCCCGTCTACTATTATTTCGGGGGCCTGCTCAGAGACGATTTTTTGATTCGGGACCCCACTGCCTCGCACCAACCGGCAGTTCTCTGAACGGCGTTTCCGGATCTACTTGTCCTCTTCGTCGCATTTGAAAACTTTGAATTAAGCTCAATATAAGATAATCGGAATATTCTGTCAATAATTTAATCAAACAACAATGAACATATAATTGAACTATGCTGCCTGTTAGCTTAATGAGCTTATCGTTAATCGGCTCATGTTCTTGTCCATTACGGCAATCGGTACAAGTTCTTGTCCTGGGCTCGGGACAAGAACTTGTACCGATAAAACAAAAAAGCCGCTAACATAGCGACTTTCAATGGGACTATGTTCTTGTCCTTCGACAATATACTGCGCTGCTGCGCCCTTTTCGCTTAGTTGCAGAAAAAATAAAAACCCGTTGCCGAGCAATGCGACACCCGCTTGTTAGCGCTGTCCTTGTATTGGCGAAGACAGCGCCACGCCAGCTGCGCTAACCAAACACATCGTCGGGTTCTTAGCAGCAAAAGGCAATAACGAATCATGCACCCTGGCAACTTTATCTCAGGGTGCATGTCAATTTTTCGAAAAGTGGTCGCAATTTCTCCTTCTTTTCTTAACATTTTATTTTGAGAAGAGAAAATACTCCTGTATTTCCAACCAGTTGTTAACTCTAATGTATCCTGTTTCGTCTATATTGTGCGGTGCCGTAAACAAAATCCCCTGACCTTTGAATCCTTGAAAATGCCTTACATTATCATCAATAAGGTAATCCGCATGGATAATACTCTTATCTCCGCAAAAAACAAAATTCATCTCATCGATAAATGGGAAATGTTCCTTTAGCCATTCATATTTCGCAGTGAAAGAAGTTGGAAACTCCATCGCTGCTGTGGTGATGAAAACTTCAAACCGTTCGCTTAACCGTTTGATTACTTCCTGGCTATCTTTCATTACATCTAAATCACGGAAAAACGCAGGATCTTTTAAGTAAGCCATAATCTCATTCTTTAACTGAGGACGCAACTCCCTAAGACGCGTTCCCACCAAGTCATTCACAGTGAGACTCTCTTTGTAATCACGATTAAACACTCGTAGATGTTTCGGGTTAAAGTCAGCTATAACTTCGTCCATATCAATCGCAATTCTTTGCATATAGCCTCTCCCCTCCTAAACTTGAAACATGTAACTTCGAACACCATTATACTCGTTTTTTTTACTAACACCAGTCAGAAGTGCTCGCTACCAGCATCGACACTTCTGAAACTTTTCTTTCCTGCCTTGGGAGCCTATCTTACAACGTGTTCAGAAAACCAGGTAAGTAAAAATGAAAAGTCTCCAAATCGATACTTGCATACTTTGTTTGTGCATCTTTGCGAACTTTGATCAAATTTGCTTCTCGTAATATACGGAAGTAATATGAAGTATTTGATTTGGAAGCATCGCAAATTCGTCCCAGTTCTCCGCAACTCATCTCTTTGTTGTTAACGTAAAGTATTCGTACTATGTTCAGCCGTGTCTCATCAGCCAGTGCTCTGAAAATTCTGACTCTTTGCTCGTTATTTAACATGGGTAGACCTTGTGTGCTCAACAAATTCAATTACTGTACCGTCCGGTTGTTGTACAAGCATATTGTAGCCTATTGGAACTTTCGTAATATCTTGTAGGATCACGGCTCCATTCAGTAGGAACAGAGGTTAACGCATTTCTATCAATGCCCTCCGGCATAGCCGGCGGGCCGCTACAACTTTCAGGCAAAACGCTGTACTCCATCGAAGTCATCCACCGGAAAGTACAATTGATGTAATTTGAAAAGTTCCTCTGCAGATTCATCACTACATACACTCCATCTAATTTTTACGTCAGTTTGCAGAGAGATCCGAATCATTGACACCACATTCGATTCCCCACGGAAGAATGCATCATAATACACAACAGAGGCATCCCCGAAGGACAAAAAAACTTCATGCGGTCTTCATGAAATGAAAAGCCACTAAGTCCTTACACTCTAGCACAGCTATATAAATTATTTATAAACTCGAAACGGTTCAAGCGCCGGTCGCGGCAGGGTATGAAACAAAAAAAGGCGCTGATTTTGTCAGCGCCTTCGATTCGGGATATTGTGTTATGTACAACATAAACGGAACGCTGCTTCCTGCCGCCTTTAAGTTAATTCTTACTGCTGGAATAAGCGCGTTGATAAAATTGTTTGAATGTCATTGGCTTTCGACCGATTAGACGCTCGAGATCTCCAGACGTTTCAGAGAACTCTCCACTGTTAATGCCCCGTACCCAAGCCGATAAGAACTCGCCAGCGGGAAGCGGAAACCCGTTATTCGTAAAGTTCTCTACGTATTCCTTCTCGCTAATAGGCACATAAGCAACTCTTTTTCCACTAATCTCGGAGAGGTCCTCAGCGATGTCTGCAAATGATCTCGCCTCGCTGCCGTTCAGCGTATAAGTCTTATTTTCGTGACCGTCGTGGGTAAGGACGGCCACGTTGGCTGCCGCCAAATCATACAGGGATGCAGCGGCGACTTTGCCGGAACCTTCTGGTACCCTTACGCCGACTTCGTAAGCATTGCTGCCGAAATAATTTTGCATGACTTCGAGATACGGCGGATTCCGCATAATCGTATAGGCTAAGCCGGATGCCTTGAGCGCCTGTTCCGCAAAGGTGTCCGATATCGTAACCTCGGGCATGATAAAACCCGAATCTTCTCTTCGTATAATCGACGTGTATATCACCTGCTGTACACCTGCCTGTTTTGCGGCGGCGATGACGTTAAAATGTTGGGTGTTACGGTCGGTAAATGCTTGCGCGGAAATCAGCATCACCTTTTCAACGCCGGTAAAAGCTCGCATAAGAGAGTTGTAATCGAAATAGTCTCCCTGATGGACTTCCACGCCTTCTTTAATAAAACCTGCCATTTTCTCCGATTCCGGATTACGTACGAGTACAGCGACCTGATTTGCCGGAACTTTCAGAAGAAGAAGCTCTAGCGTTCTACCTCCAAGACTGCCGGTAGCACCAGTAACAAGTAATTTTCCCATTTTTATTATCTCCTTTTTAATTAGACGCTTCGTACACTGTATCGCTCCAAGAGATTCGGATCGAGACCGGGCCCTTCCATTGTAACCGTAACTATTACAGTTACATTATACACTAAAAAAATAATAGATGACTAGGCCCTTTTTAATATACCGTCAACCACATCTTTTATGGTGAAGCTTGCAAGAACATCCTCCATGGAAATTTCAACTTTTTTTAAAATAATACGAAGAACATCTTGAATATTTGCTCCCACAATGCAACTCAGGCTCGTATTTTCGTGAATCTGAAACAATTGCCCCTCATTCACTACATCTACGGCTCGATATACATCGAGCAACGTGATTTCTTCGCTTGGTTTTAAAAGGTATGATCCTCCATAGCCCAAATTGACATCGACTAATCCAGCCTTTTTTAACATCCCCGTTACTCTGCGAATGACCACCGGATTTGTGTTTACACTGCTTGCAACCATTTCTGAAGTATAAATCGTATCTTTCTTTATGGATAGCATACTCAGTATATGAATGGCTACAGAGAATCTAGTGCTTATTTTAACCGTAGGCACCCCCTTAATGTAACCAGTTTAGTTGCACCTAATAATCTTGTCAACCTTCATATCCGAAGAAACAGGCTGTCTGCCGTGTACGGGTTACGAAAAAAAGTCCCGCGAATGCTGCTATTGAAGCAGAATCCGCGGGGCGATCTTCGCTACATTTGCAATTTTGATCACGACGAATGCGTAATCGAGCGACGTTCCATCCGCCGGAACAAGACCGCGAATACGACAATGCATCCGATGGCAAGCACCGCATTGTACATGAACACGTCGCGCATCCCCCAGATCTCGCTCGCTTCTCCGCCCGCATAGCTTCCGATCAAACGGGCGACGCCAAGACACAGCAGGGCGTTGAGCGTCTGTCCGCTCGCTTTGAGCTCATCCGGCACTTCCCGGTTGATGACGGTCGCCATCGTGACGGACAATACGATAAAGATTAAGCCGTGCAGCACCTGCACCGGAATCGTCCAATAAGGATCATGGATGGCCGAGAACAAGTACCACCGCAGAGCGGCCGCGATGCCTGCGCCGAACAAGATGTAGTGGATGCGAACCCGCTGGAATATCTTCCCCGCTAGCAGCAGGAATGGAACCTCGCTGAGCGACGATATGACCATCGACCAACCGAGCCAAGCGTTGCTGCCGCCCAACTCCTGAAAATATAAGGGAAAAAACGTATAATAGTATCCCAATGTAATATGAAGAACGAAATTGACCGCCAAATAAAATACGAGCTTGCGATTGCGAAATAAGATCCAGATCCGGATGCGCCGTCCAGATTTCTGATGGCCGGCCACAGACGGAAAACGGAGGACGAACAGGAACGACACGGCCATGACCATCGCGTAGACCGAAAACAACAGGTCTACCCGCTTCTCGGCGATCAAGCCGAACGCGATCGACATGATCGCGAAACCGAGCGTGCCCGCCAGCCGAATCCGGCTGAACCCGCTTGCCCATCGCTGCCGATCCAATTCTTCAAGCGTAATCGCGTCGCTGACTGCGAAAATCGAGGCCTGGAAGAAGGTGAAGATGGTGATCATGCCGAGCAAGTAGCCGAACCCGTCGGATAACGGATACAGCAACATGGCGCCTCCGCTCCCGGCAATCAGCATCAGCAAGATGGTGTTTTTGGTTCTGGCCCGGTCGCTGAGCGTTCCCCAAAACGGCTGTGCGAGAATGGCGACGAGCGGTCCGATGCCAAGCAGAATGCCGATCTGCGAAGAGTCAAATCCCGCATCGCGGAAGTAAAGCGGAATGAAGGTGCCGTATACCGCGTTGCCCATATAAATAAAGAAATAGAATAGATAAAAATAGGAGAGCCGAACCGGCGTTGTCATAAGCAGCTTCCTTTGCAGCAGATTACGCAAGATGCTTCTAGCATAATCCCTGCCGCCTGCAAGGTCAACGCTGAATGTCCGCTGCCTCTTTCTCTTGTGTTGGTTTTACACGATATCGGAGGTGCACCGCGTCTGATGATTGCCGTACCGTCACGCATTGCCATTCTTGTTGGTTCGGATGATCCTGTTCAAACAAACGCGTTCCAAGTCCGAGCATGACAGGAACCACATGAAGCTGAATTTCATCCAGATAGTGGCCTTGCAGTTTGTGAATATGCGGTTGTTAGGTATACTACATATATGTAGTTAAAAGGAGGTGTTCCGATGGAAGAGAATCAGATAGATATTTTATCCAAATTGTTGGGGCCATTGGAGCTTCAAGTCATGTGCATTGTCTGGGAGCAGAGCGAAGCTGCCGTACAAGATGTTCTCGAACGGCTGAATCAAGAAAAGCAATATGCCTACACGACGATCATGACCATTATGAGCCGCTTGGCCGAAAAGGGAGTTCTCGAACGCGTCAAAGTCGGACGGCAGCATAAATACATTCCAGCGTTTACTGTGCAGGAATATGTGGAGCGGATGTCATCGCAGGCCATTCAAAACGTGCTCGATGATTTCGGCGATACCGCGATCGCCCAGTTCGTAGGCAAGATTAGCTCCAATCCGAGCAAGATGGAGCAATTGAAGTCGTTAATCGAGCGGTTGGAAAATGGTGAGGAAAATGAAGAGTAATCCGTTCTCCACCCTGCTGTTGCCGGCTGGTTTGTTTGGCATCGGTCTATTGATCGCTCTGGTTGTTTTCGCCGATGCCGCAGTTCATACTGCCTTCGATAGGATGACGAGCTTTTCGGGATTCTCATTTTCGAACAGCCGCATTCCCGTTACTTTTTTCGTCTTGGTGTTCCTGATCTTTGTCATTGTTTTTCTGTTTATGGCGAGAGCGATCCAAGTCCTTCGCAACACGTATCGGTCGTTGAAGCCTTTTCAGTACCGTTTATCTGCAGACATCCCTTCGGCCGTGAAAGCCTTTTCCGCTTCCAAAAACATTCCAGTTCTGGTTACAAAGGATGCCGAACCGATCGCTTTTGCGTACGGTTTCATCCGTCCGAGAATTATGATCAGCCAGGCGCTCCTTCAAATCATCGATGGACCGGAGCTGATCGCGATCATGGAACATGAGTATTATCATTGTGTGAAAAAGGATCCCCTTCGGATGTTGGTTTCTCACGGGATATGCTGCTCCATGTTTTTCTTCCCCGTCCTTCGCCGATTACGGAGCCGGTATTTCCTAAAGAAAGAGCTTGCCGCCGACGAATATGCCGTCCGCCGCGCAGGACAAAAAGCATTGGCGATTGGTTTATTTAAGCTGTCGGAAATTCGAGTTGCGACTCCGCCTCTCGACTTAACGTCCCCAGGAATCGATGACTTGCTCGGATCCCGAATCGATGCACTCGTGTCCAATCAAGTTACGGACGAGCCGATTCCAATCAAAGAATGGATCGTTTCGGCGATTAGCTTGATGCTGATTCTTGTTCTTCTTACTCATCTTCTGCTCTCTTTATCCCCTGTCGTCTAACCCGAAAAGAAGTCGAAATAAGCGGCTTGACAAAAGATCCAACTAACTACTACAATAATGTAGTAATTAGTTGGATCTTTTTATATTGGAGGTATCAAGATGACTCATCAACCATCTGAATCTGATTCCACTGCTTGGCAGTCGCCTCATATTGCAGCTGCCTGGCAACGTCAGGCTGCCATGCGTGAAGATATCATGGGACAGACTACTCGACGCATGCTTGAAGCAGCCGATATTAAGCCCGGAAGCCGCGTACTTGATATTGCCGCAGGTTCGGGGGAACAGAGTCTTGCCGCTGCGCGCATCGCGGGAACGAACGGATTCGTGCTGGCGACCGACATTTCGGAGTCGATGTTGAATGCGGCTGCGGAGTCGGCCAAGCAAGAAGGCATGACGAATATATCGACTCAAGTCATGGACGCGGAACAAATGGATTTGGAGTCGGAATCGTTCGATGCCGTCATATGCCAGCACGGTCTCATGTTTGTTGCTCGCCTCGATCTTGCCCTCTCCGGTATTTACAAAGCGCTTCGAAAGGGCGGTAGATTTGCGGCCGTCGTATGGTCTAGCCCCGAGCAAAACTTGGCGTTCTCCGTCCCTATGTCCATCCTTCTGCGTACCGTAGGCCGAAGCTCGACTTTATTAGAATCGGCAGGCATTTTCTCCTTGGGTCGCCCGAAAAAACTCATTCCCCTGTTTCAAACTGCCGGTTTTCAAGAGGTACAGGTACAACCGATTCCGCGAGTCTACCGGGCGTTGAATGCAAAAACGTTCCTTGAAGAACGAATTGCAATGGGTTCCGGAGGAATGGTAAATCTTCTTAACCAATTATCTGAGAAGCAACGTAAAGCTGCTCTTGACGAAATCTTGGAATCACTTAAACCGTTCGAAGGTCCGAATGGGTTCGCGGCGCCGTGTGAATCTCTTCTTGTGTACGGCAATAAATAATCAATTAAAATATAAAGGGGATGCGAATATGACGCTGGATAGTCATGAAATTGAGCAAGCCGTGTCCATAAAAGCAATGATCGCTCCGCTCGCTACCATAGTGATCTGTATCTTCATGGTTTTCCTGGATAGTACGGCGATGAATGTCATGCTGACCGAATTGATTGGTGAATTCGATAGTTCATTCAGCTCTGCTCAATGGGCATTAACTGGCTATACCTTGGCACAGGCTGCAGTTATTCCGATCACGGGCTGGCTATCCGACCGGTGGGGTTCGAAAAACGTGCTTTTGACTTCTACAGCTTTATTCACGGCAGGTTCGCTCTTATGCGCACTGTCGGTAAGCATGGATCAACTGGTATTATTTCGTATCGTCCAAGGACTTGGAGGCGGCATGGTTATGCCGGTTGCGCTCTCGATGATCTACCGGATTAGTCCACCCGGCAAAACAGGAACCGTTATGGGTTTAATGGGAATTCCCATTTTGCTGGCCCCCGCCTTCGGCCCGACTTTATCCGGATGGCTGGTTGATTATGCCTCGTGGAGCTGGATATTTCTGATTAATATCCCTATTGGGATTACAGGCCTCATCATCGGAATATGGAAGCTCCCTCGTCTCAATCGGCAGCATGCCGCCTCCCTGGACACTGCCGGGATGATTCTCGCACCAGTCGCCTTCGCCGCAATCTGTTTCGGGATTTCCGAAAGTGTGAGCGGATGGAATTCAACCTCGACGATTATTAGCCTGACAGTAGGCCTTCTCTCACTTATTCTTCTTACGCTGCTGCAGCTTAGACGAAAAAATCCACTCCTTGAGCTCCGAGTTTTCGCTTCTGCTAATTATACGAAAGGAATTATCGTTCAGTGGATTGCTCAATTCGCATTATTCGGTACCGCGTTTTTGGTTCCGCAATATCTGCAGAACGCCAAAGGGTTCTCCGCTTTCGAAGCGGGGCTCATCATGCTGGCTCAAGGCTTGGCTTCCTCCGTGTTCGTTGCGATCGGAGGACGGTTATTCGATAAATTGAGTTCGAATTTTGGCGACCGGCGGTATGACTTTGTTGTTAGCCGCAAGTTTCTTACTCGCCAATTTGTCTACAAGCAATCTCTATCCGATTGTCTTCTCTCTAGTTTTGCTTGGTTCGGGCATGGGTATCTCGCTAATGCCGCTCAATACTCATTTGATGGATGTGGCTCCCCGACATCTTGTCGGCCGTGTCACATCGTTAACGAGCGCAACCCAGCAGGTCATGGTTTCATTCGCCGTTGCGGGCTCTTCCACGATGTTGACCAGCCGAATGACAAATTACATGAAAATCGAGAATACCTCCACAAATGACGCCTGGACTTACTCGTTTCAAGATGTATTTTCCATCGGTATATTCATTGCGCTGACTGGCTTGCTGTTAAGTTTTTCACTTCCCAAACCAAGGCGTATGGAGAAGTCGGCATCATAAGCCGGTAACGAAGAAAAGGCTGATCCAAACGGACCAACCTCTCTTCGTAATGGAGCAAAGGAAGATTAGTTCGTCTGATCTTTAACCAATTTACAATATTGAAGGGAAGCTTCTTTAACCACCCCGCAATGAGAGCAGGCCGTTAACTTTGGCTGCAATCTATTGACAATCGCTCCGCTTTGAAGGGATTCCTCCATGTTTGCGGTAAACTTCTCGATCGGTCTACGAAGTTTCCCGAAAATTGCGGTAAATAAATCACCTGCCAGCAATATACGATCTTCCGGATGATAAAAAGCAACATGTCCTAAGCTATGTCCAGGAGTATGGTAGGGGATCATTCCGCCGTAACTGCCCTTCATCTCAAGAGGTTCTATCTTATTCTTGGGAAATGGTTTGATATCCTTATTCTTGCTTCCTTCTCTAAGTGTTGTATAGGACTTTTCCCCGGAGAGAAATGGAATTTCAATTTCGTGTGCCATGATCGCTACGGATATTTCTTCCGTCAGCTCATAAAGCATTCCAATATGGTCGCTATGACCATGAGTCAGCAGAATACGATTAATGGGGCGACCGCCGAATGTGGTACGCAAAGCTTCACGCATCGGATACCACATAGAAGGAAGTCCCCCATCCACTAAGGTTAAACCATCATGATCTTCGACAATCCAAACCATCACTGGCAGCGGCCAATAAGTGTATCCTGCCCAAACATGGCGAGTCAATTGCTTAAATTTCATTCGTCTCATCACTCCTCATTTTTTACACATAGGTACAAAATGATTACAAAATTATCGAACCGCATTTAAAATGATACGCACGTTATTTCGTACAAAGTTTTCATCCGGTGCGGTTTTGATAACTATATTTAATCCAACCAACGCCATCGTTAAAAAATGGGATACAGACGGAAGGTCAAGGTGAAGCGGAATATCGCCAGTGCTCCTTCCGTTCTTTAAGGCTTCTTCAAAAAGGCTGGATATTTTCTCTTGAAATTCGTGTCCTCTAGCTGCAATATATTCATCATGCGCTGCCAATTCCGCTATCGAATTGACGAAGAAGCAACCACGTTGAGCTGTTGGATTTTTCGTTGATTCGATAAAACGAGTGAATACGGCTTCAATTCCTCGAATACCCGATCCGTTCTTTTTCAATAGATCTTGCAATTTGTCTAAAAATCTTTGCTGATATGTGTTTAGCGCCAACACAAACAGTCCTCGCTTATCTCCATATGCGGAATACAGGCTCGGGCGATTTATTCCAATCTTTTTCGCTAAATCTGCAATAGTTGTAGCCTCGTACCCTTTCTCCCAAAACAGCTCCAATGCATCATTCAATGCTTTCTTCTCATCAAATTCTCGCGGACGTGCCATCTCTTCACCTCATTATGTACAAATAGGTACATAATGAGGTTACCCCACTCCTTTCTCCATGTCAATATTCAAACAACTCCACCAACTATGCCCCCCATCAATATTGGGACATAGGCTTTCGTTATGATGACTATAAAGAGAATGAGATTGAGATCCATAGGGTAAGGTCCGGTAAGAAAAAAATTATTGCAGGTACAGTTAAACCGGCCCAGGACGCCGAGGATATGCCGGAAAGCTTTTCTTTCTCTAATTCAGATTTTGCTTATCTAATCGATAACCGATGCAATCTGTTTAAAGTGATCGATATTCGAATGGACAATAATTTATTCGTCGCACTTATCCAAGGTGAATTAAACATCTCAAAACAACCGATTGCTGCCTTAAAGAGAATGAACGAATTATCTATTCGGGAGAATGTAATTCAACGTTCTTGCTTATTATCCCTGGAGTACGAAATCGCTCATGATCAAAGCCTAACAAAAGAGAACTGGCTTCAGATTTTAATAGAGGCATTTCAAAATGAAGAAGAGGATCAAGAAGACGAAATAGAAGTTTTATGGGGGATACGTACGAGAGAGAAACAGGATGTAATAAATTCTGTTTTTCAACAAGATACACTCTTCTCGGAATCCCATTTCACATTTCATTTGACCCATACTTACGATAAAGAACCCCACGGCCGCCACGACCTCCCGGAGATGAAACTGCAGATCCCCCTGATCTACGGGGGCATACATCAACAGATGGTGACGATCACGATCATAATCGATGAACCATAGGGCATCGAGATCATTAGGAAGGTTTTTTTAACGGTGTTTTTTAATTAAAGCGAGTTGTACCCCAAAGGGTATCAAATACAAATCAAACAAGGAGCAAGATCCCCGGCGATCTGGCAGAGCTTAGGATCTTAGACATGTGTACAAAATCCATTCACAGGATTTTTCATAAGATAACGATCGGCAGTGTCCAGGTGCTCCTACCAGGGTGCTGGGCAGTTGAAGCCTGTTCAACATTAAGTTTTATTCAACTATCGTTTCCCTTTAGCGTAACAAGCAGTTCTTGATAGGTCCCTTCCTTGTTGTGATACGTAAAGTAATCAAGAATGATAAATTAGTGTTCTTAACTCCTTATGAAGTTCTTCAGAGATGGAGTAATAACCTTCACTGCTACCTGGGTTTTTTACAAGTAATTCAACTCCTCCTTCTGCATCGTTAACATTTAAGACAAATACCTTTTCAGTGTCGTCTTTAAATGTTATGTGCATTAGAAAAAACGTACTGTAATCAAGGTCTGCCTCGATTTTTTTGGAATTGTTTATAGCCTTTACAAAGATTTTTATTTCATCAGCATCTTCAAATATCTTTTCTTTGAATGGAGGCTTCACCATTCTTTTACACTCAACCGTACATTGTAATCTAATATTCAATATCTCTTTTTCACTTTTTATATCAAACGATTCTTGGGTTTCAACTTTCGTGGTCAATTCGGGCTCTTTATCGGAAGGCATTTTCCCGCAACTTACCGCTATAATTGCGAATATAATGAGGAACAACACTGACGAATAAGATCTCTTTTTCATTAGAAACCTCCGTCTTTTCTTATTAAAAACCGCAATCAATATAAAGACGGTGCGAAGGAAGTTTTGTTGCGTTAATCTGCCCGTTAGTTGAATAAAGCCAGCCGGTCAAAGTGATCGGCTGGCTTTTTGTCTTTATTGAGCTATAGTTCCCCGTTAGCAGAGCAGGCTGCCGATGTTACTGGCAGCCTGCTCTGGACGATCTTTTCGTGTTTTAATGTTCGTTTGCTTGGAACGAGTATGGAACTATGCGAAAAAAGCTTGTGGATAGCGTAGCTCACCTTTAATTTCTGCGTCTTGACAAAGAATGTTCACCATAAACACTTCGTCTGGCACTTCAAATTGCCTTAGATCAAAGCCGTGTGGTCGCGCTGGTTCAAATCCGAATTTTGGGTAGTACGACGGGTGACCGATGAGAAACACATGCGAGAATCCATGTTCCGCCGAAAGTCGCAACCCTTCACGGATAAGCGATCCACCGATTCCCTGTCTCTGATGGCTCGGTGCAACTGCAATCGGTCCCAGAACGATAACATCGTATCGACGATCTTCATTCATAACTTCCGCTTTACTAAATAAAGCATGACCGATTAAACTTCCATCTTTTTCAGTCGCGATAAGTGAAAGTTCAGGAATAAATCCCTCTGATATACGGATACGCTCTGCCATCTTGGATTCATCTTCCCGAGATCCGAATGCTTCGTAATGAAGATGAAATACACTTTCCGCGTCGGTTGATCTTTCTGCCCTAATGCTAATCATATTATTAGTCAATGTTTTTTCCTCCGTGTAATGGTATGTGCACGGAAGTTAATTTGCAAGAAAAACAATTATACCTCCGTGCCTCGAATAACGCGATTTGTGATGTCATAGATAACAATCATAAACTCACACACTTTCATCAGGATTAAATTTAGATTAATGCTAAAAAAAGGATTGGTCAACAACCGCTAATACTCAACTAACCTTCCCGTTAGTTGAATAAAGCCAGCCGGTCAAAGTGATCAGCAGGCTTCTTATCTTTATTGAGCTATCGTTTCCCGTTAGTTCTCGACATATTTCGACTAAAATTACTGGAAGGAATTGTCCTCGACTCGGGTCAAGAACTTGTACCGATAAAACAAAAAAGCCGCTTATAAAGCGACTTAAATGGGTCTATGATCTTGTCCCCCGACAGGAGTATTTTCTACAACTAATGGTTGAACTGATCGTTTTAAGGTTCTAATTCAAGGTGCATCTTGTCTTCCGCCTCATCCCATGGCACCGAGTAACCCGCCCCCTTGGCGCAAAAGATGGAGGAAGATGTATACAGTTGGTCTGCCCCTTTGCGGTAGCCCATCCGCTCTATGACTTCCTCTGTATTATGGCAGCGGTCGTAGCCGCTGAACACGCAACGGATGCTGCCTCGCCCATGCGTAAAGGATGCAAATTCGGCACTGTAGTTCATGAAAGTCGACACGGGCACCCTGCCCGTGACCAATGCTTGCGTTCCGACTGTCTCCGGTGGATTAAAAATACCTGAAGCACGCTGAATATCGGACAGCACCCTGCCCATTTCATCGATAGCGACTTTGATTTTGAAATCGTAATAGGGCTCCAGCAACACGTTGTCGGCCTTCTCCAGACCCTGCCGTAGTGCTCGAAAGGTAGCTTCACGAAAATCGCCGCCATGGGTATGTTCTTTATGCGCGCGACCCCTCAGCAACGTGATGTTCACGTCAGTGACCGGCATGCCGGTCAGCAGTCCGTGATGCTCCCGTTCGTAGAGGTGATTCCGAATCAAATTCTGATAGCTGACATTCAGATCATCGGCATGACATCTACTATCGAACGTGATTCCGTTGCCCCTTTCTCCCGGTTCAATCTGCAGATGCACTTCGGCATAATGTCTGAGCGGTTCGAAGTGGCCGTACCCTTTCACAGCCGATATAATCGTTTCCTTATACAAGATTTCCGGTTGTCCAAAAGAGATAGCAAAGCCAAACCGCTCTCTAACAAGCTGCTCCAGCACTTCCAGTTGTATCAATCCCATGACGCGGATAGAAATCTCCTGCAATTTCTCATCCCAAACGACGTTCAGAGACGGCTCCTCCGCCTCCAGCGTGCGAAAAGCACCGAGAACCTTCTGTACATATATCGAATTGTCGAATAATACCTTCGATTGTAACGTCGGCTCCGAGTCGTAAGCTAACTTGTCTGATATTGACCCCAGGCCTTGTCCGGTCTCGGCGGCGGACAATCCGGCAACCGCAAACAAATCGCCGGCTTCAACTTGTTCCACCGGCTGCGACTTAAGGCCGTTAAACAAGAAGAGCCGCGTAATTTTTTCGTCATATTGAACCCCGCTGCTCTCATAACTAAGCTGATCTCTCACCTTCAACCGACCACCCAGTGCCTTAATGAACGTGAGTCTCACTCCGCCTGCATCGTGCCGAATTTTATAAACCCGCCCCTGGAACAAAGCATCCTCGTCATATGTGGTTGTCGTCAGCAGATGCAGCTGATCCAGAAATTCAATGACGCCTGTGTCCTGAAGCGCAGAGCCGTAAGCACAGGGGAAGAGAAGACCCGCCGCTATCATCCTCTGCAAGGCCTCCAGCCAGAAGCCAGAATCACCTTTCCCCTCCAGAAATGCTTCCAGCAAAGCTTCGTCCCGCTCCGCCATGGCCTCACGCAGCGGCTCACCGATTATGCCGTCAGCGAAACCCTGTGTAATGCAATATACTTCCCCTGTCAACTGCTGATGGATATTCGCCTTGGTTCTGCCTGCATCCGCTCCGCTCCGATCCGTCTTGTTGATAAAGAAAAACGTTGGAACCCGATGCTTGCGCAGCAGCTGCCAGACTGTCTCAGTATGGCCCTGGACACCTTCAACTGCGCTCACAATCAGAATGGCATAATCAATGACCTGAATCGCCCGCTCCATCTCCGGGGAGAAATCGACGTGTCCGGGCGTATCTATTAAATAGTAGCTGTCTCCTTTATATTCTATTACAGCCTGATCTGCGAACACCGTAATGCCTCTTGCCCGCTCGATGTCGTGGCTGTCCAGAAACGCATCCTGATGATCCACCCGCCCTCGCGACCGGATACTATTCGTATGGTAAAGCAGCTGTTCCGCAAAAGTTGTTTTACCTGCATCCGCATGGGCGAACAGGCCAATCGTTAGTCGCTTCATAGAATCCCACTTTCACAATTTCTTGTTTTTACTGCTCATTTTATTAAAGCATAGAAATCGGGAGAGTGGGTAGGAGTCGGTTTGGAGAGAGGTCTTTTTTCATAGATAGAGGATACATATAACGAGTTACACTTCTATAACACTTTAACATGCATTAGTAATCTAAAAGAAAGACGGCGATCAACGAAAAAGTCGAAGAATGCCACTTTTTAATAGTCCTGATAAATTTCGCAATTTCAAGTTTCGCCCTTCTTGTGGTACAGTTCATCTTGGCTAATCTTCAACTAGATGTTGTGGGGTATTATCCCAGTATTTATATTATTCCTATAATCATTGGCGGATGGATTTTACGCAGAAATTTTAACATTCTTGTTGTTTTTTTATCAAAGCGGCCAGTCGTCGATAATCAATCAGCGACTGGTTATTTAGTTTCTTTGAATACTAATTGAATTATAGTAGTGGGCTTGTAGTTCCTTATGTACTCTCGCGTCCTTTACTTTCGAAATGTCGAGAAGTATGCCAAATATTTAATTGAGCTCATTAAACTAACCTGCCCGTTAGCTTAATAAGATCGCATGGATGTTAAATACTTATCTTATCGGTAATCGGCTCATGTTCTTGTCGATTACGGCAATCGGTACAAGTTCTTGTCCTGGGCTCGGGGCAAGAACTTGTACCGATAAAACAAAAAAGCCGCTAAAATAGCGACTTTCAATGGGAATATGTTCTTGTCCTTCGACAACCGAGTCAGCATACATTTCACTTTGGTTTTGACAAGAACTTGATCCCATAAATACAAAAAGCCGCGAATATCGCAGCCTTTAATGAGATAATGTTCTTGTCACCTGACAAGCTAACGTTAACACAAAAAAGACGCAGTTACACGGCTTTTAAGCGTGTATGTTCTTGTCGTCTTACAGTTGCCCTCATTGAGCTTAGTTTCCCTGCTCATCATTTTAGCATAACGCCACTATTTTGCTTATCCTGATTACACTCTCACCCTGAGCGGCGGGTTTAATGGCTGTAAGCTTAATCCGATACAAGGTATCTCCCCATATCTCTCTCATGATTTCGTCCTCGAGTAAAATTTTCTCTACCGAGTCAGCATACATTTCACTGTCATATTGTATTTTTACCCTATTGTATTTTTTATCTTGAAGGATAATATTCCCAATTCCTTGGGTTTGAGGAGGGTGAGGCGTTATTAGAATCTGTGTGATATCATCCGTCACTTGATTTAGAAAAAAATTGTCATTGATTTCAATATTCGGGGACAAATCACGATAGAGACTAACTGATCGTATCCAGCTTCTTATTCCGGCGAATTCGGGGTAGGCTCCCGCAAGATTCATTGATAACGAAGCAACTTTATCATTCAGGTTATACTCGACTTCATCGGCTCTAAATTGTCTTCCATCCCGTTGCTGAACGCCATTTACCATAGGCAGATTATGATATCCTGATTGCATCGCCCATAGGGTATACCGCTCCGAGAAGAACGATTTAGATGTATAGGTCAATAATCCGGGATCAATTATCATCGGGGAGCCATTACAATATACAATGAATTGTCCAATGTCATTGTGATTATGACTTTCACCGTTATGCCCGCCCTTGGCAGCTAGGAATAGCCCTTTGGACGAACCCTCCTGCTCTCGTGCCACCATGATTTGAATTCTGTCAAACCATGCATCTCGAATATAAGGAGATTTTCCGGAATATTGCTCTACTTCCGTATAATTAAATAAAGCCGGCAATAGGCGAAACATGGATGAAAACTCTAAGCGGGTCCCTTCTTCCCGCTTCATTCTCTGGACCCTTGCTCCAAGTTCACACAACCTCGAATCTCCAATACGGCGTCCATATCGATATGTAAGTTCCGCGGGGATATGGACTTGCGCCTGGCTGTCAGCGAAGTTGACAAAATACGAGTCATCGATAAAAGCTTTGTAAATATAACATCCTATTTGCCTAATTTGAGGTTCTTGGTATACATCAATTTTACCGCCGGAAACGCCGTGAAGCAGTTCCAGACTATCAAAAATCGTTCCTCCGGCATACATCCAATACTTGGGACCTTCCTCACAACCGCCGTCTGAAGGGAGTCTATGTAGATACATATCTAAGCTTCTCATCGCCTTGACCACCGCTGCCTCTCGTCGATTGGGGTCGTCTTCCAACAGCAAAAACGCCGCTAAGCAGTTTGAATTACACCATGAATTCCAATTGTTCAGCATCTTCTCCTGATTGAAACCCATCCACCAAAAATCATTCCGCTGTAAATAAGGATCAAGAATCCTCCTTTTCACCTCGTGCTGTATACGCTCGCTTACCATAATGCTTATTCCATCCAATTTGGTTTTCAGCAGATAATAAGTCCATGCAAGCAGCGCGGCCGTCTCGGCAGAGAATAATTCAATGATCCGATCCGATAGGTCTGGAAGGGGATCCTGCCTCTTCATCATATAACCGTGACTAGGGATCCCCCAGAATGTTTCTTCACATATACACCATATTCCGTTTATGACATCATCCATAAAGCGTCCCTGATTTTCAAAACATTCAGCGATGACTAAAGAAGCCAGCACCTCTCTTCTTTTCCACGAAGCAGTGTCATAATCGACCCGATTCCCCGTTCTGGTATAATCCATATATTGAGTGGCAGTTATAGTAGGCCATGCATAATGAAGCTTACTTGAGGCTTCATTGATCCAATATGACCTAAGATTCAATGGTAGCTGATTCCATTGATTTCGGTCTTCAATTGTAGGAAATGGTCTGTAATTATTCCGGTTAAGCAAACACTTTCCAAGATTGTCATTAATAAATCGCTCTGCTAACATGAACGTCAACCTCTTCCGAATATATCACTTATGAAAGCCTTTTACATTAGCCCAATAAAGAATACCTGTTATACGGTTGCACACCCATAACTTTCGTCCACGAATATTATCATCCACTCCAAAATCAATTACAGATGTGTTGGCAGTTTTACCCCGCAGCCTTCCTCGTAAGAACGAATGGTCGCTTCCGCCAGGAGGAGTGCCCGGTACGGTACCAGGCACCAGCGTCCACCGGCGGAGCCTGCCCATTGCGCAGCGCGTACAGCAGTGCATCGACATGCCTGTCAAACGTCCGATGGAACTCCCGGTCAGCATCATTAAAATAACCGGCTTCTGCATTAGTGGAGCAAAACTAATGGCTTGTTTGAAGCAAATTGATATACATGCCCCGCCACATGATCGTTAAAAAATACGAAAACCTTCCCCAATCCTGTGGGACGGTTATTTGTTATGCTTTCTTTAAGTATAGCACCTTTGACTTTATCCATTAAGTCTTTGTAACTCCATTTTTGCCGGCATCAGCTTATCGCTCTCGGTTCTTCTTTCGACCCTGATCAGCCACGTATTATAAGATGCTTAAAACTACATCTGAAATGAGAATCCTTATCAACCACGG
This sequence comes from Paenibacillus rhizosphaerae, assembly GCF_014192015.1. Taxonomy (GTDB): domain Bacteria; phylum Bacillota; class Bacilli; order Paenibacillales; family Paenibacillaceae; genus Paenibacillus_AQ; species Paenibacillus_AQ rhizosphaerae. The sequence goes on along the minus strand of NZ_JACHXJ010000002.1, from coordinate 1,722,189 downwards.
TTAACCATATATGTTCTTGTCTTTTTCGGCAAACGATATATGTTCTTGTCGTCGGGTTTGGACAAGAACATGTATCGTTAAAACACAAAAAGCCGCAGTTACGCGGCTTTTAAGCGTGTATATTCCTATCGTCTTACAAAAATTCATTTTGTGTAAGCATTCAATTAATGTTACTTAGAATAATTTTTAATGGTATCACCATTATTTGTTGTACTCGATAAAAGTTGAGTAGTTAAACCTCCACTTTTCCAATTTCCCCGAATTGGTTAAGACCCCAAACGACAAACAGATTAGCTGCTTTTGGTGTTATTTTTTATGTACTACGGTCTGAGAAAGAGCATCCTGCTCTTCTGCTTGATGGTACAGCGGAAAGATCAACATGAGTATGATGGTCAAAAAGCCTGCATTCAAACGTGGTTCACTCCTTTATAGAAGACTTGTACCCCTTGTTTGACTAAACCGTTGTTACTGGATAAAAAGAGAATACTTCTCTTACTAAACAATGGGGAGCGTAAAGTTGAACTTTGTTATGGTATTCGGAATGCTTTCAACCCATATGGTACCGCCATGATTTTCGATTGCTTTTTTGCATATGGCAAGCCCAAGTCCTGCGCCGCCGTAATTGCGAGAGCGTGATTTCTCGGCGCGATAAAATTGGTCAAACACATGCGGCAAGTCCTCCGGCGATATGCCGGCACCGTCGTCTGCCACCGATACAGTCAAATATCGATCATCAGCTTTTGCCTGAACGGTAATAATGCCGCTTTCACCGACGTAACGTTTCGCATTTGCAATCAGGTTGTCAAACACTTGAGAAAGACTTCTTTCATTCGCAAGAATCTCAACCCTTGGAAACGGAAGGACAATTTCAAGCCGTATTTTGCAGTCTGTAAATTCAACCTTATACGGTCCAAGTATGGCTTCAAGCATTTCTTTCGAGTTACGCCTGCATAAATCATGATCGCCTCCACTCAGCTCAAGCTGGGAATACTGAAACAGACTTTCAATCTGGTTATCAAGGTATTCGGTTTTGTTCTTAATTACAGAAATATACCGATTAAATTTCTCCCGGTCATGGACGATACCGTCCTCCAAACCTTCGACATAACCGCGAATAGAAGAAAGCGGCGTGCGCAAATCGTGAGATATACTGGCGATAAGCTCTTTGCGGGATTGTTCAAGGGCGGCTTGCCTTCTTAGGGATCCTTTAAGCTGCACACGCATTTGCTCAAACGCCTGACAATACCTGCCCATTTCATCACTCTTCTTGTATTGGATTTCATAATCCAGGTCACCGGACATGATTTTTTCCGTCGCTTGATGAAGCTCATCCAAAGGCTTGAGAACGCTACGGATAATAATGCCGGAAACAATAGATGTACAGGCAACAAGCAAGATACTCTGAGCGATGATGAGCGCGAACGCGTTTTCTACCCCGCCGCTTTTGCTGCTCCCTTCAGCCAAAAACACGAGTACAGGAATAACAACCGTTGCCTCAAAAGCAAGAACAAGTTTCGTACGGATGCCAAGCCTCATTTTTTACCTCCGTCAAACCGATAGCCGACACCCCAAACGGTTTTAATATATTGCGGGTTTGAGGGGCTGATTTCAATTTTTTCGCGTATTTTCTTGATGTGAACCGTTACCGTGTTCAAGTCGCCGATATGGTTAAATCCCCAGATGTTCTCAAAGATCTGCTCTCTGGTAAGCACCTGGCCGGGATGCAAAGCAAACAGTCGTAAAACTTCGAATTCCTTCGCAGAAAATTCAATGGGCTTGCCATTTATGGCAACCGAGTAACCTTTCAGGTCAATCTCCATATTATCGAATCGCAGCAGGTCACTCAGCGTGTCCGCGGACGACATCATATGGTAACGCCGAAGCTGTGCCTTGACCCGCGCGACAACCTCTCCGGGACTGAAGGGCTTTACGATATAATCGTCGGCCCCCAATCCCAAGCTCACAATCTTATCAACATCCGCCTTTTTGGCGCTCAACATAATAATGGGAACATTGGATTCCGAGCGGATGGTCCGGCAGACCTCCATGCCGTCAAGAACAGGGAGCATGATGTCCAATACCACCAGATTCGGCTGATGGGTTCGGAACACTTCAATCGCTTCCTTCCCGTCCGCACAGATCATAACGCTGTACCGTTCTTCCTCCAAATAGTCCTTTATGAGTTCTGCAAGTTCCAGTTCATCATCGACCACCATAATTTTTGTGTTTGCCATACATCCGCTCCGTCCCGGGCTCGTTATATCAACAGGTCTTTTTTACGAAAAAGCAGAACGCACCCTGTATAGAATATAATGATATACGCGGCTATCACCGCAATATTGATTATAACTTGTTCCCATTCAAATTGAAGAAAAAGGTTCTTATAAAATGCCTGTATCATGTAAATGATGGAGTAGTCCCGAAGTTCGTCCGAAATCTCAAGCATTTGCGATATAAGCAGAAGCCCCACCGTACAGCCAACTGTTACAGCCATATTCTCGGTGAGAACGGCGATAAACAATACAAGCAACCCAAAGCCAAACACGGGAAGCAGCGTTACTGCGCCGGATTTCAATATCAATAACAACTCGCCAATTTTTATATGTTCTCCCCAACCTGATAGGATTGCTCCGACGGCATACGCGGACAAGAGCAAGAATCCCATCAAGGCAGCCGCACAGACAAAATAGGAAATCACCTTGGCATTTAGAAACGCGATTCGATTTACGGGACGAAGCAATGACAATTTCAGCACGCCGCTTCTATATTCATCCACCCAACTGTCTGTAAAGAACACGGCTGCAAATATCACAAATAAAAACGGCAGGTAATCGAAAAGCAGTATTGGGAAATACTGAATTTTCAGTCTCCGCAATTCGGAAGGCACACCTCCGAGTTTGCCTTGCAGCGCGGCGGCTATTTCAATCACCAGCGCCACAAGTGTGAGAAGGTATAGCTTTTTCAATCGAAAGACTTTGTAGAGTTCATTCTGGATTAAACAGCCCATACGGTATCTCCTCTCAGCACAAAACATCTTTCTTTCGGAATACAACCAATGTCAGCAAATAAAAAACTGTGATATATGACAGATTGACCACAACACTTAACGTTATTTCGAAATGGTGATTGTTTTTCACAAAGTAATCGCTGAAAAAAAACAACTGGTTCACGATCAAGCAAGTCCTGATCACAGAAGGAATAACGCTTAAAGCACTTAAGAACTCCCCAACTATAAAAAGAATAAACGTAACCGCAACTACAGTGACCATGTTTTTCGAGGCAGCCGCAACAAATATGCAAATCATACCGAAAGCGATAATGGGCAGAAATGATGCGGCATATACTTTTGCCGTCAGCAAAAGCCCGTCCCCTACGGAATAAGTGACGCCGTGGTATACCGTGCTGTCGCCCCATCCAAACGCAAATAATCCTACTATATAGGTGGCCAGAACCAAGAAGAGATTTAATAAAACTGCAAAAGCAGCCATAGCGGCAAATTTTGAATTTAATAGCTGTGCCCGGCCAATGGGTCTAAGTAGTGTTAATTTGACCGTGCCGGTCTTAAACTCATCTGTGAGGATGTCCGCGATATAAATCCCCATGAAGATGACCAAAAACTGCACGGCGTCATATTTCATAGCAATTGGGAGTGATTGCGCGTTCGCAACTTCAATAACCGTTTGAAATTCTGTACCGGCTTTATACAAATATACAGCCATAATCCTCATCACCACGAGAATGAGTAAGAAAATATACAGTTTTTTTGTCTTGAACAGCTTATATAGCTCGTTTTGCAATAGCTTCATGCCAAATCTCCGCCTTCACCAGTTATGTCAAAGTAAATATCTTCTAAAGATTTCCCTTTTGATTTTTGTGTAAGTTCTTCAACCTCTGCCTCGCATAGCAGTGTGCCACTATGGATAATGCCGACACGGTTACAGATTTGTTCCACTTCGTGGAGCAAATGACTGGAAATGAAAAAGGTGATATTTCTCTCTGCGGCTAGCTGCACGATCATTTCTTTAATTTCCTTCATACCTTGAGGGTCAAGCCCGTTGGTCGGCTCGTCAAGAATGATCAGCTTCGGACTGCTCAGGAGTGCATTGGCAATTCCCAGCCTTTGTTTCATCCCGAGCGAATAGGTTTTAACCTTATCCTTTGCTCGGTGATTAAGCCTGACCATGTCCAAGACCTCGTCGATCCTGTCTTTTTTTATGCCGGGTATAAGATTTGCCATTAGCTTGAGGTTGTCATAACCGGAAAGATAGCCATAAAAAGACGGCGATTCCACAATTGCCCCAACATTTGAAATAGTATTCTTGAAATCGTTTCGAAGATGATGTCCATCGATGATTACATCTCCGGAATCGGGGAAAATGAGTCCGGTTACAAGGCGTATTGCGGTTGTTTTCCCTTGACCGTTACGCCCAAGGAAACCATATATATCACCCTTCATGACATGTAAGTTTAATCTGTTGATAATTTTTCTATCGCCAAACGATTTGGTGAGATTGCGTGTTTGCAGCAACAAATTCGAATTCATTTCATAATAACTTCCTTTCGATGGAATTGAAATGCAGACAGGCCGATAGCAAGCACCGTGTATCCGCAGAGCACAGAGAGGCCGGCCCACGGCGCCAATGGGTAGTAGCCGAATTGTGGTATATAGGGACCCACTACCTGTGGAAACCGAGGAATACTCTGCTGAATGGAGAACCCGGCGGCCGGGGTAAGCTGCAACAGCCACTTGGATACATCCCCCAGACGTGAAGGCAAGATATTTGCAATGACGTAGGGAAGGGCAATCCCCATGATACTGATCGTCACAGCCAATACACTTTTTCGGAGCAAGAAGGCAAGTGCAAAGGCAAAAACAGCGGCAAAGGCAAAAAGCATAGCCGTACCAAGTAAGACGCGCAATTCAGTAAGCATGGTAACCGGTAAGACTTGGCTGCCATTGGAGGTTAGAATTTGTTTGCAGATCACAATGACTGCAATTGCCGCAAACAAGCCGATAACAAATGATACTATGCTGATAACGCAAGCTTTTGCCGCCATTGTTCGGCCAAACCCTAGGCTTGCATTTTGAGCACTACGATTTTTATTCCGACGGTATTCGGTTGTGAAAAAAAGCACTGCCACAATCATCACTTCTATTAGTCCTGCGAATGTTCCAATAAGTGCGCGTTCAACAGGCCAGCCATCCACAGCCCCAAGCGGCGCAATATCTCCGTTTCCGTTTATGGTAAACGATCCATCAGATTCGTTACTATTGCCGTATAATATCGGGTTCCCCAAGCCTTTTTTGGCGCCAAAATCATCATTTCTCCATGTGCTGCTCAAGCCTTCCCCCTGAACGGCCACTTCATCAATAACAGCGGTGGCGCTGGCAAAACGATTGGCTCCGTCATCCAGTGTCACATTTCCTGGGGATGTAACGAATAGACCAATCTCTACCGTGGAAGGAAATCCAATTAAATGCGCCGTATCAACTTTTGTCCATTGTGTTCCATCCATCGATTCGTAACCTGTGATTACATCGCCTGAACGTAAAAGCCGCAGCCATCGGGGGGATTCCGGACTGACACTGCCAGGACGCCCCGCTGTATCATTTATGAAGTTATATTGCATCCGAACGCCCTGTTTACCGGTAACCATAATCGCGGCATAAGCCGATCCATGTTTGAGGCCATCCTTTATAAGGACACCTGCTTTTGCCCATGGCACAACACCTGAGACCATGTATTCATCATGGTTTGGTGGCGGATAAGTAATGATACCGGTTAACGAGGTTACCCTTACTGTAATGCTCCCATCACCTATAAGTGTCTTATGCACGAAATAGAACTTATCCGACACCGCTTCGCCATTAGGACCAATCGGAATAGTCTCGCCTTGATTTGTCATCATTGTCGAAAGGAAAAGCCCAGGAAGCACGGTAAGCAGCAATGCAACCAAAATACCGATTACCAAGCCACGCGCATTTCGAAATTTCGCCCATTCCATTCGAAGTAATTGAGGGAAACTGTTACCTTCTGAGGGTTTGGTATTTCTAGTTAACATAACTTTATCTCCTTATCTTCAGAATTACGTTCAAGGTTCTTCTTTAACCTTTCTTAAGTATCTACGATAAATATAAAATGCTGCATTTTGATAAATAAACAATCGATGTTGAAATTATTAAAATCTGATAAACACGAATCTCGAGTTGAATATCACAATATCTTTGGTTGCGTAATTGATATATCTATCTTTATATGCTCATGTTCATGAGCGCTGAATGAGGGCTGAAAGCTTTTTGCTTGCTTTTCGTGGCGACTTCGTGAATCAAATCGGGCAACTGTTGCAAGCGAGCGTCCAGTCGATTGTGCCGACTTCGTCGCACTGTAAGTAGATCAAGCCATCAAACGATCGCGTATCCGTACTTTGCCGATGCTGCCAAGCGATCAAGATATAACGCGTGAACACAATGGCGGTGTGGTCACACGAGCAAGTCGTACGAACGCCTTGGAACTCTTTTTGCAAGCACAGCAGCGATTTCGCGCACTTAAAGAAAATTTCTATATCCCGTGCATCCTGTAGATTCCGGATGATCTCCTGATCGATGCTCTTCTTCATACATTAGATACATAAATCATTTTCTAGCAATTGGTAGATTTCGAAATATGGTTGTGCAGCTGCTTCTTCCCACATTGGTTTCCCTCACCAGCTTTCGCCGTAATAGAAGCGCAGTATGCCGTTCTATTCGCCTCGAAATCCACGACAGAACCCTCAAAATAAAACGGTTCGGTAAACTGATTGACCCAAAGGATACAGTATGATAGCTCATGAACATTGATCTCCCGCTAGTAGCCTAGTGCCAAGGTGAACTTCAAACAATCTGAAAGCTATGATTTCGGCTCCCGTGCAATAGTCCATCTGATCGAGGGATAGTCTCGAGCAAACCAAAATATCTTAATAAAAAACGGCCTCTTCGCAACCGATGCGAATAGAGGTCGTTTTGTTGCGCTATCCTGCCCGTTAGCTTAATGAATTGCATGGAAACAATGTTAGATACTTATCTAATCGGTAATCGGCTCATGTTCTTGTCCATTACGGCAATCGGGACAAGAACTTGTACCGATAAAACAAAAAAGCCGCTAAAATAGCGACTTTCAATGGGACTATGTTCTTGTCCTCCGACACGTGGCCCTATTTATTTAGTGTCATACGACGGTCCACCGGAACGATCGTCGTGGTCGTAATATCGCCGTATCCGATGTCTTCCTCCAGCCATTCAGGAAAGCTGGGTTTCAATCGTTCACTGTTGATCTTAAGCATCTTGAATACACTCCACCAAATGGCCTTCCTCCCCAGCCGGTAGACGATATGCTTCACCCAGGCGTCGCTTCGCTGCGGAAAATCCACGCGGAAATGGCCGCCGCGGCTTTCCCGGCGCAGCAGCGCCGCTTTCGTAGTTAGCATTGCACAGATGAGCAAATTGGCAAATTCATACTCCTCGCGCTTCATCAAAGCATATTCGAAGAAGGCCGGCTGCCGCTTGAGTTCATCCAGCCCTCTTTGCAGCCCGGCGGCGTCGCGCTTCATTCCCACTTGGCGAAGCATGACTTTCTGCAGCTTGAGCTTTTTCTCGACGACCGCTTGCTGCGGCATCTCCTTTCGGTGAACCGCAACATGTCGGAAGCGATCGTCTTCGGCCGACGCATCATCGAACGGATCGCCGAGCTTTCGTCTTATTTGCACTTTAATAACAAGGTTTCTGGTTTATTTTATACTCCCAACGATGTTAACGATTTTTATTTTTACCATTTGTATGGATGGGACAATGCAGAACGTGAAAAAGTTTATCATAAGTATGGTCGTGATATTCAGTAGAAGTATTACAGGAATTATCTCTTAGTCATCAAATATCAAATATCAATAATTACTGCTCGTCCTTTACTTTTTCGGGATGTCACAATTGATTGGCTTAAACATCATGGGGTTAGATACAACAATATAGCTTTCACTGAGAACAAGCTTCAGGAATGTATAAACTCCGAGGTAAGTGTGTTAATAGATGATGCTCCGCATTATGCAAAGGAGTTTGCTGATAGGAATATTCCACTTATTTTGTTTGAACAGCCGTACAATACGTCTGTGAATATTGATATGGTTTACCGTGCCTCTAATTGGTTAGAGGTAAGGAGACGCATCAGTGACCTCGAAGTGTCATTGCGCTAACTGGGAAACGATAGTTTTATTGAAAGGGGCGCCGCACAGCGCCCCTTTCGAATGAATTTATATAATCTTCAGTAAGGGACGCCCGACATTAAAGATTTGCCGGTGCCACTGGAACTCTGCAATTCCGCTTCTCTGGTATCGCTTACGGTTCCTATGTGACGACCCACCCCACAGCTTTCACAGTTACTTCTCAAACCGTGGTCTTGTTGGGCCGTCCCTCCCCGAATCATAATGTAACTTGCTCGTTCAAGCATACATCAAGAATCCACGGCCACGGACCGTAGCCCGCATCTACGTTGATGTGACCCATTTTAGGCAACATAACGCAAGGAATCCCTAGATCAAAATACTGTGAAGCATCTTCCACCGAGCAATAAGGATCTGTTGACGATAAAACCAACAACGTTTTTTCCGCAGCCATTCCGATCTCATGCATGTTTTCCGGTACAGGAAAAAAAGTCATCACTGGTTCATATTCCAAAAATGGCGAGGGTGGGGCTATAAGAATGGCTCGCTGAATTTTTCGTTTCGGGTTTGAAGCCGCGTAGTGAAACCACATGATGCACGCTAAACTATGAGCCACAACGATGACTTCTTCATCGCTTGGAATTACTTCAAAGACCGAAGTTAAATGATCGAGCCAAACATCCTTGTCAGGTTGATCTTTGTCTGGAAAGTCAGGAAATCGGACTGTTTCACCTTGTTTTATCAGCTCTTGATGTAACCAAGTTTGCCAATGATCGGGGTCACTGCCGCCGACCCCATACAATAGCAGAAAACTTCTGCTCATGATGAGAGACACCTCCACAATGGTCGTTGTGATGTCATTGCTCACGATTCCTATCACTTTAATCTTCTTGTTCAAAGAGTAATTGATATTATACAATCAATCAAATTGATTCTATTCATATTTGATTTGAGGAAATACTCATGACATTTACACAACTCCAAGTTTTCTTGAAATGCCTATGGCTAGATCCTTCATTCAACTGGATAAGAACAATATATTGGATATGTCTATCTGTCGCTAAACTGCCCGTTAGCGTAACGAAAAAGGAGCAGTTGCGGCTGGAAAACTGCTCCAAGATGCGTTGCTATCTTGCTTCCAATCGGCCGTCAGGGGGCTGACCGCCCGGTGTCGTGGGTTGAGGGCTTACCAGGCGCGGGCTCGGCGTCAATCTTCGATTGCCTGATAGACCGTGGTCCAGAAGTCGAGCATAAGATGCATCGGATCCGGAACGGTCGACCCAAGTTGGGTGAGCAGGATTCCGATGAGCTGATTTTCTGGGTCGGCGTAGGTCGAGGTGCCGCTTCCACCGTCCCAGCCGAACTGGCCAATGGGCGCGTAGTCGCCGCGGTAGGTGCGCACCGCCATCCCCATGCCCCAGCCTCCGTGCTGCCCTTGGCCGAATGATATATGGACGCTGTTGGTAGCCATTTCGTTTCGGACGGCTTGTTGCTCGGGCGTAAGGCGGTTGGTAGTCATCAGCTCGACCGCGGCCCGGGACAAGATCCGTTTGCTCCCGTGCATCCCTTTATTCAGCAGCATCCGGAAGTAGGCGTGATAATCGTCGACGGTGGAGGAAAGTCCGCCACCTCCGCTCTCGAACGCTGGAGGCTGGCTATGGAGTCCCCCCTTGGCCTCGTCCCACACGATGAACTCTCCGGTTTGCGAATCGGGGGCGTAGAGGGGCGGCAGTCGGTCGATCTTGCTTTCGGGCACGTAGAAACCGGTGTCTTTCATGCCCAGTGGATCGAAGATGCGTTCGCGCAGGAACGTTCCATACGACTGGCCTGTGACTCTAGCAACGAGCACGCCGAGTAGATCGTTGCTGATGTTGTATTGCCAGCGCTCTCCCGGCTGGTACTGCAGCGGAAGCGAGCCAAGGCGGCGCATCCACTCATCCGGATCGGGCATCGGCGGTACATTGGCCGCGAGATTCTTCTCGAGGATCGCGTTCATGATCGGAGTGCCCAGCGCCGTAAAATCCAAGCCGAGCCCAAACGTGGAGGTTAGCAGATCCCGTACGGTAATCGGCCGCCGTGCTGGCACAGTATCGTCCAACGGACTGTCGGGCCGTTTCAGCACCTGCCGATTGGCGAGTTCAGGCAGCCACTGCTCTACCAGGTCATCCAGCCGCAGCTTGCACTCGTCGAGCAGAACCATCGCCGCCGCCATCGCGACCGGCTTGGAAGTGGACGCCATACGGAAGATCGTGTCCCGGCGCATCGGCGCGCCACCGTCATGGCGCATCGTGCCGATCGCTTCGACGTGCGTCTCGCCGTTCCGGCTGACCAGGACGACGACCCCAGGAATCTTCCCGGAAACGACATGCCGTGTCAGCACGTCGCGCATTCTGCACAGCCCTGTTTCGGAGAAGCCTCTGTTGCTTTGTCCCATCATCTTTTGCATCTGGTTTCCCTCTCTTTACTTTTTATTAGCCCTAATGTTTTAAACTACAAATTCTTTTTTTGTTATTCATGCTTGAAAGCCCTTCGTCAAAAAGGTGTTTTCGATGCAACAAATCGATTGAATATCTGCAATAGTCAAAATCTGACTCACCTATGTCCAACAGAGCTTTTCATTGAGGCTGAAAAAAAGTATATAGGAGTTATGAATTGCTGGATTGTAAGATACAAACTTCTTTTTGTACAATATAACAACCAATTTATTCCATATAAAAAGCCACAACGAATTGTGGCTCGTGATCCTTATACCAATTAAGATGACATGTATTCTCCCGGTGACAACCCTGTAATTTTCTTAAAATGACGATTCAAATGACTTTGGTCAACAAATCCGAGCATCACAGCAATTTCTCCTATCGTAAATTCACGACTCTTGATTAGCGTTTTAGCTTTGTCGATCCTTAAGTGTATGAAATATTGATAAGGACTTAGTCCCGTTGATTGTTTAAACATTCGATTCAACTGTGTCTGACTAAAATTGACCACCTTAGCCAATTCTTCAAGCGAAATATCTCGATCATAATGGACATGCATATACTCAATGACTCTTGATATTTGCCGATCCGTTAAATTTCGGGAAATATAAGGTTGTTTACTGGGATTGGCGATTATCTCCAATAGATGCTGGGCCATCAGGTTGGACAATGATTCTATGTATAGTTTGCCTCTGGCCCCATTGCCATTAACTTCATCCATCAACCATTGACTCAATTGAACTAGTTTGGAATCATAAATAGAAAGTTTATTCGTTAATTCATCTTGGCATTTAAATGTCATATCCAATTGGCACGCGACATCATGAACCAAAGAAGGAGACAACAAAATGCAGCTATAGGAAGCTTCAACTTTCTCCCATCGAAAATAATCAAAATTTCCTGGTACGAAACAATTAGCTTCGCCGGTTTTCATCACTCTCTCGTAATCACACCCATCGAAGCGTGATAGGGTCTTTATCGGCTGGGGCGATGTATGCATGGTAATCAAATAATTAGGCATTGCTTCTATATAGCCTTCCTGGGGACCGACTTTCTCCCATTTAGAAAAATGGATGTACTTCCACCCTAGATGTTGGCTATCCAGAACAGGCTTGCTGTTTGACATATATCGCGCCTTACTATCCAGCCACGACCACACCATGCCGTCACTTTTCAAAGTCATTCCGTACTGGCCTCCTTTTCATTATTTACGGTGCAATCCCAGACCCAGATTTTTGCATTATATCTAATCACCGAAAATATGTGTACTCATTAACCGGAATGCAACGATTCGGCAGGCGTTTATCAGCCCTTAAATCAACTACAACCTCAGCCCTCCGCTTTACCACTATTTGTGATACGTTTCCTCGCATTGTCTATAACGGCAGGTATGAGTTTAGGCGTTGACGTTTAAAAATTTTATAATACACGCTTTAAGTTCTGTGAGGTGTCGCGAGAAGCCATGGTCTGCACCTTCAATGAGGTGCAGCTCTTTTGGACCTGAATACTGATTGTAATACGACTTGGACCCGCTGAATGGAACCGCATCATCTTCCGTACCATGAATAAGAAGAACGGGACAATCATAAGACTTGCTTGCTTCTATCGGATCGTGTTTTTTGTCCAACATGTCACGTACAAAACCGGGCTCCAGTGAATAACTTTTTCCAAAAAAATGAGAAATGATCTTCCCATTCTCTGACTCTCTCCATAGCACCGGACCTAGAATCGAGTTGCGATAATTCTCTTCAGGGAAAACTTCCGGAGCAATAGCGATGCGTCCGGCGATCCGATGCTTTGGATCATCACAAAGCAGTGCAATACAGCCTCCCAAACTATGGCCAAGTATATAAATCGGGGAGTTTTCATAAGATTTTTGACTTGTAACCCAAGCAATGACATGCTGCAGATCGGTTGTCCAGCCAGTAACTGTCGTATCGATAGCAAATTCCCCTTCGCTTTCTCCTGATCCCGCGTAATCAAATCTAAGTGCGGCATAACCTGCAGCCTCTATGGCGTTTGCAAGATGTAAATAAAATTGGCTGCCTCCTACTTTCTCACCTGTGAAGCCATGACAAAAAATAACGATGGCCGGGTCATGACTCCCCTCCTGCTGATGAAGCATGGCGGATAAACGTTTATTTCTGCTATTAATCCAAACATGTTCTTTCATAAAGTTTCCTGCTCCTTTGCGGTTAATGACTGTACCACGGAGGCCACATTACAACGATATTGCAAGGATCTCTCTCCAGCACCATCTTTAGAAATTTTTCCGTTACCTGTGGTAAGATTCAGCACATCACACTTCCGACTCTAATCTTCTCTTTCGTCGCCTTTTCGTGCAAGGACATTCACGGCAATAACCGCAAAACCTTCACTTGAAAGTATATATAATGATTTTGAAACACACAAAGCCCCTCCCGCGAGGGGGATTAATTTTTTCAGGAGGGAAACACTTGCGAATTATCAACGCTCGGCAGGACGTCGAAGACCTTTTCCGGGTCAGCGCCACAACCGCAGCGCTGACCAAACACATCGTCGGGTTCTTTCGACAGCCGGAGGCCGAAATAGCCGACGACTAAGGTGCGTTCCGCCTCGACCAACACGTGCCGATCATCTTGTAAGATGCTGACGGCGAACGAGCTCTTCGTCCAGAAGCTCAAAGAGACATTCTCCGGAAAATAAGTATATTGAAGTACGGGGCCCAGTATAATGGGAATTGCTTTCACGAAGCGTTTCATCTTAACCCTCCATCATATCGTGCATCGTATCCGCTAGCTTCGTCATTGTTCCGGATGCCATCGTTCTTGGCGAGTAATCTTTTTATTTATAGCTACGTAAGATTGGCCCGTTCTTTTACACTTCGCGGCGACAGCATCAAGCCAAGCTGCGTCACGACAACCCCGAGCGCCGTCACGAGCGAGGCGAACAAAGGGACGAAGTGGAGCCCGTACTTGCTGTCAATGACGACTCCGCCCAGCCAAGCTCCCGTCGCATTGGCGATATGCAGCGCGGAAACGTTCATCGTTGTCGCCAGATTGGGTGCGCCCATGGCCTTATTCATGACGTTGATCGTGAGACAAGGAAGGATGCCGAAGATGAAGATGCCGAGCAGGAAAACATCAATTACAGCCGCCGCCTTGCCATGGGATGCCCATGTCAGGGCAAGCAGGCTCGCACCTAAACCGATCGTTAAAGCTATTAGGGAGATGTTCAGCTTCCAGTCCGCCAGGCGGCCATCAATGTAATTACCCAGCGTCACGCCGACGCCGAACAGGACAAGAATCCAGCTCACGGATTTCGCTCCAAACGAAGTTATCTGCTCAAGAATCGGGGTGATATACGTAAACGTCATGAATACCCCGCCGAAGCATAGTGCCGAGACGACTAGAGCGAGAAGCACCTGCGGAGCGCCAGCCGAACCATTGCCCCAAGAACGTACCGAAGGGGACCCCGACGATGTTCGCGGCCGAGGAGCCGCTCACGATCATCGATACAGCCCAGCCTCGCTTGCGCTCTGGTACCATGCCAGAAGCGACGACGGCAGCCGCTCCGATGAAGGAGCCGTGCGTCAGGGAGGCAAGTACGCGGGCGGCCATCAGCATGTTGAAGCCAGAAGCGGCGATGGCCAATCCGTTGCCGACGACGAACAGAATCATAAGAAACAGAAGAAGACTGCGGCTGGAGAACTTGCCTGTCAAGAGAATGACGAATTGGCGCGGTCAGCGCGACACCGAGAGAGTAGGCCAGTAATGAGCGAACCGGTAGTCGGTATGGACACGTTCAAGTCGGTTGCGATATCCGGCAGGATTCCCATAATGACGAATTCGGCCATTCCTATGGCGAACGAGCACAGTGCCATGGCTAGCAGGGATCGAAGCGTTGCGGCGGGCATTTTGGTTTCCGTCGATGACATTAGATCCAACCCTCTTTCAGCGCATGATGATTTACAAGATACATCACCAAGGAGAAGAGAGACAGATCCGATTTTAACTAGCATGATTTCTACTACTTTGATTGCCGCTTAAAGAAGGAAAGCAATTTAGCAACGATCCGGATTCAGCCACGATGCGGAAGGAACGGGGCCGGCACCGGACGCTTCCAGCATCTTCTCCAGCGTTCCCGTGCCGGGAACGGGAGCGTAAATGCAGCTCATCAAATGTTCCTGATCGTTGATCTGATTGAACGTAATCATTTCGAACTGCAGCCGCCCCATCTCCGAACGGTGAATTTCTATCTGGAGACCGTTCTTGTCCGCCACTTCGTGTAGAGACCACCGTTCAGCGAATTCCGGGCTCCCTTTTCGTATGTCGGCAACCAACTTCGAGTACCACGGTAGGCGGGCGAAGCGGTCGTACGTTTTCCTAAAAAAAGACAGCGACACCTTCGACACATGCTCCCAGTTGAACGTTTTGGTGCGAAACTCCGGGTCTTGGAATAGTAGCCGGAGTGCTTCCCGCCGACCGGACGGTATAGCGGAGTAGTCGGTCAGAACGTCGCAGGCGATCCGATTCCATGCCACGATCCGGTTACGCGCTCCAATAACGAGAAAGGGTATGGCGTGCGATCGACCCAATCGCGAAAAGCGGGGGTCAACTCGT
This sequence comes from Paenibacillus rhizosphaerae, assembly GCF_014192015.1. GTDB lineage: Bacteria > Bacillota > Bacilli > Paenibacillales > Paenibacillaceae > Paenibacillus_AQ > Paenibacillus_AQ rhizosphaerae. The sequence goes on along the minus strand of NZ_JACHXJ010000002.1, from coordinate 1,706,921 downwards.
GCTCGGGTGGATCTTGCTCAGGCAGGGCGTACCGGCCGGTCAGCAAGTACAAATACTCGCGCTCCGCAGAGATGAGGCGCATGGCGTCCGCGATTCGCTCCAGCACTTCGGGTAAGGCGGACACTTCTCGCCCCTGTTCGAGCCATGTGTACCACGTCAGACTGACGTCGGCCAGATCCGCCACTTCTTCACGCCGTAAGCCAGGCGTTCTTCGCCTCGTATGTCCTTCCGGCATGCCGAACTGCTTTGGAGACAGGGCCGATCTTCTTTTTCTCAAAAATTCCCCGATCGATTTGCGTTGGTGTTCCATCTCCATGTCGGTCAACCTCCTGACGAGTATTTTTTATGGTACAGCCATCTCCGATCCCCAGATCTCGCTACCGTAGGAGATCTTACAGTCGATGGACAGCACGGCGTGATACCTCTACGAATTTTTCTCTTAAGTCAATTGATAAATTCTTGAGCTGCCCAATCATTTTTTCTTAATGAGAGGCTTCTTCGATTCGAGATAGAGCCTGTATTTTCCACAAGATGGTATATTTCCAAATTCTTAATAAATCGACTTGATAATAAATAGTAACAAGGTTGGAATGTGGAAACAATTGTTGATTACTTCACAGGTGGTATGCCTATTAAAGTGAAGTTTTAATTTTCTTTTTTACACATGTATGTTGCGTAGGTATTCCCGCTATATTCTGCACTCATCAGAAGAAATCCTGAATTTCTAAGCATACCTTCCAGAATCCATCCAAATGTAGAATATTCATCCCTCACATGTGCACACCACTCGGCCTCTTGAAAAGAGGAACCGTTTCGGGTCATATCCTCAATCCATGAGTCAATCGATTCCTCATAGTTTCGAACCGGAAATGAATATACGACATCCTGAAGATACAGCACTCCACCTACTTCCAATTGATCATACATTCTTTGGATGGCGATGGATTTCCAAAAATCCGGAAGATGGTGAAGGGCGAAATGAGAAATGATTCGATGAATAGGCTCCTTAATATGCTGATAAGTCAAAAAACCTCCATGATTAAATGTGATATTATCAACCTCGTGAAGACGTGCTTTTTCAGACGCATACTCGAGCATCGTCTTTGATACATCAATTGCATAGAAATGTTTGCACGCAGATGCCAAACCGACCGCAATACTCCCGGTACCGGTACCTATCTCCAATACGGTTTGTGAGCCGTCCAGCTTCAAGACACTAATCAGTTTTTTAACTTCACCGGATCGATCGGACATGTTTGAATCGTATTTTTTAACCTGTTCCATATTCGTAAAATCAGTCCCTACCTGCCGAACTTCATCATAAAACCAATCAAATTTGGACATGCTGTTCCTCCTTATGGTTTTTAATACAAAATGGCTTCGTTGTCTTGTTGTAAATTTTCTTTTATCATAATGGAAAGAAAGCATTTGCAGCTATCGGAATCCGGCTAAAAGATTTGCAGATTATGGCTAATGTCATTACGTAAGGAGGACACGATGGGCGCAAAGATCGAATATCTGTATTATGAAACAAGAAGTCCTCAACACTATCAAGACTTACACAGACATCACTGTTACGAAATTGTTTATTATCGGACCGGCGTTGGATATACAAATATTGATAAAAGGCCCTTTCCTTACCATGAAAACACCTTCTCTTTTATGAATCCATTCTGTAATCATGATCGGCACACGAGTATGGAGACGGAATTTATTGCGATCGGTTTCTCTTTTGATTTCCCTGTGACTTTTGAAAATGGAGTATTCTACGACTCTCATAATGAAGTATTGAGGCGCTTGAACCAAATGAAGGAAGAAATGTTTACCGGGAGAATTCATTATAGGTTTAGGTTAGAATTGCTTGTTCAAGATTTGGTTATTGAACTAGATCGAATGCTTAATGGGCAGCGAAAAGCACATGAAGAAGAGTGGCATGCCTATGTAAAAAACTATATGGATCTCCATTTTAACGAAAAAATAAACCTGCAAACTCTTGCTAGTCTGACGGCTTACAGCTATGACCGGTTCAGACATAAATTTAAGGAATCGACCGGTTTTTCGCCTCATCATTATTTATTGGTAAAGCGGCTGGAATCGGCGAAAGAAAAACTTCTACTTACGAACAAAAGTGTTACCGAAATCTCACAGGAGTGCGGGTTTTCCAGCTCGTCGCAATTTTGCCATCTCTTTAAAAAACGCTTTAACGAAATCCCGAGTAAATTTAGAATCGATAAGCTGTTTTCCGAAAATAATGAATCTAATTAAGAATCATATATTTTCATTGCAATATATGATCATTACGTTCAGTTTTTTGGTCCAGGCGGAATATTCCCGAAAGTTCTACACAAAAGAAATGATTAATACAAAAGAGGAGGCTTTGGGGGCTCCTCTTTGAGTCTCTTGCCTCCTCCGGAGTGGAACCTTCTCTTGGTGATGTTATTAAAGTGATGAACTAAAAAAAGAAGAGGTAAGCCTACTAAAAGGGGCTCCCTCTTCATTTTTTAGTTAACGAAATCAGAATTGTTTCAAGTAAAATTCACCTGAGTATTATCACTAGCTGGTTATTCCACTAATTTAAGTTTATAAAATTTGTCGTTCATTTTAACTGCAAATGTATTTCTATTATCCTTCAATTTATATAACTTATCGGTATATTTAATATTTGGAGCCTTAGACTCTGAACAATTAATGTTAATTCTATGAATACTCCTCTTATCAGGAAACCCCATCTCATCTCCAATCTCTTTTGTACTAACCTCTTCGTTTGTTAGTACATAGGTAACCTTATTAAAATTCAATGCATCTGGGGAACCCGAAATATTCAAATCATTTTTGCTTTCACATCCGAGTATTATTAACAAAAGTGAAAAAACAATGACACTATCCAACTTTTTACCATCTTTTAATCCTCATCTTTTTTAGTATCCTTTATATCCTTTAATTTTTCCTTCTTTCCTTCTCTGCTTGGTCTTTGGAAGTGACATTCATTTCAATTGGGTCGTTAGTTTCAGAATCAAATACTGTTGTTACAAGTGGCCCTAATCTAATTTCGTATCGACCTAAAATCAAATTGTTAAACCTCCGTCAAATGGTTAACTCCAGAATAACAAGCTTTCCAGGTGAAATAAAGATTGAACTATCCTGCCGTTAGCGTAATGAAGCTGCCGATCAGCACCGGCAGCTTATTCTTGACCGTTTATTCAACTATCGTTACCCGTTAGTTTAATAAGTATTGCTTGATGATTGGTAAATCGGGTGGACTGATTTTAGATGGGATTTCCTTAGAATCAAAAAAGCGTAATTCCATCACTTCTTCTCCATCCTTTTCTAAAGTGCCGATATAATCATTACATAGATAAGCGGTCACAACATTATACACTTCGTCACCATGAGGATATCTGTAATAAAACTCGTTGCCTGAAAACACATCAAACAATGTTAATGAGTTCGCGATTAAACCCGTCTCCTCAAATAGTTCTCTCTTAGCTACATCTGGGAGGCTCTCTCCTGGTTCTAATGAGCCGCCAGGTAACCCCCACAAACCATTGTCGGTTCTACGTTGTAATAATAAACGATTCTTATCGTCGGTTAATAACACACATGCACCAGCCATGATTACGGGGTGTGTGCCTATAAGCCGTCTTAATTCCATAATATAACCCAAGATGATTGCTCCTCTGAAAGTGGTATGATTTGAATTATTATTTCGTAGTAGAATGTCTATGTTCCTGTCTATTCCTTACTGAAGTTATTGCGATATCCTGCCCGTTAGCTAAATGAACAATGGAGCAGTTGCCATCGGCGGAATTTCTTTATTTGTTGAATTTGACACTCGTAACCACTCACTTCATAGTCACATCGGGAATGCAGTCGGAAATGACATCAAGCTCTTGTCAAAACGAAATGGCATAAATTTGATGTCATAAAAACAAAAAAAGCCGCTTAAATAGCGGCATTAAATGATACTATACTTTAGTCGATCGATGGTTTTTTTGTTTAACATCTGAGGCCACCAGATGAACACCGGTAGAGTTCTTGTCATTAGATTGCATCGCATTAATGATTTTATTTAAGCAGTGCCTGACTCGCGAATCGAAACCTTTCGCTGACCAGATGGCCTGCCCTCCGCTGGAACGATAGTGGGTCTCGTGCGTTCCACCTCTGATATGCGCTGCAACAGCCGATCCCGAAGCTTCGCGGCCACATCGTTGTAGCTGTCAAGACCAACCAGGTTTGTTAATTCGTACGGGTCAGCCTCCAGATCGTATAGAAACTCTTCCACGTATACATCCGATGCCGCATCGTTCCATCCATCCTTGTCGGGCGCCGTAACGCCGTACTTCCACCGCGGCGTCCGGATCGCGCGAGCAACTTGAGTTTCGCTGATTTGCACGAATACGTCGTTTGGTCCCTTCTCTTCTTTATGGCGGATCGTCGGAAGCAGCGATCTCCCTTCCATTTCTGAGGGTACCGGAATGGAAGCCGCTTCAAGCAAAGTAGGCGGGAGATCCACGAGACTGACCAGTCGTTGCAATCTGCCTCCCCCGTTGAATCCTGGTCCTATGAGGGCAGTCGGCACGCGGATCGAGCTGTCGTGGCAGGACCGCTTGTATTCCAAGTTTCGAGTCTTGAAATGACAACCGTGGTCAGATGTGAATAAGATGATCGTATTATCGGATAACCCCAAGCTACGCACTGCATCGATTAGCCTGCCTAGCGCTTCGTCGAGGCGCTTAACCATACCGTAATAACCACCGAGATGCTGCGGTGCGCTTCCGCCGAGCGCCGCCAAATCCGGCGGCATCCATTTCCCAGTATAAACGCCCTCGTAGCCGATTGGTGCAGGATAATTGTCCAAGTGATTCTGGTGATGCGGCTCAATATACGAGAGAAACAAGAAGAACGGGTCATGCCGATGCTGGTCGACATATCGGATGGCCGCATCCGTGAGCGCGTCCACCCGATAGCCCGGCAGCTTCACCGCTTCGTTGTCACCGTTATACATTACGGTATCGTAACTGTCTGACGTGAACTCGAGCAGGTTGGAGGCAAGCCAGTAATCATAACCTCCACGCTTTCCGGTGGGGACCGGCTCTTCGTCAGCGAGGTGCCACTTCCCGATATAACCGGTATGGTAACCGGCCGCGGAGAAATGGTCGGCCAGGGTGTCGTGTCCCGCGCTAAGCGGGATGCCGTTCCGATAGCTGCCCGTCGTCGTTGCATATTTGCCGGTCTGCAGGCAGGACCTGGCCGGACCACAAACAGGCTGGCAGGTAAAGGAATACGCCGCGTGGGTACCTTCCTGCGCCATACGGTCAAAATTCGGAGTGAGGCCCAGTGGATTGCCGTGAACGCCCGTTGTGTCCCAGCGCTGCTGGTCCGTGAAGAACACGATCACATTGGGCTGTTGTTGATTCGTACGCATAAACCGCTCCTTCGTTGCCATTGGCCATTATTTTTTTGTGCCGTAACCGTTCCCTTCATTCCAACCCTGCGACTGCATGAGTGATGCCGCTTCCTGCTTCGCCACCTCGTTCATCTTGCCGAGGAAGGCGTCGAGCGACAGCGAACCGTCGAGATAAAGCTGCCCGTCCTTCCCAAACGTATCATACAAATTTTTGCTGAATGCCGGTCCGAACAGGTTCATCTTGAATGGTTCGTTAACTGCAAGAAACGGTTTGATGTTGTCGGGGAACTCGGCGTCCTTCAAAACCGGCACGCGGTACAACTGCTCAGCGATTTCCTTCTGAACAGCCGGTGAAGTCAGGTACATCAGAAAATCGAGGGCTGCCGCTTTCTTCTCTGCCGAGATCGTTTTTGGCATAACATAGACACCGTCAGGATTGCCGGAAGCCACTTCGTAATATTTGCCCTCTGCCATCGGGTGGTTCTCCTTCGTAAGGTAAGGCACCCGCATCACACCGTAATTCATACCCTCCAGCTGCTTGATGAAGTCGGGCGAGGCAAGCGTCATCGCCGCGTCGCCGCGGAGGAACATCTCATTCGCGTCGTCCACGGTGATGCCGTTGAACCCTTTGGGCCAATAACGGGTCCAATCCTTCAGGATAAGGAAAACGTTTTTCCACGGATCCTTTGTGAAATCGAGAAGGCCGCCTTCAATCGCAGCGACGATTTCATTAGAGCCAATCAACTTGTTTTTGTCCAAATCCATTTGAGGGATAAGTCGTTCGACCGTCTGATCGGACAAATACCGCAGCATCCAGTCGGGACGGTCGCCACCTTGCTTGGCAAAGCCGATCGCCATCGGCGTAATGCCCTCCTTCTGGATTTGATCCTGTACAGCCAGAAAGTCGTTCCAGGTTTCCGGGAGCGCCGACACGCCGGCTTTCTCGAAGAGATCCTTGTTGTAGAAGAGTCGGATCGTCCCAGAATACGTAGGAATGCCTGCATATTTATCGGTACCGGGAACGAGCATGTTCGCCATGACGGTATCGGACAGTGTATCGCGCCAATCCGCGCCACCGTTGTACGGATTCGGCTGCGACAAATCGCTGGTCAGGTCCACGACAAGCCCTTTTCCATAGTCTTCCTGCGACCATAAGTACTTGGACTGGAATAGATCCGGCGCATTGTTGCCGATCAGCTGTGTCGTGACCCAGGTACGTTGTTCTGTCCCGTTCTCCCCCCAGTTCGCCAGTGTCAGATTCACTTCGGCCTTGGCGTTCGGATCGGCATTATAATCACGGATGAGCTTCTCATAAAACTTGTTGTCGTCCTCGATTTTGCTTTTGCTGGTCGTGAAGTTGATGATGGCTTTGGTGCTCTGCACTCCGCCGGGATTACCAGATTGGCTCGCATCCGTGCCGAGAGGCGCCTCGTTATTCGCGCAACCCGCAAGCAGGGCAAGACCAATCGCCAGAATCACGGGGGTTTGCAAACGTTTCAATGACATGGTTGAGATTCTCCTATCCTAAGTATTAGGTTGGTGCTATAAAACATTAAAGCAAAGCGTTACTCTGTCGTGAACGAGTGCCTCTCACCTCCTATCCAGAATCGTGGCTTGAACGATCAGCCTTTCATAGCGCCGGACGTTAGACCAGAGATAAACGGCTTGGTTGCGAACAGAAACAGGACGAGAAATGGCAAGGAAGAGAATACGTATCCAGCTAACTGCAGCCCCGTTCCCTGTTCAACCGTACCGGAGATCTTGCCAAGCACCAGAATAACCGGCTTCAGCTTCTCGTCGGAAATGATGACCAGCGGCCAGATGTAGTTGTTCCAGCCGCTGATGGCCGTCAGAATGCCAACAACCGAAAGGATCGGCTTCGCCAGAGGCAGCGCAATTCGACCGAAGATCCGCCAAGAGCTGGCCCCGTCCAGTTGCGCCGATTCAAACAAGCCGGCCGGCAGCCCCGCCAGAAACTCGCGGATCAGCATCGTGCCCATCGCGGAGCCGACTGCGGCGGGGGGCAGGATTTGGCCGCTGTACGAATTCAGCAGCCCCATCGACTTCACCAAGGTAAACTGTGGGACCAGCAGCAAGAAGCCCGGAATCATCATCATCATGATAACAAGTACGTACAGCGCACCCTTCCCGGGAAAGTCGTAAGCAGCGAAAGAAAAGGCAGCCATGGATGATAAGATGAGTACCGTAAGCACGATACCGATGGCAACGACAAATGAATTCAGCATATATGGCAGCAGGTAATCGGCAGCGGTTTTGTAATTGTCAACGTAAAAGTTAGTAGGCCAGCCCCAGAAATGCTTGTAGATGTCCATACGGTGTTTCCACGAATTGATTAAGGTCATATAGAACGGAAATATGGTGGCAAATAGCAGCACCGCCAAGACGGCATAATGGACAATTGACCGGAAGGTCGTTCTTGCAACCATAAGCATCCCTCCTAATCCGATGACTCGGAAGATTTAATTAGCTTCTGTACCGCTTGCGTCAGAAGCAAAATACCAGCGAACAGCACAATCCCAAGCGCAGACGCGTACCCCATCTCGTTGTACGTGAACGCCCGGTCATATAGATAGAGCGCCGGTGTCAGCGAAGATTCGCCGGGTCCGCCTCCTGTCAAAATCAGCGGAAGTTCGAAGTTTTGTAGTTGTCCGATGATCACGAGTAGCGAGACGAGGCGGATTTGTCCACGGATGAGCGGCAACTCCAGGTATCTGAATCGCTGCCAGACGTTCACGCCGTCAAGGCTGCCGCTCTCGAAGAGCTCCGCCGGAATATTCATCAGACCGGCAAGATAGATTAAGAAATAGATGCCGCCGATCCATGGGAAATTGTAGAAAATCAGCGCCCATAGCGAGGTCTCGCTCTCGCCCAACCAGGCATGGGTCCAGCCGTCCAAGCCAATCTGCTTTAACAGACTATTGAGGATGCCATTCTGTCCGTCGTAGATCCAGGTCCAGATTTTGATGACGACGAGGCTTGGTACGATTAACGGTACAATGAACAGCACACGGGCCCATTCCGCCAGCCGCTTGCGCCGAATATGAAAGACGAGCACGGCAGCGAGCAACGGAAGCGTCAGCGATTCGATCAGCGCGCCGGCAGTCAACGCGATGACATTGTCTATCGACCCTAGGAACGAGTCGTCATGGAGCACCTTGGCGTAATTCGCAAAGCCGACGAACCGGTTGACGTTCGCGCCGTTCCAGTCGAAGAACGATTTCTGCATAGCGATTAAAAGCGGACCGTATTTGAACGTGCCGAGCAACGTGAAAACCGGAATCAGGAAGAAATAGGCGTGACGAACGCGCCACATTTTACGAAGTCGTCCAATTTTGTTCATCTTGGCGTCCGTGCTCGGTAGAGCGGTTGACATGGGCTTCATTCCCCCTTAGTAGACGCGCGCACGATTAACCGCGCCGGCAGTAACTTTTGAATTCGAACATAGTCGTCTTGCCTAATCAGTTCATCGAAAACGATGACGGCCGTTCTTCCGATGTTCGCAATCGGCTGGTGCACCGTCGTCATCGGTGGATTCATCAGCGGCGATACGTCATAGTCGCCAAAGCCTGCAATAGCAATGTCCTCCGGTATGCGCAGTCCCAGAACCTGAAGCTCGCCACTGACGGCCAGCGTGCCTCGGTACGTCGTACAGAAAACGGCGGTGGGCTTGATTTCTTCCATCACTCTCTTGACCGTATCCTTAACTGGTTCGCGATAAGCATTCAACTCCTGAATCCAGCTGGGGTTGACTTCGATGCCCTCCTGCTGTAACGCTTCGTAATATCCCCGCACCCGATCTGCATCGCACGGGTGAATGACAGGCGCATGGAATAACACGATTCTTCTATGACCCAGCTGGAGCAAATGCCGCACGGCCTGCCTGCAGCCATCGGCGTTATCGACGTCGACCCAAGACAGGTCGGTTTTCGGGTAGGCTGCGGCTACGACGACGTGGGGAATTCGACTCGCGACTAGCGCCTGTGGCAGGGAAGATTGGAGAGGCGGATTAATCACGATTAAACCCTTTAATCCGTTTGATCGGCAAAAATGCGCGACTGAACCAGCATCCTTGAAGACTTTGCCATGATAGGGAACCAATGTCAGGTACAAATCGAGCGTATAGGCTTTCTCCATGATCCCGTTCATGAGCTCGCCCATGTATTCCGGTAACGATACCACTGGCGTTACGATACCGATCATTTCCTGACGATTGGTAACGACAGTAGGCTGGAAGCCATATTCGTTCATGAGGCGAATCACTTTCTCTCGCGTCTTCGCATTGACGTCGGGCTTGTTGTTGAGAATGCGGGATACGGTAGAAACCGACACGTTGCACAACTCGGCGATTTTTCGAATATTCATGAAATTTCCTCCTCCTTCTCATTTTCGGAACGTTTTCGGTACAGTACCGAAAAACGCAAAAAAGGAGACATCGCTTCAATCGCGTGTCTCCGGTGATCCGGTTAACTAATGTTAAATTTAATAATACCTATTTATTTTCTTGGTTTATTGTAACAACTCTAATAAAACCAGTCAACTTGATTTTCGAAAGACTGCTCCCTCCGATGAAATTGCGGTTTTACAGCCCAAGCCACATTTTCGAGACGATTCCCCCCCATTTTTTAACAACTTCAAGAAATTTTCAATGGTCTTAACAGCAAAGAACCGCTTTTTGGATCAACGGAGTAATACCCCGGTTCATTATAGGCCGGGGTATCCTCCTTCACTCCTCTTCTTCCGCGATCACAAGCACAGAGGCACTTGCCCGTCTGGTCGGTCCATTATCAGAAGTGAAAGTCACCGGACTCGTGATTGTGGTATTTTCTTTTACATCCGGAAGGATAAACGATACATGGAGCGTTTTTCCTGTGCCAGGGTCTAAACGGTCAATCTGTTGTTGCACGCCCAGCAGCGGAGCGATTAATTTTCCGTTAAAGAGCGTGATGTTTCCTGTGTTCACGACTTGAATGGTGAAAATCACGGTTTGCCCCGGCCGGCCTTGATTCGGGTCTACCGTTTCGGTCAGTTGAGCATCGGCTACTTGGGCCTCCACAATCACCTCGACCGATGCACTTGCCGTTCTGAACGGCCCGTTATCCGATGAGAACGTGACCGGACTGATGATCACTGTGGTTTGATTCACGTTCGGAAGGACGAACGGTACTTGGATGGTTTCGATTGCACCAACTTCGAATCGTGAGATATGAAATTGGATGCCCAAAAGCGGGGCAGTCAGTACTGCGTTGGTAAGCGCGACGTTTCCCGTATTGCGTACCTGGATGGTGAAAATCACGGTTTCCCCCGGCCGGCCTTGAGCCCGGTCGACCGTTTCGGTCAGTTCGGCATCCGGGATCACTGTCGTGTTAATGAATACCGTCTCCTGCTGTAGCGGGGTTTGATCAGATATGATCGTGACGATGTTCGGGAATACCGTCCCGCCGGTCGTCCCTGCCGGAATCGCAAAGGGCAGGTTGAACACACGCTGCTCGCCGGGCGCCAGTGACGCGATGACGGTCCGGAAGCCGACAAGCGAATCGGAGACACGGATGTGCGTAACCGTCCGGCCTGTTACATTCGTGATCGTGATCGTCTTGATCACCGTCCTTCCCGGGTTCGCTGTTGACGGATGGCCCTGAACGTCCAATTCCAGCAGGACTATCGGATCGGCGACCGTGACGCGTGTTTCGCTTTGCGCCGGAGGAGAACCCGGAGGCTGCTCCGTCCAAGTAGCGGTCACGCGGTTCGCTATGACGGTTCCGTTCACTGCCGTTACGGGGATCGTAAATGCAAAAGTTACCACTGCCGTATTGCCCGGCGCGATCGCCGCAATTGTCTCCATCGTTCCCGTCAGCGAATCGTTGACGACCACATTCGTCGCCGGATTGCTGCCGGTGTTCGTGACCAGTACTGTATAATGAACCGTTTCGCCTGGCGCTGCCTCATTGCGGTCCGGAAGCTTCAATACCTCCAGCGTCGTTTCCACCCCTAGTGCTGATTCTACGACGACCTCAACCGTCGTCTCCAGCGGCGTCGTTTGATCGGACGAAACCGTGATCGTGTTGGTGATGACACTGTCAGCAGGTGCATCCAATGGCACGGTGAACGTCACGGTTCGGGTAATCGTTTCGCCCGCAAGCAGGACCGCTACCGTTTCGCTCAGGCCCAGCAGCTCATCTGTCAGGATTACATTCGTCTGCGGAATGCTCAGCAGGTTCGTTACCGTCAGCGTATACGTGATCGTCTCGCCAGGGAAAACCGCGTTGCGGTCCGGCAGCTTCTGAATGACTAGAGACGGAACGGGGAATGCCTGCACGACGACATTGGCCGTCGTCTCTATTGCCGGCGTTTGATCCGACGAAACCATGAACGTATTGATAATGGTACTGCCCATTGGCGTACCCACAGGTACGGTGAATGTCGCGGCTCGGGTGGTCGTTTCGCCCGCGAGCAGGACCGGTACCGTTTCGCTCAGGCCCAGCATCGCATCCGCCAAGACTACATTCGTCTGCGGAACCGCCAGCAGGTTTGTTACCGTTAGCGTGTAAGTGATCGTCTCGCCAGGGAAAACCACATTGCGGTCCGGCAGTTTGTGAATGACCAACCCCGGTCCGGGCGCCGACTGTACGATAACCTCGGCCGTCGTTTCCAGCACCGGCGTTTGATCCGACGAAGCCGTAAACGTGTTGGTAATGGTACTGCCAATCGGCGTATCCAATGGTACGGGGAACGATGCAGTGCGGGTAATCGTTTCGCTCGGTAGCAGGACCGGTACCGTTTCGTTCAGGCCCAGCAGCGTATCCGTCAGGACTACATTCGTTTGCGGAACGGCCAGCAAATTCGTAACCGTCAGGGTGTAAGTGATAGTTTCGCCGGGAACCACTCCATTGCGGTCGGGAAGCTTTTGAATGACCAATCCTGGCCCGGGCAGAGCCTGCACGGCGACCTCTGCCGTCGTAATCAACTGCGGCGATTGATCCGACGAAACCGTAAACGTGTTGGTGATGACACTACCAGCTGGCGTAACCGGAGGAACGGGAAACGTCTCGGTGCGGGTGATCGTTTCCCCAGGTAGCAGGACCGGTACCGTTTCGCTCAGACCCAGAAGTGGATCCGCCAAAACTACATTCGTCTGCGGAATGGGCAGCAAATTCGTAACCGTCAGCGTATAAGTGATCGTCTCACCAGGAAAAGCTGTATTACGGTCCGGAAGCTTGTGTAGAACCAGAGACGTGACGGGAAATGCTCGTATGACCACTTCGGCCGTCGTTTCCTGCGGCGGCGTTTGATCCGACGAAACCGTAAACGTGTTAGTGATGACACTGCCAGCAGGCGCATCCAATGGCACGGTGAACGTCACGGTTTGGGTAATCGTTTCGCCGGAGAGCAGGACCGGTACCGTTTCACTCAGGCCCAATAGCAGATCTCTAAGGATCACATTCGTCTGTTGTCCGACCATTAGATTCGTGACCGTCAGCGTGTAAGTGATGGTCTCGCCGGGAAAAGCCACCGCCAGGTCCGCCTGTTTGCTAAGCGAAAGCCCGGCGCCCGTAACAGTTACGGTGGATTCGACCTCCTGCGTTCCAGCCTCCGCCGAGGTAACCGTAAGCAGGTTGACGATATCCGATCCGATCGGCGTTCCCTGCGGTAGGGTGAAAGGGATCGTCAGCTCCGTGGTCTCTCCGACTTCAATCGTCCCAAGCGTCTGATCAAGCCCGAGCAGCGGATCAGCGAGCCGGATACTGGTCAGCGGAACGTTGCCGATATTCGACAGCGTGATCGTGTAGGTAATCGTCTCGCCCGGCGTGACGGTTAAGGATGACGGCACCTTGCTGACCCCTAGCAGCGGGCGGGCTGATACGGTCACTTCGGCGCTGGTGGTTACAGGTTCCGTCTCATTGCTCACGGCCGTAACCGTATTGATGTACGTCTGCGGCGGCGACTCCAGCGGAACAAAGAACGGCACATGCAAAATATCCGTCTGTCCAACCGCAATCAGGGGAATAACGGTGCTAAATCCGGTTAAATCGTCCGTGACGGATATGTTCGTTAAATCGCTGTTCCCGCTGTTGGATAGGGTTATGGTGAACGTAACCGTTTCTCCCGGAGGCACCGCGGTGCGGTCTGCGGTTTTGGTCAGCGTGAGGCGCGGAACGGCGAGGACCTCGACAACCGCACCCACGGTCTCGGGTTCAGGCAGATTGTCAGCGGTAACCTGTACCAGGTTGGCAATCGTGACTCCGGCCAACGCTTCAGGCGGGATGACAAACGGCCAATTGATCGTGACCGTTTCCCCCACCAAAATTTCGTTGATGGTTTCATCGAGCCCGATGAGCGGATCGGTAATCCGTACGTTGATCAAGCCGACATTTCCCATGTTCTGGATGGTGATCGTGAAGATGACCAATTCTCCCGGGGCCGCGGCGGGTGGGTTCACGGTCTTGGTAAGCAGGAGGGCAGGTGCTTCCGTGACGAGGATTTCCGACTTTGTAAATTGCGGTTCAGGAATTTGATCGGATATTACCGTTACGACATTCGTAATAAATCCCGGAGGTGCTTCCGGCGGAACATGGAAGAAAACCTCGAAAATTTGCACTGCAAATGGAGGCAATTCAGGCAGCACTGTAAAAAAGCCGAGCTGCGGATCCTCAATCCTTACATTCGTAAGCGTCACGACGCTTGGGTTGGTTATTTCGATAAAAAAGGTCACCGTCTCTCCCGGTCGGACTTCGAATCGATCCGGAAATTTCAGTAATGATATCTCTGCATTCGCTCCGATCTTCGTAACGAAGGAATCGCCCCCTCCGGCTAAAGATTGCTGAAACGCTCCCGGTGTGATCGGATAATTCAGAGATACGGTTTGTCCCGTCAGGTAGGCGCTGCCTGAACCATCAACCGCAATGCTCGTAGCACCGTCGTTCGAACTGCCGCCAAAGTAGGTAGAAAAGACAAGTGAGGAGCCGGTTACGTCGAATTGGGTCAAGTAAACGTCGCTTCCCCCAGATAATGTTGGCTGAATAGAGTCTGGCGTGACGGGAAAATCACTAGAGCCGGTATTCCCCGTCACATAAGCGCTGCCTGCGAGGACCTCGATTCCGGTTCCGTCTTCACTCCCGCTTCCGCCAAGATAAGTAGAATAGACAAGCGAGGTACCATCCGAACTCAATTTGGTCACAAAAACGTCCGAAACGCCGCCAAAAGAGGGCTGAAACGCGCCTGGGGTGACTGGAAAATCAGCCGAAAAGGTAAGCCCCACTATATAAGCATTGCCTGAACCGTCAATAGCGATGGCTTTGCCGGTATCACTCCCGCTTCCGCCTAGGTAGGTGGAATACATTAGCGCGGTACCTCCGGCATTCAATTTGAATGCGAAGGCATCTGCACTTCCAGCAGACGCGATCTGAAACGCCCCCGGCGTGGTCGGAAAATTAGCGGAAAGAGTGCGTCCCGTCACGAAGGCGTTGCCTGAACCGTCGACTGCGATACCAAAACCTTCATCAAGACTACTGCCGACAAGGTAGGTGGAATAATCAAGCGCGGTGCCATCGGCGTTCAGCTTTGTAACGAATACATCGGCCAAAGCGCCTCCACCCGTAGTCTGAAATGCCCCTGATGTGGTGGGGAAATTGGTGGATGCTGTTGACCCCGTTACGTAAGCGTTGCCCGTCCCGTCAACAATGATCGCATTGCCGACATCCCCGGAACTGCCGCCAAGATAAGTAGAATAGACGAGCGCGGAGCCGTCGGCGTTCAATTTGGTTACGAACGCGTCCGAGCCACCGCCCAATAGAGTTTGTAAGGCGCCGTTGGTAACGGGAAAATTAGTGGATTGTGTTTGCCCCGTCACATAGGCGTTGCCTGCACTGTCGACCGCGATGCCAAAACCGATCTCAAGGCCGCTGCCGCCAATAAACGTAGAATAAACAAGGCCGGAGCCATGGGCATTCAATTTGGTCACGAAAGCGTCCGAAGAGCCGGCAAAGGTTGCCTGAAAGGCTCCCGAAGTGAGCGGGAAATTGGAGGAAACCGTTTGTCCCGTCACATAGGCATTGCCTGCACCGTCAACCGCGATGGCAAAACCGGTCTCCGTACCACTGCCGCCCAGATAGGTGGAATAATCAAGGGCCGGATCAATGATCAAAGCATAGCCGGGATGGAATTCGTCGATTTCGAATCCGTAGACACACGTGCCCGGTTCGCTTTGCTTGATCACAAACCGGCTTTCCACGGCTGCCCTTTTACCCGCAATCTGCTGAAAGCTTACGGGGCGTTCCTCAGTCAAGACACCGAACGGGGTATGAATAAGAAGATTTCCTTCCTTGTCCAAAGATAATCGGTCTGCGCCGCGGTAGGCGAATTGAATGCTGTCCAGTTTGGCTTCGGGCTGAACAACAAGTTCGTATTTCAGCTTTCCGCCCTCTCCAAAGAAGATCATATCGACACCTTGCCATAGCTCCCGATAGATAATTTCCCGGTAAGCGGAGAGACCGGTTTGCCACTTTGCAGGATCGTTTCCGAGCAAGTAGTTGATCTTCTCCAGGCCTTGGCGGCGAGCTTCGAGCTTTACTGCCGGGCTAGCGCGGAGAAATTCCAAGGAAAGTGCCCGCCCTTCCCGCTCTTCACGTGCATCCCCATTGAACACAAATATAGCCTCTTTGGGAGTAAAGCCAACCCCACATCCCAATCGATTTGCTAAAAATCGTATGTTTGCACTAGCTTGGCCGGTATTGGCAACAAAGGCCAAAGGAAGTTTATTGTAATTTTCAGTAACGGTTCGCCGATGGGTTCCAACAGTTGACATGAATGGGCCTCCTGAATAGGTATTTGCATATAATATATTCACCGAGTGCCATCTGGTACTTCCTCACAAAAGATAAACAATGCACATAATTTAAAAGGAGTAATTTCAAATCATAAATTAAAGCAGGGATTAAATGAACAAGTCAATACACATGAACATAGGACAGGGGCTGAAAAGCAATGGCGAATGAATCGGTGAATACTTATGCAGGTTTGTCCGCCGCCATCAGCAGCGCACCTGCCGATGGTACTCAATTTACGATTGAAGTGACCGGAGATATTTCAAACTTCGGAAACGCGCTTACGATTGCAAGCGGGAAGAACATTGTCATTACGTCGGACGCCAATGGCCTTTGGACATTAACCAAAAGCACGAGCGGGTTTCATTTTATCGTCAACGGAACCTTGACACTTGAGAACATCTTGCTGAATGGGAACTGGAACGGTGTGACTACCACCAGCAGATTCGGCGGTGTAACCGTTGGCACCGCCTCGATCGCCGGCGGGGTTCTTTATTTGAATGCAGGTGCCGAAGTGTTCAACTGCTTTACCAGCACAGCTGCTGAAGGAGGTGGAATTACCTGCGTCAATGGGGGCACGGTGATCGTCGATGGCGCGACGATCCGCGATAATACGAAGACAGGGACTAACGGCGGCGGCGGCTTTTACGTGAACGGGCCTGCGAGCATTTTTATCATGAACGGCGGAATCATCACCGGAAATAGAGCCACAAGCAACACAACCGGGAGCGGCGGCGGTATCAGCGCAACCACTTCGAGCTCGGTGACCATCAACGGCGGCCTCATAAGTAGGAACACGGCAGCCATTAACGGCGGCGGTGTAAGCTGTGGAAGCGGCGCAGGCTTTACGATGGCTGGCGGGACGATTAGTGAGAATACATCTTTGAGCATTGGCCCTACAGGAGACCCGTCATCTACTTTCGGCGCCGGCGTGTTCGTCTCCAACGGTCCCTTTACGATGACTGGCGGTACCATCAGCCGTAATATTTTGCCTAGAGGCAACGGAGGCGGCATTAGCATCAATTCCACCATCGCCGCAACCTCTGCCTCCATCCTTATCAGCGGCGGCACGATCTCCGGTAACGAAACCACATCCAGCGGCAGCGGCGGAGGGATTTACATCAATTTATCCGCAACCACGGCCGTTGCCGTCTCTATCAGCAGAAGCACAATCAGCGGAAACAGTTCGGCAATCAACGGCGGTGGCGTTTATGTCAATTCATCCACAACGGCTCGCGCCGCCATAATAGTCAGCGACAGCGATATCATCGGCAACCGAACTAACAGCAACGGTGGCGGCATTTATGGCGGAAATTTCAGTACAATCGAAATTCATGACAGCACGATCAGCAATAACGTATCAACTGCCAGCAATAGCACGAGCAACGGCGGCGGAGGCATTTTCGGGAACACAAGCAGTCAAATTACCGTTGGCAGCAGCATCATCAGCGGCAACTCAACGACCAGTAATGGCGGCGGCATTTACGGCGGCGGTGCCTCCAGTCAAGTTAACGTTATCGGAAGCAGAATTTTCGAGAACTTGGCGACTGTCAACGGCGGAGGCATTTTTGGTTTTAACAACTGCCAGATAACCGTCACCGGGGGCGCCGTCATCGGAGGCGAACAAGGCAACAGGGCCGGCAATGGCGGAGGTATATGCGGCTTCGGAGGGGCTAGTGGACCGTCCCTCGTCACCATTGACGGAGCTGCGGTTGTCGGTAATGTGGCTAGCACGAATGGCGGCGGCGTCTATCTCACGGGCTCCTCAGGCAATGTAAGTATCTTGGTGATGGAAAGCGGAGCGATTGCCGGCAACACAGCTCTAAACGGCGGCGGTATCCATACAGGGGGCACGACTTATAATAATCTGACCACCGGCAGCGGAGCCGTGTTTGGCGGCAATACGTCAACTGCGGCGTTTCTCCCACCAGCCAACGCGGCCTTTGTGCATCCCAACATCCTCTTCGCTAGTGCTAGCATTGCCAATCATCCGGTCAACAACTACGACATCAACTTTATAAGCGGATAACTTCTCGACTATCTGTGATAAACGACGCCGGCAGAGCACTTGTTCCACCAACGAGGGCACCCCATCGGGTGCCGTTTTTTTCGTCTTAGAGATGTGATACAAAGTGGATAAAGAAATAAAAGGATTAATAGTTCTGTAATGAAATCACGATCCATTCTTTACAATTTATAACAGCAGCCAAAATTGGCGGCTATATGCTTTATTTCAGTTATAGTACTTTTATTTATACCACTGTCATAGTTGTCAATTAAATTCTGGTTGCTGCTTACCTGTCACAGTAAGCGCAAATCTATGATAGTATTACTCTTCTCCTCCGCGATCACTAGCACAGAACCAGTGGCAATTGTGGACCCCCTCTAACATTAAGGACAATGGATTTATTAGCCGTGTTGGACAAAAATTAACTGTTACCGGCATTTTCCAGCGAAAGCGAACCAAGGCGGCACATCCACTCATCCGGATCGGGCAGCGGCGCTACATTGGCCGCGAGATTCTTCTCGAGAATCGCATTCATGATCGGAGTGCCCAGCGCCGTCATATCCATGCCGAGCCCAAACGTGGAGGGGAGCATATCCCGTGCGGTAATCGGCCGGCGTGCCGGCACGGTATCGTCCAGCGGCCTGTGGGGCCGTTTCAGCACCTGCCGGTTGGCGAGCTCAGGAAGCCACTGCTCTACTAGGTCATCCAGCTGCAGCTTGCACTCGTCGAGCAGAACTATCGCCGACGCGACCGCGACCGGCTTGGAAGAGGACGCTATCCGGAAAATCGTATCCCGACGCATCTTGCCGATCGCTTCGACGTGCGTCACGCCGTTCCGGCTGACCAGAGCGACGAACCCAGGGATCTTCCCGGAATCGACATACCATGCCAGCACGTCGCGAATTTAGCACAGTCTTAGAAGCCTTTGTTGATTTGTCAAGTACCTTACCTATTCTTAATTGAAAGCTGGACTGGCCGGTTTATTAAATCTGTTTTAATGAACCACCATTACCATATTTTCAGATCCGGTTACAAAGGAAGCTTGATCTGAGGCAACGAAAGCGATCACTGCGCCTACTTCATCTGGAGTTCCCAAATGCTCCAAAGGTAACCCTCGAACATTCTTCGCAAAATGCTGAATCGCGTCTCTTTTTCCATCTTATATGTCGTAGCAAATCCTTCAGCAAAGCCGCCAGAACGATCCCAAAGTGGAGTTCGCCACTCTTCATCACTTACACTGAAGAAGCCATTGCGAATAGGTGCGATTCCAACATTGTTGACAAGAATGTCAATCTTCCGAATGAATCAATTGCAGTCTGGATCAGTGACTCAGCCCCTTCCGGATTACTTAAATCTATGGAAGCAGCAACGAGATTCTCAGAATCGATACTCTGCAGCATATCAATCCCCCGGCTGGCTCCAACAACCTTTACTCCTTCTTGTAGGAACAGTTTCGTTGCTATTAAACCAATGCCTGAATTAGCTCCAGTAATCACGGCCCACCTCAAAAGAGCTAGGGTATTTGCTTCCAAGCGATAAGATGTGCCTTTTGGATATTAAACAATCCAATCCTGCGTTCTTTATTTTGCTTACCATTGAAAAAATCAATAAAAGTATCACTTTGATTTTTAACCCATAAGTCAGGGATTCCTGACCATTGTTTATCATTAATTAAGTTAATATATGTTGTGACTATATTTTCAGTTGTACCTTCATTTGAATATGCTGAATTTCCCGTCAGCATGTTCATACATAATAAAAGTAAAAACGTAATTATTTGTTTAGGCACTTCGCATCCCTCCAGAATTGTTACCGGAGCTAGTATGCCCAAACAATTTTATAACGAGTATCCTGTCGCTATCCTTCCCGTTAGCGTAGCCGTTTTTTACGACTTCCAAGACTCCTTCATCCATCCACCAACAGGCCCAAGCACGTATGAACAGATGTTTTGTAACTCTTCCGTCGAACCAAGCGAGCTAATACATTTACTAAGATGACTGGCCATGATGGGATCATGTGCTTTTAATTCTTCAATTTGATATTTAGTTTTGACTGCCCACCTGTTTTGGAAGATAAAATGTGCCTCTCTACACACTTTTGAAGTATATCTAACGCAAGCCATTTGCTGTAACATGTTCCATTTACTTATTGCGTTATCCTGCCCGTTAGCTTAATGACCAGTAACATATGTGTTGGGGTACTTGAAGCAATCCGCATAGAATTTCAACGCTTCCAAATAAAACGATCAATGTTCCTCATTATCCACGTACTTTCAACACCTCTCAGACATTTCCCCAAAGAAAATTTTTTGCCGTCACTTATGGGAAGGTTCACCGCGTTGCCCCTCACCCTGTGTATGCCCTGGGGATTCCATAATACATTTCGAATTGAGGACCCTCAACCTGTTCTTATCCAGATACCGGAAACCATTCCGTATAGTTTTTGTAGCTGGAATGGTTCTAATTCAAGTACGGCGCTCAGTTCTTGATGATTATATATAGTTAATTCCTATTAATATAATACATTTTATATATTAGAACTATAACGCTTTTGTGTTTTACAATAAGTTAACAATATTCTAATGGGGGTAGATGCATGAAGGATTCTGCTGATCAAAGTTTGGTACACAATGAGTCTTATCTCTCCATCGTACTTGTAGCTGGAACAGGTATGTTTCTTACGACCTTAGACTCAGGAATACTTAACGTTGCTATCTCTTCCCTTGTTCAAGAGTTTCATTCTTCTGTCACGACGGTAGCCTGGACCATTTCTCTTTATACGATTGTCATATGCAGCTGTATTGTAGTCTTCGGTAGACTAAGCGATCGTTATGGACGTTTAAAAATCTACTCAATGGGATTAACGTTATTTGCGCTTGCTTCAATGTTTTGCGCCTTTTCAGAAACAGTAATGCAGCTGATTTTATTTCGAATTTTACAAGGGATAGGGGCTGCCATGCTTCAGGCAACTTCAGTTGCCCTAATAACAACCTTAGTATCACCTAATAAAAAGGGCGAGGCATTAGGGGCTCTAGCGTCATTCTTTGGTTTAGGGCATGTCCTCGGACCTGCGGCGGGTGGAGTGATCTTATCGACTGTAGGCTGGAAATGGCTTTTTTTAATGAATATACCCATTTGTCTCCTTTGTTTACTTGCATGCCGATCTGTCTTAAAAGGAAAAGGATCACCAATAAGTAACCATCAGCCGTTAAATTTGTCCGGCAGTCTTTTGCTGTCAGCCTCCATTTTTTTTCTTGTTTATGGATGCTCTCAGCTAGAATCTCTTCATCCCGGCACATATATTTACATTCTGATTTTTGCAATCCTTATGTTCCTGTTTATTCATAGAGAAAAAAGGGTAGTCAATCCCATTGTTCCCTTATCGTTATTTAAGAACGGGTTCTTCACAATCTCTCTATATGCGATTTTTTCTTATGGGGGCGTTACACGCCTTTGTATGGTTGTCGTACCCTATTATTTAGAAAAAAAACACGGTTTTGTCCCTTGGCAATCCGGCATAGTAAATTTGTTGTTACCCCTGGGCATTGTCCTGACTTCTAGCATAGCCGGCAGGCTGATGAGGAGCTGGGGCACGTTTCGATTAATGATAGTTGGACTTTGCTGTATGTTCGTTCCGCTACTGATTCTTGCTTTTCAACAACTGAACTGGCACTTAACAATCGTTTGCTTCATGCTTTTTGTTTATGGTTTAGGCGCAGGGCTTTTCCAACCCTCAAACATAGCGGCTATCATGGAAGCCGTTGGTCCAGCGCATCAAGCAACAATTGGCTCTGTCCAAAGACTTGTGCAGAACGTTGGAATTTCATTGTTCACTGCAGTTACAGCCGGATTCCTACAATCCTCCACTCATGATGTATCGTTAGGCTCACGCAACTCTTTCTACTTGGCAGCTGCGGTCACTATCTTAGGTATTTTGGGGTTTATCATAGTAAAACTATTTGAAAAATCATACAGGAAGTAAATAAGGCTCAGCAGAGGAAGAGACTTCTTACCACTGACAAAAAGGAGCAACATCAAGAGCAATTTAGAAAAATGATGTGCATATTAAAGCACGTCATAATCTCAGTTGCTTGATAAATCCATTACATATTTATCTATATAAAGTTGCGCTATCCTGCCCGTTAGCTTAAAGAAAAATGGAGCTGTTGCCAACGGCCAACTGCTCCTTTGCTGGGCTAAACTATAAACCGTGTGAACACTGGACTGCGCAGCAGCCCCGCCTTGGTCCAGTTCCTCATTTTTACCTCGGCGCGGATCGGTTACTTCTTATGCTTTTGAATATATTCATTGATTTCGGAGTAACTTCCCTTTCCTGCTTCGTCCCCGAACGTCAGTCTTGCGGTATCACTTACGCCCCAATAGTCGCCATGACCAGTACCAAACGCCCAATAATCCAAGTCATGCAAGATTCGGTGCATATAACGCATAGCGGTAACGTCGTTTTCGTTTTGGGCTATTTCGGCAAGGTCGGCAAGCCGCAATAAGTCAATTTCAGCGCCTTGGACCTTTACAAGAACTTCCGCAAGATGGCGGTACGTTTCGGGCTTCATTTCGTCGTATGTGCGGGCGTCCTTCCAGTTTCCGTTTTCGTCGTCTTTTTTAAAAGTCTTGTACGCTCCGTAACCTAGCCAAGTATTGAATTGTTCGTGAAATTGTACGATTGTTTTCCTAGCTTCGTCTTCAGTTGGGTCAAGACTCTTAACGTCCGTACCCGCGAGCGCTTCAACACCTTGGGACGTTGTTACCGGGTTCGGCGCTGCTTCGTCGTTTGAAGTTGCGTCGGCCTTGGTGGGATTTACGAACGCGTTGACGCCATACCAAGCGCCAACCCCAACGATACAAAGCGCAAGAGCGGCGGAAGCGACTTTAATTTTCCAAGTAATCATAATTCAATTCCCCCTAAATGCCAAAAATCGTATCATAAAATTATAGGTTGACGTTGGTAAGATATGCACTAAAAGTTATAGACGGAAGAAAGTCAAAATGAGTTTCAACAAAATAATACCCCGACAAATAGCTTGTGCATGAAAATGATTATAAAAAGATTTCAACGACCCTGCGGAGGTAATATACGCGCCGCCTACCTTTACGCAATCTGCGTCAAACTTTTCAATTATCGTGCCTTCTTCGTGAACAAATTCTTCCCCGGTTTCTTTATTTGACGTTTCGTTGATGAATCGCTGCGGCGAACAATTCAACGTTTGACTTTAACATTCTTTTTTCCATTGTTACGTCCCTTCTTTATTCCGTTAAAAAAACAATAATACTCATTTTATCCAGGTAGCCCGATTACTCTAGAAATACTGTACTCACCAAGGTTCTTTTTAGTTTCAGGATTTGTGAAGTATACGATATCGCCAGGGCTAATCGCTTGGTCATTGTAATACTTCAAATCAATCACAACCTGTCCTTCTAAATCATGATTTCCACGATCCATATTGTCATAATTATGATTATAGATGATCTGCCCTGAATCCAACTCATTATTGGTTACTGTACTAATCATTGGTCTTGTTATGGAATCAGTGATAATTTTACTTGTGTCACCGAACTGCATCCTGCAAAGACTTACGGATAGCCTTGGTAAGCAAGTAAAACATGCCCAACAAACAAAATATTGGTTTGGTATAGGGGGGATTTTTATGACAAATGCATTGCAATCAATTATTGAACATTACTTTCCTCTAAAAACTGTAAATATTGAACCTGTTCCGTTCGGGTTAACGAATACAACCTGTTTCGTAACGGTAAGCGACCAAAAATACGTAGCTCGTCATTACGACCGTTACACCAAGTCCGTAGAAAGTTTGCACTTAGAAATGGAAGTGACATCATTTCTGCTACGCTCGACTCTTTCGTTTAATATCCCTTCGTTTCTGCCAACGCAGAATGGAGACATGTTTGTGACGTTATCAGATGGGACAATGGGTGCTCTCGTATCTTATATTCAGGGCACGGTTCCACCGCTTCAAACACCAGATGATGCACACTTATTGGGTCGCGTTGTCGGTGAAGTCAGTGCGAGATTGAGCGAATATGAAAGACCGAAAGATATAAAATACGATGGAATCCAATTTACTGACCTTTATCGGCTACATCCCCTTGCGAGTGCGGAAAATGTAGCTTCTTTCTGGAAACGACCGCCTTTTCCAGTTACAGACGAGCAAAAACATTTTTATAACGAAGCACTGATTTCTGTTAAGGCAAATCGTGAAGCTCTATTGTCCCTGCCCCGACAACTGGTCCATCACGACTTATTGGTCTTCAACTTATTATCAGTGGACCGCTGTATTATGGGGGTCTTAGATTTTGATTTCCTTGCGGTTGATATCTCATTTTTGGAATTCGTGATAAGTCTTAATCATGTTCTCCAGATGTCTGGCGGCTCACTTGAATTGGCGGCGGCTTTTATTGAAGGGTATGCTGTGTTTCGGACCTGTTCATCTGAGGAATTGCTGCAACTACGCACATTGACCCGTTTGTACCATATTGCTGTCCTACACATATATATTGGACAATACGGGGCAGGTAAGGATAATTCTACTGCTTTTGCCTACATTGCAAATCAACTAATTGAGCGAGATAACTGGTTAAATCAAAATGAAGGTCATCTAGAAGAGTTGCTTTCACTGTTATTAAGATTAGGAAAGTCCCAAAAATCAGAAGAATAATCGACCGCAGAACAAGCGTCGATTATTTAACATGAAAATCAACAATAAAATTTAACATAGCCTAAGACAAAAATGTCTTAAATAACAGAGCAAGGTAATCCAAGTATTGAGTAACCGATCACAGTATACAAAAAATAAATTGAAAACGGGGCATAACCATGAAATCTGACGAGAATAATTGAAAGACTTGCTGCCATGAATATACTGGAGATCAACTTCCTGCCAATCCATACTCCTGCGACTACTGTGAATTCCCCCTTCATGAACCACGGAGCACTATTTTGAAAATATCCCGAATAACAAGGACGTATTAATTATGTAATAGTTACGTTATCCTGCCCGTTAGCTTAATGAATTTTTGCATGGCTACCCTGTTGGGATACTTATCTAATCGGTAATCGGGCTATGTTCTTATCCATTACGGTAATCGGAACAAGTTCTTGTCCTCGACTCGGGACAAGAACTTGTTCTGATAAAACAAAAAAGCCGCTAATAATAGCGACTCTCAATGGGACTATGTTCTTGTCCCTCGACATTATTTTTAATAAAATCGACAAAGGCTATGTCAAGTCCTATTGTTGATTTATAAAAGAAGACCACCTTGGTGAGAAGGTGGTTTATTGAGCTCTTGTTTCCCGTAAAAGGACTCTGTATTGGAATCAACTGCGGATCTCATAAAACTCAGTACTCCGAGGAATCATTATCAAACCAGTGAAGGTATTCCCCGTATCCTTCCTTCTTCAGATCCTCCTTCGGAATAAAGCGAAGCGCCGCCGAGTTAATGCAATAACGCAACCCGCCTTTATCCTGCGGGCCGTCGGCAAAGACATGGCCCAAATGGGAATCCCCTTCCTGGCTCCTCACCTCGGTACGAATCATGCCATGGCTTTGATCCATCTTTTCCGTCAGGCGAGATTCACCGATCGGTTTAGTAAAGCTGGGCCATCCACAGCCTGAATTAAATTTATCAAGCGAACTGAAGAGGGGCTCTCCCGAAACAACGTCCACATATATCCCTACTTGATCATGATCCCAATATTCATTATGAAATGCCGGCTCTGTGCCGTTATTTTGGGTCACTTCATGTTGAATCGGCGTCAACTTCTGCTTTATTTGCGCCAGATCCTTCCTGTGCTTCCAATGCTGTTCTTCATAATGTTTATCGTTTATGCCGTTCATTTCAGCACCTCTTTCTTCAATATTCAAGATGACGAAGGTATAAGAAACATGCCTCATTACAATGATCAGCAGCTGGCCGGCCAAATTAAATTTACTGCTCTAACTGGGTATCTATTTATGTAGAATCCCCAATTCCCGTGATTTTATCAACTCCCTCACCGTACCCATAACCTGGCGCCGGCTGCAGATCCTTTTAAAGAGCACTTTCTAATTACGTCAAATCATATACCGGAAGCACTCGGATCTCTATCCAGGTGCTTCCGGTATATAATGAATTTCAAAGCCTTGACAAGTGTCCCTCTATTTCTGCTCTCAATTGTTCAAACCACTCTAAGTTAACCAAGTGATGGGAACGGGAATTTTCGTTCATTCGGCGGTAGTAATCGATTGTGCCGGGAAGCTCTTGTGTTTTGGACAGGTATTCATCAAGGAGGGCGATTCGGGTCTTAGTCTGGTCAATTTGCGATTGGATCAGTTCCAGCAATTTGTTTTTGTCGTAATCATCAGCAAAGAGCAACGCCCCATAAAATTGCAGATTCACATATTCCGATTTGGTGCCGTATTTGACCATTAATTTTTCGAATTCAGACATTCCCGATTCGGTGATTATAAAGTTCCGAGTTTCGCGCCCACTGATTGAAGAATTCTGCTGAATCTGTTCAATCCAACCTTTTTCTTCAAGTTGCTGCAGATTGTAATAAAACGAGCCTTTTGTGAAATTTACAATGTATTTGTAATGGCGTTTTTCCATTAAGGCCAGCAGTTCATAGCCGTGAGCGCCGGGGTTTTGGATGAGCAAGCCAAGGATGAGTAAGGGAATCAAGGCTGCATCACCTTCGCCATCAGCGTCTCGAATTCTGCGTACGTGATTTTATCCGAAGCCAAATCCATGCTATGAAGGTAAATCTGTTCTGTTTTCGAATAGTTTCGCTTCACTTTCAGCGACTGCTCCTCCCCAGGGATGGGTTCCATGACATGACACTTTTTCGAAAAAGCTTCGAAATAGCGGTAGCCGAATTTGCGTTGGGAAACAGCGTCTAAATGAATGCCATCAGGATTCGCGGTCAAATCTGCCGCTGTTACAAAATAACAATTTTGCTGTTCATTAGCGAAACGCTCTAATTGTTCATTGACCTGTCGATACTCTGTCGCGTGCTGTCCAAAACCGGTCATCCCAAGGAAATCACCAAGTCCGCCAATGATCAAAGGTACCTCATTAAGATTTAATTCTTTTCTTAGGATCTCGATGATAAGGGTTAATTTCTCATCATAAGTTTCATGTAGTGAACCATAACTATCGCTCTCACCCTGGTGCCATAGGATTCCTTGGATTTGACTGGACCGCAGGGCGAAGCGGGCTTCGGACAAAGCATGCTGAAAAAGGATGCCATCCGGATGCCAGTCATCCAAGGAACTGCCGCCTTCCGCACAAGGAATCAAACCAATTTCTTCATCGGGATTGGCTTTCGACCAGGCATCGGCAAAAGACGCCGCCAGGCTTATACCGGAAACCGGACGGTCGTAATTAATCGGCTCTGTCATCATCTGCCACTGTCCATTGCGCAGCATTTTTATTTTTTCATTATAGATAGGATCGACTTCATTCAAAAATCCTCGACCCGCCATATTCGATTGCCCCAACATTAAGAATGACTTTATCATTTACTCTTCATTCCTTTTCATCACTATTATGGTCTAATTAGACTTAAAAATACTATATAGTCTAACTAGACTATAGTCAATGGAATTATAAGGGCTCAATTCTTTATCTAACACCATATTCACGCTTCTGGGCATCCGGCAAGGTCCTTTACACTGGCGTAAACCTTGGACAGAATTCATGTTGTATTCTCCTTGGTTTTGTTTTGGTATCCGTTCGCTGGCCAGCTACCATCTCAAAACAATTTTACCAAGGAGTCTTTTTCTTTCTCATAACTGATATTTCTGCGTTATAGGAATGCTGCCTGTTAGTTTAATGAGCTTATCGGTAATCGGCTCATGTTCTTGTCCTGGGCTCGGGACAAGAACTTGTACCGATAAAACAAAAAAGCCGCTAACATAGCGACTTTCAATGGGACTATGTTCTTGTTCTTCGACATCGGAGGACAAGAACTTGTACCGTTAAAGTACCCATTACAGCCGCTGCTGCGCCCTTTTCGCTTAGTTGCAGAAAAAACGGGCTACCTATTACCCCCATCACTTTGCCCTTAATTTTATCCCCGGTGGTATAACGAGAAAAGGTCGCTGCATAGAGGTTATAATTTCGCTCAGCTAAACTGCCCCGTTAGATTGATTGATTAAATCACATGGAAACATAGTTAGTCTTATTTAATCGGTAATCGGCTCATGTTCTTGTCCATTACGGCAATAGGTACAAGTTCTTGTCCTCGACTCGGGACAAGAACTTGTACCTATAAAACAAAAAAGCCGCTAAATTAGCGGCTTTCTATGGGAATATGTTCTTGTCCCTCGACATGTCACATGCAATGGCCCATTCAATTCCCCTATGATCGACAACAGCTCATGCGCCGGAGGTCGGGTGGCTTTCTCTTGCCCACAATTTACTCAAAAAAGCTGCCGTGAACGCCAAAAACGAAAGAGCTAAGCGAGAATAGACGCCTAGCTCCTTGGTTTTTTACGAGCAACATCCTATTTTGTTGCTGAGGGTGTTCCAAGGTTTACTTTTGGGACACCCTCTTCAGTTGAATCAAAGCAGACCTTCGAGCCCTAATTAATTGTAACTTGCCTTGCGGCAAACTCGTGGGTAACCAATTTTACTCAAGATGGTAATTCATTATGGCTTCAAAAGCTCGTGTTGGTGCCCACTCAGCTTGATTTTGTACTGTCCAAACGTTTTTTTCCTTTCATCTGAACTTAGATTTCCAGCGCGTTGATAACCGAATGTAGAGATCCCATCTTTATCAATGGGCCAATCATAGACCTTACCTAAGGTATCAAACCCATAATAAAATCCAGGCATACCTAAATAATCTGAGGACCATTGTCCATTATTGTGTGTTGCATATTTCAAATTGGTTGTTTGATCGGCATCTTGCGAGCCACGTTGATACTGAGTTAGATAATAGACATTGCCTAAATATGTTTTTACCGACTTTATTGGCATATTTTCAGTAGCTACTCTTGAAATCGATTCTCCATTTACCTGATATAAAATAAATTTTTGCGTTGTAATCCAGTCATAATTCAGATAGAAGTCACTCTTCTCAGTTTTGAACCAAATATCTCCAAGATGAATTGTGTTCTTGTCGTCATTTGTTACATGATAACTAAAGTCGTCGAACGTATAGAAATCTTGGCTTACCCGTAATTTATTGTTCTCTTTTATTACAACCAAATATTTATCACTATAAATAACATTCTTACCTTCGTAGGTCAGCCCATAGACGCGAATTAGTTTGGACTCTTCAATCGTTGAAGTATTGACATCCCTTATAATAATAAGTCTATATGGCTGAGTTTTAGTGCTTTTTTGATATACTACTTTTTTGTTCAGAGCCTCCCCAATGTATCTAAGAGGAATATAGGTTGAGCCATAGTAGATGTTTGCAGGTACATCCATAGCAACGGTTTTACCGTCTATAGTGATGTTTTTATTTTTTATTTTCATTAAAATTGTTTTATTTGAATACTGAATGCGAATGGACTGACTTTTTGTATTGAAATCTACTGCTGCACCAAATCCTTCAGATATCAAACGAAGTGGCACTAATGTTCTGCCATCTTTAACAATCGGTTTTACAGCCGGTTCCTTTTGACCATTGATTAATGCCACGGAACTGTCCAGGGAAAGAACCATCGTGTTTTTAAAATCAGTACTCGTATCATTTTTAGTTTGAATACTCTCTGCTTCAATCGTACCCATTAAGGAAAAAAATAATGTGGAAGAAACAATAGTTAATAAAAGAAAAAGCTTTGACTTCATAAATACACCTCTCTTTTTGTATATTAGCTTTAAGTTAACAATATATGTATAAGCTGTATTATACACGTAATTTACTGGAATTACCCGAAAGTTACCGGCTTTCCTAACTTCGACTCCCCGGAAGTCCTGGGCCCGAGCCACGTGCTTAGACTTAGCGATATCTACCCCGACTATGAGAGTCGTTGATGTGATTTGAGTTATTCGCTCGTTTTGAGTAGAATTCATGTTGTATTCTCCTTGGTTTTGTTTTTGGTATCCGTTCGCTGGCCAGCTACCATCTCAAAACAATTTTACCAAGGAGTCTTTTTTTTCTCATAACTGATATTTCTGCGTTATAGGAATGCTGCCTGTTAGTTTAATGAGCTTATCGGTAATCGGCTCATGTTCTTGTCCATTACGGCAATCGGTACAAGTTCTTGTCCTGGGCTCGAGACAAGAACTTGTACCGATAAAACAAATAAGCCGCTAACATAGCGACTTTCAATGGGACTATGTTCTTGTCCTTCGACAACAAAGTCAATTGTGTTGTGCGACTTCCAATGGGACTATGTTCTTGTCCTTCGATACGGCCATAGCGGCAGGTGGTTGCTGTCCAAGTCCTGCAGCCGGGTTAACCAGACCTGCTCCGAGCGAAGGATATGACTTAGCAAACGGACCGCTTCAGGCTCGGCGTTCCCGTCCCCTGCAGTTTGCAGCGAATCCAGTATGCGCCCGTCGGCCCAATAAAGCTGTTCGAACATGCTGCGAATCGTTTTCATTTTGCCAATACCCTCTTTCAACAGTTTCCCTTCTTAAATCAGGGTAAATGAGGAGTTCTCCAACGGCCTATTGTTTCCTTATAAATCATTTGCAATTTCAAGGATATCATCAAGCTTTTTTTGTTTAATTTCAAAAGTACTCACCTTTGTATAGTGTTTGCCCAGATAAAACAAAGAAGCCGCTAAAATAGCGACTTTCAATGGGAATATGTTCTTGTCCTCCGACAACGGTTAACCATATATGTTCTTGTCTTTTCCGGCTAACGATATATGTTCTTGTCGTCTTACAAATGCAATGAGTCTGTTACGTCACACTATCTAAGATCAGTAGTAAATAATACGTAAATATGCCGCCCTCATCTGAGGGCGGTTTTAAGGCCATCCACTCCATGGATGACTTCACCAAAACTTAACGGCTTACCGATGGATTATAGCAGCTGCTTCAAATGAACTTCCGGCTCGTAAGGGATTAACGGTTGATTATTCCGAAGCCGCCACACGAAATCTGGATTTGCTAACAATGGCTTTCCAAATGCGGCTATGTCGATGACACTTGCGCGAATCGCATCCGCCGCAGAACTCGGGGTCAACCCACCTACGCCAATTATGGCACCGTCCCAGCGCTTGCGGATGAGCTCGTGCAGCGTCATACCGTCAGCCACTGGCTGGGTGAACGTATTCGTCGAAGGATGAAGCACACGCAAGTCCGTCTCCCGAAACACCTCCAAATACGCTTCTATTTCCGCCATTGGATCCTGCCACTTGAAGTTGGGTTGATCGTCCTTCAATTCAGAGAAGCGAACGATAACTCGATCCATGCCTATAGCTTCTCCGACGGCGCAAAGCACCTCTTTCATGAACTGAAACCGCCCCGATCTCCCTCTTCCGTAGCGATCGGTCCGGCGATTCGTGACCTCCCAGGCGAATTGGTCGATCAAGTAGCCATGTGCTCCATGGAGTTCTACGCCATCGAACCCCGCTTCAATCGCGAACCTCGCCGCCTGTGTATACTGTTGGACAGCTCCCCCGATCTCCCGGATTGTCATCGATTCGGGCATTGCAAAAGGCTTGCGAAGCCGGTGCACGAGTCCCTCCGCTTGCACGGCTGACGGGGCTTGCGGTGCATGTCCTCCGGTAAGATCGGGATGCGTCAGCCTCCCGACATGCCATAGTTGCGCGATGATCGTGCCGCCTTCCTCATGCACCGCTTCCGTTACTTTACGCCATGCGTTTGCTTGCTCTCTCGTATATAAGCCTGGAACTCCGAATGTCCCTTTGCCTCGGGGCGACGGTGTAATGCCCTCCGTAATAATCAGGCCGATCCCATCTTGAGCCCTACGCTGATAATAGGCGACAACGTCTTTACCGACTGTCCCCGTTGTATCATCCGCAAAGCTACGCGTCATCGGCGCCATCGCAATGCGCGTCCGAAGGTGCCAGTTTCCGATGCGTACAGGCTGTAGTAATTCTTTATATTTCATTTTGTCTCTCTCCTTATCGATTTCATTTCAGTGAATAAATTTTATATAATTAATTCGATAGATCACATAGAATTTTAAAGGTATTAAACCTGAATGTTTGATATAATCATTTAATTTCTCGAAATTCACATTAAATATAAAGGGGTCTTGCCATATGGACGACTTGGACAAACAAATATTGCTCGTGCTGCAGGAGCAAGGACGCATCTCGATGACGGATTTAGGCAAAACCGTCTCCTTATCACAACCCGCCGTCACCGAGCGAGTGCGCAGGCTGGAAGAGAAGGGAGTCATCGACCACTATCGTGCCGTCGTCGCTTCGGAGAAAATCAACAAGCCGATCGCCGCGTTCGTTCTGTTCTATACGAAAGGATGCGACCGGTTCGTGGAATACTGCGAGCAAACGCGCGATGTTGTCGAGTTGCATCGTATCAGCGGTCACCAATATAATTTCCTCGTCAAGCTGGTCACCGAATCGCTGCAGACGCTGGAGAGTACGATCAATCAGTTGGGAGCCTTCGGCGATTCCACCACGCTTATCGTATTATCATCTCCTCTCAAGCAGAAACCACTGGCTCCTTAATTCGAAACGAACCTAAAGAACAACCAATTGGGTGCCCTTAGAAACTTACGGAACAAACTTGCCGTTACTTATGATACGGTTTAGCGCGAATTATCTTAAACTATCCTGCCCGTTAGCTTAATGAATAATGGAGCAGTTGCCATCGGCGGAATTTCTTTATTTGTTGAATTTGACTTGAATTTGATGTCATAAAAACAAAAAAGCCGCTTAAATAGCGGCATTAAATGATATTTTTTTGTTTAAACATCATTTTATGAGTAGAATATTCACTTACTGAATTTGGTCTTTCGTTGATTCCCATTATTAATTTAATGCGCGCTTGGGGTGATCAAAATGAAAATGTAATTATTCAACGGAGAATGGAACATTTTTCTTGAACTCCACTTAGATTGATTTATTTTTAAGCGTACCGGTTGCCTCCAGGCGTTTTAATTTTGCCATCTCCTCTCGCACA
Organism: Paenibacillus rhizosphaerae; assembly: GCF_014192015.1. GTDB lineage: Bacteria > Bacillota > Bacilli > Paenibacillales > Paenibacillaceae > Paenibacillus_AQ > Paenibacillus_AQ rhizosphaerae. The sequence goes on along the minus strand of NZ_JACHXJ010000002.1, from coordinate 1,673,579 downwards.
TTCGAGAGAAGCATTTGATAGTCTTCCCTGCTCGTTGCTTGGCTCGGACATACTGAGAACTGAGTGGATTGGTATTGATCTCCCCCTAGATCCCAGCTCTAGAAGGATACACATATATCCAACTGATCTCACTCCCTTTTACCTTAATCGTTATGGTAAGCACTATTCTTTGCCTAGTTTATCATCTGCTCTTTCTCGATATATGGAGGCAGCCGGTCTAAAAACGATTAAGCTCCAAAGGGTTACGCCACATTTTTTGCGTCATTATTTCGCTCAGGCTGCCCGAGCTGCAGGAGCATCTGTATCTGATATTGCAGAGACACTTGAACATGAGTCAGAACGAACCACTAAAGAAAATCAATTTGCGTACACAACTAAAAAAGGAAAAGGATGTTAGCGATCTGGTTGATATTTTAATTTAAATATTTTTTAGTTAACTATTTTAAACTTGAAAAATCGGTCTGATCTTACATGCTAAACATCTAGGTGTCTCTTGGGATAAAAAATGCTTGGACATAAGAATGCCCAAAAACGTTGATGAATTAGAATCTACAGCAGCTGAGTTTTCTGAAGAAAATATATAAAATTCACAACAAAAAGACGGCATACCGGACCGCTGCCGTTTTCTCAACTAACGGGCAGTAAAGCGTGATTAACACTATTGTTTATAGAGTCTTGTGGCACGCAGAAAAAGGAGCTGCAGTATTAGCAGCTCTTTCGTAATAAAGTAACAATCGTTAACCCGTACTAGTCATAGAGCACGACAACATCATGCGATGGTAAGTCCGCCGTCAACCGGAAAAACTTGTCCCGTTATCCAGTTTGACTCGGGATCGGCCAAATGAACGATCCAGCGCGCTACGTCATCCGGTACTCCTCTGCGCCCTAGCGGGATGGACCGGATCTCCTGTTTCTTGACCGCATTGATTTGCTCCTCGGAGAGACCCATACGTTCCCGGAGGAAGTCGGACTCGACCGGTCCGGATGCAATCGCGTTCACACGGATGCCCTTTGGGGCGAGCTCAAGCGCCCAGCATCGCGTCAACTGTTCTAAGGCAGCCTTACTCGCCGAATAAATTGACAGCCCGGCACTTGCCTTGCTTCCGAAGGTACTAGATATGTTGATGATGGTGCCTTTGGTTTTCTCGAGATGCGGAAGAGCGGCAGCAGCAAGTAGCGTAGGAGCAGTGACATTTACGCTGAATATATCATTAATCTCTTGTGCGTTTGTTGTCGCGAGCGGCTGGACTGAGCCGTTGCCCACATTGTTGACGACGATATCGAGGCGACCCCATCGCTCGATGGCTTCGGTGACCGTTCGGGCAGCCGCTTCGGGATCAGCGGCATCTGCAGTAAATCCTTCGATGTTCGGATAACTGGCGGCAATCTGTTCAAGTACGTTTGTTCTGCGTCCGGTAATGAGGACTTTTGTTCCTTTTGTGGCGAGCAACTGAGCCGCAGCAAGTCCGATACCCGCGCCGCCTCCTGTTATAATAGCAACCTTGTCTTTATACATAAATAACATCCCCTATTGGTTTATAGTATCAGGACGATATCCCCGTTTGAGAGATCTAAAAATCAATTAAATAGATAATAATTAATTGGTTAATCAAAATATAGGTGCCTCCGCTTAAGAGGCGTATGGCTAAAACAATTTTTTCAGCAATTCCTTTAGCTGTTCCTGCTCCTGAGCGGTAAGCTTTTCTCCGACATGATGAATGATCGTCTGCTCATAGATCGGCCAAACATCCGTTATGAGCTGATGGCCTTCGGCTGTTAAACGAACCAGAATTCTTCTCCTGTTTGTGGGATCGAATTCCCGCTGGATCCGACCCGTCTTCTCTAAAGCATTCAACAAGTTGCTGATATTCGCTCTCGTAACCGCAAGGTTGTCGCTGATCTCGGAGGGAAGCATTGCTCTGTCGCTGGTGCGTAGAGCTACTAGCAGGCACCAACGGCCGAGTGTCAGGTCGAAGGTTGCCAGCTGCTCCTCTAACTGTTGGACCAGATGGTGATTAGTTTTATACAACGTCAGAAAAACATCGACCGACATGACGGGTTGTTCAAAAGGATTCCATTTCTCGATAACAAAACCTCCTCGGACGCAAAAGATGCGATTTTGAAATTTTAATGACAGGGTATACATAGTTAATTGATTAACTATTCGTAGATTAACAATAAAATTAGACTCTTGTCAAGTAACCTAAATTAGTTCAAGAGAAAACTGCTTGAGATATTTGTGGATATATTCACAGATATTATCGTAAGACCGTAGCCTTAAGTGTTATTCCCATGATCTTTTCCCCCACTTTTAGAATAATGTAACAAAGCCTTTAATAGAGTGTTGGAAAAAATATCACTGAACTTCCTGCCAGTTAGTTCAACAAAAACAGCAGCCGATTAGTTGCCGGCTGCTGCTGTGTTGTTTTGAACTATTGTTCCCCATTAATTCAGATGGCTCGACGATTTATTTTTGACTTCTCCCCCCCCATTGCTAGCACATGTTGTGCTAAATCAAAACAACAGATTTCTCAAGAATTTCCTTATGAATATCTCCATAAGTTTTGCTTGATGGAGTTGAGATAGCTTGGATAACTGTTATCATGTTTTGTTTAGGCAGAATATTTATCTCTTGTCCCCCGAAACCCCTACATGCATAACCATTCTCCAGTATCCACCATAAGTATCCATATGAACTGTTGTTTTCGTTTGGCCTTAGCATTTCCTTAATGTATTGTTCAGAAACAATCCGTTGGCCTTCTACAATGCCGTTGTTTAGAACTAGAAGTCCTATCTTTGCAAGATCTCTGGCAGATAAATCCGAATGTTCCTCTCCTTTCATTACAGTATACGATACACCACAAGGACTTTCAGCCCATCTTGCCGCTAAAATAGCGACTTTCAATGGGACTATGTTCTTGTCCTTCGACAAATGTCAATAAGTATCCGTCGGAAGCCGCTAAATTATTCCTTGTGGCGAACACCAATAAATATCGGCTATAGATTGATTGGGATCCGCCCCAGTACTTCCGCGCGAAGGTGGTGCTCTTGAATCCCTTCCCCGGATTCGTACTGCAGATACGCGTTCACCGCATGACCCATTTCGTGAATCAGGGCAATGAGCGCGAAGAACGATGGACTGAAATTACAAAATATAAATGCGTTTTGGGTCGCTGGCAGGAATTCTAAAAACCCGCCGGGCGCCTTTCCTTGACGAACCTCCAGATCGAGCAGGCCATTCCCGCGCATGTGACGGAATCTTTCCTGGAAGTAGGGATCGGTCATGCCAAGCATCTGATCCACGCCGTCCATCAATTCGGTAACCGTTTGGAGGTTCCGGGAAGAGATTGAAGAGGCAATGTACGGCCACCATCATCAGTATAGATTATACTTTTAAGTTCGTTATTTCCGTTAACACTAACGATATTCCCATTTTCATCATATTTGTATGAACTGAATATCCCCATCTGATATGTTGCTGTTGATTAATTGGTTTAACCCGTCATTTGAATAAGTGATGATTTCGCCATTTGGCTTTTTGGTTTTGACAAGATTACCGTTCGAATCTAACGAGCGCGAAAATCGTGTTGGTCGTGCAGTACTAATCCAAATCGGAAACTTTCCGTGAACGCTCTATCAGTTTCGACACTGCTTCACCATATGTCCAATAATCGCCTTGCCTCCAACGAACCAGTTTTCCTCCATGCTCCTGTGCCTGGTTCAGCGCCTCCTGCCGTAATTCCAATAACATCAATTCATCACCACACAAATCTTCTACGTAATCTCTGTCGCCAAAACGTCCGACGAAGTAACCCCTCTTTCCCCGTTTCAGCGAGTAACAACCATTAAAGCACGGAGCTCTGAATATTTTCTGAAAAAGAAATTGCATAAATACGAAAAAACAAAAGGAGATGAACTTATCTTCATAGAAATAATTCTCCGTAAAAATAAATATGTAAGGCGATATCCAATCTGAGGAGGAATCATGATGAGATTTCGGCGAATCGGAAGCTATCTTTTATCTGCATTGCTGATGACGGGCATCCTGCCGCCCGTTGCCGCGCAAGCTGGTTCATCGCATCCGCAGTTAGCGACCGGTAATAATGGAGGCGGCGAAACGAATTTAGCGCTAGGCAAGCCTTATACTGTCTCGGAGGCGGCGAATGATCCGCACCCCGATACGGGTGGCGGAATGACCGACGGCGTACTAGCAAGCGACGACCCTGCCGACGAGGCGTGGACCGGATTCTACAAGGGTTCCAGTCGGGTCATCACCATCGATCTTGGCAAAGAACAATCGATCACATCCATTCACGCAAACTTCCTGCAGATCCCGTCCGCAAGCATCCAGTATCCGAACGCACTGTCTTTCTACACCTCGAAAGACGGGAAGAATTGGACGGCCCTGAAGCATGCCGGACCGCCTGTGGCATTCTGGATCGGCGTCAAGCCTCCTCAATACACCTTCGAATGGGACGCGGCGAAAGACGGCGTTCCGGGGGGAGGGGACAAGTCGTCAGCGGCCTTCTCCCGTTATGTCAAAGTCCGGTTCACGACCAAGGATTGGGTGCTTCTTGACGAAATTCAAGTCATGGGTCAAGACGGAAATACCAAAGGGGCAACGGTTCTCAATGCAAAGAAGGAACAATATATGCAGCCTGGCGCCCAGACTGGCGGTATCTCCAATTTGGCGCTTTTGTATAACGGATCTTACCAGAATGGACTAGGGGACTGGACAACGGAAAAACTGATCCCTTATCTCGCGCACGTAAATCCGAACGGAACGCCGAGTGACTGGTTATTCGACGGCATTCTCTATTTGGGTCTCAGTTCGCCTGCAGGACGTGCATTCAGCATGTCCGTGAACGGGTCCAATTGGGACGACTGGAAATGGTATCTGGACAAGACTTTCGCCAGCGACGGAGATCTGGATGCCTTGAACACTGCCGTAGGAGAAGTGGTGACGAAGCTCGGCAAGCCCGACGGCAAAAACGGAAGCAAATACCCGGTGGTGCTAATGATTCCCTACCCGGCTGAGCCGCAGACCGATTTTGGAGATGTGGATAGCGACGGCATCTCGGAGAACTTCAACGCCGTTCAAGTAGGTGCCGATGCTTCGCTCGCAAGCAAGAAGAAAGCGGTCGACTGGTATATCGAGCAGTTGATCCAGCGCTGGAACGCGAAGGGTTATAATAATCTTAAACTCGCCGGATTATATTGGCTGAACGAAGAAGTAGCACCGGACGGAACGATGGATGCAGAGTTAATTCAACATACGGCCGACGTCGTCCATGACAATGACTTATTATTCTACTGGATTCCACATCTACGCGGCTATCAATTCTTCACCTGGGAAAAATTAGGGTTTGATGCCGTAACCTATCAGCCGAACTATTTCTTCCAAGCGGATAGTCCGGCGGATCGCATCCGGGATACGGCCGACTGGGCCAAATCGCTCGGGATGGGGATGGAGATGGAATTCGATGAACGCATCCTGACAGATGCCGCCTTGCGGCAGAAATATTATAACTATCTTAATGGTGCTGCCGAATTCGGTTATGCAAAGGATGCTTTTAAAGCCTACTATCAAGGTAATGACACTTTGCTCCAAGCAGCACGATCCGACGTACCGGCAGTTCGCGCCAGCTATGACGACATGTATAGGTTCATAAAAGGGAAGTACAAGCCGTAAATAGCCCGAACCATCATGCGATATTTTAATAAATAAGAGTTGTACAGAGGCCGTCCCGATGGGGACGGCCTCGCTTTATTTGAAGAAGACGCCTCTCCAAAATGCATCTGCACTTTTGGTGAATCCTCTAGGCCAGTTGGTATAACCAGTCATATCCCCCAGTTGCCGGATCAACCTTGATTAGACGATCAGCACCGTACGGAATCAACCATATACTCGTGCCATCGAAAATAGAACCATAGAATGGATAACTGCCGAGATTTGTTCCGCTTGGCCAACTATTATAACTGGTCATTGCTCCAGTCGTTGTATCGACCTTGATTAAACGACTGCCGGAATAAGGGGTGAGCCATATGTTGGTACCGTCAAAAGCACCTCCAAAAAATAGCTCGCTCCCTCTCGATCCTCTGGCCAATCGCTATACCCTGTCATTACACCAGTAGTAGCGTCAACTTTAACAACCTGACTCGCACTATATGGAATTAGCCATACCGTCAAGAAAGGTGCCCATCACGTATCCGCCGAAACTACCTTTTCCATTACCCGCTCCCGCAGCACCTGCAAATCCTGCATGAGATACCTTCGTACTTATCATTCCTAAATTAAATACGACTAGAGAATACGGTTGCTGAAAAAAGGTGAATTTATGTTAGCCCTTGGAAAGGTGAACTAATCTACGGCACTATTGTTTCCTCTTTTATCTTCTTGCGTCTGATCCATAAATGTCAGTATCACTTCTGCTTCTTCCTGGTCAAAATGAATTGTAAGCCTAACCGTTTCGTGCTCTGACGTAATCCGGGTGGAAGCTCCATCGGTTCTTTCCCCAGATAAAGCAAAATGATCAGGGACGAAAATCCAGTAATCCTCCGACGTCCCGACTACACCCTTCAATTTTAATATCAGCTCACCGTGATTCCATTGCTCCTCCTGTACACTGATTACATCCATACTAACATGGCGAGAAGAAGCTATCAGCATCGGACGACCGTTAATCGGGTGAACAGCTAGGATCTGGCAACTGCCGACATCAAGTTCCCGGCATGGAATAGAAGCCGTATGCCTTCCCAAGTACTCTTGTTTCCAAAAATCAAATACCGCATACTCTCGGTCCGGAGCAAGTCCCAACTTCACTGTCTCCAAGGCTGAAGCCTGCAATGCTTCCGTAGCAAAGCGACCTGCTACGCACCAGCTTCTGTCTACGGTCTGTATATGGATAGCCCACAGAGTCGTAAAGGGATGAAGCGCCGCCTTCGCGCTTTCTGTATAATCTTCGTTCCTTTTCTCATCCTTCTGATCTGCTTTATGCAAATCAACCGCATACCCCTTAATATGGGTCCAAGCAAAAGCAGGCATACTCATATCAAGCAATCCAGTTTCAGCAGTCACTGTAGTGAGCGGTGGAAGATTGCGCTGGATCATGTTGATTCTTTCATCGTCGTAATGTTCTGGCTTGTCGCTGATCATTAAAAGTCCTCCCGTAAGCGATACCAGGGATATGGCCGACTTGGCCCATTCCTGCGGCGCCCGGACGCAAACATGATCCGGATCATTCAGATAAAGAATTCGGTGCGTATGGTACCAGCGTGCCGTCTCCACAAGTTGCATGCGGATGGCAGGCCAACTTGGATTCGAGTCTGTCGCTACACGACAGGCGTCAGCAAGCCCCACGGTCTCGCTAAGTACGCCCCAACACGACAGGAGATACGCATCCGTGCCAATCTGCCCCCTCGCGCATTCAATGAAAGCCCTAAACTTCGCCTCTGCCTCGTCACCCCTGATGAGCCCCAACTTGACCGCTTCGTGCAGTCCGTCATAGATCAAGTGACGGATGGCATCGGTTTTAAAATAAGTATATCCTGCATCTCTCAGGCCTCTATAATAAGGAGCCACATGCTCAGCCAGCGTTTCAGGCGAGCAGTCCAGGACATATTGAATCCACTTCCCCTTAATCGGATTCCCTTCCTCATCTTTGATGCAAGCCGTTCCAGAAGAAGCAAATTCCGAATTGGTGACGACTGCATTCGTCCATATCCCCGGTTGCAACCCGTGAGCTTTGATGCCAGATACCAAGCCCGCGTGACCGGAGGGAAACTTATCATTGGTTGTCAGCCACGCATCGGCAACGATACCAGTGGCCTCCGGCGGAACCATTGGCAGCTGAAAGCCATCGTCGATTTGAACATATTCAAGACCATAGGCTTTGAAATGCTCTCCTACAAAATGGGCAGCATCCATCACATCTTCCTCACGAATTTCACTGCGGTACGCTTCCCAGGAACACCATCCTGCTACCGGCTTTAAATCCGGCCGCCAATCCCATGGCTTATGGTAAGCGTAATTTAAATGCTTTCGATAATACTGCATTCGCAGATTGATTACCCATGGAGTCGTACCGACCTCAACGTCGATTTCTGCAAAAGAATTGCCCTCCTTCGTCATCTGAATCCGGTCATATACCCACTCCCACTCGGCACCATGCCACTCAATCAGTAAATCCTGCAGTACATCATATAATCCGTTAGCACCGTATAGGGTGGGACGGCCGCATTGCCCTAAAATAGCTTCTCCGTCTTCCGCCCGCCGCGGCCGCATATTCAATGCATCCCCGCTTAGCTCAAACCTCACCCGAATGCTCTGAGGCTCATCAAAAGCCAAGTACAACTGTTGAATAAATGGACTGCTCTGAATGTTTCCATCCGAAATGCGTCGGTAGTATTCTTTGCCTCCGGGAGGCAGATCAATAGAAATAATCGTGAACCCATTATATTTATATAACAGTCGGTTCGTTTTCTCGTCCAGAAAATGATTGGCCTGGGCGCACGGCGGCTCCAAGGCACCAGACGGATATGCCTGCTTTAACTTCATTCTTCATTCTCCTTTATCTAAGTTATTACGGTAGATTAAACATGAATTGTCCGTTTTACCCTTTTACCGCACCAAGCGTGATCCCCCCAACAAAATACTTTTGAAAAAAGGGATACACGAATATAATCGGCAGCGTGACCACCATCGAGGTCGCCGCACGCAGCGTCAATGGCGAGATATTACGGTATTTACTGTAAGCGAGCTGTTGGTCCGCCACCTGCTGCAAGGCCTCAACCTCAAGCAGCAGCCTTCGAAGATATACCTGCAGCGTATCCCAATGTCCATTCGAATTGTACAAAATCACGTCAAACCAAGCATTCCAGTGCCCCACCGAGCTAAAAACCGCAATCGAGGCGAATACAGGCAGCGAAACCGGAAAGATAATCCTGAAGTAAATCAGGAGTTCTCCCGCTCCGTCGATCCGCGCGGATTCCGAAAGGGACTCAGGGAGATTTTGCATATAGGATGCCATAATCAGCATGTAATACGCGTTTAACAGGCTGGGTATCCAGTAAACATGAAATGTGTTGATCAATCCGAGCTTCATCATTAGCATATATGTGGGAATAAGCCCACCGCCAAAGTACATCGTGAATAAAAATAACAGTCGAATCATTTTCCGTCCTGAAAATCCTCGGATTGTGACGATATAAGCCAAGAGTCCGGTCATAAATACGCAGGTTGACGTTCCTACAACAACCCGTAGTATGGAAATCCCAAGTCCGGAGAGCAGATGTTTATTCTGAAACAGGAGCATATAGGAATCCACAGAAAACTGGCGCGGTACAAAATAGATTCCCCCTCTTGCCGCATCAGCGCCGTCGTTCAAGGATAAGGCCAGCAGGTTGATAAAGGGGTACAGCATGGCGAATGATAAGACAAGCATAACCACCACATTGCATAAGTCGAACACCCTGCTTCCAAAGCTCGGCTTCAAGAACGATTGCTCCATTTCCCTCTTCCTCCCTCCTTAGAATATTGAAGTATCGAGTACTTTTTTGGAAACGCGGTTCGCACTGAACACCAGAATGACGGCGATGACCGCTTTCATGAGCCCAACGGCTGCCCCATAGGAATAGTTTCCTAGCTGGATCCCGTATTTGTAAGCGTACGTATCGACAACTTCATAATATTCTCGGGTCTGAGCGTTCCCGATCAACAACTGCTGTTCAAAGCCAGCGTTCAAGATGCCCCCAATCCCCAAGATCCACAGCAAAACAATGGTCGTGCGAATACCTGGCAGCGTAATGTGCCACATCGCTCCCAGGCGGCCCAATCCGTCCACCCTGCCAGCCTCATACACTTCCGAATCCACGCCGGCCATGGCGGACAGATAAATGATCGTAGACCATCCAATATCCTTCCATATGTTCGCGGCTGTGATAATGCCCCAGAAGTATTTCCCTTCCCCCAGAAAAGAGATCGGCTTGCCGATCCATCCTAGGCGCAGCAGAATATCGTTCAGAATGCCTTCGTTGCCAAGGAGCGTAAACAATATGCTGGCAACGACGACCCAGGAAATAAAATGCGGCAAATACGATATGGTCTGCACTATTTGTTTGAACTTTTTCTTTCTAAGCTCATTCAGTAAAAGCGCCAGCACAATAGGAGCAGGAAACCCGAACAGAATATTTAGTCCGCTGATCGCCAGCGTATTACGCAGCACATGGCCAAAATCGGGCGAATGGATAAAATCCTTAAAGTGTTTCAATCCCACCCAATCGCTCGTAAAAATCGACTTGCCCGGGATGTAATCAACAAAAGCCATCAGAATGCCATACATCGGTACATAATTGAAAAGAATTACCCATGCGATGAGCGGAAGGCAGATAAGCCACAGATTCCGCTCCCGGTACAATGTCCTTTTCCAAGTTGCCGGCTTGGCCGAGCGGACCGGTGCGCTTGGGATGTTCCCATGCATCGTTTTCTTCATACCCAGCCTCCTCCCTCAAAGCATCGTGCGCATTACTTCCATTCCTTCATCCGTCTTTGATATTCCTTCGTACGATACGCTTCAATGTCGTGCAGCCCGGCGCCATTCAGCTTATCGCGCATTTCGTTAAACCCGGCTTCCGCATCCGCTTCCGTTTTGGCCGTCACCGCCTTGGCCCACAGCGTCTCCAGCAGTTCATCAATTTGCGTGTTGGTCACGGCGAGCGGATCGTTTCCAGGGATCTGGATCACGCCTAGTGTATTGTCATAAATCGTATCCTTTAAGTTTTCGTTCATCAGCTTCTTCCATTCCGCTTCGTCGTTAAAGTTTTGGTCATACCAGAAGGTGCTTTTTCCGTCATCCTTCATCGTCCCGATGCCTTCGACGAGCGTGAAGACACCTTGCCCAACCTTGTCGCTGTTTGTAAAATCGTAGGTGCCGTTAATGACGCCCTGTTTCATGGCATCCACCCATTCGATTTTGCCGTCCTTATATGTCCATACGGATTGTTCAATATTCGGGACGCCCCAACCGATAATCCGGGTGCCCAGGTCTGTAATGGAGAAGTTAAACCATTTCATAATATCTTCCGGATTTTTCGCTTTATCTGTAATGATCGTTCGGTACGATCCCCTTGCGTTTAAAGCAGTCAGTTTTGCTGACTCGGCATTTGCTGATTTCGCTTGCACTTGAATAAAACGCTGCTCGTCAGTCCAGTCTTTATTTGCTTTCTGCCATACCTCATGACCCGCATTCCATGTCACCCACCAGGAACCGATATGGCCCATAATGCGCTCCGCTGAAAATTTCGCTTTCCAATCATCGAAAGTGTTAATAAAGCTGTCAGGATCTAGCATCCCGTCACGATAAACCTGATTCATAAACTTGGTAAGTTCGAGGCCCTCCGGTGTATTTACCCAATGGGTATTGGTACCGTCTGCATCAATTTTATACCCAGCCTCGAGGCCCCACATGCCTGCCAGTGTTGGAAGGACATTTTTAATCATCGGAGAATACCCGGAGAGAGCGTAGGTTTTCTCTCCCTTACTATTGGTCGGATGGGCTTCCTGCATTTTCTTCAAGATCTGATAATATTCTTCCGGCGTCTCAAACTCTGGTGCCCCCATCTCCTTCCACCAATCATAACGAATGTGGGCCGATGCCCCAGGGATAGGAAGGACACCCCAATAACTTGGAAGCGCATACAATTCTTTCTTGTCGTTAAGGAAAGACTTATATAGATCACCCAGTTGGCTCTTCACATTAGGCGCGACCTTATCGATATACTGGCTGAGCTCGACCGCCTTTCCTTGTGCGATCCATTTCGCGGCTTGCTCATCATTCAGGCCCGTAATAACCTCCGGATAGTCGCCCGAGGCGAGCATCAGATTCAGCTTCTCGTTCATGTCCACGTCATACACAATTTTATTCAGCTTCACATTAAACTTGTCCAGAAGGAATTGCTGCATTAATTTGCTGTTCTCTTTTACGGTTTCTGGATTATCCTGTCCCGCATAAAAGTTGATTTCCAATGTCTTGCTTGGCACTGCCCAGCCGTATTCATTGATCTTTTCCTCGCCATCCGTTTCTTGGGCAGTTTTGCTTTGATCCACAGCTACTTCACTTTCATTACTCTTGGAACACCCGGACAGCATTGTCCACACCAGAACGCACACCAATGTCAGGATCATACCCTTCTTCATACCGCACCTCCCGATAATATTAATGACAGTTTTTATGGTACATTAGGGTTTCTTCGGCGTATATGGTATTTCATATCGCTATGTATCATTTCTTACACAAAATAACCCCACCAATCCTGGGGGGTATCCATGCCTTTATTCGATTCTTGGTCAAACATCCGCTTGCAGGATTAATTGTTCCTTTATAAATTCAATGTTTGAATCTTCTTATACTCTGTTGGCGTAATCCCGGTATTTTTTTTAAATGCCTTGGCAAAATGATGATAATCGGAATAGCCTATCCACTTCGCCACGTCGCCAACCATGCAATCGGAGCTTGCCAGAAGCTCCCTAGCCATTTCCATTCGAAGGCGTGTCACGTATTTCATAAAACTCAATCCGGTTTCTTCTTTAAACATGCGGCTGAAATATGTTACCGACATCGAGGCCCTTTTTGCAGCACTGGTCAGCGATAAGTTACAGTCTTGGAAATTTGAATCAACATAGCGGATTGCCTTCCTAATTTGTAACGACTGAGCGTGATTACGCAGCTGGACGACATTATTATACATACCCATGCAAGTCACGAGGAACTTCTCGTGCAACTTTTCCAATGAAGGATGCGGATCCTGCTCTGTATAAGAAATTTTATACGTTAGGCCACCAAGCTCCGACAGTTTCTGAGAAATATACACTAACTGATTCATGTAAATTTCCTTGGCCAAGACGATATCCATCCCAGCAGTCTCAACCTTTTCGCGGAATCCATCGATTTCTCTTCGAAGGCCCGTTTCCTGTAGCGTCCATATCATCAGGATAATTCGTTCGGTGTCTTCCAAAAAAAACCACGTTTGTTCACTACGGCCCATTAACCGCTGGAAGTCCCTCCGATGTCTTTCATGAATTCGCTGCAACGTAAGAACAAACTCATCCGGGTCAACAGGCTTTAGCAAATAATCTGTTACGTTATAGCGGAGCGCCTGCTGTGCAAACTTGAATTCTCCGTAACCTGATATAACGATAATTTCAGTCAGGGGGTACTGCTGTCTGACTTCAGAAATCAACTCGAGACCATCCATTTCAGGCATGCAAATATCCGTTATAAGCAGATGTGGCGGATGTCTATGGATCAGTTCCAGAGCGTTCCTACCATTGGTGGCTTCTCCAGTGACGCTATATGGTTCTCCTGCGCGTTCTATCATTGCCCGCAGGCTTCGCTTTATCATTTTTTCATCATCAACAATCATGATCGTGAACAAGGGCCTCGCTCCCATCGCGAATGGAATAAAAAGGAAGAGTAATACGGATGATCGTACCGCTTGCATCTGAACTGAGGATATGTAGACCGCATCCATGACCAAAAAACAGCCGGATTCGACTGTGAACATTCCAAAGACCCAAGCGAGCATCTTCAACCCTATCCTCCCCGCCAGAATCCTGAAACAGACGATTATAATAATCCTTTAGCTCTGGAGCCATCCCCCTCCCGTTATCCTCCACATCAATAATAAAGAAATCTCCCAAACGGTGACCCTGGATTACCAAGGAACCGGGTTCCAGTTTATGATTCTGATATCCGTGCCTGAAAGCATTCTCCATCAAAGGCTGAAGCATCATGGGGACTGCCATCATCTTCGCCGATTGATTGACATCCATTAATATTTCGACCCGCAAGTTTTCGAAGCGTTCCATTTGAATATCCAGATAGTCCTTAATATGAGCCAGTTCCTCAGACAAAGGAATCGTCTTCGCGTGATTTTCCACACTATAACGAAAAATCCGCGCCAAGGATTGGACAACCCTGCTAATGACAGGTATATTCTCAATAATTGCATACGAATTTACAATTTCCAAAGTATTGTATAAAAAGTGGGGATTGATCTGATATTGGAGTGCCTGCATTCTGGAATCTAGCTGTTTGATTTCCAATTCTTTTTCCTTCACCTGTAGCGCAGAAATCGTGCGGATTAGATTTTTAATTTCGTTCACCATGGCATTGAAACTACGGTATAAATAACCGATCTCCCCCTTCTTATTGTCAGGGGCATGTACATCAAGGTTTCCGATCTCCACTCGTTTCATAAGTCTCTGCAGTAAAAGTATGGACCTGGATAATGAAAAAGAGACTGATATGGCAACCATCATGCCAAGCATAAGTGCGGTGACTCCAATCAGAATCGTCGTATTCCTAAGCTTAACCAGATCATTGTTCACTTCAGCCAGAGGGGTTTCTGAGAAGAATGCCAGGTTGGTTAATTCGGATTTGCCGTAGGTTACAATCATTTTTTTGCCTCGCGAATATTCGATCCCCCCACCTTCACCACTACTCTGAAGCCGCTTCCAAAATGGCTCGGGAATCCTCTCGCTCCATTTGTGGCTGTCAGGATAGTATAAGTAGCGTCCTTCGGTATCTGCAATCCATATGAACCCCGTATCCCCTAAAGTCACGTCTTTTGCAATGCTACTGATCTTGTCCAGCTTCAAATCAACAATAAGGATACCCCAATGTTGGGTTCCCGGGCTGAAAAATTTAACCGCCATGGTGAGCAGCCTTATATTGTTGTAATTCTCAACGCCAGTAATAACAAATTTACCAGGCTGGTCCAATTTATTGGAGATCTTTGAAAAGCGTTCCTGGGCGAATAGGTTACTGTAACTGGAGGTACTCACCTGGTCTTGGGATACGACCGATATGCCGTAAATCTCCGGCCTACCCACCATAACATTGTAGATCATTTGGTTCACCGGCTTCGCATAGAGCAAACGCTCGTAAGGACCCCCGCTGGATTTATCCAAGAATTGTGCGGATACGTTCCTGGCCGTCATGGGCAGTGTTAGATTTACAATTTCCATAAAGTATGCATCCACGCGGCTGTTCATTTGATTAATAATTTGCCTGCTTAATTTCATAGTGTTGTCTTGTATCGTGAGGGTGGTCATGCGGTACCAATAGATTCCTGCACCAATCAGAAATATACAAAGGACTAAAAACATAACGATAATCTTATGTCTTAGCGAGAGAGATTTCATGGTTCGCTTCATTGCCTATTTCCCCTTTTGTTGTGATAGATGTGGTATTTCAGGGGTTTCCCTCCAAGATTAGCATCTACTCCTCTGTAAAAAACCACTCGCGTCAACTTTCCTTTTCCCCCTTATCTTTTATCTTGATTAAAACACAAATGACCCACAAAAGGATCACTTTTTTAAAGTGTCCTTCTTATGGGCCACAGTTCAAAATATCGGGTAGGGCTGACCGCCACCAACATAAGCTACTCCATATCCTCATATTTTGGTTATAATAACGGAGAAATGTTATTTTTTATGTATATTAATATAAAAATTATGTGGTCCTCAAGCAGCTTGCCGAGATCTCCCATGTCTAAATTTTCGTGAATCAAACAGTGTCTCGTTGTCCAGGCAAACAATATCTGCGCCGATTTCCCTTGTGATGAACTTCCACTCACTAATAATCCCATCGTAATCCTAACCCAACCAGTCGAGTGCACCCACATGCACCAGGTACCCTCACGGATCATCGATGTGCATGGCTTGGTAACGCGGTCGCTCAAAATCTTTACCACTCTGCTTACCAACGAATATATGGATTGTCAATATTAAATCAGACAGCTTTTTTAAGGGCTGCTTGGCGATACTGAACAGGCGTCATGTATCCCAGTGATCCATGAATTCGATGCTTGTTAAACCAGTTGACGTAGTCGTATAGTTCCAACTGCAGGTGATCAAGGCTCTGGAACTCCATCTGATGGATGAACTCCGTTTTCATAACCTTGTAGGTAGCCTCCGCCACAGCGTAGGCTTTTCGGTTTTTATGGAAGATATCCACAATAGCTTCCGTGTTCTCGTCTTCGTTCGGTTGTTCTTTCGCTTCATAGTAAAAGGTACTTCTTGCGATTTGCAGGATGTCACACATTGCTGATACCGAGTATTTATCAAGGTTATTTCGAACGATAGCTACTTTCGTCCCATGATCAGCGCGGCTTGCTTTAAAATATCGACCTCCATCTTCAAACGCTGGTTCTCTTTTCGCAAGGCTGCCCGTTCGTTTTCATCTGAAGAACGATTGTCTTTCTCCTTGAAGGAACCTGACGTCTGGGCTTGCTTGATCCAGCGATCTAAAGCTGAAGCTGTGAGGCCGTATTCCTCCACAATAGCTGCTCTGGATTTCCCGTTTTCATAGAGTTGCACCATTTGCTTTTTAAATTCAGAAGTGAAGGTTCGCCGTTGTTGTTTTGGCATTGTAGAGATCCGCTCCTTAGCATGATAGGTTTATTCTACAAGCCCTTATTTTTTCTGTCCAATTAAGTGTAGTGATCCAGTCCGCATAACATCGGCCAATTGCCTCAAGACTTCCGCCTTTCTTCGTCTTGTCCTTTTCCCTGTTTCCTCTGATGGCGTCCCTGATGGTTTTTCTGTTAGCTTTCTTCTACTCTCCGATGTGACAGAACTTTCAAGTCTCCCTACGGTTTCTAACTCTATATCCCGAATACAGGACTGACAGACGTACCATCCCCGGAAATAATTTAACCCCTCCATCGACGCGCAAAAAAAACAGCCCGTATTGTACTGGCGCTACTTCAATCGGCTCGTCTGATCATCAACAAAAACCTCCAATGTGTTCCGATAAAACAAAAAAGCCGCTATAATAGCGACTCTCAATGGGACTATGTTCTTGTCCCTCGACACGCGTTTTTTTCAACTAGCTTTTGACTTTGGATATAAAAGTCTTTGCGCTCTTTCGGGCCAGTCCCCAACTCGATAATCCCCGCCGGACGAAGCTTTCCGGATAGATCTGGTACAGCGGCCAGCCATCCGAATTCGTCCTTACGGTATCTAGTAAGGAATACCTGGCCGGGTATATAAAAGGTGAATATACTCTAGGAGAATTTCCGCCTACCCATATAAAGATTTGCAATTTACTTGAATGCTCCCTATGATAAGGGGGCATCGAATCACTACATATATTTTAGCAGGTGAATAAATGTGTGGAAACCAGACCGACAAGGCCATAAGCCATTATATATCCAAATCGCAGATCACTTGGAGCGCCGGATCCGTGAAGGCGAATTTCCTCCGGGTAGTCCCCTTCCATCCGAGCGCAAGCTGTCGGAACAGCTTGGCGTCAATCGGAGCACCGTGGTCCTTGCCTACGCAGAGCTTCGCTCCCACGGCATCATTGAGACTCTTCCCGGAAGCAGAACTCAGGTAAGCGGCGATCCGCAGGAACTATCGTCCCATCATACGCCCCCGTGGCACGATTACACTGAAGGAGGCAATTTCGCACCCAATTTGCCGTATATACGCCGAATCCGGGAAATGCTTGAGCAGTCTCCGTCCGCCATCGATTTTGCCAGCAACAAGCTGTCCGTGGATTTGTCTCCGATCGAAGAAATCAACCGGCTGGTGAAATCCTATTTTCACCTTCCCGAGGAAGGCTACGACAGTCCGCAGGGATTTTTGCCGCTCAGGCAGGCGTTGGTTTCGTTTTTACGAGAATACAGAGGGATTCGGACGACGGAATCGTCCATTGTGATTACAACCAGCTCCCAGCAGTCGATCTATTTGATTATGCAGTGCCTGCTATCCCCAGGCGATGCGGTCGGGGTCGAGGATCCGTCCTATTATCGTTCGCTGTCGGTGTTCCGGTCCGCCGGGCTTAAATTGATTCGCCTGCCGGTTGATGAACACGGCATGATGACCGATGATTTGTACGATTTATGCAAAAAGCACCGGATCAAGATGCTATTCGTAAATCCGAATTTTCAAAATCCGACAGGCACCGTGCTGAGCCGGGCCCGGAGAAGCGCACTGCTCGATACTGCAAGCGAGCTGGGGCTTCCGGTGATTGAGGAGGACTCCCTTAGCCTCACCTCATCCGATACCTTTCCCCCTTCGCTGAAAGCAGCGGATCGGGCAGCGACCGTTCTATATACCGGCTCGTTCTCAAAAATCGCAGCCTCCGGGCTACGGATCGGCTGGATTGTCGCCCCACAATCCGTGATTCAGCGCCTGTCCGACGCGAGACGTCAGCTGGAGCTCGGATTTAGCGTGATTCCGCAAAAGATAGCTGCGCAGTTTCTTGAATCGCCTTATTTCACGCCCCATTTGGAGAGGTTACACCGGCAGCTGGTCCTCAAGCGGGATTTGATGGCTGGGGCGCTGCAGCGGGAACTGTCAGGACTTGTAGAGTTTACCGTTCCGCAAGGAGGGCTGCATTTGTGGTGCAGGATCATCCCGGAAATCCGCGATGGACGGATGCTGAGCGAGGCGCTGAAGAGAAACGTTGCCTTCGTTCCCGGCAGCGTATACGGGGCCAAGTCCGGCTATATGCGATTGTCCTATTCACGTCCTCAAGCAGTGGAGATCGAACCCGGCATTGCCCGGCTTGCGGAAGCCCTTCGGGCCGTGCTGGAATGAAAGGTTCAATTGGACTTCGGTCTACGGAAGCTGAGCACGTATATGAAATACGGAGCGCCAATCAGCGCCGTGACCAGACCGGCCGGGATTTCCAGCGGAGGAAGGATGATTCGTCCGAGCATATCGGCCAGTGTCACCAGCAAGGCTCCGAGCAGTGCCGATATAGGCAGAAAATGCGAACTATCCGGTCCAACAAGCAATTTCGACAACGGAGGAACAACAAGTCCCACGAAACCGATTGTACCCGCAATAGCTACGGCACTGGCAGCAAGCCCTACCGCGGTACAGAGCAGCACAAGCCGGACCAACTGAACCCGTATCCCCAGCCCCTTCACCGTATCTTCATCCAGCTGCAGGGCATTAAACTGCCGCCGGCACAGAAGGGACAAGCCAAGGCCGACCAAGGTCCACGGCCACAGCAATTCCACATGCTTCCACGTCCTTGCGTAAAGGCTTCCCTTCAGCCAAACCAAAGCTTGTGAGGAGTCGAGCGCGTATTTTACGATCAGAAGCATGATCATAGCCTGGAAGCCCGCGGAAATAGCCACGCCGGTTAAAGCCAGCCTTGACGGCTCGATTCCGCCGGGCCGGTATGCAATCAGGTACACAAGCGCCGCGGCGAGGATGGCACCCATGAAGGCGGTAACTGGAAGCGCAGACGACATCAGCGCAGGGAAGACCAACAACACGAGCACCGCTGCGAAACCGGCCCCGCCCGACACGCCGACGATATCCGGGGCAGCCAACGGATTACGGGTGATACCTTGCAGAATCGCTCCCGAAAGAGCCAGGTTCGTGCCGACCAAAACGGCGATGATAAGCCGCGGCAATCGATATTTCCATATCAGCCCGTCCCCGCTCAGAAGACCCTGGACGACGTCCTGAACGGGAGTGGCCACGGCCCCGAGGCGCAGGCTCAACACAGCCGCCGCTGCAAGCAAGGCCGTAAGCGTCACCGCCACGATGACGAAACGATAGGATTTCATGAACGCATTCCCCCTTTCCTGCGCAGCAAATAGAGAAAAAACGGGACACCGAGAAATGCGGTCACGATTCCGACCGGAATTTCGGCAGGGTAGGTTATCCATTGAGCCGCGAAATCGGCCGCGGTCAGCAAATTTGCGCCAAGCAAAGCGGCTAAAGGCAAAACGATGAAATGATTCGTCCCGCCCAGCCTTCTTGCCATATGCGGTACGATTAGGCCGATAAATCCGATGGGGCCCGCGACTGCCACGGCGCTGCCGGCGAGTACGATCACCAGGAAACCAAGAAGACTTCGGATTCTGGTCACATGGATCCCTAAGCTTGCCGCCACCTCATCGCCCTGCACCAGCACGTTCAGGCTGCGGGAGAGCAGAAGAGAAACAATTATGGCGGGTCCGTCCAAGAACAGGATCAGCTGGTCGTCGGACCAGGTTGCCCCGGAAAGTTTGCCTGCCATCCAGTACATGATTTCGGTCAGCTGCGTCTCATACAGCAGAATCGTGCCCGTCGTCAGAGAACCCGCGAAAGCACTGATCGCCACGCCGGCCAATACAAGCTGGGGGCCGCCTCTGTTATGGCGGGCCAGCCCGTGAACCATCAGGCCGCATACCCCCGCGCCGCATAAAGCCGCAACCCAAATAACGGAGGAGCTGTCCGTCCCTCCGAACATCATAATAGCCAGGACGGCAAAGCAGGATGCGCCCTGATTAATGCCCATAATCTCCGTATCCGCCAAAGGGTTGCGGGTCACGGCTTGAAGAAGACAGCCGGCGACCGCCAAAGCCGATCCGAGCAGAACGGACAGCCCCGCTCTGGGCGCCCGGACATGCCAGACCGTATAATATGCGCTGGTTATCCCTTCGGCTCCCGCACCGGGCAGCCAATTACGCCATGTCATGCCGTCTACCCGGAAAGAAACGCTAAGGCAGCCGAGCAAAACAAGGGATGCCGCAAAACATACGAACAAGAAGAGCAGCGGAAGGGAAGAGCGGCCTTTTGCAGGCCATTTACTCATGTTCATTTCCATTTGAATTCCCGCTTCCTATTCGGATGCCGATTGAGGCGACAAGATCGCAAGCAGTTCATCCAAAATGCGATTCGCCGCAATCGGCCCCCTTCCGCGCGACCAAAGGTTGCGGTCAACGGAAATAAAATGATGCTCCTTCACGGCTTTCAGGTCCTGATACAACGGGTTCGTCTGCAGCTTGTCCGGATTATCTCCGTAAACCAAAATGTAATCGGGATTAAGCTCATGGAGTCTCTCCAGCGTTACCGTGGCTCCCTCTCCTTTGCCCTCCAGGTTGGCGATTTCTCCGTCAAATGCATAATTTACGCCGGCTTCGCTCAGTAAGGAACCGATAAAAGAATGTTTTACCCACACTGTAAAATCGTCGTCGAAAAATCCTGCTACAACCATTGTAGGAGCTACTTCAATTTGATCGCGGACCATGCTGATCTTGTCCTTCAAGCCGTCTATAACGCCTTTCGCCGCTTCCGGTTTGCCTACTAACGTTCCGAGGCTATGCACGTTGTCCAATACTTGCTGCAGACTAGCGTCATCGAAAGCAGCGGTAGGCGCAATATCCGTCAGATCTTCACGGATCATGCTGTGCCGGTCGACGCTGGCGATAATCAGATCGGGATTCAAGGACTGGACCACTTCCAGATTGGGCGCTTTTCGCTCACCCACATCCGTCACCCCAGTCACCTGGTCTTGCAGATATTCCGGGATTTTCGTCGTGCCTACACCTGCGTTGCCTATAGGAGTGACGCCTAAGCTGGTCAGCGTATCGATAAAAGAAAAATCAAGTGTTACAACCCTTTGGGGAGTTTCCTTCAGCTCGATTGTGCCCCACTCATGCTTTACAGCGATGTTTTTGCTTTCCGAAGCCGCTGCCGTTTCCGTTCCGTTCCCCACAACGGATGCGGATGGTTTCGTTGTATGGCTGGCACATCCGGATAGTGCAGCACTCAGCACCAGAAGCAGAAATAGTAATCGTCTTTTCTTTCCGGTCAATGCGTGAACCCTCCTTATAATGAAAATGATAATTATTATCATTCACACATTGTAATGAACGTTCCCCGCTTTGACACCATCCGGTTTTTAGATTTGGTGACCATCCAGTTTGAAATCCACCGCGCCCGGTCTTAACTCTGCGACTATTTTTCCAGGGTAGTTGAGTCTCTCGTTAGCGCATGGTCAAAAGGACAGGGCCAAAAAGCCGGCTGCCTTCAATTGTCTTCATTGAGTTATCGTTTCCCGTTAGCTTAACGGGCTACCTATTACCCCCACCACTTTGCCCTTAATTTTATCTTCGTTTTTCGCCAGGTAGTCCGATTACTCTAGCAATACCGTATTTACCAAGGTTCTTTTTAGTTTCAGGATTTGTGAAGTATACGATATCGCCACGGTTAACCGCTTGATCATTGTAATACTTCAAATCAATTACAACCTGTCCTTCTAAATCATGATTCCCTCGATCCATGTTGTCATAGTTATGATTATAGATGATCTGCCCGGAATCCAACTCATTATTGGTTACTGTACTAATTATTGGACTAGTTACGGGATCAGTGATAATTTTACTTGTGTTACCCGAATTACATCATGCAAGCAAAAGCACGAAAATGACAATGATTTTTACGTTATCCTGCCCGTTAACTTAATGAGATTGCATGGAAACAATGTTAGATACTTATCTTATCGGTAATCGGAACAAGCTCTTGTCCTCGACTCGGGACAAGAACTTGTTCCGATAAAACAAAAAAGCCGCAATAATAGCGACTCTCAATGGGACTATGTTCTTGTCCCTCGACATCTTTGAAAAGAAACTCAGCGAATCATTGGTTTTAGCCAGGTATACAAATACCTTGTCTTCCCCGGTCACCAGCTTTTGACTCTTGATATAAAAATCTTTGCGTTCTTTCGGGCCAGTCCCCAACTCGATAATCCCCGCCGGATGACCTTTTTCCACTCGGCTGACCGTCGGCTGACATACCTGCTGAGATGAATTCTTCTGCTTCGCCCTGGTAAAAAACAAGAATTCTAATGCAGTCTTATATAGGGCGTATTCTAAACCACATGATGAAGTTGATTGGGAAACTGTCTCACAATGGGGACCCAATTTGTGTCATTAGACAATTAAAGTTCAGGGCTCCTGCTTCATCGATTTCCCAGCCGCTTCGATAGGTAGGCGTTGAACATCGCAAACCACTATAAGGTTTATTATTTTTCTAAGGATAACAATTGTCTAATCACCGATGACAATATTTCGGTTGAATTTTCTATCTGACAAGAGCGCCAAGCGACAAAACCGTCTGGGCGAATGAGTACAGCTCCACCGGCTGGAACCTGATAGGTTTTATGCCACTGGTTTTCAGGATCTTGTAAGTTTCCTATATGACCGATAGTGAACATATCGATAGGTAGGTTTAATTCACCAGACACATATTGTGCGGCATAGGCCCATGTACTATGTTCATCGGCTAATAGAACATAGTTTTTGTGAAAGAGATCAATGGTGGAAATGGGCTGTCCATTTTGTTCTAACCAGAGATGAGGTGCACGTGTGCCTGGTTTTCCATCAAGCTGTTCGACATAAGGTGATAAGTTACTCTCTGAATCAGTGTGCTCAGCGATGACTGCTGATGAACGATATTGGTACCGCATAATGACATGATTATTACTAGTAACAGGTGCTTTACTCACTTTTTTACTAACCATATTAAGCTGTCCAGTATTCGCGATCAGACCAGCTTGCTCGGTGGTGAAATGAGAAACTGTTTTTCGTTCGATCTCATATGTGTTTAAGAGCTCAGGTGCGGCTGTGCCTTTTAGAACAGCAGCTAATTTCCAAGCTAAATTATGTCCATCTGCGATCCCTGAATTTCCACCAAATCCTCCAGTAGGAGGCATGAGATGTGCCGCATCCCCGACTAAAAAGATACGACCTACTTGAAAATGATCCGCTACCTTTACCGCAGCTTCCCAAGGAAGGACACTGATTATCTCCACATCGAGCTTAGGATCACCCACCGCTGTGCGAATTAGTTGAATACACCGCTCATCAGGAAAATCGCTCAAGCCTTCTCCCCTAGTCGGATCGAAATTAACATGGAAGGTCCAAAGATCGTCATTATGATTGATCGATACCAACGTTCCGGTCGCCTTTGAATGATTAATATTACAAATGCTAAACTCATGACCCTCAACGTATGGTTTCAAATTGGCTCGAAAATATATGTTCATATTATAACTAAGTGTTCCTCGTCCGCTCATTTGAATTCCTAAAGCTTGGCGAATCCTACTATTCGCACCATCGGCTGCGATCAAATATTGCGCAAAAACCGTCTCACGAGTGCCTGTTTCACGATTTTGAACGATTGCTGTAACCCCTCGTTCATCTTGAGTAAACGAAACTAATTCCATATTAAATTGGACATCTCCTTGACGTTCTTGGATCGCCTGCAGTAAGATGGGTTCCATTAAATCTTGGGTCGTAAAACTACCAATGGTGGGGCTAAGTTGGTCATTCTCCTTTTCAAGTTTTTGAATCAAGTTTTTCATGGTAGAGAAATCCGCTTCAAGCAGGGTATTTGCATGGAGTAAACAACCGCCGCCTTTGTTTAATCCTGCACCTGCTACGCGAATCTGCTCTTCGATCTGAAAGGGGCGAAACAACTCCATCGACCGGGTATTAATCCCACGCGCTTTGGGATGGATGGATGTTCCACGATGCCGCTCAATCACGCGAGAAGTAATGTCATGATGACTTAAAAACAAGGCTGTTGATAAACCGACCAATCCTCCGCCAACGATCAATACAGGAAGTTGTTGTTTTTCCATAGTGTTTTCCTCCAATAGTATGAACTGTGTTCTTCATTGAATTAAGAACCGCTTTACTGAGTGAGCATTTTGCATGGACCTAAACCCTTGATACAATGACGAGCGCAGGCGTATGCTGGTTTTCAATTATTAATTACTCTATATTTTTCAATTCACTAACTTAACGTTCGTTGAGTTAAATAATCAAAAAAATAACAGGCCCTATGTAGACCACATCTTGACATAGAAGTCGACCATACGCTCCAGTTGTGCAGAGTCTCTCTCTTTGCCAAATAAAATATGCTGGAAAGCACCAATCGCTACATGCGAAATTAACTGGGACGCCGCCATCTCAAAATCCATCTGCCGTATTTCGTCAAGCTCTGCCCGTCTTTTCAAAAAATGTACTAACGCTTCGAAGGGCTGTTCCGCCATACGATTTAACCATTTCAATTGCTCGTGCTCTACCAAGCTACGTTCCCGAAGCAAAATCTGAAAGTATTCCTTGTCGTTCATAAACCGTTCGTAAAAGCCATCAATCGCATTCAGCAGCACCTCCCGCAATGGCGTATCGTCGCGGAATGTACTTGAAAATGATGTAAGAATGTTGGCCATCCGTTTCTCTTGTGAATTTTGCAGCACAGCCTGTAAAATTTCATACTTGCCACCGGGAAAATAATGATACGTCAAGGCCTCGGCCATACCAATCTCTTTATTCAATTCGCGCATGGAAGTCGCATGAAATCCCTTCTCCGCAAAAAGCCGCCTAGCGATATCGAGGATCTGTTGTCTTCTCTCTTCGGCCAAGAGATCGCGATTCGTTTTTTTTCTTCCAGTGTCAGACACCAAATCACACCTCCTTTTTTATTTCACCTAACGTTCGTTGAGTTAATAATATACTGTTATTTCTTTCCATGTCAAGTAGCTCATCAGCATTTAATTTCTGTCACGATCATTCGAAGCAAAAAATAGCTTTCGGGTTTTGATCTAAAGTAATGAATAGCGGGTGAAAACCGATTAGATTTATACCTAATCGGCAATCGGATCATGTTCTTGTCCATTACGGTAATCGGTACAAGTTCTTGTCCTTGGCTTGGGACAAGAACTTGTACCGATAAAATAAAAAAGCCGCTAAAATAGCGACTTTCAATGGGACTATGTTTTTGTCCCCCGACATTAGGCCATTGTACGTTTGTTCTAAAATTATATTGTTATATCCATCCTTCCCCAGATCATAGAATACGATATGCTGCTTCATACACCCGTTTATGATCAGAGTGACCAGGAACGTCAATATGGTGTTAGTCGAAGGAAGTTCTGGAAGCAGCCATTGCATTTAAGGCGTTCTCAAAATAGCTATATACTTCATCTGCAATTCCCAGAAACTCTTCAACAAGTACATTATTACCATCCAAGTAACAAGCATACAGATAATCAACTAAAGCGGAGTCAATCTCACAATGGTTTAATATGGCATTCTTCATCTTAATAATGTCATCTTGCCATACACCTGTATCTTCTAAAACCAAAGAGTATAATGCACGAATTAATCTCTTAGAGTAACCTTTAATTAATCTAGTTTTCATTGTGTTATCACTAGCATTAGAAAGTAAACTATGTCTACGATCTACTTCCTTCTTGGTCTCTGTATTTAAGTCTAAAATGAACTCTGGAGAAATAATTATCGGTGGTACTTTTTCACCAACGTCATGACCATATATGCAAACACAAATTATCTTAACCCAAAAACCCCAATCATTTGGTTTACTTAATACATCGTCAATTGAGCAAATTGTCGTATCAATCTTAGATACTACTGGATATTCTTCCAAAAGCCGGTCATTAATATTTGACAATCTTTCGTAATCAATATCTTTGGGATTTACACATACAATAGTAAAGTCTGCATCTGACTTAAAAGGTTTAGCAGTTCCTTTTGGAATCGAGCCACACATATAAATGCTATGAATCTTACCTTTAAATTCGGTAAGTATATTATCTATATACTTATCAACAAAATCCTTATATTCACTTTGTATTACAATTTTATTTATAACTTTTTCTAATATCATATAGACTCCTCCTAAACGAAGAACTTCTTTCGGCTAACGTCTTATCTACGAACTTCGTAAATAACTTCATATGTAGAGTATTCGCGAAATCAATAAACTCCCCTGCCTGTTAGCTAAATAAATTCAATTAATAGTTCAATGCCTATCTAATCGGTAATCGGTACAAGTTCTTGTCCTTGGCTCTGGACAAGAACTTGTACCGATAAAACAAAAAAGCCGCTAAAATAGCGACTTCATATGGGACTATGCTCTTGTCCCCCGACATTTCATTAAGGTATGGCACAAAAAGCGGCTTGCTTCCGACGTTTTCAGAAGAAACTAAACGACCGTTCCCCAGTGGAGTACCGAGAAACGGTCGGCAAACGGCTTGTGGTGCCCGTGATAGTATAGAGGGCCCACCCCGCCCCCTTATTTCAACAATCGATCAACGATTTCCCTCGGATTCTTGAATCGCTTGAGATGTTTAGTCTGGAATACGACCACCATACTCTGCTCTGGGATCACGCGGATCAACGATCCACCTGCACCGGATGCTGAATACCCGTCTTCCTCGACCCACCATAAAAATCCATAGTTCCCGATCTGCCGGCTTGTCGATGCATGGATCCATTCCTTAGGAATAAGTTGACACCCACTCCACATGCCCTGCTGCAGATAGAGTTGACCGATAGTAGCCATATCTCGTCCGGTCATCGATAATGTACCAATCCCTAATTGCTGTGGATCCTCTGCATGCCAAGGATTGATCGATAATTCGAGCGGTTCGAATAACCATTCCTGCGCGATCTCTCCAATCTTCTTACTCGTAGAACGGCACAGACAGGCTGCAAGGAGAAGTACATCCGTATTCTTGTAGACCATTTGCTGACCCATTACGTCTCTTACTGGAAGGGTTAGACTGAATTCTACCCAATGGCGACTCCGCATCGTCCGCTCCCAGATGGGCTGAGCGTCTCCTGCTAACCGCGGGTAATAGAATCCTGAACTCATCGTCAGGAGATGTCGCAGTGTTAGCCGTGATGTTTGGGGGTCCACATCTTTCCTATTCATCTCAGGAAAAAAGTCCAATACGTTCCGATCAAGATCCGAGATGATCCCTTTATCCAATGCAATCCCAACAAGGGCAGATAAAATGCTCTTATTGACCGACATCACCGGGACAGCATGCTCAGGCCCAGTATTACGATAATAGCGCTCATGAACGATAGCACCGTTACGTAGTATGACCATACTAAGGACATTCGGATATTTCGCGATAATCTCCATATCTGCTTGAACCCATGATGAAGCTTCCATGGTCCGACCTCCTTAGAAATATGTACCGATTATGGAATTTGGCTGACGCATAAGCTCAGCAGGCGAACCTTCAGCTATAACTCTGCCACCTTCCTCTCCCCCGTTTGGACCGAGTTCAATGATCCAATCGCATGCCTTTAGCACCGATAAATCATGCTCAATAATCAACACCGAATTACCATGATCGACTAGGCTTCGCAATACGTCCATGAGCCGCTCTGCATCCGCGCAGCTAAGTCCCGATGTAGGTTCATCCAGAATATAGAGTATCCCGCCACTACGGCTTCTTCCTAAAGCTTTGGCAAACTTAATCCGCTGCGCTTCACCGCCGCTAATTGTTGTCGCCGGCTGTCCTAACCTTAAATAGCCCATGCCGATCTTCTCTAATAGATGAAGTGGTTCAGAAATCCGAGTTTCTTGCGCGAAAAAGTCGATCGCTTCTGTAACGGACATCTCAAGCACTTCCGCAATGTTCTTGCCATTCAACTTAATGTCCAGTACATTTCGTTGGTATCGCAATCCCCCGCACACATGACAAGTCCATGTAAAGACATATCCACGCGTCTCCTTCTGAATGGATCCCTCACCTTGACATTCAGAACATCCACCAGTGGAATTAAACGAGAAATCCCCTACAGTGAATCCCTGTTCCTTAGACGATTGCAGATGAGCGAAAATCCCACGAATATGATCAAATATCCCGATGTAGCTTGCTGGCGGGGATGTCCTAGACCGCCCGATTGGGGATTGGGTGACGACAGATACGCCGCTTATGTCTGATTGGCCTTTGAGTGCTGTTTCCGTCTGGTTATCAAACAGCTGCTCTTCATCAAAGTCAGCTTCCTCCACCGCCTATAACGGCTTTTGGTACATGCCTGCCTTAGCTATGGATACTAACGAGGTGAAACTATTTCGTACAGACCGAATTGTAACGCTCAAGAAGTTAGAGCGGGATCATGTTCCTAAGATCACGCTTTACGATTGGTTGCTTAGCCATACCAAACTAGAACCAGTTACCCCATTTCGGCTATACGTTGAGTTATCCAGAGAAGGACTTCGTCAATGCCGAAGCCAGCCATGGCTAGAACCACAAATCGTTGTGAAGAATGAGGATTTAGGTTATATTGACACAGTAATTGATCGCAACGAAATTGAATTCGTCTCCCAGTACTTTTCCAGTTAGGAACTGATGCTAAAGTAATAGAGCCAGAGATAATCGTGAATCGTATAATCATACTTCCCCAAAAACATCTACAACATTACACAGTAACGAACCATACTGACAAAGCATAAGCAGTGTTATTCAAGTATGCTGCCCTTTAGTTCAACGAAAAACGGCAACCGATCGATTGGTCGGCTGCCGAGTGTCATGATTTAACTATCGTTCCTCGTTAGCTGAACATCCAACAAATTGTCTAAGCATTTATCGCAGTAATTAGAAAACAAATCGCTGTGAGAAAAGCTAATGGTGTCATAACAAGCTTTTCCTTTTTACTTTTGGACAAAGCATTTATAAAGGTATTCACTATTAAATAAAATGCAAAAAAGTAACATACTCCTTTTGCACTGGTTTCTAAAGCATCTATCGAGATTACATTCCCTGCTTGTAGTATAAACATGATTGCAACCAACTGAATAAATACCGAAATGGCACATGCAACTCTCATTTGTTTTGGCATTACTTTATACTTACCGCCCATTGCAAATTCTCCGTAAGGTAAACCCATAGCTAACAATATGTACCCAATAGCAAGTGCCAAAAAAATTACACTTCCAATCAACGCAGCAATAATCATCACTTTCTCACCCCAATTTCATTTATTGTTTGCTTCCAATCTTATTGCAATAATATAGCATTTATTCATGCATCCTGCCCGTTAGCCACCCATGCCCCTCTCGGGGCACCGCAGAATCATGAAAATTATGCCCATTCATTTTATACTAATTTTACGGCTGGCGAGAGAGGTCGATCAACTATGGTGTTGCGAACCCATCCGTTAGCCCAACGACCTTGGTGCACCACGGAATGTCGCTCCCTTTTGGGAAGCACGCAGGGTAGATTAATCCGTTTTGGTTGTTGCACCGGCCCTCAAATTCGGTTTGCCGTAGAAAGGTGAGCTTCATGGATGTTCTCATTGCATCATGACGATCGCTTACCATCTGCTTACCCGGCAAGAAGACTACAAAGACTTAGGGGCCGATTACTTTGAAAAACGGCACCAAGACGCCTTCGTTAAACAGACCGTTCGAAAGCTAGAGAACCTTGGATTTACCGTAAACACTGGCCACTTCAGAAGCATCCTGATTCCATCTCTTATTGAACGAGACGCAGCTTTTTAAAACAGTTGAAGCTGCGCATAGTTTCGCATTGCCTTTTTTGGACCTACGCTATGAGTTATTTTTAGGGTAGTTCAATAAAAACAGCAGCCAATTAATAGCCAACTGCTGTTTGTTGTTTTGAAGTATTGTTTCCCGTCAGTTTAATCCTGTCTAATCAATACCAGCTTGAATTTTTGCCGGCTACCGCCTTCTGGGCCATTTGGAATCAATTCTTCTTGAGGTTCAAATCCAAACTTTTGATACAACCGCCTTGCAGGTTGCCCGTCTGGGACTTCGTCACCAAAAGTTGTAACAGAAATTTCTGCAGGGACATTAACAGTCTTCAATGCATGTTTCAGTAATGCGGTGGCTATACCTTTATTTCTCGATATGGAAGAAACAGCTAACCATCCAATTTTGTAACTTGGTGCACTTGCTGACGAAAATAATATACCACCGAGTAGACGAGATCCAGGTTCTCCATTGTTTTCTCTAACGCAGAATGCACTGCCTCGGCTAATATTTTTCTCTATTGCCTGAATAAATTTAGAGTCACTCACCATTGGACCAAATAAGTATTCAACTTCCGCTGCCAAGTCTAACCACCCGTTCAAGTCATCTTTTGTAGCACTAATAACGTTCATAAAAACCCCTTAAAAATGATTTTAATAGATGTTGAATTATACCATATACTGAATCAAACTACCCGCTAGCTCAACAGGCTGACATTGATGTTGGCAGCCTGTTTATGACGCTCTCGTCCCTTTTCGTCATGTTATGTATAGAGAAGAGTACGAACCAAATAAGGCGAACTCATGGGTAAAAATTAGAACTGTTCCATAAATATAATTCATTTTTTTGTAAAACATACAAGTTGAAGGAGTGATTGAATTGAAAATCATAATAAAGTTGATTTTCCTTCTGTCGACATTATTACTTCCTATGAGCGTATGCGGGATTTGTGTAGCAGCACCTGAGCAGGTAGAGAATTCAGTACAAGACATACGAACCTACACGTTATCCATTCTTCATAGTGAAATCAATGACTCGATTTCAAGAGAATTTCATATTACAGATTGGGGGTTCATTCCTAAGAAGGTTTGTGAAATAAATGGCACCAGCCTTACTTTGGAAGGGGATCTCTTTAAGGATAATAAAGTCCAGAAAAAAATTAGAGTCGATTTAGAGAAGATGGATAACTCAGGCTATATGGTAACCCGTGTTTCGGAAATTCCCGAAAGCACTAATACAGACTAAACACAATCAAGGAGTGGCTTAAAACAATGCTTGAATTATCTTTAGCTGCAGCCTTAATCAGTGCTAATGACAGCGCCCACGCAATGCATCTTGAAAATAAAAAACAGTTAACAATTCCCGCCGAAATAAGTACGAATCAGTTATCAAATAACTCAATAACTGATACCCGTGAAAAATTCAAAGCTCTAACCAACAAGTCATTCCTTGTTCCACAGTATGTGCCTTTTAATGCTACACAGGTTCAGGGATCATTTAATGATCTTGATCCGCACGTGGCCATCAGTTATTTCAATGCAAAAACTGGCCAAAGAATGACTATCCACGTTTTCTCTTCTTCAGGATTTAAAATGAACGAACACACCGAAGTAGTTCACCTGTCCGACGGCACGAAGGCCATTTATGAACATGACAATCCGAAGCGTTTAGCAAATACCCTTATTTTCGAAAAGGACGGATTAGAATATCGCATCGGTATTAAAAAAGGGGCATTGGCAAACCTCAACACTTTGAAGAGTGTAGCCAATTCGCTTGATAATCCGAACTAAGAACAAAAAAGAGAACATCCACACTAAACTGCCCGTTAGCTTAATGAATTTTTGCATGGGTACCCTGCTGTTGGGATGCTTATCTAATCGGTAATCGGACTATGTTCTTGTCCATTACGGTAGTCGGAACAAGTTCTTGTCCTCGACTCGGGACAAGAACTTGTTCCGATAAAACAAAAAAGCCGCTATAATAGCGACTCTCAATGGGACTATGTTCTTGTCCCTCGACACCCTTGTTAGTGTAACGTGACACCCAGTTGATTTTATCTTGAGATGAATACTTTACGTACTACATGGTTTCTGCATACGTTCGTACGATTTGGAATCTCACTCACTCGTTTAGTCGACAATTTCACCACAGGTCACATTTGCCACAGCTCCAGTTATCGCGCTGGCTCGATCTGAGGCCATAAGGACGGCCGCATTCGCTACTTCGGCGAGCCTTGGAAGCCGCTTTAGTAGTGTTTTTTCAGCGATACCTGCCTCAAACTCTTCACGGGAAATGCCGGCATTGTCCGCATGACGTCGGAAGACCTCGTCCACCCCGGGTGCGTCGGGAGAGCCAGCCGAACGTAGACAAACGACACGGATGCCCTGTGAGCCAACCTCAATCGCTAGTTGCCGGCAAAAGCCCTCTATCGCAGCTCCTGCAACCCCGAAGCCACCAACATCGCGGTAAGGCTTACGGGCGGCCTGGGCGGTGAGAGCCAGGATGACTCCTGACCTGTTCTTAGCCATATGGCGAGCCGCTGCGGTAGCAGTGATGAAATGTGCTTGCATGGCTGTGACGATTGGGTTAATGAATCGCTCCTTCTCCATCTCCACGAGCGGTCCCCCCTGAGTATCGCCAAGTCCGATGATGTTAAAGGAGACGTCGATACTCCCAAATTTGTTTGCTACTTTGGCGAGATGTCTCTCTACCGCCTGCTCGTCGAGAGCATTGACTTGAGCAGTCTCTACTACACCCCCTACGTCAGAAATCTCTCTGGCCACCACGTTAAGTGTCGCAAGAGTCCGACCCGCAAGGAAGACATTTGCCCCTTCTTGGGCGAATGCACGGGCAACAGCACCTCCGATTGCGCCTCCAGCACCGTAAATCACAGCGTTCTTGTTCTTAAGTAACATTTGAATGCTCCTTTTATTTGATCGCATGCCAATTTGATTCAATTATATTACATGGTATATAAAGCGGTTTCTTTTCGATTGCGATTTAATTAACCAAACCTAGAATTATAAACTATCCTGCCCGTTAGCTTAATGAAAAAAGCAGCCGGCTTTGGGGTCGGCTGCCTTCAAACATCTTTATTGAGCTATCGTTCCCCGATAGTTCAATGATTGTTAGAAGTTAGTGATTCTTTTCTTAATCAAGTATTACTCTGATAGTACTAGATCGAGCCAGGATCTCGCCTCCTGATACAGAACTGGATTGTTTTCCGGCGTGTAGTAAGCCAGTACTCCCACTGCCTGAGAAACGACCCATCCGCGGGCTCTTGCCCACGTAGCCTCGTCCGTCGGAAGATATTCACGGAACGCATCACGGGCCGCCGGCGAGTGTAACTTCCAAGCGACCATGACATCGCATGCAGGATCGCCAATACCCATTGTAGCCCAATCGATCACACCGGTGATACGTTTGTTTCGCACGAGCCAGTTACGCGCGTCAAGATCACCGTGATGCCAAACCGGCGGGCCTTTCCACGTAGGCGCAGCAAGCGCCGATTCCCACACAGCAGACACCGAGGGATCGCCATCGAACCGCGCCAGCCAGTAGCGGAACTCCTCATCCTTTTGAGCCAAAGGAATGCCGCGGCCCGGCGGCCCGCCCGATGGATCGAGTTGCTGCAGCGTTGCAACGAACGCCGCAAGATCACGCGCGGCCTGAATCGCATCAATCTCCTCTATCGGTACCGTCTCGCCTTCAACCCACGTATGGATCTCCCAAAACCACGGATATTCCCTATCCGGATGTCCTTGAGCGATAGGTACGGGGATTTCAAGCGGAACCAATGGCGCCAGCTTAGGCAGCCAAATAAATTCGCGACTATCTGGTGTCGAAGGTCCCTCCCGCCGCGAGAGCCGAACAGCAAATTCGTCGCCTAGCCTGAAGACGGCGTTCTCTGTGCCAGCAGGCTCGATCCGTCGCAGGGACTGCCCTGCCCAGTGGGGAAACTGGGCGACAAGCAGACGGCGCACGAGCGCCTCATCAATTTCTATTTCGTCGTCGTGCATCTTCTCACCCATTAGTCGACTCCTCCTCGTCCGCATTCACGTTTGTAATTCGAGTCCTGCATCATGTGATCAAATGTTGTTCCCACTCTAACACCTCTTTAGTTCGTAGAGATCGTATAACGAGTCCTCACAGCCGCTTGATCAAGAGAATTGCCGGGTTTTGGCGTTTTAGGCAAATTGCGTGTACGTCATAGGTGGGACCGTATCTGCGTCCGATGTTATGATGATCGCTCCGGCTCTCATGATGCCGGGAATCGATTTGGTCGCGCTGGCATTCATTTCTCACCGCAGCGAGACTTTTCGAATAACGATTAGACCGGGCGGATGAGGGCAAAATTTAATCCTGATTCAGTCGGTCCACATGAGCAATTCCCCATTCGTGCATCTTGAACAATAACGTCTTAAGCGTCTCCCCATACTCGGTTACGGAGTATTCAACTTTAGGCGGCACCTGCGGGTAAACAACACGTCGAATAACACCTGCTTCTTCCAGCTCTCTAAGTTGATTAGTGAGCATTTTTTGCGTTATGGATGGAATCAGTTGCTTCAATTCACTGAACCGTTTGGTTCCGCCGTATAGCAAGTGCAATAGAATAATGGGCTTCCATTTACCTGAGATTATGCTTAATGTTTCTTCCACTTTGCATAAGGATGGTTGAACCTCCACGATCTTCACCTCACCGATATCGTAGTATCATTTAGGATACAATACCACTTTAATGTGCGTACTTCCACCTCAGAAAGTCGAATATTATAATGACTCCTATAGCGATCGCAATAAATTATTATATAGGGGTGAGGAAATGAATAAAACATTTTCGGGCGGTTTACTCATAGCTGCTCTCTTTTTGGCTGCACTTAATTTAAGATTGTCTATTAACTCCATTTCACCAATATTGGAATCAATCCGAAATGATCTAAACATGAGCGCTTGGCAGGCAAGCCTGCTCACAACGATTCCGGTACTCTGTATGGGGATTTTCTCGCCACTTGCCGCTAAAATTAGTGGGCGATGGGGACTAGAGCGAGTGATCAGTTGGTCTTTGCTTTTGATTGGAGTGGGAACATTGCTCAGATTTGTAGTGGACTCCACAATTTCGTTAATTATAACGGCTTTCATAGCTGGAGCAGGGATTGCTTCAGTCGGCCCGCTACTGTCGGGGTTTATTAAGCGGCACTTCAGTTCAAACGTTCCATCCATGATAGCTGTTTATACACTCGCCTTAACGATAGGCGCAGCTCTTGCATCAGGGCTGTCCGCGCCGATTCAAACATGGCTGAATTCGTGGCAGGAGGGGCTCGCGATTTGGGGGATATTGGGGATCCTAGCCATCGGTGTATGGGTACTTCTAATACGTCGGATCAAACACAGCACAGAAATGGGAGCCGATGATAAGGCTGATAAGGGAGCAAAAATCCCCTGGGGAAACGCAAAGGCATGGCTTCTAACGTTATCATTTGGCTTATTGGCGATGTTGTTTTATTCGGTAACGGCCTGGCTGCCACCGATGATTCAAAGTATGGGCTATAGTAAATGGTATGCGGCTAACGTATTAACGATCTTTGCCGTCGTGCAAATTCCTGCAGGACTGTTGATGAGATTTCTTTTGAAAAAAATCCCTTCCCGATTGCTATGGCTTCTTGTTGCATCAACGGTTGAACTAGTAGGTTTTATCATGATTATGTTCAACATACAGCCTTGGATCGCGGCCATGTTGATTGGACTTGGAGCCGGCACGTTGTTTTCACTGAATTTATTGCTTCCCATCG
Organism: Paenibacillus rhizosphaerae; assembly: GCF_014192015.1. GTDB lineage: Bacteria > Bacillota > Bacilli > Paenibacillales > Paenibacillaceae > Paenibacillus_AQ > Paenibacillus_AQ rhizosphaerae. The sequence continues at coordinate 1,637,675 of NZ_JACHXJ010000002.1, read as the reverse complement.
ATATGACTGGAAATCCACAGGAAGCTGCTTCTTGGGCAGCAATGACACAATCTGTTGGGTATGTTATAGGTGCTGCAGGGCCCTTGATCCTCGGCTGGATTCACGACACGACACACAGCTTCTCCATCGCCATCATTGGCATGATCGCGGTTAATCTCCTCATGATTGGTTTTCAGTATTTAGCCGTGTCCAAGAAACCAAAGAAACAAGCCGAAGTCAATGTAAGTAATGCATAATTTGAATAGTAGTTCTGTCGATATTTTGATCTATATCCTAAGGTATGAAAGCAACTAAGTAAATATGGGAACGTGTAGGTATCAGTTGATTAGCTCAGTGGACGCCTCTTCGTATTTTCGCCGAGCATTGAACATAGCGCAGTAACAGCCTTATGGATTGGAAATTGGATTAACGTTGCCCAGTGATATTTTTTAAATCTAATAATAACCGCGCCAAAGTTGCGCGCCGCATCCGCACGATGGGGACGACGTCGCTGCGCAAGCAGCTCATTTAAAGCACCTCAGAAAACACCTCTGTTGAAATCTAAAGTTCTTATTCGAAAATCGGTCCCTAATCCAGGGGACGGTCTTTCTCGTGGGTCTTTAGCTTCAATCCTCATCAGGGATAAGTTGGGTAATGGTGTCTACTTCCTCCGGCGCCAAACGAATGCTAGCTGCGGCGAGATTCTCCTTAAGGTGATCAATGCTGGTTGTCCCGGGGATTGGCAGCATCCGCGGAGAACGATGCAACTGCCAAGCTAGGGCGAGTTGCTGGATTGTGACGCGATGTTTCTCCGCGATGGGGTCCAGAACGTCGCGGAACCTTTTGCCTTCCTCGCCCGACGGCACGGCAGCCGGGTGCCAAGGCGAGAAGATGATACCCGCATCATCTGCCACCTTGAGCAACGCTGCGCCTTAAATCGATATATTTGGGAAGTTGACCCAAGCACAAAGATACCGTTCATTGAAGGTTATCAATCGATTCGCCCTATGTTGTCTCTGGAAAAAGTGCAGCCATTTTATGATTTTTAAGATGCCTTCTGCGCAGTTGTTTGGTGTAAAAACAGAGGAATTGAAAAAAATCAAACGTTCCTTAAGGAAAATATTCTTACCTTAAGGAATTCGGTGAGTTATTGAGTTCAGGTGTTTGATGTTCATTAGATATACTAGAAGATGGCTGCCGTTTACGGAGTCCTGGGTGTACTCGTTGTCCTCGGGATCGTGAGCAATCCGGAGGGGGAAAAGGTTATGCGGATAAATAACAAGGACAACAAAAATCAGGAATGACGAAGACCCTGCTGGCTACGCGCTGGCAAGGTCTTTTTTATTTCATCAGTTTTTTAATGAGCATGAGTATATCAAAGTTGTTTTGTTGTACACCTTATTGAATACGACCTTATGCTATAATGTGTAAAAATAACCGAAAGGGGCTAAAAGAATTTATATTATTCCGAGTGGATACGTAGTTCTGCTTCTTTTTAGCGCATTCATATTATTTTTTGTGTTTAGCTGGGTACTTTATAAAAAGGCTCCATCCAGGAAGTGGACCTTATTAGTTTTGTCTGTTGTCTTGATTTTAGCTGCGGTTTATTTTTATGGTCGAGGGAGTGCCACTTTGGTTTATGTAATGGGTACTATTATATTCGGATTAATAATAACCCTTTATGGATTTAGAAATGAACCGTCAAATAAGAAATAAAAAACTTTGCCTCGCGTGTTGGGGCAAAGTTTTTTTATTATAAGAACCTGCTGGCAAATTGTTAAATAATAAAAGGCACGGCAGCTGGGTGATCTGGCAGGGTCTTTTTGTTTAGATGTATAAATAAAACCAAGATTACCCAAAATGGTTATATAGGTATGCTCCTATAAGCTACATCTGTTTCTCCTCTTCCCGGCCGTCCTTTTGGGCGGCCTTTTTGTTTGCCCATTATTTGTTGAATATGGTGAAATTTCGTGGATAGGTGAAACATGATGAAAATCAAAAGATTTATGATGCATCTGACTTCCCCGATTCATTTCCATACCGCCATGATAGAGCAAATCCCTGTGGCCGTCTTTACCGGCCAAGAAATGATCGGCAGCGGGAAAATCCTTGAAATTACAGACTTCGCAGTGAAAGTCGGTGACGAATTCTACGTGCGTGAAACCTGCACGTTTAAATTTGCAGTATAAAAAAGGAGCAGCTGGCGCCGGCGAATACTCCTTTTTCTTGAGCTAACGTTTCCCGTTAGCTTAACGATCCACCGCCAAGGAAGAACAAATTAGGGAGTCAGGATTGAACTATCGTGTTCCATCCCTCGGTTCAGTAATGTTCTTCACACTTGGTTGAATTGAGATAAGAAACACCGATCATTTTCTGCTAATCCATAATCATGTCAATGACTTGTTTCGCAAACGCAGCATAGGGTTTGATCAGATCAGGACTTCGATCAATAGCCCACCTGAGGTTATCAAAAGCCCTTAATAGCAGAAAATGCCTCGTGACGGAAAGGTCTTCTTCAGATAATCCGTAACCGTCCATAAACGCCTCTAATTCTTCAACGTTTGGGCTCTCCTCTATCCCCAGCATTTGGTATTGCATCAATCGAGCAACAGTTACATGGGGTACTACGTTTACTTCCGCATTCCAATCCAGCAATATTACTCGGTTTGCTTGATTGACAATAGCATTCTTTATAGAGAGATCCCCGTGGTCTAAACCGAAGCGGAACGGTTCACGCTTCAAATTCTCAAACAGTTCTCTTACTCTATGCGATTCCGCCTGAGTAATTACTCCAAGCTCGATCAAGCAATCATGTTCAGTCAAACAATTGATATTATACTGCACATACCCTTGCCAACTGCCGTCTGATCCGGCATGAGAAGGTGACTGAAACTCACCGTGGACTGGATCAACCAGATTCCCACCATATCCTTTCACTTGAATTGAATGAATAAGCTTGGCATATTCGCCCAGCTTCCTCCAAACATCGGTCTTGGGAACAGTACTGTCTAACCCGTTGTCCCCCTCAACAAAGGCTTGAATCATAAATGCGGTTTCGTCAACAATGCCAATAGACAATACCTCGGGTCCAGGAATGCCAACTGCGGCTGCTTGTTCAATACACCATTTTTCTTTGACGAATTCCGGAAATGTATCTTTATCATTCATGCGGACAACAACTTTATGGCTCTCCGTTTCGACTACGCAAACCTGATTCGTGATGCCTTTACCGATGATCTGATATGATGTTTTTACTTGTTCCTGAAGAAAATCGCCTGCAATTTGTTCTGCTTTTATAACAACAGTGTCTACCATAGTTTCTTTAATCTCCCTCAACCGTCGAGCTTCGATTAGTTTACCACATACTATTTTGGAAAGTACGTTTATAACTAAACCTTACTGCCCGTTAGCGTAATGAAGCTGCCGATCAACACCGGCAGCTTCTTCCCGGTCGATTATTCAACTATCGTTTCCCGTTAGCGTAACGATGAATACCGAGAACCCATACATTCATCAAGTACGTCACGATGCCTTCAATCCTCAAAAATTTTCACATTCTTAGCTGTCCTTCGCTGGGAATCCGCTATACTCGGAAATTCAAATAGCTCGAATGCAAATTTTTGGCCCTCTTTAAGACACCGAAAACCGTTTGGTAACCTAATTGGGTCTGGTAGTATTTCGCTAAAGTGAACAAATACATGGTTACCGTCCTGGCCGTCTAACATGATCCGCCCGTAACCTTTATCTTCTTTGAACCATAACGCCGCAAGATCACGCGCGGCCTGAATCGCATCAATCTCCTCTATCGGTACCGTCTCGCCTTCAACCCACGTATGGATCTCCCAAAACCACGGATAATCCCTATCCGGATGTCCTTGAGCGATAGGTACGGGGATTTCAAGCGGAACCAATGGCGCCAGCTTAGGCAGCCAAATAAATTCGCGACTATCTGGTGTCGAAGGTCCCTCCCGCCGCGAGAGCCGAACAGCAAATTCGTCGCCTAGCCTGAAGACGGCGTTCTCTGTGCCAGGTCACAGCCGGTTGTTCCTGATATTAGAAGAAAATAAAGTTGTAGACTGAAAAATAAAGTATTAGACCGTAAAATAAAGTATTAAACTGGAGTTGGCCATTAAGCTAACGGGCAGATTAATTGAATTAAATTATTCGTTACCTAGATTGCTGATTATACATCATTGTATAATAACTTATCCTTTAAGAAAGCGAGTGATTTTCGTGAAAACCATTAAATCCGTTGGCAATACATTTATTTTCGAGGTATGGAAGGGATAATAACTTGCACTGATCCCTTCCGTGCAAATACCAAACACGGAGGGAAGACCTATATGTCTTTTAGTGTTGACAAAATAAATACCGATTTAGTTCGCAGGTTAATAAGAAAGCAATTTCCTAAATGGGCTGACTTGCCTGTCAGACCCGTTGAAAAAGGCGGATATGACAACTTTACATTTCATTTGGGCGATGAGATGAGTGTGAGGCTGCCTAGAGACGAAGGTCATGCTCCGCAAGTTGAGAAAGAAGCTGAATGGCTGCCAAAGCTAAGACCTCATCTTTCGCTGCCTATTACTGTTCCTCTGGCAAAAGGAATACCCGACGAAGGCTATCCCTTTTATTGGTCAGTGAATAGGTGGATTACCGGAGAAACCTTAAGGCAAGACAATATCTCAGATATTAATGAATTTGCCGTTGATCTTTCTAGGTTTATTAAGGAGCTTCATCAAATCGACGCATCGAATGGTCCTGCTGGTGGGGAGCACAACTACTTTAGAGGTTGTCCCCTTACAGTGTGGAAATTCAACGAGTGGACTTTAGGAGCCCTTGAAACATTAGGAGGGGCAGTAGATGCAGAAAAGTGCCTAAAAATATGGCATCAAGCAACAGCATCAAAATGGACAAAAAAGCCTGTTTGGATTCACGGTGACATTAATCCAGGAAATCTTCTTGTAAAGGATGGCAAATTATCCAGTGTGATTGACTTCGGCGTAATGGCAGTTGGCGATCCTGCAGTAGAAATAACCATGGCATGGACCTTTTTTGATGACAAGAGCAGGAAAGTGTTTCTTCAATCTATAGGCCTTGACGCTGAAACGGAAAATAGGGCAAGAGGCTGGGCGTTATGGAAAGCACTAATAACATGGGCATCGGAAGAAGATAAGGAATCCATCTCTGTAAGAGAAGCGAAGAAGGTTATCGATATCTTACAGAATGAATAGCGGATACGTGATTATGAGATTCATTTAGCTTAGATTGTTAAGGTAACGGAGAACGATAGTTGAATGACAACAGCGGACGGATACACCTACTTTGCAAAGGCCCCCAGCCAAATGCTCGATTGGTTTAACACTTATATGAATTGATTCAAGAGCGAACGTTCAAGGATGCAAAAACGAGTGCAGGCAGGAACCCAGGCGGTTTCGATTCTTGCACTCGTTTTTTAGCCCGGCTCGACGAGATCCTCATTTTTTACAGTATCCCCAATTCATCCAGAAAATACGGACGTCTGACATTTGCCAAGTGATTCAACTATCCTGCCCGTTAGCTTAATGCCCGAAGCCTGTTTAGGTTTGAAACTCCGTTTGAGGACATCAGCTTATCGCACTCGGTACTTCTTTCAACCCTGCTCATCAACTGAAATCGGAATCCTTATCATCCACGGTTAACCATATATGTTATTGTCTTTTTCGGCAAATGGTATATGTTCTTGTCGTCGGGTGTTGACAAGAACATATACCGTTAAGACACAAAAAGCCGCTGCTACACGGCTATTAAGCGTGGATGTTCTTGTCGTCTTACAAGTTAAAAGACATTTTTTCATATGTGTCAGAGGACAAAGTCTTACATTTTTATCCATGTGTTTGCGGGTGGTGTCAGTTACGCTGGTATTACCCCTCCATGGCGTTCATGGTAACATGGAGAACAATTGGTTTCTCGATGTTTTTTCTCGTATCGGCGGAGAAACACGTACAAAAGCATCCGATTACGTTGATCGGCTGCCTTCTTGTTTTGATTGAGCCATCGATACCTGTTAGTTCAATTCATGTATCTTTTAATTTATATTTTCCGAACCCATCCTCACATGTAATATCCAACTCAAGAATGTCGTAAAGGTTTTCTTTGGAATCCTCTAATTTTTTTTGAACCTCTTCGATTTCAGATATTTTCTCTTTAATGATACGTGTTTGATCATCTTTTGACATCCCATTTTTCGAGATCATAGCTTTTATATCGTTTATTGAAAAACCAACAGCTAAACATTTTTTAACAACCTCTAGATGATGAGTGATTTCTAAAGCATAATCCCGGTAATTATTCTGTTCTCTCCGAATGTAATCATCAGTGATAATGCCTATTTTCTCATAGTAACGGATAGTTGATATAGGAAGGTCAACCATTTTAGCGACTTCACTAATCTTCATATTAATCACCTCAATGCTTTCTCTTGCTATAAAGTATACTTCATAGTTTACAATCCTCAAAGTGAGGTTAAGCGATCAGAATCTCACAACAAACTAATATAGATGAGGGAGAGAACACTACATGAGCACAATCACCGGCAAATTCCACGAAAGTAACAATTTCAATGAAATCGTCTTGAAGCGCCGTTCGGTTAAAGTCTACGATCCGGAAGTGAACATTGGCCGGGAGGAAATGACCGAAATATTGACGGAAGCTACCCGCGCCCCTTCTGCTATTAACATGCAGCCATGGCGTTTCCTTGTCATAGACAGCGCTGAAGGCAAAGAAAAACTTGCACCGCTGGCATCTTTCAACCAGACGCAAACTCTGACTTCCGCGGCTGTCATTGCGGTATTTTACGATGCTAACAACATTGAATATATTGACGAGATTTTTGGCAAAGCTGTGGAACATGGATACATGCCACAGGACATCATGGACATGCAGTTGCAACAAGCGAAACCCTATTATGCGAACATGTCCGCATCCGACCTACGAGACATGAACTTGATTGACTCGGGTCTCGTATCCATGCAACTCATGCTTGTTGCACGCGCCCATGGATATGACACTAACCCGATGGCCGGATATGATAAGGAACGAATTGCTGAAGTTTTTGGTCTTAATAAAGACCGGTTCCAACCGGTCATGTTGATCTCAATCGGAAAAGCAGCCAAAGAAGGCTATCCTTCTTACCGCCTGCCCGTTGAAACGATTACTACTTGGGCATAATCAACCATTGCTAAAGTCTAAAATCAAAAACCGATACTTCTATGCCCTCAAGCGCCGTTGATTGCCCTAAGTAGACGGGCCACTGATGTGTAACTGAAGAAAATAAGTTATTAAATAATTTCGAATCTACAATTACACTATCCTGCCCGTTAGTTTAAGAAAAAGGCAGCCGGCTTTTGGGGCGGCTGCCTTCAAATGTCTTCATTGAGCTATCGTTCCCCGCTAGCGTAACGACATAACGTACAATTGCCCAGCGGTAAACTTCGGAGTGGTGTATCACCATTCTCTAAACGTATCAGTAACTTACGGCCTGTAAGATTCGCAGGACTTACTCAGCATAGCCTTTATATCTCAAAGATTTGTAAGTGCTATTCTAAAACCAAGATCATCTATTTTAAAATTGGGCATACTTTTCCTTCTACTCGTAGAACCACAATTGTTCTCCACTTCAGCCCAACTGCCTCCCCGGAAAACTCTATAATTCCCATATCGTTTTGTATCATATAAATCCCAGCACCACTCCCAGACATTACCAATCATATCGTAAAGTCGCCATGGATTAGGGAGCAGCTGTCCTACTTTATGAACAGATCCATTGGAATTTTCTTGATACCATGCAATTTGATCAATTTTTGCATACCGATATCCCGTTGTTCCTGCTTTACATGCATATTGCCATTCAGCGTCTGATAGTAATCGAAATCCATTCGCTGTTTTGTTGTATATGGTGTTCTCACTTTCATTTGTAACTGTGTAGCATTCCGTCCTGCCAAGCTTTCTCGATAATTCATTACAAAAGGCAATAGTCTCGATCCACGAAACTTCCGTAACTGGCAGCTTACTCACAATCGTATCTATTTCTTCTTCATGCATGACAAAATGATACAACTGCTGTGTTACTGGATACTTCATTACATGGTAAGGCTCTAAAGTTTCAGTCCATGTTATAGCCCTTTTACTACTTCCTGGGTTAGATAAAGTGTAATCAGAACTTAGCCATTGATCCGTATTACGATAATCGCGTAGTTCAATTGATCCGCCTTCTATGGGTACCATCAAATCCATTATTTCATTTAGGAATCGTGCGTTGTCACTTCCGTACTTTTCCATAGTCTTATTGACCTCCACTCTAACTTATCGCCAACTAATTCCAACCAGAAACTATATTATCCTGCTTAACTCGTCGATACAGCCACCAACTTTTCTTTTGTACGTCTTCATGACCATCACCCTATATAAGCAAAGCGTATATTTCTTGTAATCATTAGTGTAAACTGCCCCTTAGCTTAATGAAGCTGCCGATTAGAATTGGCAGCTTCATCCTTGTCGGTTATTCAACTATCGTTTCCCGTTAGCGCAGCTGCTAATGAAAATTAATCACCATTGCTGTCTTGTCGTCCGATTTCTTAAAGCGGATATGTTGAATACACTCAGGATCGCATTCTTCAAGTTCTATTAATTCTTGAGTATATAGTTTTATACCTTTATTCAATATGCTTCGCGCAACAAAGCTCCAATACGAACTCTGTTCGGGCACGATATTTGTTGGTACAAACATCCCATCAGTCAACAAAATGATATGTTTTAAACACGTCGGATTAATTTTTCCGTATTCGAAAAAACGAACTGCATCCTTTTCCCCATTTAAGACGCCGTAACCACCATCTGTATTAGCGCGGTATCGGTTCTTTCTTATTGTATCAATAACGGTTTCATGAAGCTCTGTCTGGCTATTTAAGCCTTTAGTGATTCCTTCCTGCCATTTAGCGAATGCTGGAGCTTCTAAGTGAGAAACTTGTTTCCATGTTAATGGGCGAACCTCCCCATCTTCATATACAGCCAGAATCATGCAATCCCCTGTCTGTATAAACTCCACACCATTATCCTGAATACGAACAATTGCCAATGCTGCTCCCCATAGTTCTTCCTTTTTCCTCAGATCAATATTAGCGAACACCATTTGTTCCCTAAGAAGATCATTCACCTCAATCATGTGGTCCATTAGTCTTCTAGGATCAGTAACAGATTCGAAGTAGTTTTTTACCAGATTCGCGGCAGTAAAACCGCCTGTTTCCTTTTTGGTGTTCAGATAGGGTACCAAGGAAGATACACCGTCCAAAACTCCATACAAATTTGCTTTCGGATGCGTAATAATGGCATCCTCATTTAGTACCCCTACGCCTTTCCTGGTGATCTCCTCATAAGTAACAAACAAGTTGTTCACTCCTTACTCATATTATTTTGTAATATCCTCAACCTATTTTACCATTTCCCCTTTTACCAAGTATTGTAACGATCCTGCCCGTTAGCTTAATGAATTTTTGCATGGGTACCCTGTTGGGATACTTATCTAATCGGTAATCGGTCTATGTTCTTGTCCATTACGGTAATCGGAATAAGTTCTTGTCCTCGACTCGGGACAAGAACTTGTTCCGATAAAACAAAAAAGCCGCTATAATAGCGACTCTCAATGGGACTATATTCTTGTCCTTCGACACATGATCATCTTCAAACATCCTATTTTGTTGCTGAGGGTGTTCCAAGGTTTACTTTTGGGACACCCTCTTCAGTTGAATCAAAGCAGACCTTCGAGCCCAAATTAATTGTAACTTGCCTTGCGGCAAACTCGTGGGTAACCAATTTTACTCAAGATGGTAATTCATTATGGCTACAAAAGCTCGTGTTGGTGCCCACTCAGCTTGACTTTTTACTGTCCATTCCGATACGTGGTAGATATATGAGAAAATTAACTGATTCAACAAAGTAAAAATCACCAGTGCTGAAAAGGATTCATAGTCCACTTTGTCATAATTATCCTCGCCCTTGACTGTGAATAAACCTTCCAGTGCCACTTTATGCTCAATGTAACGATAACCTGCCCGATGTCTTAATGAAAAAAGCAGCCGATCAAAAAAACTGCTGCCTTCAAAAGTCTTCATTGAGCTATTGTTTCCCATTAGCTTAATGAGAATATAAAATAGTGAGCAAAAGCCGCGGTGTTGGCGGGCTTGTACTTGGATATTGGATTACAATGTCCCTTTAAATTTCATTCTATACTCAAGTTGGAACCGAGGAAAAATATATATTAACATTGTTAAACTATATGATTAAGAGGAGCATCCCGCGTCAACGGGATGACGAGGGATGTTCCTCTTAATCAAACAACTTATTTAAAAGACGTACTGCCAGCACATCGTCAGCCAGAGGCTCCCGATGTGTATTCTCCAGATATATATACTTCTCCGTCTCTGGCATCAGAAATTCCTTATACCACATAAAAAAATCCGGACTGTCGCCGTGAGTGGACGTTCCTCATACATCCCGATTTTCTTATGTTGAATCAGCTTAACTGTTAATGAAACGCCCGTTTCCTGGCTCCCTCCTGCCATTTGAATAGATTACCATTAAATATGATGCTCATCGTGTATCACGCGCCCGCCAATCATGGTCCAAACGACGCCGAATCTCTCATTTAATAGGACAAGGTCAGCGCTGTTGCCGATTTCTATATTGCCGATTTGGTCTAGCCCAAGCACCCTGGCAGGGGTCATGGATGCCATCTGCACGGCATCGGTTAGCGATATTCCGAGCTCTACGGTATGTTTAAGCGCTTCATTCATCGTTACCGTACTGGAAGCGAGCGTTCCGTCCTTAAGTCTTGCCGTCCCGTCGGTAACGGTCACTTCATGGCCGCCAAACTGGTAAACGCCATCCCCAAGTCCCATGGCTTGCAGAGCATCGGTGATTAGTACCATTCCACTCGCCCCTTTTAAACGATGCATTAGCCTAACAATAGCAGGATGAAGATGTACATGATCCACGATGGCCTGCAGGCTAACATGAGGCTCTTCAAATGCGGCCGCGACCAGGCCGGGATCGCGGTGATGAATAGGCCTCATCCCGTTAAAACAGTGTGTCACGTGGCTCGCGCCGGCTTGGAACGCCAACTTGGCCTCCTCATAGGTCGCGTCGGAATGAGCCAATGCCACGATGACGCCTCGATCTATCAACCACGTAAGCAATTCCATCCCGCCGGGCAGCTCTGGCGCAATCGTGACCATCCGAATAAGATCGCCCGCTTCTTTAAAGATATGCGCCATCTCTTGGATATCAGGATGCCGAAGGTATTTTTCGTTTTGCATACCTTTTCGTTTAACGTTTAAGTACGGACCTTCCAAATGGATGCCTGCTATCCGTGCTCCAACTTCCTTCCCGGCAACTTGCTTTACACTTCGAATCATGGACATCAAATCCTCGAGTGAGGAAGTGACGGATGTAGCCAGAAACGAAGTGCATCCGGTGAGCGCACAAATACGGGACACCTCCTGAATACTCGATTCCATGCCGTCCATCATATCAAAACCGTTTGCTCCATGAATATGAACGTCAATCATGCCGGGAATCAGCAGTTGTCCTTGGCCATCGACCGATTCGCACAATGCCGTAGGTATTTCCCCTATTTCCAAACGGATGGTACCGCTTGGGGTATGTTCCTGAATACCAGTGATCCGGCCTTCCTCCACCCAGACCGTCGCATGATCTGCAATCCGATCCGGCAATGCCACCTGTACATTGTAAATTTTCCAGCTTGTCATGAATGGTGTCCTCCCTTCATTCCGAAACGGTTACCAACCGATTCCTGGTTATACCTGGGCCACTCATGGCATCCGTTCTCTTCCAACTGGTACAACCATGACTTCCACGCCCTGCTGCTCAATGACTTTCAGTACAGAGTCATCCGTCCACTCACTCGTAATGAGAATGTCGGCATCCTGAAAACTGCTGAACGAGATGAGCGCATGCCGATTAAATTTGGTATGGTCCGCTAAGATAACGACTTTCTGGGCCGTCCCGACCATCGCCCTTTTCATTTCGGCTTCATAGAGATCTGAACTCGTAAATCCCTTTTTAATCGAAATGCCCGAAGTGCCCAAAAACACGACATTTGCAGCGTAATTTTGCAGTTCTGACTCTGCCTGTGGATCGACGAGACTCATCGATTTCTTAACTAATTGACCGCCAAGAAGAAAAATTTTCGCATCTTCCGAACTTGCGCATTCCTCCGCGATATTAATGCCGTTCGTGACGATCGTGAGATCTTTCAGATGCTTCATATGGCTTGCAGCGCACCATGTCGTCGAACCTGCGTCAAGAATGACGATTTGTCCATCTTCGACAAGGGATGCCGCTTTGGCACCGATGGCATCCTTCTCCTCGAAATGCTCGAATCTTCGGACTTGCACGGGGGCGATCTGATTGACCGCCACGTGCAGCTCATCTACCAGAACGGCGCCCCCGTAATTTTTGACTAATACTCCTTCACGTTCCAACTGATTCAAATCGCGCCGGATGGTCTCCTCGGATACGTTAAATTCACGCACCAGGTCGGATACCTTCACACTGTGTTCCTTGAATAGCAGCTCTTTGATCTTGTTGCGCCTTTCCTTAACGATCATTACTTGCCCTCCTTGATTTCATCCTGCCGATTCCTCACTTAGGAAAATAGACCTGACTCTATCATACCCGATGAAGGGTGGACTGCAAATGATCGACAGCCTTATACCAAAATCAGAGATTTCCCAAACGGCATGACATTGAACGCAAATGGCAGCGAAGAGTTATCGTTACGCCAGCCGTTGTTACCATTCGATCAAATTGGTTTCCCGGACTGGAGCATCCGCGTTTTTGGGAATAAGGAACGTCTTGATTTCGCACGGGCCGAAGTCCGCCTCAATGATGCGATTCCATTTCGGCAGCCTGATCACCGCACGGGTAGCCGATTTCGTCGTTTCATACGCGCGCAGGATCAGGTCATCACTGTCCTCGGCCTTTTTCAATACGCTTACCACGACCTGATCTTGGTCAACCGACAAAAACGAATCCCTCTGCGACAAGCTGCCCTTATGATACGTTTCGATGACGGTAATCGGGCGCTGGTTAAGTTCGGCGGCACGCATGACCGTACCTGCTGTCTCCCAATTACCTTCATGCGGCAGAATGGAATAATGAACGATTTGAATACCTTGATCTATGAATGAATAATGTCCGTTCGGCGATGGAACTAGCGGATCGTGATGCGCATAAATCGGACTTCGCAGCATCGTAATTGCCATTTCTTTGTTATGAATGCTGTAACTGTATTTAGAATCGTTCATTAAACTAACGCCATAAACGGTGTTATGTTCTCTCGTTATACCGGAATAATCGATCCACGCTTGACCCGGCTCCTCTTCGCCGTTATGCTCGCGTTCAATGAAGCCGTAAGGCTGCTCGTAGGATTGTCTGGTAAAAATAAAATTTACCGGAAAGACCAATTTCAACATTTTGAATTGCTCCCGCCAATCGATCGTCGCTTTGACGTCAATCTGGTCCAGTTCCCGATACATCGTAAAATCCTGCACAAGGCGGGAATTCCCGTAGACGCTCTTTACCCGAATGACAGATTTGACCGGTCCATGCTCAACCAGCTGCATGCTTTCAGCCTTAAATTGCCCGATGACCCGGTTGAAGTGAAACACGTTATGGCTCCACGTATCGGTCTTGTCCTCGATAACAACCGGTCTCGCCGCTAAATCTCGAAACACCTCGACTCCAGCTCGTTTATCCATCAGCGATGCAATGTACCCGGTTTGAGGATCGAATTCCATACGAAACCGGTCGTTCTCCAAGGTGTAATCGCTCGCTTGAATGGGAGATGCGGACGATTTCGGCACGGACGGATTCATCGTCAGTTTGTATACACGATAACCGAGCGACGGCAGCTCAGCAATGAAGCTCAAGCGGGTGCGCCCGCTGCAAGTCGCGGCAGGCTGCACGCTTTGGAACGGGACAGCCCTGCTCTCGTCGTCCACAAGGATATGCTCGTCTTTGAGACCGCCAACCTCGACTTCGACGTTCACCCGGCTGTACCATGCGTGCGGATTAAAGACGACAATCGGCTTCATATGCTCTTCCTCTTCAATATCAATGTTCCACGAAAGGGACTGCACTGCATAATTAAGCCCTCTTGCCGCGATTGCGAGGGACTCGCCGTATTCGTTACGGGCATCTTCGTAGGCTGACTCAATACTTGTGCCGGCCAATATGTCGTGGAATTGATTAAACAAAATATTTTTCCAGGCACGGTCGTAATCCTGGGGATACGGCTGCCCTGTCGTCCAGGAAGCAATCGAGGACATTTTCTCGGCGGCAGCCATCAGGTTCTCTGCCCTGCGATTCCACTGTTTGACGCCCGAATGTGCTGCATAACAGCCGCTGGCATGATGCTGAAGATCGTCATGTACGACCGGAATCGGTAATTGACGCTCTTCCATTTCCGCAAAAAAGTCATTGGGGGAGCTGAATACAAGCTCAGCCGTTTCATCTTCGAGTTGCATCCGCTTGATGCTCTCTATATTTTCTTTCGTGGGACCTCCACCGTGGTTCCCGACGCCGTAAAAGCACATCAATTGGTCGAAAGGCGCCCTAAGTTCCGTTTCACAGCGCCGGATATGCTTCTCGAGATCTTTACTCCAGGAGCAATACTCGAACAGAATACGAAACGTCAGCACGCTGGATCCATCGTCGGATTCCCACTTGAAGAGCCGCCCCGGCAGCCCTTTTTCGTTCGGCATCGGACGCATCATCACATAATAATCCATGCCACTTTTCTTCAATATTTGCGGCATCATGCCAAAATGGCCGAAGCTGTCCACATTGTATCCAACCTTGGCGGTAACGCCGAATTTTTCCTTAAAATAACGCTGCCCGTACAGCCCTTGACGGACGAAGGACTCACCGCTCGGAATGTTGCAGTCCGGCTGTACCCACCAGCCGCCGACAATGACCCAACGACCTTCGGCGACGCGTAATTTAATTTCCTCGAACATCGCCGGATCGTTCTTCTCGACCCACTCGTAGTACTGAGCGGAACTGGAAGTAAAGATGAAATCGTCGTATTCATTCATTCGGTCAAGCGCAGAACGGAAAGTCGCTTTCGTTTCCTGGAAGCCTTCTTGCCACGGCCAGAGCCACACCGGATCCAGATGGGCATTGCCGATCATGTACAGCTTATTCTGCGTACTCGTATTTGATTTCACGATTATCCCTCACTCCAATCGATGGATTCAAAGGCTGCTTTCCCCGAGCTGCCGAGGAAGTTGGCGATCTTATCGGATACGACGGCTTCGACTGCAGCGCGGCCTTTCTCAAGGTCTTCCGGGGATAAAAGCCGGCACTCTTCGTTGGTCATGCGCTCTGATCTGCCCAGCGCTCCGAGAAATGCAAGTTCCAGGTCGGTGGCGATATTTACTTTGCTGACACCGCCACCAGGAAGGGTAATCGCCCTTCTTATCATCTCGGCCGGGACCCCTGAACCTCCATGCAGAACAAGATGTACCGGAGTCAGTTTACGGATCGACTGCAGCCGGTCGTAATCGATGCGAGGCTGCTTCACCATATAGACGCCATGCGCCGTCCCGCAGGATACGGCTAGGGCATCGACCTTCGTATCTCGAACGAATCGAAGAGCTTCCAGGGGGTCCGTGTATAGTTCCTCGTCTTTGTCCGTCTCCACGAAATCGGTTGTACCGATCATGCCGAGTTCTGCTTCCACCGAGACGCCGTGACAGTGAGCATAGGCAGCCGCTTCCGCTGAGGCGGAAATATTCTCCTCTAGCGGTTTTTCGGAGGCGTCGATCATGACTGAAGTGAACCCCGCTTCGATCGCGTCACGGATAACCGCCATTTCTTTCGTATGATCCAAATGCAGCATGACCGGCACGGTAATCATCTCCGACTTGATCATCTCGTAAAATTCATCGGCGAATTCTTTCGGAGTGATCTCATAACGGACAAGCTCCTTGCTTGAAATTTGTACGATGAGCGGCGATTGTGCTTTTTGCCCGGCTCTTAGAACAGGGGCGATCATCGGCGTATACCTTGGCGAGAACGAACCCAGCGCATAGCCGTTCTTCTCTGCTTGCTCCAATCCTTCTTTCAGAATAATCACATTGCCCGGTTTCTTTCTCCCCATCGTGATCTATCTCCTTTAATGTCTGTCTATTCATGACGACTTCGCAAGCGTCCCCACGGTGACTGATCTTGTTTGACTAGTGTCCAGATTGTCCATAAACTCGCACCCTTCGCTTCAACCGTTAACGTTAACCTTTTGTACCCGACGAAATGTTCATGCCTTCAATGAAATAACGTTGAAAGAAGAAAAATAGGGCGATCACCGGAGCCAAGACGATGAGTGACCCCGCCATCAAATAATGCCACTGCGTCGTTTCCTGCCCTTTGAAAGACTGCAAACCGATTTGCAGATTGAACATCGATTCCTTGCTGATATAAATCAGAGGTCCCAGAAAATCATTCCATGCTCCCTGAAAAGTCATAATCGCGATGACAACGACGGCCGGCTTGGCGAGTGGAATCATGATTTTCCACCAGATGTAGTAATGGCTCGCTCCGTCAATCTTGCCTGCTTCAATCAGTTCGTTCGGAATCGACATATAGAACTGGCGAACTAAAAAAATCTGGTAAGCCGATCCGAACAACCCCGGCACCATTAACGGCAAGTAAGTGCCGACCCAGTGGATCTTGGCGAACATAATATACGTCGGAATGAGCGTTACGAAACCAGGAATCATCATCGTTCCCAGCATAACGGTAAACAGCATTTGCCTACCCGGAAACTTGATTTTGGCAAACCCGTATGCGATGAATGTATTGGACAGAACATGAGTTATAACGCCTACCCCTGCAAGCAAAAGCGTATTGAGCGTATAACGGGTGAAGTTTCCTCTGCTCCAAGTTAGCCTGTAATTCTCCCAATGGAACGATTCCGGAATCCAGGTCGGCGGATAGCTCATAATTTCATTCAGCGATTTGAGCGATGTTGAAATCATCCACCAAAGCGGCATCAATATAATCATGGCTAAGGCCGTCAGCACTGCAATGAGTACAGCCATCCCCACTCGCTGCCTTAACTTTCTACTTTGATAATAATTGCTATGGGCATGCACCATCCGGCTACTCATTCGGGTGCTCATCGGTTATCTCCCCCTTCATAGTGAACCCAGTACTTTGAGAGCACCATGTTAATGATCGTTAAGACGATAACGACCACAAAAAGGAACCAGGCGAGTGCCATGGCATACCCCATGTCAAACACTTTGAACGCCTTTGTGAACATGTGGAGATTGAAGAACAGTAATGAGTTCATCGGAGAACCCGGCGTATTCATGTCGCTTGACATGACATAACCCTCCTGGAATATCTGGAACGCTCCGATCATGTGAGTTATGAGTTCGAACAGAAGCACCGGCGTGATCATGGGCAGCGTGATATGCCAGAATCGGCGGATGACGCCGGCCCCATCGATTTCCGAAGCTTCATAGAGCTGCTCCGGCACATTTTGCAAACTTGCCAAATACAACAGCATGCCTCCACCGACGCTCCACAGCTTCATCAGGATTATCGCGGGCTTGGTCCAGGCGGGATCGACCAGCCATGCCGGGCCCTCTACTCCAAACCAGCCAATCACAACATTGACGAGGCCCGTTCCAGGCGTCAGAAGCATTTGCCATAAAATATATAAGGCGACGCCGGATAAAATAGACGGCAAGTAAAAAATGGTCCGGTAAATCTTGATGCCCGGTATTTTCCGGTTGAGCATCACGGCAAGCAGGAGCGATCCAAGCGTTGTGAGCGGCACGCTGAAAATGACATAATAAAACGTGTTCCAAAGCGACTTCCAAAACAGCGGATCATGAAAAAGCATATTGCGGTAATTGGTTGTGCCTATCCAGTCATGGCGGGACGTAATATCATAATTCGTAAAGCTTGCGTATAGCGAGAACAACAGCGGACCTGCCGTAAAGGCCAAAAATCCGATGATCCAGGGCGACACGAATACCCATCCTTGTCTCGCTTCCTTCCGCTGCTGCAATCCCGATCTTTTTTTATCGACGGAAAGGGCCATCGTCATCCCCCTCTTTCCAAGATCATTCGTAACTTCGATTCATTCGTTCGGTGGGAACGATCCTTTATTCGATCATTCCCCGTCCAAGAGAATCCGGTTACTTCGTATTTTGCTTCATGAGGTTCTCGACATCGGCCTGCGCCTTATCCAATGCTTCCTTAGGAGACATCTTGCCCATGATGGCCGCGTCCCGCTGCGGATTGATCAGATTCAAGAAGTCAGGAGCGTTCAGAGGCACCGGGAACACTTTCGTCACCGCCATGTTATCGACCGCGGCTTTGTACACTTCGTTTTTAAGCAGTTCCGGATCATTGGCCGCCTCCTGGTTTGCCACACTGTCGAAGTTTTTCTCCGCCCAATACTTCTGAGCCGATTTGTCCGTGAGATATCTCATGAACTCCCATGCCTCTTGAGGATGCTTCGCACCTTTGGGAATTTCGAGGACAAAGCCGCCGCCGACGCTGTAATGACCGGAATCCTTTGAAATTTCTGGAATCGGGGCAATGCCGAAATTCAGGTTTTGTCCAAAATCCCTGATTTGGGTATAGAAGGTTGTTGCATCAGGCCATATGGACACTTGACCGGCTATAAACGGATTCGCCTGTTTGCTGCCGAAAGAAGCTTTGAACGTATCCAAATTCTTTTGTCCGATCCGATTCGCGTTATCAAGCACGTAGTTCATGGCATCCAGATGTGCCTGGTCGTTGATGACAGGCTTGCCGGTATCGTCAAAAAAATTGGTCCCTTTATCAAAGTTCATGGCGATGCTGCCCCAATCGAATCCGGCGTATTGAGGAGAGTAGCCGATCCGCGTGTATACGCTTCCATTTTTTCGATCCAGTTTTTTCGCCGTCTCTTCCAGTTCCGCCCACGTATCCGGGAACTTATCAGGATCAAGGCCGGCCTCTTTGAAATGATCCTTGTTATAGAACATCATTCTTGTGTCTGTCGTAAACGGCAGTGCGTAGGCTTCTCCTTTGTAGAGGACCGTGTCCCATAACTCTGGGAAAAAGCGTCCCTTGATATCCTCTTTCTTTAAAAATTCCGAAAGATTCGTGTTCTGATTCTTATCCGCACGCTGCCCTGTCGCCTCAATCGTGTTGACAATGACGTCGGGTGGATTTCCAGCCGCTACTGCAGCGAGTTCCTTGGTCCAAATATCACCGAACGGGTAGTATGTATGTTTTACCGTGATCCGATCCTGTGATTTGTTGAAGTCATCGATGATGTTTTCAATAATGGGCCGTCGGGTTTCCGAACCCCAGAAGGTCCAAAAATCGATGGTCACTTTTCCCTTTGATGCAGTCGCTGTTTCCGTCTGTTGGTCTTCCCCATTGCTGCCTCCTCCACAGCCTGAAAGGAGTAAAACTGTCGAAAGTGCCGTCATAAGAATTGCAGATAAGGGTTTCTTCAATTTCATTACAAATCCCCTGCCTTTGTGGTATTTTGAACAGTTCCCAACCCTAAACAGTCAATAATCCCATAGAAATCGCGAATAAATATGGGATATTGTGGTTTATTTATGAATAATATCAACGTAATCATCAATTGTCAACGCTTACATTTAGAAAAACCACAAACACCCTCATCTCCCTTTTGTCCCAGTATCATTAACTTCAGCTGAAGCAACATCGGTCCCCATATCCTTTAGCATCATTAACTCGGCCTCTTCAGCATTTTGAAAATTACGATTCCAAAATAAAAAAACCAAGAACTCCTTTTTGGGTTCTTGAGGTTATCAATGGTTTTTAGCTTTTATTAAATCTTTACGGGAATTTGGGTCGAGCTAATCACATTTACTAGATTGCAACTCTAAATTGTTGGTCCGTTGGAGAGCGGCAACTCTTCTTGCTGAAGGTAGTCAACTCCGCGCACCCGGGTTGGGTGAAGACCGAAATCGGCGGCCAATATGCTGAAATCGAAGCTTCGGAAGGCGGTAAGTCGAGTGTGCTGCTGGCTACGCTGCCCGCGGACGGACCAACCGGCCAATTCTTTTATATGAACCATCAATTGCCTTGGTAATCAGTTTGTAATAAATCACCGCAAGCCGCGGCTCTATCGCCAAACAAATAAAGATGGCCCCTGATTTTACCAAGGGCCGTCTTTATTTGCTGCTTTTCTTGGGACAATATTAGTCAGACGTCCTCCTTCTAAGCAAGTCTGACGATTGGCATAATTGTCCTCTGCAAGTGAGATAATATAGCCGATTTTCTAAAAATCAGGCCAAACGGTGGTGATGATGAATGATTACTGTACCCCAGATATGGAATGAGCTTAAGGAATCTTCCGATTTTGTTTGCCTTCAATTCGAAACCCAAACAGAGCCTTATTTTATAGGTTATTTCAAATCACTTACCGATCCGGAAGTCTTGGATCAGCGCATCATGGCTTCCTTAAGCATGGAGCCGGAAACTCCTTTAGATGATTTATACCCGCTGATCCGGGTTGCGGATAAAGAAATTTCTTCTGACTTGAGTCAAATTCATAATAAATTGTTACGCGGATATGTGGCCATTCAGCATGGTCTACATCATCCGAAATGTATACTGGTGAATGCCGTTTTATCCAAGAGCCGCGATGTAACCATACCGGAAATTGAATTCAATGTAGAAGGTTCGAAAGAAGCCTTTGTTGAATCACTGGACACGAACCTTAACTTGATCCGCAAGCGAATTCCTATCTCCGCGTTACGGGTCAAAGAAATTATTGTAGGAAGTGTCTCCAAATCGAGAGTCGCGATTTGTTACATGGATGGCGTTACGAATGACCAATATGTAAATACCTGCATTCAGCGTTTAGAGAACATACAATTCGATATGATCCCGGACATTACTGTCATTCAACAATTAATCGAGGACAATTCGAACTCGATCTTCCCCCAGATGCTTGGGACTGAAAGAACGGATCGGGCCTCATGGGGGTTAACGCTAGGACAGGTTTGCATTTTTGTTGACGGGTCCCCGACTGCAATGTTGGGCCCCGTGTCCCTGGGGTCATTTTTCACCTCCTATGAAGATTACTTTTTGCCATGGATCATCGGCTCTATTATGCGGTTAATCCGGATTATTTCCGTCGTGTTTTCTGTTTTTGCATCGGCCATATACGTGGCTATTCTTACCTATCACGGACACGGTATTTCAAATATTTTTTTGCCCACAATTATTTCTTCCAGAATTGATGTGCCCTTTTCTCCTGTTATAGAAGTGCTCATCATGGAGCTTTCCATTGAACTGTTGCGTGAAGCGGGTGCCAGATTACCTTCCAAAATCGGACAAACCATCGGGATTGTTGGGGGGATCGTGCTGGGTACCGCAGCTGTTCAAGCCGCACTAACCAGTAATTTTTTATTAATTATTGTGGCGTTATCGGCGATGGCTTCTTTCACCATGCCTGTTTTTCAGATGAGCAACGTGATACGGATCATTCGGTTTCCATTTATTATTGCTGCACAAATATGGGGGTTGTTGGGGATCTATATTTGCGCCATTGCCGTTATCACTCATCTGCTGCGATTAACTTCTCTCGGAATGCCATACCTGGTGCCTTTTTATCCTTTACGTCACAAGGGCTTGTTCGATACGTTAATACGTCCTCCGCTTTCAAAATTTTATCAACGCCCCGGTTTTTTAAGAACAAAGCATCCCATTCGATTCGATAAAAAACATGCAAGTAAAAAAAAGGACATCGACGAATAATTCGGTGATGGGAGTGGTCACAGTGAATTCAGTGCACGAACGATATACCGTATCGCCCTATCTGATTTTCTTTATGGTGCAGCCCATGCTGTTCGGGCTGGAGTTTTTGTCCATGTCGATCAAGCCGATTCAATTGGCGGGTCAAGATGCTTGGTTTCCCCTTTTCATATGCGCATTCATTGCACATATCGTCATGTATATGATTTATCAAATCCTCAACCAAAACCAAGCGGATCTTATCCAGATTCATCAACAGTTCTTCGGGAAATGGGTCGGCGGAGGGCTTAACATGATCTTCATCACTTATTTCATGCTGGTTTCCATTTATCAAATTCGGCTGTTTATAGAGATTATACAGGTGTGGATATTTCCTGACCTCGAAACATGGCCTGTTGCTTTGGTTCTCCTGGCGCTTACTTATTACATGGTTTCAGGAGGATTTAGAGTTATCGTGGGCATCTGTATGCTTAGTTTTCTAAACCAAATCTTTTTTTTATCTATGTTTTTTACATTTCCATATCTTCATTTTAACAATTTAACGCCCATCATGGATCACTCACTAATGGATTTCATCAAAGCAACCAAGGAATTGTCCTTTTCTTATAGAGGAATGGAGTTCCTGTTATTTTGTTACACCTTTATAAAAGCACCGCAGAAGTCACAAAAATGGTCCCAATGGGCCATTATATCGATGACCATCTTATATTTGGTCGAGATTTTCTTTTCGTTATTATTGTTCAAACCTGAACAATTACCGACGGAAATTTGGCCGGCCCTATCTAAGTATAAATTTGTTCAATTTCCCTTTATTGAACGTTTTGAATTTATTGGTTCGTCTGCAATGATTTTGCGAATATTCCCTATCGTATGCTTAAGTACCTGGTCTTCGGGCCGAATCATGAAATCCATGTTTTCAGTTAAGCAACGAACCATGCTGCCGTTCTTTTTAGTTCTGATGTTCATTGCCGTATGTTGTGTTCCCAACCGAAAGAGTATTGAAGGGATTCAAACATGGATATCGATGACCGGATTCTGCATTCTATATGTGTATATCCCGTTTTTGTATATCCTCAATGCAATTAAAATGAAAGTGAGAAGAACAGCGTGAAACGTCTTCTACTCGTATTGACATCCTGCTTGTTGTTAACGGCGTGTACTAAACAACAAATTCTGGACCGAAGTACACTGTTTCTCGTCTCCGCTCTTGATAATGCGCCAAACGGACAACTCGAAGTTACGCTGGGGCTTACTAAGTTTAAAGCTGGGGATCCGGGCTCCGTTTCAGACGAATTCTTTTCTAAAGTAGGTCATACCAGCTCGGGGATTACAGACTTAATGAACATGCAGTTAGTCCGGCCTATAAATCCAGGAAAACTATCCGTGGTTTTGTTTGGAAAAGATAAGGCAGCCCATGGTTTGTCTCAGGAGCTGGATGTCATTTTAAGGAACGCTCAGTATTCGCGCAGGATGTATTTGGCTGTAGTCGACGGAGAGGCAAAAAAGCTGCTGGAAGGGAATTTCAGCTCCGGAGAAGAAAAAGGATTGTTTTTGTACAATTTATTTGATACAAACACTCGCAAAGGGCTCATTCCGAGCAGGAATCTTCACCAATTCGAATATTCCCTTGTAGGTAAAGGAATAGATCCTTTTTTACCGCTCCTTAAAATGCAAAACGGCAAAGTTGCAATCACGGGCATGGCTTTATTTAAAGATGATCGATATGTTGTAACCATTAACGAAAAACAAGCACGTATCATGAAACTGCTTATGAATCAAACGAAGCGCGGCATCTTTGAGGCAAAACTTGGCGAGGGCTCTTATGTTTCAATAGATAATACCGGATCAAAGGTAAATTATCGAATCTATAAAAATTCGAGGTATCCAAGTGTGATGATCAACCTTGTCATTGAGGGTAAAGTTAGAGATTCAAGGGAGGTTACTTATCCGAACCAGGAGCTGCGGAGAATTGAAGAAAGTATAAAAAAAGATATCCGTACATCCGGATTGGAACTCATAAACTTGTTAAAAGAAAAAGAAATCGATCCGCTCGGACTGGGTGATTTCGTAAGAAGTAAAACTAGAAATTGGAGCGAAGAAGCATGGAAGGAAATGTATCCATCATTGAATGTAAGGTTACTCGTTACGGTACATCTCACAGAAACGGGTGTCAAGAAATAATGTTGGTATACATTTGATTTTGATCATCACTCACTCTGCAATCTCGATTAATCTGGGCAAGGACGGTAAAGGTCATATCGCTGATGTCACCAGTGCATAAAGCAATTTGAATCTATCTGCGTGTTATATCTATCGTAGAAGAACTTCTCGGATTCCATGACAACCGGCATAGACTCCATCCTTTTTCTTTGGTTTTGAAAATCTCAAGTCCTGAGAGGTATGTCCGCAATATCTGTCTCGGACAATTTACGTTCGTGCCAGGATTCACAACCACCGATCTCAACGGCAATGCCACAGGCGGTAAATCCAAGGAAGCCGCTGCTGCCATTATCGTGGGTTATGCCATAAATGGCAAACGTCATAACGGCGAGTTTCTGTATGAGAAAGGTATTTACGCTTGGTAATCAACTTCCTTTGTCCTTTGCTATCATGCAGCGGCTTGAATGTTTGTGCTGTTCATTTTCTGAATTGTAGGTCTGCCCGTTAACCGACCAGGCTGCCGATGATCTCGGCAGCCTGTTGTTATGCCGCTAATTAATGTAATAAGCAATCCTACTACATAGGAAGTGATATTGCTCAATGATTTTGGAGAATTTAGACTGTCTAGTCGTTATACAGGAGCCGCGGTGAATCGGGCTCGTGAAAAAACCGGCACCCGAATGGGGTGCCGGTTACGTTAATTAACGACGGAATGGTACGTATCCGACAATAAGGCTAGGTTCAGTATCCCTGTGGAAGGAAACACTCGATGGGCGTCGCCCAACGTCCCGGGGTCGCCGATGCCAACGGCCACCATATTAGCGCTGCGGATCGCTTCCACGCCGGAGGATGCGTCCTCAATGCCGAGGCAGTTTCTTGGCGGAACGCCAAGCACTTCGGCCGCTCGCAGAAAAATTTCCGGATCGGGTTTGCCCCGTTCGAGAATGCCGGCGTCCACGATCTCGTCGAAGTAGCCGGTGATCCCCAGCGAAGCCAGAATAGCCGGGGCGTTGCGGCTTGCCGAAGCGACGGCCATGCGGATCCCGAAAGCCTTCAGCTCCTCCAGCAGCTCCCTGATGCCCGGGAGCAAATGTTCCGGGCGGATGCGACGGATCAGCTCCCGGTACCGCTCGTTCTTGCGCTGCATGAACCGTTCTTTTTCGTCTTCCGAATAGTGGCGGTCCGAACGTTGCAGCAGAAATTCGAGAGAAGTCCGGCGGTCGACGCCTTTCAGGTTTTCGTTATACGCTTTATCGAAGGGTATCCCGAGTTCGTTCGCCAACTCCAGCCAGGCCTCGTAATGGAATTCGGCCGTATCGGTCAAGATACCGTCCAGATCGAAGATGACGGCCTCCAACGCCCGGTTCGGCAGGGTAACTTCTTCGTCGATCTCGACTCGCTTGCTCAAATGGCAGATTGTGAGTGGTTTGCCTTCCGCTAGCCGGTAGATGGTGTGATCCTTCGTCACCTGAACAGACAGCAGGCTTCCCGCAAACCGCAAATTAAACGCGTAGCTTGTCCATTGGGCGGGGATATCCGGAGCGAAATGCAGTGCCCCGTCCACCACACTCATCCCGGCGAATCCATCGACGATCATCAACCGGCTGCCGGCCATCGAGGCGGTATGAATCCCGTCCTTGACGTTGAGGTGGTAATCGTCCAGATCGACCCGGGCCGTTTGCTGAAAGAAGCCGTAGGCTTTGTCCATATAGCCGAGTTCGGCGCCGACGATCCCGTGGATGCAGGTGGATAAGGAGGAATCATGCGTCGTCAGCGGCTCGTAGTAGTTATAGTTCCGCTGCTTCTCCCACATCGCAAACCGTCGGCTTTGGGTAAACATCGCCATGACCAGGTCAGCCTGCTTCAGTACCTGATGGCGGTTAATCTGCAAGCTATGGTAATGCATCATCAGCGGATAGTTCTCTTTGGGCGTCGCCGCGAAATCCCATACCGGCTTGTTCAAGAAGGAATCATCCTGACCGATTAGCCCGTTCTGCCGATGAATGTAAATTCCCGCCGCCGCTTCGCTCCACCGGGTAACCTCTTCTTCGCTTATCCCCAAGGCGGCAACAAGTTCCGCCCAACGTTCCGGACGCTCCTCCCTCAAGGCTGCCGCAACCCGTACCGCATATTCGAGCTGATCCTTGATCATCAGGTTTGTGTAGGCATTATTATCGACGATGGTCGTATATTCGTCCGGCCCGGTCACGCCTGTGAAGCAGAAGCCCCTGCCTTCAATCCATGCCCCAACGCCGGCGAAATAACGCGACGTTTCGAATAGGATTTCCGCCCCCTCCTCATACAGAAAGGGCTTGTCTCCCGTCGCTTCCACGTACTTCTTCAAAGCGTAGCAAATGTCCGCATTGATATGGATTTGGGCCGTGCTGGCGGACGGATACGCCGAGGTTTCCTCCCCGCCGATCGTCCGCCAGGCATACAGCGCCCCGGCCTCGCCCATTTCCCGCGCTCGTTCCCTGGCTTTCGGGAGAATGTAATGCCGGTATTTCAACAGCTGCCTGGCGATCTCCGGTTGAATGTACAGGAAATAAGGAAGAATATAGGTCTCCGTATCCCAAAAATAATGGCCATCGTACCCTTCTCCCGTGATCCCTTTCGCCCCGATGTTGGTCCGGCCGTCCCGGCCGACGGACTGCAGCAGATGGTAGGCGTTGAATCGCAACGCTTGCTGCAGCTCGGCATCCCCCTGAATTAGGATATCCGCGGTCTTCCAGTACTCGTCCAGATAGGCTTGCTGCGCGGCGGCTAACTCGGCATAACCTGCCGTAAGGGCAGCTTCCAGCTCATCCGTGACCAGCTGTAGAAGCTCCTCCTCCGGGTCATCCTTGGATGTATAATAAGCGATGAATTTATCGAGGACGACGGTACCGTTCTCCTCTGCCTGCACGCGGAAGCGCTTTTCGACCCGCTGTTCCGCCACAGCCGTTTCCAGCTTGTAAACATGGTTGAGAATGTGCTCGACGCCGCACATCACTGCAAAATTCGTTATGCTCGTCGATTGGATCAAAGCACAGAACGTCCTATGTTCATACGACTCCTTCGTTTGCAACACCTGCCCGTTGAAGGCGGAACCCGCCCGCGGGTCGCCTCCCCCGGCCTGATTCGCCACTCGCCCGTCGACCGCCGACGCGAGCAGGATCTCCCCCGAGAAATTCAACGGCCTCACTTCATACCGGATCGCAGCCAGATGCTTGCTTTCAAACGAGGCAAAACGCTCGATGCGAATCCGTAGTTTTTTGCCTGTCCCCGTCTCCCAGACCTGAGTCCGGATGACTGTCCCTTTCCGCATGTCCAGCCTGCGGCTGTACTCGCTGATCCGCTCGGAGAATAAACTGAATTTCTCGCCGTCCACGTACAGTTCGACAAGTTTGCCGTCCGTGACGTTTAGCATCGTTTGATGCACCAGGGGATGGCCGTAATGCCGCGCCTTCGGGTAAGTAATCGGGGAAGAATCGTAAAACCCGTTCAAATAGGTGCCGTGCAGCGACGTTCCCGGAGGACCGTCATACCCCTCCTCGAAGTTGCCGCGAATCCCGATATACCCGTTGCCGACGGCAAACACCGTCTCATCCCGCTGATTCGTCTCCGCGTCGAACGACGATTCTGTTACCGTCCAGGGCTCGAATGGATAGATAACCTGACCTGACCGCATGTATTTCTCTCCTCTCTTCTCCCGCTTCCAAGACGGGTTCTCGTTCTCTAGCTAGGACAAAATCGCTCCGCTTTGCGCCAGCGTCTCCTGTAGCGCCCGTATGTCCACGTCCGCCGGCGAAATGCCCTGCGCCGCCGCCATCGCCGCGGCTGTACCTGCGGCTTGTCCGGTCGCCATGCAGCTCGGCGTCAGTCGGGTGGTGGCCAACGCTTCATGCGTCGTAGAGATGCAGCGGCCCGCGATCAGGAGATTATCGATGTTCAGTGGAAGTAGGCAGCGATAAGGAATGTCGTAGGCGCCGTCGCCGTTGATCCAAGCCGCTTGTACCGCTTTGCCCGAAGGATCGTGAATGTCTATCGGATAACCGCTGCGGGCGATCACGTCCTCGAAGCGGTGGCCTTGCACCACGTCCTCCATCGCCAGCGCATAGCGGCCGACGATCCGGCGCGTCTCCCGGACGCCGATCTGCGTGCCGACCTGCGTGATTTCGGCTTTGGCAAAGCCCGGGAGATCACGTTTCATGAAATCCGCAATCATCAGCACCTGCTGACGCCCAAGCTCCTCCGCTTCGGTCAACTGCTCCACGTCGGTGCCGTCCAGCCCTTGCACACGGACCATATTCACGACGATTTCGTCTTCGCCCGGCCCGGTGAAAAACAGCACTTGATCGCGGTTGATAGGCAGGCCAGCTTCCTTCCAGTGCTTATAGAAGCCCTGCACCGCCGTTAAGGGAAGCTTCGCCAGGTCGTCGAACGGCGTCTTGCGGTAGAATTCATCCGGATGTTCGATCATGTACTGCTTGACGGCCTGCAGATCGACGCCCTTCATGCGGAACTTCATCGTCATCGGCTGGGTTTTACCGTCCGATTCCCGACCCTGCAGGACGGGAGCGCCGGCGAAGAATGCCAGGTCGGCGTCACCTGTCGTATCGACAAACTGCTTGGCGCGTAGTTCCATTGGCCCTGACTTGGTCGCCAATCGGACAGCCCGGATCACTCCTGATTCGCTCACCGCTTCGTGCATGAAGCTGTGGGCAAGGACTTTCACCCCGGCTTCCCGCAGCATTTCTAAAGCAAGCAGCTTGTACATTTCCGGATGGTAAGGCGTCACCGTTCGCACGAATCCGCAGGTATCGCGGACATGGCCGGGCGAAGCCCCTTTCGCCATCAACCGTTCGACGATTTCCTGGGCGATGCCAGCGATCACCTGCTTGCCCTCCATCGTATGAAATGTCATCCAGGGATACACGAGCGCAATCGTGGACATGCCGCCGAGAAATCCGTAACGTTCGACCAGCACCGTCCGTGCGCCCTGCCGCCCCGCCGACAGCGCGGCGTTGATGCCTGCTGGCCCGCCGCCAACCACGACGACGTCTGCCTCCAATATTTGATGCATAAAGTACCACCCTTTCTTGAAATGTCTTGTAAATGATCTAAATCAGCCTTTGACCGCTGAACTGGCAATTCCCTCTACGAACCAGCGTTGAAAAAAAGCCACCAGGAGGATTAGCGGTAACAGCGCCGATACCGAAGCCGCCATGATCGCGGTATAGTTGGTCGTATTTTCGTCCACGAAGTTCGTAAGCGCCAGCGGCAGCGTATAAAGTTCGTTCGTTCGCAGGAAAATAAGCGGCCCTTCGTATTCGTTCCAGTGCCAAGTGAAGCTGAGGATCAGCAAGGATACCAATGCCGGCTTAGACAGCGGCAGGCACACCTGCCAGAAGGTGCGAAATACGCCGGCGCCGTCCACTTTGGCCGCTTCAAGGATTTCGTTTGGCAGGGTACTGAAGAACTGGCGCATGATAAACGTGCCGAGCACGGAGAACATGCCGGGCAGAATAATCGCCCAATGGCTGTCCACCAAATGCAGCTTGTCGAACAAAATGAATCGCGGCACGAGCAAAATTTGCGTCGGAATGATCATCGTTGACAGATAGAGTAGGAACATCACTTCTTTTCCCCTGAAATCGAGCTTGGCGAAGGCGAAGCCGGCTAAAGCGCTGGTCGCGATCGTACCTAGCACGCTGATGGCCGTAATTTTGATCGAGTTCCAATAATACAAAGCGAACGGGTATTTCCCGGCCCAGACTTCGATATAACTGTCGAAATGGACCGTGTTTGGAATCCAGTCGATCGGCGTCTGGAACATTTGCGACTGCAGCTTGAACGACGACGAAGTCATCCATAAGAACGGCAGGATCATGCCGACCGCCAGCGCGGCGAACACGATCGTGAGAATCCACTTCATAAGCTTGCGTTGTAATGTCATTTCTTTCGTCCCCTCCTGTTTAGAACTCGTCCTGCCATTTCTTCTGTCCCTTCCACTGCAACAGCGTGATCAGCAGGATGATCAGGAAGAGCGCCCAGGACACGGTTGCCGCGTAGCCGACCTTATAATACTGGAAGGCTTGAATGTAGATGTAATACGACAACACCATCGTGGAATTGAGCGGACCGCCTTTGGTCATGACGGATACGGCGGCAAATACCTGGAACGTCGAAATGATCAGGGTGATGGCGATCATGAAGCTGGTCGGTTTCAGCCGCGGGATGGTGATGCTGATAAATTGTCTCAGCTTCGAAGCCCCGTCCACCTCGGCTGCTTCGTACAAATCTTTGGGAATTCCCTGAATCCCGGCCATGTACAGCACCATCGTATAACCGGTATAGGTCCAGGCCACCATGATGATGATCGCCGGCAGCGCCCAATGCTGGCTTGCCAGCCAGCCCGGGACGTTATCGATGCCAAGCCCCCGCAGAAACTGGTTGATCGGTCCTTCCGACGGGTTGTACATGACGCTCCACACGACGGAAATTGCCACGATGCTGCTTACGTATGGAAGGAAAAACAGCACGCGCAGGAAATTTTTTAAATACACGAACGAATTCAAGAAGACCGCTACGATCAAGCCGACGAGCATTGCTACCGGTACGGTAACCCCGGTGAAGATCACGTTGTTCTTCAGCGACTGCCAAAAGTAATCGTCCTGGAACAGCTGCTTGAAGTTATCGAGCCCGATCCAATCGATCCCGTCGAACCCGCGCAGATAGTCCCAGTCCATGAATACCATGGCCAAGCTGATCAATAGCGGAAACAGGATGAAGATGAATACGCCCAAAAAATTCGGCAGAATAAACAAATAACCCGCCAGATTATCTTTGTATCGGTTTTTGCGGATTCCGTTTTTCACGGTTGGTTCAGCTCCCTTCTCTCATAACTGTATACTAAGAAAAATCGCCTCCGCCCGGAATGGACAAGACTTGGCGTTTTCCGTCCGATTCCTTCTGGGAGGAAATGCCCTGATGTTGTCAAGAATTCTCCCTTAAAAACAAAAAGGCAAGGAGCCCGGTTCAGGGTCCTTGCCTTGCTTTGTGATCTCTAGCCTTGTCACGTGAATTATTTGCTCTCGGATTGGATCACCTTGTCGGCACGTTCTTGCATGGCAGAGAGCGTGTCGTCCACCGATTGCTGATCCATGAAATATTTCTCGGCTTCTTCCTTGGAAATCGTGGTGATTTGCGGGAACGCCGTCGCTTTCTCTCGGACCGCAAAGGTGTAATCCGCCTTCAGCACATTACCGAGTGATTCCTGGTCGATGACGTCCTGCTTGTCGCCTACGATCAATTGGGTCACTTGGTCGAAATCGGCGGTTTTGTTCGTCGGGATGCGTCCGCCCGGAATCATGTCCATGTTGCCTTCCTGCAGGTACCAGGACATGAATTGGAAAGCTTCTTCTTTATGGGCGCTGTTATTGTTGATGGACATGAAGTCGTTCATGCCGCCATTGTTAACGTTCGTGCCTTTTTCGTATTGCGGCGCCGGAGCGAACGCCACGGCGAAGTCGCGTGGCCACGTGTCGGTATCCTTCAAGCTTCTCATCATCCAAGCGCCGCCATAAACCATCGCCGCCTTGCCGGTCAGAAGCTCATTCGCCGGATCCAGCTTGTTGGCGATGCCTTCGCCCCAGCCGACCATGGCGCCTTCGTCATACAGCTTCTTCTGGATTTCCAGGCCCTTCTTCATAGCCGGGTTGTTGAAGTTCGACAAGCCCTCCGCAGTGTAGAAGGAATCCTTCGGTTGGCTGGACACCAGCGTAAACTTCCCGATCAGCAGATCCGCGCCCGGCGTGACAAAGGCACCCTTGCGACCGTCCTTGTTCAGCTTGAGCGCCAGGTCGGCGAATTCGTCCCAAGTCCAGTCCGTTGGTACGGGTTGGCCGATTTCATCCAAAGCGGCTTTGTTCAGCACGACGAAGTCGATGTTCTTGTAAGCCGGCAGGTAGTGGATCTGATCGTTGAATTTTAACAGGTTTTCACTGCCGATGACTCCGTCCACGTCAAAACCCTGCGCACTGATCAACTCGTCCAGCGGCGCCGTCATGCCGGAATTTTCACGGCGAAACAAGTTGTTTTCCCCATAGCTAAAGAAGATATCGGGCGCGTCACTTTGCATCATAAGCGCCGTATCCAGCTTCGTGTTGCCGGAATCGTCGTTGATATAACGCACATATTTCACCTGAACGTCGGGATGGGCCGCGTTCCATTTGTCGACCACGGTTTGCGGACCATTCTCTTCCGGAACTGCCCCCCAAATCGTCAGGTCAACGACATCGCTGCCGCCGTTGCCCCCTTTGCCCGTCGCTTCGCTATCCGCGTTCTCCTTGCCGTTCGAGCAACCGGTAACCACAATCGTGGCCGCCAGTGCCATGGACAATATACCTTTGAACCATTGCTTCATTCCTAAGTCCCCCCAGGTAGTGGTTTGTTTCTCTTGCTATGAATAAGGTAACAAAGCCCGTCCAGGGAGAACATGGCCTAATCCTCGGCAAAACAGGGTGATTCTTATCGAATCTATTTTCCAAAATACAACCTGCGGAATTCCAGGGGATAAACTCCCTCCATGCGCTTGAACTGTTTGCTGAAGTAATTGGAATCCCCGTACCCGACCATCTCGGAAATCTCATAGATTTTGTACGTTTGGTCTTTAAGCAGCTCTCGGGCCCGGTCCATGCGAATTCGTGTGAGATGGTCCATGATCGTTTGTCCGGTTTCTTTCTTGAACAGGATACTCAGGTAATTCTCCGTGAAACCTACGGATTTGGCCAGCTCCGACACTTTCAGAGGCTGGTTGAACTGCTTGTTGATGATCTCAAGTACGACCTGGATCTCCGGGCGAACCTGCTGGTGGGACAGCGACTTAACGTACTCCAGATACACAGGCAACCAGCCACTGCACCACATGTAGATTTCCTCCAACGTCTCCAGACTGCGTACGGCATGGTACGGGTACATTTCCTCGTGCAGCGGTGCCGAATACAGATCTCCTCCGAGTCGTCGGGCGAAACCGTCCATCAAATGGATCCAGTGCACCCAGTTCTCCCGCTCTACATCCGGGGGCAGTATAGGACCGGCAAGAACGGTGCGGTACCAATGATCCAAGTAAGCCAACAGCGCCGTCCCGTCCCGGATGTCTAGCAGCTTCTCCCATTGCGCCTGAAGCCACGGCGCCGCGATTTCATTTGGTTTGGCATACTCGATACGGTCAAAATACACCAGAGCCTCCGGCCCGGCGTAAAAACGGAACTCGAGAGCTTTCTCCGCTTGGTCGTAGGCGTGATGCAGGTCCAGGATATCCTCGAACGGACCGGATATCCCCACACTGACCGACAGCTTGAGGAAAGTGTTAACGGCATCTTGTATATCGCGGACCATCGCCTCCTGATAGCGGTCGGTCAGAATTGCGAACAAGCCGCCGCCCATGTCAAGTAGCTCGCCATCGGAATATTTTTTGAACACCTCGCCTATGACGTTTGCGACGGTGTAATGTAGCAAATGCTCACTGCGGAAGTTGTTTTGCTTCAGCACCTTCAGATATTCGTCCAGCCGGAGGTTGATCACATAAATGGGCGGCGCGTAGGCGCGCAACCCGAATTCCTGCATGATTTCCTTCACCTCGGCGCGCGCGCCCTGCCTTTTGATCAGAAGCTCTCTCAGCCGTTTCTCCTTGGCTTCCTTGCCGTATCTGCTAACCTTGACCTCCAGCCGTGAAGCCTCCAGCGATTTCTCCTCTTCTTGGAGGATCGTCTCCTTCATGGAGTTCAGTTTCTGCAGCAGTTCGGAGGGCTCCATCGTCAGCTTAAGGATATAATCCGCCGCGCCGAGCCGCAGCGCTTTCTGAACATATTCGAAATCGTTGTGGTTGGAGAGGATCAAGCACCTCGTTTGCGGCGATAGCTTACGGATTTCCTCCATCAACTGCAGCCCATCGCAGCCGGGCATGCGAATATCCGTCAGGACGATGTCGCATGGATTGTCCCGCAGCAGTCGCAGTGCTTCCTCGCCGTTAGCCGCTTCCCCTATCAACTCAAAGCCATTGTCTTCCCAAGGGATGATCGTCTTCAATCCGATCCGCACGAGGATTTCATCGTCGACAATCAATACTCTAATCATGAATCTTTCTCCTTTCGCTCAGCTGCGCGTGGGAAGGGGGCCCCATCCTCAGGGGCCGGACGGTCCAGACGCGGAAGCAGGATCTTCACGACGGTTCCCTTCCCGATGACGCTGTTCATCCGCAAGCCGAATTCCTGCCCGAAATGCAGTTTGATGCGCTCGTTTACGTTATGGATACCAATGCCGCTATATCGGGAATGATCCTGATTCAGTTGGCCGGACAGTTCCTTCAATTTCGCTTCGGCGATGCCCACCCCGTCATCGGACACAGTCAACGCCAACCCTTGCTCCGTCTCTTCGCCTTGGATGTCGATGGTCAGCGGCGTTCGCCCGCCGTGAATGATGGCATTTTCGACGATTGGCTGCAGGGTGAATTTTAGAATCGCGTTGGACCTTAACCTATCCGGCATATCGACCTTGAATTGAACATTTTCATGAAAACGAATTTTTTGCAGGTCAAGATATACCTTCAGATGGGTCAATTCCTCCTCCAGAGTGACAACCTCCTGCTGCGTTCTCATCGTATATTCCAGCAGCCGGCCCAAATTGGTAATCATCCCGCTGACATGCTCTGCGCCGGACAAAGCAGCCATCCATTTGATGGAATTTAGCGTGTTGAACAGGAAATGTGGATTGATTTGAGCCTGAAGCGCCTGAAACCGCGCCTCCTCCTTGCGCTGCTGCTCCTTGGACAACCGCCCGATCAGCTGCTGCAACCGCTTCAGCATTCGGTTGTAGTGCTTGCCCACAATGGCGATCTCGTCGTCCCCGCGCACTTCCACGTAGGCCTGCAAATCACCTTCGCCCAACCGATTCATCGAACGGACCAATTGCTGCAGCGGCTTCGTGAAGCGAATCATGAAATAGATAAACACGATCGAAAACAGGAAGGAGACGCCAATCAGCCAAAGGATCGATTGATTGCGCAGACCGCCTAGTTCCTGCCTGAACAACTTTTGCGGAACGAGTTGAATCACATGCCAACCCAGCCGGGGAATTTCCCGGCTGCTTACGGAATAATCCCCGATTGAATAAAACGTCCCCGCGTAGGTTCTCTTATCTGCACTCCGAATATCCTGCAGAAGTCGGGCCGTTTCCTCTCCATTCATAGGCGAGACGCCGCCAAGCAGGTTGCCCTGCCCGTCGGTAAGCAGAAAACTGCCGCCTCCCTTCGGCTGCGCGCCGAAAAAGACGGAACCGGGAACGCCTATCATGAGCAGATCGGCACCTTCCCACTGGCTGCCACCGATCCTTCGGCTTAACGAGAAATAAGGCTCATTCACCCCAGTTAGCTTGCTGATCTCGCCGGTATACGGATATTGCCAGACCGGCCAACCTTTCTGCGCGATGGCGGCATCCGTCCAGGCCTCCTTCTTCAGGGCGGCCAGCAGCGCTTTCTCCCTGCTGCGGTTATTGGGCCCGGAGGCCGTCGAATACACGTAGCCGCGGTCGTCAATCACCGCGATGATCGCATCGCTGCCCAGCAGAATGTCGCGGATATTGGCCAGTTTCTGTTGAATGTTGTTGTAGCGGCGTAGAGATAAATAATTCGTCTCCCAATCGGCGTTCGACTCCAAGAATTCAATGAATTCAGGATCGTTCATGATCAGGTTGGAGGCCTTTAACACCCGTTCGGTCAAATCGTCCATATTGCCGACCACCTGGCGATGTGCTTCCTCGTTGCCGCGTCGAGCCTCGTCCAACACGACTTTGCCCGATGACATGTAATAATTGTAGAAGATCGTCGTGATCGGAATTACGATGCAAACAAGAAAAGAGACCAAGATTTTTCCCCGAATCGAACGGGAAAGGACTTTTAGTCTTCTCATGAGAATTAACCTTCTTTATTCGTGGGAATATGAACCTACCATAGCATATCGGACGCCATTGAACATGGTCAATTGTTGACAACTTTCTGCTAATTCTTTGTTTTTTCAACCTTGTAACAATAGTTCTAACAGCAAAAATAGCTTCGGCAACTGGTTTTCATTTTCGGTCTCGGTTATAGTGCCAGGCCAAGGCAGATGGGAATGGATTAGATTTGGCGATATCATTGTAGCCAGTACATAAAGCAAAAAGGACTTCCACTTCGCTCGGAGGTCCTTTTTTTATTTCTGCTCATGTATCAGATCAGAAAGCAATTTCACTCTAAAAGTGACAATTAACCTTTTCAATGGACCGCACTTGTCTTTGTATTTATCTTTTCCGCTATGTTAATCTTTTCTACATAATCCAATGAAACAAGTAATGGTACCAAACAAATTACTCACAATATGATACCCCATGTTGGAATTTAACTGCCCGTTAGCGTAATGAAGCTGCCGATCAGCACCGGCAGCTTCTTCCTGGTCGTTTATTCAACTTTCGTTTTTCGTTAGCGCAATGAACTCTGATGCATGACCGATGCGTGAATTATGTATTAGGTGATGTTCCCCTCTTCTCAAAATTAATTTTCAATTTATTATTTCTTTTATTCTTTCGAGAATCTCTTCTATGGCACTTTCACTTGTATCAATTATATTAGTGTCCATACTCTCATATAATCTTAACCGCTCGATGCTCAAAATAATTTGTTCATTCGATCTATTATCTTGCTTCATTCTTTGTCGTAATGCAGCTTCTGAACACATCAAAGTAACCTTTTTAACTTGAAAATCTAAATCACTTAACCGATTAAGTAAACCAGTCAGGATCTCCTCACGATGAAGAACCCAGTTGAAAATAACATATGCGAATGTAGAGTTTGTTAAAAAGTTCCTAAGTAAATACGTAATATTATTCACAACCATTCTTATGTTTTCTTCATTAAAAATCCAAGGATTCATCATCCAACACCAATCACCATCTAACCACACTGATTTATCCAGTGACTTGTATAATTCTTTACAGATTGTGGTTTTTCCGACGCCCATAGTTCCATTGACTACAATAAGTTTTTTCATTGTACACCTTCATTTTGATTGATTTAGGGAATTTCGCCTAAGTTCTATTCGTGAACTTAGTAAATTCACCATGCTAAGGTATTCAGCGAAATGATTCAACGATCCTGCCCGTTAGCTTAATCAAAAAGCGGTTTTGCCATTGAGATTCAGGAGTGCATGGGGGTGGCATGGCGGTTTTTGCCATGACGGGGTTCACATACATATAAGCAGATTATTACAATATTTCAACCATCTCATGCCCGATTTCTTCAAACACGATATATTCGTGCGGAATATTCAATGAATTTAAATATAAATGTAAAATCTCATTATCGCAAAACAATACATCAGCCGTTCCGACATGAATTTTTATATGTAACTTAGAGCGTATTTTTTCCGCGTTTTGACTTATCACATATAACACATTGTTTTCTTCTAAATACCTCTCTTCTCTCATCATATTTTCATATAACTCGGCGGCTTTTTCCGGCGCTTCCCCCACACCGTGGTAATCTTTGTGATAATAATGGTGGTATGTGCCTGCGTAGGC
Organism: Paenibacillus rhizosphaerae; assembly: GCF_014192015.1. GTDB lineage: Bacteria > Bacillota > Bacilli > Paenibacillales > Paenibacillaceae > Paenibacillus_AQ > Paenibacillus_AQ rhizosphaerae. The sequence goes on along the minus strand of NZ_JACHXJ010000002.1, from coordinate 1,600,085 downwards.
AGTCACCAAAGCAAACAGTTCGGGATATTTAACAGCATAATAGAACGCCATTCCGCCACCCATTGAAAAGCCAGAAACCGATCTGTTTTCACGCGTCGCGTTCGTCCTGTATTCACGGTCGATATGCGGTATCAACTCGTTAATAATCATAGATTCAACCGGCAGATTCTCAAACACTTCGATAACTGGTGAATTATTCGGGAAAACGGTAATCGATTTCCTGTTCGAATAAACCTTTTCCATTGTCCATATGTCGCTTGTTTCGTTGCCCGTCCACCCGTGAAGATGGTAGGCGACTGGGTATGTTTTTCCGCTTTGTTCATAATCAGGCGGAAGATAGATATTATAACCGATTTCATGACCGAACAGTTCGCTATAAAATGTTTTATGGGTAACATTTTGAGGTGATTCTGTTGGTGGATTTATATAATTCATTTATATTCGCTCCTCGCTTTATAAAAATTGCCAAGTCCGTGATTAACTTGGGTAAGTCTATCATACCGCCACCGTTCGGAAAATTAATGCTCACATGGTCGCCTACTGCCACAGAGTCGTAATCGGCTTGTTCAACCGAAATCCACATCGCGTTCGGTTTGGCGTTTTTCAATATTTCGCTAAGGGGGCTTCGAAATCGGACGGCTTGTCACCAACCACGAGGATTCTCCCGCTTTCTTTTGAGACGATGAAACCTTTATTGTAATCCCAACGGTCATGGGAATTGCTTGAAGACGAACAGCCCGCAACGACCATCACCGTTAACAAAAAACATAATAACCAAGCTTTTATGACCGGGGAATGATGATATATAGTCAGTTTTAAATTTTGCGTCCTTGCCATATTAGACCTCTAGATCAGCTGCCATTTTGTTGTTCTCAACTAACGTTCCCCGTTAGTGCAGCGGGAAGCGCTACAATACAAAAAGATCGATGGATTATTCATTGAAAGCTATGTGTTGCTTAGACTCTTCAAGGAATTTGGTAACTTGGGAGTACCTACTGACATATCCTTTAACATTGCATACTAATTTTTTATCATACTCGTATGCTAGTTTTGCAATAAAATCGAAAACTCCCAACTTGTCTGTAATATCTAATTGGGACAATCTAATATGGGGTGGCAATTGTTCTTCGTATCCAAACCTATGTACATTCGTACCGTGTATAATGTCCCTTTCAATCATCTCAACAACTAAATAATCCCGAATTAAGTCAAGAAGCAGATGCAACCCAATCAAATGATCATTTCTTGCAAATTTCTTAATTGCATATAAAAACTTAAACCAAGTGTTATTACTTTGATACGAATCGAACGAATAGGACTCAGCAGGACTCGGTATTCTTTCATTAAGATGAAGGTCCCCATAAATAATTGTGGAATCCTGATCCTTATGCGATTCTGTCACCTTCATTTAATACAATTAACAAGTCAGTATCTGACCATAAGTCAACTATGTCATCTGTTTGTTGGGAACCACGCAGAACAATACCCCTTACTCCCTTTAGATTTGCTGTAATTCCGCTAACTGTATGATTCAAGAAAAAGTTCACGCTTTACCCTCTTTTCGAAATAGATATAATTATGACACATTTCCCTTGCATTCATAACATGTCTCTCAAATCAATTATGGTAGAAAATGAATATAACTATCCTGCCCGTTAGCTTAATAAAGCTACCGATCAGCGCCGGCACCTTCGTCTTAGTCGTTTATTCAACTATGGTTTCCCATTAGTTGAACGAAAGCAGCCGATCGTTTCTGGCCGGCTGCCTCCGTGAATGCATTAAACTATGGTTCCCCGTTAGCTTATTATCCCTTGGATTCGTCACATCCGCCGGTTAGTTTTCAACGGCACCACGTCCGCTGTCTCCATAAAAAATGTCAGCAACCGCTCCTTGAGCGCTGCCAGCACGTCCTCCAGCGTGGAATCGTCGATCCGATTATCGACCTCCATCGGATCTCGCTTCAAATCGTACAGCTCGTCCTGCTCATAGAATCGACGTACGTATTTATAATTATGCGTCCGGCACATGACCGCCTTCGTATGCTCGGGCCCCTCGAGTTGCTGCAAGCCGACTCGCGGCCAATACAAGCCGCTCGGCACGCTCATCGACGTGCTCTCCAGTTCCATCGCCTGCGTCTCTCCGTGAAGCCGCCCGCCTTCAGCGAACACCGCGTCCCGATGCTCATCTGTCTCGCCGGCAAGCAGTGGCAGCAATGAACGACCAAAATGGGTGTGTCCGGGCGTCAATTTCAGCAGCGCCTCGACCGTGGCGGGAAAGTCGATCAGCTCGACCAGCGCTTCGCTGACGCGCGGCGCCACCTCCACGCCGCGCGGTGGCTTGATGACTAACGGAACGTTGGTCAGGCAATCCTCGAAGGTGTTCTGCGTCTTCTCGACCAACCCATAATCTCCGGTGAAATCGCCGTGATCGGAGAAGAAGAACACAGCCGTGTCGTCGTAAATCCCCATCTCCTTCAAAGCATCCAGCAAGAGACCGAACTGATGGTCGACTCGCGCGCACATCCCGTAGTAGGTGGCGCGCAGCTCGCGCCACCGTTCCTCGGTCCATCCCTGCAGCTTCTGCCGGTCAAAGATGCCCTTCAGCAGGCTCGGCTTTTTCGCCCAATCCGGCGCCGGCGTCCGGAGCGGCAGCTTGTCGCGGTCGATCATGCCAAACCAGGGCTCCTCGACGCCGTAAGGCGGATGCGGATAAAGAAGCGGCAAATAAATGCAGATCGGCTTATCCTGTGGCGCACTGCGGATAAAATCGATCGCACCGAGCACCATCGCCCAGTCTTCGTCGTAATAGGACTCCTCGTCCGGAGCCTTCTCCAGTTTGCCGGTATAGAACGAGTAGTAGTTGTCCCCAGCGGGATCGCCTCGCCATCCGTCGGCGGCGTGAAGGTTCGTTTCCGGACGCGGCCGCTTCTCCGGCACGTATTTGATATTGCAATACGCATCGAATCCGTTTTCCGTCGGGATGAGATCGTTTTTGCCGCCCCACCATACCACATAACCTTCGTCCTTCAGCGTCTTCAGCAGCACCGGCTCATCCTCGTGCATCATATGAAACATCGTCCGGTGACCGTGAACATGGGGATACCAACCGCTCATGAACGAGCATCGGCTCGGCGTGCAGACGGGGTTCTGACAGAAAGCATTACGAAATGATACTGCTTCGGTCTCCACGAGGCGGTCCAAATTCGGCGTTACCGCCGCTTGATTACCGAAATGGCCGATGACGTCCGCACGCCATTGGTCAGGATTAAAAATCAGGATGTGAGGTCTGTTGGACATATCATGATCTCCTCTTGCTTTATTTTCGGTCGTTGTGATCCCAAAGTCGGTCGAAATAGCCGATCTGTTTCTGGCCGGCTGCCTTCGTATATGCATTGAACTATGTTCTTTAATCGAGATCCTAAGCAGGGCATAGCCTCAACTGAATGAATTCGCCATACTGTTGAACTATCCTGCCCGTTAACTTAATGAGATCGCATGGATTTTAAATACTTATCTTATCGGTAATCGGCTCATGTTCTTGTCCATTACGGCAATCTTTACAAGTTCTTGTCCTGGGCTCGGGACAAGAACTTGTACCGATAAAACAAAAAAGCCGCGATAATAGCGACTCTCAATGGGAATATGTTCTTGTCCTTCGAACAAGATATGACTATTAGATGCGTCGACCGCTTTATTCAGCTATCGTTTCCCGTTAGCGTAACAAGCAATTGGTGGACTGGATATTTATTCAGATGCGGTCTTGCGTGTGCCTCGTCAAAAAAGACTTACAGCTTTTTGTATGCAATTTTCCTATAATCCACAAACCCTTGTTTGGTATAGAAATCACTTGCATGTTTATTATTAGCATAATAACTTAGTTCAATCAGGTCTATCCCTTTACTTCTGGCAATGTCATATATATGACTCATAAGATGCGATCCATACCCTCGCCTTTTTTGCCCTTCTATGATACTGATATCATGCACTAATACTGACTTTCTCTCTTTCGTTATGGTATCTTCGGGATACTCGACGATTTCGACACATGCGTAGCCAAGTGCTTCTCCCATATCCTCCAAAACTAAATAAACCCGATTCTCATTCGTCACCAACTGCTTAAATGTTTCTCGAATATTTTCGAAGTTGTATGGCACAAACAACTCTGGGTATAACGTTACATGTAATTCGTGGATGTGTTTATTTAAGCGTGCAAGCAATTCATAATCTGTAGTTTGGGTAATTTTCATAACTATCCCTCCATTTTCTGATGATATTGAAATTGAATTCTTCTTGAACTGAAACGGTAAACGTCATACCACTCGACTCTTTTTTAAAATAACCAACGAAAATACTGTATTATTTCCACCGCCGCCACCCATCGCACTTTGATTTACTACTTTCCGATCACCAACTTATTTGAGTATTTTGGTTTATTTACATGTTCCTGAAACCCCCTCTTATTTCCTTTTTTATGACGTGTTTTTCTGCGTTATCCTGCCCTTTAGCTTAACAAAATGAGCAGGCTGCTGCAGCGCTGCTCATCCATTTATGGTATTCAACTATCGTCTCCCTGTAGTTCAATATGTAAAGCTACAAGTTCTTCCAGAGTAACGTCCAATAAGACCAGGACTGGAAATACGCGGTGAAATCCTTAGGATGATATCTAAGGCATGTAGATAATCGGCTGTACAGAGCCACGAGCATATCCCCGATTAGCTCCCGCCTGTCGGTTTCTTCTATGGTCTCCGCCTCGCGAATTGCTTGTATCAGTACGGGCATCGTCAGCTCGTCCGGCGAGGAACAGAAAGCATAGAGCAGATCATACCGCTTACGCCCAATAGCCGGGATTGGATCAATAACTCCGCTCAGCTTCCCCTCAGAGAACAAAAAATTGTGAACGCCGAAGTCGCCGTGTAGCACGTATTTGTCTTCGTTGGCGATTCGTTCCACCTGGGTTTGTACAATGTAGGCTACGAGTTCATGATCTTCCGGCGTAAGATTTGCGCCGATAACCGAACTGGCATAGCTAATCGATTCCTCCATATTGGCCCGAGACTCCACATGCTCATAGTGATCACCCGGTTCCGGATGAACATACCGGTTGATTACCTGCCTCGTGAGCTCGTGCATAAGAGCGGTTTTCTTACCACGTTCATATCGTGTATCCCCAGGAATGAAATCGTAGACGAAATAACGGAATTCCGGGTCGACATACCGAACAGATGGCAGTAGATCGATACCATCGTACAGCCTGAGAAACCAAGTCTCGTTTATGACTAACTCCCTTGGATTTGTTTTGACAACGTAACGCTTCGGCATTTCGGATGTCCCTAGCACACCGAGCATACTCATCGTGCCACCCTTCAACTCGCTCCACTGGGTAACCGGCTCGGGCAGCAACTCCCTAGTGATAATTTCATTTATGATGTCCTGTAACATCACGATCCTCCATTCTGATTACAGCCGCTCCGCCAGTTACAACAATCCTCATTTGCTGATGACCTCTCTTCTTACTAATATTTAATTTTATATTAGCATATATTGGAAGTATCCTGCCCGTTAGCTTAACGAAGGTCGGCGGATAAGCCCCTTTAAGCCCCCACTTTGGATAGGTCTCAATGCAGGCACTTGGCAAAGCGTTCCGTTATTTGTATGCCCCTGTACCAATCCGTTCCTCCGTCTTCAATCGTCCAGCAAGCCTCAAGCACGCCTCGCGCCACACCCCACATTGCGATTCGGCGAGGGTCCAGGCCGAGACGATCGGCTATTATCGCAATACGGCCCCGCAGAACCTGCTCGCAGTCACCGCCTCGATCCTCATAATTTAGCAGATACTGAATAGTATCAAAATGGATGTCACCAATGATGCCTTTGGGATCAATGACAGCCCATTGTTCTTCGCCATGGCGAAGGATGTTTTCATGATGCAGATCGCCATGCAGTAGGACATTCTCACTCGTGGTCGCTATGAGATACGCCAGACATTCTTCAGCATTTTCCACCCAGTTCATAGGCAGTAGCGCGGCAATGTTCACATCGTCGAATCGCTCGCGGTATCGTTCGATTGCCGCAAAATGCTGCCTCATGGACGGGTACCGACTACCTGTTGGCGCAGGAAGGTGAAGGCGGCGAAATACTTCGCAAAAGAGACCCGTCGCACGCGCATCATCCTCGATTGATGACAACGGTGTGCCAGGGTCGGCACTCTCTAGCAGGGCCACGCCCCACTCCTTGTCTGCATCTAGGACATGAATCGCCCCCCGGCCCTCATATGCACGAAGAACACTAACTTCCCTAGAAAGCTCGTCTTTCATAAAAGATGATTTAAGGACGGCGGGCTTCCCATTGCTGCGCTTTACTCGGATCACGAAGTTATAGGATAAATCGGAAAACGGAGCTTCTGGGGTAAAGTCGAAACGGCTTGCACAGTCGGCAATCAACTCAGGCAACGCTTCCGACCATATTACGCCTTGTTTACCGTGTAGTTCGTGCATTCTTTCAATAAAAATGTCAGGGATTACAATCATACCAAATGACTCCTTTCAGAAAGTAGTCTACTTCCTCTCTTCTTCGACATAAGGTGTTGTAAAACCCTGTTTCGCCCAATTCCAACATTCATCTGATTAGTAAGGGGATAATTTATGGTGAAATCGAATTACAAATTAATAAGCACATCATAAGTACTTGTAGCCTGCTCAACAAATTGAACTAACGTTCCCGTTAGCTCAATGACTTCGGTTAATAAAATTCCTAAAGAATCCATACAAGAACGCAACAATTCCAATGACGAGAAAGGGGATAACGAAAATATTATCTTTGGGATCAACCCATGGTTCACTCAAAGTTCCATTGCCAGAAAAGGCTGCTAATCCCTGTGCGGATAGCCCACTAGAAATCCAGTTTGCACATCGTTCCAGGGTATACAGAACAGCAGAGAAGATCACAAATATTATTCCAATAATTTCATAAAACCTCCCTTTCATATAACCACTCCTTATGAATTTTCAAAATGTTACCTTACGATAACTACCGATTAGTTTAAAAAAGGCTACCGATCTTTTGGGTGGCGGCCTTCTGCTGGTTTCACTGAGCTATCGTTTCCCGTTAGCGTAATGAAATCGCCAAATTGTGATACTTATGTGTTTGAATCTGTTCTGCTTTTGCTTTAATAAGTTTGTGAGAGCATGAAATCTGCCTCTGCTACGGCATTACAAAACAATTCGTCTGCCAAATTGATTCCTTCTATTATATCTTGCACGGTTTTTACGCCATACAGCTTTTCCAGGGTTAACACCACTTCGATAGGAAAATCACGAGACGCATGAACCAGATAGCAGTCAGCTTGGGATGGTGTATGAATTAGCCGAAGTACATCCACAAGTGGATTCAAAACATACTTCTGATAATAAATCAAGGATTCTAAAAAAAGCCCTCGCTTTGTATATTTGACCGCTCGGCTCCTTTGACTGTAAATGCCCTGTGCTTGTATCAACTGAGTATGTAATTGTGAGCGATGAGAAGCAAGATCAACATTTTGATATTTCACAATATCCGCCTTGTCCACCAAAATAACTGGTACGACGCTATCGTCTTCGTTAATGAACGAAACAGGAAAACTCTCGCTCTGGATTGTCACATCACAAGAGACTATCTGATGTCTCCTGTAGGTGATATACCTTGTAGCGGTTATTAATGGGTCGACCAGGCTGTTCGTACTATCGTTTCCAGTGAGCATGACAAGTGAGTAATTATGATTTTATTGGCCCAAATGTTTCTTTTTTCCTATCACAGCAAACATTAAGGGTAATTTGTCTACGGAATTATCGTCCCGTTCCAATTCATCGACTCTGATTAATGAGAATCCGGCTGTTAGAAAATCATTCAAATACTGCGAGAGTGGACGATGATATGCTCCTAAAGTAGAACGAATCGTACCAACTCCTTCTGATTTCCAAAATTGCGAATCATACTGAATTATCTTCCTCGAACCATCACCTAACGGTTGACTAAATGGTGATTGAAAGCAAGGATGCATGATCACCCAGATCATAACTCCATTTGGTTTTAGAATACGATATGCTGCTTCATACACCCGTTTATGATCCGGAACATCCATTAGCATCACGCTGGAAACAACATAATCAAAGGCTTCGTCGTCTAATTTTTTCAGCGACATGGCGTCGTCATGGACCCAGGAAACTTGATTAGTGCGATTACGGGCGTACTCTAAAAGCTTGTCACTTAAGTCGACTCCAGTTACTTTTGCTCCAAGCAATGATAAACGGTAGGCTAATTCCCCTTGGCCACAACCGATGTCGCATATTTTTAAGTCGGCGAGATCAGAAAGACTATGTAGTTGTTGTAGAATATACCTATAGGAACCCTCTGGCCCCCCTGAGTTCACCATATCGTTATATTGTTTCGCATAACTGTCATAGCTCCCCATATTCGTCCTCCTTTTAACGTTTAGTCCAAATATATTCCGTGGTTAAGTTATGTAATCCTGCTCGTTTAATTGAGAAAAAAAGCAGCCTACCAAAAAGCAGGCTGCTTTTTTGTTGATTATCTTCTAAATATCTACTTCTGCATCTATAAAGTATCGTTCTTTTACTCCGTTCACAACTTTGAAGGTTTCATCCATAACTCTGCGCTCCCATTCTGGGTCTTTCCACCAATTATCACGTTGCCCTACTGATCGCTTATCCGGACACCATATCAGCTCGATCCACGGAGGCATAAAAGTTCTACACATTAAAATACATCTGCGCATATGTCCTGGAGAACTAACAAGCAGCAAGCGTTTTATTTTATGTAAACCAAATTTGCGTTCTAATACTAAAAGAGAGCAAATGATATTTTCCAGTGTATTGTTGGATTCAGACTCAATAATTGTTCTATCTTCTGGCACCCCTAATTCAAGTGCTTTATTGCGTAACATAACTGCTTCAGAAACACGATGTTGACCGTATTTATCCCCTCCAGTAAACAATATATACGGCGCACTTCCATTATTAAATAATTCAACTGCCTTCTCTGTGCGTTCCATATATGTTCCACCAAATACAAAAATGCAATCCCCTATAATATTACCTTTATCCAGTTCAATGTTCTTGCCATACAAGAGATTAGTTATCTGCTCACGATTCAACGTATTTATAGAAATTTCTGATATCAGCATATTAGCCCCCCATATTAACTCCTTATAAGCGTCTTATTCACGAACTTCATATTCGATATATTGGGTATTCTCGAAATTTTTGAACTATCCTGCCCGTTAGCTTAACCAAACTCGCTAATTCCTCCTTTGCTATGTTCTGTATTTACGCAGAAGATAATGGAGGCGGCAGCTACCCGTTTGCGCCGGAAAATGACCCGCCGATGATAACCAGCTGCTTTTTTTGAAGTTCACAGGGCAAACACTGATTTTGGGATTACTCCTAACTAAATTGTCCCGTCAGCTAATCATTAATATGTAACCTTTGTTCACGAATGAATGAAGGGTTTCGCATAGAAACCTTGCCACTCACGACTGATAAGAATCTTCAGAAATATAAGGTAGTGGGTTATTTCGTATTGGTGGATAGTTCGTAAAGCAGTGGGTTATTTCGTGAAGGTAATGGTGGATAGTTCGAAGCATCTAAATAGACATGGCTGAGCAGTGACGAAAGAAGAAGCGACATTCGGCCACAGCTTTTATTCGCCTGTGGGTCTTGCTTGCTTTTACCCATAAGTACGGTACAACAGGCTTGGGACAACCGCATTCGTTTGGTGACGGATTACGCCTTGTTCGCAAGCAAGTCCAACAAGACAGATTCCGAGCTGTTTATGAATGTGGACGAAGCGGCGTCCCTTCATGTCGTTTGTGAACGGTTCAAACCGGCTTAGGGGTAACTATCATTTTTTGTATCCGTCTTTGCTCATTTATAGGTTTAAATCAAGAAGCTCTCATTCAAAACTTGTTACATCGTTTAAGTTGCGATAATGATCACTCACCATATTGATAGACTCTGCTCGGGATCGCTAAAATTAAGCCCACGCTATTTCTCGATGGGAGAGATCTTCGAATTCGCAAAGATAAACGAGTTTTGGATTTTCACCGACTACGACATTCTAGTATCCAAGCGGTGCTTCCTCAAACCGCTTGTGCAAGTCGCAGTTTTGCCTGGAGCTATTGTATATTCACGCCATTCATGTATCATTCTGAATCCCCTCCCAACTTTGCCGTAGCTTTATACGATTAAAAATTTTCTATGGCAATTTTGCCAATAACCCTGCCCGTTTCCAGTAATGAATGAGCTTTTCGTAAATTCGCTGCATGGATAGGGGAAAGACGTTCGTTCAGGGTAGTTGTTATCTTTTTACTATCAATTAATTCGGCTACTTCGTTCAAGAGTGTATGTTGTTGAATCATGTCTTCCGTTTGAAACATGGCTCTTGTAAACATCCACTCCCAAACAAAGGTTACACTTTTGTTTACGATCGATTGTATATCAAGCGGCCCGTCTGCAACGATTGAGCAAATTGTTCCTTGAGGTGCAATCGCGTTAGCCATGTTTTTCCAATGCTTAGCTGTTGCGTTAAGACAAAGAATGTACGGAACGGTGTCATATCCTAACTGCTTTAATTGGGGGACGAACTCTTCGAAGTGGTTGATGGTGTGGTCAGCCCCTTGTTCCTTTGCCCAAGCAACGGAATCAGGTCTGGAGGCAGTTCCAATAACGGTCAGTCCAGCCCATTTTGCTAATTGGACAGCTATAGAACCGACCCCACCTGCAGCTCCAATGATAAGAATAGTTTTATTCTTATTTTCGTTGGGTTCACGACTAATGTTCATACGTTCAAACAATGCCTCATAAGCAGTCAGCGTTGTTAATGGTAGAGCAGCAGCTTGTGCAAAGTCCAAAGATTTTGGCTTTTTCCCTACAATCCTCTCGTCAACAAGATGGAATTCACTATTACCTCCTTGCCGAGTAATGTCACCAGCGTAATAAACCTCATCACCTGGACGGAATAACGTGCAATCTGGGCCAACTTCTTCAACAATACCCGCCACGTCCCAGCCTAAAACTTTGGGGTTTTCTTCAACCTGTTCTTTAGGTGATCGAACCCTATAATCAACTGGATTAACGGCCACAGCTTTTACACGAACGAGTAAATCTCGGCCAGTAGCAACCGGCTTTTCAATTTTTAGATCCAACAAACTTTCTGGGTTTTCAATAGGCAAATAACGATGCAAGCCGACAGCCTTCATAGTTTCCATAGTTCATTTCATCCTTTCGTTGTTCAACGATATAAAAATGGGAGTTAGTTACCTTTCATGCTCCAACTTCTGTTATAATAATGCAGCTGGTGATTTTATGTAAGTAAGCACAATTTTGTTATATAGTATCATTTTTTATACTAAGACTTGAATGGAGGCATTCAAATGAAAAGTAATAATAATGAGTACCCATCTTGTCCTGACCCCCGCGGATGTCCAGTGGAAGTAACATTAGAAGTGGTTGGAGGTAAATGGAAGGGCATTATTTTATATCATTTACTGTCAGGGACAAGGCGCTTTAATGAATTTCGCAGGTTAATGCCAGATATCACACAGCGAATGTTGACCCTTCAGCTTCGTGAATTAGAAAATGATGGGGTAATACACAGGGAGATTTATAAAGAGGTTCCGCCAAAGGTTGAATATTCGTTAACGGAATTCGGTCATACCTTAGAACCCATTATTAACCTCATGAGAGACTGGGGGGAGAGGTATAACCAGGAGATTGTAAACAAAAGGGATATATTGGTCAAAGTGGAGTGACTTTTGATGCAGCGCCCGGTGGATTCAAAAAGGCACCCAATTGGGTGCCTTCGACAAGACGCTCATTTTGATTAGAATTAACGGATTAGCACTTGAATCTCAAGAACTGCAGAATCATCTCGGTTCCAAAAGATCGACGGTGTATGCTGATCATGCACCATATTGGGTAACCAGTCACCAATGAACTCTTCTAATGAGATACATTGTGCTTAATAATTTGACCAGTCTTCATAAGCACAGTACTCTGCAAACTCTTTCCCGTTATCATCTGAACACATTGCCCATCGTCAATTTATCCGGATTGACTACAAAATAGAGATCCGCGATGCGGCCGTCCAAAACCTTAATGGAAAGAACCGACCACGTTTTCCCATCCCTATCGATGACGATTCCAGGCTGTCCGCTAACCACGGCAAACCGATAGGTAAAGCTTTGCGGAGAATTTTTCAAGAAGCCCGAAACGATGCGGGAAATTCGGATGTGCCCCTGGAGGGGCCGTGTCAGTGCGTTTACTTTGCCGCCGCCATCCATGAAGAGTATCGCATCAGTTGAAAGGAATTTCATGATTTGAGCCGCGTCGCCCGAAGTAAGAGCACGTATGAATTGTTCCACCAAGCCGGCGTCCTGCCCGCTTTCCAAGCGTTCCAAATGTTCCGGCTTATGGTTTACGCGAAGACTGCGTTTCGCGCGATGAAAGATTTGTCGGCAATTCTCAGGGCTCTTGCCCACAGTGTCGGCGATTTCCTTGTAATCGTACTGCATCGCTTCGCGCAGCAGGAATACGACCCGCTCCACATGCGATAATTGCTGCAGGAGCAGCAGGTAAGCGGTCGAGATCGATTCCTTCTGCAAGTATGCCTGCATCGGATCCGTATCATCGCCCGCCATGGTCACGAGCGGTTCGGGCAGCCAGGTACCGACGTAGACTTCCCGCTGCCTACTCGCGGAACGAAGCCGTTCGAGACAGCGGTTCATTACGATTTTGCATAGGTAAGCTTTCATATGGTGAATGTGGTCGGAACCCGATTTATACAAGGTTAAAAAGGTCTCCTGGACAATATCTTCCGCATCCAGGACGCTGCCCAGCGTACGGTAAGCCAGTGAGAATAATAGCGGTTTATATAAAGCATAGACCTGCTCCGTTTCCATGTTTTCCAAGATGACGGCCCCCGCTTTCTTCCTGTCACTCACAGCAATAAGGTTTTCTGACCGGACTTGCGGACGGCCTCTATATCCGTTATCGCGCGCCGAGCCGCACGCCTTCCGCTTGCCGCGGCAGCATCGGCCAAATTTTCGCCATGAGTGGCCCACTCTCCAGCCACGTAAAGCCCTGCGATTTCGGGTACGTCCGGACCTGGGAATCGATCTTCCCTGCCTAGGTGCATAAAGTCGTAGGCGACCGTAATATTAGGAAGATACTGCCGGGCGACGACTTCCTTTCTCCATCCCGGTTGAATCAAGTCAAGCATTTGTTCGAGAAAGCGTTCATCCGCCTTCGGATCAGCTACGCCCGTGCCATTGCTTTTAGTGAGGTTCACCACCGAAGTGCCATCTTCGCTTAACCGGGTAAATTTCGACTGATTGATGAAATACACGGGCTGATCCAGACCTAGAACAGCGAAATGATCGGGGGCCGGAAGGTGTTTCAACGAAAGCGTCAAAGTGGCCGCCTTAGTGACACGCGCCTGCTCCTTCCAGTTTGTAATCGAACGGCTGCCCCCATCGCTCAGGAGCTTGAAGGTGACCTCTGGCGGGGTGGCGGCAATAACATGCGTGATGTCCATCTCCTGGCCGTCCGCAAACTTCAGTTGACGTACGGCCCCGTCATGCTTGATTTCCGTTACGTTTTTTCCCGTAATTATGGTGACGCCGGACCGAACTGCTTTTTCATAGAGTTGATCCACCAAAGTTATCCAGCCGTCCTGAATGTAGACAATACTGTTCTTTTTGGTCGTGCGTGCTACAGAACGCAGGGCGGGGCCGGCCATTTGGTGATCGATGGCTGCCGCGTACGAATTCGTCCGTAACATCGCATAAATGATATGACGTGTCATCGGATCGTTAAATTCTTGTTCGGCCCAGCTCCGCAGGCTGATCGCCGGCACGGAATCGGCATCGAATCGGGTCAAGATTTTAAAAAACTTGATAAACTCCATTTTACCGGACCAACTCAGGTTTCGGGAGAGTATAAATTTGAACATGTGGGTGACTTTATTATTCCATAAAAACGATACGTTTGTCCCAGGAGATCCTCCCTCCATTCGGATCCCTAAATCTTGAAAGATTTCATATAGTGCGCCACCCTTGATGATGGCATGCGAGCCCATATCGAAGATCGCTCCGTTCTTCTTGACCGATATCGCCCGACCGCCTAGCTGGCCGGCCTTTTCAAAAAGGACAACTGACTTGCCTCCCCGGGCCAAATCAATGGCTGCTACCAAGCCTGAAATGCCGCCGCCAATGATCGCCGCATCAAATGTTTTCATCCGCCAGACCTTCCTTCACTGTTTAGTCTTTTCATAACCTAAGATGGAGGAGGCTGCGAATCTGTGACAGGATTTTTGAAAATAGGCTTAAAGTTCATGCGTTAGTGAATGGAAATATGAAATGCTTCCAGCACCAAATCAAACATCTAGATGAAACAATACTTTGCAGAAATCACAAACGAAGCTCCAACCCTGTGGTCGATAACCTTATCTACCACGGTTAACCATATATGTTCTTGTCTTTTTCGGCGTTAAAACGAAAAAAAGCCGCAGCTACGCGGCTATTAAGCGTGTATGTTCTTGTCATCTTGCATCTTTCCATATCCCTAAGCATTTGTATATAATCGGCACAAGTGTTTCTCCAACAGTGGGGCCCCCTGCTGCGAAGCGGCAACAAGAGCCCGGAAGGGACGCTTCTAATTGGTCGGTCGACCGTTGCTTGCGCGCATGTCGGCAGGCAGCTCGAAGCGCCTGTAACCCTCCATCCGGAACGGACGGGTCGGCGTGGCCCAAGGAAGCGGGTATTCACTGTACAGTTGCCGCTTCGCCGCCGCGTCCCTCATCTTCTCGGACAAGCCGGGCAGCAAGCACACCGTGGAGTCGCCATCCTCCCGCTCGGTCACAAACCGGCTGGGAATGGCGCGAACGGCGCGTGCCGACTCATAGGCGCCGTTGGATACCATTACAAAGCTACGGCACGCCTCGATCGGCGAGAAGAGCGGCTTGCCCGGGGTCTCGATCGCTTCCATCAGGTTCAGATACATGTTGCGCATCAAACCGGCCGGACCAAACGCGAAATCTTCTTCGCCGTCCTGCGTGCGAATCGTCAGCTTGTTCTGGTAATTCCAATGCGCCTCCCCGCGCGTTCCGTACACGGCAATGGAAGGCACTTCGTTCGCTTCGTGGCAAAGCATGGCGTAAAAATAAACGCTCGTACCGTTAGCCATAACGGCGCGAATACAGGAGACGTCATCCCCCTCGATGTCGTTGACGTGGTAAAGCTCGGCCTGTACCGATTCCGGGTACAAACCTGGATCGCCTTCGACTCCGGCCGCCAGCAAGCAGTTGTGCAGCAAGTGGGCGAACGGATTGTTGAACGTCCCGTCCAACACATACTGACCGTCGCTGACCAGTTTGCCAGCCCAGCGGGTTCGATCGTAGTACGAGCGCAGCCGTTTCCACATGCCAACGCCGACCACATGCTTCACATGCCCGAGCACGCCGGAGCCGAGCTTTTCCATCAGCATTCGTAACGCCTGGCCCGACGTAGTCTGGAAGTTCACCTGGCACAAGCGGCCGGTCTCCCGCTGCACGGCGATCATCTCGTCTAGGTCTTGAATCGTTATCGCCGGGG
Source organism: Paenibacillus rhizosphaerae (assembly GCF_014192015.1). Classification (GTDB taxonomy): domain Bacteria; phylum Bacillota; class Bacilli; order Paenibacillales; family Paenibacillaceae; genus Paenibacillus_AQ; species Paenibacillus_AQ rhizosphaerae. Next base: position 1,584,443 of record NZ_JACHXJ010000002.1, on the reverse strand, counting down.
GCTTCTCCACCAGCACGTGAAAGCCCATCCGCATCACTTGGATGCACATCGGCTTGTGGGTGGGGATCGGCGTGACGATCACGACGAAATCGATGTCCGGATGAAGTGTGAGCATCCGCACATAGTCCGTATAATGGATTGCCCCAAGCGCGGTTAGCTTGCCGTAAGACTCCTGATGAGCGCCGACATTCGGCTCCGCAAAAGCAACAACCTGCAGGCTGCCCTCTCCGGCCAGCTTCTTCATGATATTCACATGCTCAACGCCGAATCCCCCGATCCCGATCAGCGCGGCGCGACAAGTCTTCACATTCCTTCCCTCCATAACCTATGACTTGACAAGCCGGGAAGCGATCACCCGGCCCGCCAAGGCCGCAAATAAAAATTCATACGTGCTGCAAATAACGTTCCTTGATTAGCCGAGCGCTTCGTCTCCCGGCATATCCCTTACTTGCCGGTTGAAGATTACCACCTCGATCGCTCCCGATTAACCGGCCGCCTCGACGGCATGACGCATCCGGCGCAGCTCGATGACGATACATATTCGCGGCAGCTTCGTTAATTTCCTTTAATTAACTATCATGTCGATGCGGCAAGCTCCCGACAGGGAACATGTACAGGAGTCAGTGGTCCTGATGTTGCCGAGGATGCCGATAGAGATAATAATTTTCATACTATTCTATGTACTTAGATTTTTTGAAAATCAAAGCGGACAAATAACCAACTAGGAAGCTAACGACTGAAATGATCGGTACAAGAGTAGTTGCTCTAGCAGAAAGTCCATTTTTATGAAAGTACTCGGAGAAAACCAAACTCATTACAAATGTTGTAATAACTAAAATGACAAGTGGTATTAAGAGATACAATCTCTTCATCAGAAGTAGTACCCTGAAATATTAGTCGGGTAGTAGTAATCTATGAATCCCGTTAAAAAACTTCCCTTCCATTTCATAACCAATGCACCCCATATCATTTGAATGGCTTACTATCTACAAAAAAATTATATCAGGTCTATTACATTCAAAAAAAGGGGCCTACTAGCTAAATAAGGAATTAAACTATCCTGCCCGTTAGCCCGAAGCCTGTTTAGATTTGAAACTCCGTTTGCGGGCATCAGCTTATCGTACTCGGTTCTTCTTTCAACCCTCTCATCAACTGTAATCAGAATTCTTATCAACCACGGTTAACCAAATATGTTATTGTCTTTTTCGGCAAACGATATATGTTCTTGTCGTCTTACAATTACGCGGGCCTAGATCAACCAACTGGTTTGATCCAGATCATCTACCTCAATAAGATCTTGAACCGGCCAATACTGTCTCGTATTCCACAGGATCAGCACAACAGGAGCAATCGTTAGGAGTGTCATTTTCGGTTTTCCTCTCTAAGATGATGACAGCAGCCGTGATCAACACGACGGCTGCTGCCTCTGGCTGCTGCCTACGTAGTTCATTCGTTTAATCGGTAACAAGCTCATCGATCCAGGCGTTAAGACCGCCTGTCATATTGATCACGTCGAATCCTCTTTCAGCGAGCAACTCGCAAGCCAGTCCGCTCCGATTGCCGCTTCGGCAGAGGACGATGAGTTCTTCTCCCTGCTTCAATTCATTATAACGCTGGGATAGCTGCCCCAGCGGGATATGCTTGGCGCCGGCAACATGACCGACCGCCCACTCTTCCGGTTCGCGGACGTCCAGCAGGTTGAGCTGCTCCCCGCGTTTCAGTTTTGCCGCTACTTCCTGAGGGGTCACCGTCTTCGCTACGTTGAATGCCATGATGTTCTCTCCTTTGTGTTGGTCAAATTTAGGAATACGCTCAACGAGTTAACGGCTCTTTACGAGCAGTTCGACCGCTTCCTTTACCATCTTCCCCGTATCATGGTTACCCGCTGCCCGCTCGGCTAGAATGCATTGCTGCAGGTTCTCCGCTACGATCTGGGCAATGGCTTTGTCTGAAGCGTTGCGCACAGCCGACAGTTGGGCGACCACCTCTTTGCATGATTTGCCTTCCTCCATGAGTCGGAGCACACCACGTACCTGCCCTTCAATTCTCCGCAGACGCATCTTTAGTTCATCCGTGTAGTTGTAATCCATGTTCAATTCCTCGCCTTCTCCATTGATATACCGGTATGGGTATAGTATAGAGCAAAAAAATAGAGACTTCCATTGTTTAGATAAACAGATTGACCTTGCCGTTCGATGCATCACCTAGATACGCGGCAACGCCGGCATACTCAATTTCATCGATGAGCTCCTCCTGCTGCAGGCCGAGCAGATCCATCGTCATCGTGCATGCTACAAGCTTAACCCCCTGCTCCTGTGCCAGCTCAATCAGCTGCGGCAGCGAAAGTGCATTGTGCTTCTTCATTACATGTTTGATCATTTGAGGTCCCAGGCCGCCAAAGTTCATTTTGGACAGGCCAAGTTTCTTCGGTCCACGCGGCATCATCCAGCCAAATGCCTTCTCCAGCAACCCCTTCTTTGTTTGGATTGCTTCATCTTTCCTAAGCGCATTGAGACCCCAGAAGGTAAAGAAAATCGTCACTTCATGGTCGTAGGCCGCGGCACCGTTGGCAATGATAAACGCGGCGATGGCTTTATCCAGATCGCCACTGAATAGGACAATCGTTGATTTCTCTTTCATTATGAGCTTAGACCCTCTTTCATATGATTTTATACATATACCCCTATAGGTATTATTATAGCTGAAAACGGGCGCGGTAACAACCCCTTTCCAAAAGCTTCCGATGCATTTATAGGATGCTCGACCATACTTTGACCGCGGTCAAGGCGATAAGGACAACAAGTCCGTAGCGAAGCACCTTCACATTGATCTTCGCGCTTACCCTGGACCCAAGAGGCGCCCCGATCAGACTGCCGATTACGGTGAATACCGTCGGCCATAAGGGGATGCCGCCACCGCCGATTTTGCCAATGACTCCGCCAATCGCCGATATGAAAACGATGGCCAGCGAAGAAGCAATCGTCGTCCGTGTAGGAATGCGAAGCACGGTCAGCATGATGGGAATGAGGATAAAGGCGCCACCAGCGCCCACGATGCCCGAGACAATACCGACTATAAAGGCTGACCCAATTGCGACCCCTTTATTAAAATGCAGTTCAGCGGCCGGTTGGTCATCCTTCCCTCTGGCAGGAATCAGCATCAGAATGACGGCCAGCACCGCAAGAATGCCATAAATGAGATTGATCATATCCCCATTAAGCATACCAGAGACAAATCCGCCGATCAGGCTGCCCGCCAGGATGCTACTCCCCATATAAACAACCAGCCCTTTGTGTACAACTCCAGCGGATCCCTTGTTGCTCTTCTTGCGGAAAGCGATCACGCCGGCCAGCGAAGCAAAAAAGACTTGGAACATACTGATCGAGGAAACCTCATGTGCCGAAAAATAAGCCGCGCCCAGCACCGCAGGCACGTAAAGCAACAACGGATAGTTGATGATGGCTCCGCCGATTCCCAACAAGCCGGAAAAGAAGGAACCCACCAATCCGAGTACGACCATGACGAGAAATAGCAGAATATCCACGTTTTTCTCCTTTCCAACCCGAATTTCGGAAACTATAAAAAACCTGTATACGAAACGGCTGATTATGCGTATAATAAATCCAAGTAAATTCATGTGAAATGAGTGATTAGCCATGATTACGATGTTGAAAAGCTTGTTTATCGATAAATGCCCCGTGTGTGCGGAGCGGCTGATTGCGGAAACCGACGCCGCCTGCTGCACCAAAGCCTGCCCGGATGGCCATTATAAAGAAGAGAGCTACTGCGCCCTCGGCGTGCGGGTTGTCTATGACGGGTTAAAATAAGCGAACACGCCTCGCGTGTTCGCTTATTTAATGGTGCTTATACCTTCTTCACGTAAAACTTGTAGACGCCGTTCTCTTCCTCGTGCTTGATCAGCTCATGCTTCGTTTGTTTGACCCACGCCTGAAAATCGTTCACGGAGCCTTTGTCCGTAGACAGCACTTCCATCACTTGCCCGACCTCCAACGTATCGAGCGCCTTCTTGGCCCGGACGATCGGCATTGGGCAGGCAAGCCCCTTCGTATCGACAACCAGATCTGCTTGCATCTTCTCTATTCCTCCCTTATTTATCGTGCACCGCGCATCGGTTCGGACCTATTTCCATTTCACGCTGTTCGTCTTCGCTAGGCGTTATTTTACCCATATTCGTCTGTCGGATTTCCTGGTAGGCGTTCGGCTGCGGCGGCAGGTTTTCCGTTACCGTCCGGCGGAACGTATCCTCCTCCCGGATGTTCAAGCCGGGGTTATTGCGGTATAGGTCCGTCAGACGGGCCATAACGCGTCCGCCCTCGCCCAGTTCGGTTACCTTGCCGAAGTGAGCCGGCAGCACAATCAGATCTCCGGACAGCTCCTTGTACCGGTTGTAGAGGGTGTTGCGAAGATCACTCACCCAGTCCTCGGCTTTGCCGGCCAGGTCGGGGCGTCCGATCGACTCGATGAACAGGATATCTCCCGTCAGCAGGTACTGCCCATCCACGATGAACGATGTGCTGCCGATCGTGTGACCTGGCGAGTAAATCGGCTGGATCTCAATTTTCGTCCCGCCTACGGTGATATCGCGGCCCTCTTCCAGCTTTTCATACGGGAATGTGACTTCACCGGCATCCTTCGGCGGCAGCCAGTAAACTGCGCCCGTTTGCTCCGCCAGCCTACGTCCGCCCGAAATGTGGTCGGCATGTAGGTGCGTGTCAAGCGTATGCTTGATCACCGCGCCTTGTTCTTTGGCAAACTGTTCAAACACATCGGTCATCCGCAGCGTATCGATGACGGCTGCTTCCCCGCTGGAAACGACCATGTAGGATAGGCAGCCTTTGCCGATCCGAACAAATTGGTACAGCGAGCCGCCGTCCTTCAGGTCGCCGATCTTGACCGGCTCCAAATGCTCGCTCCATGACTTCATGCCGCCTTCCAGGTAGTGCACGTTCGTCCGGCCGGCCTCGACGATCTGCTCCGCGATGAATTTGGACGAGCCTTCTTTCGCACACACGACAAGTACCTTTTTGCCGTCCGGAATCCGGTCCAGCGCTGCATCGACACCATCCAGCAGTTCGAAATACGGGATATTGATGATCTCAATACTTTCGCCTTCGATCTTCCAGTCGTTAAAGTCGCTTTCGTTGCGTACGTCCAGAATGAACAATTCTTCTTTAGCCAGGACGATTCGGTTGAGTTCCTTGGTTGTAGTCTTGTTTAGTTGTCCTGTTGTAACGCTCATCGTGCGGTTCCTCCTCTTGGTTTTAGAATGTCAGGGACACGTTCGCATCCTTCGCAAAATCCAGGAATGTTACGGCCCCGCCCACTTCAATGCCTTCGATAAAGTCCTCTTCTTTGAGATTCATGACATCCATCGTCATTTGGCAGGCGATGATCTTGACGCCCATCTCCTGCGCCATCTCGACGAGCTGCGGAATGGATGGAATGTTGGCGTTCTTGAAGCCTTCTGCAAAATGCTCGCGGCCGGCTGGCAACGGCAGCTGGTGATGAGCTTCCTTATGAATCAAGTTCAGTCCTTCAAAGGTGAAGAAAATGGCCACTTCCGCATCGGTGGCGGCAGAAGCCGTGGCAATGTTAAACACTTTGTAGGCGTCGAAGAGACCGCCGTTGCTTGCAATGATCGCAACTTTTGTACTCATAAAGGATCAGCCTCCATTTTTTCATGATTTTGTTCAACAGGTCCCGTCCATTCGGACATGCCTTGCTCGACGTTCTTTACATGCTTGAAGCCTTTCTCGGCAAGCAGCCGGCAGGCCATATCGCTCCGGTTGCCCGTTCGGCATACAACATGAATTTCGTCTTCCGGGGTCAGTTCACCCATGCGGCTTTCCAATTCGCCGAGCGGGATCGACTTCGCACCCGGGATGCGGTTAAAAGCATATTCGGCGGGCTCGCGGACGTCGAGCACCTTTACCTTCTCGCCGCTTGCCAGCTTCTTCTTCAGCTCCTCATTGGAGATGGTGTGCGGAAACTTCTTCGGCTCCTTTACTTCAGCGGCGGTCGACTTGCGAAGGTAATGCTTCAGCAAATCCCCTTCCTGAACCGTACCTAGATACTGATGACCAGTATTCTTGGCCCAGCCTTGAATATCCGCAATCGAGCCTTTATCCGTCGCCTGCACTTCGATAACCTGACCGGCCTGCAACTGGTCCATGGCCTTTTTGGTCCGTACGATCGGCATCGGACAAGCCAAGCCTTTACAGTCCAGCGTTTGATCTGCTTTGATCTCTGGCACAGAGCATCCTCCTTCAATGGTTGAGACTAATTGTTCACTTTCAGGACAAACCAATACGGGTTAGTCTGCCCAATAGGTATAGGCATTTATAAACTTAATATACATATACCCCTATGGGTATGATTATAGGTGGGGACAACTCGTTTGTCAACTTATCACCTCGGCCGATTTTAGTTCGCTCGTTCATTAAGCATTATAGATTACGCTTCACTATGTATCAGCAGTGGACTACTGGTACTCTAATCCTACTGGTTCATGGCTTTCCTGAAACTTGGTGTACATTTCGAAAACTGATTCCACTTTTAGCCGAGAATCACCATGTTTTTGCCGTAGACCTTAGAGGTTTCGGTGATTCAGACAATGGGCCTGGTAATTACAACAGCAAGACCTGCCGAAGACTTGCATCTTCTCATTAAAGAGCTTAATGTTGATCCAGTTCACCTCACAGGCCAGGACGTAAGCGGAGCAACCGTTCTTCGCCTCGCTGCTACCTACCCGGAGGACGTACTCAGCTTCACCGCGATCGACCTGGATTCGGCTTAGAGATGCTGGCTGACGTCACGCATGGGGGCACTTGGTACATCGGCGTTCTTGCCTTGCCACTCCGAATATTCCCGAGATGCTGCTCTCCGGCCGAGAACGTGAGTTTCTTGGACAATTTCGTATTCCCAACTATAAGCACGACACCAGAAGCAATCACAGAAGACGACATCGACGAGTTCGTTCGTACTTACTCCCGATCCAACGATTTGCGCGGAGCGATTGGCCTTTACCAGTCTATGCTTCAGGAGGGCGAAGACATTGCAGCTCTCGTCGCCGCCCGCAAACTGAGCATGCCCGCGCTGGTAATCGGAGCCGGAGGCGGTAAATTCACCTTCACAACAATGCGCCTGGTAAAGTGAAGTCCGGTCGGTCTCTCTTAAGGGCGTCGGTCTCTATGCCGCACTAGAGGCACCCGAGAAGGTGACAGATTGCACCTTCTCGAATTCTTTGACAGCTTAAATATTGCATCATTCAAATCGGAATATTCATTGTATTTCTTCAAACAAAATCATTCGATATTCATATTTCCCTATCGTTGTCAGGGATAATTCTTTAGCAAATAAACTCACAAAAGCCCGTTTACGCTTCGTTTCAACCGGAGTGTTGTCTACCCACTCCTATGGCCGCATGCTGTGAATACAGGCTGCTGTGAGCTTTTTATAAAATGCCCTTATTTATGATACGGTTCTAACGCATGTAGCCAGTTATAGATTTGTTACTGCGTTTTTGCGGGCATCAGCTTATCGTACTCGGTTCTTCTTTCGACGCTGCTCAGCCACGTATTATAAAATGATAAAAGCTACATCTGTAATGAGAATCCTTATCAACCACGGTTAACCATATATGTTCTTGTCGTCGGGTTTGGACAAGAACATATCTCGTTAAAACAGAAAAAGCCGCTGCCAAGCGGCTATTAAGCGTATATGTTCTTGTCGTCTTACACTTTTACATTTAGGACAGTTCAATTTACTCACCATCCTGTATCTTCTGTACCGAATAACCCTCTTTATAGACCATGTATCCGAACTTTTTCGCATCATATGCATTCCGATTTTATCCGTAATTCCTAGCAGTCAAATCAACCTTCTGCGCTTTACCACATACACGTGATACGGTTCAGCGTACCATCTATAGAGCGAAATGAAGAACACCCTGATTAGGTGTCCTTCACAGCGGGAGGGGTTAAAGCGACGAAACAGCCTTGGTAAATCTACAATCCCCGACGCGTGATGCTTAAAATGACAATTCAGATTTGAAATGAAACTCCTGTCAGTTTCTCACTCAGTTGCCAGAGCCGCTCGGCTGCTTGAATGTCCATCGCCCACGGGAATACGCCGGGTATGCCGGGCTCATGGATTCGTTCCTTGGGCACCGGCTGAGCAATGTCAACATTCTGACAATAAACGCCTCCCTTGCCGTCCAACTGCTTACTTACGGCACACCAGACAATCGTGGCCGCTCCTTCCGGAATCGTCTTGTGTTCTGACGTCATTTTAGTAATAGTACGCTGCCCCTGTTCGTCAAGCGCTCCCATGGCCTTCATCTCATCATCGGACAAGTGGCGAGACAGATCGGTCACAATGGTGCCGGGGTGAACCGAGAAAGCCCGTACATGGTGAGCGGCCCCCTTCTTATCCAACTCTAGAGCAAAGAGTGCAGTCGCTGTTTTCGATTGCCCGTATGCCTTCCATTTATCGTAGGGCTGGCTCAAAAAATTCAGATCTTCGAAGTTGATGCCACCCAATCGGTGTGCGCCTGAAGAAACAGAGACGACACGCGCCCCATTCGCACGTTCCAACGCCGGCCACAGTCTTGCCGTAAGCTGAAAGTGTCCCAAATGGTTTGTGGCGAACTGCAATTCGTACCCTCTACCATCGCGTTGCTCCGAAGTGGCCATAATACCGGCACAGTTGACCAAGATGTGCAGCGGACGCCCAGATCTTTCGAACGTGTGGGCAAACCGATCGATGGAGACGGGATCAGCCAGATCCAATTCCGCCAGTTCCACTCCCGGAATAGATGCTACAGCGGCTTCCGCCTTTTGCAGCGATCTCGCGGGGACGATAATGCGAGCGCCAGCCTTGGCAAGCACTCGGGAAACTTCAAGTCCGAGACCGGCATATCCGCCCGTGACAATTGCCGTTTTTCCATTCAAGTCGATATTGCCGATCACTTCCTCTGCAGTGGTACGCGGTCCGTAACCGGTATTGAGCGGCCACTGAGGTGTTCTTTCCCAATTTGCTTTATCCATCGCAAGGCACCTTCCTTTTCTTTCCCATCTTTAACTTCCTGACAATGTTCAAGCTTGAACTTCGTCAACTGAAGTGTTGTGTTCAGTTCGGTCAACTGGCACTCCATTGACGCACGAACTTCATCGAGCAATGCATAGCAAGAGTCTTCAACGCTTAAATCATAAAGCCTCCGTTAATATCGAGCGATGCACCGGTAATATAGCTTGCTTCCGGGCTGGATAAGAATACAACCAAGCTGGCGATGTCATCTGCGGTACCATAGCGGCCAAGAGCGATCACATTCTTTAATATGGAAGCCATAGGCCCTTCAGCTGGATTCATATCGGTATCAACCGGACCTGGCTGAATATTATTAACTGTTACCCCTTGCGGTGCTAGATCCCTAGCAAGACCGCGAGTCATAGCGGCCACTGCGGCTTTGGACATGCTATATAAACTCATTCCGGGAACACCGGTTACATCAGCATTTACACTGCCTATCGTAATGATTCTGTCACCACTCTGCATTTGGGGACCGGCTGCTTGAATGGCAGCAAAAACAGCTCTAACGTTAACAGCAACCGTGCGGTCGAACTCTTCCATAGTAAATTGGTCATATGGTTTAACATCAAGGATCCCTGCATTATTAACCAGTATATTTAAATGACCGAAAGTGTTAATCGCTTCGGCAACGGCTAACTTCACAGAGTCGGCATTTTCACTATTGGCTCTAATGGCCAGAGCTCTCCCACCCTCAGCCTCAATGCTCTTAACCAACTCATTAGCTTTCTCAGCAGAATTGGCATACGTGAACGCTACAGCCGCACCGTCTTTAACCAACTTTTTAACAATCGATGCCCCAATACCGCGAGAACCGCCTGTAACAAATGCCGTTTTTCCATTTAAAAAATTTTTATTCATGATATTTAGTCTCCTTTTAAGTGATTTACATTTGTTTTTTAAGGGAATGATCATTCCAAATTAGAACAAAAAAAATTATCTTAAAAAGTAAAGTGAGGTCTCTAAAATGGTATCCAATGTTTTTCGATCGGCATTCGCGGACGTGACGGTTATTCCATTCGCAACGTTTACAAGGTATTTAGAAAGATCACGTAAATTGGGATTGCCTTTTATTTCGCCATTGGCAATTCCGCGAGAAAGTAATTGAAAGAAAGCTCGTTCTCTTAAGTTATTATTCGTACTAACTCTTGCTCGAACTTCCGGATGCTCACTCCTTTCCAAGGATGCATAGATGAGTAAGCAAGTTCTATCCCGATTATGTTCAAACAACCTATTGAAAAACCTCAAAAGAACATCTTTACAAGTGCCCGGTTCATATAAGATGGAAGTAATATCGCTCGTTTTCTCGCCATAGCGATCCAGTGCCACTAAATACAAGTCTTCTTTACTTCGGAATGTTTGGTAGATACTGCTCCTATTTAAAGACAATGCACTAACCAAATCCTGCATGGACGTCCCCTCATAACCTTTTTCTCGAAAAACATCAATTGCCTTATCGATTATCTCTTCTATCTGAAATGTTTTTAGTCTGGACATTACTCATCACCCCCTCGTACGTATACTATCTGAATTTAGAAGCACAGTCAATGCTTTCGGAAACGATCATTCCAATTCAAGCGTATCAAACACGCTATTTCCTTCTCCTCCTTTAAGTTGAACGAATAGAAATTTTTTTATTCATCGATTCGGAACAACTCATCCTGTGTTCACGATACGATGTTCAGTCGTTGAAAAGTGGCCTTCTATTCATACAAAAAATATAAATTTGTTGATATACCCGTAAGTAGTAAAACCGCTCATTTCTGAGCGGTCGTGTACATACAAACCCATTTCAATGATTGGGATTCGAACTAAGTAAACCTGTTAATCGATGCACCCTGTCCATTCTTTCGATTGACATCACGGAATCTAGAATATCTGTCGCCCTCATAGCTGAGGATACACGAGTGAGGTTTTTATAAAACTTGTCCTGGATATCTTTTGAAGTGGCTGGCGATACGGGATGTCCTCGGAAGCCACGTTGGTATCTTTCATAGCCTCGGCCATCTTTCATAATAATTTCAACGTTCGCACTAAGGGCTGGATCACCTTCAGGGATCTGGATTGCATACGTCTCGATAAGATCTATGATAGAGAGAATATCAGGGTCCTCCCATCGGGATTGATCAAAATAATCATGTGGCGAATTTTGTCCGGAGATGAATTGTAGCCCAATACCGAATCCAAGGCTAAATTGTGCTGAGATTGCGTCAGTTGGACGGGTTATAGAAGCCCCGTGACCAATGGCGAAGCTGTCTAGTCCGATTCGGATTTTTTTAATACCTCGCCAATCGATGTCATTCTCCTCCCGTAGGTGCAAGACGGCTTCAAGTGGTGCATGCACCGTACCCACTCCTGGAAAGAATCGAAAAATGGTATCAAGAATATGCCAGTGATTCCATGCATCTTCAAGTCGCTGCGGTTCCTCGGTTCCACCAAAATTTTTAAAGATCCCCCGTTGTCCCTCAAATATTGTTGAGGGGCCGGTAAAGCCACTGCGAGCCAAAAGCGCAGCTTCCAATCCAGAACGAGATGCAGACCCGGCATGTAATCGTTTCACTTCTCCGCCACTTTGATCATATTCCATCGTTCCACCTGCATCACTAGCCGCGATGCCGAAAGCATGGGCTAGTTCAAATGGGGTAAGTTTGAGGATTTTGCCGGCTGCTGCTGCGGCACCAAATACCCCCATTACCTTTGATCCGTGCCATCCGACCGTCTGCATAGCTTGTCCCATTGCAGTACCAAGGATACACATGACCTGTACACCAGTCAATACTGCGGTAATGAGTTCTTTGCCTGAAGCATTCTCTCGTTCGGCTAAGGCCAGTGCGGCCGGAATAACGGCCGAACTGCTATGCCATGCAAGCATGTGTGCATCATCGTATTCACAACTGTGACCAAATGTGCCATTGACATACGCAGCCGTTGCGGCATTGGTGCGAACACTTCCTTGTGAAATTGTGCTTTCTGGTACGGCTTTGATCGAATCTGCAAGACGTCGGACAGGTTGGACATTAGGTAATGTTGAACCCATCAGTTGAACACCGAGTTGATCTAGAATTAACAGCTTTGTTCTCTCTATTACCTCCATGGGAAGATCTTCATATCGTAACGACTCCACCCACTTTGCCAGTCGTTGAGATATTGTGTGAACGTTCTCGGACGTGACTTTCATTTTGACATCATCCTTTTGTAATTTTTGATAAACTCCATTCGTAAAATCTTTGGGTATTCAGTGTTAAAAAGCATCCGGATTTCGTGCAAAAGAACGATCATTTTATTTACGGCAAAAAAAGAGACGGCTAAATCTATATCTCCCGGTGATGCTTGTGCTGCTTTATCTATTATCGTTTGATCATGAGAGGATCGAATTACAATTACCTATAGGTTGACAGGCGATTTCCATTTGCCACCGATATAGAGCTTTTCATAAGTATTCATATTGTTACTCCTTTATAAGTTATTGTGTATGATTCCATTTAAATCAGACAGGCGGTCGCTTTTTTTCGCCCCCTACGATATGTTGCTTTCTTGCCACTTCCATATATGACAGGCTCTTTGGAATATTCATTCCAACGATCACAGTATACCTCTATCCTCTTCTCTCGTCAATGGTTTTTGGAATAAACATTCCATTCATCTCTTTTTGTTATACGGGTTATGCATAATATAATTGCTAATTTCAAGAACTGTAGAAGCAGTAGAAAATTAACCTGGGATATGTATTCCGATAACTTAATATATAGAAATAACTTTTGTGTGGCTATCAAAGTTTTCTCTTTTGTTTAATTTTTTTTGCATATTGGAATTTATATTCCATTCGTCTATTATACCGTGTATAGTGAGATCACAACCCAAGTTAAAAGGCAATTACCTTACAGATACTCCTGTCTTTTTGACAATTATCTTGATTTCATACTAAATTATTAAGGTGTGGAATGTTATGGGTAAAAAGCAAGACATTATGACTGCCACACTTGATTTGATTCATGAGGAAGGGTTGCCATCGGTTACATTCGCCAAGTTGATCAAGCGGGCAAATGTTGGTTCAGGAACGATCTATAACTATTTTTCTAATAAAGAGGATTTGGTGAATGCTGTTTATAAAAATGCTCGTGGGTAAATGGGTGAATGGCTGCTGAGAGACTACGATCCAGGAGCTAGTTTTATGGAAGCTTTAAGCGATTCCAATTGAATCGGCTCCCATATGGACTTGAACTTCCTAAAGAATTTATGTTCATTAACCAAGCAGTCCTTGTATAATTTTTGTGATACAAAATATTTTAGGCTATAACCTTATCTAACCTTATAACCATAAAGAAAGATGCATGATTTATTTGTGCGCTTTCATATGGTTTTTTGTTGTATTGCCCTCTGCTCTCGAAACCACCACATTATAGAAGACCTAATTCCTCTATTCTCGATCCGTGAGCACAAATTAGAGGAACCAGGAACTATCTTCATCAGCGAGTCTCTAAAATCCCCACTTTCTCTGGTCGGTTATTAAAACAGCAGCTAATCGATTGGATTAGCTGCTGCGCTGAGCTTCAAACAAGGATGATGTTGTTGTTTCCAGATCCATTTCTGGGTTCATTTTGGCAGCAACTCATACTTTGAACGATCATGCATCTTTAATGAGTACTGAATAGGTGATTTATATGGAAGCTCGCGAACCAGTTCTTCCATTTTGCGCCCGGCTTAACGTATCGCTGGTCAATTTGACTTCAACATTTATTGCCGGATGGACTGTTCATGTAATTCCCCCGGTGGAATAACCACAAGTTCTTGTTCATAAACTCGTTTATTCAAAACAAATGTTTTCCGGATGGGTACCGGTCGCTATCCGATGCCTCCGTCATGCTTGCTCCAGCCAAACCTCCTTGAAGTCAACCCAGCCGAGCGGATTCAGGCAAACACCTCGTACGGTAGGATGCAAAAAGGTGCTCAGCTTCCGATGATGTAGAAAGATAACTGTTGCTTCATCCCGGATATGCTCTTCAATCTCCTTTAGGAACATGCGTCGCTGCTCGGTTGATTCGGCCGCCACTGCTGCATTGATCTGGCTGGTAATCCACGCCTTCCGTTCTCCATCAAAATAAGTCTGCATGATGTAATCAGGGTGTTCGTAAGCTTCGATCTCGCAAACCTCGTCATCCGCCAATATTAGGCACGTGACGGCAAAGTCCGAATCCTTCCATTGGTTGTAATCCATGATTTCGGTTTGAATCCCCCAACTGGCGAGCCGGTTTACGATCCACCTGCCGTCTTCATCATATTTTTCTGGGAATGCAAAACGAAGGACCTCCCCCTTATAACCTGACTCTTCGAGCGCCCTATGGACGCGTTCGGGCAATATAGACTCCACCATATGCGTACGGCTTGCCTCTGAGCGAAAGCCAAGAACAGGGAGCCCCCGCTCGCCTCCCAACTGGGCGACCATTTCTCCGGGATGAAGAATCATTCTAACCGCCCGACGAAACGCTTCCGATCGCTGCGGACCTTCACGCGAAACGTTCCAAGTCAGCAGGATATTACATTGGCCGAGCTTCTCAATGTGCTGCCAGGCATCTTCAGGAGCATCCCGATCCATCCGCATCGTATCCAAGCTGTGATAGACCTTAGCGATACCTTCCATTTCCGGACCACAGTCCTCCGGCATGATCACGATGTCCACGCCATCCAAATAGGGTCTGCCTAGGAAATAGGTGTCATACGCCGCCATCTTGATTCGTCCGGCTTTTTTTTCCACCCATCGAAACGGCCCTGTCCCGATGGGATGAGTCCAATAAGCCTCCTCTTCCATCCCCGCGAAACCGTACGGAAGAATGGAGGCAGCTGTAGAACTCATGAAACGGTCAAAGATCCGATTCGGCCGGCTCAGTCTCACACGGAGCGCGCGAGGACCAATCGTATCGACGCTTTTTACGCCGCTCATTAACCAGCTATTTGACTTCCCGTTCTGAAGCCGGTTGAGCGTAAATTGTACATCCTTGGAGGTCAGCTCCTGCCCGTTATGAAAACGAACGCCTTTACGCAGATAAAAAGTCCATTCCGTGGCACTAGAGTTGGGCGACCAAGTGTGAGCGATCATGGGAACGATTCGACCAAGTTGTTCGTCGAAATGGAGCAGCCTGTCAAAAATTTGCCGGGTCAAATGGGAATCAAACGAATTAAGCAACTTGGCGGGATCCAGTGTCTGCGGTGATTTGATCACTGGGAAGATCAGCATATCCTCGAGATCTCCATTTTCCCCTTTTTTGTAGCCAAAGTGGTTATCAAGCCACTCAAGAAATTTCGGCTTGGCAAGCGTTCCTATCCCATGCCCGCCGATCAGATCGAAAGCCCGCTTGTAATCTCCCTGCTCTAAATGGTTCTGGAGTAACTCGTTCAAGTACACTTCTTTGTCGACCTTAAAAACGATTCTAGAGTGGTTTCCCCTGCCCAGTCCGGGCAGCCATTCTATCAAATGATCACTTTCCAATTTCCTTAGAATCAGCTTGGCGTTGCGAGTGGTGCAATACATTGCATCCGCAAGCTCCTCCAACGTCACTTCCACAGGTAGCCCAAGCTCCGTGTTGCCACCAAAACATTCGTACAGCAGCAAATATCTATCTTCTAACAGCATGCCGGGTCCCCCCTAACCTTAATCTATACCAAAAAAGAGGAAGTCATTTTTTCGCAAGTATACACCTTCTATCCCCTTTTGAATAGACCATGACATCCCGTAATCGCCTCGATATGCTGGTACATCTCTATCCCATGCTTTATCAATTACGCTTATCGAATCTATATGTCGTCCGATTTTGTCAAGTTAAGAACCTATAATGAATAAAGGACGTTCTTTTCATTCCTTCTATGTCTTCAGAACATACCTCGACTCGATTACTAGTATTTAACTGACAATTACACTCAAATAATTGGTCGAATTATACCACTCATTTGGATAGAATTTGATTGGAAACAAATACAGGAAGCACCAATAAACGGCCTTGCGGCTATCTACAGGTGCTTCCTGTCGCTCTAGTCGATTACCAACAACATTACATTCTCTTGATGATGTCACAATATACTGTGAATTAATTCCGTCATCTGCCAGCTTGTTAAGATACTCTTTTCTATTGGAGTCATACTGTTCTTCACTTATGCAAGTGCTATTCCAAGTCCCCTGTGAAGAGTAGTCATAAGAGTATGCATTATTTCACTATCCTCATTGTATCTTCATTATTATTTAGAATACCATCCGTATTATCTCAACGCAGCATACTTATTGTTGATTTAAGGGCATAAGCAAACCGCCTATTTTGGATTGGAAGCATTTTTCAAAGGGCCTCATCGTTTTTCTTGGAGACGCGGGTTATGGCGCAACCCTAGGTGGTATTCATTATCTTCACGAAATAACCCATTGCCTTATATTTCCGGGAACTGAACAACATTTCATTATCCAGGCAAGCACATTTGTGGTTGATAATCCTTATCAACCACGGTTAACCATATATGTTCTTGTCGTCTTACACCCTCCCAAGACCTGAAACAATCACATTTATAATTGTCTCACTATCACGACCATCTGGTGATCTACTGTTCTGCATCGCAATTGCTTCCTCGGGTGATTTTGGTAGCTCACCGTCTAGTTTTTTTCAGAACATATCCTGCAGTGCCATCCACACCTATAGCACTGATTCATTCCGGTTCCATTTCTGGAGAAATATCATCTGCGCAGAACCGTATGTCTGTCCGTTTTTATTTTTAGGAAAGTTCATATTCTTAGCGCTTCGATGCGCTTCTACTCACAGATTTCGTAATACGCAGGCATCCTAGCTAGTCTCCCCTCACGACCGGACTTTCACTGGATAGAAGATGTGTGCTTAGCCGGGTACGCCATACAAAAAAGCCAAGGCGCCGGTCTCCGCGATTGAAGCGGAGATTGGCTCCTTGGTGCGAATCAGTTCATTACGATCTGCGCCTTTAACATGTCCGGGTCGCGCTGACCGGCCAGCAGTGCCGGAACCTCTTCTAGCGACAGCGTATGCGTGACGAGCGGTGCCAGCCGGATGCGACCTTCCTTCACCCAGCGAAAGGCGGGCAGGAACGTGTTGTTGATGGCCATCGATCCCAAGATGGTCCAATCGTTGTTGTATACGCTGAACGGGTTGATGCTGACCCGCGCGTCTTTGGCGGTCACGCCAAACTGGAGAAACTTGGCAGCGCGCCCCATATAATTGAAGGCTGACTCGATGACGGAGGGCACGCCGGTGACATCGACGACGACATCGAACCCTTGTGGATACGCCTTCCGCAGCTCATCTGCTTGTGCAGCGGAGTAGACGAGCGTGGCCCCCAACGCCTTCGCCATCTCCAGCTTGCTCGGCGAGAGGTCGACGGCCACCAGCTCCGACGCACCGAGATGGGCGACGGCCTGAATGATCTGCAATCCCATCGCGCCTGCACCGAACAGCAGCACCCGGTCGCCCGCCTGCACCTGGAGGCGGTTCATGCCGTGCACGACGCAGGCGAACGGTTCGATGAACGCGCCTTCCAGGAAGGTCATCTCGTCCGGCATGACGAACGCGTTACGGGCGGGAACCCGGACATACTCGGCCATCGACCCGTCCGTCGTATTGCCGAGCGCTCCCCATTGCTCACATTGATTGAAGCGGTTCGTCCGACAGTAGTCGCATTCGCCGCAGAACAGCGTCGGATCCACCGCCACCCGGTCGCCCGGCTTCAAATGCCGGACGTGGCTGCCGACCTCATGCACGATGCCGGAGAATTCGTGTCCGGGTATAATCGGATATGGCGACAGAAATTCTCCTTCGAAGATATGAAAATCCGTTCCGCAGATGCCGCATTGCTGAACTTTAACCGTAATATCGTCCGGTCCGGGGGCCGGATACGGCACCTGTTCGATCGAGGCCCGGTGCGGGGCGTGAATGACGAGAGCTTTCATCATGTTCGGCATAAATTTACCACTCCTGTAGTTGTTGATAATGGCGGCCGCTTCTTAGAAGCGAAGAAGAAGAGACGGTCCGCGGCGCTTTGGATACGGGATTGGTCTCCTGGCCTTGCATCCGGATAGCAGCCGCGATAATGAGCAGCGCTCCCGTAATAAAGAATACGTAATGTATGCGCTCGCCCGCTCGAATCCTCCGAAGTATTGCAGCAGCTCACCGCTGACAATGGAACCGAAGGCGGCGTCAGCCAATCGCCGAGAAATTGTTGCCGAGCGCAGTGGCGGTCTTGTCATCGGCGCCACATCCGCCGTTGTGGCCAGCAAGGTGGAGAATGCTAACACCGTCACGCCCGTACAGCGGTTGAGCCAGAAAGAGCACCAGCACGGAAGAGGTGCGAAGGGAACGACGCACAGCATGACCACGCTTTGCCAGATGCCAGCCATAACGATAACTCAGCGACGTCCCTTACGGTCGGATAACTTGCACCCAGTCTTTTCAGAATGCCTTCTCGCCCGTACCGGTAAGGGAAGCCCCTCAGACCGCTGCGGTCGATGTGCTCGTAGGCTTCGTCTGCAACTCCTTCACTATTCATTTATCATTGTCAATATGAATCCGGAAGTCGGGTAAATCACTGCCGTGACCTCCCGCACGCTGAGATTCCAAGTCCAAAGCTCATGTTCTCAAGCTGGAATCCCGAATAACCAACTGCGGATGAAGCTTGACGGCTCGCTCTTTCAGGGGAATGCCGCGGATGCGGCTCATGAGAATCTGGGCGGCTTTACGGCCGATTTCCTCCTGCATCAAAGAGACGGAGGTCAGCTTGGGATGTACACGTGACGCGAGATCAAGATTATCCATACCTACCACGGCAATATCTTCTGGAATGCTGAGGCCGGCTTCCTCACAAGCCTTCATGACGCCAATGGCCATCAAGTCATTCGTTACGACGACGGCATCTGGACGACCCGGACCTTGCAGCCATGTCCTGGCCGTCATATAGCCGCCGCTTTCCGTATAATCCGATTCGGCGATTAATCGGGGCACCACCGGGATGTTGGCGTTCAGCATCGCGTCCCGGAACCCGCAAAAGCGCTCATGCCCCGTCTGTTCACTCAGTTTGCCGCCAACGAAGGCTATGTTTCGCATGCCCTGTTCGATCAAATGCTCCGTGCTTAGTTTTATTCCTTCGTAGGTGTCCACGTAAACATAATCGAACTGGTCCTCTCCCTCCGGAGAGACGTATTTGTTCGTCAGAACGACGGGCGACTGCAGCGCATTGATGGCGCTGATGTTCTCTTCGCCAAAATGGAACGACACCATAATCATGCCGTCTGCCACATTCTCCTTCAAGTTCTGAATAGCCTTCAGCTCTTCCTTCAGGCTGTGCTTCGTATAGAACAAAATCATCAGGTAATCATGCTCTTCCAGCACCTGATTGATTCCGTTGATCATATCGAAATAAAAGGGATTGCAAATATCGGGAACTGCAAAAATGACCTTATTCGTCTGCCTCATTTTGAGCATCTTCGCCGCATTGTCCGGCGCATAGTTCAGTTCTTTGGCCGCAGCGATAATTTTGCTCTTCGTCTTGGCCCCGCAGTACCCTCTTCCCGATAACGCTCTTGATACCGTGGACGGTGAAACACCGACTCGTTCGGCAATATGGTAAATCGTATGCTTATCCATCTTATCCTCCGTACGACTAGAAACCTTCCGGCGAGCAGGGAGCTCATGAATTCACACTATCACCTTATAGGCTGGTTATCAACACAAGCTAACCATATTTTACCTAAAACTGCCTCGTGTATCTTCAAATCTCATCATGATATCGTTCCTTCAACACACCGCTAAGATGGCTCTTGATACGCATATAGGCTTCCGCGGCAGCTCCATTGCCCCAATCATAGATCGTAAACGTGCCCATGCCGAGCCCTTCCGCATTTGTCTCTCCCCCATGTCCGTAGTTCTCCATCAGGAAGCCGTAATCTTTTTCATTAAAAAATGGGTAGACCTTCTCCCATTGAATCCGGGTCCGGCTGTTTTCGGGACAATACATCATGACGAAGGATGCCCGGAGGGCTGCTATTCCACGTTCAATATACTCGGTGAGGTCAAGCTCCAATCCATACAGCAGGATCAGTTCAGCAAACAGGCTTTGGCGCGCATCATTCCATTCTCCGTCGCAATTCATGACGCCGAATCCTCCGAGCGCCTCCACATAGATATAAGGCGGCTGCCATGAGGCCTGCGTCATCAGCAGCTCATCCAGACAGCGCTGTCCGCCGTCCAAATACCGCTTGTCCCGGGTTGATTGGTAGCAGGAATAAAGTGCCTCTGCCGTCCAGTACATCGAGAAATTGCACTGCTTATACATATTGTTCCGCACCACTTTATTGCCGGGCAAATCCTTTTGCCCGTAAGAGCAACAGGACCAATAAGTCTCGAAATCCTCCCAGCGGCCGGCGGGTACGATCTCCGACAATACGACTTCCATTGCGCTTAAAGCGGCATCTTTGTATTTCGGATCCGGAACGATCTCATACATCTTAAGCAAAAAAGTAACCGACAGCGAAGTTTCCGGCGATTCAGCCAATGATGAGACCGGTTCAAGCGTCCGCTGATCGAGCCAGGCGGGGAAATAGCCTTTCGAATCTTGCAGAGACAGCAGCGCATCGGCATACCGAATGGCGTATTCGACGAGCCTCTCATCCGGCTCCAGTTCGTCATACCAGCGCAACATAAGCAGCGCAGTCCAGCTCATGTCCAGCACGTGGTAAGGCGCATCGGCAATGGAGCCCCAGGGAAACAGCGGGTTGCGGTTGGAATTTCCCCAAAAGGAAGCATCCCAGCTCCCCGACCGGTTAACCTCCTGCCCCTCGACCATAACCCGCCTCATCTCTGTGGCGATGACAGCCGGGAAGAAGCCGCCGCGCTGCGGAGCAGCCAGCGCCAGCTCCTTCGTCAAGAGCGCCTTCCGTACAAGCTCCGGATCTCCCTGCTCCTGCCCGTATCGGTATAATCCCTGCGCGGAGCGCAGAGAGCTGAACCAGGCTTGATTCCAGATCGACCTGCTTTCCCGTTCGCTGGGTATTCCAGGATAATTCGGACTTTGGCTGACGTCTACGATAAATACGGGTGCGCCCACCATGCGTCCGTCCAGTTCAAATTGCTGCCACACCTCGTCTTTCCAATGGTGAAAAGCCCACTGATACGTATGCCGGACATAATTTGGCAGCGGAGCAACCTTGGGCGCTCCTTCGCGAAATTGCGGTCCGCCCCATTTTCGCCACATCCATTCAAGTGCAGGGCGCCATGGATTCATGGCGATATTCTCATCCTCAAACATCATCAAATAGAAGCCGACCGATACGTATCCCGGCGGATAGGATGCCCCTGGGGCCTTTTCGAACAGAACATGTCCGTCGACGCGGGTATTTCCCATACCAAGCACAAGCCGGTTGTTCGGAGCATCCAGATCCATGTACCACCTGACGGGTGGTTCCTGTGACAGCAAATCCAGATCGGGAACCAATATTAACGTGAGGCTCCCTTCCTGAGCGATCAGGGCAGGAGATCGGAAACAGTGCTGATCCATCTTGTGACGGTCCGTAGGCGCCAGATGGGGGGCCCAGTGGAAATCCGGCCGGAATGCCGGAACCAGCCACATCTGCCAGTCATCCTGTCTCACTTCTTCAACCAGCTTAAATGTCAGCTTGCAGTGATACGTATGTTCATCCAGTGGACGGCTATTCACTTCCGGAGCATGATGTCCCAGTGAATCAAATCCGCTGCTCTTGATAAATCGCTCGGGAAAATCAATCATGTCTTCTCCTCCTGCTCAGTCATATTCAATCAGAATGATCATTCCTCTATTCCACCGGCTACCGCTTTAAGGACATAACCATCCCCGCATGGAAATATAACTATGACAACTCCAGCAGGATAACGCTATGGGAAGGGATACGAAGCTCCGTTTCATCGACTCCTGTAAAGGAACAATGGAAGGGCTCTTCCTCTTTACCCTGCATGAACAGCCGCCCGGATGCCCCGGATTTCCCGTAGTCATTCGGCTTGAGACGGATAAGAATCGACTGTTCCTCTTCCGTCACATTCGCAAAAAATAACCCGACGCTTTCCCCGTCGTAATCCCAAGCCGAATGAACGACCGATTCGACGAGCAGCTCGCCCGAATTGTTATATTCAGCGGAATCCTTGCCGTGATTGTAATGGAACCAATCCATGCGCGCCTCTGAACATTCAAACGGGATCGGCCGAAGCATCCGTCCGTAAGCCCAATACTTATTGGCAGCCCCGGTTCGCAGCTTGGCATACAGCGACAGGTAGCCGGCCCGTTCGTCCGAAAATGCGTAGCCTCTAGGCTCAAATGGATAGTAGTGATCATCGGGAGCATTCTCCGCTCCCCCGAGTGATTCCATCGGACTGTATTCATAGTTCAGCTCATATAACCCTCCCCATAGATAGGTTCGCGCAACCGTATAATAGTAAAGCGAGCCGATTTCCTCCGTCAGCTTCCCCCAACCATCTAGCCGCAGCGCGCCATATTCATGGTATACATAGGTAAACATCGGAATAAGCGAGGCATCTCCTGTTTTTAGCAATTCACGGATGGGCCATCCTTCCAGTGGAGCCGCAGGCTGTCCCCCGGCACGCGCCTGGTAATAGTCGATCAAATCCAGCATCGTCTCATTCATCATCTCGGTACCCATCGGTACATACCGCCCTGCAGCCTCGATCATGGCGGCTTTGGTGTCGGCGTAGTTGCGCCGGTAGGCGTCTTCGATTGCCTTGCCTGCGCCCACCGGATGGCCATGGGTATCGTCCATGCAAATTTTCATAATATTGTTCGCGGATATATCGTAATAAATCGAGTCGACCCGATCGCATTGCTGCAGCTCCCTATCTCTCCTGACGTGAAAATCATGGGTGTAGGGATGCGCCGGGCACAGAAACGGAAAACGGTACTTGTCGATGCTTTTTTTCTCATCGGGGAATTTCTGAGCGGCCTCCTTCCCGAGCGGGCCGTCCGCTCCTTCGAAATTGTACAAATAATCAAATTCGAAGGGGGCAAATTTATCGCCATGCTCCTTCATCAGGGCAACATTATCCCCATGAAACCGGGTCGGAAACCAATCGTTGAACCCGCCGGGAACGCCCTTGTAGAAGGTCTGCGGCGCGTTCGTCCAGTCCGGTCCGAGAATATGAAACATCGGTGTTCCGATGCGGTCATGATAAACCTGCAGCCAGGGTGTTCTATCAGACCCGGCATTGATGCCAAAGGTTGCGGCGCCCATCTCCTCATGCAGCCAGCCGCTTCCGTCTATTTTCGCACGGTCTAACAGCTTGCCGCGGGAGCACCATTTCTGGCGAACCGCCCAGCGTTTGTACCGATCTGCGGCCTCGTACCAGCCGCTTCCAGCAAGGAGAGCCACCTGAACGGTGTAGCCCGGTTCGATTCCTTTCCCTGCGCCCATGTCCTCGCAGCCGTGGATAAACGAGGCTTCCAGCTGGCCGCTATCATTCTTGTAGAAGTTAAGCCATTTCGGATGGCCTTCCCCATCCTCAGCCGCAAAGTACAGGCCCCCCTTGTCATTGCCGTAATACGCAAAAAACTGCATCGCTGCCCCGGAGAAGCTCTCCGGGTACGGCATGAACCGAAAGCCGGTCCCTCCCACTTCAAAATGCTTCATCGGGTTCTGCACTTCGAATCCCGTGGCAAACGGGTGCGCGACAAAATCCTGCTCACCGTCCACCGTGATGGCCGTCAAATCTGGAATGACCGGATACTCCAGGCTGAGCAGTCTCTCCCCGAAGCCGTTGACCGCGGAACAACGAAATTCGATGAAATCATTTTCGCCTTGAAGCGATACAGTGGCATTGACGATGACCCTCTCTGAAGTATGCCAGCTTAATTGCAGCATCTGATTGCCGCCACCGGTTTGCTCCATGCTCCATTCGAATCGTTCGAACGCGCTGCTGAAGCCGGCATCCTTCTCCAGGCGGAACGGAGTGGCGGCGGATGAATGTGCGATAAAGTCGATGTTTTTGCGAACGTCACGCAAACGTTGAAGCGTTCCATCGGCTTCACCCCATTCGAGCCGAATCCGGCTGTTCTCCAGTACAATCATGACCATCATCCTCCATGGTTTCTATTATTTCAAACCGGAAATCTTGATGCCCGAAATAATGTGCTTTTGGAAAAACAGGAATAGGATAATCGTCGGCAGACATGACAATGCCGAACCAGCCATCAGCATGCCCATCTCGGTTGACCTCTCGGACCGGAAGGTGTACAAGTACTGCATGATTTGGAACAGATCGGGATTGGTAACCGTCATCGTCGGCCATACGAAGGAGTTCCAGTAAGCCAGGTAGGAACCGATGCCCACGATAACAAACACGGGAAACGACATCGGGATGAAGATATGCGTGAAAATCCGGATCCGCCCGGCTCCGTCGATCAGCGCCGCCTCCTCCAGGGCGAGGGGAATATTCAAGTAAAACTGGCGTACAAAGAACATGTGGCCGGCCGAGGCCACGCCGGGCAGAACGAGCACGGCCAAGGTATCGAGCATGCCCATTTTATTGACCACGATAAAGGAAGTCAGCAAAATAGCCATGCCGGGAATGAACATCGTTATGATGACGTACACCCACAGGAACGCCTTCAAGCGGAATTCGAGTCTCGCAAACACATAAGCCGCCAGGCTGTTCACGATCAGGCTAAGCACGGCAAACAGCACGGCGCCGCCGAAGGTGACCGCCATCGACTTCAGGAATGCCGGATCGCCCAATATATCCGTGTAATTCTGAACCATCCATTTCTTCGGGAAAAACCGGAATGGCGTGGCAAGAACCTCCGCTTTCTCTTTAAACCCGGCAATAATGACCCAGAGCAGCGGAAACAAAGCCATCACGGTAATCAAGCCGGTAATTAGCGTGAGCACCGTCTTTTGAACCCAATTCATCGTATTCATGAGTATCCTCCCTGCCTTCTTAACCATCGATCGCTTTCTCAGAATTCAGAACCCTGAAAATAATTGCCGAAATGCTGCCGAGCACCACAAATAACAGCAGCGATGCCGCAATCGAGTTACCGACCATGACGTCGTTTCGGAAGTGGTTCAGGATGTAAAGGTTAGGCGTCGTCGTTGAACTAAGCGGACCTCCCCCTGTCATCACCAAGGACAGTTCAAACTGCGAGATTTGCGCCGTGAATCCGGTAACCAGCAGATATAGAACCACATTGCGCATCAGCGGGATGGTGATGTACCCCATTTTCACGAATGTGCCTGCGCCTTCAAGCTCCGCTGCTTCATAATAGCTCTTGGGAATGTCGTGGAGGCCGGCAAGCATGATCAGGGTCGTAAGGCCAAAGCCCAGCCATACGGCAGGAGCCGCGATGCTAGGGAGCGCGCTTGCGACTTCCGCGAGCCAGGCTTTCGGTTCATACCCGAAAAGGCCGACGATATAGTTCGCCAGACCGCCGGCATAATCGAAAATGAATACGAAGATAACGGAAGCGACAATGCCGGAAATAATGGTTGGAATATAAATGGACGTCTTCACAAAGCTGGCAAACCCGGAACCCATATTTTTAATGATGTTCGCAAACAGAAACGAGATGATCAGCATCGTCGGAACGACCATGAACGCGAATTTCAGACCGACCCAAATCGATTCAAGGAACAAGTCGTCCGTCAGGACCATATAGAAGTTCTGGAAGCCCACAAAGGTGGATTCCTGATAAAAGCTCCAGTTATAGAAGCTGACTCTCAGCGCGTACACGAATGGAATGATCACGAATATCGTCAGCAAAATGACAATCGGGGCCAGCAGCAGATAGGCAACTGCGTTATCCTGCCGAAAATTTTTCTTTAACATGTAGTTCACCACCTTACGCTTTCGAATAAGGCAGCCATCCGGTATAACCAAGAGCGGCTCCCCGGATGGCTCCTGACATTATTGTTTGGGATTTGTGCCTGCAAGCTTGGATTTCGTAATGAAATCGTTAATGTCCTTATCCGCTTTCTCCAGCGCCTTGTCCACGGCTGTTCCCTTCATTGCCGATTCAATCGCGGTTGCAAGCGCGAAGCTGATGTCCCACGGATACACAGGCTCAGCTTTTGAATAGGGGATGACCTTTTCGGAAATCAGGGCGCGCCAAGTGTCTTTGGAGGCTTCCGGATCGGATTTCATGGCTTCATCCACCGATTTGCGCGGAGAAAACTTGGAAAACTGGGAGGTCTTGAAAAAGTCGATCATGATGTTGGGATCACCCGCCACCAAATATGAGATGAAATCGGCCGCCTGCTGAGGGTGCTTGGATTTGCCGTCTATCGCGAGTGACCAGCCGCCCAGTGTTGCGGTCGGTTTGGTCTGATCCCCGTCGATGGATGCCATTGGCGCCACTCCGACGTTATCGAGGATATTCTTGTACGTATTGCGCAGTTGGCCAATCGCCCAGGATCCGCAAATTTGCATGGCGATTTTGCCTTCCCCGAAAGGCTTGATGTCCGTGTACCCGGCCAATGCCTGCTTCGGCATCACACCGGATTGGTAAGCCTTCTGATAGAAATTGAGCAGGGATTTATACTCATCGTTGTTCACATCCGCTTTCGACCAATCCTCCGTCACGGCAAGATGGCCGGCCGCATTATACTGCAGTCCCCAGCTCGACCAGCCCAAATCCCCGGCCGTCTGGGCAATGGAGAGACCGAACACGCCTTTTTTCGTTAGCTTCTGAGCCGCGTCCAGCAGTTCATCCCATGTAGCCGGCGCTTTTTCCGGATCGAGTCCCGCCTCCTTGAACATATCCTTGCGATAAAATAGGACAGCAGACGGCTCTACCAGTTTGGGATAGGCATAGTACTTTCCGTTCACGGATACGAAGTCCTTCATGTTGTCGTACAGGTCGTCGAACGCCTTGGCGTCCATCAGATCGTTAAGCGCGAGGATCTGCCCCGTCTTGGCTGCATTCGCCACGTTACCGTAGTTGATGGTACGCACATCGGGTGCTTTGCCTGCGGCCTGGGCCGCCTTCATCTTCTGATCCCATGCGTCTCCCGGGACAATCGTCAGCTTGACTTCAACATCGCTTTGGGATTTGTTGAATTCGGCAACCCATTTTTTAAACCAAGCATCCGTCGTTTCTTCGAATTTCTGAGCCCAAAATTCAATCGTAACCTTCTCCCCGGGTTTGGCCGCGTCTCCTCCGCCTCCATTATTGGTTGCGCTTTCATCGTTGGAATTCGCAGTGGATCCGCTGCTTCCGGCACTGCCTGAACCCCCGCATCCCGTTACGAGCAGCGCCAGAATCAGCAAAGCGGATAACAGGACATTCCAGGATTTGAACCTAACACAATTTTTCTGCATAGGTGATGCCTCCCTTTTTAATGGTCATGCTATTTAAACGCATATCACGCTTAAACCGGGGTCACAGCCTTACATGTATCCGTTTTCATTTTTCCAGCGACGCCTTGAACCAGAAAACATTATAAGGATCCCACAAGGATAAGGTAAAATAGATCGTCTTGCCCCCATCCGCCGTGTAGCGGTCATTCATGAAAGGGGCGTACAAACCAGGATACTCCTCCGCTTTTACCAGGTCGAGCGCTTCTCCCCAGGGTCCCCAAGGCGTGAGACCCTCGCGGATAACGACACCCGTGCCTTCCTTCAGATACGTCATCAGCCATCGCTCCAGATAAGGATTCCATACCACGGACAGCTCGCCTGTGGTATCGTCCACCACGGTCTTGGCTGCGTTCATGTCAGAACTCCATACAGGATTGCCTTGTTTGTCATTGCCGGCGTAATACCGGTATTCTGCCATGTTCTCGATATGCTCTTCGTTCACTTTCATGAGCTTAACTCCCCCGTAGCGTCCCGAAGGAATACACCAGAAATAGACCTCGGTCCCGCCGTCAGACGTCTTCACCTTATACGGGCTTACTTGTATAAAATTGCTGTCTGCCGGCCATTTCAACCCGTCCAGCAGGGTCCAGTTCTCTCCACCATCCACCGATTTGGCCGCACTGCTGTAGTTGGTATCCCATTTGCCCGGATCTCCCCAGTGGTTGACCGACATGTAGTACAGATACAACGCCCCGCCTGCGGCAACGCCGTGGGTCGGAATTTTGGTCATCTCATCAAAATCAATCTTTTTGGAAGGGAGCAGCTCCTTGGCCGTGTCGATGTCATCTGTAATCATGCCGTCCAGCGTAATACCGTCCACTGGATCGCTGTCGGTCGTGTACCCGATCGTGTTGGACCGCCAGTAGCTGCCCCCTCCTCCGGTCTGGCCCTCAGGCCGTTCACCAAACGTGTCGCCGAACACAAAGTACGTCCGGTCTCCATCATTCATCATCGATCCAAGATCTGTACCGTAGACGGCATAAAGGTCGGTGTGATTTGGCGACTGTGCTCCTGTAATTTGGGAAACCTGCTCGAGCCCGGTGACTCCTTTCAGAAGGAAGCTCTTGCCTCGCGCCTCGAGCATTGGATTAACCTTGCTCCCGCCTCCGCCCATGCAGCCTGACAGGAGCAGGATGAAACATGAAGCAAGCAAAGCGGCTTTCCCTTTCAAAATGCGCTTCCTCCTCTTCCATGTGGATTACGGATTGGAATGCCCGAAAATGCGGCCCAGACTGTTCTGGTCAAAAGGCTTGGTATCCGGCAGCGGCAAACGCTGCTCCACCTTTGGCAGATCGGGGAACGGACGATGGGGCTCCGCCTGATACCAATAAGCCGTAGATGAAACGTCATCGCTGCGATGGTTGTTATGGCCGTGTTCGATCGTCACCTTGATGCTTTTGTCGAACATGATGGGGTCCAGAATATGATAGCGGTAGGTTGATATTTTCCCGCTCCAGTTCGGTCCTCCGCCAAGAATGATGCCATGATAAGGCGTGCAGACCTCCTGCTGCGGGCACCAAGCTGTATTAAAATAATCCTCCATGCCTGTTCCGTGCAAGGTCGGCGGCCAAGGCTCCCCGTCAATGAAGATCATGTCGTCGCCTTCGCCATACCAGTTCCACTCCCGGGTATCCCGCAGATTGTGAACATTGAAGTTGCAGCCGATATAATGCCCTTTGCCGACCGCATCCAATATGACGTAATTCCCGTCACCGGTCGTGTTCTTGCCTCCGAATTCGAAGAAGGCGTTATCGACCCCGTCGGCGATCCCGTCGGTCGGATTCTCCCGGTGCCACTGTGTGTGAAATCTCAGTTCTTCATCCGGTAGCCGGTCGTATTGCTCGTAGTCGATGTAGAAGTAAAATTTAATCGGGGAAGCAGCTTCGCTTTCGATGGTGATTCTCGCACCGTCCGCATACGGCATACGGAAGAAGCAGTTCAAGGCTTTACCGTCCTCCGGGCTCATCATCAATGCCGCCGAGGTGTAATTTTTGGTGATCCCGTGTCCCATGCCGAAAAAATCCCCGATCGGCGCTTCCACGCTCGGCTCTATCTCGTTGTCCCAATACATGCGAAGGACGATTTTGCGGGGAAGATATTTCTCCTCCACCGGGACATCGCTCGCCATCGTCATCCAGATATGCGTGATGGCCCCGGCGCCCTGCAGCCGGCAAATTTCGGTGTGGTCTCCGGGACGGATCGAGAAGTAGTCCTTATTGCCTCCCGTGCGGTCGTAGCTGGACTCTCGCATTCGTTTTCCGGATCTGCTTAGACTCAGTGAAGATAATTGGTTGTGAAGCTCCATCGGTAAGCACTCCTTATCAAGTCTTTTTGCTCGGGATTGTACGAAATGTTCCTCAATCCAAGGTGTGGAATCGATTGCAGTTTTAGTGAAAAATATTAGCGGAAACTTCAGCGGGAGTTGTTTGTTTTCATGGCCTTCAATCGTTTCATTACATCACTGCCGCCTCTTCCGAAGTAATCATGCAGTTCTTTATAATCGCTGTACAGCCTGTCATAGATCCGAACATTGGCCTCAATCGGCTTGAACGTTTCCTTACGAACACGCGCTATTTTTTCCGCTGCTTCCACAATGCTGCCGAAGCCGCCCTTCTCCGTGCCCGCGGCCACAGCTCCGAACATGGCCGCCCCGAAGGCCGCAGTCTGGGTTGTGTCGGCAATCTTGATCTCCCTTCCGGTCACGTCGGCGTAGATCTGCATCAGCAGCCGGTTGCGCTGCGGCAATCCTCCGCAAGCGTACAGTTCATCGACTTCAACGCCACCCTGGGTAAAAGCATCGATGATCGCCCGGGTTCCATAGGCAGTCGCTTCGAGCAGCGCTCTGTACATTTCCTCCGGCCTCGTCTGAAGCGTCAACCCAACGATCACTCCGCTGAGGTCGGCATCCATTAATACGGACCGGCTGCCGTTCCACCAATCGAGGGCCAGCAGTCCGCTTGCGCCCGGACTCAGCTTGGCGGCCTCGCGCTCCAGCCATTCATGGATCCCCATGCCCGCTTCTAAAGCCTGGCGCTTTACATCAATCGGTGCCGCTTCATTCACATACCAGGCGAAGATGTCTCCTACAGCGGATTGCCCGGCTTCATAACCATAGTAACCGGGGAGGATTCCGTCCTCCACAACGCCGGCAATGCCTTCGGCATGAACTTCATTGTCGCTTAGAATCAGGTGACAGGTTGATGTGCCCATGGTCAGAACCAGCTTCCCTGGCGTGACGACGCCGACGGCAGGCACCATCGCGTGGGCGTCGATATTGCCGACAGCGACTGCCGTACCGGGAATAAGCCCTGTCAAGGAGGCCATTTCGTCAGTCAGACCTCCGGCTCTTGTGCCCAGCGGCTTGATCGGTCCTCTCAGCTTGGTGTCCGCGAGCTGCTCCAATCCCGGATCAAGCGATTTCAGAAAATCCCGCGACGGGAAGCCGTCGCGCTTATGCCATACGGCCTTGTAGCCCGCGGTGCAGCTGTTCCGTACCAGCTCCCCCGTCATCTGCATGACGACCCAATCCACAGCTTCCATCAATAAATCCGTATGTCCATATACATCCGGTGCTTCATTCAGAATCTGCCATGCCTTGGCCAGCATCCACTCCGAGGAGAGCTTGCCGCCATAACGCGGAAGGAACTTCTCCTTCCTCTGTGCAGCTGCTTCGTTGATCCGGTTGGCCTCATCCTGTGCGGCATGATGCTTCCAGAGCTTTACCCAGCTGTGAGGATTATCCTTCCACTCCGCAAGCAAGCATAAAGGCGTCCCCTCGCTATCGAGCGGCATCATCGTACAGGCAGTAAAATCGATGCCGAGGCCGATCACCTGCTCGGGCTGCACCCCCGATTGCGAGAGTACCTCCGGAATCGATTGCCGCAATACGTCTATGTAATCTCTCGGATGCTGCAGCGCCCAATCATGCCCGAGCTTCTCACTTGTTTCCGGCAATTCTTCGTCAATGACACCGTGGGGATAAGGCGTAACATGGGTGGCCACCTCTTCGCCCGTAGACAGGTCTACGAGCAGGGCTCTTCCCGATTCGGTGCCGTAATCGATACCAATCGCATATCGCCGTTTCATTTGACCTCCTCCTATTTATACAACGGACCGTAAGCGGTACAAGCCCGGTAATCTGCTCCAACCGGATCCATTCCTCCGAATGCCGTCCAGGCGGTCGGCCTGAATATCCGTTCATCCGGTACATTATGCATGCATACCGGAATCCTTACCATCGAAGCCAGTGTCATCAAATCGCCGCCGACATGCCCATAGCTCATGGCAGCATGATTGGAGCCCCAGTTGCTCATAACCGAATATACATCCTTAAACAGCCCTTCGCCTGTCAGATTCGGCACAAACCATGTAGTCGGCCATGTCGGATTGCTCCGCTGATCCAGCACATCATGGACCTCATCAGGCAGTTCAACCGTGTATCCTTCCGCCAAATGCAGCACAGGTCCGACTCCTTCCACCTGGTTGATTCTGGCGATCGTTACTGGCATTCCTTCCCGTGTCGTGAAATCCGTGGAGTAACCGCCACCGCGGAAAAAATCAATGGCCGGGCACCACTTGACGGCATCAAGACAAGCCTGCACTTCCTCCTGGGAAATCTCCCAAAACGGCTTCATTGCAGGTGCCCCGTCTATGGACTGTCTTCCCGTGCCATCCAGCGCGGCAGGACCGGAATTGATTAAGTGGATCACACCTTCCGCTGCTCTGCCTTCAAGCTCCCGCCCCGTTACCCGCTTAACTGCCTCAGGGCTCCAGTACGTACGGACATCGGCAAACACTTGTGCGGCGTTCGTCAGCAGGTGGCCAAACAGCATTGTAACGCCGTTCAGGTTGTCATTTTCGGTGGCTAGGATATACGGCTCACGAATTCCGTTCCAATCAAAGGAAGAATTCAGAATGGCCTCCATGAAATCTCCTGTGGGGAAATAATCGGTCCACGCCCGCTGGCCTTGGAAACCTGCAGCAATGGCATGGTGCCCCAGCGCTTCCTCGCCGTAACCCATCTCTGCGAGCTTGGGATTTCCGACCATTAGATCGCGTGCGATCAGTGCCATTTTCGCTACAGTCTCCCAATCCTGCTTCTTCTGTTCAACCGTGCGCTTCAGATGCTCCGGGTTTACATCGGCTCCCGGCTTGCAATTTTCTTTGATCCACGTCATAGCGCGCTCATATTCCTCGTGGTCGTAAATGCCCAGCTCCATCCGGCGGACGAATTCCGTCATGTCCACGTATTCATTTCGCATGCCCAAATACTTCTGGAAGAAGGTTTCGTCCACAATGCAGCCTGCGATGCCCATCGACACCGTGCCCATGGATAAATACGATTTGCCCTTCATTGCAGCAACGGCAAGGCCGGATCTGGCAAACTGAAGCAGCTTCTCCTGCACATCCGGGGTAATCTCCGTATCGCCGATATCCTGGACGTCGCGGCTGTAAATGGAGAATGCGGGAAGACCTTTCTGATTATGCGCACCGAGTGCGGCGGCAAGGTATACCGCCCCCGGACGCTCCGTTCCATTGAATCCCCAGATGGCTTTCGGCCGGGTAGGGTGTGTATCCAGCGTCTCCATCGGATAACACCAGGAAGGAGTAACGGAAATCGTCAATCCAACATTCTCCCTGGCAAACTTCTCTTCGGTACGGGCGGCTTCAGCGACCCCGCCGATACAGGTATCCGCGATCACGCATTCCACGGGCAGCCCGTTGCTATGTCTCAATTGGTCCGACAAAAAAGCCGCCGTTCGGCGCGCCATATCCATCGTCACTTCCTCTAATGATTCGCGGATTCCGCCCCTGCGCCCATCCACGACCGGACGAATTCCGATCTTAGGCATATCACTCTGCAATCGATTGCAGAGTGGTGCGTCATTGCCCTTCACGTTTGCAGCCTCTCCTTTTTTCATTATCGCTCGATCACATTTTCAAGAAAGCCGGTTGACCTCATTACTGAAGATTTCATAAACCGGTATAGGCTTTGCTTCCTCATCACGAATCCGGCGAAGCAAAATTTCTCCCGCCTTTACTCCCATATCATAAGGATGCTGGTCGATATAATAAAGACCCGATTCCTTAAGTAGAGGACCCGCTTCCACTTCCCCAAAGGAAGCTACCGCCATGTCCCCCGGGATTCTCAGCCCGCTGCGGACGATTTCCAGCAGCACTCCTAGACTCATCCGGTTGTTCAGGGAAATGATCGCGGTCGGGGGCTTCTCGGCACTGATGAACTTTCTTACGGCACGAACTCCGTCTTCCGTCGAAAAATCACCGTTGTACACGATGGGTTCTGATTTCAATCCGTACTCTTTCATCGCCTTCAGGACGCCCATGTACCGTTCCCGTCCGGTACTGGATCTTGTCGGTCCATTAACGACCCCGATTCTCACATGACCGTCCTGCAGCAGCCGGGTCGTCAGACGCAAAGCACCTTCCGTGTTATCTTCCGCTACCAGGTCCAGATTCTGTCCCGCTTCATCCGAATCCAGCTTCCGGTCCACAAGGACAATCGGCAGCCTGGATTCAGCCAACTGCTTAATCATCAGATCATTCCCGCCGGAAGTGGCGAGCATGATCGCATCCACCCGCTTCTCCTGCAGAAGCTTCAGCAGACGTTTCTCCTTCTCCGGATTCTCATCGGAACTGCAGAACATCAGCTGGAATCCTTCGGGTCCCACAACATCCTCGACACCTTTGGATATTCCCATGAAATAAGGATTAGAAATATCGGGAATGATGACGCCGATCATGAACGTCTTATCCTGCTTCAGGCTTCTGGCAATCGCGCTTGGTTGATAATTGAGCCGATTGACTGCAGCCATAACCCGTTCCCTGATTTCTTCGCTGACGTAATCGCTTTCATTTAGGACCCGGGAAACGGTCGCCGTTGATACTTCAGCTGCTGCTGCCACTTGTTTAATCGTTGCTTTAGACAAACATCTTTCACCTCGAAACCTGAGCTTTATGACTATGTAATCGATTACGTAAACGATTACAGGTACAGATTACAAGATGATATGCCTTCCTGTCAACCCATTTTTTGATAATTAAATTAACATAAATTAGTGAAGGTATGGGTATTTGCCATAGAAGGTTTCAAGCTTAGAATCATTAACATAAATTTGTAATCTTTATCCGTATCCTCTTACCTAGCAAGGCAATGATTCTCCCTATACTATTTTCTGGAAGGTATAATTATTAATAACTACATCGTATTGTTCGAAATTTGATCGCTATAAAATTTTATTTTGAGATAATTTGCTAGAGGGTCCTTAATAGTCTCTATATCTTCTTTTTGTGCCATGTCCGTTATAATTGTAAATGCTGAGAAATTCTTGGGTAAAACAGGTGCGTTTAATATTTATCTCTTTACCGAGAACCCATGTCACGATGCTTCAATCCTCTAAAATTTTCACATTCTTAGCTGTCCTTCGCTGGGAATCCGCTATGCTCGGAAATTCAAATAGCTCGAATGCAACTTTTTGGCCCTCTTTAAGAAACCGAAAACCGTTTGGTAACCTAATTGGGTCTGGTAGGATATCACTAAAGTGAACAAATACATGGTTACCGTCCTGGCCGTCTAACATGATCCGCCCGTAACCTTTATCTTCTTTGAACCATTTGACAATACCCCATCGTCTTTCCCCCATATCGGGACCTCCTTTGTCGCTTATTAAATTATCACTGGAATTCGGCTATCGTATCCAATAGCTTAATGCCTCAATAGAATCTCAAGTTAATACTTCATATTTAGTCCAGCTATTGTTAGTTTGGACTGCTTTCTGCAGTTGACGCAACCCATTATTATTCAAACGATATCCAAGTATCATTTCTTTCGTTAAATCGATTACCAAAGGATCTCGCAATGCTTCTTCTACAGGTAAAAATCTAGCTTCAGCAACCTCATAACCATCGATACAAACAGTACCCGAAGTTACTTCCATTTCAAATACTAAGTATATTCCGTGTTCACTACCATTCGGAAGAGCTCTAATCCCATCTCTTAGACCAAGAAGGCTTTTTACTTTGGCTGTCAATCCACTTTCTTCTTGCACTTCTCTTATTGCGGCTTCCTGAAATGTTTCTCCTTCGTCAACAAAACCTCCTGGTAACATCCAGCGCCCATTATTTGCTCCATAAGTAACTTTTACAAGAAGAACATGACCATCTTCTACAATTAAACCAGCTGCAGTACAAGAGACATTCATCTCCACACTTCCACCAACTAATTTATGGTAAATTATAACCCATAACCATTATAGTGCTAAATAATTAAAACTTATGGTTTTATTCGAATTACCTTTAACAAAAGAAGGGCGATTATTAAGCATAACTGCCCGTTAGCTTAATGAAGCATTGTCAGTCTAATACTTTATTTGCCGAGTCTAACACTTTATTTTTCGATCTATAACTTTATTCTCTTTTGATATGTACGCATCGGAGGGCGCCATCGCGCCGCCCTCCGATTGCTTTTAATTTGTTGTGCCGGTCTCTTGGAGTTTTACTTCACGATGTAGCACTCACGGACCTGGGTGTTGCTCTTGGTATCGACATAGACTTCGTACGGACCGACCACATAGGTAGCGACGGCGTTGTTGTTGATGCTGTAGCTCTCCGTGTAATTCGTCGGGGTTCCCTCGAGATTGTTTTCCGTGACCGTGATCGTCAGACCGTTCTGGTTGCCTTTGAGCTTCTTGACCGAAGCCTTGACGGTAGCCGTCTTGGTCGTGACATGCAGCGGGAGAGATCCCACGCCTGAGTTCACATCGTCGCTCGGGGTCACGGTGTAGCTATACTCTTTCCCCTGCTCGAGGCCCTTGTCAAGATAGCTCGTACTGGTGATTTTATCGATCTTCACACCGTCCCTGTACAGGGTATAGGAAGTAGCGCCTGAGATTGGGGCCCATTCGATCCCGATTGCGTTCGCCGTCACGCTTTGAACACTAACCTGGATTTGGGCATTGGGGGCCATCGTCGGAACAGCGATATCGGTCCTCATGGTGGGCAGCTCAGCTTCGTCGCCCAGATAGAAGCTGGCGAACCCCATCTGATCGTAGCCGGTGTTCTTATTGGCCACGCCGTTGCGGTACATCGGGTCATGCATCAGCGTGCGGATGCCGTACTCGGTCGGCGACAAGGTCGTGACGATGGCCAGACGGTTATTGCTGGCCCGGAGAATGAGCTCCTCGCGCCAGTCTCCAAACATGTCGGCCTTGAGTGTAGGTGTGTTTTTATTGCCGGTCGACGTAAGGTCGGTCGCGAGATATGAGGATGTCTCGAAGGTCTGGTCGTTGACCGTGCTGATAGTGGCGCTGCTGACGGCCATGGCCGTCAGGCCGCCACCAAACCAGATGGCGTACTGGCCACTGCCCAAGTTTCTGCTGCCGTTCAGGAGCTCGCCGGTGATCATGCTCCTGGCGCCGTTCTGTGAGTATCCCTGGGCGCCGGGCCAGCGGTTAGAGAAGTTGCCGGCCACCGCACCCTCGGCGTCGCTACCGGCGTATACGCCGAAGATGAGTGAGTTTTCATAGATGATCTCGCCCTGCTCGTTCAGCCGCTTGCCCTTCATCGGGTCGTGAGCCTCCGGCCCGGGCAGCCATCCATACTGCCTGCCGTTGCGTATGTCGTCCAGCAAGTGCTCCTCGTTGCCGGACCACATGCGGATGTTGTTGTCCTTATCGACCGGAAGCAACGCGCTGCGGTCGCCATGGCGGAGAGGAGCCCACACATTCAGCTTGTTGTTCCGGACCGCGTCAGTGGCGAACTCAAAGCTGTT
Source organism: Paenibacillus rhizosphaerae (assembly GCF_014192015.1). Classification (GTDB taxonomy): domain Bacteria; phylum Bacillota; class Bacilli; order Paenibacillales; family Paenibacillaceae; genus Paenibacillus_AQ; species Paenibacillus_AQ rhizosphaerae. The sequence continues at coordinate 1,547,162 of NZ_JACHXJ010000002.1, read as the reverse complement.
AGCAACCGGAGGGATGCTGTTCTGCCCTTCGATTGTCGGCATGATGTCGCCGTTGACTACCTTGGGCAGGATCATGGTCTTATCGGCGTTCAGGTCGAGGACCATGGCTTTCATCACGATCTCATCCCGTCCGTCGCCGTCGAGGTCGGCGGATTGGGTCTGATGGTTGCCGCGGTTCTGGTAGTCGTAGGCGGTGCCGCCCAAGGCCCAGTACCGCGGGTCAGCGGAGTCGAAGCAGGCCTGAAGGTTTACCTTTCCGTCCACAATGTTGTAGGCGGCGAAGGTCGTCCTTGCGTAGTAGCCGCGCTGGGAGACGGCGTAGTTGTTAACGCCATCAAGGGCGGCCACGACGCCGACGTAGCGGTTGGCGCGGTTGCCCTGCGCGTCTCCCCACACGGCCGCCTTCCAGGGATGCTCAAGCCAGTATGCCTCCTTCTCGGCCATGATCTGCGCTTTATAATCACTCGAAGAACTACCAGCGCCGGGGCCGGGGAATGCCAGATAAGAGAAATTGCCGCGCTGGGTCTCGGCCGTCATGGCCCAGTTCTCGCCGTCGACGCTGCCCTCGTAGGGGAAGGGATATTTGGCGCTGTCCACGAGCACGCCCTTGCCAGTGTCGGGGTCCCACTTAAAGGCCGAGAAAAATTCCTGGTCGTCTTTGGCGGGGCCGATCGGGCCGACGTGGTATGTCTTGATCCACCGTTTTACGGCCGGATCATTGATTCCGTCGTTACCACCTCCGGCTATCGGGCTACGGTAGGAGATGGTGAAGCTGTTAAGGAGCGCCCAGTAGGTATCGAGGGCCTGTTCGTTGCCGGTGGCGAAGTATTCCTTGAACTTGTCCGTGGTGGCATTCAGGCCGTCATCGCCGCCCACGACAGTGTTGAGAGTGTCCGGATAAATGACGGACTGCGACTCTTCGTCCCAGTTGCCAATACGGGTTCCTAGTGCGGTCTTGAGCATCAGCTCAGCCTTGCCGTCACCGTCAAAGTCTTGGCAGAACAAGGTGGTCTCATGGTCGTTGCCCGCTCTTACGTTATAGCCCATGTCGACGCGGAACAGCAGCGTGCCGTCCAGCTTGTACACGTCTATGTACTCGGGAGCGGTTGTGGTATTACTGCCACCAAATATCGGTTCGGAATACATGGGATCTTGCTGGGTACTGCGCCACTTCACGACGATCTCGTATTCACCGTCGCCGTCAAAATCGCCCACCGTCATGTCGTGGGTGGAGTAGGGGCTGCTTTGTGACGTATATATCGCGCCGGTGCTGGTTTTCGCGTAAGGGAGCTTGGTGCCGTAGTCCAGATCCTCGACGTATTTTATGAACTTGGCTTCCAGCTCGGCGAACAGGGCGTCGCTGATGATTCCATCAGTCCCGAGGGAATGGGTCGGCTGCCAGGTTTCATGGTTGTACCCGTTGAGCTTGTCGACCCATCCGCTCAGGTCCGTAACGCTGACCGGGGTCTTGTTGTCATGGGGTTCGCGGAAAGCCCTGAGCAAATCCATATCGACAACGTACCAGTTCTGGCCGCCCGTACCGGGGATAACCATGTTAGCCGTGGTTAGATTGGTACCCGGGCCAAACCTGTAGTCTCGGTAGATGAAGTGCGCGAGCGGCACCGGAGCCGGGGCCGGTTTCATCGGGATATATTGCACGGCGCCCCTGTTGGCCTGCCCCGAGCTTCCCGCCAAGGCCGACAACATGGGTACGGACATGCCCTGCCTCAACCCCTCAACGCCATGGATGACCGGCGCCACCTCATAGATGGATGTTATGAGGCCGTCCGGGTCGGTGTAGTTAGACGGGGTGACGTTTTCTTTCACAATTCCAGGGTTTGTCTCGTAGTTGCTCTCGGGCTGTACATCGCGGGGAGTGATGGTGGTGATCTTCACAAAGCCCGCGTCACCGTCTTTGCGGTAGACGTTCCAGGAGAGGCCATCGGGCTCGTCTCCCAGGAAGCGCCAACTCAGGAAAATGCCGCTGGGGACCTGGGCGGCGACCAAGCCGCGTGTCAGGTACTCCATCGGGCGCAGACTGGTCGCCGTATCATCGGCCTCGGCAGGGACGCTGAAGGCGAACAGCGACAGGCACATGGCCAGCGCCAGGGATACGAGTTTGTGCTGTGACTTTCGCATTTTTTCTTTCCTCCTTTAAGAGATTTGAACTGTCGGGTTTTTAGTTTGCATACATTCCTGAAACAACGATAATGAAAAAATAAAAAGACTTATACTTTGAATGCGCTTACAAAATAATCAATATAACCCCATTCCCCCCCTTTTTTCAGTTTTGTAACCCGTAATCCAAGAGATTGTCGATCGGAGCGAATCATACATGATGAAAATTCTTTTTACATTATAGTTTCAATAATCTGAGTTGAATATTGAAAAAACAGTCATTTTTTGTTCAAAAACCCGATTTCTTGTTTTCCTCTTTCTGCCCTGGTCTGACCCTTTATACTTTCGTCGTTATGATCTCCCCAGAGGAGGATCATCCTTACTTCATTTCGATTCCGAGTTGAGATCGGACGATATCGAAAAAGTTTCCACCCTGTGCGGGAAAGTCTTTTGTTATCGTACCTCAAGTCCGCTGATTACCTCTTTAATCCAGACATCGGCATCCAATCGGAAGCGAAACAGGCCTAAAAAACGCAGTTGATTCAAATCCCACTTAGATGGTTTCCCTACGGTAGACCGCCCTTCGTTGTAACGTATTATTTACTTGTCTATGGAGGGATTTTCACAGGTCTATTATTGGCTTCGAATGCTGCCGGATGTGGTAGTGATTTATATTCGTTTTATATGACCTTGAAGCATTGGAAACGGATTGCTTATGTCATAGATGATGAGGAACATGTGTATTTTCGTTTTCATGACAGTAGGGTTTATGCCATCTGTCCTTAAAATTAAGTAAAGGCAGCTGTCAAAAATAGACGGCTGCCTTCAACCTTCTTTATTTAGCTATCGTACCCGTTAGCGTATCGAAGTACACCGATCTGGATCGAAGCAGCCGCATTTGCCTGGATTGTATCCGTACAAGCAGTTCTGTCTATGACTCCGTTACGAGCTCTTGTAACTTTAATGAAAAATTATCCCAGTTTGTATCAAACCTTCTATTAAAACTCCACCCGCTAGAACGCAGCTTCTCGCCTAAATAGATGTAATCGGCACGTTGCTTATCGTTTAGACTAATATCTAAAGATAAAGTTCCATCACCAACCACGATCTTTTTCATGTAATCGTGTAATTTCCATAGGAGCGTTTCCTTATCGTCTTCTCTTTCCATTCCTATGCGCATAATAATTGATTCCATAGCATCATCCAGTTTCTGGACAACAAGAGCTTCATTTTTCCAATTATGATCTTTTTGATCCTGTATCGTTGCTTCAAGTTGAGCTAGATCTCGATAAATGGATGCATTCAATATCTCATATTTCAATTCTTGATTTCGGTTATCATGTTTATGATTCATAAATAAAAAAACATTTACGAATAACGACAATGCTAGAATGACTTTGATCCAATCAATTTTCCTCATACCATCCTCCAATCACTTAACAAGTTGTTTGGTGGTCTGCTCAATCGGGTATCCGGTTCCAATGACCTTCAAAGAAAGCTCTGCTGTAACACGTTAACCTGTTCATTTTCACACAACGTAGCTATGATGGAGGTTTGATCCCATTCGGGTATAGAGGTAATTATCAGTGATTCCACTGACATCCCCCCTTTCAATTTCAAATTTTATTAATGTATCATTTTACCACGATATATGCTATCAATGCGGTGTTGCGTAAAACTGCCCGTTAGCGTAAAAAATAGAGCAGCTGCCGCCGGCAGGACTGCTCCTCTATTTGTTGAATTAAAGTGATTACTTCACTAAGAATGGGATAATTGAATCAATCTGTATCCCTCTTGATGCTTTTAACAAAATCACATCATTTTTCTTAATTGCTTGGTTTAGTGCATTTGCCAACCCCATTTTATCTTTAAATGTTTTTACAGCACCTGTTGGATATCTCTTTATTGCTTCTGATGCAATATGGTAACTAAGATCACCGAATGTATAAATATAGTTTATTTTATCCGGATCAAGGTTTTTACCAATGACTCGGTGGAACTCTTCTTCATGATCACCAAGTTCAAGCATATCACCAATGACTAAATGCTTATCATTATAACCCGTCAGCTCTTGAAAAGTCTTAATTGCTGCATTTACCGAATCCGGACTAGCATTCCATGCATCATTAATTATGGTGAATCCCGATGGTGAAATGATCTTCTCCAATCTCATATCAGGCAATTTCAAATGAAGAAATCCTTCATTTATTTCAGCAGAATTTAAGCCCAACCTTAGAGCAATGGCTATTGTAGCAAGCGCATTATTAATATTATGGGCACCGAGAAGTGGAAGGTAATAATGATCGTTTGCAACAGAGAATTGGGAACCATTGGAGTTTGATAGTGCGCTCTCGACAATCACATCATTAAAATCCCCGTGACCAAAACTAATGGTTTCTAATGAGCTATTTTTTTTAATTTTGAAGATTTCTTTAGTCAATAATGGCTCGTCACCGTTGAAAACAAAACATCCACCATTCTTTAGACCAGTAACGATTTCCAACTTTGCTGCTGCTATTGTTTCTCTGGAGCCGAGGCTTGATAGATGGGAAACACCTATCATTGTAATTACAGCTATGTCAGGGTTGGTAATACGAGAAAGTTGCTCCATTTGCCCTCTTTCACTCATCCCCATCTCAATTATTGCAATTTCAGCATCTTTATTTATCCCTAATATCGTTAATGGAACACCTACTTGACTGTTTAAGTTTCCTTCTGTTTTATAAACTCGAAATTTTGTCTGTAAAACAGAATTTAGCATCTCTTTTGTAGTTGTTTTACCATTACTACCTGTAACACCAATAACTTTGACTTGTAATTCTTGTCGATATTGTGCCGCTAATTTTTGTAAAGCTTCTAAGCAATCATCTACATAAATTAACGGTAGATGACCTGGAGGATTGGGGTGATCCTTTTGCCAAAAGGACGCAATTGCTCCTTTAGATATTGCTTCATTAACGTAATTATGTCCATCTAACTCTCTTATAATGGGGACAAATAAATTACCTGGCTTTACCGTTCTGGAGTCAATAGACACTCCTTCAATCAATAGTCCCTTAAACTCCAAAGATAACCCATCGCCTTCAGACATTCGTTCAATAACTTTGAGTTCATGAGTAATCATCATTGCCCCCCAATTAAATACAATTTTTAAATCAGTGCTTTAAACCCTAACAGAACTGCCTTAATCTTGATAATGACACGTGTAAGAAGAGATCAAAAGGTCCATCACTATGGTTTTTTTGTTAAAGTGTGGTTCTTAATCAACTATCCTCCCTTTAGTTGTGAAAAGTCTGCCGGTCATCTCTATACGATGACCTCCATGTATTCAGTAAGGATTCCCAACACCTTGATGTTCTTACACATACACGCTGTTGCGCTATCCTGCCCGTTAGTTTAATAAAGCCAGCCGGTCAAAGTGATCGGCTGGCTTCTTGTTTTTATTAAGCTATCGGTTCACGTTAGCTTAAAGAGTTGTGACTCTTTAACAATAAAGCAATAGCATTCATTCCAGCCAATATGATCGGATAGAGTAATAATCCTGCAATGATAATGAATCCGGAAGCAGGATTAGCTTTATCCGCCGGATTCGTTATTGGAAATTGGGATGCAAAAATACTAATGTATAGCCAGTAATATGGAACCCAGATTATGGAGGAAAATAAGTTAGTCTTTTTAGAGGGGAGAAATCGTTTTTTTATCATGAACACAAACGTTATGATTGAAAAGGAAAAGCATAGAAGACCGATAACTGCATTAACCCTATCTATAACTGCAATTTCAACGCCAGTAATTCGATTTATTCTATAGACATTAACTAACATTTCACTCATTATAAATGGTAATAATGCAAAGATAGCGCTCAGAGCATTTATCATGAGAAAGTAGCGCATCAGTTTTCCCCCTTAAACTGGATTCTTAATTAGGTAACTATGGTCCACTTTAAGTTGCGTCATGTATAGGGGGAGCAGTTGACTTCCTATAACCAAAGATATACCAATTTACCCCATTTAAATACACCACATATTGGAACAAACCTGCCCGTTAGCGTAATGAAGCTACCGATACGCGCCGGCAGCTTCGTCTTGGTCGTTTATTCAACTATCGTTCCCCGTTAGCGTAATTCCGGATAGTTATAACTTATTTGTGTAAATATGGTGAGATTAACAATATAAGACCTAAGATTGCACATATTGCAGTTCCAATTCGAGAAAATATAAAATAGGCAGTTGAAGGTTCACGTGTTGCCTTCCATCCTTGGGTTAAACTCCAAAACGTTTTTGGTTTTATAGTGGCGAACAAAGCGGCTCCAGTCCAAAGTACAAGAAAAATAGTAATTCCTATAGAAATTATTTTTACTTCTGGCGGCACCATTCATCATCCCTTTCCCTAATTTATACATTAGTTCAAATACCATCAATATACCAATGTATAAATTAATAAGGAATATCGTCTGCCCCTTGTTTTTAAGGGGTTATCTCACATAAACCCGTTCAATCGTAGGATTTCAACATTCTTTATCACTGGGTCGGCTGTGAAGCAAGCTTCAGCCCGCGCAAGAACACTTTATATTGGGTATGGTTATTGCATGCTTACTTCACAATCAAAATTGTCTCCGGCTAACTAAATTATCCTGCCCGTTAGCTATCCCCCATTATCCTTACGAAATAACCCATTGCCTTATATTCCTGGTAACTGAACAACATATTTGAACGATCCGAAGAAGAGATCCTCCACGATGTCGGCTTCCAGTTTCTATGGAATCAGAATGCGACAACAGCCGCACTTTTAATCCCGAAATCGTGTTAATTCACGGCAAGAAAAAAGCGCTCCGGAACGTGTCCGAAGCGCCTTTACCGCCGAATCAAAATTTTACGCCGCCCTCTTGCATTCCGCTGACGAATTTCTTCGTCATAAGGAGGAATAGAACGACCATCGGAACGACGGTCATGACGCCCCCGGCGGCCATGAGGGCCCAGTTCGTGTTGTACTTGCTCGTAAAGTTCAAGTAGGCGACCGACACCGTTTTCATTGTATCCGTCTGCAGGATCGCGTTGGAGAGGAAAATCTCGTTCCAAGACGACAGCGTCGTGAAGATCGCGACGACAACGAACGCGGGCTTCGCGAGCGGCAGAATGATCCGGAAGAACGTGCCGATCGAGCTTGCGCCGTCGACCCTCGCCGATTCGAGCAGGTCCTTCGGTATGCCGAGCATGAATGCCCGCAAGAGGAACACGTTAAACGCGAACGCCCCTCCGACGAACGGGATGATGACGCCCCAATACGTATTGATCAGGTTTAGCTTGATTTCCATGAAGAAAATCGGGATGAAGCCGATCGGCATGCTCATCGTGATGAACAGATATGCGAGGAACAAGCCTGACCCCGGCGTGCTCATGAACGTCAAGCCGTAGGCCGCGAAGCCACACAGCACGCATACGAGCACGACGGTGATGCCGGTGATGATGAGCGTGTTCATGTAGGCGACGTCGAAATGGCCCTGCTCCCAAGCCATCGAAAAATTTTCGAACGTCCAAAACTTCGGCCAACCCAGGGGATTTTTCGAAATTTCGGCCTTTTTCTTGAACGCATTCATGAGCAGAAGGAGCATCGGGAAAAGGGAGAACGCCGTGACGATCAACAGGGGAATATGCCGCCAATTGAACCTGAGCTTCATTTACACATCCCACCCTTTCTTCTTCTTTAAATACGCGTAAACCGCGATCAGGATGAAGGCGATAAACATTTGGAACAAGGCGATCGCAGAGCCGTACCCCGCTCGTTGTCCCCTCGTGCTGAGCGAGTAATAGTAAGTCGATAGTGTCTCCGTAGCGTGGGCCGGACCACCTCCGGTCATGACGTACACCATCTCGAACGCGCCGAACGCGCCGAGTGCGGTAAGCAAGGTCACGACGACGAGCGTCGGGCGGATTTGCGGGAGCACGATGTTCCACAGAATCCGGAATCGTCCCGCTCCATCCAGCTTCGCGGCTTCCTCGATCGATTTGTCGTTTTGCGTGAGCGCCGCGAGCAGCCAGATGACGTTGCCGCCAAAGCCGCGCCACATGTCGGCTATGAGCACGGAGACGAGCGCAAACGACGGGATCGTTAGTCCGGGCCACTCCAGGAAACCGAGACCCGCTTTATCCAAGTAAAAGTTGACGCCGCTGAACGGGTTGTACAACCAAAACCAAATTTGGCCGGCGACGGTCACCGTAATGATCGAAGTCGAGAAGAAGATGGATTGGTAAGCCGTTTGACCCCGCTTGATTTTGGATAGCAGGTAGGCGAGCCCGAAAGCGAATATAATCGGAATGGTCACCCAGAACAGCATCCATTTAACGTTGTTGAGGAACGCGACGCCGACGATACGGTCTTGAAACGCTTCTACGAAGTTTTCGATTCCGATGAACTTGGGCATGGATATGCCGTTCCACTCCGTGAAAGGTAAATAAAGCGACAGCATCGCGGGGATGGTGACGGCGAAAATATGAAACAACAACCCGGGAAGAATGAACAGCCATCCTTTCCATCGAACCAGACGCGAACGTTTTATCACCGCCCATCATCTCCTTTAACGCGATATCCGATATCCGAAGGCCCCCTTCTCACCTTGAGCGTGGAAAGACTTCGGCCGTTCAGTCGTTTAATATTTATCCAGTCCAAAAATCCGGTTATCCGCGAAGTCTTTCTCCTTCAGCTTCTGGAGGTTGTCCAGCCAAGCTTCCGGCGTCGTTTTCTTCAAATACACGCTGGCGAAATCGGATTCCAGCACCTGAACAACGCTCGGAGGACCATAGGACCAAGCGACGTAACCGGTTCGTCCCGTCTTCTCCGCTTCGGAGATCAGGTTGAGCGCCTTGGCCACGTTCGGTTTCAGGTCGAACTGGGCGTAATCCATCTGGATCGGCTCAGGAATGCCGTGCTCTGCCATCGTCTTGACGACGTCGGGGTTGAAGAAGTAGTTCAGCAACTCGGCGACTTCATCCTTATGCTCGGACTTGGCGTTGATGACGAGGCCGCCGCCCACGCCGAGCGGGATGATCGGCTCGCCGTCCTGCTTCCAGCTCGGGAACGGCGCGAAGCCGATGTCAAAGTCGGGTTCGTTGTCGGCAGCCAAGCTCCACGTACCGTCCAATCTCATCGCGGCTTTCGAATTCAGGAACAGCTGGCTGCTGTCTTCCTGCGAAATCGCTTGCGATTTTTTGTCCGTCACGTAACCGGCGTTCCAGAACTCGTCGTAGCGCTTGATGCCGTCCACGATCGCCGGATCGTTCCATTTCACGTCGCCGGAATAAAGCTGCTTTGTGCCTTCTTTGCCCAGAATGCTGTTGACAATGCTCGTGACCCACCAGTCGTCGACGCCCGGGTTGTCCGAAGAGCCCCAAGCGAACGGCATGATGCCTTTTTCCTTGATTTCCGGCACAAGGCTCAAGAGCTCGCCGTAGTTTTTCGGAACGGCCCAGCCGTTTTCCTTGAACATTGTACCGTTGTAAACGAGAATGAGTCCTTCATAGTTCCAGGGTACGCCGATCGTCTTGCCGCCTTCGACGTAGGCGTTCTTTGCCCACCCGAACATGTCGTGGCCCCAGCCGTATTGGTCGTAATATTTATCCAACGGCTCTACGTAACCGGATTTGAATCTTTCTTTGGCCAAAGACGGATCCATGAGCATGAGGTCAGGCGCCTTGCCAGCCGCCAGCGCCGCGGACATCGCCTGGTCGTCGGCCATCGTCACCTGCTCCAGCTTGACGTCCGGATGGTCTGCCGAGAATTTGTCGTACATGACCTGAAGGGCTGAGCTTTCCTCGCCCCAGATCGCCGCGTCGGGAACCTGCAGCCTGATCTTACCGCTCGCCGCGCCGCCGTCGTTGGACGAACAGCCTGCAAGGACGAGCATGGAGACGAGTCCGACCACGGTCATCATTTTGCCAAACGTGCGTAATGCGGGTTTCATCATGAATGAACACCTCCATCGTTAGAATGGAAATACCGATTCTATGGCATGCACGCTTTCAAAAATCCGGCCATCTCTGCATACGCTTTCAATCCGTCGCCGGGAACAAGCTCGCATTCGACCGCCATGTAGCCCGTGAAGCCGATGTCTTTCAACGTCCTGAAGCCTGTCTTGAAATCCGTATGCCCGTAGCCGGGCTGCAGACGGTTGCTATCGGCGAGATGCACGTGTGCGACCAAATCCGCCGTCTTCCTGAGGCTCTCGGAGATGTCCCATTCCTCGATCTGCATATGGAAGAAGTCCGCCATCACTTTCACGCCGGAGAAGTTGCCTTCGCGAATCAGGCCTGACGCGTCTTCCAGCGTATTGATCATATGGTCCTCGTAGCGGTTAAGCGGCTCGAGCAGCAGCAAGCTTCCCGAAGATACGGCGTAATCGTTCAGCTTCCGCAGGGAATCGAGCAGTACTTCACGCTCCTCGTCCGCCGGCCGCGGGGAAACGAACGGCGGAAGCTTCCGGGAGAAGATGCCGAACGCCGCCGGGACGACGACGCCCGCCGCGCCGATGTCGGCCGAGCGCTCCAGGATCGCGCCGATGTCTTGGATCGCGAGTGCACGCTGCTCTTGATCGAAATCACCGATCCAGCCGCGGTAGCCCCCGCAGATCGAGCTGATCGGCACGCCGGTCGCCTTGACCGCCTTCTCGATCTCGTCGTACTTCTCTATCAGCCATTTCCCATCGATTTCCAGTCCTTCGAAACCGAGTTCCTGGAGCTTGGACAGCTTCGCTTCGTAAGTCGAACCGAAGAAACCTCTGTCTTGCGTAGCCAGCTTCATTTCATGACCCTCCATTTGCGGTTGAGGTCTCGGAATTGCGTCGGGGATATGCCGACGTAAGACTTAAACAGCCGCGTAAAATTTTGCAATTCGCTGTATCCTAACCGTTGCGATATTTCGGTCACGGACAGCTCGGAAGACTCCAGAAGCTTCTTCGCCTTCTGAATGCGCATTTCCCGCTGAACCTGCATCGGCGACTTACCGAACAGCTCCTTGAACCGGTTACTCACGTACGTAGGATGAAGATGCAGCTCGTCCGCCATCACCTGCAGCGTTAGTGGTTCCTCAGGCGACTGGACGATTCTCGACAGCATGTCCAGGAAGCTTTCGGACTTGGCAACGTCCGCGTGGGCGTCGCTCTGGCCGACCGCGCTGTTCAGGATGATGTACAGAAGCTCGAGCGACTTCGCCTGCTTTAGAATGGATAGAGGCAGGGAAGGCGTCTCGGCTTCCGCGGAGCCCATGAACTCCATGAATACCTTCTCGAAATAGTCGTTGTTCTGCAGCTGGAATACGTACGGAATTTGAAACATTTTCATCGCATCCATGATGCCTTCAATCTCGTACGAGAAGTGCCACCACAGAAACACGGTTTCTTCCGGCGAATCCTTGTAATGGTCGTGCTCCACATTCGGAGGAATGAAGATGACCGTCCCCGGCGCCAGCGTCTTCACTTCGCCGTCGATTCGCAATTTCGCGCTGCCCGACTTCAAGTACGACATGACGTACCAAGGAAGCGTGCGGTTAAACGTCTTCATTTCGTTCCGGCTATGGACGTCGAATTCGACAATTTGGAGCTCGGCATGTCTGAGGAGGGAACCCAGTCTATCGCTCATGCCGTATCCCTCCTTTCATTTCTGGCCTTTAGAACGTGACTCCTAGTTTAATGCTTTGGTCAGGACGCTGATCGACGTATTGCTCGTAGCCTTCCGCCGATTGCTCGAACGGAACAACCGGGCTGATGATGTCCTCGCAATCGATACGGCCAGCGGATAGGATTTCCCAGCAGACGTCCTCGATCCGGCGCCAGCTCCAGCGCGGATAATCCGGATTCGGCTCGCTGCAGGCGCGGGAGAAAACGATCTTGGCGTTGTTGAAGTGCGCTTCACGGCCGAGATCGAGCCCGCCCTTGAAAGCTCTCGCCCAACCGACGAACGCGATCGTGCCGCCGTAAGCGAGGCCTCTCAAGGATTGCTGGAGAGCGAATTCGCTCGCGCTAGTCTCGATGATGACGTCCACGCCGAGTTTGCCCGTCGCTTTCTTCAGCTCGAGGCCGACGTCTTCGTTCGCCGGATCGTATGCGGCGTCCGCACCGTTCTTGATGGCGACTTGACGGCGTCCTTCGATCGGATCGACGACGGCTACCCAGCTCGCGCCGGCCATCTTCGCCAGCTGCGCCGCGATTTGGCCGATTGCTCCAAGGCCGAACACTGCCACGCGGTCGCCCGCCCGGACGTGCGCATCGCGGATGCCGCCGAAGGCGAATTGTGCGGGATCGAAACAGACCGCGTTCTTCCAGGACATGCCTTCGGGCATTTTTTTCAAATAATAATTGTCTACCGCGTTCACGATATGCGTCTCGCGGATGCCACCGTAGCAGCAAACCCGGTCGCCGACCTTGTATTCGGTCACCTCGGAGCCGGCTTCAATTATGACGCCGACCCATTGGTTGCCGAGGTTCCAACGGCCGAAGCCGCCGTCCGTGGAAATATCTTTCGGATCACGCGGCAAAAACAAATTCCAGCCGTCCTTCTCGTCGAAGTAATCCGCCGTGTGCGGGCTTTCACCGCGGAAGCCGGCGAGCTCGGAGCCGTGCTTCGGAGAGGCGTGCTCGACGCGGACCTTCACTTCGTTCGGCTTGATGTCGCGGTCCTCGTATGTCGTAATCGCCGTTTTGCGCGGGGCTTGCGCGATCAGTTGTTTCGGCATTTCGATTCCTCCTATGGTTGGGCAAATGTTAATAATCACTGGTATTTAACGGCACGTCGTTTGCTGTTACCGCTTACAAATGCATTATAGCGCAAGTTTATACGTTGTTTATTATCCATGGTTGAGGGATATTTATCTGTTTTACAGGTTAACGGCGGGGGGGGGGCTCGCGAATGATCGAACGTTAGGCTCAACTCCATTTCCCTATACTCCACATGAAAGGCAGCACTCGCTCTTGCCTAACATCGAGATATACGCAAGCCAAGGCACGTTCGTCGTGCCAGACCCGCACTTCATATTACAATCCATCTCATAAAAAACGTTCTCTTCCCTAACTCGATTGTCCCAATGAAATACAAAGAAAGCGATCGTCATGATCGCTTCCCCTTGTTTTTCTTAGTTTCCGTAGATGGTAAACAGCCTCAAAAATATTGTTAGCCCACAACCTTATACCCTTTACCTCGGCCAGCGCCTCTCCACCGGCGGCAGCACCGGAAACGCCGCGTGCGGCTCCGCCTGATACCAATACGCGACGGAGGACACGTCGTCGGTACGCTCGAACAACTCGCGGCTGTTGTGGCCGATCTGTTGAATCGTTACCCGAAGCTCGCTCTCGAAGCGGATCGGATCCATCAGATGCCAGCGGTACAAGCCGTGCATCGGCACGCTGTCCTCGCCGAAGACGTCACTGCGCGTGTTGTCCGCTTTGGAGTAGAACGGATAGCCGAGATAAGGCGTATTATAAGTCTTTTCGACGATTTTCCCGTCTTGCTTCTCGTAGAAGCACCAGGCACCGCCGAAATAATCCTCCGTCCCGGTACCGCAGATCGTCGGCCATTCCTCGTCACCGTCCAGGAAGAACTTGATCTCTCCTTCTCCCCACCAGTAGCGCTCGAGCGCCGCCCAAGCCAGATAAGTGCCGACGTAATGTCCCTTCCCCTTGATCCCGTCCAAGATGGTGAAATCTCGCGCCTCCGTCGTGATGTTCTCCCGCCGCCACTGCGCGTGGAGGTAGCCGGCCTCGTCCGGCAGCCCGTCTACGAGCGTGTAATTGATTTGATAGAAGAAGCCGTTAATATCGGCTGCATGCTGGTTCTCGACCGTGATCCGCGCCGAGCTGCGAAACGGCATCGGGATGTAACAGTTCATTCCGCCCGTCGGATTGACCACGATCGGCAGAGAATTGACGTTGCAGCGGGTTCCGAAGCCGTTGCAGAAGAAGTCGCCGAGCGGGACCTCCACCGACGGCTCGGCTTCGCCGTCCCAGTACATCCGGAGCACAAGATCCCTCAGCACGAAGTACCCTTTATCCGTTCGGTCCGTCACCGTAATCCAGAAGTGCTGAAGCACGCCGGGACCCGAGATCTCCGCCAAGGTGACCGTATCGCCTTGGGGCAGGGTAATGCAGGGACGTCCCTTCCGGGCCGTGCCGAGATTGCTTGCTTCCTTGCCGCCGGCGCCCGATTCGCCTTTCGGATTCTCGGCGGAGATGGATCGGGTCTTGCCGTTCGTCATGAGCGGAGCGGTGGACAGGCCGAAGCCCAGACCTTGATTATGCAGCATATTAGGACCTCCCGGTATCGATGGTTTGATAATCGTTATGCATGATGCACAGCGCTTGATGCTTCGGCGCGATGTCGACCATATAAGGCTCGGCCGCGCGGCAAGCCTCGCGGACGTACGGACATCTGCCCGAAAATCTGCAGCCGGCCGAGCCGGCTTCCGCGGCATCCGTATCGGACAGAACGACGTTCTCATCCCATTTGTTGCCGACGCGCGGAATAGAGTCGAGCAGCAGCTCGGTATAAGGATGCGACGGATCGTTCAGGATGCTTCTCGCTTCGCCGAATTCGATCAGCTGGCCGCGGTACATCGTCGCGATATAATCACTGACGTAGTAAGCCGTCGACAGATCATGCGTAATATAGACAAAGCTGACGTTGTATTCGTCCTTCAGCCTGCGGAACAGGTTGACGATATTCATCCTCAGCGAGGCGTCGATCATCGCGACGGGCTCGTCGGCGACGATGAGGCTCGGCTTCGGGATGAGCGCCCTGGCGATCGAGATCCGCTGCAGCTCCCCGCCCGAGAACTGGTTCGGGTACTTTCCCTTGACGGCCGCCAGCTCAAGACCGACCGAACGCAGCACCTCCGTCACGACCTCCTGTGCTTCCTTCCTGTTCGCGGCGACATCCAGGTTGAGCGCCGTCTCGAACAGATAGGAATCGACCGTCCTCTGCGCGCTGAACGACGTGAATGGATTCTGGAAGATCGGCTGCACCTTCTTGAGGAACGCCTTCCGGTTCCTCCTCTTCCCGTAAACGGACAAAGGAACGCCGCCGAGCACGATGTCGCCGGACGTCGGGGTAAGCAGACGCAGAATCATCCTCGCGAGCGTCGTCTTGCCGCTCCCCGACTCGCCAACGATGCTCATGATCTGCGGCTTGTCGCCGGGCAGCCGCAGCGAGGCGTTGTCCACGGCGACGATCCGCTTGCCGAGCACCATTCCGCCGAGCTTGAAGCTCCGGCTGAGATTGCGTATTTCGAGCAGATTAGCGGGCAACGGAATCGCCTCCCCGAATCGAATAGTCATCCTCCAGCAGATGGCAGCTTGCGAAATGATCCTCGCCGACCCGCGTTTCGGCCGGCTCCTTGGCGCGGCACAGATCCATCGCCAGCGGGCATCTGGCCGCGAAGCGGCAGCCCCCGGGAGGATTTTTGAGGCTCGGCGGCGTACCGGGAATGCCCTCCCTCTGACTGTTGTCCCCGACCTTCGGAAGCGCGTTAATGAGCATTCTCGTATACGGATGCTGCGGATTTTCAAAAATTTGCTCAGTCGGCCCGACTTCGATCAGCTGCCCCGCGTACATAATGCCCATCCGGTTTGTAATCTGGTAGTGGACGCCCATGTCGTGCGAGACGATAACCATCGAATTTTTCATTTTTTTCTGCACGCGGGAGAGCATCGTTAAAATCCCCCGCTGCACGATGACGTCCAGCGCGGTTGTCGGCTCGTCGGCGAGAATGATGTCGGGATGCAGGAACGTCGCCAGCGCGATCAGCACGCGCTGCTTCATGCCGCCGCTCAGCTGATGCGGATACGCGTCCAGCACCTCGGCCGGAAGCTCCAGCTCCTGCAAATACCGGACGATTTCCTCCTGCAGCTGCTTCTTGCTCTTCTTATCATGATAACTGCCGATCGCGTCGAAAAACTGCCCTTTTACCCGCGCCACCGGGTTCATGACATGCATGGCTCCCTGCGGGACGTAGGAGATGACCTTCCACCAGCTCTTGTGTATCTCCCCGTTTCTATAGACGACCGGGCTGCCGTCCTTCCTCTCGGTATGGATTTCCACGGAGCCCGACGAAATTTCGAGCGGATACTTCACGAGATCGTACATCACCTTAAGCAGCGTCGACTTGCCGCAGCCGGATTCTCCCGCGATACCGAATATTTCGTTCTTCCGCACCTCGAAATCGACACGGTCAACCGCCTGCACATAGCTGCCCAGCATGTCGTAACGCGCGCTTACGCGCTTTAACTTCAGCATATTACTTCCCTCTCCTCAGCGCGGAATATTGTTGATAGCCCGTCATTGTCAGGAACAGGGCGATGAAGATAAGCGCGATCGCTATAACCGGAGAGCCGATCCACCACCATCGGCCGGCCAGCATCGCCTGATGCTGGTTCGCCCAGTAAATCATCGTGCCGAGCGTCGCCTTCTCGTTACTGGACATTCCGATGACGGCGAGCCCGGACTCCGAGCCGATCGCGACCAGAATCGTGTTAACGAAGTTCGCGAGCGACCATCCCGCCACGAACGGAAAGATTTCCTTGACGATGATCTTGAACGTGCCGCTGCCGGAGAAAACGGCGGTGTTAATGAAATCACGCTCCCGCAGTGACAACGCCATCGCGCGCAGCTGGCGGGCGGGCCAGGGCCAGTTGAACACGATCAGGACGACGGCGATATAAAGCAGGGACGCCCGGCCCTTCAGCATCGTGCCTAGCAGGATGAGAATCGGCAGCGAAGGGATGACGATGAAGGAATCGGTCATCAGCGTAATGAGCCGGTCGATGAAGCCTCCCTTGAAGCCGGCGATTAATCCGAGCAGCGCGCCGATGACGGTCGCGAAGAAAGCGACGAGAAGGCCGATGACGAACGAATTTTGCAGTGATTTGGCGAGCAGCCAGAACGTATCCTGACCCAGGTTCGTCGTGCCGAACCAATGGTCCGCGCTCGGCTTCAAATTTTTCGGGTAGGTGCCCCATTCGATCGGATTCCCCGTATAGAAGAACGGAAAGATCATGCCCAGGATAAGAAACAGGGCAAGAATGGCGACTCCAGCCTTCAGTCGAAAGTTCCAGTTTTTCATGGCTTCTCCTCTCTTCCCCCGTTACTTGTAACGCACACGGGGATCCAGAAACGGATACAGGAAATCGACGACGAACGTCGCTCCCGCCACGGCGATGATCGAAAGGGTGATCGTGCCCATGATCAGGTTGTAGTCGGCCTGCAGAATGCTGTTGTAGATCAGCGTGCCGACTCCCGGATATCCGAAGAGGATCTCGGTCACCAGCGCCCCATTGAAGATCGCTCCCAGCTGCAGCGCCAGCATCGTCACCTGCGGCAGCGCGGCGTTCGGCAGGACGTAACGGCTCATAATTTTGCGCTCCTTGACCCCTTTGAGCCGGGCGAAATGGACGTAGTCCTCCTCCGCGATCCCGGACGAGATCGTCTTCATACTGATCACCCACCAGCCGGTGCCGACGAGTATCATCGAGAGCGCGGGCAGCGTGGAATTGATGATCAAGCTCCTGATATGCTCCCATGTAAAGCCTGCTCCCTGGAACGTCGCAGTCAGCGGAAAGACCGGAAAGATATAGGAGAACAGCATGATCAGAACGAGAGCGAAGATATAGTACGGAATCGGGTATAACGCGATGGATATGGCTTCGAGCGCCTTAGAGTAAGGCTTTTCTTTCCGAAAGCCCGCGAGCAGACCGATCGCATTGCCGATCAACCAGGAGATGACGGTGGACGTCAGAAGCAACCCCATCGTCCAGGGCAGAGCACGGCCGATCAGCTCGTTAACGGGCGCCGGATAGTTTGCGAGCGAGGGGCCGAAATCCTGCGTTAGCAGCACCCGCTTGAAGAAGCCGAGGTATTGCGAAAGCACCGAACCCTGCAGCCCAAACGATTCGTTCAGCGTTTCCCGCAGCGTCTCCACCGCCTTCGGATCGAGGAACGCAGACTTGGACGTCATTTGCCCGATCATCGCCTCGACTGGATCCGAGGGAAGAAAGCGCGGCACGAAGAATACAGCCGTAATGCCGATGAACACGACGAGAATAAAGGTCAAGATTCGGGAAAGCAGAAATTTATAAAAATCCACGGGGTTCACTCCCTTATAGAACGCATGCCGGGCAAGGCGATCGTCGCGCGCGCCCGGCATGCGGTGTTTTGGCTTCGCCGATTCCAGCCGTCAGTTCCCTGACGGCTTATAATTCGGCGTATAGAACTTGAACTGGGACCACCACCACCAAGGCCCCTCGAATTCGTTCTCCGCGTTCTGGAAGCCCTGCCAATAATACGTGTCGACCGGCACGAATTTGGAAGTGCCGAACATCGGAATAAACGGCATACCCTTCACCATTTCCTTATTGATTTCCGTAATGTCCGCAATGACCTTCGGATCACTCGGCTCCATTGCATTCAGGCCTTCGAGCAGACCGCTTACGCGGTCATTCGCCCAGCGGTTCCGGTTGCCTGGCGCCTGCTGGCCGTTCGGAACGATGTATTCCTTGTTCCAGCCCTGCAGATTGGCCGTGCTGTCCGGCAGCAGGCCACAGGCCGGCCAGTAGGAGCCGACCTCGAAGTTGCCGGTCGATTCGCTGTCCCAGAACGTGGCGGCATCCATCTGCTGCACGTTCACGTCGATGCCGTTCTTCCGCCAGCTGTCCGCTACGGCGAACGCAAGTCGCATCGACTGCACCTCGAAGTTGGCCGGTGCGTTGATCGTTAGCTTCCAAGGGGATCCGTCAGGCAGCAGCCACTTGTCGCCTTCTTTCTTGAATCCGGCCTTTTCCAGCAGCTTGGTGGCCTCTTCGGGATCGTACTTGAACCAGCCGACGCCGAACGTATTCTCCATCTCGGCCGAATCGGTCGGCAGACCCTTAATCCCCTGCTGCTTCAGCATGTCGACCATATCTTTCGCGTAGGTATCCTCGAACGGTTTGTAGCCGTCGCTAAGCTGGAACTCCTTCAACCAGTCCTTCATAGGCTTATGGTAGGTTTCCTGCAGCACCGAAATTGGCGGAAGAATAATCGGCGAGACACGAAGCATACCGCCGAAGGTCGCCATCGAGACGTTTTTGATGTCGGTCAAGAGTGTGAGCGCCCAGCGCACATCTTCGTTATCGTACGGCGCTTTGGATGCATTGAACGACATTCCGCGTTCGCAGGGGTCGTTCATATCCGCATACGGGAAATTTTCGTACCAGGCTTTGGCGTACTCGTTCTTCTGACGGAGCACCTCCCAGCTCTCCGGAGTGATATCCTGGAGAATATCCATATCGTGCTGGATCGCCGCGACGATACGCTTCTCCTCCGGACCGAAATATTTGAACAGGACGTAACGCGGGCCAGGTTCTCCGACCAGTTTGCCGACATCGCTCTTCTGCCAGTCCTCTCGCTTCTCGTACAGGAACCAGTTGCCCTGCGGATCCCGCTTGCTCAACTTGTAAGGACCGACACCGACGGGGTCGGTAAATTTGAACTGCGTCGGGTCTTCCTTCTCCCAGATGTGCTTCGGCATGACCCGGAACGAGGTGCCCCAGATGACGACGCCAAGCTTCTGCGCGAGGCGCGTCTCCGGCTGGACGGTCTCTACCTCGATCGTGGTCTTGTCGACGGCCTTCATGCTCTTCACAAGGCTGGAGAAATACCCACTGTAGCCGATTTCCTTCGTCTTGAGCAGCATATCCGCTGTGTACTGCACGTCGTCAGCCGTAAATTCGACGCCGTCGGACCAGGCCAGCCCCTCTTGAATCTTGAAGCGGAACTTCGTATTCGTGTCGTCCAGCGGCTCCGGCATCGTGGCGGCCAGATCCGGGATCTGCTCACCTTTCACCGTATCGATCTCCCACATGCTCGCATAAATGAGCTGATGGAGACCGCTGTCCATCGCGACCGCGCCTGGCATATACGGATTCATGCGGTCGGGGTCCGGGCTTCTGCCGCTGAGGATGTCGACGATGAGCGTCTCGCTTCTCGGCGTTCCGACGTCCGTCATCTTACCGCTTCCGCTAGCTTCCTGATTCCCTCCCGATGCCGCCGGCGGCTGAGTCGCTCCCGAATCCGTACAGGCGGTCAATAAGACGAAAATAGCCATGAGATAACAAACGATCCATGCTTTATCCCTCACTCGGATTCCTCCTTGTCTAGAATATCTAGAGGATAGCATCGGCCGCCTTTAAAAAAGTCGAATTTCCTTGGGTTTCTTGTAATTGCATTGGCCCATCTATGAAAGCGTTTTCTGATAATCCTTCGGACTCATTCGCTCCAGATGTTTGAACACCGTGCTGAAATAGGCGGCATCCTTAAACCCGACCATCTCCGCCACCTCGTATACCTTTAAATCCTTCTGCCTGAGCAGCTGCTTGGCCATCCGGACGCGAACCAGATTAACGTATTCGCTGAAGGAGACGTTCATCCACTTCTTAAACTGCGTGCTGAAATACCACGGATTCAAGTACACTTTATCCGACAGGCTCTTTAACGTCAGCTCTTCCATGTAGTTCTCCTCCACGTAACGGACGGTCGTCTGGATATACCCCGGAACCGCCTCCTCGCCGTCCGAGCGAAGGAGCAGCGAAGCCGAGATATGTTTCACCCACCGCATTAGGTCACGAAAGGTAAGCTGCCGCTTTACCTCGTCCGCATAGTCGATCCACTCGGGGTGAGCCGGATGCGCGCCATGCTCCCTCAAATATTCGTTCAGCAACAGCGTTTCCTTGAGGACGTCGTTCTTCAGACGCTTCGGATCCCAGGCAAGACGCAGCCGTTCAAGCTCCGAGACGGCAGCGTCGGAGAGCTGTTTCAGCTTGCCACTGTCTCCTTTCAGGAGGTATTTACCAAGTTCCTGAATTTGGAAATAGTCTCCAAAGGCATGCGGCTTCTGCTTCTCCATATGTGCATCGTAAGACGCGCCATTCAAGGCAGCGGGAAGCTCGTTGAACGAAGCGAAGTCCATTCGCCGAAGACATTCCTCGTAGGACCGCCTAAGCTCATCCGGAGCGTCTACCCGGCAGCCGATGCCGATGTAAGCAGCGTAACCGTGGCTTTGCAGCAGCTGCCGGACGCTGTTCAGCCGACTTAAGAGCTGATCCTCGTTTAGCCCGGCGGGAAATAGCATAATTACATGTTCATCATGGGCGACGAGTTCCTCCATTTCCTTCAGAAGAACGCCTGCCTTCCATCGATCCTTCAGCAGCCGGGTGACATGGTCCGTGTCGCGGACCATCGCCGTCAGCGTCGCCAGACGCTTCGGCCATGGTCCGGACCAGGCGGTAGAGGCGGACTTCTCTCCGGAAAGAGTAGCCCTCAGCAGCTTTTGGTTTGCGATTTCCTCCACCTGCTTGCTCTCCTCCGTCCGTCGTTTTTCGATCTGGTGCAGGATATCGAGGATGCTTCTGTAATTGGAGGGCTTCAGCAAATAATCGCAGGCGCCGTGCTTCATCGTCTCGCGGACGAATTCGAAATCGGCGTAGCCACTGTGCACGATGACAGACGTATCCGGATAATGCGAACGGATATGCTTGGTCAGCTCGACGCCGTCGATATCCGGCATTTTGACATCCGTTATGACGCAGTCAACGTGCTCGGCCATAAGCAGCTGCATCGCCTCCGCCGCATGCTGCGTAGCCCCGACGATGTCGTAGTTCGGGCAGTATTGGGTTAAGATATGCGTCAGCCCTTGCAGGACGGCGCTCTCGTCGTCGACAAGCAATAATTTCAGCATCTTTTTCTTCCCCCTGTTCAAGTGCCATAGTCGCCTGCCGCAAGCAGATCGGATTCGATCCGGCCGCCAAGGCGCACCGTAATCGTTGTCCCTTGCCCGGCCGCGCTTCGAATCGTTATGCCGTAGCCTTCCCCGTATAAATAACGGGCCCTCCGATGCACGAGCGGGATACCCAGCCCCATTTCATCGGCGCCATCCTCGCTTTCAGAGACTCGCAGCAGCCGGTTCGCCTTTTCCTCGGCGATCCCGACTCCGTTGTCCTCGACTTCGAAGATTAGATCCTCTCCGCTGCGGTAACCGCGGATCGCAATATATCCGTCCTGCTTCGCGGGGTGAAACGCGTATTTGATCGCGTTCTCGACGAGCGGCTGGATGACCAGCTTCGGAATTTTATCCTCTCCGATGTCCTCCCGGATATCGAAGCAGTAACGCCACTTATCCTGAAACCGCATGGATTGGATCGTCAAATAGCTTTCCAGCTGGCCCATATCTTCCCGGACGGTGACGAAATCGCCGCTGTGGGAAATGGAGTAGCGCAAAATATTCGATAAAGCCACGATCGAGCTGCCGATCTCCTCCTCGCCCTTCATAATCGCTTTCCAGTAAATCATGTCGAGGGAATTGTACAGAAAATGCGGGTTCAGCTTGGAGAGCAGGCTGACGATCTCCGCCTGCCGATGCTTTCTCTGCTGCTGGAATACCGTTTCGATCAGCTCCTTCACCCGATCGACCATGTAATTGAATTGGAACGTCAGCTCGCCGAATTCGTCGTCGCCTTTATGCGCCAGCCTGACGTTTAGGTCGCCCTGCTGGATACGCTTCATCCCTTTCGAAATGTCGTGCAGCGGCAAAAGAATGGCTCTGGCCGACATGACGGCGAAAGACATGATCGCCGCCAGGATGACAATGACCATAAGCAGAAAAATCCGGTTGAACTCGTGAATCAGCTGCAGCGTTTCCTTCTGCGGTACGATTCCGACCAACGTCCAGCCGGGCTCGCTCATGGCATATTGCTCCTTCGCGACACTTCCGGCGGCTTGTCTCAGCCGCTCCATGGAGCTTCCGATATGGGAGCGGTCTTTCACATACAGGACGGTATCGCCGTTCGTCAAATAAATGTCCCCCTCCTTGCCGAGCTTGACGTCGTCAAGGAAACGGAAGAACGATTCGCTCAGGCTGATTCTTAGAATGCCGTAGCGCTCGCCGTTTTCCTGAATGGGCAGGTACGCCTCGGCTTGACCGGGTTTCTCCGGAGACGGCTTCCATAAAATCCGATCGGGCGGCAGCGTCGACGGGTCTTCCTGCATACCG
The DNA here is from genome assembly GCF_014192015.1 of Paenibacillus rhizosphaerae. Lineage (GTDB taxonomy): Bacteria > Bacillota > Bacilli > Paenibacillales > Paenibacillaceae > Paenibacillus_AQ > Paenibacillus_AQ rhizosphaerae. Next base: position 1,523,987 of record NZ_JACHXJ010000002.1, on the reverse strand, counting down.
CGGATAACGGCATCCGCCTCGAAGACGGGAACGGAGTAATACAGGTTGATCGGCGGCTGCCCGTCGACCGGATAAATGCACATGTTCTCGATCCAGCTCAGCTTTGACGCCCGCAAAATTTCGTAGCTGATTTTATATTTCGCGATCGTATAGCTGATCGAATGTCCCTTCAGATCCGCCAAGTAATTTTTGACGACCTGGTTGTTGCCGATCCCGAGTGCCATCGTCCCGAACTGCTCGAACTGCATGTCGACGCGCTGGCCGATCTGATAAACGGTCCCTTGAAAGTACGTTTCCGACTTTTCCAGAATGATGGAACGGATCCACTGCTGGAATACCCCCATCTGAAGAATTAAGATGAGACTTGCGAAAATAATGAACAGCAGCATGATTTTGGACCGCAGCGAACGAATATTGAGGCTTTTCATGCGGAATCTCATGGCTTGTCCGGTTCGATTGTCGTCATGGTGTCGTTCTTCCTCCTTTTTGCAAATAATTGAAAGCGATTACATTTTTCGTTAAACTAAATTTTAGTCTCCCCGTTTTAAGACCGTCAAGAACTATAAATTTTACGACACGAACCGCCAACCGGTAAGATGCTATTTTCACCCCCTCTGGATTTTCGTTGCGTTCATTAAAGTATCGGTATGCTTGATCATTCTAAGTTAGGGGTTGTCGGAATGGGAGAGCTTTAAAAACTGGAAGTGGATCGGCTGCGTTATCACGGTGATTTGGCTGCAACTTAAAGGTTTTGGGTCATGAAGTAATAGTTGCATCACGCTCCTTGGGTGTAATATCCTCACGGGTGAGGGACTGGCAAAAGCACTTCGTGGAGCTGAGGTCGTTGTAGACGCTTTGAACTCGCCTTCGTTCGAGGATAGGGCTGTTTTGGAGTTTTTCGATATATCCACTCGTAATTTACTTACCGTCAAGGCAGACGCTGGCGTGGGACATCATATTGCATTGTCGGTTGCGGGTACGGGCATAACTGATCTCATGGACGATGACAACGAATCACTCAATCACAAGGAAATTCAACGCTGGCTGTACGTATTCGTGGATTTATTGCATATATCGTCATGTACAGGAATTACAAATTCAGTTCCCGAACTGGGAACCGAAAGGGACAAAAATTTTGATGGAAAGTTTATTTGGGGTTGTTCTTGTAATTGAAGTTTTAGCTCGAACACTTAGTTGATAATCCTTATCAACTAAGGTTAGCCATATAATGGTGCAGGGGGAGTTCGCTCTTGTGGCTACAAGGGCCTCCCCCATTTTTTAAAGCTTAATGAACGATTTAATCTAAAAAACCGGCCTATTCGGCCGGTTCTCTGACTCACATCCATGATTGTTCGTTCAACTTTGAAGTTCTTATCGTCTCTTTCATATCAACTTTTCATCTTCAGCGAACCTCATTATTGCATATAAATATTTACTTGCTTATTTTCTATATGCTCAATATGGGATGCAATTACGCTATCCTACCCGTTCGTGTCGGCAAACGATATATGTTCTTGTCGTCTTACATGACTCAACACATGAGCAGGCTGCTGTGGCCTGCTCAACGTTGGTTTAATTTTCCAATCTGAAAAATTCAGCGTGATTCATAAAATATTCATCAATTTTTTCGACTATGAGCCCTCCATTTTCTTCCGAGTTGCGTTTTACTTGAATCCATTCGATGTCATTCTTAAACTGCTCCCATAGCCTTTGACGCTGCTCCATATCCTTAAATTCCATCACATAATATAGTTTATTTTGGCCTGTTGCATCTATCCAGAAATTCACGACCTTCATTCCCAGTCTTGTAAAAATTCTAAACGTATGCTCCTTAAATCTGTCTTGAATGGCATCCATTCGACCTTCGTAAATCGTATAGATTCGCAACTCGTATAGCATGTTATTTCCTCCCTGAATGAATCTGATTGGTAATCCAGCACACATCTATTTCGACTTTTTAAAAATCAGATCGAGCGCATTCTCTCTGGAACATCATGCTTACCTCCTAAAACACACAGAGGTAAGGGATACCTCTCCCTTACCTCTGCCCAGGCGTACGGCATATGACAATATGTGCTCCCTAGTGGGTCTCCACGTTTACGCCAGTCACACATACCAAATGTTCACTGTAATTATAGTTAGAATATTCACTGAAGTAAAGATGTTATTTTCGTTTTCCTGCCCGTTAATTTAATGCTGCCGATCAGCATCGGCAGCTTCTTCCTGTTCGTTATTCAACAAAACGTTCTCCGTTAGTTCAATGACCACGCTCAATAAAACTTCTAACGAATCCATACAAAAACGCAACAATTACAATTACGAGAAAAGGGATAACAAAAACATTATCTTTGGGGTCCATCCAGGGCTTACCCACACTTCCATCACCAGCAAAAATCGCCAATCCTTGTGCAGTTAGGCCACTAGCAGCAAAGTTTGCACATCATTCAAAGGGGGGCGGATAACACCAAACGCTGACTGTACAAGATATCCTCAATTAGACCCTGACATATTTGTTATAGCCTTGAGATAACCTGCCTCATATGTTCACGTTGCAGCATGAAGACGGCCAGACCGAAAGCCAGCGCAGTGTAACCGCAAAGCACAGCAAAGCCAGCCCATGGTGTCAATGGGTAATATCCCATCTGCGGTACATAGGCACCGATTACGTGGGGGTACTCCGTTAAACTCTGCTGGATCGCGAACCCAGCAGCTGGGGTGAGTTTTAATAGCCACGGTGATGCGCCTAGGAGCGGAATCGATTTCACTTTCAAATAAAATTTCTCCGTCGTGCTTTTCTACGATGGTTTTTGTGATGGAAAGCCCAAGCCCACTGCCTCCCAATTCCCTGGAACGGGATGCGTCAATTCTATAGAATGGTTCGAAGATATTTTCTAATTCCTCTTCAGGAATGCCTATGCCGTTATCCTTGATTCTGACAGTGACAAAATTACCATGCTGGGCTGCCGTAACCATTACTTCTTCGTTCAATTTATTGTATCTCACGGCGTTCTGAACAAGATTAAAGAAAGCCCTCTGCAAAAGCGCTCTTTCACCGAATAGCATAATATCTGAGATATTGTTTTGTATGCGGACATGTTTAACTTTGCTGTTTTCCGTTCTTTCGCATCAAAAGTTTTACAGGTATCAGCCTGAATGGCGTTATTCATCTTCAGCAAATCATATACCAGGGTACTCAGCCGCTGGGCGTTTGTAAGGGTATCGTCCAAAACCTCCTTATATTCCTGAACGGATGGATTTTTATCCAGTTGTAACACCTCAATATTCGCAATAATACCGGCAAGTGGCGTTTTTAGCTCATGGGCAGCATACGCGTAGGTGCTGCCACGCGGCTATAAAGCGTATGTGTTCTTGTCGTCTCACAGGCCCTCTTTGAATATAAGTAAAAAAAACACACAGCCGGCCCGTATGAGCAGGCTGTGTTGAGTCAACTATTCATTGCCCATCATTTTAATTATCGTTATCTAATTTTATCCTGTTATCATAACAACAATATATTATCTTTAGGACAACTGAGCCCCTCCATCAATAATAATTACGGATCCGGTGGTAAAACCATTTTTTGCGAGGTATACATACGTTTCAGCGATATCCTCAGGCTGTGCAATGTGACCAACCGGTAATTGCTTAGCCACGGAACTAAACAAATTTTTCCTTTCCTCTTCGGACAATCCTGCATACATAGGTGTTTCGACCAGCCCAGGAGAAACTACGTTTATTCGAATTGGGGCAAGATCTAATGTTAGACCCCTCATCAATCCCTCAATAGCAGAATTGACAGCAGCAAACAAAGATGCGCCTTTAGGCGGGCGTGTTGCGTAAATTCCTGATGTTAAAGTAATGGAACTCTTTTCGTTCAGATACGGGATTGCAGCTTTTACGATGATATATTGTCCCCAGAATTTACTATCAAATGCAGAATGGGCCTCTCTTATTGGTAAATCACGAAAGTCCCCCATTATTCCTTCTCCTGCCGTAATTATCAAATGATCAAACCGGCCCACTCTCTCAAAAAATTCAGCTACTTTTTCTTCTTCACGGAAATCTAACTCGTAGGCCTCAATGTCACCATTTAACTCTTGTTTTGCCTTCTCAAGGTTCTGGAGCGATCGACTCGCGATAATCACCTGTGCGGCTTCATTGATAAACGCTTGAGCAGTAGCCAAACCTATACCTGAAGTACCACCGATAATAACAACTCGATGTTTGTTTAATGACATTTCAATTGCCTCCAATATAATAGAATTAGACATCTCAAATCAGATCCTTGTATAGCTATCACTATTAAGCTTCCCGCTATCTATATAGAGCTGACAAAATGCAGTCTTTGTTCGTCTCATTTGGAGGTTGAATTTGGGCTTGAGCCACTCCTCCGAATAAATATCACGTAAGTTCATTTAAATTGTTCGTATCCTGGATTAATGGGAGAATATCAGGGTGTTCCCACATTTTCTTGGGAAATAAAAGTTCAGGTAAGTCTTTATGGAATAACTTGTTCTTGATTTGATCTTCCCGGCCTTCTCGAACCTTGTTCAACCAGTTCGGGTCGAGCAAAAGCGCTCTGCCCAGTGCAACAAGTTCCACACCGGACGATAGGGCGGACGCGGCTTGCTCCGGAGTCGTAATTTCGCCAACGCCAATGAGTGCCGTACGGTTTCCTACAAGCTCCTTCAAGATTTCCATCCGGGATCTCTTACTTTCGATGCCTCGGCGGGGCTTTGAAAAGAAATTATGCAGGGAGACATGAATATAATCCAGCTCCTGATCGGCCAGAACATCAACAATTTGAATGGCGTCGGCCATTGTTAATCCATTGGTAAATTGTTCTTCAGGCGAAATTCGATAGCCAATGGCAAACGATTTTCCACTTTCAGCTCTAGCTTTTTTCGCTTCCTTAATGAGAGCGAGCGGAACGGCCAGCCGTTTTTCGAATGTGCCTCCCCAGCGATCCTGCCGGCGGTTGTAATGAGGCGAAATGAACTGCTGCATCAGATAGCCATTTGCTCCATGAATTTCTACACCGTCAAAGCCTGCCTCGATAATCCGTCTGGTTGCATCCCCGAATTTCTTAATCAAATCCTCGATTTCAGAATCTGTCAGTTCATGAGGCGGTTCAGCATCAGAATTTTCCGGTGCTACGGCACTCGGGGCTTCGGGGTTTTTCATTTTTAGAGCTCCACCGTGAAACAATTGCAAGATGGCTACGGCTCCATTAGATTTTAGTAGTGAACTTAATTTTTTGAGCCCCGGTATATGTTCATCCGTCAACGCGGCCGGCGCTCCAGGATAATGTTCCCCTTCCGTAAACGTTGTTGCCGAAGTAATGATCATCCCGGCATCTTTGACTCGCGGTCCGTAATAAGTCAGTTCTTCCTCGGAAATAAAGCCTCCGGGCAAAGAGCCCCAATTACCCATTGGAGCCATGACGATTCGATTTTTTAATTCCTTTCCGCTACGCAGCCGAAGCGGCTCAAATAGAGCTTTATAAGTTTCCTTCATTTTCTTCATGCTCCTCTCCGATATAAATTTCCTTGAGTCCATTCGGGCATGCAGCGAAGATTTTTCTATATTAGATATAGTGGTTTCTCCATCTTGGCCTATTTTATTTATTTAACGAGATTTGTAACTATAATCGCTTCGGCCCTCTTTTCCCTTTGTCGCTTTCACTATGCGGGGCTACTGCTGTTTTTCCTTGACTCAAATTGCCTACTTGTCGGTACAGAATCGGCATAATAAATGGTCGCCAATCATCTGGGTACCCCTTCCTTTATGAACTAAGTTTATATAAAGGTTGTACCTACCGTTCGGTACAGACTGATCATAGCAAAATCTCTTCGCGTAAGCAATAGAAAAAAACGGAAGTATCGCGCTCAAGAAAGCCGATATTGCGCCCGAATGATCGCGATAGCGTTTGTAAGAAAGCTGACTTCCTTTTGGCTCTTCATTAATAAAATGGCGCCTTCGATCAAAGATACGATGGCTCGTGCATGCTGTTTGGAGTCGATGTCCGACGTTAGATGACCCTGTGCTTTCAACTCGTTAAGCGCACCCTCGATGGACGAAATCCATCGGTCGAAAATATATTGGACCTTTTGCCGAAACGTCTCGTCGTGTTCACTCATCTCGATAGCGAGGTTCCCCGCGGGACAACCTGATTTCCCATCTTCATTCGTATGGATGGTTAACATTCTGTCCAGCATCTTATTTAGTTTCGCGATAGGATCAAGATCGGTGGCGAAAATGCCCTCGAATACATCCTTGTCCCATTCCTTGACAAGATCATCGACGACGGCCAAGCCGAGTTCACGTTTGGACGAAAAGTAGTGATAGAACTGGCCTTTTCCGATGTGGGCCTCGTCCAAAATATCGTTGACCGATGTAGCTTGGTAGCCTTTATAATAAATAATTCTTCTGGAAGTCGTAATAATATCTTGGAGTTTCGACATCTCGACACATCCTTTATGATTTCTTTCTGATCGGAATTCCGTATCTACTTAACTGTTGGAAGGAGATAAATAAATTTTATCACAGTTTATATAGAATGAATAACGTAGTGAATGTTTCTCACCAGGGGTAATCTTCCCTGCGATGGCCATATTCATGTCTACTAACTTAAAGTACTTGGCTGTTCGGACTAAGGATTGAATCCCGATCTTTATTCTCCGAAGCACAGCTTATCGGACAATGCCCCTAAGCTTATCGCACTCGGTTCTTCTTTCGACCCTGTTCAGCCACGTATTATTAAATGCTAAAAACTACAAAACTACATCTGTCATGAGTATCCTTATCAACCAACTATATATAGTCTTGTCTTTTTCGGCAAACGATATATGTTCTTGTCGTGGAGTTTTGACAAGAACATATATCGTTAAAACAAACAAAGCCGCTATTACGCGGCTTTTAAGCGAGTATGTTCTTGTCGTCTTACACTTTCTTTCACCGTTCAGATAAGCTCGGTGATTTTTTCATCAGTCAAGCCGGCTGTCCAGTACGTATGGAGCGATTTGCTGCTTTTTATTGGCATAATCCATCCACGGTAATCCGTAGTGATCGCTGCAAAAAAACTCGGCTCTTCCTCCGGTGCCGACCTGTACAAAACGTTTTTTTCTCACTTCACCCTTTATCACGATAATTTTGGATTCAAGATGCCCAGTGAATGTTCTGCATATGTTTTTCCATTTATATAGTGCAGAGGGTGGGAGCACCTTCGTAAATGACGACGCCATCACATACGATTCTGCTATATCCCGGCTCCATATGGATATCAATGCTGCGGCCTCGGAATAAATAGCCCTCCACAGAAACTTTCCCTTCATGCGGCGGATGCGGTAATACCGTCAGCTTGCCGTCCGCTCCTGGCTTCAGGCCGGCCATTCCAAACAAAATCGCTTCCGCGCCGGACAAGCCAGCGATGACATTGGCTCGTTTGTGGCTTGGGACGGCCGGACGGTCGCAGTAGTGCTCCTGGGGAAAATACGGCAAATGCCGTCCCATCCAGAACAGTCGCTTCAGTACATCCCACGCCAGCTCAGCTTCGCCAATTTCCCATAACGTTTGAGCCAGCATGGTCGCTTCGCCTGTATAGCAGCCTCCGCCCGACCAGTCCGGATCGTTCAGTTCGTAATGAATCGTATCTTCTTCCGAAATGCTGCTGACACCGTAAGGGGCGAGGAATGCACCCTCTCGTACGTGCGATAACAAGGCAGACTTCATCGGTTCGGTACAAGCGCCCATTCGAAGCGTATCGTAGGCTTGAATCGTATACACCCGCTCCACATGCCCGTCCGGATAACGGCAGACAAACCATCCCGCTTCTTCGTCCCACAGTTGCTCGCGAATCGCACGCCGAATTTGTTCCGCTTTATCCCGCCACCGTTCCGCTTCTCCCCTTCCCAGCCGCTCGGCCAAGTCAGCCAGTCGGTCGTAGCACCATGCCCGCTCGGCGTTAGGACTTGAGACAACATGCTCATGCGCCGCGCTGCGCATTTCCAGCAGGTTGTGCTGTTTGCCGTAATCGAGCAGCACACCCCAGGCAGGCAGCCTGTCCTCGTCGCAGAGCAGCAGACTCCGCATCACGTCATACATCTGCTGGCCTTCACCATGCTGCTCCATATTGCTCCAGATCAGATTGAAGAACGACCACAAACTGTATGAGTACGGTACGTCCTTACCAATACCACTTGGAGAAAATCGCGAATGCCGCTCAATGCCACTGTTCGCCATGAGCTGTGCCAGTTCCATCATGCTTTCGCTGCCGATCATCATTGCAAGCAGTCTGCCTGCATACCCACCCGTGTCCCACGGGTAGCAGCAAATTCCCGCACCCTCGATGCCCGACACGACCGGGAACGGCTGCATAGCGAAATCGGGATGCTCCCACAGACAGATCAAGCCGCTGACGAGCGAGCGCCGGTAATAGTCTTCCAGACCAGGGATATCGCTTTCCAACTTCGGCAGGGATGCGCACATGTGGTCGATCCGATCCTGCCATCTCACTTCCGTCCGTTTTTCCCAAACCGCCAAGCTTTCGGTGTTGTCGCTTTCCTCGCCGCTGCGCGTCAGTACAACAGCCATGCAGCGCTCCACATCTTCTCCCGGTGCCAGATACGACGGCATCGAGGCATCGTGCAACAGGGACATCCGCACATCTTCGTTTTCCCATACGTCGTCGCTGATTGGTTGCGCAGGTTCTCCCGGTGCCGGATGCCCATAGTCCCAGTCGTCGAGCGGCTGCAAGCAGAGCCGTCCTGACGTTAACTGAGGCTTGACGAGCACCTCAATGCTCCGCTCCGTACGGTTGGCGATACGAACAGCTAGCAGAAAGCCAGCCCGGTCCGCGAGTGGCACAAGACGGCTCTGCACGAACAAAGAAATAAGCCTGCCCTCGTGAAAATAGTGATACGTCCCGCGTCGCGCAATACGGTCCGGCCGCCATTCTGCCCCAGCGTATAACAGTCCGCAGTCACCTTTGCCCAGGTTTCCGGTGTCGCTTACGGTATGACCGTCTGCTTCGATATTCAACAGCAGCTGTACATCGCGAGCCGCGAACGGCGGAGAAAATAAGCCTTTCACTCCCGCTACCGTATTGGGGAGCGGGGCTACCGTACTATAACCGCTGGCGACCCAAATGTGATTAGGCGGCGCCAGGCTGGCCCGCAGGTCGAAAGTAAAGTCATTCAATTGAAATTTCATAAATCAACCTTCCTTTGCACCTTTTTACAGTTGTATCACTGCAGAGATTGAATTCGCATTCCTGACTGCAGCGACTGTTCGGATTTTGTCTCTTCTACAATGTAAAGAAGGATGGTTGTTCAGGTCGATATTCATTACATGGGTAGTTTCTACAGTAATGTTTTGAATCCAAAGCAGAGATACGGAAATATTCATCTTCTTTCGATGCCTATTCATTTTCTGTTACAAGCGGATCAAAATGGATGATCGTTGATCTAACGTACTGTCTTTCACTCCGTCCTTTGCATATGAGATGAAAAATAGCATTATCCGCGCAGACAGCGCCTGCCGGCCGGTGTAGTTCCGGCAGAAAGACGCTGTAAAAGGAAGACGGCTCGTTATTATTTTTGCGCTTTATTATATTCCTGGGTAAATTCATCGATTATTTTATCGCCGCCTTGTTTACGCCAATCCTCCGTTGCTTTGACAAAACCGGCCTCATCGGTAGCACCCATAATGAATTTGACGCGCGCGTCGTTGATGATCTTATTCAACTCGGTGCCACGCTCCGCATAGGTCGGCGAAAGGTACGGCTCGATTACATTCGCTACTGCGTTTGGTGTTTCTTCTTTATACAGCTTCTTTACCTCCTTCATGACCTCGGATTCCGTCGGCCAGGCCAAATCCGAAGGTGCGATACGCAGCTGGCCCAAATCAGCGACCTGGTCTGCCCATAGCTGCTCGTTGGTAAACACCGGGTTTCCGTTTTCCGTTTTATAATGGACACCCTCGACACCGAATGCAAACAGTTTCAATATATCAGGGTCGAGATTTTTGTCGAAATAGGCTAAAATCTTCTTCAAGTCCGCTTCCGTTTTGACACTTGATTTTGGGAACATAAACACCCCGAAATAACCCGAGTTCGCCGGTAGCTTAACGCCTTTCGGCCCTTCAAGACCGAGGACGAAGCCGATCTTGGCTTTCGGATTCAGCTTGAACAAGTCCGAATGAGATGTGTTCGCATCGTCGATGCTTGAAATGTACATCCCCGCCTTCCCTTGATTGATGGTTTCCTTCAGCTTGGTACCTTTAATCGCTCCGAAATCCTGATTCATCAGCTTTTCATCGTACATCTTCTTCAGTAACTTGAGCGCATCCAAATACTCCGGGGTCATGAAATCAGGAGTAACTTTCCCGTCTTTAATGCCCCACTGGTTGAAGCCGCCAAGTGCCGTTACGAGCACTCCCGTTGCATCATTTACCAAGTTGTCGTCCGATATCGCAAGGCCGTACGTGTCGTTTTTGCCATTTTTGTCCGGATCGTTCAATGTAAATGCTTTTGCGATATTGTACACGTCATCGACCTTTTTCGGCGGCTGAAGACCTAGGCTATCGAGCCAATCCTGGCGAAAAATGAGGCCTTTGCGCGCGACGGGACGATCGCGGTAAATACCGTAGATTTTGCCATCCACGGAAATGTTGTTTGCGACCTGATCGTTCCAGTATTTCTTCAGGTTTGGGAATTCATTGATATACGGACCGATTTCCCAAAAGGCGCCGGAGCGGACCGCATTGATGACCGCGGCAATCTTGTTGTTGGTCACCACCATGACTTGCGGCAAACTGCCGGACGCGAGGGTCACATTCAACTTATCGTCATAGGTCGTGCCAGGGACAAAAGTGACATCCATCTGGACGCCTGTCTTGGCCTCTAATTCTTTGAATGCAGCGTTTGAGTCGTCCGTCGCCGGCGGTTGCGCAGCAAAAAACGGCGACATGATGCTGAATCTAAAAGGCTTGGCGGCTTCGTCCGTTGCCTGGCCGCTCTTTCCCGCCGTTTTGGTGCTGCCGTCGCCACCCGATCCTCCTCCACAAGCAGTTAACATGGATACGATTAACGCAGAGGCGACACCAGCTGTCATCCATTTTTTTAAATTAACTGATTTGTTTTTTGTCTTCATAGGACACCCTCCATTATTTTATTTATAAAAAGACAGCCTTCCGTTTGGAAGTCATCCTTTTAACGGGTTAGTAATCCTTCAATGGCAATACATCCGCAGAAAAGGCAATTCAAAACCATAATGTATCCGCTTACAAATCATAAATTGAAGCAGACGATCTTCGGCGCTCCCTCCTGTGATCTCTGCTTAACGACAGCAGTTATTCGCGTAACCGCAAATGGGACACACGTTATATCTACAAAAACGGTGTTTACATCAGCTTTCCTACTTCTACAATGTATAGAGGGATAGCTGTTCAGGTCGATATTCATTACATGGGTAACTTCGATGAACAGCATTAAACCCAATGTGTTTGGTACGCATACATTCATTTTCTTGCATCTCATAATCATTTTCTTCATCCAGCGGTTCGAAGCGGACATCGCTAAACTCTCATCGAGTACATAACGCTCCCCGTTTCATAAAAAAAAACAATCCAACACTTCGCCGACATTTGCCAGAGACGTTGGGTTGTTTTCGCTGCAACCTTTTTATAAATGACAGATATGATTAATTGTTAAAATAATTTTCCCGGTACTGGCCCGGAGTACAGCCTTCCAGCTTACGAAAATACCGGATAAAGTTCGCCGGCGTATTGTATTTCAGCTTCTCTGCAATTTCTGCTATTTTCATATCCGTCTCGATTAGCCATTTTTTTGCCATTTTCATACGGTATTGCGACAAGTAATCACTGAAGTTAACGCCCGTTTCCTTGCGGAACACTTTGGTCAAGTAGTTGGGACTGTAGTTCATTCGCCGGGCACAAACCTCCAGTGTCAGGTCGGTGTCGAAGCCGGTTTCAATCATGCGGATGATCTCGCTGGAGATACTATGATATTGTTCATTCCGGCGCTGCTCTAAATGCTGTAAGAGTGGCTCCATGACCGCATCCTGGAACCAGATTTCAACTTGCTTGGCCGTTTTCAAACGGAACAGTTGAATGAACAGCTCTTGCTCCGCGGCAAACAACCGGTTCGGATTAACTCCGGCATCTTTGATAGCTTGCAGCATTTGCAGCAACAGGCGAACGAAAGACACAAAATAGGCTTCGTGCGTCCGCTCGTCGGCAGCGATGGCAGCAATCAATTGCGGCAATAGCTGTGCGGCCAGTTCCCGATCCGCCAATTTAAGCGCGTCGAGCAGCTGCTGCTCGAGTGTGTCAGGATAATGCTGCGGAACCCCCTGTTCCGGTTGTACTTCCTCAATAAACAAAATGGACTCTTCGCCCAGCTTCATTCGGTATTTCAGCGCTGTAACCGCCTCCCTGTACGCATCACGGATATATTTGAAATCGGCGAAGACGCGGCTGAAGCCAATACTGATTTTCAGCTCCAAGTAGCGATTGATCGTACCCATGATTTGCTCTGCCATCGTGTCCAGATAAGCCTTAAACTGCTGTGCGTCGGACTCTGAGCTGCCCAGCAAAGTCACTTGTGAATCCCCCATAACCACAGGGAGTAGACGACATTCCGAGGTAATAAGCTCGGAGACGATGTTGTTCAGGGCGAACATGAGCAGATCCCGGTCCTGCTCCTGAAACCGTGTGCCGGCCAGTGTATCGATTTGAATAGCCATGACGCACATATCGCTCCAGCCGAGTGGGTGGCCGAACATGGCCAGCTTGTCGTGAATTTCCGTTTTGGCCATATCGCTCTGAAACAGCTTGAACACGAAGTATTCTTTCATCTGATGGGATTGTCCCTGCATTTCTTGCAGAAGCCGGTGCTCCTGCAGCAGCAGTCTGCGGAAACGCTCGTTCATAAATTCAAATTCATTGCTCGCCGCAGCCGTAACGGCGGATTCCGTCTCATTCCTTACAACTTCGTACAAGCGTTGGATCGGCCTGTACATTTTCCTTGATCCAAGATATGAAATGAGCAGTGCGACCGCCAATATGCCGAGGCATAAAAACAAGGTGAACCAGCCAATATTTTGAGACTCTTTGTTCAACTCGTCGATCGATACGACCGACAAGTACACCCACCCGTTGTATGATGAAGCGCGGTAACTAACCCCCACTCGCTCCTTGGCCGTACGATCAGTATAAAAGCCTTGTCCTGCGGGTACAATCTCCTTTTTGTCTCCAAACGGCAGAGCGTCGAACCGCTTTCCTAGAACAGCACCGTCGTTCCCGGCGAACACGTACTGCTCTTCATTCATAATCAAAACATTACTGAGCTTCGTATCGCTGCCGATTAGCTTGTTGATCTCATAGAGTGGAATGGACATCACGAGCAGTCCGGTCGGGTGGGCAGAATAGGCAGGAATTTTTTTGACCAGCTTCATAGAGGATGGCGTGCCTGACCAGAATGACGTTCTGGGGTCGGTTACCCACTTGTCATATTCACTCAGGTCGCTTGTGGAGAGTTCAGACAATCCGGTATCGCTAACCGACCACTTACCTCTCAGACTGACCAGTTCCATGCTCATTGCACCGAGCTCGCTGCTTTGAAGCTTGCTCATCGCATCGAGAAGTTTTTGCACCGTACCCACGCCGGTGGCGTCGCCTTGCAAGCTTCCCCGCAATGCGGCTATGACCCGTGGCTGGTTCATATATTGGATTGCCGAATAGTCGATCAACCGCAGCAGCTGCTCAATTTGCGACTCTTTTTGCTGCAGCAATTGTTGATTGCTTTCATAGACCTTCGTCTGCAACGTGCTGGATGCCGTTAAATAGGAAAAAGCCCCCAATACAATGACCGGGAACGTTCCGAGCAGTAAGCTGAACCAGATTAGCTTTGACAAAAAGGACGACGCATGCAATTTCATGGGTTAAACCTCCGCCGATCGTGATCTGATGAAATGTCTTAAGCACCACCATTTGCATTTACTGTGGCAAACTACTGAAATATCAAACGCTTGCAGCGCCTCCCGTCCGGAGAAATTCCGGCGGAAAGGCGCTGTAAAATAAAAGACTTCGTTTTATTTCTGTGCTTTGTTATATTCTTGAGTGAGCTCATCGATCATTTTATCGCCGCCTTTATTGCGCCACTCATCCGTTGCTTTGGCGAAGCCTGTCTCATCGATAGCACCCATAATGAACTGAACACGCGCGTCGTCGATCATCTTATCCAATTCGGTGCCAAGCTCCGCTTTGGTTGGTGAAATGTAAGGCTCGATTACGCTGGGAACTGCGTTCGGAACTTGTTCCTGATACAGCTTTTTTACTTTTTTCATCAATTCGGATTCCGTCGGCCAAGTCAAATCCGAGGGTGCGATGCGCAGCTGGCTCAAAGCATCAACCTGGTCTTTCCACAATTGCTCGTTCGTGAACACCGGATTTCCATTTTCCACTTTATAATGGACGCCTTCGACACCGAATGCAAACAGTTTCATTACATCCGGGTCAAGGCTTTTGTCAAAATAAGTTAAAATTCCCTTTAAGTCCGCTTCCGTTTTGACGCTCGATTTCGGGAACATAAACACCCCGGAATAACCTGAGTTCGCCGGCAGCTTGACGCCTTTCGGCCCTTGCAGCCCAAGCACGATGTCGATCTTGGCGTTCGGATTCAGCTTGAACAAGTCCGAATGTCTGGTGTTCGCGTCGTCGATGCTTGAAATGTACATCCCCGCCTTGCCTTGGTTGATATTGTCAACCAATTTGGAGCCCTTGATCGCACCGAAATCCCGATTGATAAGCTTCTCGTCGTACATCTTTTTGAGCAGTTTAAGGGCCCCCATATACTCTTGGGTCATGAAATCAGGCGTGACTTTTCCGTCTTGGATGCCCCATTGGTTGAAGCCACCCAGTGCCGTCTCGAGCACGACTGTTGTGTCATACATTAGGTTGTCGTCGGAAACGGACATGCCGAAGGTGTCGTTCTTGCCGTTCTTATCCGGATCGTTCAATGTGAAGGCTTTCGCAATATTGTATATGTCACCGACCGTTTTAGGCTGCTGCAAACCTAAATTGTCGAGCCAGTCCTGACGAAAAATGATGCCTTTGCGCGCGAACGGACGGTCGCGGTAAATGCCATAGATTTTGCCATCCACGGAGATGTTATCGCCGATCTGATCGTTCCAGTACTTCTGAAGGTTCGGGAATTCCTTGAGGTATGGTCCGATTTCCCAGAACGCTCCGGAGCGAATCGCATTAATGACTGCAGCGTTTTTGTTGTCCAGAACGACCATCACTTGCGGTAAATTACCCGATGCGAGCGTCACGTTCAGCTTATCGTTATAAGTCGTGCCGGGAATGAATGTAACGTCCATCTTAATACCCGTCTTGTCCTCCAGCGCCTTGAATGCGGCATTCGAGTCATCTGTCTCCGGTGGTTGCGCTGAATAAAACGGTGACATGATGCTGAATTTGAAAGTCTGCGCCGTATGACCAGATTCCACGTCCCGCGATTTGCCCACGCAAGCGGATAACAGAAAGAAGACTGAGACGGTAGCGATTCCGGGTACCAACCATTTTTTAAAATAAACTTGTTTACTTCTCATCTTTAACGATTATCCTCCATTACTTGTTGATAATAGGACTGCAAGCTGGTATTTAGTTGACCTACCCTTTTACTGATCCGAGCAATACGCCTTTGGCAAAATGTTTTTGCAGGAAAGGATACAGCAGCAGAACCGGCACCGCCGCCACTACGATAACCGCATATTTGATGCTCTCCGGCGGCACAACGACTTCTGATAAGGCATTCGCGTCCGTAAATCCGCCTGTGGACAGCATCACGATTTGCCGCAGCCAAACTTGAATCGGCCAGATGTTCGAATTGTTGATGTAGATCACCGCACTAAAATAGGAGTTCCAATGACCTACGGCATAAAACAGCGCGAAAGTGGCCATCGCCGGCAGAGACAAAGGCACGACGATTCTGTACAAAATCCGCAGATCGTTGCAGCCGTCGATTTTTGCCGATTCTTCCAACTCTTCGGGCAACTGCTGGAAAAAGTTCCGAAGCAAAACCAGGTTGAACGCACTAATCGCGATAGGAAGCCAGAGCGACCAATACGTATCTAGCATTCCCAGGCTTTTGACCACTAGGTAGGTCGGAATCATACCACCGTTGAACAGCATCGTGATCACAATCATCAGCATAATTTTATTACGCCCGCGCAGCTTCTTTTTGGCAAGAGGATACGCCATTAGTGTCGTCAGGAGCAAATTGATGAAGGTTCCGACAACGGTAATAAAGACGGTGTTCAGCAAGCTTTGATAGATTATTTTGGAGGAAAATATGTAACGATACGCATCCCATGAAATATGCGTCGGAATGAGCACTACTTTTTTAACGAGCAGTTCTTCAGAGCTGACCAGGGACCCGGATATTACGTAGAGAAACGGCAGGACTGTCACGATCCCGACAAGCAGCAGCACGAAATGGTTGGCTGCATCAAACACTTTACTTCCTAATGAGCGCTCCCGCATTGCTAATACACCCCTTCCTCGCCGAATTTTTTCGCCAGCGCGTTCGCAGAGATGACGAGAATGAGACTGACCACGGACTTAAACAGCCCCACTGCGGTACTATAACTGAACTGCGCATTCAACAGCCCGGACGTATAGACGTACGTATCGAACACTTCCCCCACATCGCGGTTGCCTGAATTCAGCATCAGGAAAATCTGCTCGAAGCCCGTATCCAGAAAACTTCCAAGCCGTAAAATGAGCAAGAGAACGATCGTCGTTCGGATCGCAGGAAACGTGACGTGCCATAACTGGTGCCAGCGGCCCGCTCCGTCGATACGGGCAGCTTCGTACAATTGCTGATCAACGCCCGCAAGCGCGGCAAGGAAAATGATCGTACCCCAGCCTGTCTCCTTCCAAACCACCTGCGATGTGATTAGCGTGCGGAACCAGTCATTGCTGAGCAGAAAATTGACCTTAGACGCTCCGAGCGACGCGATTGCCTCGTTGACAATGCCTCCTTCCGTGGTCAGCATCGTGTAAGTCAACCCTGCTACGACGACCCATGAAATAAAGTGTGGAATATAAATAATCGTTTGGACGAACCGTTTGAATATCTGCTTCCGCACCTCATTCAACATCAAGGCCAAGATGATCGGAAGCGGGAAGAAGAAGATCAGATTGTACACCGCTAGCAACAGCGTGTTTTTGAATAGCATCCAAAATACCGGATCCGTGAAAAAACGATGAAAGTGCTTAAGCCCGACCCAGGGGCTTTTCATAATGCCGGCAAACGGCTGATAATCCTGGAAAGCGATTACAGTACCGAGCATCGGCAAATATTTGAACAATACAAAAAACAAAATGCCCGGAAGCAGCATGAGGTAGAGAAGTTTCTCCCTCCTTATATCTAATATGAGCTGCTTCACATATCCTCGTTCGATCGGTTTCGACAACGGTGTTTGTGGAACCTCCTCGTTCCGCGCCATAGTACGGTTCATCTCTCATCTCACCCTTTCAGTAGCTTCGACACCCCCCATTGTAATGGCCGATTTCAATTTCCGTCGATAATCATTTCGTTGCTTTTTTGTTGAAGAACCCCATATAGAAACGGTTTATGGAGTGCAGTTGCAATCATTTTCTGATCATGCTTATCATCTTCTGGTTTCTCACCCCTTTCAACGTGACGAATATTGCCTGGCTCCGGCATAACCCGGCTGACCGCCTGTTGCTGCATATACGGCAAACGATATATGTTCTTGTCGTCGGGTTTGAACAAGAACATATATCGTTAAAACAAAAATAGCCGCTGCTCAGCGGCTATTAAGTGTGTATGTTCTTGTCGTCTTACATCATTTAAGCTCTTCATACTTCTTACTCTTTTTCGTTCTTTTATAGTATTGTTCGGACAATCATATAGTCTTCTGCATCTTGAGCCATTCTTGAAAAAAGTTCAAACAAAATTCTTCCAACCTTGGAAAAACTATTTTCTCGCCTTCACTCGTCCACATATTTCCCTGATGAACTGTTGCGATCAAGCAATAACGATACATATCAGTGACAGGAACGACAATCCGGATTGTAAAAAAACGGTTATCCCTGAGCTGACTTGCCCAAGAATAACCGGTGAGTTTAAAATGCTTGTTTACCTAGCTTTGCTACTGCATTTAATGCAGCATTGATTTCCCGTTCAATCGCATCGGCAACCACGTTCGTATTGGGGTCGTATTCTGCGGCTAGATCCGCGTCGGCAAAGCCGTCCATGGCTACGATCGCGCCTGCGCGGACACCCCGCAGTGCGGCAACGACGTACAGCGCGGCAATTTCCATCTCTACGCCCAAAGCGCCGGCCGCCTTGTATTTCGGATGCGGGAATTCCTCCACGCCATTAAAGAATACGTCCAGCGTAACCGTCATTCCTTTGCGCACCACACCTTCACCGGCTTCAAGTGCAGAGAGGTACAAAGCTTCGGTAATAGCACTGTCCGCTACAGCCGGAAAACCATCGGGCACCAGCTGCCGAGTGAGGCCGTCGGTACGTATGGCCGCCGTACTCACTACCAAGCTGCCTGCGGGCGTATCCGACCGGTAAGAGCCGGCGGTGCCTACACGGATAAGCGTCTCAACGCCAGCTCGTATAAGCTCTTCGAAACAAACAGCCGCCCCCGGGCACCCGACACCATGACTTGTGACAGCAAGCTTTACGCCCTCATAAGTACCGACAAAGGTCCTGTACTCCCTGCTGAATGCCAGCTCTCGAACATCCTGTAGTTTTCTTGAGATCAGTTCGGCACGTCCGGGATCTCCACAGACGATGGCAAACGGTGGTATATCCTCCGTGTGTACTTGCAGGATAGGCATCAGCATATCAATCATACTCCTTATGGGTCCATTCATCTTCTGGAATCGGCAGAGCCTCTCCGCTGAAACGTTCCTCCTTAAACGGGTCAGCTTCATTGTGGAACCCGTTTCGTTCCCAAAAGCCCGGCCGGTCTTCCTTCATAAATTCAATTTTCCGCAGCCACTTGGCGCTCTTCCAAAAATAACGGTGCGGCACAACCGTTCTGAGCGGCCAACCATGCTTCTCTGTAAGAGGCTCGCCGTTAAAGCGGTAAGCCAGCAGCACATCATCCCGGAGTAAATCCTCGATGGGCACATTCGTATCATAATCCGGGTCGGCATGGAACATAACGTATTTTGCTTCTGGCTTTACCTTAAGCAGCTTTAAAAAATCCCGGAACAAGATACCTTCCCAAGTTGTATCAAACTTGGACCATCTCGTGACGCAGTGTATGTCGCAGTTTACCGCAACTGTTGGAATGGCGAGCAGTTCTTTATAGGTGAATGTGCGAGGCTCTTCCACCTCGCCGGTGATCTGCAGTGTCCACTCCTCCATATTATAATGAGGTACATCTCCCTCATGAAGAATCGGAAACTTGTCCGTCAGCGACTGCCCCGGCGGCAGCTTTGCAAGCTGCTCCTCGGACAGATTACCAACAGGTACAGGTTTCATTTTCTTGAGGCGTTCCGCTTTGTTGTGCATAGGGTTTCACTCCTCTTTTTTGATCTATCCCTGCTAGCGTATTTTGGAAAATAACGGGAGGACGTATGATCCTCCCTCTGTTTATCTGGAGCTCGAGCTCTGTTTTTGGGCATCTTTCACGAAGCTTTTGTCCTTGAAGAAAAACATTGCGGCAATCGTAACGACATAAGGCAGCATCTGGGTAAAGTGCGTCGGCAGTGCTAAACCTTGGAACCGGATGCTGACAGCCTCCATAAAACCGAACAGCAGACTTGATGCTGTAACGCCAAGTGGTCCCGACTGCCCGAGCATGGTTGCAACCAGGGCGATAAATCCGCGCCCGGCGGTCATGCCCTCCGTAAACATGGTTAGTTGACCCAAGGAGAGCTGGGCGCCTGCAAGAGCGCATAGCACGCCGTTTGCCAGCACGGCGCCGTATTGATAGCGGCGAACCCGGATGCCGATGCTGCTTGCGGCAAGCGGATTCTCACCGGCGGCGAGAAAACGGAACCCGTTCTTGGTACGGTAAAAGTAATACCACATCGCACCTGCGATAACAAAAGCCAGATATACAATCGGGGTATGTCCCGAGATGATCGGACCCAGAACCGGAATATCCTCAACCATAGGAATATTCCACTTCGGCAGACCGACCATTTCCTTATCATAAAAAGCACCCTTCACATCAAACAGTGTCCGCAGACTGAACGTTGTCAGCCCTGCCGCCAGAGCATTCATAGCAATACCTACCACGATCACATTTGCCCTAAGATTAATCGACAAATAGGCAAATATCAACGAGAATACCGAAACAACCAGAATCGCGAATAGGATTGCCAGAAAAATATTGTGAAAATAATAGTTGCCGGCAATGGCGCTGAATGCCCCCAGCAGCATAAACCCTTCCAAACCGACGTTAAAAAGGCCTGCCCGCGAGCAGAGTGCACCGCCCAGCGCAGCGAGTAAAATCGGAGTAAGAACACGGAGGGTCGTATTCAGTAGAGCAAGATCAAACAGCTGTTCCATGTGACTTAATCCCCTTTCTGCGCTTCCAGAAGCTGTAAGTAAATCGTGCGGAAATAAACAGAATAAGCACCGACTGGATAATAGCCCCTACCTCGAGAGGGACCTCGGTATTCCGCTCTACGCCCATCCCGCCCGTCTGCAGCGCAGCCAAGAATACGGCGGCAATCATCGTACCGATCGGATTCGAACTGGCAAGGAGTGCGGCCATTATGCCTGTCCATGCGTAATCTGCACTGGTGAGGGCACCGTCGATGTAGCGGTATTGTGATCCCAATATTTCCACCGCACCGCCGAGACCGGCCAGTCCGCCGCTTATGAACATCGAAATGATCATCATAGAACCTCTGTTAATGCCTCCGTATAAAGCAAACAACGGATTTCCACCGAGCATTCGAATTTCATAGCCGGCCACGGAACGTTTAAGAAGAACATAAATAATAAGCGAACCAACGACAGCAAAAACAAATCCAAGATGAAGAGGCATTCCGGAAAATATCTTGGGCAGCCATACGGATTTATCCAACATCGCTGACTGCGCCATCGCAGCGGAGCCTGAAGTATCCTTCAGTGGATAAGCCACAAGATAACCGGCAAACAGATCCGCGATGTAGTTCAGCAGCAGTGTTGAGATCAGCAAATTCACAGCGAATCTGGCATCAAAATACCCTGCCATTACAGACCATAATCCCCCTGCCGCCACTCCGGCTATAAGAGCTGCAATGCACACCAGCCAACCGGGACCCGGCATGTATAAGCCAACCAAAGCCGCCACCAATGCTCCGAAGATCATCTGTCCGGGCGCCCCCAAGTTAAAAAAGCCTGCTCGAAAGGCAAAGGCCGCACCGAGCCCTACTAAAATAATCGGCGTTGCTCGTGTTAAGGTATTCGTCGTGAAATAAAATCCTCCGAATGCGCCCTTCCATGCCTCGGTGTAGGTTTCAAGTACATCTCCACCGGATATCATAATCGCGATAGCTCCAGCCAATAGGCCAACCAGAACAGCTATAAGAGGTTGGAGCAACGGCGAAGCATATTTTGTTAATTTGTTCATTGTATACTTCCTCCTGCCATCAGCAATCCCAGCTGTTCTTCCGTTGCTTCCGCCGCAGAAAGCTCTCCGGCAATCTGCCCTTCATACATGACCAGAATTCGGTCGGACAGCTTCAAAATTTCCGTGAGCTCCGATGATACTAATAGGATGCCGGTGCCTCCATCCCGCCTTTTCAATAGCTCGCCGTGGATCGTCTCCATGGCACCGATGTCTACACCCCGGGTTGGTTCGGCAGCAATGAGAAACGGAGCACCCTGCTCGAGCTCCCTTGCCACAATGAGCTTTTGCAAATTTCCGCCGGATAAATACTGCGTTCGAGTTTCAAGCGATCCGGTTTTAATTGAAAATTTACTGACCCACTGCGAGACGAGAGCCTTTAGTTCTTTTTGCTTCAGCAATCCGCCTTGCTGCAGCCTTCGGTGGTGTGCCATGATACCGGTATCCAGCACCGTAGCTTCCCGGTTTGCCCCCCATACATAACGGTCTTCCGGAATGTGCGTCAGGCCGCGTTCTCGGATGGCTTTCGGGGACATTCCTGTGACATCGGTGCCTGATATCCGTATGTTGCCCTTATCAGATCGGATGAGGCCTGAGACCACCTGAAGCAATTCAGATTGACCGTTGCCTGAGATGCCCGCTATCCCGACCACCTCACCCGCACGTACATCCAAGTAGATGTTCTCCAGGATCGGCTTGCCCTTCGTGCCTCTCAGGGTAACGCCGGATACCTCAAGAACCTTTTCACCGGGAATGGAAGGCTTCTTTTTCAACTCTTCCAGATCGCGTCCGACCATTAGGAGGGAAAGCTGACGAGCGTCTGTCTCACCCTTTTTCACCGTGCCCGTTACCATGCCGTCCCTCAGTACTGTAATGCGGTCCGCCACCTCCAAAACCTCATTCAGCTTATGGCTGATTAAGATAAAGCTCTTTCCTTGTTTGGATAGATGTTTGATGGCCTGGAGAAGCTCCTGAACCTCAAGCGGCGTAAGGACGCCGGTCGGCTCGTCCAAAATAATGATCTCTGCCCCTTGATACAGCACCTTTAATATTTCCACCCGCTGTTGAACGCCGGGAGGGCTGCTTCCGGCCACTGCCCTCGGATCCACTTTCATGCCGTACTGACCGCACAGTTCCTCAACGATTTGGATCGCATGCTTCCGATCGAATCTTCCTGATTTCCCAGGTTCGTTGCCAATAACAATATTCTCGGCGACCGTAAAGGAAGGAAACAGCATGAAGTGCTGATGCACCATACCAATGCCGTGACGAATCGCGTCCAGCGGGCTAGTAAAGGAGACTTCCCTTCCGTTCAGCCGTATAGCCCCCGATGTCGGTTGCTCCATACCGTACAATATCCGCATGAGGGTCGTTTTCCCTGCCCCGTTCTCACCGACGATCGCATGCACTTCCCCAGCCTTAAGCGAGAGACTGATCCCACGGTTTGCGCTGAACTCACCGTACTTCTTCGTAATATTGTCCATTTGGAGTTGCATGAAGGTCCTGCCTTTCTTCAATGAATTGAAAGGCCGACTGCAATAGCAGCCGGCCCCGGGCATTAAAAAGAATTATTGTTCCAGAGCGTTCGTAACCTTGATCTTCCCTGCAATAATATCATCTGCGATCGTTTTAACCTTATCGACGATTTCTTGTCCGATGAAATCATTGAGCGGTGTTTTGCTCTCGTGTGTAACGTAAGTAAGACCCACGCCTTTTTCCTTCAAGCCGTAATCTCGAACGTCAAAGGTGAAATTCCCTTCGGTGAAATCCTTTACCGTTTCATAAGTGACCGCGTCAGTCCCTTTTAACTGGGCAAGCACCACGTGTGCCGGATCAACACCAGTATTGTCCGTGTCTTGTCCGGATGTGAAAAAGCCCTTCTCCTTGGCTGCTTCAAAAACACCCAGATCACCTACGGCAGACATGCCTGCTACAAAATCAGCGCCTTTCGAGTTTTGCAACAGTGCAATCTCCTTCGCCTTTGCAGGATCATTAAAGCTTCCTACGTAATTGACGAAGATCTCTACATCCGGGCGGACCGATTTCGCACCTTCCTCAAATCCCGTAATATATTTGTGCATGATCGGAATATCGTCCGCAACGACGTTTCCGATTTTGCCCGTCTTCGTGGCCAAACCGGCTGCCGCGCCGAGCAGATAGGCCGCTTCGTGCTCACGGAACACCACGCTGCGAACGTTAGGCAGGTCCACGGTAGTGTCGATAATGGCGAACGGCACGTCTGGGTTTTCAGCTGCGACCTTCTTTAGAGCATCCTCCATCTGAAACGTTGACGTAATAATCAGATCGTACTTTTCGGCAACGGCCATACGAAGATTGGATTCGATCGAAGCCGGATCGGTTGATTCGATCGTCTTTACTTCTACGTCAAAATCCGTTCCTGCCTTTTTCAAACCTTCATCCATTAAAACAAAAAACGGATTCACGCCGATCTTTTCTGGTGTAATAAGCGCAATGCGCTTTTTATCCTTGGAATCGCCGGTGTCTTTAGCTGCACCGCCATCGGTTTTATCCCCGCCGCAGCCTGCAAGCAAGCCAGCGAACAACATCACTGCTACAACCACTGCCCATATCTTCTTCATTTCCCGCTTTAATCCTCCCCAGTTATCCATTATCTCAATCTCTTTCGTTTTATCGTATGGGATAATAGGTCTAATGTCAAAAGAATTTTAGAGAATTTCCCTTGTTTTTAACATATATTGGATATATTAACGACTGAATGTTACTTTTTATGTATATTAATATAAAAATTATGTAGTATCGTTCGCCTTTTAAGTAAATTCGGTTTCCTTTTTCCAACATCATTTTTAGGGCATATGTACTTAAATACGAGTCAGTAATGCGCTCTATCGTTGCGGTATGGACTTCCCCTTTTTCATCAGTTCCTACCAAATCAATTTGGCAAATAACCCTAATACCCTGTAAAAAACACCAAGAATTTGAATACATCCCTTTGGTAATGTGTTATCAAAGATCGCCACCCAATACGTTGGAAGGAGCTATCGTGATGGATGTACTGTTACCGCAAAACAAAATTGATTTTTATCAGGAGAATGGTTTTATTGAAATCGAGAACGCCCTCACAGAAGAAGAAATGAATGAATTATCCGGGTTTTTGGAGGAAGCCATGACTCAGGAAAGCAACCTTGCAGTTGCCACCTCTGTCAAAGGCGGAAGCTACTACAAGGTATTGAACCAGAAGGTAAACCTTTGGCGCGATCATGGCGGCATGAGCCGTTACACGTTCCACCCGAAGCTGGCTAAGATGGCAATGGAACTAAGCGGGGCAAGCGGCATTCGTATCTTCCATGACCACGGCTTGTGGAAAATGCCGCAGGATTCCAAGCCGACGGCCTGGCATCAGGATTTTCCCTATTGGCCGATGACCGCACCCGGCGCCTTGTCTGTCTGGATTCCAATGCATGATGTCGACGAGCACAACGGCTGCATGATGTTTGTTCCCGGCTCCCATAAGGTAGGCACGCTGCGGGGGATTAACTTAGCGGACCCCCAGGATCTATATGATCAGATCAAGGGTACAGAGCTGGAGAAGACGAAGCCAGTGAAGATCCCGTTGAAACGAGGCAGCTGCACGTTCCACCATGGTCTCACCTTCCACTTCGCGCATGCGAATCAAAGCAACGAACCAAGGCGTGTATTGGCAATCATTTACATGCCGGACGGAACCGTTTACAGCGGAAAACACCACCTAGTGACAGAACACGCAGGTCTTGTAGAAGGGCAACCGTTCGGAGGCGGTCTATTTCCTCTGGTCGCCAAGCAGCCATAAGAACGAAGGCGGGCGGGTCATTCGATCCAGCCCGCTTTTTCTGTCTTACCCGTTTGCCTGCAAAGCGTTATAATTTAGTTATGAATAGTCCAATGTCAAGTATTGGAGATGATCATATGGCACGAATGGTCAGCGGAATGTTCCTAGAAAGCCGTGATTTCCTGTTTCATGCCGCTCCCTACCGATTCAGTCCGGGAGAGATCGTTCCCTCCCATTCGCATGACTTTATCGAGCTTGCTTACGTTGCCCAAGGACAAGGAGAGCATTACTATAAGGGAGAGTACTACCATATTGCGGAAGGCGACGTTTTCATGATCGAGCCGGAAGAGGAGCATGCTTATCGAGCAGGCAATGAGCATCTTCCGGTCGTATATAACGTGCTCTTTCAACCCGAGTTGTTACGGCGCGAATTGGAACCGCTCGCCGATGTAGCCTCCTTCGTAGACTTCTTCTACTTAGAACCCTTTCTTCGAAGAACAGTACGGTTCCAAGGGCATCTCCGGTTAAAGCCCTATGAACAGATCGAAATGGAGTCACTGCTCCATCGTATGATTCTAGATTTCAAAGAGAAGAAGCTTGGATATCGTATTTTGACGAAGACGCGCCTGATTGAACTCTTTATTTTTTTAAGCCGCTGCCATCACGACCGGAAGCATTCCCCACTGCAGGAGTTATCGTCCGACGAGAAGGTCATCCTGCACATCAGCGAATTTATTCGCAAGCATTACGGACAGCCGTTAACGCTTGCTCAAGTTAGCGAGATGTGCCGGATGAGTCAGACCGGATTCTCAACCAAATTCAAGCAATATATTGGCAAGACGTTCACTGAATTCCGCAATGAAATACGCATTCGAGTGGCGATGCAGCTGCTGGAGCAGTCCGATCGCAAAATTATGGACATTGCCCAGGATGTCGGCTACGTGGATCTAAGCTTCTTTAATAAAATGTTTAAGAGTACGGTTGGGGTTTCACCCAGCCAATACCGCAAAGCCGACGCAACACCTACTCATGCTTCAGACTCTCCATCATCATAAAATATGCCATCGATTGGCCGTATGGCTTCGGGAAGTTTTTATCTGCATATACATATATCGTTATAACAAAAAAGCCGCGGCTACGCGGCTCTTAAGCGTGTATGGTCTTGTCGTTCTACACCTCGTTCTACACCAGAATATCAATCAGCATAATTTCATTACCCTCTTTAACCGTTCCGATCGGATCGTGCAAGAAAAAGGGGCACCCATTATCGAGTGCCCCTTCAACCTCTTTCACCAAGCCTTCATCACCCGTTGGCGGCCGATGAATAGACAACCGGGAAATGATCGCCCATCAGAATGTCCCCTTTGTTAACCGTGACATATGACAGCATCGGATGGCTGCCGTCCGGCTCGTAACGGGTATGGCCCGGCATGTAGTGAACGGCGATCGCCCGCCGTTTGCGCTCCGAACGGTTGTGGGGGCTTCCGTGCCAAGTAAGACTATGGTGGTAGCCAACCTGCCCCTTCTTGATTTCAAAAGGTACTGCTTCCACTTTTGCATCCTCTGGCAGCAGCTCCGGCTGACGATGATAAGGCATGAAATCGGGTGTGTTCCCCAAATATTGTTGATGGTTCCCCCACTTATGGCTGCCGGGCACCATCCACATGCAGCCGTTCTCGATGACCGCATCGTCAAGCGCGACCCAAGCGCTAACCAAATCCGCGGGCTGAATGATCGGCCATAGCGGGTGGTCCTGGTGCCAGTGCGTCGGGCCGCCGGAGACGGGCGGTTTGTATTGGATTTGATCATGCCATATCCGCAGCGTATCGGTGCCGCACAGCTGGGCGATCTCCTCGCAAATGACCGGATGCGCGGCGTGTTGGAAGAAAGCGTCGCTGGCCATCCAAATGTTGACGATTTGCACCACTTTCTCACTGACCGTCATTTTCATCCCCTCGTAAAGGGAATCACTGTTTTCCGCGAGCATGTTTCGGTTCAGGACCGGTTTATTCACCGATTTCCCTTCCATGACTAGATCAAGCTCTTCGCGCAGACGCTCCACTTCCTCGTCGTTTAAGACAATGCCGCCTTTTACAAAACCGTTTTTCTCGAATTCGGCCAACTGGTTTGCATTCAGCATCTTACCTCACGCTCCCTCTCGTTTTATAATAATGGATGTAAACGCTTTTTATAGATGTATAATAAATGGAATGCTCATCATTGTATTTCCCGAAATCCATTATCTTTTTGGGTATTTCCAAGATTCAGCTTCAGATGGAGGAGATTAATCATGTATACCGGGACATTAGACATGATTACACCAACGGTCAATTTTTCTGCCCGGGCAACGGCGGAGGCGGATACGGACTGGGGGTATCGGACGATCCCCGACAATCAGCTTTTCTATGTGGTGTCCGGCTGCGCGGAGCTCGAGATTGGAGGACAAAAAGTAGCCATTCGGCCGGGAGAATGCGTTTGTTACGGCCCGGAATGCCAAACAAAGCTGACGGCCTTTCGAACAACCGACTATTTCAGCGTCCATTTCCATTGGCACCACCCTTCTCCTTTGCCCGTCCATCCCGGACTCCAAATCAAATATGGCGAACCGGGCTCGCTCAGCACCCCGCGTCTGTCCATTTTTCATATACCGTCTTACGGAGAAGTCACGGTTCCTACCCTGTTATCCGTTGCCGGACTTGAACCGATCCTGTCTAAGATGGTTAATGAATACGAGTCCGAGCTCCCGGGATATACGCTGAAACTGCGTTCGCTTATGATGCAGGCGATTGCCCTGATCTGTCGACAACTGCTCGGTAACTACCCCGTACAGGGATCGAGGAACAAGATCGAACACGCCATTCAGGCGATGCAGGATGAGCCCGGCACAAACTGGTCGGTTGCCGCACTTGCTAGCATGTGCGGCTACCATCCGGTCCATTTCTCCAAGCTGTTCAAACATGAAATGGGGGTGACGCCGAAGCATTTTATTATCAGGGAAAGGATCAAACGGGCGAAGCTCGCGCTTCTGCAGGGCGAGAAGCTGGAATGGATCGCAGAAAGACTCGGTTTTAAGAGCCTTCACTATTTCAGTCATCAATTCAAGCAGGAGACGGGACTCACGCCGACGGAATTCCGAATGCACGGCCGGACCGGCGGTGATGGATAGCGCCCTTGTTCCTCCTATCCGTCTATACGTCATCGATTCCCGGATCATCCAGTCTGACACGGCGGCCTTCCTGATTGGAAACATAGCTCGCCAACACCATGCGAAGGGAAGCTCTGCTTTCCTCCGCCGTTGCAATCGGACCGCGTTCGCCCCGCAAAAATTCGGCCAGGGGCTTCGCGAGCCCGCGTATGCGCTGCCCGTGATTGGACGGGCTACCGATCTCGCTGGCCGTCCAGGCACCGGTTTGTGTATCGAACCGTTTCAGCCCCGCCATACCTTCCAGACGCGGAACGTTGCAGCTCGGAACATCCCCGTAATTTTGCACGATCGTGCCTCGTTCGCAGATGATCTCTACCGTATTCTCTGCCGCTGTACAAGTGAAAGAGCAGTTCACTTCGGCGATTGGACCGTTCGGATAACGAAAGATGACGATTCCGTTGTCATTCGGAATCTGCGGATTATAGAGCGACGCGATTTCAGCCGTAACCGTCTCCGGTACCCCAAGCAAAAACTGAAGAAAATCCACCGGATGAGAAGCGTCGTCCGCCCAAATATCCCGATTAAACACCGGGTTTACGTGCCAGGAGTGGGCGAATTCCGCATTCAGTCCCATCGGAAGTCCGTGTCTGCGCCTTACCATAAACACTCTGCCAAGCTCCCCGCTTTCAAGCCATTGCTTCATTTGAAGATTTTGCGGGTCCACCCGCATTTGCCAAGCCATCGTGAACGGTACCGAATGCTTGTGTACGGCTTCTACAATGCGGTTCGCTTCGGACATCGAGAGCGCCATGGGCTTTTGCAGCACGATCGTTTTACCGCAGGCCGCTGCCAGCTCGACCAGTTCGGCATGCATCGACGTTTCCGCGGCGATGACGACCGCCTGAACATCGCTCCGACTCAGCAACTCTTCCGCGCTCGAACAAGAGTCGAGCATAAAAGATTTACTTCCGGCATCCAGCCTTTTGAGATCGTGATCCCACCCGGCCGCCACTTTGATGCCATGAACAGGATTTTTCCATTCTTCGATGTAAGCGTTGACGTGTCCATGCGCAAACCCCAGAACCCCTAAGCCTATCGTCCTATCCATCGTTCTCCTCCATTTTGCACCGATGATCGCGGTGATTGTTAAGACTCTCCAACTTCCATCATAAACAACCTGCAGACCACATTCATGGTCGATCTGGACAACAATAAAAAAAACGACATGTATCTCATAGCGTTCCTGCGAGAATCGTACGTTGGCTGCCACCTGGCGTGCCTGCCCCAACTGAAAGGAATACGTTCCAGCATGCCGCCATGAAACCGCTCCTTCTATCCGCTTCAGAAATGTTAATTCGATCTTCCAGTCTGATTTCGACAGGATTTGCGGAATGGTTGGACTACAATGGATCCGGTTATATAGATTTGAACTAAAGTTTGGCATTAAACTTCCTGTGGTAACGGTCCAATCAGCCTTTATCATTTCATTAGTTCATTCGATATAGCTCAAATTACATCGATCTTGAGGAGGAACAAGCTCATGGCAGAACGTCTACGGATCGGAAACGCCACGCACGCTTATGAAGTGGAGCAAGCATGGGGCAAGCTGCCCGCCGGCATGGAATACGGGTATACACACGGGATATGTGTCGATGCGGAAGATCGGGTGTATATCCATCATACCGGGAAAAAGTCCGTCATTGTGTTTGACCGCGAAAGCCGTTATCTTACGTCCTGGGGAGACGAATTCGAAGGCGGTGCACACGGCTTCTATTTGCACCGCGACCCCAATGGCAAGGAGTATCTCTATTTCGCGGATACGAAGCGCGCCCTGGTCGTAAAGACAACGCTTGACGGCGAAGTGCTTCTGCGGATCGAACCGCCGCACCGTCCGGATCTGTATGATGCGGAGCGGCGCTATGTTCCGACGGACGTCTGCGTCGGACCGAACGGTGATATTTACGTATCCGACGGCTACGGCCAATACTATATCCACCAATACGACGCACAGGGAGCTTACATCCGCAGCTGGGGCGGCCGCGGTTCCCAACCGGGCAAGCTCATCGAGCCGCATGGCATCTCCGTTAACCTGCGCGGAGCCGAGCCCGAATTGTACGTGGCGGACCGCCGGAATCACCGGATTCAAGTGTTCACCTTGGATGGTCGGCATAAACGTTTCGTGGAGCATCATCTGGATTTGCCATGCAGCTTTTATTTCTGGGGCGACGAAGTCTATTTGCCGGACCTCAACAGCCGCGTGACGGTGCTTGATCGCCAGGACCGCCTAATCACCCATCTTGGCGAAGATCAGCAGGCTTATAAACAGCAGGGCTGGCCCAACCTGCCGAAATCGTATTTTCGTCCTGACAAATTCAGCTCGCCGCACGGCGTATGCGTCGATTCGCAGGGCAACGTATACGTGGCGGAGTGGATTTCTGACGGTCGCATTACGAAGCTGGTTCGACAAAAATAGCATAGCTTCGAGCACTATTGGCTGGCATGTAGTTCTCGTTTATGAACGCAGCAGCTGATGGCAAAACGGAAGGTTTGCATCGTTCATGAACTGGCTTCTATGCCGTTGATTGATTCCCGCTGGCGTCAAGGATGATGATGTCATCGTCCGATTACCCTCTTTGGTCACGATTCAATCCGGCAACTCGATGATTTCGTCGGGAGGATAATACATACAGGGTCAGCAGAAATGCCATTGCCCCTTCGAGAGTCATGGCCAACGCGTGGGACTGACCGATGACGCCGAACAACGCCGGAATTCCTCTGCACAGTACCAGCAGCCACAGATGGCATGCCAGCAGCAATGCGGCCGCCGGCAGTACCCGTTTGGCCAGAGCCTGCTTCCTCAAGTAGAACTGGCTGTAAAAGACATAGGCGAGCCAGCCGATCCCCGCCATGAGAAAGGTCATATTGTCTATTCCCTGCCAGGCGTAAGGATCGACCTTGAGGACGGCGAGCATGGTTACGATGAGCGTTCGCAGCTCCATCCAGTTATAAAGGCCTAAAAGTGAGAGGACGGTGGTAAATCCGAAGGAGACCAGCCCGGCTGCAGTCCTCTTCTCCTTCTCTTCATAGAACGGATTCATCCGATGACGCCCTCCACTCCCGGTCTAATCTTTGCAGCGTTCGCAATACATGCTTCCGCACCTCTTCGCTTTCAACAAAGCGGGTACGTCGTACATATTCGCTTAGACGGGAGAGCCGCCGCACATAAGTCCTTCCGGCCTTCCGGCGCACTCGCTCCAGTCGCGCTTCCTTGCCCGTCTCCTTCATCCGGATCAGACGGCGGTCAAATTTATCGGACCACGCAGCCGGTATGGTTCCTGTCGAAGTGATCGCTTCCAGTTCGCGATTCTTGGAGCCGATCATCCGGTCGAGCAGCCACCTGGTGTATGCTATGGAAGCCAGCAGAATGATCCCGAGCGCGATCAGAAACAGCAACAGCTGCAGAGCAATGTTCAACATGAGAGGGATCCCGCCCCCCTCAGCTTCAGCTCTCCGGCGAAATGGCACGCCGCATAATGTCCGTCTCCCACCTGTTTCATCACAGGCGCATCTTTTCTACACACATCCGCAGCATAAGGGCAACGCGGATGAAAGTAGCAGCCAGTAGGCGGATTTGCAGGATTAGCCACGTCCCCGGATAGAATGATCCGGTTGGATTTTCTGCGCGGATCCGGAATCGGCTTCGCGGACAGCAGAGCCTCGGTATACGGATGCTTGGGCGACGCAAACAAATCCTTCGATGAAGCCGTCTCGACCATTTGGCCGACGTACATGACGCCTACGCGATTCGAAATATGCTGAATGACGCCAAGATCATGGGAAATGAATAAATAGCTCAAATCCAACCGTTCCTGCAAATCCTGCAGCAAATTGATGATTTGGGCCTGAACCGAGACGTCCAGCGCGGAAACGGCCTCATCACAGACGATAAACTTGGGCTCCGTGGCCAGTGCCCTGGCGATGCCGATCCGCTGCCGCTGCCCGCCGCTGAAGGCATGCGGGTAACGCTCTAAGTGCCGGCTGTTCAGTCCAACCAGCTCCATCAGCTCCTTGACGCGGTCCTTCAGTTGATCGCCGCTCAGCAGCCCGTGGCACACGAGCGGTTCGGCAATAATGCTCAACACCGTCATGCGCGGATTCAGCGACGAATACGGGTCCTGGAAAATGAGCTGCATATCGCGGCGAATCGCACGCAAATCTTTTGTATCCATCTTCAGGACATCCCGGAGATTTCCTTGCCGGTCACGGAACAGCACCGAACCGGAGGACGGTTCGATTGCCCGTAGTATGCAGCGACCGAGCGTAGTTTTGCCGCAGCCCGATTCGCCCACGAGACCGAATGTTTCTCCGGGACGGATGTGAAACTTCACGTCGTCCACCGCTTTGACGTAACCGATCGTCTTTTGCAGGAAACCTTTCTTGATCGGGAAATACTTTTTGATCGATTGAACGTCCAGAATGCTCTCCTCTTGCACCGCGTTCATACTTTCACCTCCGTTGTGCCCTGTTCCGATTCCACCAGCAGACAGCGTACGAAATGGCCTTTCGCCACTTCGATCAGCGGTATGTCGGCACTATTACAAGCGCCTTCCATCGCATGCTTGCAGCGGGAGTAGAATCCGCAGCCCTTCGGCAAGTTCATCGGGAACGGGACCGTGCCTTCAATTGACTCTAGCCGTTTCATCTCCCGGCCGATCGCAGGAATCGAGTTCAACAGCGCTTGGGTGTATGGATGCTTCGGGCCATGGAACAGCGTATCGACATCTGTATATTCAACGACCTTGCCCAAATACATCACGGCAACATCATCGGACATCTCGGCAATGACGCCTAAGTCGTGCGTGATGAAAATGACGGACGTATCGTTCTTTGCCTTCAAATCGTTAATGAGTTGAAGTACCTGGGCCTGAACCGTGACGTCGAGTGCAGTCGTCGGCTCGTCAGCGATAAGAATCGACGGATTGCAGGACAGCGCCATCGCGATCATCGCCCTTTGCCTCATGCCTCCGGACAGCTGGTGCGGGTATTCATCCATCCGCTGCTCCGGATTGGACATGCCGACCTTCTTCAGAATGTCTACTCCAAGACGGTATGCCTCTTCTTTGTCGTCCGTTGCGTGAAGCAGGATGGCCTCTATAATTTGATTTCCTATCGTGTGAACCGGGGAGAACGCCTTCATCGGCTCCTGAAAAATCATGGCGATTTCTCCACCGCGAATGTCGCGGATTTCCTTGCCGCGCGGATCCAGCTTAATGAGATCAATGCCTTCATCGCCATCCTTCCCTTTGCGGTACAGCTTGATTTCGCCCATCACTTCGCCCGGTTTTGGTACAATACGGAGCAGCGCTTGCGATGTGACGCTCTTGCCGCAGCCGCTTTCTCCGACGATGCCGAGCGTTTTCCCTCGTTTGATCCACAGGTCGATGCCATCCACAGCCTTCAGCACACCCTCATCCAGGTGAAAGTGCACCTTCACATCTTTCATCGCCAATATGATTTCGTCCTCTTCTGACATATTCCCCCTCCTTGCGTTTGGCTGGTTGTGTTGCATGATCTCCTCCAATTACTTATAAGGGTCCGCGGCATCCCGCAGTCCGTCGCCGAGGAAATTGAACATAAGCACCGTTAAAATAATGAAGGCGGTAGGCCAAAGCAGCCACGGATAGTACGCCAGCGTCTCCAGATTCTGCGCGTCCTGAAGCAGCACGCCCCAGCTGACGACCGGCGCCTGCAGACCGACTCCAATGAAGCTGAGCGCGGTCTCTCCAAGAATCGTGCCCGGTATGGACAGCGTGACGTTGACTATAATATAGCTGGCAAACGAAGGCAGCAGGTGCTTGCGGATAATGCGGAAGCCGCTGGCGCCCGCCAAACGTGCCGCCATCGTGAAATCCTCCTCGCGCAGCGTCAGGATTTTACCGCGGACAACACGGGCGAGGCCGGTCCAGCCGATAATCGAGAAAATGATAATGAGGCCGAAATACGTTTGTTCCGCCGACCAGCCTTTGGGCAAAGCGGCGGTCAGTGCCATCCAGAGCGGGATCGTCGGGATACAGATGAGCAAGTCGATGATCCGCTGGATGATCGTATCCGCGACCCCGCCCAAATAACCGGATATGCCGCCGAGCACCAAACCCAGGACGAGCGTCAGCACAATGCCCACAAGTCCGAACGAGAGCGAGATGCGTCCCCCGTATATAATCCGTGAGAACAAATCGTGCCCCAGCTTATCCGTGCCCATCAAAATAAGCGGATCCTTCGGATTTTTCAGGCCGAACAAATGCACGTTCA
Source organism: Paenibacillus rhizosphaerae (assembly GCF_014192015.1). GTDB lineage: Bacteria > Bacillota > Bacilli > Paenibacillales > Paenibacillaceae > Paenibacillus_AQ > Paenibacillus_AQ rhizosphaerae. The sequence goes on along the minus strand of NZ_JACHXJ010000002.1, from coordinate 1,489,105 downwards.
TCGGAATGAGACCCCACATCTTGTACGACTCTCCCTTAACGAAGAATTGAATCTCATACTTCTTCTCCGGGTCGGGGGCGAATGTCCGGCGAAACGTCTTCTCATCGACCTTCGCCGACATCCCGTAAACGAAGGGACGGAACTGGAAGCCGGTTTGCGGGTCGATGAAATGAATTTTTTGCGGCGGCGAATTTTTATACTCCGTAAACCGCGCTTCCGGCAAATTGGGACTGAGAAATTCGCAGAAGGCAGCGACAATATAAAAGAACAGTAGAATGATCGCCGATGCCAGCGCTACCTTGTGCTTTTTGAATTTCCACCACATCAGACGCCATTGCGAGGCAACCTCATAACTATTATCCTGGCTCTTTCTGAGCCGGTTTGGTTTTCCCCCGCGGAGCGCATTCGAGATCGTAGTGATGAGACTCATTCGGTGGCACCCCCGAAGCGTATTCTCGGATCGACCCAGGCAAGCAAAATGTCCGAAAGCAGCGTGCCAAGGACCGTCAGGACGCTAAGAATGAGCAGGAAGCTGCCGCACAAGTACATATCCTGGAACATCAGCGCTTTCAGCAGCATCGGTCCGGTCGTTTGCAAATTAAGGACGATCGCCACGATGGCTTCACCGGAAATGAGCGCCGGCAGCGTCCATCCAATCGTACTGATGAGCGGATTGATCGCCATCCGGACCGGATATTTGAAGAGCAGCCTGTTCTCCGCAACCCCTTTGGCTCGGGCGGTAATGACGTACTGCTTCGACAGCTCGTCAAGCAGCATACCGCGAGTCACTCGGATCAGGGAAGCGGTGCCGGACATACCGATGACGATGACAGGCAGGATGATCCGGGGCAGCATGTTCATCACTTTCGCCATGCTCCACGGCGCATCGACGAATTCGGGCGAAAAAAGACCCGTTATCGCGACACCCGTCTGAGCGAATATGAAGTAAATGAGAACGAGTGCGATCAGGAAACCCGGCATCGCAAGTCCGATAAATCCGATAAAGGTAAAGACATAGTCCATAATGGAATATTGGTGAGTCGCCGAATAAATGCCGATCGGAATCGCGACCGCCCAAACGAAAATAAGCGATATGAGGGAAATGATAAGCGTCAGCGACAGACGCGGTCCGATTACGTCGGCAACCGGCTGGTTGTATTGGAACGAACGGCCGAAATCGCCGTGGATAATAATGTTCTTGATCCAGATGAAGTATTGCATGTACATGGATTTATCCAGGCCATACTGCATTTGCAGGCTAGCGATCGTACTTTCCGATACGGCGGTGCCCGAGTTTTTCAGCTGCGCAATATACTGGGATAGGAAGTCGCCCGGCGGAAGTTGAATAATAACGAACACGATGATGCTGATGGCGAACAATAGCGGGATCAATTGCAGGACGCGATAAGAAATATAATTCAGCATGCGATTTCCCCCTTTCAAAGGTTATTGATAATAGGGAACGAACCCGGGAGCCCCGGACCGATGGCAATTAGGGCTCCTTGGCTCGCGCGGTCGGTCTTATTGACCAAAGAAGAATTGCTCGCCGCTGAAGTTCACCGCAATCGCGAAAGCGGCGTCGTCAGGTATATTATGGAGCTTGGCATTGACAATGAGCGGTTGCTTCACTTCGGATATCGGAATCAAATAATAGACGTTATCCTTCAATTCCTGTTTAACCTTCTCGATCAGCTTCTTAGCTTCTTCTGGCTTCTCCGCAGCCGCTTGATCGATCAGATCGTATAGCTTCTTGACGTTTTCGGGCGGCTCCTTGCCTTTCTTCCCACCGGAGTTTTTCCAGTCGTTCCAGGCAGGAGCCCAAAGGCCGAGTCCCCAGTCGCCCATGTACCAGAGCGGTGTATGCGTCCACATCATCGAGGCTTGCAGCTGGTTGTCGGTATTCTTTGTATCCCAGAGCTTTTGGTCGATCGTCTTCATTGTGACGTCGAGGCCGAGCTGCTTCCACATTTCAACGATTAGCTGGGTGAGCGGCACAATATCCGGCGCTTGGGCGCCTACCTCAAACGGAATGGTGAACACCTTGCCGTCCGGGCCGAGACGTTTGCCGTCAGAGTCTTTTTTCATGCCCATGTCGTCCAGAAGCTGGTTAGCCTGCTCCAGATCGAAAGTTGCATCCTCGATATTACCTGGCTTCGCGAAGTCGTAATAGAGGGTGCTGATGATCTCCTCACGATTCAGCGCAAGACTTAACGCTTTGCGGAAGCGAACGTCTTGAACGACCTTCTGCCAGTTTGAGTTATCGTAGGTCATGTTGAGGAAAACGTCTGTTGGCGTAACGTGCATGTTAGCGAGATTCGCCTTGAAGCCGCTCTTTTCGTTTTCTTTGTACAACGGCATTTTGATAAGTGCAGCCGACTCGCGGGAGAAGTCGACCTCGCCGGCGATCGTCTTGAGTCCGACCATCTCAATGTCCTGTACGAGCGTGCTTGTGATTGTATCAATGTAAGGAAGCTGGTTCCCCGCTGGATCCACCTTGAAGTAATAAGGATTGCGCTCATACGTCGTCGTTGTTTGCGTATGCTTCGTCTGAATCCACGGATAGAGCACCGGGAAGCCGATCGCTTTCTTTTGGGTCAGCTCCGTGTTTGTAATATCCTTGTCGTTAAACAGGTTCGCCCATTCCCCCTTCTGGAAGCCGGCTTCCTTGATCAGCGGCCCCAGCTTCTCCATCGGCGTATATTTCTTATGGAACTGCTTCAGATAGTGTGCGGGCTTGATGAGTTCGGGGTACCCGCGCCAGCCTTGAATGGCGAACCGGATTAGAATACCGCCGTACGGGCGGTCGAAAGAAAGTTTAAACGTATAATCGTCGACTACCTCCAGCTTCATCGGAGATCCGTCCGCGACACCTCCGCTCCGTAACCAAACCGGGAAGATCGGGGTGATTTCCGGGTTGTTCAGGACATCCTCCACCGTGAACCGTACGTCCTCGGTCGTCACCGGCTTGCCATCCGACCATTTCATCCCTTTGCGCATCGTGAAGGTAAACGTCTTCTGATCATCGCTGACCTTATAATCCTTCAAGACATTGCCGGTGATCTCGTCGCCAAGAATGCCCGGAGTGTTCAGCAGCGGCTCGTTATTCATCACAAATACGTCCGCGTCCCAATCCACTACCGATGTAACCGTTCTCAAATTTCCGCCATATGAACCGATCTCATATTTCATTTGGTCCGCCGGTATTTCGTTCGTGATCTTGTAATCGGTCGGCAGGCGGTCTTTTACTGCAGCGAGCCCTTTGCCTTGGAAAAACGGTGACTCCTTCAGGTCTGTAATTTGCGCCGGGGCAGCCGCTTCTTGCCCCCCGCCTCCGGCAGGGTTCGTTTCTTGCTTGGGCGAGTCTTGCTTTTGCTCCATTTGCGTCGATGCGGTCGTGGCGCTGTCCTGACAGCCTGCGAGCACGAGTACGGCCGTAAGAGCGGAAACCAAGAGCACGGGAATCAGCCTTCTCCTTGACTGCATTTGCAACCCTCCGATTCGTAACGTCTTTTTAAATTTGGACACATCCTCATTTTTATTATCCACATCAACAAAAAGCACTACGAGACCTCCATGTTATCGAAATCGCCTACTATCCTCTAGGAACCGACAAAATGATCACATAAAGCGAAAGCACGCTTACCGTCTCTACATCATAAGGAAATAAGCCGCACAAATAAAAAAAAGTCCCGCAAAGGGACGACTGAAATTCTCGTTACATCGACAAGATATAAGCCGATTCAACTTTATGGTGACATTATCTCATTCTTCTCAGCTGCTGCGGCGTCATGCCAAACGACTGCTTGAACAAACGGAAAAACTGCGTTTTGTCAGCGTACCCAACGCTGCGGCTTATTGACTCAATCGAATCCTCCGTCTCGAGCACCTTGCGCTTTGCTTCCCGCATCCTGATTTGCTGAACGTATTCCGTGAATGTAAAGCCGAAGCAATCTTTGAATGCCTTGCTTATATAATAGGGTGAATAGTAGCTCTGCTTGGCCAAATCTTGAAGGGTTATACGACCTGCATAATGTTCTTCAATATAAGTTAGCAACGGGGGCAGCATGTCATATATACCTCGAAGCTCAGAGGATTGACTCTGCTTCTGCATCGTACGGAAAATCATGCAGAGCGCAAGGGTTGCATAGCCTCGCAGCATCGCCCGGTAACCGCTCTTCTTGGCGTTATATTCCTCATTCATCGTTTGAAGAAGCTCTTCAAGCTCAAGCATCGCTCGGCCGCGGAATCTGACCTGCGGTATGGGCTTCTGCAGGTCGCGAAACTCTTGAAACAGCTGAAGCGAAAAGAAATTTTTCGCCGCCCCCTTAATGGACGACTGATCGGTCAAGAAGTCCGGCTCAAACAAAATGTTCGTGTATTCCATGCTGGAGTTCACATCGAAACGGTGGCTCTCGCCGACGTGCAAGAACAATACATCCCCTCGCTGTACCTCGAACAATTCCCCATTCACATACTGGCAACCCGCCCCCGACCAAATATAAACCAATTCGATGAAGGTATGGGTATGTTCAGGTTCGCTTCTGTAATTGGTTATTTTGAAGATGGCAATTTTCTCATCCGGTGCTATCCAGTCCGCGGAAGTGTATACCTTCATTGGAATCACTACTCCATGACTTAATGGTCACTGTGATGGAGACCCGTATTTTCAGTCTTATAACAACAATACTACAGAAACCGCTTACAAGGGAGATGAAATAAGAACTAAATTCGTTAACGGCATCGAGGCTTGTCTGTATAAACCCATAGAACAGGTCCCACGCACATGCCGAAAATCAGCATGATAAATGTTCATACTCTTCTGGATCTTGCGCTGGACCATGTCGGCCACGTCGACCAGGCTCAGGATCGCGAGCGCATAATCGCGAAACTGGGCTCCTTTTCCGTCAATCGGACCCCTTGGGCATGTCTATGGAATAGCCTTCCACGATGAAGCCAGGATCGCCGTGATCAAGCTTCGTGAGATCACCTACCATTATCCCGCGGTATGCGTGACTCAAACCTGTTGTTTTTTACTGTAAGTACGACGCGGCTTTTAAGCGTGTATTTCTAATAATAGACGTTGCGAACCTCACGCTGCTTACTTATATCACTTTGATCACTTAGAAAAACAAATCAGCGTTACCAGTCATAACTGGTAAACGCTGATTTGTTTTTCATTCCCGGTTGATCTTGCGAGTGTTCAAGCGTATTTCAAAGCTAGCGGAACGACTCCCGCCTTTCCCCCTATCCACTACATAAATATCGATTTCGTTATTACCATGCAAAATGATTATTAACTCTTTACTCACCGGTTGATCGGCAACAATGATCTCTTCTATGCCATTCCGAATCCTTTCGGGGTGGCTTATAATCTTTCCGGTATAAGAATCCAGTGACGTTTCAAGAAACGTATTCATGCCTAGTTCGAAGTTTAAATGATCTTCCTGATTCAAACTCATGGAGATTCCACCTTAAATCCGATCTCAAAGATGGCGACAACCGCACCGGGATATCATCGGCTTCACCGACCCTATCTAACGCGATATTCAAGGGACAAACTCCCCCACCTGTTGATTATCTCATACAGATCTCCCACCAAAATCCGTCGTGATCGCTCCATGGGTATCGAAGGCTAGTTCTGAGGCTATATTTTGTCAAAAAAGCGGCTCCAGGCGATCTTTTTTCTGATAGTCAACCATCCAACCGGGATATTCAGAAGGCAGTGTACTCACTTCGTCAAGTAGGCGAATTTCGTCATCGGTCAGTTCTAAATTTGCAGCTTCCAGATTTTCTTCCAACTGTTCCAATCGTTTCGCTCCAACAAGAACGGAGGTTACAAAGGGTCTTGTCATCAACCAAGCAAGCGCTACACTTGCTATACTTGTTCCATGTGCTTCAGCGATCGGTTTTATCTTGTCAATGATATTCCAAGCCCGCTCTTTATCTACAATCGGGAAGTCAACTTCAGAGCGGCGCGAATCCTCTGCCTTTTGATTGTGTCGATCATAACGCCCTGACAGCAGACCGCCAGCAAGCGGACCCCATACCAGAAGCCCCATCTTCTTCGCCTCCATCAAAGGCGCAAGCTCTCGCTCAACATCGCGGCCGGCTAGGGAATAATATCCCTGAACCGTTTCAAAGCGAGCCAGATTCTTGCGTTCCGAAATACCAAGAGCATCAGCAATTTTCCAAGCATGCCAGTTCGATACTCCAATATACCGCACCTTACCCTGTGTTACCAGATCATTTAAAGCACCTAAAGTTTCTTCTACAGGTGTCAAGAAATCATCAGCATGAATCTGATACAAATCGATATAATCCGTCTTCAATCTCTTTAAACTTGCTTCCACTGCATTCATAATATGTCCTCTTGAAGCACCGACATCGTTACGCCCCATACCAGTTCGTCCGGCTGCTTTACTAGCAATTACAACATCCTCCCGTGCAATACCAAGATTTCGGAAGGATTGTCCAAGAATAATTTCACTTTCACCTCCTGCATAAATATCAGCTGTATCAAAGAAATTAATTCCGGCATCGACACTCTTTTTTATCATCTTGTCTGCTTCTTCCTGCCCAACGGAACCGAGAATTTTATGGCTATCCTTTCCACTCGTAAACGTCATTGTGCCTAACGCAAGTTGTGAAACTAAAAGTCCTGTATTTCCAAGCTGCTTATATCTCATTGTTGTATATCCTCCTTAATATAGGGCATTTTAAAGCATGACAATCATACTCGCTTCGCTACCAGCATGTATCTGTCTGCTACATCCGTTATTATGTGCCTGTTTATTTTTTTTAGATAGTTCAATCGTATTGAATGTCTGCCTAATCATCCAAATGGAGTTGTTTTCTTATGTACGACGTGGTCTAATGCATGTTAAGACAACCTTTTGTTATTAAGAGGGGATTAATACCATGGACAACCATCATCCGGAAAATGTTCAGGAGGTCCTGAACCGCTTATTAAACTTAATCTTAGAATTACCTTTACGTGCAAACCGGTTTCAGACAGAAATTCCCTTCCTTCAAATCTTGACCGAAAAAAGTCCTACGGTTGCATCAAAAGGTCCATTAAAACCGTCTCTCTGCATTATTGTACAAGGGAAAACACACATGCAGATTGGAGAAGATATTATTGAATACAAGCCAGGGAATTTTCTTGCAACAAGTGTAATCATGCCGGTTACAGGTCAGGTGGTAGAAGCTTCAGCTGTTGCTCCATATATGGCAGTTCGGATTGAATTGCCACCTGGAGAAGTCGCCGCTGTCGCAACTGAAGCCGACCTAAAGCTCAAACCAAAATCTGAACCGCATCAAGGCATCTTTGTTGGCAAAACAACACTTGAGGTATTGGAAGGTTTCGAAAAATTGCTTAAACTTTTACAAAACCCCAAAGCCGCAAAGTACCTCGCACCATTAGTAAAAAGAGAAATTATCTACTGGCTGCTAACCGGAGAAGAGGGAGCCGCTTTCTACTTCAGCATGTTATGGCATCAGGAAGCTTCCCAGATCAGCAAGGTGGTCGACTGGGTTACCCATAACTTTAATAGTAGCATTAACATTAAAGAATTGGCAAAACTTGGGAACATGAGCGTTTCAAGTCTTCATTACAAATTTAAAGAAGCGACCGGCAAAACACCTTTACAATTTCAAAAACAACTTCGTCTTCAAGAGGCCCGAAGGCTGCTACTTGACGGCGCAAATGTAACGGAAACGGCACTGCAAATGGGCTACCAAAGTTCGACCCAATTTAGCCGTGAGTATAAGAGGTTGTTTGGACTCTCGCCTGTGCAATATCTCCGATCCCGTAATGATGCCCATCCAAACCAGAAATAATGTAGAGCCGTCCGTTATTGCTTTATATTCGGGCGAGTGTAGCGAATCATCGAAATTACGGATCGCCCATACCTCAAGGGCATATAAAATTTTGTCTTCCGTTGAAGTAGGGGACAGCAGCCCTTTCTTCCTCTAACGATGTCTCAACAATACCCAGTTTCTTTTTATTGTCCTTGTCCCCATTTTAAACTCTTTACAATCTTTGTGTATTTGCATATTATATACAAATATACAATTATGGTTTTTTGTCTAATCAAACTTTCAAAGGAGCATACACATATGATGTCTGAACAAAAACCGGTACAGTCGGTATTCGGACCCGAAATTACCACTCAAGAGGTGCTGGCTGGACAAGGCCTTAGTGGAAAGGTAATCACAGGTGGACATGTAGGCATCGGGCTGGACACAACGCGGGCGCTTGTCGGAGCTGGCGTTAACGTCATTGGCGGCTCCCGTGATTTCAATAAAGCGCAAGAAGTGCTCGCTCCGCTGAAAAATGTTGAGTTGGTCCGGCTCGATCTTACGGATCCTTCCTCGATCGATGAGTTCACCGCCGTCTTCCGGAGTTCCAATCGTGCGCTCGACCTTTTAATTGGTAACGAAGGAGTAAAAACGAACTATGAAACCAGCATCTAATGAGATTCCGCTTACGGTAGCAATTGGTGGTGAGCTGACTGTAAACCGGATCGGGTACGGCGCTATGCAGTTGACCGGACCGAAGGTTTGGGGCGAATATCCTGACCACAATAAAGGGATCGAGTTGCTGCGCGAGGTGATCGATCAGGGCGTAAACTTCATTGATACCGCCGACGTATACGGTCCACACTCTAACGAGGAACTCATTCGCGAGGCACTCCACCCTTATCCTAAGAATTTGGTGATCGCTACAAAGGGCGGTTTCGTTCGGGGCGGTCCTGAGTACACCGACTTGAACGCTGTGGGTAATCGGTATTACTTACGCCAGTGTGCGTACATGAGCATGCGGCGTCTGGGTGTCGATCACATCGATCTCTACTATTTGCACACGCCGACGATGACCGACGTGCCTTTCGAGGAGATCATTGAATCACTTGCAGGAATGCGAAAGGATGGTTTAATCCGGTATATTGGCCTGTCCAACATCAGTGCAGATCAGCTACGGATTGCAATGAACATCACCGAGATCGCCGCTGTCACGGCTCATTACAACATCGGGACCCGGCTTGGCGCAGCGTTGCTCAAGGTGGCAGATGATGCGGGTATCGTCTTCTCGCCGTGGCACCCGGCTGCCGTGCCGTCGGGCGAGGAAGGCAAAAGGTTCCGCGACGTTCTGGACCCCATCGCGGAGAAACATCGCGTCACAATCCAGCAACTCGCCCTAGCTTGGCAGTTGCATCGTTCTCCGCGGATGCTGCCAATCCCCGGGACAACCAGCATTGATCACCTTAAGGAGAATCTCGCCGCAGCTAGCATTCGTTTGGCGCCGGAGGAAGTAGACACCATTACCCAACTTATTCCTGATGAGGATTGAAGCTAAAGATCCACGAGATAGACCGTCCCCTGGATTAAGGACCGATTGCACAGCGACGTTGTCCTCATCGTGCGGATGCGGCGCGTAACTTTGACGCGGTTATTACCGCCGCGCGAACCGCATTCACCGAGCAGGGGGCCAAAATAGCGTTGGAAAAGGTTGCGAAACGGGCGAGCGTCAAGAGTCGGACCTTGCTAAATAAACTCTTGAAATTTCGTATCGCAAATTCTATGACTAGGTATTTTCTAGGGTTTGCTTCCCCCCTCTCTCTATGCCGATTCAGTACCGTATCGTCATTCCCGATTTTGTCAAGAACTTGATGTCATTCCCGACGGAGCAGCTCCAAGCAGACTTTTTAAGTTCCCTCGAAATGATTCCGTTTCCTCACTCAGACTCATGAATTCGCAGGATTTCACCCTGTAGTCAGAATGAAGAAAGGGACAGAAGCAGCTCATCGATGAGGTCCACCGGTACATTCACTTTTACAACCACAAGCGGTTTCAGAAGAAATTAAACAGCCTTAGTCCGGTGGAGTACCGAACTAAGGCTGCTTAGTGCTCTTATTTCATTGTTGTCTACTTGACGGGGCGCCAACATCCTCCCGCCTGGGTAGGACCCAGTTCGGGCGCGGGAAGTGGCAGGTGTAGCCGCTCGGATAGCGCTCCAGATAGTCCTGGTGCTCCGGCTCTGCTTCCCAGAAGTCGCCGACCGGCGCCACTTCGGTGACGACCTTGCCGGGCCATAGATCCGACGCGTTCACGTCGGCGATCGTCTCCTCCGCCACCTTTCTCTGCTCTTCGCTCGTATAGTAGATCGCCGAACGGTAGCTTGTGCCGATATCGTTGCCCTGACGGTTCCGCGTCGTAGGATCGTGGATTTGAAAAAAATACTCCAGGATGCGCCGGTAGCTCGTCTCCGCTGTATCGAAGACGATTTCGATCGCCTCCGCATGAGTGCCATGGTTGCGGTAGGTCGCGTTCGGAGTGTCACCGCCAGTATAGCCGACGCGAGTCGAGACGACGCCGGGAAGCTTGCGGATCAAGTCCTGCATTCCCCAGAAGCATCCCCCAGCGAGTACTGCGCGTTGATGCATGTTAAACCTCCTCAACCTGATTGAGATATTTGCCGTAGCCCTTGCTCTCCATGTCGTCGTGAAGGATGAATCGGAGCGACGCGGAATTGATGCAGTATAGGCCACAGTGATTAGCCGGGCCATCCGGGAAGACGTGACCGAGATGGCTGTCGCCGTGAGTGGATCTAACCTCGGTCCTTATCATCCCATGGGAGGTGTTCTGCAACAGGATGTCCCATATCCGCATTGGAAAGGCAATGTTTTCTCCAACTAACTTCGAGCTTCGTGAGATCATCAACCATTATACCCGCGGTATGCGTGACTCAAACCTGTTATTTTTTTACTGTAAGTACGGGTTCAGTTACCGTATCCCGCTCACTCCTTGCGTCCGGTTACAGTCGCCCGCCAGAGCTTAACAACCTCATCGAAAAACAGCAGTCCATTTTAGAACTGCTGTTTTTGATAGATCATTTTCAAAGCTTCTCCTTGTTAATTTGCGCGGGGTCTGCTTTTTGGGGACTGCTACCTACTGCAGCTTTTTTTGAGAGGCGCGCCCTCTTTGCCTCCATTGATCGGCGTAAGGGTAGGATCACGTTCTTTTCGTAATCAAAATAGCCATTATCAAAGGATTGCTGAATATCCCAGCGGAAATAAAGGAGTCCTGCTTTGCCCTTCGAACCTGTTCCTTGGTCTTCCTAGACCGGATCGGATGAACTCTAACCACTAGGTTCGGATTGTGCGGACGAGGCTTACCTTTTCACCTCGATTTCCGCCCGTTCTATGCCTGCAACGAACGAGCTGAACGTAAATACGGTTGATTCCTTGTATTCCTTCGTATAACGAACACGAACGAGTGCCGGCTGCGGCGTTTCGCCCTCAGGCGCGTACTGAGCCGTTATCTTGTAGGTTCCGCCCGCAGGAAGCTCCTGCAATCCGAAGCCTCCCGGGAAGTTATAGCCGCGCGTGGTGATCGGCTTTCCCTCCTTACCCGCCACGATCGGGGTGACGGTCAGGATTATATCCGATTCGCTGAAGTAATCGCTGATGTCCGAGTAGATATACAGCTCGCCGATGCTCGTCTCCGGCCTCATGATAAAGTTCCGGATGGCGCCGGTGTTTCCTGCAAATGGCTTATCCGTCACGGATTCCAATTCAATCTGCAGCTCTTTGTCTCCGGAGCTCAAGTTATAATACCCACCCATGTTCCATGTTGTAGCCAGCGGCGGCAGTTCAATGCTGTAATAGCCGTTGCCATCCGTAACCGCCGTCAAGTTGCTGTTATAGAGCAGTTGGTTATCCGCAAACACTTCAGCTCCTGCAACCGGCTTCCCACTCGAATCGACGACCTGACCGCTTACGACATAAGGAGTGGCTTTCTCCGCAGGTCCGGGGCCGCCGGAGCCTGCGCCGACAGAGCTTGAGCCGATTGTGATGGTCGATACCGACCCTTTTGTTGAGAAACTAACCGAATTGCCGCTGTTCTCCGAAACGAAGCGGAGCGGCACCATCGTGCTGTTTTGGTTCATCTGCGGAGGGACATCCAACGAAACGCTTTTCCCGTTGACTGTTGCCTTACTGCTGTTCATCGTTAATTCAATTTCCAGCCCTGCTTTTGTTCCGGTTACTTGTTGGAGGGAGCTGTTCCACTTCACCTGGAAGCCAAGGGCTTCGAAAATTTTGCGGAATGGAACCAATACACGCCCGTCTTGGATGACAGGTTCAGCCTGTTCGAACTGAAGCTGCTTGCCGTTCAATACAACCCGCACCTCTGCGGCCGCTGCATGTGTGGTTTGCTGTGCGAATGTCATGAATGTAAAAAAGCCTGCAACAACTGCCATAAACATGGAAAGCCTCTTATTTGCCAACCCCATCTCTCCTCATTTCATCTGAAAATGTGCCCCCCTAATTATATTGAGTGTAACATTAAAACATACTTTATTTCCCTTCCCCCTGCTGATCTCATTTACTTCTCCACGACAAAGGGAGTGATGGAACATCACTTCGCTGCGTAACATACCCCAGCCCGTAAGCTTCCCCACGATAAATGCCTTTCGTTTAGTCTTTACAGCTGCTGCCCCCGGATGAACGTAAACAAAAGCTTGAATTTGTTTCTTTTCTTCAGAATGTTCAGGTACATTCAGATTGCCAAGGCCATTTGGGGTCATTAATTTTCTAAATACAGGACTGCTTTTCCACTATACTTCCGTCCATTCATTAGTCCGCTACCCTTTTGATATCGGTCCGACAGAACATAAATCGTTAAAACAAAAAAGCCGCAGCTACGCGGCTTTTCAACGTGTATGTTCTTATCGTCGTACAGAAGATCAAACTAATCCACCATGAACATGCGTTTTGTTCATATGCCGGATTTGGTATTCAATCAATTTAACACGCGCTATAGCCACCTGATGTTTTATGATCCCTTACATATTCCTCTCAAACAATAACTCCAGTTGTTCAGCCAAGACATGATGCGGGATCGGTTTGTCATTCATAAACCACCATTCCACTACCCCGACGAATGCGGACGCTACAAACCTCACGATTACCTCGTCTTTTAATCCCTGGTTTTTCCCCTTGGTAACGTCCACCTCTTGCATAAATTCCTCGATAAGATAGTTAAGGAACCGGGTGCGGAAATATGGAGCTCCTTTACTGGCCAGCATCAAAGAAAAGAAAGAATAATTTCGTTCGAAATATTCGGTCCACAGCGATGCGCCGCTAAAATAGTCCAGATCTGCTCCCCTGCAAATCTCCCGGAGCTCATTGATATGCGATTCGACAAGCTTATCGAGTAAATCAAATTTGTCTGTGTAATGAAGGTAAATGGTCCCCCGACTCACATTGGCCCTGTCGGATATGTCTTGAATCGTAATATCGTCGAAATTCTTTATAGACATCAAGTCAATAATCGCATTCTTAATTGCTTCTTGCGTTTTACCTATTCTTCGATCCACTTTAGACATCAAAGTCACCAGACTTTCAAGAAATAATAAACAATGTTCTAATCTTTGTTCACTAATTAACAAATTGCGCTGATCTAACAATTGCAGGTTTTCAGTACCCAAATATAATTATAGACATGTTCAAAAATATATCAATATTCATTAATGTACAATTGTTAATTTACGAGGAGGTTGACGAGAAAATAAGAAGACTTGCCATCGAGTAAACATCACTACGGAGATTACGCTGAAGAATAATGCGCTGTTTCTGCCTATATGCAAGAATCGTGTTGAAAAAATCAATCAAAATAAAAGTATGGAGGAATTATACATGCAAAATTACATGAAAATGGACGTAACATTCGAGAGTGCGGGAGTGAAGATCGCCGGCCATCTATACACCCCAAAAGGAGAGGTTGGCGGTCTGCGACCTGCGATCGTCGTCGGCCATCCCGGCACTGCCGTAAAGGAACAGAGCGCTGGACTCTACGCGAAACGCCTTGCTGAACAAGGCCTCATCACCCTTACCTTTGATGCGGCTTATCAGGGAGAAAGCGGAGGTGAGCCAAGGGGGATGGAGGACCCCGCCCATCGAGTGGAGGACTTCAAAGCCGCCGTCTCGTTCCTTTGCACACGCAGCGAAGTCGACCCGGAGCGTATCGGCGCACTTGGCATCTGCGCCTCTGGCGGTTACGTTATTCCGGCCACGGTTACCGACCTCCGCATTAAGGCCGTTGCCACTGTTAGCGCGGCCGACATCCATCTTCAATTCCGTAAAGGAAGTGACGGCAAGCAGGACCCTGCCGTTTTCAGGGGCATGCTCGATGCAGCGGCGAAGGCTCGCACTTCGGAAGCCCGCGGAGAAGGAATCGGCGTGTTTCCGATCTTTCCTGAGACCGAAGACCAAGCTCGCGCAATGGGTGATCTGCACGCCTTCGAGGGATGGGAATACTATTGCACCGATCGCGCGCAGCACCCACGCTCGGCTAAGTTCTTTACCTGGAACAGTATAGACCGAATCGCCTATTTTGAAGCGTTCCGGTTCATTGACCAGATCTCTCCTCGTCCGCTCCTCATGATTGCCGGAAATCAAGCGGTCACGTCGTGGATGACGACCGAAGCCATTGCGAACGCAAAAGAGCCAAAGGAACTGTTCTGGATAGATGGCGCCACCCATGTTGATACTTACGACAAAGACGAGTATGTAACGACTGCAGTTTCGAAGCTCGCGGAGTTTTTCTGCACAAATCTGTCCTAATCCTGCTTGGTGTAAGACAAGATTTCGTTATCTCAGAACGGTGTCTTTGGTTGCAGGCACGAGCAGGATACCGGGCGTGACGACCGGGGGGCTGCTTCTTAGCCCAGCGGGTTGAACGATCCGAAGGTTTTTAATGCAGAAGGCGTACTGATCATGAGGTTGGGCATGGATTGAACAGGAGTATCATGCCGCTAACGTGCCATACCGGAACGCGTGTCCTTCCCTCTATCGTGGCCCGTGAGTGCGAGAGGCTCCCCGGCAGCGACAGACCGAGTAATCCAATCGGTCCATCACTGAAGGAGAGCCTCTCGTTCGTTGTCGGCAACGCGGAACTTTTACTTCGCTTTAACACTGCTTGATAGCGCTGTCTGCCGAAAGCTCGGCATGGGCCTGTTTAAATATGGAGTGATATATATGTAAATATGGTGGAGTAAGCGCCAATATACAACAGGGTAACCAAAACTGCTAGGGAGATCTTTCGATTCTTCAGGCACTCCCAGAACCAGGGAACCGCTCAATCCCATTAATATGTTCCCGATCGCTCTACCGCCGAGCATGATAAGCAATACGCTTTTACGGTCTGCATTGCCTGAAGTTGTCGTGGAGTTTTCACAAGAACATATATCTTTAAAGCAAAAAAAGCCGCTGTCACACAGCTATTAAGCATCTATCCTCCATTATCTTCACGAAATAACCCATTGCCTTATATTTCCGGTAACCGAACAATGTTTCATTATCCAGGCAAGCACATCTGTGGTAGATAATCGCGTGTGTGTTCTTGTCGTCTTACATATGATGTTCATTGTGGAATGGGGGTAGTGCATCTGAGCAAGGGCTGGTTATTACTCTGCGACAGAGGGGCTTTTAGCGCCTCTGACTGCAGAGCTACATAAGTCGATCAATTAATTCTGCCATGATGGCGGGCAACTGAATCGGTTTGTCAATAATAAGCAAAAGAAATTGCACGATCCCTAGCAGCGACATCACCGAATAAAGAATCAATTCCTTTTTTGGTCTTTGCTTGTTAACAAAGTAGACAAAAAGAACAATCGTGATGAACAGGCTGAGGACAAATGGCAACATTATGTTCTTCTCCTCCTGCTTATAAAATGAACAACAATAAGCAGGGCCGGGATGACCACACTAACAAGCGATTCTTGCTGTAGGATATACTTTTTCATCCACTCGATATTCTCAATGATGTTCTGATGCATGCTCTGAGAGAAACCTAATATCACGATTGCGAGCGGGACCGATATCAAACCTCGATGTTGGATGTTGAATGTCTGAGCAATACCTGTTACCGCGCAATAGAAAGTAAACATAAGTTTGATAAACACAAAGATAAGCCAGAAAATCGAGATCCCCCCTTCGATGTGTTCCAGGAATGGACTGAGCTCCAATTCCTGGGATAACGTATATAATGGATAGGCAATATGCGAAGCGCGTGATACCCCAAGTGTTCCAATGATAAGAAATGTGACCGCCGATAAAAACAGAGCGCCGATCAGCGATCCTTTCAGGTAAACAAGACCGGGTTTTTCCTTTACATAAGGAAAGATCATAATGAAAGTAAATGCATCCATAAATGGAAATGCAATCATAAAGCTTGATTTAGGAAATACTCCTTCCCAGTCTATCTCCGAAACGGGCGTGAAGTGTGACCAGTCCCACACGTTGACAGCGATTGAAAAGAACAGGAAAATCATTAGGATAAGAAGTGGAACAAAAAACTCTGTTGTGCGGGCAAGCGCCTCGATTCCTTTTATTGTGCTGTATACCGCAATCATCAAAAAGCAAGCACCGAATACCCAATCGGTCGTATGCGTTAACAAAGTTATGGTCATAAAATCGTTTAAATTGTTAATCACCCATGAGCAAATCAGGATCATTTGGTAAATAAGGAATATACTCACAATCTTCCCGGCGACTCGCCCTAATACTTGATGGCTTATTTGAAACAAGTCCACTTTGGGATATTGGCTGGCCAAATAAAGCCAGAGCAATGAAATGCCAACACCCGCGAACCCTGTCCATATGGGAACAAGCCATGCATATTGTTTGGCATCGGCGATAAGAACACCGGGGAGTAAATAAAAAGCAGTGCTGATTGTTGTAAAGATAACGATCGAAAGGAACTGCCTCTGGGATAATGTTGCATTTTCCATTCCACTATCCTCCTTCATAGGTGGTTACTAATACTCCTGTTTTGACGATTGATGATTTAATGTCAAGAGTAACCTTCGTCCTCATCCAACTGTCGGGATTTTTTTTCAATTCGGTCCACCCTCTCCCGGTTGTATGTGAGATCCGTTCCTCAATTCCTAATAAATCCCATTTTTCCTTTTTGGCAAGGTTCAGTACCTCCGTAACTTGATCCGTCATTTCTTCGTCAAACATCTTTTCCAATCGACGCAACGTTTGGGAGTCCAAACGCTTATTCTGATGAATGTTCAGCAGTTTTATCTTGGGTTTGATGGTAAGCTGAAGTGTCGGCTCTCCGTCTATAAGGATGAACCGTCTTTTCATCTTTGGTTTGCTCAACATTTGCAGATCGGCAAATTCATCACTGCTTAGCTGGATATGTTGGTACAAAGTTTTGCTTTTACCCAGCATGAAATAAAGCGGAGCTACTTGTTTGGCCTTCAGTTCACCCAGGAACTGACCTTTCTTGATGATGGAAACGCCTGTATAAGTGAAGTTTCCTCGATTCCCGTCAATGGATTCATAACGTTTCGTAGTGGTGATCGGTTTTTCACTGGATAACATAATATTGGAAACGAAAGTGAGCCTGGAGCTTTCGAAGTTTTCGAGTAATGTATTAATCTTTGATTCACCAACTTCTTTTCCTGTAAAATCAACTTGCAGCTGCTGAATATTTCGGAGGTTTTTCCCTATATTGGTTTCGAGCGGAACATAGGTATTCATAATATCCCGCACAGAATCTTTGGTGATAAAAACAGCTGTCGCCATGCGACGACTTGGATCGCTCTCCAAAAAATTCAATAGATCACCCAATCCTTTTGCAGCTAGACGTTTCGACACAATATAGGCTTGAAAGTGACTTAAAAATAGTTCCCTTGGTACGGTTTGAGTGGCTTTGCTCGTAAATTCAGCCCAGGACTTTCCCTTAAATTCATAGGTAAAAATCGGTGAACGGCTTCCCCCGCCTTTGGTACTGGCAATACCGTTTGGATTGGCGACTTGGAAGTAGGCCAAATAGTTTCCGTCCGCGTCCATATCGACGCCGACCATATCAACGATGGCCAGATCACTAATTTCACGATAGTCACCGCATCCTTGTAACATTAGGCTAAGGAACAAGATTGGAAGTGCTGTTCGTAAAAATGGGGTCATAACCTCTTACCTTCCTGACTTTTTCATTTTGTACCAAGGTACACGGACAAGCGTATCTCGAAATCGCCCTGTCTGGAGTGGTGCAACCGGAGAAAGGTATGGTTCCCCCGTGGTTTTGAGTGATGACAAGTGCACGACCAACAGGAGCGTACCGCATAATATACCAAAAAGCGCCAAGCTGATGGCCAATATCATAAAAACAAACTGGAGAATCCTTTGCGCCATGCCAAAGCTAAACGAGGGACTGATGAAATTGGTAATCGCTGTGACTCCGACAATAATGACCATTGATGCTGAAACCAGCCCCGCTTCGACGGCTGCTTGGCCAAGTACGACGGCTCCGACAATGGAAATGGCCTGACCGATTGCGGTTGGCATGCGAATCCCTGCTTCACGTAGTATTTCAAACATAATGAGCATCATGAACGCTTCAACAAACGCAGGAAATGGAACACCTTCCCTTTGTGCTGCCAAACTGAACAGCAATGTGGTTGGAATCAGCTCCTGTCTGTAGTTAATCAGGGCAATATATATACAGGGAGTGTAAATCGACAGTAAGAAGGCTAAAAAGCGCAGCCATCTTAAAAATGTAGAATAAATCGCCCGTTGATAATAATCCTCCGCGCTTATGAAAAATTGAAAAAACGTAACCGGAACGATTAGACCATGCGGAGTGCCGTCGGTTAGAATTACAATTCTCCCTTCCGTCAAGTGAGAACTAACCACGTCAGGGCGCTCCGAATTGAGCACTCTGGGAAAAGGAGTGATTTCCTTATGCTCAATCCACTCTTCAATGTTCGCACTTTCGAATATGGCGTCGGTGTGAATGTTGTTCAATCGATCCCTATACGCTTGGATTCGCTCCTCGGATGCCTTCCCTTTTATATAGGCCATCAATACCTTTGTTCTCGTCGTTTGTCCAATATCATAGGACTCGAACACAAGCTGTGGTGATTTGATCCGGCTGCGTATGAGTGCCACATTGGTCATGACATCCTCCGTAAAGGCTTCTGCCGGGCCGCGGACCGTCTTCTCGGACTTCGGCTCTGTGATACTTCGATGTTGAAACTTGGAGACATCAAACGCATATCCTTGATTGTCGTTTTGAATGAGGAGGACGCACTTGCCTTCCGTAATTAAAGACGCCCATTTTTCGGGATTCAATTCTACGGAGTAAGATACTCCTGAAAGCCTATCGCGTATCCATGACAGCCTTTTTTCCTCTGTTTCTCCTCCTTCATGGATGCGAATTTCCAAAAGGGGAATGAGAATAAACTGCTGAATCTGTTCTTTATCGACGAGCGTGTCCAGATAAGAGCAAGTAACCTGTATGTCGGAGTCGACGTGGAAACGGTGGATTTTGAAATCTGGCTGTTGTTGTAATGGTTTCAGGATGTACCGATCAACTAAATCCATAAGCTCCACCCTCCGGTTTGTTTCCTAAATTGATGCCTCTGCTTCTTTTATACTGCCCAATTTTTGTTAAGCAATACGGATTGGTGGAGCTTTGCCCGCCCGGTCTAAGATGGACGAATATGCGAGAAACGCAGCGCGGAGGTATCATGGATCGGCTACATTCAAGCCGATAAACTACGCTCTGGCAATGAGACACTGGCTGATATCGATGAGGTCAATCCCCCCATTAAAAGGAAACTTCTTGGCGCTGTCACTTATGAAACGGCTCAGTAACTGAACTGATTAGCCATTCAGTACAACAAAAACAGCAGCCAATTACTTACTGGCTGCCGTTGTATTGTTTGAACAATTGTTCCCCAATAGTTAAGTGTTTCTGGATGAGAAAGGCATTTACGCTTGGTAATCAACTTCTAATAAACCGATACGCGGAAGGAGTCACTCCAAACCGTTCCTTGAACACTTTGGAGAAATGGGCCACGTTTTCAAACCCGGTCGAGAAACAAATATCCGTAACCGAAATAGGGGTTTGCTGCAGCAGTTCCTTCGCCTTATCGAGCCTTCGGTTTCGAATCCAACGCAGCGGCGAGGTATTATAAATGGCTTGAAAATCACGCTTGAAGGATGAAACGCTTCGGCCCGAAAGATAAGCCAGGTCGTTTAAAGACACCGGATGATACAGATTTTGCTCTATGACTTCTGTCAAATTTTTCCTCTCATTCCGTTTAAGCTGTAAAAATTGATAAATGAACTGCTCATCGGCATCTGCAACATCAAACAATAATTCAAATAATTTTAATCTTATCAACTCATCCCTTATGCGTTCGGTTTCCTTGAAATAAGGCTTAAGGGAATCAATAAAATTCTTCAAACGCTCATTTACTGGATTAACCGAAACGGGAACGACTTCAGAAGGATCGTTTTTTTCAAGCTTCGCCATTTGAATAAATTCAGTAAGCAGCTCTTCTTTGAGAAAAAACATTATATACTCCATAACGCCCCCGGAGTCTGCCGCTCCGGTCTTCTCATATTGAATCATAATGGATTTTTGCAGCAGCACCATTTCATTTTTGCTTACCTCTACTTCCCTGTCACCGAATTTGATCCTGTAGATTCCTTCAAGAACGAACAACAGCAGATGGTCCTCCAAAAACATGGAGCCTTTAATACTGTTTATAAAGGTGCATGATTCAACGACCGTTAAACCTTTCAAGGTCAAGACCCCCTGACCCTCCGGCTTTTTCACGAATGAATCAGGAGCCCTGAAAACTTTTTCCTTTCGAAACTTCATGTCTTGCATATCCTGGTCCCTCCCGACCTTTTACACGATTTATTTATATATAAGTATACATCTAAGAACCTTCGACTTCTTCCCGAACACATTTTTAGGATAGCCCATAAATAAAGGGAGTTGAAAAACCGGAGAGCATGCTCTCCGGTTCATGTCTGCTTTTCGATTTATTTTTCATTCTTTAAACGAGACATCGTCATGATCCGTGCCCGTAATCACTTCATACCATGCTTCGATGTCTTTTTCGAAGTTGGACGTTTTCTCCCGGTACCTTTGCAGGGAATCATTGCCGAGCGGCAGGTGAACCGGCGGATTTTCTGAGTTCGCGAGCTGAATGAAAGCCTTTGCCAGCTTCACAGGGTCTCCCGGCTGCCTCTTGTTGACCTGAGTCGCAAACTTCCTCATTTTACCGACGGTTTCCTCGTAATCTGGAATGATGTTGTCTGACCGCGTCAATGAAGAGGCATCCAGAAACTCCGTCCGGAAAAACCCAGGAGCCACTACTGTTACATGGATACCGAGAGGCGCCAGTTCCATAGCAAGAGACTCGGTCAACCCCTCGATTGCAAATTTGGTTGAACCATAAACACCCCAACCCATATAGCCGCTTAATCCGCCGACGGAAGAGATATTAATAATATGGCCGGAACGTCGTCCCCGCATATAAGGAAGAATCGCTCGTGTTACATTTAACGTTCCAAATACGTTGGTCTCAAAATTTCTCCGAACTTCTTCTGCGGTAGCTTCTTCAACCGCGCTTAAAAGGCCGTACCCAGCATTATTTACTAGGACATCGATCTTACCGAATTTCTTCTCTGCCTGCTTGGCGGCCAGAACTGCCTGCTGATCATCGGTCACATCAAGAACTACGACTTCGAGCTGCTCCGGATTGCCCAGTTTATCCGCCAAGGCCTGTGCGTGGCTTCTTACGGTAGCTACGACTTTGTCTCCTGTTTCCAACACGGCCTTCAGAATTTCAAACCCCACGCCTCTGCCTGCTCCGGTAATAAACCAAACTTTAGGTTGACTCATATTTAAATTCCATCTCCTTTTACTTTTTGGGTATTTGGATACCATCCAGCCAAACTGCTTCCGGCCGATGACTTAACTTTAACGTGTTTACACAGTTTCTGCTTTTCCGTGGAGCCCAAAACATTATTCAATAAAGCTCAAACATCCTCCAGCATATTTGTTCGCGAGAAACGGACTGAGCGAAGCTATTGATTTTGACAAGAACATATATTGTTAAAACAAAAAATGCCGCTGTTATGGGGCTGTTAAGCATTCATGTTCTCGTCTTACAATATGTTTTGGCGGCAAATATGCATTTAATAAAGAAATCTCCCATTTCACAAGCATCAATTATACTGCCCGTTTGCGGAATAAGGGACTGCCACTGGACAGCCCCTTTGGTATTGATCTATCGTTTCACTCGGGGTTCACCTTCCGCTCGCGATATTGCCCCGGCGTAACGCCCACCAGCTTCTTGAACAGCCGGTTCAAATAAGAGGGTTGATAGCCGATCTGCAAGGCGATCTCACCGACCTTCATGTCGGTGTCGTCCAGCAGTTCCTTCGCCTTCTCGATCCGCAGCTGGATCAAGTAATCGATGAAATTGACGTCGGCGATATGTTTGAACGCCTTACTCAGCGTGAACGGGCTTGTCCCCAAATACTCGGCGCAACTCTCAAGCGAGACGTCAGAGTCGTATTTCCCTTTGACGTACTCCATCGCCCGCTCGACGAGCCGGCGCTGATGCAAAGCCTTGTCGCAGGCCAACGCTTTCCCGTATGGTTCGATTACGCGGACACGAAACCATTCGGTCATCCTCTCGGGATCCCGCATTCCGCGAAGCTCGGCGTACAGATCAACATCCCCGTAGAGCCCGCGCGGCTGGTAGCCGGCTTCCAGAATCGCATGCTGGATGCTGCCGAGCAGCTGGAGCGCGCCGTCCTGGACGAACATTTCCTTGCCTCCCTCCTTCACGAGAATTTCCACGAAAGACTGTATGGCGGCCGCCGCCTCCTCCGGGAGCCCCATCCGGATCGCCTGCTTCACCTCCTTCTCAGAGCCAAACGGATACGGCACCGCTTCCCTTCCCATGCCGGGAAGAAGGTCCTCCAGGGAAAGAATCTGCGTTACCTCCTGAACATCGCGGTAGCGGGCGGCTTGCCGAAGGTGCCGCAGCGATTCCGGCAAATCCGCTATTCGCGGCAGAGGCCGCCCTATCAGGATTGTGCTTTGCACCTTCAGCACGGCGCAGATCGTCTCCGCGAGCGAAGCCGCCAGCTGGAAGGCGCCGCCGCGTGCCGCTTCCTCCGACTCCTCCCGCCCGTAAGACAACAGGATGCCCACGGATAGATCCTGGAAATTGATGATATCCGCCTGTTCGCCGCGGACGGCGGTCAATTCCTGCGCGATATTCGCTGCCGCGAAGGAGACGAGCTGGGCATCGCCGTCCGCGAAGCGCCCCTGCGGACGGCTGAGCCCAGTAACCTGGACGAGCACGAGCAGAAATCGCTTGCCGTCCATGCTCCAGCCGTAGGCGTTCATCCTCTCGCGCAGCTCCTCTTCCGTGAAGGAATAATAATGTCCCTGAATGAGATGAAGCAAAAAGCTCGACCGCATCCAGGGCTGTGCCTGCTCCAGCTTCTCCCGCAGCTCGCAGCTTTCCCGGTTCAGGTGGCGCCACTGCTTCTCGAGAAAGCCGATCTCGTCGCTGGGCGGATCGGGTGCGCGCCTCTCGTCATGGAACAAGCCGACGAGCCGGTGGATTGGATGATAGATCCGCTTGGAGGCAAGCCAGGACAGAAGAAGCGCGACGGCAAAACCGAACAGACTAACGCCGACAATCATCCTCGACATCATTTTGACCGGAGCCGTCATCGAGGAAAGCGAAGCGGCGGTGACGTAGGTCCAGTGCAGACCCAGCCGGGTGAAATCGCCGAACGTGACGGTATATGTTTTGCCCTGAAAGTTGTACAGGAACGTGCCGGAGCCCGTGTCGCGCCGCTTGATCTCGGCGGCCAACGCAGTCTCGAACGGCGTTCCTTCGGGGAGACCCGCCCCTTTCTCAGTCACGACGAAGCGGCCCTTCTCGTCGATAATGAACGAGCTGCCGGCCTTTCCGAGCGACAGCTCATGTACCAGGCTTACGAGCTTATCCCGGTCCAGATAGAAAATCAGGGTACCGTAAGGTTGGCCGATGCCCGGAACTTTATGTACGAGCGCCACCGTATGATCGTCCGACCGGTTGACCCGTGGGAAGCCGTTTAGCCAGAACGCGCCTTGCTTGCTGGACATGACCGTCCGGTAGCCTGCGAGATCGCCTGGGCTGGAGACGGCTTCGATCCCGTCGAAGTCGGAAACAACGACGGGCGACTTGCCGTCGACGAACAGATGCACCTGATCGACCAGCGGATAGAAGCCCTTCATAACCGTCAAGGTGCGGTACAGGTTTTGAGTAACGGTATATTGGTCCTTCAGATCGACGTTCCGGAGACTTCCGTCGAACCGCGGGTCGAACGCCCACTGCGTCGCCGTCAGTTCGAGCTGATTCAAATCGCCGTTAATGCGGTTCACCGCGTTCAGGAGTAGTGCCTCATTCGAGCTCGTCACCTCCTTGCCGATATGAGAGCTGCCGAGTAAATAGAGCGTTATTCCGATAATTGCCGTCGGTAGGCATGTGATGCTCAGCACGATCAACAGGCTTTTTCGGTAGAAACGGCCTTTGATCGCCGGCGGCCGATCCCGCCAGTCCCTTTGCGCGAAATGGTTCATGACGCTCCCTGCCTTTCTTTTTTTTCAATACCTGCCCGGACCGTGGTCCGATAACCTTCCCTTGCCGACCGAAACGGCTTTGCCGGCCTACTCCCGGGAGGAACCGTCTATCGCGATGAACGGGAAATACCCTCTTTTTCCCAATTGGAAAAAAGAGGGTATTGGCTATCCTAACCTTTACTTGGAGCCGGATATCCGCTGCTGATAGGACGCATTCATTTCCTCGGTAATTTTAAGCAAGTCGGGATCGTTCTTAAGCTCGCCGACGAATCTGTCCCACTCTTCGATCGGCGCTTTCCCCAGGATGACCTTCGTCTTCATGTCCTGAATTTTCTTGCCCAGCTCGGTGCCGACCTTCGTATTCGTATCGGAATTGAGCCCAACCGCAACCTCCGGCACGCTCACTTTGGCCCGCTCGTCGATAATTTTCTTGTTCCGCTCCAGTATGTCGCTTGGCATGCCCGAACGGTAGGCGCGCAAATACTTGTCGTATTTGATAAAAATTTGGCCGAGCGCCTGCTGCGCGACGATATCGGTCTTAGCCTGTTCGGTCGGCACCTTCACACCGTTTTCTTCCTTGTAATGCACGTCCTTGATGCCGAAGCTTGCCAAATCACTGCCTTCGTCAGAAGCGCCGTAGTCCATCAGCTCGAGCAGCTTCTTCATCTTCGCTTCGGGCACAGTCTTCGGAATCGCGTACATTCCGAAGAAGCCGGAATCGCGGTTGACGTAGCCGTTCAGAGAGACAAGCGGAAGGAAGTCCGCCTTCGGTTCGGTCTTCCGCAGCTCCTCCGTCGGTTCCCAGGCGGCTTCGACCGTATCCTGGAAGCCTCCCGCCCGGCCCGCCTTGAGCAAATCCTTCGCCTGCGAGTTTTTTAGCGTCGCGAGATCTTCGGGAAGGAGCTTCTCCCGGTACGCCTTGTTCATCCAGACGAGAGCGTCCCGGACACCCGGCAGCAGATTGACGTTCACAAGCTTACCGTCTACCAGAGACCAATCGCCGTTCGTCTTCGTGAAGACGTTCTGAAGTTGGCCAAGGGTGGCCATGCCGGACTGGTCGACGAAGCTGGCGTACCCGATCGTGTCGTCCTTGCCGTTGCCGTCCGGATCTTTTTCAACGAAAGCTTTAAGGACGTCGTAAAATTCGTCGACCGTCTGCGGAACCTCGAGATTCAGCTTGTCCATCCAGTCCTTGCGAAGGTAAACAAAGCCGCCGCCTTCGACCGGACGCACCCGGGGAATTCCGTAGTTTTTGCCGTCGGCCTGCTTCGTGTTGGTCCAGGTTTCCTCCGGAAATTTCATCAAATTCGGGTAGTCCTTGATATATGGGGTGAGGTCCCACAACGCCCCTTGCGCTACCATCGTCCGAACCTGGGCGGTGAAGGCGTTATCCAGCAGCATCAGGTCGGGAATGTCTCCCGAAGCGAGCGTAACGTTCACCTTGTCGGCATAGTTGTTCGGCGAGACCCATGTAATGTTCAGTTTGGTGTTGGTCCGCTTCTCGATTTCTTTGACGACAACGTTATCCTCGCCCGGCGGCTCCGGCGTGTAATACATCGTCATGATGCTGACATTCAGCGGACCGTCGCCGGTAGCTCCTCCCCCGCCTCCTCCACCGCTGCAGCCGACCAGCAGGGCGGCGATGAGCAGCACCGAAACGGCGATCTTCGTTTTGTCAAGCCTGAACCTTCTTTTTCGCATACACGAACCTCCCCTTTCTATTTTTCTTCTAGTAGTCTGGTCTTCGTCTATTCCTTGACGGAACCGACCAAAGCTCCTTTCGCGAAATGCTTCTGCAAGAAAGGATAGACGAGCAGGATAGGTACCGTGGCGATGACGACGGCGGCCATCTTGAGCGTCTCTGGCGGAATGCGCTGCTCCGACATCATCTCAGCCGCGGCCGAGCCTCCCGCCGCGGTGGACGCGTCGATCAGCATGTTCTGCAGCAGCACCTGCAGCGGATGCTTCGCGAAATCGTTAATATACAGTAGCGCCGTGAAGAAAGTGTTCCAGTACGCGACGGCGTAAAACAGGCCGAATGCCGCCATGGAGGGAAGCGACAGCGGTAGGATGACCCGGTACCAGACGCTGAGATCATTGCAGCCGTCGATCCGCGCCGCTTCCTCCAGGCTGGACGGGATACTGTCGAAGAAGCCCTTCATCAGCAGCACGTACCAGCCGCTTGTCAGCACCGGTAAGATCAGCGACCATATGCTGTTGATCAGATGCAGGTCCCGCACAAGCAGATACGGTGGAATGATGCCTGGATTGAATAGCGTTGTCAGCAGGATGGCCAGCATAATGAACCGCCTTCCCTGCAGCCTTCTGCGGGATATCGCATAGGATAGTCCTGAAGTCACGATGAGGCTCAGCGCGGTCCCGACGACTGCCAGGAACGCGCTGTTCCCGATAGCTCTCATGAATGCGTCGGTAGAGAGCAAATATTTGTAGGATACGAGGCTCCAATGCTGCGGGAACAGCACCAGCCCTCTCCGGATATATTCCGACGGGTCGGTGAACGACACGACGAATACATAATAGAACGGGAAGAAAGTGATCAGGCTGATCAAGCCGAGCGCGATGACGTTGATAACGCCGAACACGCGGTCTCCCAAGCTTTCTCTCATTGAAACGTTCGCCTCCAGCGGGTGAAATTGGGTTAGTAGACGCCTTCCTCGCCGAATTTCTTGGCCAATCGGTTGGCGCCGATGACGAGGAGCAGGCCGACGACGGACTTGAACAAGCCGACGGCGGTGCTGAAGCTGAACTGTCCCTGCCGGACGCCTAGACGATATACGTAGGTATCAAAGACGTCCGCGACATCGGAGACGGCGCCGTTCATCATCAGAAACACCTGCTCGAAGCCGACGTCCATCATATGGCCGATCCGCAGAATGAGCAGAATAACGATGACGGGACGGATAGCCGGCAGCGTCACGTGCCAGATTTGCCTAAGTCGGCTCGCTCCGTCCATTTTGGCTGCTTCGTACAGCTGCGGATCGGCTCCCGCGATGGCGGCAAGAAAAATGATCGTGCCCCATCCTGCGTCCTTCCAGACGGACTGGAGCGTCAACAGTCCCCAGAAATAGTTCTTGTTCGTCAGAAAATCGACCTTCTCAAAGCCGAAGGCGACGAGCAGCTTGTTGACGACGCCGTCACCGGTGGACAGAAGCAGGAACGTGATGCCGACGATGATGACCCAGGACAAGAAATGAGGCAAATAAATGATCGATTGCACGATTTTTTTGTAAGACGAAACGCGAATTTCGTTTAGTAGCACGGCGAGCAGAATCGGCAGCGGGAAGAAAAAGATCAGGCTTAGCAGATTGATCGCCATCGTATTGCGGAACAGCAAAAGGAAATCCGGATTCGAGAAAAACCGCGCGAAATGATCGAATCCGACCCACGGACTGTCCAGGACGCCTTGATAGGGCGAATACTCCTGGAATGAAATGACCACCCCCCACATCGGCACGTACCGGAAAACGATGAAATAAATCAATCCCGGCAGCGCCAGCAAATACAAATACTTGTCTCTCTTCAGGCCCGCCCAGACGAGGCCGGGCGGGGAGCCGACGGCTTTGCCGTCGGCGGCCGCAGTAACCTTATCCGCAGGCATGTCCATCATGGATTCCTCCTTCGAATCGGTCTATGTGATTGTCAACGCTTTCACGCGTCTTAAGGCAAGGGTACATGCCCCGCCCGTTTCTGGCAAATGCCCATTCTTGTACGCCCGTTTCCAGGCGTTGACCTTTCTTGCTCGGGGCCCGAAAAAGCCTTCCGCGGCGGACTTTTCGGTAAAAAAGCAGCCTGCGCGCCGCAGGCTGCTTGCCTTCCGCGGAAAGGAAGCGGCGACTCGGCTGCGCCACCCTGTCGGGCACTTGGCTTTTTAGCCAATTTAAGATCGATCTAAGTGACATCTAGAACACAGCATTGCCAGACGCTCGCAGTCTAGGGTTGTTTGTGTTATTTGTTCAGCAAAAAGCCACTTCTCATCTAAAGTGAGAGTGGCTTTAGTTATGGTTCATTGGATTTGTGTTGATCATCTTCCCATTTGTCATATGGACTTACGGCATGTATAAGGTTTCAGCGTTCCACAGCCATCCTTTTTTCATGATGCCCATTCCTTAACGGATCCATATTAAATAGTTTCGAACTATATTTCACTTGGATCTGACCCATATTCATGTATCTTGAAGCACTGATTGAAAGAAACTCTACGGTCCGAAAATTGAATTTTATGTTCATTAATCCGCCATTACTCCTAAAAGTGAATATAAGACAAGCCAGGTAAATATCCGCTTATAGACGACTGGAAAAACAAGGGATTATACTCGATGTGAGTTCCACCGCCCAAATCTAATCAGGGCGTAAGTTCAACTGGAGAAAGGGGAAATGAGATGAAGTACAAACGGTTCAAGGCGCTTGTCGCCGCAATCGCGATTGGAGTAGGCGTCGTTTCGAGCGCGACGGGAGGGAGCGCCGCCGCCGCGGAGCCGTCAGCGGCCGGACCCGAACTGACCGTCAATGCGCTACAAGGCCGGCATGCAATCAGTCCCGATATCTACGGCGCGAATATTGTCAACTGGGATCAGGAACTTACGAACAGCCTTTACCAGCTCGGCTCAGAGACGAAAATGCCTGTCTTCCGTTGGGGAGGAAACAACACGAGTCTTTACAATTGGCTGGAGGACTCCTCGAATTCGGGGTACGATTACTTTTATATGGGTGGCAGTGGCAACCCGGATCCGGTCCCGAGTGGAAGCGTCGATGCGATGGTGGACGCTTCTCACGGACATGGCGGCAAAGGTCTCGTAACCGTCCCGATTACCGGGTATGTCAACAAAACGAGCGAAATGAACTGTTCCTATCCGGAATCGCTATATCCTGAGCAAGGCCTTCTGTGGGGGCAATACGAGTTCAACCCTTATCAGACGGAAGCGAACGGAGACCGTTGCGGAAG
Source organism: Paenibacillus rhizosphaerae (assembly GCF_014192015.1). Taxonomy (GTDB): domain Bacteria; phylum Bacillota; class Bacilli; order Paenibacillales; family Paenibacillaceae; genus Paenibacillus_AQ; species Paenibacillus_AQ rhizosphaerae. The sequence goes on along the minus strand of NZ_JACHXJ010000002.1, from coordinate 1,459,677 downwards.
TGGTCTGGATCCCGATTACAGTCCATCCGATTGGCCGCTTCATCAGTTAACCAATACGACGTTGGATCACAACTACATCCGGGTAACGCCGGAATGGATGGAGGAATGGATCGGCCACTTGACTGAGAAATACGGCCCGACCTCGCAAAGCGGCATGATCTACCAAATGGACAACGAACCGGAAAGCTGGGAATTCATTCATCATGACATTCATCCCGATAAAACCGGATTCGACGAGCTGTTGGGCCAGACGATCGACTACGCTTCGATGATCAAAAGAAAAGATCCGTCCGCCCAAGTGCTCGGACCGTCGAACTGGGGGCTCCCCGCCTATTACGATATGGAAAAGGATGGCGACAACTGGGCGAGTCACGGCATGCCTTGGTCGCAGTATTATCTGACGAATTTGAAGGCCTATGAAGAAGCGAACGGCGTCCGGCTGCTCGATTATTTCGACCAGCACTTCTATCCCTCTGTTGACGGCGTGAATCTCGCGAACACAACGGCAGGTGACGAGCAGACGAAGAAGGCAAGGCTTCGTTCCACGCGCGCCCTGTGGGATCCCACGTACAAACAGGAAAACTGGATGGGCCAATTTTTCGAGCCCGCCAAGGAGTCGATGATCATTCCGCGCATGAAATCGTGGGTCGATCAGTATTATCCCGGCACGAAGACGGCGATCACCGAGTATAACTGGGGAGGTCTGGAAGATATCAACGGCGCGCTTGCGCAAGCGGACGTCCTCGGCATTTTCGGACGTGAAGGGCTGGACCTCGCCACGCTATGGGGGCCGCCCAAGATGACCGATCCCGGCGCCTATGCGTTCCGGATGTATCTGAACTATGACGGAAAGGGAAGCAAATACGGTGATACCTGGGTCGAATCGTCGAGTGGGGACCAAGACAAGCTGGCCGTTTACGGCGCTCAGCGCTCCACGGACGATGCCGTCACGCTCATGGTGATCAACAAAACGGACAGCGACTTGACGAGCTCTCTGACTTTGAAGGGATACATGCCAAGCAAGCAAACCGCACAGGTTTATTCATACAGCTCGGCCGATCTGAACGCCATCGTAAATGTGCCTGGCGGGGCCGCCATTGGCAAAATCGAAGGAAGAGGGGTTCCGGAGCACGAAATCGTGTATACGTATCCGGCCAACTCCATTACACTGCTTGTGGTGCCAGGCCACGACATCCCGGGAGCGGCCCATGAGTCCGCATCCGGCGAGCCTGGAACGGGAATCCAGCAAGGGACCGTGCCGCCCGCCGACAACGGACGCGTATTCTCTCCCGAGTTCGGGACGCCCGCTTTCCCTGGCAGAGTATCGAAAGCAGCACGACCTTAAGAGGCTCCTGCAAAACGATGACGGCATCCTTAACGGACGAGCCCCGTACCTCACGGTACGGGGTTCGTCGCATGTGGCGGCTGCCGCCAAATGGGTCCTTCTCCTATCATTCCGACAAATACGACTGCTCGCTTGGCGCCCAGACGATCGACCGTACCGAGAACCGCAGAATCTGAATGAAGCTGGCGTACGCTTCGAATCCGACTCGCGCATGCGTTCTCGAGTCGATCGGATCGGCATCTGTTAATTCAAACAAAAGATGGCCGTCGACCGTCACGAAGCAGTACCGTTTGATGCTTTCCGCCTGTTCGCGATACACGCGCCCCGGTTCGAATGGAAACTGCGGCGTCGCGGCGTTCAGCGTATATTCGGGCGAACGTTCGATTCCCACCTTGCCTTCCCAGCTCGCGTTCCACATCATGTCGATGTCGTGGCTGCCCGGCGGCACCGTGCGGCCCCCGAATTCGAGGAGCACATGCCCGGAAAAGTCGTCGTCGAAACGGATCGGTAGTGGTCGGCGGCGGACATCTCGGCAAACGCGGGCAAGTTCTAGGCCCGGTCCGATCCTGATCCCGCATCAAGATTCAAATCCGTCCTAGCTACCCGGCTCCGGTACCCTTCGCCCAGCTGTGCGGCGATCGCCCGCCAGCGCGCCAGCTGATTCTCATGCACAAGGCGGGGGATATATCCCAGGTTCAGATACGTCTTGATCGCCGGAATCCGGAAATCGTCCGTATCCAGCACCGCCCTTCGCCTGCCTTCCTGCACCATGCCATGCATAGCTGCCAGTGACGCCTTTGCGCCGAGCGCCCTTCCGGCGTACCGGTGCAGCAGGCCGACCATATGTAGATAGCCGGTCTCCTTGCCGAGCCCGCTCTTATGCCAAGCCGCCGCGGTCGCGACCGGCGCATCGCCGTCGCAGATGAACCAGACCCGCTCGGGCCTATATTCGGGATCGCGGGTCATATGTCCGTAGCCGATTTCTTCGTTCGCGAACGATTCGCGGATGATTGCCTCCCAGGCAATCTCGTCGCCTTTGCGGAACGTCCGGGCGGTGAAGCCCCCGGGCAGCTCCAGCGCCGGGAGAGCGGTCAAATCGTCATATAGCATTGATAATTGCGGTTGAAGTGACTCCATACAGGCGTACCCCTTTTCCAGTGTGGAATAAGTGCTTTGAAGAAGATATCTCAATATTCTGAATATATGTTCGACATACAAAGCGAGATTGCTGAATTCATTTACTATGCGAAACCGGAATAGTAAGCTGCTTTGTAGAAGCATTCATGACGAAGAGGAATTCACTTTCTTTGAATGAATACCCGCACCGGCGCTAAAACCTCATGATCTGCTCCGCATACGATTTGGCGTTGCGGAAGTCGGGCATCTCTAGTGTCCGCCCGCCGTTCATGACGGACAGCTCCGAGAGCAGGGCCACCGCCGTCCACTCGCATGCGTCATAGACGTCGATCGCCGGCATGCGCTCGCCCTTGATCGCGGCGACGAAGTCTTCGACGATGAAATAATCACCGCCCCAGTGTCCGGCCGATTTCATCTCGTCCGTCGCATTTCTGTACCGGTCGGGCATATACTCGGCATAGTCGCTCAGCGGGCGCCACTTCTCCGCGCCATGCGCGTCGTCCCCGGTCTCCAACGAGATCTTGTGCGTGTCGCCCATTCCGCGCGGAGCCTCGTAGCACCCCTTCGTCCCCTGCAGCGTGTAGTAAGCCATATTGTGCGGCCGCTTCGATATGCAGTCGACGCGGATCTTGATCAGCTTCCCGCTCTCCAACTGGCAGATCGTAATGCTTGTGTCTTCCTGCCGGAACCGGGGATCAGTATGCCAGCCCGTGCCGAAAGAGGATACCGACCGAATGCGGTCGCCCTGAAACCACTGCATGACCGGGCCGAGGCTGTGCGTCGGATAAAATGCGCCCCGCTTACCCAGTTGCCAGTAATTCCGCCACGTCGGATGTGAATTCCCGGACCCGCCCGCACGGTTGAAGCGGAACGCAAGCTCCCGGATATCGTGCAGGTACTCGCCTTCCCCGAAGTAGACCTCACCGAATAACCCCTGTTTCACCATATTTAGAATCAGCTGGTTCTCGGGTATATAGCAGTAATTCTCCGCCATCATGTACACGCGGCCGGTCGTCTCCACCGTCTCCTTCAGCCACCACAGTTCGTCCATCGTGACGCCGGCCGTCACCTCGCTCATGACATGCTTGCCCGCCTGCATCGCTTGGATCGACTGCGGGACATGCAGTTGCATCGGCGTCGACACGACGACCGCATCGATGTCGCTGTCCAGCATATCCTCGAAAATACGGTACGTATTCGGAATGTCGTGCTTCGCGGCTGCCTCCTGCACATAGTCGCCATCCAGATCGCACAGTGCCACAACTTCTGTGTCCGGGATCATTTTGAACCCTTGGAGCGTACTGAGCCCCCTTGCTCCCACGATCCCCACCTTAATTGTCATGTTTTAACCTCCACAAAGGCCAGTATAATAAGGACGTTTAATATCTTGAATATCTTGATTGTATCGACTGTACTTCCGTCCCTTCAAGAGCTTTGCCGATTTTACTCTTTGACGGAACCGACGAGGAAATCCGCACCCGTCCGATCCGCCCCTTCGTGCGGCCATTCGCTCAGCACGGCGAATCCCTGGCACGACCGGAAAATGGCTCGCCCCTCGCCATCCATCGTTGTTCCACCTCGTCCACTTACGCAAATTATAGGCGCCACCCATTCCCGGCGTCTACGCTCTATTCTTTACCTGCATGACTTTTATTGACATCCACTTCGCGGAACGCAAAAAAGCGACCGTACCCGATAGTCGCATCGGTCGATCGCCTCCCTGTTCGCTGTTATTGAGAAGATTCGCGACTCGGCTCCGCGACTCTCATACCCCCAACCTTCTCGCGGTATTCCTGCGGGGTGAGGCTGGTCTCCTTCTTAAAGTAGCGCGAGAAATAGCCTGATTCGAAGCCAATTCGCGTGGCGATCTCGCTGATTTTCATCCTCGTGTCCGATAGCATCCGCTTGGCGGCGTTCAGCTTTAGCTCCGAAATATAGTCGGACAGTCCGATTCCCGTCTGCTGTTTATAAAACCGGCACAGATAGCTGGCGTTCAGCTCGACGACGTCGGCCAGCCGCACGAGGGACAGGTCGCCGTCGATATGGCCTGCGATATATTCGTGTAGTCGCCGGATCACCTCGTTGCTCCGGTCGGTGTTCTCCTGCCGCAGCCGTTCGAAAAGGCCCGCCGAAATTCCGCGTACAAATCTGCAAGCATCGGGCCAGGAACCGTGGCTCTCCATTACCAGAAGCCGGCTTACGGGATAAGCCTTGTCGATCTCGGCGTATACCGACCAGCGGTTGATTTGCGACAGAAGCATGACGGCGATCGAATAATAAATCTCCTGGAGGTCGGAGAACGTGTCTCCGCTTCCCTGCTGCAGCACGTCGTCGAGCAGCTCGAAGTAAGCTTCCTGCTGGCCGCTCTCGATCAGCGTCTTCAGCTGGTTGAGACGGAACTGGCGAAGATGTGTCATCTTCTCACGCCGCAGGCTCGCCGTCTCCGGGGCGTCGTTCTCGTACGCGTCTCCCCTTTCCACGAGCAGCATCTCCTCGCTGTCACCGAGACCCCGGATCAAAAGCCGGTTCAGCGCCTCGTACTTCTGGGGGAGATTCTCCCAGCGGAACGGCTGCGCTGTGAAGCTAAGGGAAATTGTGAGCTTGAGCAATTTCCTGCTCATCGCCTGCACGTAATCAAGCAGCTCGTGTATGACCCGGGTGGACACATCGGCACCTATCGGCACTGCCGTATCGGCCCGTTTCGGTTGGACGAGCCAGAAGAAGCGGGCTCGTCCGCTGACGACGGTAACCATGTCGGCCGTGTGAGCGAGTACCTCCGCAGCGATATTTTGAACGGCGAAGAGCATCAGTTCCTTATCCGTTAGCGTAAAATCATCCGGCCATCGGTCGACCCGGCCGATCACGAGCATCACTGGCAGCGCGGCGTCAAGCCCGATCGAAAGCTCTTCGAACCTCCGCCTGCAGGCACCTTCGTCGACCGGCGATTCCGTGACGATGCTAGTCAGAAAATCCTTTTGTAGCATCGGGAGCGCCTTTTTAATCTGAACGTGCGCGCTTTCGATCAAATTCTGTATCGCCTGCTCGCTGCCGAGCTCGTCGACCGCCTTGCGCACGGCCTCCACGATTTCCTCCTCGTCATCTGTCTTCAGCAGATATCCCGCGATGCCGTGTCGCATGGCGGCCTGCACATAGGTGAATTCGTTATGGCCGGACAGGAAAATCACCTTGCATGCCGGCCACTTCCCTTTGACCCGTTCCAACAGTTCCAGCCCCGACATTCCGGGCATGCGGATATCACTGAGCACGATATCGACGCGGGTTTTCTCCATCACGTCCAGCGCCTCCGAGGCCGAGCCGGCGCAATAAATATCCAGCTCCATCCGGTCCGAATCCTCGAACATATCCTTGAGACTGCTTACGATATACGGCTCATCGTCTACGATTAGCAATCGATACATCGATCATTCCTCCTTGAGCGGGATGGCCAGCTGGACACGCAATCCGCCAAGTGAAGGGCTCCGGTCGACCCGGACTCCGCTCTCGGCGCCATATTTGAGCCACAGCCGCTTATGCACATTGACGAGTCCGGTCGTTTCCAGCTGCGTCGAGGAACTCGAAAGCTTAGACTCGAGCGCCATGAGCTGCTCGGGCGTCATGCCGGCCCCGTTATCATCAATCACGATCGTCAGCTTGTTAGGCGTCAGATCGAACGACACGCAAAGAACACCGCCGCTATCGATAACCTCCAGGCCGTATTTATACGAATTCTCAATGATCGGCTGCAGGGTCAACCGTGGCACCGGAATGGCTTCCGCGGCTTTAGGCAGCTCCTCGAATGAGACCCGGATGCGGTCTTCAAAACGGATTTTCTGTATTTCCAGGTAGGCTCGAGCGAATTCCACTTCCTCTTTCAGTTCCACCTCGTCCATCGCATTTCGTGTAATAAATTTAAAGTAGTTGCCCAGATGCGTGGTGAATGGCCGAAGCTTCGGGTAATCCTCCGTACGGACCATACGCTTCAGTATGAAGAACGTATTATACAAAAAATGAGGATTGATTTGGGCCTGCAGCTGGCGCAGCTCGGCCCGCTGCGAGCGGATCTTCTCTTCATACACCTCTCCGATCAGCTGCTGTAGCTTGCTCAGCATGGAATTGAATTGTGCATACAGGTATTCGAATTCGTCGTGGCTCCGGTGCGACAGCTGGAGGTCCATCTTCCCCTTCTCCACGAGGCGGAACGAACGGACCAGCTTTCTCAGGGGACGGTGGATGAGCCGATAAATCCAATAGGAGAAGAGGAGCACGATCAGTACCGACGAAGCGGAAAGCATCCAGAACCAGACATTATAGCGCTTCAGCTGCCCGAGAGCGCTTTCTTCAGGCATGTACATGACAAGCGAGATGTCGAAGTCCCGCGAATGCTCCATTGTCAGCATGTAGTCATCGTTCCGGTAACGAAACATATCCATCATGCTGACTTTCTCGCCTTCATTGCCGGCTTGCTTGCGGACGATTCCCTGCAACGTGTCCATAAGTTCCCGGTTCGTATCGTTTGTGATCGACCAGTCGTAATGGTTGCTGAACAGGATGGCCTGCTCGTCCTTTGAATTGATGAACGACGCGAGATCCCTCTGGATCGCTTGTTTGTTCAATTCCGTCACGAGGAAGAACGTCAGCGCGTCGGGATAACCGATTACGGGATAACGCTGGCAAATATAAAGGCGCCCGTTCCATGTCACGATCGCCGGATGAGTCTCGGCTGTCTTGGAGATCAGCGCTTTGAGTTCCTCTTCCGGAATGGCGTCATACTTGCTCTGTGAGTTGATCACCTTTCCCAGACTAGAGATAAAGGCATCGACGGACAGAATATAGTTGCTCGAATTTTTGAACAATCGTAACCGCTTCTGAAGACGAATAATCGCCTGTGTACGTTCGAGATCGGTCATGACCTGGTTCGTCACGGCGAGATTCTGGAGATCGTCATCGTTAAGGAACTCCTGCTGAAGCTTCTGAATGCGGCCGAACTCGACGACGAGCGACTGGATATAGAAATGCACGCGGGCCATCATCGAGCTGTTGATCTCGGCCCGAACATTGTCCGCGCCAGACTGGATGAGAAACAAGCCCAGCGTGTACAGCGGAGTAATAACGATGAGGAACGTTAGCACAAGTTTGGTGAAGATCGAAATTCGCGGTTTGGCGAAACGAAGCAGCGGCAAGCCCATCCTTCCCCCTTCCTCTTCGATGTCCATCCAATTATATCATCAATATACGTGTTTAACGGGAAAAGACACCCGAGGGGTGTCGGACATGCAATTATTCTTTGACGCTTCCAAGCACGATTCCCTTGACGAAATACCGCTGAAGGAATGGATAAATGACGAGTATCGGCAGCGCGCCCATAAAGATCTGTGCCGCTTTTGAGGTCCGTTCCGAGATTTTCGCCAGCGAGTTGATGTCCTTGGCCGATTGCATCACGAGATCGGTCTTGATGATAACGGTCTGCAGGTAGCTCTGCAGCGGGTAATGACTCGGATTGTTCATGTAGATCAAACCGTCGAACCAGGAGTTCCAGTGCCCGACGATGGTGAAGAGGCCGATGGTTGCCAGCGCCGGGGTCGACAGCGGCACGAACAGCCGCCACAGCACAGTCCACGGACGCGCCCCGTCGACGAATGCCGCTTCTTCCAACTCCTTCGGCAGGCCCCGGAAGAAATTAAGGAGCAGGATCACGTTGAAAACGGGAACAGCTCCGGGAACGATGAGAGCCCAGATCGTATCCATCAAGTGCGTCTCGTTGACAACCATGTAGGTCGGAATCAGGCCGCCGCTGAATAGAATCGTTAGCACGAGGAACCAGGCATAGGCGGTCCGCCAGCGGAACTGGGAAACTTCCTTCGACAACGGATACGCCATGACGATCGTGAGCAGCATGTTCACGACCGTGCCAAGCGCGACTCGCTCGACGGAGATCCAGAACGAAGTCATGAATTCAGGTTTACTGAGTACATAAGTGTAAGACTGCCAGGTGAAATTGACCGGCAGGAAGGTGACGTTGCCGCTTGCCGCCGCCGTCTTGTCGCTGAGCGAGATGGCCAGCACGTGGATCAGCGGCAGGATGCACATCACCGACAATCCGATCAGAAACGCATAGTTGAGCACATTGAATACTTTGCGGCCAAGCGTCAATTGATGGACCATGAGTGCACCTCCTTAGAAAATCCGATAATTGGCCAATCGGTACGCCAGCAGGTAGGATACGGAAATGAAGACGAACGAGACAACCGATTTGAACAGCCCCACCGCGGTTGCGGGGCCGAATTGCGCATCGACGAGACCCAGCCGGTATACCAGCGTATCGATGATGTCTCCCGATTCGTAGACCTGCGGTGAGTATAAATTGAAAATCTGATCGAAGCCAGCATTCAGCACGTTACCGAGACTCAGCGTAGTGAGCAGCACGATAATCGGAATCATTCCGGGCAGTGTCACGTGCCACGTCTGCCGCCACCGGTTGGCGCCGTCGACGATCGCCGCTTCGTAAAGGACCGGATTGATGGACGTTAAAGCCGCCAGGTAGACGATCGTGGAGAAGCCGAATTCTTTCCACAGATCGGTGATAACTACCGTATACGGGAACCAGTCGTTGTTTCCGAGGAAAAAAATCGGCTGGATGCCCAATAGCTGAAGCCCTTTGTTAACAATTCCTTCAGACGGCGACAGGATATCGATCAGAATGCCCCCCAGAATGATCCACGACAAGAAATGCGGCAGATAGATCAGCGTTTGAACGGATCGCTTCACCAAGCTCTTATTCACTTCGTTCAACAGGAGCGAAATGAGAATTGGGAAGATGAGTCCGGCCACGATTTTCATCAGTGAGATGTAAATCGTGTTCCACAGCACGTTCATCGTATCGGGCAGCGACCAGATGTAAGTGAAGTTATCGAAGCCGATCCAGTCCGATTTGAATCCGTTCGCCGGAATGAAATCCTGAAACGCGATGACCAGCCCGAACATGGGGCCATAGCTATAGATGAGCACTAGGATGACACCGGGCAGAAGCATGAGATGGTACGGCATCTCGCTGAAGCTTTTGCGTTTCATAGGGGTACTCTCCTTTCGGTGCGATGAAGTGAAAGAAGAAGAACAATGGGAACGAATCCATCGCCCTTCTTCCCGTTTCGTGGATTACTTCTTCTGTTCAGCGTACCAATCGTTCACTTCTTTGGTCATTTGGTCGCCGCCAAGCTTCTTCCAGTTATCGACGAACTTGTCGAATTCGTCGATCGACGATCCGAGAATGATCTTTGTAAACGTCTCAAGCTGCATCTTATCAAGTGTCGCGCGCTTCTGCGCCATCGTCTTCGTTGGCGCGCCATAGAACTTGGTTAACTTTACATTCTCGTCCTTATTCTGGTAGATGTCTTCGATAACCTTGTAGGAGCTCTCGTGGCCGAACACGCGCATCGTGCCCCACGTCGTCCGGTCTCCGCCTTCGTATCCCAGAATCTTGTCGTAGTAGCCCTTCTGCTCCTGGTTCAAGCCGGACGGATCCTTCGCATCCAATGCAGCGGTCACCTTCTTGTAGTGGCCGAAGTTGCCGCCGATCGGGTTCGAACCGGCACCTTGGATTACGGCTTCCTTAAAGTGTCCGTATTCCTTGCCGTCGACAATCTCCGTGTGGAAGACTTTCGGATCGGCTTTGCCGCTATACATCTTCTCATTACCTAGATTGAACAGCTTGATCAGCGCCTCAGGGTGCTCGGCCTTCTTGTTGACAACCCAGAAGCTGTTGAAATCGAGATTGGCCGTGTACTGCACTGGCTTCCCGGTCGCCGAAACAAGCGGCGTCACGATCCAGTCCGCGTCCGGGTTCTTGCTGACGCTGTCCTGAAGCGGCCACAGCGAATCCCACAGCGCGCCGACTTCGACGCCGACCTTGTTGTTCGCAAAGTCCTCGCCCACTTTGCCGGTGTCCTTGACGCCGAATTCAGGATCGATGTAACCCTTCTTGTACAGCTCCTGGAGCTTGGCCAGCGCCGTCTTCACTTCAGGCTGGATGGAGCCGTAGACGATCGAGCCGTCCGCGTCTTCGATCCAGATGTTCGGGAACGCGCCGAACGCATTGAAGACACCTGTCGTTTCCGCCACGCCGTTGCCATACAGGTCTTTCGTCAGTGCGAGACCAAACGTATCCTTCTTGCCGTTGCCGTCGGGGTCCTGGTTGACGAAAGCGTCCATGACTTTCTCCAGATCGTCCCACGTCTTCGGCGCTTCCAGTTTCAACTTTGTCAGCCAGTCGGAGCGCAGCCACAGCAGCGGAAGGCTGCCCTCGTAACCGCCTTCATCCGGTGGCAGCGCCATCAGCTTGCCGTCGAATGTAGCCGCCGCTTTCGCCAGCGGACCGAGTTCGATCGATTGACGGGTCAGCTCCGTCGCATAGTTCTCGTAAACCTCGGAAAGGTCGGCGATTTTTCCGGCCTGCACGAGCTGTTTCAGCTGCGAGGCGCTGACGCGGAAGATGTCAGGCAGCTGATTGGATGAGATCGCTATGTTCATCTTCGCGTCATACTGGTCGGACGGAACGACCCAGTCGTACTTAACGTTAATTCCCAATTCATCCTGATAGGCCTTGATCCAGGCATTGTTCGAAATGTCCTCGCCGGGCTTGAAACTCATCGACGGATCCTGGTCGCGGACCGTCGATACCGTGATCGGCGGATCGTATTTATCGCCTTCCGCTGTTTTGGGCGATGCATTGTTGGTCGTGCCGGCCGTATTCGATCCGTCGTTCGTCGTCGCGGCGGTATCTTTGCCGCCTGCTGCCTCGTCCGAACCGCCGGACTTCGAGCATGCTGCCGTTAATACAAGGACCAAGATGATCAGTAGAATACCCGTCTTCTTGAGATTCGCCATGCTGGGTGTACCTCCCTTATATGGTCGTTTTGTAAAACTACCTTCATGATAAAGAAGCCGCCGTACGCGCAAAAGCTGAAACTTTTGACATGGCTTGCACTTTGTTTACTTTGTAAATGATAGCCCATGCATGTCAATAAAATCCCACTTTCTATTCGGCTTGTTCCCCTCCTCCGATGAACAGGACCCGCTTGCGCATCAGTTTTAGTGCCTTGGTTGCCGCCGAAAAAGGGACATAAACTGGCCGTAGCAGCCCTTCGCTCCGGTCCAATCCGGCCGCTGCTCCGGAGACTGGCACGTACACGCCGAGCCCCTGGTGGACGAGGGAGCCGTCCGCGTACGCGCACAGGAGGGATTGCGCCGCTTGCGGGTCTATCTCTCCGGCGTGAAGAAGCAGAGGGCCGTAATGGAAGGACGAAGCACCTTGAAGACCATGAAGATTTACGGGCTCCACCATGCGCAAGCCGCCCATGCCGAAGTTGAACGTGATTACAGTGCCGCTCCCGAGGACGGCATCGAAAGTGATGAGGCCGTTTTCAACGCCTTTCGCCTCGATTGGAGTGCCATTGACTTTAAGAGCGGCCGAGCCCGGAACCGCCCAAGAGGGCAGGAAGAACCGGAGCGTGCGGACGCGTGCCGGTACTGCGTCTGCATCTGTCGTGATCACTTCGAGTACGACCTGTCCCTCAAACGGATACCGCGTCGTCAGCTTGACCGTTATATTGCCGTCCGGAAAAGGCAGCCGGACTACGCCGTCGTTATAGAAGGGTACCGCTATTGTATCGCCGTCCGTACAGAACCCGAATTGCAGAGCACGGGCCAGGCCTTCGCCGCCGCGCATCGTGCAGCACCAGGTGGCTTCGTAGATACCTTCCAACGCGTACAGTTCCGGCTCGGACGCACCGGCGCAATTATCGCAGCCGAAGCCGCCGTTATGGCGCTGACCGTGGCTTAGCGCATTGTAATAGATCCGGTGCGCGGTTTCCAGGTAATCGGAACGCTTCGTATGCCGCCACAGCTCGACCGCCACGATGAATGAATCGACGACCGCACACGGCTCGGTCCACCAAGGGCGATTAAACCAGTTGTAGTTAGCCTGATTGTCGGTCATGCCCTCCGTCTCATATAGCCGGTATACCGCCTCCGCTCCCGCCAGCAACGCGCTGTCGCCCGTCAGGGTGTACAGTCGGAGGATGCCACGAAGCGCCGACAGCGTCGCATGCGTTTGTGCGCTGATACCGCGCAGGTCGAGCTTGATAAAAGCGGCGGCCATTTCCTCCGCCAGCTCGCGAAGCTCCGGCCAATGCAGCCGTTCGTACGCATGCGTCGCCCCGTCAAGCATGATGAATGCGCATCCGATATCAGTGGACAAGTACCAGCCCCGCACAGGCTCCTCCACAAGCCGGCCGGCCGCCTCGCCGCCGAGACTCGCCCGGTCCGTGGGATCGGCGGGATACCCGGCAAAGGAGCCCCGCGCCGGCAGCAGCAGCTCCCGTGCGACCCGCTCGGCGACGGCAAGCGCGCCCGCGTCTCCGGTCCATGCTTCGTACTCCAGCATCCCGCGCAGAAACCAGCTGTTGCCCGCAAGCTGCTGCTCGTCGAGCTGCCCTTCCGGCAGCAAACGTCCAAAATAGCCGCGCTCGTTCAATGCGTCCGGCAAACGCTTTAAAATCGCTTCCAGGTGCCTCGGCCGGATGCCGGCGGCGCGGCCGGTAAGTGTCTGGGCAAGAATGGTACGGCCTTCGTTGTCTCCGGGCCAGTCGTAGGAGGCCGGTTTGTACGCCTGCTCAGGTCCGTAATCGTCATCGGCCAGACGACTGGCGCTGGCCAGCAGACGGTCGGCTAAGTCGCCGCCCGCCCGCACCCGTTCGAATGGAATAGGCTGCATCGTCATCAGAAAATCCGCCTTTCTTGCCAAAGTAATGGAACGAGAGCGGCCAGGCCGCTCTCGCTTCTTCTTCATTTATTCGGGAAATGCCCCTCTCGGCAAAAATCCGCGGTCCTGCATGTGGGGACTGCGGCGCCTTTCACTTGCGTATGCCAATCCACAGCGAATCCGACTGAAACGGATGGCGTTTCAGCGTCGATATCCCGTTTTCCACACGGACGTCCGGTTTCAGAATCCGTTTCCCTTCCAGCTCGATTACATCCCAATCATAAGCCCCGGCGTCGAGCACCAGCCGCAGGTGTACGTTATCCGGCTGGTAGATCACGAGCTTACCGGCATCCGCTGAAGCTGCCGCACGAATGTGGGGTGACGCATTTTGAACGAGTGATAATGCCGGTTCAAGATCGTAAAAGTGATAACGCTCGAACAGCCATTTGGCGAAACCGCCTCCCATGCCCCTTCGAATCGCATAGCCGTTTCCCAACCCGGCAGGCTCTCGCCGTTTAGGAAACGTTCATCCTCCCGGTGCCAGCTCCACATGCCGTGCGCGCCGTAGGTAAATCCGGCTTTTGCGCCGGCAAGCAGGCTGCTCCACATCGCCCGCCGTACATGAGGCGCCGCATAGTGACCGCCCCGCTCGTCGTCGAAATGCATGCCCTCGTAACAGGGCTCGCCGTTAATAATCGGACGCTCTCCGAGAAAGCCCAGCGCATAGGTGTACGCGTGCTGCTGATTATCCCTGTCATGACCGGATTGGTATAGAACGAAATCGAGTAGCTCCGATTTCATGAATACCTCCGGAAGCATCGGCACGTTGCCGGCGATATGCATCGTTGTGACAGCATTCGTAACCCGGCCTTTAACGGTCTTAAAAGCCTTCATATAATACCGGATCGTATCCTCCGAACCGAAGTTCGTGTCACCGCTGATGCAATAGATCGGATCGAACCTTCCGAAGCGGTCGATAAGCAGATGGGTTAACGGCTCAATCCGCTCGAAAGGAATGACCCAGTCGGGATCGGGAGGCCATGACTGCGTGTCCTTGACGTAACAAAGCCAAAACAGCGTGAGATCGAGGATGAAACCGTGATGGACCGCCGCTTCGGCCATTTCCGCCGCCCTGTCGAAATAAGCTTCGTTCACTTTAGCAAAATCGTATTTGCCCTTTGTCGTAAATTCGAATGGATGCAAATCGTCCTCGCCGATGCTGCGGTCGTTATAAATACCGAATGCACTGATGCGGACTACGTTGTAACCTTGGCTCCGTCGGTAGGTGAGGTAAGTCTCCCACTCCTTTGGAGTAGCCCTGACGAAGGCGTTCCATACCGTATCGGCAAGATAGAAGAAAGGCTGGCGGTCCTTCAGCAATAGATGTCTCTCCATATCGATTGTAATCATTGACAACAGTCACTCCTTCCTAGGGCCCATTACGTAAGTTCAGTAATTATACCGCTTTCCTTTTCGCAAAAAAGGAGAGAGATTCGGCGTTCGCCGAATGCTATCTCCTCTTTGACCAGCAGCGCGGCCCTTCATGTAATTGGCTCCGCCTCGTCATAGCGTATGGGCCGGACGCCGAGCCGCACACAGCTTTGAAGTACCTCCGGGTGAGTGAACATGAGGCGCTCGCCGATCCGGTCCGCGACAACCTTCCCTGAAGGATAGTCAGGCGCGCCGAACCGTCTCATATCCTCTTCGTCAAAACCCGGATGCCCAACGAGCAGATATTGCCCCGGAGGAGCAGACCTGAGACCATCGACCAGCTCTTCGACACGACCCTCTCCGGCAGTTGACGCCGAGACAGGCGGTAGGGGAAGCCTCCGACTGAACCGCCTATAATTGCGGATGCCTTCCCGACTGCACCAATAGTCGAATATTTCATTAAAACTCGGCAGCGCCCATTCAAACACCATATGCGTGTCCGCGTAGCCGATTCGGAAGCCAAGCCCCCGGAGTCGTTCCAGCTGAACGCGGAGCTCGGACAAAATTTCCTCCATCACCGGCGGCCGATCGAGAAAGGAATGGGGCGACGGTGTAAACATCCCACTATCCGCCTCGACAAGAGAAGGTACGCAGGAAATCGGACTAAGCGGCCCCCAGCGGACGTCAGTCCATTCTGCATTCAGCGTGGCATGCAAGCCAAAACAAACATCCCTATGACTGGCAAGCAGCCTCGCCGCATGCTCGATACTCGGACCGACGGCCATCAACGACACGTTGCGGACGATACCGCGCTCGATTGTTTCAAGAATGGCGCGGTCTGCGGACTCGGCGCTGCCAGCATCGTCGGCCCGCGTAATAAGGCGAATGCAGGTGGTATTCTGGTTCATGTATGTACCCTCCCTGAACGGAACGTCATGACCATCCCGCAGCTTTGATCACTACCAAATTAACGCGTGACGAATCCACGTCGCCACCGCACAGCCACTTTTGCCTCCCGTACCTTTCCGCTTCTATTCATCGTCATTCAAAGGAAAGGACGACCTGCAGATGAGGCTCCGTTTTCCGGTCGATCATCTCGTAAGCGGCCGCAGCTTCCTTGAAGGGAACCACGTGCGTGATCAAGCCTTTCAGGTTGAGAAGGCCGCTGGCTGCAAGACGAAAGACGGTGCGTTCCAGCCGCAGCCGGTTCCAACGGTTTTGTAGCTCGACCGATACATTTCCGATCTGCGAGGATATGACCTGTATCCTCCGGTGATGGAACTCTTCTCCGAGAAACAACCCTCCGGCGTCTCCCTGATAGAAGCCCGCCGCTACAACACGTCCGTTATATACAACCGAGCGGATAGCCTGATGAAGGCCAGCCGTAAAACCAGACAGCTCGATAGCCACGTCCGCTCCCGTTCCCGTAGCGGCCATGATGACCTTGCCGGCATCTTCTTTAATGCTGTTGATGGTCTGGGCCGCACCAAACGTTCTTGATAGATCCAGCCGCCAGTCGTCAAGATCCACGGTAATAACGCGGGCGCCGTTCAATCGGGCCAGCTGTGCGGCAATTTGCCCCGGCACGCCTTGTCCAAAGACGACCGCCGTTTCGCCAATGTGAATATGTGCGTCCAACACCGCATTTAGGGCAATCGCTCCCATTTGCGCATAAATACCTGTGATCGGATCGATGGATTCCTGGAGCTTATGGTCGCGAGCGTACGTTTCCGTCACAATATGCGTGCTTCTGTGTCCCCATGCGCCGTAGATCAGTTCTCCAAGCTTCACCGCATCCACTCCGGGTCCAATCTCTTCGACGCGTCCGATCTCCTCGTACGCCCACCCGCCGATTACCGGATACATGGACGTATCGGCCGACCTCTCCATGAACAGGCCCGTATGCGAATCCGGAACCTTGGACACCATCGGATTGGTCCCCCGATATGCTGTGAGCTGCGTTCCCGCGCTGATGCCCGAATACAGGGTACGCAGCCTGATTTGGCCCTGCTCGAGGCGCTGCTCCTCAACCTGATGGAATGCAATCGAACGCGGCCTTTCGAACACGAGTACCTCTCCCATAACACCCTCCCGATTATCTTGACTTCATCTTTGGATTTCGCCAACCTTGTGCTGCAATAACGCGGAAGGGATCATGGCCTCCGAACGAAGTGCCGGATCCCGCAAAGGCCAGCAAACGAAAGGCCCTCTCCCCCGCTCTTCTAATCGTCAAGCCCCCTCCAATTACAGGCTGCATGCGGCGCGAATTGTTTCTCCCCCCGTCGCTTCCCATCGGGTGCCATCCGGTAGGACGATGTCCACAGGTATGCCCGTCGGTGCATCTACCCTCAAGGTGAAGGCGTCGCCGTCAAACTGCCAATCGGTTTTTACGGGCCCGTGTGGTGTCGGCGTCGTTCCGCTCGCCCACGAAAGGCCCTCTGGGCGCGGTGCGATGCAGATGCGTGCATAGCCGGGTGCTGCTGGACGCACGCCGAGTATCGTAGCGGAAAACTCGTAAAGCGGCAATGCACTCCACGCGTGACAGTCGCTGCGCGGCGTTCCGTGCGCTATTTCCGGTGTCGTCGTCAATTCGAGGCCGAGGAACAGCCGCCACCGGTCCCATTCCTTGAATGCTAGCTCGTGCAAGCCGCAAGCTTCCAGCGCACGCATGGACGCAAACGTTTGCGGCAACGACGCCACCGGCAGCGTTTCATCGGCAAACGCACGACGAAGAAGTTCTGCCGCGTCGTCACCTGTAACGGCTCCAGAGAGCACGGCCCATATTTGCGGGTGTACGCTGAAGTCATCCGTTCCCGGGCTGTTCGCGTAGAGTCGCCGTTCGGTTGACCAGCAGTGCCGGTTGATCGCCTCGACAACCGACTCGGCCCGCGCCCGCAGCTCGCCGGCCGCATCTCGCCAGCCGCCGGCGTCCAGCAGGCCAGACGCCTTGTTCAACCCCACGGCATACATGAGGCTATGCAGCGTCATCGGCCCTTCGTCCTGCGTCGGCGGCGCGCCAAACGGCCAACTTTCGACCCAGTCGAAATGTGTCCACAGCTCATAAGGCAGCATGCCGACAATGCCCTCCGGCGTCCGGTAGCGCTCAAACCAGTCTAACAGCTTCAGCATCGCAGGACGGTACCGGTTTACAAGATCGATGTCCCCGAAGTACCGGTAATGTTCCACCAGCATGTCGATCCAGTAGAAGGAAAAGCCGGGTATGACTTGCGGCAGCATGGACGGGAACCGGCATTGCAGCATTCCCGAAGGCAGCTGAGAGCTGTGGAAATCGTCGATCGCCTTGCGGGCCAGCCGGTCGTCGGTGGTCAAATGGAACGTGTACAGCATCTGCAGCCGCGTATCCATAGTATATTGCAGCTGCTCATAATAGGGGCAGTCCTCGTAGGTTTCGTGCATGCAGCGGCGCAGTGTATTGAGCGACATGCGCCAGATCTGGTTCAACTCGTCGTCCGAGCAGTCGAATGTTCCCGCAGGCTCTAGCGGATAGCCCGTCTCCCGGTAGCCGATGCTGTGCAGGGCGATCGGTTCATTCCCGCCCGTGATTTCTACGCGGACATACCGGAACGTCCGGAACCAGAATGGCTCATACACTTCGGGGCTCTCCGGCGTTCCAGCGCCTGAGGCGAGGTATACGTCGGGATCGCCGACCAGTTTACCGCCTTTGGACATTGTCCGAACGCCCTTCATCCGGCCTTTGCTGGCATTGGACGCCTCCGGCTCGTAACATTCCGCGCAAACGATTCGGAATTCGGTGCCCTTGCCACCGCTGAAGGCAAGATGCAGATAACCAGTCGTAAGAAGGCCGGCGTCCAGCTCGAACCAGAGCTTCGAGCCAGCGGGAACGATTACGGATGCCGATTCCAAACCGCGCAGCGTATCGAGCTCATTGGCCTCGCAGCCCTGAGCACGGACAAGGCTTGCAAAAGTTGTCTCCCGCTCGTAAAGCGGCGGAATCGACCGCGGTTGAAGCGCCCAGCCCACGCGTTCCCCGAAGGGATTGCGCAATGGTGCAAATGAAACCGCAAGCGGCCACCCGGAATCGTCGAACTCCGGGTGCGTCCAGCCGTGCGGGAGCTTTGATCCGTCGACGCGCTCCAGCCCGCCCAACCATTGAATAAGCCCGCTCGGCTCGATGGCGTAGCCCTCGGCAGTCACGCACCGCCAGCTAGCACCCGTATGCAGTTCCTCCTGCTTGCGGCCCTCGGCGTCAGTCAGCGCACCGTCCAACAGGAAGCCGCCATTCCGTTCGCTCCAGATCGAGATCGGCCCGGAAATGCCGCCCATCGTCCAAGGCTCTGTCCCGACATAATGTACGACCTGGGCGGCCAGCACGTTCTTGCCGGCTTGTAGCAGTCCGCTGACATCCACAGTCTCGTAAAAATGCCTGTTGGCGTCCCCCTTGCAGGGACCGATCGACACCGACTCGCCATTGACGAACAGCCGGTACCGGCTGTTCGCACTAATTCGGACGGTCAGCCGCTCACCGCCGGCTGCCTGGAACGTTCGGCGAAACAATGCCATCGTGTGGCCGCCCGGCCGTATATCCCGAACCGAGCCTTCCGTCCAGATCCATTGTCCTCGCCAATTGCGGGTGTCATGGTTTAGCAACGCTTCACTTTGCAGCATGATGGTCTCCTTTCGATTCGACGGAAACGGCAAAGCGTTTACCCCTGCGGAAAATCCGCTTCGATTCGACGGTACAACTTCGCTGTATCCTCCAGCACCTCAAATTCGTCTGTTTGTAAGTATTCGATTGAAAAATCGCCCTTGTAGCTGCGAGCCTTGAGCTCACCGAGTAGCCGGCCGAAATCTACTATACCCTCGCCGAACCGGGTCTGCATCCGTCTCGCCGCGGCATCCCGCACATGCACGTGCACCGCCCGGTCGAGGAAACGGAACGTTTCTTCAAGTGGGATGCCCTGCATGACCAAATGCGTAGGATCGTACACTAGCGGCATTTCAGGAAGGAGCTCCATGATCCGCGCACATTGCTCGAACGTCTCGAACGGGCTGTTCACGTGGAATTCGAGCGCTAAAGTCACGCCAGCCGGCGCTGCCAGCTCCAGCTGATCACGGAGCGAAGCTGCACAGTCCGCCAGCGCGTCCTCCCACGGACGGTCCGGGTCGGGTTGTCTCGGCTGGATGGCCGCAAATGAAATGCCGAGCGCCTTCATCCAGTTAAGAAGGCCTTCCGTCTCCGCTTTTCTTCGTACGACCGCTTCCGGTGAACGGTCGTAAAGCTGCGGGCCGACGCCGCTATTCACCGCAATTGGCGTCAGGCTGTACCGCTTCATCAGTGTTTCTGTGCGGCGTACCGCCTCACCGAGACCCTCCGGCGTCACCAGCTCGCGTGTATGGACATGCGCCCAGCCATCGATCGCGAGAATGTCGATACGGGAAAAACCCGCAGCCGAAATGGCCGAGAGTCCTTCATCAAGCGGCGAATTGCAGCGGGTGGATGTGGAGCATGCGATCCGGTTCACAGATTCCCCTCCTCCAACATGATGTCGAGCGGAAATCGCTCCTGATCGAGCGGCAGTTCAATCCGTCGGCCGAGCCGCGCTGACTCGTACGCCGCCATGACGATCTCGTGCGTACGGATCGCAATGCCGGCATCAAGCGGATGCGTTGCTCCGGTTCGCACAGTCTGAGCAAACGCATGGAATACTGCCTGGATGTCGCGGTCCGAGGCGTCCGGCACATTCTCCGCCGGCCGGTACCCGCCGGCCGCTTCGTCCTGAACCAAGACGGGCGGCTGGGCTCCGTCGCCTGCCCGCCAGAGCCGGCCCTTGCTGCCAAAAATCTCGATGTCCTGATAGCCGCGGCCCGGGAGCCGGGCGTCTCCGACGAAAAATTCCGCACGCGCGCCACCCTCGAACTCAAGCGTGACCAGCATGCCGCTCTCCACGAGATGACCGTACCGCCTGCCGGTGAAGATGGAATAATCCCACTGATCGGGCAGACCCGGCTCAACCTCCTGGCGGAACATTGCAGCCAGCACCCACTTCACCGGCGCGTCGCTCATTAAATAGAGCAGCGAATCTACGCTGTGCGTGCCATCGCTCAGAAAATCGCCGGCGCATGAGGCGCGGAGCAAGTAGACGCTGCCGATCGCGCCGTCCTCGATATGCTTGCGCATCGTCCTGTACGGGACGGACATCCTGCGCTGGTGGCCAATGACCAGCGGTACACCACGATCGCGGCAAGCGACCAGCATCCGCCGGGCATCGCCGAGATGGACCGCCATCGGCTTCTCGCAATAGACTCCCTTTACGCCGGCCTCAGCCGCTTGAAGTGTGAAACGTGCGTGGGTGCCGGTAGGCGTTGCGATGATAACCACATCGGGTTTCGTGTCCTGCAGCATAGCAGCATAATCCGTATAGACAGCAGCGCCCCCGGTAATTTCCGCATTGACCGCATGTGCCGTTTCTTCGTTTAGATCACATAAGGCCACCAGCTCGTAATCCGGCAGGGAGGCGACCGCCTTGGCGTGATTCGCGCCCATCCGGCAGCCGACGACCGCCGCCCGAAGCTTCGATTCGTTCGTTGCATTCGTCATTGCTATCGTAACCTCCTTCTTAAGCTGTTACGCCGTCGCCGGCTGCCCGGCGCCCAGCGATCGTACGAACCGAAGCGAGCGCTCCAGACATTCGGCCGGATCCATGTCATCTGGACTTACCATTTCGATCTCCATGACCAGCCGGTCCAGCGGAGCGTGCTTCATGAGAAGCTCATAACATTCGCGCAGCGGCACATCCCCCTCACCGAGCGCCGAGCCCGCGACCTCAAAATGCAGCGGACGCGCGTTGGGACAAGGACGGACGAGGTGATCCTTGAAGTGCGTACCGATAACATACGGTGCGGCGAGTTCGAAGGCCGGAAGCGGACGCTCGCCGATTAGGTATGTATTTCCCGTATCGAGATACAGATAAAGCGAGTCGGTTGCGCGGCACAGATCGACGAGGTCGGAGACGTAGAAGTCGCCATGGTTCTCCACACAGAGCGGCGCGCCGAGTTCCTCACAGATCCGAGCCAGCGGAGCAAGCGATTCCCTTACGCGCTCCAGCTTCGCTTCGACTGGCATAACCCGGTCGAAACGGTGGCCGGCATGCATCGCCGTCGTAACGATCGAACCGCGCAGCAGAGGAAGCGAGCGGCGCAGCTCCTCGCCGATCCGCGCGATCTCCTTCTCCCTTGTGTCGGCATCGGCGTGCAGGAAATCAAAACCGATGTGCGGCGTAAGCTGCAGCCCGTGCTGCGCCGTCAGCTCTCCGACGCGGCTGCGGGCCGCCCCATCCATACGTGTGAAATCGGCAAGCGAGATACCGGTTGACGTCAGTCCGTGACGCCGAAGAAAATCCAGCCTCTCCAGCACCGGGTTCCCCTCGGGCTTCAAAAAGCCCCCGTACCAGACAAGCGCGTACCCCCAGGTTACCACTGGCGGCGCGCTTCGCTGCAGACAATTCATACATCCATCCTCCTTCGCAGTGCGGCGGCGCCGTCCTGCCCTCTTCTAGTGTTTTCCGGCCGTTCAACCCTTTGACGCTGCAATGAAATCCCCTTGACGAAGTACTTCCTGGTACCCCTTCATTCAGGGCTCTTGAGTTTATTGTAGCAAACGCTTTCAGGCAGGGGCTACAATCCGATATTGACATTCATGGTCCATTATTAACTTTTGGGATGATGCACCTTAATTTCATCCCTGAGCAATAGCGATTCACGATACTCCGCCCGATCACGGAGGTTCCGTCCGCAGCCCGTTACGCTTACTTTGGCCCCCCATGGACGGACCTCACCGGTATGCCGTTCGCTTCCATCCGAAAGTGGCGGCGTACGATGCGTCGTTCAATTGTGGACCAACCTTATCCCGGTTCTCCTTATTTCGTTTGGTGGTGGCCGGATTAACGGTTAGCCATATATGGTCTAGTTTTTTTCGGCTAACGATATAGGTTCTTCTCGTCGGGGTTTTACAAGAACCTATATCGTTTTTACTTATTCATCGTCTCCGCATTTTCTCCTATAGCTTAAAAAAATAAGATCCTGCTGTAACCTTTCTTTTTTATAGCACGTCTATAAGATCATACATGGACCAACACACTATACTTACGAGGTGAATGAAATGAAGAGCACTTTCAAAATGATTACGCTATCTACTGCCGTTACCCTGACTCTCGGTCTTGCGGGACAACAACTCGCTTCCGCTGCAGCCTTCAAAGATTTAAATAACGTGCCGGACAAGGAAAAAATCATTTCCCTGCAAAACAGCGGCTTGATCAACGGGATCAGCATCGACCTGTTTGGTCCGTACAAGCCCCTCTCGGAGGTTGAAGGCGTTCAGCTGATCGTCAAAGCTGCGGGACTTAATCTGGATATGGTTCGATTTGTGAAAGAGCCTAAGGCCTCGGACTATTTTCCAAACGCCAACGATCATGCCTGGTACTCGCAAGCCCTTATTATTGCTGCCGTCAACGGACTGGATATTCCGGCCGATCTGAAGCCAAACCAGAAGTTAACCCGGGAGGAATTTACTCACGAGCTTATTCATGCGTTCGAGATCAGCGGCCAGCTGCCCAAGTTGAAGCCGGTTGTGGTTGATTTTAAAGACCAGGATCAAGTGAAGACAGAGTATTCCGGTTCGATTCAGCGTGCCTTGAAATATGGCGTTGTGAAGCTGGATGCCAATGAAAACTTCAACCCTAAACGAGTTATTACCCGGGCGGAGGCCGCTGTTGAAATTAGCAACATGCTGACATATTTGAAAGCCCACCCTGCACCTGGAACGGCTGTAAACGAGACCCTTACCGCGGAGCAGGCTGTTCAATTAATCAAGCAAGTGGCAGGACCGGATGCGGACCTGCAGATTAAGATCGATCCGAAGTCTGAGATGAGCCGTGAATCGTTTACGTACCTGCTGATCCATACGCTTCAAACGAGCGGACAACTGCCGATGATTAATGTCATTCCGGTCGAAATCAAGGATCAGAGTCAGATGGACATCTCGAATTCCGGTGCCGTTCAAACGGCGATTGCTCTTGATTTCGTTACATTAGATGAGGACGGTAACTTCATTCCGAAGGCAGCCATTACCCGTACCGCTGCCACCGACATCGTTAACAGAGTGGCCGAATTCTTTAAAGCCCACCCCGCACCGGATTTGGAAAACAAAATTCTTACAGCGGAGCAGGCCGTTGAATTGATCAAGAAAGCGGCAGGACCGGATGCCGACCTGCAGATCAAGATCGATCCAAGTTCCGAAATGAGCCGCGAATCGTTTACGTATCTGCTGATTCATACCCTCCAAACGAGCGGACAACTGCCGATGATCAACGTCATTCCGGTCGAGATCAAGGATAACGACAAGATTGACATCTTGAATTCAGGTGCCATCCAGACGGCCATTTCCTTGAACATTGTGAAACTGGATGCGGAAGGCAATTTCCATCCGAAGGAAGGAGTCACCCGCGGAGACGCGAACGCTATGGTCAATCGGGTCCATGAGATTATAAAAAAATTCCCGGATCATCAATAAGTGATCATTCAAGAAACTTACGACGAAGAAGCCCTCGGTTTAATCAACCAAGGGCTTTTTCGTTCTGTGTCGGTCGATCTGGCGCTAGCTTGCCTAATTAGTGAAGAATGTCAAGCCGGTATCCGTTTCTTCGATCGGTGCGGCGTATCGCGATAGTGCTTGCAAATCCGCAACTTGCCTTCCAGATCGCGGAGCAAGCTGGAGTGGCCGGCGTTCCGGTCCATGAGCAGCTGCTTGGCGTGTGTCCACGGCCCTTCAATGCGGCCATCGGTCAACACACAATGGCCACGGTACACGCGCCCAGGCGCTGAGCAAAATTCAAGTAACCGTCCTGCTTCAGATCAATCCAGTTCTGAGCTGCGTTCGTCAACAAATAAAACTCGACAAGGCCGCTGGAAAGAAAGAAACGCCTAGCAAATACGGATTGGGTCCTTTCGCTTTCAGCTCGTCCTGCGGCTTAACCAGGTCATCATAGGTGTAGGAGCCTTCGACACGAGATCTCTATTATAGAACATCGCTTATGCAGGGTCTGGGTGACTCTGTTATCTATTCAATTTTTACGGGGAAAACCTGCCCCTCTTTTATTCCGTCATTCACTGGCTTTTCGGCCGGAGAAGAAGTATGTCTGAGGCTTCCTCTTCCAGGACAGAGAATTGAAGTCCTTCCTTTGCCAGCTCCTCTCCGCTCATTTCTCCTATAAATCCGTGATCCTCCGAGCGGATTTCGTAAATTCCGGCAGGCTTCAGTCCTTCTAGATGACATACCCTGGACGGCTCCGCTCCAGCCAGCCGGAACACACAGCGCATGGCCTCCTCTGCTTCTTCCATCAGGTACAGGTAGGCGTTCCACGTCCCTCCTTTACCATCCCGCTCGGTCTGACCGGTCAGGCGGTGCATGTCAGCCTCCCTTACGAAGCGTCTTCCGATTCTTCTATAGAAGTCGATCAGCTCGCCCAAGCGGGTTCTTGTCCAATCCGGAAGCTCGGGAAGCCGGTAAGATACCCAGAAGCCGTTAAGCATATTGGCGCGAATCATTTAATCCAACTTATATCGCGGCATATCCGGCTTGATGGGGTCCTTGTCGACATTACTCTCGTAATGCACAATATTTTGTGACCAGGTGAAATGGAAGCAAGCCGACGGATGCAGCATGAGGGATGCACCCCAGAACAGCTGCAAATGGTGGCGCGTGATGTCCGGATCACTCAAAAAAGAGTCATGGGTATGTTGTGCAAGACCCAGGTCAATGCGAAGCCCTCCAGAGGAACAATTCGCCTGGTATACTTCCGGATACTTGTCCCTGATCCGCTGAAGCAGCTGATAATGAACCATCGCCCCGTCCGCTGCGCTTGATCCGTAATATCCATCCGGTCAAATCCTTCGCCAAACGCTGAAGATTTTGTCCGTCTGTTTTTTATCTCTTTGGGATGATTAGATATGATAAAAATGAACCAAGGCTGCCTTCTGCTTCCGTTTGATAATCTATCTCAATTACGATTAACCATATATGTTGTTGTCTTTTTCGGCAAAAGATATAGGTTCTTGTCGTCGGGTTTTGACAAGAACCTATATCGCTAAAACAAAAAAAGCCGCAGCTACGCGGCTATTTAGCGTGTATGTTCTTGTCGTCTTACAGCGGGCATTACGGAACTCAATTTACGAAGCCTACGCCTAGATCGCTGATCCCACTTTTGAGGTATATTAATCGTTTGGGAGAGGTTCTAACCGTCGTCCTACATCCGATGGGACAAGTCTTCTCGCGGTTCGCCCGAAAGATGGCCTTCTCCGTCTACCATTTGTGCGCCTCCTGGCGGTGCCAGGTAGCGGGCGGCATTCCGCAGCACCTGCCGGACTTCCCGCTGATAATAGATCGGGAAATCCTCGTGCCCGGGCGTAAACCCGAACAGCTTGCCGCGTCCGCGCTCGAACAGGCAGCCGCTGCGGCATACATCTCCGCCTTCCCACCAGGCGATGAAAAGCAGCTTTTCCGGGTCAGGGATCAGCATCGGTTCGCCATACATCTCATCATTCGGAATCTCGATAAAATCGCCGATTCCCTCGCAGATCGGATGACCTGGGGTGATGACCCAGTGCCTCGACTTCTCTCCATTTGGCATCGTGCGAAATCTTCCCCATTCCCCGGCTTCGTATTCGATGCCAAGAAGCCGCTGCCACGGCTTCGAGAAGCTTGCCGAATGCAGGGCAAGGAACCCCATCCCGTCTCTTACGACCCGCCTGCACACCTTACTCGCAACCGCATCGTCCAGCTTTGGATTATCCAAATGGCTCCACCAGATCAGCACGTCGGTGTGGTTCAGCACATCCTCGGTTAATCCATGCTCCGTCATATCCTGGGTCGCAATCGCAACGCGAAACTCGGGATCATCCGCAAAAGCGCCGGCAATCGCCGCATGAATCCCATCAGGATACACCTTGCTTACCGGCTCATAGCGGTCTTGATTATGCTCGCAAAACACGGTTACTCGAATCGTTGGGCTATCCGGCATGTCTCTATGCCTCCTTTAGTAGGATCTCCAGTCGAACAAAACGCAGCTTGCTTCATTCTGCAGGACGTTATCGCCGATTTCGCGGTACACTTCTCCACAATCTGCGGGATCTCGAACCAAAGCAATGCCGTCCACCTGAAGTTTGCCTTCCGCGATCCATTGCAGCGATTTATTCAGACTGTGATCATGGCTGTCCGGCAGAAACGGGCCCGATTTGCGCGGAAGATTCCATTCCCAGCCGGAGTGGACGTGAAGAAAGCCATAAAAGATTTTCAGCAGCAGCCCATGACCGTCCATCGAAGTCGTTTTCCGCCAAGGGACGCCCACCAGGAACAGCTCACCTCCTTGGCGCAAACTGTCAGCGCAGGCGTAAATCCCCGTTTCGTCCCCGCTGCAATCGAAAGCCGCACCGAACTTCCCGGCCATTCCGGGAACGTCCGCAATTTCAGCAACCGGATGCAATATACCGCATTTCTTTGCATAATCCCGCCGTTTTTGCACCGGGTCCACCGCATAAACATCATATCCGAAATTTTGCAGCACTTGACTGCACATCAGCCCAACCAATCCCAGCCCGGTGACAAGCACCGGTTCGGTGGGCCGAACCGTCATCGGGATAATGGAGCTCATCGATACGGCCGGAAAACGGCAAAATACCGCACGCTCAGGCGCTAGCCCGGAAGGGACCGGCAGGATCTCCTCCTCCGAAACCTGGCTGTAAAGCGCGTGTGGTGTACTTGCGTAAAACAAGTCGCCTTTTTTGACCCGCGTGACCGCGGAGCCGGTATCAACGACTTCCAAAACGGCAGCATACCCCGTCACTTGGGGGTACGCCATATTGTCATTGTAATCCATGTATCCCCCCCGCTCAGAGCCGGTGGAAATTAGGGACACGACCGTCTTTCCCAGGATTTCACGTTCCCGGAGAGCCCGTTCCTCTACTGGTTCTTCCACAAAACGGGCATCTTGCTTGCGTGCAAACAACACGCGGCGATTGATCAAGGGAGCGCTCATGCTTCCGGGCCCTCCACTTCCTGGATGAACTCGATTTCCTCCCCGTCAAACCCGACGACGTAAGCAAAATACATGTATACAGGTTTAGGCTGGGCTTCCAGAATATCCGCAAACGTCGGCGCAAGCTTCGGTTTGCCGCCCGCGTCAAGCGCCCGATTGTAACTGGCGTGGATATCGTCCGTCCGCAGCGCTACGTGCAGCCACCGGCCGCTCGCCGGGACGTCCTCTCCGCCGCCTTCAAATACCTCGATGCACGAGCCGTCGCCCATGTCCATCATATACACCCGCTGATCCCTGCCCCAGATATGCTTGATCGTAAAGCCAAGCCCTTCCTGATAAAACTTGACCGTTTCGTCAAAATGATAGGAGGTCATGCCGACATGATGCAGGCTTGGTTCCTTCGGTATTGGATTCATCATGTTATCCTTTCACCGCCCCGGCGACGGAATTGATATAGTTTTTCTGGAAGAAAATGAAAACGAGAATGATTGGAATAATCGAAATAATCGTGGCAGCCGCAATATAGCCGAACTGAAAGTTGAAGGTCCCGCCCAAATAGTTCAAAGCCGCAGCGATCGGATATTTTTCCGGATTCAATACGATGATCGGCCATAGGAAGTTGTTCCATTTGTTGATGAAGTCGAAAATGACGACCGTGGAAACAGCCGGAAGAATTTGCGGTACCATGACCTTGTACCAGATTTTGAATTCCGAGGCGCCGTCAATCCGCGAGGCTTCCATGACTTCATTCGAGACCGAAAAATACGCCTGCCGGAATAGGATAATGCTGAACACCGCCACGGAGCCCGGCAAAATAACGGCCCAATAGCTGCCCATCAACCGCAGGCCGCTAATGGTGATATAATTGACAATCAGCCCGGCGGCCGCAGGCAAAATCTGCGTGGCGATCAAAACGCCGGCGATGATCTTTTTCCCGTAAAAATCGAATTTGGCCAGCGGATATGCACATAAGGAAGCCAGCAAGACGTCCAGCACTATGCCGAGCACAGTCATGACGACCGTGTTCCAGATGTAAATCGGCAAATCGAGGAACTGCACGACCCCGACGTAATTATCGAAGGTCGGGTGTCTAGGGAACAGAGACATTTCATAAATATTTTCATTGCCTTTGAACGAGGTACTGAGCATCCACAGGAAGGGTCCTGCACAGAGCACCGCCACGAGAATCAGGATCAGGTACAAAATGACCTTGCCGGCGATTTTTCGGCCCGTGGTGGTTTTTTTGACGGTAACAACGCCGGTTTGCAAGCTATTCCCCATAACTCATCCCTCCCTTTTTCCCGTAGAAGAAAATAGTCAGGCTAAACACCGTGGTCACCACGCTCATGATAAGGCCGGCGGCGGCGGAGTAGCCAAATTCAAAGGTGCCGAACGCTTTGTTGTACGTATACAGGTTCATGACCATTGTTGCCTTGTCCGGCCCCCCTTTGGTCATGGCGAATACAACGTCGAAGACGCCCAAAGCCGACAGCACGCTGAACAGGCTGCAGAACCAAATATAAGGCTTAAGCATCGGCAGCGTGATCCGGAAAAATACCGTTACTTTCCCGGCACCGTCGATCAGCGCGGCTTCCTGCATCTCTTCGGGAACGGACTGCAGTCCAGCCAGGTACAGCATCATATAATAGCCGAGCCCCTGCCAAATCGTGACGAACATCAGCGAAGCCAGCGCATACCTGGTATCGGCCAGAAAGTAAATCGGCTGCTTGATCCAGCCGTACTGCAGCAGCAGGCTGTTGATGATTCCGTCCGGGTTAAAAATAAAACTCCAAATGATGGAAATCGCGATCATGGAAGTAACGACCGGAATATAGAACAGCACGCGAAAAAAAGTAACCCCGCGCAGTTTCGTGTTTACGACAACTGCCAGTAATATGGACAGGATCTGGAGCACGGGCACACAGGCAACGAAAATCGCCGAGTTCTTCATGGCAATCCAGAATTCAGAGTCGTTGAAAGCTCGCTTGAAGTTATCCAGACCTACAAAGCTGGTGTCCCCGATGGCAGAATAGTCGGTAAAAGCCAATGGGATGCTGTAAATAATGGGATAGAACACAAACAGCACCAAAACGATCAGCGCAGGAGCCATAAACGCATAGGCCATCAAGCTAGTCCTCATTTTTTTACTGGTTTTCTTCGGTGTACCGCTCATGTCGCCAGGGCCGTCTTCCTCTAAAGTTGCAACTGCACCTGTCATGTCACTCATCTCCTTCATGATCCGGCGGGCGGTTCCCCCTCCCGCCGGACAGGTATGCCGTCGTTTCTTATTATTTCAGAAGTTCGTTGACTTTGGCTTCGGTTTCGTCAAGCACCTTTTGCGGGTCTTTGTTCGCCTGCATGATCGATTCGAACATGCCGTTAATGGTACTCACCACGTCGCTTTCCTTCTCGACCCCGAGGCCGAGGTCAAAGCTGACCGCGGTCGCTTTGGCCGCTTCGGCGCGAGCGCGTCCTTCCAGCGTTTCCGTATCCGAAGTGAAGAACGAATCCTTGGCCGCCTCATTTGTCGTAGGCATAATCGCCGCAAGTTTGTCAAAGGCCAGCTGGTTTTTATCGTTGGTCAAGAAGTTCGCGAACAAGATGGCTTCTTCATGGTGCTTGGAAGCTTTCGGAATCGCCAAGCTTTGCAGCGCGCCTTGGGCAATACCTGCGGTACCGAGCAAAGGAGGAGCTACGGCGGTTTTCTTGATGGATCCCGGAGCTTCGTTCTGGATCCGGGTCACCGTTTGGGCCCCCAAACTGATTAATGCCAGCTTATCCTGTGCGTACAATTTGATCATGTTATCCCAGTTGTTCCAATCAGTTCTCGGCATCCACCCTTCCTTGACCCCGTTTTGCAGTTCGGTGAGCAGCTTCAGGGTTTCCGGCGTATTAAATGCCGCTGCAGTTTTGTCTTCATTGAGCAGTTGGATGCCGTTGCTGTACAGCACTTGGCACATTTCGTTAGGGAAGTACAGATAAGCGCCTGTTTTTTCCTTCATGACTTTCGCCATTTCGAACATTTCCGTATAATCGACCGGAGGATGATCCAGGCCCGCTTTTTTGAACAGCTCCGTATTATAAGTCGAAATTGGAGGGGTGACATACCAAGGAAAACCATACAGCCCGCCGCCGAATTCATTGGATTTGTTCAAGCTTTCTTGGTAAATGGACAGCTGCTCGGGCGTTGCTTCCTTGCGCAAATCCACCAGAGCGTCCTTCCCGGCCATGCCAAGCAACAGCGTCGTCCATACGTTGACCACGTCAGGGGCCTTGCTTCCGGCGATTTGGGCTACCAGCTTCTGCTGCATGGCGTCGTAAGGCAGATCCACCCATTTGACCGTGATGTATGGATACTGGGTTTCAAAATCCTTAATGACACCGTTTACATAATTGGTAAAGGTTGGCTGAAGCGATAACGTCCAGAATTCAATCGTAACGGGATCTTTCTTCTCGGTTTCGCCGGAGTTCGCAGGCTGCCCGCTCCCGTTCTCATTTCCGTTTCCGGCCGATTGGGAATTGGAGCTGTTGCCGCCACATGCCGCCAGAGCAAAACAAAGAGCACAAACCAAAATGATTGCCAATGCTTTCTTTACCATTGAAAATCCCCCCTAATTTTTAAACACAGGATGAATCCCGGTGTTATACAACGTTAAGGCATTCGGAGTAGATGCCGCTCAAGCTGCTTCAAATCCTGCTGGGCCACCTCGAATTTGCCGCCACGGGTTACCGCCTCGTTCTCCACGGCGAGCCAGCTGCAGCCGCCCGCGCGGCATTCCTCGAGAATCCGTTGCCAGTCGTTCAAATCGCCGGCTTCCGAGATCCCTGTTTCCACGCCGTCCGCTGCGCTGAAAGGTTTGCAGTGGACGACATCGAGTCTTCCTGAGGCTTCTCTTAGAGCGCGGACGGGGTCGCCTCCTCCTTCGAGGCAGTTTCCAGTATCCAACTCCAAAAAGATCGAAGGCAGGGTATATTTCAAGAGAATTTCCCAAGGCGTGACTCCAGCCAGATCATCCTCGAACTCGTGCGCATGGGTATGGTAGCCAAGACGCAGCCCTTCCGCCTCCAGCAGCTCGGAGATCCGGTTCATTTCCTCCGCGTGGCGCAGCCATGTAGCCGCGTTGTTCTCCTCCGGCCTATGGGCGATGTTCCACGGCCCGCCAAGGCAGGGTATGACGATGTTTCGGTTGCCCAGCTCCTTGTGATAGCGGATCGTCTTTTGGATCGTCTCCGGCTGAAGCAGCTTCCATTCCACATGCCAGCCGCAAATGTCCAGCTCGTAACGCTTCGCAAGCTCCCTTACCTCTGCCGCGGGCCACCGGGCTTCCCCGTACAGCTCCACCCCGGAGTATCCCATTTGATGCAGGGTACTGAACGTATTTTCCAGATCCTTTTGCAGTTCCTCATAAACGGTGTACAGCGCGAGCACGATTTTCATGGGCGGCTCCCAGCGTTTACGTCGGTAAGCCAATTCAGCGCATTAGTGGCCAGCTTCAGCATTTCCGGATCGTTTTGCATTTCCAGCGTATGGCCTTGGCTGATTCCTGCGACGCGGCCTTTACCGTAATCGTGGCACCAGACGCTTGCCGAGGTCAGATGCGCGGAAGTCGCACAGGCGAGTAAATGGGTACGGGCGACGTCCACCTGGCAGAAATAGTGCTCGTCGTTTTGGCAAAACACGCGAACGCCTTCGGTAATTGGATGCCGGACATTGCAGAGAGGGGTAACGGTGACGTCGCTTTGCTCCGGATGATGGACAAACCGGCCCGAGTTCAGTTCCTTATAGAACGGGCTCTCCTCGTCAATGAGGACCAATCCCGCATGATAAAAAAGAATACCCATGCCGCCGAACACTTGATCCACGATTTGAGACTGCTCGGCGAAGGTCAAATCGGTCTCGCCTTCCGGACGGCCGTTGGTGAAAAACACGGTCAGATCCGGCCGCCGGGAATCCAGCAAATCGCGGGCGCGCTCGGTTTTCCGCACATTCCATTCTGAAGCGGGAAACAGCTTCTCGACCGCAGTGGCCAACACTTCCTTGGGATGATAAAAATCGTTCCAGATGATCAACGCTTCTTTTTTCATCATAGATCCCTCCTAAATCCGGTTCAGGATTTTGGATGCTGCGGCCGCGTCCAGCAGAACCTCACAATGGGGATGCAGCTGAACGACCGATGCCGGCATATCCGTCGTGACAGGGCCAAACAAGGCCTCTTCAATGATATCCGCCTTATGCTCGCCCTTGGCCACCAGAATGAGATGACGGGTGTGCATGATGTTTTTAATGCCCCGGGTCAAGCCCCCCAGCGGATAATCGGGTCCTACGCCGGTTTCTTTCCTTACTCTCGCTTCGAAAATAGGGTCCATCGGAGAGACCCAGGTCGTACTCTCGAACGGGGTCCCCGGCTGGTTGATACCGATATGGCCGTTAAAGCCGATTCCCAGCATCTGCAGATCCACCCCGCCGCGGGCTTCCAGCTTCGATTCAAAAATCTCACATTCCCGCTCAAAATCGTCCGACAGCGTTGGCGGCATAATGAAATTTTCCTCGGGAATCCTTAAGTTTCTGACAAGCTGCTCGTAAATCATGGTGTAGCAGCTGCCGGAGTAACTCCGGTCCAGGTTCGTGAGCTCATCTACATTAAAGACGGTCACCTTGGACACGTCGAAAGGATAACTCTTGTAGATTTGCGATACGACTTCATGCATGCCCCCGGTCGTTTGCCCCGTCGACAACCCGATCACGGCCTCCGGCTTCTTCAGCATCTGCCCAATAATGCGCCAGGCCGCGGCAACGTCAAAGGCATGTTCGTCTTTCTCAATGGTGATTTTCATATGCGGCTCCTCCCTAGTAACGCTAAATTTACGAAAGTGCAAGGGTCGCAGCGCCGACTAGCCCTACCGTCGCCGGATCCAGGCGCGAAAAAATAACGCCCTTTGCGACAGAATCCATGACCGGCAACTCCAACCGTTTGGGCAGCTCGCGTCCCATCCAGGCGCTGCCCGCCACGCCTCCCCCCAAAATGACGAGTTCGGGATTGACGACGCGCACCAGGTTCATAATCAATTCGGCGGCCGCGTCGGCGGCGTCGCCGGCGATTCTGACCGCCAGCGGATCACCCTTGTCCGCATGGGCGAAAACTTCCTCCGCGCGGACGAAGCCTCGGCTGGCGAGCTGCAGCAGCGGCGATCCGGGATATCGCTGTCCCAGCAAACGCAGCCGGCGGTCCATCCCCCCGCCAGAAGCGATCGCTTCGGCACAGCCGAAACGGCCGCAGACGCAAGGGGTTCCACTTGTATAATCCACCGTCATATGCCCCACCTCGCCGGCATCGTTTTGCAAGCCCCGAATCAGCTGTCCGTCCGCTACAATCCCCGCGGCGATGCCTGTGCCGATGTTCAGATAAATAAAATGGTCGGTTGCTCGCCCCGCCCCAAATGTTCGTTCCGCTAAAGCCGCCGCTTTGACGTCATTTTCAAGCCGGCAAGGATAGCCGTAACGCTCCTGCAAGAGCGACGCCAAGGCTACCGGGCTTTTTCTTCCCGGATCGATCATGACCCAGTCGCCTTTCGCTGCGTCGACGAGTCCGATCAGCCCGACGCCCAGCGCAGCAGGTTCCGGACCGGAAGGCCTTGCCGTGGCCAAGAAATCGTCCAAGGAGGAACAGATTAATTCCACCGCCTGCTCCTGTTTCAGGTACCCCGAGGGATACGACTTGGAGCTGAGAATCCGCCCCTCTTTGTCCACCTCGCCGATCAGCAGCTTCGTGCCGCCCAAATCAAGGGCAATCACCGTGTCGCCGTTCATTTGCTGTTCACCTTCTCTCCGGGATACAGCTCTTGTTTATCCTCCAGCCTGCCGTCAGGCACCACGACCACAAGCCAAGGGCGGAGGCTGTTCCGTATAACCGTATTCAGCAAGGCCGTTTCTCCGGGAGCTAGGGTGACCGGTTTGATTTCCACAAGATTGTCAGTAAGGAAAGTAAACTCGATTGGTTTGGTCCCGCTGGCGGACAGGGAAATGATTAAAGTGTCGCCTTCGGCCCGCCAAGTCGCGGCATAATCGGCAAACCCGTTGTCCAGTCGATACTCCCTTCCGTTAACGAGTCGCAGTTTTCGAGTCAGCCCCTGCCACTTGAAGCGGTATTCCCCGCTCGGCAGCTCCAGCCTGAAACCTCCGGTATGTGGATCGGTATTGATCACCGTTAGGCGTCGGCTCGCAAGGTTTTCCGCTTCGAGCGGCGTTCCGGGTGCATCAGACAACCAGCCGTAAACGATCGCCTTCCGATTCATTTGGCCGGCCAACAGCAGGTAGCGGATGCTGGGATGAATCCACATTTCCCGGTAAACCGCATTATTGCTCTGCGGCCAATAAGGATAATCCTCGTTGCGGTAGCTCTGAATCCCGACGCAGATCGAACCAGACAATGGGCCGGGGAGGCAAACGTACTGTTGCGCATAATTGTATCCCTCGCCCAGCATTAGCGATTGACCAAACGGATTTTTTCCCACGACCCATTCCAGCTGGCGTTGAGCCAATTGCAGCAGCTCGTAGTCGTTGCGGACTTCCGCACCGAAGGCGGCCAAATTGCCACTGGCAACCACAAGTCCGTTGTTGCCACGGTAGCTGAACCAGGTCGGAAAGCGGCGAAGATAATACCCTTGACCCAAAGCCATGCCGTTTCTGACCTGCTCCCGGTATTCCGCCAGCATACCCGAATGGGCAAACGCCTGCTGGTTTAGGAACAATTCAGCGTCCTGATCCGCTTCGTCCTCATGGTAAATCGAGGCGGGAGCCATCAGGTAAGGCGCGGTATATCCCGCAGCCGTTTTCAGGTACTCCGTATGCAGCACGATCGCGTGATACCAGCGAATCCAGTCGGGATGCTCGGGAAGGATGCGGCACAGCAGGCTCAGCGCCATGACCGGCTCATGCTCGTGGGAGCGATGGTTGTAGTGCTGGATCTGCTCTTTCTTTTCGTCCCGATAATAAAATCCGGTGAGCGGAATGTCCCAGTCCGGATATTCCGTCTGCTGGCAAGCAAGCACGCGTTCGGCGATTTCAACGGCTTTTTCCGCGTAATACTCGTCGCCGGTTACGGCGTAAATATGGCCCGCCGCCAGCACTCCCGCACTGTACAGGAGGATCGGCGAGGATACCCGGGCCGGGTCCATCGCCTCCGTATATTCCTCGAAGTCCAGCTTTTCGTAAGCAAAACCCCAGTCCTCTTTGGCAACCTGTCTCAGATACCGGCTTTGGGGAGGATCGATATCTTCCAGCACCTCGGCGGCTAGCGCTTCGGCCGCGGCGGCCATGAAGTTCTCGATCGCCAAGTTTTGCGCCTGACTGTCGAGCTGGTCGCAATCGCCGATCAGATGACTCGTCCAGACCGATCCGCCGCTCCCCATGGTCCGGTAGCCGTCGCCGAAACGGGTCCGCAGCATCCAGTCGAGCCCCCATTTCCCCTCTTCGATCAATCGCTCGAATAAAGGAACGTTTTCTTTTTGCGCGATGGCGGCATAAAAGAAGGCATAAACGGCTTCCGCTGTGTTCGTCAGGTTTTGGGACATATCCGCCGCATCATGCCAGCCTCCGTTGGCGACCACGCTTTTGTCTCCATGATGGTCCACGACGTTGCCGTGGCAGTATTTATGTATACCGGGCACCTCGAAGCCGCATCGTTCGCAAAAAAAGAGATTGATCGTTTTCCAGATGGAGTTTTCCCACACGTCCTCCGCAATCGGGAAAGTTCGTGTGACCGTCTCGCCGCAAATGAGAAGATAGCTTCCCTCCGTTTGGACTTCGGAAAAATCGAGAAGCGAAAATTTCCCCTGCTCATTTTCCATCCGGATTACCGATTTCTTCAGGACAATACGTCCTGACTTGGCATCCACCAGCTTAAAGAGATCTGCGGCCGATTCGCCCGTAATCGCCGTCTTGACCGCTCCCGGCTGATATCCCGATCCGCAGAACAGGATGCTGCCCGCCTCCGGCTCCCAACCGCTCCACTTTGCGGTTTTCTCCACTCGCTCCAGGCGGATGTCGCTTAGGTAGAAGCACGACTCCTTCACAGCCTCCATCTCGTGGCCGATAATGTCATAGCCGAATTTCAGTGCGGCGACCCGATCCCTCGCCACGTTCGGAATCTCAACGCTCACGTGATTCCACTCGTGATTTTTGAGATTGAAGTGGTGGCAGCCCTCGCGGTTGTAGCGGTCAGGCACCGGGTCCGTCCCTTCGTTGACCAGCTGCAGATGCAGGCTGACGAATTTGAACCCGGGCATCTCCGGCCGGATTCTCAAGGAAATCCGGTTGTATGCCGTCCAGTCTTCCTTCTCGAATTTACGGCTGATATACGGGGTCGCATAAATTCGGGCATAGCTTTCCGTCCACTTTTCTAGACGGGTTGGTGTCGTGAACTTGATGGTTCGGTTACCTTCCCACATTTGTTCATCGCTTAACAACAGATTTGCCAAAGGATCAGCTTCCCAAGCCTCGAGATTTTCAAAGGTTTCAAGCACTCTGCTCTCGATCGCCGGAGTCGTCCCCAGCACATGCTCATAATACTCATCTTCGGCCAAAAACAAAGGCTGATGGATCATTTTGCTATCTTGAAGATGCTTGTCGAACAAAGGATTGGTCATAGCTGTTTTACTCCATTCACTCAGGTTAGCCCAAGAAGATGTTTTTCAAATTTTTATGTGTATCGATACACATAAAATATAACAACGCTTTCACCTGGTGTCAATCCCAAAAATCAGAATAATTCCTTCGAGAATGTTCAAGAAATCGTAAGGATGTGATCGCTTACATTCAATGTAATTTAGTATTTTCATGAATAACGACAAAAAATCCAGGGTCACCCCCCTCTCGGGCGGATGATCCTGGATTTTCTATGATATATGTGTAACGGTACATGTCATGCCTTCTTTTTAGCTGTTTCTGGGCATGCAACTGTCTCTGACGATCAATTCCGCTTTCAGCACCACTTTCTCCTTCGGCAGCTCGGGTTGATTCAGGCTTTTGATCAGCCGCTTGATGCCGATATAACCCAATTCGTACAACGGCTGCCGCATCGTGCTGATCGGTTTGCAACTACATTGGTAGTCCGCTGGGTTTTCGTCGTCGAACCCGATGATGGAAATATCCTCGGGCACCCGAATTCCCGCCTCTTCCATCGCCTGTATTGCTCCAAAGGCGGAAATGTCCGACGCAAAGAATATGGCGTCCGGCAGGTCGCCTCTGGCGATCATATTTTTCATTTCCCGGTAACCGACCTCATAATACGCGCGGTCTCCGCGAAAATTGGAATCCTGGGAAGGCAGGCGCACAGCGGGATCAAACGTCGGATACACGATCAGGTCGCTTTGCACCGGAATTTGATTGTCCTGCAGCGCTCTAATATACCCGTTCAGACGTTCCAGGGTAATCTTCAGGTTCATGTTGCCGGCCATGTGTGCGATCCGTTTATGCCCTTGCTTGATCAAATGCTCCGTGGCTCGGTAAGCTCCTTCGGCATTGTCGATGACGACCTTGTCCACGTCTACGTCGTCGACGTTGTTTTCAATGAGCAAAAATGGGAACGTCGAATCGGCCAACTCCCGAATGATCGTGTCGTCCGACGTCAAGCTTCCATATATGATGATGCCATCCACCCGCCCCTGCGTCAGGAAGCTGATGTGGCGACGTTTCTTCTGCAAGTCTCCGTTGGAGGAACAAAA
Source organism: Paenibacillus rhizosphaerae (assembly GCF_014192015.1). Classification (GTDB taxonomy): domain Bacteria; phylum Bacillota; class Bacilli; order Paenibacillales; family Paenibacillaceae; genus Paenibacillus_AQ; species Paenibacillus_AQ rhizosphaerae. Next base: position 1,421,216 of record NZ_JACHXJ010000002.1, on the reverse strand, counting down.
CAACACGTTGTATTTGTTTTCCTTGTCAAAATCCTCCGCCCCTTGCTCCAGGCCGGAAATCAGCCGTCCCGCAAAGGGTGCCCACAGATTGTCCAGAACGATGCCAATGCTTTGCGTTTTTTGAAGGACAAGTGAGCGGGCAATGCCGTTCGGCCGGTAGTTCAACTCCTTGATCGCCAGCTGGATTTTTTCTCTCGAAACCTGGCTTACACCTTTCCGACCGTTCAGATATCGCGAGACCAGCGTGGTAGAAAGACCGGCACGCTCTGCCACATCCTTGATCGTTGCCATCTTAACATCTCCTACAATAAATTAGTTTGCTCCCGCCGCGGTCGTTCTCCAGTCGAAAATCGTACAGGTTTTGGGCGAAGTTTTGCTCACGATTGCCTGGTAAACATCGTCGCAGCGGGCGGGATCGGCCAGCTCGTAAATGCCCTTGACCTTGATGTCACCGTCGTAAATCCACTGCATCCCTTTGGCGAAATTCCCATAATTACTCCCGGGCATCAACTCTGTCGAATGACGGGGAATGCTCCACTCCCAGCCCGAAGTCAAGGTGATGAACCCGTAAAAGACCTTATGAAACACCTCATGCGCCCAGGTGTCCGTCCCTCTGTACCAAGGTACGCCTACAAGGGACAGCTCTCCCCCTTTTCGCAGGACGTCCAGAGCGTCAAGCGCAGCTTGCTCCGCACCCGAGCATTCTACGGCAAGGCCAATCTTTCCTGCAACCGGGCAATCTTGTACGGAAGGATAAACATGGCGGATACCGCAATCCAGTGCGATTTGGCGCCGGTTTTCTCCCGGATTCACCGCGTAAACGTCATAGCCGCAATGCTGCAGCATTTGGGCGCACATCAAACCTACGATTCCAAGTCCCGTGACCAGAACAGGCTCCACCGGTCGAATCTGCGTCTTCAGTAACGTTGTCATCGAAACCGCCGGAAATCTGCACAACACAGCCTCTTCGGGCTTCATTCCCTCGATTACGGGAATGGTCTCGCCCTCCGGAACGACGTTGTACAACGAATGTGGCGCGCTCGCAAACACGAGTTGCCCGGGTGCCGTTCCTTTTACCCCGCTCCCCGTTTCAATGACTTCCATAACAGCAGCGTATCCCGTTTCCATCGGATAACGGTTCCCGCCGAAATAATCCATGTATCCGCCTCGTTCGGAGCCCGATGAAATGAGTGATACGAGCGTTTTGCCCAATATCTCATGGTCCCCCAGCGCTCGTCCCTCCAGGACTTCCTTCACCAGGGCCGCTTTGCCTTGTGCTACGAATTTCACACTAAGATTCTCATAGGTGTCCAAATCCACATTCTCCCCCATACCGTAGATTAATACGTTGAAACGAGATTAAATGTTTAACGTTACACAAAGATACCATACTCCTTTAATTTTTGTCAATGTAACCCATTTGGACAGGGTTGAATAAAGAAAATACCTGCCCCAAAGAATATTCACGATGTTCCTTTTACACTGAATGTTCGTCGCGATACACAGAGCAAAATAATTATAATCTGCTTCAGGCTTCCCGCCGTGATCTGAATCCAGGAAGTGATATCCACCAGTGTCCACTGAGAGTCCAGCGAAGAGGACCAGACGACAAATTCGTCCCCGGCTCGCTTTGCCCCAGTAGAAGCTTGATATCGGCTGTCGCATTACAAGCACTCAAACTCAAATGGTGATGAATAATTTGAATACCCTCACTCCATCACTCCTGCAGGGTTCTCCCACTTCTTTTGACTCCATATTTCGCCGTTACTTATGATCAGGTTCACCCCGCTGTCCGTAACAGCCAGTTTTTAGGCCATCCCTTGTGGGGATGGCCCTTCTGGTACATCGAATGAACGTTATTCACCTGAACTCAATAACCCACCGAATTCCTTAAAGTAAGAATATTCTCCTGAAGAAACGTTTGATTTTTTTCAATTCCTCTGTTTTTACACCAAACGACTGCGCAGAATGCATCGTAAAAATCATAAAATGGCAGCACGCTTTCCATAGCCAACATAGGTCGAATCGATTGATAACCTTCAATGAACGGTATCTTTGTTCTTGGATTGACTTCCCAAATATATCGATTGACCTTTGTAAAATCGATTTCCGACGATCCACCACGGGCGCTCTCGAAATCAATAATGCCGGTAACCTCGTTACCATTCACCAATATATTACCGGGCCTAAAATCCATGTGAACAATGCATGGTCCGTCAGGATCCGGTAAAGCAGAGAAAACTCCGTCAAAGTGAAGAATACATCTTTCATACAATTTTGATTCGAGAATCTCTTTGCATGGCTCTTTCCACTTTTCAAAATTACTTTTGATATGTAATCTCCAATTATTCTGGTCAAGGAACTTAAAACCATCCGTTACATGGTAACCATACCCAGGAGTTTTAACCTCATGGAGCATAGCAAGATACACGCCAATTTGAAAAGAGAGTTTCTCATCAATGTCTCCTATACAAGGCATTCCTTGAATTGCTGAAAGAAGCAATGCTCCAGTGTTGCTTTCATCCCCGTACCAAATGTCCAATACCTTAGGAACAGGAATTACTCCTTTCAATGTTTCAAGTATCTGAAACTCACGAAATAGTTTATCTTTGTTAAATGGAATTTTTACATACACGTTTTCTCCGCTAGCAAGAGTAAGTTTATATACATCAGAACTAAATGACTCTGGAACATCTTCTATATTCGAGACGTTCAACTTTAGCTTTTCAATCACTTTTAGAATAGAATTCATAAGTAACCTCCCGTTTTGAAGCGATTCTTCCGTTTGTTTCTCTAAAAACCGATGTTATAACCCCTCACCTATTGCAGGTCTTGACGAAGATATATTTAGCCATGAGGGAACCGGCTTGAAAATAGCACAGGCCCCAGACGTAGATTCCCTGAATCTAACACTGCTCAACTCCCTTACTGGTTACTAAAATGCCCGTTAGCTTAACGCTTGCAGATCATTGTAAGCAATCCAGCGAACTACATTCTTGCGGCAATCACTGCCCCTTTCTTCTTCATTTGCCAGCGTTAATCCTCCCAGTATCCTTTATCCTCAATCTCTTTCGTTCTATCGCATGGGATCATATGTCAAAAGAAATTCAGATACTCACCCGCTTAGATATTAATGAGGAAAGGTTATTTTTTATCGTTCGGATTTCTGGAGGACTGTTTCCTTTCTTGAACATGCATATATCGCATATACAAAAATGCCTAACGACGTTTTATGCAATAACACCTATCTTTTAGAACCGCTTCAAAGTATGCCCCCTCACCATTTGGGAAAGGAATGTTATGTATAAGATACCAATTTTTCCGATAGGAGAAGTTTCCTCATGAATTCAGCCAGCCAGAACTCAACTAACATCGATTCGGACTTACCCATCAGCGGCCATTTGTTAAACAATGAGCGCATGTTAAGAACAATATTCGAGCGCTGTTCAGACGTTGTGTTTCGGGATGTTACCCTGCAGGGAAACATCCGACTGCTTCTCATTTACGTAGATGGCATGATTGATAAAGATATAATCCAATCCACGATCCTCAAGCCGTTACTTTACGAAGGCATCCCCCAAGGAATCGGCCCTATCGACAGTATCGCACAAATGTGCGAGCAGGAAATGTTTGCGGTTCTCCAAACTAAGAAGGTCTACACGTTTCACGATGTGGCAGATCAGATATTACAAGGTAATGTAGCCTTTTTGGCAAACGGGGAGGATTCTGCTCTTCTGGCGGATGTGACCGGATTTGAAAAGAGATCCGTTGAAGAACCTTCTATGGAAGCAGCGATTCGCGGATCACGGGAGAGCTTCACCGAAACTCTGCGGACAAACACAACCTTGATCCGCCGAATTATTGTCACACCAACCCTGAAGATGGAATCCTTTCGAGTCGGCAAGCTGACCCAAACCGAGGTCGTTCTTGCCTATATCGAGGGCATTGTTTCCACATCAATGCTGGACGAGATTCGTTCAAGGATAGAACAGATCGATCTTCAAGGCGTGTTGGATTCCGGGTACATTGAAGAATCCATTGAGGACACTCACTTCTCTCCTTTTCCGCAAATGCAAAGCACCGAGCGGCCGGATGTCGTTTCGGCAGGACTGATGGAGGGACGGGTAGCGGTATTGGTTAATGGATCACCGATCACCCTGATCGTACCGATGACATTCTGGGACGGCCTGCAGGCACCCGACGATTATTACGAACGGTTTATGTATGTATCTCTGAACCGTTGGATACGCTATTTATTTGCCCTGTTTGCCCTTACGTTCCCTTCGCTATACATTGCGCTGACTACCTATCATCCGGAAATGGTTCCCCCAAAACTGGTGCTGAGCATCACATCCCTCAGGGAACAGGCTCCATTTCCAACGGTCATCGAAGTATTTATTATGGAATTTATGTTTGAGGGATTACGGGAAGCGGGGATTCGGTTGCCCCAGCAAATCGGTCCACTCGTCAGCATTGTAGGGGCTTTGGTTATTGGACAGGCTGCAGTACAGGCCGGGATCATTTCAGCGCCTATTGTCATCGTCGTATCGGCTGCTGGTATATCGTCGTTTGTGATACCACGCTACCGGTTCGGCTACCCCATGCGAATACTTCGCTTCCCACTGCTCGTGTTATCCGGTATTTTTGGACTTTTCGGCACGGCAATCGGCATGATCGCCATTTTGTCCCATCTGATCCATCTCAGCCCGTTTGGATCACCTTACCTTCAACCCGTCTCACCAAACCGAAAAAAGCAGCTGAAATATGTATTTATACGTAAACCGAGAGGGCGTACGAGTTAATTGTGAACAGGAAAGGATTAAGTCGAAGATAACTATGAAAAAAATCCTGTTTGTTTTCTGTCTATTACTTTTTTCAGCTTTGTCCACCGGCTGTTGGAACTTGAAGGAGCCCAACCAGCGTGCTTTTATTATCGGCGTCGGAATGGACATGGCCGAGGACAAGGAGTTGGAGATTAGTTCCGAGATTGCCGTACCCGCAGGTTTGGGCAGCAGCCAGGTTACGGGTGCAGGCAAAAAAAACACATTTACGGTCGTGAGTGCGAAAGGAAAAGATTTTATGGATGCCGGACAGCATATACAGACTGAACTGTCACGCTCCTTGTTTTATGCTCATCGCCAAACGATCCTAATCGGTCAGCATATGGCCGAAGAAGGGCTGGGTAAATATCTAGACATGGTTGTTCGAAACCCAAAATCGGAATTGCGTTCCGTCATACTCGTTGTTAAGGATGGAACGGCGAAAGAAGTCATCCGTGCCGACCCTACTTTTGATCCGTTCATTAGTACGACTCTTGGCAGTCAGCAAAATGCCCTTGGCATGAAGCCCTTCTACTTCCGGATGTTATTATGCGATGCCTTCAGCGAAGGAACCCAGCCAATTGTGCCTGCCATCACAGCGGATCCTGCCAGAGGTTATGTGTACGCTGGCTCGGCTATCCTGGATAAAGATCATGGTCTTAAGCTCATCGGTTTCCTCAATCCGGAAGAATCGATGTACGATAACTGGATTATGGGTAAACAAAAAGACCTCACGGTCACTACTTCCATTGGAAAGGGGAACGAGACGATCAGTTTAGTAGTACAATCCCTAAAGCACCGCATTCAAATTAAAATGGTTAAGCATCAGCCGCAGATTCATATATCGCTGCATGGCGTTGGCAGCATTGTTGAAAACAATTCATCACTCGATCCTTCCAAGGACGATGATCTTAAAACGATTCAACGCAAGCAGAGCCAGGAAGTGGAGGAAAAGGTTCGCAATCTGGTCGGTAAGGCACAGCACCAATATAAAATCGATATTTTTGGAATTGGGGAACGTATGCACAAGCAGCATCCGAGGATATGGAAAACACTCAAGCCGCATTGGCACGAATCGTTTCCCGAACTGCCGATCACTGTATCGGTGCATCTCCGGTACAGGGATCCGGGTCAAACCAATTCTTCTCTATAGATCATCAGAAACTAGGGGAATCACACATCCCGGAAAGGAGGAGAAGCTATGAAGCTGACCGGATCGCAAATATTTTGGACGGTAAGCACCGTAGAAATCATCATGGCTGTCTGGTTAAGAGTATCGCCTGCCATCGAAACGGCCAAGCAGGATGCTTGGATATCCATCATCATTGCGGGTGCGATCGGGCTGGCCATCACGTATCTGGTCACGCATGTCAGCCTACTCCATCCCGGAGAAACCTTAACGCAGTTCAGCCGTAAGCTGCTTGGCGGCTGGATCGGAAGAATCGTGATCCTTCCCTATTTTGTGGCCTGGTTCCTGTTATCCGGAGATGTGCTCCGCTCCTTCGCGGATTTCATCCATCTGACGATCCTGGACCGGACTCCCATCTGGATTCTCATGGTCATGATACTGGCTTTGGCCGTTTATCTGACCGGCATCAGCGGGATTACCGGCATCGGCCGATTTTGCGAACTGGCAGGACCCGTGACGTTCATTACGCTGATCCTCACTTTTTTGCTGAACGCCATGAACACGAAGCTTCTCCACATCCTGCCGATCGTGGGCGACTCAAGCTGGCAAGAGGTTTTCAAGGCGTCGCTGCCGCCCGCTTCTTTTTTTGGGGAATCGTTTATGCTGTTGGTCCTTCTCGCGTTTATATCCAGCAATAAAAAAGTGCTTGCCAAAGCACTGTCGAGTGTCGCATTCACTGCCATCATGGTATTGCTGGCCACGGTTATGGTGCTGCTCGTGTTCGGCCCCTACGTGGGAATGGAGCTGAGGTTCTCTTACTTTATGCTGGTACGCAGCATAAACATCCTGAACTTTATTCAAAATGTCGATGTACTCGTGATTTTCATTTGGATTTTTGGCGTCTTCGCCAAGATCTCCCTTTACTTGTTTATCACGAGCTATGAGATGGCCCAGTGGCTTCACGTGAAAAATTGGAAAAAACTCATGTGGTTTTGTGCACCGGCAATTTTCTTCATTGGATTGTTGATTCCGAATGAAGAAACTATATTAATGATTCAAAAATTCTGGGAGAGAATCGTCATTCCAATCTGTGCAATCGCTGTTCCACTACTTCTGTGGCTTATGACGATTATAAAAAATAAAAATTATCAGAAGAAAATAAAGTATAAAACTTAGTTTGTTGATTTGACGTGGTTTGGAGATGAAAAATCTTCAGGAATATTAGACGGATACACATAGAAGTACAGCGGCAGTCTTAGACTGAAAATAAAGGTCTTAGACTGCCGCTGTATTAATTTAACCATCGTTTTCCGTTAATTCAACGTCCATAGAACTTAAGTTTTTTGATGTCAACCCCCAATCCTAATCTGCTAATTGAAAGCTCTTAACTGGATCTATGCATACACTCACTCGTTATTAGTAGCGAGTGGCGATTTTTCCGGCGAATTGACCATGCAGGGCTTGTGCCAGCGTATCCTCTTCCAGAAAATCATGGGGAAATCCCAGGGGGATGCTACTGGCTCGGGTCAACGAATCCATCTGTTCAGTTGTCAACTCGAAGGTTAGGCAGTTTAAATTATCTTTGATCTGCTTTTCCGTCCTTGCTCCGATAATCGGAATCGTCGTCCCTTCCTGTTGCCGAATCCAGTTGAGGGCTACTTGTGCAGGAGTTCTGCCGATGTCCTGAGCAATGCTTTCAACCGTTTCCAGGATGGAGCGGTTTCTTTCCGAAACACTTAGATCGGTAAAATCAACCCGTTTAGAGTCCTCTGGCCGGCCCCCTTTGTATTTGCCGGTCAGCACGCCACCACCCAACGGACCCCAGGCGAATACTCCGATGTCCAACGCTTTTGCCATTGGGATTAAATCGCGTTCCGCCTCCCTTTGGACCAAGCTATACGAAACCTGCAAACCTGTAAATGGAGTCCATCCCCGCAGCTCCGCCATTGTATTGGCTTTTGCGACAATCCACGCCGGAGTGTCGGAGATGCCGATGTACAGAATTTTTCCAGCTCGAACCTGGTCATCCAATGCCCGCATTATCTCTTCGACCGGCGTCATAAAATCCCATGCATGCAGCCAATACATATCGATATAATCGGTTTTCAATCTTTTTAAGCTTGCATCCAGGGACTGAATCAGGTTTTTGCGGTGATTCCCCCCGGCGTTGGGGTCATGTGGATTCATGGTTAATGAATATTTTGTGGTGACGACAAATTTCTCCCGTTCCGATGAGATAAATTCCCCAACGAATTCTTCGCTATCTCCTCCCGTGTACACGTTGGCTGTATCTATCAAATTTCCTCCTGCATCCACGTAAGAGTCAAAAATTTTGCGACTTTCCGTTTTATCCGCTCCCCATCCAAAGCGATCCCCGAATGTCATCGTACCCAAAGCGATGTCCGATACTCTCAGTCCACTTTTGCCAAGTAATTTGTATTTCACTTGATTTCACTCTCCCTTTAAATTTTAAAACCAAGTTTTCGTTCCGGTCCGGTAATTCACCGATTGATTTAAGATTACTAAATCATACTGAACATGTTCGATCCCCTTTCATATAACCGCAAGGTTTGCCATACGGTGTATGTTGTTTTGTACAATTCAAATCCTACAACCTAAAGTTCACTTTAGATCAAGTGGTTAAATTTTGATTTTTTCGATGTCCGTGTGAAGAACACTGTATATCTTGGTTTATTATTTCTTATCGAGTATATTCTAGAGCATAAAGAACAGCATGTTTCAATAAACGATTAGCGGAAGGTGGATCATAATCGAATGAACGAGGAATTTACAATCGGCCAGGTGGCAGAAAAGACGGGGTTGCCCATCCATACCATAAGATATTACGAAAAAGAAGGTATTCTGCCGTTCATCAAAAGAAACGAAAGTGGAAGACGTATTTTTGAATATGAGGATATCCAGTGGATCAATCTTCTTAACTGTCTTCGCGATACCGGTATGCCAATTGCTCAGCTTAAAGACTATGCTGATCTCACTTTACAAGGCGACCCAACCGGTGAAAAACGTTTGGAAATTCTTAAGAAACAAAAAGAAAAGATAGAAGAACAAGTGAATATATTGAAGTCTCACATCGAGCTGCTTAATCTTAAAATGGAGTGGTATCCCCGACTAAAAAAAGAAAATATTCAATTTGATCATGCAGTGAAAGCGTGGTTGAAGGATGGTAAATTACCTCCTGAACAATAGTGAACTATGTTTCGGCAAACGATATATGTTCTTGTCGTCCTACAGTTATTTTTACCGGTGTCCACGCCACAAAAGATGAAACTTCCTTTGCGGCAATTGGCTGCCGGTTATGTCGCATGTTCGTAAAAAAGAAAAAGAGCCGAAACATCGGCTCATTTTTCTTTAACCCCAACTTTCCGGTTAGCTCAAACCTGCTTTACTTAATCCATATGCGGCGTCTGCCGATCCAGGCACTTGTTTAAAGGCCACGTTGACCCGGTTCCAGGCATTGATCGCCATAACCGAGAAAGTCAGATCGGAGATTTCTTTTTCCGTAAAATACTCGCGTACACGGTTATAAATCTCGTCCGATACCCCATGCTCAGGCAGGTGTGTCAGAACCTCCGTCCAAGCCAGCGCAGCTCTTTCACGAGGTTCGAAGAGAGTAGATTCTCTCCAGATCGAAACATGATACAGACGAAGTTCGCTCTCCCCGTTAATTTTCGCCTGCTTGACGTGCATGTCCAGACAGAATCCGCATCCGTTCATTTGGGAAGCTCTGATGTGAACAAGATCCAGGATCTTTTCCTCCACCGAGCTTCCTTTCTCCGCATTGCTGAATTCCATCATTTTTTTGAAAAGCTCCGGAGATTGCTGCATATAATTTAAACGCTGTGTCATTTTAAATTCCTCCTCTTTGTTTTACACTTCTAAGACAATGGACGAATTAAATTTGTGACACATCTGGAATGTAGTTCGAAATAATTTTTTTCGCATTATAACGCGGTTGGCCGGACCATAATTTCGCTGATTAAGGTATCGTCCGGTTCATTGATTGCAAACGCGATAGCTCTTGCTATGCTGTATGGGGAAATTCCCATACCGCTTATCTGATTTGCCAGAGCCTGTACCTCCGGACTGGTTATACTGTCAAAAAGTTCCGTCTTCGTCAGACCCGGCGCAATCACCGTTGATCTAATATGGGAGGCTGGAGATTCTTCCAGACGCAAACCTTCCGAAATCGCTCTGACCGCAAACTTTGTAGCCGCATATACGGCGGATGTTGCAGATACCTGATAACCGGAAGTAGAGGACAAATTAATGATATGACCCGACTGCTGCTTCCTCATGACGGGTAGAACCGCAGCCATTCCATGTAAAACGCCCTTGATGTTCACATCGATCATTTGATTCCACTCTTCCACTCTTAATTCATTGAGTCTCGAGCTTGGCATAACCCCTGCATTGTTTACCAATACATCAATCCGGCCATACGTTTCCAATGCGAATTTGGCTAGATCCTTCATGTCTTCAGCGGAAACAACGTCCGCTTTTACCGAAACGGCTTCCCCGCCAGCTTGTTTAATGTCATTAACAATTATTTGCAGGCGATCCTCTCTCCTGGCTGCCAATACGATTCTTGCTCCATGCTTCGCTAACAGCTTTGCTGCCGCTTCCCCTATTCCGCTGGATGCTCCGGTAATGATCACGACTTTGTTTTTTATATTTTCCATTGTTATTGGCTCCTTATGATCTATTTTAAAAGACGTTGAATATTTAACGGCCGTTGATTTAAATTATAGACAGCAGCCCTGCATCCTCAATGGTTGATCGAATAGAATTTGTTTCATATCCAACAATCTCTTAAGTTTTGTTGATTATCTGAAGAAGAGGTATCCCGAATAATGGAAAAGGCTATTAAAACCGACCGCCGTATTCTCCGCACAAAGCAATCCATCAAAAATTCGTTCCTTGAGCTTTTTTCGGAAAAAAATTTTGAACAGATTACGATAAACGAAATAGCGGAGCGGGCAAACGTAAACCGCGGCACCGTATATTTGCATTACAGCGACAAGTACGATCTTCTCGACAAATGTATTGAAGATCACATCAATGAAATAATCACATTATGCAAGAAAAGGGATATAAGCAGTCCGGGTATAGGTAATGAATCCAAGCCTGTATTTGACTACTTCCGCGACCATTATCCGTTTTTCTCCGCGATGTTTGCCAATGAAAGAGTTTTTCTGTTCCGGGACCGGCTGCTTAACTTCCTCTCGGTCAACATGATGGCCAAGATGAACAGTTCAAATCCTATCGCCAATGAAATGCAAGCCCAGTTCATGGCTTCTGCCTTTATTGGCATTGTTGAGTGGTGGATCCGAAAACAAATGCCGCAATCCACTCAATTCATGGCTGATCAGGTGAGAAATTTATTCGAGAAAAACCTGGTTTATAGCTGAGCTCAAAAAGCCCCCGTGGGCCCTTAATCGGGCTCACAGGAGCAATTTAGACCTTATATCACCGAATCGTACATGATATACCGCGTATACATCTCTTACATCATTTGGTATATTCATCCGGTGATTACCTTGAATTCAAAATCTGATTCGAATCAATTAATATAACAAGGGAAAAACCGTATGGAATAGGATTCCGTTACCGAGTTTATAATATCCGGTGGGGGGATAATTTCCATGAATACCATAAGTACAAGCATTGAAGTTAATGAAGCCAGTCTCAGGAAAGAATTCGATCATTGCTCGGATATCGTATTCCGTTCTTTTAGGTTAAGGGACCAAACTTTACTTTTACTTGTCTATTTTGATGGAATGACCCGCCTGCAAAGCGTAGAGGATAACATACTGAAGCCGCTTCTATTCAGCGGACTGCCGCAAGGCATAGATCGCATACAGTCTCTGGGCGAGATGTTCGGCCGCGAATGGCTTCCATTAACCGACATAAAAAAGGACAAATCGCTGGAAGACCTGGTCCATCACATTCTGCAGGGAAGTCTGGGCATATTGGTGGAAGGAGAAGCATCTGCGCTATCCGTTCAGGTTCAGGGCTATAAGACGAGAAGCATTGAGGAGCCGAAAAAGGAATCGACCTTGCGCGGATCCAAAGAAGGATTTGTTGAAGATATCCACACGAATGTGTCCCTGATTAGGCGAAGAATCATTCATCCCCATTTGAAGACGGACTCGTTTACGATAGGTACATACACGCAAACCGAAGTGATCCTTGCTTACATGCAAGGACTTGCGGACGAGAAGGTATTAGCGGAAGTAAGAAAAAAGCTCGAAAAGATCGAGATTGACGGCATCATCGATTCCGCCTATATCGAGGAATGGCTCGAAGAAAGCTCTTTTTCCATTTTCCCGCAAATCCAAAATACCGAGCGACCGGATATCGTCACCGCAAGTTTATTAGAGGGAAAGATCGCTCTCCTCACGAACGGAACTCCGTTTGCCCTCATTCTTCCGGTGACTTTCTGGTCAGGTCTTCAATCGGCGGACGATTATTTTGAGAGGTTTATATTCGTCATCTTAATTCGGTTCATCCGATTCTTGATGACTTTTATTTCATTTTCCCTGCCTGCTTTATACGTATCGCTGTCAACGTTCCATCCGGAGATGATCCCAAGAACACTCACGATCAGTATTGCAACCGCCCGAGAACAATCACCATTTCCGACCGTAATCGAAATGCTCCTTATGATGATTATATTCGACGGACTCCAAGAAGCCGGGGTTCATATTCCCAATCAACTCGGCCCTGTCATGAGCATTATAGGTGCACTGATCATCGGCCAGGCTGCCGTTGAAGCCGGCATCATTTCTACGCCGATCATCATTGTGATTTCTTTAACGGGTATCGCAGCGTACATGATCCCAAGATATAGCGCCGCACTTCCCTTTCGGATCATCCGGTACCTGCTGCTGTTCACTTCAGGCTTGCTCGGCTTTGTAGGATTTGCATTCGGCATGATCTTCATGTTGATCCATTTGGTCTCGCTAGAGTCATTCGGAACGCCGTACTTAAGCCCTATTGCCCCATTCGACGGTACACGTATTAAGGACCTAATCATCCGCTATCCCTTTTGGATGAAGAACGGCCGGAATAAGAAAGGACGTCAGCAATGATGCGAACCGTCTTCCTGGCTTTTTTCTCTGTAGGCCTTGTTTTGTCCACTTCCGGCTGCACCGATTTTGTCGAGTTGAATCAATTGGCTTTCATTATAGGGACAGCAATTGATTATGCCGAGAACGGGCAAATCGAAGTCAGCCAGCAGATCGTCATTCCTTCCAAGAAAGAAGACCCGTCCAAGAGAGAAGGCTCCAGCAGTTTTTTCGTTATGTCGGCTAAAGGTAAAGATGTTTTCCAAGCCACTCAGAAAATTCAGCTGCGTATGTCCCGCAAATTGATGGCGAACCATCGGATGATCATCGCTATTAGCGAAGAGTACTTCAAAAAGGACGACGTAAGAAAGCTGTTCGATAAACTCATCCGGGACCCCGCAAACAATCTAAGGGATACGATCGTCATGATTAAAGGAGGAAGTGCCAAGGAATTTCTGATGCTTAACCATCCCATAGAACCTCTCTCTACCATTGCTGTCGGAAAAGAGCTGCAGATTAACGGAATGAGAAGCTTTTCTTCGAGGCAGTTCGTGATTGAGACCCTGACCAAAGGGGCACGGCCATTCATGCCGGTCCTCCAAATCGAAAATGTAAAGCTGAGCAAAGAACATGACAGTCCTGTTGCGGAGTTGCACGGTTTTGCGGTGCTTGACCATCATCTTAAAGTCAAAGGGATATTGGGCTTACCTGAAGCCCCAGGAGCCATATGGATGTCGGGAAAAGGCTCCTCACAGGGAGCAACGATTCCCTGGAACAACAACAAAGACGTCGTATCGTTTCGACTGACCCGTCTTCAACGACAAATGACCTCCGCCAACGGCCATGATCCCAAACACATGGTCCTAACCGTTAAGGCACAGGCTTATCTTCTTGAGAACACGTCCCAACAAGACATGTCCGAGGTAGAGAACATGATGGAGCTTCAGAAATGTCTGAACAAGCAAATCCAAAAGGAACTGCAGTCTACAATTGAAAAAGTCCAGCAGTGGGGGCCTGATGTATTCGGCATCGGCGAGTACCTTCACCACAATTATCCTTACTGGTGGAAATCGCAGCGAGACGATTGGGATGACAAATTCAAGCGGATTGAGGTTACCGTCAAAACGGATATCATACTCAGGTCCATCGGCGTGAGCGGCGCACCGGTGAAATGAATACGGAAAAGAGTGAGTGACTGATGAAAGTAAGCGGTTATCAGATATTTTGGATGATTAGCATCTCTTCGATGATTATATTTTCCTACCTTCCGATCAAACTAGCCGCAGAGAAATCATACCAGGACAGCTGGATTTCCATTCTGCTGGGCGGCTTGATCATGATGACGATCACCTGGATGGTTCTCCGGGTATGCAGGCAGAATATGGACAAGACCTTGGTTGGTTTCATGAAAGATCTGTTAGGCACCGTACTCGGAAAGATCATCGTGGCCGTGTACTTTTTGCATTGGTTCATGCAAATGTCCTTGATCGCAAAAGGTACGGCCGATTTTCAAAATTTAGTCATGCTCCACAACACGCCCATGATCGTCATTTTATCATGCATGATGTTTCTTGCCGTTTATGCGCTGTATAAAGGGGGGATTACGGTGATCGGCCGTTGTGCGGAAATCATCGGCCCTTTTTTCGTATTTATGTTGTATGCCCAGCTGTTTCTGAATCCGCAAGACATGGACATAAAGCGAATTTTACCCATTTATGCCGACTCCGGATGGTTCTCCATTCTAGAGGGTACGTTAAGCTCCGTCAACTATATGATAGATCCTTCAATCATCCTGATGCTGTTCTTTTTTGCCGAGAACAAACAAACGGCCTCACGCGCGATCCTGTGGGGAACGGCAGTTTCCATGCTATGGGGCGTCATAGCCACGCTGGTTGTTCTTTTCGTGACCGGACCGAGCATTGCAGCCGAACTGGTTGTTCCCATATACTCACTTTCGAAGTATGTCTCGATCCTGAATTTTGTTCAGAATATCGATGCTATATTCATCCCCCTCTGGATTATCGGTGCCTTCATTAAAGTAGCGGTATGCTTATTCATCCTAAGTTACGGGTTGTCGGAATGGACCGGCTTTACAAACTGGAAGCGGATCGGCTGCGTCATCTCGGTGATTTGGCTGGCTTACGTACTCTATGGTTCGCATAATATCCGGATCTCGAATACGCTTAGAAGCACGCTTCTCGTCTCCTTCTTTTACCCGCTGGTTTACATAGGAATACCACTGATCTTGTGGTTCATCGGCAGCATAAGAAAACATTGGAAGACATGATTGTCACAGAATTCATTGGTGTGTTGTCTTACATATGAAAGGCAAACAAGCCCCATAGATGGGTAACTAATTAGGAGGATCAACATGAAGATTGTAGTTATTGGCGGCAGTGGGCTAATTGGAACCAAACTCGTGAATAACCTAAAGGCTCTCGGCCATGAGGTAACAGCCGCTTCGCGTTCTTTGGGCGTAAATACCCTCACAGGTGAGGGACTGGCAGAAGCACTTCATGGTGCTGAGGTCGTTGTAGACGTTTCGAACTCGCCTTCGTTCGAGGATAAGGCAGTTCTGGAATTTTTCGAGACATCCACGCGCAATCTCCTTGCCGCCGAGGCAGCCGCTGGCGTGGGACACCATGTTGCTTTGTCGGTCGTTGGTACCGAGCGGCTTCTTCAAAGTGGATATTTCCGTGCGAAAATGGCTCAAGAAGAGCTGATCCAGGATTCCAAGATTCCCTATACGATCGTCCGCGCGACGCAGTTCTTCGAATTCCTCGGCGGTATTGCCGATGTGGCCACCGAAGGAGACATCGTTCGTTTGCCTCCTGCCCTGATGCAGCCTATCGTTTCGAATGATATCGCCGCCGCGCTGGTTGACTTCACACTTGGAACGCCCGTGAATGGTATCGTAGATGTGGCTGGTCCGGATCAGTTCCGTATGGACGAACTCATTCGGCAATACTTGAGCGCCATTCAAGATCCGCGGCAGGTGGTCACAGACAAAGACGCGCTATACTACGGATCCGTAGAGGTGAATGATCAATCTCTCGTCCCAGATGAGCAAAGTGCGCGCATTACAACGACACATTTTCAAGATTGGCTTAGCAATTTGATATCCCAGAGGTAATTTCCCCAAATTCAAAATTATATTTTGTAAAGCATGGCTTAACTGATTTCATGGACGAATTACATTGCCACCATGAAGCTGCGACCGTTCCTCGGTACTCCACTGAGAAATGGTCGCTTCCTTACTTTCTGAGGACATTCACAACGAACGATGAGTGTTATATTTCATCAGCAAAAAGCCACTTCTCATTTTAAGAGAGAGTGGCTTTATCGAATTCTCCTTATAAGTTATTATCTTCGTTCCAGTTCCTTGGCAAAACCGGGATAAGAAAGACCGATTGGTTTAGAAGTTTGTCCCTATCACGAGCCATTTCGCTCTTTCCTTCCAGGCATAATTACATTGGATTAAACGACCTCATCGATACATTTGGATGCGTTACCGGCTTACATAACGATAATGCGTGTGCCCACTTCTCAAACCACTCTTTATCTTTCCAATCCAAGGACAGATCGATAAGTTCAGGTAAGTCGTCCATCCATATTACAACGTTGTTATTCCAATTAACCCGATCCGTTGAAACTTCGATAATTCCCAAGTCATGTGGAATTGTGGCTTGAACCAAAACCGTGGATTCCCGCATCAGCAACAAAAAGCCGGTTACCTTCTGCCCTCTGTAGCAGGCAGATACCCAATCTCCTTCGGTCATAATCCCATCAGCCTCCAATGAATTTGTACTTAGAATTAATGGATCGCCTTTATTTATACTTATGCTTCATGACATCAAATTAGAAAAAAAGCCTGGTTATTCCTAGTTATCTTAGGTCAGCATCTGGTCGGTTTATGCTGTTTGACCGCGGATCATAATGTTCGCTTCGCCTCGTTTTTAAGATACGCTCTATCGTTCCGCAAAGCCTAAGGCCTGCAGCGCAGATATCGATATGTAACTCTGTCTACTCGAACATCGACTTGTCGCTGTCCCTGTAGAAACCAAACGTAAAAAGGTAATGTGATTATTATGTTTTAAATTAAGCTGTGCGCTGAGCTTAAAGTCTTGCGGTTCTTATGGTACGGTTCACCGTAACGGGCCTATCTGCGAAAAACACTCTCGGTACAGATTTGTCTAGGTAGGGAGGAAATCGTCAATTGAAAATAGACAAAAACTGCCGACACTTTGTCGACAGTCTGGATGATCCCAATTGGATGCCCCTCTCCGCGCGTTTTTCCACAATCAATCTTATTGTTGAGAAATCGACTCTTTCAGGATCTCTCTAAAACTTTTTGGAGGCCGATCAAATCAGCTAGAGCAGGATCGACTTGTGCGAAGTCTCCGTGACGGCTCGCCAGAAACATCCCCATCCGCATAGTTATACTCGCTTCCGGCACGCCTTGAGCCAGCATGCGGTTTCGAAACTCTTCGTCCGACACAACGATTCGACGGATGGTCCGCCCTAAGACTTCAGAGGCGATTGTCGCAATCCCTTCCATGTCAATGGCCTCGGATCCAGTAAGATTAGGGCTCATACCATACAATTTCTGCTCACTAATGATCGCCGCCGCAGCCTCGGCCAAATCAGAGTGGGCTGTCCAGGCAACCGGACCGTCCTCAGGGGCGATCAGTTCCCCTGTTTTTATGGCTCCACCGATCAACAGTAGTGCCGATGCGGCGTAGTAGCCATTACGGAGCGACGTGAAGGCAATACCTGAAGCTTGGAGCAATTTTTCGGTAGCTGCATGGTGAATCATAGGAGCGAAGTGTGATGTTGGGGAAGAGCCCATGTGACTTGTGTATAGCACCCGACTAACCCCTGCCTTCTTTGCCGTGTTAATCGCGGTTTGATGCTGCTGAATGCCATGCGGGATGTCAGCTTCGCCCATGATGCCGGACGAAACGATGAGAGCCTGTGACGCCCCCTCAAAGGCGTGGCGCAGACTCTCGGCATGGTCGTAGTCGCCCCGTCGGACACGAACTCCACGTTCACGAAGCTCTTGTGCTTGATTCGGATCGCGGACGCTGACACCGATCTGCTCGGCAGGTACACGCTTAAGTAGCTGTTCTACCACAGCCCGCCCCAATTTCCCAGTTGCTCCTGTAACGATAATCATGGCAAACAACATCCTTTCATATGTATCATAGTGTTTATACGCGAACAGTCTTCCCATTTCTAAATTGCATATTGGGGAAAGAAGCGCCGGCGATCTCCTGTTCTGGTATCGCATCTTCAATTTCCCTGACATCATCTTCAGTCAAATGAATATCAAGCGAATGCAAAGCTTCTTGAAGATGAGCCGGCGATACGGTACCGATAAGCGGTATGATGTCTTCGCCTTTGGATAAAATCCATGCAAACGCCAGTTGGGATAACGTCATTTGTTTTTTTGCGGCGATCTCTCCCAGCTTTTGGGCCAGGGCAACGTTTTTTTCTATATTCTCTTCAAAAAACAACGGAACGTAGCCGCCTTTACTCTTTTGGATTCGCTCATCTGTCCAATGGCCGGCAAGAAGACCATGAGCCAATGCCCCAAAAGCAACTACGCCGATGCCCAATTCCCTCGCAGTCGGTAAAATATCTTTCTCGATGCTTCGGTTAAAAAGCGAGTATTCAACCTCCACCCAGCTGATCGGATGCGTGGCATGCGCTCTTCTCAACGTCTCTGCGTCGACCTGGCTGACTCCGATCTGCCTGACATAGCCGGCCTTAACCAGATCGGAAATAGCGCCGATCGTTTCTTCAACAGGGATACCCAGATCGATTCTTGCAGGCTGATACAGATCAATATAATCAAGATGGAGTCGATTGAGCGAATAGGCAAGATAGCTTTTAACATGATGAGGGGTTACATCCAGTCCGTACAAGGAGCCGCCCGGCGTATTTAATGCCCCGAATTTCAGCGATATATAATAGTCATCCCTTTTGTATCCCTTCAGCGCTTCGGCGATGACCATCTCGCTTCGGCCGGCACCGTAAAAATCCCCTGTATTGAGATGATGGATTCCACTCTCAAAAGCGGCATGAATGGCAGCAATGCCAGCATTTTTGAGAGCTTCGTTGACATTTGACATATGGCCGCAGCCAAGTCCAATTCTGGAAAGCTCCAGTCCGTTTTGTTGATCATTCATCGTGACCATCTCCTGAGCTTCAAAATCATATTATGTAGTCGTCTACATATTTGTTTAAAAAAATATACATAATACATGGCAAATTCATCACTTCGGCGGCTGTTTTTCGACGTTTTCAAAAGCACGGGTCAGCAAAGAAACAAACATGGCCTTTTCGGCATCAGACATCCCTTGCGTGATCAATTCTTCAGATTTCGAGAAGGCATCACTCCTCTCACTAAGAAATTGTTTGGCTTTATCTGTGATGTCAATACGGAGGTTGCGTCCATCCGTAGGGTTGCTATTACGCGTGACAAATCCGGATCTTTCTAAACCGTTTAATAAATTGGTCACAGACGGACCGCTTAGAGCCATTGTTTTTTCAAGATACTTACGATTGATCTCTATATGCTCCTCAATGGATTGATGAATATGCGAGAGAAGAATCGCTTGCGAGCTATTCAAGCCATGATCCTTCAGAAGCTGGTCGATGATTTCCCGGACCCGTTGTGCGATTACTTTGATGTATAGGCTATAGGGGTACATGTCAAAAATGCTTGGCATAGGTTTCTCCTTGAACTCATGTAGATGTCTACACTATATATTGGGTTTTTAGTTTTGTCAATGACTCCTTCTATGCGATCATCAGCGCAGTCACAAGTCTGTAATCGTTATCACTCCCTCTGATAATCAAAAAATAGTCCGGGTCTTTTTGACCTGTTGGAACGGCCCTATTCCGTTTTCGCCTTCTATTTGTCATCGATCATATTCATGATTCTTTTGATCACCGTGACCGCTTCCGCCCGGGTCGTTTGGGCTTGAGGCTTCACCGTGCGATCGGGGTATCCCGAGAGGATCCCTCGTTCTGCCGCGGCTTCGACGGCATTCTTCGCCCAATGTGAGATACGATCCCCATCGGCGAAGGACGGAATGGCCTTCGTATTCTCCACATGCAAGGCATTCGCCGCCATCACCGCCATCTGCTCTCTCATGATGGGCTGATCCGGCATGAAAGTATTGCCGTCGTAACCCCGGATCATTCCATCGGTATAAGCCGTTGAGATGGCCTCCCTGGCCCAATGGTTCTCCGTATCGATGAACACTTTATCTCTGCCTTCGGTTTCTGGATTAATTTAAGGTATTATCAACAGGATCAGCCCCCAATTGTCACTTCCAAAACCATAGCAACCGATGCCTTATAGGAACCATCCTCTCTATTTGCCTATGTAATGAATAGGGTATTCAATAATTTGCTGGTCTTTCATCGAAGCTCGAGATCGATTGACGATTATATGCCTATCATGCAAAATAATGGTTATCATCGGATAGTGACTAATCATCTAAAATGGAGTTGATTTCAAAACGGAATGAAAAATCCAGTTGAACATTTGCTTTCAGATGAATCGCTTGATGCAGAAACGACTCGTTTTGCCCGTCTGATCCATACCTATACTCCATTTGACGGCACCTTTAGCCAGTGCATTCCCGGTTTGAACGTCAGCCGTTATTCAAAAGTAAATATGGACTACGTAAGAACCTTCAACTCCCCCTCTCTGTTAATCGTTGCACAAGGTGCAAAGGCCGCCACCGTGGGGCAGGAGACCTATCAGTTTGGCCGGTCACATATGCTCATGTTCCCTGTCGCTCTACCGATCGCTGTGAAGACCATACAAGCCAGCCCTTTTGAACCTTTTTTGAGTGTAAAGCTGGACCTTGACCCACAAAGGATTGCTGAGTTGGCACTGAAAGTGTATCCCCAGGGCTTGCCTGCCATTGTGGAAAGACGAGCCGCTTATGTCATTAGTGCCGATTTGGGGATGATCAAAGCTGTATCGAGGCTTCTGGAATGCCTTTCTAATCCCGTCGAAGCTAAATTGCTTGCCCCGCTTGCGGTGGATGAGATATTAATACGAGTCCTGCTCAGCCCTGTTGGCGTTCATGTCGCTGAAATTTGTTCTGCCGACTCGAGCATGCAGCGAATTGTAAAGTCAATTATGTGGCTTCACGACAACTTCTCCCAGCAAATGAAGATTCGGGATTTGGCCAAGTTGGTACATATGAGCGAGTCCTCATTTCACGAGCATTTTAAGGCAGTCACTTCAATGAGCCCACTGCAATACCAAAAAGCGCTGCGCCTTCATGAAGCGAGACGTCTGATGGTTTCCAGCTCTATGGATGTAAACACGGTTTGTCAGCTGGTGGGGTATGTAAGCACGTCTCAGTTTAGCCGAGATTACAGCCGCTTTTTCGGTAGCCCACCAAAAAGAGATATCGCTAAATTACGTCAACAAAAGTAAAGTATACAGTAAAAACTCCAACGTCCTCGGACGTTCCTGTATACAGATTAATCCTTTAGCGGCCAGAGATCAGGGTGTATTCCGGGAGGAATAGGCAAAAAGTGACGAGGAACTGGCAAAAATCTGAGCGATACGCAGACTATAATGAGTTAGTCTTGAGGCCGGCGATGCCAATCTTTTATTCGCCATATCGATGCTTCAAGTAGATCCACTTTTAAGGAGGATATCATTATGCGTATTTTTGTCACAGGAGCGACGGGCTTCATTGGTTCCGCCGTCGTGAGCGAACTCATCGAAGCAGGACACCAGGTTGTCGGCCTTGCCCGCTCAGACAAGGCCGCCGAATCGTTGACGACAGTCGGGGCCTCGGTGCATTGTGGTGCCCTCGACGACCTCGACAGCCTGCATAAGGGCGCTGCCGCAGCAGACGGCGTTATTCACTTAGGCTTCAAGACCGACTTCGCGGATTTCTCCGATGCAGTCGCAGCCGATCTGCGCGCCGTCGAAACGTTTGGTACAGCGCTTGAGGGCTCCAATAAGCCATTTGTGTTCACCACAGGTTCCTTAGTGGTCGCATGGTCGAACCCAGTTACGATTCTAGGAACGGAGGAGACCGCGGTCGACTCCAATGTACCACGGGGGGCAGCGGAGAACGCGGCAATTGCTCTGGCAAATCAAGGGGTACGGTCATCGGTCATTCGTCTCGCACCAACCGTACACGGCCCGGGCGATCATGGCTTCATCTCCATGCTGATCGACATAGCTCGTAATAAAGGGTTCTCTGCCTATGTCGGGGACGGGTCCAACCGCTGGCCGGCTGTTCATCGCCTCGATGCGGCGCGCTTGTACCGTCTCGCAGTTGAATCAGCATCAGCTGGTTCACGGCTGCACGGTGTCGCCGAAGAAGGCATTCCATTCCGTGACATCGCCGGCGCCATCGGTCGTAACTTAAACCTGCCAGTAGCCAGCATTTCCCGTGAAGAGGCAGAAGCCCATTTCGGCTTTCTCGGCCCCTTTACGTATACCGACAACCCAATATCGAACACGCTGACAAGGGAACGCTTGGGCTGGCGGCCCGTGCACCCTGCATTGATCTCAGATATCGATCAGGGGCATTGCTTCAACAACAACTGAACCGCAGGGCTACATTAGTATCTTAGTGCCTGGGTTTCATTCGTGAGTCCAGTTGTGTGATTACTCTGCCAGTACCTACTACGCAGATGGGTAACTTTTTTTCAAAACAGGGAGAGTATTGGAAGACACTGAAGAATGAACACACTTGTGTTGACACTATAGCCTGTATAATCAGAAAGAAGAAGACATCTAACCTCAATATGGAGAGAGATGTCTTCTTTTTTGGTATCCAATGGGGGCCTAGTGATGGGACCTTGTTCCTCTTTAACCTTCCTGCCCGTTAGCTTAACCCCAAACACAAAACAGCCATCTCCTCCTCAGCGGACGGAAATGGCTGATACGACGGTACCGGTCAGACGTTTGCCGTCATCGCGCCTTTGCGAGTTTCGTGCCGCGAACCGATGCCGCAGCATATACGACAAGCGCTGTCCAGATGAGAACGAAGCCGATCAAGAGAACCGACGAGACCGATTCCTGGAACACGAATACGCTCAGTAACAGCATGATCGTCGGCCCGATATATTGTACGAAGCCGAGCGTGGACAGCGCCATCCGGGCGGCCGCTCGTGCAAAGAAAAGCAGCGGCAGCGCTGTTACCACACCGGAAAGAAGCAGTTCGATGAATGTCGGCACAGGCAGCGTCCATGCCGTCGTCTTTCCCACGGCGGCCAAATAAATCCAGTAGCCGAGTGCAACGGGCAGGACTACAGCTGTCTCCGACAGCAAGCCTACAGAAGCGTCTTGTCCGATCTTTTTCTTCGCGAGGCCGTACAAGCCAAATGTCGCGGCCAGTGAGATTGAGATCCATGGGAACCGTCCGTAGTCGATGGCGATGATGAGCACCGCGGCACTGGCGATGGCAATCGCGAGCCACTGGCCACGGCTTGGCTTCTCACGAAGGAAGACAACCGCAAGCAGCACGTTCAGCAGTGGATTCAAATAATAGCCGAGACTTGTCTCGACGACATGATCGTTGTTGACCGCCCAGATGAAGATGAGCCAATTCGCAGCGATCAGCAGTCCGCTAGCGGTGAGCGACAGCAGGAGCGAGCGACTAGCCGCGATCCGCTTCATGTCACCCCAGCGACGCTGAACTGCGACAAGAATACCCATAAAGACGAACGACCAGACAACCCGGTGTGACAGAATCTCTCCTGCCGGCACATCGTTAAACAACTTCCAATAAAGCGGGAGAACCCCCCACATGATATATGCGATAATAGCATTGACCAACCCGTTGTTCATCATCAATTTCCCTCTTCTCACTTCGATGTCTTAACGGATTATACGCCTGGATCATCGTTTTAGTAAAGGGAATTCATATTTTGGCCCAAATTAATAGGGGAGATTGCTACTCTGCCTTAGAAGGCAGCTTTAAAACATATTCTTCAACTTCCTGGGCACGAGCATTGGAAAACCCCTTGTCTTCACCACAAATGATAAACCCGCATTTTTCCAATACCCGAATAGAAGCTGTATTATCTTTCACTGCACGAGCAAATAAGGGACGAATGTTAACATAGTTAAGAAGTTGAGAAAGTGATCGAGTTGCAATACCTCTTCCCCAATACTCTCGTCCGATCCAGTAGCTGACTTCTGGTTCACCGAACTGTTCAAAACTCGAAACATGCCCCGCCACTTGATCGTTAAAGAGTACAGTCTTTTTCATGATCCGATCGTCGTCTAATATCTTTTGCCAGTGAGACATAAAGGCAATCTTGTCCGTTGGATCTTTGGCGGTAAAGGCAGCCATATAGTTGGCAGTCATGTCCAATTGTTGTTCAAAAAATATCGGCAAGTCCTCTTTATTCACGTCTCGCAATATCACTTCGTTATTCATATTTTCACCTCACGAAATGGTGTTTTCCGAATTTTTACTTTTAGTAATTCAATACAAAGGCTCAACTATCCTGCCCGTCAGCTTCATTAACCTGAGAATGTAGTCATCGCCTTAGGCTCGAACTCGTAGTTTTAAGGAAGTTACCACGATGATTTCAATTCAGTTCCAAAACCAACTCACGTTGCAGGAAGCAAGACATAAGTTGTTAAATGAATCTTCAGAAGCATCGGATGTTGCTTTTCGCGTAGGATGTCAGACCGTTAAATCATTTTCTGTTTTAATATTCATAGCTTCTTGTAAAAGTCTTTGGAGAACAGCAGCAAAAACGGCGATCACCATAGAGGCGAAAATTATGACCAATCCCATGGGTATGAAGCTTGGAGGGTCGACTCTCTTCCCCAGGAGATAGTAGAGTGGCATACCTAGCAGGTACAAGGTACTGATTGTGATGGCACAGTATCTTATGTTCTTTAAAGCTTTTACCGACAATTCCGAGAACGCTTGGTTCTTATCAATATAGCCTAAAAGTTTAAAAGCTTGATACAGGGCAAAGTAAAAAGGAATCGCTGCTGCGTACATATCGATTACAACGAGAGTGTTCATATAAGCTATATCGGGATACAATTCTCCAGCAAAGTTACCAATCTTAGGCACTAAAAAGATGCACAAAGCGAGAATTGGGATCCCAATAAGAATAACAGCCATCTTCAAAAAAAGTGTTGTTCCTCGTTTCATAAAGTACCCCTCACTTATCTAATATCAGTTTTTACTTTGCCACATTATTTATTGTTTTACAATAAATTAATATCGTTTTCTATAAAAAAGCATTTCTCATTATAAAGAAATAGAAATGCCCATGCTTTAAAATGTTAACTACAACTTATCCAACAAACTGCCGTTAGCTGAACGCCTGCAGCCCAGATATAGCTGCGTAACTCCGTCTACGCGGAGATCAGCTTATCGCTGTCCGTTCTTTTTTCGTAACTGCTCAGCCATGTATATTTAGATGCTTATTCTGGTAACCGAACAACGTTTCATATTCAGGCAACCATATCCGTGTTTTATAATCCTTATCAACCATCGTAAATATATGTTCTTGTCGTCGGGTTTTGACAGAGCATATATCGTTTAAAACAAAAAAAGCCGCAGC
This sequence comes from Paenibacillus rhizosphaerae, assembly GCF_014192015.1. Taxonomy (GTDB): domain Bacteria; phylum Bacillota; class Bacilli; order Paenibacillales; family Paenibacillaceae; genus Paenibacillus_AQ; species Paenibacillus_AQ rhizosphaerae. The sequence goes on along the minus strand of NZ_JACHXJ010000002.1, from coordinate 1,395,588 downwards.
CACGCGGCTATTAAGCGTATATGACTTGTCGTCTTATATATTTTAATTCTGCCCGAATTATCCTTGATCTCTTTTTGATCAAATGCGTCATAATTATAGGTCCGTTTTGCAACTTCAACTTAGTTGCTGTTTGCAAAGCGCTGGCTTAATGAATCGATTGTCGGGTGGTTTGGTTGTAAAGGTCTGCAAGCGATTGGGCGATCCGGTCGATGACCGTCTTAGAGCGGTAATACCCGCCGTGTGAATTAAGTGGGGTGCTGGCCAGAAAACCTGGGTTTCTGACCTCTACATCCTCCGTCACGGCCGCATCATATTCCGCGCTTAAACGCTTAAGCGGATAGGCGATCACATCATCTTTATCGTAGAAATTAACCCATTCGCCGTACGGGAGCCCTTCGGCCAAAAGAGCAGGCGAAGGAAACGATATCGGCTTGCCAAAGTCCTTATACCGCATCGTCCAGATCGCGATCGGGCTGCCCATTGTGTAAAAATGTGTCAGCGTATCGCCGCGAACGAGTGCAGAAGGATTCTCACCTATCGAAGCAAGCTTGCCGCTGGGCAACCTGCCGTTTTGCAGGTCGTATAAGAAGTTACTTGCGATGATGGTGCCGAGACTGTGGCTTATGATGCACAGCGGGGCGTTAGGTCCTGTGCACTGCGCGAGCTCCTGCAGCTTTTCATAAAACCGTTCGTGAATTGCGGTGTAGATGTAGTTCCGGTCATCGTCACCTGCTTTATGGGGCAGCGGCTGATAGGCAATCGCATCACCTAAAAAGCTGATCGCGTACCCGCGAGCATCGATCCACGTGTCCCAGTGCAGTTTGTCAGGCGCAAGCCTTTCCTTGAGCTCATCTTCAAGTCGGTCAGTGATGTCCGCCCAATAAATCCCCCTGCTGATTAGCTCGACCGCGGGACATATTTCACCTAACCGCTTGCTAATGACGCCTGCCATGGCCTCATGAAAATGTTCCTTTTGCTTCCCAATGCCGTGCACAAACCCTACCGCGATTTTCATCGAATCCCCCACCACCTTCAGCGCAAATGAACTTCCATATAATTCTAATTATAAGAGAGAGTATTCCTTCTTGTAACTAGTCTCTTACCGGCTCCCAAGGGTCTAATCAAGACCGCCCTTGACCTCATGAAAACGGCAGACGATCATTTAGATCGGCTGCCGCATAGAGATCGCTTGCCTCCGCCCTCTCGCGCTTCGCTAAAAGGTCATTGTATTCGAAGCCGCCGCATACTCCGGTTATGATTGAGATGGCTGACGGCCCATTCAGCGGCTTTGGATCAATAACCAGATTCCCCCCTTATTAAAGAGGGTTTCTTGTTCATTCAAGCTCCTTTTTAGTACTGTGCTTGGGACTTTGCGAATATACTCTAAGGATGGGTATCACAATGGCTTCTGCTATGTTCAGGGAGGAAGATAAGCACATGCCGATAAGTCCGCCAATCCTGCAGAGGGGCGATACCGTTGGAGTCGTTACCTTGGGCAGCCCGCTCGCTGCAGACATCATTAATGCACGAATCGAAATTTTAAGAGCAATGGGGTTCAATGTTGTATTGGGTCAATATGTATACGCTCAAAATGGGTTTCTTGCCGGCACAGACGAGCAGCGGGCTTCGGATTTGATGATGATGTTTCAGGACGAGCGGGTTAAAATGATACTGCCCACCAGAGGCGGTACAGGAGTGGCTGGAATTCTTCCTTACCTGGATTATACTGTGATCCGAAATCATCCAAAAATTGTTACAGGTTACAGCGATATAACGGTATTATTAAACGTACTGCATCAATATGTGGATTTAATAACATTCCATAGTCTGCTGCTAATTGACTTCAAATCCGAAACGCCCGCTTATAGCTTCGATCAGTTTTTTTCCGCGACATCCGTATATTCGTTAACCCGGGCAATCATGAATCCGCCGGGGATGCCGCTGATTAGCCGTGTACCGGGCAACGTTACTGGGCAGCTTGTGGGCGGTAATCTGACATCCTTTGTCGATACGTTGGGCACGCCTTTCGAAATCGATACGAGGGGTAAAGTTCTCGTTCTTGAAGAAACACATGAACCTACCAATACCGTATACAGGTACTTGAATCATTTGAAGCTTGCCGGAAAATTTCGTGACTGTATCGGCATTATTATGGGAGAGTGCTCAGGCTGCCAGGCGGCATATGGTAAATCTTATGAGGATGTTATCAACGAATTTGTTGTACCTCTCGGTAAGCCGATGATAACAAACCTTGCCACAGGTCATGGTTTTTATAAAGCCGCTTTGCCGATTGGCGCAACCGTTAATCTCGATTCAGTCAATAATAGAATAACTATAGTTGAACCTACCATCAGCGTTATCCGTTAGCGCAGGGGATGGGACAATTCGTATCCAGGTGCGCCGGTGTATTGGGCTGGCCGTAAGTGTCTATATGTTAGTGTCGTTGACGTTTATTTTCTTCGCTTTGACGGATGATCTCGTCAACGACGTGCTCGATCGGCGCGGTGGCGTCGATTATAATTCCGTTTTTCGGAATGTCTTCTTTCGTTTGGTGCAATCGCGCGATGAGTACCCGCTCCGCGTTCTTTGCACCCCATTCATTTTCCGGCCGCTCGTCAAGCCGCCGGTTCAATGTGTCAAGGTCGACATCGAGGACAAACACGCCGTCAAATAGATCTATGAATTTCGAAAAATTCCTAGATCCACCACAGAAATATGTTACCGCCTCTTCATGATTGGCGACCAAAGCTTTTACTTTATCTACATGCCAAATGTGGTGCTCGTGCGTGACGCCATCCGTCCGTATTCCCGTTTCCGGATCGCCTTGATAAGCCAGTTCACGGTCACCATGAATGGCATGGTAGCCGCGCCGCTGTAATTCGTTGCAGACCGAAGTTTTGCCTGTGCCGGAAACACCTTCAATTAGATAATTCCTAATGCCCATAGCTAGTCCCTCCATTCAACTAATAATCTTCAATCCTACTTTGCACTCTTTCGTAAAGAAAAGTTATCTCTGCTTCGGTCCAAAGCAGCTGGCATTGGGGTCGGCTTGTATTCACCTGTCTTCATTGAGCTATCGTTCACCGTCAGCTTAATGGGACACATTTGTAGCCTCAATGCCACCTACCTCTTATTCCGTTATTCCCATTACTTCTTATTCACTTGGAATTAATTCATATAAGTCACGAACATCACAACCGACGGAATCGGCGATCGATATGGCAACTTTGAGTGGCATCACTCTTTTGTTTTCAATAAAGTCGTAAACTCGTTCCGGTTTAAAAAGCAAGTCTTTTGCCAGCCATTCCGCTGACTTTCCGGATTCCATCAATCGTTCTTGCAGTAAGCAACGTCCAAGTTCAAATTTCAAGAAGCGATGCCCCCCCTGTGTAATATCAATACATATTTTCGCATCCAATGTATGTTATACGTTGGATTTCCTTATCTTCACTTGGTAAGCTGCGATCATGAAAAAGAAGATCATGCACATCAAACAAAGGATTGCCGCGCCCAAGTCACCCGTGGGTTTTTCACTTGCCTGCAGCCACTGCACCGATATTTCCGGCAAGAAGCCGGGGCTGTAGGCATATCGTGGCAGCCATGTCGAAGCCATGGACAGGAGTATTGCCGCCCCTAAGCTGACGAAGGCGATGCCAGCTGCAGAATTCATGAGAGAGCTCATGAACAGCGTAAGCGATCCGGTAAACCAGAGCCATAGCATATAGAGAAGCGCTGCTTTTAAGGCCGCTGCTGTCTCGACGCTTCCGATCATCTGTACAGTGTAATACCAGGCCCCAGCGTAGCCAAGCACAAAGGATGCGGTAACGAGAGACAGCATGATTGCCCACTTGGCCGCCGCGTAGGATAGGTAAGACACCGGCTTTGCAAAAATCATCTGCGAAACGCCGCTTTGACGCTCACCTGATATCAGGGTCATGATGGAAAGCACCAGGATCATGAGCCCGACTGAGTTGAATTGACCTAGCGTCTGCGCCATCACTTCCATTCCAGAAGGAGGATCGATCGTGATTGTCATGCCTTTTGGCATATTGCCCGAGGATTCCAAAATTACCGGCATAAAACGCGTCACCACGGGTTGCATGATCCCCAGCATCAAAAATACGAGCGGTACCCACAGCCATTTAAAGCTGCGTCCCATCTCCAGCATTTCTTTACGAAAAAATAATAAAAACTGTCTCATGATTGTACCACCTTTAAAAACAAGTCTTCGAGTGTGCTGCGGCCTGCTTCAAGCGAACGAATCATGATGCGGCGGGATGCAGCGTCGGCCATAAGCGCAAGGGAAGCTTGCTCGACGTTCTCAACCCTCAACTTCGCCCGTCTTCCAGAAACCTCCGAATGGATGACAAAATTCTTGCTGCAGGCAGCGGTCAGCCAGGAACGCGAAGCTTCGTCTTCACCCACTTCCAACCTGATCACTGGCTCACTGTGAGTTCGGCGAACATGTTCAAGACTTCCTTGAAGGGCGATAGCGCCACTCCGAATCATGAGAATTTCATCACATATCTCTTCTGCGTCATGCAGTACGTGCGTGGAAAACAGGACTGTCGTCTCCCGGCGAATTCGCTGGAGCAGAGTCAGCACATCCTTACGCCCTGTGGGGTCGAGCGCTGACACTGGCTCATCAAGAATAAGCAGTTTCGGCCTATGAATAAGTGCCTGGGCAAGTCCCAAACGCTGTTTCATGCCACCCGAATAGCCGCCGATCCTTCGCTTACCCTCATCTCGAAGACCCACTGCCTCCAGCCACTCGCCGGTCTCCCTCTTGGCCTCACGGTTCGTCAACCCGGCAAGCTCTCCGGCATAGAGCAGAAATTCAGCCCCGGTCATCCAAGGATAAAACACGGGCATTTGCGGCAAAAAGCCGATGTATGGCCGCCGATCCGTAGTCGGACTTCCGTTTATCAGTAGCTTAATCGATCCTCCTGACGGCTGAAGTAATCCAGTTAGCATCCTGATTGTCGTTGTTTTGCCGGCACCATTTGGACCGAGTAGAGCAGCACAGCTGCCTTCAGCGATACTGAACGTGATTCCTTTGACAACTTCACGCTCTCTAAAGCGCTTGGATAAATCCCTTACCTGGAGCAACGTCCGGGTCATGAGGCATCCTTCCTTCCTATGATAAAATAAGCGACTGAGCCCAGAATGTTACCGCACAAGATGATGATGACCCACAACCATTTCGGTCCGCGAATGGCTTCCGCTTTATACAAAGATACCAATCCCACCACAGCCAGAATCAGCTGCAGGACGATTATAGGCATGATCAGACTCCAAGGAATGCTTGAATTTATCGTATCCATGAGTCTTTCCCCCTTTATTTGTTTGGTTTGTTGCGATCATTGCCTCTCTTCAGGTGTTCTTTTCTCTTGGGCCAATAAATATGAACAAGCCAATAGGCAATAAGCGGTCCCGGAGCCTGGATCAGCCCGACAATCCCCCAGATCCAGTAGTATTTCGTATGGCGGCGGGAATGAGTGAACAAAAATAGGCTTTGGATCAGTAGTATGCACGCGACTAGTAATAACGCCCACACGGGAACCGTTTCGAGATTCGTTTTATGCATGGCCGGATCTCACCTTCTCCTTTGAACGATAAAAAAATCGTACAGCAAACGCGATGGCACCGACGAAGACCAGCCCCTGAATGACGACGAATACAACGATGTTCATGGATGCCAGGAGCAAATTGCTTGCGATTAAGGCCAGAGCTATGATCAAAAACAGCGCAACTTCCAGTACTGCACGTTTGCGGAGCCTTTGCTGCTCGGCTGCGACAAACTGAGCCAGCTCATGTAGCGGCGGCGGATCCGGCTTACGGATAGCCAGCTCCATCTGGTCGAATCCGTGCAACAGTTCAGCGATCAGAGCCGGGTCCTCCGCCAATGATTCTTCATGGAAGCTTTCGCCATCCGTATGATCCTGCTCGTTCAGACCAGCAAATCGTTCCCGCGTTCCTTTATTCCTTTTCATCAGTCGCCATCTCCTTTCGTAACTGCTGCAATCCGTGATGGATTCTGGACTTCACCGTCCCTGGTGGAATGTCCATCATGTCGGCGATTTCATCATAGGTATAGCCGTAATAATGCTTGAGCAAAATCGGCAGCCGCCATTCGTACCCGAGCCTGGACAAAGCTTGGATTGCATCAGTCCATTCCTCCTGCTGGGCTTTCAACTGCCATTCTGTGCTTCGAAGTGCCTGCTCCTGGTCCCTCCACTGCTTCTCTACTTTGATACGGCGCATCTGGTCGATATAAATCCTGGTAGCGATCGTGATCATCCAGGAAGAGAACTTCGATTTTCCGTTATATTGATGAATCTTCTCAATACACCTCAGCATGGTTTCCTGCGCCACATCCTCGGCCAGCTCCGGATTCATCGTCATTTTGATGAGATACTTCATTAAAAAGGAGTAATGGTTCCGCAGCAGCTGCGCCATCGCCTGGCTATCCCCGCGCTGCGCGCGTTTTATTTGCTTGAGCTCATCCAACCGCAGTCCCTGCTCCTTTCCTTGGTTTCATGTTTGCCATAATGATCACATCAGCTCGTACGCGACTCATGCAATCAAACATATGACGAGGAGGTTCACGAAATCGTTCACCGAACCCTAAAAAATGTTTACAAGAACTTCGTTCACAATTACTCAAACTCATTTTCCGTTGCCGTTGCTGACTTTATTCCTAACTTTTTTGACTAGGTTCTATTAGATTGAGCCAATACAATCCCGGTAATTCTTGTTTAGCGTTTGGAAAACCATTATAATTGTTAAAATTATTTCTGGAGACAACAGTTCATGGATAATCAAACATTAATAAAGCAATTTTACGAAATAATCATAGTCGAGGTAAGCTTTCTCTACATCAATCAGACTGTACGGAGGATATAATCCATGTCATCAAATCAAGAGAAAATTCGTGTGAACTATAAAGATGCTTTAATAGAGGATGAAAGATTTTTACGTGATAAGGCTAGCCGAATGGAGTCTTTCTACACTAAAAAATATATCGGTGAGTATATTTCCTCAGAAAAGAATGTTATTGAAATTGGCTGTGGGACAGGTCACTATGGAATGTCTTTGCTGAAAAATGTAGTTCTTATTTAGGAATTGATATTACGCCCGAAAACATCGATTTGTTTAATCAGAAAATATTGAACTCCGGCTTAAAAAATATTAAAGCTCAAGTTGGTGACGCAACAAATCTCGAAGGCATATTAGATAAAAGCTATGACCTTGTATTAATTTTGGGCCCGATGTATCACCTACCACCAGAGGAACGCAATTTAGTAATGCAAGAAAGCAAACGAATATGTAAAGAAAACGGCAATATTGTTTTTGCATATATAAATAAAGTTGGTGCTTATTTGGGAGGATGCTTTATGGCACCTAAAGCTTATCCGAGTAAAACGGCTAACGACTTCGTTTTCAATAAAGGAATTGACGATGTACGACCCGAGGTATTCTATTTCACAACTCCAGAAGAAATGGAAACGTCCGCCACCAATAACAATTTAACCGTTATTAAAAATGTAGGCGTTGATTTTTCTTTCTGTGCAAAAGCAATTAACGCGATGTCAGATGAACAATTGGAGGAATGGATGGTACTGTCTGACGTTATGAGTCAAAGCCCGTCCTGCGTGGGTGTTAGTAATCATGCGTTACTTATTTGCCAAAATAGCTAACCCCGGTGACTCCTTTGCGAACCTGTAGTTTCATGTTGATCTACACTGGCATAAGAGGGGTTATTCTTCATTTTCACTCCGAGACGAGTTCCCGGATTCCCCGAATGATCTGCTCCCTTGCCTTAAGCTTGTCCTTGAGCCGACCAATTTCGGCCTCTGCTTCTTCAGACCTGCCCGAGCCACTGAACTCAAATCCAGTAATAAGCCAATCGGTAGACACCTTGTACAGGTCGGCAAGCCTGGACAGCGATACCAGATCCGGTTCCGCCTTTGCGGTTTCATACCCTCTCAAGGTTTTATTGTTGATCTGCGTCAAACGGAATACTTCCATTTGCGTTAGTTTACGGTTAATACGAAAAAGCAACTTCCTTCGCCGGAACGGTGAGAGCCTAACAGTCGACTTTGTCCATACGGTAGTTGAGGCGCAGCGAATCAAAGTGATTGAAAAAAGCTCGGCGTTTCTTCCGCGGCTGGTATTCACGTTTGGGCTCTGAGCGCGTATCCTATCGGGAAAGGATTTTAATTCGCGGAGGCATTGACAGTGGGATACTATGTGACAGTAGAGCCGGGGGTACAACTCTACGTGGAGGACATCAACCCGGCTGGAAGCAAGACGATTGTGTTTCTTCATGGCTGGCCGCTCAGCCATGACCAGTTCGAATATCAGTTTGACGTGCTGCCGGGCATGGGTTACCGCTGTATTGGTATCGACTGGCGAGGCTTCGGAAAGTCGGACCGCCCCTACGGTGGATATAATTTAGAAAGGCTTGCGGACGATATTCGCGCCGTCGTTGAAGCGCTGCAGTTGAACGATTTCGTGCTCGCCGGGCATTCGACCGGAGGCGCGATTGCGATCAAATACGTCGTTCGGTACAACGGCGGCGGCGTATCCAAACTCGTGCTGATCGACGCTGCGGCACCGCGCGGCTTCACGAAAGAGACGGCAGCGCAGCTGCTGAAGCAGACGTTGAACGACCGGGCAAAAATGATGCTTGGCGTGACGGACATTTTCTTCTTCCGTTACATCACCAAGCCATTCTCGGACTGGTTTCATCAAATGGGCATGCAGGCTGCCGGATGGTCGACGGCCGCAATCATCGTCATGCTGCGGGACTTTGATTTGAATGGCGATCTTTCTCTCATCCAAGTTCCGACGCTGATCGTGCATGGCATTCACGACCAGGTCATTCCTTTCAGCCAAGCGGAGGAGATGCAGCGGAAAATTCCCCATTCCCAGCTCGTGCCGTTCATGTACAGCGGCCACGGCTCGTTCTATGACGAACGAGACAAGTTTAATGAGCTAATACGTGAGTTCGTCGGAAATGCGCGGGGCGCCTCGACGCGAGAACCCCAGTAGCAGGACGACAGGCAAGTTAATAAACGACAGCCTTTATGCGGCTGTCATCTTTTCGAGTTTGATTGAACTATCGTTTCCCGTTAGTTCAATCATGTCTTCACTCTTGGTTAGATTGAGGTATAATACCATCGCAAACTGCTATTCCATAATCATATTTACTACTTGTTTCGCGAATGCAGCATAAGGCTTAACCAGATCCGGCCTTCGATTAATAGCCCACCTGAGGTTATCGAAAGCCCGTAATAAGAGATAATTCCTTATGCCAGAAAGGTCTTCCCCACTTATTCCGTACCCCTCCATAAACGCTTGGAATTCTTCAGTATTTGGGCTTTCATCCAGTCCTAGGATTTGGTAATGCATCAGTTGAGCAACGGTTGCATGCGGTACCACGCTTACTTTTGCATTCCAATCCAGCAAGATCACTTGGTTTGCCTGATTGACAATCGTATTCTTTAAAGAGATATCTCCATGGTTTAATCCGAAACGGAATGGTTCACTCTTTAAATCCTCAAACCGGTTTTTTATTCTCTCCGATTCCATCTGATTGATTACCCCAAGCTCAATCAAGCGATCATGCTCAGTCAAACTATTGATATTATGCTGTACATACCCTTGCCAAGTACCGTCTGATCCAGCATGAGGTGGTGACTGAAACTCTCCGTGGACTGGATCAATCAGATTTTCCCCGTATCCTTTCACCTGAATCGAATGAATAAGCTTGGCATATTCGCCCAGTCTTCTCCAAATAGTGGACTTTGGTACAGTACTGTCTACCCCGTTGTCTCCCTCAATAAAAGGTTGAATCATATATGCGGTCTCATCAACTATGCCAATGGACAACACCTCAGGTCCAGGAACGCCTACTTTGGCTGCTTGCTCGATACACCATTTCTCTTTGATAAAGCTTTGATATTCATCTTTTCCGTTCATACGGACAACCACTTTATGAATCTTTGTTTCAACTACGCAAACCTGATTTGTGATTCCTTTTCCTTCAATCGGATAAGAAGTTTTAACTTTTTCTTGAAGAAAATCCCCTGCAATTCGTGCTGCTTGTTTATCTAAAGAGTCTTTCATTGTGAGTTATATCCTCCCTCAAATACCTTGCTTTGAATAGTTTACCACGAACTTATTTGGGAGATCATTTATTTCACCGTTAGCTTAATGAACCTGCTGCAGTCTAGACTGTAAACATGTCCCTGTCTGCCGCTCCGTATTTAAACCCTCGTTACTCTAAAAGAGTTAATTGTTAACAACTTTTAAATCGAATGTTTAAGATGCCAATCTAAATCGTCGGTATCCTCTCTAAATGCCGAAGTCGCTGCGGCGCATAGGAGTTACTTTATTCTAGTGTGATGACCTTTCCTTTGGAGCTTCTTTCACATTTTACCCCTCCGGTATTGTTCGTTTTAGTTTTCGCTGCAAATTGTGCTGCGATCTTTCGTAATTTTAGTATAGAAAGAAGGATCCCGCTGTTCTATACACTAGTCTTTACATTCGTATACACCTCTTGACACCAGGCAAAAATCAATAAAAGGATATCAAACAAAAAATCACCGGCATACATGCCGGTGATTTTTTAAGATTTGGGAATCTGTAATGGTTTATTCCTGTGTGACAACGGACCGTGTCAAGTATTAATGGTTATGACTTCCCTTGCTTAACTCTTTCGATACTTGGGATTCGGTGCCTGGTTCGACAATGACAAACTGCCCCATCATACCGCTATCCTCATGATATAACAAGTGACAGTGATACATGTACGGTGTATCGGGATCAGGATAGCTTCCAAAGTCGACGGCCAGTCTGACTGTAGTGCCATTCGGAATAAAGACCGTATCTTTTCTCCCACGCTCGTATAATGGCGGCAATTCTCCATTCTTGTCAATTACGGTGAACGCTGCATCGTGAATATGGAAGTTATGATCCCAACCTTTATTTGTGATCTCCCATATTTCACGTGCGCCAGCCGGAATAACCTCATCAATACGATTCATGTCCATTTCCTTGCCATTCATTGCAGATTTCGTGGTGAGTTCAAATTTACGTACCTTTACTTTTTCAGGCACATCGATGAGCGGTTCAGCGGTAAGGTGATCCGGGAGTGGTGTCGAAGGCGATAAACTTGTATCCACGATCATCTTTACGAGATCAAACTCCCCATTCTCGATCCCTTCTTTTCCCGCAAAGCTGTGCAAGATCGTTTCTTCGCCAGCTTCAAACTCCACCACGATCTCTGCACGTTCACCCGGACTTAGCAACAAACGATCTAATAAAACGGGTTCAGGTAAAAGTCCCGCATCATTGCCGATCAGATTAAATGAACGATTATCCGAAAAGCCGATATTATAAGCTCTCGCATTCGAACCATTCAGTAATCTAAAGCGAACCTGACTTGCAGTGATCTCCAGGTACGGATCGTATGTCCCATTGACTAAGATTTGATTGCCTAACAACCCAAACGGAGTCATACTCATATTTTCGTTAAAAGAACCGTCGCCCTTAAATAATTTATCTTGGATGATCATCGGGATGTCGTTAACACCATATTCCGAAGGCAGCTTTTTAGACTCCTCATCCTCGACGATAAATAGTCCTGCAAGACCACGATAAACGTGCTGCGCTGTCTTCCCATGCAAATGGGGATGATACCATGTAGTCGCGGCAGGCTGCTCGATTGTCCAATAAGGTTCCCAGGTTGCTCCTGCTTCGATCATCTGATGCGGTCCACCGTCCATTACGGCGGGTAATCGCATCCCATGCCAATGCAAGGTTGAGCTTTCATTCAATTGATTGATCACATCGAAAGAAACTTGGTCGCCGCGCGAAACCCGGAGGGTCGGCCCTAAATAAGTTCCGTTAATTCCCCAAGTGGGCGTCTGCTTTCCCTCCAAAAACTCCGTTGATCCTGACTGCATGGTTAAGGTAAAATGTTTCTTACCCTCTGACTCCGTCATTGGCTCAAGGATTGGCGGAATTTGCAAAGGATTCTTAAATTCAAGCTTACCAACGTTCGTGGTTGTATCCCCATCACATCCGACTAAAGAAAATGCTGATAAAACGAGCAGCAGCGTGAGCCGTTGAAGGTGTTTTTTCATTTTCTATACTCGCTTTCCTCATCGTTAATTCCTTTTAATCTCAATAGATCTACATGTGACTCGTTCATGTAATGATCATATTAGAGGAATATTGTGAACTTATGACGATGAGTTGCGGTACCTGTGAACTTTACGGATCATTGCCCCTAATACCGCCCTACTCCCGGCTCCCCATCGTAGAACGATCACAAAAAAGGCCAACCAGAAGATTCTGGCTAGCTTGTCGTACGAACCGATAAAAAGCACTGCAGAAGATTTTGAATTACAACTATTTGCACAATTTATTATTTAAAGATGGATCAAAATATTGATAAGTTTCCCGAATGGGTCTCTGACAAAAAAACGCCGAACTCCCCATGGCTCCTCAGTGGGTCCATATTCAATGGGAATTCCTGCTTCTTTTATACGAGTTAATGCGACATCAAGATCATCGACCTCAATTGACAGATCAGGCACAGGTGCTCCGGATCCTCCCTCTAACAGGAAACTAACCTGAGCGCCCATTTTCCCATGCGAACCGTATGTTGCAATAAATCCCATATCCATTAGTTGATCAAGTCCAAGTAACTCCCCGTAAAAATACGAAGCTTTTGAAATGTCCTGCGTCTCAACATTTGCAACAATTCGTTTGATCTTCACTTTTTTATCCTCCTAAAGTTTTGATATCAAATTTTTACTCAACAATGGTCAAGTTCGAGGAACAACCTAAGTCCTTCTGCTCTCCAATTTGCTTTATCAATGTTCATGTTTCCGCTCATTTATCCTTTCGTCATTTCCCTCATCATCAACAACGCGTTCAAGAACAAGCCTAGCGAGATGACGGGATGTACCGCTGCCGCAAATCCGATTTCTTCCGAGAAGACAGCCGTCGCGAAGATCAAAAGGATTAGGCCGATCAGCACCAAACTCTTCATTTTCATGCTCTTGGGCAGTCTGGCCGGAAAAGACAAAATAAACAACAATACGGGGATAGGCGCGAAGTACATGGCAAAATGACCGTGCATCCCCCATTGAGACGAATCTACGAACAGCGCCAATCCAGCCAAGAATACCTGTAATGCGATGCAGATCGAAAAAAGTACGTTCAATATGCTAAAACCCAACCGCGCGTATTGAGCTGCTGCCGGCAGCGAAGCGCGGGTTGCGGTCATTTTCTGTACATCCATGGTTTCATTCCTCCCTTAGATTGGCCTTTCGGAAACCGCACGAATGGTGTAGGGGTACGGATCCAATTGAAACTCCCCTTCTTTAGGATCGAGAATCGTCATTCGAATAGGATGAACTTCTGGAATCATCATCGAGGGATACCATCCGATAGCCATATCCCCCAGAATGAACATTCCATGCTCGTCACCGAGCATCTGAAAGTTCTTTCCGTCCCCGACATATCGCGTGACATCAAAACGGGAATCTAGGCGCTGAATTGCCTCGGATAAGCTGCCGCGAAGCGGAAAGCCGATCTCGCTGACATTCAGAATGGATTTGTGATCGAAAGGCTCTGTTAAGGCATTGTCCATTCGATGCCGAGCGATGAACTCCACCAGATTCCCCGAAGGATCTTCGAAATAGAAGGCATGCGCATCGGTTCCTTCGAAATAAGCGATATCTTCGTTTGCCTGGATTCCTGCATACGGAAGGGGCGCAGCGGAAAGCACCTGACGGCCCTTCGCCAGAAGCCAGCTTTTCGCCTCACGTATTTGGTTCTCGGGGATATTCATTGCAAGATGGTAGGATGGCAGCACCCTTTCCTCCGCCTCGCGAACGAAAGTCAACCGCGTTTCACCAGCAACGATCGTGATTGAATGTTCCGTTATATCTGCTAAAGCAAATCCAAGTCTTTCTGTGTAGAACTCCTTCAGTTCAGCTAACCGGGCGGTTCTCAGTTCCAATTCAATGATTCTCATCTCACTGCCTCCTTCAGATATTTGCGTTTGTCAGGATTTGCAACTGCATAGAGGAAATGAATCCTGCTGTCCGAAGTCTCGAACGAATAAACGTAAGCAATGCGTCCGCCAACAACGGCCACATCATACTTTGCAATCATTCGAAGAAACCTCCTTCATGCGCTCTCATTAAGCAAGACAGGAAGGGGGCCGTTAATGTGACAAAATAAAAAATTGCGAATAAGTGAAATAGCATTGGTCTGCGGTTACAGCTCAATTAAGAAATAAAGCTTTCGTGATGGACAGCTACTAAAAAAAGTCACAGCCATGATCCATGGCTGTGACTTTTCACATAATCTCGTGATGCTTTCAAACAAGACCCGCGAAGGCAAGATGAAGGCGACCGGGGTCAGCAATTTCCTGCCTGACCGTTTGATGGAACTAATCGTATGCCTGCGTTGAACAATTGATTAGATGTTTAGTCGAGGTTTTTAAGTACCTGCTTACTTACGGCGTCCAGCTTGGTCGCTTCCTCTTCGGTCAGTTCTACGTCAACGGAATGCAGATTCTCAAAGAAATGCTTCTCGTTTTGCGTGCCCACGATCGCCGAGGTCAGGCCCTTCTGGTGTAGCAGCCAACGAATTGCGATTTGCGAGAGAGTGGCATTCTTGGCTGCGGCTATTTCCTCCAAGAGACGGATGAGGTCCGCCGTTTTCAGCAGGTTTTCTGATTGGAATAAAGGCCTCTCCTTGCGAAAATCTGTAACTTCTTTGCCTTTGTGGAAAATTCCGGTCAGAATCCCCTTAGCGAGGGAGTTGTAGCTCATAATGCTGATGTCGTTTTGCAAACAATAACCAAGCAATTCGTCTTCAATGCTGCGCTGGAGCATATGATACTCGGGCTGGATCGCGTCAACCCGACCATATTGCATGGCCTTCTTCAGCTGAGCTAGCGAGAAATTGGATACACCGATTGCACGAATAACGCCTTCTTCTTTCAACTTGCTTAGCTCTCCCATAGATTCCTCGATCGGGATTTCGTTACTGGGCGTATGGATGTAATACAAGTCGATATAGTCCGTGTTCAGCCTGAACAAGCTTTGCCACAGGGCCGTACGGATATCTTTGGGCCGCAGGTGATGAGCGCTTACCTTTGTTGCGATTACGCATTGTTTTCTTACATTGGCTAGGGCTTTTCCTACAATAAACTCTGAGCGCCCTGCCCCATAAAGCTCAGCGGTATCGAATGAGTTTACGCCGTTATCAAAAGCTTGGCGGAGAAGCCGGATGTTGTCCTCTTCGGGCTTCAGCTCCCAGCGAGTCAGTCCGCCTGAAAAGGCGTTGCCCCCTCCCAGTTCCATTGCGCCGTACGTAATGCGGGACACTTCCATGTCCGTTCTGCCGAGTTTTGCGTATTTCATTAGACTTCTACTCCTTTCTCGAATCGATATGTACACGAAAAAAAACGATATGCCTTGAATCGAATTACTGCCTTCAGTACTCCCGGTAAATGGATGTGATTTTCGTTCTTTCTCATGAAGTTATGGGATCTTCGAGCACAGCTCATATTTTCATATTCGCGAATCGATTAAGCTATCCTGCCTGTTGGCTGAATTTTTTAAGAGCCAGCTAGTAATCTTATTAATTACGGCTAACCATACAAGTTCTTGTTTTTTCGCCAAATGATATGTACTTGTCGTCAACTAGGGAAATGAACTTGCATCGTTAAAACAAAAAAAAGCCGCAGTTACGCGGCTATGAAGAGTATATGTTATTGTATTGGTCACTTCCATCTTGTCCATCAAAGCGAAAACGGCGGCGTCACTGAATCATCGCCCGGATAGTTCAACGACCTTGGTGGCAATGTTGCTCACAAATTCGCTGTCATGCTCTACAAACAGAAGCGTCGGCATGTATTCGAGCAGCAGCTCTTCAATTTGCATGCGGGAGATGACATCCACGAAATTAAGCGGCTCGTCCCAAATATACAAATGGGCTCTTTCGCTGAGACTTCTAGCGATCAATACCTTCTTCTTTTGACCGCCGCTGTAGGTCGAGATATCCTTTTCAAATTGCAGTCTCGAGAAATCAAGCTTTCGCAATATCGACTTAAACAGGCTCTCATCAATCCCGCAGCTTTTCGCATATTCGGACAAATCCCCCCGAAGGTGGGACGTATCCTGGGCTACGTATGATATTTTTAGCTGGGCGTCCATATGGAATCCTCCGCAGTATGGGATATCCTCACCGCAGACCAGCTTCAAAATACTGGACTTGCCTGTACCGTTTGCACCGGATAACGCAATCCGCTCCCCTTGTTGAATCTCAAAGGTCACGTCTTCGCATACCGTGTTCGACCCGTATGAAATTGAGACGTGATCCAGCTCGGCCAGGCGCTCTTTGTAAAATGGAAGCGGAGAAATTTGGAGACTCTCCGTGTTCTCGATATTTTTGAGAAGCTTACTTTTCTCCTCAATGGCAGAGAGTTGCCGCTGCTGGATTGCTTTCGAACGTTTCATCATTTTGGCTGCCTTATGACCAATATACCCCTTGTCCACTTTGGAGCCGGAATTTCTCGTGCCGTTTTTGGTACTTTCCACTTCATGCGACCAGCCGCTTGTCCGCTTGGCGGAATCCGATAAGCGTTGAACGTCCCGTTTCAGCTTTTCGTTCTGAGCCAGCTCGAATTGGTCCTGTCTCTGCTTGTTCTCCCACCATGTCGAGAAATTCCCCTTCTGGATTTCGATATTGGTTTTGTTAATGGACAAAATATGATCGACGCACCGATCCAGAAAGGCCCGGTCGTGGGAGACCAAAATAAACCCGCTCTTTCGGTTAAGGTAATCGGCGACCAGCTTTCTCGCATGCGAGTCAAGATGATTTGTCGGCTCGTCAATCAGTAAGAAATGGTTGTCCTTGATGAATAAGGCGGCCAGCAGCACCTTTGTCTGCTCTCCGTTCGACAACGTATTAAACGGGCGGTACAGCACATCCTCCGATACTTTCAACCAGTTCAGCTCGCGAATCAGTTTCCATTGAAGATAGTCCGGATAGACCTCGCCGATTACGTCTATAGTAAGATGTTCTTTATGTTGTACCTCGAACGGGAAATAATCGAATTCGACGTTCGCGGATATGGTCCCGCTGTATTTGAGCTGCCCCTGCATCAGATGGAGGAATGTCGTTTTCCCTCTTCCATTCCTGCCCGTAAAACCTAACTTCCAATCGGTATCGATCTGAAAATTGACGTTCTCAAAAATGTTGTCGTAACTTCCCTCATAGGCAAACGTAAGGTTCGAAACATAAATCTGTGACATCAAATGGACCTCCAGTTAAGTGTTGGCGGAAAAAATAAACCGCTCCCGCCCGTTACCGGAAGCCAACAAAAAACGCCGAAAGAACACCAGTCCAACCAGTGCTTCTCGGCGCTCACGTGAACCCGACCATACAATAAATAAACCGAGCGATATCCATTCAATAATCGCTTGGCAGATGTATATATGGGGGACAAAGCTCCGGTAACTGATTGTTTATTCGGTGAACCATGCCAAAAAAACGCCAATATGACAGGTTCACATGAACATCTACAACCTCCAATTCCGACATTGCTTTATCCCTCCCCTCAAGGTCTCATTAATATGAACACAACTTAGCATATCCGTTCACCGAGGTCAAGATTCCGTTTTACGGAAGCATCAATTCAGGCTCAATGTTACCATTAACGGTAGATGGTCTGAGGCTGCCGGCATCTTATGAATGACTTCAACGGAAGTAACCTCTATATTCCGGCTGGTAAAAATGTAATCAAGCTGCAAAACGGGACGTAACGATGGAAACGTATTGCAAGGCGTTTTTGCCGCCATATAACAATCCTGAACAATTCCCGCTATGGTGCTCCATGCCTTACCTCCCCGTTTCATATTCCAATCTCCCGCGATGACAACAGGCGAACGATCCTCCTTAATTTTGCCCGCAATAAATTCAATTTGTTGATTACGTCTGCGTGGATTCAGACTGAGATGGGTGACATACATTTTGAGTGGCTTATCACTTATGACTACATCTGCTTCCAATAAAGATCGGCCTTCGATCATACCGGATTTCATAGGATGATTTTTCTCCGATACAATGGGATAACGAGACAAAAGGACATTTCCATATTGTCCAATCATGTTGCCCTTCTTTTTCTTGATGGTGATCGCCGCCCCAAAAGCCGCATTCATCTTTAATCGTCCGGCTAACCATGATACCTGATCCAAGTAATGACTTCTTTTGGAGAAATACCTGTCGACTTCATTTAGAGCGATAAGGTCAGGCTCACTTTCTTCTATTGCTTCAGCTATTCTGTTCAGGTTTATTTTTCCATCCATCCCCTTCCCATGATGAATATTGAAAGTAACAACCTTTATTTGCAATTCAATCCCCTGTCTTTCTGTTTTGAAATGAACGTTTTGAGCATTTTGAACATAGCTATGGCCAGAATCGCCGATGACTCCATTGTATTCTTGACGACATGTTCCGTAAATATCAGGGGAAACGAATCATGAAAAATCCCAAAGCGAAAACAAAAAAAGCCCGAAAACACGCGGTCTTAAAGCGGTATGTTCTTGAGGGCTTACCACTATCACGCCCTTAAGGCGGCTATATTGCGGCGAACATCAAATGATATTGTGTAAATAATTGCACCCCTTAGAATAGATATTGGACTAACCATCTAGGTAAGCCGATCCATCATAAGGGGCGTTGATTGCTTCAATATTCTCTTCTAATAACTTCTGCTGGTCTTGTTTACTTCTCTATAACCGGAATCCACAATTCACCATATACGATGCCATCTCGCCATCCCATCTCAACCGTTGCATTGGGCCCGCCAACATAGGCATAATGTTCGGCCGCTGGCAAGACTTGACCAAAGGCAATGCCGAAAGCGTATTACTCAACTCATCAGCTGACTTCCCCTCGCCTTTAACGACGAGGTATTGCCCCTTAGGGAATTGGATGACTCTGTGTTCTTCTTCAGCTCCGTTCCAATACCAAGAACATTAAAGCTTTCTTTTTCCTCAAAGGTATACATTAGCATGAATTTCAGCTCCTTTTGTTGAATGGATCCAATGATTTGTTTATTCTCTTGATAGGTTGATCATAACCATAAATCAATTCAAAATATGATCGTGTTTAGAGAGCATGCGATGGTTAATCTGTTGTTAGCAGAAATCTATTGGAATCACGAATAGGCTGGGGCGGTCATGTCTCGGCTTGTTAGATTCTGCGGCCTTTTGGACGCAGTGCCCAGGAGGCAATGCCAAGCGCGGCATAGAAAAGCGGAAGAATAACATGGAATCCACCAGCCCCATAATCATGAGCGAACACATGAGATAAGGCCGCACCCGTCATTAGAAAAAAGATACCGCTATAAGCCCATTCCTTCAGACGTGGGAAACCTGGCATGACGATCGCAAGGACTCCAAGCAATTTCCAAGTCCCGAGAATATTCGTGATATATAACGGGAAACCAATATCGGTCACTAAATCGACATTGCCACCATATCGCATCAATTGCCCGATCCCGCTTAATGCAATAGAGAATGCGAGAATGATGGTGACGGTCCAATAAGCGGCTGTCCTTCCGATATGACGGGATTCAACCTTCGCGATCTTTTCATTACGGGTAATTGTATTCATTTCTATTCCTCCTCTGGTTTCGTTTATTTAATTCTTCACAACCGGAATCCACATTTCCCCATATACAAGGTTGTCACGCTGCCCCATCTCAACCGTTGCATTAGGGCCGCCGACATAGGCGAAGTTATCGGCTTCCGGCAAGATTTGACCAAAGGCAAAGCCGGTAAGCATACGACTCAAATCATCGGGCGTCTTCCCTTCGCCTTTAATGACGAGATATTGACCTTTAGCGAATTGGATCTCTCTGTGTTGTTCCGGTACCGGTGCTTCTGTCATGACGCCGATATAATACATTCTCTTGCGGTTTACCAGTTCGTTCACAGCAAAGACGTAGTCGTTCGCCGCGACAGCCTTTAAAGCGTCAAGCCTTCCATCCTGCTCCACTGTTAGCCTAAAGTTCTCCTTCTCCTTGTTCATGCCCGCATAGTCCGTGTACTCACTCTTCAGTTCCGTTCCAATCCCTACAACGATTAAGCTGACTTTCTCCTCAAGGGTATATGCGACCATCATCTCAGCTCCTTTTTTCGATTTGATCAAATCATTTGTTTACTTGATGGGTTAATCATAACGATTAATCATGTCAAAAAATGATACTGTTTAGAGGCCGATCAAAAAGTAGAACGGATTCACATGATCATGCGGTACGTCTCGGCAACCGCGCATTTTACCATTTCGGAAATCACGCATGAATGAGATTAAACCACGAACGTTTCCATAAGAAACGAAACGACCGTTCCCCGGGAGAGTCCCGAGAAACGGTCGCAAGTCAAGCCGCAGTGATCAGCTAAGCAGTTAACGAACGGGTGTGTAGCGAAGCGCCATGACGCCGGAGCCGAAGGGTTTAATCTCGGTCAGCTTTAGATTCAGTCGATCACGAACTCCCCCCAATAATTGGGGACCACGTCCCGCAACGATCGGCTGTACCAGGAAGTGATACTCATCCACCAAGCCTAGTTGTGCCAGGGTGGAACCGAGGCCGGGACCGCCGTTAACGACTAGATTCTTCCCTTCTGCCGCTAGTCGTGGCACCTCCTCGGAAACAGGCCCTTTCAACAAGAAAGAATTCTGCCACGACACGTGATTCAGCGTTCGCGAGAAGACGTACTTGGGTTTCCGATCGAGCTTGCGTGCGAAGTCGACCAAGAATCGAGGTCCGTCGCCGCTGCTGGCCATGGCTGGCCAAGCGCTTTCCATCAGCTGGTAGATTTCACGACCGAAAAGCAGACCATCGGACTGGTCCATCAGGCCGACCGAATATTGGTGGAGCTCTTCATCCGCAATCGCCTGCGTGTGGTCACAGCAACCGTCCAGTGTCACATTCATCATCAGAATTACACGTCCCATATACAGCCTCCTTATGACTACAGTTTATCATCCAAAAGCAGGCACGGTTTCTCGTGGATTGCTAATGTGCACAGTCCGGGCTAGACCGAATACAACTATAGTAAAACGGAGGATGGTAAATTGAACTACAACAAACGAAATATATTCATGTCACCTTACAAGACAGGTATGTGCCAATCGGCCGCTGGAAGTCAGTCCAGAACGCAAACTCCTCTTCATCGGAGATCGTCCACTCGATATTGCCGCGCTCGTCCTCAATGTACCCGTCCAAAGATGCGTTACCAGCGTATATCATTTTACCCATCCCAATAACGCCCTCTAATTTTCAGTTTTCTTTACGAGAGCAAGACCTGCTTGTTCTGCCAAAAACCGGCTTAGGCCGACCATTTCTTCCATTTCCACAGGAGTCACTCCTTCCCATGATCATAAATAGCCAGGCGTCAGGATATTTAATCGAGTTTATGGTTGTATCGCCCCAAGATATATATCCATTCACCCATATTTATCGTTGTGATCTTTATCTATAATCCAATTTATAACAAATGAATACTTTACATGGATTTTTTATGTATTTATACAAAATAAAGTTTATTTAGTAAATATCGGCATTCCACATTATGACCTTCCCGTTATTGATTATTTATGAAGCCCATCAAATCGCAGATCATACTTGCTTCCGTGCAAAAAGCTCACCCTGTATATTGCTTGGAGTGTTTGATACAGAAATAATCCCCATGAGAATGGCAATAAAATGACAAGGAAAATCGATAGTATCCGACTAGGTATGTGACTAAGTGCACATTTGAATTGAAGCAGATGAGCATCCGGTATTCATTCTAAAAATTTAAGTAAGGAGGTGATAAAGTATGGTAGATGCAAATGAAATATTAAAGAATAGCCGTCGTTTTGAAAAAACCTGAGGTCATTGAAAAGTTAAGCTTGAGGCTTCTTCACAGACTGTATGCAGCTCCGGCACATACGAATTTTATTGCAAAGGCGATGGTAACGAATTCGAAGTAAAAACCGTAATATCCGGTGCTTTTATTTACTAGATTATAAGGAGGATTGAGATGTTCAAATTCAAAAAAGTATTAGGTCTGATGCTCACGTTTTCTTTGGTTGCGCCCTTTAGCGCAGCGGCCGCGGACGGGACAGGCAGCGTGAACATACCCAATCGGTACAACACCCCCTACTCTGTCGATGACGATGAGATCTACATCTTCGCGGTTAACTACAAACCGTTCGAATATGGCGCGGACGAGAGCGACCACACCGGCGGCGATAAGGTATTCAACACGATCATCGGCGACAAGCTCCGGGAAGCTTTTCCGGGACTGAAGATCAAGTACGGCACCTGGGATTACCCGGTCCGCTATGAGGATCTGGATGCGGCCGGGGTCGTACCCGACATCGTCATTGATAATCCGTACAACCGGATCGACCGTGACCTCGAGCCTCTTGGCTGGGTCCAAGACATGACTCCTATGATTGAGCAGAGCGGGATCGACCTGAGCTCGCTCAACCCGGCGGCCGTGGAGATGGTAAAGTCACGGTCCGATGGCGGGATCTACGGCGTTCCACTATTTATTGACGACTATATGCTCTACTACAACAAGAAGATCTTCGATAAATTCGGTGAGAAGTATCCGACGCCGGGCATGACGTACGATGAGATCTTCAAGCTGGCCAAGAAGCTGACCAGGCAGGACGGCCTCGACGCCTACAAAGGATACATGCAGCATCCCGATAACTACATGCAGTATAACCAGCTCGGGCTGTATCCGTTCCAGCCGACCGACAGCGAGGAGCCCGCACCAGAGGACGTGAAGGTAGACATTACGTCACCAGGGTGGAACCAGTTGGGAGAGAATATCGATCGCTTCCTCTGGCTTCCACGTAACGGGTTCACTACGGTCACCGACTTCCTCAAAGGTGACATGAGCCGTCCCGGGCATGTCGCGATGGCGGTAGACTCGTTGCAGAAGCTGCCGGCATACGTTGGTGACGACCTCTTCATCAAGGATGAGGATGAAGCGGAATACCATGAGTGGTTGAAGAGTATCGATGTCGGCGTCACGTCGGTGCCAATACTCAAGAAAAATTCAGAAACGACGTACCAGCCCAACACGATGGCTGCGTTCATTCCACCGCAGGCGCGCCATAAGGAGGAGGCCCTCCAGATTGTGAAATGGCTGGTGTCGGAAGAAGGACAGGTCGAGCTGTCCCGCCATGCCATCAAGGGAGTCCTGGAGACGCCAGCAGTCGTGAACAGTTTTGGTGACGACGTGCCGGGGCTGGCCAACGTCGATACTTCGGGTGTTTACTGGGGTTCCAATGCTGTCGTACAGAATTACCAGAACACCGAGTACTGGGATATTCCGCTGTATTCCGTGTTCCGTCAGCACGTGTTGACAGACGCGATGACGGTTGAAGGTGCATTGACCGTCACCGAGACCGAGGATATTCCCAAATACATTAAATCCCAGGTGAACGCAGGTAAAGACTGGTAACATAACCACACCCGCACCGCCCGGTGCCGCGGTTCGCCCACTGGAAGTAGTGGAGAGCGGTCGCCGGTAGTGTGCCGCGCAAGAAGCAGCTTAAACCGTTGAGGAAATACGGGAAATCAACGTCAGGCGTCTGCGGCCTGGATAGATTTTTCCATAAAAAGCCGGCAGTTGGGATCCTTATTCCCGTCTGCCGGTTTTTTTATGGATTTCGGTTATCTATTAGCTATCCTATCCATCTACGTCCTCTTAATCTACGACAACAATGTCATCTAACCGCCTGGTAATCGAGACCAATGGCCCCAGAATCAAAAGTTTTATTTTCGATAAGTTTAAGATTGACCTTCTCTTTGAGGCCTTGGAATAAGGGCAACCCACTGCCGATCAGGACAGGAGAAACCGTGATCTTATACTCATCAATTAAATCAAGCTCCATAAGGTAGTGCGCGAACCTGGGACTGCCGAGGATGACCATATCTCCGCCTGGCTGCTGTTTTAGGTTCATGATCTCTTCTTTTACATTATTTTTCACCAGTCTGGAATTGTTCCACTCGACGTTCTCCAGGGTTGTGGAGAAAACAATTTTATTTGTTTTTTCGATCCACTCGGCATGATCCAGTTCATGCTGCGAAGCTGATGGGTTCGAAGGCACAGATGGCCAGTAACTGTGCATCATCTGATAAGTCCCACGTCCCCAAATGACAGTGTCGGCAGTACTCAGAATTTCTTTCGCGTGTTTCTCCAAATCAGCATCGTAGGAAACCCAGCCGATGTCCATTTCGCCGTTTGGCCCTTCTACAAACCCGTCAAGCGATGAATGCAAAAATAGCACCAGTTTTCTCATTGTCAGTTCTCCTTTGTTCATGTGGTATCCTTACCATTAACTACACTTTACAACATTTCAGTTCAAGCTGTTTATTATGGATTGCTAATTTAAACTGCCCATTGGCATCATGAAGCTGACGATCACCGCCGAGTTCCCAGTAGCTTAGCGGCAAACAGACTACAAATTCATCCGATATACCCCGGCTTCACCGAGAAAATCTTTTCTGGTCAGTTCTTTTTCTCCAAGCAATTTCCGATAGTGCGTTATCGTACCATCATGTGAAATCATGAATATTTTTTTATAGCTTTCCCCGATCCACTCTAATAACCGTGCAGCATATCCTTCAAAAATATCTTGATCAATCCTATTGATCCCTTCTTTCCAGCAATCCAAATGGAAATCAAGAATTTCAGTATCTCTGTACAGATTTGTAATTTCAGCTTTTGAAAGAATATGATCACATGCTAAAAAGGGAAGTTCGGGGTTCTGAGGAAACATTCTCGGACCAACAAATGGAGAAATAATAAAGTCCATACCGTTTGTGATAATAGTTGCCGTCTCAATAGTACGTTTAGTTGGACTTACAAGAACTAAATCACCAGGATCAATTGTCATTTCATTTCGCAGCTGCGTTACTTGAAATTTGCCGTACTCCGTAAGACCAGGATGCAGAGTATTCAACCGATTTGGATAATCGTTGAGATGTTCTCCGTGACCGTGCCGAATAAATATGAATTCCATTTTCCGTCCTCCTGACATCAAATCCGATTAGGTATTCTATAATTGTATGGAGCAATCCTACCCGTTAACTTCGCTTACCTGATTTTGCAGTATCATTTAATCGCCAACTTCGCCATTGATAATCGGCACCTACATCATTTCTGATAAAATAACGTAAAACGTCCCGGCACCGAAGCTCCTTCGGTGCCGGGACGTTCTTATTAGTTAGTCGCCATATGGCCGGCTACTTGCCCAGATTTGCGCTCCACAGCTCAATGAGTGCCTTAACGCTCCGATTGAGCGTCGTTTTTGCTTGATCCGAAACCTCTTCCTGCTTCTGCTCATTATTCAGCTGCTTCAGCAAGTTCTCCAGATGCTTGATCCCCTGCTTCCAGTCCGGCTTCTTCTTACTGACCGCATCAGCTGCATGCTCAAGCTCCTTATCCAGCTGCTTCAGGATTTTCTCGTCTATCTGTCCGGCTGAGCTAAACCCATCCAGCAGCTTGCCGATGGCAGGAGCGTTGATCGGGGCGGGGAGAACTGTAAAATTGTCGTAGCTCGTTTCATTCATGAACGTCCGCATGCCGACTTTGCCGTGTGTAAACGGTCTGCCGCTAAGGTCCGTATAATCGATAACCGGCTTGCTCATATCATCGACATACACTAGAATGCGGGCACCTTGCACAACGACTTTCACATGCTTCCATTCGCCTGTCTTCACCTCGAGCGGCACCCCTGTCAAATAGGTCCAGCTGTAATTTAACTTGCCGAGATGAACGCCCTGTTTGTTCAGGTACGCGACATATCCTTGCACGAAATCCGCATTGTTCTGATCCAGTTCCTTGCCGTTAGCCGGATTGCTTGCCCGGAACAGAATACCTCCGTCACCGGTATCACTAATCAGCTTGATATCGGACTCCACGCTGTAATCCGACCAATTGGCATCTCCGATCAACGTTTTCCCGAAGCTGCCGACTGCTGCCTGATATTCGCCGGTATGAGCAACTTTCGTTTCGACCGGATTTTGATGAATCCGTATTCCTTGGAAGTCGAATTCACCTTTCACGGTTTCGACCTTCAAGGTATGTGCCCCCGCCGGGAGATAGATGCCTTGCTTCGTTGTTGTCGCCCAGTTCTCCCAGGTGACGGAATTCGGAATATCGACTTCACCGGTTAGATCGGTTGCATCGTCGAGCCACAGCCGGACTTTCGCACCGTCCATCGATGTAGCGGTCACGAAATCGACGTTGTACACGCCAGCCTTGGCAATATCTACGTTGTAGGCCAGCCATTCGCCGGTAGCGTTCCACCCCACATTGTAGCTGCCGCCCGCATTTCGGCGGATGTCGACCGCATCATTCCGGTATTCCGTACCGATGTTAGCGGGAGTCAGATCATGGTAGCCCGTCCCTTCGCCGCCTGCCTTATAATCTGCAGCCTGGATAAATCCGGGCAGCACATGCGGCTTATCGAATTGGGTGAGCGACAGTCTCGTCATGTCAAACTCGCCTTTGACAATTTCGACCTTCAGCTCATGATCGCCGGCAGGTAGCTGAATACCGGACTTCGTCACCGACTTCCACTTATTCCAGTCGCCGGAAGCAGGAACGCCCAATACGCCCGTCAAATCAGTCGTGTCATCCAGCCATAACCGGACTTGTGCATCCGTGAACGTCGTAGCTGCCCACAAGTTGAGATCGTACAGTCCCTCGTCCGCGACGTGGATGTTGTACTTCAGCCATTCGCCTGTTTGATTCCAGCCTACGATCTGATCGCCGGATGCAGCGGATCGAATATCGACGCGATCCTCGCGGTATTTGCCGCCAATATTCGCAGGAGTCAAATCATGGTAGCCTATGCCTTCACCGCCGGGCTTGTAATGCTCGGCTTCGATGACGCCGGGTACAGGTATCGGCTGATCCGTCCTTGTCAGCGCTATATCTGCAAAATCAAATTCTCCGCGGACCGTCTCCGCCTTCAGCGTATGCTTGCCTGCCGGCAGCGTAACACCGGATTTGCGCACCACATTCCAAATGTTCCAGTCACCGGTCTTCGGAATGTCCACGATGCCGGTAAGATCTGTCGTATCGTCCAGCCAAAGCCGGATCTGACCTCCATCCAGCGTAGTAGCCACTTTGAATTCTGCGTTATAGGTTCCGGCTTCCGCAACGTCAATGTTAAACTTCAGCCATTCGCCCGTCTGGTTCCAGCCGACGTTGTAACCCCCGTTGACCGGATTGGAGCGAATGTCGACCGAATCTCCCCGGTACTGGCCGCCGATGTTTTGGAGTGTATTCTCATGATAACCGACACCTTCACCGCCGGATATATAATGGACCGTTCCAATCGTACCCGGGATCGGATGATAAGCGTCATAAGGCTGCTCGTCCTCGGCGATGTCGCTCTTCACGCTCCAGAAGCCTTCATACCGCTGCCAGCCGTCATCCTGGCCATCATCGAAGTTCTCATAAAGAACCGGAACATCCATGTGTCGGTGAAACGACAGCTTGTCCAGTGAGAGAGTGCCCGATTTAACAGCAACTTTCAAAATATGTTCACCCGCCGGCAGGTCTACCGCATTCAGCTGTGCTGTTTGCCATCCTTCCGAAGCGTCAGTGTCTGCTGTCAGCTCAAACTCTCCCAGCGGCTGTCCACCATCCAGAGTGAGCTGCACCTTGCTGCCCAGGGATGCATCCGCATAAGAAAGATCGATATCGTATTTGCCTGTTTCCGCGATGTTCAGCCGGTACTGAAGCCACTCGCCCTTCTCAAAAGCGGTGATATGCGAGGTGCTGTCATCTGCTGTTCCCGTATCCACGCCATCACCGCGATAACCGCCAATTGTATCCGGTGTCTGGTCGTGATACCCGACCCCTTCGCCGCCTGACAGGTAATGAACGGCCGCGACTTGACCCGGAACCGGTTTCGCGGCGTCAAAATCGCTGCTTCCGTTCACATCGTTGCTGTAAGCGACATAACCGAAATCAGCCTTCGCGTTCTCCGTGATGTAACCGATGCTTCCTCCGCCAAGCATGACGCTGCGCGTCTGCTTCTGCATACCGTCGACGTAGATCTTAAACGTATCTCCTGCTTTCTCAACCCGGATATTGTGCAGCTTCGTATAATCGTACCCTTCCGGCAGCGGGCTCTCTACCCATCCCAGATCGGAGCCGTTCACCCGGAACTGCGTCTTCAGCGAATTGCTCGCCGGATCTAACAGCGCTGTGCCATAATCGTTATCGCCTTTATAGGAGAATACGACCCCTAGCCGCGGGCTGTCGGTATCGCTGGACTCAGCCAGCTGCAAGTTAAATTCTGCTGTATAGCTGCTTCCGGTAGCAGAAGTGGTCATCAATTTGCTTGTACCGGCGGCTTGCTGCCGCAGAAGGCCGGAATCTACGCTCCAGCTGCCACTGTCCGCATTCGTCCACGCCGTGCCGAGTTCCGCTCCGTTGAACCGGTCTTCGAAATCCGGCATCTCCGGATCCGGCTGCTCAGTTGTCGTCGGTCCTAACACCGACATTTTATCCCCGTTGAACACGATCCGATCCATGCCCATATGTCGAAGAGGTCCAACAATGCCCGGTCCTTCGAGATTATGGTAGATGATATAGCGGGCATCCAGGTTTGGGCCAACGACGACCGTATTATGGCCGAGTCCGACCGTCGGACCTTCCGTACTGATCAGAATAGGGTTATCCGGATCACGTACGAATCCCGTGAGCGGGTTTGTGCTGACCGCGTAATCGACCCGGTAGCCTTTGCTGAATACATGGTTACCCGTGTACGTCATATAGTATTCGCCGTTCCGTTTGAACAACGTAGAACCTTCCGTCCAACCGTTCATACTTGCGCCTGTATTGACGCTGTTACCGATCGTCGTCGGCGTAGGCATTGTCGCTGCGAGAATTCCCTCTCCGTTCGCATGATAGAAATACCACTTGCCATCATCGTCAATGAAGACGTTGCCATCAATCGAATGACCCAAATTGCCCGTTTGCACCGTGAACGGACCGGTCGGGCTCTCACTGCGCAGCACGTAATGACCATTGCCGGCAGGAGAAGTATACATGTAGAAATATCCGTTCCAATAAACGACTTCGGGAGCGTAGGCTCCCTTCGTAACCGGATCGGTTGCGGCCAATCCTCCATAGCTCCAGTTGACAAGGTCTGGAGAGCTCCACACTTTGACTCCGATATCGGTATCTCTCGTGCTCACATACAAATAATATGTACCGTTAAACTTCAATACGTAAGGGTCGCCAAGTCCATATTGTCCCCATTCGTCCGGCAGCGTTGCCGGATTCTTATAGGCGAATGCCGCCTGAGGCGCAAACAAGAGCAGCACACACAGCATGACCGCAATACCACGTCTCAACATCAAACTTATCACCTCATCGATTGATTTAAAGCGCTTTCATTGATGACTGATCCTGTTGACCTTCCCGTGATACCGTTTTCTTATCACCTCCATTCATACAATGAATTTGTAATACATCGAGAGTATATCGGCATTTTCCCGGCTAAGTCAATGGTTTATTTCAATTATATTGAAATACTCACACATTATTTTGTGTTTTTCAGTTTATCATACAATATTGTTGTAATAAATGAGTTGGATACGGGGTAGTAATTAGTTGTTTTATTCGTTGGTCAATCTGATCGAAAAAAAGGACCTAATCCACATTGGACCGGTCCCTGCTTCATTTTCAATTTCTTACGGCCTGGCGTTTTCGTTTATCTTCTCGAAATATGGTGCCAGCTTAGAAACCAACTGCTCGAACCGATGCTGTTCTTCTTTTGTGAGCTTCTCCTCATGTTTGACCCCATTTTCATCGGTGATCTTCTCACAGGGCATGATTGTCAGGTTAGCTGGCGCGGCGGGAGCGGGCAAACGTTAGCCCAGCAAGGGCCATGCCGGTCAGCCCCAACACGATAGCAATGATAGCCCCAGCTCGCCCGGCACCGGTGCCGAAATCACCAGTGAATATGGTCAAATGCACCACAGCGTAACCTAAGACGATCAGCCCCAACACCATGGCCACGATGGACCCGTTTCGCCCACCGTTGCCGATACGGCGGACAGAGCGGGCGAGAGACAGCCCACCGATAACTGCGCTGATCAGCCCCAAGACCGCGTCCAACGTGGCCCAGAGCCGCCCGGTGGTAAATCCGTATACGACATTACCGTGGGTTGCTTCAGCAGAGGCTATCGTTGGAGCAAGGAGTAATGCAGAAAGTATTACGAATGAAACTAGCTTTATTTTCATTTGTTAATTCCCCTCTTTATTGTTTTTTTCATCATGGATCAACAAGTAAGATTTGCTTATTACCAAAACCTGTGAAAAAATCATTGCGGAAACGAAACGTAAGCCTGCCTTTCAAAGGGTTTAGTTAAAATAACGTTTTCCCAACCGACATCGCATTCCATCCGCTATTCATTCCTTCCGTTTTCAAGAAATACGTTTCATAACCCGATTCACCGGATTCATTGTTCTACTTGCTCTTCACGGCTATTTCTCTCCTTTCACAGCCAGCTTACACAACAAATGTCGAGAACTTATGCAGATCTTCTGCTTTTTGTGTGGATTTCTTTAAGAACCTACCTAATCACGATATAATTTTCAGTAAGTGGTATGTACTCGCAATCGAAGCAAACTAAAAGGGGAGGATGTGATGGGAATGGAAACGAAATTGTTGCTTGTGGAGGACGAACCGGGCATGCTGGAGGAGATGCAGACCTACTTGCAACGTGAAGGGTTTAAGATATTGACGGCCTGTACCGGCAAGGAAGCGCTTAGGATGGCCCGATCTGAACGGCCTGATCTTGTTGTGCTGGATTGGATGCTCCCCGAGAAAAGTGGAATCGACGTATGCCACGAAATAAGGCAAACCTCGCTTTGCGGCATTATTATGGTCACAGCCCGATCGGATGAATCAGATAAAATCGTCGGTCTCGAAATCGGCGCGGATGATTATTTAACGAAACCATTCAGCTTGCGCGAACTTGCATCGCGCATCAGAGCTTTACTTCGCCGCTTACACGGACCTGAAGACAAGTCGACGTTCTTGGAAAGAGACAACTTGATTATTTCCGAGGCCAAATGTCAGGTATTCAAAGACGGTCAGGAAATCCAATTGACACCTACCGAATTCAAAGTTCTGTTCACACTCGCGGGTCGTCCCGGCATTGTCTTTAGCCGTCTGCAATTGTTAAAGGCTGCTTTGGAGGATGAGTATATGGGATACGAAAGAACGATGGATTCCCATATAAGGAATCTTCGCCGCAAACTGGGAGACGATCCTGCCAACCCTCGATATATTCAAACGGTATATGGTTTCGGTTACCGATTCGGTGAACGTTCATGAAGATGACGGTCCGCATGAAAATATTTGCCTGTATGGGATTGATCGTATTCATTGTAAGTATCACCTTCTCACTGACAACACGGGCTTACACGGGCGGCTTGATCGATCAATTTCAAAGGCATCATATGGATGCCGGCTATTTGAGTGCAACGCCCGAAGAGCAAATGGAAATTTTCAAATCTTATATCCTTAACCATATGCAACTGAGCGCACTGCTTAAAGTCACGCACGGCGTGCGCTTGTTCTTTTTTATTGCGATCGGGTTGTTCTTCAGTTTTTGGATATCGGGGGTACTAACTCTCCCGCTCAAAAAGCTTATACCTGCCATAGAGCGTGTGGCGCAGGGCGACCTGAACGTCAAAGTATCTGTAGAGACGAAAGATGAGTATGGGAAGGTTGCCCAGACGTTCAATGAGATGACGTTCCGCTTGCGTGAAGCTGAAGAAGCCCGCAAGCGATTGGTGGCCGATGTTGCTCACGAGCTTCGCACGCCGCTCTCCGTTATGCAGCTTAAACTGGAGAATTATCAGCAGGCCGGTCATCATGTCCCGCCGGAAATGCTGCTCCGTCTTCACGATGAGGTAATCCGAATCAGCCAGCTTGTGAACGATCTTCATGTATTGTCGCTCGCCGAATCGGGCCGGTTGTCCCTCGAACGAAACCCGCTCGATCTGACGGTACACCTGGAACGAATTGTGGACGACGTGAAATACGAAGCCGAAGAGAACGGATTAGATATTTGCCTTTATACGAATTCGAGGCCGGTTACCGTGATGGCCGATGCGAGACGGCTCACGCAGGTATTCATTAATTTACTGACTAATGCGATTCGTTACACGCCTCGTGGAGGAAAGATTACGGTTGAAATCAAAGACCGGGTTTTTGATAGGAATGCATTCTTTGCATGTGTATCGGTGATCGATACCGGCATCGGAATACCGGCGGAAGAGCTCCCCCACCTATTCGATCGATTTTACCGCGTAGACGAAGCGCGCTCGCGGCATACTGGCGGTACGGGGCTCGGATTATCCATCGCCCATCATTTTGTAAAAGCCCACGGCGGTTGCATCCGCGTTGCGAGTCATTCTGATAAAGGTACTACATTTACCGTTTTTCTGCCTATAGGCAATGATATTTTATAACCCCACCATTTGTTGAATTGCCTTGATTACACTAACAGCCTTATCGCCCAGCCCAAAATCCCATCGGATGCATAGACTTATTTATCCAGGAATGTGAGTAAGGAGGAAAAAGCTCATGGCGAACAAGAAAAAAAAGGAACGATCAAAAACGGTCTCACCCCGGCTCAAATCCCGCAAAAAACCGGTACATGTTAATGCATCTCAAAACGAGCTTGAGTGGTTGGCCGAAATCAACCTCCCTAAAGATCCCAAACAGGTCCAGTTAGTTGTAGATCTCCCCAATGAGGTATATGAATACTTACAGGAGAATGAAGCGGAATGGGATCATGCTCTTCAAAATGGTTTGCGGAGTGCATTGGAACCTGCGATAAACCCAGACTCGATCAAAGAAATAAAATACCGAATTCAAGTCGTACAGCCGCCGACGGAAGCCAAGGTATAACAACTTAGAATCTGTTTCAAACACAGCATCTGCCGGTATGCTTAAAAAACATTGATATGGCAACGCTTTTTGAGGAAATCAAAAAGCCCCAACTTGGTATATTAGCAATTCCAAGTTGGGGCCTCGCAACGATCAAATTCGTTCCCCCCTGCACGCTTCCCCGCAGGTCTCCGATCTCCGTGTCTACTTTACTTTATTCAATAAGTTTGTTACCATCCTGCTCAATGTTCCTGGATCGATGAAAGGAGCAAGGCTCGCCAGCAGATCCGGGCTAAGATGTTCAGCCTCGACTCCAGCAATCAATTTTCCGAGACTTTCCCGGTCCAAAAAAGGTGCGAGGCTTATGATCCGGTTCGCATCGATGGTGCCGTCTACCACCCGATCTACCAAACGACTTAATGTCTCTCTGCTGATGAAGGGTGCCAGTCCATTCACGGCATTCCAGCTCACGCTGCCTTCTTCGACTTCTTGTATCAACCGATCCACCTGCTCCCTACTCAGGAAAGGTGCGAGGCTTACGATCCGGTTCGCATCGATGGTGCCATCTACAACCCGGTCTACCAAACGGCCTAATGTCTCTCTGCTGATGAAGGGTGCCAGTTCTTGAACCAAATGCCAGCTTAAGCTACCCTCTTCGACTTGTTGTACCAACCGATCTACCTGTTCTCTTCCAAGAAACGGGGCAATTTCAACAAGGTTATGCACTTCTAAGGAACCGTCAATCGACTTATCTACCAGTCGGTTTAATGAGTCCCGGCTAAGGAACGGAGCGAGTCCGGTGATGGCATCCCACACTATTTCGCTTCCCTCTGCCTGGCGAACCAGTTCATCCAATGTATCTGTTCCGAGGAACGGAGCCAGCCTCATGATCACGTCTAACTTAAGGACGCTGCTGTCTAATCGTTCAGTAACCTTATGCAAAGCGCTTGCTTTTACAAACGGCGCTACTTCTACAAGCTCTTCCACCTCCACTTCTCCGGTATTAACCATCTCTGCAACTTGTTCCGGCTTGTTCTCAGCGATCTCCTCAACGATCGTTCCCAGGTGCTGATGCTCCCGAATTTCTGTGTTATCTCCTGCATTTAAAATGTCGTCCACCGTTTTGCCGAATAGCCTCGCAAACTGCGGAAGCGTTCCAATATCCGGTAGCGATTCGCCCCGTTCCCATTTCGATACCGCTTGATGACTTACATTCAGTTGATCGGCAAGCTCCAATTGTGTCAGATCCTGGTCTTTGCGAAGCTTCGAAATATAAGCTCCAATTTTACGCAAGTCGAGCATCGTATACCTACCTCCGATGAAACAAAATGTACAGTGCGCACTGTCGAAAACAGCATAACATTTCCGAAAACGTCATCCTATCAAGCGTTGGTTGAACTGTCACTTCCGCTTTATTCAACTGCCGGTAGAATTGTCCAGATTCGAAATATGGTAATCAATACTTATTAACATCAATCCATAATGTAATGATCAAGGAACGTATTACGAAACTTCCCTGTTGGATCGTATCGAAGCAGCAACTGACGGAAATCGGGTAACCGTTCATACCGAGCCTGTATTCTCTCCGACTCCATCGTAAACAATTTCGCCCAATGTGGGCGCACTTCAAACGGTTCCAGTTCACGTTCTACAAGCGGAAGTAACTGGCGCACGCGCTCCCAATCCGGCTTCCAAGTGAAATGCAAACCGACGCTGTCTTGCCGGTAGCATGGGCTCATCCAGTGGGAGTCCGCGGCGATTGTTCGGATCTCGGAGATGAAGAGCAGCGGCGCGATTCTATCACGCAGTTTGCCTAGCGCTCGTATCGCTTCGACCGCATGCCGTCTCGGAACGAAATATTCACTCTGCAGCTCGTTGCCCGCACTGGGTGTAAATTCCATGCGGAAATGAGGCAACCGTTCGTACCAGGGTCCAGGAGCGCCTAACTGCTCGCTACAATTCACAACAGATTGGCCAGGCACCATATGCCGTTTGTCCGAAGCTGGTAAAGCTCCGAAGAAATCGGATGATCCCTCCCCCTCCCCGTTGATTCCCAACTTTCGTTTGACCCACACTTGATTGAATACGGGCTCTGCCCAATTCGTAAACAAGCTGACACTGTATGCGGCAGAAAAAATTTCGTCCATGCCACGATCCAGTGCGGAAAAAGGAAGACGCTCATATACAGTCTGACCTACCTGAAACGAGGGTACTAAATCGAGCTTAAGCTTTGTGACGACTCCAAGTCCGCCAAGTCCGACAACCGCCCCTTCGAACTCAGGGTCTATTCCACGCGTGAGCACCTTCATTTCTCCATCCGATTTCACTAGCTCGATCGCACGTACAGAAGACGCCAGGCTTGCATTCAGATCGCCCGAGCCGTGTGTGGCTGTCGCCACGGCCCCAGCCACGCTTATGTGCGGCAGCGATGCTAAATTATGCAATGCATAGCCATGATCATTTAAATAGCGGCACAGATCGCCATAACGAATACCACCCTCGACGGTTACGCTATTCTGCTCGCGGTCGAGACCGATGACCCGATTCAACTTTCGAAGCGAGAGCTGGCTTCCACCGGTGTCGGCAATCCCGTTAAAGGAGTGGCATGAGCCGAGCACACGTATGTTTGTCCGGCTAACGACCAGTTCCTTAACCTCTTCTAGACTATTAGGCTCAAGCAACTCCGTCGAGCAATAGCGATAATTCCCAGCCCAGTTCAGCTGATCTCCCATATGAACTCTCCTCTTTAATATGTTAGTTTTAGACTAATCTAATAAATCATGGGTTTACCTGTATGTCCAAGTCCCCTTCTATTCTGTCAAACTGGATCGGTACCTTTAAACGTTAACAGATACAGGCTATCACACCTTCTTGTTTATTTTCCAGCAATTCGTAGATAAATCAACTTTACACTAGGTATTCGGCATAGCGTCATACGTTCCAGCCCGTGAGTCTAAAGAAGCAACCAGCTATAGTTTTATAACGTTAATACAAATAAGCCGCAGCTACGCGGCTTTTAAGCTTGTTGGTTCTATTCGTCTTGCATAAGTGAATCCGGATGCCAGATTTTTAGAATTCATATTCACCTCTGCACCGTCTTTTCAACATCAAATGGCCGTGCCTTTTGTGGGCACAAATAACCCCGACATGTCGGCACCTTCCAATTCAACCCGTAGGAATCATTACACTCGCATCTGATGAAAGTGGTCTTGTTGGCACTTGGATTGAGGGGCAAAAGTATCATGGGGCTACTATACCTGATGGTGTGATCGTGCGTGACGACATGCCGATATTCCATACCGTAAAAGAATGGCTGAACAAATATTTTGCGGGCAAGAAGCCCGACATTTCAGCATTGCCGCGCAGCAGCGCGGCTTTAAACGTGTATCTTCTTGGCGTCTTACTTCTTTAATACAAATTATGGCCAATGGAAAGTTATCCGGGCTTCCAGAGAGTCCATTCTTTATTCCCCACCGAAGTATTTGAAAGACTCTAGGTTGCAGCCAGCCCGTTTAACATGAAGTTTCGGCATAGGCTTGATAAGCTGTTTCATTATACTCCGCGCTTCCCGGGAAGTTGATGGATTTCAGCACCGACGGTTTCAAGTTTTGCCGAAGAAGAAGCTCGACCACCTCGGCCTCGATGGCCCACATGATGGAAGCGGCCGCGATACCGGATGCCGGGCAGATGGACGCGTTTAATTCCGGCACCTCCAGCATCGCGTCCAGCGGAGGAGCGCAGTTATCGATCACAAGATCGGCAACTTCGAATAATCTTTTCCCGCTGGAATGCTCGCTCTTCAGCAGTGAGGAGTAAGTGACGCTCGTTAAGGCGATGACATAAGCTCCCATCTGCTTTGCATGAAGCGCGATATCGACCGGAAAGACCGTTTTTCCGGATACGCTGCCGACAATGAGCACATCGCCCGGAAGAAGCCGGCTTGCCCGGAGCACGTACTCCATCAGCCCTTCGAGGCTGCGGTCTTTTTCTTTCTCCTCTTCGCGCTCTCGAACCTCGTTGTTCACGTCGAATTGAAAGCGCATAGCCCGAAAAGCGGTGAGTCCGCCCGCACGGTTGACGAGCTCGCTATCCAGCATATGTCCCGTGTCGAACAAATGCACGCATTTTCCGGCCGCCATCGCGCTTGCGATTGCCTGAGCCGCTTCTCCCATGGCCTCCCCCTGGGTTTGTTCGATTTGGGCAATCAGGCTGTTCAGCTTCTGAAAATATTGACCTCTCATCTTCTTCCCCTCCATATCATAAGTACACGGTAAGATTGAATCTTACGGCTTTTTATATATCTTTCGGCTGATAGAGAAACGCTTCGAATGGCGCCTTCAAACGCTGCAGCATCGGACCATCCACAAGATCGCCCTCTCCCATGCGCATCGCCTCGTGGATGACGCCGCCCATGACGGGCTCAAACAACGGCATTGTCGCCACGGCTTTCGGATGCTTCTCCCGAATGACTTCCCGGAACCTTGTGAACATGAGCGAATGCCCCTTCCAGACGCTGCCCGCCGCCATGACCCATGTCTGATCATCGAATGCGTCCCGGTTCATCAGTGCACATACCTGCGAGGCCAGGCTCTCTCCCGCTGCCGCGAAAATCCCCTGTGCCACTGCGTCCCCTGACATCGCTGCCTCGGAAACGATCAGCGAACATGAAGAAATGACTTCTCGGATATCGGACGTGCCATAAATGACGGAAATGATGTCATCCATATGCTTCAGCTGCCACCGCTGTATAATCAATTCCTCGAGCATTGTCACTGGCCCGCGGCCTTCAAAACTTTGAATGGCGGCCATCATTCCCTGCCTTCCAATATCGTATCCGCTGCCTTCATCGCCTAGATGACTTCCCCATCCGCCAAGATGGGTTTGGCTTTCCTCCCTGACACCAAATATTCCGGAGCCCGTACCGGCTAAGGCTACGATACCTCGCCGTCGCTGAATTCCGGCAAGGAGACACATATATCCTTCACTGAAAGCATGCATCTCCCCGACTTGTGCGTATTTCCCGATGACTTCGGCGAGCAAATCGATGGGACCGGGCATCGCCGCATAAACTGCGCCCAGCGTGATTTGCGGATGATCCTTCAAGCATTCCCGGATGCATGCCTCCATGTTGGCCTTGACCGACTCGAGCCTCGTAAAATTCGGATTGATCGGTCCGCTTCGGCCTACGGCCAGGCAATTCCAATCGTGATCAAACAAAACAGCGATAATTTTCGTTCCGCCGCCGTCCACGCTCAGGCAGTATCCCACGGCGATCCCCCTCTTTCCGGCATCAGCCCTTCACAGAACCGACCATGATGCCCTTGACGAAATATTTTTGCAGGAAAGGATATACGCATATAATCGGAATGACAACTATAATCATCGTGGCCATGCGAATGGATTCCGCGGTAAAGGTCTGGGCCGCATAGGTGGCGCTGCGCTGCGCATCCACCGTATTGGCGCCTGTCACTGCTGTAAGGTTCGCTTTGTTGATCAGCTCCATCAGCAGGAACGATACCGTCTTCAAGCTTTTGTCATTCACGAAATACGCGGAATCGAACCAGGCATTCCAATGCCCCACCCCGTTAAACAGGGCAATGGTCGCCAGCACAGGCGCGGAAAGCGGCAGCATGATCCTCAGAAAAGTGCGCAAGTCGCTAGCTCCGTCGATCCTGGCGGATTCCTTCAGTGCCTCCGGCAGCTCGCGAAAGAAGGACATCATGATGATGACGTTAAACACGCTTAATAAGTCCGGGATAATGTACACGGCGAACGTGTTCATCAAGTGCAGCTTTTTAATCAGAATGAAGTAAGGAATGAGTCCTCCAGAGAAATACATGGCAATAATAAAGATGAGAAAATAATAATTTTTGAACATGAGTCCCTTATGAGCGAGGCTGTAGGCTACCAGCGCGGTAAAGGCAAGGCTGGATACGGTGCCGATCAGCGTTCTGGCAATCGTGACTCCGTACGCTTTGATCAGCTGGTCATTGGAGAAAACCGCCTCATAATTATCCCAGGTAAATATGCGCGGCCAGAAAAAGATCCCGCCCCGTGAGGCATCGATGCCGTTATTCAGCGAAATAATGAGCGAATAGTAGAATGGGTAGATGGTTGCGATCATCACCGCTATCAAGATGGCATATACGATGCCGTCGATCACGTAATCTTCCCTGGTACGTCGAAATCCGTGTTTCATCGGTTATTCCCCCCGGTTAGAAAAGTCCCACGCCAGACGCCTTTTTGGCGGAATAATTGCTGACCAGAATCAGCGTGAGCGAGATCACGGATTGAATCAGGCCGATCGCCGTCGCATATGAGTATCTGCCTTGAGCCAGGCCCATTTTTAAGGTATAGGTCTGTATGATCTCTGAAACGCTGTTATTCACCGGATTCCCCAGCAAATACGCCTGCTCAAAGTTGGATCCGCCCAGCCCGCCGCCGAACAGGTTGCCTAACGCCAGGATCAGCACGACGATAATGGTTGTTTTAATGCTGGGAAGCGTCACGTACAAGATCCGCTGCATGCGTCCCGCGCCATCTACGACCGCTGCCTCATGCAGCGTGGGATCAACTCCGGCTATGGCCGCCAGAAAAATAATCGTCCACCAGCCCATCTCTTTCCAAATGTCGCTGAGCACCAGCATCGGCCAGAAATACGAAGCGCTCGCTAAAAAGGAAATCGGTTTGTCGATCCAGCCCACGGCCATCAGCAGCTGGTTAACGACCCCATTTTGCGAGTTCAGGAAGGAGAACAGCATACCCGAAACCACGACCCATGATATAAAGTGGGGCAGATAGCTTGCGGTTTGCGCAAAGCGCTTCAAGCCTTCTTTCCTTACTTCATTCAGCGCTATCGCAAACAGGATCGGAATCGGAAAAGTAAACAGGATTTTCAGCAGACTGATGACGACCGTATTGCGGATAATCTGCCAAAAGCT
Source organism: Paenibacillus rhizosphaerae (assembly GCF_014192015.1). Classification (GTDB taxonomy): domain Bacteria; phylum Bacillota; class Bacilli; order Paenibacillales; family Paenibacillaceae; genus Paenibacillus_AQ; species Paenibacillus_AQ rhizosphaerae. Next base: position 1,355,599 of record NZ_JACHXJ010000002.1, on the reverse strand, counting down.
GATGTCGCGGTAAAACTCCAAAAACCATTTAAACCCGACCCATTCACTGGTGAAAAATCCGGGAATTCCCGACGATAACTTGAAATTCTTGAAGGCAATGATGAGCCCGACCATGGGCACATAGGCAAAAACAAGCAGATACGCGATGCCGATCAAAACGCTTATTTGATAGAACTTTTGCTGCCGAAGTCTTCTCCACACCCGTTTCGCAGAGCCCGAATTCGCAAGCACTTCCGATTGATGATTTGCAGGCAAGCTCCCCACCTCCTGGACTCAGAATCCAATACCGATCATCGATTGTTCCTCATGTCCCGCATGCTATGCATGCACAAAAACGGATCCCTCTTCCATCATCTGTTTGGATTTCTCCAGGCTGCGTCCTTCCCATAAGGCGGTAATGCCCTCAGCCTGAACGTCGGCGAAGAACTGATCGATTAGCTCCTGCCGGTTCGGGACATCCTGCGGCATGGCGGACAGCTGCACGTAGCGAATCGGAAGTCTGGCAACATGAACCCGGTGCAGGATTTCCTCGTCATCGGCAAGCATTTCGGCCCGGTCGAACAGCGCCGCCGCTTGCTCGATCAAGTCCTTCGACAAATACTCGCTCGTCGGCGGATCGTAAATTCCGGTGTGGATATGCTCCCGCTCCACTTTGTCATGCAGCATATCGATATATTGGCGCAGCGGCGTTGCCGCCATGCCGTAATACCCGGTCAGAAATTCATTGATCGCCGTATCGACATCGCTATCCGGATTCCACAGCAGCTTGGATAACACGTATGCCCTCAGTTCGGCAAATTCGCCGCCGCCCCCCTTTTCGTAGCTGCCCTGTTCGAAGATGCCCTTCACCTGATTGCGAATGAAAAATTGGATGTTAGGCTGCAGGACCCGAATATTCGGAAATGGCATGACATAATTCGAGAAGTTCGTAACGTAATCCCATATATACACGCGGCCGCATACCTTACCCCATTCAATGAGATCTTGAGCGAATGAAACCCCGGATTCTGCCCGGCTTTTGAAAGACGCCAGCTCCTGGCATGATTCCAGCGGATGTGCAAAGCAGCATTCGATGCTGCACAGCCTGACGATCACGTTATGGCGTGGTCGCACATACTTCGGCGGCTTGCGAGTATATTGGTAAGCCAGCGTATCAATAGCTACCTTCGGGTATTCGGGCTCAATAGCTTCGGCCACCCGATTCACGAACCGGATGAGGCTGCCGCTGTAGCTGTCTTCGTATTCGTCCACTGCCCGGCAATCGGCGCATTGGCAGGGATTGTACCAGTCATTTTGCGATACGGACAGAATACGGGTTTCCGGATGCTGGCCAAGGTACTCCTTGACCCGGTTGATCATCAGCTCCAGTACCTCGGGGTTCGTCAAACAAAGCTGCGTCTTTTCGGAAATCCGCTCGCCGCCGACCTCCGAAAAGTATTCAGGATGCGCATCGAAATGCTCTTTTACCGGGATGAAGTGATCAAAGGTATGTACGAACAAGGAAGTGTATTCCGTCTTGCCCCCATGGCGGGTTTCCAGTTCAGGGAAGTTGCCGTTCGATTTGTTTCTCGCCGCCCAATCGCCGTCAAAGGCACAGAAGAAAAACGGTTCGCGATATTCCAGCACAGGAACCTGCTCGATATCGATATCGCCCAGCGATACGCGGCTTCGATTCGGAATGCGGCTTACCTTGGAGCTGAACCATCTGCAGCCTAAGTGATCCTCCAGGAAGGTGTACACTCCGTACAGCGTCCCGCGCAGCGCTCCGCCGGCTATGACAAGCCGGCTGCCGGCCGTTCGGATAACGAACCCGTCATTCCCCAGCCGCTCAAAATCGATGGATGACGCCAGATCGGCCATATGCAGATTGAAGCCCACGACGATTTCATGGGGCGTAACCGGACCGTCGTCGTTTTTGATCGGCACCGTCACGCCGGTAATTTCCCGCAAATACGCCTGCAGTTCCGCCCCTGCATACACCTCTGAAGGCGAGGCCTGCTCTCCAATAACAATCGTCCAATCCGTCGTGCCATTCTCAATGAATACCCATTCGTTATTCATGGATCTTCCCTCATTTCCTGGATTCTGATCATACGGGAGGGAAGAGCCCCCCTCCCATACTTGCCTGCCGCTTTGTTCTACTCGTACTTCTTCAAGGCTTCCTGATAAGCTTCATTCATGTAGGTTTCCAGTTGTTCCAGACCGATTTTGTTCGCGTCGGACATCATTTTGTCATATCGCTTCGCGGCTTCATCCTCACTGGCCGCCGTGATAATTTCGACTTTGGCATTGGTGTACAGCTCCGACAGCTTCACGTTGATATTGAACTCATCCGTATCTGCCTTCGGTTTGACGAAGGCCAGTGCCGGATTGCGCACGTACAGCGCCTTTCTGAACTTCAGTAGGTCAACAGAAGAGCTGTATTTCGGATTACTGAGCGCCCCCGAGGAAACGGCAACGCCTTCCCCGAGCCCGCTTGCCTCGAAATACCAGGGCCCGATCCCCGTATCCGTCACCTTCAATTGATTGAAGCCTTCCGGACGCACCAGCAGCTTATCCTCGTTCAAGGTGTAGTGCTTGCCTTCGATTCCCCACTGCGTTAAGGCATCGCCTTCGGGGCTTTTGAGAAACTCGATGTATTGGATGGCGCGCTCAGGATTTTTATTCGTTTTTGGAACGAACAGACTGGCCCAGCCAATGGAAGCATCTACGGGCTTCAGCTTCGCCTCCCCCTTAAAAGTGAGCGCTTTCAATACAGGCACCAGATGCGCTTGAATGCCATTGTCGTCATACACTTTGTTCATTTCGTCGGCTAAACCGCTGTTGTAGGAAGCCGAAAATACATTGCCGCTCTTCATGATCTGCGAGAACTGCTCCGGCTTGTAGGCGAAGCTTTCCGCGCTTAAGTATCCGTTACGGTACAGCGAGTTCATGTATTTGAAATAATCCTTGAACCCGGGGTTGCTGAAGCCTATGTGCACTTTGCCTGCTTCGTCTGTATAGGGATTCTGGTCTGTTAAGCCCATCATTTCCATCAGCGGGTTCGTCCATGTCGGATGTGGGAGGTAGATGATCATGTCGGGGTGCTTTTCCTTGACCAGCTGATAGACGTTCAGCAAATCCTCAAGAGATTCTAGCGGCGGATTGCCTATCTCCTGCATAATATCCTGCCGGATGTAGAACCCTGCGTCACCGGGAGATGGGAGGTTTCTCGGGTCATTCCAGGCTTCGTCGTTGTTATAGTGCGTTTTTAAGGCGTAAAAATGTCCGTCAGGCTGGGTGTTGTTAGCAATTTCTACGGGGTCAAGTAGGTTCATCATTTCAGGGGCATATTTCTTGATCAATTCGTCGAGTGGATAAGCGATGTCCGGATCGTAGAAGCGTTCTACCAGATTGGAAGTGAAGACGAGATCGGGCAATTCATTGGCGGCAATCAATACCTGGAGCTGGTTGAGGTCACTGCCTTTCGTTACGTTCAGGGAGACGCCGGTCCTCTTCGTGATCTCTTTGGATACATCATCCTTCCCCCACGTATCGACGGGGTACCAGTCGAAATCGATGTATGTGTCGAAGGCTACGGGATCGGTGCTCTTTTTCCAGGCCAAGTCCGGGCTGTCCCAACTTGTAATATTGCTGGTTTGTCCCACCGGTTGGTCGTTCTTCGCCGGGTCACCCGCTTCCTCTTCGGTGGTGTCCTTACCTGAACAACCCGCCAAAGTCAGGACAACAATCAGAAAAAAGGAAGAGATCAACAACGCTTTCTTCTTCATTTTATTCCCCCTTAACAACATTTTTCGAAAAACAACTTTCGATAACAAAAGTAAACGAAAATCGAAAGTAAAATTGTTTTCGAATTTGTTTCGATTATAGATTGGTGTTCATCAAAATGTCAATAAGAATAAATTTATATTTTTAAAAAGAGGAAAAACGAAAATAATGTTCTTTTATTCTTTTCGTTGTACGAATGCGTGGACAAAAAAATAGCCCGTCAAGTACATTCCTGTACTCAAGGGCCAGCTGTCAGTGTGGAATACAATATGACATTATTCTTCATTCGCCTCCGCGATGATCACCCGGATATTCTTCTCCTCAAAAATACCCATGTACGAATCATCCGGCAGCCGATCGGTAATGATGGTGTTCACCCCGTCGAAGCTGTCGATTCGGATCAAGGTACGGTTGTTGTTGAATTTGCTGTGGTCTGCCAGCACGATGACCTCGCTGCCGGAATCCATCATCCGTTTGCGGATATCCGCCTCCACCATCGTGATGTCACGCAATCCCTCAAGCAGGACCCCTTTGGGACTGATAAAGGTTTTGGTAGCCCGAAGATCGTTGATCATTTTCTCTGCATACGGTCCGACGAACGTTTGGGTTCTCGGATTTAGCGTGCCGGGGATCCCTATAAGCGTAGCCGTCGTCATTTCTTTCAGCTGTTCGAATACGGGGATGGAATTGCTGATGATCGTCACATTCTCGATATGCCGTGCCAGATTGGCCAGCAGCACTGTCGTTGAGCTTCCGTCCAGAAAAAGGCTATCCCCCGGCTGGATCAAATCGACGGCAGCCTTGGCGATGGCCGACTTCGTTTCGCTTAGAAGCCAGGAGGTCTCCGAAAACGTAGGTGATTCCTGCTCATCCTTCACCATCGCTCCCCCGTAATTGCGCTCGATCTTTCCTTCCTCCTCCAGCGTTCGCAGATCGGAACGGATGGTCACTTCGGATACTTGGAATATATCCCTCAGCTCCGAAACCCTTTTAAACCCGTTCTCTCTAATCATCTTCAAAATTTCGCTTCGACGTTGCATGGCATGCATCTTTTCTTCTCCACCTCTGTTTTATGTATATAATAGGACTTGTTAATCGTTTCATTATACAGCTATAACTACTATAACAGGAAAAAAATCGAAAGAAAACTGTTTGACAACGAAAATGATCGAAGATAAAATCTAGTCACAAGGAAAGAGAAACGAAAAATTTCTGGAGTTCGGGTCGTATGGTTCAGCTGAATCGTAACGGGGAGGATATGCTATGCTGCAAATTAAGCGTTATTTTCAAGCCGTAACGGATAACCTGGTTCAAGTCTTGGAAGAACAGCATGAGGCAATGCAGCAGACCTCGCATGTATTGGCAGACACCGTGGAACAGGGAGGCTCCATCTATATCACGGGATGCAGCCATTCAAGCCTCTTCGCGCAGGAGGTGTTTTACAGGGCAGGAGGATTCATCCTGATGAATCCCATTTTTTTGCCGGGCATGACCTTGGAGACCTTTCCTACCACGCGCACCACCAAATTCGAACGCATATCGGGGCTGGCCGAAGCGGTGCTTTCGGAGACCGCGCTCAAGCAGGGCGATGTGCTCATTATCGCTTCCGTCTCCGGGCGCAACACCGTCCCCGTTGAACTGGCGTTGTGGGCAAAGAATCATGGCGTGAAGGTCATTGCCCTTACATCGATCGCCTATTCGTCGGATGTCGAAAGCCGGCATTCCAGCGGTAAGCGCTTGTTTGAGCTCGCAGACCTCATTTTGGACGTCATGGGTGAAAAGGGCGATGCGGCGCTGTCAATCGATGGGCTGCAAGTCAAAACAGCTCCGCTCTCCACGGTGACCGGGGTTACGATGATGCATGCGGTCATTTCGCAGACGATCGAGCTGTTAATTCATCGAGGCATGACTCCGCCGGTCTTCCTGTCAGCCAACCTCGAAGGAGGAGATGAGCACAATATGAGGCTGCTGAAGCAATACCGACACCAAATTCATTACCAATAATCGATTGGGCAGCTTGCATGCAAGGAGGAACCATGAAATTCAAACTGATCGCTCTGGATCTGGACGGCACTACGATTGACCGCCGGCTGTATCTGAGCGACGCAAACCGCAATGCCGTGAATGATGCTATACACCAGGGGTGCATCGTGGCCATTATCACCGGAAAAATGTTCGCCGCCGCGCTGCCCTTCGCGGAGCGGTTTCAAGGCGCAGCCTACTTGTTCGCCAGCAACGGCGCCAACGTGTACGATATTCCGGGCCAGAAAGAACTGATCTCTTTTCCGATTCGAACGGAGCATCTTCCCCAAATTATACGTACGATTGAAAAGCACCGGGCACGCTACCGCATGTACACACGTGATGCCATGTTCGCGGCAGAGGAATCCCATCTGGTCGATTCGATTCGAAGGGATTATCCGGACTTGCCTGTCTTCATCGGTCCGATTCCACTGAGTGAGACGTATTGTAAAATTTACGTGCAGGATGATGATGCCAAGCTAGCCGCTATCATCAGAGACCTCCAGACTCTCCCGCTGCAAATCCATCCAAGCGATAACAGCAACATTGAAATCACCAACGCGCAGGCCAACAAAGGGGAGGCGCTTCGTTTCCTCAAACAGCATCTTCAGATAGCCACGGAGGACGTGCTTGCCATCGGGAACCATGATAACGATATGCCGATGTTTGCCGAGGCTGGCTATGCGGTAGCCGTTGCTAACTCGCCAGCTCACGTGCAGAAACAGGCACATATGGTGACCCGACCATGTGAAGAAGATGGCGTAGCATACGCTCTGGCTCAACTCGGAATATGCCGCACGGATCCTAACTTCTAAACACGTTAAAAACCCTCACCTATCATACCATGATAGATGAGGGTTTTCCCATTGTTTGTAAATTGCCGTAACGCTTGCTTCCCCTTGAAGTCCGACCGACCGCCATTCATCGTTAACACAAAAAACCGCAGCTACGCGGCTTATTAGCGTGTATGCCGTTCTGCTGAACCATTCACATGTCTAACGACGAAATCTGTCCTTTTTGATCCTCTCTATTCCGGGGCTATTTTTCAAAAGCTTTCATGTCTTTAGATGGTGAAGATCCAAAAAGCCTGCGGTATTCCCGGCTAAATTGCGATACATTTTCATAACCGACTTGCATAGCTGCTGCAGTTACATTCATTGCGCCACCCAGCATAAGACGCCTGGCTTCATATAGCCGAAGCTGCTTTTGATATTGTACAGGTCCTAATGTTGTAACGGCTTTAAACTTATGATGCAGCCCGGATACGCTCATGTTCGATAATTTTGCTAATTCCTTTATGGTAATCGATTGAGCATAATTCTCTTTGATCCATGCGATGACTTTGCCAATCCCCTCGTCTTGCCGATCCATCATGACTTGTTGAAAAAAAATATGCCCTGCATCCCCAGAGAGCAACTGAAAGATCATCTCGCGTTTCATCAGCGAAGACAAATAACGATTTGCATTCGGTTTCTCGATTAGCTTGAGCAGACGGTAAAAAGACTCCACCAAACCTTCGTCGGCTGTCCCGACGTATGCTCCGGTATTCAACTTTTTATGTTTTGGTTTAAAATCAAGGCCAGCCTCCATAACCACAGTAGCGATCTCTTCCATCGTAAAATCAACGCGCAGACCGATATAGGGTGATTGCTTTGTAGCCCCAATAATTTCTGCGGATGCCGGAATATCAATAACAGATACCAAGTAATCCCCAGCATGATAATCAATGACCTCATGGCCAAGATGAAGTTTCTTGGCACCCTGTAGAATCAGACAAATCGCAGGAGTCAAAATACCCGAAATTTCCGAAGTCTGCCGACTATACCGCATCGTCGTTAAAAACGGAATCATCGTCTGGGTACGACCCTCGAATAGGGTAATTCGTTTCGCAATTTCCAGCATTTGATCCAAATACGTTTTTGATTGGGTGCTTTCCGTAAATAAATGGTAGTGCTTGATTTGCCGCTCTCCCACAATAATCACCAACTTTTACTTTGATGGATCCCCAGAAGCTCGTTGGAAACCTTTCTTGTAATCGTAACTTAATTCTGGATAAAGGCAAAGAACAGTTTCTAACATTTACAGTTTTGAGCAAGTTTTAAGCAGAAACAAACTATTTCGATAGATCCATTCAAGTCATAATAACCTTGAGATTAGAAAATCAGGAAAGAAGGAAATCACAATGTCCGAGTCCTCATTGATTACAACCCCATTTCATTCCGAATCGACAGCAAGCGAGGTCGTTGCAGGGATCAATCTTGCGGGTCGCAAAGCTGTCGTGACGGGAGCCACATCCGGCATCGGCCTTGAAACGGCCCGGGCTTTGGCTGAAGCGGGGGCCGAAGTGACATTGGCTGTTCGCAACCTCAATGCAGGCAAGCTCGCAGCTGAAGATATTGCTGTAACCACGGGGAATCCACTCGTTAAGGTGTTGCCATTAAATCTTACCGATCGATCCTCGATAGCCTCATTCGCTGCTTCATGGAGTGGGCCGCTGCACATCTTGATCAACAACGCTGGCATTATGGCAACGCCCGAGATGCGAACCCCCGAAGGCTGGGAGCTTCAATTCGCTACCAATCATTTGGGACATTTTGCTCTAGCCACCGGACTTCACGATGCTCTGGCTGCGGCAGACGGCGCCCGCGTGGTCTCAGTTAGTTCCGCAGGGCATCTCCGCTCGCCGGTGGTGTTTGGTGATATTCACTTCCTGCGTCGTCCTTATGACCCGTTTCTTGCCTATGGACAATCCAAAACAGCTAACATACTGTTCGCTGTGGAAGCTTCAAAACGCTGGATCAACGACGGGATCACAGCAAATGCTTTGATGCCTGGCGGTGTGCGAACCCCGGGAGTTGATCGTATACAGATCACTCCCGAGCAGATCGACAAGCTAAACGAGACAAGAATAGGCTATCCCGAGATCATCTGGAAGACCCCTCAGCAGGGCGCCGCTACCTCCATACTATTGGCAACGTCTCCCTTATTAAACGGGATCGGCGGCCGATATTTTGAAAATTGCAACGAGGTCGGACCCCGTATGGCAGAGACCCCGTCGGGGGTCGCCTCTTACGCAATGGATCCCGACGCGGCTGAACAGTTGTGGAGAGTATCTTTGGCATTGATTCATAGCTAGTGAGTTAAGTGAAAAATTTAGGGAAATAAAAAAACAACTCGGTTTATGAATGCCGAGTTGTTTTTATTATTAATAATTATTTGCCTCCTAACTCTTCACTGTGATTACTACTTTTTGTTATGAACGAACCCTTTGCGGAACTCTTTTAACGTGTCGGTCAGTTCAGGACCTAGCTCGATATAGTTTTGGATCAAATCTTTGCCTTCAATATAGGCATAGTCGTTTACGGAGAACCATACGGCTCCCTTAATATTACTGGCATATTCGTAGTTCTTATTACCGTTGGCACCCTTCTTCAAACTGTCAAACATCTCTTTAACCCATGATGCCTGCGCAGCTTGGTAGCGCCCTTTCTCTGTGTAAACCACTTCACCATTTTGAATAACGAACTCACCACCGGATGCGCAGCCGAATTCACCGATATGCCATGGTAACTTACCGAAAAAATCTTTTTTACTCTCGTAAATACGTTTTAGCTGGTCAGAGAAAGACTCCGGTTTGCCATCATTATTCATTGAGTATAGTGATAAAGCATAAGCCTGCACATAATCATTGCCTGGAAGATAGCTCATCAGATCGCCCCAGTTGGAATATGGTATCGACTTCTCCATTCCATTAATCATCCAGATCGTATTATCAACGCCTTCTTCTGCGAAGATGTCATACATACGCTGCCAAGTTTGCACAAATACTTCACTATCAAGCAGCGTTGCTAAGCCACAGTAGCTGACCCAATCAGAATCCATCTCATTATTCAAGCGGATAAACACCGGCTTGCCATACTGTTTGATCTGCTTAGCAAGGGTCCGGAAGTGGTTATCAAATTTGCCATCGAGAATATCGAACATTGGCGTATATGCACCTTTATTCGCATAGATACCATTGTTATCTGTAGTGAACTGGTACGATACTTGCAAGACCGGCTTACCATTAAAACCATTGCCGCCGGCAAATTCATTAGCTAATTGCAGCGGGAATTCAGTCAGCTGACCTCCCCAACCTAAGTGTAAATAGGTTGGCATAATGTCAAATTGATAATCCATTGAGCTGGATAGTCTTGACTGGTTCGCAGCCAATTTCTCACGGACTGTCCTCACATTTTCCGTTTCTTTATCTTGTGGCATCGAGTTCGTGAAGAAACCCCAGTTCACATGATTGCTCGTACGATACTGCTCGTAGAACCGCCTTGTCTCTTCATTCCATTGCTCAGGAATGTTCACTTCATAAGGTGCGATGTGATTTTTCGCTGCACCTACCGTCTCAATTTGTTTAAATGACCGCAAGATACGATCAAAGACGTCCACTTCGTTCGTCTTCGACTTATGGACGAACAAGAAGAAATCTTTATACTCATTTTGCTCACGTACGATGGCTACATTGTAGTACTGATAGTCTAAGTTCGGCTTATCAACAAATTTTAAGTTAAACGTTGTCACCGTATAACCATCAAGCAAATCCGTCCTGTCTCCAGAATCACGCAACGTGATCAGACCATTATTCTTGAGCCAATCTGCATTACCGATATACGGTACGAGCCACTCGCGGAAGTACGGCTCCCACCCTTCTGGTGTTCCATGAGGAGTCTCCGGGGTCACTCCATAAATATTTTTATCTTCTTTCGATACGGTGAGCACATAGGAATCATCTGCAGCATAATAGCGGTTATACTGAGCACCTAAATCAAATTTCGGATTATTCTTCGTGCCTGGAATCGTCAATAAGTAACCATCCGCAAAGTTAACGATGCGCGTATAGTTATCATTATTGAACAGGAACTTCATGTCCTTTGAGCTATCAATCGACGGATCTTGACTAAGCCCGGCATCTTTGTAAACATTTAATCCTTTAATATCGTCTGCCGTGACAAAACCATTATCCTTATCACGCCAAGCATCTTGCCAAACATCATCTGCTGACTGCCCCCTGTTGCTGTTTGCCGCATCATTACCTGCTGCACTGGCTACACCAGTTACTGGAACCATAAGAATCGCCACTAGCAACAACATCATTATCTTACTTACTTTCATCCTCTTAGCCTCCTTTTTCATATATACTGCTTGATGTGGTCGATATCCTCGACTTGAACCGGTAGTAAGGAAGCGCTTCCATTTCGAGATTCACTAAGAGAAGGCTTCGGCACGGTTTTAGCACTCTTCTTCGATTGAACTCTTTCGTTTAATGGTGGTACCTAATTTCCATACTTGCTGAAATAGATCCCAATCATGTGCTGCACGTACTTACTCCAAGTTGTTCGATGGATCACCCCCTTAGAACGTATTCAGCCTTCTTATCGCCCTGTGTACCCTCATCTCCTTTTTGTTGTGTATAATAATCATAGAGATAATACAATGTTCATATGTAAGCGTATATGCCGTTTTTTGTCTTGTTTGTATCCATTTTCGCTAACTTAAATTCGATGGAGAGAGTACTACATGGAAGTATTCCAAGAACCGATTGAATACCAGAATCCTATTCTATGCTTAAAGATTTGGCAGTTGGTCAACGATGGAATCGAGTACCCGATCGATTGGATATGGCATTTTCATAAACCGGTTGAGTTCATTCTGGTCGAGCAGGGTCGGCTCGACGTACATATACCGGACCGTGTTTATCATTTGAAAGCAGGCGAGAGCTGTGTGATCGGATCATCGCAGCTTCATTTCGGTAGAAAAATCAGCGAAGAGAAGCTCGTATACCATGTACTCCACGTCGATCTCCAGGCCTACCTCGATTCTGCCATGCAGATGTACTACCGGGTCTTCATGGAAATCGATCGATCGCTAGATAGCCTCAACGATTTCATGGAACATCACGCTGGGATAAATAGGGAGATTGAATGCATTTTCGCGGATATTTACAAGGAAATGAATGAGAGGACGAAGGGATATGAAATCGCGACCAGTATACATGTGAAGCGCTTAATGCTGACACTGCTGCGGCACGATAGGCGGGGGTTACTGGAACGTCAAGATACCTCCGATGCGCAGTTGTTACTGCCCATCTTGACTTATGTTGACATGCATCTCGGAGACAAAATCGAGCTGCAGAACGTGAGTGATTTGGCCCATATGAGCTATTCGTACTTCTCCAAGTTTTTCAAAAAGACAATGGGCGTTTCTTTCACTGAATACGTCAATCAGAAAAGGATACAGAAAGCAGAACGGCTCTTGCTCACCGAAAATTGGAGCATCACCAACATCGCCGAAGATGTCGGTTACGAGAACATGGCCCACTTCTACAAAATGTTCAAACGTTACAACGGGTGCACACCAAAGGAATTCGTCAGTAAACTGCGTAAAGTATAGGGAGCGCGAATGAAATTTGACCAAAGGGATCAAACTGGAGGGATAAGAAAATGGATGTAAGGACACTTTTGTTACAACAATGGGCAAGCTGTTTAGATAAAGAAGACTGGTTTCCACCCCTTGAAAAAGTGCTGAAGGATATTACTTTTGAACAGGCCATTTGGAAACCAGTTGATGAAATGAACTCCATTTGGGAATTAGTTTGTCATTTACTTTTCTATGAAAAGAGACTTCTGATGCGGTTTCTTGGTGAAACAGCAAATGAACCACAGGCAGAAGATAACAAATCTACATTTCGATTACCAACTGAGACGTTTCAGAATTGGAAGGAAACAAAACAAGAATACTTTTTTGTTCATCGTGAACTTGAAAAAATACTAGCAAAATCAGAACAAGAAGATTTGTATAGACAGATCCCTGAAGAAAGATCATTAGTGCTTGAACTGAAGAGTTTAGCATTGCACGACGCATATCATATCGGGCAAATTGTATTGCTAAGTAAAATGCAAGGGCTTGGGGCGTGGAAACGCAGCTTTTAACAAAGCTTCACTAGCTGTACAGTCATTCCAGTATAGGTGGTGTTTCCAACCCATTGTGCTTGTTTTTTGAACCGCTCATCACGATTTTCTCTGATCTACCCGGCCGACCGGAGCCATCTGCGCAAACAAGAAAAAGAGCGCGGCCCCTGCAAAGGGACTGCGCTCTTGTTGATATAAGCTCGCCGAGGATGTCCTCAGCAGGTACTTGCATTAGGTTATTTAAAGATTGCCCTGCAATTTCCTTCCTGCCGCAATGGTGCTTGCCGTATTGGCCACGCGCTTTCCAAGGGCTTCTCCTAGCCCGAGACCCTTCGCAAATAGCGATTGGATCAGGTCATCGCGGGTATCTTCGACAGGAGACGTCACTCCGACCCCATAATAACTGCCGTACAGCGCATTCTCCGGAATGTTAGCCGGCAAGCCGACAACCATCATGCCTTGATGCAGCATTGGCGTAACAAGGTTAAGCAAGGTCGCTTCGATACCGCCATGAATAGTTGCCGTCGTACAAAATACCGCGCCGATTTTATCCACTAACGTCCCGTTTGCCCACAAATACCCGAGCTTATCGATCCATTCCTTTAAGCCGGAGCTAATCGTGCCGAAGTGTCCGGGACATCCCCATATAATCGCATCCATACCGGCAAGATCTTTGACGTTCGCCTTATTAACGTGATTGATGAATACCTCCGCGCCTTCAACGCTTTGGGCGCCTTTGGCAATGGAACGGGCCAGCTGTTCCGTATGCCCCGCTTCGCTATCATACACAATATAGATTTTCATCGATTGATCTCCTCTCATGATCGTTGTTCAGACGCGCTTATTTGTTTTCCTTCAGGAGCCCGTTCAATTTCTTGAGCGTTTCCCGATAAGCTTGATCGGGGGACATTTCTTCTTTCTGGTCCGCTTCCTGGTTAGTGGCGTCCTTCAGCTTCAGCAGCGCCTTCCGGTATTCTTTATCGGTGAATTGCCCTTCGTCTTTCGCGGGCTGAGACGGGGTTAAAAACCCTCGAATGGCATTGCGGAATTCGCTATCCTTGTTTTGCAACTCCGCATGAGCCGCTACCTCCGCAAGTGCCGGTTGGGCAGTCACTTCCGCGGGCGCCGGTTGGGCCGCCGACTCACTCGCTTCCGGTGCTTTAACCGGTGCCTGCACCGTATCCTCTTGCGGCTTCACCTTACGAATGAAGAACGCCAGGACGAGCGCGGCGACTGTCAGCCAGGTGGAGACAACGAAAGACTGGTTGATGCCGTAGATGGTCGCCTGCTGCGTGACATCGGCCATCTTGGCCGCGTCGTTCGGGTTGATGTGTCCCGCGATGACGAGTTCTTTCACTTGCGAGGCCGCTTTGTTCGTCATGACCGTGACGAGCAAGGCGGTACCGAGCGCGCCTGATACGTTCCGCAGCGTCTGGGACATCGCCGAGCCGTGCGCGTTCAGGCGGCGCGGCAGCTGGTTGAGGCCGGCCGTCTGGATCGGCATCATCAGCATGGACATCCCGAACATCCGCGCCGTATAAATGAGCATCATGTGGTTGTATGAAGAATCAGCTTCCAGATGACTGAACTCGTATGTCGTGATGGTCGTGATGACGAGGCCGGCGACGGCCAGCCAACGCGCGCCGATTTTGTCGAACACCATGCCCGTGATCGGGGACATGATACCCATCAGGATGGCACCCGGCAGCAGCAGGAGACCGGAATCAAGCGGCGTGAAGTGACGGATGTTCTGCAGGAAGATCGGCAGCAGAATCATGCCGGAGAACATCGCCATCGTGATGATGGCGTTAATCAGGGATGTGAGCGAGAACATGGAATATTTGAATACCCGCATTTCAAGCAGCGGATTCTTCACCATGATCGAACGCACGATGAACAGGATGAGCGCGACCGCGCCGACGGCCAGGCAGATGATGACTTCCTCCGAGTCCCAGCCTTTCGTGCCGGCATCGCTGAAGCCGTACAGCAGACCGCCGAAGCCGAGTGTCGACAGGATCACGCTCAGGACGTCGAGCTTCGGACGGGACGTCTTGATGACGTCCTTCATCGAGAAGGCACCGAAAATCACGGCGATGATCGCAAGCGGCAGCACGATGTAGAACAGCACGTGCCAGTCGTAATTCTCAACGATCCAACCGGAGAGCGTCGGTCCGATCGCCGGCGCGAAGATCATCGCGACCCCCATCAGCCCCATGGCTTTACCACGTTCCTCGACGGGGAAGATAGTCAGCGTCACGACGGTCATCAGCGGCATCAGGATGCCGGCGCCTACGGCCTGCACGAGACGGCCGGCCAACAGCCAGCTGAAATCCCCGGATAACGCGCAGATGACCGTGCCCAGCGCAAACATGGATGAGGCTAACAGAAACAGTTTCCGGGTCGTAAACCGGTTGATCAGGAATGCACTGACCGGCACAAGCACGCCGTTCACCAGCATATAGCCGTTAGACAGCCACTGGATTGTGCTTTCCGTTACGTTGAGATCCGCCATCATTTTCGGAAGCGCAACGTTAAGTACCGTTTGGCTTAACAGCGCCACGAACGCGGCGATGAGCAAGGAGGCCATGATCGGCCCTTTGCGTAATTGATTGGATACCATACTAGTCATGGCTTAACCTTCCTCTCTAGATTTTCTTAAAAGATGCAATACTTTTTGCTGGATGCGATGAAGCTCCCGCTGGTCTTCCTCAGGTAGCTCTAGCAGGGACCGCATCATGTGCAGGCGGGTGGCTTCCGTTTCGCGCCAGAGCGCCGCCCCTTTCTCGGAAAGGGTCAGCGTCATCGCTCGCCTGTCGGTCTCGGTCCGCTCCCGGTCAACGAGACCTGCCTTGACCATCCGGTCGACGATGCCGCTGGTCGTGCTATTGCCGAGTTTCACTTGTTCGGCAAGGTCCGAAAGGCGGATTTCGGGGTACTCCTTCAGCACCTTCAGCACGACAAACTGCAGCGCCGTGAGTTTATGCTTGCTCGCCGCTTTGGTCATCAACTGGAAGAACGCCTGATGAACTTCGCGGTAGCTTTGGAATATTTCCAGGATCTGCTGTTCTCCCAACGTCAAGCTCCCTTCGCAAAATATTTCGCATGCGAACTATTATCTAACCATTCAACCGATATGTCAATAAGTTCATAGTAGTAAATGTTGTTTAGGGTACCATCAGCTGAAGACCCTTATGATTGACACATGGCAAGTCGTTCATCGTTCAACAGCTTCATTAGATTTTGGACAAAGAGCGCTGTAAGGCTCCAATTTGTGACACCAGAAACGAACGATATCCTTGAATCCATTGAGAATGCCTTTGTTATCGTACCCGTTTGTTGAGTCAACCTGTCCGTTCGATTAGTATCTCTGAGCATATTGAAATTCATTACTTACGATGACGACAACTTCGATATTACAAATGAACGCCAGCCTCATAATTGGATAATTCTTATCAATTATGGTTAAAACAAAAAAGCCGCAGCTACGCGGCTAAGAAGCGTGTGTATTCTATATTTGTCAGAGGGTATCAGTAAAACATTGGTAACCTACATTTTTTCAACCTTCAGACTTTTTCCACAAATTGTACAGCGAGTTCTCGTTCAGGTTATGCAGTCCACTCGGATCAACCCTGTACACCCCTGGGAATTATTACTGCCAGCTTTATTAGGTCATTTTTCCTGTGCTCGGCATGCCTATTTGATCATACGCATATCTCATCTGACCGTCCCTGTCGTCCAGAGCAAGCAACGGGACTGACGGCCGAATCGATGGCCGGACTGTATAACGACAACCGGATCAAGCCGTCTGTACCGCGGGGCAAGCCGCAGATCCTCTTGGCGCATGGCCCCGCTAACAACGGGATTGTTCGAAATAGGCGCGATTTCTTTCACCTTATTCCCTTTGTACTCGGGTCGTTCTTGGGCCGGTGCTTTCATCATAGCTTCGGTCTCATGAAACATGGTGCCTGTATGACTAAAGATCAGATTGTTATAGATCTTCGTCCCTACCGGCTGTAGGTTCTTCCACCGAGGGTAAATGCAGGAGTGTTGTTGCCTACATTGACAATCGTATTATGGTAGATTTGGACATTATACTGACGCCAGTGTCCGCGCAGCAGCTATATTCATTCGTCCTCCGGAAGGCTGTTCAACACGGCGCTCTGTTCATTCTCTCCGCCCCAGCGGACAGCGCGGATTCGTTTTCATGCCTCATCTCATAGATTTTTTGCAGGGTGTGGAGGTGCAACGTTCTTTCATCATCACCCGATCCTGCGTTCATAAACCACTCTACAAGCCTGTAACCAAACATAAGTAGAATCAGTTCATAAATGCAGTTATCCGTTATATGTGAAATATCCGCATGTTCCGAAAAGCCCTTGTAGTACGCCGGGATACATCTACGGTAGTATTCAACCATGTGCTCAATATCAGCTTCGTCTGCGATAAGACTTGCCATATCTTCACCTAAATAGCCCCATCCCGTGGTATCCCAGTCGATGAGTATGATGTTATCGTCTGAATAAAATAGGTTTGTCACCCAAAAATCCCTGTGGCACAGGACGATGGGCAGCTTTTCAATACGGTTGAATATTTCGTCTGTGTTTTCATCAATATCGATGAGCATGTTACATAGGTGTTTCGGGATTTCGCAAACGTCGGATCGTATATAATCGTACACTCTATTCCATGACCGATAATGAAGATAGAAATTCTTCATATTCTCCACTTTACTCAGGTTGGTCAAGTTCTGCAAAAAAGCTGGCTGCTCGGCATATAACTTGCCCTGGAATCGTCCTAATTCCTTTGCTGCACGTTCATACATATCGCCGGTCAGGTTCAAACCCGATATGCCGTTGATATATTCCATCCATATCCGCGTTTCGTTCTCTTCTTCGTTCTTCTCGACGTGATAACATTCGGGCCAACGGAAAGTTTCAGAAAACAGAGCTCCGAAATTGGAGTTATACAAATCATATTCTCTACGCCATGAATCGGGGTCGCTGTAGCGATCCCATTTCTTCTGCGTTTTTAATACGATTCTATAGGTTATTTCCCCGCCGTCAGTCGTTGTGGCTTTGCCCGTTACAAGCTGTACATTACCTACTGTACCGCCATGTAATGGTGTGGTTTGGATATCGGCGCAGATTATTTTCGTACCGTGCATTTGGCTTAAAACCTGTGCCAGAGTTTCAGCTTGGATTTCGCTCATCATGAAGTCCTCCAATCGTACTTTAACAAGGTAAAACATTGTTGTACTTCAAGTTTAGATTGTCATCCTGTAATAATGAAGGGAAAAGGTAATTTTAAAAAAACTTCCCCATAGTGGCGCAACTTACTAAACTGGGTCGAACCTTTATATTTGAACCGAGGTACTTGACTATGACGTTAGGTCATAGTGCATAATTCTCACTATAAACGACTTGGAGTGAGAGAAATGAAAATAAAAACACTGCGCTCAGATTATATTTATCAACAAGTTGCCCAAGCTTCGCCGGAGGAAAAACTTGAATTATTCAGAAACGAAATGATGGCTCCCTTTATGAAACAATGGCAAATTCAACAGATTCCTTTTAAAGCTGAAGAGGCGAATGGGTTTGATGTTATTGCGTTTAACAGCATGATGCATCGATCCCCTAATCAGATTACCCCTCAGATTTCGGCAGAGATCGGGCTGATTTCGTCGGAATCCTTTTGGCTAGAGTGTGAGCATGCGGTGAAGAAAAGCCTGCATCTCTTTGTAGAGCAGGGAATTAACCTCCCCGTATCCGACTATTTGTTTACCATTCAACTAGGGAATCCGGAAAGCCGTGCCTTAGCAATAAACGAAGGATATAGCGGCTTTGGGGGCATTCCCGGGTTTATCTGGGGTACACTCTTGCCAAATGAGTATACGATTCCACGAATGAAGGTTGCGCTGTCGCACGAATGCAACCATAATGTACGATATCAATTTATTCAGTGGGATCACACCGTTAATTTGGGCGAGCTTATTGTCAGTGAAGGATTAGCTGAAAACTATGCTGCGTTCATATTTGGCGAAGAATGGCTCGGCCCTTGGGTGACGAAAACAAACGCAGAAACACTGAACAGGCGCATAAAGCCTGTGCTTAGAGAGCAGCTGCAAGTAACTGGGTTTGATAAAATCGGTCCGTATCTATACGGTGACGAGATCGCAAAACTTCAAAACTTTAAACCGGTCAATATGCCTTATAGCGCCGGTTACGCTTGCGGATATTATTTAATCCGATCCTATTTAAGAAAAACAGGAAAAACGATCTTTGAGGCAACAATAACGTCTGCTGCTCAAATACTAGAAGAAGTCAAAGGATTTTGGGATGAAGAAACCATTATTAACAGTTAAAGATATTGTTCAGATTACAGGCATTACAGGCCGGACTTTGCATTATTACGATAGAATTCATTTATTTAAACCGACACATCTGACGGAAAAAGGGTATCGCCTATACGACCGAAGCAGTTTGGAAAAACTTCAAACGATTATGTTCTTAAAGGAATTGGATTTTTCCTTGAAAGAAATTGCGGACATTTTACAGTTAACCAGGGAAGAACAGAAACAAATATTAAAGAAGCAGAAACAAACTTTATTATCGAAAAAGCAAAGACTGGATACAATCATGACAGCTCTCGAAGAATACGTTGCGGGAAATGATATAAGTCATTTGCAAATTTTCAATAGTACTTCCGCTTTGCCATTGAGAGAACAATATGCAAATGAGGCGAGATTTATTTATGGTGAAACAGAGGCGTATCAAGTGTTTAATGAAACGTTGGAAGCATGTTCACCAGATGAACAAGAGGAACGTTTTTCAGCCATGGAGGAAATTTTCAAACGAATGGCGTCTTGTATCCATCAAGATCCTTCCTCCGATGAAGTGCAGCGATTCATCGAGGAGTGGAAAAACATATTAATGCAATTCATGCCATGTGATGCAGAATTACTGGCTTGCATTGCCAATACGTATAAATTCGATGCACGATTCAAAAGCTATTTTAATCAATATAGCAATGAGGATTTAGCAGATTTTCTTTACAGTGCAATTATGTACAATATCAATCGGTAGAGCATCTCTCCACTGACCTAATGATCAAAAGGAAAACAACCTGTTTCCTAAGATTCCCTTCCGCAGCAGAAGTAGAGTATAGTAAGGAGTAGTTGAAAATATATTCCAGGGGGCCACAGCCATGTCACAGGAGATTTGGATTAACCTGCCGGTCAAAGATGTTGAGCGATCAACTGCCTTTTTCAATGAAATTGGATTCCATGCGGTGAGCGTTGGTGACGAGAGATCCAAGCTTGTCATAGGCCAAACAACGATTCTGCTGTTTCCGGATGCGGCGTTTGAAAAATTTACAGGCGCAAAAACCGCGGATACTTCACATAGCGCAGAGGTGATATTTTCCATCGGAGCTGACAGCAGAGAAGAAGTCGATGCCTTTATTCAAAAAGTAGAGTTTGCCGGAGGAAGCATCTTTGGCAAGCCGAGTGAAATTGACGGCTGGATGTACGGCGCGGGATTTGCCGACCTGGACGGTCACCGCTGGAACCTGCTGTACATGGATGAGAGCAAAATGCCGAAACGTTAATATGGAAACGCCGGTCCCTTGTTGAAGGTCTCCGGCGTTTTTTTCACCCGTATAATCTCATGTCTGCAGGGCATCACTATATTCCGCTCATCCTTGCGTCTATCCTGCAATCTCCGCTTCGATCAGCTTCCAGACCGCTTCGAATTCCGCTTTACAATCAATCCGCAGCCAACGATCTGCGTACACTGGAGCAGAAAAATAAGTAGTTGTTTTGTCACAATAATTTAAACCTTTAAACCCTCTCTACCACTCCACTTGATCGAAGCGCATGTTTTTGTAGTAATATACTCTGTCATGTTCCGTGATTTCACGAAGAACCTTACATGGATTTCCCACTGCGATTACGTTCTCTGGAATATCCTTGGTTACAACGCTTCCAGCACCGATGACGCTCCCCTTTCCGATGGTAACGCCTGGTAAAATAATCGCCCCACTGCCAATCCACACCCCATCTTCAATGACCACGGGTAGAGCAAACATTTCACCTTCTTTACGCTTTTCTGGGTGTACAGGATGGCTGGTTACAGCGATTGTTACGTTGGGGCCAAACATGACGTCATCACCAATCGTCACCTTATAGTCGTCAACTACGGTTAAATTAAAGTTAATATAAACGTTATTGCCTATCGTAGTGTTCGATCCATACGCCATGCGAATGGGTGGTTCCATCCACACATTCTCACCCATGCTCCCGAAAAGCTGTTTCATCAAAGCCTGGCGTCCTGCCGTATCATCAGGATGTAAACGATTGATTTCATAACACAGTGCCTTCCCGCGTTGGCGAGCACGTGCCAATGCTGCAGCTTCTTCTGGATAATTTGCGTCATGGTCAGTAAATAATTGGCAGCTCGCCATTCGTTCTTGTATATTCATTCTCAGTTCTCCTTTTATCATTCTTGATTTCATCAGACAAAACCATTTCGTTATTATCAGGTTTCCGCAAAAGTCCTTGTAATATTGTTAAGCCACTTGTACTGACGAAACCGAATTAAAGCGACCGGCAGTTTTATGATTTCATCCAGGCTGATCATTGCAAACAGCAGAATAGGAGGTACATGCCAAACAAAAGCACCTAGATAGCCTAATGGCAAAATAATGCCCCACATCACTACGGCATCACACCAAAAACCAAATTTGGAATCCCCTCCAGCAGTGAATATACCTGCAATCGTAGTCGAATTCATAGACTTGGCGATACAATAATAAGCGCAGACATACAACATACCATCGAGGTAATGTTGTGCCATAGCATTTAGACTAACCATCAAGAAAACGAGCGGCTTCATTAACAAAATAGTACAGCCTGCCAGGGCACCAAAAATCAAAGCATATACATTCATTCGGTTACCTGCATGTTTGGCTTTCTCGATCTCCCCCTCCCCCAGATATTTCCCGATTAGCACAGACCCACCGCTGGCAATGCCTCCACATAATACAATGGCCAAGTTCTTGACGACTGACGATACGGAATTAGCTGCAACCATATCGGCACTTACATGGCCAATAATGGCAGCTGTTGCAGTCAAGGCCCCTCCCCAGACGATATAATTCCCTTGTACGGGCATGGTGTACTTGAAGAAATCCTTAAGCAATTTCCGCTGTATTCCATCATGCACCGGCAGTGTAAAGCGAATGGATCCCCGTGTAACAGAGTGAACAACGCAGCAGCCTAATTCAATGAAACGTGCACAAACTGTCGCCAGGGCAACTCCCGAGATAGCAAGTTCGGACCTGCCGGGAAAAAAGATAAAGATACAAGCCGCGTTGAATATGATATTCATAACTAGACAAGCCGAACTTATCCATGCACTTAGCCTGGCATTTTCCATACTTCTTATTACACTGAGATACATCTGCGAAATTCCCATCGCTAGATAAGAAAATGAATTCATCTGCAAAAACCTTGCACCATAGCGGATCAACTCGTCATCGTTAGTAAAAATTCGCATCAGCATGCCTGGGTATAAGAAGGAAAACAAAAAAAAGAAGACGGATATGCAGAAGGAAAACATGCAAGAAATGCTGAGGACCCTTTGTATTGTCTTTAAGTCCTTCTTTCCCCAATACTGTGCAGTAAGTATCCCCGCCCCCGTTGACATCCCCATGTAGAACAAGGTTAAGGCGAAAGTGATTTGTCCTGCGAGTGATACGGCCGACATCGCGGATTGGCTGATCATACCCAACATGAAGACATCTGCAGATATAACCGTAGCCGAAACCAAGTTTTGCAATGCAATTGGTACAACCAGCACCATCAACTCTCGTCTGAAATGAACATTCATGGGTTTCTTAATTAGGAATTGTTTTTTCACCCCGTTCCCCTTCCCTCACGTATATCATAATGTTATAAAGATAGTATAAACAAATGCTCATATCCATTAAAATTGGTTAATTTTTTATAATAATCGTATGTATTTAACGAGGTGACCTGATGATTAAATCACTAGAAGTGTTTTCAGACCTATCCGAGCGCCTGGATTATAACCTAGCTGATTTACTACTCTATGTACGAAAAGGAAACTTACAGCAGTTTACCAATTATTCTGCCGCTTGCCATTGGCACCCAGATGTAGAGTTGATTATGGTTCTTGAAGGATCTATGGAATACTTTGTAAACGGACAAACGATTCGAATCGATCAGGGGAATGGGATTTTTGTAAATAGCAAACGCATGCACTATGGTTTTTCCCCGGAGCAGATTGATTGCACTTTCATTGTAATCGTCATCCATCCCTCCCTTCTTGGTGACACTGCGTCGCTGGCAAGGAAGTATGCGGACCAAAAATTCGGGACCCATATGGATGACTTTTTATTGCTTACTGATCAAGTTGCTTGGCAGCGGGAAGTTTTGCTTTCCATACAAGAGATTTATGATGAGATGCACAACCGTGAACCACATCATCCGCTTCGACTCCTGTCCTTGGCAATATCCATCTGCGCCTCCGTAGGAGATCACGTGCAACAAAAAGCCGGGTATACTGACAACGAACGATCATGGACCCTTATTTGGAAAATGACCGAATTCATTCATCAAAACTATGAATGTAAAATAACCCTAAACGATATTGCTGCAGCAGGGACCGTTTGCAGAAGCCGTTGTTGTAAATTGTTTAATTCGTATGTAGGACAAACCCCAAATGAGTATCTAACACGATACCGAATTCAAAAAAGCTGCGAAATGCTACAAGAAACGAACCGATCCATAAGTGAAATAGCAATGGCTTGCGGATTTCAAAGTGCAAGCTACTTTACATTAATTTTCCGTAGACAGATCGGACTGGTTCCGCAGGATTACAGAAAACAAGGCCCTCAGAGTACATAGACTATTACCTAAACCATCTTCCTAATCATAGGCGGCCAGCAATTCATTGAATATTCCCCATCCGGCAAATAAAAAACCATGAAATTCAATTAGCTTGAATTTCATGGCTGCTTAGAATTCATACTTATCTTCTAGCGTTGAACCCGATAAAGGCTTTTGTGTTGAAGTCAAACACGACGGTCAACGGTCCAAGCAGCTCGTCTTGGTCCGTGTTATATGTTACCGTCACAACGTTTCCGTTGGCAGCTTGAACGTCTTCAAGCAATTTCTTCTGCTCGGCCGTGAGCGCTAATACGCCAACCTCTTTAGAGGAGACAATGCGAACGGCTGCTTCGTCCTGCTTTGTCGTAATATGGGAAGCTTGCGCACTCACTTGGGCCCATGCCAAGCTGCGGTAT
Organism: Paenibacillus rhizosphaerae; assembly: GCF_014192015.1. Lineage (GTDB taxonomy): Bacteria > Bacillota > Bacilli > Paenibacillales > Paenibacillaceae > Paenibacillus_AQ > Paenibacillus_AQ rhizosphaerae. The sequence continues at coordinate 1,331,525 of NZ_JACHXJ010000002.1, read as the reverse complement.
TCCTGCGCAGTCTCTGGTGACATCTTCAGCCCGCCTGTAACAGGCGCTTGAGCCTGAACGACCAGGAGGAAAACAGGGCTTTGTGGAGGAAGGCTTTGCGCCTCGAAGGGGCCGTAGTAGGCTTTTACTTTCATTCCAGCCTTCAGGTCCTCCCAATTCACGGACTCCCCTTGGGATGTCATGACGCGCGTTTCCTTACCTGCGTTCAGTACCAAAGCGTCGCCTAATTGAACTTGCCAGCCGTTATCCGTATGTTTCACCGCTTTGATGGTATCTTCTTTGACCAAGCGATTGGCGTGAACGTTAATCCTTACGGCTTGCGCTTGGCCCGGGAAGCTCATCGCCATGGCTGGTCCGAACTCCGCATCGATTTGGGTGCCGGCTTTCAAATCGGTAGGGGTTAGCGTTTTGCCGTCTAGACTTTTAATCGCTGTCGATTTGTCAACGGTCAATATGACCCATGTGCTGCCAAGCAGCTCAATACGGTATTTCCCGTCTTCATTTGCCTGCACGTTTACGATTACACCGGAGGCATGCATCAGGTCCGCCGCTTCGCTGAGCTCAATTTCTTTGCTCGCTTCATCGTAATTCAACGTATATCCAAGCTTGGCAGCAGCATCACGCACTGGGATATACAGTTTTCCATCAATAGAGACAGGTGTAAGCATGCTGTCTTGTCCATTAATGAGAACCTTTGTATCTTTTTGCAAGTAACCTGTAATCTTTTCAACTAAAGCGTCAGCTTCGACTGCGGCCGTTGTGCCGAGTATCCCGGCCAAAGTTAATAAGACAGTTAATTTCTTTTTCATACCAAAAGCTCCTTCCAACTTTGAGATGGTTGACGTCAATCATACGATCAAACCATCAGACGGAAAACAGATCGATTAGGTTGCAGCCATTTGAAAGCTTCGCTTTTTTCTCCATTTATAAGTGATTCGTTCGTTTCCGTTGTCACAGACCAGAGCTCTACAGCGTCATATGTGCAAAACGTTAAGGGAGCTGAGGAAAGGAAATGAATTGAATGCGAAGAGACGAAGTTCAAGAATTACGTAAGACAACTTCATCTGCTGAAAGGAGCTTGAGCATTGAACCTTGAAGCGATCAAAAAGGAGCCTTCCCGAGTGAGGTATTGCCGATTGGCGTATTCCATCCTTGCGTTCGTACTTTTGATCTGTATCATTGTGCAAGTATATCTAGCCGGAGTGGCATTGTTCGGGAATTCGGAACTTTGGAAATATCATCGGTCGTTCGTTCCCATGTTTGGATATATCACGCTTATCCTGTTCATCCTTGGCATCATCGGGAAGCTCAACCGGAAAATGATCTGGGGGAGTCTTGGCCTGTTCGTTCTTATCAGTTTTCAATATATAACGGCTCTCCATATCGCAAGCGCGCTCCACCCCGTTCTGTCGCTCGCCTTGTTCTGGGGGTCCCTTGTTTTGGTCCGAGGCTCTTATCCATTTTTAATGAAACGAAAATAAACAGAAGCAGGACCCTTACTTTCAAGTAAGTTCTGCACTTTAAAGTGCGTTCTTAACCTTAAGGAATGATCAATGACCTTCTGAGGCATAGTGCGCTAATCCATGGATAGCTTACACATTTCTACCCGTTAAATTTGGATACATCCATGAAAAAGGAGCCGCTGTCGAGAGACAGCGGCTCCTTTTTTACTTACTTAATGAACCTTTCCATGTACTATAACGTTACCGATCATCTCGACTATAATAAGTGACCGCTCTCTCCCAGCAGCTTGGTAGTATATTTCAATGAGCAAAAAATACGCTGCAGTGCGTGGGTACTTGCTATATTTTGTCTCATTCCTCCACGATTGCGACCGGACGGGCCCAGCCGCCGCTTGCCTTTTCTACTTTAATTGGAAAGCAGCTTACTTTGAAGCCAAACGGCTTCGGTATTTTCTCCAAATTGGCCAGCTTTTCAATCTGGCAATATTCCTTGTCCTTGCCGACGTAATGCGCCGCCCACAGAACGCCTTCTCTCGGCTGCTTTTTATACGCTTCAGCCTGCAGGTTGAGCGGAATATCCCAGCCCCAGCCGTCCGTACCGACTACCTTAATGCCTTGGTCCAGAAGCCACAGCGTAGCTTCGGCCGATACCCCGGCATGAAGGAATGCATAATGTTCGTGATACAGCCGTTTGTCCGCATCGCTCCGGATGAGAACGATATCGAAAGGCTTCAACGTATACTCAATCCGCTTCAGCTCGGCGATCAGGTCGTCCGTCGTAATCTCATATCCCGGCGGCTTCGTGCTGAAATCGAGCACCACGCCGTCGGAATAAAACCATTCGAGCGGCAGTTCGTCAATCGTCCTTGCTTGCTTTCCTTCCGAGATCGGCCAGTAATGCCATGGCGCGTCAATATGAGTACCCGAATGCGTATTCAGCGTCACCATTTCCGTTGCCCATGCCTTGCTCTCTGGAAAATCCTCCTGCTTCAGTCCAAGTATCTCGGCCGCTTGCCGCGCACCGTCTTCATGGGTCGCATATTCGATCTTTGCCGGCAGCGGCTCGCGGATACGCGGACTAATCGGCACGCTCAAGTCAATAAGCTTCATAATTGATTTCCTCTCCCTCTCATCTCGAATCATGCACATTATACTAGATTGTACGTATAGCGGATAGGCCAATGTTACGTTGTGCCATTCCTTTGAGCAGAGAGTCTCACGTGACGCCCTACGATGGCGCGTAAGCTCGAGCGGAATAAACACTTATGACTTTCAATTACAAATTGCCGTAATGCTCATCCGTTACAGGTTCCAACCATTCCGTTAAATCGAGAAGTTATACTGCAATTTTTTGGGGCAGCCGTAGTCGGGGCCGTGGAATGGTGGTTCAGGAATGGAATGCCTGTTCCCCCTCGTGTCATGGCAGAACAGACAGGAATATTGCTGGATCGAAATTTATAACCTACTGAATAACAAAACCACCTGTAATTCATATAGAAATATATGGATTACAGGTGGTTTTCTATTAATAAGTAGGGGCAAAGTTCCTCCCCATTTTATTGTCTTTATGAACATCTTCCGTTCCGGCATCCAGTGCGGTCTTGTAATAGAAGCATTTATGTTCGATGACTTCCATCGTTTTTTTGAGTTCTTCCATTTGCGCCTCTACGGCAGCTTTCCGTTCTATGAACATGTCATATCTTTGCTGCAGAGTCGTATCCCCCTCAGAACACCAATTAATAAAATTTTTTATTTCCTTGATCGGCATCCCCGTGGCTTTCAAGCATTCGATTATTTTTAGAGCATCGATATCAGACTTTTTAAACAAGCGTGTTCCGCTGATTGTCCGTTCTACATTAGGCAAAAGACCCTCTTTGTCGTAGTAACGCAAGGTATATATAGTAAGGTTCAATTGCTTGGCGACTTCGCTGATTGAGAATGTCTTCAACAGGATCCTCCTTTCATTGCGATATAGACCTCGAGCTAATCCTAAAGCGACGAGATCATATTATTAGAAAAACGTCTATCGACGTACTTTCACAGAAGACAGACCGCGTTTAGATGAAGTTCTTCTTGCAATATCAAGAATGCATTGGCTCTATCGTTATACCTTTTCTGATAATATCATAAAATCAGCACTTGACCTAGAGTTAACTCTAGGGGATAAAATTGGTTTGCAACATTTGAACATACATTGATAGGAGGATTTCGAGATGATTACTGCTAAAGCTAGAGCTGTCGACGGTCCGGACAAACCGTTTCGAGCAGCTGAAATTAAACGGCGCGATCTTGATTCGCAGGATATTTTAATTGAAATTAAATTTGCGGGAATATGCCATTCCGACATCCATACGGCTCACGGCGAATGGGGACCTGTCAACTATCCGCTTGTGCCTGGACATGAGATTGCGGGAATTGTTACGGCTGTTGGCCCTCATGTCACAAAATACAAGGTCGGTGACCGTGTAGGAGTTGGCTGTATGGTTGATTCCTGTGGTGAATGCGAGAACTGCCGTAAAGGGGAAGAACAATACTGCCTCAAAGGAAATGTCCCGACCTACGCTGGTGTTGACAAATACGGGGAACCAACTCAAGGCGGCTATTCTACCCACATTGTCGTCACTGAAAACTTCGTCGTCAGAATTCCTGACAATATTGAGCTTGATGAAGCAGCGCCATTGCTTTGCGCGGGTATTACAACCTATTCCCCGCTTAATCACTGGGGGGCCGGCCCAGGCAAAAAAGTGGCTGTGGTCGGTATGGGCGGCCTCGGACATATGGCTGTCCAAATTGCGCATGCGATGGGTGCCGAAGTCACCGTTTTGTCCCAAACACTTAGTAAAAAAGACGATGGCTTGCAATTGGGTGCAGATAACTACTACGCCACCAGCGATCCGGAAACATTCGAAAAACTCGCCGGCCGCTTTGATCTGATTATTAATACGGTAAGTGCAAGTATCAATATGGATGCTTATTTCGCACTACTCACGCTTGACGGAACTTTGGTAAACGTTGGTGCCCCTGGGGAGCCGCTGTCGCTGAATGTCATGTCGCTCATCGGACATCGACGTTCATTTGCTGGTTCCATGATTGGTGGGATCCGCGAGACGCAGGAAATGCTGGACTTCTGTGCAGAACACAACATTGTTCCTAAGATTGAAGTGATATCGGCCGACCAGATTGACGAAGCCTACAAACGTGTATTAGCTTCGGATGTGAAATATAGATTCGTCATTGATACTAGCACGATCTAAGCTGCGTAAACCATTTGTTTTATAAGTGATTACATGTTGAAGGTGCCTCAAAAGCAAGCTTTTGGGCACCTTCGTTTCATTTTATGATCTTCATTCCACGTCCTTATTCCTTATCAAAATAAACGGTTTTCCCTGTATCTGCGGATATATACACCGCTTCTAATATTTGTGAAACAACCATAGCTTCCCTCGGTTTAACCAAAGGCTCGGTATCATTCACGATACTGTCAATCCATTGTTTGGCTTCATACTCAAAATCGGTCATTTCTTCTCCGCTGAATCGTTCTCTTGCATTCGGATTCACATCGATTTTATTCAGGAACAGGCTCCCGTCCCTCTCACCATTGATCCGCAGCTCATTTTTGGCAAAATCCGCTCCTCCCTTCGTTCCGCACAGCAGGTTGCCGCCACCTTCCGCAATGTTAAGGGCCCAGCTGGTTTCAATGATAACCGTAGCTCCATTCTTAAATTTCACATACCCAAACGCCGAATCTTCTACCTCGAACTCATTTGGATCCCAGGACCCCCATTCGTTCGCGGCATTTTCGGTATACTTCAGTTTATGGAAGACGCTGCCGACGACACTAACCGGTTCATAGTTATCCATCAACCACAGGATCAGATCCAGGGAGTGGGTTCCAATATCGATCATAGGACCGCCTCCCTGTTTCTCTTTATCCAGAAACACGCCCCATGTAGGTACGCCTCTTCTCCGGGTCGCAACAGCTTTTGCAAAATAGATATCTCCAAGTTCTCCATTGGTGATCATCTTTTTTAACAGCTGGCTTCTGGCATTGGAGCGATTCTGGTACCCGACGGTTAGCTTCTTGCCTGTACGCAAATGGGCTTCGTACATCGCTTTGGCCTCCGCACCTGTGACTGCCATCGGTTTTTCGCACATGACATGTTTGCCGCTTTCGAGAGCATCAATGGATATCTGCGCGTGAGCGCTGTTCGGTGTCAGCACATGGACGACCTCAATATCTTCCATGGCAAGCAAATCTTTGTAATTTGTATACACCTTTGCATCCGGCGTGCCGTATTTTTGGGCCGCTTCCTCGGCCCTTTCCGGCTTCAAGTCGCAGAAGGCCACCATCTGTACATGATCCAACTTGGACAAACACGGCATATGTTTCCCACCCGCAATCATGCCGCAGCCGATGATCCCTACTTTTACGGTTCTCATTAGAATTCCCTCCCCTGCGTTATTTGAACTCTACCGTCCGGTTTTCCTTATGAGCGGTGTATGCCGCTTCCAATAGCTCCGTCAATTTCGTCCCCTCTTCCAGTCCGAAGGGCATCGGCTTGTCATGAAGCAATGCATCCGCCCATTGGATGATCGGAAGCGGCTGCTCTTTCGGGAGTTGGTTCGGTGAAATCCATCCGGAGAAAGGCAAATCGAGCTTCTTCGAGATGACTCTAACGGTATTATCTGAGACCATCAAGGTGCCCTCCGTGCCATAAATCTCAAGGGCGGAAGGAGTTTTATACGTAACAAGACTTGTTTCGACAAGCGCGACCGCATTGTTTACGAACTCAATGGAGCACTGCGCATTATCTTCCACTGCACGATGAGTGAAGTAATGAAACATGGATGTGATTCTTTTGGGCTTACCGAGCAGCATACTTGCGATGTACATCGGATGACAGCCCAAATCCATCATGGCTCCGCCCCCCGTTTGCTTTTCGTCATACCAGTATTCCGGCAGCCAATTGTTCAAAGCACCGTCGTGGCCGTTACGAATACGCAAAAGGGTAATGCCCCCTAATACTTGGTCATCGATCAGTTGTTTAGCGAACAATGGGTGTGGTCTTGTAAGAGCAGGAAATGAAATGCAAAACTTGACGCCCGCTTTGCGTACCGCTGCAGAGATCCGATCGCATTCCTGGGTGGTAAGAGCCATGGCTTTCTCGGTAAAAATGTGTTTGCCGGCCTCAGCGGCGGCTACCATGACGTCTGCGTGCATGCTTGTAGGGGCATCCACCACGACTGCATCGACGTCTTCCCGTTGCAGCAAAGTGTCCAAATCCGCTTCAAAATCCGCTCCCAACTCAGCAGCCCATTCGCTTCCGCGTTCAGGCTGTTCGTCCCAGACGGCTGTAATCTTAACATTTCCATGATTTTGAAGCCTTCTGGCGTAATCAGCTGCATGCACATGCCATTTACTTAACATCGCAACGTTCAACATGCGTTTCCCCTCCGTCATCGTATAATGGTTGTCGTATGTGTTTGAATACTCGTTAGAAAGTGAATTGGGATGGCAGTAACGCCACCCCATAATTCTTCATGATATCGAATGAACTAAAGTTTTGATTTGAAATTTCTTTCTTTCATACTATCTAGAACCCTACATCATCTCTTTCCGCTGCTTTTTGAGCTACGAACTCCGCCATTTCGTCGACACCAGCAGCTTTAAATTTCCCCTGAACATTATGAAGCATATTTAGAGCTTCTTCATCTGACGGCGCAAAAAGTGCTTTCTTAAATTCGTCATCGAAATTCAAACTGCTCGTTTTACTGATAAATTCCTGATAATTAGGCCATTCTCTTGCAAGGTAGCTGGCGCTGACTTTGTCTATGATTTTGATAGGCATTTTTGCCGAGAAGCTCTCCTCCAGCTTTTGCCACTGCGTTTTTTGATCTTCAGGCGTAGGCCAAGTGACTTCGTTGGAGAATGCCCCGATGAATCTTCCTGGCAGGAAATTGAGCCCTGCGTCTCTCTTCAGATCCGGGTTTTCATCGAATTGTTTTTTCACATCCGGCATCCATTGGGGCATCCCGTTTTCCAGGGTGTAGTGCGTTCCTTCGATCCCGAAATACGCAAGCAGTCGGCCTTCCTCGCTGTTGACATAATCGATGTACCGCAATGCCGCATCGGGATCTTTGATGTCAGCGCTCAAGAACAGGACAGGGAAACCGGAACGGCCGGGTTTCTCAACTTGCGTACGAATGTCTCCGTTCTTATTCTTCATCGGTCCGAGTAGTTCATATTGCATTTCCGGATTCGTCTTATACAGCGTTTTTTGTAAATCAGCTAACATCGGTTGGGCTCCGAATACGGCCAGCTTGCCCGTCGTAAGCTTTTCATTTGCTGTTGTACTCGTATTGTTGAAAGCTTCAAGATCAAACAAACCTTCCTTTAATAGCTTTCTCATGTATAACAGCCTGGCTTCATAATCCTTGGACTGCGTCCAGTGGATCAGTTTTCCATCCACTTCACGGAAGTCCGAAATCGAGTAATCCGACCATCCGGCAAGGAACTGCCCGTAATCCCAACCATCCCACATCGTTCCGGCCGGGATGACCGGCTTCCCGCCAATATCTTTGAAACCACCATCTCTGATCTTGACCAATAGATCATACAGTTCGTCTTGCGTATCAATATCCTCCGCTTTTACATTTAAAGCTTTCAGGATATCTCCCCTGGCAAAAAGGCCGTAATTCCAATTATGAATGCTCTCGGGGGTTCCGTCCGGGGTCTCCGTAGGAATGAGATAAGTCTTGCCTTCAAAATCGGGACTATTGAGATCGAACTCGGCAAAATCCTTCGCAATCCCGGTCGTCACCAGTCTTTTAATATTCGGGTATTTATCGAGATAAGGGGTTAAATCCAGAAGCTGTCCTTCCATAGCCGCCTTTTTGATGACTTGCCCTTCTCCTCCTGTAGTAGACCAGAAAGGTGCGTTAACAATATCCGGAACGGTACCGGAAGCAAAAATGGTATTCAGTTTCTCTACTTCGCTTGTTGTAATGGATTCCAGGTTTAATGTTACCCCGGTCTTTTCCCTGATTTTTTGGGCTACGGGGTTATTTTTCTGGTCCTGCGGGAAACCCGCTCCGCCGCCGTTCCAAGCACTAAGGAAAGTCAAGGTGACCGGCTTTATTTCTTCAGTACCTGACTTATTCGGACCCGGGTCAACCGTACCTGCATCCTCTTCTTTGCCTGTTCCCGTGCATGCCGTCATGGTCACTAACAGCAGCAAAGCGATTAGTGTCATGGCAAGAACACTCCTACGCCTGTTCTTCCTCATCCTACAATCCCCTTCCATTGGAAGTTTATATATAAAAGGCTCGGCCTTTTATACCAACTATTCCTTAAGCGAACCTACCAATACGCCTTTGACAAAATATTTTTGAAGAAATGGATACACACAGATGATCGGGGTCGTGATAATAATGACGAAAGTCATCCTCAAAGCTTCCGGAGTTACACCCCGCAGCTCCATCTGAGACTCGGTCATGTTTTGAATCGCAGATCCGCTGTTTCCCGACGACGACGTCATCGACTGGAAAGACGCTTCACTGATCATCTTGTTCAGGAACGTAGCCGCAGGCTGCAGTTTTTCATTCTGTATGAAAAACTGACCGGTAAACCAGTCATTCCATACGCCTACCCCGACAAACAAGGCTATGGTAGCAAGCACCGGCATCGAAAGAGGCAATATGATCCTTGCAAATACCGACAACTCACTTGCTCCGTCGATTCGGGCCGACTCCGACAGACCTTCAGGGATCCCATCGAAGAAGGTTTTCATGATGATCGCATTGAAAAAGTTGTACAGGGACGGCAATACCAGCACCCAAAACGTATCCAGGATGTGCAGCTGCCGGTACAGGATAAAGGTCGGAATAAGTCCCCCACTGAACAACGTGGTAAAGAAAAAGAAGAATACGATATATTTTCTTCCGGGTAACCCTTTCCGCGAAAGTGCGTAGGCTAATAAGGCCGTCAAAAATACCGAGCCAACCGTTACGATAAGGGTACGGGAAATGGAAATATAAAACGAATTTAAGATCAAAGGGTTGCTAAAAGCTTTAGCATAGTTTTCTAATGTAAACACTCTAGGAAAAAAGTAGATTCCACCCTTCATCGCGTCGTAGCCATCATTGAAAGAAAGGGCTAGAAAATAGATAAATGGATAGAGTGCCGTAGCGCAGAATAAAAGCAGCACCGAATAGTTAAGCGTCGTATACATTTTATCTGCCAGCGTCAGCCTTCTCTCACCCATACACACACCTCCTCAATCTTCAGCGCCAGCTGGTTACCACAACGATACGTCACTCACGCGTTTGGATACTTTGTTGACAACCACGATGAGAAGCAGCGAGATTGCAGACTTGAATAACCCAATGGCCGTTGAATAGGCTAATTGACCCTGTTGAAGGCCTGTTTTTAAGACATATGTGTCCAGTATCTCCGAGACGCTTAACGTTGCCGGGGACTGCATCAGCCAGATCTGGTCAAAACCCGCGTTCAGGATTCCACTGAGGGAGAATATAAGCAATATGCCGATCGTTGGAGTAAGGCATGGAAGCGTGATCTTAAACAGTTTGCTCCATCGGCCGGCCCCGTCGATTTCCGCTGCTTCATACAAGTGCGGATCGATATTCGTTAACGCGGCTAAATAAATGATCGAACCCCAGCCTACACCTTTCCAGATGTCGGAAATGATGACCAATGGATAGAATAATTCCGGCTTTCCCATAAAAAAGATCGGATCCAAACCCATCTGGTACCGAATGTCATTGATAAGCCCTACGTTCGGAGACAGGATTTTTTGAAGTAAGGTGACGACAACGACCCACGACACGAAGTGCGGCAGATAGGAAATCGTCTGAAACACTCTTTTGATTTTTTTGTGCATGATTCCATTGAGCATTAAGGCCAGGACCAATGGAGCCGGAAATCCGAAAACAAGTTTAAGGGCACTGATGGATAACGTATTTCGGAGTACATCGTAAAAGCTGGAGTCGTTTAAAAACTGTTCGAAATATTTAAAGCCTGCCCACGGACTCCCCAATATCCCCAGATTGAATTTGTAATCTTTGAACGCGATTAAGATGCCGTACATCGGATAGTAAGCAAAGACCAGAAACCAGAGAATCGCAGGAAGAATAAATAAGTATATATACCTGAATTGCCATATTTTAATTAATTTTCTGTTCTTTTTTAATTGTTCAAATCCAGGGATAACAGCACCTTTGGGTACCATTCCGAACACCTCCTACATCTTCGTCGTATCGGGTTTTATATCGCATGGGCTTCAAAAATTTTGGTGTCACTTTTGCCTATGGCATATAGCACGGTTTCCCCTCCTTTGTTGCAAGCGGTTTCATTTGTATGATTCAAATATATTCAATATGGTGTAGGAATCATTCCATAATTTCCTCATTCGGATCAAAGTAATATCCAGGTCAAAAAAAAGCGAATTTCATGAGAGAACGTTGTGGTTGACCTAAATAAGAGTCCAACTGGCCTCGCTCCCCTTGTCAGGTTCGATTGAAGGCCGTCGGACTCGTTATGAGGTTACATATATAGAGGGAAAGGTGCAGGGGCGGGTTGATATCATGAGATGGAGAAAACGTTTTTCCCCGTCGTCTCGCCAATCACCAATTCCGGCTCCACGAGGGTTTTAATGTATTTTCCGTGTTGGCTCTCATCACTGTTAATGACCTCAAGCAGCGTGTAAGCCGCCCGGTAGCCCATGTCTCGTTCAAACTGTTTGACATGCGTGAAGGTGCTGTACCCTTCGATAATGGAGGTCGGATCGTCAAAACTGATGATGGATATGTCCTCAGGCACCTTCAATCCGGCTTGGCGCGCAATCTGGTGGATTTTCACTCCAAGACTTCCGTTTAGCGTAATATAGGCCGTTGCCATCCGATTTTGGATATAGCGGTACAGCGGATGTGATTCAGCCTGCTCAAGACTTCCGATTTCAAAACCGGTTACAATGTGGGCAGGGTTAATTAGGGATCCCTTTTCCTTGAAGGCATTCATATATCCATCGATCCGCTCTTGAACGGTAACGGTTTGTATGGGCGAATCAGAGCATATGGCGATTTCACGATGCCCCAGCTCCCACAGGTAGTTGACGGCCATATTAGCGCCAAGCCTACCGTCTGATGCGATATAATGAGTTTCCACTCCAGGAAGGTAACGGTCGATGAGAACGAACGGAAATCCCGCAAATTTCATGCTTAATATTTCCTCATTGAATAATTCCTCGTCGACCGGGAAAATCAGCAACCCCTCCACTCCAATTTTACTGCAGGTCTGGATAGCTTCTTTTTCCTTCTCAATGCTGCCCTCCGATAAATAGATAACGAAACGGTAATCGTTCTCATGAAGTGCTTGCTGAATTCCATGTACAAGTCTGATGGTAAAATAATCATAAATGCTGGGCATAATTAGACCGATTAACCTCGTCTGCATGACTCCGCTAGTTTTATTTGTTTGCTTTACCGCACTTTTAGGAGATGTGGTCGGAATTTCATATTCAGGATCGCTTACAAAAGTCCCCTTCCCGGGAACCCTGGTTATGATCTTTTCGTTAACAAGACCAGACAAGGCATGAACGACAGTGATCTTGCTTACTCCGAAACGCTCCATGAGTTCCTTTTCCGTAGGTATTCGGTCTCCAACCTTCATTACCTGCGACGTGATCAAGTCGCGTATATAGTCTTGAACCATCTGATACAAAGGTATTCTATCCGCTGAGTTCATCCGAATCACCACATTTCATATCAATATGTTCAATATATAAATTACGAATCATGCAAGCGTTTTATTCCATGTCCGTTCTTTGTTTGTGGTTGTTACGCGCCCCCGGGTCGGGATATGGCGGATTTCATTTGCTTTTTATAGCCAAATTCCGGGAATTTGAATAATAAAAAACGGGACAGCGCAGATTGGGTTCTGGACTGTCCCGCTTCTCTTTGTTTGATTATTGATATGGAATCCAACCGTCAGGTTTCCAAATCGTGTTAACGGGATTACTGAAACAGTGGAGGCCCGATAATCAGTGTGTCATTCTGCTCGGCCAGTCCCCCAATTTCCTCGAGTGAATGTTGGCCGATTTCTCGGAAGAAGTCGTCAATGCCCCCGGGTGCGAAGGTAAAAAGAATACGCCCCATTTCGGATCCAACGTTAGCCCATGCGTGAGGTAGTCCACGTGGAACCACGACGCTCGTTCCGGGAGTTGCCTCAAATTCTTCATCCCCGCATTGAAAACGGAAAGTTCCTTCAAGAATCTCGAATACCTCTTCCCGCTCCTTGTGGATATGCTTCGGAGGACCAATCAAAACCGGTACACGCGCTTCGATGACGGTAATCCTTCCTCCAACTTGATTACTGTGGATGCGAATGGCCATTTGTTCGCCCGGCATCGTGTCGAACCATTCGAGATCCTTGGCGAAAATAACAGCTGCGCCAGTTACGGCTTTATTTGTCTGTTCCATTTTCGTTCTCCTCTATTCTATGAACGCATTCTTCACATTCGAATTCTAAGATTACATTTGCGCTTTCTTTGTATAGCCTCAAACGACAACAGAACTTTAATAGTGAGAATGTTAGGCGGCAGAACCTCTTCAGTCATAAAGGGCGTTCTGCCGCCTTTGCAATGTTCTATTATATTGCAAATGTCAAACCAACCAGCTGTTCACTAAGGCTCCAGAGTCGATCGGCCGCCTTGGGATCGACCGCATATGGCATCACGCCAGAGTCCGTTAATGTCGAATTGTTGTCCAGATGAAATTCATCCTCTGTATCCTGTCCCAGAGGGGCGATATCACAGTTTTCACAATAGACTCCGCCCATACCGTCAAGCTGAGGGCTCGTCGCACACCATACGCTGGTAGCAGCCCCTTGCCCTACCGTCTTTAGATTTTTCGTCGGGTCGAGGACCGGCTGTCCATTCTCGTCGATAACGCCAGACGCATGAAGTTCCTCCCTCGAGAGATGTTTTTCGAGACCGGTACCAACGATGCTGCCCGGATGAAGGGAAAAGGAACGAACGCCGTCGGCCTGCCCGCGTTGGTCCAGTGCAACCGCGAAGAGAATGTTGGCTGTCTTCGACTGACCATAAGCCGCCCAGCGGTCATACTCGCGTTGTTCGAAATTGGGATCATCGAACACGACAGGCGAAAAGTGATGCCCCCAGGACGACACGGAAACCACTCGTGCGCCGTTCGCCTTGCGCAGCGCGGGCCAGAGCCGGGCTACAAGCTGGAAATGGCCCAGATGGTTCGTGGCGAATTGCGATTCATATCCTCGCGAGTCGCGTTTCATGGGAGATGCCATAATGCCTGCGCTGTTTACCAGAATGTGCAGCGGCTGGCCGGAGGCAAGAAACTTCTCTGCAAAGGCATCGATGGAGGCAGGGTCCAGCAAGTCCATCATTTCAATTTCGATACCATCAATACCCGCAAGCGCGGCCGCGGCTTTGTTGCGGTCACGCGTCGGGACGATAACCTTAGCTCCAGCAGAACTTAGCACACGCGCGGTTTCAAGTCCGAGCCCCGAGTAGCCACCGGTGACGATGGCGATTTTGCCGGACAGATCGATCCCCTTGATAACGTCTTCGGCTGTCGAGGAAGCTCCAAATCCGGAGCCGATGGGTGTTTGCTTAGTTGTCATATATAAGATCTCCTTTAATATGCTCGAATTTTTGTATAACTGATCGTTTATTGGGAGAGTCCGAAAATGTTCTAATTCTAGATCCTTACTAATGTTTTGAAGCCAACTGGAGAAATGAATTCTGTTTGAATGTTAGGGTGCTGTCATCGGTAAAGATCCTCTCTATTTGATATTTAGACAAAAAACGTAATTTGTCTATGTGTCGATTATATACAACTAGACAATGTTTGTAAAGTGTATAATAATAATTTTATGGACGACAAAAAGAAGCTTCACATTCTAACCGTTGCACTGGACGTTTTCTTCAAGTATGGCTATAAGCGAGTATCAATGAACGAAATCGCAGAGGCCGCCGGCATTTCGCGTGCGAGTCTCTATCTGTACTTTAGGAACAAGGAGGAAGTTTTTAACGCGAGTATTTTACTATATGGCGACAATCTCATCGAAGAAATACTGGAAGGTCTCCCTTCAAAACATTTGCCTGAAGAGAAAATTTTATACGCATTCGAAGTGTGGTCTATAAACAATTTCGATCAATCGTTGAACTCGCCGGAAGTAAAAGATGTGACCGACAGCTCTTTCTCATTCGCTCAGGAGGCACTCGATGCGAGCTACAGCAAGCTAGAAGTCATACTGGCCTCTATTTTGGAATCGCGATCGAAATCCAACGGCATCCCCAACAGCCTTTCTTCAGAGAGAATGGCGCATCTTTTAACAAGCGCATTGCGCGGGTTTAAATTAGTCGCAAGAAACTCATCGGAACTTCGCCAAATGATTGAAGATTTGCTCCGGGTTATTCTTATCTCCTAGGAGAGGAATGGCTCGTCTCTTCTATCGGGAAATCCGATTATAGCAACAATCGCAAAACTCTACGCAAATTGAAGTGTGCCGACGGAAATGAGCTAAGTTGAAGTCACTTATTCAAATGAAACTAAGGCTGCCAGTTACTGGCAGCCTTTTCATTTTTGACTTTGTGGTGAATTGTTGGACGACCTTTTTTCTTGGCGCGGAATGGTCTTTCCAAACGAATCCCTGTATAGTCTTTTCAGATTGGAGCATAACTAAATGAATTGAACAGGAATTTGTTACGATACGAATGCAGGGAGAAACGAACATGAGATTGACAAAAAATAAAGGCCTGTACCAACTCACGTTTATGATGCCAAATCTTTTCCCAGTGAGCTGTTATTTCGTCGAAGAGGAAGACGGATTAACGCTGATCGATACCGCTCTGCCGTATAGCGTGAAAGGTATTATGAACACGGCAGCCCAAATCGGCAAGCCGATTACCCGAATCGTGCTGACCCATGCGCATAACGACCATATCGGTGCTTTGGATGGACTGAAATCCAAACTTCCGGACTCGCAGGTATATATTTCGGAAAGGGATGCGAAATTGCTGAAAGGCGACGCCACACTGGAGCCGCAGGAGCATCAGACGCCGATCAAGGGCAGGGTTCCGAAGCCCGGAAAAATCGTGACGAAGCCCGATGTGCTGCTCCGTGATGGCGACAGAATCGGATCGCTGGCCGCCGTTTCCTCCCCAGGTCACACGCCCGGATCGATGTCATTTCAGGATACGCGAAGCGGCGCAATGATCGCGGGTGATGCGTTTCAGTCTAAAGGCGGCCTGGCGGTATCTGGCCGATTGAAACTATTGTTCCCGTTCCCCGCTATGGCAACCTGGAGCAAGGAAACGTCGGTTAGCTCCGCGCGCAAGCTGCTGGAGTTAAACCCTACGCTGCTGGCGGTCGGCCACGGAGCGATGCTGGAGCATCCGCAGCAAACCATTGCTCGTGTAATCGCGGATGCCGAGAAGGCGCTGCGCGGTAGCGCGGGCAAAGGAAGTCGCAGCCATGCCTAGAGCTGGTCTTGATGAGACTCTACAGAGACATATTCAAGCAAAGTATTCTCATCCTACCCCCTCATCGTCAAAAAGAGGCTTCCGATGATTTCGGAAGTCTCTTTCATAATCGATCTGCTGTTTTTAGGTTATAACGAATCGATAACCATCAAGAATGAAGGTAAAATTATTTCAATTTAGCGACGGATACAGCTACCTTCTCCAGTTGTGCGTTCGAGAGGGAATGATCCTGCGAGTAGAGCGTAACAAAACGGTCATCGAGTTTAAAAGTCAGCATCGTGGTATTGCTTGGTGTATACCATTTAGCCTGTACCCCATTGGAGAGCGTGATGTTTTTGCCATCATATTCAAACGAGTTGTCTCGAGGCGAGATCTGTACGGTCATATGGTTAAAAGCAAACGTTACCGAGTCGCCACCAGCAGCTACTTTCTGAAAACTATCGTTTTTTGCCGCCTGCATTGGCGCATAAGCCGTAGTAAAGCCGTCGAATTTCGCGAACTCGCTCTTAATCGCCTGAATTTGGGAAGACGAGTAAGTGACAGCCACAAGATCGGTTCCTGTATGGTTACCTGTGTTCCCATTGTTAGGTGCAGAAGGCGTATCAATGGTGATGACACCGGTATGGCTATTATAATTAACCGATGCTTTCAATGCCTCAGACAGGGCACGAACCGGAAGATAGGTCGAGTCGTTGTATACGATTGGGGCCAATTTGTTTCCATTTCCATCGGTCGGTACAAAGGTCTTTCCGTTGATTTCGAAACTGATATTGTGCTTGAGGTAGGCGGAAATTTTCTGCAAGTTGCTACCGGCATAAACCCCTGCCGTCCCCGATAACGTCATTCCTACGACAAGCGTGGCCAAAATAGTTCCTTTAACACGATTTTTCATGATTATTCTCTCCCTTATTGTTTGTTGCCTGCCGGAGCAAGCTCTATGTCTTTTGTACTTCGTAGAACGCTAACCTTCTTCATGTCCCCGTTTATCTTGTTTAAGGCGGGTGTTCCTTATGTATCTAACTATAGAGCGACTTTATCTCCAAACGATCTCCGACTTGTATCCGACTTGTAAACATTTTCGTTCGCACGCTAATAATATTCTGCCTTAATCAACTACCAGGGAGAATAGGATTCACCCAGCTTGACATTATCAGAATTTCCAATCAAGCTTAGAATGATTTGCTGGTTGTTCATCACTAACGGATGAGGGAAATTTCCTATCTTCGACCTTTCAAGAAAGGATATCGTGAATAATTGTGAGTGCGAAAATTTTAATTGTAGATGATGAGAAAGATATCGCGGACCTGTTAGAAGTTTATTTAAAAAATGACGGATATTCCGTCTTTAAGTTTTATAACGGAACTGAAGCATTACAATGTATTGAACGAACCGAAGTGGATTTGGCAATATTAGACGTGATGTTGCCTGATATCGAAGGATTCAAACTTTGCAGTAAAATCCGGGAAAAGTATTTCTATCCCATCATTATGCTTACGGCCAAGATTGAGGATATCGATAAAATAACAGGTCTTACCATCGGTGCGGACGACTATATTACCAAGCCCTTCAATCCAATAGAGGTTATGGCAAGAGTCAAAACGCAGCTTCGCAGATATTTGAGCTATAACGGACAGAATCAAATCCAAACAGAGAAAAATGATACCGTAGAATATGATATCAGAGGACTTATTATCAATAAAGCAACGCATAAATGCACCTTATACGGCGAAGAACTCACCCTGACCCCGATTGAGTTTTCAATTCTTTGGTATTTGTGTGAGCGCCAAGAAGAAGTGGTTTCTTCGGAAGAACTATTCGAAGCGGTATGGAAAGACAAGTTTTTAAATAACAACAACACGATAATGGCGCATATCGGAAGACTCCGCGAAAAGCTGCATGAACCGGCGCGAAAGCCGAAATTCATAAAAACAGTCTGGGGAGTAGGATATAAAATTGAATGAAAAAAAATTTAAAATCCGTTTGCTGGGACAAATGCTATTACGCTTTTTTATTTTATCTGTAGTCAGTTTTGCTTTGATATGCGTGGTTGTTATGGTCGTCTTCATATGGGGTGACAATCCTACTGGAGGCATATACCATTGGATTGAATCCCGCATCCTCTACCTTGCAGCGGCTTGCTTTGTCCTGTGTATACTTTTCATTCTTGGCCTGCAATGCATTCAGCTCATATCCTACTTGGCAAAAGTGGCTGGGGCAGTTGACATCATCGGTAATGAAGAGCAGAGACCCGTGGAACTCCCTTCAATCCTTCGGGAAACACAGGATCGTTTCAATCAAGTCATGAATAAAATAAAAGACAAGGAAAGTGCTGCCCGTGAAGCAGAACAACGAAAAAATGATCTGGTTGTTTATCTTGCGCATGATTTAAAAACACCTATTTCCTCCATTATCGGATACTTGACGCTACTTAGGGACGAAAAACAGATTTCGCAGGAGATGCATGACCGATATGTTGGTGTCGCGCTAAAAAATTCGGAACGGCTGGATGATTTAATTAATGAGTTTTTTGAGATCACCCGTTACAATTTATCAAATATTACTCTGGAGTACAGCAGAACGAATCTAACACGCATGCTGGAACAACTGGTTTTTGAACTTCAGCCGATGCTTGTAGAGAAAAATCTTACATGCCGTATAGAGATGCCCTCGGATCTTGAGCTTCGATGCGATGCGGATAAAATCCATAGGGTGTTTGACAATTTGATTGGTAACGCCATACTTTACAGCTTGGAAAACAGTGAGATACAAATTACGGCATCTGTTTCGGATACTGCGATTACCTTGAACTTTATGAACTGCAGTCATACGATTTCTGACGAGAAACTCAATCGGATTTTTGAGCAATTTTATCGACTGGATGCTTCCCGCTCCTCACGCACAGGCGGATCGGGACTCGGGCTTGCTATTGCGAAAGAAATCATAGAACGACACCAAGGCCGTATTTTTGCATCAAGCCAGGACGACAGTATATCTTTTTCTGTGGTACTCCCCTTTTCGTGAGAAAATCGTAAGAATTTCCGAATAAAAAAATCACAAGTCCGTGAACTGCCGCGAATAAATTACACCCTTGTTTTGAGTACGATAATGGTACTGAAAAGAAGGGTGTTTTGTTTTGTGAAGTTCTATAAGGGGGAGCATACATGAGGATTCTAGAGGTAAAAAATTTAAAAAAAATATACAAGACAAGATTTGGGGGAAACCAAGTCGAGGCGTTATCAAATATATCCTTTTCTATTGACCATGGAGAGTATGTTGCCATCATGGGTGAATCCGGATCAGGAAAAACCACACTGCTAAATATGATGGCTTCCTTGGACAAACCGACAGAAGGTTCCATTTTACTAAACGGGACAACCTATGCGGACATCAGAGAAGATCAGTTGTCCTCTTTCCGACGAGATCATCTGGGCTTTGTGTTTCAAGACTTCAACCTGCTGGACAATTTCAACATCAAGGACAACATCCTTCTGCCGCTCGTACTGTCTGGTCGCCCTAGAAATGAAATGAAAGAAAAGCTGCTTCCGCTAGTTCAAATACTAGGAATTGAGAAGCTGCTCAAGAAATATCCTTATGAAATTTCCGGTGGCCAAAAGCAGCGAGCTGCAGCAGCTCGTGCGTTAATTACATCCCCAAGTTTAATCTTGGCAGATGAACCGACCGGTGCATTGGATTCCCGTTCTTCCGATGAGCTTTTGAAGCTGTTTTCCGACATCAACCGGGAAGGACAAACTATCGTTATGGTGACCCACAGTGTACGGGCCGCAGGGTGCGCCAGTAGGGTACTTTTTATCAAGGACGGGAGCATCTTCAGTGAGGTCTCTAAGCAATCTACAAATGAAGATATAACACCAAAGATATTCAACGTCCTTTCTGCTATGTCGGGTGGAGGGAACTCCCATGAATAAAAAACTCTTCCGAAGATTGGCGGTAACGAATTTAAAGAAAAACGCAATGATGATCCTCCCCTACCTGATCACCTGTGTCATCGTCGTTTCACTTTTTTATATCGTCACCAGTCTCAGCGCGAATTCAGGACTGAATACGATGTCCGGTGGAAATCTTGTCATTGACTTGATGAAGTTCGGTAATCGTTTGTTTGCAATCCTTTCCCTTCTTTTTCTGCTCTATGCCAACAGTTTTATCATGAAGCGCCGAAAAAAGGAGTTCGGGCTTTATCACATTCTAGGACTCGAGAAAAAGCATATTCGCCAAGTGATTTTGTTGGAAAGCGTGATTTGCTCTTTTGTTACGATTGCATGCGGCCTGATCATTGGAGTAGGCTCCAATAAATTCGTAACGGCGGCATTGTCCAAAATAATCGGCACAGAGCTTTCGTTTACAGGTTTTGTATCGGTAGGAGCTGCAGCACAAACAATCATAACTTTTACGGTGATATTTTCGCTAATTTTCCTATATGATATACGCCAAATTCAGACTACAAATCCCGCAGAGCTATTAAAGGGAGGGCAAATCGGCGAGAAAGAGCCCAAAGCAAAATGGCTATTGGCTGTTTTGGGTTTGGGGCTGCTTCTGTACGGTTATACACTTTCGCTCTCCGTAAACGATCCGGAGAAAGACATCAAGACGGTGGTCGGTGCCATTGTCTGCGTGACGATTGCAACGTACTTGCTGTTTATCGCTGGCAGCATTGCAGGATTAAAGCTGCTGCGGAGTCATGAGAATTTTTATTATAAGCCCAAAAATTTTACCTTGATCTCCGGCATGCTGTATCGTATGAAACAAAATGCCGTAGGACTTTCAAATATTTGTATTCTCTTTACGGCTACCCTTTTCGTTATGACAACGACAGTTTCTCTCTATTTTGGTATTAGTCATTCGGTGGCTAACCAATTTTCCCGTGATATTTCATTGAGTGCGCCGGCATCTGATAAAGAAAAGCTATCCGAATTGGTAAAGTTTATTGAAAAGAATAAAAAGCTGCACTCGCTGCAAACGGTAAACGTCCAACAATACACGGGTGGAAAATTTGAAGACGATCTTAACGAAGACAGCAAATCTGATAATTTCTTTTTAATGCCGCTCGAATCCTATAATCGGCTGACCAGTCAAAGCCTCAGTCTTGCTAAAGACGAGGTGCTCGTATTTTCAGGAAGCGCCGCGATACATTCCGATACCCTTTCTTTTGCTCTGAACAAGGTTAAGGTTAACGTAAAAGAATATTTGAGGCAATTTCCACTAAGTAACGATTACAGCGGTATTTACGGCTTGGAACGGCTGTATATCGTATCCCCGGAAGATGGTCTCTTGGCAGGTTACTTTGGTACTGACGGCGCGTCCGACTTGTATTATGAGTTTGATTTGGCAGGAAGTGAAAGTGATAAATCCGATTTTTCTTATACTATTTCTAAAATGGCTGAAGGTTTCGGCCTAACCGTCAATTCCAGATTTACATTCCGCGACTCGCTTAACGTACGTTTCGGCGGATTGCTGTTTCTTGGAATACTAATTAGCATGATCTTGTTCACGAAAACAGCGCTGAGCATTTTCTACAAACAGATTTCTGAAGGATATGACGATCAAGAACGCTTCAAAATTTTGGAAAAGGTTGGCATGAGCCAAAAGGAAATTCGCAGCACCATCCGCAGACAGATTTTAATAGTCTTTTTCTCGCCAATACTGATTGCCACGCTGCACCTGTGCTTTGCACTTCCCATGGTGATGAAATTGCTTAAGATTGCGTTTATGGACGATGGCGTTCTAATTGTAACCAGCAGCGCTGTTTCCGCAGCTGCGTTACTGATCATTTACGGTGCTGTTTTTCTTCTGACAGAACGGGTATACCGAAAAATTGCAGCACCTTTAACAACGTCTATCGGGAGAATTACAGGATGACGGGGAATTGGCGGACTATCATTAACTTTATGATTCTATAATCAGCTTAGAGATAGGAGGAACCTTAAATGACTGACGTTCAAAACCTGATTTTTGATAGCATGATCCGTGCATATGAAAAATTAAGTCAGCTTAGTGGCGCATTTAGTTTCGTGGAGGATGAAAGGATGCAAAGATTTGAATCCGCTATTCCGTTCGGCTTGTTTAACAGTGTATTTACCTTCAAGCCTTCAGAAGGTATAGACCCGGTGGTCGAAATTAGATCTCTGGCTTCCGCGTACCACGAGCGGGGTCAAAAACTTTCTTGGCTTACCTCCTCTCACAAACCGGATGAAGCCGTAGATCAGGCACTGGCGATTAACCAGTTCAACCAGGTTGATGTGATCTCGGGGCAGGCCCTTTCACTGAAAGACTGGTCTTACGAAAGAGCAGCGATCCCGGGTCTGGAAGTACGCGCCGTACGTGATGCTGAAGAAATAGATCAATACCGTAAAGTGATTTTGGAGGGATTTAGCATTCCTGAATCTATGGCTGAGATTTTCAGCAAAGTGTTTGTGGATGGTCCAAATAAGGATACAACAATGGTTCAGCATTATCTTGCTTATTTGAACGGCGCACCGGTAACTACCTTGACGACTTTTATCGAGGGGGATGTTGCAGGCTTTTACAACATCAGTACAAGGGAATCTTACCGTTCGAAAGGTCTGGCCAGCAGTACGCTCGCCTTTGTATTAAGTAAAGTACAGCAATCAGGCGCTAAATGGGCTGTGATTCATGCCACGCCAATGGCTCGAAGTGTTTACCCAAAGGTTGGTTTTCAAGAAGAACTGACGATCCGCATTTTTAACGGATGATTGGTGTTCTCCATTCTTTCAAGTGGAGCTAACTTTACTTCAGATAAGTATTATATGTTTGTTACACAAAAAAGCAGGCTTCCGATGATTTCGGAGGCCTGCTTCTACATAAGCGGACTAAATAAATTATTTCAATTTAGCGACGGATACAGCTACCTTCTCCAGTTGTGCGTTCGAGAGGGAATGATCCTGCGAGTAGAGCGTAACAAAACGGTCATCGAGTTTAAAAGTCAGCATCGTGGTATTGCTTGGCGTATACCATTTAGCCTGAACCCCATTGGAGAGCGTGATGTTTTTGCCATCATATTCGAACGAGTTGTCTCGAGGCGAGATCTGTACGGTCATATGGTTAAAAGCAAACGTTACCGAGTCGCCACCAGCAGCTACTTTCTGGAAACTATCGTTTTTTGCTGCCTGCATTGGCGCATAAGCCGTAGTAAAGCCGTCGAATTTCGCGAACTCGCTCTTAATCTCCTGAATTTGGGAAGACGAGTAAGTGACAGCCACAAGATCGGTTCCTGTATGGTTACCTGTGTTCCCATTGTTAGGTGCAGAAGGCGTATCAATGGTGATGACACCGGTATGGCTATTATAATTAACCGATGCTTTCAATGCCTCAGACAGGGCACGAACCGGAAGATAAGTCGAGTCGTTGTATACGATTGGGGCCAGTTTGTTTCCATTTCCATCGGTCGGTACAAAGGTCTTTCCGTTGATTTCGAAACTGATATTGTGCTTGAGGTAGGCGGAAATTTTCTGCAAGTTGCTACCGGCATAAACCCCTGCCGTCCCCGATAATGTCATTCCTACGACAAGCGTGGCCAAAATAGTTCCTTTAACACGATTTTTCATGATTATTCTCTCCCTTATTGTTTATTGCCTGCCGGAGCAAGCTCTATGTCTTTTGTACTTCGTAGAACGCTAACCTTCTTCATGTCCCCGTTTATCTTGTTTAAGGCGGGTGTTCCTTATGTATCTAACTATAGAGCGACTTTATCTCCAAACGATCTCCGACTTGTATCCGACTTGTAAACATTTTGGGTCGAAATCACGATGAACAAGATTGAATAGAATCGAACCCCAGGAATTTTTTTCAAGGGCATTATCCACAATTTTATATGTCAATTTTGACACATGCTTGGACATTTTAAGGTATAATTCTTCTGTACGAACCGCAAATCGCGTATCAGTCCTAAATAAATGAAGGAGCGGTGAACAGAATTATGAAATATTCCTATTTGGGCAAGTCCGGATTAAAGGTCAGCCGACTGTGCCTTGGCACGATGAATTTCGGTTGGAATACAGAGGAGAAAGATGCTTTTCGTATCATGGATGCGGCGCTCGATGCAGGCATCAACTTCTTTGATACGGCAAACCAATATGCCTTGGGCCGAACCGAGGAAATTATCGGCAATTGGTTTAAACAAGGTGGAGGCCGCCGTGAGCGAACCGTACTGGCAACGAAAGTCTACAATGATATGCATGACGACAACGATGGTCCGAACCGTGAGGCCGGTTTGTCTGCATATAAAATCCGCCGCCATCTAGAAGGATCGCTGCGCCGTCTACAAACAGACCATATCGAGCTGTACCAAATGCACCATATCGACCGGAACGTGAGCTGGGCTGAACTGTGGAACGCATTCGAAACTGCTGCTGATCAAGGCAAAATCGGATACGTCGGATCGAGTAACTTCGCCGGCTGGGATATCGCGGTTGCTCAGGGCGAAGCTAAAGCTCGCGGAATGCTTGGCCTTATATCCGAACAGCATAAGTATAATTTATTATGCCGCCTTCCGGAGCTTGAGGTGCTTCCCGCATCGCAAAGCCTCGGGCTTGGCGTTATGCCGTGGAGCCCGTTGGACGGCGGGCTTCTTGCGGGCAATGCGCTGCGTGGCGACTCAGGCAAACGCAGTGGCGATACCGTGCGGCTGGACAAGCACCGGTCGCAACTCGAAGCATTCGCCAAGCTGTGCGATGAGCTCGGAGAGAGAGAAGACGTCGTCGCTCTTGCCTGGCTGCTCTCCAACCCGGCCGTGACCGCGCCGATTACCGGCGTGCGTACCATGGAGCAGTTCGATCGCACGCTACGCGCAGTCGAGTTGGAGCTCGACGAGGCAACGCTGAAGCGTCTCGACGAAATCTTCCCGGGTCCTGGCGGAGAAGCGCCACAAGCTTATGCGTGGTAATTTTTAGGTAGCGAATAATGGTAAGTTAGCGGCAGCCAGATTAGTAATGGAAGGCTGCCGCTAACTTATAACCCTCCTTTCTCATGTACCCGTAGTTTCATATATCAACTGGTCGCAAGAGAGCTTAAAAAGGCCGCCATGCGGCAGCCTCCTTGAAGAATCCCATTTTAAATTTGATTTAGTAAGATGCTGCTTAGTTCAGCAGGATTTGAAAACAACGGCGTATGATCCGTATCCAATGAAAATACTTCTTTGCAGGGAGAAGCGGCATGCATTTGCCTCTGTGTTTCAATGGATATGGAGTGATCACGGAGACATTCAATGTAGTAACGAGGGACTTGACCAAAATTTCTCTCCGTCAAGTGGACCGGTGTCAACAATGGACTCATCGCTTGCACCCTCCACTGGGCTAATGCCTTGGCTACATCCTCATCCTTGCAATTGTTATATAGCATATCTTTTACTTTGTCTGCAGCAACGGTAATCGTACTTCCATCTTCAGAGATCTGTACATCGGGATGTGGTGGAATCACATCGATCATATTTTGACCATTTTTAAATAAAAATGCGGAAATATAAACAAGTGATTTAATCCGCTTCGGCCGGTATTCAGCTGCCTGCGATACAGCAACCCCTCCCATGCTATGTCCGACTAATATCACCTCTTGTTCAAGTTCATCAATGACGGCTACTATGCGGTTTGCGTACGCATCAAGCGTTATCTCTGAAATGGGTGTTTGGTCTTCCCCGTGCCCAGGTAAATCAATCGTAATGGCTCGATGTCCCGCTGCTTCTAACGAAGGAATTATTTTTTCCCAACACCACGCACCGTGCCACGCGCCATGGATGAGCAAAAATACCGACATTGAATTCACCTCATAACTCTTTTGTTGTAACTCGCGATGATGGGATGCTGCTAACATCATATTTATGAAAAACGACAGTCCGCGTGATCTCCGGGGACTGTCGCGCTACTTTGAAATCAGTTTACGATTTAAATCACGAATTTCAAGCCGGTTAATTGTTCGCTTAAGGTCCATAGCCGCTCGGCGTTGTCAGCGTTCACTGCCCATTCAAAAACACCAGGGGTGTATGGCGTACTCGTAATGACCGCAATATCCACGTTCTCGCAGTAGACGCCGCCTTTTCCGTCGAGTTGCGGATGAACTGCGCACCAGACAGCTGTGGCTGCACCTTCTTCAATTGTCTTGAGTTCATCGTTATACTCCGTAAAGACGTGCTCCCCTTGTTCGTTCAATGCGCCCATGGATCGCAATTCGTCTTTGCTCAGATTACGGGACAAGTCCGTCACAATCGTGCCCGGATGAACGGAAAATGCCCGAACGCCATGTGACTCTCCACGCTTGTCCATCGCTACAGCAAACAACGCGTTGGCCGTCTTGGATTGTGCATAGGCAAGCCATTTATCATAGGGGCGCGTCTTGAAGTTGGGATCTTCAAAATCAATGCCAGCGAGTTGATGAGCACGTGACGATACAGAGACAATCCTCGCGCCTTCCGCTGCTTTAAGCGCAGGCCATAACCGTAACACGAGCTGAAAGTGTCCCAGATGGTTCGTTGCCAACTGTGACTCATATCCCCGTGAATCACGGTTAAGCGGAGCCGCCATAATGCCTGCGGAATGGATAAGGATATGCAACGGACGTCCAGAAGCGATGAACCGTTCGGCAAACGCATCGATGGATGTCGGATTCATGAGGTCTAATTGCGCCAACTCCACGCCAGGTACTGCGCTTAACGTTACCGCTGCTTTCTCCGGCGTGCGGACGGGCACGATGACTGTTGCTCCTGCTGATGCAAGCACCTTGACGGTTTCCAGGCCAAGTCCGGAATAGCCTCCTGTCACGATGGCGGTCTTGCCAGTCAAGTCCTGTCCGCCCAAGACTTCCATTGCAGTCGTCCGAGGCCCGAAGCCGGAATGAATCGGTGTTTGTAGCACGGTATGATTTTGAGTTGTCATATGGATAGCCTCCAAGGATTTAGTGTGATTTATTAGGAAACTTTTTTCAGCATCCTAAATGCTCAAGCGGACAACGTACTGTTCTCGCGCGTTTCAGCCGTTTAGGTATTTGTATATTCGTAAAAGTACACACGACTTGGTGAAAATTTTCACGGGAGTACGGATATTGCATCAGGTTTCGAACTTCACGCCAGTCATGTCCTCGCTGAGCTGCCAGAGCCGCTCCGCCAATAAAGGGTCAATGGCCCAGGTCATGACACCCGACTGACCCGTGGGGGAATCGTCAGGCACGACTTTAGCGATATCAGCATCCTCGCAGTAAACGCCACCTTTTCCGTCAAGCTGGGGGCTCGTTGCGCACCATATGCTCGTCGCCGCGCCTTGCTCAGGCGTTTTTAAATGGTGGTTCTCGATACGGCGTCCCTCCTTGTCCCGGGCGTAGATGGCAAGCATCTCGTCATCCGTCAAATTGACCGACAGATCGGTTTCAATAATGCCTGGGTGCAAAGAGAAAGCACGTACGCCGGATGAATACCCGCGCTTGTCCAGTTCAACGGCAAACAGCGCATTGGCGGACTTGGACTGTGCGTAGGCGATCCACCTGTCGTACTCCCTCCGCTCAAAGTTCGGATCGTCAAAATCAACCCCGCCTAAGCTCACAGCTGATGAGGAGACCGCGATCACCCTTGCCCCACCCGCCTTTTTTAATGCCGGCCAGAGTCGTGCGGTAAGCTGAAAGTGCCCGAGATGATTGGTAGCGAACTGGGACTCATATCCTCGGGTGTCCCGCATTAACGGCGGAACCATGATGCCTGCTCCGTTGACGAGGATGTCGAGTGGACGTCCAGAATCGAGAAACCGCTGCGCAAAGGCATCAACCGATACCGGGTTCATCAGATCCAGCTCCTCCAGTTCCACCCGAGGGATGCCTGCGAGCGCGTTCCGGGCTTTCTCAAGCGAACGTGCTGGCACGACGACCACCGCTCCTGCTTCAGCCAGAACGCGAACGGTCTCCAGTCCGATACCCGAGTATCCCCCTGTTACAATGGCCGTTTTTCCAGTCAGATCGCGTCCGTCAAGTGCTTCCGTCGCTGTCGTATTATGTCCAAAACCCGATGCTATCGGTACCTGCGGTGTAATCATATAACCGTTAGTTGTCCCCAAGTAAATGACCTCCTTTAATCGACCGAGTTCTTTACAGGTCCGGACTGCGATGGATCGTGACCCATCAGCTCCTTATAATTCTCTATTTTATATTTCATCAATTCCAAAGCGGTCTGCATGTCCGATATCTGTTCCTCGATCATGATCTTGTGATCTTGTAGGACGTCATAACAGCCTTTGTAATTTTGGGCGTGATAGAACATGATATACCGTTCGATTTCCTTCAGCGGCATATTTGCCCGTTTCAGAAAAGCGACGAATGTGAAACAGTCGAGATCGGTCTTCGTATACTCCCGGCGTCCGTTATCCTTACGCCGTATCTCCGGCAGCAGCCCGATCCTTTCATAATAGCGGATGGTATCTTGGCTGAATCCTGTCTGTTTCGCAATGTCCGAGATCGAAAATAGTGGTTCCATACTCGCTCCTTTCTACAAGCCGGATTGATCAGGCAGTGAGGCTTTCGGCTTGTTCCCTTGCATTCTATAACTTGGAGTATAGTCCAAGTCAAGAGGGGATCTTCCGTCCAATATTTGTATATTTCTGAGTTGACGATGTTTACTAAGCACGTTTAACAATTGATGCCTCTCGGTTAAAAAATAAGCTGCAGACGCAACACTCCAGAAATCAAGAGTATTTAGTATACCTGGTTCTTGCTAAAAACATGTTTAACCAATGAATACATATCGTTTCAATAAAAAAAGCCGCACTATGCGGCCATTAAGCATGTATACTCTTGTTATGCTCTTGTCGTCTTACAATCGTCCACACGAAAAGCACTCTTGCATCGCAAAAGCACATATGAACTCTAACATTAAAATTTTCTCGGCTTATTTTAAGCTTTAAGGGACCATCCGGATCGTTGAATAAGGTTGGTTACAAGTTCATCGTCGAAGACGATTCCAAAACCCGGGGTGGCCGGAATATGAATCTCTCCGTTTTCGATTCGATAGCCCGATACATCCATTCCTTCGATGGTAATGTCGTCATATTCCACAAATTCGAAGTTTTGCACCGCGGCTGACAAATGTCCCGACGCGTAAATACCATAAGCATTGCCGTAACAATGAGGCGCAGACCGCAAACCATGGGCATCCAGCTTCTCGCCTAACTCCATCCAATGTGTGAAACCGGGCGAGATGATATCGTACTGCAGCACATCGACACGTCCACGAGTCGCCCACTCCACAAGATGCGGCGAGGCTTGCCCTTCCCCATCTGCGATCAGCACATCCTGCCCGCGTTGCCGGAGCCACTCCTTCAGGTCCTCGTACAGGGCTTCATCCTCATGGAACGCTTCTTCCACCCAATACAGGTTCACATCCGTCAAAGCCGCCAAGACCTCTTTGGTCAAGTTCAGATTATATGCATTATTTGCATCGATCATGATTTTGCCTGTGGGACCTGCCACTTCTGAGATCCCACGTACGATTGCGATATCCCGTTTCGTCCCTTCCCATAGCGGCATATGGCGTCCGCCTCGGCCAACCTTAATCTTAAAATGACGTTGGCCCTTCGCAAAACCTTGTACCGCTTCTTCTTGCATCAACGCAACTGCGGTCTTCTCGTCGGACAGGTGCAAATCGTCGAAGTATAGAGAGGTATCATAACATGGGACAACGAATGGGACTCCCCTTTCCAGGTGGGCACCCGACACCAAATCATATACGGGTTTACCCTGTCTCTGTCCTAACCAATCTAACAATGGATATTCCAAAGGCAAGCGATACGCTTCGCGCAGTCTGCCCCGGTCATCGAATAAATCAAGCAATTGGCGGCCTATGATGCCTTCAGCCCATTCCGGCGTCATATGTATCGAGCTGCCGTAACCGGTTTGTCCATCGATCGTAATTCTGGCGATATCCACGGTGCAGCTTTTGCCATGAATGCCGATCCTGCCATTGGCCCCAGCGATTCTGGCTCGTTCTCCCGTTAACCTGGCGAATTCGATGTTTTCCACTTTCCAATCCGATTGTATTCCAGTGATATCCATAGGATCCTCCTCCTTAACCGACTCGACGGTATCTGTTCACCATTTGATACTGAAGTAGATGATCACATAATAGAATTATACGATTAGCAGATAAGAACATTCTTCATCTATTGCAAATCTGTTCATAAGCCGCAATAACAAAATATGCAATTATCCCCATACTAGAGTATTCGTCTGTCACATTTCGTAATGCTCTCTCTATATTTACCAGGCGTAATCCCCTCGATCTTCTTAAAAACTCGAATGAAAACGCTGTCACTTGTGTAACCGACCATCTTGGCAACCTGTGCGTTGGTCAACCCAGGATCCGACATCAGTTTCTTTGCGTGATCCATGCGTACGACAGTCAGGTAGTCGTTCAAGTTCTGCCCACTTACCTTTTTAAAAAATTGTGAGATATATTGTGGTGTGATTTGCAAATGTTCAGACAATAAATTTAAGCTCATATTGGGATCAGCGTAATTCGCTTGAATGCAGGCCTGTATTTGCTGAAGGAGCTGTTCACTGTGGTCACTCCGTTCCAATCTGAATGATTCGGCAGCCGACAAATACAGTTCCTTCGCTTTTTCAAACATTTCACCGGTTGTTTTACAGGAGAGAAGAAAACGCACAGGGTGTATGTCTCCTTCTGTAAGCCTCCGGTAGGCCAGAGTATCTGAAGTCATGATACGCAACAGGGTACTGGCAAGGCTGAATAACAGGCATCTCCCAAGCTCAGGCGTTATAGATTCATCGCTAAAATTTCGATCGAACAGCTGTTTCAGCAGAAAGACAACCTGCTCTTTGTCACCACTTCGAACACAATTGATTAACTGAAGCTCGGTTTCGACGGGGTAATAATATTGCAGCTTTTGCTGGCGAATATCATGATAATAAAAAATCGACAGTTGTCCATTTACCATCCTGTACTCCAAGGCGGCAGCAGCTTCCAGATAGGCTTCTCCAATCTGATGCTGGCCCTTATGAACTCCGCTTACGGCGATGCTGATCTCCAGCTTGAATCGGCTCTCCAAAATGCGGTGTAATTCGGAGACGATGTCCATAACCCGGCAAGTCGGATGACCTAACTGATCCGGCATTAGATTAACGAGCAGAGCCAGCCGGTTTTTCTCCAGGTCGATCGTATGTATCGTATGCCATTCATAGGTTGAATCTTCAGCCAGATTAGAGATGATAAATCGGACCAATGCCCACTGTTTTTCACTTTGGTCCGGTGCAAAACGGGTCAAATCGTCCACTTGTACGAGAATAACGACAAAATGAGGAAACGGAAACTGGAGGCCCATAAATTCCAGCGACTGTTTCATTTGCTCTGGAGGCTCAAAATAGCCTTGAAGCACACGATGCAAATAATTTGAACGAAGTATGGGCAGTTGTTGTGTCAGTTTGTTTTTAATATGCCGTTCTTCATCCCAGGAAATCCTCATCATTTCCAGGACGTAGTCTAATTCATTCACAGCCGGTTTACGTGGATGGGACTTCCCGGCCGATATCGCCTCTACCATTCTTTTGATTGGAAAATAATTTCTATACGCGATTCCATATGCAGCCGCGCTCCCCACAAGGATGCATAACAAGAGAAGCCACAGCGCAAGATGCTCCATTTGTTTTAATTTAT
Organism: Paenibacillus rhizosphaerae; assembly: GCF_014192015.1. GTDB lineage: Bacteria > Bacillota > Bacilli > Paenibacillales > Paenibacillaceae > Paenibacillus_AQ > Paenibacillus_AQ rhizosphaerae. The sequence continues at coordinate 1,299,855 of NZ_JACHXJ010000002.1, read as the reverse complement.
TCAGATATAAATTCAATGGCATCACATCAATATAGTACCATCCGGCTTGTCCCGAGGTGGTAAATGATACCATCACATCTTGACCGTTCAGATGGGTATTGAGTAAACCGGTATTAGACTTTAGCTCATTCAATATGGAGTTTGTTAAAGGGCTTGAGCCGGGTGTACTGCTGATGAGTTCATGATTCTGGTCCACGATATATACGGAACTCCCGTTTGCGGACTCGATTTGCCGTGTCATTTCGTGAATTTTGGTTTCATCGATCAGAACGATAAGACTCCCTTTAATCGTGGAGGTGTCTTCGACAGGCAGCGATTGCATAAAGGTAATCACTTTCATAGGGTTATTCTTCAGACTGCCGTTTCGCTGTAAGGTGGAGGCCGGCAGGTAAGTTTGGCTGTGGTAGCTGATCATCTGCTTACGCCATTCTTCATAGGTAAGATGATCAAAGCTATAATACTTATCGTAAAAGTTGTGCGAATCGGCCACAAGATTCGGTTTGATCACAGAATCACTTCGGTCCAAATAAATATAGAAATCGTAAACAAAATTGTTGGTCATGTTCGAATACATTTTCAAATAATCTCTTGAAAACTGGACCAGATGATATCGTTCGGATAAGTCCTTGTTTTCCGTATCCAATAAATACCGCAGCTTAGGATTGAGTATAATTTGATTGGATAAATGTTCGATATCTTTCAGATTGCTGTCTATATTGAGACGCATTTGCTCCAGCATGCCGACATTGGAGCGTTCCGCATTTGCTTTCATGATATGTTCAATATGGGTATAGAAAACAAACCAGATGATAATGGGAAGCAGGAGCAGAAGACAATTGGATACGAGCATCCTGATGAAGAGGCTTCTTCTTTTGCTTCCGGCATTCTTTTTACGGATGATTGAAAACATTGCGATCCTCCTAGTATAGAAAAGCTTGCTCAATCCCTATAATTCGGGAAGAGCAAGCTTACTCCCTTCGTTGGATGACCGATTCGTGTGACGATCATTCTTTTAACGCACCGATCAGGGCACCGTGCACAAAATACTTTTGCAGAAACGGATACAGGCATAATATCGGAAGTGTGGAAATGATAATTGTCGCATATTTGATCGTGATCCCGATGTCCAACCGATCTGAGGCTGCTGCGTCGGTCGTCATGCTGTCCGTACTGTTCGAGATCAGAATTTCACGGAGCACGAGCTGTAAGGGGAATAACTCCCGGTCACGCAAATAAATCAATGCGCTAAAATACGAATTCCAATGTCCGACCGCATACCACAAAATCATGACGGCAATCACGGGCATCGAGAGAGGAACAATGATCCGGCTCATAATGGTCCAGTCATTCGCTCCGTCGATCCGTGCGGATTCCTCCAGACTTACAGGTACCGCTTGAAACGCGGTTCGCATAATAATTAAGTTAAATGAACTCACAGCTCCAGGCAAGAGAAGTGCCCAAGGCGTATCCATCATGCCGAGACTGTTAACCAGCAGAAAAGTTGGAATGAGCCCCCCATTAAACACCATCGTGATCACGATCATGAACATGATGGAATTGTTGAAATAGACGTTGCGGCGAGAAAGGGCATAGGCTCCAAGCGTGGTCATGAATAAGTTGATGGCAGTACCGCCAGCGACATAGAAAATCGTATTCCGGTAACCGGTTAATATCATGGGATTATTCATTACGGCTTTATATGCCTCCAAGTTAAATCCTGTAGGGTAAAACAGCATCCCGCGAAATCGGGCCATTTCTGTTGGGTCGCTCAAAGAAGCGAATAATACGTAAAGGAACGGGTAAAGCGTGACGAAGCAAAGCAGAATCATGAAGCATGTATTGACGCCGGAAAATATCCATTCCCCCAGGCTGCGTTTGTGAAGCATACCGCTCCTCCTTTTACCACAATTTATGTTCGCTCACTCGTTTGCTAATGGAATTGGCGAGTACGATCAGAATGAAACTGATGACCGAATTGAACAGCCCAACGGCAGCGGTATAACCGAAATCGGCTCCAAGAATACCTTTCCTGTATACATAGGTGGAGATGACATCGGCCGTCTCATAAGTGATCGGATTGTACATGAGGATAATTTTCTCGCTCCCGACAGAAAGCATGGATCCCATGTTGAGGATGAGCATGATCACAATAGTTGGCATGATTCCGGTTAAGGTAATATGCAAGGTCTGTTTCCATCGCCCTGCTCCGTCGATCCGGGCCGCATCATAAAGTGTCGGGTCGATATTGGCAATGGATGCGAGATAGATGATAGAACCCCATCCGATTCCCTGCCAGATGCCCGAGGAAATATACATGAACCGAAACCAAGCCGGCTCCTGCATGAAAGCAATCGGTTGAAGTCCAATCATGAGGAGAAGGTTATTAATCAGACCGTCGCGCGCAAAGAAATCGATCATCATCCCTACCACAACGACGATGGAAATAAAGTGCGGGAGGTAACTTATCGTCTGTACGATCCGTTTAAAAAAGCCCTTACGAATTTCATTAAGCAATAACGCAAGGATAATCGAAGCGGGGAATGCAAACAGCAATTCATAAATATTGATCAACAAGGTGTTCCGGATCAGTCTCCAAAAGTAGAAGTTTCCAAAAAAGCTTTTAAAATGGTCGAAACCAACCCACGGACTTCCCCAAATGCCGTCTGCAAGCCCGTAATCTTTAAAGGCAATTTGCAGACCATACATCGGTCCGTAATGAAAGACGATATAGTAGGCTATGACGGGCAGCAGTATAAGATAAATGTAGCGGTTCCGAATAATATCCCTTTTTATCATGCTCCATTTCTTGTCTGCCTGGTTCCCCGTTGCCGTCTTCACGATGTTTCCCTGCACATTAGGCATGGTTTTACTCCTTTTTTGAACACTGGAGAACGGCAAGCCGCAAACTTTCCGTCTCCAGTTTAGTAGGCATATTAGCGGTTGTTGTAGCGTTCCAATCCGGATTGCTGCATTTGGATCGCTTCGTCGAGCCCCATGCTTTTCATGGTAGCGACATACTCATCGAACTTATTTAACGATTCTGCGCCCATAATAAATTTAACGATCATTTCATTTTTGTAGGTGTCAATATCGTTCATGATCGAGGCATATCGGCTGTTGTCTTCCCTGGCGATAGTGATCGGCGGCATTCTTTTTTCATTTGAAGGTTCTGCCCAGACGGTTAAAGCCTCTTGCTGCTCCGGTCTGGCCGCATATTGCTCAATATAGCGTTCATCCTGCAAGAACGGACCGGAATCAGCGGACAAGACATGCTGTTTAAGGGATTGGGCAAGCGGCAATCCATCCGGATTGTGCATCACGGAGTCCGTGTACTTGGGAAAACCGTTATCCATCGTATAGGATACGCCTTCTTTACCGAAGTTCAAGATCATTCGTCCTTCTTCACTATAGAAGTAATCGAAGAATTTTACCGTTTCAGCGACGTGCTTGTTGCTTCCGGTGATCGCGGTGAATATGCCTACAATCTGATTGTCCATTTGGCCGAATATCGGTTTATCGCCGGACTTCAATGTCGGATAGGGTGTGGCAACAAGCCTGAATTTCGGTTCCTTGGACTCCATTAAATCCATAAACCTGCCCAAGCCTCCGCCTACAGCCATAACAGCTGCACCGACCTGATTGCCGGTCATTTTGGCATCGTACATTTTGCTGTCATTGGCTGCAAAGTCTTTGTCCAGCAAGCCCTCATTGTACCAACGGTTCATGGCCTCCAGGTATTGCTTATATTCGGGTTGAACGGGACCATATTTGACCGTATTTCCTTCGTGGTAGAAGCCGTTCGGGATGCCAAAAACGCCAGTAAAAGCAAGCTCGCCTGCTCCGATCATGATCGGAATCTCATCCGCCTTTCCGTTGCCGTTGGGATCTTGTTCCTTAAACGCTTTCAAAACGGTGTACCATTCATCGATCGTTTTAGGAATAGGCAAACCCAACTTGTCCAGCCAATCTTTTCGTATAACCGGGCCGTCGTGGGTTTGCAGTTTTCTAACGGGGCGGATGAACGGGAAGCCAATAATATCACCTTTGTCAGTAGAGGCTTGCCTTCTCCATTCCGGGTTATCGTCCAGCAGCTTCTTGAAGTTAGGCGCGTGATCCAAATAGTCGTTTAATGGAATGATTTTACCATCCTGAATCGCTTTTTGAGCGCCTCCCGGGTAATTATTCCACGAATACTCAACGACATCTGGCAGGGATTTCGAGGCCATCATCAAGTTGAATTGTTCCCCACCTTGGCCTTGGGCCGGGTGTTGATAATCAATTTTGACACCGGTGTTATTTTCGATTTCTTTAATAGCGGTAATTTCTCCATAGCTTTTCATAATGGCCGCTGCGTCCGGATGCATCTCTTTCCAATACGATAAGTGGCTCAAAGGTTGAGTTGACTCAGCCGATTTCGTACTCCCCTTTGGCATCTCCTCACTGCTGCAGCCGGCTATCGCTATGGCGGCTAGTCCCAAACATAAAACGGGTGCAAGCTTGTTGATTATTTTCCTGCTCATCTGCATAAATCGTAGCTCCTCCTCAATTTTAGATGTGCTTTTGCCATATTCAGCATAAAGGATGGTTGTTTATCCCGAAATCGTACAAAATCAGAAAAGGTTTGCCGTTATTAAGATCGGGCACTGGCGAAAATAAAACTGAATCGACCATATTAATGAATATAGACGAAAAGGCCGATACAAACCTTGATCTTCTATCTCCTACTCTACATTCCCTCATCGCGGATGCTAACTAAGAACAGATATTGTTATAACACAAAAAGCCGCAATATTGCGGCTTACAGTTACCCACTTTTACGATTCCGTTATCTGAAAGCCCCTTGGGGAGCCAGTTTTAATGCAGGTGAGCTGGCCATTCAAGCAATGCCCCCTTTGACGGTCACCGCTTGGAGATTCCTCATAGCCGCAGCACTCATGCTGTTGCTTCTATTTGTGAAGGAAAAGCCATCGTGGAGCACTCGATGCACCGTAAGAACGCGATCAGTGGAAGATTACTAAATTGGTCAGCGCAACAAGATCAAAATTCAACCTCCCGAGATTCGGACAAGTATTTCGTTGTTATGAGACATGCTCTAAGTCTTTCTGTATTCATTAGCCCTTTTGTTCTGTCTGTATCGAATGATGGCAAAAGGTAAATTAACCACTCCAAAAATAAAACAGGATACAATAGGTATCATTTGAGGTATTGTAGGCTGATTTGGTATTCCGTTTCCTACAGGTCCTGTTTTGGGTTGATGACGATCCCACAAACCATATAAAAGACCAATAGCAGGTATCAAGATACAAATTACACTCGCAACGATATGGAGTAGAAATTTGTTCAAACCTCCCCTCCTTCTTTGGACAAAAACCTATTTCGCTATAACCAAAAAAGCCGCAGCTTCGCGGCCATAAAACAAGCACAGCCTTATCAACATGTGAAAGCCCTTTTATTGATGTTTACGATGCGCTGGCGGTCAAAATGTGGTTAGCGCTCTCCGATTGGCATTTTTAAAATGGCTTAACGACCATTAGCACCAATACGGCAATCATCAGGAGCAGTACTGCCGTCTCGGCTGGTACGATCTTTTTTAACAGGAGTCCGAATTCGGCGGGTATTTGATCTCCCTGATCTTGACGTTCAGATATGGTTTTTCTGACCTTTTTCATACGCGGCTCGATCCATCCGTCGATCAGTGCAACCAGGATAAGCGCTAAGAGAATGGATACATTCAGCCACATTTGGGATAGTCCCATTTTTGTTATGATCATAAGCCCAACCCCGGTTAGAATAAGTACGGTTCCGCCAATTTTAGGCATGATGGCCAGTTTGGCCGTTATACCTAAAACAAAGTGCATCTGACCGACAGTTCTAGCGGATCTCCGAATAATGGGCGTCACGAAAGCGGGGCCAATAAAAGCGATCGAAGACAATATATGCAAAACGAGCAGTAATCCAAATAAACCCATCGTCCTCTTCTCCTCAGCTCACCGCAATATGGCTTTGATAGGCTAAACCGACCCTTTTTCTTGTAAACGATCCTCCGAGCCCAAGATGGTCCAGCATACACATGACGACATCGTCATATGCCACATTCAGCTCATGAAATCTGCTGAACAAGTGACCGGCTATCTCTGCCTCAGAAGATTCCTTGATCGTCTCCGGCATCGGAACGGGTAAGATTTCCGTTGTTACATGCAGATGAGCTGAATCTGGAAGCTCTATCGAATCGATCATGGTTCCCGGACACATCATGGACCAGTCGAGCTCCGTCCGCTGCAGCCTTTCGAAATTCCGGTTGTGATTTTTATACTCAGGCGGGAAGCCGGGCAAATTGTTGCCGATGTGATCAGTATAAGGAATATTCAGCAGGCCGGCTCCTCCCATAACCCAGACCCGCCCAGAGAAACTAGGCTGGACTTCGCATTGGCTTATAATGTTATCGACGATACGTACAAACTCTTCTCCCTGCCCCGCATGGCCGGCTGCAATAATAGCGGCGTCTTGATTCGCGAGTGCCTCACGGACGCTCACCGGGTCCATCATATCATCCACGATTACTTTCACTTGCTGTGCGGATTGCTCTCCCAGTTGATCGTAAAGTTTCTCGGAATTTCGCACAAACGCGGTCATTTCATGCCCCATTGTTATCCCTTGTACCATCACTCTTTTCCCTGTATTTCCCGTCGCTCCAAAAACAATAATCTTCATTGTTCTTTCCTCCTCTTGAATGGGCCCCATTATTTGGTTAACTCAAGCTTAGCATCGCTTCAAATTGATGTTAAGAACCCACTTTAAAGTAGGGGACTTACTTAAAAGTAAGTATGACGGAAAGGGACTTCATTCATTGATTTCAGGAGTGCGGCTGCAGGTAAACAAAAAGCTGCCCGGTATCCCGTGGCAGCTTTTATTCTGAGTTGATTGAATTCATGTTCAAGTTCATTAAACCCGCTTTATGACGCCGGCTCTTCATATTTTCGCTTATTATGGTTCTCTCCCCAAACACACATGACTTCCGCAACAGGAATCAAGGTTTGGCCGTATTCACTAAGAGAATATTCTACTTTTGGAGGGACCGTCGGGTAGACCGTTCGATCGACTATACCTTCCCGTTCCAAATCCCGGAGATGTTGTGCAAGCATTTTTTGTGAAACATCTGGTATAAGCTTCTCCAGATCGTTAAATCGCTTAGTGGATTCAATCAAGTGCCATAAAATCATCGGCTTCCATTTACCACTTAAAACATGAATGAGTGTCTCGATCGGACATTCACGCTGATGAATCATTGATGAATCATCCCCTTACCTGTAAGTAAGTGCATTAACTACAATGAACATAACAAAATTTTACAATAGCTCTATATTCAAGTCAATCAATAACCGTCTGACCGTGTTCGCAAGCTCATCCGAATGCCGCACGGTGTCCAAACCTTCCTGCTTAAAGAGGAATACCTTATGATATCCTCTTCAAGTTAGGAGCTGATATCATGAGCCGTTTTCCGGATGTGGTCATTATCGTCAGAAGCAAAAAAAATTTTGCCAACATCGGCAAAGTACGTATTATCGGAAGCGCAGCCCCTTGCCTCAGTACTTTAAGAGTAGGGGCTCCCGTAAAGGATGCTGTACTCTGTCTGCTGAAACATGGCTTCGTGATAACGGAAAAGCAAAATATCGGCGTATTCTTCCGTATTCGATGAGTGGGACCCGGTAGATTCATTGGTATCCCTCTTTTTACTTTTTTATCAACCCTATTAGATAAAATGGTTTGCCATATTCCGAATCACTGGAAGGTTTGGTGAATTCGCGAGAAAGGATGGTGAAGATGTTTGAGAAGTGTGGAAAACCTGCAGCGGATAATCGAAGTAGAGGTATTATGACGGGTACTGTTTTACGATTTTACGTCCGCTTTTTGTACGCCCTCATCGCAAAGGCATAAGCTACGAGCATAATTCCGACGCACCACGCCAGAGCAATCCAGATATCATTGCCTACCGGTTGATTTGACAATAGTGCACGGATGGTTTCTACAATAGAGGTTACCGGCTGGTTTTCGGCAAAAGCCCGAATTACCTTCGGCATCGAATCGGTCGGCACAAAGGCCGAGCTGATAAATGGCAGGAAGATCAGCGGATAGGAAAATGCGCTGGCACCTTCGACCGATTTTCCGGATAATCCGGCAATCGCTGCGACCCATGTCAAAGCAAGCGTAAACAGCACGAGTATACCGGTTACAGCGAGCCATGGCAGGATCCCTGCCGAGGAGCGAAAGCCCATCATGAGCGCTACGAGAATAATGACGACAAGAGAAATGACATTGGATACCAGCGAGGTCAGCACATGCCCCCAGAGCACCGCGGAACGCGCAATCGGCATGGAGTGGAACCGCTCAATGATGCCCCGCTGCTTATCCATAAACAGGCGGTAAGCCGTATAGGATATCCCGCTCGCAACCGCAATCAGCAGGATGCCGGGCAGCAGGTAGTTCACATAGTTATCCGTACCGGTGTGGATTGCGCCGCCAAATACATAGACAAACAGCAGCATCATCGCAATCGGCGTGATGCAGACCGTAATGATAGTGTCCATGCTGCGGAATACATGACGCATGGAACGTCCTAGCATAACGCCCATATCGCTGAAAAAGTGATTCTTGACTGACTCCATTTACATTGCCTCCTTCTTTCCGACGATTGCGAGGAATATCTCTTCTAATGTCGGCTGTTTTTCAACATACTCCACCTTTGCGGATGGGAACAGCTTTTTCAGCTCAGAGAGCGTGCCACTCGCAATAATCCTGCCTTCATGCAGAATGGCTATACGGTCGGCGAGCTGCTCGGCTTCCTCCAAATACTGCGTGGTCAGGAAAATCGTCGTACCGCCGCCCGACAGTTCCTTGACGGTCTTCCAAACCTCGATACGAGCCTCGGGGTCAAGTCCGGTAGTCGGCTCATCGAGGAAAATGATCTGCGGGTTGCCCACAAGGCTCAAGGCGATGTCGAGTCTGCGGCGCATCCCTCCCGAATAAGTAGATGCCTTACGGTCAGCCGCGTCTGTCAAGCCGAAGCGTTTAAGCATGTTATCCGCGACTTCGCGCGGATTTTTGAGGTGCCGCAGCTTGGCGATCATGATCAGATTTTCCCGCCCGGTCAAAATCTCGTCCACGGCGGCAAACTGCCCGGTCAGGCTGATCGATCGTCGTACCTGGTTAGGCTTTGATGCGACGTCACAACCGTTTACGGTGGCGGTCCCTCCGTCCGTTTTAAGCAGCGTGGTGAGGATTCTGACCATCGTCGTCTTGCCCGCGCCGTTGGAGCCAAGCAGAGCGAAAATCTCACCTCGCCCCACTTCAAGATCAACACCCTTGAGAACTTCTGTGCCCTTAAAAAATTTTCGCAGGCCTTTCACTTCAATTGATTTTTCCATCCGGATATCCCTCTTTTACTTTGTTTTATCCGTTCCCTTTTTTATAGCCTTGCTACCTTCTCGGGCAACAGATTCTTGATAGATGTCAGCGTAAGTTTTTGAATCTTTGATTAGCTCGTCGCAGAAAGCCGCTACGTCTCTCCCCGTCACTTCGAGCACGCCTTTCCCCCGTGCAGCGCCCTCTTCAAAAAGATCGACAATTCCCGAGAGTAAGCCGGTTCCTTCGGTCAGCTCAACAGGGCCAACCTTAAAGAGATATTTTTGAATCTCTTTATACACAATCTGATAATCCCGCGGGAGCGCTTTGACACGCGCCACGTGAGCCCGCCACTCTTTTTTGCCTTCGATGATATCTCGTATACTCATGTTATCCTCCTCCTATTTGCCTAATTTTTTAGCGATATTATGGTTGAGCTGCTCGCGCCACTTGTCCCGAAAAGACTTTGCCCCTTCTTCGCCGGCCAGCGCTGAACAGAAGCCCTGGATATCGTCACCCAAAACCTCTTGGACACTCTGACCATCCGCTGCCGTTTCTTCAAGCAGGCCAAGCACACCGTCAAGAATCGGCATGAGGTTGCGGCCGGTGAAATCGGAGTGCAGCCAAAGATTGGCATTAATTTTGTTCCATGCCGCTTGATAATCAGCGGGCAGCTTATTGGCTCGCGATTCAAAAGCTTTCATTTCCCTGGTCATGTCACTGCCGGTGATTTTTTCCCAAAAATTCATTTTTCTTTCTCCTTTAACTCATTAATTTTGGATGATACGAATTCCCATTTTTCCCAGAACCTCCGCAGCTCTTCACGCCCCGCGTCGTTGATCGCAAAAAACTTTCGCGGCGGTCCCATGTCAGAGGGTTTCTTGGTGATTTCCACCGACTTGTTTTTTTCAAGCCGGATCAGGATGGTGTATACCGTTCCTTCCACAACATCTGTGAAGCCGAGGGCGTTCAGCTGCCGCGTAATTTCGTACCCGTAGGTTTCTTGCCGGCTTATAATTTCAAGGACGCAGCCCTCAAGCACGCCTTTGAGCATTTCCGTTAAATTTTCCAACACAATCGCTCCTTGCTATTCTGTGTGACTGGTATCAAGTATTACTTACTACCGCTATAAAGTAACACGTAGTAGTTAGTTTTGTCAATGGCCTTTCTCGGCATACCATAAAAATAGGCTTACATTTAATTTTCCATCAAAGGAAAAAATACACATGTTTGTCCCTGGTTTTGACATGAGCATTTACCGCTAGAATATACAAAAAGCCGCAAGCATGCGGCTTTTAAGTGTTTATGTTTTTTGTAGTTTAATATCAGTCTGCCTTTTGATATGCGGATCGGCCGCCGTCTACAATCAAAGAAGTTCCCGATATATAACTCGATTCATCAGAAGCGAGAAATAAGGCAGCCTGAGCGACATCCTCTGGGGTTCCAAAACGACCGACCGGGTGCGTTGCGAGCATCGCCTGTTCTTTATGCACCCGGTCTGGAAACTGACTCATGAACTTCTCAGACATGGGTGTCCATATAAAGCCGGGACACAAATTGTTCGCGCGAATGCCCTGCGCCCCAAAGTCAACGCAAATGCCGAGCGTCATCGCATGCATGCCGCCTTTGGCTGCGTGATAAGGAAAGTGATTTTGCTGTGTCCGCATGACATGCGTCGAGGACATGTTGACTATACTCCCTCCACTTCCTTCGATCATGAGCGGAATCGCATATTTACAGCAATACCACGCACCTTTAAGATTCGTATTGATGATTCGCTCCCACTCTTCCTCGGAGGTGTTTACGACGTGACTTGTTCCTCTTACCCCCGCGTTATTGATCAAGGTATCCAATTGGCCGAACCGTTCACGAACCGTTTCCAGCATGCATCGAACCTCCTCCTCACTGCGCAGGTCCGCCTGCATAAAATCTGCTGAACCGCCTGTCTCGACAATTTCCGCCGCTACCTTAGCACCTTCTTCCGAAACATCGTTGATAATGACGGCCGCCCCTTCCGCTGCAAAACGTTGTGCAATGGCTTTGCCGATCCCTGCCCCGGACCCGGTAATGAGCGCAACCTTATCCTTTAACCGCATGCCATAGTTCACCTGCCTTATGCTTATTTCCAATATTTCTTATAGATGTCCAGCGCTTGGCTCAATCCCACTTTCTCCAAATCACTCAAATAATCGGTCCACACCTTGTCGCTGCTTACATCAACAATTCCCATTACGGCTTTGGTCGCAAACTGATACGCAACATCCTTCAAGGCAGTGACGAGTGTATTCATCGTTTGCTCTTCTTCTGCTGTCAAATGAACACTTCGAGGCGTCACATTATAAACATCACTCATGTTCTTCATCGCCTCCTGCTTCTTCAGGAATAGAGGATCACCTGCGAGTGCGGCATCACTCTGTTTCAGGATATAGTCGAATCCATATTGCTCCGCCACCTTCTTGCGATTCAATCCATCCTTGTACTGAATGTTTCCGTCCGCTGTTTTCTCATAGGTTACACCTTCCAGCCCCATCGTATGGAACAACTGCCCCTCTTCCGTCGCACTCCACTCCACATATTGAAACAGACTGTTCCGTTTCTCCGGCTCATCCGCCAGCTTGCTGCTGAACACAGGTCCGAAAGAAGCAAAGCTCATCGGCTTGAACTCTAATGCAGGCTGATCCGGGGAAGCGGAAGGCAAAAAGCGGCTATACTCCCATTGTCCTCCCGGAATATCATTAAGGGCGTAGTTAGGGTCTACCGTGTGGCTGGACCATTGGAAATCAATCAGCACTTTGCCTGTCAGCCGCTTCGCTTTCCATTGGTCTTCTGTCAAGGTAGCGAATTCCGGCTCAATAAGCCCTTCCTTGTACAATTTCGCCAGAAAACTCAGCATATTTCGCTGCTTATCTGTTGCAAGGCTATACACGACCTCGTTATTCATATCGGGATCCTGCCAGAATCCATTCTCGGGACTTGCCGGGTTTCGAAATGCCTGCCGGAAGCCGTCCATCAGATTCACAATGCCACCGTTCCCCGTTCCGCCGCGAACGCCAATCCCTACGGATTCCGGGTATTGCTTTTTCAATTTCTTCAAAGCTTCATACAGCCCATCCAGCGTTTTAGGAAACGTCGTTATTCCCGCTTTATCAAATGAATCCTTGCGGTAGATCCAAGTCTTTGGATCACTGACAACCTTGTTCGGCAGATAGTACAGCTTCCCATGGACCGTGGAGAAATCAAGCATCATATTCCATTCGTCATCGGTGAACAGCTTGCGATAGTTCGGCAGTTGATCCATATAATCACTGATGGGAAGCAGAAACCCGGAATTCGCCCATTTCGTCACACTGGTTGGATTGTTCATGTTCGGAATAAAGTCCGGATAATCGCCCGAAGCGAACATCACATTGTACTTCTCCACGCCAGCGGAGAGCGGGATCGCCTGGTAATCCCAATCCATATGGAACCGTTTCTCAACTTCCTCCACATAAAGGTTCGGTACTTTATTCGGAGCGTATTTCGACATACTCGCGACCGTTATCGTGCTCTGCGATGAATCCTTCCCATCACTGTCCGCGCTCTTCTGCTGCGAACATCCCGACATCACCAACGTACCCACCAGAATCACATTCAGCAGTCCGATCGACCATTTCAAACTCCCCATAGTTCTCCCTCCTGATCGTCATTTACTAACCCTTGAGCGAACCTAACATAATGCCCCTCACAAAATATTTTTGAATAAACGGGTAAACGATTAACATTGGCATAATGGAGATAAACAGCGTAGCGTACTGAACGCTCTCCGGTGTAAGACTTGAGCTCAAATCCTCGGCAAGCACCGCATTCCCCTCCTCTGCCATCTGACTGGCTAAAGTACTCTGCAGCACAATTTCCCGAAGAATCAGCTGAAGTGGATAATCGTTATAATTGTTCATGTAGAGCATGGCGGAGAAATACGAATTCCATAACGAAACCGCATAGAACAAAGAGATGGTGGCCACACCGGCCATCGACAATGGCAGGACGATACGCAGCAGAGTTTGAACATCGCCGCAGCCATCCAGCTTGGCAGCTTCTTCAATTTCAACAGGGAAATTTTTGAAGAATGAAATCATCACCATCAGCCACCACGTACTGATCAATCCGGGAATCGTTAACGACCAGATCGTATTCATCATTCCCAGCGATTTGACAAGCAGGAATTGCGGGATTAGCCCCCCGGTGAAAAACATTGGAATGATACAATACGTTAGAAGGAACGGGCGAAAGATCAAATCATTTTTCGATAGGGCATATGCCGTAATGGTCGTGACTACAACGCTTAAGACGGACCCTACGCACGTGATGATGATGGAGTTAAGAAACGAGCGAGGAATATGTGCATTTTCAAAAAGGATTGTCTTATAAGCGCTTACACTTACATGCGAAGGCCATAAGCTCACCATCCCTTTGGCAATATCCTTTGGATCGCTAAGCGATGTTGCAACAATATGAAGCAGGGGAAAAAGCGTAACCAAGATCATGACGAGCATAACCGTGTGCACAACGACACTGATGATTCGGGAGCTGAGCGTCGTATCCTTTACCATAAACTCTCGTCAGCCACCTTTCGGGCGATGTAGTTCGCTGTCACAAGGAAGATAACATTCACTACCGCATTGAATAGATCGACGGCAGCGCCGAAGCTGAAATCCAACTCGACCAAGCCTCTGCGATAGACGAACGTAGAGAACACGTCGGCGGTATCATACGTAAGCGGGTTATACATCAGAATGATCTTCTCCGAGCCAACACTCAGAATGCCTGACATATTCAAAATCAGCGTAATCACGATCACCGGTTTTATAGCCGGAAGCGTAATATGCCACATCTGCCGCAAACGTGAAGCGCCATCCATAACAGCCGACTCATACTGCTCGCCATCCACTTTGGACAAAGCGGCAAGATAGATCACAGCCCCCATGCCCAGCCCGGCCCAAATGCTTGAACTGACGAAGAGAAAACGGAACCATTCCGGCAGCGCCATAAAATATATCGGCTGCAGCCCTAGCTTGGTCAGCAGGACATTTACGAAGCCTGTGCTGGGCGACAGCACCATTTTCATCATCCCTACGACCGCAACCACAGACAGGAAATAAGGCATATAGCTAATGGTTTGAACAAAGCTTTTATAATATTTGTTTCTTAGTTCATTGAGCAGCAGGGCGAAAATGATTGGTATGGGAAAGCCAAAGAGGAGTGAATAGAAGCCTAACAGGAAGGTGTTTCTGAGCAGTTTCAAAAAATACGGGCCTTCCATAAATTCTTTAAAATGATCAAGTCCAAATCTGCCGGCCCACGGCGAATGGAGTATCGTGGATAAAAAGCTGTCCCCGGCATCCATTTTAAAATTTTTAAATGCAATCAATACACCGTACATCGGAATGTAATTGAAGATGAAGTAATACAAAATCGCGGGAATCAGAAGGATCAGCAACATTTTTTGTTTACGGACCTTCGCCCACATCCGCCTCCATTTGCCTACTTGAACAGGCGCCCGATTAGGTTTCACCGCTGCATTCTCTAACACGGCATTCCCCCCTTTACATTCGGTTACTGGACTTGAGTCGGCATGACAGCGTTCTCAACAACACCATAGTGTACATATTTGGCGTTCGTAAAGGGACATTTCTTTACGGGCACACCATCCTTCAGGAGCATGGCTCCATGCTGAGCGTATACTGACACACCTCAATTCTAAAACACGCATTTTTTTCTACGCCCCGCCGGAAGAAGCTTGAGACGCCTTGCGATAATCCGTAGGCAGTATGCCATATACCCGTTTAAAGGCTCGCCGAAATGATTTGTCGCTGTTATATCCCGATTGCAATGCGACATCCTGGATTGCCAAGTCGGAAGCCGTAAGCAGCATACAGGCCTTATCCAGCCGAAGGTTCTCAACATACTCCGAGAACGTGACGCCCATATGATCTTTGAACGAACTGGATAGTGCGCTTTCGGTCTGTTTATAATCACTCGCCAGACGGCGGAGATTCAGATTGCTGTCCGTGAACTGCTCATGAATAAAGCTTACGATTTCACTCAGCATGCTTTCATGCTGATGATCTTGCTTCTGACGCGCAGCGCTGCACATGGATGCAAATATGGATTTCAAAAGCGGATACATCTGATCCCTGTCATGCCCATGCACAGCCTTCAACGGATCGGCGCTGAACATCGAATCACTAAGCGTGTATCGCGTTTGATCGGCCAGCTTATACAATGTTCCTTCCAGTTCAAGCAGCAGCTTTAACTTGGCTTTCGCATTCAGCTTCCTGAGCTGAAAATTCTGTGTCTCTATATGTTCAAACACCTGTTCCAGTCCCTGCTGATCCCCTGTTCGTACCGTATTCATAAGCTTTAATTCCATTTCGAGCGGATAGTAGTACTGATCATCCTGATGAAGAATCATGTGGAACGCAAGCAACGGGGACGGAGCATCGGGCTCAATCATTTCCAGGGCATGTATAGCCTCATGGAAAGATCGCCATAATTCTGAAGAGCTTGGATAGCACTGCCCAATTCCGATGCCGGTTACAATATTTTTCCGCTGTAGGAGCTCTTGCTGCATCCGGCTCAGCTTCCCGATCAATGCGGACATCATCGATGATTCTTCAACTTCGCCTGCCCAGGAGTATATATAGACATATTGGTCCCTTTTGACTTGATGGATGTAGCATCCTCGTTGTAACAATTGATTTAATGCAGTAATGAATTCCACCGTCTGGTCCAGCTGCCCCTCAAGAGCATCTCTTGAAACAAAATTCAACCCGTAAATTTGAATAACCGCCGCGATGACATGATCCTCGAATATTTCCATTTGAGCTTCTTTCTGATGCTGCATGCGCTCGGCTTGATGATGGAACCCGTCCTTCAACAGCCGTTCCAGATAGGTGGCCTGTAAAATAGGCAGCTGCCGATTCATTCGGACATGCATGCTGCGGTTTTTATGAATCATTTGCTGCACACCATCTTTCAGCACATCCATCTCGCTATGCCGAAGGTCGGTGCTCCCTGTTGATTCCCTCAAAATCTCCACCAATTCGAGCAGCGGCTTGCTGTTGCGATACGCGAACAGTAAGGCAATGAACGCCGTCATCATGACAGCCGTCAATGCAATCGCCCAATTGATTCGTTTAATGAACTCTGCCTTGGAGAAGACGACGCTGGTTGGCAAACCGGAGATAAAAGTCCAGCCGCTTTCCGTGGACCGTGTATAAGTAATCAGCATTGGCCGGCCATCACGGTCTTCGAAGAAGTAATTGCCGCTCCCTTGAACAGAAAGGCTGATCGGTGTAACGGGTTTTCCGTCTGCAGAAGCTGAAGCAACAATGCTGTTGTTACCATCTGCGATATATGCAAATGAATGGCTGTGAACGAGGAGAGGTCCCAGCATATTTAGAATGGATTGCTCGTCAATCAATAGGATCGCCGTCGCTTCAGCTCCTCTCCCGCTTCCGACGGGGAGTGAGCCGACATATGCCAAGTAATTGGCTGTAGCTGTCCCGTCATGGACCTTCGGTAAATAGACAAAACGATTTAATTGATCCTTCTGCTTCATTTCATGTAACCAAACGTCAAATGCATGATCGCCAATTTGCACAGGGAGCTCGTTCTCACGTGCAATCAGATCAGGCGACAAGATGGTCTTGCTGCGTTCCAGATGGACATAGAGCCTGGATATCAGCCGATTCGTCACCAGCTTGTCGAGCTCTTTCCGCTGAAGCGAAAACTGGTACAGGGTTTGAGGTGACCATGCCCCATCCGCAGTAAGCATGAGCCGCAGGAGATCTGAATCCAGCGATAATTGCGTCACCACATCCCGCATTTCTTGCAGCAAGCGGTTCATGTTGTCTTCGCTCTGCCGCAGAACGGCAAGATTCATTTGTGTCGCATCATCCCGTGATACATCTAAAGTCTGATGATACGCGTAGATTCCAACCAGCATAGGAATGATAAGCACGACCATGTAGGACATCAGAAACTTAACAAAGAATCTTCCTTTTCTCTGCATCTGCTGAACACCTTTTTCGTCATCTTTTGGAATGCCATCAAACCCTTTAAGTACTTCTTCTCCAGATGTCTTTCCGGCTTATATTCTCTGGGTTGATAAATTCCGGAAGCATGCGACGAATGAAACGATGCGCCCTGCGCAGGCATATCCGAGCTCAGATGTCTTTGGATAAGTCTAAATGGTGCGTGATTTATAAAAAATAGGTCATTTCCATCATCAGCTAGGGCAATTCTGTTCCATCTCCGTTCTATGAAAACCTGACAACCCTTTTGTCTTTCCGGCTAGCGATATATGTTATAAAAACAAAAAAGCCGCAGCAATGCGGCTCTTCAGCGTGTTTGTTATTGTAGCCTTACAATTCATCATGAGCTGTGCGAATATCTATAATGATCTCTTGTCAGGATAGCACCAGAGCCCGGTCGTGCTCCTCAAGCAGCAGCAAAGGATAGCCTCTAATCAGGGGTCAATTTCTCATCATTGCCATATGTACACTCTCCTGTTGTGTTTTCCAAAAAAACATGTTCATTTCTGTATTTGTTTCTGATTGCGGAAATCCGTCACATGATGTATATTGATTTTACTTTGACATTACTGCAGGTCTAAAAAAGGAGGAGCCATGTCACCACGCACCAAAGAACAGAATGAGGCGATCCGGGAGTTGCGGATGAACCAAATTATGCAGGCCGCTGCGGAAGTATATTTGGAGAAAGGCATCCAATTGGAAATACGCGATGTTGCGCTCAAGGCAGAACTCGGCTACGGTACCGTGTATCATTACTACAAAAACAAGCACATGCTTTTGGAAGATTTACTGTGGGATGCCCTGCATCGAACGGAGTCGGCAGTACAACCCGCTCTAAAGGGAGACGGCAGCAGTTTGCATAAGGCTGAGTCATTCTCCAGGCTGCTCCTGCAAAAATGCGTCCAGGATCCTACCGTATTTATTTTGCTAAAAACGGTTGCGGATAATTTTCATCACTTCCCGGGAAACCGGTTCATCAAGCTGTCTGACCATTTTCAGGAACGGATCTATATGCCGTTTGTGGAATTGATTCGTGAAGGAACCGGTTCTAAGTCACCGGAGAAAACGGCTAATCTGATCTATGGCTCGCTTGTTGGCTGCACGGCGCTGAACATCCACCACAATATGCGAGATGAAGTGGATGTGGAAGGCATCGTTGACATGATCTTTTCAGGCATACAGGCAAAGGAGAGATAAGTGGAATGATCACCCTGAAATCGAAAGCGGAAATTGAAGAAATGAGGAGAGCCGGCCGAATCGTCGCTGCTTTTCATCAAGCCATCGCAAGAATGATCCGGCCGGGTATCACAACACTCGATATTGAGTCGTTCGCTGTACGGTTCCTGAAGGAGAATAACGCCAAGGCTTATACGATTGGATACAACGGCTATCCATATGCGACATGTGCGTCTGTCAACGACGTCATTGCGCATGGTTTTCCGAACCGGAAGCCGCTCCAGGAAGGTGACATCGTCACCATCGATATTGTTGCGGAAGCGGATGGCTGGATCGGCGATTCCGCTTGGAGTTATGCGGTCGGCAATGTGTCGGAAGAAGCCCGCCAGCTGATGCAGGTAACGAAGGAATGTTTATATCTTGGTATCGAAAAGGCTGTCGTCGGAAACCGGATCGGCGATGTGATGCACGCGGTTCAAACCCACGCGGAGCGAAACGGATATTCGGTGGTACGCGATCTGCTTGGTCATGGCGTAGGAAGAGAGATGCACGAGGAACCTAATTATCCTCACGTCGGAAAGCCGGGCAAAGGGTTCCGCTTGAAGGAAGGTATGGTTATGACGATTGAGCCGATGATCAATGCCGGAAAAGCATTCATGACGGTTGATGCCGACGGATGGACCGCCAGAACCGCAGATGGATCGCTTTCTGCACAGTACGAGCATACGATCGCGATTACTGCGGATGGACCGATTATACTGACTGAACAATAGAATTAGATTCCCTTTTTCGGATTTCATCAAAAAATCGGCCACGGTTCGCATGTTTGTGAACGGGCCGATTTTTGTTTTTCTTGAATTGCTTCGGTTATCAATAAGATATGATATTTATAAATAAGGCTTTAACAATGACTCAGTCGCATTCCATAACAGACTTTGCATGTTGGCATCTCCACCGGGGTGTACCGGAATGATCGCTTTCCCTGAATCGACATTAAAATATCCGCCTGTAACGCACCGATACCTTGAATCCGTGATCAATTGAACGATAATTCCCGCACCTCTACGCGGATCGCCGATTTTTAAAAATCGCAATACTTTCTCAAGAACCGACGAAAATGCTAGCTCACGGCCAAGACCTGTTACATTGAAACCAGGATTAAGCGCATTCACCGTGATGCTTGTTCCGTCCAACCGCCGCGACATTTCACCCGTGAACATGATATTAAAAAGCTTTGTCTTTCCGTATATTTTGGAGGAACCCCATCGCGAAAACTCCGCTGTATCCGTAAGGTCCTGAGGCAGTTTAAGTTCCCCGTGATGACGGGAAGCCTCGGAAGCTACATTAACAATTCTTGCTTGCCCAGCATTCTTTAGTGAAGGAAGCAACAGATGCGTCAGCAACCAAGGCGCTAAGTAGTTGACCGCAACCATCTCCGGGTACCCCTCCTTGGTAATTCGTTGTTCAAAACCATGCAAGCCCGCATTGTTTACCAATCCATCAATTTTAGGAAAAGCTGAGCGAATTTCATTCCCTATCCGCTTGACATGGTCCATTCGTGAAAGATCACCGAAGAAAAAGTCCACTTTGGCCTGAGGAGCATGCTGGCTTAGTATTTCTCTCGTAGTCTCCGCCCCCTTTTCGCTTCTTGCCGTTAGTATGAGATGGGCGCCCTGCTTGGCCAGGGTAATGGCTGCCAATTGTCCTAAGCCTCTCGTTGCCCCCGTTATAGCAATAATTGGATGTGACATGATAAACCTCCCTGATTCCTTATGTGGATGCATTAAACTTGATGTGTGCGCAACTCTTTCATATAATTGATATATATCAACTATATTTAATTATTTGATATATGTCAACTATATTAGATTTGATGGGGGTTTATCATGGACAACAACAATCACATTTCCGGGAGAGAACAGCTGGAAATCCATCTTGGCCAGCAGTTGAATGCTCTGTTAAGCTCATCTCATGCACTTCACGTAAAAACGGCGGCTATTTTTGATCCGAATTTGCAGCCCGCGGCTTTCTTTCTGGTTCGATCGCTTCTTGCCTACGGTCCGGCCAGCGCTACCTCATTGGCTGAATCCTTGGCTATGGACCGCAGCTCCATAAGCAGACTCGTCGCGCAGCTCAAAAAGGCGGGTTATGTTCATAGCGAACCCGATCCCCAGGACCGCCGCGGGGTCGTGCTGACTTTAACCGACTTGGGACGCGACAAAGCCGTTCAGGCCACCAAAGAAAAAGGAGCTGAATTTTATCACCGCATTCAGGGCTGGGACGACTCGAGCCTGGAAGCTTTTATTCAGCTGCTTAAGCGCTTTAATGGTCTTGATGAAGATGGAACGCTTTAAAAAAGAGTAGTGTCATCTTCGTTCTATGCTCGTTACGATTCCTCCTCTTCACCACGTTTGCAGCTAGAACATTTAACAAAAAATCACCGGCACGCATGCCGGTGATTTTCAACCTGCCATATCTGTTTGGCTTCATATCCGCCTATTCTTCCTCGAACAATTTCTCACCGCGATGTAGCCGCCATGCAATTTTCGCCGTATGAGGCGTCTCACGGGAAGTCGGAGCATGTGCGGCCAAATAACGGGTAACCGCAAAAATCAGCGTTTCGCAGGCCTTCTCAGCAAACGCTCCAGACTCGGATGCCCAGCGGTCATATTCCGCCACGGCCGCCTCGTACATCTGGAATGAGTGGAATTCCGCATCCTCACGCAGCAGGGCATGACCCAAGACGTTGAATAATGGCTCCGGCTTACCGCCGCTGCGCAGGTAACCCATCACCCATGCCGCAGCCAGTGCCACTTGCTGCTGCTTGTCGAGAATTTCCAGCAGCTCTGTGGGCTGCTCCACAAAATCAAGCAGGGCCCGCATCGGGAGTGTTCTGGACCATCTACAATATGTGCCGCGCGATCAGCCAAGCGCTAGTTTTGGTCATCATTCAATGGGTCGCGAAGCCTGATGTAGCTTCTCATTTGTTGGCGGGCGCCCAAAATCTTGACTTAAATCGATCAAGGGATGCCCTTATTCATGCATCTAATGTTGGTTTTCGGCTGTTCGCAGCCTTTCTTGCACTCGCCATCCTGCTTGGATTGTTTTTACTGGGCACGCAAAAAAAACGACAAGGGACTCGTCCGGTTAAAAACTCGGAATAAGCCAAGGAAGTAACCGTGCATGGAGCCATTCATTTACTACTACAAGCACCGGATCCCTGCGGGAATCCGGTGCTTGTAATAGTAAACAAAATTCAACGATTGGCCCTATAACAACATCACGAAACATCCATTATTCTTCAGGTTTTACGGCCCGTGCTGCAATAAAGCTGTTTGTATAGCGGTCCAAGAGCTTTTCCCCTCCGAAACATGCTTAGATATCGTAAAAAGGGGAGCCGCAGGCCCCCCGCTTAAAGTCTGCAATTAACTGCCTAAACCCGAGTAAGCTTATCCGGGTTTCGTACGATGTAGATTCCGGCAAGCTTTCCGAAACGGCGTTGTAAAAATATAGCTGCCACAGTTTCGTCCTTTGAACGGAGCACGATGCTGGTCTCCCCGTTCAAAAGGGCAAACTCGGAGCGAAGACTTCCCTGATAGTAGGGTTTTATGCCCTCGAACGCACCGGCAAGGATTCGGGCCACTTGATCGCGCGCTTGGATCGGACGTGTAAAGGCAAGCACTTTTCCGCCCCCATCCGAGACGAGCATGACATCTTCGGTCAGAAGGGACAGGATTTCATCGATGTTACCTTGCTCGAAGGATGTGAGGAACCGGCTAACCCACTCCATTTCGGTCGCTTTGGCCGTAACCGGCTCCCCTTCGGATATTCCCATCTTGCTTTTTGCCCGGCTCATGAGCTTTCGGCAATTCGCCTCTTGCTTACTGAGCAGTTCGGCAATTTCGGGATATTCAAAACCCAGCGCCTCACGCAGGACGAAAACCACCCGCTCTGTCGGCGTCAGTCTCTCAAGCATAACGAGCATGGCATAGGATAGCATATCCCGGCGGACAACTGTCGACTCGAGCGTATCCACCTCCGGCGTACGAAAAGGTTCGGGGAGCCATGGACCAACGTACATCTCCTTCCTTCTCCGCGCTGATTTCTGCAGATCAAGGCAGCGATTGGTTACCATTTTGCACAAATACGCCTTAGGCTCCTCCAAACACTCTACATGTAAATCGTAAGCCTTAATAAACACGTCCTGTACCGCATCTTCCGCATCTGCCGCAGAACCTGTCAACTGATAAGCCAGTATGAACAGCAGTGATTTATATTGACCGTACAGTTCATCCAATCGCCGTCCCTCCGATCATTTCTATCTAAGCATACTGGCAGTATCTTCGACCAGCTTTTTGATTCTCCCCGGAAGTTTTCCTGTCAAGACCATATCGAGTCCCCGCTTGCGAATCCAGAACACTCCTTTCTGGCCCAAAGCGATGGTGAACACATCCAAATTCGATTTGGCGGAATGATGACTTGGAGCCGGACGTCCCTCTAAATCTGCCGTCACGATTTTGCCCAGCCGAAGCCCCTGCTCCCCAGCTTCAAAGCACGTCATCTGGGTTGCTCTGCCGTCTCTTGGATCAACAATGCCCGAACAGTCGCCAATGCAGTAAACGTTCGGCATCCCTTTGACACGATAGCATTCATCTACCTTCACCTTCCCCTCAGGAGTAAGGGGCAGCCCCATCCCCTTAAGTCCCGGATTAGGGATCAAGCCTAAAGTCCAAATACATAGGCCAACCGACATACAGACGCCGTCATGGAGTGCCAACGATCCTGCTTCCTCCCGAAGTGCCTTCCGATTGTGAAGCACAGTTACCCCACATTCAGTGAGTTGCTGATCCAACTTTCTTCTGAGCTTCCCCGATACTTCCGGGAGCAGTCGTTCCTTTGCGTTCAGCATATAGACGGTGACATCGGATAGGTTCAGCCCTAACGGCGCGGCCTCCTTCCTCATGGCGAGAGCGAGCTCGGCCGACGTCTCAATGCCGCTGATGCCTGCTCCCGCGACAGCGATGGTCATCAGTCTCTTGCGTTCCTCAGGATTCATCTCGCGAGCAGCCTTCCGCAGGTTCGCGCGCCAGCGCTCCCGGATGTGTTCCGCGGCTTGTGGATCGGTCAAAGCGATGCCGCCTTGATCCGGATCCGGTTGCCGAACGACGCTGCCCACCGTCACGACTAGAAGGTCATAACGAATTCGTTTATCATTTCCTTGCGAGTCGATATATCGAACCCATTTTTCCGTACTTTGCACAGACGTAACTTTGCCTTGCACGAATTCGAAATCTTTAAGATTTAACTGATTCCATGGAATGATAATCTGTTCCTCGGTCGCGGTCGGACGGAACATTCTCAATTTGCGCAAATGACCGGGCTGCTTATCGATAAGAATAAACCGAATCCTCCGCCCGTTCGTGATGCCCCGTGTTTTTTTCTGTATTGATTTGAGAGCTTGAAGCCCTGCATATCCTCCACCTAGGATGACACAGGTCAAGTCGTTCATCGTTCCTCAGCTCCTTTTACATTTTGCACAAAGAACGATGTAAGGCACTGATTTGTGACATGGGATACGCCCAAAAATTTCATGGGTCCATTTAGTAAGTTCATGTCATCGGCTAAGTTCCAAGTTCTAGTCTATTGGAGCACGCCTTTTTCCTGCAAGTGCAGCGAATTCCAAACCTTCTGAAAGATGCACATATTTTCTACCTATTTGCTTGGTGCAACAGCCTCCCCCTATGCGCCAAAAAGTCATAACCACATAGATGTGATTATGACTTTTTGGTTCCGCTTTTGTCCCTTCAGCTGGCTGTTTGCTCCCAAAATGGGGCCAAATTGACGGATAAAACCTCAATAACTTCTTCAAACATCGTTTCCACGGGGTGATCTTGGGGGTTCCGGCTCCACAGCATAGCTGATCCAAATATCCCCCAACTGATAACGAGTGCTGCAGCTTCCAATTTCTCTGGCGAAAAGCCCTGTGTATCCATTTCATTGACCCGTTTTAGCACGAGTCGATAAAGATCTTGATGCATGACATTCTCAAACAACGCTTCAAACGGCTTGTCTCCCGGCGTGCTACATTGTTGAAACCTCAAAAGAAAATCAAATATGGTTTGAAGAAGGAGTCCGTGATGTGGACAAGGTACGTGATCTGCACGAACGCGGGGTCCGTGTTCGGCAAGGAGATTTCGATGATTCCGGAAGTCTTCTTCACGCCTTTGAGGATGCGTCTCAAGTTCTTATGATCTCGTCCCACTCCCTGGGAGAAGCTGCTGTTCGTCAGCATCAAACCGCAATCGACGCGGCAAAGAAAGCTGGAGTACGTCGACTGCTCTACACCAGCTAAATGTTTTCATCTGCAACGTCGCATTTTTCTCCCATGAACGTTCACGCAGCTACAGAAGAGCTGCTAAAATCTTCAGGAATGGCATTCACGTCGCTGCGAAACGGATTTTATGCCGCATCAGCGATCATGTGGATGGGTGATGCCTTGGAAACAGGGGAATTGATTGCCCCCGAAGATGGTCCCGTTGCCTGGACTACCCATTCCGACCTGGCTGAAGCCGCAGCGGTCATCCTGACAGAGCAGAGATATGACGGTATAACGCCTCCCCTTACGGCTTCTGAAGCCTTTGATATGGATAGAATCGCATTGATTGCTTCCAAGGCTTTGGATCGACCCCTTCGGCGAATTGTCGTGTCTGATGATGAATATCGGAGCCACTTGGTGTCCCGGGGACTGCCGAAAGCGATGGTCGACATGCTTACAGGAATGTTTCAAGCAAGTCGACTGGGAGATTTTTCGCAGACCAATCCGGCATTGGAAAATCTGATTGGCAGATCCCCCGTAAATTTTACGGATTTTTTAAAAGACGCGATTTCTCATTAACGCTTAAATACTGATTGGTTATGTACACCGGAACAAGGGTGTCCACTATGGATGCCCTAATCCGTTCTTGACCATTTCATAATCTAATAGACGACCTTGATCATGCCGTTCACCGTACATTTTGTTTTCCCTCGTGTTTGTTATGAATTTGTCTAATCTACTCTTAAATCATGCCGGCTGATAATTACTTCTTCAACCGCATCCAAATACAACAACATATCAGGGATGGGTTTCATTTCCCTTTCTAGATGCAATCTTAAAAATGGCCTTTCCAGTGAAAGACCATTTTTCAATGAATTACTGTTTGTTAGAAATGACGTTATCCAGAAACTGGTCTGCGTCTCGATTGAATTTCCAGGAAACGCCGAATTGATCAACCAGCATTCCAAAGCACGAAGACCAAGGTGTATTGGATAATGGCATGATGACATAGCCGCCCTCAGACAAATTAGAAAAGTAATTTTCCAATGTCTGTTGATCCTCATTAACGAGACTAATCAGTATATGATTGCCTTTAACGACCTCGCCCGTTACATTCTTCATCGAAGGCAAAATATCCGACATCATGATTCTTCCGCCTGCAAATTCTATTGATGACTCCATGACCATATTCAGCTCATTTTCCGGCATTGGATAGTTTGGATCTTGCGGGAAATCCTTAAATTTCACCTTTTTTACTTCAGTTGCGTTTAAAGCCTCCGCATAGAAATCAATCGCTTGTTCTGCAACCCCATCAAAGTTTAAATAGACAACAGCTGACATCATGTAAAACCTCCTTCTTGGAATAACTGTAGTATAATGAATAAGAGGTGACAGCTGTATGTCACCATTTATAAAAAAGTACATAAAAAGAAGGAGTACCTATGGAAAAGGTTGAGAGATTAATATCCATCATCATGATCCTGCTGAAAAAGGATGTTGTTTCAACCACAGAATTCGCACAATTATTTAACGTTACCAAAAGAACGATTCTTCGTGATATGGAAACACTGAGTGTATCCAACATCCCCATCTATTCGGTCAACGGAGTTCATGGCGGCTACGGTATTATGGACGAATACAAGGTTGATAAACGCCTTTTGAGCAGCGCCGACCTGGAGAATATATTAACGGCACTCAGCGGATTGGAACAAATTCTGATCAGCGAAGACGTTGAAGTGACCATAAAAAAAATAGAAGCCATGGTTAGCCCATTGGCTCCGAAAAGTTCAATCCGACTGTCTTTTTATGATTGGGAGGGCCGGTCTGAAATTCGGCAAACCTTGAAGCAGTGCCAAGAAGCAATATTAGCAAGAAGGTTGATTTCATTTGATTATATCGATAAAAATGGCGTGAATACGAAAAGGATGGTCGAGCCATACCAGCTTCATTTTAGCGAAACAAGTTGGTATTTGAAAGGATTCTGTTTACATCGTAGGAGATGTAGAACATTTAAATTATCTCGGATCGACCATCTTCATGTGGATGAAAAAACATTCAACCCTAGAGATTATTTGTTAGAAGAAAAACATGAGGCGAGTTATCAACCGGAAGTAGTCGCTGTAAAAGCGTTAATTTCGCCCAGCATAAAGGACCCATTCATTGAAAGGTATGGCCGTAAGAGTATTGAAAACTATAGTTCTGAACTATTCCTGGCAACAATCCACGTTCCTCAGAACATGATCGGATTTCAATTTTTAGCAAGCTTCGGCACAAATCTTAAAATCATAGAGCCTCAATCATACGTTGAAGAATTCCGAAATTATTTACTTGAAATGGTTAATCAATATTCCTAAATGCCCCACCGAAAGGAAACTTGCCAGCAGCTCAATCGGAAGAGCCGGCATGCCAAGCCTTGAGCATCTCTTGTGCTTTTTGCGGATCGTCCATAAGTAGAGTCCGATACTCCAGCATTTTGTTAAGGGTGTCCAGTATTTGGTCGTATTCTTCCTTCTTGCTTTCGATCTCCTTTTTCTTGCTCCGGATCCAATCTATAATCTGCTGGTTCGTGTGCGTATTGGCGTCGTGGTCCTGCAGGACGCCCTTCAGTTCAGCCAGCGAACAGCCGATGGACTGGAACTTCTTGATGAGCTTCAACCGCTCGACAGCCTTATCTGAATAGTTACGGTAATTGTTGCGTTCTCTCCGGACATGGCGATCATCCAGCAGGCCTTCCTTTTCATAAAAGCGGATCGTATGAATCGTTAAACCCATCTTGTCCGCCAGCTCCTGAATTTTCATTCACATTTCTCCTTTGGGCCGCTTGCCCTAGAGTTCACTTCATAGTTTATGCTTAATATGTTCAAGCAGTCAACTCATGAAGGAGGATATCATGATGCATGTTTTTGTTACAGGAGCAACCGGTTTTGTCGGTTCCGCGGTCGTCCGGGAACTGATCGGCGCGGGACATACCGTGTCGGGTCTTTGCCGTTCGGAAGAGAAAGCCGCGGGATTACAGGCGGCTGGAGCCGAACCGCTGTACGGTACGCTGGGCGATGCCGACATTCTGAGCAGCGCCGCCGCAGCTGCGGACGGCGTGATTCATCTGGCGTTCACCAACGACTTTTCCGACTTTGAAGGTGCGCTGGCTCTGGACTTGCGGGCCGTCCAAGTCATGGGAGCGGCGCTCGAAGGCTCCGGTAAACCGTTCATTACCACGGCACACGCCAATGGGCATGCCGTGGATCAAGCCGTGCTCGCCATGACGGAGCGGGGTATCCGGGCTTCGATCGTCTCGCTTGCACCGTCCGTGCACGGCGAAGGCGATAAGGGCTTTGTGCCCATGATGATCAACATCGCCCGGGCGAAGGGCTTCGCCGCCTACATCGGTGACGGAACGAACCGCTGGCCGGCGGTTCATCGTCTGGATGCGGCTGTTCTGTACCGTCTGGCGCTGGAATCCGCCCCGGCGGGCTCACGGCTGCTTGGCGCCGGCGATGAAGGCATTCCGCTCCGCGAGATCGCCGAGGTCATCGGACGGCAATTGAACGTGCCGGCGATCAGCATAACACCTGCAGTAGCTGCCGCCCATTTTGGCTTTCTCGGCACCATTGCGGCCCTCGACATTACAAACTTATACAACACAGCGCAAGCGAGTCTCGCAACACGGGAGCTCCTAGGGTGGAAACCGATGCAGTCCGGACTTATCGCAGATCTCGAAGAAGGGCATTATTTTGCATAAAAAAGGAGGGTGTTCCAAGTCCTTAATCGGCTTGGGACACCCTTTATATTTTCAGTAAAGGCTATCCGTATTCGCTTCATTCGATAGTTTTGCTCGGTCTTGCCGCGGCCTGTTAAGCTTTTTTATTCAAACGAAATTGGACCATGACTCCATCCGATGTATTGGTTACCCCAAAAGGTACCCCATGCATTTCCAGAATCTTTTTGGCAATGGCTAGACCGAGCCCGGTACCTCCGGTTAACCGTTGTCGGGAAGATTCGCCCCGATAAAATCGGTCCCAGATCTTCTCAAGCTGCTCGTCCGGAATGAAGGCTCCTTTATTTTCGATACAAATTTGAACGGTGTCCTGATCATCCGAGGTCGCGTTGTCTTCTTTCGGTACAGCAGCTGCGATGCTGTTTCTTACATTATAATATATTCATGTTTCTTTTTCCGGTACGACTCATGGCCGAAATCGTTTGACCGCCCGCCGCACGAGGGTCGGCGGGAAATGGGAATGTAACCTTATTAACACCGGGCACATCTTATTATCGTAGTCTAATTCTGCAATATAAAGAAGCTATAGGACAATGCATGCAGAAAATAGCCCAGTTTATTACCGGGCTTAAAACGCTGCCGTAAAAGTATTACTTATGTATATACTCAACCATTTTCTTATGCAGTTCCAGCCCAGAACATTGAAAGATTCCATCGGTTATAAGCTGTTCAAGACGAATTTATTATTCATTCTCCCCGACAGTTAATCTCCAGTCATTACATCGAATAATCGTTCCAATGGGGTATTCAAAATCACACTCATCCATAAATGAGAAGCCGAGCTTGCGACAAATGGCGTTTGAACCGGGATTGTTGATTTTAGGAAAGGCGTGAATGAATTTATGTTTCTTTTCAGATTTGATAGAAGCTATGGCCTTCGCTGTTGCTTCAGTAGCTATCCCCCTGCCTTGAAATGCCGGCAAAACACTCCAGCCTATCTCATAAATAGATTCTCCTTGCCAGGTCTGATCCCAATAGCCTACACTACCAACGACTTCAAAATGCGGAAGCAAAAGAATCTTAAACATTCGCCCTGTTCCTTTCTGGGCAATTTCATAGTAACGCTTATGACGAGTAAGGATTTTTTCCTCAGTTTCCGGCCCCCCAAAGTGCACTGTCATCTCAGGCGAATTTAATTGGCGAAGCAAATCTAGATCCCCTTCGTCCCAAAGCTTAATGATGACCTCTGGCGTATTCCTTTGTTCCGTCATGTCACTCACCCCACTGTTTATATTTCCGACCCAATTATAAAGATCGAGGTTTACTATTCAAAGTCCAATTATACCAGAACACACATTCCCATACTATCAAAGATCATCGCTATTACGCAAACTCTCCCGTTTCAAAAGCGCCAAATCCACAGACCAGAACTCAAATGTCCATCTATATAAAAATGATTCCTATCGCAAATATTATTCATATTATTCAAGCGGACTGACGCATGCTAACATAAATGAAAAGAAATCGATTTTTTGGTACAGAGGAGATCATTGATGTTACGAAGGTCCGCGTTTCCATTACTTCTTTTGAATATGTTTCTCGCCAATCTTAGCATGGGTCTCGTCATTCCGATTGTGCCGGAACTGCTCGAGATGTTTTCAGCGGGCGGCCAGGCCGCAGGCTATCTCGTCTCCTGCTTCGGTTTGACGCAATTTCTTTTCTCACCCTTTGCAGGAAATTTATCCGACCGATACGGTCGTAAACCGATGATCATCACCGGTTTGATTTTATTTGCACTTTCTAACTTACTGGCGGCGTTTGCAGGCGATTTAACTTTATTATTCGTATCGAGACTGGTCGGCGGAATAGGGTCAGCCGCCCTGGTCCCTGCGATTATTGCTTATGTTGCGGATATTACAGAGGATGCCCGGCGCAGCAAGGCCATGTCGTGGTTAGGCGCATCGATGACCTCCGGGTTTATTATCGGGCCGGGTGTAGGAGGATTGCTTGCGGAGTGGGGTATCAAAATGCCTTTCTTCGCTTCCGCATCCGTTGGACTGCTGGCAATGATATGCAGTATGTGGATGCTCCCCGAACCGCTGTCGCCTGATATCCGCCGGCTTCGTCAGTCTGTGCAGGACAAGAAAGACCATATTTTTCGTCAAATTGGTCTTTCCGTAAGATCTCGTTATTTTATCTTACTGCTGATTGTATTCGCCATGACGTTTGGTTTAACGCATTTTGAAGCCATTTTCCCACTTTTTGTGGTTCAAGGTTACGGCTTCACCACGCAGCAAATCGCCCTTTTGCTTACCGTGTGTTCTTTAATCGGGACGCTGAACCAAGTGCTCCTGACCGACTGGATCACCCGCCGGTTCGGGGAAAAGCGGGTGATCGTCGCCATGCTTTTGCTATCCGCTCTCACGCTCGCATCGTTGCTTTTCTCAGGAAATTACTACTATGTCATGATCATCACAATGCTATTTTTTTCATTCAATAATATATTACGCCCAACCATCAATACACTCCTGTCCAAAGAAGCTGGAGAGGAACAAGGATTCGTGGCAGGCATGAATAATGCCTATACGAGCCTTGGTACGATCTTTGGGCCGTTACTCGCAGGTATTTTGTATGAAATCCATATTGACTTGCCTTATCTATTTGGTGCATTCGTGCTGCTTGCAAGCAGCTTCGTCTCGGTAAGAAAGTTGAATAAAAATTCGTCATCAGCGTCTACTGATCCGTTAACTCGGAGCATAAATCCATAGTATCGCTCTCAACCCATCTCTTCTCTCAAATCATGCTCCATGAAAAGAATATCGCGTTTCATTTCCTTCATGCCCTGTCTGGAAATCCGCCATGTGAATCGCTTTGTACTAAAGTCAAGAGGCCTATTCTATAGTTACCATAGGTATTATCATCGGAAATACTGACAGCTTCTTTAAACCATCCTATTTTTCATCTTGTTATTCACCATAGATGGCTATTAAGCGTGAAAAAGCCTAATTTCTCGGTAGTAGGTGAGAAATTAGGCTTTGGTACTTCATTAAAGTGCCCTTAGCGAATATTACAAGTTATTCTCGCTCCTGTGGCCAAGAGCCTTGTTGCTTGCGAATAAATACGATTTGTCCGATATGGTATACGTTATGCAGCATTTGACGAGCCAGCCTCCCAACCTGCTCCTCATCCAGCTGACTGTCATTCATTTGTGCCAGGGATTGACGCAACTCTTCACAAATCAGGCGGGTTTCTGCCACGGTAGCCTTCCACTTGTCAGAATCTGCCGGGTTCCCGATCTCTCCAAATGTATTCCCTGCCAAAACGGCCTCCCATTTAGAATTAGGGGGTTCTCCGATATCTCCATATGTAGGCTTGTTATTAGATGCCTCTGTTCCAGGCGTTGTGTCATTGAGTTGTCTGACAAGCAGGGCGTTGTAATAATTTAGATGGTTTACCGTTTGCCAGATGGTATTCCCTCCTCCAGGGGGCTGCCAGCTTGCCTTTGTTGAATTTAAACCGGCAAGAGCAAATTCTAAAGGTAAAAACCAGGTTTCCGTATCCCAAACAAAGTCAAATTGCATACGAAAAATATCCATCAGTTTCATATTCATTTGCTCTCTCCTCAATGCTTCATACTTAATGCGTCTTAACACAGATCACTATCGTCTCTTGTTACTTTAAATGACTTTTAAGACAAAACAATAAAAAGCGTCACCATTCGATTGATTTTCTTTATGTTCGTCCATCCACCATACGCCGTAAGCGTAATAATAAGTCCCTTTGTCTGTGGGAGCACGAAAACTATTTTCTATGACGGAAACCTCTTTTGGAGTACCCTCCGCCGTCATTTGTGTGACGTGATATTTGTTGGGTTTCGGCTCAACATTCATGACTAACTTCACAACTTCACCGGGCTGTACAGAAACAGGAACTTCGTCTTTTAAAAGTTCAACGGGTCCAACGGTATCCACACATATACTTTGATTGGTTGAGGTCCAGCAATATGTGCCGAGTTTAGTCGGATATACCCCTTCACCTATCAAAATATCAGCCTCAGGAGGTTTCTTTAAATCTGGTTTTCTCACTGGCTCGCTCTCGGGTTTCCTGCTTGGTGATTGTTTTTCAACGACTACATCCTTACCGTTTGTTAATGTGCTGGAACAACCAAATAAGCTCATATAGGCAAGAATCAAAACGAGCAGCATGACACTCCTCTTCATTTTCGGCTCCTCCTGTCGTAATCATCACTGCTTAGACGTTAAAAATTTCCATTTTGTTGCAGTTAAAACACAAAAAAGCCGCAATTACGCGGCTATGATGTGTGTATGTTCTTGACTAGGTGTTCACGATGCGGACTTACTCTTCCCATCTGGAATGAAGCACGTGATTGCAAAAGTTGGGCCGTTTATAGCCCGGCAGAAACAGCTCGCATATATCGGCGTTAATCGTGCCGTAGGTCGTTTCCGGTTTATGCTTAAAGCCTTCCAAGAAGGCGCGCAGAATGTTGTGCTTAAACCGGTTGCGCGGGAAAGCATCAACGATTTGCCGGCGAACTTCTTCCGAGATCAGCTCGAAGTTTTTCCCCACGACGTCGTAACCGACGCCAAAATTCATCAGGGCCGCTTCGGTTTCTTTATATTCGACGATCCCCATCGTGGTATGCAGGGCAACGGCATCCCATACCAGCCGGATGGATTCTTCCGGGACGCCGCGGCTTTGCAGGAAATCCCGAGCGGCATTCGCGCCGTCGACTTCAAACCGCTTGTCTGGACTGCGGAATGAAGGCGTCAGGCCTAAGTCGTGGAAAAGAGAACTGATATACAGTAATTCTGGATCATACTTCAATTGATTCTGTTTACCTCTGATGGCCGCGAAAAGAAACACCCGGTTCGAATGGTTCCACAGCAAATCATCGCCATGTTCCCGCAATAATTCGGCCGCTTCCTTGGCCAGTTTGCTATCAGGTATTTGAATATCCGCGATTGACATTGACATCGCTAAGCGCCCCCTATTTATGTCGTTAAGCTTATACTAGGGTTTCATGGATTGGAGATCAATGCGCGTGTTTCTATGATCATAATCGACCAAATGAATGATCTCCTACCTATTTCCAGTATCCCCTTAAGTCATTTGAATATTCCCGGGGGGAGGCTTCGGATCTTTTTTCTTAATATCTTTTGACATAAGTTTTAATTTTACAGCAAAGTTATACCCCATTGACTCTAACAACGACACAGCTTCCGCATTCTGTTCATTAACCAGCGTCTCAACTTCGTTTCGACCGTTCTTCATGTGATACTCAAATCCCTTTGTTATGAGGAACCTACCCAGCCCTTTATTACGCCATTGAGGAATGACGAATAACCTCTCAACTGCTCCGGTTTGCCAACACATAACGCTGCCAACAAGTTTATCACCATCAAATGCAGAAATGGTATGTAACTCAGGGCCACCCATCATCCATTCCAACATATTTACACTTCGGTATACAACACCTTGATAAAATTGATTTTCCAATTCGGTATATTGGATTCTTTCCTCTCTGGATTCCATCGGGTGGTATTTGACATTAACTCCAACAGGCGTTCTGACTTCAGGTATAGGTTCTTCAAGTGAACGCTGCGCTTTATAATATGTTTGATAAGGGCTAAAACCCTTTTCCTCGTAAAACTCTCTGTTGCCATAGAAGTCCTTCCAAGCAACCAGCTTTGTTTTCTTGTTTGGATTACGCAGATTTTGACAGGTATCTATAAAAGTAGGGTAAAGAGCCCTTCTCACTTCATCCATGCGGTTGAAAGCTAATTCATTCGTGGGCATTTCGACTTCGAAAACATCATAATCATCAGCAATTCCATGTCGTAAGTATCCCACAGAAATTAAATTTTCGTCCTCGTTAAATACACAACTCATCCTCTGATGATCGTAATCTTTATTGTACTTAAAAAGTATCCATGCTTTGTGACTCAAATTTTTAACGGTTTCCTCTAATTCAGCACAATATGAACGGACCTGTAATGACATCCCAAATGACCTCCCTGAAAGGTGTTTCTTCAATCGTAGCAAAGGAAGTCGTTATAAAATATATAAAAGATAATTCAAAATTATTTATTACACAAAAAATCACATCATAAGATACGATGTGATTTCTTCTATGGCCTATATTTTTGAATAAATGATTTTTTTAATACTATCGTTGGAAAGGCAGAATTGAGCAGAGAGTTCATCGATCGTTGCACCATCGATAAATTGCTGACGTATGGTTTCGTTTCTGGAGCTCAAATATTTTCGGCTTCCTGAATTTTCGCCCCATTTCTTCCGTTGTCCTTCAGGAGTTGGGATGTAAACCATGCTTCCGTGGATATATTTCTGTATTTCCTTTAAAAGTTCTTCCGGAAAAATGATATCTGCGTTTACATATTTCATGATAGCTCTGCTCCTTAAAATTTTTATTAAAAATTTAAGGTTGCAAAGTCTATCCTATAAACAATTTATTATCATGAACGCTGATATTAAGGCGGTAAAAAATATACCTTGCTCCATACAAACAACCGCCGTTGTTTATAGTTCAAGACTTTGCATGGAGCAGATCGTAGATTTACTCATCATTGAGACCTCTCTTCCAAAAAATAATCGGTGTCTAATTCTATACCAAATATTATAATCGATAATATTTTTATTTTACTGATTTCTCCACTTCATGTAAATGTCTGGAACTGCGCGCTCAACTGTCATTTCAAAGAATGAAGGGCTGGCCGTACTTTTTCATAGACTCGTTCGCAGATCCAAGAAATCCGATTGCGTTCGGCTGATAATAAGCTCAACACCCATGGTTTGGATCTCTTGCGCGATTCCACAATGATCAGGATGAAAGTGGGTTACCATCAAATAGTGAATGTCACTCCATTGGATGTTATACTTTCGCAATTGGCTGGTCATCTTCCCCAGCGTACCCGGTAACCCCATATCGATGAGAAGGTAGCAATGCAGGAATCAAAATATCCGGGTCCGACCATTTGTATTGATCCAGAATATGGCTCAGCCGGCTTGTCTTTGAATACTCCCATACGATAGCTTTTTCAAGGATTAAATACTGTCTGGTGAGATGCAAATTGTTGTTCCATACCCCGTGGACCCCGGAATGCTGCAAACAATGTGCATCGGCTAATATAAATGGGGATAGACTTGTTCCATCCATAAAGTTCATTGCCAGATCGTTGAAAACGTCAAAACATTCAAAGACTCCACCCATAGTATTTGATCCGCCAAATGGGCATCTGCCATGATCCTTCAACTTTATGCCCTTTTTCTGGGCTTGCTGCTCTATGCCGATAAATGGAAAAAAGCCGCAACAATGCGGCTTTTAAGCGTGTTTATTTTTGTCGTCTTACGGCTTTGCAATGTATTCCTTTATGGCCAGTGCAACTCGTTCTGGCTGTTCTTCCGCTGAAAAATGTCCGCAATGTTCGATTGTTTTGGCTTGGATATGTCGCAGGCCATTTTCTCTAAATCCGGCAAGGTATTTTTCAATATCTGCATTTTCATCCGATCCCCGCAAGTACAGAATTGGCGTTGACACCATGACATTTTTTGACGCGGCATTATCCTGTTCATCTTGATGGAAACTTCTGTATAAATCAAACCCTGCTTTCAATGCGTCTAATCGGGAATAGGCTTCGACATATAATTTTCTGCGGGCATCACTCATTCGTTTGCCCTTTCCGGCCAGCACGTCATAGAAATAAGAGAAGTAAGGAAGTTCTTTGCCTGAAACCAGGAGCTCTGGCAATTCAGGCACGTTATGAAGTGCAAAATGCCAGACGTAAGGATTGCTTTTCACCTCGTTCCACGGATAAACTCCAGGAACGGAGACATTCATAATTACCGCCCGTGATAATCGGTCAGGAAAGCTTTTCAGAAAAGCATACGTCACCTGGCCTCCGGCATCACCCCCTACTAATGTAACATCCTGCAAATTCATATGATCCATGATTCCTCGAACATACTCAGCTATATTGCGTTTACTGTATGACTGCAAAGGAACGACTGAATTCCCGATACCGGGGATGTCGATAGCGACAACATGAAACTCTGCGGCAAGCCGATTCATCACGCCTTCAAATTCCAGCCAACAGGTCGGCCAGCCATGGATAAAAAACACGGTGGGCTTTGATATCGTACCGGCTTCGACCACATGGATCGGGACTTCCTTGACTCTTACTTCCCGGTGTGTGAACAAACCTTCTCCCTCCTATCGTATTTTCTGATCACCTCTCGATCTTAGCATCCAAAACATGACAACTGCTTGTCACAATTGATATATA
Source organism: Paenibacillus rhizosphaerae (assembly GCF_014192015.1). Lineage (GTDB taxonomy): Bacteria > Bacillota > Bacilli > Paenibacillales > Paenibacillaceae > Paenibacillus_AQ > Paenibacillus_AQ rhizosphaerae. The sequence continues at coordinate 1,262,853 of NZ_JACHXJ010000002.1, read as the reverse complement.
GTAGTTCCAAAATGCGGACGGACATTAGAGAGCCAACTGAGCTTAGCCGGCGGTACCCGACTCGTCTGTTGCTGGCGCGTGCCCCGTAACGGCCGCCCGCCGCTTCATGCGCCGCTCCAGGCGCAGGCTAATAGCAAACAAGACGAGCGACAGCGCCGTCATAGCGCCTGCGAAATAGCCAATCTGCCCGACGGTAGCGAAACGAACCACTGCTCCTCCGGCAGACGCGCCCAAGGCACTCCCGACATACAGGACGGAAGACTGCAGTGAGAGGACGATACCGGACGATGGCCCCGACAGCCCGATCAGCCGATGCTGCTGCGCAGGATTAAACATATAGCCGCTAAAGCCGAACAATGACATAGCAGCCACCGCCATGGCAAGAATACCAGGCCGCCCGGCAAACCCGTATAATGCCGACATCAAGAAAAGCGCGGCTGTAAGCAGAGTAAGCGCCAGCGGGATCGCCCGGTCCGGTCCGATCCGGTCCGCGGCGAAGCCACCTGTCCGCACCCCGATGAAGCTGGCGATACCGGACAGGCACAACACCACGCTGATCGTCCGGCCTCCGGCACCAAAGCCGGAAAAAAGTTCGGAAACATACGTAAACAGCGCAAAAATTCCGGTGGCCCAAGCGAGCGTGATCAGCAAGGCGGAGAGCAGCTCCGGCTTCTTCAGATATGTCAGGCGTTCCCGCATGCCGATCGCCCCGGCCGGCGCCACCTGCGGGAACAGCAGCCGGATGGCTAGCGCAGCGAGCAGCGCCACCCCGCCAACGATCCAGAACGTCGTGCGCCAGTCGAATGTCAGGGCGACCCACATCCCGAACGGGACGCCCAGAATCAGGGAGACGGTCTGCCCGGCAATGACGATCGACACCGCCCGCCCTCTTTTCTCAGGCGCGGCCAGTGTGGAGGCGACGGCGACCGCCCCCGGCGAGAACAGACCCGCCCCCAGCGCGGCGATAATCCGCCCGGTCATCATGACGCCGTAGGAGGAGGCGAACCCGCACAGCACGTTTCCGACGGTGAGCAGCAGCAGCGAACCGAACAACAGTGTTCTGCGCTCCATCCTCCCGGTCAGTGTCGTCAGAAGCGGCGACGACACGGCATACACGAGCGCGAATGCCGTCACCAGCTGTCCGGCAAGCGCCGTCGACACATGCATCGCCGCCGCCAGTGTCGGCAGCAGCCCGCCGATCATATAGCCTTCCGTGCCGACCGCGAACGCCCCAAGCGCCAGCCAAAAAATTCGTTTGTCCATGAAATCCCTCTCCTTACCTGGATTCGACTTTTCAATAGAACTGAACCAGTTACAATGAAGTGCAAAAAAAGTTCAATACCGGTTACATCTTAAATTTTTCGTTACCAACACAACCGAATTGGTTACATTGAACGCCGTGATGAATCCTCCATCAGCCGATTCGCACATACATCGGACAAGCTACCACCACCCCCTCATTGAAACTACATTAGTTACATTGAACGCCAAAAAGAGAAGCGGAGCGCCTAATCAAACGGCCTGCCGGATTTCTCACCCGGGTTTCCGGCGGCTGGAACCTCGGAGCCAGCCGTTGTTTCGGTAGGCCGTTCATCTGGCCGCCTCCGTCGAGCGACTCTCCACAGATGCCTGCGTTGCGGTTTATCACCGCTTCCCCTGCTCCAGCGAGGAGGCGACCAGATCACTGATCGATTCCTGTGCCAGCCGGCGCTTCAACGTTTCCTCGCTGTCCTCGTAAACCGATTGCAGAGCAGGCTGAATGCCTTGGCCAATAATACAGCTCGGGTTCGGCTGGCTGTGATGCAGCTCGAAGAGGGGTGTCTGCACAACGGCTTCGTATACGTCCAGCAGGCTGATCTCCTCCGGAAGGCGTGCCAGCTTCCATCCGGCTCCAGTCCCTCCGTGCTGCACCAGAACCAGGCCCGCTTTCGCGAGCTGACCGAGAATCCGTCTCAGAAAAACCGGGCTCGTTCCCACGCTGTTCGCAATGCGGTCGGAAGGGAAAAATTCGTCCTTCTCCGACCAATACGCCAGCCAAGTCAAAATATGAAGCGCAACGGTGTAGCGGCTTACGATAGCCATATTCGGCATCCCCTTTCAATAAAACCATTATAGTTTCATTGAAAGCACCCCGTCAACGGCTCCCTTTCCTCGATCCAGCAGCAATTGGATGTCTATTGTAATGGATTGGCTTCCTACTTCATGACCTGCCAATTATTGAAATCGTGGATGGCGAAGCCGGCATAGCTTGCATAATGAGCTAATTGATTATGGGCGGACTGCAGCTCTTTATCCATTGCATCGCTGCTCATGGAATAGAATGAGACTCGTGGCCCCTCATTGCTTTTGACCGTTTCGACAGCAATAACTATCTTCTTGTTCAGCGTGGTGGCTTCTCTCAGCATAGCCTGCGCATTTTCAACAATGCCATTGCCGCCCGACGCATGATTCCGATAATTCATGATGACAAGGGAATCGAACTTCTCCAGCATCCATGCGCTCATGCTGTAATCCTTCCCAGGTACTTTAATCGTGTTCAGCCAATACGGGACGTCGATCGCAATGTTTAAGCCGCTTCCTTTGGTTTCTTTTTCGATCAGTCTCAAATTGTCCATCCAGCTTTCCATAATCGTCTTATTGTCCGTGGTCCATTCGCTTAGTCCATAAGGTTCAATATCGAAATGCAATCCCGTAAAGCTTGCTTCCGGGCCAACTGAGGAATTAAAGGCTTTAACCCACGCGATAAATTGTTGAATATCCTCCTGCGCAGATTTTTTGGCCCATTGGGGACGACCCTCCAGCGCCTCCACTTGAATTCCTTCGCTCTTCGTTTTTCGAATAAAGGCCTCATATGTGGCTGGATCTATATCCCGATCCACTTGAAGGTAAATGGATGTTACTCCTTTTACTTTTGCGAAGTTTATAATATGATCTTGATCCTGCTTCAGGATGTTACTGTCCCATATCCAGGTTCCTTTCGGAACACGGGCCACTGAAGACATGATGCTCACCAGATTAAGCGTAGGCTGCCAATCCACGATGGAGTGCAAGGCTTCACTAATAAAGCGCAGTGGAACCATCGTGCGGCCATTTTTAAGCACCGCTGACCCGGCAAAGTCCACTCTTTGTCCATTGACCAGCGCATAATGATGACCAATCACCAAAATAATGATGTCACGGTTAAGCGTAATCGTGATTTGTTTTAAACTCCCGTTCCATTTCGTTGTTGCTCCGAGCTTGTCGGATACAAAAGCAAGCGGAACCATCGTAAGGTTGGATTTTTGATCGACGTAGGGGTGTCCATCTGGGAATTGAATTTCACGCCCATCCACGGATACACGTACTTCAGAAGCGTAGGTCGCGGGGGTAAATGCACTTAAACTTAGCATGATCGCTAATGTGCACACTAGCCATTTTCTCATGAGTGACTTCCTTATCCTAATTAATTTGTTCTTACCTCGCTGTGCTTGCACGCATAGCCGCACACTGAAATTATACGGTATGTAATAATTGGTAACAAGCTCAGCAGGAAAATTACGCTTAACCAATAGGAATCGCTCTGTTGGATGTATCTTCTCGGCACCCCTATTTTCTGTACATTTTTCACAAGCGTTCTTTACGTCACAAAAGGACCACCGAAATAATCAGCGGCCCTTCTAATGATTTGAATGATCCGATAAATTCCTTTTAAAAAAATCAGATCCGGTTTCCTAGGTTTTAGTTCCAACCAAGCGCTTTTTTTCCGGCTTCGATGGCGGTGACAATCCGATCTACATCGTAAACATTGCCTTTCCATGTCCCTCCACTGACGGCCTGCAGAGCAGCCCATAGCTTCGTGTCGTCCGGGAGGTCATCATCGGGACGCATTCCTGGGTGGAATGGCCTCTGGGCCAATAATCGGGCCCCTTCATCCGGCGTTACCTCCTGGTCCCCTTCTCCGATAAAATCAACCCGCCCTTCCAGTCGGTTACGGTCAACGACAATTTCAATCAAATCGCCGTCCTTGAGCTTGCCGATCGGTCCGCCTGCCAGCGCTTCAGGGCCGACATGACCGATGCAGGCACCGGTTGAAACGCCGGAAAAACGGGCATCGGTGATAAGCGACACATATTTACCGAAGGACAGGTGCTTAAGCGCGGACGTGAGCTGATACGTCTCCTCCATGCCCGTTCCAGACGGTCCCCTGCCAATGAGAACCATGATATCACCTGCCTGAATACCCCCGTTCTTAATCGCACGGATCGCGTCGCGTTCGGTTGTAAACACCTTGGCCCTACCTTTATGATGATATATGCCATCCTCATTCAGGACGGAAGGGTCAATCGATGTGGATTTGATCACAGAGCCTTCCGGAGCGATATTCCCGGTTGGAAACGTGACGGTGGAAGTGATGCCAAGGAGCCTCGATTGGTCCGGGCTCATAATGACACTGTCCGGATCGATTCCGTCCTTTTCCTTAAGCTGCTTGCGCAGCCGATGACGACGCTCCGACGATTCCCACCAATCAAGAACTTCTCCCAGTGAGGAGCCCGTTACCGTAAGCACCGATTCATCTAACACACCGAGACGTCTGAGGTGCAGCATCACTTCAGGCACGCCTCCGGCCAGAAATACCCGAATGGTCGGGTGAAAAACCGGGCCGTTCGGTAGTACGCTGACGATGCGCGGTACATCCCGGTTGACTTGGATCCAATCCTGCACCGCCGGCACCTGTAATCCAGCAGCGTGGGCGATCGCGGGGATGTGGAGCAGCAGATTGGTCGAGCCTCCGAACGCAGCATGAACGACCATGGCATTTCGTACCGCCGCATCTGTGAGGATGTCACCCATCCGCAGTCCTTGAGACTCCATCGCCATCAGCGCACGGGAGGATTGACGAGCCATTTCCTCCCAGATGGGCTGGCCCGAAGGCGAGAGCGCGGCATGAGGAACCGTCATGCCAAGCGCCTCGGCGACAACTTGGGCCGTTGCCGCCGTACCGAGAAACTGGCATCCCCCACCAGGCGTCGCGCAGGCCCGGCAACCAAGCTCCGCCGCTGCTTCCAGCGTGATTTCGCCGCTCGAGTACCTGGCGCCGATCGTTTGAATTTTGCCGGCATCCTCCCCTTCAGTCGGCGGAAGCGTTACCCCTCCAGGAACGATAATTCCCGGAAGCTGCGGCATGCCCGCAAGCGCCAGCATCATCGCAGGCAGCCCCTTGTCACAGGTGGCAACGCCAATAACACCTTTTCGCGTAGGCAACGAGCGGATAAGCCGGCGAAACACGAGGGCTGCGTCGTTCCGGTAGGGGAGCGAATCGAACATCCCCGACGTTCCCTGTGACCTGCCGTCGCATGGGTCGCTCACGTAGCCGGCGAACGGGATACCACCGCGGCCGGAAATTTCCTCCGCCGCAGCCTTCATCAGCAAGCCAACCTCCCAGTGTCCTGTGTGATATCCCAGGGCTACGGGACTGCCGTCCTCTTGGCGAATCCCTCCCTGCGTGCTTAGAATCAGAAACTGCTTTCCGTTCAGTTCTCCCGGCTTCCAGCCCATCCCGACGTTTTGGGACATGCCAAACAGGTCTCCGCTTGGGGCATTTCTCAGCAGATCATCTGTTAATGGCAGCCTTCCCTGCACCCCGGGGGCATGCGTTGTAATGTCGCCGCTTGCCAGGTCATCCTTCCCCATGATCGACTTGATCGAATTGTGCATGGCACCCTCCCCAAGATTATGGCTTCACGAAAACCGTTTTGATGGAAGTGAAAAATTCGATGGCCGCCTGCCCCTGTTCTCTGGAGTGCGAGCTCGACATTTTCATCCCGCCGAACGGGGCCTGCAGCTCAACGCCCGCTGTTTCCGCATTCACTCGGACCAGCCCGGCATCCATGTCCTGAATAAAGGACAGCATGGCGCCTATATTTTGCGTATAGATGGAGGCACTCAATCCATAATCGCTATCGTTGGCCGTCGCTATCGCTTCTTCAAGGCTGTCCACGGCAATCAGAGCAAGCACCGGACCGAAAATTTCCTCCCTGGCAATGGACATTTGAGGAGTCACCCCGTCAAATACGGTCGGCTGGACATAGAACCCGTCCTCAAGTGCCGGGCCGCTCGCCCTTGCCCCTCCGGTCAGCAATATGGCTCCTTCATCCAGCCCTTTTTGGATGTAGTGCAGCACAGTTTCAAGCTGCCTTTCATTAGCGCAGGGCCCCATCCAGGTCTCGGGCAACATGCCGTCACCAAGCCGAATGCCCTCGATTTGGGACAGCAGCTTCGCTTTAAAGGCTTCATACACTTCGCGCACAACGATAACCCGGCTGGTCGCCGTACATTTTTGGCCAGTGGATTTCAAGCCGCCGCTGATCGTCGCTTCGACCGCCAAATCCAAATTGGCATCCGCGGCGACAATAATCGGGTTTTTGCCGCCCATCTCGAGCTGGTACTTGGCTCCCCGAGCCAGTGCCGCCGCGCCGACGCGCTTGCCGACTTCGTTTGAGCCCGTGAAAGTGATCCCGCCAACGTCGGGATGCTCTACAAGCGCCGAACCGGCCACCGAACCGCTGCCGCATACAAGATTGAAGACACCGGCCGGAATCCCCGCCTCCTCGAAGCATTCGGCCAACTTGGCTGCCGTCACCGCCGTTTCCTGGGCCGGTTTCAACACGACCGTGTTGCCGTATATCAGAGCCGGTGCGGTCTTCCAGAGGGGGATGGCCACCGGAAAATTCCAAGGGGCAATCACACCGACAACCCCCAGCGGCACCCGGGTCGTGAACATCAGCGCCTCGCTGTCCGTCGAAGGAATCACGTCACCCGCCTTGCGCATTCCCTCACCGGCGTAGTACCGCAAGATGGCAACCCCGCGCATTGTCTCCCCCTTGGCTTCCGCCAGCGTCTTGCCCATTTCCCTTGTCATCGCCTCAGCGACTTCCTCTGCCCGCCGTTCCAATACGCCGGCCGCACGAAACAGGATATTGCCGCGTTCCGATCCGGGCAGGCTGCGCCAAGCCTGGCGAGCTGCTTTGGCTGCTGCGACGGCACGGTTTACATCCTCTGCCATGGAAACCGGTACATACCCGACCACTTCATGGCGATTGGCGGGATTGATGCTGGGTTCCGTTTCTCCGGAGGAAGCAGCCGTCCATTCTCCATTGATGAAATTGCGATAAACTTGTTCTCCTTGAAATGCCATTACAATCTCCTCCCCAAATACCTAGTTTGATATGACGTGGTTCACCAACGTCCCAATCCCGCTAATCGAAATTTCGATGCGGTCGCCGGGGGCAAGCGTGAAGTCCGCAGGCGGCACAATAGCTGTGCCCGTCAACAGAACGGTGCCGTCAAACAAATCGTTGTCCGCTGCCAGGAAGCTGACCAGCTCATCCAGCTTGCGGTTTAATTGACTTGTGCTGGCCTCACTTTCCACAACAACGAGTCCAGCGCGGTAAATCTGGCAGACGATTTGGAAATCATAGGGGTCCTCCACAGTATCCGCCAGCCGGATCGCCGGCCCGATCGAGCAGGACTTCCGCCATATTTTTGCCTGCGGCAGATAAAGCGGGTTCTCCCCCTCGATATCACGGCAGCTCATGTCATTGCCAGCCGTGTATCCCACGATGGTCCCATCGCCGGCAAGCACCAAGCCCAGCTCCGGCTCGGGGATTTGCCATACAGAATCGCTGCGCAGCGTTACATCCTGATTCGGTCCGACCGTGCGTGCTGCTGTAGATTTCATAAAAATTTCAGGTCTCACGGCATCATAGACCTTGTCGTAGAACGTCTCCGCATCCAGCCTTCCGCCAGTTGCTTCATAATTCCTCGCCTCCCGGCTGCGCTGATAGGTGACGCCGGCTGCCCAGATCTCCGGAGCATCTACTGGAGTAAGCAGCTGCAGTGACGGCCATGCGGCAGTCAGCTCATTTTGCGGTGTAACAGCGCTTTCAACAATCCGGATCGGGGAGACGCCCTTCGCCCTGGCCTCATCAATCAACGACATAAAATCAGAGTGAGGCAATGGATAAGCCCTGTCGTCATCCGTCACCGCCGCGAGTCTCGTCTGCCGTCCGTCCAAATAACGAATAATTCTCATTCAATATTGCCCCCATTTCCTCCCTATTCGGGTTGATAATACTACCATATCATCGCCTATGACCCTTGACGATGCGCTAATCTTCACTTCGATTTACCCTTTTCACGCATTTCTTTTCCAGAAGGATCAAGCTATAATCGTAACAAATTGATAGATTGTACCATACTGAGGAGGGTATCCCCGTGACCGAACTTCCAGGAGTTTATTTTGGCCGTCTTCCCGATGTCCGCATGTCTTTTCAACTGCTGGGCCTGCATGCGCGAAAAGTTGATTCCCGCTGGACCTATCCTTCCCACGAACATCCCATGTACGAAATCCACTGGGTAGTGGAGGGTGAAATGGACATGGTGATCAATGGGCGAGAATACCGGCAGTCCCGGGGTGACCTGCTGTTCATCCATCCTGGCATGACGCATTCCTGCACCCGTGCCGGATCCCAGGGTTTCACCTACTTTTCCGTTCACTTCAGCGTGGACGATACATCCTTTTGCAAGGAGCTCAACCGCTGCAAGGAATTTTATTATCCGGCAGACTCACCGTTGGTCCAAGGACTCTCCCCGTCTCTATCGACGCTGTATCGTCTTGCGGCAGAACATTTGCGCAGCCCGCTCCCAACCTCCAAACAGATGAAGGTCCATGCGGCTGTATTCGAGCTGCTCGGAACGCTGGTTGGCCAACTGTCTGAAACTGCAACCGTCACCCAATCCAAAAAAGAATCGATTGCCCAGCAAATCGCCGAGCAAATCGAAGAATCCGTAAAATACATTCTCCTTCATGGAGAGATTCGGGAAACCGAACGAACCTGGATTCAGGACATTGCCAAGTCGATCCATATGAGTCCCTCGCAAGTGAACCGGATCTTTAAGCAGATATACGGGAAAGCTCCGCGCAAGTTTATGTCCGAAACGCTGCTGAATGAAGCCCAGCGTCTGCTGCTGCAGACCGACCTGGGGATCGACCATATCGCTATGATCCTTGGGTACAAAACCAATTCGCATTTCAGCCGCCAGTTCAAGCGCTGGACGGGGATAGCGCCCAGCGAGTACAGAAACCGAGTCCAGCAACAGTCATTAGCTTATGAGACGGATCAGTAGGCTCATTAAGTATGCGTATCACGTGCAATGAAGTTATTAGATGATCACTCATCCCTTTTCTTGGTGAACGTGTAGGAGCGGCCGGCTTCCCCCTCAAACGAAACGGGGTCAAGTCCAGGGGCTTCTATACGGCATGGACCGGAGGCAGCGCAGATGACGACCGCTTCAGTAACCTGGCCCTTCGTCCAGGCGAAATCCAGAGTGAAGCCGCCTCGGGCCCTCAGCCCTCTGACTTCCCCCTCGCTCCAGCTGTTAGGCAAAGCGGGCAGCAGCCGGATCAAACCGTCGTGGCTTTGCAGCAGCATCTCGGCTATGCCCGCCGTGCCGCCGAAATTACCGTCGATTTGGAACGGCGGATGATTGTCAAAAAGGTTAGGCAGCGTGGAATGTTGGAGCATCGCCCTTACGTTGTCGTAAGCCTTGTCGGCATCCAACAGCCGAGCCCAGAAGTTGATGATCCACGCCCGGCTCCAGCCGGTGTGTCCGCCGCCGTTAGCCAGCCTGCGCTCCAATGTCGTTCGAGCCGCTGCGGCCAGCTCCGGCGTGGAATCCACGTTAATACCTTCGCCCGGATAAAGCGCAAACAGATGGGAGATGTGGCGGTGCCCCGGCTCCACTTCCTCGTAATCCTCCATCCACTCCTGGAGTTGCCCATATTTGCCGATTTGCGGTTTGGGCAGCCGATTCAAGGCAGCAGCGAGCTCCTCGCGGAACGCCTCATCCCTCTCGATGATTTCTCCACTGCGGATGCAGGCCTTAAACAGCGCTTCGATAATCTGAAAATCCATCGTAGCCCCGGCACAGAGAACCCCTGTTTCGCCATTGGGCAGCCTGTAGCTGTTCTCGGGGGAAACGGAAGGACAAGTCACCAGACCTCCTTCGTTATCCTCGATTAAATAATCGAGCAGAAACACTGCCGCTTCTTTCATCGTTTCATAGGCATGCGCGAGAAAATAACGGTCCTGGCTGAAACGGTAATGCTCCCACAAATGCAGGCACAGCCAGGCGGCGCCGAGCGGCCAGAATGAAGCCGGAAGATAAGTGTCCTGCGGTGCCGTATCCGCCCAAATATCCGTATTGTGATGCGCCGTGAATCCTTGGCAGCCATACATGACGCTGGCCGTGACCCGCCCGGGCTCACGCATCCTTTCGATCAAATCGAATAATGGCTCATGGCATTCGGACAGATTGCAGTTTTCCGCCAGCCAGTAGTTCATCTGCGCGTTAATATTGATCGTGAATTTACTGTCCCATGGTGGAGTAAAGCTATCGTTCCAGATCCCCTGAAGGTTCGCGGGCAAGGAACCCGGCCGGCTGGAGGAAATAAGCAAGTATCGGCCGAATTGAAAATAGGTTTCGATCAGCCCGTTATCCTCTTCGCCCTCCCGGAACCGTTTCAGCCTGTCATCGGTCGGCAGCGTGTTTTTTTCCGGGCTTTCCGGCAGACTTAGGGTAACCCGCCCGAACAGTCCGGTGTAATCTTTAATATGCCGGACCAGCAATTCAGTGTAGGAAGCCTGGCCCAATTCCTCCAGCAGACGTTTGCCGTAAAGCTCAGGATCAGGATGCCGGAAGGTCGTACCCGCGGTAAGCAGCAGCGTTACCGCATCCGCATTTTCGACCAAAAGATATTCGCCTATAGTCTTGCATACTCCGCCCTCTGGAAGCGCCTTCACGATGGCGCAAAACGAGCTGCCTCCTTTGCCGCCGCATTCCCCTCGCATCACAAGTCCCTGATGCTCCCATTTTGCTGTCTTCTCCATGTATCTCCAGTTCCGGCGGTTAAACCTTGCCTTCAAAGATACCGCCCCCGGTTTGTCAGCCGAAATCCGCATGATGATCGCCTGATCCGGGTAACTGGCAAACAGCTCACGGGTATATCGGATCTCGCCAATCCGGTAACTGATCCGTGATACGCCGCGCTCCAAATCCAGTTCCCGCTCATAATCCTCGGCTATGTCATGGCGATCGAACGAAATCAGAAGATCGCCGAGCGGCAGGTAGTGCCGCTGCGATTCGGGCAGCCCGGCCATCGTCATCCCCGCTAGTACCTCCGCCTCCTTCAGCCGTCCCTCCATAATCAGCTTGCGGATTTCCGGTAGATGTGGCAGAGCATCTTCGTTGTTGCGATCGCGCGGACCGCCATACCATACGGAATCTTCATTGAGCTGCAGCTTTTCCTCAGATATTCCGCCAAAGATCATTGCGCCCAGCCGGCCGTTCCCAATCGGCAGAGCCTCGTTCCACTCAGTGGCAGGTTTGAGATACCATAATCGCTGCTTCTGTTCCGCGGCAGCAGTGCGAGTCGTATTCGTCATGCTTCTCCTCCAATCCGCCATAGAGGCGAAAAAATGGTGTGTTCAATCCAGCTCCATCAACGATATAATGACCGTGAGTTTTCTCCGGTTTGGTAACTTTTCTTAGAATCCACCTTTATATTTTGCATATCGTCTATTTCACGGTAAGCACCTGGTGTAATCCCCGTGTACTTTTTGAAGACTTTGGTGAAATAATGTTTATTCTCATACCCGGCCCGCCGCCCGATCTCGCTTACGGAAAGATGCCGATGCGTCCTCAGCAACTTCTGCGCTTCCTTGATCCGAAATGCGTTCAAATAATTCACAAACGTGTCTCCTGTCACCTTCTTGAACAGGCTGCTGATGTAATTCGGATGAAGATTCATTAAATCGGCAAGGTGATCCAATGATAGATCGTTCATAAAATGCGTTTGCGTATAAGCCAGAATGCGTTTCGTATGCCGTTCACACTCCGAATCGGCTTCGGCAGGCAGCTCTTCGTTGATAAGCATAAGCAGCTTGGAAATTTCGTCTTTGTCAAGCGGTTTAAGCAAATAATCCACCACGCCGCTGCGAAGTGCTCTTCTTACGTATTCAAATTCGTCATAGCCCGTCAGGATAATAAACCGGTCGCACAATCCGCTTCCCTTGGCCTCCTCCATCAACTCGAACCCGCTTTTTTCCGGCATATGAAGATCCGTAACCGTAACATCCGGCATAAAACCCGTCATGACTTCAAGTGCCTCAAAAGCGTCCCCAGCCTCGCGCACCTCCGTACCGAGCGGAGCCGCGTCCTTGATGACCTTGACTAATCCCTCAAGAATAATCGGCTCATCATCTACAATCAATAGTTTCAACGTTGACCGCCGCCCCTTTCGTTATGATGATCGTGAGACATGTTCCTAGGCTTTGCTCACTATCAAGAATCAGTCGTGAAGCACCGCCAAAAAAGGATTTGACCCGCTCGCTGACGTTAATCAGGCCAACCCCGCCTCCCTCGTTCTCTTTACCGGGATGGTTATCATCCGCTTCCATGAGTATGGAACGGAGCTTGGACAGCTTGGCTTCCGGAATACCTATACCACTGTCCGAAATGCAGATCCGAATTTCGTCGGCGGTCTCCGACGCATGAAGCTTGATGTGGACGGGTCGAAGCGTTGCTGCAGCCCCATGGATGATGCTGTTCTCGATCAAGGGCTGAAGTATAAAACGGGGACATGCGATCTGATCCGCATCAACGTCGATGTCAATCTCGTAGCTCAGCCTATTTCGGAGCCGCATCTTGTGTATATTAAGATAGAAGATGACCGTCTCGATTTCCTTGGCGAGAACCGTATGGTCTTCTTTGGAAGATAAGCTGTAACGCATCAGCCTCCCGAACCAAAAGGAAATATCGGCTACCTCCTTATCGTTATTTGACTCGGCCAGCATTCTGATAGTTTCAAGCGTGTTATACAGAAAATGCGGTTTGATTTGAGCTTGAAGCACTTTATAGGCCGCTTCTTTATTTCGCAGCTCAGCCCGGTGGACATTGTTGATCAATTCGTCCATCCGCTGAATCATCGAATTGTAAGTCATGATCAGAAACCCGATCTCATCCTGGCGGTTCGGACTATCGTGCTTGCTGATGTACGGTCTCAAATTGTTGTCGTCCAGATTACGCATGTGTCTAGCCAGGCGGAGAATGCGCTTGGTGATCGTGGATGCAAGTACATAATACGCTAGCGACAGTGCCGCCAAAAATACAATAACGGTTGAAATCAGAATAATCTCCTTGCGTTTGATCGTGTGAAACACGACGTCTACCTTGCCGATAACGACGACCCGGACCCCAAGCTCCTCAAAGGAGAGCTGATTCACGATCGTTTTCCGATTAATAAAATAAGGCTTCGCGTTGCTTGCGCTGAGCAGTTTCAGCGTCTCCTCATCCATTCCGGCAGCCGCGCCGTCAGCTGACGCCGCCCCAAACGGTATCAGGATCGCTTTCCAGTCTCCTTCTATGCCAATGGCCTTGTAAAATTTCTGCATAAAACCACTGCCGATACGCAGCTCAAGAAGGCCGACGATCTCGGTAAACTCCGGGTTGTAAATGTTCTGATAAAAAACGAGCCGCGGCTCCTGCGCTCCCGGACCTTGAACAATCCATTCTCCTTGACCGGGTTTCAAGGAACCTGCGATCTCCTTGCCCCGTTGATCAAGGGACGATATATCGAGAAACCGGTCGGTGATACGGAGCGCTTGTTCCTTGGTTTTATAGATTCGAAGCGACTCGATTTCCGGATTGGCAAACAGCGACTGTGTAATGATCGGACTGATATAACGGTTGTAAGCATAGATGCTTTCCGAGTCGGATCCATAAATTCCGCCCAGATAGTCCGTAACATATGGGTTATATTGAAGCAAGCGATGGATGGATTCGATTCGGGTCAGGTCCGCCTTCATATTTGCTTTGGCTTGCTCCAGTATCTTTTGCCGGCTTTCTACAAATTGTTGGGTCAGATTACCGTAAATTTGTACGTAGTAGTAATATCCAAACACAACGACCGGGATAAAGACAAGGAAGATATATCCGATAATGATTTTGCGCATGATACTCACGGTAATGAATCCCCCCGCTGCCGATTGATTTCTACTAACCGTACCATGAGCAAGCAAAATCCGGTAGAGATTTTACGTCCCTACCGGTTTGATGACAGCCGATTACTCGAATAAACCTTTTTTCTTCTGATAGGTCTTGTTTGCCCAATCGACGAGTTCCTGCAAGCCCATATTCTCGGCGGTCTTCACCATATTTTCGTAATTCGCAACCGCTTCTTCCTCGGATTTCGCCAAATAAATTTTCACCTTCTCATTTTTAATCATCTCGTCGATCTTTGTCTTGAGCGTCTTTTCTTTGGAATCCGGCTGCGTTTGAATAAGACCGATCGCCGGCTTGTAGGTTGTGATGGCCTTCGTCTCCATTAAAGCCTGTGTCTTCTGCGTTCCCGGAACATAGGACAGCATGCCTTCGGTGACCCCATCATTGTACAGGTACCACCATTTTATTCCATTGCTGTTCACGAAATCGGCATCGGATGGATCGTATTTCAGATTTGGATAACCCGCTTCATTCCATGTCCAATGTTCGCCTTCGACACCAAACATGGTCAGTTTTTTGCCTTCGTCGCTTGCCAGGTACTGAATAAACTTGATGGATGCTTCCGGATCCTTATTTTTCTTCGTGATGAATGTACCGGCAAATCCCAGGCCCGTACTCACGGCTTTGGCATCCTTCGACAATGCGCTCGGAAGCATTTTCAGCGTAAAGGCGCCCCCGGTACTCTTGATTTTATTGTTGTCCGCTTCCGCCGCGGAAACGGTGTAACCGTGAGCAAAGGCTTTGCCGCTTGTCACGTATTGATCGTCAATCTGGTCATTGGCAAAAGCAAAATTTTCGGCGAGGATGTATCCATTGCGATATAAGCTGTTCATAAACTTGAAATACTCCAGCATCTTCGGCTGTCTGATCGCATAATCGACTTTGCCGTCTCGTTCATACCAGCCGTCGATGAGAGCTTCCGTGCCGAACTGCTGCATAAAGTACTGCTCAATCCATTCCTTATCCAGGACCAGCGGAACCATCTCCGGGTGCTTCTGTTTGACCATGCCTAGAACCTTAACGAAATCGTCCAGCGATTGGATCGGCGGATTGCCAAGCTCCTTCAGAATATCTTCCCGAACGGCAAGTCCGGGATGGCCGTCGCTGCCAATCGAATACTTGTTTTGAGCCATTTCCTCCTGCGTCGCAAAGGAATTCCGCACTGTATAGAAGTTGCCGTCGTCCATCGTATGGATCGCAATTCTCGTTTTATCGATTTTGAAATCCGGGGCATATTTCTCGATCAGCTCATTCCAGGGATAGGACAGCTTCGAGTCCGACAGCCGATCGATGTTAGCATACGTGAAGACGAGGTCCGGCAAATCTCCTGAAGCGATCATCAGCGGCAGCTGCTTATCGTCGGTTGCGACAGTGACGTTCAGCTTGACACCTGTCTTTTCGGTAATTTTCTCGGCTACCGGGCCTTTCCATTCCTTAACCGGATACCATGGCGCATCGATAAACAGCGACAATTCCTTCACGCCGCCAGATGAAGCCGACGAATTACCGTCCTGCTTCGCGGCCGAATCCCCGCCGTTACCGTTGCCGCCGCAGGCGGAGAGCAGCGTAAACGCAAGCACCACCGATAGTGCCGCAACGAGCAGTTTGTAGCTCTTGGTTGTATTCAAGTTAACCCCTCCAAATGATATATTCGTATTTTAATGTAAGCGATTAAATATAGAAACAACTTTTATCCTTTGACAGAGCCTAGCATAATCCCATGCACAAAATATTTTTGTAAAAATGGGTATACGCATATGATCGGCACGATGGAAATGACCATCGCAGTCACCTGCAGCGAGAAGCTCGTCACTCCGGCCGAGGCCGAGGCGCTGTTTGCAACGGCAATGGAATCCATAGGCGAGTTGCTCTTGTTGATCACTTCCATCATCCGGAAAGTAAGCGTTCGCAAGTTTTCGGATTGCACGAAATAAGCCGAATCCAGCCACGAATTCCATTGGCCGACGCCCATGAATAATGCCATCGTGGCGAGTACCGGCGTTGAAACCGGCAGTATAATTCGAAAAAAGATCTTGAGTTCGCCAGCACCGTCTATGTGCGCCGATTCCTTCAGCTCACCAGGGATTTCGCGGAAAAACGAGATGGCAATGAGCAGAAAAAACGTGTTGAGCATGGACGGCACGATGTAAACGGCAAATGAATTAAGCAATCCGATCGAGCGCAGCACGACATAATAGGGTATCAATCCACCGGAGAAATACATCGCGAAAATAATGATCGTAAAATACGTTTTGCTGAACAACAAATCACGGTGCGAGAGGGCATACGCGACCAGGCTTGTCAGCAGCAGCCCCAACGCCGTGCCCGATATTGTCCGGGCAACCGTAACCAAAAAAGCTCGATACCACTTGGGATCTTCCAGAAAAATGTTGTAATTTTCCAGAGTAATGTTCCGGGGCCACAAATATACGCCACCCAGGAGCGTATCGGAGCCTTTGTTGAACGAGGCGATGAATACATAGTAGAACGGATACAGCATGACGAGCATCATAATAAACAGCACGATGTAAATAAAGCTGTCAAAAACAACATCCTTCTGTCTTTGGCTCTTAAGCACCACCAACCCTCCTTTTTAGAATAAGCTTGATCCTGACACCCGCTTGGCGATGAAGTTACTGGAAAAAATCAAAACTACCGAAATGACGGACTGAATGAGATCGATCGCCGCCGCATAGGAAAAACGCCCGTCACTCAGACCAACTTTGAATGCGTAAGTCTGGACAATCTCCGATGTCGGATTGTTGATGCTGTTGCCGAATAAGTATGCCTGCTCGAAGTTTGAGCCGACCAGACCGCCGCCGAGAATACTGCCGATCGTCAGAACCAGCACAACGACGACCGTTCCCCTTATGCCTGGAAGCGTGATATAACGGATCCGCGCCAGCCTGCCGGCACCGTCCATCTCAGCGGCTTCATAAAGCGAAGGATTAATTCCCGTTATGGCCGCCAAGAAGATAATCGTCCACCAGCCCATTTCCTTCCAGATCGCACTGCCGACAGCAAGTCCCCAGAAATAGTTGGGACTCGTCAAAATGTTGAGCGGTTTGTCAATCAAACCTGCTTCGACCAGGGCCCTGTTTACCATGCCAACATCCGCGGACAGGAAGGCATAGGATACTCCGACGACAACAACCCAGGAAATAAAATGCGGCAAGTAGCTGATCGTCTGCACGAATCGTTTGAACGCCATGGTTTTCACTTCGTTCAACAGGATTGCAAGCAGAATCGGAGCGGGAAAAGCGAAGATGACCTTCAGTAAGCTCAAAACAAGCGTGTTGCGAACAATCGTGGCAAACTGATAATCATGGATGAATTCATCGAAATATTTCAAACCGACCCACTCGCTGGTAAAGATCCCCTTGATGCCAGTTGAAATACTGTAGTCTTTAAACGCCATAAGAATACCGAACATCGGCGTGTACGAGAAAATCAGCAGAAAGATCATTCCCAGCCCTACAAATACATGCAGTACCTTTTGCTTTTTGAACCGCTTCCATAATTGGTGCTGCTGGCCAGCATGCTCCGAGGTCCTCGTAAACTGTGCATCCAAATCCATATGCGCTCCTCCTTTATTGTTAGTCTATCCTCTTGCCCCTTCTGCTCGTAAGCCAACATTCTTAAGAAAGCGTTGTCATTTTTTAATAATCAGTCTCCATTGCTTATCCTTTAATCGTCTCACAAAATGCAAAAAACAGTTCCGGGAGATGCCCGGAACTGCTCGCGTATTTCTATGACCTGGTTCCCCAGGCGGGTGACTCCCATATAGCAGCTGACCGCAGAGTGCCGCGGTTAAAACCACTAAATATTCCTTTGCAGCTTGACCTTGCACTCAGACGTTGTAGCAGTGATGTACTCCATATAATTCACTGAGCCGTTAAAATTCAAATAGGCTTCATAGCGCTTCCGGATTCCGGGTAAGGTAATCAAATCCAGAACATTCTCTTTTGGTACCCACCTGCATTCGCTCGTCTCCTCAGAAGTCGATAACTCTCCCCCTACAGCCGTACACACGAAGTCAAACATGACCTTCGTCGGAACATCGGTTTCACCGTCATACCACTTATGGATCGCTGTATTTGAAACAACACTTATTAAATGGCCAACCGTGGCGTCTATACCGCTTTCCTCTTTGATTTCACGGATCACTCCATCCACCAGGTTTTCTCCAACCTCAGTGATCCCACCAGGATATACCCAACCATCGTCATGGGCTTTTACTAATAGGATATTTCCCTTTCCATCTTCTACAATTCCGCCTGCCGATACGATATGTGTCGGGAACGCCATTTCATGACCTCCTAAATCGGATGATTTGTCTATGTATTCCTCTTGCAGCATGTACTTTCCTGCTTTTAGCATTTGTTCTGATCCTCGGGCTTGTCTAGTATCATATATCGTAAAAACACAAATAGCCGCAATTATGCGGCTTTTAAGCGTGATACGTTCGTGCAAATAAGACAGCCGATCATAATGACGGCCGCCTTCTTAACCTGTCTCATGATTCAATTTGCTGATTGATTCCCAGAACTTCATGTTAATGGTGAGTTTTCTGAAAGGCTCTGTGCCCTTTCTTGAGGTGATACATCGAGGCTTATGTTACCAGATGTCAGTCTTCGATGGCCTGATAGACCGTGGTCCAGAAGTCGTGGATTAGCCGCGCTGAATCCGGGGTAGACATCCCGACCTGGGTGAGAAGAATACCCGTGAGCTGGTTGTGTGGGTCGCCGTAGGTCGCGGTGCCGCTTCCGCCGTCCCAGCCGAACTGGCCGATGGGCGCGTAGTCGCCACGGTAGGTGCGCACCGCCATCCCGAAGCCCCAGCCGCCGTGCTGCCCTTGACCAAATGACACGTGGACGTTGTTGGTGGCCATGGCGTTCCGGGCGGTTAGCTGCTCGGGCGTGAGGCGGTTGGTGGTCATCAGCTGGACGGCGGGCCGGGACAGAATCCGTTTGTTCCCGTGCATCCCCTGATTCAGCAGCATCTGAAAGTACGCGTGGTAGTCATCAACAGTGGAGCAAAGTCCGCCTCCACCGCCTTGGAATGCCGGAGGCTGGCTGTAGCGTCCCCCTTCGGCTTCGTCCCACACGATGAACTCACCAGTCTGCGGATTGGGGGCGTAAAGGGGCGGCAGGCGGTCGATCTTGTCGGCGGGCACATGGAAGCCGGTGTCTTTCATGCCAAGGGGAACGAAGATGCGTTCGCGCAGGAAGGTCTCAAACGACTGGCCCGTAACCCTGGCCACGAGTACGCCGAGCAGATCGTTGCTGATGTGGTACTGCCAACGCTCCCCGGGCTGGTGCATCAGAGGAAGCGTACCAAGGCGGCGCATCCACTCATCCGGCTCGGGCATCGGCTCCGGCAGATCGGGTGTAAGCCCCTGCTCGAAAATCGCGTTCATAATCGGCGTGCCCAGCGACGTCATATCCATGCCGAGCCCGAACGTGGAGGTCAACAGGTCCCGTACGGTGATCGGACGCCGCGCCGGCACGGTATCGTCCAGCGGGCCGTCGGCTCTCTTCAGCACCCGCCGGTCGGCGAGTTCGGGCAGCCAAGGATCGACCACTTCGTCAAGCCGCAGCCTACACTCATCAAGCAGGAGCATGGCCGCAGCCATCGTGACCGGCTTGGAAGTGGACGCCATCCGGAAGATCGTATCCCGGCGCATCGGCGCACCTCCGTCATGGCGCATCGTGCCGATCGCTTCGACATGCGTTTCACCGTGCCGGCTGACCAGGGCGACGAGCCCGGGAATCTTCCCCGATTCAACATGCCGTGCCAGTACGTCGCGAATTCTCTGCAGCCCTGTTTCGGAGAAGCCTCTGCTGCTTTTTCCCGTAATAATCTGTTCCATTTGGATTACCTCTCTTTACTTTTTATTAGCCCTATGATTCTCTCAAGTCATCATGCTTTAAAGCCCTTTGTCAAAAAGGTATATTCGATGCATCAACGAGACGAAATATTGGCAAATAAAAGATGGCTCACCTCCTGTTCCGGGTATCCAAATCGAGATATGTACTAGATAACTGTAACCTTTGACAAATCGGCTTCCATGCCCTTGAGTGCGGCAAAGGTTAACTTATCCATCGTTGCGCCGTCAAAGCAGATGGTTTTTATGGCACGGTAATATTTCTTGGACAACACGGACCCTTGGAAGGACACATTTTTGAGCGTCGCGCCCTTGAACGAAACTTCTTTCAACCCCGCTCTGTCGAACTTGACACCAATGAAGATTTGACCGTCAAAACGCTGCCCTGTCAGATCGGAAGATGTGAAGTCCACTCCGTCGAAAACACAATTCTCAAAGACGGTTTTTGTGAGAGCAGTCATCGTCATTTTAACGTCGGTCAGGTGAACGCCTGTAAATTTGGCTCCGGCCAGCCACGACTTACTGAAGTTGGTTCGTACAAGAATGGATTGGTTAAAGCTTGCATTCGCCAGGTCCAGGGTGGTCAGATCGCAGTCGGTCAGGTTTGCCCCGTCGAAACGGGCATCCTTCATGTCACTGCTCTTAAATGAGCTGCCGGTCAAGTCCGCATTCGTGAAGTCGGATCCCCGCAATGCACTCGCTGTAAATGTTCCCTTATGGGCTGTAACACCCGCAAAGTCGCTCTCTGTCAAGTTGCTCGCGCTGAGGTTGGTCAGCACCTGCCGCTCCAGCGAACGGGAGAGGTTTGCCACCTCCAGTACGGTTTGCTCAATGTCGCCGATGCTGTCGATGGTCATCTCAAAAGCCGTTTCATCGTCCTTGCCCTCGGCTTTCAGCTCACGGAACCGTTCCTGCAGATCGGAGTGCAGGTCCGCCTTTAAGTCGCTTACACTCTTCACCCCGTCGTAAGGCGCAAAAACCCCGTTCAGATAGTTCGTCAATTTCTCATTCATCCCATCGACTCTCCTTATAATAAATTTTCAAGCACGCGTTTGGCGTACTCCCAGTTGCTTTTGTTGCGCTCATAGGTTTCCTTGCCCTTCTCGGTAATTCGGAAATATTTGCGCCGTCCGCCCTGCGATTCATCACCCCAATACCACTCGATATCTCCGTCCCCTTCAAGCCGCCGGACGCTCGAATACATTGTGGCTTCCTTTAGTTCGTACTCACCTCCCGAACGTTCGGCAATCAGTTTGACAATTTCATAACCGTAGCGGTCCGCTTCGGATAAAAGTCGTAAAATCATCGTGTCGGTATGGCCTCGCAGCAGGTCGGATGTGATTTTGTTGTCACTCATACAATCACCTCCATATCTGCATAATACGACATACTACTGTGACTGTCAAGGTAGTTTATGAATTAAAATACTTTGCTAAAATCCCTTTTGCGCAATAAGTAATTAGTTAACATAATTTAATTACGGTTAACCGATTAGGCTCCATGTCTATTTTCGTCAACAAATACATGTTCTTTATTTTCCAATTTTTAAAAAATATGCATTGATGAAAAACATAAAAAGCCGCAGCTTTGCGGCTATTACGCATATATGCTTTTGTCTTCGTACGTGCTTTGATTCGGCATAGGCCTATTCTCTCTATAACATCCCTAAGATGCTGTAATTAAAAGCTTCGCCTACAATTTAATCAACACTTCCGTACCGTCCTGAACCTGGACATCGACCAGTACTGTCCCTTTGCACCGTTGCAGCTCGTTGATAAGCTTCCTGATCGCTTGCTGCGTGTTTGCGTTCTCAAGAATCGAAAACAGCAATTCAGTCTCGAATCGTCTGCCGTCCGAATCGAAATCATGTTTCCAGCTCGAGTGCCCACCTGCATGTACGTCAGACTTGTTCATCCAATCCTTCATTTTGCGCTGAACTAAACTGGAAGTCAGAATACCGCTTCCTATGCGCAATATGACATAAGGGACTGGAATCGTAAAAGCGTGCCCTTTGCTCTTAACTTTTACAGTCATCATGGCCAATTACTCAATCACTACCGCGACGGTATTCCCATCACCAGTACGGACATCAACGATTTGCCCGTCAAGCTCGTTCTCGATTGCATCGATCAGCAGATTGATATCGATATTCTTCACATATTCCGCGGCTTGTGGGATATTAGATGCGATGCTGTGCCCCGCTCCGAGAACCGCCTTCACCAGTTTAATCGGTAAATTGATGCGGACATTATCGTTTTCTTCTGTAGTTACTTGAATTTTCAACGTTTTGTCTAAATAACGGCCGGAACCCGACGGCAATTTCTTCGAATAGTCGGCGGGTTTCCCCAGTACCTGCACGGCTTGCGATGGATGAGCCATTTGCTTCTCCTGCAGTGCATTAATCAACTCCGATGCCTTGTCAGAATCAATTTTGCCTGCCTGCATCATGGACAGCACTTTGCCGATTTCTTCTCTCATCGTTTCTTCCTCCTTAGTCATCCTTCAACATTCTGACCGCTTCATCCGCGGTGATTTCGCCATTCTCCAGCATGGAAATGATCTTCTTCTCATCGACTTCCTGCTTCTTTCGCGTATCGTATCCGAGCGCCGTGATGATATCATTGAGCTTCCCGCGCACCGTCGGGTAAGATATGCCGAGCTCTTTCTCTACTTCCTTGATGTTGCCCCTGTTCACTAGAAAGGTGATCACAAAATGGAGCTGTTCAGGTGAGAGTAGAGCCAATTTTGATAATTCAAACGTATTCTCAATCGTCGTCCGGCAATGTCCACATTCCAGCTTGACTGCGTGAAGCGGATGGTTGCATACAGGACACTGTGTGATGATGGGATACTTCATACTCTACTCCTTTCTTTTTTTGAATTATAAAACAACATATTCCATTTGTGAATCCCAAAAATTAATTTTTTTAATATTTGAATCAATATTGTTAATTTTTCTTGTGATTATTATAAATATTCCAAAATCAATAATCGATTATAACCGAAAACTTCACGAATCCAAAGGGACGATCGTTCAGTTTTCCCCTGGTCCTTCCTCATCCCAAGAAGTATCCGCTTTAACCGGGATATATACCGTCATCTTTAAGTCGGGGGCATCGGCGACCGTAAGCGACTGGTGTTCGAACGCAAGTTCACCGAGCCTTGGGTGATTGAACCTTTTCAGTCCCAGCGGGATACCGAGCACTTCATGATTTTCCCACCATTGATTGAACATTTCGCTCGTCTTCTTAAGCAGGTCCACCAACTCTTCGAACGAAGGATCGCCAATGTGCTGACCGTAGCTGGTCCGGAATTGGGCCAAGAGGCCCTGGGCAACATGCGGCCAATCCGGAAGCAAATCGGGGTAATCGGAACGGGCGAACATTCGCCACAAACTGTTTCTTTCCAGGATGTTCATCCGGTTAAAATCGCCAAACAGCTCGCAAGCCGCATGGTTCCAAGCGAGCGTGTCCCACCGGGGTCCTCTGATGTAAGCGGGGAAAGGTTCTAATTGATCCAGCATGCGCTGCAGAGACCGATCAACGTGAATGTCGGACATCAAATCCTTGGCGGGCGGACGGTGCTCCGCAAGTGTGTATAAATGCAGCAGCTCGTACCGGTTCAATTGGAGAGCTTTGCCCAAACTGTCCAGCACTTGGGCAGAAGGACGGACATCCCGCCCCTGCTCCAGCCACGTATACCATATGTTGCTGACCCCGGCGATGTCGGCCACTTCTTCACGGCGAAGCCCTTTGGCGCGGCGATGCGGCGCGCTTTGAATACCAAGGTCGGATGGGGAGATGCGCGTTCGACGCGATTTCAGGAAAGCCCCCAGCTCTTTGCGGCGTTTCACATCTGCTTCCACTGGATTGCCTCCGATCTATCTGGATTGGACTATAAGATATGAGTTTGTTCGTTCATTTTAAACGAGGTATTACTATTTATAATCGTATAAACGGTATTCTTACGAAAAAACCTTTTTCATCTAGGATAAGGATATAACGTGATGGAGAAAGGTGATTGAAATGATCAAAACAAATGGAGAGGGCATTGATCCTCGCAGATGGTGGGCTTTGGCGGTGGTGTTAGCAGCGACATTTATGGCATTGCTTGATTCTTTTATCGTTAACGTTGCGATTCCCTCCATCCAATCCGATTTACGGGCAAGCGCCTCGGACATTCAGTTTATTTTAGCGGGCTATACGCTGGCTTATGCCGTTCTGCTCATTACCGGGAGCCGGCTTGGCGATATGTTTGGACGAAAGCGTCTGTTTCTTACCGGGATGTTAGGATTCGTGGTCGCTTCGGCGCTATGCGGCGCGGCTCCTTCCGCGCTGTACCTGATCCTGTTTCGTGTGCTCCAGGGTATAACGGCGGCGGCTATGATGCCGCAAGTGCTCGCCATGATCCAAGTGAGTTTTCCCGTGAATGAAAAAGCGAAAGCTATCGGTTTGTATGGTGCGACCATCGGCATCGCCACCGTATCCGGGCAACTGCTCGGAGGTTATCTTATCAGCCAAAATCTGTTCGGCCTGGGATGGCGTTCCGTGTTTCTTGTGAACGTCCCGATTGGTGCGGCTGCGTTACTGGCCGGATTTCCGCTGCTTCAAGAGTCGCGCAACCCTTCAGCCAAACAGCTTGATCTGGCCGGCGCCATCATTTTAACGGCAAGCCTGCTGGCACTCGCATTTCCTCTTGTTCAAGGCCGTGAGGCGGGATGGCCCGTATGGTCGTTCATCTTGCTTGCCTGCTTCCCGGTTGGTTTGACATTGTTTATTATATATGAGCGCAAAATGCTTGAAAATGGAAAGTCGCCGCTCCTCTCCCCTTCACTTTTCCGTGATCGTTCCTTTAGTCTCGGCATATCGCTTATACTCGTTTTTTATGCGATCGCATCGGCGCTGTTCTTCACGTTGGCCGTTATGCTGCAGCAGGGCTTCGGCTACTCTGCTTTAACGTCGGGGTTAACCTATTTGCCGCTGGGCATCGGGTTTTTCCTTGCCTCACTGGCATCGCCAAAGCTCGTGAGCAAGTTCGGGCCGGCTGTTCTATTAGTCGGAGCCGTAATTACGGCCTGCGGCATCGGTTATACATTGGAAGTTGTCCATCATGACGGTGGTCATTTGGTTTGGTATGCGCTTTGGCCGAGCTTGTTCGTCATTGGCGTTGGGCAGGGCACCTGTGCGGCGCCGCTTATCGGAACCATTCTGTCCAAGGTCCGTCAGGTGAATATTGGGGCGGCTTCCGGAGTTTTGACGACGGCGACCCAGCTCAGCACCGCGCTCGGCGTATGTTTTGTCGGAATCTTTTTCTATCGTGCTTTAGATATTTCAGCTTTGCCTGACGCACACGCCCGTTACGCACAAGCCTTTACCATCGCGCTGGAATTTGTTCTGATCTTGTCCGTAATCTATGCGTTCCTGCTCATCTTCTTAATGAAAGCGGGACAGCATCGGCAACCAAAAAAAGCTGTCAGCGCTTCGGAACAAAGGGGTTGAATCCATATGGCCAGCTGGCTGAATCATATATGTTTCACAAATATCCCGGTAACAAATCTGGAGTATTCGCTTGAATGGTAACAATCATTCCTCGGATTTGATATTCAATATAAGAATGACGAAATCGGAATATTGCCTTTGGAGTGCGGCCCAGGATTAATTCTTACCCGATCTGATAACAGGTCATCCAATGGAAAAATAGGAATGGAAGGAAAAGCTGTTCCTATGATCGGACTTGAGACTCATCAAATCGATAAGCTCTATCGCTTTCTGCGTGCAAAAGGCGTTCCGGTTACACCCATCCGCAATGAAGACATTGGCCGCTTTTTTGGGTTTATTGACCCTGATGGACATATGTACTCTGTCCTGAGAGTTAATCATTAAAGCCGGCCGCGCACAAAAGCCCGATTAACTTCATGTTGGTCGGGCTTTTGTTTTACTGTCCTCCCCTGCTTCTTCAAGGCACCTATGGTTGACAACCTTTTTATTCATTTGGGGTGGAGCTCCATTTTTCTCCCCAATGGCGCATTTCAAGAAGTATTGCCCTGTACTCTCTGCCTTTTTCCGTTAAAGAGTACTCGACGCTAATAGGATTTGTTGGGTAAACCTGACGATTTACGATTTTATAATGTTCTAAATGCCGCAGGATACCGGTTAAAGATTTGATGCTGATGGTGCTCAAATTTCGGCGCAGCTGATTAAAGCGCTGAGGACCATAATACAATTGAGAGATTACCAAGAACGCCCATTTGCTGCCTATCACTTGTAACGCTTCGTTAACCGCGGATAGGCATTTTTGTTCATCATTTGGGTTCAAGCAATCACTTCCTCACAATGTACTTACTATTCGTAAGTATAACTCAACAAAGTGTCTCCTTACAAAGAAATCATATATGGTTTACACTTTTAATTAGTTATTCCATTACCTTGAAGGAGGAAGCATATGACTACACTTAATAAAACGGTTTTGGTTTTAGGAGCTACAGGCCAGCAAGGGGGTGCGGTAGCGGCACATCTGCTTGCGGATGGCTGGCAGGTTCGTGCTTTCACCCGCGATCCTTCAAGTAAGGCAGCCCATACCCTTGCACAGGCGGGTGCTCAATTGTTCCAGGGGGATATGGGAGATCGCGCATCGCTGGATGCTGCCATGCAAGGAGTGTACGGGGTCTTCAGTGTTCAACCACCTGCGTGGGAGCCAAGCGATGCAAGAACGGCCGAAGAAATTCGTTGGGGTAAAAATGCTGCCGATGCGGCGAAAGATGCCGGGATTCAGCATTTCGTTTATTCATCGAATAGCGGTGCTGACGTACAGTCCCGCTTTCGTTATTTTGCCAAGTGGGAAATTGAACAATACATGAAGACGGTTGGCCTTCAAGCAACGATCTTGCGCCCTTCGGGATATATGGAAAGTTACGTCAGCCCGTTATATGGTATTCAGCATGGGACATTGGCAGAAGCCACCAACCCGGACGTGCCTGTACATTGCATTGCTGTGGATGACATTGGTGCATTCGTCAAGCTGGCCTTCAAACATCCCGGCAAATTTCTGGGCAAGACGATCGAAATCGCCGGTGACGCACTGACTCCGCCTAGCATTGCCGCAGCCATCACTCGTGCAACGGGTCGCCCGATTAGCTACGTCCAGATTCCTATAGAAACGGTACGTCAGCATAACGAGACCTTAGCCCGGATCTATGAATGGTTGAACGGGGACGGCTACGAAGTCGATTTTCCAACATTGCGCAGCCTTCACCCTGGTCTGATGGATTTCGACACTTGGCTGGAGAAGAAAGGGAAAGCGATGTTCGAAGTGCTTTTTCAAACCAACCTAACAAGTTAAAGTTTATGTTCTTGATGTCTAACAGCTGCATTTAACGGAACGGGACGGCGTCCGGTCCCATTAGCGGTGAACGCTCTAGCAATTTCTTGATAATCCAGCCGTCGTCCCGAGTGCCTGCCTTCAGGTGCTTACATGCATTCTCAATCAGCCCCGCCCACCACATGGGCGTGATCAGCTCCCACTCCTCAAGCTCAAGAGGGGATACTTCATCATAACCATAAATGACTTCGTCGTACTTTCCCCGCCACGAGAGAGCAAAGTCGCCTACTCTATGATCCCAATGAGCAAGCTCAAAATCGAGTATGCCGGAGAGCTTTCCATCCTGGAATCGTAAGTTCCAAGGTGTAAAATCTCCGTGGACGACGATCCCCGGCCTGGTATGAAGCTGCAGCTTCTCCACCCGCTTGCGGGCACGCTCCAAATGCCAACGCAGAATACATATTTCCTCAGGTTGCTGCTTTTCATTTCGTGAGAGCAATTGATCTAACTCGGAGTCAAAAAGAATCTCTTCACACCTCCGCCAATCCTTGCGCTGTCCAATTCCACTAAGCTTCCGAAGGTCAGCGTGAAACTGAGCCATAAGCCGCCCCCTTGCACGCTGTTCGGCGGCCCGATTGTCGACAGATGGCGGTTCACCGTATAGATAAGGGAACAAACCCCAGATTCGCCCCTCCAACTCGAATGGACCTTCAATGACAGCTGCAACAGGCCATCCAAGCTCAGAAATGGATTTCAGCAAATCCACCTCATAATCGATCTCATCCACATGAGTGTCTTGGTGCCAGCGGCGTAATACTAGGCGCTCGTTCTTATAATTCACCAGCCAGTGCTGGTTGAGTCTCCCTCCCAATGGAGAGGCTACTTTGATATGAAACTGTTCAAAAAGCTTATCCACTGGCAGCACCGAATCCGAATTATTGCTCACTTCCAATCCCCCTTCTACCAGATGTCATCATACATGACATTTAGCTTGCCGAATATTTTGAATACGGTAAGCAAATAATGTGGCTTAAGAACAGGCTTGCAGAAAAAATTGGCAGGTGAATAGGTTGCAGCAAATTATCTTCATTTGTATCGATACGTTAATGAGTCAATCGATTGATAAGGGAATCGAACAAAACAAACTTCCCACTTTTCAGTTTTTGATTGAACACGGTCAATACTATAAGAATGTCGTTACCTCATTTCCGACGATGTCCGTGTCGATTGACTGCACTTTGCTGACGGGAACGTATCCGGATGAACATCGTGTACCGGGACTGGTCTGGTACTCTACACAGGACAAGAAAATCATTAATTATGGCAGCGGATTTTGGGAAATATACAGAAACGGAATCAACCAATATCTGAAGGATGCATTAATCCGTATGAACGGGGATCACTTGAATCCGCAAGTCCCGACCATTTTTGAAGAATTAACCCGTATGGGATTACAATCGGGGACTGTTAATGGACTCATTTATCGGGGAAGCGCAGATCACCAGCTGAATTTTCCTTTTTGGCTTCATAAGCCAACCTCGTTACCTAAAAATACCATCGTCAAAGGCCCGGATATGCTGGCCTATGGAGCTTTTTCAAATCCGCTGAAAAATGTGAAAAAATTGCCGGTGAGCCCCATCGGAAAGTTCGGTTTTAACAATGAATATTCCCTTGGAATCGTGACGCATCTCATTCAAAACGAGAAATTGCCTCATTTTCTATATGTCTATTTCCCCGATCTGGACCCCAGAATACATAAAAAGGGGCCGTCGGATTTGGATGGCGTGATCCGCACCGATCACCAATTGCAGACTTTGCTGCAGGCATTTGGTTCACGGGAGGAGGCTCTGAAAAAAGCCGTGATCATCATTATGGGGGATAACGGAATGGCTCACGTCCACCCGAAACATCGTCAACCGGTGATTGATTTAGGACAAGCCTTGAAGGGATATCGCATTTTACGGCAGGGAGGCGTCGTCACGGACGAAACCGAGATTATACTTGCTATCAATGATAGAATGGCTTATCTGTACAAGCTAACCTCACAATATTCTTTTGAACAAATATCGGACGTTTTGAAGGATGACCCGAGAATCGATATTTTGGCGTGGAAAGATCATGAATGGATTCGCGTCGCCCGATCAGGATCATCCAAGGAATTCGCCTATCGATCGCAAGGAGGCATGGTTGATCCCTATCATCAATCATGGACATTGACCGAAGATCCCGAAGTGCTTGATTTACAAATCAATAACGAAAAGCAAACGGTGGACTATGGACATTATCCCGATGTTCTCCGCCGATTGTCCGCAGCCTTACATTCACATCATGGTGATTACATGGTCGTCACGGCAAAGCCGGGATATGAATTGAAGTACGGCAGTTCACCTACCCATATAGGAGGCGCAGGGCACGGTGGTATCAGTCAGACGGAGTCGCTCGTTCCTCTAATTATTGCCGGTACAGACCATAAACCAGAGTCACTGCGGGTCGTTGATTTAAAATCTTATTTTCTTCAACTTTTAAAGGATTGAGCTGATAATAACATGAGCTCTGCCCCAGGTGATTGGATTGATTTCATCAAGACATGATATAAAATAACGATAGCCGGGGTATGGATATCCCGGTTTTTTTACGATCATATTCCTCTGCCTCTTAACACTTGAGGTGATGTCGGTGGACGGTTTATAATTTGAGTACCATTTTTTAGAAAGCGGTGAGCAGATGGAGATTAATAGTGAACTGGTGCGCCGATTAGTCGATAGCCAATTTCCAGAATGGATGAATCTAGAGATAAAGCCTGTGGAAAAAAGCGGCCACGATAACCGTACCTACCAGCTGGGCAGTGAAATGACCGTTCGTTTACCAAGTCATGAACGATACGCCTCGGCTGTTGAAAAAGAACTGACCTGGCTTCCCATTTTCAAACCACTTCTTTCCGTCCCCATTCCGGTTCCGGTTGCAAAAGGAGCGCCCACAGACGAATATCCTCTTCCCTGGTCCGTTAACCGCTGGATTGACGGCGACACGGTCACGCATAACAACATCTCCGATCATAACCAATTTGCCGAAGACCTCGCCCGTTTTTTACAAGAGCTGGAGGCGATCGACGCAAGCCGCGGCGTCCCGGCAGGGGTCCAGAACTTTCATCGAGGGGGAAATCTTGCGGTTTATGATGATGATACAAGAACGATCATCGACAAGCTATCCGGCCAATACGATCACAAGCTGCTGACGGAAATATGGGAGCTTGCCCTTGCGTCAAGATACCAATCAGAGCCGCTATGGCTGCATGGTGACGTTGCCGTAGGCAATTTGCTCGTGAGGGATGGACGACTGTGCGGCGTCATTGACTTCGGTACGATGGGCGTAGGCGATCCTTCGAGTGACCTTGTGATGGCCTGGAACTTTTTTGACGACGCCAGCCGCGACATATTCCTGAAACGGATGGATTTTGATGAGGACACCATTCACCGCGCTCGCGGCTGGGCTCTATGGAAAGGGCTCATCACCTATGAATGGAATGTAAAGGGCTCGGAAGCTTCGGACTGGGGACAGCATGTGGTGGATACCATTATCCAAGACTACAAGCGGCCATAGGGATTAAACCTTTATGTCTTAAGCCATACCCCTTCTATCCACATGTTACCCCCCACGATGAATCTTAACCATACAAGTTCTTGTCTTTCGAAAAAGACGAGAACTTGTTTTTTGTTAAATAAATGGTTCCGCGAACTACACGGCATGAACGGGAGAATTCGCAAGTATTTCCCGTGCTGTTCCTATAAAAGAGTCTATGATTGGTGAAAGCCACTTGTCTTTATGCCATGACATCTGGGTATACACGTACAGATCCGGGATTTGCCATGGAAGAGCAACAAGTTCGCCCCGTTCAACTTCAGCTTCCGTTACGATTTCAGGAAGGAAGGCAATACCGATTCCCGAAATGGCGCATTGTTTAATGGCTTCAGCACTTTGAAACTCTAAATACGTAATACTATCTATACCCTCTCTCTCAAATGACCGGTCAAACATGGTTCGATAGGGACAACCCTTTTCATTCGTCAGGAACACTTCTCCGTGAAAATCTTCCAGCTGCAGCAGGTTTCTATTAGCGAGGGGATGGTCGGGAGCAGCGAAAAGGCGGAAAGTCTCTTCCACCAACGGTTCCACGGCAAGTCCGCTCGAGCGGATGGGCTCGTCCAACATAAAGACGACGTCGGCAGTTCCCTCAAATAGTGCTTGCTTGAGCTCTAGATTGGGAACGGAGCGGAAGATCAGACGGACTCCCGGGTGCTGCGAGCGAAAACGTTGAAAGACAGCCGGGAGCCGATAGACGCAAATCACCTCATTGGCACTGATCGTTAGGGTGCCGGTAAGATCATCATTGTCATAAACCACGCTGCGAGCTTCGTCCAATTTGTCCAGTACGTCTTGGATATGAGTTAAAAAGCGTTTTCCCGCAGTCGTGAGAACAAGCTGCTTGCCCAAGCGGTCAAAGAGACGAACCCCGAGCTCATCCTCCAATGCTTTCATTTGCATCGTGACGTTGGAGGGGACGTAGTTTAGCACTTCCGCAGCCCGGCTGAAATTTAATGTGGATGCAACCGTACGGAACGTATTCAACTGGCGCAATTCCATCACACGCTCCCCTTTCATTTTCAATAATATTGAATGCAGCTTTGAATTCTATTCACTTTTATTGAGAGTAACACAGAACTATACTGACAACAAGAACTACAATCTATTGGTTTCATTTTGAAAGGAGCAAACGATATATGTTGGATTATGAGATTTTTGATTTGGGTGACGCAGCCTTGCAATCGGGAGTGACGTTACCGGGCGCTTTTCTTGCTTATAAGACTTATGGAAAATTGAATGAAAAGAAAGATAATGTCATCGTCTATCCAACGGCGTTTGGAGACCAGCATGTTCAAAATGAATGGCTGATCGGTAGCGGCATGGCACTGGATCCGCGAAAATATTTCATTATCGTTCCCAATTTGCTGGGCAACGGATTATCTTCTTCTCCCAGTAATACGCCTCCTCCTTTCGACCGGGCGAATTTTCCGCAGGTCACTATCCATGACAACGTTAAATTCCAGCATCGGCTGGTGACCGAAAAATTCGGCATTCAGAAGATCGCCCTCGTCGTCGGTTGGTCCATGGGAGGCATTCAAGCCTTCCAATGGGGGGCAAGCTACCCCGACATGGTGGAACGAATCGCGCCTTTCGCCGGAGTTGCCAAGACATGGCCCCAAACCTACGTCGTCCTGGATGGAATGAAAGCTGCGCTCCTGGCTGCAGTCCGATTCGATTCCAGTAAACTTGACCGGTTGACTTCTGCTGACATGCGCGCCGTTGGCCGTGTCTATGCGGGATGGGGCGTATCTCAGGCCTTTTACCGAGAGGAAATCTATCGTGAGATGGGATTTGGCTCATTGGCAGATTTTATGACCGGCGTCTGGGAAGATAGCTTTATGAAGATGGATCCGCACAACGTCCTGGCTATGCTATGGACTGGCCAACATGCAGATATCAGCGCAAACCCCACCTATAACGGGGATTTCGAGAAGGCGCTGGGCAGCATTAACGCGCAGGCCTGCGTCATGCCAGGGAGCACGGATCTCTTCTGCCCGGCGGACGATAGTGAATATGAGGCTAAACTTATGCCACATGCTGTATTTCATCCGATCGAGTCGATCTGGGGACATTTTGCCGGCCGCGGTATCAACCCTGCCGATAATCAATTTATTGATGACAACCTGAAACGCCTGTTGGCGATTCGTACAAATGAATAATAGATGTCTGGTCGGCCTCATTATTTTGTGATTGTACACGCTTAGACAATTTCGGCGAACGATATTTGTACTTGTTCTACGCCAGGTCAAGGATGTATTTGTTAAAACAAAAAAGCCGCAACAATGCGGCTATGAAGTGTGTATGGGGCATTGCTGCTTCATTTGGCAGGTCACAAAGTGACATGCTTCACGCCCAGCAGCTGCCCTACCTTCTCGAAAAGCTTCGCATGGTGACCGACGGAAAGCGCACAATGATGCGTGGGCGCTTCCGCGAACCATCTCGTCATGTAGGCATCGGGTCGCTCATGAAAACGAACGGGGGTCTGGGTGTTGCCGATCCTCATGATCGGACCGTTCGTGGACTCGCCTTCGCTGCTGATCAGCTTGAGCTTGCCGTCGCCCGTCTGGGTGACGTTTAAAGTGGTGACGGGACCAGCAGCGACTTTGGCTTCGACCGAGACGCCCGTTCCCTGCTTGCCGTGGTATAGACCCATCCCTCTCAACACCGGTTTTCCTTCGGCAATCGCGATGTGGAACGGGCCGTCGTGGCCGAGCAGGATTGTTCCATCGACATAGTCGGTTACAACGATCTCGGAGAAGCTCCCGCCGGTCCCTAATATATCGCAGATTTTCATGGCGACCGCCGTCTTCAGATCCCCTTCTCCCGAACAAGGAATGCCGCGGGCCGTGAGCAGGGAATGGCCGACGATGAATCCGCCTTGAAGTTTCTCATAATCGCCGCCCGGCGACCCGTGATAGTAATAGGACAAGGCATCCAGGTCGTAATCCAAGGCAAGCTTCTCTTGGGCAACAGCTACGCGGCAGGACCAATCAAGCTGCTCGTCGGAAGGCCTGCGCGCAATCGGATCGGAGGGCGAATCGCCGCTGATCTCGAATACTTCCTTAACTTCCTCCAGCTTACGCCTCACCTCTGCAGGCGTTACCTCACGAAGCCTGCTGTCGAGATCGCACATCTCGAGCACTTCCACATGCAGCCCCGTCTGGGCCTGGATCATGGTGAAGTCGCTATACATATCGAGCATGCCGCTGTACGTATTGCCGAGGAATCCGAAACGGCTGTATCTCAGTGTCCTCGGGACTGAGGCAGCCCGCGACCATTCCCGGATTTCCTCCCAAGCTCGTTTCGCTTCCTCGCGCTCATACGTTACCTCGTTCGTCAAGGAAATCGCGGGTGTCTTATCGAGCCCGAGCAAACCGTTAACGACTCGAAACGGGATACCTGCACGATTGAACGCGTTCGCAAATTCGGGGATCGGACATGCTCCACAGTGCGCAAGCCATTCCCCAGTTGTCGTTTTCTCATAGTTGATGCGGTCGGTCGGCTGCAGGTTCAGAAAGACGACAGGAGCTTTGTTGATTTGATGGACGGGGAGCACCGTCGAGCTGGTCGAATACGTCGCCGCATGACAAAAGACAAGATCGACGTCCTGGCGGTTCAGCCAATCGCCTGCCCGGCGGCCTTCGTCTTCCGTATCAACCAAGCCGTAGTTGAACACGTCCGCCCAAGCGGTAATCTTGTTTTCAATGAAACGGCCGTAATCTGTAAGCCTCTCGCGAAGTCCGGGGAATTGCTCCCAGTATGCGGCTAGCCCCACGGAATACAAACCGATACGAGCTTTGCGGGACGGTTTGACAGGCGGCAGCAAGGACATATGGCTACTTCTCCTTTCTACATAGAACGATCATTTTTAATGAGAATCGTTCGGGATTACCCTTTGACGCTGCCGAGCACGATGCCCTTCATAAAATACTTTTGCAGGAACGGGTACGCCAGCAGAACCGGGAGAGAGCCTAGAAACACTTGGGCGGCCCGGGTCGTGCGCGGATTGATGTTTTCGAACTGCCGGATGGCGTCTTCCGCCCCCAGTACGGTAAGATCCTGATCGATGATAATGGTCCGCAGGTACGTTTGCAGCGGATAGTGATCCGGATGATTCATATATATCATCCCGTCGAACCAGGCATTCCAGTGACCGACCATCGCGAAAAGCCCAATTGTTGCAAAGACGGGTGCGGACAGTGGAAGATAAATTCGGAACAGCGTCACCCAATGACCGGCTCCATCCATGTGGGCCGCTTCTTCCAGCTCTTTCGGTATGCCGCGGAAAAAATTGAGCAGCAGCACGACATGGAACACCGGAATCGCTCCTGGAAGGATGAGCGACCAGATCGAATCCAGAAGTTTCGTTTCCTTGACCACCATATAGGTCGGGATCAAGCCGCCATTGAACAGCATCGTAAACACAACGAACCAGGCGAAATAGGTGCGAAGCGGAAATACCTTAACCTCTTTGGAAAGCGGATAAGCGAGCAGTGTGACCAGCAGGAGATTTAGCGGAACCCCGATCGCGAGACGCTCCAGCGTAACCAGGATGGAATCCAAAAATTCCGATTTCCGTAATACGAATGCATAGGCATCCGTCGTAAAATCCACCGGCCACAGCCCGACAAGCCCGGCCTCGACCTCCGTGCTCGAGCTGAAGGACATTGCCAGCACATGAACGAGTGGAACGACGCAAAGCAGCGACAGCAGAATTAGGAACGAGTAATTGCAGACTTGGAAAAGCTTATTCGACCATGAGGAGTCATGGACCAAGTGGATTCCTCCCTCCTAGAATATTCTGTAGTTAGCGAACCGATAAGCCAGAGAATAAGAGATGGCAATGAGGAGGAATCCGATCACCGATTTGAACAACCCGATTGCCGTAGCGAGCGAATACTTCACTTGCTCAATCCCCATCCGGTATACGAGCGTATCGATAATATCCCCGGTCTCATAGACGGACGAGTTGTACAAGTTGAACACCTGATCGAAACCTGCGCTCAAAATGTTCCCCAGGCTCAGTGTAGCCACGAGCACAATCACGGGCGTCATGCCGGGCAGCGTGATATGCCAGATCTGGCGCATCCGGGACGCACCGTCAACGACCGCAGCTTCGTACAAGTGCGGATTGATGCTTGTAAGCGCCGCCAAATAGACGATTGTGCTGAAGCCGAATTCCTTCCATAGGTCGGAAACGACGAGAACGTATGGGAAGATGTCCGCATTTCCTAAGAAGAACACCGGATTGTATCCGAACGCTTGAATGATTTGATTGACAATCCCTCTGGAAGGGGACAGAATTTCAATCAATATCCCCCCCAGAATGATCCAGGATAAGAAATGCGGTAAATAAATAAGTGTCTGAATGCTTCGTTTGACGATATTGATCCGGATCTCGTTCAGCAGCAGCGCGACAAGGATCGGAAATACCTGCCCGGCAACCACCTTCATGATGGAAATATAAAAGGTATTCCAGATAACCTGGTAGATATTCGGCAGATTCATGATGTAGACGAAATTATCAAGCCCCACCCATTTCGAATCGAAAAATCCCAAGGTCGGTTTAAAATTTTGAAAGGCCATCACAAAACCCAGCATCGGCAAGTAATGATAAATGATCAGCAGGATGGCTCCAGGAACGATCATCGCGTATAAAGGCCATTGTGCATACATAGATCTTGCCGAAGAAGGCCGCAGGGTCATTCGACTTGCACCGGATGCAGGTTTCAAGCTTCATCGCTCCCATCGGACTTATTTCTGTGTCGCGGCCCACTCGTTGACATCTTTGGTGATCGCTTCTCCTCCGAGCTTGTTCCAGTTGGCTACAAATTTATCGAAGTTGTCGAGCGAATCGCCGAGAATGATTTTGGTGAACGTCTCGAGTGCCATGTCGTTCAGCGGCCCGTTCTTCTCCACCATGTTGGCCGTCGGTAAACCGTAGAAGCCGTCAACGAGCATCATGTCATTGGATACGTACTTGTCTATGAGCGACAAGGACCCTTCCTGACCGAAAATGTCGGCAATGCTCCACTTCGACAGATCTCCGCCCTCAAATTTTTTAATATCGTCATAGTACCCTTTCTGCTCCGGGTTCAGCTTGCTGACGTCACCAGACGCGGTTACTTCTTTGATAAGCCTCCAGTTGTCCACGTTCTTCGTGACCCCGAAGTTTCGCACGGGGGCATATTGGTGCGTACGGTGTGGCCCGTCGTACATATAGGTGTAGTCGGCGGTTTCACCAAAATTTTTCTCGATGAAGAAGTTCATCAGCTTCATGAGCGCCTCGGGGTTCTCTGCATTTTTATTTACGACATAGTAGGTCGGAGGTGTGTAGGAAATTTGCGGCTTGGCCGGCTTGTCATCGACAGACGCGATCGGATAGTACTGCCATTCGGCCTT
This sequence comes from Paenibacillus rhizosphaerae, assembly GCF_014192015.1. Taxonomy (GTDB): domain Bacteria; phylum Bacillota; class Bacilli; order Paenibacillales; family Paenibacillaceae; genus Paenibacillus_AQ; species Paenibacillus_AQ rhizosphaerae. The sequence goes on along the minus strand of NZ_JACHXJ010000002.1, from coordinate 1,225,505 downwards.
CGGGTTCTTCTCCTTGCTTTGCAGCAGCGGGTTCAGCGGATTCGACATCGTACCGTAGAACATGCCGACTTTGCCCGCGATGACGTCCGGACCGACTCCCGTTTTGGTCGTAAACTCACTGTCGATCAGCCCTTCTTTGTACATCTCCTGCAGCTTGGCCAGCGCCTGTTTCGTTTCCGGCTGGATCAGGCCGTTAACCAATGGTCCGCCCTCTCCTTCCGGAATCCACGCATTAGGGTAGACATGGAACCCGTTGAAAAATCCGAGCAAGCCGCCCCCGCCGCCGAATATCTTTTGCCCGGTCGCCAGTCCGATCGTATCGTTCTTGTTGTTGCCATCCGGATCCTTCGTTGCAAACGCTCTTGCAATCTCAACCACGTCGTCGATCGTTTTCGGCTCCGGCAGCTTCAGATTGTCGAGCCAGTCTTTGCGGACCCACAGCATCGTAGCCCCGTCGATCGCCGCCGTAACATAAGGCAAAGCCATCAATTTGCCGTCAAAGGTCGCGGATTTCAAGCCGATGCCGCCATCTTCCTTGAATTTTTCCGCTGCCAAGGGCGATGCGTATTTCTCGTAAACCTCCGTTAAGTCCGCCAACTGGTCGGCTTCCGCCAGCTCCTTCAGCTGAACAGGCGAAACGTTGAAAATATCCGGGAGCTCGCCTGAGGTAATAGCGATATTCAGCTTCTCGTTATATTGCGTCGAATCCGTGATCCAGTCGTACTTGAGGTTAATCCCCAGCTCATCCCGGTAAGAGCGGGTAAAGATATTGTTCTCAATGGAATCCCCGCTCGGGAAGGTCAAATTGTCCGGCATGTCTCGGGCCATCGTAACGGTGATCGGGGGCTCATATTTTCCTGCAGGATCGACGTTGTTCGGCACCTTCGTTTCGTTAGACGCACCTGTACGATCGGACGGGCTGCCTGCTTCCCCGGAATTACCCGAGCAGGCAGAGGTCAAGGCTAGAATGACACAAGCACTTGCCATCAGCAAAGTTCTCATATTCCGACGTTTCAAAAAACCATCATCCTCTCCGCATTTTGAAAGCGTTTTACACTCGATTTAAGCGTAGCCGACCACGACCGCAGCATCTAGGGGAAGATTTTGCGATATGTGGCAATCTGTCAACTTGTTGCTTTTTCCGAGCGGGCGCTTTCGTCGGAGACATAAGATACGGTATTCGCATTGATCGGGATATGCAGCAAAACCCGATTGCCTCCCCCGGGGATGCGGAGGAACGTCACCCAGCCGTGATCTCCGAACTCCAGTCTCATTCTGCGGTGAACATTGACCAGGCCGGTCGTTTCGCCATCCACCCATCCGGTCGTTTGCAGCTTGCGGCTCAACTCATCGTAATTGTCCGCTGAGATGGTTTCGCCATTGTCTTCTACCGCAATGACTAGCGAATCGCCGCAGACCTCGAAGCGTACCTCAAGCAGACCGCCTTCGATCGTATCGCGCAGCCCATGCTGATATGCATTCTCGATCAGAGGCTGCAAGATCAGCTTCGGCACTTCCAGGTCGGCATAGGCGACCGGCAATTCCTCGAATCGGACCGCGATCCGTTCCTCAAACCGGAACGATTGGATTTCGACGTACGCACGCGAAAAGTCCACCTCTTCCGCTAGCCGGACCGTGTTCTTGTGGCTCCGTGTAATGAACTGAAAATATCGTCCGAGGTACGACGTAAACCTGGCGATGCTTTCGTTCTCTTCGTCTTTGGCCATCCGGTACAGGATAAAAAAACTGTTATACAGGAAATGCGGGTTGATCTGCGATTGAAGCTGCCGCAATTCGGACAAGTTGGTTCGATATTGCTGCTCGTAGACTTCCTGAATCAGTTCGTTGATCTTCACGACCATGGTATTGAATTGAATGAACAAATAGCCAAATTCATCCTGACGTTTGGGAGCGAGCGCGACCCTCCAATTGCCGTGCTCCAATTTATGGAAGGCACGCAGCAGCGACCGCATCGGCTTATGGATTTGCAGGTATATCCAGTACGCGAATAATGCGACCAGCAGCAGCGAGAGGCTGGACAGCACCCAATACCAGACGCGGTAGAGCGATAGGGAACCGATGATTTCCGTTTCGGGCATGTACGACAGCAGCGTGATCCCTAGAGACCGGGACTTCTGGGCCGAAATCCAATAAGTCTCTCCACCGATCCGGAATTCTTTCAGGAACTCATCGGTATCCGGAGGGATACCTCCAATCGCTTCTTTGATCTCCGGCCAGGAGACCTTGCTCGTATCCCCAGAAATCGCCCAGTTGCCGTACGGGTCGATAATCATCGACCCTCCGCTTCCGCCAATGGTAAAGCTGTCGAGCACCCGCTTCAATTGCGGCAGATCGAGTTCCACACCGACCACGAAGATCGGTTCCCGATGATCTACCGGCACCATTTTCGTATACACGAAGCTGAGGAACAAGCGGTTCTGCCAGTAGACGAACGGATTCTCGAAGCGATCCTTAATCGACTTCATCGCGTTATACTGCTCCTTCGGGATGTCGGCATAGATGGCCGCTTCCGAATCAGAGATCCACTTATTTGTGGAGGGCAAATAAATACCCGCGCCGCGGATATAAGGGCTCGTGTGGACCGTCCTGCTGAGCTGATTGTGAATCTCGTCAATCACTTCGTAACGTTCGACCTCACTCATGATCGGTTCCGTGTAGATCAGCTTCCGCAGTGTACGGTCGTTCACGTATTCCTCTTGCATGGCGATGTACCGGGTAAAGTCGTTTTCCAGCAAGCGGATGTAGAAGTTAACGCGGGAGGAAATGGAATGTTCTGTTTTTTTCCGCACATTTTTCTCGCCGTATTCATTCATTTTCAGGCTGAGATAGTACATCGGCGCGACGATGATGATGAACGAGACAAGCAATTTCGGATAAATGCGGTTCAGTCGGTTCCACCAGTGCATAAGCATCCCCCTCAGTCATTGCCGTTTAAGCAGCTGGACCTATATTCCTGCGGCGTCATATGCATATTTTTTTTGAACACTTTGGCGAAATAATGCGCTGATTCGAAGCCGACGCGGGTTGCGACTTCCTGAATTTTCAGGGTTGGAATCGCAAGCAGTTCCGCCGCTTTTTTAAGACGTGCTTCTTTGATGTAATCGGAGAGACGGATGCCTGAAATCTGTTTGTAGAGGCGGGATAAATAAGTCGGGTGCAAGTAAACGCGGTCGGCGAGCTTCTCCAGCGAGAGATCCTCCGCGAGATGCTGCTCGATATAATGATTGAGCGAAGCCAGCATTTTCTCAGTCCGGTCGATCTGCTCGTCCGTCCGATGAGCAAACAAAAGTTCGGACAGTTTGCGGTAGTAGGCAAACGCCTCTATCCATGAAGGAAATTCGGTATGATGCAGAAGCGGGCCTAAATCGATAGTGGACGAGAAGGTCTCGAGGAGCCCCCATTGATTCAAATAGGATACGAACAGTGAGGCGAGGGAGTATTCGAGCTGAATGAGAAAAAGGCGCATCGAAGGCTCATTCTGGAGCATGCGCGCGGTCTTCTCGATCTCGTCGAACAATACGAAAAATTCCTTACTCCGCCCCCCCATTAAAAGCGGCTCCAGCTGATTGACCGCCTTCAAGCGAAGCGCCAAATACTGTTTGGCAGGCACGGACGAAGGATCGGTCGCCTCCCTCAGGTTCCGGTCGGACAACAGCATCTCGTGACCGTGTCCGAATCCGTTGTGGAGCAGCTGCTCCAAGCGCAAATACTGAACTGCCGCTGATGTCCAGGCGCATGGCACGCCGCTCAGGGCGATCGACACCGGGAGCTTCAGCATCGTTTTGCAGGTATCCTGAATGTCGGAAGATGTCCCATGCACGAAAGACAAGCAGGTCCCCCAATCGGCGTCTGACTTCCCGTCGCTGCCGTTTTCGGCAGGCTGAACAAGAATCGCGAGGTGGGAGGCCGACATCGAACACGACACAACCGTTACTTGGCTGAAATATTCGCTTGCGATATTGCCGATCGCATACATCAGAAGCGAACGGTCCGTCGGTCGTATGTTTTCGGGCCAGCGATCGACCCGGCAAATTGACAACAGCACACTCTGCTGCGCCGATAGCGGGATGCGCAGCTCGTCCAACCGATCCTGCCTGACGGAGCATCCCGAGAGCTCTCCTTGCAGCAGGGAGATTAAGAAATCCTTTTGCAGCATAGGTATCGCCGCCTCGTACTGCTGCTTCGCTTTTTGAAGCAGCTGCTCGGACATCCTCTCTTCCCTCAGACGTCCGATGGCCTTGCCGACAGCGGCGAATATCTGATCGTCACCTTCGAGTTTGAGAATGTAATCCAGCCCGCCGTCGCGCAAAGCGGACTGGACGTATTCGAAATCGCTGAAGCCGGACAGGAAAATCACCTTGCACCGGGGCCAGAGACGGAGAATTTGCTTCTGCAGCTCAATGCCGTTCATTCCCGGCATATGGATGTCGCTGAGAACGATGTCGATCTTCGTTACGCTCAAGATCCGCATCGCTTCCACCGCGGAGAGCGCCCGATAAACGCTCAGTTCCTCCTGTTTCCAATCCAAGAATTGCTCATAGAGGCCATTGACGATCCTCGGCTCGTCGTCAACGATCAGAAGATTATACATACTCCACTCACCTCGTATCGTTGTTTCGCAGGCGGTATGTAGAGATTATTCTGACGGCCCGTCCCGGCCGTTACCGCCATGTATGGACGGTCCCGCCACTTTCTCCCATTCGGTTGTCAAGCGTAGTTATTTGGTTATTGCATGGTAACACATCCACTGCCACACTGAAAACATCTTTTCGTTCTGATCACTCCCGGCAAGCCGCTTTTATGCCGCTAACGGCGCATCGAATTCCGATATTGGCCTGGCGGCATACCTTCCATCCGCTTAAACAGCTTGCTGAAATAGTACACGTCGTCAATGCCCACCGCGGCGGCAATCTCCTTAAGTGGAGAGGTCGTCGTGGTAAGCATCTCTTTGGCCCGTTCCATGCGGACGTCGAGCAAATACTCCGTGATCGTGCGGCCGGTCGCCCCCTTGAACAGCTTGCCGAAGTACTTCGGCGACAGTCCGCGCGGGGCTGCCAATTCATCATAGGCAATCGGCTCGCGATATCGCTGCCGGATCGTCTGCATCGCCTCCCGGATGAGATCCGCGTGTGGATAACCCTTTGGAATTCCCTCGTCGGTCGTTAATTCTTCGGCAGCCATGGCGACGATTCTCAGGAAGGCCGCCTTCATGTGAAGCTTCGAGCCGAGCCGGGCATCGCGGAAATGCTTGACGACCTCGCGAAAGGAAACCAGGAACGACGAAGACTCGCTCACCGTGAGGAGCGCCGGCCAAGCGAATTCGGCGAACTCATCCGCCGGCCGGTCTTCGAGCTTCTTGGCCGCTGCCTTGCTTACAGATGCTTGTTTGACATTGAGATACACCCCGATCGGGGAAAAGTCCGAAGTCGGCCCCAAATCCGTCCAATCAAAATGCACACAGACGCTGCGGAATGGCTTTTCATCAACCACCTTCATCGTATGAGGAACATGCGGCTTGATGAGGAGCAGATCGCCTGGCCGGATGACGTGCGTCCTGCCTCCCATCGTTACGAAAGCCTGACCGGAAATGCCAAAAACGAATTCATGATCGTAAATGATTCGGTCGAGCAGCAAATACCCTTTGTATAAGTCCAGTTCGTGTGCATACCGGATATACGGAGATAAATTCCGATCGTGTACGGATAGTACCGAATACATATAAACTCCTCCCACCTGCGTATCATTCGACGTATCCATTCGACGGGATTACAAAAAAACCTCCCCTTCTCCATTTTTCAGGCCGGTCTTTGTCTGTAAAATGGTTCCTGCAACCGAATGATCGAAGGAGGCTTGAAGAAGCATGGACAAAATCGCAGAACAGTTCCGGACCCCGCCCAAAGACTATTCCCCCGCGCCGATATGGTGGTGGAGCGGCGATCGGCTGGAATTGGACAGACTGCGCTGGCAGATGGACCTGTTCAAGGAGGGCGGCGTCTACAATCTGGTCGTCCTGAATCTGGCGCCGACCGGCCCGATGTATGGCTCGGATGCCGACCGGCCCCGATTTCTATCGGAGGAATGGTGGGATATCTTCGATGGCGTCTGCGCGTATGCCGACGAGATCGGTATGCGGATCTGGTTTTACGACCAAATCGGTTTCTCCGGCGCCAATCTTCAGGGTGAACTGGTACGGGAAAACGCCGGTTATGCCGGGCAGCATCTCGAGTGCCTCGTAACGGAAGGAACGGGCCTGCTGGAAGCGCATTGCCCTTCAGGCGGCACACCGCTGACGGCAACGGCCGCAGCAATCGATGAGGATGGCCGGACGACGGGACCGTTCGAGTCTGTCCCCGTCGAAGATCGGCGTGCCTCCATCGAATGTTCCACACCGCATCGGCTGCGGTTGATCTATACGGTCCAGCGCAATTTCGATTATTTTTCAGCCGAGGCTTGCGACCGATTGCTCGGCATGGTGCACAAAGAATTCGAGCGGCGCCTTGGCAAGTGGTTCGGCCGCGTGATCGTCGGCTCGTTCCAGGATGAGCTGCCGAATGTGCCCGCCTGGAGTGCGGAATTCGCCGAAGCTTTTGCCGCGCGGAAGGGTTACGACTTACTCGAGTACGCCTCTTATTTGTGGGAGGGCGAGCATAGCGAGGCGCAGCAGGTCCGCATGGACTATCAGGAAGTGCGCGCGGAGCTGGCTGAAGAAGCATTTTTTATTCCTTTCTACGAATGGCACGTGCGAAACGGACTCATCTGTGGATTTGACCAGCAGGGTCCTGCAAGGGAAGGAGACGCTCCGGGAGGTGTACGCAGCTATGCCGATTACTTGCGGACGCACCGTTGGTACGGCGCCCCGGGCAGCGACCATCACGGCGAAACCAAAATCCACAGCTCGCTCGCACATCTGAATGGCCGCGAACGGGTATGGATCGAAGTGTTCCACAGCAGCGGATGGGGCGGAACCTTGGAGGAAACCTACGATTGGCTGATTCCGTGGATCCGCGCAGGCGGCAACCTGTATAACCCGCATGCTGCTTATTACAGCACGCGGGGAGGCTGGTATGAATGGGCTCCGCCGTCGACCTGCTGGCGGCAGCCCTATTGGCGGCATTATTCCCGGTTCGCTGACGCTGTGAGCCGGCTCTGCTACTTGCTGACCCGAGGCAGCCACGTATGCGATATCGGCGTCTTGTTCCCGACGGCGACGGTTCAGGCGCATCACACCCTGCAGGGGCCGCTCGAGCCGACTTTGCTCGCTAGAGATTGCTACCGCGCCCTGGTCGGCAAAATGTATTGGAACATGCCCAAGACCGGCGTTCTTGACGGAGATGGCAGGGATTTCGACGTGCTCAGTGACGAAGCGGTCACCGAGGCGGTCGTCAGGGACGGCAGACTGCTGATCCGAGACGAGAGCTATCGAGCCGTCGTGCTTCCGGCCTGCTCCGTCGTCCGGGAACGGACAGCGGAGATTCTGGTCCGTTTCGCTGAAAACGGCGGCCTGCTGATCGCGGTAGGAACGATTCCCGGGCCACCGTCTACCGGAGGCGAATGGACGGTTAAGCTTAAGGGTTTATTCGATCGCGGGCAAGCGCGTTTCATCGCTTCCGCCGAAGCGCTGCCGGACGCGCTGTCGGGGTTGCCGAAAGAAATCGAAGCGGCCGTGCCGACCCTTCACCGGCGCGTAGACGATTATGATCTCTTGTTCGTGCCTTCGCTATTTCCGATGGCGACGGAACATGGTCCGTTTACCGTATGGCAGCATCCCGATTACAGCTTTTCTCCAGACCGTTACGTTCGTGAAACCTCGATTACTGTACGGGAAAAAGTGCGGGATGCCGAGCTTTGGGATCCCCTCTCCGGTGAGCGTCGTCCCGCCGCCGTATCGCAGGACGCCGAAGGCCGCAGTGTGATCACCGTGCCGTTCGATCAGGGACCCGCTTCCGTACTGGTATGGAAAAGGACGGATGAACGTTCGAAACCCTTGAGATCGGAAGAGAAACCGGCTGACTCGTCACCCCTTCACCAAGGCGTTCTCGCGGAAATCAGCGGTCGATGGAAGACCAAGCTCGTACCGACGCTGGATAACCGGTTCGGAGATTTTGACAAGCCGAATTCTCCAGGGTCTCCTCCCGTGTCCACCTGGTATTTCGGGCATCGCAAGGAATCGCCCGGAATCGACGGCATTACGGCCGGTTGGCAGTGTGAAAACGGTGACAACGGCTGGACAGGGGTTCAGGCAACGTTCGGCGTTTACGGACAGTGGACGGGTCCCGCGGCTGAGCATGAATTACCTGCGCCCCATTCGGACATGAGTGCTCCGGCAAGCCGCGAAGTGAAGTGGAAGGCTGCGGAATATTCCCTTACGCGGGGCATTGCCCATGATCGCATTCACGTTCGCACGCTAGGTCCGAAGGCGCACGTACCAAGCGAATTTCTCGCTTTCGGTACCGTCGAGGCCGGCGAGGCGGTGCAGGTGCGGACCGCCGCCTGGTCCGATGAAGAGCAGACGCTCCTTCTGGCGGTTGGTGCCGGCGCTGACAAGCGGATCTGGGTGAACGGCCAGGAGGCCGAGTCAACTGACCGGGGTTATCTTGCCTATTTCCCTGTCCGTCTTCGCGAAGGGCTCAACGCGCTCGAATTCAGGCTGACCGCGAGAACCAAGCAGGAGCTGCGCGCCTATTGGTCATTCGTTCGCAGCAGGGACAATTTCGCGCGGCCGGAATGGCTGCAAGTGCCTGCCCCTTATGTCAAGGACGATCGGGTCACTTTCACCGGCAAGGTTCATCTTCCTTTCCCTCCGGTGAGGGGGACGATCCAGATGGCGGCGGACGGCACCGCAAGCATAAGAGTCAACGGAACGACCGTCGGAAGGCAGGGCGGCTTCGATCCGTACGCTAAGGGCAGACGGGTTCTGCCTTATCCGGTGTCATGCTTCCGGCAAGGTGAGAATACAATCGAGGTGGTCATGGAGGACATCGGCAAGGCCGCCGGCATCCTGATCGACGGCATCGCCGAAGCGGAGGACGGGCGAACGGTCACCTTCCCATCGGGAACCGATTGGACCGTGTGCCGAGAGGCTCATAGCCCACAGCAAGCGGACCTCTGGCTGGATTGGAAAATCAATGACCTGTCTATCCAGGAACCGGCCTACCACGAGCTTTGGCGCAGGCCGCATCCGCTTCCGGGGGCCGAATGGATTGAAGACCGGACGGCGGACGGAACCGTCGTCACGCTCGACGTAGACGCCGGCTTAGCGAGCGGTTCGGTGGAATGGCTTCGCTGGACTCTCCCGCCAGGCGCGACGCACGCCATCATTCCGGCGGACGGGGAAGCCCGGCTGTGGGTGGACGGGAAGGAAATCCCTATCGTCGAAGAGAGCACGAAGCTGCCGAATCCAGAGGGCGTCCGGAGGACCGCCGTGCTTCGCATCATTCCGAATCGCGGCAAAACCGGAGGCGGTATACTCCGAGGTCCTGTCACCTATCGTGTCGGAACCGGCCGCATGGAGCCGGGCGACTGGACGGCTCAGGGCCTCGAAACCTATTCCGGCGGTGTTCATTATGAATCGGCTGTCAACCTGGACCGTACGCCGAAAGGCAGGGTTATTCTCGACCTTGGCGAAGTCAGAGGCACAGCTGAGGTACGCGTTAACGAGCGTCAGGCCGGGATCTGTATCTGGTCCCCTTACCGGCTCGACGTGACCGAGCTGCTGACAGTCGGGAACAACCGGATCGAAATCACCGTGTTCAACACGATCGCCAACTATTTGCATGGAGCGAGTCCGACCCACTACATCGTGGAAGGCCAGCTGCGGTCGGGGCTTTTCGGTCCGGTACGGCTTCTTTCAGAAACCCGTATAGGAAGATCGACAATCCTTAAATGAACCCGCCAAAGCCATCGCGGCTTTTCGCCGGGAAATCGTAACAATCGTTGTTCCTGTCGTCCTTCACCAATAACAATGAAAGCCACTCCTAGGTTAGGAGTGGCTTTGACTTTTATACCTGCTCTACCACATCATCTGCATCTGTGGGATAAGCGAGTTCTTTTGGTGTTTCCCAAGCAGACAATCTCTCCAAAACGGCTTCTAAGCGTGTAAATTATTCATCTATACCCAGGCGTCATTCGAATATCCGCGCTCTTCCCAATAGCCGATATGATTTTCTGATATCAGCTCGATTCTGTTCAGCCATTTGACGGATTTGTAGGCATACATCCTGGGGACGATCAGGCGTACGGGCCCGCCCAGGTCGCTAGGAATCGGCTTGCCGTCATGCATAACAGCGACCATAACGTCATCCATAGACGCTTGCTCCAGTGTCAGCGTGTCCGTGTAGACACCGTCACCTGAGTAGAATTTGACGTTTTTTGCCCCTGGTTTAACTCCGGCTAATTGAAGCAGTTGTGCGAGCGGGATTCCCTCCCAGGTGTTCTTATAGACCGACCACCCTGTGACGCAGTGAAAATCGCTGACCTGCACGGACCGCTTTAAATTGACGAACTGTTCCCAATCCCATTTCATGCTTTTCTCGACAAGCCCGTTGATCGTAAAAGACCAGTTCTTATTCGTAAACATCGGAATCGGCGCAACCGTGTAGACTCGAAAATGGCCTTGCGCCCCGCCTCCAGCAGGCGGCATGGACGCTGGCAGCGGAATGGGGTCAGGCATCAGTGAGTTGGCGTTGTCCTTGATTAGCTGGTCGATGGAGTTACTCCCACCCGCGCTGCCGAGCGAGTAAACCAGCCATTTCATAAAAGACGGGCCCAGGGTTACCGCCAGCCCGGCTCCGATTGCTCCGCGAATAAATGCCCTCCGTGTATAAAATGGCGGCTGGGATACGCCTTCCACCTTCTTTTCAATGTCTGTGCGTTTAACTATGCTTCGACGTTCAGCTGCCTTGAGCCACTTCAATCTTGTTACCGAATGATAAATGATGTATGGAAGACCTATCCAGGTCAATACGTCATGCAGGACCAGCGCCATGTTCGTTGCTCTTGGCCCGGCCATCCGGAACTGCCACAATAGGATGCCTGAAGCAAACCAGCCCAAGAGCAGTCCTAGGACGACCAGCACGTTAAACCGCTGCCAAGGTCTCTTCTTCAGCTTCTTCCAGTGCTTCCCCGCCAGGAACAGATAATAAATGACCGGCAGGATCGACAGGATACCGACAGTAACATGGCCCCATTTGATCCAAACTCTGCCTTCGCCCAGGAATCCTCGCCAGAATCCGCTGATAAGAACAAGTCCTGTCAGCGCTAAGATGGCGACGATCCAGCCGTTCCAGGCATGAAGCGAGACTAGCTTCTTGCCGTAATCACGGCGAATACGCTCCATTATTCCTCTCATGCTTGCTTCCGCCTTTCCGCATCGCGGGTTTCATTCACATGCCGTTAATCGATCAGAATCCGGACACACGGTAAACCAGAACGCGCTTCCCTGAAGCCCGTTATCTCTAACGCCGATTTGACCTCCGTACTGCTCAACCATGCGTTTGGCAATCGACAAGCCGAGTCCCGCTCCTCCACCTTCCCTGCTTCGTGAGCGGTCCGAACGATAGAACCGGTCAAAAACCCGTTCCTTCTCTTCATCCGCAATTCCTTCACCCTCATCCGACACGGTAAACTTGACCATGTATCCGTCTAGTTCCCCTGTTTGCTCGGCTTCAATCATAATCAGACCGTGACGGGGGGAGTGCCTGACGGCATTTTCAAGCAGGTTCTGCAATATTCGTTCTAGATGCTGCGGTGCGATCCGAATACGGAGCGGCTGCTCGGGGAGCTTCACCTTAAGCTGAAGCGATTTCGCTTCCATCGGCATGGTGAATCTCACCAGAAGCTCCACGAGGACGTCCTCGGCAATCGACAACCGCTCTGCACCCGTTCCGCGCCTCCCCGCGTCAAGCGTTGACAATTCAAATATATCCTGGATCAACTCCCCAAGCCTTACGGTCTCCGAGCGAATGGTGGAAAGGTAGTTGCGGAAGGTCTCCTCGTCTTGGATAACGCCATCCTCCAGTGCCTCCGCATAAGACTGGACGGAGGCGAGCGGGGTTCTTAAATCATGCGCCATGTTCGCCACAAGCTCCCGCTGCGCTGATTCGGCCGCCCTTATCTGGCGGAAGCTCTCCTCAAGACTGCTTCCCATATGATTAAACTGCTCTGCAAGTTGCTTAAATTCCTTCAATCCCGTTTGGGGAACCCGGGCCTTCAGGTCGCCGGCGGCAATCCTCCCCGCACCTTCGCCGAGCCGCTTTACCGAAGCTTCCAGGGGGCGGACCAGTACGAAATGCAGCAGTGCGGATGCGGCTCCGGCTCCGATCGTAGCCGCCGTCAGCCACAGAAACTGCTCCATACTCAGCAGCATGTAACGGTAGAACGCCGTCAGTAAAAAAATTATGCAGGCGATGCTGATTGCATTCGCAAGCCATAACCAGGTGCGCAGCTTCATCGGTCCGATCCCTTGCCTTCCAGCTTATATCCAATTCCCCATACTGTCTTGATCCATACAGGGTCAGAGGGGTTTGCTTCAATCTTTTCCCGAAGACGGCGAATATGAACCGTCACGGTAGTCGTGTCCCCATCATAAGCAACATCCCATAGTTGACTAAGGACCTGGCTTCGTGAGAACACTTTGCCGGGGTATTCGGCAAGTAAATGAAGGAGATCGAATTCCTTGGCGGTCAGCTCTACTTCTTCCCCCCAGACGGTCACCCGTCTTTCTTGCGGGAAAATCGCAAGCCCTTCAAACTCGATCGTCAAATCAGGCCCGTTGCCGTTGTTTGATTGCATTCCCTTTGTGGCGGTTCCCGAGTGTATACCCGCCCTTCTTAAAATATTTTTGACACGAAGTACCAGCTCTCTGGGACTAAACGGTTTCGTCATATAGTCATCGGCACCCATCGTAAGACCCAGCAGCCGGTCGGCCTCTTCACCCCGTGCCGTGAGCATGATGATCGGGGTTTCATCGGTTTGACGTACCCGGTCGCAGATGTCTAGTCCGCCAAGCTTGGGCATCATCAGATCAAGCACCAGCAAATCCGGACGATGTTCCTCCCACAGCCTGATAGCCTCCTCGCCGTCCTCCGCTACCCAAACGGTCCAGCCCTCGCGCTCCAAATACCGCTGACACACATCGGTAATATTACGTTCATCATCCGCTACTACAATGTTCACGCTCATGTCGGTTCCTCCAATTAAGCTGCATCCTTATTTGTGCTCGATTATAAGTGATTCGCAGCCGTTTGGACAGGCACAAGGTTATCCTGCGCTTGCGCCCGTTTCGACTTTTTCATAGGTTTTCTACATGCCGCCTTTGCCCATGCCGTTTGTCGTCGCATCTTTCTCCGGCATGTCACTATGATCCGTGCCCATCCCTTTTTGCGATGGTTCCATCATGTTTGTGTCTTCACTGTTCATGTTTTCTTCTTTCATATCCTGGCTGCCCATCATATCCTTTGTGTCGGTTCCGCCCATTTCGTTTTGAACATGGTTGCCTTCACTCGTCATCTGATTACCCATATCCTTATCCCCAGAACTGCAGGCACTTAAAGAGAGGACGCTTCCAATGAGCATTATGGACCAAAATAATTTCTTCATCCTGTTACCTCCTGATTTGTTTTATATTCCGCCGCATGCAATCATCTTAATGGATAATGCTAACCATACAAGAACGAACCCCTTGCGATTCCCTTAACAAAAGATTAAGAAAGTCTTACAGGCAGATCGAACAAACACGTGATTTCATTTAACTAATTGTACGTACATTGATCCGCCGGACTAAGCACCTCCCAGAGCACGTAAACAGCCCCCACCTTTAGGTGAGGGCTGTTTAGTGTCACACAGAATTTGCGCCTAATCCGTAAGCCGATTATTTTGCTGCAACTTCGGCGGAAGTTTTGACCGGGGTAAGCGTTACCCCGCTTGTATTGAAGATGGATCCGTCATCCGATACGTATTGATATTCTTCTGTATCGCTGCTGAAGAGCTTGAATGTTCCGGTGGAATCCTCATAAAGCTCTTCCTTGACCGGAAAGCCGGATTTCTGATCTACATACACAATGTACTGCATATTGGCCAGCGTGTTGTCGTCAATATAGGACTGATAGCTGTCTCTCATAAGCTTATTCAGAGTTTTCCCGCCGGGCGTTTGCTCGGTTCCGACGGATGTCCAATAGCTGGCTTTATAATTGTTCTTTACGCCGCTAAAACCGAGATTTTTTTTGTCCGACGGTTCGAAAGGCTTTGGATCATCGGATCTCTTGAGCATTTTCCCGCTGACGGGATCGCCGTTTGGGTCCCGCTGAATCACGACCATGACGTTGTTGCCGTTGAGAAAGTAAGTGCTTTTATAGCTCAGCAGCTGATGATCGGCTGAATAATCCCTTACATCCGATCTGAAATCCTTCGTTTGCGGATTATACCAATGTTCCATTGTAACGTTCTGACTGCCGTCGGTTCTCGAATAAGTGGTCTTACCGTATTCAATCGTTCCCTGGGCTTTGTCCGATGATGTAACCGACGTGTCAGTCAGTGCAGGCGCCGTCATGACCGTATTTTTCGGAATGGCGTCGCTTCCCTTTGCCGCAAATGCGGTCATGGTGCCGAAGCTGGCGATGACGAGCGCCGACGCCAGGACGGTACCGGTTATTTTTTTGCTTGTGACTGCTTCGAAAAGTTTCATGTTCTATGCCTCCGGATTTGAGATTTGCAGTTGGGATGCGCATTTCCAACTTGCACTTTCATTATAAAAGCGCCTTATTTCATAACTATCGGCAAGTTGTAAATTAGTTGTATGATCCGGGAAGGATGATCCGAACGACGGTTCCTTCGTTCAAGCGGTTTTGAATGTCGAGCTCACCCTTATGCAGCCTGACGATTTCGGCACAAATAGCAAGTCCCAATCCGGCGCCGCGGTTCGTCTGCGAGCGAGCTTGATCCACCTTGAAAAACGGCTCAAACACGTTCGGGATATCCTGTTCGGGTATCCCGATACCTTCGTCCTGCACTTCGATGACATATTGGTGGTCGTTTGTCTTGTACCCGCGGATACGGATGCGGTCTCCGGCATTCGAAGCTTTAATGGAATTGTCGATCAGATTGGTGCATAGAATTTGGATCAAATCTTTTTCCATCGGCAGTCTTATGGCTTCTACGGTCATGGACAAACCCACCTGCGCCTTTTCCAGCTGCGGTCTCATCGTTTGCACGGACTCTTCAAGTACCGTTTCCATCTCCCAGACGGTCATCCGGGGTTCGTTATTTTCGAACAGAATGAGGTCCATGAGTTTAAAAGCGAGGCTCTCCAGCCGTTTTCCTTCGCTGTATATATAATGGAGGGACTTGTAGAACACTTCTTCATTAAATGTCGCCGTTCTGAGCAAGTCGGCGTATCCGATAATGGAAGTAAGCGGCGTCTTTAACTCATGCGTCAAGTAATGAATAAACCGCTGCTTGTTCCTGTCGGTCGTCTCCAACGCATTGACTTTTTCCTCGATCGCCTCTGCCATTTTGTTGAACTGCTCCGCAAGCAGGCCAATCTCGTCCCTCGAGATCACGTTAACGCGATGCGTATACCGGCCCGAAGCTATCGTCTGTGCGGATCTGGTGAGCATGCGGATGGAGCGTGTGAGAAACCAAATCAATCCGTACAGGCCGGCAGCCAGGACGACGGTAATGACAATATTGATTCTGATAAAATTTCGGATCTGCGCGTTCTTATCCTCATAAATGCCGGTCAAATCCAGGCTGTATGTGAGCTTAAAATCGCTCCCGCTCAGAGTGAGCACGCCGGCGACAAACAAAACGCTCTTATGGCCGAAGCTGCGAATGATATATTTTCTGTCCCCGGGCTCTTCTACTTCAAGCTCAGGTCTCGGGCCGGCAACCGTTTCGGATAAATTGGTGAATACCGTTTGATTCCGATTGTTCTTAATTTCAATAGATGCATTGCCCGGATCAAAGGATTTCAGGTACTTGGATGCGTTATGCTGCAAAAACTCGTCTACACCTTCTTTTGTGGTATTCAGCAGCTGGTTCAAATTGTTGATATACGACCAGTCTGTTTCGATTTGAGCGGTTATTATATGCTGCTCCGATAAACCTCTATCGACTTCCCTTACCTGATTGTGATTGAAATTATGCTGGATCAGGTAAAAGGAAGCTGCATTAAACAGCACTTCAAAGAGAAGGAAGGTGCACCAGAACACTTTCAGCCACAGCTTCATGAGAGAACCTCGAGCCGGTAACCGAATTTATAGACGGTCTTAATCCGGTCTTCCCACCCCAGCTTTTTGCGTATTTTTTGGATATGAATATCGACGGTTCTCGTCTCGCCGATATACTCGTAGTCCCAGACATGTTCAAGAATTTTTTCCCTGGACAGGGCTTTGTTTCGGTTGTGGATGAGAAGCAGGAGCAGCTCGTATTCTTTCAACGTAAGATCGACGATGAAGCCATCTCGCTTGACCGTGCGTTCCTCCAGATCAATCTCGAGCCCCCCGAAATCCATGCGATCGCTTTTCCTGCCGTAACGGCGAAGCACCGCTTCGATTCTGGCCAGCAGCTCCATTGCTTCAAAAGGCTTGACGATATAGTCATCGGCCCCCATCTTCAATCCTTTTACCTTATCGATAAGGGCGCTTCGGGCCGTCAGGAAAATCACCGGCACTTCGCTGTTCTTGAAGCGGTCCAATAGCTCGTACCCCTCCATGTCGGGTAGAGAGATATCCAGCAGCACCAAATCGGGCGAAAAATCTGTGAGAATGCATTGCGCTTCTTGACCGCTGTAAGCCTGCCGGCAATCGTATCCTGCCAATTCAAGATTCAGTTTGATCAGATCGGAAATCGCCGGGTCATCTTCAATGATGATTATTTTTTCCATTTCAATACCTCTCAGATATGATTTCCTTCCTCCTTGATGATAGATGAAATGGCACACGAACCTATCTCCAAGTTGTAAACAAGTTGTAAACTTTATTTAGGTGTGATGAGGTGTAAGTGACAGGAAAAGGAATCACTGTAGCGCCATTTTAGCACGTGCGAAATCCGAGCAGACTTGGTAATTCATGTAAACGTCCTGCTTCGTAGAACGCAAAAATTTCGCTACAAGATCACTTATGTAATCTCCTATTTCAGACGATGATTTTTTGCTCCTCCCTTCCTTCTTTTTTTCATTTCATATAAAATGAATTAGCACTATGTAAACAAATACATAGTTTCGCTTCACCGAAACTATGCGTTCGGCATTTTTTTACACCAAGAAAGGATGACTTGCATTGAATGTAAACACTTCGTCCGTGCTCCATAACCGCTCGTTTTTGCGCTTATGGATCGCACGGATTTTCTCGGCCAGCGCGTTTCAAATTCTGTCCGTCGTCATTGGCTGGCAGATGTACGCACTGACGGACAGCGCCTTTCAGCTCGGCTTTGTCGGCCTGGCCCAGTTCGTGCCTATGCTGCTGCTGACGCTGCCGGCCGGGCAGACGGCGGATCGCTATGATCGCCGTACCATCGTCTATCTTTGCCAACTCATGGAGTGCGCTGTCGTCGTCTTACTCGTCATCAGCAGCTTGGAGGGCTGGATCACCTCCATCCATTTGTTGATCGCCGCTGCCATTCTCGGCGCCTGTCGTACCTTCGAAGGCCCGGCTTCCGCCGCCCTTGTGCCGGATATCGTTGACCGTGAGCAGCTGCCGCAGGCAGCCGCCTGGTCCGCCTCGGGGATGCAAACGGCGATGATCGTCGGGCCTTCGCTCGGGGGCCTACTCGTGATCTGGGGCATCTCTACCGCCTACATAACAACGCTGGTCGCGCTCCTTATATCCGTCGTACTGATTTTCTTCGTTAAGACCGTTCATTTCGTGAAAAAGCTGGATTCCGTCGGCATCGAAACCTTCTTCAGCGGTCTCCGGTTCGTATTCGCCCGTAAAATCATCCTGGGCACCATCTCGCTCGATCTGTTCGCCGTTCTGCTCGGCGGCGCGACGGCATTGCTGCCGATCTTTGCCGACGAAATCCTGAAGACCGGTTCGACCGGACTCGGCCTGCTTCGCTCCGCACCAGCCGTCGGGGCGATCGTCGTTTCGCTGATTCTTACGCGTATTTCGATTGAGAAAGCCATTGGCAAAACGCTGTTTGCCTCACTCGTGGTGTTTGCCTTGGCGACCATCCTGTTTGGTATCTCCCGCAACATCTGGCTTTCGCTCTTTGCGTTGTTTCTCACTGGCGCTGCCGACGTCGTCAGCGTCGTGATCCGTTCGACGCTTGTACAGGTGAACACGCCGCAAGACATGCAGGGCCGGGTCAATGCCGTGAACTCACTGTTCATCGGCACTTCCAATCAGCTCGGCGAATTTGAATCCGGTACGATGGCCGGGTTAGTCGGAGCCGTGCCGGCGACCATCATCGGCGGCGTTGGCACCCTAGCCGTTGCCGTAATCTGGATGTATTGGCTTTTCCCTGTTCTTCGGAACCTGAAGACGTACTCGACGGAAGAAGGGTAGGAACTGGAGTTCTTTGGGGAGCGAACGTTATTCATGCTTGCTTCATCCCATCTCACTAGATCTAACCCCCCATTCGTTTGTCTAACAGAAATGGATCCCAATGGTTTCACCGTTGATAAATCGGATAAGTCCTTGGCACCATCGCCAAGGGCTTTTTTATCTCTTCAGTGAATGGGGTTTATTATCGTCTTAATCATCCCATAATGCTAATCAGGCACATAACGGCGCCGCATCAAAATGGGAAGTGGTCAATAAACATGGTCTATGTATTTGTATTTTTTTTAATCCTGGACATTGTATCTTTTTTCGTCCCAAAAAACTTAAGCAGGATCGAGATTTACGCTACTTCCTTTTTTGCCTACGCATTCGGTCTTACAACGGATGTGGTATTCGACCTGCATTATAATCTCTATGGTTATCTTTCTCCTGGCTTCCAGTGGCCGTCAATGCTGGCGATTATCATGTATTTCCCATCCGTCAGCTTTCTGTTCTTGAATTTTTTCCCTTTTCATAAGAGAATGCGGTTCAAAATGATATACATTTTTGTATGGTCAGTATTTTCTGTCAGCTTTGAATGGCTAACCTTGCAGACTGACTTTTTTTATTACAACGGTTGGAAGCTGTGGTATTCAGCTGTGTTATATCCCTTTATATTCTTAATTCTTGTTTGTAATCTGAAACTCGTGAGGAAGCAATCAGCAAATCGTTAAGTGTGTTTATGGAGGATCGTTCGTGGATAATTACAGAAATGTCGAAAACGGCTTCCGCCGCTACAAAGCCCATATTTCCATTGCCGGCACCACCCAGTTTCATATCCGCAATCCGTATGTCATTGCTTGGTGGTCTGCGGCTTTTCCGGGTTTTGGGCACCTCCTGTTAAGCAAATATTTACGTGGGCTCTCCTTGTTTATCTGGGAAGTGATTGTCAATTCCAACGCAAAAATCAACCTGGCCATGGTACATTCGTTTTGCGGAAATATTGAGGCAGCAAAAGAGGTACTCGAACCCAGGTGGATGCTCATGTATATTCCGGTCTATCTGTTCGGCATTTGGGACAGCTACCGGACATCGGTCGATATGAACAAAGTTTATTTGCTCGCCGAAAAAGAAGGTGCGCCTTTTAACTCGTTTGCTATCGGAGCGATGGAGATCAATTATTTGGACAAACGACAACCCGCCATGTCGGTCATCTGGTCCTTATTTATGCCAGGACTTGGGCAGCTGCACATCCATCGCCTGCTCACTGCGTTTTTCGCACTTACTTGGACGATCCTATTTATATATTTCTCCAAGCTTCTTTTGTCTGTCCATTACCTGTTTCTCGGTCAAATCACCGAATCAACGGCCGTGCTTGACATCCAATGGCTGCTGTTTATGCCCTCCATGTGGGGATTTGCAGCGTATGATTCGTATATCAATACCGTGGAAAACAACAAGCTTTTTAACAACGAGCAAAAGGAATTCCTAATCAATCATTACCAAGACCGCTCTTTTCATGTCAAAAAGGGAAAAGTGGAGGTGTAAGCCGGTGGTACAGATCTTTTCGACGTTTGAGCATTCCACCAATTTAGAGTTAGCGCTAACGGTCTTGGAAAAAAACGGAATACATAAAGAGAACATCTTCGCTGTACCGTTAACGAACCGCAAAACGGAGCGGCGATTGTTTGACAGCATTCACAACGCGGACGGCATTTCATTGATCAGCACAGGAGCAGCGCTTGGAACGGCGTTTGCCGTCGTTGGAGCCAGTGTCGGTTTTAAGCTGGCTTGGGGGCCGATATTCTGCGGCTTGATCGGCACGTCAGTTGGTTTTATCCTTGGGGTGTGCATCGACTTGTTCTATTACAAAGTCATTAAAAAGCAGCAGCGTCTGTTACGGGGGAAAAATTCGGAAGTCATCCTCTTAATTGAGTGCGAGGAAGAGCAAGCTGATACGGTGGAAGATATTTTATGGCATCATTATGCGTTCGGAACAGCACGGATCGTTTAAGAAAATACAAAAAAGCCGCAACGATGCGGCTTTTTTCGCTTATATACCGACGCTTCATGACTCCGAATCTGGTCAAGACTCGTTTAATCTTGGTACCAAGCATCAGGGATCATCTCTCGCTCAAGTGCCAGCAGTTCTTTGATGATCCGGTCTGCATCGCTGATCGAGTTCACGAGCGGATCCGTCAGCATCGCTCTTCTCAGCTTCTCATAGCTCTGCTCCACGACGGCTTCCGCCGTGAGCTCATGCGTATCCAGCACAAGCTCCTGCATGCCCCGAATTCCCCGCGGCATCTCGCCTACATGGACCGGCTTCGCCCCGTCCATGCTCACGTCGCACAGCAGCTCCAGGAAGGAGTCGTCGCTCATATTCGTGACCGCGCCGCCATTAAGCGTATTGATGAAGAACCGTTTCCCCAAGTTGCCCACCATATTTTCGATAATATCCGTCGCGTGATCCGGGCCGAAGGTACTCATGTAATCGGCAATCGGAACATTCCCTGCAAGGAAGTCGTCTACCTGCCGCCACATCTCGTCATGACGCTGATACCGATCCTCCGTCTCCCAAATAGATAACGGCGGAATGGCATCCGGCGTCTTGCCGTGACCTTGCCAATAACGGACGTATTCCTTGGTATGGGCTGTGCAGGTAGGAATATATCCGAAAATATCGTACAGCTCATACGTAATAGCGTCGTTATGTAGCGCCTTTGCCCCACGGTCTCCGCCGTTGTTCTCCTCGCCAGCCGCTTTGCGCATCGCCTCCGCGATCGTGGGCATGACATTTTTCCCTTCGAATTCCGCTTTCAGCAGCCACGTGAAATGATTGACGCCGGCAACGCGGAAGTCGAATTTCCGGTCGATCTCCTCGCTGTACTCGCTTCTGCCCCCGATAATTCCCGCCCGTACTGCATAATAGGCCTTTTTATGCGGCATATGGTGGCTGTCGCACAGCGCGAACGATTTGAGATTCGGCGCATAGCGGTGTAACGCGATACCATGCACGGTAGACGGGTTGATATAGTTGATCACCCAAGCGTCGGGGCACAGCTCTTCAATGTCTCTGGCACATTCCATAATAACCGGCAGCTCCCGCATCGCCCGAAATATCCCGCCGGGTCCGATCGTATCCCCAGAGCACATGCGAATGCCGTATTTTAATGATACTTGGCAGTCGATGCCCCGATATTTGACCGATTGCTCTGCAAAGCTGAGTACGACAAAGTCAGCCCCCGGAAGCACCTGTCTTCGGTCCGTCGAGCCCTCCACCTTCAAAGATACGTTGTTCTCCTGGGCCACCATCTCCGCAAGTTTTACCATTTTCGAGAGTCGTTCCTCGTCCGTATCCACCAAAGCAAGCGTTCCCTGATTCAAGTATGGGGAATGGACCATCTGCCAAATCGACTGGCGACCGAAAAATAGACTGCCGGCCCCGATGACGACAACCTTAGGCTGCTGCATATTCACACCGTTCACAAATAACCCTCCTCCTATGATATAAGTCCATTATAGGAGGATGGCCGGAAAACGGAATGTGAGATAGTTTCAAGTGCATGTCATAAAGTATTATTATTAACAACTCTTTAATCCTTTGATATACTAAGTTATATCCCAGGAATGTCATACGGTAAAGGAGTCCGAGCCACCTGATGAATGCAAACATGAGTATACTCAATGAACTTTCGGAGTATGTCACGCTGGGCATAAGCTCCTATTTAGAACAAGCTCACGATAAGGATTGGACCGAACACAAGTCTCATCCCGATTACGATCTGTGGTTCATTCAATCGGGCTCCGTCAAGGTGACGATCGGCGGTTCCGAACATACGGCAGGTCCGGGAGATGCGGTATTTTTTTATCCCGATATGCCCTATATCGCTTCGACGACCGGGGACGGCTGCCGATTCATCTATGTACACTTCAATTTCGGGATCCGTGAACAACAGCGAATACTAGGCGAGTTCCAACTCCCAGGTATCGTTCCAAGCGGACTGATCCGGGAGGAAGCGGCGTTGTTCACCCATGCCTATCGACGGTTGAAACAGGGCAACGGCACACCGGGGAACCAGCTTTACTTAAAAGCCTGCCTCCTCGCCGTCATCGCCAAGATCCTTGAGCTTCACGGGCAAGGCGTCTATGCCGGCACGTTCCTGAACGGCGGGAAACCGGGAAAGACCGAAGGAAGCCTAAATGTACTGCAGGACGTGTTCCAGTATGTGGATGCAAATCTGCACCGTTCTATTCGGATGACTGAGCTCGCTG
Organism: Paenibacillus rhizosphaerae; assembly: GCF_014192015.1. Classification (GTDB taxonomy): domain Bacteria; phylum Bacillota; class Bacilli; order Paenibacillales; family Paenibacillaceae; genus Paenibacillus_AQ; species Paenibacillus_AQ rhizosphaerae. Next base: position 1,202,733 of record NZ_JACHXJ010000002.1, on the reverse strand, counting down.
CGCTTGTTGGCGTCTCCGAAAAGTACTTTATCTCCTATTTCAAGAAAACTGTAGGCATCACGCCGGGACAGTACATTTCCCAAATCAAAATGAACCGGGCAAGAGATTATCTCTACGCCAAAAAATACACGATCCAACAGATCGCAGGCTTCCTCGGGTATCCGGATCCGTTTACCTTTTCAAAGGCCTTCAAAAAATATTACAATGTGCCTCCTTCAAAATTCGAGTAACCCTGGTTCTCTGCGCGTTCAACCTTCCATACGCCTGAGACGCGATTTCCCTCCTTGGTTCGTTGGTGCCTGATTCATTCGATTAGATGGATTCATGTATCGATCCCATACAAAAAGCCGCTTCGTTGCGGCTTTAAGATCTGTTCCCCATATATTCATTTAACCTTCTCTGCCAACTCCAAAATGATTCCTTCCGGCCCACGAACATAGCACAACTTGTAACTTTGTTCATATTGCTGAATCTCACTAAAGGTTTCCATGCCCTTCTGCTTCAATTTGGCTACGATGGCTTCAATGTCTTCAACCTCAATGGCGATATGCCGGATACCGGGCGTGTTGGCATGAGTCTGCTGAATTTCATTTTCATCTGACGGATGATCATATTTGACCAGCTCGATCCAGGCTTGGCTGTCTGACGCTCCCAAAGCTATGCAGGCTGTTTTTGCGCCACGAAGCCCGACAACCCGATCCAACAGCTCGCCTTCCATCTCCCATTCGGCCCGCACCTCAAAGCCTATATCGAGAAAAAACGCTTTGGCAGCAGAGAGATCATTTACGTTTATACCCACATGATCTATCTTTTGGACTTTCATTCCACACCACTCCTTATTCCCATGAATAATGCTGCGGATCGCACTTGAAAGACTCTAATCAGCTCAACCTATATTACCATATAGAACACACTGCAATTTCTTTTCCTTTGCTATGTTGAGTTTGATGAACTATCTTGTTGTTCATTTATTGATATCGTGTGCGCACAGCTCCTGAAGATGGCGGACGATGATTCGTTCAACGGTTTCCGGGGCGTAGATCTCCGGCCGAAGCAATGCGAGGATTGTTAAGCCTTCGATGACCGAGGCCAATCTAAAGGTTTCGAGCTCCATGTCCATCGATGAGGGAAGAAGTTCTGCCTTAGCCAGAAGATCGAGAACGGTTTTCGCCAGGTGGTGTAGCCCGTCCGTGAGCTCGTCCTTTTTATTTTGTAACGCCGGGCTCGTGAGGGAACGGATGGCGAATACCCACCAGACGCTGGCTGCCGTTCGTTTGTCCGAATCCATAGGGAGGAGTTCTAAAAGCACTTCCAGTGCAGCTTTCATCGGAATACGGCTTATCTCTATCCCTTTTGCTCTGTCGGCTCCTCTCGTCAAATAATAATCCACGATAAATAGAAGCAGCTCATCCTGCGTTGAAAAATAATGCCGCAAGGCCCCAGGCGACACCCCTGCCGCAGCGGCGACGGCGCGGATTGACGCATGCTCGATCCCTTCTGTTTCAATAATTCTCCATGCCGATTCGGCAATCCGTTTTCTTTTTTGGTCATGGTCCACAATTTTCGGCACGGATCAACGCCCCTTGATTTATTTTAACACACTGTATTATTATAAAAAGCACAGTGTGTTATTTAGTTTTTTTAGTTATACCGCGTTCGTAGTTACCAAGTCAAGGAAGCTGGACATTTGCGGGAGGGGATTTCGATGCAAGACCAACCTAATGGATTTCGTTTTCAATTGATCTGTTATAGCTGCAAAAGGGCATTTAATGTCTTCGAGGGCACTCCAGCTTATGACCGCGCGAAACGAAACCGAAATGGAATGGATTACTGCGAGGATTGCAAAAGCCGGATCGAGCTCGAAGCGAGGCTGCAGCTCGGAAGACGACTGTTGACCGGAAAGGATTAGAAACCACAGCACAGCACCACAAAAGTGCTTACTGCGTTCACTCCCCGCCATCAAGCCGCATGGTTATCGGCTAGTAAAATCAGCCTGGATACAACCTGCCGGTGAGGGCTTAGCCGATACCTTTCAAAACAGTTTTTCACAAATAAAAAACCGTGCTGCTAACGGCGCACGGTAAGGTTGTCTCACAAAGATAATTTTCGGATCTCAAACCGATCGTTCCGTGACTTGACTATATACAGCTCATTAAACCCCTCATGATAAGACGGCACCTGCAGTTTCTTCAAAGTACTTTTTATTCCGATCTCAGGCACCTTTTGTTTCCCTTCCCTCTTGTTGTTACGCTCATGGGACAACTCGTAATCGGGTTCGAAATAGTAACCAATGACCTGATAATGATGTCTTTTCACGAAATCGATGTATTTTTTTCGATCCTCCACTGTAGGATTCGTATTGTCTACTACAAAAGATTGCATGGTTCGGACGGATGCTTCTAGAAAAACGTTCTCCCGGTGTCTTGTTCTTAACATATCAAGGTTGATTCTCATATGAGTTGCAAAGAACTTTTCCTTGTAAAATGTCGATTTTCCGGAAGCCTGGATCCCAATAAAAATGACGCATTCCATGACGTTTTCCTTCCTGGCTAATGATGGTTAGTCGTAGGTCAGATCCAACTTGATCTATATCGTATCCCTTTTCACGAACCTTAATACGAGTCCCTTATCGAGTCATGCGGTCAGGTATACGGCGTACGAAACGTTCGGCCGCCTGAACGGCTTCCTGTCGGGCCTGCTCCAGAACTGTCTCTTTCGGTAAAACAGCGTTCCCCTGCGCCCGAATGATCTCGTAGCTGTCAAATCCCATAAAAGTAAACATCGACCGAAGATATTGATGGGAATACTCCACTTCCGTGTACCAGTTGTTATTGGTGTATTTCGATCCGCTTCCCTGAATAACGAGGACGTTCCGCCCGTCCTTGAGCAAGCCTACGGATCCCGAATGGGTATACGTGTCGAGCACCTTCAAGGTCACCGAGGAGGTGGATTCCACATCCGGATGGGCATTCAGAACCAGCATTTTATTCATCATGATGTATCCTCTCCTACTCATTTATAATTGTCGATAACAATAATCATCGATTAATCATGTCGACATTATACCGTTGTCAATCGCCTAGCGTTTGACATCAAAAATATTTGCTTTTAACATAGTGGTTAGTGAAATTTTCGGGAGGCAGGTGGCTTGTATGCAGTATAGTATCGGGGTCGAATATGCTTTGCATTGCCTCGTATATTTGATTGATCTCCCCGTCGACAGTCCGATCGGGATCAAGGAACTTTCCGCCTACCAGGGGCTGTCGGAGACGTATCTGTCCAAAATTTTCGGAAAGCTGTCCAAGGCGGGCATTGTGGACTCGGTACCAGGAGTCAAGGGCGGCTACAAATTGGCCAAAACCCCGGATGCAATAACTTTCTGGGACGTCGTGTCGGCCGTCGAAGGAGATCAGCCCATTTTTCAATGCCAGAACATTAAGGATAAAAATTATTTTTACCGGAGCAAGAAAGATAACGATACATGCGCTTCCTGTATCCCTTCGGATTGCTTGATCAATAACGTCATGCTGGATGCGGAGGAGAAAATGCGGGATTCTTTGCGAAGCCGGACACTGCAGTGGATGAACGAGGAACTGGAGCGAACCTTGCCCAAGGAAACCCGGGAAGATGCCCGTGCCTATTTTAAGAAAAATAAAGATTAAGTAGGCAGCGAATGAATCAGCCCGGTTTCTGCAGATGGATTAAAAATAAAAAAGCCGCATTGCTGCGGCTTTTTTAACTAAAGTATGTTCTTGTAATCTTGCGGTTTGCACCTTATGAATAGGCTATGCCCGCCAAAACGTTGTGCAGTCTGCCTTATCCAAAATGTTAAATTTGATCATTTTCTCAAGTAAGGAATAATCAACAGGACGATCCCACCGGATCCGTACCAACTCCTTGGTGTGATCATAGCCAGCTTGTCCAATTTCATTTGAAAAATGGAGAATCCCCGCCCTTTCAGGTGCAACAGCCAAATGATGTTTGGCAACACTGAAGCCAATAATAAATGTGCCGTGATCGGTAAACATGGGCTGATTCCACGCAATCTTTGGCATTAAATTTGGGAACGTCTTCGTGATCCAATCCAGTATTTCTTCCAATCGGGCACGATGCTCGGGGGTATCCATCCGAGTTAAATATTCCCTGAAAACTTCCATACAGTCCCCTCCTATATTTACGGTGTAGATACCGTTGAGCTGTCTACGTTCACGAGTAGTCCTTCACTGCAAATTTCCGCCTAGACGCAAACGCCTCGCTGGAAATCTGGAACGGGTTCGTGTTTGATCATCTTCTGTACGAACGGAAAAAGCCGCGGCATGCGGCTTTAAGTTTGTATATTTTCCTTCAGCTGTCCATTAGCCTTCCACAATATCCGCCCGCAAATCACCTGCAATTTCGATCATAAGGGGCACGACGTCTTGATGAGAGACGGCTACATACAATTCCCCCATATAGTGCCTAAAAGGAATGAGGGCATCTCCATGTTCCCACATAAAAAAATCCCCTTCGATCGACATGTTGCTCTCCTCGCCTTTGACAGTCAGCACCGTCTGATAAGTAAAATCAGCCTTGGATGCAAAGTATGCCCGGCACTCTTCCACTGAAATGTCTTGATCACTGGAATCCGGCTGCATCGATCTCGTAATTCGAAAGCGTTGATTCATAAATATCCTCCAAAAGTAAATGACCTTCTTGTATCCTCCCCTACCTTAATGGTTAAGCGGATCACTGTCAATGGAGGTTCGAAGGCTATCCGCCTTCTATTGAACCGCGGAGAACCTGCGGGAGATGTTCCTGTATTTCGTAGGTGAGATGCCTTTTTTAGCCGTAAATTGCTTGATCAAGTAAGTGTCATACTCAAATCCCGCTCATCCTCCCTGACGTCATGAGAATTAGAGTATAGTAGGAAACGTGGGATGGGAGCGAGGTAAAGGGCCTGACCCTCTGCCCATCATTCTTACTCTCGGTTGGCCCGACAGTTACCTTCGTTACGAAAAGATCATTCCTCTGCTTACGGATCCAGCCAGCCGCGACGGTAACCCTGAGGACTCATTTGATGTGAACGGATCAGGCAAAGCTGTCCGAGGAAGAACTGAAATATAAGAACAACGCGTTGGAATGGATCGCTCACGAGGCAGACATCTTGTCACCCCCCCAAGAGTGGGCTGCCGCAACTTAAATATAACCCGCTGGACTTCGCTGCCCCGTGGCGGACATTTTACCGCATTGGAAGAGCCCGAGCTCTTGGCACAGGATATTCGTGCCTTCTACAATCCTTTTAGAGTAAAAACGAATCATTAATATTCATTTAGACCCAATACGTGCATACAATCTTCTTCTCCAATGACTCTTCAGGGCATGTGTCGTCTGCGCCGTTCGGCACTCATCCACTCTGGAGTCCAGGTTTGCTCTTTGTCATCGATCCGTTTGCCCGGCGGAACAATGGCATCAATCGCATCCAGCACATCCGGACCGAGCCTCAACTCTGCACCGGAAATATAGGCTTTTAATTGCTCTGAAGTGCGTGGTCCCCATAGAGTTGATGTGACGGATGGATGACTTTGGGTAAAAGCTATTGCCATATCCGCTAGCAAAATCCCCGCTTCATTTGCCAGCTGCTGCAGCTTTTCAATAATCATAAACTTATATTCATTTTCAGCTAGCTCAGGATCTAGCGTATCTGCATATCCTTTTAATGCGGCGGCGCGCGAATCGTTTTGTGCAGCTTGACCAGCCTTGTATTTTCCAGTTAGTAAGCCACCAGATAAGGGACTGTACACAAATAGAGAAAGGTCATATTGTTGTGCGACTTCAGCAAGTTCAAATTCCATTCGCCGATTGATCAGAGAATATGGGGTTTGCTCACTTACAAATCGCTGAATATGATATCGATCACTAATGGCTTGGGCCTGAACCATTTGCCAACCCAAGTGGTTTGAAGTGCCGATATGATGAATTTTCCCTTCTTTAACTAAATCGTTCAACGTTAATAGAATCTCCTCATAAGCAACAAATTCAAAAGGAAGATGAAGTTGATAAAGGTCTATGTATTCGGTCTGCAAACGTAATAGACTTTGTTCAACAGCAGTTCGTATCCAACGACGAGATGCACCACTATGATTTAATTCTTGAGCAGCCTCCGCACCAAATTTAGAAGCTAATATGACATTATGCCGCCTGTTCTGAAGTGCTTTTCCGATAATGCGTTCTGATTCCCCATTTCCGTATCTGTTAGATGTATCAATCAGATTGATGCCAAAGTCCAAGGCTTCATCAATCATTTTTATGCTCTCTTCTTCGCTTGCCCTTGCTCCAAAACTGGATCCGCCTAATGCAAACGCGCTGACTTTTGTACCCGTCTTTCCAAGATATCTATATTCCATGGTTTTCCTCCTTTAATGTAAAGCCCAAAGCTAATGAACACGTGTTGATTAAGGCTATGGAAGCAATTATAATCAAGCATAACGAGGGGATCAATGCACATAAAAGGCCAAGTGTTGATTAATAGATACAACGTCAAAAGTGTTGATAAACATTTCATAATAGGTGGGGGATACCATTGATCGCAAATAGTACGGATTTGAGAGTGACCCGCAGTCGCATGTTAATGGAGGATGCATTGTTGTATATTTTAGAGAACAAAGGTATTAAAGCGCTGACCGTTAAAAGCCTTTGTGAAACAGCAGGAATTAATCGAGGCACTTTTTATTTGCACTATAAAGATATTTTTCATCTGATTGAGGAAACAGCGTTTATTCAAGAATTATTGAGTGTATTCGAACCTCTCAACCTTCAGGAGTTGAGGCACTTTCCTGATCATGAAGAAGCTTATCCGCCTATTACCAAAGCCTTTCAATACATGCATAAGCATGCCAGCTTTTTTAAAGCACTATTCCATTCGGCAGCTCCAGCAGAATTAAAAGAACGGCTTCAGTATTTAGTAGGCACACGTTTGTATGAAAATCTGAAACGAGATCAAGCTGATAATTCCGAAAGCCTATTTACTGATTATGCCATTGCTTATTTGGGAAATGCACAATTTGGAATGATACAACATTGGTTTACGACGGATCGTTCCATTCCTCCCGAAGATATAGCGAGAATGTTGACCAGATATATACGAAATATACCATGTCTTGATAACAACGGTTGAAATTGTAAGTTATACAATGTTCTTAATCGTTCCAATGGTATTTACCTAAAACCAAGAACATCTTAACCTATTAGTTGTTTATAATATATGAAGTTTACTTAAAGATTGGAGGAATTCAATTGGAGGACATCATTAAGGAATATGCCTCAGGATACGAAATGCTGCGTGAGGCCATCGAAGGATTAACGGAGGAGGGGCTTCGTTACAAGCCTGCACCGGACAAATGGAGCATTCATCAAATTCTCATACACGTGGCAGATTCAGAGATGTCTTCTACATCTCGACTTAAAAAAGTGTTGGCGGAGGATGAGCCGACCCTGATTTCATTTGACCAGGACGCATGGGCGAATAACTTAGGTTATGATTTATTGGACCGCGAGCAGTATCTGCTACTGTTCAAGCTGCTGCGCCTCAGTATGCAGACCATTCTAGACAATCTGACCAGTGAACAAACCGAGCGAGTTGGAGTATATGTCGACCAGGCGCGATTCAACTTTAAGCAATTATTGGTATTTCGAGTCGAACATGTCCGTGGTCACCTTGCTCAAATTGAAAGGGTAAAGAAGGCCTATCGCGAGAGCCAAGGATCTTGATTAACCAGGTGGCTTTTCTTGATGTGGCATTCATTTATAACGATTCTGGCGCCCTGGACTTTTCGGAAGATTGGCTGGAGGGCTTTATTCAAAAATTTCGTTCATACCATGTTATGTAAATCGCCTCCGCTTGACCAATCCGGTATCTATTTCATCCGATGTTCATGTAAATTAAAATACAAAAAAGCCGCAGCTTTGCGGCTTTTTCATAAGTAGTTTAATACTCCTTCTTTATGACAAAAAACGAGCCCCGGATCGTTCCGGCCAATTTAGACTTCTGCCGGGCAAACTTAAATTTCCCTTCCAGCTCCTTCGGTTCCTCCATCCCGTCCGAAAGCTTAAAACCAACGGCCCGCTTCTTCGGGTCATCCACCGTATACATCACATTGAGCCCCAGACCATCTTCATAAAAGACGTAGGTGAATTGAATGTTTTCGACTTGAAAACGTGATGTTTCCAAAGGCTTGGCTGCAAACTCGAGATCACGTTCTTCTTTCAAAATCCGGTTCACATAATCAAGGGTCTCCTGACTTTCGCTGGCAGGTACGACCGTAAATTCGTGCTTATACTTGTTCATGAAGTAACGGGCCTCATTCGCACGCAGCCCAGCAAGCGCCTCCGCTACGGGAGAAGACTCAACACCAACGGTAGACACGTCTTTAAAATCAACGATATACGACATTTCCATCCCTCCAAAAAGTTTTGCGAGGCGTTACACCTAAGCTACGGGCAAAACTCGCCTCGGTTACGTCACGATCTACTTACTTCTTAACAACAGGAATCCACATTTCGCCGAATACGACGCCGTCTCGCTGCCCCATCTCAACCGATGCATTCGGTCCTCCAACATAAGCAAAATCTTTCGCAGCCGGCAGCACTTGACCAAAGGCAACGCCAGCAAGCTGATTGCTCAGTTCATCGGACGTCGCCGCTTCCCCTTTAACTACGAGGTATTCCCCCTGAGGGAATTGAATCATTCTTGTCGCCTCTGGCAGCGATGCATCCGTCATAACGCCGGCATAGTACATCATCTTGTTGTTCACCGCTTCGTTCACGGCAAAAATGTAATCATTTGCGGCGATGGATTTTAACGTGTCCAGCCTTCCGTCTTCTTCGACGGCCGACCAGAAGTCCGCCTTTTCCTTGTTGATGCCGGCGAAGTCTGTGTAATCGCTCTTCAGTTCCGTTCCAATCCCCAAAACGATAAAGCTGTCCTTTTCTTCCAACGTAAATTGTGTCATATTGGATTACCTTCCTTTTTTAAAATTTGTTCAAATGATTTGTGTTTTCACTTGATGGGTTTATAATAACTTTAAATCATGTCAAAAAGTGATACTGTTTAGGAGACTCCGATGAAAAAAGTTGAACGGATTAATATCATCATGCGGTACATCAACAACCGCGCCCACTTTACCATTTCTGAAATCATGCAGGAATTTAACATCTCCCGATCGACGGCGATCCGGGATATCCGGGAAATTGAAGCCATGGGGATGCCGCTTGTTGCTGAAGTAGGCAGGGACGGAGGGTATTTCGTCATGAACAACTCGATCCTGCCCACGGTCCGCTTTACCGATACCGAAATTAAAGCCTTGTTCATCGCCTTCATGGCCACCAGAAATCAGCAACTCCCTTATTTGAAGAGCCGCCAGTCGCTGGCCGAAAAATTGCTTGGTCTGATTTCGACAAACCAGCAGGATGACCTTGTCCTTTTGAATCAAATCTTACTGTTTGAAGGGACCAACCCCAACAACCCCGACCTGCTCGACCTGTCGGACCTCCCCCATCCGATGCTGGAAAAGCTCATCCAAATCCTTCTCATGAACAGCTATTTATTGGTCAGCTTCCAAGAAGGGAAGGAAAACAAATCCTGTCCCATTTATCTCCTGCACCTCTATCGGGAGAAAAGCGTGTGGCTGATCGAAGGATTTGATTTGAAGGCAGAAAAGAGGAGGATTATTCCTGTTGATGATCTGACCAATGTAGAGCCATACCCTTTGAAAAAAAGAATAAGTAAAAAAAAGATCCAGGAACAGCTGCGTAAGCAAGATGAGGTCATCAACCTGGTGCTAGAACTGGGGCCAAAAGCAATTGCGCAGTTCAGGAAATACCATCCTATCAAAGTGTCCCTTTCCTATACGAATCCTTACCAAACGACAGCTATATTAAGGACCTATATTCATGTTGATAAATCCGAAGAAATAACCGAATTAACCAATTGGCTGTTGTTCCTGGGGGGAGATGTCAAGGTCAGGGAGATGCCAAGAGAAGTCTTGGAGGTGATCCAGGAAAGAATGGGCTTGTACCTTCCGTAAACTGACCTGGTAAAACCCAAATCTTTTCAGTCTGGCATGAAGAATTATCGTTTTTCAGTAAATTTCTTTAACACACGATTGCACTGTCTAATAAACTCAATGATGAACTCAAGTTCCTTATCATCATAATTAGATAGCAGTTGATTCATTTCCGCTGCAAATGAACTGAAGAGCGGGATGATGTTCTTTTCCGCATTTTCTTGGTTCATGCAAATGTTGACCCTTCTCTTGTCTTCCGGATCTTGTTCACGAAAAATGTAGCCTACCTTTTCCAGCCTGTCCAAAACGCCCGTAACCGCCCCCGTTGTCAATCCAGTCAATGTAGCAAGCTGACCGGCCGTAAGGGGTTGGTTCTTCATAATGACATCCAAGCATTTGTGATCCGTGGAATTGATTCCTAACTTTGCAGCAATGGCTTGGTGAAACAGGATCGTTGCCGTACTGTTATTCCTTAATTCTTCAGTAAGAATATTGATGTTTTTGCTTGTTGACATAAAAATCATCCTCTTTTATATTTATCTTATCTCGTGAGATAAAATGTTTTTGCTGCTTACATTGTATCAATAAAATTGCTGATAAGCAAATGAAAAGAGGCTGATGAATATGTCCCGAATTTCAGTAGCGATTGCTGGCGCCGGGTTAAGCGGATTGTGTTTGGCCCATTCGTTACTTCGCGCCGGGTTCGATGTCTATGTGTACGAAAGTGATCCGGAACCGTTTGCCCGCCGCCAAGGATATCGGGTCACGCTAGACGAGTACGGGATAACAGGTCTTCAAAAGTGTCTTCCGCCGCGTTTATTCGATTTGTTTTTGGCCACCACATCGCCCACTGATGAAGATTCTTACTTTCGAGTTACAAATCAGGACCTTGGAGAGGTCTTCAAGCTCACATTCAAAGGGGATCGGAGCGGTACCGATTTACGAACGCCGCGTCAAACCGATCGCCAAACCCTGCGTACGATTATGCTCGAAGGGCTGCAGGATCGGATTCATTATGGAAAAAAGGCCGTTCGAGCCGATGCGGCGGCGGATGGCGCCACCCTTCACTTTTCTGACGGTAGTTATACACAGGCTTCACTCGTCATTGGTGCCGATGGTGTAAATTCGGCATTACGGAAACAGCTGCTGCCCGACTGTGACCCGGAGGATGCGAACAGCTGGGGAATTTATGGCCGCACGCCTCTTCTCCATAACGGGCAGTCCATCGTTCCTGCTCCACTGAAAACGAGCGGCGTATACGCCATTGGAAAAGCGGGTAACGGCTTTTTCTTTACGACGATGAACTTCCGTGAAGCCCCGCAAGCGGCTTTTTCTCGATTTGGAGCAGAGCAATTACCTCCTATTTCTGACGATTATGTCATGTGGGCTCTTCTCCTGCCAAAAGAACGGTTTCCGGTATCTCAAGAGAAACTTGATACCGAGATACTGCATCGCTTTGCGCTAGAGTCTGCCCTGGACTTTCATCCCTTGCTGCGGCGGTTCGTGAACCAAGCCGACGCAGATTACACCATGCTGGTCAAATTAAAAGCGGCCAGGAAGCCGTCTTCCTGGCCGGTATCCCCAATCACTTTAATGGGCGATGCGGTACATGCCATGCCACCCACTGGATCTCATGGAGGCAACACAGCCCTACGAGATGCAGCTCTTCTCGCTGAAAAACTTAAAGCGGCAGTATCCCGAGGTGAATCTTTAGAGGAAGCCATTGCATCTTATCAAGCGGAGATGAGCCAGTATGCATTTCGTGAGGTTGAAGCCGCCAAGGGGATGCTGAAGCGCTTCTCCATTCATAATTCATTCATGAGCTGGGCCATGTTACGTGCAGTGCCCTGGATTCGTTCCTTTAAAAACAAGCCGTTAACAGCAACAGAATAACTCGACAACGCCAGCTATTCCAATATTTCCATGTACCCTTCAGTTCCATTCACACGAATTCGCTGTCCGTCTTTGATGAGTTTGGTCGCATGATCTACCCCGACAACGGCCGGCAGGCCATATTCACGCGCGATCACGGCTCCATGAGTCATCAGGCCGCCTACTTCCGTGACCAAACCTTTGATGGATACAAACAAAGGTGTCCAGCTTGGATCCGTAAAAGCGGTGACCAAGATATCTCCTTCTTCCAGAGCAGCATCTTCCATGTTTAAAATGACACGGGCACGTCCCTCGATCACACCGGAAGAAACCGGCAGACCTAAAATCGCATCGGCCGGGAGATTTCCCCGTTTGTACGAACCTGTAAACATTTCACCATCAGACGTGATGACACGCGGCGGGGTCAGTTTTTCATATAATTTGTACTCGCCTTTTCGTTTGCTGATGGTCCGATCATCCCGTATATTGGTGCGAACGGCTTCGTGAAGCTCTTCAAAAGTAAGGTAGTATATATCTTCGATATCATGGATCACGCCGGCTTGCACGAGTCGTTTTGCTTCTTTCAGTAAAGCCTGCTTATATACGAAATATCGACTGACCCAGCCATATTTAGGGTACTCCCGATACCCGATGAAATTCCGGACGAGATCGATCATCCGTTTCGTTTCTTTGGCTTTTTGATCGCCATCCGGCAACTGTCTTAACCGATTTAACAATTCTTGTTCTTTGGCCAAAGCTTCCTGGCGACCTTGCTCGAATTTCCGACGGCTTTCATGAAGCTCAAAGTTTTTGATATTGCTCAGGATCAATGGGACCAGCGTAATCGGTTTTTCGCTCCAACGGGTACGCGTGATGTCAATTTCTCCAGCACACCGCATGCCGTATTTGCTGAGGTAATCAGTGATAGCTGCTTTGGCTTCCCTTCCACCATCAAATTCTAACAGTTCATCCAGAAAGTTATCTTCTGTTACATGCTGCAAATAATCAATCACTTCCGGATAAGGGCGAATCACATCCGCGACATCCAGCAGCGCCAAGCCCATTTCCGAAGTAATATTGTTTGGCACGGATTGAGAAAGCGTGTCGGCTGCATTTTTTTCGCCTAACCACTTGTTCATATGTTCATTGATCCAAAATGTAGCATTTATAGCAGACATAAACACAGCCGTACTTTGCGGATCAAATAAAATCTTCCTTAATTCCTGGATGTCTTCGAGGATGAAATCAAACAATTCTGCCCCGGATTTGGTTTGGATCTTTTGTTTTAAAGCTGTTATGGAGGCTTGATTCCGCTGGATCAAATCAGAAACGATAGCCGGATCGTTCTCGAACGGTGTCGGCTTATCCGAGTTACTTTTGACAGGGACGGGTGCTGTTTGATCATTTGGCAACAATTTTATAAAATCTCGCTCTATGATGGTCTTGATTGCACCTATGAAGAGCGGATCGGATTCCAGGGTTTTTAATAAAGCTTCCCGGCCGGCAGTGGTAGTCAGCCTAGGTGCAATATCAACGAACAACCTCCCGCCGGCGGTACGCATTGGTGCAGGAGTAATTAACAAGTAAAAAGACAATCCCAACGGTTTTATAGGGTCTGTCATCATTTGTTGATGTCCAACAGATAGATAGATGTGATTATCTTGATCATTCGCTTCAGGGATCGGATATAGCGTCGTGATTGGCCGGCTCTGTACAATATAAAACGTATTGTCAGCCAAGCACCATTCAATGTCTTGCGGCTGGCCGAAATAAGCTTCGATCTGTCTTCCGATACGTGCCAGCTGTACAATGTGTTTATCGGTAAGGGTTTGAGCCTTTTGCTGTCCCGGATTGATTTGGCGTGTTTCGGTTCCGCCTTCTTTTCGTCCATAGATTGCCAATGTTTTGGCTGCTATCCTTTTTTCAATAATTTCCTCGTCCTGCACTTTATAATGATCGGCGGATACCAAGCCGGAGACCAGCGCTTCCCCAAGCCCGAAACTGGCATCGATGGACAGCTGCTTCCGGTTCCCGCTCAGTGGATCAGCGGTAAACAAAATTCCGGAAGCCTGCGGGAATACCATTTTTTGTACGATAACGGATAAATATACTTGACGGTGATCAAATCCGTTTTGCATACGGTAAATGACAGCACGATCCGTAAATAAGGAGGCCCAGCATTTGCGGATATGCTCCAAAATGGCTTCTGTTCCGACGATATTTAAATAAGTATCCTGCTGACCCGCAAAAGAGGCGTGCGGCAAATCTTCAGCAGTTGCACTGGAACGAACAGCATAAGCGTGTTCTTCACCAAATAAGGAGAGATAATGAGTCACTGCCTCCACGATATCGGATGGTATGTCTGCATCCGTAATGGTTTGCCGAATCTTCCTGCTGATCTCACCGATTTGATCTCGATCATCTGCGCTTAGCAAGGACAGCTGATGGAGCAATGCATCGTATGTTTCATTTTGGGCGATCGCTTGTTGATATCCCGCTGTTGTAACGCAAAATCCTTCCGGTACTTGTATGCCTGCAATCTTTGATAATTCTCCTAAATGGAGCCCTTTTCCGCCAACGAGAAAAAGCTGCGATTTTTCGATTTCCTGAAACCCGAGAATCAATGAACTCATTCGACCATCTCCCTACCCATCAGATTGATAAAAAAACCTTTGACAAGAGCTCAACTGGCATGTTATATTTAAAATGCAAGATAAGATACTTATGACTTTATAACATAAGTCAGTCGTGATCTGATTATATCATCACGTCTTTTTTTGTGCAATAAGAAAGAACCTGGGAATCTGTCCAGGTTCTTTTTTTGATTTCAACATTCCAATCTGAGGGTTGATATCGTCATTCAAGGCGTTCCACCGCGTTCCATTGCCTTTCGTTCACTCGGACTCGTCTCTGAATTTCCGTTATTGTTCGTCCGCGCTGGGTCCGTACATCCCAGGAACGGATATTTCGAGCAGTCGCAGATAGACCGTCAACTGTCCCCGATGATGATACACATGATTGAACATCAGCGTGCGGGCCATGTCGATCCGTGGCGCTTCCAAGATGGTTTCTCCTTTGCTGACGAGCTTCCAGGTATTCCTTAGCCCGACTTCTCCCCA
Source organism: Paenibacillus rhizosphaerae (assembly GCF_014192015.1). Classification (GTDB taxonomy): domain Bacteria; phylum Bacillota; class Bacilli; order Paenibacillales; family Paenibacillaceae; genus Paenibacillus_AQ; species Paenibacillus_AQ rhizosphaerae. The sequence goes on along the minus strand of NZ_JACHXJ010000002.1, from coordinate 1,187,702 downwards.
TTCCCGAAGCTTGCTCTCGGCAAGAGACACGCTCCATTCCAGTACTTCGAGCAATTCTTGCCGGGTGGTCGGCTCCGGCAGCGGAACGACCGGAACTTCGCTGACCGCCTCGTTCAGCAATAGAGCCAGCCCCCCTTGAACTCCCGCAGCATGCAGAGCGAGCTGTCCTAGAGACATCGACCTGGGGTGCGGCCGCCAAGAAAGTTTGTCCTCAGGCAACCTTTCAAGAAGCAAGCGTGTCGATTCGGCTTCCCTTTTTAATTCTCGGATCCAATCTTCAATCATGTTCACGGTGATCTCCTCCTCTGGCCAACGCCATTTATCACCTTCATCCTATAACGCCATGCGTGGGAAGGTTTCTTCAGGATTGCGGAAATCGTGACTGTCGGGGGCCTGACGAACCTCTTTGCGATGCTGGACTTTAGTCGAGGTCAGATACGTGCTGCGGTCGGGTCCGAATCACAGCGTTATCCGTTACAATATAATAAAGCAAGTACTTGGAAGGAGCGATGGATCATGAATTACGAGCATAAAGTACAAAGGGAAGTGGCCGATTGGGAACATAAAATGTTCAAACCGCCGGGATGGATGGAAAAAACATCGAAAACCATCAGCAATCGTATCAACCATTTCATTCCCGCGAAGGTGCAAAGTGTCATAACGACCACCATACGATCGATCGTGCGCACGGCTTTGTTCGGTGCGGAATATACGCCTAGCCGTCCGGTGCAAAGCACTCTAACTCTGGAATCTGCCGATCAAGAGGCAAAAGAATTGTTTGCCCTGTACCAAAAAATTGCGGTTGCCGAAGGTGCTGGAACGGGAGCTGGCGGCATCATCCTTGGCATGGTAGATTTTCCGGCTCTTATTGCGATCAAGATGAAATTTTTGTTCGAGCTGGCGCATGTTTACGGTTATGACACGAAGCACTTCTCCGAGCGGGTATTTATTCTCAAGATATTTCAAATGACATTTTCAGGGGTGGATAACCGCGCCAGGCTGCTCGAATCCGTCAAACATTGGCATATGGAAAAGGAACAATGGCTATCCGACGCCGAGCACTCCCGTAATATGGACTGGGAGACTTTTCAGATCGAGTATCGCGATGCGATCGATTTCCGGAAAATGCTGCAAATGATGCCAGGGATCGGCGCGATCGCAGGGGCCTGGGCGAATTACACCATTCTTGAGGAGCTGCGCGAATCCGCCATGAACGCTTACCGTCTGCGCAGACTGCACGATGATTTCGAGGTTTGATCGTATTGACTTCTATTTTCTTGGTACAGAGAGGTCCTTCACTTGTTGCTTGCAGCCCATGCGTCCAGCTGCCTTTGTTTTTCAGCGATCACTTTATCGATTCCGGCTGATTTTAATGCTGCATTGAATTTCGGCAAGTTGACATCCGGATCCAGAGTCCCTGTCTCAAGCGCCTTGGAATATTGCTGAACGACATTCTGGATCGCGGCCAATTCGGTTTTGACCGGCTCCGAGTTATAGGTGAATCCGAGCGCTGCAGACTTCTCCGCGCTTTGGTTAAACGCCTCCATTTGCTTCCATATATCGGGACTGTCCGTCGACCACGGATAAGACAGCAGCTGATTTCCGAACATCCAGCCTTGTCTCATGTTGTAGCCGCTGTTCGTTGCATCCACACCTTCCGGAAAGTCAATCGTCCCGTCTTCCTTCACCTGATAATGTTTGCCTTCGATCCCCCAATCCAGCAAATTGATGATTTGTTTGTCCGAGTAGAGCAAATTCAGAAACATCATCGACCGCTCGGGATTTTTGGATTTGGCCGCAATGGCAAGCATCGCGTTCATAATCGTCAGCGTATTCATTTTGGGCGGCGCGAGTGCGACTTCCGTCAGCTCTTTGCCAGCCCATGCTCCCGTTTGCGTCGTAATCCCCGGTTTGCCCTTATTCGGTGTCGCGAACCCGATGTTTGCCTTGATATAATCCCGGCCGGTTTGCGAGGTCGTTGCTATGTCCTTGGGGATGTATCCAGCTAGAAACCATTTGTGAATCAACCCGATGAACTTCGCATATTCCTCGCTCTCATACAAATTGACGACCTTCAGCTGATTCGGATCTGTAAGCACACCGATCATGTCACCCAATGGATCAATCGTCGTTTGCAGCAGTGGATAGGCAATGGAACCTCCGCCCGACGCTTTACCCAGCATATTGGCTTCCGGATGCTTCTTTTTAACGCTTGCAAAAATCGGCTCCAAATCCTCTACCGTCTTCACTTGGCTGACGTCAATATTGCTTTCTTTTAACCAATCCGTTCGCATCAGAATAGTCGGATAAGCTGCAAAATCCCGGATCGTTGGAACGCCATATATTTTGCCGTCAATTTTTGCCGCAGCCAGTACGTCCGGATCGAAGGCTGCCAGAATATCCTGGCCGTGGGACTGAAGCAGGTCGTCGATGGGCAGCAGCTTCTTTTGCGCGACTTCCGAAATATACTGGTCCTCCCCTGTAAACACCAGATCGATTTTCTCATTGCCGGAGAACATCAACACTTTTTGCTGCGTCCACGCAGCTGCCTCGATGCGTTTCAGCTTGACGGTTGCATTGATTTTTTCTTTCGTGATCTTGCTGATTTCCTGCTCTACAAGACCAAGATCACGCTGATCCGGTCCCCAAAAAGCGATGGTGATCTCGTAAGGGGCAAGCTTACCGTCACCAGACCCTTCCTGCGTTGACGCCGACGGCTCCTTGTCACCGTTTGAAGAGGAGCTTGAACATCCGCTTAAAACGACGGTAACAGCCAGCACGAAGAACAACAAGGAATGAACCGACTTTCTCCACATACGCACCAGACCTCCCAGGATCTTCAATATGGAATCTCGACGCTTGTAGCTGAAGTGCAGCAGAAAGGGTAACGAATGCCGCTGTACAGCGGCATTCGTCCGATCCCGATCTTCATGATGCCGCCAACTCGGACTGCTTGCGGTATTTCATCCACATGAACGTAAAACCGACGACCCCTGCCACAGATATGATCGCGCAAATCGAATACATCGTTTGGGGACCCAAATAATCGAACATCCAGCCGCCGAACAGACCTGCGATAATGCCGGAAATGCCACCCCACGTTAGGGCATAAATGGCCTGCCCGGTCGCTCTGTACTCAGCGGGTATTAAAAGTGCGGTCAGACTGGTTCCGATATAATAGTAGCCACCGAACGTAATACAGTGCAGCACTTGGATAAAGATGACCTGGAGCGGGCCGCCGGCAACCGACATCAACAACCAGCGGATGACGAACAGGAAACTTACGATGACAAGCCCTCCCAGCATCATCCTTGCCGACTTTTTCAGGAATCGGTCAAACAGCAGAAACACTGGAATTTCAAAGATTGCCGACAGAAACACCGACCAGCCGATCAATTCGTTGGAGCCTCCCAGGTTGGAAATGTACAGCGTGACGAACGTTTGGTTGATCGAGTTGGGAACCGAAATGAGGATGCCCAGGATAACGAATACAAAGAACAGCTTGCTCGACAGCATGACTTTCCAATAGCTTTGTCTTTCGGTCTTCGGCTTGGAAGTCACTCTGCCCTGAGGTAATCCAATGGTAAATGCGAGTGAGATCAGCATCATGATCCCGTACAACATCCAAAGATTCACCAGCCCCATCCAGCTGAGAACCGGACCGGCCAACGCGGCGATGATCGCCCATCCCAGCGATCCCCATAGGCGAAATGCGCCAAACTTGTAGTTCGTGTTCTCAATGGCATTCAGAATCAGACTGTTGCTCTGTGAGAACGTGGGACTGTTGAAGAAAAAGAAGATCAGCATGAAGGCGAAAATGATGGCATATTCACGTAGCTGAAACACCACGATCGTCGATAGCAAATTCCCGGTCAGAAGAAAAATGAGAATGCGTTTCACATTCTGCAGCCGGTCGCTCCAATAACCCCAGAATGGATTGGCGAAGATGGAAATGAAGGGTCCACCGGCCATCACCATGCCTATTTCCACTTTGCTGAGTCCAATGTTTTGAAAATACAAGGGAAAGAATGAAGTCAAAATCGCAATCGTGCCATACAGGAAAAAGTTGAAACGTTTCAGTGCCGACAACGAACCGGAGGAATGGCCGGCCGCCGGATGGACCTCCCTCTTCTTTAAGGGCAGCATTAGAGCTGGATCGCTTTCGACAGGGATTGTTCGATGATCTCGTCGCTACTTACTTCCCGCCCAAGCCGGTCGGATAAATAAATGCCTTCGCTAATCAGCATCGTCTGCGAAGCGATGTGAGCCGTTGGAAGCAGCTCCACTCTTCCCTGCAGCGCGGCGACCCAGTGATGCTGTGAGGATTGGTATGCGTCATAATTCGGCTTCAAATGATTCCAGCGGCCGTCCATCTCATCCAGGTTGACGCTGCCGTTAACGTCCATATCGCAAATCGTCGTGTGAAAACTGAACGGAGCCAAAATTTGCTGATCTGAATAGGCCGGCAGCTTGATGCCCCCTTTATCCCCAACCACAGAGCAGCCTTCGATGCTTCCAAGGTGAATGCTCCACGCTTCAATAATATCGAGCGTAGCGCCGCCTTCGAATTTAATGAAACCCAGCCCCAGCTCCTCCACGTCAAAAACCGCCTGCCCGGAACGCCCGGCATCCACATCCATTTCCCGGTAGCCTTTGCCCGAAATCCGCTCCACTTTCGGTGTGCCAAGCAGGTACAGCATTTGCGCGATATGGTAGACCCCCATGTCAATCAGGGCTCCGCCGGCAGCGATTTGTTTGTTCAGAAAAGCCGGTGTGCCGTATCCGTCGATGTAAGGGCGTCCTCTCCGACGATGGCCGGTAGCCCTGGCATGATACAGCTTGCCGAGCATGCCCCCGTCGATCAGCGCTTTTGCAGCCTTGGTTTCTTTTCGATACAAGGTGCCCAGCTGAATATGCAGTTTCTTGCCGTAATCTTCTGACGCTTCGAGCATGGACACTCCGTCCCGGTAAGTCCCGGCGATCGGTTTCTCGCAGTATACGTCCTTGCCTGCCTCAAAAGCGGCAATCGTCACGGGGGCATGCAAATTGTTGTGCAGGCAGACATCAACGGCTTCGATGTCGTCGCGCTTCAGCATTTCTCTGAAATCGGTATATACGTGAGGAATCTGGAACTCATGCGCGACCTTGAGGGCTTCCTGTTCATTAATGTCGCAAATGGACACGATCTGCACATCCTCCATATTCGCGTAATTTCTCAGGTGAGCTTTGCCGATCAAACCTGCTCCAATTAAGCCAATGCGGACGGTTCTTCCCATTTGGATCATCCCTTCGGTTTTTTTAATTTAAACGGCTCAACATCCGCTTCACGGAAGCGATCGCCCATTCCATCTCTGCGTATTGATTGTCCGGCGCGTTGTACTCGATGCCCCAGTATCCGTCATATCCGGCATCCATCAGTGCCTTCACCATTTGTTCGCCCTTTGGTGATCCTGTCGTTTTGCCGTCAAAATGCGTATGATAAACCCACGGCGCCACCAACGTGTCGCCAATGTCTTCATCCGTATCCCAGCGGCCCATATGGAGCAATATGCCAAAGTTCGGGTGATTGACCGCCTCGGCCACTCTTTTTAAGTACTTTGGATCTTTGGAGGTTCCCATATGATTTTCAGGTCCGACGATGAGTCCAAGGTCAGCCGCTCTCCGGCTCAACGCTTCAAACTTGTTCACAACATATTCGAACTGCTCTTCCGACCCGGGCGCCGAGCTTTGATCTCCAGCATCGATGCGAATGGTCCGCGCGCCAAGCTTCTCCGCAATGGATAGATAGGCGACAGCGTTTTCATAAAGCCTGTTGCGCTTGTCGCGATCCTCATCCCATAAATGCGCCCCATCCACCGCGATGTTGATAACCGTCATTTCTTTCTCCCGTATCGCTTCGGCCAGACGTTGAATGTAAGCTTCATCAGGCAAGGAAAAAATGTCGTCCTTAACCCCTTCAAAGGTTCCGTTCCACAAATCAACGGTATCGAGATGGTATCTGTACTTGGAAGATTCCAGGTATCCGAACGTATCCATCTTCCCTTCCCGGATCATATTGAAGAAAGAAAAACCGCCAATACTGATTTTCAATGGATTAGCCTCCCTGATTTGGTTTCTTGTTTATTTATTACCACGCCCTGCAACCTCTGGCAGCCCTTCATTCATCACCTCCTTAACATGCTGCAGGGACATCATCCTTTGACCGCCCCGACGGTCAGCCCTTTAACGAAAAATCTCTGAAAGAACGGATACGTTAACACAATCGGCAGCGCGCCGATGACGGCAATAGCCAGGCGGACGCCCTGGGTCGGGATGGAACTGCCGTCCACCCTTGAAGAATAGTCTACGTTATCAAGCAAATATTGTACGTTCAGCAAAATGGTATTCAGAAGCACCTGTATGCTGTACAGCCTGGAGTCCGAAATGTAAATGAGTCCGTTAAACCAATCGTTCCAGTAGTTAATCACCTGAAATAATCCGACCGTTGCCAGCACGGGAAGAGACAGCGGCAGTGCCATCTGCACAAATATTCGAAATTCACCCGCTCCATCCATGTTCGCCGACTCGAGTACCGCTTCCGGAACCGATACGGTAAAAAACGTCCGCAGCAAAATTACATAGAAGGCACTGACCAGAAGCCCCGGAACGATCAGCGCAAGCAGGGTATTGGTGATATGGAAAACATTCGAGTAAATTAAATAGGTCGGAACAAGTCCCCCGTTGAAGAGCATCGTGAAGAAGACGATAAATGATAAGAAATTGCGCAGCGGTAAATCCCTCTTCGATAGCGGATAAGCGAGCAATGTCATCAGGACCAGACTGGCCAGTGTCCCTAAAATAGTCACAGCGATGGAAATGCCATAAGAATTAAGGATCTCCCCCGATTTTTGAAAAATGAACAGATAGCTATCCAGACTCCATTCACTAGGAAAAAACGAGTAACCTTCCCGGATGATCGCATCCTCATCGGTGAACGAGGCCAGGATCAGCAGCAGAAACGGAACCAGGCAAAACGCGACAATCAACCAAAAAATAAAATGGATGATGACTTGTTCAATCCGTGTTCTTCTCAAGGACTCCGCCTCCTTATTAGAACAATGAGTTGTCGGGGTTGATCTTCTTTACAACAAAATTGGAAATGAGGATCAGCGCGAAGCCAATCACGGATTGGTAGAAACCTGCGGCGGAAGCCATTCCGATGTCCCCGCTTTTGAGCAGCGCCCGATATACGTATGTATCCAGCACATTGGTTGTTGGAAGCAGCGGCCCGGAGTCAAGCGTCACTTGGTAGAACAGACCGAAGTCTGCGTAGAATATCCGCCCGATCTGCATCAGGGTCATGATGGTGATGACGGGAGTAAGAGACGGCAGGGTGATGTGAAAAATTTGCTTGAACTTCCCTGCCCCATCCAATGTGGCGGCTTCGTAATACTCTTGGTCGATGCCGACAATGGCGGCAAAGTAAATGATGCACAAATAGCCGATGCTGTGCCACAGCTTGACGATGGTGAGGATGACCGGCCAATATTTCGGTTCCGTATACCACATGACGGGATCCAGGCCGAGAAGAGGCAGGACCGATTTGTTCATGAAGCCCGTTTCCATGCTCAATAATGAAAAAACCAGGTAACCGACAATGACCGTAGAGATGAGATAGGGCAGCAGAATTGCACTTTGGTAAAAGCGCTTTAAAAAACGATGTTTGACTTCAGCCAGCAAAATGGCCAGCGCAACGGCGAAGACAAGATTGAGGATGATGAATACAACGTTGTAGAGGATGGTATTCCGGGTGATGATGTAGGCCTCGGACGTCTTGAAGAGATACTCGAAGTTTCGAAGACCAATCCAATCCCCGCCGAAGACCCCTTTGGAGAAGTCGATTTCCTTAAAGGCGATGACGATGCCAAACATGGGAATGTAGTTGTTGATGAGCAAGTAGACGATGCCGGGGAGAATCATCAGGTACAGGATTTTATATTTTTTGGCCTTTTTGAGTGCTGCTCGGTCCAACCAGGATGTCATAGTAATTCCCCTCCTCGGAATAAATGACTGCTGCATGCCTAGCGGGATTCCTCAAAGATCGAACTCCATCATCTCCCTTTTCGATTAATTTTTCCACCGGACAAATTAATTAACGAAAAAAATTCTGGTCCCTTAGGGGCACGTTTGTGATCATTATAGGGACGCTTTTACGGCCCTGTCAATGTGTATTTTTAATTTATTTTCTATTCCTTCCGCCGCCCTGCTTTGACTGGGACTCGTTGACAGCACCATGGGCATTTTCTATAATCGCATTGACACAAGAATAGGCTACACTCCCGTTCCTATGCCTCTTTCAGCCCAACCGCCAGGGATCAGCACGCCTGTCCCGACGAGGACTCGGCCAATCATAACTTCCGAAAGTAGGAGAATGCGATGACGAATAAAGTAGGAAACCAGCAAATGCTGCGGGAGATCAACGTTTCGACACTGCTGCATATGATTTTTGAGCATGGACCGATATCCCGTGTCGAATTATCGCGCAAAACTAAGCTGAGCCCGACGACCGTATCCGTGTTGATCGAGGAGCTCATCCGTGAACAGCTCGTGCACGAGACCGGTATGGCCGGTAAAGGGGTCGGGCGAAAAATGACCCTGCTGAATATTCGCGCTGACGGCGGGTATGTCATTGGCGTCGATATTTCGAGTTCGCCGGCGCATGGCGTGCTGCTCGACTTAAACGGTCAGCTGGTTGCCAGCCAAAGCCTGGAATCGGTGCGCGGCCAGGACCAAATTCGAACTTCGCTGGTTAAACAGCTGCAGCAATTCATCCATGAGCAGCGGATTCCCCACGAGCTCATCAGACGCATCGGCATCTCCCTGCCAGGGAGACTCGATGAGACGCAAAGCATCGTCATTTCATCTAAATATTTGCAGCTGGAACAGTTCCCTATGCGTCAAGTGTTGGAGCAAGAACTCTCGATTCCGGTACTGCTGACGAATGATTTGGACGCCGCCGGATTTGCCGAACGATTTAGCGGAGCCGCCAAAAATGATCATACCATTATTTTTCTGTTGATCGGTCAAGGTACAGGAGCTGGGCTTGTCCTGAACGGGGAGATTTATCACGGCTCCAGCGGAGCGGCCGGACGAACCACTCACCTCTCTCCGTATTGCACGCCCATCCTTGCGGAGAGACTTCGCAGGAACCATCCGGAAGAGTTCGGATCCATGTCGCCGGAAGCAACGGTTCAAGCCTTTATGGACCTGGTTCTCGCCGGCGTGCAGCCTTTCAGTGACCAAGGGGAGCTCATTATCCGTGATATTGCCGATTATTGCGGAAAAATGCTGGAAATGCTCAACCCGCAAAAAATGATCCTGGGCGGCTGGATTACCGACAATTCCGCATTTTTCAACCGTCTCGTAGATGCGATTCACGAAGCCGATCACTCCCCCTATGGGGACACACCGATCGTCGTATTCCACTGGAAAAAGTACGGGTCTGCCTTGGGGGCGGCGATGCTTGGACTGCATGAAATCTTCAAGAAGAAAACGGTACAATAACTTTATGCTGGCGCTCCTTTACAGCAATATATGTTCATGCCCAGCGCTACCGGACATGAACATATATTTGTCGATGGATCTATCATGAACTCTGCCCCGCCGACTGCAGCTGCTTATAACGCGTATCAGGTTCGCCCTGCAAAAGGTTTGCTTATTGGGAAAATGACTGCGTCATATCCGTATCCAAATCTTTGGACACGGACTTTTGAAACTTGGAGGTCGAGATGAGCTCCCGAAGCAGCTCCTCGTATTGATCCGCGTCAAATGGAACGGCTACCATTTGCTTGGAGAACGATGAGAGCATGATTCCGTTGGCGATGGTAACCGACCGGATCCCTTCCGTTCCTTCCGCAATCAGCTCGCCCTCCCCTGTGCTTATTTTTTGGATGAATTTTTCTGTGACCACCTTATGCCCTGTTGCCACATTTGTATTGACTTCGATTTCCTCCTCCTCCCACTCCACGTTCCCGAACCCGTCCTGCGTTTCGCGCAGATGCTTCAGCATGGATATGCGATTGCGGTAGATCCGAAGCTTATTGTTTTCGTAGAGAAGTTTTCCGTTCTCCCCAACGATCTCCAGACGATTCACGCCCGGTGACTCGGCAGTCGTCACGATAAAATGCCCGATCATGCCGTTATCATGTTCGAAATAGGCGGTGACTTCGTCTTCCACTTCAATATGGTGATACTTGCCGATATGAGCATGACCGCTGATTCTTGCCGGAATTCCGAAAACCCATTGATAGAAATCGAGATTGTGCGGGCATTGATTGGTCAGGATGCCGCCTCCCTCCCCCGCCCAGGTCGCCCGCCAATCACCGCTGTCATAATAAGACTGTGACCGGAACCAGGCGGTATTGATCCAAGTGGCTCTCGTTAGCTGCCCTAGTTCACCGCTGCCAACCATTTCCTTGATTTTTTTGTAATAGGGAAGCGTCCGTTCCTGGAACATCATGCCGAACACCAGATCCGGAAACTTCTTCTTGGCCTCGGTATAAGCATCGATGGTGAGCTTGGCGTCATTGACGTGAACGGCCAAAGGTTTCTCGCAGAGCACATGGATTCCGCGCTCGAACGCATCGTTCGCAATAGCCGGATGGCTGTAATGCGGTACCGCTATAATGACGGCCTCAAGCCCGGATTGCTCGAACAGCTCCAAATGGCTGTAATAGGCCTTTGTGCCGCATTCGGCAGCAAACCTGTCCGCCCGCTCTTGGATCACATCACACACGCCAACCAACTCAACTTGCTCCATCGACTTTATATTATGGATATGAGTCCTTCCGATGTTTCCCAAACCGATCAATCCGAGCTTCACCTTCTGCACGCTCATGCGTATTTCCCCTCTCGTTTGTGTATTCGATTACGACCAGGCCAGGCCTTCCTTTAACAGCAGCCTTTTTAAGGCTTGTGCCGCAATTTTAAACCGCTCGGGTCCTTCTTGTTCCGGGAATGCACGGTGCAGATGGGGCTCGATGGATAAAAATCCGGAAAAGCTTCTCTCCTTCAGTGCTTTCACAAACGCTGGAAACTCGCCGTCTCCTTCTCCTGCCGGGACAAACATGCGCGACTGTTGGTCCGCATCCTTGATATGTACATATTCGAGGTAAGTCGACAGCTGCGGGTATGCCTCTCTCATCGGCATAACTCGGTTCATGACAAAATTGCCAGGATCAAAGGCAAGTCTCAGGCATGGAGAGTCGCAATGCTGCAGAATGTTCAAGCAGCGTTCAACGGTATCTCCGTATACACCGCTTTCATTTTCCATCAGCAGTGTAAGATGTTCCTCCTCAGCTTTTCCGGTCAGCATCTTCATCCGGGAGAGCACTTCGCCTCGGTAATTCTCCGGCTCTTCATTTTCGGGGATGTAATAAGAAAATACACGGATATAGCGGGCATCCAATTGTTTGGCGATATCCGATGCACGCTTTAATTTCTCAAGCTCAGGGGTAAAAGGGTCCTGAATCGGGTATTTGCCTATCGGCGAGCCAATGGACGACACACGAACGCCTTTTTTATACAATGCAGATTTCAATCGGACCAATTCATCATCGGTCAATTCCAATACATTTTTACCATACACGCTCCGGAGCTCCAAATACGAAATGCCTTCGGATACGAGCACGTCGAGCTGTTCCTCCAAACGATCGGAGATTTCATCGGCAAATCCGGTCAGTACCAGCATTGTGCATCACCTCTCCTTAAATTCGCGGCGATCAGGATTACCTGTCGATATGGAATAGTTTAGCAGGCGGCGAGAAGCTGAAGGTACTTTCCAGTTGACCAGGTTGGTATCCTAAATGTTCTAAAATTGACTCTTTATTAAGCGTCTGTACTGCGTCGGTGTTTTGCCCTCCCACTGCTTGAACACCTTGCTGAAATGGGAATGATTTTTAAAGCCCGTTTCGTAACAAATATCCGTCACCGATTTCTCAGGGTCGAGCAAAAACAGGATTTTGGCCTGGTTGATCCGTCTTTTGTAAATGTAATGAAATATCGTCATCCCTGTAATTTCTTGAAAAATGCGCACCAAATAATACTTGTTGATATGCAGCTTCTCTTGCAACTGATCGAGACGAACATCGGTCATATAATGTTGTTCGATATAGGACAACGCGTTCTGAACGTGCTGCTCTTTTTCGGACGGGAAACCGGCTTCTTCTTTCACCGGCTTCATCAGCACTTGGCATATGAAAAAAAGCACGTCCAGACATAAGACCCGAAACCGCTCATGGGAGACGGCATCCGGCGCGGAATACAAGCGGTCCAATTTACGCAGCATTTCTTCGAATTCATTCTGCTCCTCGATGCTGAGCTGAACTTTGTAGTTCCGAAGTCTTTCGAAAGGCTGCAGGGGATTGATCGAGAATACATGTTCAGTTGCAGCGCGGAAGTATCCGGGATCAAAATTCAGAAGCGTCCGCACATAGGGATGCCCTTCAAAGCTCTTAGGCATATGCAGAGTCAAACCATGCATCACGATGAGCGTACCTGGTTTGAGAACATGAATTCTGTCGCCGATCAAATAATGTCCTTTGCCCTCGTGGAAATAAAAGATTTCATAGTGATCATGGGATTGAAAATTTCCTGCCGTTACCGGAACGCTTTTTAAATACTCGTATTTCAGCAGATAAGCCGGCTCCACATCGCTGCCTCCGATCCAAGGAACGTCATTTGATGCCACAGGATTTCTCCATCTGTACACCTTATAAATTTTGCATTGGCACCACCATAATAACACTTATTAAGCGTAAGAGATGGTTCTGATTTGCTCAGGATAAACACTCATACACATCGTTCAGAGCTTGTCCAGCTGAAAACGATCTGATTTGTTTTAAATTTCCTCTTGCTCAATAATGCCTATCCTGCTATTATGGAGAAGCGTAAATTTTGGAAAGCGAAATATTCGGATATATTAGGATCTTTCCAAGCAGATAAACTTTGACCACTTCCTCTCGGAAGTTAAGGCCATACGGACAGCCGGGTCAAATGCCGACTGGCAACTTTCGTTGCCTTATTGATTGAGTTAAAAGCTCAAATTTTATAAGTTGGTAACTTTATAACCAGTGCTGACGCACACAACTTGTGAAACGGTCAATAAGAGTGGTAAAAGTAATTATTTGCTATATAGACTCTGATCCTAACAAAGTATATTTGAATATTAAGAGCCCTTCCATGAAACGTTGCGTTTTATGGCTGACTGATAAGCACACTAGGGGTTTGTCCGGTCATGCTTATTGGAATTTCTTATTATTTGACTATATCAAGCAAGTGTGATGCGCATAAGGCGTGTTTAACTTGCTTTTTTTGTTGCCGTTTTTACAGAAAAAATTGAATTGGATGAGGAGATTGATTGAAAAATGGGAAAAGCACTAATCATCGGCGCCGGTGGCGTAGCATCTGTAGCAGTTCATAAATGCGTTCAAAACAGCGATGTCTTCGAAGAAATCTGCATTGCCAGCCGTACCAAGTCCAAATGCGATGAACTGAAAGCAAAACTTGATGGCGGCAAAACCAAAATTACGACCGCACAGGTCGATGCCAACAACGTGGATGAGCTGATCGCTCTGATCAACGAAGTGAAGCCGGATATCGTTATGAACCTGGCCCTTCCTTACCAGGATTTGACGATCATGGATGCCTGCCTGGCAACCAAAACACACTACATGGATACGGCAAACTATGAGCCGGAAGATACGGCGAAATTTGAATATAAATGGCAGTGGGAGTACCGTGAACGCTTCGAAAAAGCAGGAATCACAGCTCTGCTCGGCAGCGGATTCGACCCAGGCGTCACCGGCGTATTCTCGGCATATGCGCTGAAGCACTATTTCGACGAAATTGAATACATCGATATTCTGGATTGCAACGGCGGAGATCACGGCTATCCTTTCGCCACCAACTTCAACCCTGAGATCAACATCCGTGAAGTTTCCGCCAACGGCCGCTATTGGGAAAACGGGGAATGGATCGAAACGAAACCGATGGAAATCAAACGCGAGTATAACTTCGCTGAAGTCGGCCAAAAGGATATGTATCTGCTGTACCATGAAGAGCTTGAATCCCTTGCGCAGAACATCCCTGGACTGAAGCGCATCCGCTTCTTCATGACGTTCGGCCAAAGCTACCTGATGCACCTGAAGGCGCTTGAAAACGTAGGAATGACCTCCATCGAACCGATCGAATTCGAAGGAAAACAAATCATTCCGCTTCAATTCCTTAAAGCTGTGCTTCCGGACCCGGCTTCCCTCGGACCTCGTACGGTGGGCAAGACCAATATCGGCTGTATCTTCAAAGGGAAAAAAGACGGCCAAGACAAAACGTACTATGTTTACAACGTTTGCGACCACCAAGAGTGCTATAAAGAAGTGGGCTCCCAAGCCATCTCCTATACAACCGGCGTTCCTGCCATGATCGGCGCAGCGATGGTCCTCACCGGCAAATGGAACAAACCGGGCGTGTACAATGTGGAAGAGTTCGATCCGGATCCATTCATGGAAGAGCTGAACAAGTGGGGACTCCCATGGGTAGAAGACTTTAATCCGGTACTGGTTGATGCCCTGCCTGAAGAAGCAAGAGAGCCGGAGCTTGTTCGTTAAGATGCGGTTCGAGGAGTTACCTACACCCTGTTTTGTAGTCAGTGAAGAACTCATTGAGAAAAACCTGAACATATTGAACGGTGTCATGCAGCGTACGGGAGCCAAGATCGTGCTCGCGCAAAAGGCTTTTTCCATGACCAAGATGTACCCGCTCATTGGAAAATACTTAAGCGGTACGACCGCCAGCGGTTTATTCGAGGCACGGCTGGGCCATGAGGAAATGGGCAAAGAAAATCATGTCTTTGCCCCTGCTTACCGTGAAGATGAGATCGACGAAATTGTTTCCATTTGCGACCATATCATTTTCAACTCCTTCTCCCAGCTGGAAAAGTATAAGGATAAAGCTCTTGCAGCCGGCAGAAAAATCGGCCTTCGTATCAATCCGGAATGTTCGACGCAAGTGGGACATGAAATCTACGATCCTTGTTCCCCAGGATCAAGGTTCGGCGTGAAGCGGGAGGATTTTCAGCCGGAACTGCTTGAAGGCGTTACGGGACTGCATTTCCACACCCTGTGCCAACAGAACTCGGACGATCTGGAAACCACGCTGAATGCGGTTGAGGAGAAATTTGGAACATGGCTGCCGCAAATGGAATGGATCAATTTTGGCGGCGGCCACCATATCACGAGAGACGACTACGATATTCCGAGACTTGAGGCTTGTATTACACGAATGCAAAATAAATACGGCTTGGAAGTCTACCTCGAACCCGGAGAAGCCATCGCACTGAATGCGGGCTATATGGTCACCTCCGTGCTGGATATCCATCGTAACGGCATCGAGATCGCGATCGTAGACACCTCGGCCACCTGTCATATGCCGGATGTGCTGGAAATGCCTTACCGTCCACCGCTGATCGGTTCGGGCGAAGCCGGTGAGAAGCCGTACACCTATCGGCTCGGCGGTCCGACCTGCCTTACTGGCGACGTCATTGGAGACTATTCCTTCGATCAGCCACTTAAGAGCGGCGACAGACTGGTATTCGAAGACATGGCGATCTATTCCATGGTCAAAACGAATACCTTCAACGGCATGCCGCTGCCGGCCATCGCCGTGCAGGAGAAAGACGGCAACTGCCGTATCGTGCGCGAGTTCGGCTATCAGGATTTCAAAATGAGACTCGCTTGATGAATAAGCAAAGCCTTAACCCTGAAACAAGGGTTAAGGCTTTTTGGTTTAAGTGTCTTTTTTGTTTGAGGATGATATACCTTCATGCCTTACTACTGTCTTACTTAAGAATAACCTTCAAAAAAGCTAATTCCCCTGGCTGCATCATCAATTGTACGTCCTTCCCACTGATAGGAACCGATCGAACCACTTCCTCCAGCGGATTGACCAAGCAGGCTGCCTCAACTTCTTTATCCATTACACTAAAGGTATACTCGGACGGCTCGGGTCCGGCGTTTCGCAGAGTCAGAATCAATCCATCTCCATCCATAGCCGGTTTCACGTATTGCAGGACGACCGTCCCGATTGACTGGCTAAACCACTGCCCTTCTTCCTCCCTCTCACACATCACCGCCGCGTTAATGGCTATAGGATCCGCTGCAGCAATGCCCGCACGATACGCCTCAACAGGATCAAACTGTCCAAACGGACTTAATTCATAATGTAACACGATATTACCAGGTTGACTGGCCCAGAAGTTGGTGTCCCAATAATTGTTCATAGCCCATGCAAGCAGCAGCGGATTTTCCTGACGGTCGATCTGCTTACTCTCTTGGCCGAAATGAAAATCGCCGATTTGAACGAGCGGCGCATCGGGACAAGCTAAGGTGACCCCCTTCTGCTGATCATAGATGGATACCGTTTGGTCGACGGTCACCCAATCCCGGCAAGCGTTGCCAAGCTGTTCCCGATCAAGTTCGACCAGCAAACCGGCTGTATCATAATGGGCGCGCCAGCCTTGATCCATCCACAGCGGGAAGGCAAAATAGATGGACTCGGGCGTTCTGATATCCTCTTTATTCATGGACGCAGAAAGGCGGATCCGGGGATGGATGGCAGAAAGAGTAATCCGTTGTTCCAGGCGGGAAACGCCCGGCGCCTCAAGCTGCATGACGAATGTAACCGAATCATTGGCCTGTTCGACTGAATAAGCTTGCATCCGGTTGGCGCCGGCACGCTTTGATTTCCATTCATGATTCCAGACGGAAATGCTGCGATTCCCTTTGTCAACATCACGCGGGAACAAGGTGCTTCGATGCTCAGGGTTGTGACGCCCGTCAATCGTCTCCTGTACAAACTCGAATAACGTCCATGGACTATTTTCGTCGAGCATTGGCCAATGGTGAGTCTTATCGAATAACTGTATGATTCGTCCGGTAACCGGGTTGTATGCCATGCGGTAAAATGGCGTTTCGA
The DNA here is from genome assembly GCF_014192015.1 of Paenibacillus rhizosphaerae. Lineage (GTDB taxonomy): Bacteria > Bacillota > Bacilli > Paenibacillales > Paenibacillaceae > Paenibacillus_AQ > Paenibacillus_AQ rhizosphaerae. The sequence goes on along the minus strand of NZ_JACHXJ010000002.1, from coordinate 1,170,695 downwards.
TCAAGCCATCCGTGACCGAAATGCTGGTTGACGAGGGGGCCTGCCGAGCTTCTAACTGTGCAAACGGGATCTTCTTCCACGAAAATGGCGCCATCTCTACCGTTCCATACGATTTATAGCTCTGAACCTCCTGTGTGTACGGCAAGAAGTCCATCACGCGCGAAGCGGCTAAATGACGGCCGCTGCCGAGGTAGTATTCAGGCACTTTGACCTCCGCATGCTGCGTCTCACTTGATGTGTTGACCAGCATCACGCCGCCTGGCTCATGGGATTGTAAGGGGTTCCCTGCAATCGCTTCCATTTGTTTGGCATACACATAGGCAGACAGGTCTGCCGATTTGTACGCCGTCCCCCTCTTGTGCTGCTGCATCGAAATCGAAAGCGGATGGTCAGGGAGGTTGACTGAGCCCCAAGAACCCCATGTGTGCTCATCATATAGCATCGCCTGCTCCAATGCCTCGGTTTTCGCTTTCGTATATTGCAGGTTTGGTGCTCCTTGGATCGCTTCAAGAAAATCAGCCTTCTTCAAGCTTTGCTTCGTATGGCGAACGATCTTGGTTTCTTTTGCTGAACTTCCCGCACCGAAATTCCAGTAGTCCGTCCAATCGCCCGAATGAGACTGGATTTGTTCCTCCGGCATCCGGCGAACCCGTTCAAGGAGCATTTCCGGAGTCGCGAAAATCACCTTCTGGTCATGTCCTTCTGCATTATATCTGCGGATAAGCGACAGCAGGTTCGGATCCGGGCAGTTATTGTCGTAAAGCGGCGGATTGGTCGCCGTTAAGTATACGAATTCGTATGGATAGCCCTCTCCCTCCAGACGATCGATATATTCCCTAATCCCTTGCGCCATCAGCTGGGTATCATCCTGACTCGTGTGGAAAAATTGGCTGAACAGAGAATAATGCTCGCCCAGGAACGTCAGCAGCTGCCGGTTGTCAGGGGTTCTCCAGTTAAATACGGCCGGTCGAGGCAGCGGTATCCCCCCGAAATGCACGTTAATCCCTGTGATATAAAATTCGATTCCCGCATCGAGCAAAACCTGGCTGAGCGGCCATGGCTGCCCGTTGACATCATGATTTATCGCCGTTTTGATGGAAATGCCAAATCGCTCTCTCAGCTCGCGAACCGGCTTAAGCATTCGTACAAGCTGATCCGTATGTACAAGCGGCGTCGTATGCATGGGAAGTGCAGCGATACTGATCTGTCCATTTTGCAGCAATCTGAGGAAATCGGAAATTTGATCGGAAGCGGCTGTCTCCAGCCATTGCATTACCGGATAGGTGGCCTCGCAGGTCCAACGGAATTTTGAATCCTCGGGCTCATGTTCCGATTGAAGACACAGCTTGATTGCTTCATCAATATAGTCTTTCTGCAGCTCCAGCAGCAACGGCTGGGGGTGCGTGTAGCCAATATCCAGGTGACTATGGTGCAAACACAATATTTCTTTGATTTTTGCCATTCCTGTCACGCTCCTATGACTTTTATGCATTCGTCAACCTTCATCTTTAGGTCTAAAATGATGGAATCTTTTAAAAATTGTATCAAGTTCTTTGGGCTGCGTATTTACAGAAACGTATATCTTTTATACAATCGTCATGCCTATTTACGGAGAAAAGGAGATCGTCTGTAATGGATTTTGCCAATCTTCATCCTTACGTCTACCATGCCTGCGTATATCCATTTTCCAAAGGCCAGAACAGCCTATCGCGTATTTGCTACGCTTCATCGCTTTATCTGATCAGCGAAGGCAAGGGCATGATTCGCTTTCGGGGAGCAGACCACCCGGTCGTTCCCGGTTCGCTTGTTTATATGCCGCCTGGCCTGCTTCATGACTGGTATGCAGATCTGGAAGAGCCGATGGTTCATTATTGCTGTTATTTCGATTGGAGGCTCATCGATCGCCGAGAAGCCTTTTTGACACCGAACATGATTTGTTTCGACACCTCTCAATTACAGCCATCGTTAATTGGGCCATCATTTCCTGTGCCGATTCCCGAATTGATGACGGTGGGTAAGCTGCAAATTTGGATGGATGGGTTTGAGACTTTTTTTATAAACAATGAATACACAAACGAGCGAACATATTATCGCGGGCTGAAGATTCAGTCCCATTTCCAGCAGTTCATGGAGTACTTTCTCACCTTCGCCCTTCAGGAGCACCATATCCCCGATCCACGAATGCTTCATCTTTTAGAACGGCTGGATCATGATTTGATGACCGGTAACGTCAAGCCGCTGGAGGTGTATATTCGGGAACTCCACATCAGCCGGGGCTATTTTTTTGAAAAATTTCATCAGGCTACCGGCCTATCCCCGATACAATATATGAATCATTTCCGGGTTAACCGCGCCAAGGATGATCTGCGGTTCTCCCATCTAAGTATCACGGAAATTTCCGAGAAATACGGCTTCTCGTCGGTTCATTATTTCTCTAAGCTATTCAAGCAGTTAACGGGAACTCCGCCAAAAGAGTACCGTGCAGCACATATCAGCGAGGGCTTTAAGCAGGCGGAAGTTTTTGCACCCTAGTCAGACGAATCATCGTACCACTCCCTTTTTTTCAAATTGTTAGATTAAAAAAAGACCGCTTTTGCGGACTTTTTAGTATACTCTTTTTATACAACGAAGTTCATCGCAGCGTAAAAAGTAAGTTGAGGCCCATACAGGAAAGACATAATGCGAGGTGAGATGATCTGATCAAGAAAAGCAAAGCGTTTCTGCGGCTCATAAAAATATGAATAAGGTGGGTTAAGAATGAAAATCACAGGTTACGAATTATTCCTAGTTCCCCCACGCTGGTTATTTTTAAAAGTCGAAACGGATGAGGGCATTGCAGGTTGGGGAGAGCCTGTTATTGAAGGGAAAGCGGCAACGGTAAAAACGGCGGTCGAGGAGTTAATGACTTATTTAATCGGTAAGGACCCTTTACGGATTGAAGATCATTGGAATGTGATGTACCGTGCTGGATTTTACCGAGGCGGCCCGATCCTGATGAGTGCGATTGCTGGCATAGACCAGGCCCTTTGGGATATTAAAGGAAAGTTTTACAATGCACCTGTCTATCAGTTGATCGGCGGCGCTTGCCGAGACTCGATGAAAGTGTATTCTTGGATTGGCGGGGATCGCCCGAGTGAAACGGCACAAATGGCGTTGGAATGTGTCAAAAAAGGTTTTCAAGCGGTAAAAATGAATGCAACCGAAGAGTTACAATACATCGACACCTTTGACAAGGTTGAGAAAGTGCTGGAAAACGTAGCGGCGATTCGAACCGCCGTTGGTAACAGCATCGGAATCGGCATCGATTTTCACGGCCGTGTACATAAACCAATGGCAAAAGTACTGGCCAAAGAGCTTGAAGTGTTTCGACCCATGTTTTTAGAGGAACCTGTGTTACCGGAAAATAACGAGGCATTAAAAGAGATCGCATCGTTAACCTCCACTCCTATTGCGACGGGAGAGCGGATGTTCTCAAGATGGGATTTCAAGCATCTGCTATCCGGCGGATACGTGGACATTATTCAGCCTGATTTATCCCACGCCGGCGGCATCACGGAATGCAAGAAAATCATCAGCATGGCGGAAGCCTACGATATCGCGGCTGCCCCGCATTGTCCGCTGGGTCCGATTGCACTGGCCGCCTGCTTACAGGTCGATGCCACCGCCCACAATGCCTTCATCCAGGAGCAGAGCTTAGGCATCCACTACAATCAAGGAAATGATCTGCTTGATTATTTGATGGATCCTACTGTTTTCCATTATGAAAACGGTTACGTTAACATTCCGAACGGTCCGGGATTAGGGATCGAGATCAATGAAGACAAGGTGCGCGAAATGGCGAAAATCGGCCATCAATGGCAAAATCCGTTATGGCGCCACAAGGACGGAAGCGTAGCCGAATGGTAGTTATGCACGATTTAGCGAATCTAGATGCATAAGAAAAACGTATATCGACGTACCTTCAAAGAAGACAGACCGCGTCTAAAGGAGGGTTTTCTTGCGAGATCAGGAAGCAGAAGCTCTGAAACTTATACTTTCTGATCTCTTAAAGAAAAAAAACGGCTCCGGTTAACGGTAGCCGTTTTTTTACGGTGCTGCTTCAATCAGCGGTTCTTTCCATTCTTCTTCCCTGGGTTCATCGGTTTATTTCCCCCGGTTTCAGCCAGTTTCTCTCCGAATTGATCCAGCCGTTCTGGCGAAGATGCAGGGCCGTCGTTTTTCGGCTTGTTGTTTCTTCCAGTCATGACGCTCACCTCCATCCATAACATGAGCGCCTGACCTTGTTTTCATACCCTGGGGGTATTATTTCTCTTTGATCACTATTTTAGACGGATGCTTTCGGCACTATACAACCGCTCCAAAAGCGCTTAATATTTTCAATAGCGCATTGTTTAAATCCGCAACCGGTGCAGTGAACTTATTCGAGAAGGAGTCATAAGAAGCATGCTGGAGCCAAACATCACGAACCTATTGAAAAATACGCTGAGAGCAAGTATTGCCAACCAGGAGATCGCCGGCGCGAACTTCATGGTGCTCAAGGACGGGAACGAAGTTTTTTACCATGAAGACGGATTAGCTGACCTCGAGTCGGGACGTCTTATGACAAGGGATTCGATTTTTCGGTTATATTCAATGACGAAGCCGGTGACTTCCACCTCCATCATGATCCTGTTGGAACGTGGGGCTATCGATTTGTTCGATCCTGTGAGCCGTTACATCACCGGTTTCAAAGACCAACGGGTTGAGAAAAACGGCGAACTGGTTCCGGCCGGCCGGGAAGTCACCATTCACGATTTACTGAACATGACCTCCGGATTGGTATACGGTGGAACCAACCAAGGCGGACAGCAAACGGATGCATTGTTCCAGGAGCTCGGCAGCCGGTTAAACGGTGAACACCCCATGAGCACACTGGAGTTCGCGAACCGCCTGGGACAGATCCCGCTATCGTTCGAGCCGGGCTCGTACTGGCAGTACGGAACGTCTGCCGACGTTCTTGGCGCAGTTGTAGAAGCGGTGAGCGGCATGCGGTACGGGCAATTTTTGAAAAAGGAAATATTCGAGCCGCTGGGCATGAAGGATACCGGATTCTGGCTGCCTGAAGAAAAAAGGGACCGCCTTGTAAAAACTTATCAGGAAGATGGCGAAGGCGGCTTAAAGCTGTATACGCACAGTCACCTTGGCATCGCTCATCAGATGGACCGTGATCCGGCATTCGAGTCCGGTGGAGCCGGCCTTTCATCCACGATTGACGATGCTGCCAAGTTCACGACGATGCTGATGAATCAAGGCAGCTTCAACGGAGTTCAACTGTTAAAGCCCAGAACGGTTCAATATATGACCTCGGCGGCTTTAACCGAGTGGCAGCAAAAAGGCTTCGATACGTGGCATACAATGCGCGGCCACAGCTACGGCAACCAAATGCGCATCATGACCGACCCCGGAAAAGCCGGATTTATCGGCAGCTCGGGCGAATACGGCTGGGACGGCTGGCTTGGGGCTCACTTCAGCAACAGCCCACGGGACGGACTGACGATCCTGTTTATGATCCAGAAAAAAGATGCCGGCACGATGGCGATTACGCGCAAGCTGCGTAATATCGTGTTCAGCACCTTGTAATGGACAAACCAAAAGAACCGCACGGGAGGAGTGCTCCGCGTGCGGTTCTTTTGGTTATACGAAGAATAGTTATAAGTTCAGTTCCTTTCAGAAAGCGCTGAAATCATTAAAATAGTGCACGCCGTCATGAGCCGTATCGCCTGATTCGGTTCTTCGGTTCGTGCTGAACCATAGTTTATCTCCGTTCGCCACTCCGACCCCCTCGATCTCAAACAGATCAGGAAATGCTGAAGACGTCACACGGAACGACAGATTAGGATCTGCTTGGATGGTACCCGAAGCTGAAGAAACATTACGATAAACGAGCACAATGCTGACGTTTTTATATGTCATTGGAACATATATGGTGTTGTTATAATAACCGAAGCCTTGGAAAGCATACGAAGTTATATTGGATATCGTGCTGCCGTTGACCTTGGCATCTTCAATATTCAAAGAGAAGCTATTCGTTACATTGATCGTTCCACTGGTTGCGTTTAGCGGCAGCGAACCTCTGTACAAAGTTCGTCCGGATTTAAATAAAAAGTTTATATTGCTCGCGTCTTTGCTCGTAATTTTCACACCTGACATGGCCTTGTCTGCACCATCGTATTTAATGGTGTAATTACCTACTTTGTAGTAAGTCGTTCCTACATATTTCAGTTTCACGAGACTCATGCTGCCCGCGTTCATGGTAACGACAAACATATAATAATTGCCGTCGTTGGAGCTGAGAACGACATCGTTGGCATGACCGAGATAGGTGGCGTAAGTCGATCCGTTATCCCCGTTGGTCATGAGCGTTGTGGTACCGTCACTCATTTTGGTGCGATAAATGACCGCCTTATTGTTGTCGCTGTTGACTTTTACAGAATAGACGTAGGTTGATCCCACGGCAAATCCCTGAGCAGCGTAACAATCATTGGCATTGCCCAGCGTGGTGACAGTGGAATACGTGTTGTAATATGCTGCACTGGCTGCAACGGGCATCAACATGGATGCACAGAGCAGAATAGCGATAAATAAGGTATAACGCCTACTGCCTCTCCAGGTCTGGATCATCGCCTCCATCCTTTCAGTAAACCTACTCTCCATACATGGACACCTCCATACATTTTTTATGCTGTCTAAATATGAAAGGAATAAGTTTCTTAACTGCCAACCTCCACATGATTGGAATTACGATAACGGCAAGGAATGGTTCGTTCTATTGTAGTTTAACCTGAATCCCTACTTAATCAAGTCATTATAGACCTAAATTAGGTTGGTCTAGGGCCTAATCCTTCTGTCCCCCGTATGTAGTGATGCCCGTAACATGAACGATATCTCGGATCCGTCTCATTGCCGGCTGTCAGATGAAATTTCCCCTTGAACCTTACGCGGCGTCATGTCCTAAGATTCAATTGCCGGCAAAAAGATAAAAAAGGAGATCGAAGATGATGAAACGGAACAACATCAACACAGCACATCATTTATTAAGTATGCATGGGCGAGGAGCTGGATTAACATGAGAAGCGCATCGTACAGCAATGAGCTGACAGCCGGTCTAAAGGAATGGATCGGACTTGCCGTACTGGCTCTGCCCGCCCTGCTGGTCTCGATTGATCTCTCTGTGATGATTCTCGCGCTGCCGCATATCAGCGCCGACCTTGGCGCAGACAGCGCTCAGCAATTATGGATTATCGACATCTACGGGTTTATGCTCTCCGGATTTCTAATCACGATGGGCTCGCTGGGGGACCAGATCGGCCGCAGGAAGCTGCTGATGATCGGCGGAATATCTTTTGCGGCAGCTTCCTTATTAGCCGCCTTTGCTCCAAACGCCTGGACTCTGATTGCAGCGCGTGCGCTGCTCGGAATCGCCGGGGCAACGGTCGCGCCATCTACCTTAGCTTTAATCAGCAGCATGTTCCGCAATCCCAAGCAGCGCTCTCTCGCCATTGGCATATGGATGATGTGCTCCATGGGCGGCATGGCCCTTGGGCCGGTCTTTGGCGGTATGCTGTTAACCCACTTTTGGTGGGGCTCGGTATTCCTGCTTTCCTTGCCAATCATGCTGATCTTAGTCCTCACCGGACCGGCTCTGCTGCCGGAATATCGTCATCCCCAAACCGGCCCGCTTGATTTAACAAGTGTTTTGTTGTCGCTGCTTGCTATTTTGCCGGTAATCTACGGACTTAAACAAATAGCCAAGCATGGACTGCAAACGATACCCATACTGCTTGTCATCGCCGGTGCCGCCTTTGGCGCGGTTTTTGTTGCGAGGCAGAAGAGGTTGACTAACCCATTACTGGATCTGCGTCTATTTGCGAACCGGGGGTTCAGCTCTGCGCTGGGAGGCATGTTCGGCGTTACATTTACGGGAGCAACGATGCTCTATATCGGGCAGTATCTGCAGTTTGTAAAGGAGTTGCCGCCGCTGGAAGCAGGATTATTTATGCTCCCCGGAGCTGTTGCCTCCATGACCGGGATGTTACTGTCGCCGCTTGCCGCACGCCTGGTTCGTCCGGCTCACCTGATCAGTGGAGGACTATTGATCTCCGCGACTGGGTGTCTATTCCTCACCCAGGTGGGCAGTGAATCCGGACTTCCTTATCTTGTCATCGGGTATATGCTGTTCAACTTGGGTGCTGCTCCATTACCCAGCCTGTCCAGTGATCTGGTGATCGGCTCGGTCTCGCCGGCCAAGGCAGGATCGGCAGCCGCCTTGCTGCAAACTAGCGGAGAATTTGCGTTCGCGCTGGGTATTGCCGTTTTGGGCAGCATCGGCACGGTCGTATACCGCAGCCAGGTGACAAGCTCGATCCCTGCGCACCTCCCGGAATCCTCCGCACAACTCTCCCGCGACAGTTTGACCGGGGCGATCGAGACAGCGAAAAGTCTCGCTGCGGAAGCCGGTACATCGCTCGTCGATAGGGCTAGCCAAGCTTTTATGAGCGGGTTTCACGCTATTGCAGCAGCAAGTGGAGTCATCATGCTTGGTATCATCGTTTTGGTCGCAATCCAGTTCCGTCACTTGCGGCCGATTGGGGAAAAGCAGCCGGACCAAGCAGAACGTATTCCAGAAACAGAGCATTCCCTGCTCTAATGAATAATGATCTAGAATAGCCTTGGCCATTAGGCCAAGGTTATTGCATACGTGTGGGAGGATAAAAAATCAATGATATTGGCCGCCGTTTTGGGCGGTTATAACAGGAAGTTCAAAGCAAAACTATAGCTCAATTTATATAGCCAGCGTTTTAACCATAATAAAATCCGTTTGTTCTTCGTCACCCATATAAAAAGGGTGCGAACCGGTTGGAACGAAACCTAATTTTTTGTAAAAATGAAGGGCGTTCTCGTTCTTTTCCCAGACTCCGAGCCACACCCTCGTTTTGTTGTGAATTTTGGCGATTTCCATCGCGTTATGAATTAAATATTGGCCAAGCCCTTTTCTTTGAAATGGGCTGCGAATATAAATCCGCATTGTTTTTATTGTATTAAGGCACTTTCGGCAGACCCAGACCGTTCATGACATAAGGACGTACAATTTCCACAAGTAAATCGGTCTGGTCCTTCTCCCCCACCGTTAACCAGGAATGTGCAGCGCCATAGATTGCAGAGCCAGTCATCGCAGAGATGATTTTCGTATAGCGGTCTTCCACGGGATGAATATTTCCTTTCAGTAAGATGTTTTCAATGGTTTGCTGCAGCATCTTCTTGATTTTTTCATCGACGAGCGTGGCAATCGGTTTGGAATCCATTCTGCATATCCGATAAAAATCCACAATGTAGTTGTAAGTCATCACGATCAGCTCGTCACAGATCTCCTCCGTAAACTCGCGTGCATTCAGCACCTGATCAGAAATTCTCTCGCGAAAGGCCTGTTCTGTGAATTCATCCAGCAAAGCATATTTGTCTTCATAATGCGCATAGAACGTCGCGCGGTTTATCGTTGCTCGCTGTGCGATATCGTTAATCGTAATGGAATCAAAATCTTTCTTTTGCAACAGCTCCCTGAATGCTTCCTTTATGAACTGACGTGTTCGCAATACCCTCGGATCCTGCTGATTTACCATATCAAGCCTCCTATGTAAACATCAATGTTCCCAATGTGTTGCTTATGCAACTTTCCGCTTCATCTGCCGATTGAAACCATAAGCTTACCATACTATTATTCTACCCAACAGATGTTGCTTAAGCAATCTGCGACTAATTTACAGAAGGGATAGATCATTGTTGAATACTACACAAAAAAGACTTTTAATATTTGGCGCAGGTGTGGTTGGCAGCGTATACGCACTCCGATTTGCCCAATCGGGATTTGATGTCACACTGTTAGCTCGGGGAAAAAGGCTGGACGCCCTTCAAAAGAACGGGCTGCGTTATAACGATCAAGGCATGATACAACAAATGTCGATCAAGACGATCGGGAAGCTTGAGAACGACGATATTTACGATTTTATCTTTGTTCCGGTACGGTATGATCAAGCCGAAACCGCCCTATCTGCGATCAAAAATAACAAAAGCCAAACGATCGTCACTTTGACCAACACCATCGACTATGAATCCTGGGTTGAAATCGTGGGTGACCGGCTGCTACCCGGATTTCCCGGAGCAGGCGGAGACATGAAGGAGGATGTTTTATACGCCCAATTTGGTTCAGAAAAACATCAAGGGACCATTTTTGGTGAAATGAATGGACAGACGAGCGAAAGAGTCAAAGAGCTGGCCGAAGTTCTGGAATCGGCGGGTTTGCATTACGAGATCCAACGTGACATATATGCATTCCATGTTTCGCATGCCGCGGTGGCCGTGGGCAACAAGCATTTCTATACGGACGACGGCGTGGTCGATCTGGAGACGGCAAGAAGCGTAAGCACGCTCAGCAAAATCGCAGCTGAAATTAAACAAAATCTTCGTTTGGTCGAGCGAGCCGGAATCCCTGTCGTTCCGACCGAAACGAAGTCCATGGGGGAATTGTCGGAACAAGAACTTATCGCGATGTACCGCCAGATGCTGAGCAATGATTTTATCATTGATGTCATGCTCGGGGATCATACCGTCAGTCAGAGAGCGGAAATCATGTTACTGGATAAGATGTTTCATGAAAAGCTGTCTTTGGGGCAATAACATCAGGCCGGCTAGCCTGGCTACAGCCAGCAGCATGTAAAAAACAGCGGCAGTCCAGGACTTTCGAGTCCTGGGCTGCCACTGTTAATACCCCATAGGCGTGTTTGATGTATTACGTTTTCGGATGCCTTTTTTTGCTTACAGCAGCATCAGCGTTAGGAACACGAATTGCACGGAACCGACAATTTCCATGATCCCTACTCTCATTGGCTTTAACGGTTTGCCGGAGTAAATCCATGTCTTGACCAGCGGATAAACAAAAGGCACGCACATCCAGGGGCTGAGCGTAAACAGCGGCAGGACCAGTGCGATAATATGATAAACTTTGGCGTACAGGGTCCACCTTTTATTTTTCCGCTCACGAAATACGGATTTAACGAAAAAAACGGTTCCCATAAAGTACAGGAAGTTGAACAGCAGAACCTCCGCCAGTTCCCTGCCCCATGTTCCGCCGCCCAGCAGATAAGCCGCCGCGCCGGCGGTGCAGAACAGAAGGATCGCGCATACATCGTTCAGCATCGCCCGCTCGGACTTTCGCCGTACATGCCAGATGTTTACGGTGATTAGCAGGATAAGTACCGGAGCAAACCAGAAGAGCCATAACTCCTGAAGCAGCACCGGAATGAGGCACAGGAGGGCCGCCGCGGCATAACCGGCCCCCCATTGGAGCCACCAGGTTCGCTTGGTCGTTTTTTTCAAAGCCTGCAGCAGCGGATAGGATGACAGATACAGGAACAGCCAGGCCAGGAACAAGGGGAGATGCAGAAGAACGGGTTTAGCCGCCATCATGCCGATGATAAAAGGAATGCTGACCATCGCCCAGCCCCCGTGCTCCCGTGGAATGACCATGCTTATTTTTTTCATACACCTTCGGCTCCTTTTTCCATGGCTGGCTGTTCACGACTTTTTAGTCCAGGACGATCAGCCGCCGATATAAGACATACCCATCTTTTTCCGGCTCATCGCCGTTTGTTCCGTTCGTTCTTCCGAATACCGGTCTTCCCTCTTCTCCCACACGGCGCAGATGGCTGCAAGCAGCTGTTCATCCGATGCACCGGAACGCAGCATGCTTCGCAGATCGAACCCTTGGGAGGCAAACAGGCAGGAGTACATTTTACCGTCCGAAGATAATCGGACCCGTGTGCAGGAAGAACAGAAAGCTTCCGACACGGATGAGATAAAGCAGACCTCGCTGTCCCCGTCTCTGTAGCGGTACCGTTTGGACACTTCCCCAGGATATCGCGGAGAGATCGGCGCTAGTACGGCATCTCCCCCCAGCTGCTCGAAAATGTCCCGCTTCGTCATGACCTGCTGCATGCGCCAGCCATTGTCGTTTCCCACGTCCATGAATTCGATGAAGCAGAGCGTGATGCCGAGTTGTTTGAAAAAATCCGCCATCGGGACAATCTCCTGATCGTTGAGGCCTTTCTGCACGACCATATTCACCCTAACCTCGATTCCGATGCTGCGAGCCCGTTCCATGTTCGCGATAATGGCAGACGGCCGAATGCCCCTTCCGTTGATACGGCCGAAGCGTTCGGGATCGAGCGCATCCAGGCTTACATTCACCCGGCGAAGTCCGGCCTGATAGAGGCTCTCTGCCTGCCCCCCAAGCAGAAGCCCGTTCGTCGTCAGGCCGATATCATCAATCCCCGGAATCGCACCAAGCATACGAATGAGTTCAGGAAGTCCACGCCGCAGCAGGGGCTCGCCGCCGGTCAGGCGGATCTTTCGCACGCCAAGCGATGCGTATAACTCGGCTACCCGTGTGATTTCATCAAATGACAGCAGCTGCTCCTTGGGCATGAATGCATAATCATCCCCGAAGATCTCCTTCGGCATACAGTACGTGCAGCGGAAATTGCATCGGTCCGTCACAGAAATCCGCAGGTCGCGCATCGGTCTGCCCAACTGATCCAGCTGCGGGTTCAACGCCATGTTCCCTTCCTCCTTCGTATAGCCGTCGTGCCGTGCGTGCTGCTTGCTCGCCATTACCCCTGCAGCTGAGGACTGGTCTTTAGCTTGGGGCTCCCTCCGCCGTGACGGTTGTCTGCAGTCTTGTTCGTAATATCGCTGAACGTTCCGACATAATGGATGACATCACCGGCGTCATCTTTAATGGCATTAATGGTTAACAGCTCTAAATATTCCTCGCCGTTCTTCCGGCGGTTCCAGATCTCCCCCTGCCAGCTTCCCTGCTCCTTGATTTCCGCCCACATCCTGCTGTAGAATTCTCCGGATTGGCGGCCGGACTTCAGGATACTCGGATTTTTGCCGATCACTTCCTCCTCCGTGTAGCCCGTCAGCCTCGTGAATGCCGGGTTCACGGCATGGATCTTTCCGCTCAGGTCTGTAACGAGAATGCCTTGCCCTGTGGAATTGAACACCTCCGAGGAAACGCCCAGTTTATCCTGATAATACATCCATACGACGATGACAAGGCTGGCGAGCGCAACCTGGGAGAGCGCCATGAAACCGATCGAATACTGCCCGGTCACCGAATGAATGAAGGAAAGCATCAGCGGCGGGAAGAATCCGCCAAGGCCGCCCATCATCGACACGATTCCGTTCACGATTCCCGCCTGCTTGTTGAAATACAGCGGCACCAGTTTAAAAATAATCCCGTTTCCAAGTCCTGCGCCTACTGCGATCGTTAGACATCCTACGGTATAGAGGCCGATCGAAGGAGAGAACGCCAAGATGATGGCTGCAATCGTAAGACCGACGAATACGCCCATCAACAGGAACAACGGCTTAAAACGGTCCGCCAGCCACCCGCCCACCGGGCGAAGGAAGGTCGCCACCACGATGAAGCCGGCCGTCCGCATCCCTGCATCCACCTTCGCCAGGTCAAAATTCGAAACCAGGAAGTTGGGAAGGTATACCGTAAACGCAACGAACGAACCGAATGTAATGAAATAGAACAGCGAAAAATACCACAGCTTGTCGTTTTTATACACGCCTTTGATCTGTTCCATGAGCGGTGTTTTGACCTTCGTCTCTTTACGGTCACCCAGGAATACGTTCAGCACCGCGAACGCGAGCAGCAGAATTAAATACAACTGGACGGTACGTGCCCACCCCATTTGCGTGGCAATGACAGGTGCGGCAAAGGTGGTAATGGCTGTACCGACATTGCCCATTCCGTAAATACCATTGACCAAGCCCAGCTTTTCTTTCGAATAATATTTAGGGAGCGAGGTGACACCGACCGAGAACACGGCTCCGCCAACACCCAGGAACAGGCCCCCGATCACGAGATGCGTAAAGGATGTAGCCGTACTGATAAAATAGACCGGGAACAGCAGCAGAATAAAGCTTGCGATAAAAACGATCCGTGCACCCAGGATGTTGGCGTAGTATCCCAGCGGCAAACGGAGCACCGAGCCCAGCACCACCGGGATCGCGGTCAGGATCGCCAGCCGGTCCGCCGGTATGGATATGTCCTCCCGAATGAACGGCAGCAATGCGGAAATGATGACCCATACCATAAATCCAAGCACCAAATTCATCGTTTGCAGCGGCAGCTGCGCTTTTTTGATCATTTCAACCACCTTTTCTGAACGTGATGAATGGCTGACTTCATTGATCCCCATGCCTTATTCTACGTGATGATATTCACAAAGATAATAGGGAAGTTCCCTGAATTCGTCAGGGGAACTTCCCTATATCCTGTGGCTGGAATACCCGATATTCTTTTGAGATGCTAGAAGTCCAGCAGTTTTTTCTTTAGCGCATACTCCACCAGCTCCGGGCGGCTTTTCAGGTTCAGCTTCTCCATAATTTTGGCCTTATGAGCCTCCACCGTTTTGACGGAGACATACAGCTTCTCCGCAATCTCTTTGTTGCCGTAGCCTTTGGCGATGAGCGGCAAAATCTCGATTTCCCGTTGGGACAGGCTGTTAAACGGATCGTTGTCCGCGCTTTCGCTGTCCTTTTTAATATACTCCCGAACCAGGGAGGTGGCCATTTGAGGATGGATGTAGGTTCCTCCCTTATGTACCATCCGGATGGCCGAGACCAGCTCTTCATCAGGCGCGTTTTTGAGCACGTAGCCGGAAGCGCCGTTCTTCAGCACATGGAACAAATAGTCGTCGTCATCGTACATGGTGAGGATCAATATTTTCGTATTCGGAAAATCTTTGCTGATCTTGCCCGTAGCAATCAGGCCGCTCTCGCCCGGAGGCATGCTGAGGTCCATCAGAAGCACGTCCGGTTGATGCTTGGCCACCATGGCGTAAGCCTCCATGCCGTCAGCGGCCGTCGCGACGACTTCCATATCCTCCTGGTAGTTGAGTATCATGGAAAAGCCGCTCCGGACCACCGCGTGATCATCCGCTATGACAATTTTCATCGTGTATCGTTCTCCCTCTCGTTATCCTCTGAACACGGAATGCGCAGCTCAACTGTCGTCCCTCCGCCGATAGCCGAATACAGCATGAACTGGCCGCCGACAAGCTCGGCGCGCTCACGCATCCCGTATAAGCCTAGACCCGTGCCCTTGGCTTCATTATCATTCATATTGAACCCGATCCCATCGTCCTTGACGGTCAGCTGCAGAACCCCCTCCTCTTCGCATATCCGGACATGCACCTCGTCGGTGCCGGCGTATTTCAGCGCGTTCAGGACGGCTTCCTGGCATACGCGGTAGACGACAGTCTCGATCTCGCTGCCGTAACGGGCGGCGGACAGTTCCGCCGAGAAATCGACGAGCAGGCCGTAGTTTTTCTCGATCCATTTGAAATGCGAGCGGAATGCCGCTTCCAGCCCCAGATCATCGAGCGAGGCCGGCCGCAGCTCCACCGACAAATGGCGGATGTCGTCCAGCAGCCGCGTTAGGGACACTTCGGTCTGCTGCAGCTTCTTCAGCACATCTTCGCCAACCTCCATATATTTGACCACGCGCAGGTCCACCAGCGAGCTGAGCAGCTCCTGGGCGACGCTGTCGTGCAGTTCACGCGATATCCGCTTTCGCTCGTCTTCCTGCGCTTTGATGACGTATTTCAGCAGATTCGAGCGCTGGAGCATCTCCTGCGTCTTCTGCTGTTTGGTCAGGTCCAACAGCATGAGCACGCGGATTCCCCGCTCCTCGTCGATCGTA
Source organism: Paenibacillus rhizosphaerae (assembly GCF_014192015.1). Classification (GTDB taxonomy): domain Bacteria; phylum Bacillota; class Bacilli; order Paenibacillales; family Paenibacillaceae; genus Paenibacillus_AQ; species Paenibacillus_AQ rhizosphaerae. Next base: position 1,154,884 of record NZ_JACHXJ010000002.1, on the reverse strand, counting down.
TGATAGCTGGCTGCATAAGGGACGACGCCTTCGCCCCTGGTTTGGAGATATACTTGGAACGAGGAAAAATCCCCTTTTGGATAGTCTAAATAGCATTTGGAGCACGAAATCTGGTCCTTCTCGTCCGTGTAGCCCTTGCAGGCCTGGCAGAAGGAATCGTCGACGCCGGACTGCATCCGTTCAATCACGTCGATGTCCAGAATGTTCTCTGCGGCCGGGTTCATGGCGACGACGCTGCCTTTTTCATCGATAAAAAAGATTGCCTCCATACTGTTCGCATACATCTTCTTCAACAGATCATTTAAATGTTCATCCGTCATCCGAATCAAGGCTGCCCCACCTCCCCCGCATGAAAAGCGCCAAATTCCTTGCCCAGCCCTTCCTTGAACCGATCGAAGGCTGCTTGGGTCAGGCGGTTCTCCTCACGGTAGCCCACCAGCAAGACGCCATGAACGCGCGCTGCTTCCCACAGCGGGATCGCTCCCAGGCTCTTCAGCTGCTCCGCCACGATGATCGGATAATTAAACAAATCGCGGGACTCGATATCGGTGTTTACGTTTTGGATCAGCATCGGCTTGCCGGTTTTGAATACGATGCCCGCAATGCCTTTCCCTGAATGCAGGACAATCCGCTTATAGCGATCGTTCATGTTGCCGGCGGCATATTGCCAGGTCAATACGAATCGGTCCTCAGCCGGCTGAACCAGAGCCAGGGACACGAAATCGAATTGAAACCGGTCCCGGAGCGTTTCGATTTCCGCTTGGTAATAATAGTTCGGCTGATTCTTCATGGCCATAGCTCCCTTGATGTAGAAAAGAAGGCTGTTCGCCTTCTTTCGTCTACGATTCATAATTGCGGTGCTTCCTATAAAGGATATATCTTCTGCCCACATAATTCAACGGAACGCTCCATACGTGCACGAGCCGGGTAAACGGCCATAACGCGAAAATCCCGAATCCGGCCAGAATATGAATCTTGAACGACAGCGGCACATTTACCATCAGCGCCGCATCCGGCCGCAGTATAAACAAATCCCGGAACCAGATCGAGATGCTCTCCCGGTAGTTGAACTCCCGCTGGACGGCGTTTGTCACCAGCGTGCTGTACATGCCCATGAACACGATGAACAGCAGCAGCACATTGACAATCATGTCCGACGCGGAGCTGAGCCGGCGGACATGACGGATCGTGAACCGGCGCGAGGTCAGCAGGATCATGCCGCCCAAGGTCAACAGGCCAAAAGCGCTCCCGATATATACCGCGCCGATATGGTACATATGGTCGTTGACTCCCGCCGCTTCCATCCACGATTGGGGAATGGCCAGGCCGACGACATGGCCCCCGATCACGGGGAGGATGCCCAGATGGAACATCAGGCTGCCCAGCTTCAGCTTCTTTTTCTCGATGAACTCGCTGGACTTGGCCGTCCAGTTGAACTGGTCGGTACGGTACCGGTAAATATGTCCGACGACAAACACCGCCAGGCACACATAGGGGAAGATGACCCATAGAAACTGATTAATCATGCTCAAGCGCCTCCGTCTCCTGCTGAATGCATGCTTTAAACGTTTCGCGCAGGCCTCGGATCAGGTGAGCGTACGGGCTGCCGGACTTCTCCAGCGCCTTCAGCAGATGGTAGGTGCCGTCCTCCATGACCGCGAGCATGAGATCCAGGCTCTCCGCCGCTTCCTTTTCATGCCCCTGCCAGTTGGCGGCGTAGACGAATTCGCACATGAGCGGCAGGTAATCGGACAGCTCGGAGCCGGCGATATCGAGGCCGTAGAGCTGATACGTTTCCTTGAGCTTGGCCAGCATTTGGCCCCTGTCCCGGCTGTCCTCAAATTTATGAAAAGTCATGTACAAGGTCGTTTTTTTCTGAAAATCGAACGTCTGAACGTACATCTCCTCGATCTGCTCCATGCTGTATTCATGCATCAGGTCCCAAAAGGTTCGGACTGAAGTATAGGCCGGGTGTTTGGAGTCCAGCGACTCCTCCAGCACGGACGGGTGGAAATCCAGCTTCTCCGGGTAGGTCAGCATCTGCGCGAAAAATCCAAATACGGTTTGATCGTTCTGCAGCTTTTCAAGATTAATCACGCCAGATCCCCCCATAGAAGTTTTCTTCGTACAGTTCCTTACCGGTCTTGCCCTGCGGGCTTGCCGGTCCGCAGCCGCTGCAGCCCAGGCTGAAGCCTTCGAGGCCTTGGGAGCGGTACACGTCCATGTGGCTTTCTTTGTGGGATGTCGGCACCACGAACCGGTCATCGTATTTGGCAATGGCAAGCAGCCGGTACATCTGTTTCATTTGACCTGCCGTCAGGCCGACCCGCGCCAGCCGCGCTTCGTCGAATTCGGCGCCGGACGACTGCGCCCGCATGTAGGAGCGCATCATCGCCATCTTCTGCAGAGCTTCCTTCACCGTTGTCGTATCCCCCGCCGTCAGCAGGTTGGCGAGATACTGGATCGGCGTGCGCATCTCCTCGATCGCCGGGAAGATCATATCCGGATTTTCGATCGAATCCCTGCCTTCGAAGTAGTTCATGATCGGGCTGAGCGGCGGCACGTACCATACCATCGGCAGCGTCCGGTACTCCGGATGAAGCGGGAAAGCCAGCTTGTATTCGATCGCGAGCTTATAGACCGGCGAGTTTTGAGCCGCCTCGATCCATTCCTCGGACACCCCGTCTTTACGCGCCTGCTCGATCACCGCCGGATCATGCGGATCAAGGAACAGGCCGCATTGCGCCCGGTACAGGTCCTTTTCATCCGGTGTGGAGGCCGCTTCCTGCACACGGTCGGCGTCATACAGCATTACACCCAAGTATCGGATGCGGCCGGTGCAGGTCTCCGAGCATACCGTCGGCAGACCTGCTTCGATTCTCGGAAAACAAAAGGTGCATTTCTCGGCTTTGTTTGTTTTCCAGTTAAAATACACCTTTTTGTAAGGACAGCCGGTCATGCAGTAGCGCCAGCCGCGGCACGCTTCCTGGTCCACGAGCACGATGCCGTCCTCGTCCCGCTTGTACATTGCGCCCGAAGGGCAGGAGGCCACACAGCTCGGATTGAGGCAGTGCTCGCACAGGCGGGGCAAATACATCATGAACGTCTGTTCGAAGTTGAACTTGATCTCTTCCTCGATCTTTTCGATATTCGGATCCTTCGGGCCCGTCACATGGGCGCCCGCAAGGTCGTCTTCCCAGTTCGGGCCCCATTCCAGGTTCATCGTTTCGCCGGTCACCGCTGATTTCGGGCGGGCCACCGGCTGATGCTTCTTCTCCCTGCTATGGGTCAGATGTTCATAGTTGTAGGTCCAGGGCTCATAGTAATCTTTCATTTCCGGCATATCGGGATTGTAAAATATTTTGCCGAGGGCGATTTTGGACAGCTTGCTGCCGGATTTCAGCTGCAGCTTGCCCTTTTTCAGCGTCCACCCTCCCTTGTATTTCTCCTGGTCCTCCCAGCGGATCGGATAGCCGACGCCCGGCTTCGTTTCCACGTTATTGAACCACATATATTCCGCGCCCGGACGATTCGTCCAGGTGCTCTTGCAGGTGACGCTGCACGTATGGCAGCCGATGCATTTATCCAAATTCATGACCATGGCGACTTGCGCTTTAATCTTCAAGCCAATCCACCTCTTTCATTTTGCGGACAGCCACGTACACATCCCGCTGGTTGCCGATCGGTCCGTAGTAGTTAAATCCATAGCTGAGCTGGGCGTAGCCTCCAACCATCTGCGTCGGCTTCACGTGGATTCTCGTCGGTGCGTTGTGACTGCCGCCGCGGTCCTTCGTGATTTCCGAGCCCGGCACATTGATGTGTTTATCCTGTGCGTGGTACATGTACATTGTGCCTTTCGGCATCCGATGGCTGACGACGGCGCGGGCGGTAACGACGCCGTTGCGGTTGTAGACTTCCAGCCAATCGTTATCCTGGATGTCGTTCGCCGCCGCATCGTCATTGTTGATCCATACCGTCGGCCCTCCGCGGAACAGCGTCAGCATGTGCAGATTATCCTGGTATGTGCTGTGGATGTTCCATTTGCCGTGCGGTGTCAGATAGCGGAGCACGAGTGTATCTTTGCCTCCGGTAATCTGCTTGTCGCGCGGTCCGAACACCATCGGCGGCAGCGTCGGCTTATACACCGGCAGCGCTTCGCCGAATTGCAGAAAGATTTCGTGATCGATATAGAAATGCTGTCTGCCGGTCAGCGTCCGGAAAGGCACATGCCGCTCGATGTTCGTCGTGAACGGCGAGTATCTTCTTCCCATTTTGTTCGAGCCGCTGAACACCGGCGTCGGGATGACTTCCCGCGGCTGGGCCGTAATGCTCTGGAACGTGATGCGCTCCGCCGCGCGGTCCGCGGATATGTCTTTCAGGCTTACGCCGGTGTCATTCTCCGCCGACTCCCAGGCGCGCTGCGACACTTTGCCGTTCGTCGCTGAAGAGATATGGAGGATGGCGTCCGCTGCATTTCTGGCGGTATGAAGCTTCGGCATGCCGTTTTTGATCGTATCGTCGTCATAGCTTCCGTTCATGCGCTTCAGCTCTTCATACTCCTCGGCCACCGAAAAGCTGACGCCGTGCGCCCCGACTTTGCCTGTTGCCAGGCTCGGGCCGAGCGTCACGAATTTATCGTAAATTTTCGTATAATCGCGTTCCACCACCGTCAGAATCGGCATCGTTTTGCCTGGAACTGCTTCGATCTCACCCTTGCGCCAATCGAGCACTTTGCCGTAAGGCTGGGCGATCTCGCTGATCGAGTCATGCCCCAGCGGGCTGGTTACAAGATCCTTGTATACGCCGGGCAGATGCGTCTTCGCCATCTCCGAAAAGACTCCAGCGATCGTCCGATAAATATCCCAGTCCGAGCGCGATTCCCACAGCGGATCCACCGCCGGATTAAACGGATGGACGAAAGGATGCATGTCGGTGGAGGACAAGTCGGTTTTCTCGTACCAGGTTGCTGCCGGCAGCACCACGTCGGCATACATCGGCGTCGAGGTCATCCGGAAGTCGAGCGCGACCAGCAGGTCCAGCTTGCCTTCCACGTCTTCGCGCCACACCATTTCCTCCGGCTTCTCCTCTTCGTTCGGCGTCGAGAGCAGGCTGTCCGAAGCACCAAGCAAATGCTTCATGAAGTACTCCTGCCCTTTGGCAGAGCTTGAAATGAGGTTCGAGCGCCATACGAACAGCGATCTCGGGAAGTTCTCCGGCGCGTCGGGATCTTCGGCCGCAAACTGGGTATCACCGGAAACAATTTGCGTTAGGGCATGCTTCACAATTTCCTCGTTGCTCGTTTTGCCTTGGCTGGCCGCTTCTTCCGCGAACGCCAGGCTGTTCTTGTTGAACTGCGGGTAGGACGGCAGCCAGCCGAGTCTGGCGGCAAGGACGTTATAATCCGCCGGATGCTGATATCGGATATCCCCGCCCGTAGGCGATTTCAGGGAATCGGCACCCATTTCTTCGTATTTCCACTGGTCAGTCGCAAAATAAAAGAACGACGTCGCATTTTGCTGCCGCGGCGGCCCCTGCCAGTCTTTGGCGAACGCAATCGTAGACCAGCCCTCGATCGGGCGGCATTTTTCCTGGCCGACGTAATGCGCCCAGCCGCCGCCGTTCACGCCTTGGGATGCCGTCAAAATAACCAGGTTCAGAATCGAGCGGTAGATCGTATCGCTGTTGAACCAGTGGTTGATCCCCGCGCCCATGATGATCATGGAACGGCCGCCGGTGTCCAGCGCGTTTTGCGTGAATTCTCTGGCAATCTGCACGACGATCGACGCCTTCACGCCGGTAATTTTCTCCTGCCAGGCCGGGGTGTAGAAGGAATCCGCATCGTCGTATCCGCCTGCATGCTTCTCACTATCCGCTCGTTCGATGCCGTATTGGCTTAACATCAGGTCGTATACCGTTGCCACGAGGCGTTCGGTTCCGTCGGCGAGCTGAATCTTTTTCGCAGAAATTTGGCGTTCGAACGTACCGTTCGCATTATTGTCGAAGAACGGGAAGCAAATCGTCTGCCGCCCCGCTCCCAGGGATTCTACGGAAAGCGCCGGCGCAATGACCGATCCGTCCTCGCGTTCCAGGATCAGGTTCCATTTCTTGCCCTGCTCCCAGCGCTGTCCCATCGTGCCGTTCGGGACCGTGATTTCATTTCGGTTTTCATCGAAAATCACCGGCTTCCACTCGGCATGCGGTGTCGTATCGCCCAGATCGCTCGCACGCAGGAATCGTCCGGCCTTATATCCGCCCTCATGCTCATCCAATAGAAGAAGAAACGGCATGTCTGTATATTGCTTGGCGTAATTCAGGAACATCGGCTCCTGACGATCTTGGTAGAATTCTTTCAAAATGACATGTGTCATCGCCTGGGCGACCGCCGCATCCGTCCCCGGATTCGGAGCCAGCCAGTTGTCCGCGAACTTGACGTTTTCCGCATAATCCGGCGCTACCGATACGACCTTCGTGCCTTTGTAGCGTACTTCCGTCATGAAGTGGGCATCCGGCGTCCGCGTTAAGGGGACGTTCGAGCCCCACATGATCAGGTAGCCGGCATTGTACCAATCGCTGGATTCCGGCACGTCGGTTTGCTCGCCCCAAATTTGCGGGGAAGCCGGCGGCAAATCGGCGTACCAGTCGTAAAAGCTCAGCATTTCGCCTCCGAGCAGGGAAATGAATCTCGCCCCTGACGCGTAGCTGATCATCGACATTGCGGGAATCGGGGTGAAGCCGGCAATGCGGTCCGGACCGTATTTGCGGATCGTATAGATCAGCTGCGCGGAGATCAGCTTGGTCGCATCCGCCCAGGATACCCGTACATGACCGCCCTTGCCGCGCGTTTTTTTATAAGCTCTCGATTTTTCGGGATCTTCCACGATGCTGGCCCAGGCTGCGATCGGGTCACCATGCTGGCTAAGGGCTTCATTCCACATATGCCACAGCTTGCCGCGCATATATGGATATTTCACGCGGAGCGGGCTGTATTCGTACCAGGAGAACGAAGCTCCGCGCGGACAGCCGCGCGGTTCGAATTCCGGCATATCGGGTCCGCAGGACGGATAATCGATCTGCTGATTTTCCCAGGTGATGATGCCGTTTTTCACAAACACCTTCCAGCTGCAGGAGCCGGTGCAGTTTACGCCGTGTGTCGTCCGCACGACTTTGTCATGGGACCAGCGCTTGCGGTACATGTCCTCCCAATCCCGGCTTTTCTCTTCAAGAACGGACCAGTTGTCCGAGTAGCTTTCCAATCGTTTGAAGAACTTCAGTCCCTTCTTCCGTTTCATAGGACGGTTCAACTCCTTTACGTGAATGACCATGATCGGGGAATCAATGTGTCGTCCATTCGATGCTTTAATTATGAGAGCCTGCTGCTGCGGTTGCTATCAGGGAAACTCCTATATCGTGGCGAAAAATCCCTTGGTTGGTGGGTGGAGGGGGGCTGGAACTTGCTTTTTGCGGAGAACTAAGGCTATTAAAAACTCAGGAGGTACCTTCTACTATTGCACATGGGGTGGGGATGGATTCCGGGTTCCAGCCGCTGTTGAATCCGTGTTCCCTGGATTAGATAAGGATGTAGGAACACGGATTCAAAGGCGGCACGTCAACTTTCCACCCCGAATCCATTCCCTTTTTGGTGATACAGTTACGAAAGCGAAAACCTTTCCACGCCATTCAGACCCATCTACGGCTACTTCGTGCAGTTCTTTAATCGAGCGTCTGCCTGTTGTTTTCCGCCTTCGATCCCCCTCAACCATGAGTCTTCTGCCCTACCCTTATTTCCGTTATTCTGAGAAAGCTTGAGTCCCGGTCTTTCATACGAATTTCCGCAATACTCCCTTTCCTCCCTACACGAAAAAGCCCCCTCTTCACCTCGTGAAGAAAGGGGCCTCGAAACCACCGTTATCCTAGCTGCACCGCTCGCGAATCCGCTCGAACAGCACGTTATTTTCCAAGTGGATGTGCTCGAAGGTGTCCTTTTCCAGCAGTCCAAGCCGCTGGTAGACGAGCCTATACGTGCCGCAGGCATCTGCCGGGAGGGCGAAATCGCTGGTCACTTCCCGCAGCTCTTTCAACAGATTTCCAGCCTGCACATGTTCCTGCTCCAGCCCGGACAGCTGCGGCCGAAGTTCCTCTGAATTCTGCGAATTCGGATTCGCCATGAATTTCAGGATCTGCGGGAATACGTTGTGATCCTCGTCCTCCGTATGCTCCTGCAGTTCACTTTTCAAATCCGTGAATAATTGCTGCACCCGCAGCAGCTCCGGATGACGTTCTCCATGGACGCGGGCCAGCTTTGTGACGTATGGCGTTAACGCGGGAAGTTCTTCGCGCAAAAAAGCGTGATGCTTGTTCTGAATGTATTCGATCAGCTCCGGTTCCGCCAGATCTCCAGGCCGGCTGTCCTGATACTCCGCCATTTTCGTTTCCAGATTCCGTATCTGATCCAAAACCGTACTTGAATCAAGCTTCCGTTTGGCTGCCGCTTCCTCCAGCGGAATCCTGCCTCCGCAGCAAAAATCGATGCGTAATGCGCGGAACAGATCAGCCGACTGCGGTACGGCCGTGACGATGTCGGCAACGTGCGTTTGAAGGGTTAATTGACTCATTGAAAGGACCTCCTGTAGTGGATTCATTCCCATAGCTTGAAGCAGATCTCCATTTACAAACCCAGTATAAGGAATTTGCGAATCCAACCATGTGATTCCAGTCATACCAAAAGCAAACGAAATGTGAAAACATTCACGGTAGAAAAAAAGCTTTTCACCCCTCTTCTCCTTCGGGAGGGATGAAAAGCTAATCTGCTTCGCGTTGTCTAACGCGTTTGTTCAAAATTTATTTGAAAACTGTTTGACAATGCCTTCTGTCAGGATATCCGCTAAACGAATCATATGGATCTCGTTTTTGTCGGTTGCCGCGATATCCGCTTTCCAGTCTCCCTTGAGACAATTAAGGACAATTTCCGTGATCAACTGAAGGTGCGTATACAACATATCTTGCAGCACTTTAAACTGCCAATTCGGATTCGCTGAGCTTAAAAATTTGGCGATATCGTCGGCGTTTCGATGCCAATCCGCCTCTAACTTTTGCACATCCGCCTGATTACCTGCTATGGCCGCCGCTACAATTTTCCCTGCAATCAGAATATGTTCTCTCAGAATCTCAGCCAGCTTATTGCCGGCGGCTTCCCCGTAATAAGGTTTGATCACATTGCCGATGTCCTGCTGGTTCCGCAGGAGCCGGTCCAATACGTCCTGCTGATCCGGACGGTTCGAAATGGCGCTGACAATATAACTTCTTGTCCAGATGGTATGGTCGATCCACACTTTTTGCATATCGGTTTTCAGCTGCACCATTTTGGGGCTAATACAAATCGTATTCTTCTTCCCGTCCACCATGGCTTGCGCAGGTGCTGCGATCTGAATCATGCTGAATATAAGCATCAACGTTATAAGCAAAGCCTTAAGCCGTTTGTTTTTCACTTTCATCTGCTCCTATATACGTTTGGAATACGTCAGGCTGTCTTAATATGGATAAAAAATACCTGATTTTATACAGAGGAGCAGCTCATTTCTAATTACTTCATTTCTTCCTTCAAACTAGACAGTAGGGACGGTTCCTCCGTCAATGACATATTCAGCGCCCGTAATTGAGGCGGCACGTTCTGACGCCAGAAAAGCGACAAGTTCGCCAACCTCTTCCGGCAGTCCTGGTCGCCCAAGGGGAATTCCTCCCAAGGCATCCATGACCGATTGGAGCGCACTTTCGAAGCTGCCTGTTACCTGTGCGATATTCTCCATCATTGCGTCTGCTGCAGCCGTTTGAATAAAGCCGGGAGCAACACGGTTTACACGGATGCCTTGTGGAGAACATTGTTTGGAAAGGCTCTTGCTGTAATTGCTTAACGCGGCCTTGGCAGCTGCGTAAGGAATCGTAGATTCAACCAGGGGCAATACCCGCTGGATGGATGAGATATGGATGATGACCCCCTTCCTTTGTTCGAGCATCAACGGGAGCAGTCCCCGGTCCAGGCGTACAGCAGCTAGAAGGTTCAAGTTTAAAGCTTCGAGCCAATGCTCGTCACTTGCCGCAAGAAAACCTCCCGGAGGTGTGCTGCTCCCCCCAACGTTATTGACGACGATATCGATCGTACCAAACCGCTTTTTTACGGCTTCGATGACCTTCATCGTTCCTTCATTTGAGGATAAATCGGCTTCCACGAACAGTTCCGGATCAGCCAGGTCCACCGGTACGGATCGCGCCGTTGTCATCACCGCTGCGCCGGCCGATGCAAATCTTTTTGCGATAGCTTCCCCCATCCCTTTTGTACCGCCGGTTACCAGCACCTTTTTGCCTTGATATTCTGTCATTGGGTTTGCGTAAGTTACAGCCATTATGTTTCCTCCTGAGCATGAATAATGTAGTTCGTTAGAAATCAAGAACGCCGCTTGTTACAAAGAACGTTCCCATGTGAACAACCTTATTGTAAGCTTGACGGACCCTAGCGTCTAATTTATAGTTTTCATTAAATTTATGAATATAATTTATATAAGGTAGGGGTGCCCGCATGGAGCTTACACAACTCGAATACTTTTTAACCGTTGCCCGGCTGCAGCATATGACGATGGCTTCGAAGGCATTAAACATTACGCAACCGGCGTTAAGCCACGCGATTTCCAAGCTGGAAACCGAATTGGGAGTTCCCCTTTTCGAGCGAAATGGCCGCAATGTTGAATTAAACCGCTATGGAAAAATGTTCGGCAGATGGGTTGAATCAGCCTTGAACAACATCCAAAACGGCATACAGGAAATTGAGGAGTGGTCTAACCCCGAAACCGGTATCATTCATATCTCCTATTTGAATATTTTGGGTGTGGATTTGATTCCTTCTTTGGTTCGGGATTACCAGGTTCGTCATCCCCGGGTCCGTTTTGAACTGTACCAAGGCGATCATGGAGACATCGAAGAATATTTGGATAAGGGTGCGGCCGACATCATGATTACTTCGAGGGAAACGACGCTCGACAAGCATGAGTGGATGGTGATTCGAAAATTACCGCTGTTCATCGTTGTCTCCGCAAAACATCCTTTGGCAAGCCGTTCCAGCTTAAGCTTGTTTGAATTATCCGGTGAGCCTTTTGTGGGACTCAAACGAAATTGTGGTCTTAAAGCGACCATCACCTCCCGATTTCAGCATACGAATTTTGAACTGGCCTCCACATATGACGCCGAAGATTTGATTACCGTCGCCGGATTTATTAAGGCGGGTCTGGGCGTGTCGGTGCTTCCGCAAACATTAGGACTGATGTTAGACGGGCTGGTATGGATCCCCATAAAGGAGGAAGGCTGGGAATGGGAAGTCGGGCTAAAATGGAGAAAAGACCGGTACTTATCGCCCGCGGCCAAGAGGTTTATTGAGTATATTGATACGGCATCCAAGTGAAGGACGGCCTTAACTGGATCCAAAAAAAAAGATACCGCGATTTACACACGGTATCTTTCCGATCCTCTCTTATTCGCTCGCCGCTTCAAATGCTTTGACGATTTCATACATCCCCGGCTCAAACTTCGCGATCTTCAAAGCTTCCTGCAAATACGGAAGTGGCCTAGGGTCATTCCGCATATCTTGATAATCCTCTGCGCTTCTCCATTGGGAATACATCGTTACCTTCGTTCCATCCGTACCTCGATGGAGAATACATGTTATAAATCCCGGGGCGTACCGGACGGAAACATTCGTTGCGTCGGTCAGCAGTTCGATCAGCCGTTCCTGGTTTGCCGGATCAACGGTAAATACATTAATCAGTGTCAGAACCTCGTTACTCATTGACATTTGAGTCATGATGTCAACTCCTTGTTGTTATAAGTGGATCTGCTAATATCATGACTCCGGAAGCTCTTGAATCATACGCGAAACTTCCGGATCCAATTCTTGTGCCTGATAGTCCGTGGACACGCTAAGTTTCTCCCAACGCTTAGTCTCTTCCAATTTCCCCTTATCCACCGCGTTCGCGATTGCAACGGCATCGCTTCCGAGCAGTAAGCGGAGCGGCGGGTTATCCTCATGCACAATGGAAATAATCGCTTGCGCAGCTTTATCCGGATCACCATTCTCCTTGCCGGTAGTCTCGCGAGCATGCTTCAAATGATTGCCGACCGTGTCCATATAATCGTCGAGAGGCTCAATATGCTTCATTGAGGAACCTGCCCAATCGGTACGAAAACCGCCCGGCTCGATGAGCGTAACCTTTAACCCAAGCGGTCCAACTTCTTTGGAAAGGACCTCAGAGAAGCCCTCTACCGCCCATTTTGCCGTTTGGTACGGTCCTAAACCGGGCGCGCCGATGCGGCCGCCGATCGAGGAGAACTGGACAATATGTCCATGACCCTGCTCTCTCAGGTGCGGCAGCGCTGCTTTGGTTACGTTAATGACACCCCAAAGATTCGTTTCCAATTGAGCGCGGAAGTCTTCCATCGGAGTTTGTTCAATGGAAGAGATATTGCCGTAACCCGCATTATTGACAAGAACATCCAGACGCCCGAACGTCTCAAAGGCGGCTTGCACCGCAGCCTCAGCCTGCTCGAACCGGGTTACATCCAGCTGAACGATATGCACTTGGCTGCCATAGCGTGACGCAAGATCGGCGATTTGTTCTGTATTGCGGGCCGTTGCAACCAGCTGATCTCCTTTTGCCAGAACCGCTTCTGCAAGACTGCGTCCAAATCCCCGGGAACTACCTGTTATCAGCCAAACTTTACTCATATTAAAAATGCCTCCTCAACATTGGTTTGGAATATTTGTTCCAAAGTAAATATAACTCCGTCATTACGCTAAGTCAAGAGTTTTTGGAATGTATATTCCATTTTGACTGATTTGACTTTATTAACAATCCGGAAGTTAGATGACTGAGACTGTTCCGTAAATAGGCCTAAAAGTAGAATATTAAGCAGTAATAATCAACAAACCTCTCTATACTTTATAAATCCCCCATCCATAATAGAAATTTTAATCATCCATAGAATTCAAATAAATTAGAATAAATATTCCATAAGTATATACATCTTAACTGTCAGAGGTTTATATATTGGAATTTATATTCTGATTTTCAGGGATTACCAGATGAGGGGAGCTGAGGAGCTAAATTTTGATATAAAAAATATTCATCGGGTAGAGGAACCGGGACAACAAAAAAAAGCCTTTAAAAGGACCCAAGGTGTCCAAAAGGCTGTTTCTACACAAGTATAGCTTTCCAAGAGGCTTCCAGCACTTGCTGAACTTGGACCTCGTCTAACGGATATTTTTGAATATAGTACCCTTTCAGGATGGAAGAAATGATCCCATGGATGAGCTGATGGCATAGATGGGGGTCCATTTCTTTGATGATCCCCTGCTTCTGGCCCTCGACAATCAAGGAAGTGACCACGTCGCTCGAATGGAGGGCATCTCCCATGTTCCGCAGCTCCGGTGAAATATACGGGGAAAAGGAAAAGCTGTCGATAAACAAAAACTCTTTGGGTGAATCGATGCCAAACTTCAACCTGTTCAACTGCAGGCATTTAAATCGCTCATAAAGGCTCGCTTCCGGGTTATAACCCTGTAGGAGGTACTCCCCCATATGTGTTCGCGCTTCTTTGTAAACCGCATTCACCAATTCTTCTTTATTGGCAAAATAGTTATATACCGTGCCGGAACCTACATTGGCTTTCTTAAAAATTTTAGAAAAGGTCACCGACTGGAGCCCCTCTTCATGGATCAAATCCAGTGTGGCCGCCATAATGTCCTGCTTCTTGCTCATGTATTCCACCTCTTGAAATAACATTAGTATGGGCTTGTGGGGGATGTCAAGTTTACGTTTCCACCTCAATCATGATCGTATATCATGAAATGCACAAAGTGCCGCAATGATGCGGCACTTTAAGCGTGTGCTTTAGGCATCAAACCTGCAGCGACTAACGATATCCAGAGGCATCTGCGGGTTTGCCCGCCTCCTGGATTTCTACAAGATACCGCCAGCAGTCTGGCTGCGACCCGTCAAGATCAGTGAAACCGTAAACCTTTGCGAGCTGACCGCTTGACAAGGATTTACCGTTCCATCGGGCAGCTTCCGGATCTCCGGCTAATGCTGCAGCCGCACGGCCTACATAACGCGGAGATTCCGATATGATGAAATGGGGTTCCTTTTCGGTGGCATCACGCCAGTTTTCTTCCTTCACACCGAAATGATCCAGCATGATTTCAGAACGCATCCATCCCGGCGTCATGGCCACCGCGGTACACTGATAAGGTGCGAGTTCATGCGCAAGAGACTGTGCCATACGAATGACAGATGTCTTGACCAAATCATAGAACATCGATATGCGGTAATTTTTTTGATTGTACTCGGCGGTACCGTCCGTCATTTCGATCACCAGACCGTTCTTATTTCTGATCAACAACGGCAGGGCAAAGTGGCTTGTAATCAAATGCGTGTCTATGCCAAGGCGAAGCATGCGAAATCCACGTTCGAGAGAGTGATCCCATACAGGCACATTCCAGTCTGCCAAATTTTCAGCTCCCCATACATCATTAACAAGGATGTCCAATCTCCCCTTATCTTTCTCAATACGGGCAATGAGAGACTGGACCTGTCCAGGTTGGAGATGATCGACTTGAACTGCTATTCCTTGTCCTCCCGCGGCACGGACCAGTTCTGCTGTTTCCTCAATCGTTTCAGGACGGTTATATTCGGACCGTTGTTGGCGCGTCGTTCTTCCTGTGACGTATACGGTGGCCCCCGCTGCTCCTAATTCGACAGCTATGCCTCTGCCGGCGCCTCGCGTTGCTCCAGCGACCAAAGCCACTTTTCCATGTAAAGGTTTCATGTTTTGATATCTCCTTTCGTTGATCTACTATCCATGATAGGTTCTAAATACGTCAAAATTCGTCGTATTTTTTGCACTAGAGTCATCCTATAGATGGATTTGTTTGTTTCTGCTCGCTGCTTATCTTACAACGCTTCCCTAATTGCTTATCCCTTTTTCATTTTCCAAAAATTTCTTGAATATGTATTGACTTCCCCTCACTGAACTCGTATGATTTGTATCAAATAGATATATCAAATCGATACATTAATGGGGTGAGCGCGTTGCTTGAATACATCATCTTAGGGCTGCTGATGGAAGGAGACATGAGCGGCTATGACATGAAGAAAACGATCGATCATTCCGTCGGCATTTTTTATAAAGCCAGCTACGGGAGCCTCTATCCCGCTCTCAAGCGGCTGACGGAGAAACAGTGGGTATCCATGACCGAAGAACCCGGAAACAGTAAGAAGAAGAAAATATATTCCCTGATGCCGGAGGGCAATGAGAATTTTATGGTTTGGCTGGCTGGACCACTGGAGATGAGCCGCAATGAGTTTCTGCTAAAAATCTTTTTCTTTGATTATCTGAATGAAGACACCCGGACTGCCCTTTTGGAGGAATATGAATTTAAATTGAATCGGGAGATTGGCCGCCTTCAGGCTGTTGAGCAGATTGTAGCCGGCGAACTGGCTGAAATTCCGAATCCTCAAAACTACTATTACCGCGTGTCTGCCCTCTCGTACGGAATGCTTTTTTTTAATATGGAGAAACAATTCGTAGATAACATTAAAAAGGGAGCTGAACTGCCATGACAGCATCAACCAAATCAAGCCATGAACGAACCTCGTTTTCGCAAAAACGTCCTGTTATCAGTGTGATTCTTATCGAGCTACTGCTTCTGATCGCAGTCTTCATAGCCGGGGCATACGCCACCCTTAATGAGTTAAGCTACACGACACCCGTTCTGCTCTCATTCATCCCGATCTCGATCGTGCTCATCATTTATATCACTATAAAGAGAAAGTGGCGCCACTATGGCTTCCGCTCTCTACTCACTATTACAAAACGCAGCTGGATCTACTACCTTCCCCAACTTGCCGTGCTTATCGTGGTCGCCTTTAACGGCTTCAAGGCTTTTACGCTTCAGGATCTGCTGTTCTTCCTCTTCTTTACGCTGCTGGTTGCTTTTGTCGAAGAGACGATATATCGCGGACTCATCCTGCAAATTCTCCTCAGAAGCAAGGGCATTATGGCTGCCGTCATCACCTCCAGCATCCTATTCTCGGTCACCCATGTGCTGAATATGCTCTCCGGACAGAGCGCCGCCGATACAATCATGCAGCTTGCATATGCCCTCCTAACAGGTGCCGCTCTGGCTCTACTGATGGTCAAGAACGGAAACATCATCCCATTAATCCTGTTTCATTTCATACATAATCTGATGCAGTTTCTGGGGAATGAAGGTCGCGGCACTTCCGCATGGGATTACGTCGTCATCTTGATTTTGCTCGCACAGTGCATCTGGTTGATCCCAGATTTGAGGAAAAAGCCTTCTTTACTGCAGCACGCCTCCGATCAACCTGAGCATACCTATTAATCTTCGAAACTATACATCGCTCAAGTCAAGTTTTGATGGATTTGTCTCATTCCATAGCACCCCTTTGTAATTCGTTATATCGAGATTACAACAACTTCCCTGACAGCTTTCTTGTCAGGGAAGTTTCCGGCAGCTTTTTGTCCTTTTTGGCTAACGTTGTATAGTTTTTATCTTCTTGCACGTTTCCACCGTCATCCGATACTGAACGATAGAGACAAACCTTTCCACTCGATCGGGTTTATTGTATGCTTGCCTTATAAGGGAGGGGTGTGAAATTATGATGAAACAACTAATCGTCGGGGACGCCTTGCAGGAACTGACCACAACGCGGCGCGTCCTGGAGCGATTGCCCGACGAGCGTATGTCGTGGAAGCCGCATGTGAAATCGATGGCCCTCGGCGGACTGGCCACGCATCTGATCAACCTGCTGAACTGGCAAGTCGCGATTTTTATTTACCCGGAACTCGATCTTTCGACCGTGCCGGTTCGGCGGGAACCGTTGGCAAGTCGCGAAGACATCCTGAACGAATTCGACGCCAACATCGTTAAGCTGGAAAAGCTGTTAGCCGAATGCGACGAGAAAATGCTTGGCGAGGAATGGACCTTGCGAAACGGTGACCATATCATCCTGCGCCAACCGCGGGCCATCGCGCTCCGCACCTTCGGACTAAGCCACATGGTACACCATCGGGCGCAGCTCGGAGTTTATTTGAGGCTTCTCGACGTTCCGGTGCCGGGCCTCTATGGTCCCTCGGCTGACGAGGGAAAACAAATGAACTAAGACACACAGAAAAGTCGCAGAGCATCGGCATAACCGCCGGTACTCTGCGACTTTTCTAAACGAACGTTTTCCACCATTTTCAATTCCGCGTCATCCGCTTACAGCACAAACCGGAGTACCATTAAGGATAGAATGCCTACTACAACCGTTCCTAGTAAACTTCGCGTCAGGATCGCCGTCGTAAAGGTAGGGATGGCGGCCAAAATTTCAATGTAGTGCTGTAAAATATGGACCTTTCCGTCCGTCGTGAACAGCTCCTGCGCGATTAATGCCGCCATAACGGCAACAGGTACGTAATTGAGCCAGTGCATGGTCCACTCGGGCAATTGCATACGGCTCAGTAACACGAGCGGAAGAACGCGCGGAAGAAGCGTGACAACGGATGCCCCCATGATTGCCAGCAGGATGTCCCATCTTATTTCCATTTTTCCACCACCATTCCAATGGCAGCTGCCACAATTGTTGCAGCAATGACCGCCACGCTCCCGGAAACAAAGGAGCCTGCTCCGAGCACGATCAGGACCGCACAGACGGCTACGATGAGATCTCTCCGGATGATTTTTCTGCTGATCATCTGGAGGACGAGCAGCCCGATAAACATGGCGGTCAGCGCAAAATCGAGGCCGTATTTCTCAGGATCGGTAATCCACTTCCCGAAAAACGCACCCGCTATAGTGGCGATGATCCAATTCAAATATGCGGTAATATTGAGGCCATGCATCCACTTTTCGCTGAGAGAGCTGCGATTCATCGCCTTGTTCATGGCGACCCCGAAGGTTTCATCCGTAAGCAGCGCACCGACGAACATCGTCTTGCATGCGGACAGGTGGCGGAAATAAGGCGACATGGCTGCGCTCAGCAGCAAATGGCGCAAATTCACGATAAATACCGTAAGGATGATGGCTGCCGCCGATCCATGTGCCGCAATCAGGCCCGCCATTATAAATTGAGCCGAACCGGCATAGATCAAGGTGGACATCAAGGTGATTTCGAGTACGGATAGACCGGAGGTTTTACCTACGACGCCTGCGGCGAATCCAATGCTTAAGTAGCCCAGCAGTGTGGGTATGCAGTCTCTGATCCCCTGCAGCAAGCTGTCTTCTTTCACTTCGATTTCTTGTTGATTGAGTTGAACATTCTCAGACACGTCTTTTATCCTCTATTCTTTTCTGTGGTGTTCGTTGTGGAGCCCGAAAATAAAATAACGATGCGTCTCTACACGTGGATTACAGCCCGTTCTTTTCGTGCGTTATACTATACTTTTTGTACATTATATCATACAAAACCTCTGGTGCGCTGTACAAAACTTAGTTGGAATCAAAATAAATTCAGACCCAGCAGCCCAAGCAAATAAAAAAAACCGGCCCATTCGTACATAGTACGACATGGAGCCGGTGGCTTGAATCAATAGCTGCTTAATCATTATCCTCAATGACTGCAATACCGTCAATTTCAAGGAGAACCGATGGGCGGGCAAATTCCGAAACAAATAGAACCGTGACCAGAGGAGGATGTTCTAATTCACCCGCTACCTCCAGAAAAGCTTTGTAGCCAATTCGGGGATCGCTGCCGCTGACTAAATAAATATTAAGTTTAACCAAATTGGCGAAACTTGCATTTTCAGATGCTAGAATCGTTGCGATATTATGCAGCGCCTGCTTGGTCTGCACTTCCAAATCACCGGGTCCAACAAGTTCGCCTGTCGAATTAACGGCATTTTGCCCACCGATATAAATCGTTTTTGCCTTACCGCTTACGGTAATCGCTTGACTGAATGCTTTGGATTGAAACATCCCCTCTGGGTTTTTATGATCCATTCTGAATGTAGACATTCATCTTCCTCCTTCAAGATTCGTGTTTTACATTCATTATAGGCATCTTCACTGACAGTTCCCGTCAGTGAAGCTCAATTTCCATCATCCGCATACAGTTCGGCAACTTGACCGGCCATTGCTTTGATTTGATCTTTCAACAAGATTGGCTCCAGCACCCGGATACTCGTTCCAAAGGTAAGCAGATATCTCGGAAGATGTTTGTTCATCGTTGGGACATCGATGAGGAACCGCGCTTCGGCATAGGTACGTTCCGTCAAATAGTGATGCATGTGCCAATGGCTGCATATCGCATCCAGGCTCTTCGTATCTCCTTCAATACGGATCAACACCATCGGTCCTTCCGCTTCCCGTTCCTTGTGCGATTGTTCGCGGAAATAGTCCTCTGTGGAGAAATTTTCCGGCGTGGTAAAAAAGGCTTCGGTCCGGAATACGTTCTCGATCCGGTCCACACGGAAAGTACGTATTTCCGAAGATTGGTGGCAGTATGCGATGAGATACCATTCGTTTCTGCGTAAGGTCAATCCATAGGGATCGATATTCCGCTCTTTTGCCATATGAGAGTTTTCTTTACGGTAAGAGATATGAAGCGTCTGTCCGTCCAGAATGGCCTGTTCCAATTGCCGGAGCATAGAAACGATGCCCGGATGGGACGCGGAAGAGATTACACTAAAGCCGCTCGTTAGTCGCTGCAGATCCAGCATCTGTTCTTCATTCAAACTGTGTTCGATTTTGTCCAGCGCATTCTCGAGTTCATCCGTATACGGATACCCGACCCCCTTCGCGAACTTCGATGCGTCAATGATCGCCTTCAGTTCTACTGCCCGAAAAAATAAAGGCGTTTCCCTGAAGGTTTTCAGTATATAGAACCCTCCGTCATGCCCTGAATCTGCAACGATCGGAACGCCGCTGGCGCTTAATGCATCGATATAGCGGTAGACCGTCCGAACGCTGATCTCCAATTGATCCGCTATTTGCGCGGCGGTCAGCTTTTTTCTGGATTTAAGCATCCAAAGGATGGACAGCATGTTATCCCATTTTGCCAAGATGAGGTACTCCTTCCAAACCGTATTCTTCAAAAAGTATACCGTTGAAATGAGTGCGGAGGAAGTCTCTTTATAAGGGACTTCACTGAATGAAATTTTAACAGATAACAAAAAATCCCCAACCTCCACATTGGAGATTAGGGATTGATTCACTTCGCTTTCGTTAAGCCTGCACAGGCTCGCCCTGAAAAACTTTCAACTCCATTGGAGAAGCCAGCAGAGTTTTGGCCGTCTGTACGAATGCCTGGAAATGGTCGCTGCTGTTGTGCACCTGAACGGCTCCAAAATCCTTCCAAATCTCCACCATTGTATAATAGTGCTCTTGCTCCACGAATTTGAACAATTCATAGCTGATATTACCCTCTTCCGCTCTGGTAGCAACAAGCAGGCTATCGGCTTCCTTCAAAAAGCGTTCCTCTTGCTCCGGCAAGATGTCAAGTTTGGCATGGACGATGATCATGATGTGTACTTCCTTCCTTGATGTTTTATAGTGCGTATTCAGGATAGGCTTATATTATTGCTGCAATCGGGTAAGCATATCCTTTAAATTTACCATTTCCTCATCGTAAATATTTTTTATTCTTCTGAACTTCCAAGTTTTTTTCTTCTACTCGAACCGCTGCACCCTAGCTCGAATAAAGGGAGCAGTATGTACGATCAAAATTGCCGGCCAGCAAATCTTGATCAAGCCGTCGCAGAATAACTTTGATTTTATCCCGAAAACAAATTTATCAGGAGACCCTGTCTCCGGGCTTAATACTCTCTTATATCTGATATAAGCCGCGATTTACGCGGCCTTATCAGAAGATAGGATTGGTTTTTTACGTTTCCGTTTGTTTATTGGGTGATTATCTCAAGTATTTTCCCGTGATCGACTGCTCCGCATGGATGATCTCCTTAGGCGTGCCTTCGAATACCACCTGTCCGCCCTTGCTGCCCCCGTCCGGTCCCATATCGATAATCCAGTCCGCTTGGCTGATGACTTCCAGGTTATGCTCAATGACGATCACCGTATTTCCGGCATCCACCAGGCGGTTCATGATCCCGAGCAGGTGACCGATATCCGACATATGCAGGCCGGTCGTCGGCTCGTCCATCACGTAGATGCTTCCTTTCTTATGCAGCTCGCTAGCCAGCTTGATACGCTGGCATTCCCCGCCAGAGAGCGTGCTGAGCGGCTGGCCGAGGGTGATGTAGTTCAGTCCCACATCGTTCATGGCCTGAAGTTTGCGGACAACCTCTTTGATCTGGAAAAATTCCAAAGCCTGCTCCACCGTCATCTCCAGTACTTCGGCTATAGACTTGCCATTCAGCTTGTACGCAAGCACTTCTTCTTTAAATCGTTTCCCACCACAAACCTCGCATGGCAGCTTTACGCTCTCGAGGAAGGAGAGGTCCATGTACACAACGCCCAGCCCTTGGCAATTCTCGCAGGCCCCCTTGGAGTTGAAGCTGAATAAGCTTGGACTTACCTTGTTCGCGGAAGCAAACGCCTTGCGCACATCATCCAATATGCCCGTGTAGGTCGCGGGATTCGAGCGTGTCGACACGCCGATTGCCGATTGATCGATGACGATGGCGTCCGGATGCTGACTGAGGAATACGTCGTTAATCAAGGTGCTTTTCCCAGAGCCGGCGACGCCGGTCACGACGTTCAGCACGCCGGTCGGAATATCGACGTTTACGTTCTGCAAATTATGCAGATTGGCATCTCGGATCGACAGCTTTCCGGAAGGCTGCCTGCAATCTTGCTTCAGCTGGAGCTGACGCTTCATATGTGTACCCGTCAATGTGCCGGATTCCAGCAGACCAGGGTAGCTTCCTTCATAGACGATGGTTCCTCCGCGGCTGCCGGCATGGGGACCGACGTCGACGATATGATCCGCCACCTTGATAACGTCGGGATCATGCTCAACCACCAGCACCGTGTTGCCTTTATCGCGCAGCTTCTGAAGCAGTTCATTTAACCGGTGCACATCGCGGGGGTGGAGTCCGACACTGGGTTCATCGAAAATATAAGTGACATCCACCAGGCTCCCGCTCAAGTGCTTCACCATTTTGACGCGCTGCGACTCGCCGCCGGATAAGGTATCCGTCTCGCGGTCCAGCGTCAAATAGTCGAGACCGATATCCACCAGATGCTGCAGCCGTTCCGTTAGCGACTTAACCATCGGGGCCGCTGAGGCATCGTCAATCTCCCGAATTACGCGGATGAGATGTCCGACTTCCATGGAAGATAACTCCGCAATGTTGTGTCCGTTAATTTTGCAGCCCAGCGCCGCTTGGCTAAGTCTTGCGCCATGGCAGCTGGAGCAAGGCCCCTCGGTGATGTACGGAGCAACGGTTTGCTGTGTTCGTTCGGATTTTGTCTTGACGTCCTGTTTGATGTATTTGTTGGTGAACTTCTCGATCACGCCTTCAACGGTAATATTGGTTGCCTTACCGGCGAAATCCATTTTCACTTTCCTCGCCTTGCCATACAGCAGCTGCTCCAGATTTTCATCCGAATAGTCGCTGAGCTTCATTTCCGGATCAAAGGAACCCGACTGGATAAGCATGTTCCATTCCCATCCGTCCACCGTATAGCCCGGCAGCATAATGGCCCCTTCCCGGAGCGATTTGGACATATCCACCGCTTTGCTCATGTCGACACCGAGGCTGCGGCCGATTCCGTTACATTCGGGACACATGCCTTGCGGATCGTTAAACGAGAACATGTTCGCTCCGCCAACATAAGGCCGGCCCACTCTGGAAAAGAGCAGCCGGAGAATGGGAGAAATATCGGTAATGGTGCCCATCGTGGAGTGGGATCCTCCGCCCAGCCGCTTCTGATCGACAATGACAGCCATGCTCAGGTTTTCGATTGCATCCGCATCCGGCTGCGGATATTTGGGCAGGAACGTTCGCACGAACATACTGAAGTTCTCATTCAGCAATCGCGTAGATTCTGCGGCAATCGTATCGAAGACGATCGATGACTTGCCGGATCCGGATACCCCGGTGAAGATCGAAATTTTTCGCTTGGGTATTTGCAGGGAAACGTTTTTGAGATTGTTTTCCCTCGCAGCCGAGATGACGATATATTCCTGATTCGATTCGCTCATGGCTAACATCCTTCCGTTCGTGATCGTTTCTATTTATTCCATTCGTATTGTACCATTCATCGTCTAAAGAAAGTCTATGATTCATGCAAAAGATATCTTAGCAGATGGAACAATCCGGAGATCCATACAAAGAAAAGGCAGCTCAACGAGTGAGCTGCCTTTACGTTTTACTGTGCTCCAACGACCGGATGCGGAACATATGGCTCTTCCAGAAATGCAATCTCTTCCGGAGTTAATTTGACGGATAGCGCACCTACAGCATCTTCGACCTGGCCGATTTTCGTCGCCCCTATGATTGGTGCAGCTACCGATTCCTTTTGCAGCAGCCATGCAAGGGCGATATGGATACGGGGTACACCGCGTTTCTCTGCAATCGAAGCTACTCGTTCAACGACCAGCCGGTCTACATCCGCAGTCGCATCGTACTTGGATTTTTGGATTTGATCGGTCTCCGATCTGTGCGTCGTTTCCGACCAATCACGGATCAATCTTCCTGATGCTAATGGACTGTAAGGGGTCACCGCTATTTTTTGATCCTTACACAGCGGCATCATCTCCCGTTCCTCTTCACGATAAATAAGGTTCAGGTGATTTTGCATAGAGACAAAACGAGTCCATCCATGCTTCTCCGCCGTATGCAGCGCTTTTTGAAACTGCCACGCATACATGGCGGAAGCACCGATATATCTGGCCTTTCCGGCCTTCACTACATCATGCAGGGCTTCCATGGTTTCTTCGATCGGCGTGTTGTAATCCCAGCGGTGGATGATGTAGAGATCCACATAGTCGGTCCCTAGTCTTT
Source organism: Paenibacillus rhizosphaerae (assembly GCF_014192015.1). Lineage (GTDB taxonomy): Bacteria > Bacillota > Bacilli > Paenibacillales > Paenibacillaceae > Paenibacillus_AQ > Paenibacillus_AQ rhizosphaerae. The sequence goes on along the minus strand of NZ_JACHXJ010000002.1, from coordinate 1,130,875 downwards.
TCAGGCTTTTATCAATTTCGCTCATAATCGCCTTCCGGGAAAGTCCCCCGCCGTTGGGACCTTGATGCATGCGTCCCCAGACCTTCGTGGCGAGGACAATCTCGTCCCGATTCGCATAATCCTTTAAAGCGCGTCCAGTGATCTCTTCGCTGGTTCCCCCGGAATAGACATTCGCTGTATCAAAAAAGTTGATCCCAAGCTCAAGCGCCCTTTTTATGACCGGGCGGCTTCGCTCCTCATCAAGCACCCATTGATGCCCTCCCGGCTGCACTTCGCCAAAGCTCATACATCCAAGGCATATCCGCGAGACATCCATACCCGTATTACCGAGCTTGATGTAATCCATATCTCAGGCCTCCGTTTCGGATTGTTATGTAAGCGCTAATCGTCGACTTCCATTATTATTCCCATGAACGAACATGCAATTGATAAATATACGCGATTTGTTTATTACTGAACAAATTTATTAATATTGTTCATTATTCGTTAAAATGAGCAGTGGGTCAATAGGAACAGAATCGTTTTGCTGATCATGAATCACACCACATGGAGTTTTGGCACGTAAAAAAATAAGCCGCGATTTACGCGGCATCATTTAACTTAAATCATATAACAAAATTCTTCCGGCGCTTTCTCCTTGAGTCCGAACTCAAACGTGTCTTGGCGAAGTCCGCGCCGGAGTGTCTCGAGGGCCATCACTTCGGTCGGAGCGATATTTCCCAAGTGAACATTGGAACCGAATTTGTGCAGGAGCATGGCCTGTTGGTTTTTAAGGGGCGCCTCCCAAATCAGTGTCCGGTGATCCGGGACGAATTTGAGGATGTCGTCAATCACATCTTCCCTGCATTCCCCGTGTTTGTCAAAAATACCGACGCTGACCCCCGACTCGCGGGCTTCGACCGTAACAAATTCGGCGCCTGCAGCCAGGTCCAATTCCACGGTATCTGCAAGAATAGCGGCATCAATCAAGGAACCGGACAGCTTCTTGCCAAATTCGGAAAAAACCCGTAGTCCGCGCTTCTTTCCTTCCCGGATCAGCTCCGTACGTTTTTGGCGGGACAGTTCGATCGTACCGTCGGATACTTCAAGCGCATTAAAACCAAGACTGCACACGGTATCAAAGAACGCAGGCACGATATCCTGCTGAACGGCAATTTCCAGCAAGGTGCCGCCTGTCATCACGGATATGCCGTGCTGTTTGGCCAGGTCGATTTTATACAGGAGCATATCCGTCCTATACAGCGGGGCCGTTCCAAATCCAAACTTGATGCAGTCAATGTAAGGCGATGCGGTTTCGATCACATCTGCGAACGTATTTCTGCCGAGGCCTTTATCGATGACCATCGTCAACCCCCGGTCCGGATCCCGAGAGACGGCTGCGTCTTTCTTTTCCTTATTGGAATCGTCGCGGGTCCCGCTCGGGTCACGTAACTCCCTGGGCCACACTGCACGCATGGAGTTGTTCATGTTGGATCTCCCTCAATTCTTTTTGGTTTGTCGTTTGAATCCCATGACATGCATATCATATGCGGAGGGGGCATGACACGTGCCCAGGTCCGGGTGATCATTCCTCTACGAATGCTTCGGAGAATTCGGCGGTTAGCTCCCAAACAAAAAAAGAGGGCTTTCCCTCCTATTCCCGCGGACGGTATTCCTCTTCTGTAGGCAGCCGGTAACCGTTCGCGCCCGGATTGATCGTTACAGCCCATTTTATTTTATAAAAATCGGCTTCATGCCTCGTCCATCCATAGAGCGTCAAATATCCGTTTCCGGACGGCCGCAAAAATACCCATAGCCCGCGCTTCCTTAAGCTTTCGGACTATGGGTACGTTAATAGTGAATACTAGGGAATACCTCTGAATCTTATTGTACGAGCCGGTTGATTAAAGTCTATGTATGAAAGCCTACGATATAACCCAATGAACTCAGACTCTCTCCCCCTCTCTTCTCTGTTTACATGTGTACAGCCATCACATTCCTCTCCATCTTTTCTTCATCTTCCTGCTAACCGTCATGATTATTTTCAAAAAAAATTTTACGTATGCTTTACAATCGGACATTTTACAAAACTCATGGTTATCCAACTGAGATCGTTCTGTCCGGACCGAAATGAGTTCAAGCATTCATGTATTGAGCCTTGAAGAGTTTCGGGCACGAGACTGCCCATTGCGGATTTAAAGCTGAAGGAAGCAGTTCTAATGTGATTTTCCCTAAATATGGATTATTAAAGGGCTTTCATCGAGATTGGCTTTTATAATGATCGTCAATTCGTTTCATACGCGGCTTACATTCCCGAGTTAATCTTGGAATGTGGGAACGGTCTCACATTCAGAAAGCGGGGTTAGATATGAGTCATACGATCAGGGAAATTGCTCAGTTGGCCGGGGTCTCCAAGTCAACCGTGTCCAGAGTTATTTCGGGAAAAGGTTATATCCACCCGGAAACAAGGGACGCGGTACTCAAAGTCATTGAAGAACTGCAATACAAACCGAACGCTGTAGCCAGGGCCATGGTATCCCAGCGGACGCACAACATCGGAGTCCTGATTTACCGCAAGGAGTACCCGATTGCCTCCCATCCGTTTTACGGCAAAATTGTGGATGCCATTCTGGCGACCGCAGCGCGCATGAACTATTCCGTCTTTGTGACGACGGATCATGAGATGTCGCTTCGATCCGCCGATTTCATGCTGGAGAAACGCGTGGACGGACTCATTCTGATCAGCCGGCTGCAGCAAAATGTGATCGATTATATTCACAACTTCGGCATTCCTTACGTCATGGTGAACGGCTCCACCGATGTCGACAATGTGGTACATGTCGTCAACCGGGATCAGGACGGAGGCATGATGGCAGCCGAATATTTGACCGGTCTGGGGCACAGGCAAATCTTCGTGCTGGCCGGGCCGCAGACCCACCGGAGCCATTATTTAAGGTTACATGGCTTTCGCGATTATTTGCATAGTATTGGATCTCCTCTCGATCCGTCATCGCTCGCCTACCCGCAGGCCTCTACTTTTGATCAAGGATACGAAATGATGCGGCAGCACTGGCCTGATTTCAAGGCAGGAGGCTATACAGCCCTCTTTGCGACGAATGACATGATAGCGCTCGGCGCGATGAAGTTTCTGATCGAGCAATCGGTCCGCATTCCGGACCAAGTGGCTGTCATCGGTTTTGATGGCATCGACGTCGCCTCCATTTATACGCCTTCCCTAACGACGATCAGGGTGGACACCGAAGCGATGGGCAGAACCGCCTGCACCATCCTGGACAAGCTGATCGACCAGCAGCCGGTTAACGAGTTGGATATCGAGCTGGTACCTGAACTGATTATTCGTCAATCTACGTAAATCCATATCAGTCAAAACGAAAGGAGTCTGATCCATGCGCTGGTATTTCAAAGCCATCGGACCAAAGAAAATCTTTGAATTTGTCGCACTTGCCGTGTTTGTCATCTTCTTTATGGGGCCACTGCTCAACTTGGCGATTCTGGCCTTCACAGGTAAATGGAATTATCCCGATCTGCTTCCCTCCGTTTGGTCGCTGAAATGGTGGACCTTCGTCTTTCAGCAGCAGGACATCGCCAAATCCATCGGGCTTTCCTTTGTTATCGCGGCGCTTGTGACGGCCATATCGATCGTGCTCTGCATCCCGGCGGCGTACGCATTTGCGCGGATCCGTTTTCCGCTAAGCCGTTTTTTCCTGTTCTCCTTCCTTCTCACCCATGCTTTCCCCAAAATGGGCCTATACGTCTCGATCGCCGTGCTGTTCTACAAGTTTGGCCTGATGAACACGCTGGCGGGGGTCATCCTGATCCACATTATTAATGTGCTGATGTTCATGACCTGGATTCCGACCTCCGCGTTTCGGAACGTTCATACGGCGCAGGAAGAATCCGCGAGAGATGTCGGCGCCAGCCCGTTCCGCGTGTTCCGGAGCATTACGCTGCCGATGGCCCTGCCCGGGATCCTGGTGGCTTCGATCTTCACCTTTTTGAATTCCCTCGATGAAGCGCAGGGCACCTTTCTGGTCGGTATTCCTGATTTCAAAACGATGCCGATCGTGATGTATTCGATCATCAGCGATTATCCGGCGTATGCCGGCGCGGTTTTCTCCATCATTTTAACGGCGCCTTCCATTATTCTGCTGGTCGCTGCCCAGCGTTTTGTCAGTGCGGACGTGCTGGCGAGCGGTTTCCAGATCAAATAAATAGATCGCGATAGATGCATAAAGGAGGTCCCTATGAACATTCAATTATCGATTCAAAACCTGTCCAAACGCTATAAAACCGGCGATGGCGTATCGGATATCTCGCTGGACGTGAAGAAAGGAGAGCTGATCACCCTGCTTGGGCCTTCCGGATGCGGCAAGACCACGGTGCTGCGCAGCATCGGCGGTTTTCTGGAGCCGGACGCAGGAGACATCTTGATCGAGGGAAAGAGCGTGGTCAAGGTCCCGCCGGAAAAACGGCCCACCTCCATGGTATTTCAAGGCTACAATTTGTGGCCGCATATGTCCGTCCACGATAACCTCGCGTTTGGCCTTAAAATCCGCAAAATCAAAAAGAGGGACAGGGAAAAAGCGATTCAGGACGTCCTGGAGCTGGTTCGTCTTCCAGGCGCCGGGAGCAAATTCCCGGCACAGCTGTCCGGAGGCCAGCAGCAGCGGATTGCCGTTGCCAGGTCGCTCCTGCTGAATCCCGCCGTCTTGCTGCTCGATGAGCCTTTCTCGGCGCTGGATGCGAAGCTTCGGCACGAGATGCGCGAGGAACTGCGGGAAATCCAGGCCAATACCGGCCTGACCATGGTTTTTGTTACCCACGATCAGGAAGAGGCGTTATCGATTTCGGACCGGATTGTCGTCATGAATCACGGCAACATTGAACAGATCGCATCCCCTCAGGAGATCTACGATATGCCGAAATCGCTCTATGTAGCTCAGTTCATCGGGAAAATGAACTTCGTAAAGGGGGTGATTGACGCAGATCAAATTACGGTTGGTTCTCTCCGTTTCCCGAATCCCTCCCGTCTCTCGGGCGATGTCACGGTCGCCGTAAGGCCGGAAGATATTATTCTGGATCAGGCCGGCGGCAGCGGTCTGCCGGGCATCGTCAAGCAAATCATGATCCTCGGGCATTATGCCGAAGTTTCCGTCGATTTGCAAGGTTATGGCACTATCCGTGCCTTCCAGGCGCGCGATCAAATCAAAGAACTGTCTAACGGGCAGTCCCTGTCCGTTCAGTTTGCTAAGGTAATCGCTTATCCGTAAGGCAAGGCAAAACCGGATCAACCAACTTTACAACTTTTAGGAGGGTTTACTTCCATGTTGAATAAGAAATCGGCATTTGCATTTGTTACTTCCTTTGTCCTCGCTGCTTCCCTGCTGTCCGGCTGCGGCAGCAGCAAGGACAGCGGCACGAGTTCAGCTGCTGAAGGTACAGATACGTCAAGCAAACAGGTCGAATTTTCGTTTTATTATTCCGGATCACAGAACGTGGACGATTTGTGGAAAAATTTGATTCCGATGTTCGAAGAAAAGAATCCCGATATCAAGGTTAAAGCCGTATACGTGCCGTCGGGTACAGGAGCGCAGCCGACCTACGACCGCATCCTTGCCGCGAAACAATCCGGCAAAGGCTCGGGTGATATTGACCTCTTTGAAGATGGCCTGGGCGTGGTGACCAAAGGGCAAAAAGACGATTTATGGGACAATTTAAGTACGGACCATATTCCCAATTTGAACAACGTGGACCAAAATACACTGAACGATGTGTCTAACCTCGCGATCCCTTACCGTTCCTCGGCGGTCGTCCTTGCCTATAACAGCGAAACCGTCAAAGATGTGCCGAAAACGCTGGACGACGTATATGAATGGATCCGCAGCCATCCGGAGCGGTTTGCCTACAACGATCCGTCAACCGGCGGTGCAGGAAGCTCCTTCGTCACGACCAGCATTTACAATTTTTTGCCCGAAGATGCGATTCATAATACGGATCCCAGCATTGAAAGCCAATGGGATCAAGGATTCTCCCTCTTAAAGGATCTGGGCAAATACATGTATGGCAAAGGCATCTATCCGAAGAAAAACCAAGGCACGCTTGATCTGCTGACGAGCGGCGAAGTCGACATGATTCCGGCCTGGTCCGACATGGTGCTGGATCAGCTGGACAAAGGACAGCTTCCGGAAACGACAAAAATCACGCAAATCACGCCTGGATTTAACGGCGGGCCGACTTACTTGATGGTTCCGAAGTTATCCGAGAAGAAGGACGCCGTGTACAAATTCCTGGATTTTGTGCTGTCGCCTGAAGCCCAGAATGTGGTCGTCGATAAAATGCACGGCTTCCCGGGCATCAAGCTGACGAACATGTCGCAGGAAGTTCAGGATTCCTTTAAAGGCGCTTCCGAAGGATTCCGTTCGTTCAACATCGGCGATCTGGACAAAGACATCAACAAACGCTGGCAAAGCGAAGTGGCTGCACAATGAGCAAATCCATAAAAAGAGGGATCCTGGGCATTTCCATGGTCCTTCCTTCCTTTCTCGTGCTGGTGCTGATTGTCGTCATCCCGATCATTAGTTCGCTTCGGGAAAGCTTGAAGAATGAGAACGGCGGGTATGATTTATCCAATTACGCCTATTTGTTCACGGACAAATTGATGCGCTCCAACATTATTTTCACCTTGGAAATTACCATTGTTTCCTCCATCCTGGTGTTGCTTATCAGCTATTCGCTGGCTGTGTACATGCGGTTCAACAACGGCTTCGCGGTACGATGGATCCGGCGCACCTACATGATACCGATCTTCATCCCCTCGGTCATTGCGACGTACGGCCTGATTCAGCTTCTCGGCAACCATGGATGGATGGCAAGGATTTTGTATCATCTGGGTACGGACAGCTTTCCAAGGATTATATTTGACATGAAGGGCATTATCCTCGCGAATCTTTGGTTTAATATTCCGTTTACGACGATGCTGCTGGGTTCGGCCTTGTCGGGCGTCCCTGATGCCGTCATTGAAAGCGCGAAGGATGTAGGTGCCGGACGCCTGAGAATTTTTTTCCGGCTTATTCTGCCGCTGACGTTTAAGACGCTGCTCGTCGCTCTCACCTTCGTATTTATGGGTGTGATCGGTTCCTTCACCGCCCCCTTCCTGATTGGACCCAATGCGCCGCAGATGCTGGGCGTGTCCATGGAGCAAATTTTCAGCGTGTTTCAGGACCGTCAATTGGCAGCGGCCACAGCTTTCTTCACCTTCCTGCTTTGCTCTTTTGTCGGATATTTCTATATCCGCTCCATGATCAAAGAAGAAAGCGTGCGTTCATCATGAATACTTTACTCATTAATGTACAGGGAGCTGTCACACCAGAGTGCTCCAAAACGCATATCGCTTACCGTTTTTTTCTGGAAAATTCCGGGGGCCGCATGAAAATCGATTTTTCCTATAGTCCAAAAAACCTGCAGGATGGCGTCAAGGCTAGAACGCTGATTGAGCAGGGCCTTGATCGATATGTCGAGGATGAACTCAGGGAACAGGCCAAGTCCAACTGGGAGTCCTATCTTCCGCTCAAAAATTTGATCACGCTGTCCGTTGACGATCCGACCGGTCACCGTGGGGCTGCCCACCGCCATGATCCGGAGCAGCATCTGCTTCTTTCCGGGCTTGAATCGTCTCCCGGACTAAGTAAAGGGACGCTGCAGGCCGGCATGTGGACGGTTACCCTAAGCCTGCATGCCGTCGTGACGGACGATTGCCGTTACTCGCTGCAAATCTGGCATGAGGAGGAACATGGATGAACTGGATGGCTTGTGAGCTTCATACCCATACCTTCCACAGTGACGGCAGTCAGAGCCTGGAAGAACTGGCCGCAGGCGCAAAAGCGCTTGGTTTTGACTGCATCGCCCTGACGGACCACAACACGATGTCCGGCTTATGGAATAAAGAGTCGGTTGAGCGGCAGACGGGCATGCACATTATTCAGGGCATGGAATGGACCACCTTCTTCGGACATATGGTGACGCTTGGCGTGAAGGACTATATTGATTGGCGTCCGGTAGGTCCTGGTGATATTCACGCTGGACTCACCCGCGTCCACGATCAAGGCGGTATCGCCGGCATGGCCCACCCTTTTCGCCCCGGCAGTCCCATGTGCACCGGCTGTTATTGGGAATTCGAGCTTAGTGACTGGAATGATCTTGATTATATCGAAGTGTGGTCCACGACCTTTGCTCCGCTGAAAAATAACAACGCCCGCGCATTTCGCCTCTGGACCGACAAGCTGAACGAAGGCTTCCGAATCGCGGCAACTTCCGGCCGGGATTGGCACCGCCAGGAACTGACGGATGAACCGCTGTCCGTCACTTATCTGCTTATGGAGGAACATAAAGGCTCGATCACCGATAAGGCTGTAGCCGCGCTTTCCGCAGGAAGAGCCTCCGTTACCCTGGGGCCGCGGCTCGATCTAGGTATCAAAGTAGACAACAGACTTTACGGCATCGGGGATGCCATCCCGCAGGGGACCACACCGGATCACACCATCGAAGTGCAGGCAGCTGCCGATTTCGAAACCCGGAAAGAGCATTGGGAGCTGCCCGAACAAATCTATACCTTGCGCTTTCAAAGCAATCTTGGTATGGTATCGGAACTCCCCTATGCTGCAGATAGCAAGGGCTGCAATTTGACGCTTGCGCGCAAAGGATTGCGGTGGGTGCGTGCCGAGCTGTGGGGAACGATCCGCGGGATCCACACGATGATTGCTTTTACCAACCCCATTTTTTTTGATGAACCGGGAGGTGCGATAACGCGCAATGACAGCACAATTTCCACTGATTACGGCTCACAGCGGCTGTATGGATACGCTCGATAATACGTTGTTCTCGATCGAGACCGGCATCCGGCTTGGCGCCGACATCATTGAAGAAGATGTCCGGGTTACCCGGGACGGTATCGCGGTGCTTGCCCATGACGATGAATGGCAGACGGCGGAGGACGGCAGGCTCATTCGTATTTCGGAAATGAGTATGGCAGAATTGCAGGAGCTGGTGCTCAGCGTAAACTACGCCGGGAAATCCGGTACAATGACCATCGCTAGGCTGGATGAGATGCTGGATAGAGTCCGGGCTGCCGGTATCTCGGCGAATCTGGATCTCAAAACCGATGACAGCGTCGCAGCGGCCGCAGCGCTCGTCCATCAATACAAGATGGCGGACCAAGTCTTGCTGTCGGGATGCGGACCCGCCCGGGCCATGCTTGTGCAGCAAACGCATCCGGAGTTTAGGAAGCTGCTGAATGTCGACACGGATCTTTTTTTAACCCAGGATTATAGGGATGCGGTCCGTCGCTCCTGTGAGGATGCAGCCGCCGCGGCTTGCATCGGCCTCAACGTTCCGTACCAGCTGGTCAAAGAGGAACTCTTGGAACAGGCTGCAGCCCGCTCGCTTCCGGTTTTCGTGTGGACCGTGAATGAGGAGACCCTGATGGAACGATTCGCACGTATGGGAGTCGCCTCCATAACGACGCGGAACGTCGATGCTTTGGTCCGGCTCAAGGGAAATCTGCATACGGAAACAACAAAGGCCCCGGAATAATTCCGGGACCTTTTGCTGCATTTGCCGCTTCATCAGCAACGGATTCATGGGAGTCTTGCCTCAGCCATCAGGTGACAACCGACCCCATGTTCACAAACATGATTTGACCCGAGATTGCAGATGCATCGTCAGACGCGAGCAGGACATAGGTCGGCGCCAGTTCAAACGGCTGCCCGGGCCTGCCCATCGGTGTATCAGTGCCGAACGTGGTCGTCTCTTCCGCAGTAAATGCGGTTGGAATCAATGGTGTCCAGGTAGGACCGGGTGCTACGGCATTCACCCGAATACGCTGCTTGGACAGCGACAACGACAGAGACCGGGTTAATGAAACGATGGCGCCTTTCGTCGCGGTATAGTCAATCATATTCGCCATGCCCGAAAATGCTGTGTCCGAAGTCGTATTGATGATGGAGCTCCCCGGATGAAGATGAGGCAAAGCTGCTTGGATCATCTCAAAGAAAGAAATGATATTGGTATGGAACGTGTCCAGCAGTTGATCCCGGCTGATGTCCAAAATGCTGTTCCGGTGGTATTGAACGCCGTGATTGTTCACAAGGATGTCCAGTTTACCGAAAGTTCCTAGTGCAGCTTCCACTGCCTTAACGCAAGCCCCCTCTACCCTTAAATCCACTGCCAGCGTTTCGCATCTGCGGCCCAGCTGCTGAACGTAATATTTGGTTTCGGCCGCATCTTGATGCTCGTTTAGATAAGGGATAAATACATCCGCACCCTGTTTGGCAAATGCGACTGCAACGGCCCGGCCAATGCCGCTGTCGCCTCCCGTCACAATCGCCACCTTATTCTGCAGCCGTCCATTTCCTATATAGTCAGGATTATCGAAGATCGGCCGGGGATTCATCACATACTCATATCCTGGCCTCCGGTTCTGGTGCTGTGGAGGAAAAACGATCGGAACTTCTGTGCACTGCTGTTCCTTACCGATGTAAGGATAGACGGGAAATGGCATGGTCCAACCTCCTGCGGAACATTAGATACGCCAATATATTCCTGATCCAATGGAAAAATGATTATGCGTCTGTGATCCAGAGATGCCACGTTCAAATCCAATCCGAGGAAGTCATTATCCGAATAAATCTGCGATTCCGATTCATCTTCTCTTGCCGAATGATCTTGCCGCTGTTGTTCCGGTTTTAGATCCAATGCTGATCCCTAAATTCGAAAATATCGTCTACCGCTTGCGGATAACCACCAGATTTGCGCAAAGATTCACCCATACTTGCGGCGGCTTCCTTGAAAGAAGCACGGCTTAATACCAGATCCGCCGCTTCCCGCAGCTGATGGGTCGTCAAGCTCTGCATGTCTAACGTAATGCCCGCACCGATCCGGGCGACTTGTCCCGCGATGACCGGCTGGTCCGCGCTGAGCGGGAGAACAATGAGCGGAACCCCGTAGTAAAGACCTTCATGGGCGCTGTTCATCCCGCCATGTGTAATAAATAGCTGGGCGTACTGCAGCACTTCCGTTTGCGGAACGTAACTTTTTACGATGAAGTGATCCGGAATGTCTCCTAAATCGGATAGCGCAGTTTTATTCCCGATCGACATGACGACCGGGTGATCCGTATTTCCAAATGCCTGTAAACAAAGCTTATAGAAATCCGGTGCTTGGTTCATGACGGTGCCCAGCGAAATGTAAATGGGGTTTTTCCCCTGAATGGCAGTAAGGTCAAAGTCTTCTTCCACGGATCGCGAAGTGATGGATGGACCAACAAATTTATACGACGGGTCAAAAGTATCCCCATCCGGTTGGAATTCCCTTGCTGTATAGACAATCGTAAGCGGAGCAGGATTACAAAACGCCTCATAAGGAGAATGGATCTCTGCACCATATTTTTGCTGGATCATTGTCGTCAGGCTTTGATACTTATCGTTGATCGGTTTAGTGATGTCTTCAGGGACGCTGATGAAAGATTGTTCCATCATATGGTCGAAAGACTGTTTGGACTCTGCAAAAGTGCTGCATGAGCTGATGGCGGGAAGTTTAAGCATATCAGCCAGCAAACGTCCGCAGCCGAACATGGAGTCGTGGATGATGTAGTCAAAATGCTCTCCTTGGATCTGTTCAAGAACGCTGGGGATGACGACATCAGCCGTCAGCAAGAGACCGTTGACCCTTTCCAGCAAATAGTTTCTTCCACCGGAGATAAAGGCTTTGATGAATTTCTGATCGTCAATTGTTCGTACGTCCGCCCCCGCTTTCTCCAATCTCTCCCGAAAAGCTTCAATACAAAAGTACACCACTTCTTCTCCACGCGAGGTCAGCTCCTGCACAACGCCAATCGTCGGATTGATATGCCCTTCCGATCCCGAATTCATAAATAGAACTCGTGCCATATTCAATACTCCTTTCCGTATTCGCTGTCTTCGAAATGCGACATATCTCATTTCCCTATTTTAACACTTCCCAAAGGTTCCCTGTCTCATCTACGTTGCTTAAACGCCGTAATAGCCAGGGTTCATACTCGATCGTCAAGAAAGGCGAACGGTTCAACGGATTCAGAGGCGGGTATTTACTTTTCCCTTCTTTGAAGTTTATCTCCAGCGTCCTCCCTACCCGAAAATAACATCTTCAACAACGGCGGTGTGATGAGTGTCGTCAACACCACGACAATGACTACGGATGTGAAATATTTCTGCATCAGCAATCCGGACTCCAGACCCGCTGCCGCGATAATGAGGGCTACCTCCCCGCGCGATATCATGCCGGCCCCGATCGCCAGCGATGAGCGTCCGTTAAATCCGGTGAGCTTGGCACCCAGCCCGCCGCCAAGCAGCTTGGTCAGAATGGCCACGACCGTAATGACGCCCATGAACAGCAGTTGATTAGCAACACCTTCAAACGTAATGTTGAGACCAATGCTGACAAAAAACACCGGAACGAAGATGGAATAGGCCACCGGCTCCAGACGATCCTCCACATCGTGCTTGAAGGGAGTCTGGGAAATGGCAATGCCCGCCGCAAAAGCGCCAATAATGGCGGCTACACCCATAAGATCGGCAAAATACGATAAGGCAAAGCATACGATAAGCGCTCCGCTGATGACGGACTCGGTAACCCGCAGCGGCGCAAAAAGCTTCAGAAACCAAGGCACGGCCAGCCAACCGACAACGATGGCGACGACAAAGAACAGCAGCTTTTTGCCGATAAGCAGGCCAAGGGATATGTCGTGTCCGGTACCAAGCAAGCTCATCATAATAGCCAGCATGACAACGACGATGACATCATCCACAACCGCTGCGCCCAGGATCGTTGTGCCTTCCTTTGTGTTCAGCCGATCCATCTCTTTCAGGGTTTGAACGGAAATACTAACGGAGGTGGCACACAGCAGCAATCCTAAAAAGAGTCCCTCGTTATTGCTGAGGCCGAAGAAGGAAGCTGCACCATAACCGCCGACAAACGGAAGGATAATCCCTCCAACCGCTACAGCAAACGCCGACTTCCAATTTTTTCGCAGCTGATCCAAATCGGTTTCCAGACCGGCCATAAACATCAGCAGCAGTACGCCGATTTCAGAGAAAATGGATATAAATTCATTCGGATGAATCCAGCCAAGCACAGCGGGGCCGACAAGAATACCTGCCAGGAGCTTTCCCAGAACGGCAGGCTGACCGATCCTGACGAATAAATCGCCAAGCAGCTTAGTAGCGAGCAAAATAATAGCCAGGTATAGCATAATTTCCAACATTTAAGTGCCTCCTTCGAGTATGAATATATTGTGACCAGCCGTGAATTCAGCCATCCATATCCGGAAAAAGGCACAAAAAGAGCCCGTCAACGACAGGGCTCTCCTATAAGAACGCAGAAAGAGCCTGTCGTGACAGGCTCCTCCGGTGTTCCGATGTATGAATTTCTTATATTATACATGAATTGAGGCATTTATGCAATTTGTTCGCCAAACTGAATGATCTGTCTTTTTACCCTTAACAGGTTCACCATTTACGAATAGCGATCATAAAGGAAATCAGTGCCGCGATGGAGGAGATCGTCCTTACATGATTCCAGGGTACCCAGCCGGCTATATACTCGCTCCATACTTGCGGTCCCTCGGCAGCCCCCGGGCTCACAGCGGCTAAAGAATTATTAAGCGGCACATTAAAGACGGCCGTTACCAGAAACACTCCGATAAAAATAAACAAGCTGCCAATGATTACATAGGCCGCGCTATGGGTGCCTGATTTAAAGAACGAAGCAACTCCCAAAACGACGCTTAGAATGGTGGTCCCCATAAAGACCAGCATAAATAACGATTGCAGTATCGTCGAATTGATCGACTGCATGGCAGATATGCTCTGATCCGCAGGAAGGCGGGAAAGCGACGTCATCACGAATGCCGAAAATGTGAAAAATACGCCGGCCAGCAATCCGGATCCTAACGTAGACGCAAAGGTCAGATAATATAGAAAATTCACCACAGATATGTCCTCCTAGGATTTGATGGACCGCTATGTTAAACGATTGTTTTAATTCCAAGCTCCGGCTCTGGCCGCCAGCTGTGCATAGTTGAAGAAATCCCTTGGCTTCCTTCCTAATAATTGCTCCACGCCATCTGCCGGAATCTCGTTTCGGCCATCCAGCACGGTGGAAAACAAATAGGACAGCAGCGTGACATACTCACCAGCTACTTGTTGTTGTGCAAGCATGGATAGGAATTGTTCGAAAGTAAGCTCGAGATACCGAATATTCCGCTGACAGGCTTTCGCGATCAAGGACGTAGCTTCCGCAAAAGTTACCGCCTGCGGACCCGTCAATTCATACCGCTGTCCGATATGCCGGTCATCGGTCAAAGCCGAGACGGCTGCATCTGCAATATCGTCAGCATCAATGAACGGTTCTCTCACGCTTCCTGCCGGCAGTGCTACCACTCCCGCTTTTACCATGTCATACAGGAAGCTCTCGCTGAAATTCTGGCAAAACCAGCTGCAGCGGAGAATCGTCCAGTCCGCGCCGGAATGCTGCATTGCAAGTTCACTCCGCTGAGCTTCCTCCTCACCTCTGCCGGACAAAAGAACCAACCGGCGCACACCGGTTTCTACGGCCAATCTCGCGAACGAACCGATCGCTTGAGCAGCACCCGGAACGGCCAAATCCGGATAATAGGTAATATACGCTGCCCTCGTCCCTTGCAGTACCGGCTCCCATGTGGACGAATCGTTCCAATCAAAGGGCAGCTCAGCGGAACGCGAGCCGGAACGGACCGGTATTCCCTTTTGCAGCAGCTTCTCCGATACCCGACGCCCTGTTTTCCCCGTACTGCCAACGATTAGAATTGGCTGATTCATCATATCTCCTCCAATTTAAATTTAGTTGCACAAGCAAATATTGTGCGGTTGAATAACCGAATGTTCATGTCATTCGGCATTTTCCAAGCGGTTGCTTACTTCATTCAGTTGAAGGGAGAGTTCATCGTCCTGACTGTTTAATACCGTGTTATATCGCTGCCTCAGCTTTTGCCAACATTCGTGGATTTGACTTTCCAGATCTCTTCCCCGGTCTGTTGCGTAAATCAAGGACATTCTGCCTTCCTGTCGGCTGCTGAGCAGTCCTTTAGCTTGAAGGCTCTCGATGAGCCGCGTAATGGTGGAAGGCTTAAGATGGAGGCTTTGGCCGATTTCTTTCTGGGAGATGCCGTCCTTCTCCAGCACTGTCAGCATCAAAAACGCAGAGGTTGGGTTAAGTCCGCTCGGTGCAAACTCATCTTCGGCCATCTTGGTAATAATCCTGCTGAGACGATTGGCTGTGAAATATAAGCATTCTTTAAAATAAGTGTCCAACATGTCGCTGCCTCGATTCAAAGTTCAAATTAATGTTTGCACAAACAAATATAATACATTTTTTTCAGCTTGTAAAGACTGGAAATCAGAAATAACTTGCAAATTTTGAGCTGTGACCCGCTAGCCTTATTGCCTATCGTGATAAAAAGAAGACTGCCGGACATTTGCCGTACAGTCTCCTCTTCCTTACTTCGCAGTATGCTCCTCATCATATTCGCTGGACAATTCTTTCAGCGATTTGATTTTGCCATGGGGATGCTGTTCTTGCTTGCGTGACTTCCAGGCTGCTTCATTTCTTCTTTTCTGGTGAGCCATGACAGATATCCTCCTCTGGAAAGTGAGTTGTATACCACTTCCTTATGTTGTCATTCCAGGACCCTGTTCATACGTAAAAAAGGATCCGCCTCTATCCCGGTATAGCTCCTCACGACGTTCAGGCAGCGCGTTTCATGGTTTAGCCTTCCTCAATCGGATCTTGGGCTTCGTCAATTCGTAGCTGTGCTTAACCATCTCATGGATATCATCATCCTGGAGGTCCCCATCCAAGATCACCGTATTCCAGTGCTCCTTATTCATGTGATACGCTGGCGTCACTTCTTGGAACACACTGCGCAAAAAATCCGCCCGGCTCGGTTCGCATTTCAAATTCACGCACAAGTGATCATTGTGATGGAAAATCAGCGCAAAGCTTTTTTTGTTCCCTTTATGCCGGATTACGGTCCATTCTGCTCCAAACGGGTGGTCTTGATAACAGGCCGGATAGGACAGACAGTATTCAATGATTTCGTCGATCGTCATTGGTTTCCCTCACTGCTTGATTATTTTACAATTCGACATGATTACTTATTATAATCCAGCCCCATAGGTTTTTCATTTTTTTGTGAAGAGTAGAAGCAATCCGTAGATAAAATAAAGGATGCTCGCCGTTACGACGTTATATAGAAAAACAGGAATAGAAGTCGGCGCCCATACTTTAATGAATGCCCAAGGTAATCCTCCAAGCAGGATGGTCGGCAGCATGCATATAACTAACTACAAGAACGGCAGCAACCATACAAATATGAATGAGCAGCACAAGTCCATCACACCTTGTCCAATTGATGTTGTGTAACTCGTGTTCATATTGGCGAGAATCGCCACACCCAGTTGTTGATCCGGCTGCAAAATAAAATACGACGTAAATGACGGATTCTCACCGGCATAAAAAATAACCGTTTCCTTGCTTTTGTTCATGACAGCCCATCCGGTTGCATCATCAGTAATTTATCGTTGCGTATTCAAAAGAACTTCCCGGCTTTCGGTCCAGCGCCTGGCCCTGCAATGTTTTTACCGTCAGTTCAAGCGCGTTGTCCGCTTTGCTTTCAGGGATCCGGGTGATCGTATTGGAGGCGATGCCGCTGGTATGATGCAGCAGTTGATTAATCGTTATCTTTTGCGGCTCTCCGTGATAAATGAACTCTAACCATGGGATGTATTTTTGTACGTCGTCCATCCGATGCAGCAGCCCTTCCTTCTCCAGCTGCAAAATCGCTAAACCTCATGAATCCATTGCGATTTACTCATTTTCTTATGGGTATCCTTTTACCGTAAGTCAGCAGCCGCCATATCCATTCCATAGGCCCCATTCTAAACCGTTTAAGCCACAGGAAACTGAGCGGAACCTGAACGGCGTAGATGCAAAGTGCGATGAGGGTCGTATCCGTTACACTGACCTTCTGCTTCAGATCGAACAAGAATAGAATCAACACAATGATTGCCGTTTGGCCAAGATAGTTCGTTAATGCGGTTCGGCCGAAAGCAGCCAACGGTTTCAGCAACTGCTGAATGCGCCGGTTCCGGAACAAAAGCAGAAAAGTCGAGACATAGAAGGCTGCCATGACCAATCCTGATATATTCGCTCCTTCTTCATACCAGCTCGTCGGGAATGTTATGTATTGCAGGTAAATCGACCCCGGAGTCAGTGCGAGGCAGACCCATGCCGTCAGCCGTAATTGGGGCACAAATTCGTTAATTCTCGTAAAAAATCCGATTTGTCCGAGTAAAAGCCCCAGCAAAAACATCGCTAGCGTTACGGCATACTCGCCCAGAACGAGACTCAGCCCAAGTGCGGCTAGCATAGCAGCAAAATTAAAAGCAGGCTTTCGGTTATAAAATGGGATCAATAGAAAGCCGATGACAGCATAAACATGCAGTGCTTCTCCCGGTTGAAAAATAAAGTGGACCGCACCAAAGCCCAGCAGCGCGACAAGCCGCCTTATGAACAGAACGACCGCTTTGTCCCCCCTCGCCTTCGCCCGTGTAATGAAAATATAAAATCCGGTTCCGAACAATAACGAGAAGATCACATAAAACCGCTGCTCCACCGCATAATCGTAAAATCGGCTCAACCCCCAATCAATCGTTCCTCTTGAGGGGAACCCCGCCTCCATGATGCTCGTTATATTCACAAGTAAAATGCCCAAGAGTGCGAAGCCCCTTAAGGCATCCAGCACCGCTATTCTGTTTTTGGTCCGCTCATCCTGATTCATCCTCCATCACTCCTCATCTTGCTGTCTTCCGCCGCACCTCGCTAATGTAAGCTAAATTGAAAGTGATTTGAATAGAGAAAGCCTTACATATGCCTTACACTTTAGTAAGGGAATCATTTCCTCATGCGAAAAAACGATCATCCCTAATAGGAACGACCGTCTTTACTCACGGCAATGCCGGGTGCCGAAAACGATGTATTTCCAAAAGCTTATACCATGAAAAAGCACCCCGCGACTCGGTATAGGTACATACCGGGTTTAGGGGTGCTGCTGCCAAACTAATGATTAATGTCACATTTGTTCATAATAAATGCAATCTGATTCTCGAGGCGGTTAATGTCTTCCTGCGTCTTGGGGTCTTCCTTGCCCAAACCCCGGAGCGAGGAGAGCTCCTGCTTGAGCTGATGCAAATCCTCTCCTGCATTCCTGCAGTCATAGTTACTTTCCAGGTTTTCGAGCATATGCTTTTCCTCCATTTTCTCTTGGATTTACTTCCCTATTATGGAGGATTCACCCGAAATTATTCAGAAGGAGGTTTTGCGAAGAAATTGGCTATGTTCCTTTACGAATCACACTCTAGATCCCTGGGTTTAAAAGCACATGCACGGCGTATGGTTCCAAGAGAATGCGGCCTTCAATGGTCTGCTTGCTCAGGGCATCAACATACGTGCCCCCCAGTTCTACATCGACGGACTCGCTGCGATGATTCAGCAGCATCAGGTAGCCTTTACCATCCTTCTCTCTTTCGACTGCCTCTATTCCATCATATGTTTCGGGTAAGGATGGGACTGCGCCCTCCCTATCCAGAACCAGCTTCATCAAGCCCTCCATCGCCTGGTCATCCAGGTCGCATCCGACGTAATAAACCTTCCCCTTACCATAGGTGTGAACAGTAACTGCCGGTGTTCCGCTGTAATAATGGCTCTGATAATCCGCGAGGCTCTCAGCCCCATCCAACTTCAGCACATCGCACCACATCGAAGCGGTGCCGTCCCCGAACTCTCCGTTCACAGCTACAGTCCGGCCGAAATTAACCGAGTCATACTCTTCCAGTTCTATGCCTGCCATTGTCCGGAACAAGCCCGGCAGCGTCAAAGTCGTCATGCGGTTGTTCCAGGTACGTGTTCCGGATCGGAACGTGATGAGCAGCGAACCGCCGCCTGTCACATATGCCTCACACTTGTCTGCGATCTCTTCCGTCATCAAATTGAATGCCGGCATCATAACAAGCTTGTAAGGCGTAAAGTCAGTTTCCACGCGGACCACGTCAACACCGACATGCTGCCCGGCAACTGCATTGTAATAGGCTGCAAGCAGGGATTCATAATTAAAGTTCCGGTTATGCGGCTGAGCGCGGTGGCTCCACACTTGATCGTAGCTTTTAACCAGAGCGACGGTATTGTTATTGGCTGCCCCTACAAACAGGGGTGACAGTTCTTTGAGTTCCTGTCCGATCGCGGTGATCTCCCGGTACCGTCTTCGGCCGACGCCGTCATGATCAAGAATGCCGTGCCAATACTGTTCGATCCCGAACGTGCAGGCCCGCCAGCGAAAATAGACCATGGCATCCGCTCCATGCGCTATAGCCTGATAGGTCCATAACCGCAGCTGGCCCGGCTCGGGCGTATCGCCCAACGAGTGCCAGCCGCACGGACCGCTCTGCTGTTCCATCATCCAGTAGTTTTGATTTTTGATGCCACGCATCAGATCATGGGCCATGGCGACGGTCAGAGGCGATGACTTGCCCCACATGTTATTCGGATAGTTATCCCAAGAGATAAAGTCAAGATCCTTGCCTAAGTCGAAGTAATCGATCTCGCTGAAATGACCCATCAAGTTATGGGTGATCGGCAGGGAGCTGCATGCACGAATCTCTTCGATTTGAAGCCGCTGATAGGCGGCGGTCGAATCGGAGTAGAATCGGCGGTAATCGAGCTGCATGCCCGGATTATGGTTATACGGGGTCGACATCCATCCGCCGGAACCGCCCTGGCTGAAGCCGTCGCTTGCGGCATACGTGGGAAGCATAATTTCTTCCCAGCTGCGGTAGGTATGGCTCCAGAACACGGTTCCCCATTCTTCGTTCAGCTTGTCGACGGTACCGTACTTTTCACGGAGCCATATCCGAAAGGCATGCAGATCGCTCTGGCAGTAGCACGGACCACCAAATTCATTATCGATTTGCCAAGCAACGATGTGCTCATTGTCTTTGTAATGCTCCGCCATGACCCTGGCAATGCTTGCGGAATACTTCTGATACACCGGATGATTAACACAATAATGCCTCCGTGTACCAAATCCTTTGGTCAGGCCGTGCATGTCGACCGGGTACATGTCCGGATATTTATCCATTAGCCACTTGGGAGCCGCTGCCGTCGGTGTTCCCAAAATGATCTTGATCCCTTCCCGGGCCAGTACTTCTATGGCATGGTCGAGCCACGTAAAGTCGTACCGTCCTTCTTCCGGCTCCAGTTTAGCCCAAGCGAATTCCGCCAGCCGGACGATGTTGATATTCGCTTCCCGCATCATTCGGGCATCGGTGGCCCATCGTTCTTCAGGCCAATGTTCGGGGTAATAATCCACGCCGAAATACATGGGTAACTCCTCCAATATGTATCATTATTTTGCTTGATCATGTCTTATAAAACCCATTATATTATTAAACATATGGAGCTTAAATCGTAAGATTTTGATACTGACGTATAACGATTATGCTAAAGGGGGTTGGGTTATGAGAATCAATTATTTTATTCCGAGCCCGCGCTTCACGAACTTCAATTGTTACCCCGAATCGTTTGGCCACTATGCAGATGAGCCGTCACACAGCGAAAACCGGATGCACGGACTCTCCACTTATAATTGGCATATCGTCCGCGGCGGGAAAGGTTACATTCAGGTTGGTGAAACTGTGTTGGAGCTTGGTCAAGGTACCGGTTTTCTTTGCGGCCCCGGTGTACCACAGCGGTATTATGCCGATCAAGACGAGCCTTGGGATATCCGATGGGTACATTTTACGGCTCCTGGTCTTAGCCCGCTCCTTCAAGGCAGAGGTGAACGGGAGGCATGGATATTTTCTTGGGAAGGTGCGGACCGGCTTGATTCATTATGGTCGGATCTCCTGGCCACCGGCATTCGCCCGCTGCAGGATGGCGAGGCGCGGCTGTCCGCGATGCTGTACGAAATGCTTGCCGAGTTTATCATGTACGTAGATAACTCGGAAGAACGGACACAGCCGGGGATGCGTACCAAGCTGTTGGAGACGGCCCAGTGGATTCGCGCCCACAGTCATCAGCCCCTTTCGCTCGAGCAAATGGCGAGTCAGGCTGAGTACAGTCCCTCCCATTTCAGCAGGCAGTTTCACGGTTTATTCGGCAAGACGCCAATCGGGTTTTTGAACGAATGCCGAATTCTTCAATCCAAATCCCTGTTGATTTCAACCGGATGGACCGTGAAAAAGATCGCGGAGACGGTCGGCTTTGCCAGCAGTACGTACTTTATTCAGCGATTCCGCAAACATGAAGGCATGACACCCGAGCGGTTTCGGGAACTCCGGGGCGTTGAAATCAAGTGATGAGTTTCTCTGAATCGCTGTATAGAAACCACAAAAAAACCGCGTGCTGCGCGGTTTTTGCGGTTTATTAGAGTAAGATTGCCGATATCTGAAGGTATTGAAATGAATCAAATAATATGGATTAATGTCGGCGGCGTGGGACTGTGTCCATAATGCGCTTTAAGTCTTCTTTGCAGCTGACGGGCGTCTCAATCCTCATAGACGGTTAGAACTACGTTGCCTTTCTTGTGGCCCTGCTCAGCATAGGCATGTGCCTCGGCGGCTTGCTCCAGCCGGTAACGACGGTCGATAACCGCCCGGAGCTGCCCCGCTTCGATCCGTTCCTTCAGAAAAGCCAAGTCTTCCGCGTTTTCCTTCATATTTCCCCCGATTACTTTCTTCCTGCTCGTCAAGCTGGTCCACAACCCGCGAAGGATCAGCACCGGGTTCACATGATAAGCCCGAAGGTAGACACCGTTCGGTGTCAGAAGCTTGACGCATGCTTTAAAGGGACTTTTCCCCACCGTATCGAAAATGATATCGTAAGCCGGGCCCCCAGTCGGTAGCTGCTGTTTTGTATAATCCAAAACCCGATCGGCGCCAATCGATGTCACCAGTTCAACATTCGAAGCGCTGCATACTCCGGTAACTTCTGCTTCAAAATACTTTGCCAGCTGCACGGCATACGTCCCGACGCTGCCTGATGCACCGTATACGAGTACGCGCATGCCGCTTCTTAGTTTCCCTGCTCTCAGAAACTGGAGCGCAGTGAGGGAGCCAACCGGGACGGCAGCCGCCTCCTCGAACGTCATGTTCTCCGGCTTGAGTGCCACGCATCCCTCCTCAGGGAGGCATTTGTATTCCGCATATGCACCAAAGCTGTTGCCACAGGCAGCGTAAACGGCATCCCCTGGCTTGAACCGGGTAACGCTTGAGCCTGTGGATTCGACAACACCAGCCATTTCGAATCCGAGTATGCGGATGCGCTTCGGTCTCCACAATCCGTTGAACAGTCTTGCCAGAAAAGGGTCTGCCTTGCGTAATCGCCAATCCCCCGCTGCAGCGGTGGTTGCGTAGACCTTAATTAATATGTCGCCGGCTTTAGGGGCCGGCTTGGTCACTTCCTTGTGCTGGAGTACATTTGGTGCTCCGTATTGTTCATATACGATGGCTCTCATTTTTTCTCCCCCCTGTATCGTTTCGGACTCGTCGCTGCGCTGCTTTCTATATTCCGGTCAGACCAGACCGCATATCCCATACCCGCGAGAGCGAGTCCCATCGGCACTGCCAGTACCCGATCCAGCGGGTGCGGAAGCAGTGATGAAGCCAGGGTCGACACCGCGGCGCAAGCCAGCAGAACGGCCGTCCAGCGCGGGATGATCCCAGCGCGGAACGTAGCTATGCCAAGCAGCAAACCGCCGAGCACATACAATCCCCCTCCTACATGTGCTACTCCAGGCAGGAGCCCAAGGTTGGACACGGATGGTGATCCGGTAAAGATCCCTAGATATCCCTCCACGAAATCCGGTGCATCCGCAGCTATAACCGGTAAAACAAAAGCTTCTACAAAGGTAAAGGCCGCTGTAGCCGCCCAAAAAAGACCAAACAGAAGAAAACCGGCCAATCCGGTCCACCCTGCCGCATGGACTTGCCTGGCATAAATGCCGGTTATGCCGAGCAGGCCGAGCAGAGACATCGCGAGAGTCAAGTAATGGACGATTGCCCAGGCGCTGGTGGTGACGGATGATGGGATTTCTGGCGGATGAACCGCCTGAATGACGATAAAAAGAATGCCCGCCAGGACAGCGGATAAACCGCTCCAGCGAATGACGCGATTAGCTGTTATTTTCATATGATGGTCTCCTTTTTGTTATTATTCTTGCCGACGAAAAGCAGCGTTCTGTTCACCCAGATTTATTTAAAGAAAGCGTTCTTGTGCCGTATGGATCTCTGATGAAGATGCCGGCTGTGGCTCTACCCGGAAGACTGAAAACCAGCCGCACAGGTTTTCCATCCATTTCATCTCGTGGTCAGTCTCCTTTCATTGTGCCGCTCCGTTCTTAAATTGAAGATATAAGATCATGTGGTGAGACGGCATCACCAGATGTGGTGATTTTTCAAATGGTCACCCTACGTTCATTCGAAGTAAGCGCAAAAAAAAAGCCCCGGGCCTGGGCTTATTCCTTCTTCCAGGTCCGGAGCTATACAGAATTCGCTATGTCACGTCATCAAGCTCTTCGGCGCGCCTCACCGCTGCCCGGCGGTTGTTCACCTCAAGCTTGTCATAGATGTTTTTGGTATGCGTTCGCAGCGTATTCAGCGACACATGGAGCTCACGCGCGATTTCAGGCCCGCTCAAATCGGTTTTGAGCAGACGCAGCACGTCCCGCTCCCTTTCGCTCAGCAGCTCGCCCACCGCTTTTTTCGCAGCCGGTCCGCCCTCACCCTTGCCGAAGGATCGCAGAAGAAGCCGGACATAGTTTGGACATATCCCTCTAGTCAATGCCGCTTCCAATAAGGCTGCCATCGATTGGCCCTCGTCTGCAAAAATCCGGACGTATCTTTCCGGCTCTGCCAGTGTCAGGGCAAGCTCCAGCGGCGCAAGTGCGGAGGAAATGTTACTTTGGCTATGATGAGCAAGAGCCTGAAGCATCAAAATTTCGATTCGGCTTCCCGTCCTTCCGCTGTCTGCCGCTGCTTGAGACAGGCGTTCCAGGAATTCCAACGTTTCCTGAATATGTGTATGGTTGCATGGATGCCGGTACAGAAGTACCCGGGCCAAGGTTATATGCTCGAATTCGCGCAGATAGTGCAGGTCATCCGAAGTCGAGAGACCCTGCTCGTGTACCCACTCGGCTGCTTCGTTCCATCTGTTCAGCGCCAGCCACACCCGTACTTTCAAGGCCGCCACCGGACGCACGTTTGGAAAAAAATCACCGACATACTGCTGCTCGGCTTCATGGAGCATCTCGAGCGCGCCGTTCAAGTCTCCTTGAGACTGCCGTATGCGTGCCATGGCGGCACGCCAGCGATACGGATACTGAGGTAATCCCAAATGCTCGCCCTGCTCCTGGCTTCTGAGCAGGTACTGAATGGCGGCATCCAAGTCACCCTGCTCCCTGCAAAGCTCACTAATTCCGACATACATGTCCGCCGTACCCCGCATTTCAGGGGTACCCATCTCCGCAGCAAGCTGCAATCCATTCTGAAACGTATGCATAGCCTGATGCAGGCGCCCCTGCGCTATGCTAATATCGGCAAGTGCGATAGAGCCCCCAATGGCGTCAGAGATGTTCCCTGCCCGCCGGACATTCGCCATTCCTTCACTGAACATCCGGTACGCTTCCTGAAGATCGCCGCTCGTCCAGGACGCGAGCCCCAGGAGCGCGGCTGCCGCGCCGCGCCGGAGATAATCGTCCGCCGGAACGAGTTCAAGCACCCTCTTCGAGTATTGGATGGCGGCGGGTATATCCCCCCTGGCCTGGGCATAAGCGGCGCGGTATCCGGCAATGGTCCCCGGAAGGCGGCGAAATTCCTCCTCATCTACGTAAATCATACCGGTCGCTGGATACTCCGGTTTCCTATCCGTTGAGGAGTCCTCCAGCCACCGTTCAGCATCGTTCAGCCTTTCCTCTGCTCCTTCGGTCTGACCGACGGCCAGCAGCGCCCACGCATACTCAACGCTGAGAACGGGCCTGCGGCGAACCATTTCCCCGGGCAGCGCCTGAATCCACCCGAGCACCGCGGCCTCCTGCCTGCTCATGCGAATGGCCGGCCAAGCCTGTTCGATCAGGTCCGCCGCTCGCGGGAAGTCTTCGGCGGCCAGCGCGTGCCCTATCGCTTCGGCGTAGGAGCCGTGCCGTCCGTACCAATCACTCGCACGCCGATGCAGTTCAGGAATGAGATCAGGCTGATCTGTCCTTAAATGTATGGACAGAACTTCACCAAAGAGATGGTGATAACGATACCACTGCCGCCTATCATCCAGGGGAACGATAAAGAAGCTGCCCTGCTCCAGCGATTGAAGACGAGCTGCCCCTTCCTTCTGGCCGGTAACGGCATCGCACAGCGGGCCATGCAGCCGGTCCAGAATCGAAGTCTGAAGCAGGAAATTGCGGACATCGGCCGGCTGACGCTGCAGAACCTCCTCGACCAGATAGTCGACGATGTACCGGTTGTCTCCGGCGAAGGAACGGATAAAAGCGGGAATATCATTTCGTCCCTGCATCGAGAGAGCCGCGAGCTGGAGCCCCGCGATCCAACCCTCGGTACGATGATCCAGCGCGGCAATATCCTGTACTGACAGCCGCAGCTCCATCACCTGATTGAGGAACTCTGCTGCTTCGCCTGCAGTAAAGCGCAGGTCGGCGTCGCGCAATTCGGTTAAATGGCCGCCGGCACGAAGCCGGCTGAGGGAAAGCTGCGGGTTTTCCCGGGTCGCGATAACCAGGTGCATTTGCGGCGGTAGGTGCTCGATCAGAAACGTGAGGGTATGATCCATCTCCCTGTCTCCTACAGCATGGTAATCGTCCAGTACAAGGACGAATTCAAACGGCATTGTTGAAATTTCATTGAGCAGCATCGTGAGCATCGTTTCGGGCTCAGGTTGCGGTTGGCATTGAATTGCACGCATCACGGCTTCTCCGCAATGCTGCTCTATAGTCTGCAAAGCAGCGACCAGGAGTGTAAGAAGACGCAGACTATCCTTATCCCTTTCGTCTAAAGAAATCCATGCGACGGGCCGTTCACAACCGGCAGCCCATTCGCTGATCAGCGTCGTCTTACCAAATCCGGCGGAAGCAGAGATCAAGGTCAGCTTGCGGCCCAGTCCCGCCTTCAGCCGCTCAACCAGGTGCGGCCTAGCGACGAGCCTCGTTCGTGGCTGCGGAATATACAGTTTAGCAGATAAAACAGGAAGTTCCGGAATACTCATGGATATAATCCCTCATGTAACCCATTTTTGCTCACATCAATCCGCATTCGTGATAGCCCCATTCTATGATTTATACCCATCATGATATCTTTAACCGGATGTTTTCACCACTAAAAAGTTCAACGGACGAGGAGCAGCCTTAAACATGAACATTAAAAAGGAGTAAATAAAAAGAGCGCCGCAACATTTGCCAGCACTCTTCTATCACTTAATGATTTTACCCTTGCTTATCATTGTTTAAGTTAATCGTTGAATTATCATTCAGCTTAATGATCCGGGATGAAATGCTGCCTATGATTCGTGCGGAAAACGTGCTTTCGATCAGGCACACCCCGATGAATATAAATATTTGCGGTACCTGCGTACTGATCACGTTCTGCAATTGGATGAAATTCAGCAGCAGCGGTACGGAAAAGGAAGCAATGTTTCCGCAGAACACCGCGGTGACCAGCAGGTAGAACGACTTGTTGTCCCTAAAGTGCATCCCCGTGTCGGTATCTGTATTTTTGACCAGCAGAAAGCTGGTTATACCGCCCACAGACCCGCACAGCGTCATGGTCAGAAAATAAATCTCCCCTTCCGACAGCGCCTGAAAAAAGACGAGGCGTGCCAAATACCACAAGATCAGCAGCAATGCCACAAGACAGCCGACCTTAAACGCCGCATCGAGATTGATCAGCCACAGCGGTTCCTTCGTTGGCTGGGGAGCAGCCGTCTCTTGGGAAGACGGCTGCTGAACGGCCATGGAGGCTGATTCCAGCTTTGAGGATGAAACTATGGGAGCATGTATCGGAGTGGATGGATCATCCATTGGGGGTATCCACAATTAAACCAATGATTTTCGGAATTCCGCTCGTATCGCGAACTTCGAAACCGTCCTGAAGCTGGGTCGTCATCGAGCTGTAGTTGGAACCGGAAGCGGACGCCGACTCGAAGTTGAACGGGCCGATACCGAACGTTGCTTTGGCGGACCATTGGGTTTGCGTCGTCGTGTTGGTCCAGTCTTTGGAGGAGAATCTCAAGTAAGGCGCGTATCCAAGCACGACTCCTTTAACGACCATGTTCATGAGTCCGGATTCACCCCAGAGCTTTTTGCCTGCAAACACGCTGCCCTGCGGCCAATGGGTATAGTCCTTATACGTGGACAACAGCCCTTCGAAGAACCAGTCCCCCGGGTTGATATTCACGGTAATCACATCCTGGTATGTGATCAGAATATCGAAGGAATATTCCTCTTTAAACTGTGTGGATCCGGAATCATTGGTGCTTCCGCCAAGCCAGAACCAGTCGATAGGAATGCCCACGTTGGCACTGAATTTCCACGAGCTGTCCCTTTCGGTCTGCTGCTGATCGTTTAAAGCGATTTGTACGTTTGCCTGTTCTGCGAACAGCGGACCTCCGTTCCTCGTAGCGACGTTATTTTGCTTGATCAGCCATTGCCGAACATCTTTAAGCTCGCTCGTTTTAAATCGGGGAACACTGGCTGTCGTATCGTTCTCCTTGATTGTCATTTGGAACTGTGCCGTTTTTTGCAGCTCATCCGCGGAATGAGGCTCGAAAGGATCGGCCAGCGCGACCGCCTCGGTTGCGTCCGCCAGCTCCTGGTAGCCTGGACCGAATTTTTGCAGCAGCAGGGCGTTCAGTTGTTCGGTCATTCCGCCGAGCAGGGCGCCGTATGTCGTTTGCAGCGACTCTACCTTTGCCTTATAATCTTCGGTCCCCATTTGCTGGGTACGGAAGTTGGCCCAGGTCGGATCCGGCGGGTTGGTAAAATACACGCTGCATGCTTTTCCTGTTGAATCGAGCTCCGCACATACTTCGTTCAGCCAATCCGAATAGATGCCTTGGTTGATTTTGGAAACGTCGCTGCTGAGAAGCGCGATTTTCGACCGGAGATCTTCGATTTGCGTATCGAGCGGATCGGTTGATCCCCCGCCGGAAGACGAGCCCCCGCTTCCCGAATCGCCGCTGCCGGCAGGGATGATATCCCGGACCCATTGCTGGTAAACATCAAACAGCTTGTTGTTGAACGCACCGTTCCACGTTAATCCCCAGGAAGGGATCGTATTGCCTACATTATAGGCGTCCGTCAGTGCGACAACTTCAGTTTCGCTGCCAAGGTTGGAGTCCACCCGTCCGGCCGCCGCTATGAAATTTTTCGGATCACTACCCGGCAGATGACCGGATATCGCTTGAACGAATAATTGCCAAAAACGTGCCTGGTCTTGCGCCACTGCATTATTGCTCATCGCCATTTATACCTCCCCAAACAGTTTGGATAAGCCCTCAAATTCGTTTTCCTCGTTGCCTTGAAAATTATCGTCAACCGGATTCGGATCCTCCTGAACATTTTCCTCGTTTTGATTGATTTCTCCGTTCTCGTTCATGTTCTCTATGCCTTGTTCCATCGCCTGGACATCGCTTGCCGGCGGCAGCTGCTCGTTATTAATGAAGTCGAGTCCCTGCTCATTGTTGAAATTTTCCGGCTGCGCATTGTCGATATTGTCTACAAACGACCCGTTCTCCTCGAGAGCTTTCGGATCGCTGGATTCCTTGATTTCCTCTTTGGTGCTGTCGAGCTTCTTCTCGACTTCCGGCTTATTCGGTTCGTTCGGCTTTTTGATTTTTTCTACGAACTCCGATATGGCCTTAAACCGCTTAGGCACAGAGGCGATGAAATCCACGACGAACACTGCAGCCATAAAATAACCGAGATATTTCATCGCTTTATCTACAACGGACAGCTGTACGGATGGCGGAGTCGGACACGATTTTCGATTTCCGTCATGGCTGCCGGAAGACCCTTCCGGGGGCTTGCCGATCCGTCCGAATATACTTTCCTTCTTCTCGGTGCCGTCGCTGTTGGAATACGTAATCGTACCGAAAAATTCGTTGCCGACGTATGCATCTTTATCGTCTTTGGCTGCCCGGGTAACCTGGCTGAATGTCAGCTGACCCGAGTGATTGACCGTAAAGTCATCCTTCGTCCAGCTGAGTACGCCGTCCTTGTAGGTGACCTTATTCAAATCTTTATCCAGCATATCGCTGCCGATCGAGATCCCGTCGAGACTGTCGTATATGATGACCACGGGTCCCGTATCCATTTTGCCGTCGGACGTTGTCATGACTGTATTGCCGTAAATGCCGGTCCAGAACTTTAGATCGACGTTTCGCATTGCTTTAAAGGAAGCGTTGACCTGCTTCGCCGTACATTGATACCCATGCTGGGCCAAGAATTGATCCGGCGCCGACGTATCGGTATCCGTTGCCTTTTGCATGGCGTCCTGCCAGCCGGCCAGAAGTGCGATCTTCGCCAGGATGTCCTGGACGAAACGGTCGGACTCCGCATTCGGTTCGCTTTCCTTCAAATGATCTTCGTAAAAATCGGTTTGGGTCAGCTCCAGCACATAAACTGAAGTGGTTTCATAACCTTTTTGAGCCAAAAAGTTATTGATGATTTTGAGCTTTTCCTTATAAACGGTCTCTTTGTCGCTGCCTGTCGGCGGATTCGCGTCGATTTTTGATTTGATATTGGCCAAGAGCGAAGTCCATTGCTGCTTCAGCACCTGGTTGACCTGCAGATCGGAAACGAACAGCATCGCGTCCGCCTGCATTTTCAGCTTATCCGGATCCGTCGTATTCGGATCAAAGATTGAACCTGCGTCCGTTCCGTTTGAATTGGCGTTCACCGTCGTCACTTTTAAATTCCTCCTTCGATTCGGTTGTTCTCTCAACGCCTCCATCATAACGGGCTTTCCATCGTGTCGATAAGTGACTGAAGTGTACATTTTGTCATATGACCGGGACATGACGAAAGTAACTGTTCGGGATCCCGGGTCACCGGTATACTTAATGGAAATTAAAAAACACCGCTTCCTTTTCAGAGGAAACGGTGTTGCTGAGAAGTTACATTTAGTTCACAGCCTCCAGGGCATGCTTCAGCAGCAGGATCGCCTTGGTCCGGTCGTTCGTACCGATTTTCTCGTAGATCACGCTGATGTAGTTTTTCACCGTTCCTTCGGTGATGAACAGCGTATCGGCAATTTCCCGGTTGTTCTTATGGGCGGTAATCAGTTTGGCAATCTCGAGTTCGCGGGGTGTCAGTCCGTAATCGATCATAGGCTGCCGGGGGGCAGCTGCTGAGCGCATCCGGGCGGCAAACTTGGCGGCCAGCTTGGATGGCAGCATCAGCTCGCCCCGAACCGCCTCTTTCAACGAGTTGATTAATTTGTCGGATGAAAAGTCTTTGAGCAGGTAGCCGGTCGCTCCGCTCGCAAGACCCTCTATTATATAATCTTCGTTGGTAAACGTCGTTAAGATCAGAACAATCGTACCCGGGCTTGACTCCTTAATTAGCCGGGTCGCCGTAATCCCGTCCATCACCGGCATTTCGATGTCCATTAATACGAGCTGCGGTTTCAAACTTATAGCCAGCTCATAGGCGGATTGACCATTGTCAGTCGTCGCTACAACTTCTAAATCGGATTCCAAAGAGAGTATGGTTTCTAGGCCTTCCCGCACAAGCGTCTGGTCTTCTGCGATAAGTATCGTTAGTTTTGACATCATTGATCCTCCCTTCTACTTGGCAGTGTGAGCACCAATAAGCAGCCTGCACCTTCATTGGTGCCGATCCGAAAGGTACCGCCCCTTCGCCGGATCGTTTGCCGCATCATGGTCAGTCCGAAACCAAGCCGATCTGCTGCATATGGCAAGCCGTTATTCTCCAATGTGAACCGGACCGATCCGCCCTCTTCCACCAGCCCAAACCGAAAATGCGTACACCGGCCATGCCTGATGCCGTTCGTGATTCCTTCCTGCAGCGCATGGCGGATCAGCTTTTCCGCTTCCGGCTCCAGACGGCCATCCGTGATTTCAATGATATGCTCCAGCTTCACCTCAGCGTATTTTTCCGAATCTTCTATGATCTGCAGCAGGGAATCGTGGAACGAGGATGTGGCTGCTGCTTCCTCGCCCAGCATATGTACCGATTTCCTCATTTCATGAAGCCCTTTGCGAACCAATTCTGACGCTAGATTTAACTTGTCTACCGATTCGGGGGTGCGCATGGACAACATTTTCAGCCCGGCTTGAAGCTGAACGATGCTCGCCGTAAGAATATGCCCCACATGATCGTGAATTTCACCGGCAATCCGGTTGCGCTCGGCGAGGACCGAGACTTCGGACATCGCTCTTGCCCGCTCCTCAAGCGAATGCTCCAGCTCAATGGTTCTTGCCTCCACTTCGCGCTCCAGGGTTTGGTTCCAGCGAACCAGCTGCAGATGCAATTCCAGCCTGGCGAGCAGTTCCTGTTTGTCGACCGGCTTCACAAGATAATCGTTGCCGCCATGCTCAAAACCTGCAACGAGGTCGGTCATTTGACTCTTGGCGCTGAGGAAAATCACCGGCAGCTCCCCGGAATTGTATTGCCGGCGTATCTCTTGACCCACCTGAAGCCCCGACACAAACGGCATCATCACATCCAGCAAAGCGATGTCCGGCTTGTAGCCGTTCCGGATCCATTCCACGGCTTCCTGACCGCTTCCCGTTGACTTAAGCGCATATTTACCGCCGAGAAACTGCAGCAGCACCTGAATGTTGATTGGGTCGTCATCGACGATAAGCACGGAAGGCAGATGAGCCTGGACTTCCGCGGAATCCCCAGTGGTCCGGATCAAGCTCCAATCCGTATGCCGATCCCGTGATGACACGGTATCCTGTGGGGGGAGCCCAGCTACCGGCTGCATCGGCGGCATTTGCTGCATCGCCAGCGGAAGCGTAAAGCTGAACGTCGAGCCTTCGCCCAACTTGGACGCCACTTCAATCTCTCCTTCATGCAGTTCGATCAGCTTCTTCGTAATGGATAGCCCAATACCGGTTCCTCCCTGCTGAGGACGGTTCATGGGTTGGATCTGCTCAAATGATTCAAAAATGCGGGACAAGTCCGACTCAGCGATGCCGATTCCCGAGTCTTTGATTTGAATTTTGGCTTGACCGTGCGACTTGCGTCCCGTGATCGTAACGGCTCCGGATTCCGTATAAGCAATGGCATTGCCGATCAAGTTATGCAATATTTGTTGGAGCCTGTTCTCGTCCGCCGTTACATACAGATCGTCCGGCAGCTTATTTTCCATTTGGAGTCCCTTATTTACAGCCAAAGGCTTGAGGACTTGAAGGGTTAGGTCGACGGCAAGCCGTAAATCCACCGTCACTTTAACCAAAGTGATCTCCTGGTGCTTGAGCTTGGAAAAATCCAGGATGTCGTTCACCAGATGGGCCAGCCGTTGTCCGCTGATTTTCATGAGCCGCAGCAGCTCGATCACGGGAAGTGGGAGCTTGCCGGAGCTTCCGTCGATCAGCGAATCCGCCAGTCCGATGATGCCATGCAGCGGTGTCCGGAGTTCATGGGATGTTTTGGCCAAAAATTCATCTTTCAGCTTATCCAGCGTTAGCAAGCGCTCCGATAAGCTTTCGACCTGATAAAAAGCTCGGGAAAATCTTTTGGAAATAAGCAAAGATTGCATAAAAACAAAGCTAAGTACGCCAAATTGCAGCAGTGCCGGGGTATCCAAAATGCCTTTCCGGTTCAGCGTATCATTCAGTGCCGTCACGAAAATCAAGCTAAACCCGAGGATGAGCAGCAAAGACCCTTCCTGACGCTGACGGGCGATCCGGTAAGAAGCATAAATGGCATATAGCACGAGGCCGATTGAATACACCTCAAAGGGCAGCAGCGAATAATCGTAAATCCGTATGTCCGTGATCAGCACAAGCAAAGTCAAGATGAGGGTGAACATTTGGGTAACGCGCCGAACGGAGCGCGACAAATATTGAGGAAACAAATAATAAATAAATGAGATCAGGAAAAACTCGCCCACGTAAACCGTTAAATAGGAAGCTTTAGCGAACCATTCCCACGAAAAACCCGGAAGGATCTCCAAAATGTATCTCGAACCGACCAGCATCGTTCTAAAGGCGATGCACATGCAGAACAACCCGAAATACAGCGGGGTTACATCTTTTCGCCTGAATCCATACAAGAACAGATGGTAGACTCCCATGACAAGCAGTGCCCCGATGACCAGACTGTCCTGAACCAGTTCGCCGGATCTCTCCTTCTGAAGCTGCCTGGCGTCCCCGAGCTCGAGAGAATTGTTGATTCCTCCCTTGGGATACGTGAAATTGGACACCTGGATCAGCAGCGTCAAGCTCCCCTCCGGGCTGGGTTCAACCGGTACGACGATGGTGGCTCCATACTTGGGAGAAGTGTTTTCAGGCGTCGTTCCGGGTTGACCGGATGAAGCCTCCAGCTTGTCATTCACCCATAAGGCATAAGATGAATAGACATTCCGCAGTTTAATGGCCACATTGTCCGAGGGGTGAAGTCCGCGAACAACCATACGATACGTGGCGTAACCGTCCGGTGGAAGCCGTGTTCCGTCTAGCCTGTGATTCGTCCAATAGCCGGGGACTTCCACATATCCGCTGACCTCCGGAGACGTTGTGCTCTGCAAATCGGCCGGCCAGAGAAGCTGCCTCCAATAAAATTCCCATGTCCCGTTCAGTTCGATGGACCCATCGCTTCTAAAGTCCCATCCGGATAGCTGCACTTCGCCGTTCTTCACAGACAGCGAAGACGAGGCGAAAGTTACCGCCGGATTCCAGGCTGCAGTGAAGACCATCACAAAAAAGACGGCAGCCCTGATGCGGCCTCGCCAACTCATGCACGAAACGAAGAGGCGTCCAAGTAAATTTCTTCGCCGAGTTTGGCGTCTCCAAGCAATGACAAACGATGCCTCGATGTGAAATCCCTAGGTTCGTAACTGTTAGGCGCTTTGGTGGAGGACAGCAGATTGAGCTGGATATACGTTTCAGCTAACAATTTGCTGCAAAAGAAGTCGCGGAAGGAAGAGGTGATCCCGAACTTTCCTTCGATGATTTCCCAATACATTCTCTTCTTGTCAGGAAAAACAGCGCCATGCACTTCTTCGATGAAGCGATCGAGCAAATCCTGCATTTCCGGTGTACGATCAGCTTGAAGCTGCCGGATCGCAAAAATAGAGTCATAATGGTTCCCGACGTCCGTAGACAGGCGGTCGCGAAGCTTAACGAGCTGGGGACCGGATTTTTTCACATGCAGCCATGTATCCTCCAGATTATCCAGTGACGTGGATTCCCACAGCAGCGCTTCACCGTCCGGGTCTCTAACCACCATCGCCACGTGCGACCATGGGCAATGCTCCAGCTCTTCGATCCGCTGACTTCCTTTGGCGACGCCGTGCGCCAGCAGAATATCCCCCGTCTGCAGCTTAGGTTCAATTTCTTGATAAGTAACCGTTAACAATTTCATCCAGACCCCCTGCCGGTATATGAAATACCTAATTTTTCCCTTCCATGTTTATAGTAAACCCAGCCCGGCGATTGTCAATAACTTGATAGAACGTACCGTTTACGATTTCCCCAGGAAGCTGCACAGAGGCTGTGACCAACAGCAAAAAAGCCGCCTGCCATAGAGGCGACTTCGTTGTCTGGAGATTCATTTTATGGAAATTCCAGGATATGCCGCTCAGCATCACGGATCACGCGCGCCATATTCGCGGTCATCATGCGATCGGCTTGATCGATACCAATATATTCGTAACCATCCACCTCCGGCTTCGGCTGGCCGCTGTATCGGTCAATAAACGTTGAGGTGCAGACCATTTCCTCGATCGGAGGGAGAGATTCCATTTCCCATAAGAATAGATGAAGGTTTTTGGCTCGGTTATACGGGAACACGCCTAAATCCATGATTTGGTCCGGTTGAATGCTAAGGCCGCTTTCTTCCCGGACCTCCCGGCACGCGGTCTGCTCAGGTGTCTCTCCCTCCTCCGGCATCCCTTTTGGCAAATCGTAAAACGTATTGCCCGTGGAATGACAGGCGAGGAATACGGTGCGGTTCGTTATGATAACTCCGACGGACGTTGCCGGCATATCCACATGTTCCTTTCTTGGCATGGGTCATTTCTTATCCATACGATGCTTCCAAAATAAATATCTATTCTGACCGTTTCTAAGTGTTTATTACTGAGGTGAAGAGCAATGTTAATGCTGAGTTTTGTTCACTTGGCGGGGAACCTTGATGCATGCCTTTCGCTAAAACAGCCGCCCTTTTGGGCGGCTGTTCGCGCATGCTCGCTGTATTTGCTTTTTGAACGTTTTTCGTGCCTACAGCTTTGAAGCGATTTTATAGGCCGTTTGCTCGCCGTTAGCGATACAATCGGGAATGCCGACGCCGTAATAGGAACAGCCGGCCAGAAAAATGTTCGGGAACCGCTCGGCCATTTTCTGCTCCAGCTCCTTGACGACGCTGTGGTGCTTGATATGATAATTCGGCATTACATTATGCCACTTCGTGACCTCGTAGGTGACCGGTTCGCCGGTAATCCCCAGGCTCTTACGTATATCTTCCAGCGCTACGTGCAGCAGCTCACCCTCGTTCAACTGAACCAGCTCATCGTAGCGTGGATTGCTGCTTTTATAAAAGAGTCTGACAAGCAGCTTACGTTCATGTGAGGTATGCTCCCATTTCCGGCTTGTCCATGTGCAGGCATTGCACGTAATGTCGCTGCCTTCGGCTGTAATAAAGCCGGTGCCGTCTGCAGGCAGCTCGGCATCCGGAAGATCGAAACCGACGTATACGCTGATCATGGAGCTGTTCTTCAGCTGGTCGAACTCCTGGTCCAACACCGGATCCGCCAGCAGCTGCTGCGCCGCATAATGCATCGTGCCGAGCACAACATAGTCGGCATCAATCACGCGGCCGTCTGCCAGCGTCACAAGATAACGGCTTCCAGCCTTGGCTACGGATTCGGCCCGGACCCCCTTCACGATCTCCGTTCCGGTCAGCTGCTGCTCTAAGGCATCAATCAACGCCGAAACGCCATGTTGGAAGGACATAAATTTTTTTTCGCCGCCGCTTTGAAATTTTGCGCGATTTTCGGACAACCCCTTGATCAGGCTTCCGTATTCGTTTTTATAATCGATCAGGTACGGCAGCGTTGATGCGATCGTCAAATCGCTCAGTTTGCCTGAGTAAACGCCTGACAAGACGGGCGCGATCTGCTTCTCCACGAACTCCTTTCCAAGAAAGGCTTCCAAAAACGCACCGACCGAATCATTTTTCGTGAAATGCTCATTGGGAGTATACAGGTCCTTCAGAGCTTCCACTTTGCCCTCTGCGGATACCAGCTCGGTCGTGGCAAGCGATTCGATGCTGGTCGGAATCCCAAAGACGGCATCCTTCGGAATCTGCTTCAGCCTGCCGTCCGTATAGATGTAGGAAATACCCGTTGCATTATAAACGACCTGATCCGCCAGGTTCAGCTCCTGAATCAGCGGAGCCACATTCGTTTTCCGGGTCACAATCGAATCGGCACCAGATTCCATCGTAAAACCGCCGTCGTATACGGTCCGCATTTTTCCGCCCAGCGTCTGTTCCGCTTCAACGAGAATGATGTTCGTCGGCTCCGTCTGCCCGCTGTATTGATTTAAAGTTCGGCGCAAATAATACGCGGCTGACAATCCCGTGATTCCCCCGCCGATAATGACGACTGTTTTCAAGACGCTTCACTCCTGCTTCCAAGATGACTGCATGTTCAACCTTCCCGTAAATTATAACATAGTGCTTCTTACCCGGACTTCCTCATTCGTGACGTTAATCGTACAAAAAAACCGCGGCATCCCGCGGATATGTTCGCCTGCTTCATATTATTTATGCTTGGCCTTCTTCTTAAAACGGTCACGTTCCGTATCAATATCGCCATCCTTTTGATTGCTCTGAACGACCCCGTAAGCGACATAACTGAGCAGCCCCATAAAGACGCCGGTGCCCACAACGATATAAATCATCGTAAAAATTTTGCCGAATCCCGTCTTGGGTATGAAGTTTGGATGACCTACCGTACTCAGCGTCGTGATACAGAAATATAGTGCGTCTATGAAGCTTAAGTTTTCTTCCGTAGCATAAAAAATCGTGCCGGAAACAAGCAGCAGAACAATCAAGACAAAGAAAACCTGGAAATTTTTCAGTTTAAACGCATGAAACAGCCCGGTCAACAGCCGTTTCAAGGTGAGGACAAAGGATATCATTGTGGTTCCGCCTCGTCATAGATATTGGTAAATGAGTTCCGCGCTCGGATGGTGATCTCCCTTAATATTCCCCTTTTTCCATCCAATAAACCGTGAAGTAAACATGAACTTCGGGTTAGCGGTTTTTACTTTGGCTTAACCTAACCTAGGAGATTTTCGCGACCATGGGTCCGGAAAATCATTTATAATGAAAAGACCTAAAAAGAGAAGCCTCATATGAAGGGAGTTATGATATGAAACATTTGGCTGTGTATTGCGGATCAAGTTACGGTGCGTCGCCGGCGTATCGGGAAGCGGCAGTCGAGCTGGGAAAAGAAATGGTTCGCCGCGGGTTAACCCTGGTTTATGGGGGATCCAGCGTAGGGCTCATGGGTGTACTGGCCGATACGGTGATCGCCGAAGGCGGGCAGACTATCGGCGTCATCCCACAAGTGCTGGTTGACCGGGAAATTTCTCATCAAGGGTTGACCGAGCTTCACGTGGTTGGCTCGATGCATGACCGGAAGTTTAAAATGGCGGAGCTCGCCGACGCTTTTCTCGCGCTTCCGGGCGGACCGGGCACGATGGAGGAGTTTTTCGAGGCGTTCACGTGGGCGCAGATCGGCATTCACCGCAAGCCCATTGGCATGCTGAATGTGAATCGTTATTACGATCCGATGATCTCCCTGTTTGAGCATATGGTACGGGAACAGTTCATGCAGCCGCAGTACCAATCCATGGCCATCATTGAGCCAAATGTGTCTGTATTGCTGGACATGATGAGTAAATATGAAGCTCCTGCCGTCAAAAGTTACGGCAAATAAGCCTTAACATACAGACAGCCGCAGTCGGGAGACTGCGGCTGCTGTTCAAGCGGCTGCCCGGGTAATGGCCAACCCTGGGCACCGTCACGTACAATGACTGGTTATCTTTGGTTAAGCGGGGTATCCACTTTACCTTGAAGATGTGCCAAGCGGACCATAATGGTCGCCGCTTCAGCCTTAGTGACCGGCTTCGCCGGGTCGAATTTGCCCCCTGCAGCGTCCATCAGACCGAGCTTCAGCACGAGCGCAACGGCGCCTTTGTCCTGGATGGCATTCGCGTCGGAGAGGGCCAATGCCTGTGCATCCTGCTGAAAGAATTTGGACAGACGGTTGTAATGCAAAGCTGTGGTCAGGCTGGTAGCCACCGCTTCACGGGTCAGCTTCTGCTCCGGATGCAGCTCCGGGGATTTCACGTCTCTCAGCCAGCCTTTATCCGAGAACAGCTGTACCGCTTGTGCGATTGGACTGTCTGCCGGAACGTCGGTAAAGATCGGTTGATACTGGCCTCCATAATAGCCTTGATCCGGATAAACCCCTTTCGCCATCATTTGGATCCAGTCCCCCAAAGTCAACTCCGCGTCGGGATGAAGCAAGCCGTCCTCACCAGGCGACAGCACACGGTATTCGAGCAGCGTCGCCAGATCTTTGCTTGCCGCGTGGTTTGCCGCATCGCTCGGAAGCGCAGCGCCCTTGTCCTTGTTCGAAACGGGCAGCAGATTAGAAGCCTCGGTTTTGCCTGTAACCCCATCGATATACCCTACGTTCCGGTCTCCATTCAACGTAGGAACATACGCCAATCGAACGGTCGGTTCCACGTATGTGTTATCCACTGGGTAGCCGCCGCTGCTGATGTACCGCAGCTCCACGCTGAGATCGTCCAGAAGGCGCTGCTGTGCGTCTTTCGCATCAACTTTTGCTGTCAGGGTATCCAAAGCTTTAATATCTTTATCCGACAGGTAGGTGTCCGCATTGTAGCTCAGCAGCTTGCCGCTGCCGTCGATGGAGACGTTCACAGTCATTCCGTTAACAGGCAAGTCCTTGTAGAAACGCTGGAACACGAATTGATATACCGTCTTCGATGCCGTATTCAACGTTTTGGCGTCTGACAGTTTCAGAGCTTCGGCGGCATTCGGATAATGGGCAAGAACCAGCTCAATGGCTTTCGCTTGTGCCTGGACTTCCGTTACGGACGGAGCGGCGGTTTTGGCCGGTTCGGCATTCAGATACTGGAATTCATGGTAGCTCAGCAGCTGCCCTGTGTCCGCGTCAACGGATGCATTCTTGCTGTCATCGCCGAATATCCCGGCAGTTCTTTTGTTCCAGTTCAGGCTCCAAACTTGCTTACCGCTGGGGCCCCAATAATCGCTTAGATTTGATTGGAATTGGTAATCCGAACCCGGGGCAATACCTTGAAGCCGCTGCAGCGCTTCGTCCGCAGTCAGCTGCCCGCCTTTGTTCGGGGAGAATACTTTACCGGAAGCCTTTAAAGCGGTATAGCTGACTGCTTGGCTTGCGCCTTCCAGATCCTTTCCAAAAATGGTGTCGATCCGCTTCCCGGAATTGGCATCGACCGGCTCCAAAGTCCGGTCAGGAACATAACCGAGCTTCCATTCCCGGTTGGCTGACGTATCGTACAGCGAGGTGGAGGGTATGTACGCTAGCGTTACGGACAAGCCCTGCTCAAGTCTCTTCTCCGCATCTTCCTTGCTGATGGTGGCTTTGGCCGCTGGATAATCCCCCTGGTAAGTATTGCGGTTAAAGCGGACGATATTTCCGTTGCCATCCACGTCCAGACTCACAGACTCGTTGTCGGTAGGAATCCCATTGACGTCAACCGTGTAAGAAAATGAATACTGAACCGGTCCGAACAAAGCCTTGCTGGACGAATAGAGATACTGGTTTGACGGTTTCATCGTGCCTGCTTTAATGGAAGGAGC
Organism: Paenibacillus rhizosphaerae; assembly: GCF_014192015.1. Lineage (GTDB taxonomy): Bacteria > Bacillota > Bacilli > Paenibacillales > Paenibacillaceae > Paenibacillus_AQ > Paenibacillus_AQ rhizosphaerae. The sequence continues at coordinate 1,090,617 of NZ_JACHXJ010000002.1, read as the reverse complement.
CGCTTTGGGTATAAACGCCTCGGCGATTTTCTGAGCCTCCTGCTCGGAAACCGCCGGCGGGTAATAGGCTGTGTTGGAATCGTCTAACGGGTACATGTATGGATAACTATAACTAAGGATATCTCCAGTAATCGCATCCACTTCGGTACTGAAGCCCATCGAGCTGTTTCCCTTCTGTATCGTCCAATTCAGCACCCAAACCTTCTTCGTATTGGTCGGGTACACATTCTGTTCACCATAGGTCACGCCACCCAGCTTTGCATCCTTGAGCACCGGGAACAAATCCCTTACCCGCGATTCCGCTTGGGCTTTCGTAATTTTGGCATCGGCCGGATTAAGTCCCTTGGAGGCTGCGGAGCCGCTGTCCTGGGACGCTGAAACAACGGATTCCTTCACGACGGTAGTCCCGCTGACCGTATCCGCAGACACCAGTAAGGGCACCTGCAGCAGGCTGAGTCCAAGCGTGCCTGCAAGCACTTTCTTCGCCACGGATGCGTTCCTTAAGCTCCTCTCCTTTGCCTGTTTTTTTGGCATGCCCGCGGCATGTTGTTGTTCGTCCATCCTTCTTCCTCCCTATTATTCCAATATAAACCATTTCGATTATAACATGGGACGTTAGCGAATTGGCCTTCAATTTGGATTTTATAGGAAAAAATTCGTTTTGCTGCATCTTGTGCAAAGCTGAAAGACCGTTTATGCTATAATCAGTTGAACGCCGGAAGCTTTGATTTGCCATGAAGTCAGACACCGGTTTCCGGGCGAACATCATGACAATGGAGGAATGGACAGATGAAAAGAATGAAGACGATCGATGCCGGAAAACCGCAAAAGGTTTCCAGCGATCCGGTACTCGGGGGGCGTAAATCCTGGAGCCGCAAACCAATGACACAGGTAATCAGCAATAAGAAAGCAGAACAGCGCCGATCGTGGTGCCGAAAAGGCACGGACGACGGCGCTTTTTTAATGAGAAGTCAGAAAGTATGCGTCTAGCGGATGGAACAAGCCATCCGGGACAAAACGGTATTAATACGCCGTCCAGCCGGCATCCGCTGTAATGACCGTACCGTTCACAAAGCTGGAATCGTCCGAGGCGAGGAACAAAGCGACCTTCGCGATTTCATCCGGCTTGCCGGTTCTTGGATTCACGCCCATACCGGCCATCGCTTGCTGCACGCCAAGCGAATTCATGTCCATATTAGGCGTGTCGGACATAATGTTGGTTTCCACACCGCCCGGGGCGATCGCGTTGCAGCGAATGCCGAGCTTCGCATACTGGTAGCCAACATTCTTGGTTAAACCAATCACGGCATGCTTAGACGCCGTATAAGCTGCCCCTGCCCGGGACCCAAACAATCCCCCGACGGATGCTGTATTGACGATGACGCCTTTTCCCTGCTTGACCATAATCGGAAGCGCTTTGCGGATCGCCCGCATCGGGCCTGTCGCATTTACGGCGAAGACACGCTCCCACAGTTCGTCGGTCACTTCGGCTGCCGCAACCATTTTATCCATAATTCCCGCATTGTTGACCAGAACGTCCAGTGATCCGAACTGGTTCACTGCGGTATCGATCATGTTCTGCACGTCTTCTTCCTTGGCAACATTCGCGATGACCCCCACCGCGGTACCGCCTTGCTGCTGAATTTCCGCAACGACTTGGTCAAGAGAGGCCTGGGAGATATCAGCGAGAACCAGTTTGGCGCCTTCCTTGGCGAATAAAAGAGCCATTTCCTTTCCCATTCCTGATCCGGCACCTGTAATAACCGTTACTTTGTCTTGTAGCTTCATGACCAACCTACCTCCAACCTTTAAATTAGACAACACATTGTCTATAATCATTATAGCGCCCGTCCGATTTGGCAATCAAACGTCAATCTGGCCGAAAATGTCTATTTTACAGCGTTTTCAATATCATCTGGAGGATATTAGACATATGAACAAACGAGTCACCTACACCCAACACTATCTGTCCGAGGCTTTAATTAGCCTTATGGCGGAAAAGGACTACGCTTCGATCACCATTCGCAACATTGTGGAAAAAGCGGGCGTGAACCGTTCGACCTTCTATCTTCATTATTACGACAAGGATGACCTGCTGAACCAAACCGCATCCGGCATTCTTACGGCGCTTCGCAGCGCGATGCGTAATCCTTCCTATTCCCATGAGTCGGCCAGAAAGGATTATGAAGAATCCGGGAAACCGATATCTTCAGCCGTGACCTTGTTTGAACATATCCGTCAGCATGCTGCATTTTACACCATCATGATGAATGTCAAGGATTTCCCTGTCCAGCTGGACCAGGTGATTAAGAGCGAACTGCTCGCTTTCACCACGGACGCACTCCAGGCTTCCTTCTCCTCCGGGGGGATGATGGGGCTCATCTACTATTGGCTGAACCATCAAATGCAAGAGACGGCCGAGGAGATGGCCCTATGGCTTACGCGCGCCGCGCTGTATCCGCTGAATCGGCCGGAGGTGTAGTCGCCGCAGCGACTATTTTCCCCTTCTGCACCCTTCTCGATGAATGCTTGCCAAGCATGATCACAAACCTATGAATCCAGTTTCTATATTTCATTTGCAGGGCAGCCGTGACTCTCAGACGTCTAATGAATATGATATCACCGGTCAACGGCAGTCAAGTGGATTGTGAGCAGCGTCCCCGACTTAAGTCCAGCTTGAGACTGGTCCACGGGCCGTTTTGTTTGAACACATGAAAGCATACACTGTTACTATAGCAGGTTCATTACATAAGCTTACCCACTTATAACATAAAGCAAACTTATTATAGAAACGGGAGACCGCTCTCTCGCGGAGCCCGAAATTAATCTAGGTAGAAGGTGAACAATCGTGCAAAAGAAGCGTGTACTCATATTATCCGAGGGATTCGGCAGCGGTCATACCCAAGCGGGTTATGCGCTGGCTGCCGGCATGAAGGAAATTCAACCCAATGTGCATACCAAAGTCATCGAGCTTGGCTCTTTTCTGAATCCGACCGTAGCTCCATGGATCTTGTCGGCCTACCGTCTCACGGTAAGCACCAATCCGGCCCTTGTCGGCATGCTCTATCGAAAACAGCATGACAAACCGTTAAAGCGTCTGACCGCTTTGGCGCTCCATAAATTGTTCTACAATCATACAGCAGATGTGATTCGTCAGCTGAGACCCGACCTTATCGTCTGCACCCATCCGATCCCCAGCGCGATCATCGGCCGGCTGAAGGCATCCGGACTGGACGTTCCGCTCTGCACGGTCATTACCGATTACGATGCTCACGGCTCCTGGATGAATCGCCAGGTGGATCAGTTCCTCGTATCGACGGAATCCGTCCGCCGGATTTTATTGAAACGCGGGGTTCATCCAAACAGCGTGAACGTGACCGGTATCCCGGTCCATCCAACGTTTTGGACGAAGGAAGATAAAGCGGCGGTAAGGCGGAAGCTGAAGCTGAAAAACATGCCTACGGTCTTCATCATGGGCGGCGGCTGGGGGTTAGTTGCCAACAAAGAGCTGTTCTACCAGCTCGCCCAGTGGAAGGACCGCGTGCAGCTCGTGTTCTGTGTCGGGAACAACCAGAAGCTGTTATCCAAATTAAAGAGCTCGCCTGCATTCTCGCATCCGAATATCGTTGTGATCGGTCAGACGAAGGAAGTCAGCAAATGGATGGATGCCTCCGACCTGCTCATCACCAAGCCGGGCGGGATGACCTGCACCGAAGCGATGGCAAAAGGGCTGCCCATGCTGTTCTGTGAGTCCATTCCGGGCCAAGAGGAGAAAAACTGTGAATATTTTGTCAGCGGCGGCTATGGGGAAGTCCTGAGCCCGCTTGTTCTGAACCGGTGGCTGCATGCCATCAGCACCGGCGGTGCGGCTGCCGCACCGCATGGCTTCCGGATGAGCCCGTACCCTTCCGCTTCACGCGAGGTTTACCGTCCGGAACGGTGCGCGGAGGAGCTCGTAGAACTGCTGAACGCACGCACGGCGGGCGCAAGACCGGCGGAGCTGCGGCGCAGTCTCTGGGCCAGCATGTAACGCTGATCCGTGGTTATGAACATAAGAAAAACGTCTATCGACGTACCTTCAAAGAAGACAGACCGCGTTTAGCTGAAGTTTTTCTTGCGAGATCAGGAAGCAGAAGCTCCGAAACTTATACTTTCTGATCTCTTATACAAAGAAGGAATGCGCTCTGAGCGCATTCCTTCTTTTTGCATCATGAGGGTGAACCAATTCCCTGGCCCTTCCCATTCCTAAATTTTATACGGACTGATGCTTTTTCTCGCGTACATTTTCCGCCGATGCCTGGACTTGCGCCTGGTCTCTCTGTATCCGTTCTTCGACCAGCTGTACCGCTTGCTCAACTGACCCGATGGCAAGTGCCGGTTCCTGATTGAAAGCTTCGCCGTAAGCCTCGGTGGTATGCGCATATCTCGGATCGTAATAGTATTCCAGCAGCAATCTCACGGCTGCCCCGTAGTTTCCCTGCTGCATGCTGAATTCGATTTCCTGGGCGATCGGCGTATGAATCCGCGACTTGATCTTCGAAAAAGCAAGCAGACTTTCCGCAGGATACTCCTCAGGGCAGTAATCATCCAAAATGTGCTTCACCCGCAGCTCAACCGGAGCCTCGAGCACGATATGCCGCCCCTGCTCTTTCTTCTGGACCAGAAATTCAGGCAGGACCACCTTTCCGATCCGCTTGCTCTCCGCTTCAAGCAGAATGTACGGAGAGTCCTGATATCGGATCAGGGATTCCACCAGCAGGGCATCGAAGGTCTTTTGGTTGCTGCTCTTCAGGCCAATTTCGCCAAATATGGAACCGCGGTGCCCGGCCATCCCTTCAAGATCAACGACCGGGTAGCCCTTCTCCTGCAGTTCCCGGAGAATCAAGGTTTTGCCCGTACCCGTGTTGCCATGGATCACGTATACGTCCGGAGCAAAGTCCATGCTCTGAAGCGTGTCGACCACCCATTTCCGGTAAGTCCGGTAGCCGCCCTCAAGCCGGTACACATGAATGCCCATCAGGGACAGCACCGTTGCCGTCGTTCGGCTCCGCATGCCGCCGCGCCAGCAGAATACCGCCTTATTCCCTTGAATGTCAGCAAATTGCTTTACGAAGGAAGGCAGCTTCGCGGACACAATCTCGAGGCCCCGCTCCTTCGCAGCCTGGGTGCTGACCTGTTTATACAGCGTGCCGATCTCCGCCCGCTCCTCATCGTTGAAGAAAGGAATGTTAATGCTTCCCGGTATCGTTGATTCCGCATACTCGGACGGGGACCTGACATCGATGACGGTGATTTCATTTTTTGCTCTCAGTTCATTAAGCTTCTCGATCTGTATATCCTGAAACATGATACAGCTCCTTACTCAATCACAATTTGCCCGCTATGATTCGCGGTAACTTCACCTATAAGTTTCGCTTCCACTCCGGCATCCACCAGCTCTTGAAGCAGACGCTCCGCTTCATCCGGCCCTACAGATATGAGCAAGCCGCCGGAGGTGACCGCATCGCACAAAATGTACCGGTCCGTCTCGTCCATCGCTTCCGGGAAAATCACATGGTCCTGCACATGCGCATAGTTGTTCTTAGATCCGCCTGGAATCAGTCCCTGCTCCGCAAGCTCACGAACCCGCGGCAGGACAGGTACATCCTGTTTGCGGATTCGGATTTCCACCCCGCTGCCTTTGGCCATCTCCAGCGAGTGGCCCATTAAGCCAAACCCTGTCACATCGGTGCAGGCATGGACATCATAAGCTTCCATGATTTCTGCCGCTTTTTTGTTCAGCGTTGACATCACTTCCGTCACCCGCCGGATTTCTTCCGGAGTGAGCTGATCTTTCTTGATCGAAGTGGTCATAATGCCCACGCCGATCGGCTTGGTCAGGATGAGCTTGTCTCCGGGCTGCGCTCCCGCGTTGCTTCTTACTTTATCAGGATGCACCAGTCCAGTGACCGATAAACCGAATTTCGGCTCTTTGTCGTCGATTGAATGTCCCCCAACGAGCGTTGCGCCCGCTTCCTTGACTTTGTCCCCCGCTCCGCGAAGGATTTCGGTCAGCACGCGTTTATCCAGCGTGGATATCGGAAAGGCGACGATATTGAGCACCGTCAGCGGTTTTCCGCCCATTGCATAAATATCGCTTAACGCATTCGCCGCGGCAATTTGACCAAAAGAATAAGGATCGTCCACGATCGGCGTGAAGAAATCAAGCGTCTGTACAAGCGCCAAATCGTCGTTCAGCTTGTAGACGCCGGCGTCATCGCTCGTATCGAGCCCGACCAGCAGATTCGGATCATGCGCTGCGGGCGGCAGGCCGCGCAGCACCTGACTCAGATCGGCAGGGCCGATTTTGCAGCCGCATCCGCCCTTGCTGGAATAAGACGTTAATTTAATATTCAAATCGGAATCCATAATCATGACACAACCCTTCTATAGTAATCATTGGCATCCGCCTGATATTGTGTAAACCCGCAAATTCAATCGTACACACCGCTGAAAAAAAACGCAAATGAGCCTTGCCATGGTGCCGATACAGTCTCAATTTGAGAAAACCCAACAAAGAACAGCAGAATGTCATGATCCGAAGCTTACAATGTGCTTCCTTCATAACTTTCTGCTGTTTATTGCAGCCTGTCTTATTTGGATACCGGAACCGCGCTTCCAAAATACTGCTCAAGCGTGATATCCTTCTTCGTCACGTCTTCGGCAATGTCTCTGCCGACGTAGCGGATATGCCACGGCTCGTATTTGTAGCCGGTAATCGATTCTTTTCCTTCCGGATAACGGATAATAAAGCCATATTCGTAAGCATGGTCAGCCAGCCAATTCGCTTCCTTCGTGCCTGCAAAGCAGCTCTCCGCGGCGCATTTGCCGTCGGTTCCCGACACGTCGATGCTCAGACCGGTTTGATGCTCACTGTGGCCCGGTCGCGCGCTGTAGGTATCTGCCGCTTTGACGCCGTCCCGATCCACATAGTTGTTATACAAAGTCGTCTGGCGGGATTCGGAGCGGTAGCCCGATACACCGGCCAAGTAAACGCCGTCCTGCTTGGCCGCGTCAAACAGCTCTTTCAGAGCGTCTGCGGCCACTTTACGCATTTTGCGCTTATCTATTTTTTCTGAAAACGTGAAAGCTACATCCGGATAGACGAGATCCGGCGGAACGTAACCTTCCGGCAAACGATACGTTTTATTGACGAGTACCGTATCGCTCGTCGGATTGGATACGACATGCTCAACGTCGTACGTATTGACAAATTCACTGTTGTCCGATGTTCCGCCAGCTGATTCGCCCGATCCATTCCCTGAATCCTGGCCTGAATCGTCCCCGGTCGCAGCGGAATCCTTACCATCATCCGCTTGTCCGGCATCCTGACCGGTTGTGCCACCTCCGGCGCCTTCCGAGACATCATTGCCGTCACCGATTGTGCCTTCCGTATCCGATGTGCTGCCGTTATCCGTTGTCGTATCTCCGTCTCCGCTTGTGCCTTCCGGATCTACTGTGCTGCCGTTATCGCTTTGATCTCCGCCGCCCTGCTGGGCGAGCGCCGGAGGATTCTGTACGGTCGCCTCATCCTTTGCTGTTCCTCTGCTGTTCGCAAAATAGATCAGCGCGCCGCCGACAATGATGACTGCGACGATCAAAGTTGCCCATTTACGCATGCGTTCACCTCAAATAATACCGCGTGATTCAAGACCACGGCTTTCTATCAATCTATAAATCTATCATGCCCGGATCTATTATACGACATATTGGAGGAAGTTACGACAAAAAAAGCCCCGATCTTTTCGATCAGGACTCATCCATCGTTAAAACTATGTATGCTCCTTGGGGGACACGGCTTATTCAGAACCCTTCAGCCGTTTTTGCATAAAGACAAGCTCGTGGGCCAGCCGCTCAATCCGTTCCAACACGTTCGGATCCGTAATCTCTTTATACTCATTAAAATGATCATCATGGACATAGACATAGCCCGGTGCCACATAAGAACGGAAAAATCCAGCGATTGGCTTCAGCTGGTTCTCAATCACCAGATAATGCTGGTACGTCCCGCCTGTGGCGACGAATCCTACGACCTTTTGCTGCAGCGCCGTGACCGGAATCAGGTCGAACAAGTTTTTCAGCACGCCGGACATCGATGCCTGATAGATTGGCGTGCCAATCAAACAAAAATCGCTGGAAATGACGGCATCGATCACTTTTTTCGTGTCGCCTGTATATGCCGATGGATCGCGTCCGTCACAGAACTGCACGTCGTATTTTTTCATATCGAGCAGTTCCGTCTCTACATCGGGATACTGCTTCTTGACCTCTTCGAGCACCTTGTTCACCACAAGGGCTGTCTTGCTGCCTATGATCGCGCCAGATATTCCAACCAGCTTCATGATGTTAACTCCTTTTCAGTAATTTCCTTAATATTCGACTTCACCTTCATCCGTATTGACGAAAAAGAACGCGGTCATCGCTAGCCGCTCCATCATTTGCTGGCGCAGCATGTCATCCTCAATAACCTCTTCCATGGCCTGCTGCATGCAGCCGATCCAGGCTTCCGCGCGTTTTGGCGTGATGGCAAACGGAAGATGCCTTGCCCTCATGCGGGGATGGCCCATCTGCATCGTGTATAACTGCGGTCCTCCGAAATACTGGGTCAAAAACATTTCCTGCTTCTTCATGACAGGCAATATATTCTCCGGAAACAGCGGAGCAAGCAGCGGATGCTCCACCACTTTGGGGTAAAAGGCTTCCACAAGCGCCTTCATTGTGTCTGCGCCGCCCATTTGCTCATAAAAAGACGTCGGGTGAGCTTCCCGGTTGCCCTGATCCGCTTGTTGTCCGGGTTCCTGATTCATATTCGAGTTCAACGGGGAATTGAACCTCCCTTCACGGGTGTAAGCCCCTTAATTAGTAAACATAAACGTATACTAATTATTATAATTGAGCGTTCCCTTTGTCAATACTTGTTCCGTAAATATTCTTTACTTTGTATACATATATGTTGACTATATTACCCGTGTGAACTACAATTACTCTGATAATAGTACATACCTGTTCTGTAATGGGAAAACACGAAGGGAACAGACCGTAAAAGGTCACGAAATCGCCGGTTTTGTCCACAGAAGGTCTGTACTGCTGTTTTGGGCCATACTGTAATAGGGATAGAATGAACTATAAAGAAACGAAGTTTCATACACGAGTTCAATCTATATAGATAGAGAATGAAGGTGATCAACCATGACCAAAGACGACTTGGTCGCTGCTCTGACCCACTTGAAAGACAACGAGCATGAGCGCCCCCTTACTGAGCTTGGCTTGATCCGGGATATTACAATCAATAAGGATCATGCGGCTTTATCGGTGCTCCTGGACCCCGACATGTCTACAATCAAAGAGAGCATCGAGAAACAGATTGTCAGCGCCTTGAAGGGGATCGGCATCTCGGACGTGCATATCCGGTTTAAAGCCATTTCAAATGAAGAAAAAAATGATATTATAGCAATTAAGCTGAATAAATCGGTACGTCGTGCACCAACGCTGATGAACTCCCCTCTCGTCGCCGCCGATTCGGGCGTGACGTTCATCGCGATCGCCAGCGGCAAAGGCGGGGTCGGCAAATCCACGGTGACCGTCAACCTGGCTACGGCACTGGCCAAGCAGGGTAAACGCGTAGGGATCATCGATGCGGATGTCTATGGTTACAGTATTCCGGAAATGATGGGAATTCATGATCTTCCGAAGAAGCATAATAACCGAATCGTACCGGTGGAACGGCACGGAATCAAGGTTATTTCGACCGGATTTTTCGTACAAGGCAACAAGCCCGTCGTCTGGCGGGGACCGATGCTGGGCAAGATGCTCAGCACGTTCCTCAATGAAGTGGAATGGGGTCCGCTCGATTTCATCGTGCTGGACCTTCCGCCGGGTACAGGTGACATTGCCCTGGATGTTCACAATAAAATTCCGCAGTGCTCGGAAATTTTGGTGACCACGCCCCACCCTACTGCCAATCATGTTGCTGCGAGGGCTGGTGAAATGGCGGTTCAGACCAACCATCCGATCCTCGGAGTCATCGAGAACATGTCTTACTTTACCGACCCCTCCGGTCAGCGGCATGATCTGTTCGGCACAGGCGGCGGAGCCGCTCTCGCGGAGCAGCTCAACACCAAACTGCTGGCCGAGATCCCGCTTTCTGCGCCCGGCCAGTCGGCGGACCCGGAGAAGTCCCCGGCCGTATTTGGAGATGACAGCGAGCAATGGCGTATTTTTATGAGTTTGGCTCAGAGAATTATTAACCATGATATTTAATTAATTTGAAAGGGTGAAACAAATGTCTTATGTAATTACTTCGGCCTGCATAGACGAAAAAGCGGCCGATTGTGTGGATGTATGTCCTGTCGATTGTATCGAGGAAGGTCCGGATCAATATTTTATTGACTCGGATATTTGCATCGAATGCGGTGCTTGCGAAGTTGCCTGCCCGGTAGGTGCGGTATATTATGATACTGATCTTCCGGAAGAAGAAAAACATATGATTCAAAAAGCGGAAAACTTCTACAAATCCAAATAATTGACGATTTGCGATTGGTTCAGCCTGTTGATTTCCAAATCGACAGGCTGTTTATACTTTGAAATCATTTTTTAAATGAACGTATGGCCCGGATCAGTGAATAGGCGGTGTTAACATGAATCAACAGCTGGATATTTCAACCAGGGACAAAATACTGCAAATGCTGAAAACCAAAGGCGAACTCAGTGCAAAGGAAATTACGGAGTTTATTGGGATCACCAGCATGGCGGTCAGACGCCATATCAACACGCTCGAAAAAGAAGGCTTGATCGAATCGAAAACGATTCGGCAGCCGATGGGAAGGCCTTCGGCGATCTATCGTCTGACAGAGCAGGCTGAAGACTTTTTTCCCAACAAGTATCATTCGCTTACGCTGGATCTTCTCGGGGAACTCGAGCAGGATTCGGGGACGGAAATGGTGAACCACCTGTTTGACCTCCGGGGCGAATCGCTGCTGAAAAACCATTCCGGTAAAATGGAAGGCAAGAACTTTGCCGAAAAAGTCGAGCAGCTGGCCGAAATTCAAAACGATAACGGCTATATGGTCGAGCTTCAAAAAAACAATGAAGATGAGTATACCTTATTCGAGCATAATTGTCCGATATCGCAAATTGCGAAAAAATACAATCATGCGTGTGCCTGCGAGCTGAAGCTGTTCGAATCGCTGCTCGGGGCCGAGGTATCCCGCGACGAGTGTCTCGCCATGGGCGACCGAAAATGTGTCTATAAGATCCGCAAAGCCCACCGATGATCCGCAAGGTCTACCACAAACCTCTCATTTGGAATGAGACCGCTGTGTGGTGGAGCAGCCCTGCGGATCTTTTTTATGCGATCGGAATGATAAGTTTTTTATTTTCATCCCCGTAATTTCACATACCCCCGGTTCAATCTTCATAACTTGAATTGTGCCATTCTGTTATTCAGGTCCTTTCTTTCGTCTCTTCCGGATTTGACACAAAGGGGGTAATCATATTCCTCTAATCGTTAGAGCAACTTTCAATGCTACGGGAGCGATCACGTTTACCGGGAATACCCTCGGGCTCAGCCGATCGGATACGACAGGCGTTCCGGGAACGCTCGACAGTATTGGCGCGTTTGCGACGACTAACACAAGTTCTGTTTTTGGAAGCTATCCGGCAGGAACGACGAACGCTTTTCAGAGCAACAGATCCTCGGCCATCCTGACCCTCCCATCTGGCAGTACGGTCTTGTATGCCGAGCTCGTCTGGGGCGGGTCCTATATCATTTCCGGGAGCATTAACCTCAGCAGCTTTATCAATAATCCGGTCACGTTCATTACCCCTGCAGGAGCCAATACGGTCACGCCGGATTCCGCTACCGCCAATTCGATAGATTTTGGGAACGGAGTCACGGCATATGTTCGGTCAGCCAACGTGACATCACTGGTTCAGCAAGGAGGTGCGGGAACTTATACGACCGGCGGCGTTGTGGGAACCATCGTCATAGCGAACGATCCTACAGGAAATCATGCCGGATGGACACTGGGCGTCATTTACCAGAATCCCTCCCTCCCCTTCCGGAACATGTCGATCCGTGCGGGCGCCGTCCTGGTTCAGGCCAACTCCGACCCGGTTACGACGACACTGACGGGATTTGCTACCCCGGTTTCTGGTGCGCTCGGTGGCAGAGCGCTGTTCAGCGCCCAGGAAGGCGATGCCAACCGGACCGGTGACCAGGCATTGTTCGGTCCGACATCCAACACGGCTTCCGCGCTGTCAGGTCCTAACAACTTTGCCAACAACTTTTTTGCTTCCCAGATCAACAACGATGCCGGCCAATTGAATACGACCGGGACGTTCGGGACTCGCAATCAGACCAACGGAGCGCCCGGAAACAATATCATCGGGGGCCGTCAAGGCTGGGATATTACGAATGTCGACGTCTCCTCCCGGCTTGTTAACAATCAGTCTTCGGCGGTACTGATCCTCACCACCTCAGGAGATGCCTATGCGGTCAATGCGAATGCGATTCAGGTGGACATCAATGCCCCGACCATCACTGTAGCCAAGAGCTCCAGTACGACAACAGCCGTTGTCGGCGATGTCATCACGTATACCGTAACGGTAAGCAATACAGGCACCGCCAATGCCAACAGCGTGGTCCTTTCGGATGTGCTGCCGGCGGGTCTAAGCTTTGTCAGCGGCAGCGTAACGGTTGGGGGCATCCCCCGCCCGACCTACGATATTGTTGCAGGAGCACCGCTAGGAACATTGAACTTTGGTACTTCAGCAACAGTCACATATCGAGCAACGGTAACGGCACAGTCATCCTCCAACCAGTTAGTCAACACAGCGAACGCCTCCTTCTCTTTCCAGAGCGTCGCCGGCGGGTCGACGATTACCGGCGTAATCCCATCGAATGCGGTCACGGTTACCGTCGTGTCGCCGGCCCTTACGCTGACCAAAAGCTCCAACCGGACCAATGCGACGGTAGGCTCAACCGTCACATACACCATTTTGGTGGCCAATTCCGGAAATATCGCAGCGAACGTTACGCTCGCCGACAACATCCCGACAGGCAGCTCTTTCGTTACCGGGACGTTCACGGTTAACGGAACCGTCATTGCGGGAGCGAATCCGGCGGCAGGCGTCGCGATCGGCAGTATTGGAGCGGGATCATCATCGACGGTAACATTTCGGGTACAGGTGAACTCACTGCCCTCTCCACCGCAGTTTGTCGACCAGGCGGTGGCTGCCTACACGTTCACGCCTTCCGCAGGAAGAACGATATCGGGTTCCGCATCCTCCAACACACTCACGCTCCCCGTAACCCTGCCGAGTATTACGGTTACGAAGAGCGCTAACTTCTCAGATATCGCTGTAGGCGAGACGTTAACCTATACGTCTGTAGTCACTAATAACGGTACAGAAGCCGTGACGAATGCCGTATTCACAGATGCAATTCCTTCCGGTGCCGCCTTCGTTCCCGGCAGTGTAACCATTGGCGGCACAACGGTGCCGTCGGCCAATCCTGCCAGCGGTGTGACCCTGGGAATCCTCGCAGCAGGAAGCTCCGTTACGGTGACTTTTCAGGTGGCCGTTCAATCTGTTCCTGCATCCGGGTCCTTATCAAACCAATCGACCGTGTCGTACAGCTCGGGTGCTTTTCAAGGGACGTCGGTGTCGAACACGTTGACGACCCTCGTCTATCAACCGGTCATCACGGTTGCCAAGAGCGCCTCGACCTCGAGCGCTACGGTCGGCGACACCGTTACGTACTCGCTTTTGGTCCGGAACAGCGGGAACCGGGCAGCCCAGGTTACACTCACCGATAACATTCCTTCAGGAACGAGCTTCGTAGCAAACTCGGTTACGGTTGGAGGAACAGCTGTGCCGGGAGCCACTCCAACCGGAGGAATTAACGCAGGGACCGTCGCAGCCGGGGGCTCCGTTACCGTCACCTTCCAGGTGATGCTGAACTCGCTCCCTTCTCCGCCTTCGCTTATCAATACGGCGGCGGCAAGTTATACCTACCGGCTGCCAAGCGGGCGCAGCCTGTCAGGATCGGCAGCGTCAAACACCCTGACGATTCCGGCCTCAGCGCCAAACGTGACGGTGGTCAAGAGCGCCAGCACGTCGGCAGCCACCGTATCGGATGTCATTACTTACACCATCACAGCGACCAACAACGGTACCGGACCATTGAGCAATGTAATCATATCCGATCCGATACCCGAGGGGACATCGCTGATCAGCGGGAGCGTGACAGTAGGCGGCACCCCGGTTCCCAGCGGAAATCCCGCGAGCGGTGTGTCCGTCGGATCTTTGGGGGCAGGGGCTTCTGCGGTCGTAACGTTCCAAGTCCGCGTTAATTCCCTGGCCGGTACAGGGCAGCTGAGCAACCGGGCCAGCGTTGCGTTTACGTCCGGTACTTTTGGCGGAACCTCTCTGTCCAATACGTTGGTTATCCCCGTCTTCTTGGCGGCCATCAACATCGTTAAATCGGCCAGTACGCTAAACGCCACGGTCGGAGACACGTTTGCCTATCAGTTTCAAGTGAGCAATACCGGTAACACGGCTGCAGCGGTCACGCTGACCGATAACATTCCGCCCGGCTCTGTATTTATTGAAAACAGCGTGCTCATCAACGGTAATCCCATTCCAGGAGCTAGCCCCTTGACCGGGATTCCTCTGGGTTCTCTGGCGGCAAATACTGCGGTAACGGTCAGCTTTGTTGTTACGGTTACTTCCCTGCCCGCTTCAAGACAGCTTACAGATCAGGCGGCGGCATCCTTTACCTATACATTACCGGGCGGCAGGCAAGTTACGGGATCTGCTGTGTCCAATACAGTCACGATTCCTGTTGCGCTCCCGAACGTTAGCGTCGTCAAGACCGCTTCGAGGGCGAATGTTGTCGCAGGGGACATCCTGACTTTTTCAAGCACGGTCACGAATAATGGAGCGTCAAATGTCAACAGCGTCAACCTGATCGACAACATCCCTTCAAACGCTTCGTTTATTCCTCAAAGCGTAATTGTTAACGGTACCTCGCGCCCGTCAGCAGTTCCGTCCGAGGGTATTTCAATCGGTACCCTGACCCCTGGTTCTGCGGCTACCGTAACTTTTGAGGTGAGGATAACCATGCCGATTCCATCGCAAATCAACAACCAGTCAACTGTAAGCTTTACATCTGGCACGTTCTCAGGAACCGCGTCTTCGAACATTACGACGACGCCTGTCATTCAACCGGAAATCGCAGTAACCAAAAGTGCCAATACGAGCAATGCCACCGTCGGTGATTCCGTTACTTACACAGTAACGGTCAGTAATAGCGGAAACCTCGGAGCAGCCGTTACGCTGACAGATACGATTCCGGCTTCAACTACGTTTTCTCCCAACAGCGTCATCGTAAACGGCTTTCCAATACCAGGTGCATCCCCGGCAGCCGGTATCGATCTAGGGACACTCGCTCCCGGGGCAAGCACGGTCGTGACCTTTGTCGTGGTGATCAACTCGCTGCCTAGTCCGCAATTCATCACGAACCAAGCGACCGCCGCTTTCACGTATACGCCGCCTGATGGCCGGACGCTGACCGGCTCGGCATCATCCAACACCGTTACGATTCCCGTATCCGCGCCGAACGTGAGCGTGGTCAAAACGACGACCACGACTTCGACGACCGTCGGGGATACCATCGTCTATTCCGTGGCGGTCACCAATCAAGGGATCGCAACGATCAATAACGTCCAGTTTACCGACAGTATTCCGGAGGGCACGTCATTCGTGACCGGCAGTGTGACGATTAATGGTGCGCCTGCTCCCACGGCGAATCCATCCGCCGGCATCGCGCTCGGCCCGATCGACCCCGGCATCACCGTCACGGTGAATTTCAGCATCACCGTAAATTCCGTGCCCGGTAACGGGGACATAAGCAATCTAGCAACCGTTACGTTTACGTCAGGAGCATTCTCGGGCCTTGCCAACTCGAATAGTGTGACCACTCCGGTATTCAACGCCGTGCCAACGGTGGCCAAGACGGCAAGTACCGCAAACGCCACAGTCGGCGATACCGTTACGTATACGTTCTCGATCGGAAACGCGGGAAATTATCCCGCTCAAATCACGTTAACGGACAATATCCCGTCAGGGACCATTTTCGTCGCGAATAGTGTTCTGGTTAACGGGACGCCGATTCCGGGGGCAAGTCCTGACACCGGCATACCTGCTGGCGTCGTCAATCCGGGACAGACGGCGACAGCCGTATTTTCGGTTAATATTACTTCGCTGCCATCCCCGCAGCAGCTCGTAAACCAAGGCACCGTTTCAGGCACTTTCATTCTTCCGGACGGCCGGTCCTTTACCCGGACGGCTGTATCCAATATATTGATCATCCCAGTATCCGCTCCCAACGTCGCAGTCGTCAAAAGCACGCCGTCAACCGCGCTGACGGTCGGCGATACGGCGACTTACACGACCACAATCACGAACAACGGAATCGAAACCGTCAGCAGCGTCCTGTTCACCGACCCGATCCCGCCAGGCGCCGCCTTAGTGCCCGGTTCCGTCACGGTCGACGGTGTACCCCGGCCTGCAGCCAATCCAGCCACAGGCATCATCATCGGTACGATTGCCCCGGGGGCTACGGTTACCGTGTCCTTTAACATCACCGTGACCTCCCTGCCAACGCCTGCGCAGCTCGCAAATACGTCTTCGGTCAGCTTTACGTCGGGTACCTTCTCCGGGGTCACCTTCTCCAATACCGTGACTACCCCGGTATTTGAGCCGATTTTCACCGCGCAGAAAACCGCCAACACGGCCAATGCAACCGTCGGCGATACGGTCGTATTTACCGTTAGCATGAACAATGCAGGCAATTTCGGCGCGGCCGTCACCTTAACGGATACACTTCCTGCCGGAACGACTTTTGTGCCAAACAGCGTAATTCTCAACGGCCAACCGATGCCGGGAGCCGATCCGGCCGCGGGAATTCCCCTTGGCGTTGTCGTCACAGGTGCCGTCGTCACGTTCTCAGCAGTCATAGATGCGGTACCGCCAACCCAACAGCTGACCAATCAAGCGACTGCAGCCTTTACCTTCACGCTGCCGGATTCCCGGGCCATCAACGGTTCATTTGCCTCCAATACACTGTCGATTCCGGTATCCGCGCCAAATGTCGCTGTCGTCAAAACTTCCGGTGCTGCTGAAGCTTCGGTGGGCACGGTGGTTCCTTATACCGTCACAGTGACCAACAATGGTATTGAAAATGTCACCAATGCGGTCTTCTCGGACGTGATCGCCGCAGGGAGCCAGTTTGTACCGGGCAGCGTAACGGTTAACGGAACTTCCCAGCCGTCTGCCAATCCGGCGGCCGGCATTCAGCTGGGTACGATCGCCCCTGGTGCCGTGGTAACCGTGACGTTTAACGTAACCGTCCTATCCATCCCTGACGACGGAAACCTGACCAACCAATCGTCCGTAACGTTTAACTCCGGCGCATTCACCGGCACCGCGTTCTCCAACATAACGACCGTTCCTGTCTATCAGGCCATTATCAACGCCAACAAAACGGCCGATACGACAAACGCGACGGTTGGAGATACGATCGTCTATACGGTAACGCTGACGAATACAGGCAACATCGCGGCGACAGGAATACTAATCGACCCTGTTCCTACCGGAGCCGTATTTGTTCCCAACAGCATACAGGTTAACGGTGTTCCGCTGCCCGGTGCGGACCCCTCAACCGGGTTCTCCATCGGCACGATCAATCCTGGCCAGACCGTCCATGTGACCGTAACTATGGAAGTGACCGTAGATACCCTGCCGAACCCGCAGCAGCTCGTGAACCAGGCAACCGTGAACTTCTCCTTTACGCGTCCGGACGGCGTGGTCGTTACCGGAACTTCCCTATCCAACGTGCTGACCATTCCGGTTTCGTCACCTGACGTTTCCGTCGTCAAAAGCACGCCTTCCATTGACGCGGTCGTCGGAGACATTATTACGTACACCATTGCCGTCACTAATAACGGAATCGAAGCCGTCAGCAGCGTCGTGCTTGTTGACCCGGTACCGACAGGCTCGGTGTTTGTCCCGGGCAGTGTTACGGTCGCCGGAACGCCTAGACCGACCGCCAATCCGAATACCGGCATTACAGTCGGCACCATCGGGGCAGGAGACACTGTGATCGTGACATTCCAGGTACAGGTGACAACTCTATGAAGTCCGGGCTGACATCTGACTTTATTTTAAAAAATCAAACCATGGTCCGCTTTAGCGTTGGTGAAACCGAGTCGGTCGCTTACTCCAATACGGTCGATACCCCATGGATCGGCCCATTGCTGAAGTTCAGCAAGTTTGTCCAAAATAGCGTCGTATCGCTGAATCAAATGGTGACCTACAGCTTTTCAATACGCAATGATGGCAATCGCGAAGCCGGCTTGATATTGTACGATCCGCTGCCAGCCGGGCTGTCGTTTATTCCGAACAGTGTCTTGAAAAACGGCGCCCCCGTCCCGGGGGCTCAACCCGGTACAGGTATCGATCTCGGCATGCTGGGGCCCAATGCTTCGGTGTATGTAGTTTTTCAGGCTATCGTGGTGGCGATCCCCCCATCGCTGCAAATCACCAATGAAGGACGGGCTGAATATGCGTTCCAATCCCTGGGCGGAAGAACCGTCCGCGGCTCCATCGCCTCCAATCCGGTGACGCTGTCTGTACTACCCTCTTCCGTGTCGCTCATCGCCGAGGTCAGCACCTTCCAGACGTTTATCGGGGATACACTGATCTACGAACTGCTGGTGATGAATCAAGGGAGTGTACCGCTATCCAATGCGGTGATCTTCATTACGCTCCCACCGGGATTAACTTTCGTACAGGGCAGTGTCGTCATCAATGACGTCCTGTACCCGGACGTGCAGCCCGAAAATGGTATTCCCGTCGGGACGATCGCTCCCGGTGCTTCCATCCGTATCAGGGTCAGCTTAAGAGTTGGTACGGTGGAAACCGGTTCTTTGCTCATCCAAAGCTACATGAAGTACTACATTGACGGGATTGAGTATAAGGCCTTGGCCAATGAGCTTCAAGTCAACGTAATCGACCCTGACGTCATTCTCATCAAGAAGGCAAACAGAATACAGGCAACCATCGGCTGTGTTATCGGCTACGAATGTACGGTGCAAAATTCCAGCAGCCATGCGGTAGATGCAACGCTCCAAGATGCATTTCCCCAGGGCTTATCCCTGGTTCCACGCAGCGTCCGGTTAAATGGTCAGAACATGGAAGGAACACCATTGATGGATGGCCTTTTTCTGGGTACCCTTTCTCCGGGGCAACGGGTAAGCGTTACTTATGATGCAAGGGTTGAACCGTTTATACCGTCTGCTGCCCCGCTGCGAGTTCCGAACGAAGCAGCCGTATCTTACGCCTTCCACCTTCCCGACGGCCGGACCGTCCGCCAGCGCACCTCACCCGAAACGGCCATGGTTGAACTGCTGGCCCCCAGCCTGACCGCAGCGGCTCAGGCAGCCCATTACGTATTGGAGCCCGGGGATGAACTGCTGGTTACCGTTAAACTGTATAACAGCGGAAGCTTAGGCGCGTCCGTGGTTCTCATCGGCTGGATACCGGATCCCGGCCTTTTACAGGCGGGCACCGTGATCGTAAACGGTAAAGCGGTTCATCCTTCCCAGGATGTCCTATTGGGCGCCGTGGACCCTGGCGGTTCGCTGACATTCAGGTATACAGCCAAGGTTCCCGACCCGGTGGACGGACAGCTTGAGGAAATTAACGGATACTTTCTGTTCCGGACCTTAGCGGAAGTCGACGGATGCGTTTATGAAAAGGAATGGGTATCCGAGACGATCAGCATTGCCGTCAACACAGAAGATGAATAAAGCGCAGACCCGTGCAGGCAGCCAATCAGAAGACGCCAAATGAATGAAACGATCCATATGCAAAAAAACAGCGAATGCCGATCCTATCGATCGCATTCGCTGTTTTTGTTGTTCATTCATTTTCGAGGCTTTGACCGTTCATGCCAAGCGGCTGCTTATCCCCGGAACTGCTTCAAAAATTGCACCGCTTTGGAAATATCCGCTTCCGGATCTTCCCCGACCTCGCGCTCGATGGTCAGGTATCCTTGATAGCCGATATCTTTCAGCGCCTGCAAGTAGCTCTGCCAGTTCACGCTGCCTTCGCCCAGCGGCACTTCGCGGAAATACTGCCCTTCCCCCGGAACAAAGGTATTGTTCTCGTTGGCCGGCGGCTCAAAGCCGAGTGTCTCATAGATGTAATAGGCAGGTACTTCTTTTAAGCGGATACCGTCTTTGGCGTGGGTATGTACGATGTAATCCTTCAGGTTGTACACCCCTTCTGCCGGATCATCGCCGGTTACCATGACCATGTTTGCCGGGTCAAAGTTGACGGATACGCCTTTCGAGCCAAGCCCGTCGAGGAAATCCTTCAGTCGTGCGGAAGGCTCCGGACCCGTTTCAATCGCAAAGAAGGCGTTCATGCTGGTGGCATAAGAAGCCAGTTCCTCGCATGCATCATGCATCGTCTGGTAGATTTCGCTGCTCTTGTCTTCCGGCACAAGTCCGATATGCGTCGTCACGACGCTGGTTCCGAGCTCTACCGCCAGATCGAGAATTCGCTTGGACTTCTCGATTTTCTCCGCATTAACCGTCTTATCCTGGAATCCGTATCCGCCGAGGTCGCCCACCAGCGCCGAAATTTCCAATCCCAGGGACTCGATATAGCTTTTCAGTTCCTTGCGCTGCGCCGCAGACAGGTTAGCCGGGTCCATTTCGCCGCTCACGGCATAGATCTGCACGCCGTCCGCTCTTACCTTCTTCGCCTTGGCCAGCCCTTCCCGGACCCCGACCCGGAAGCTGTCGACGATGACGCCGATTTTATTGTTCATTCCAGTCACCTCTCCCTTGTATATGCTGAATCATTTAAAAGATTGGCTGCTTTGATTTTCGGCTTAAACCTCGTTCCAGAAACGCTTGACGTTCTCCAAGCCGATTTTGGTTCCCTGAAAGCTGTCTTCCATTCCTTCAAACTCGATCGAGAAGTAACCGTCAAAACCGGATTCTTTGATGATTCGAATCGATTCGCGCAGGTTGATGTCTCCGTGTCCCGCAATGGCGCCTCTCAGGAAATTCCCGCTGGCGGTGCGGAACCACCCGTCACCCGGATTAAGGGCGGCAGGCCGGAGGTAAAAGTCCTTGATGTGCACCATCGAAGCATAGGGAATGTTATTCTTAACGGCGGCCACCGGATCCTCATCCGCGCACATGAAATTGCCCACGTCCAGCGTCGTCCGGAAGTTCGGCCGGTCCACGGCTTGAACCAGCGTCTGTACGCGGTCGCTTGCCTGGATATAATAGCCGTGGTTTTCTACGCTTGTCGTAATGCCATACTGCGCCGCATAATCGGCAATTTCGCGGCATGCCTCCGCCAGACGTCCAACCTCCTGGTTAAACTGTTTGATAGACGTGTCTTGGCGGCTGGCTACGTCATGGCGCATCAGCTTCACGCCGAGGCGTGCCGCGATGTCTACTTCCCCTTTGACGCGTTCGATTTCCTTGCGGTAAGCCTCCTCGGTGTCCACAGCGAAGTTGGCGCCGATCGCATAGTTGGATACGTCGATTCCGACTTCCTTCGCCTTGGCCACGATCTGATCCACCAGCTCCGGATTCCCGGTCAAGGTGTATCCGATCGGAACGATTTCCACGTGCTCTCCGCCCATTTCGGCGATTTTCTCGATCGCGCCCAGAACCGTGATTTCACCCGATTGAATCGGACGGTACAGGCTGTATGTGCTTACTCCGATTTTCATAGCTGAATTTCGACTCCCTTCTCAGAGGATTCGTAAATCCCGTTCAGAATCTTCATCATTTCCACGCCGTCGTCGACTGTGGCGATCGGCTCCGTGCCGTTTTTAATATTTTCGATGAAATGATTGATTTCGTTCTGGAATGCGGCCGCAAAGTTAAAGCCTTTGTTGTCCACCTGCGGCTGGATGTTCAGGATTGTATCGTTTTTCTCCGTGACGATGACCAGAGCCGGATCGATTTCGAAGCCGCCGTTCGTGCCAAACAGCTTGATCGCTGCTTCATCCTGCTTCGCATGCAGGGAAAAGCTGACGTCCACGAGCAGCGATGCTCCGTTCTCAAAACGGATCAGGGCGTTCGCCATATCTTCCACGGTGTTTTTGCTGGCGTCATAGTCGGCCGCTTTGTAAAAAGAATAGTTCTTCACGTGGCTGCGGTTCCCCAGCTTGTGATATACGTTGCCGGATACCGATTTTACCTTCGGCTTGCCCATCATATACCAGCATAGGTCGATCGCATGCACGCCAATGTCGATCAGCGGCCCGCCGCCGGAACGCTCCTTGTCGGCGAACCAGCCGCCCGGATTGCCCACGCGGCGCAGAAGCGAAGCTTTGGCGTAGTACAGCTCACCGATTTCGCCGCTCTCCATAAAGCTCTGCAGCACGGCGACGTTCGGGTCAAAACGGCGCACGTAGCCCACTTGGAACACCTTTCCGCCGGCATGCGCAGCTTCCTGGATCTGAAGCGCTTCCTCAACCGTTCTGCACAGCGGCTTTTCCACCAGGACATGCTTGCCCGCTTTGGCTGCCGCTATGCTGATTTCGGCATGCTGGTTGTTCCATGTGCAGATACTCACGGCATCGATCTCCGGATCAGCCAGCAGTTCATGATAGTCGGTATATGTTTTCTGAGCTCCGTATTTCTGGGCAGCGGCCTTGGCTCTTTCCCCGTTCAAGTCACAGATCGCGACGATCTCCGCCTCCGGATTGTTTTGATACGAGTTCAAATGGGATTCCGAAATGGACCCTGCTCCGATTACAGCTACTCTTACTTTATCCATGCGTTTTCAACTCTCCTTTTGGTTCTCGCATTTGGCTTCCAAATGTAGATTGAACCCGGTCTGCGCGTGAATACCACCCATAAAAAGGCAAGCACGATCAGGCGGTCACGGTGCAAAAAAATGAGTTCAACCTGTATATAATGAATTATAATAAGAACAGGCAGAACTGCCATGAAGAGCTATGCTAATAATTTATCTTATTGTGCGATTTTGAGGTGACTTGGATGGATAGACCCCTTGCTCTGCTGGAGCCGATGGATATGCCCGACCGTTTTTTTCCGATGAAGATCCATTATTGTACCGCCAAGGAATACGGGAAAACGCTGTTTACCCATCATTGGCACAATCATATGGAGTTTCTGTATTTCACCAAAGGCTCCGCGCTCATCGAGCTGAACTCGGTTCCTTATGAAGTTCAAGCGGGTGAGATGGTGGTCGTGAACAGCAACGACCTGCATTACGGGGTGTGCCTGTCCGATGATTTGGTCTATTATGCGATGATCGTCGATATCAAGCTGCTGCAGAGCCAGACGCCGGACGCCGTCGAAACGAAGTTTATTACGCCGATTACGCAGAACCAGATTATGTTCGCAAGCAAAATTTCCGGTGATCCGGAAATCACCGAGTGCGCCACGTCCCTGATCCGGGAAATGGACGAACGGGAACTCGGCTATGAGCTGTCGATCAAATCCTATTTGTATCGTCTGCTCGCCATACTGCTGCGCCGCTACGGCAAAGATACGCTTTCTCCGGAAGAAAGTCTGTACAGGCTGAAAAATTTAGAGCGGTTTACCCCTATTTTTCAATATATTGAGGAGCACTACCAAGAAGAACTGTCCGTCGATCTGCTGGCCGGGCTGGCCGGGCTCAGCCGTTTTCATTTCAGCCGCCTGTTCAAGGAGCTTACGGCGCGGACGGTGACCGAATATGTCAATACGCTTAGGATCAACAAATCCGAATACCTGCTGCGCAACTCCAGAATGAACATTTCGGAGATCGCCCTGTCTTCCGGTTTTAAGGACATCTATTATTTCAGCCGGGCCTTCAAAAAATACAAGCATGTATCCCCCTCGGAGCTCCGGAAGAGCTTCAGCGTATAGAAAGCACCGGTTTCATGAACGGTTCTTCTGTTCGGATAAAGCAGGAAAAGGTGCGTCAAATCTGGGAATTTCGACCGAAAAAATATCGACAAAAAGGGCCGGCTAAGTGATAATAGACATGTTAAGCAGAATATATAAACATAAAGCATTCTGCCAAATGCAGGAGGAGGAAATCACAGTTGGATCCACATTCACCAGACCCGTATCAAAATTTTCAGCCGCAGCCGCCAATGACGCCGCCCAAGACGAACGGCAAAGCCATTGCCTCAATGGTGCTCGGCATCCTAAGCGTAATGATCTTGTACATAGGATTTATCCTGGGGATTCTGGCAATCATTTTTGCCGCCCTTTCTTTTAAGGAACTCAAACGGGGGTATGAACAAGGAAAAGGCATGGCGATTGCCGGACTGGTGTGCGGCATTATCGGCGTGCTCCTATGGGGCCTGATTCTGCTCTTCGTCGTGCTCGCGGTCGCGTTCTTTGGATCGGATATCGACTCGTCCACTTTGTATGACGTGATGTCCACCGTACCAAGAGTGAAAACGGCATAATCCCGTCCAAACGGGTACAAAAAAGGAATGAGGCATCCCGCAGCCCATTCCTTTTTTCTGTATTAAAATTGGTACGGTTTCTGTGCAGCAGGACGTTCCATGACAATGATCTGCCTTCCTCAGCCAGCTGATTCATGACAATCCCTTCGTTTCCGCCACCGCATTGGCGGACATAAGCTTTAATTTGCGGATCATCTCATCGGTCTCCTCGGAGGTCAGGCCGCTGGAAATGATCTCCGTCCACGCCTTCAGCTTCGACTTGATAAACTTCCGCTTCTCCAGCCCTTTTTCGGTCAGGGTCACCAAATACGCCCGGCTGTCCTGCGGATCCCGCGTCCGCTTGACATAACCGAGCTCCTCCAGCCTGCTGATCGCGCGGGCCGTCGCCGCCTTGTTGATAAACAGGTTGGCCGACAGCTTCTCCTGCGATACCCCGTCCTCGATATACAAGTTGACCAGGAAAATATACTCCGACGAATTAATGTCATGCTCCTTCAATTCCCGGTTCAAATAGATTTGAAACTGGCGGTGCAGCACCGATATCCACCTGGAAACACTGCCTGTCTCCTCCAATACTCTTCACCTCGAAATAATTGTTTACTAATCAACTACATATGCTGAATTATACCTGGATTTACCGGCTTGGTCAATAAACCCGAAGCAATATAAAAAAAAGCCTGGAACTTCTGCGAGTTCCAGGCTCCAGCCTGAGGGGCCTACTCTGTGATGATGCCGTATACCAAGGTTGGGGCTTCAGCATGATCGGAGATCCGGATATTGTCGTAAATCTTGCCGATCACGTCGTCCACGTTTTCGCGGTTCGCATGGATCGTGACGAGCGACTCACCCTTCTTCACGGAATCCCCGATCTTCTTGTTCAGCATCAGGCCAACGGCCAGATCGATCTCGGATTCCTTCGTCGCACGGCCGGCACCCAGCCACATGGCTGCCGTTCCGATCTCGTCGGCGACGATCTCGGCGACCACGCCGTCTTCCTTCGCCGGTACTTCGATCTGGAACTTGGCCTGCGGAAGATTCTCCGGATGGTCGACGACATCCGGGTTGCCGCCCTGGTTCTTGATGAACTCCTTGAATTTCTCCAGCGCTTTGCCGTTCTGGATGACTTCCTTCAGCTTCTCTTCGGCTTCTTCCAGAGAGCTGGCTTTGTTCGCCAGGAACACCATTTGGCGGCCCAAGGCGAGGCAGAGCTCTTCGAGGTCCTTCGGCCCTTTGCCCTGCAGCGTATCAATGGCTTCCTTTACTTCCAGCGCATTGCCGATCGCGAAGCCCAGTGGCTGGCTCATGTCGGAGATCACGGCCATCGTCTTGCGGCCGACGTTGTTGCCAATGCTGACCATCGCGTGAGCCAGTTCCTTGGCGTCGTCGACCGTTTTCATGAAAGCGCCGGCGCCCGTCTTCACGTCGAGCACGATGGCGTCTGAGCCTGCGGCTATTTTTTTGCTCATGATCGAGGAAGCGATCAGCGGGATCGAGTTGACCGTGCCGGTCACGTCGCGCAGCGCGTACAGCTTCTTGTCGGCCGGCGTCAGGTTGCCGGTCTGCCCGATCACGGCGATTTTGTCTTGGTTCACCAGGCGCACGAATTCTTCGCGGTCGATCTCCACGTGGAAGCCTTCAATCGCCTCCAGCTTGTCGATCGTGCCGCCGGTATGGCCCAAGCCGCGGCCCGACATTTTGGCCACCGGAATGTCCAGTGCCGCCACGAGCGGTGCCAGCACCAGCGTCGTCGTATCGCCCACACCGCCGGTGGAGTGTTTGTCGACCTTGACGCCTTCGATGGCGGACAGGTCAATCGTGTCGCCGGAGTTCACCATAGACATAGTGAGATCGGCGCGCTCGCGCTGCGTCATGTTCTGGAAAAATACGGCCATGGCCCATGCGCTCATTTGGTAATCGGGAATATCGCCTTTGGTATATCCCTCAATAATGAAATTAATCTCTTCCGTGGACAGCTCGCCACCGTCCCGTTTTTTCTCAATCAAGTCAACCATTCTCATCGGATGTCTGCCTCGCTTTCCATGGGTTTGTTAGTCTGTGAATGGGATGAAAGAATGCTGCGATTACAGTCCGATCGCCGTTTCCAAAGCCACTTCCATCATGTCGTTAAACGTGGTTTGGCGCTCCTCGGCACTCGTTTCTTCACCCGTCAGGAGGTGGTCGCTAACGGTCAGCAGGGTCAATGCATTGACGCCAAACTTGGCAGCGAGCGTATACAGGGCTGTCGTTTCCATCTCAACCGCCAGGACGCCGTGCTCCATCAGCTTCTCGACGATCGATTTATCGTCGCGGTAGAAGATGTCGGAGCTGAATACGTTGCCCACATGCAGCTTCAAGCCCTTCTCGATCCCTTTATCGTAAGCGGATTTCAGGAGGTTGAAGCTGGCGATCGGCGAAAAATCGTATCCTCCGAATTGATGGCGGTTGGCGCCGGAATCGGTGCAGGAAGCCTGCGCAAGGATGACGTCACGCACATGCACATGCTCCTGCATGCTGCCGCAGGTGCCAACGCGCATCATATTTTTGACGCCGTACTCGCGGATCAGTTCATTGACGTAAATGCTGATCGACGGAATTCCCATGCCGGTTCCCTGCACGGAAATGCGCTGCCCTTTGTACGTGCCTGTAAAACCGAGCATGCCTCTCACTTCGTTGTAGCATTGCACATCCTGCAAATACGTTTCCGCGATGAATTTGGCGCGCAGCGGATCCCCCGGTAAAAGGATCGTTTCTGCAATTTCTCCTGCCTTGGCTCCAATATGAGTGCTCATTTCTTTTCCTCCCCATAGGTCATGGATTCATGTATATTGTAATATCGTGCTACTTCAGGTCTCCCAGGAAGCTGGTTCCGTATTTCGGCATCGGGACGCCAAAGTTCTCGGCCACGGTCGCCCCGAGATCGGCAAACGTCTTCCGCAGCGGAAGCTCACTGCCACCATTGGCGAAGCGCGGCGAGTACACCAGCAGCGGCACGTATTCACGCGTATGATCGGTGCCGCGGTATGTCGGATCGTTGCCGTGATCGGCTGTGATGATCAGAAGATCGTCATCCGTCATTTTGGCAAACATTTCAGGCAGACGCGCATCGTATTCTTCCAGGGCTTGCCCGTATCCTTGCGGGTCGCGGCGGTGGCCGTACAGCGCATCAAAGTCTACCAGGTTCAGGAAGCTGAGTCCTGTAAAGTTCTCGTCCATGACACCGATGATCTTGTCCATGCCGTCCATGTTGGACGTGGTGCGGATCGCCTTGGTCACGCCTTCCCCGTCGTAAATGTCGGAAATTTTGCCGATCGCGATGACGTCGAAATTCGCATCCTTCAGCTCGTTCATCACGGTACGGTCAAACGGCTTCAGCGCATAGTCGTGGCGGTTGGCGGTACGCTTGAAGGATCCGGGCTCGCCCACGAACGGACGGGCAATGATCCGGCCCAGCATGTAAGGATCGTCCAACGTAATTTCCCGGCAGAACTCGCAAATTTCATAGAGTTCTTTCAACGGAACGATCTCTTCGTGAGCCGCGATTTGAAGCACGGAATCGGCGGAGGTGTAGATGATGAGCGCTCCCGTCTTCATATGTTCTTCCCCGAGCTCGTCGATAATTTCAGTGCCGCTCGCCGGCTTGTTGCCGATGACTTTGCGGCCAGTCTTCTCTTCGATCCGCTGAATCAATTCGTCAGGGAAGCCATCCGGGAACACCCGGAACGGCGTGTCGATGTACAGCCCCATGATCTCCCAGTGGCCGGTCATCGTGTCTTTTCCCGCGGATTTTTCCTGCATTTTTGTATAATACGCAAGCGGCTTGTCCGCTTTGGCAATCCCTTCGATTTCACGAATGTTGGACAAGCCGAGCTTGCCCATATTCGGCATGTTCAGGCCGCCGCGCTCACGGGCAATATGCCCGAAGGTATCGACGTCAAAGTCGTCGAACTGGGCGGCATCCGGCGCTTCGCCGATCCCCACGGAGTCCATAACAATCAGGTGGATACGTTTAAAGTTTGGCATAAATTACAATCACTCCTTCATCCTAGAGTATACATGATGCAGGGCTTTTACAGAAACAATCCGGCGATGGTCGCGGACAGGACGCTGACCAGCGTTGCCCCGTACAGCAGCTTCAAGCCGAAACGTGCGACGACGTTACCCTGCTTCTCATGGAGGCCTTTAACCGCGCCGGCGATAATGCCGATGGACGAGAAGTTCGCAAAGGAAACGAGGAACACGGACACGATGCCCGTGGTGCGTGCGGACAATGCGGTATGCTTGCCGAGTTCCAGCATGGCAACAAACTCGTTGGACACCATTTTGGTGGCCATGATACTTCCCGCTTCCACCGCTTCCTTCCATGGAACACCCATAACAAAGGCAAACGGAGCAAAGATATAGCCCAGCAGTTCCTGGAACGAAATACCGAAGATGCCGTCAAAGATGCCGTTGATCAGGGCGATCAGGGCGACGAAACCGATCAGCATTGCCGCAACCGTAATGGCGACCTTGAAGCCGTCCATAATGTATTCGCCCAGCATCTCGAAGAAGGACTGCTTCTCTTCTTCCTGGACGACAAGTTCATCTTCTTCCTTGGTGACCTTGTACGGATTCAAAATCGAGGCGATAATAAACCCGCCGAACAGGTTCAGCACCAGCGCGGTAACCACGTATTTCGGGTCGATCATCGTCATGTAGGCACCGACGATCGACATCGACACGGTGGACATGGCCGAGGCGCACAGCGTATACAGCCGGTGCTTCGGCAGAAGACCGATCTGCTTTTTCACGGAGATGAACACTTCGGACTGTCCCAGGATCGCGGAAGCGACCGCGTTATACGACTCCAGCTTGCCCATGCCGTTCACCTTGCTCAGCACGAGGCCGATGTACCGGATGATAAAAGGCAGGATGCGAAAATACTGCAGGATGCCGATCAGTGCCGAAATGAATATGATCGGCAGCAGTACGCCGAGGAAAAACGGCGCTTGTCCTTCGTTGGCGATGCCGCCGAACACGAAGTTGACCCCTTCGCCCGCATAAACCAGCAGCTTTTCGAAAATGCCGGAAAAGCCTTTGATCAGCACGGTACCGACCACAGTGTTAAGCAGAACGTACCCCAGAATAACCTGGAGAATGATCATGATCACCAGCGGACGGTAGCGGATCTTCCGCTTGTCGTTGCTGGCCACGAAAGACAGGGCGAAAACAACAAGTAACCCTAGTACCGCAATCAAATATTTCATAGCTGTCTCCCCAGTTGAAATTTTTATGAAACCAAATCTATTAAGCGCTTACAGGCTTGGTATGAATAGAAAACGGAAGCTTCCCGCCCGGTTTACAATATTCCGATGTGTACCGCTTCCGTTATTTCATGCTGGACTTCATGCAGCGCCGTCTCTCTTCCTTTTTAATAGGAAGCTGAAGATTGGCCGCCCTCCATAATTTTTACGCCTGAGCTTGCACCGATACGGGTTGCGCCCGCTTCGATCATTTTGTTCATATCTTCGAGACTGCGTACGCCGCCGGATGCTTTGACGCCGATATTCGGACCTACCGTTTGGCGCATCAAGCGAACGTCTTCCGGAGTAGCCCCGCCTGTGGAGAAGCCCGTCGAAGTTTTTACGAAATCGGCACCCGCCTTAACCGACAAACGGCTAGCGCGTTCCTTCTCTTCGTCCGTCAGCAGGCATGTTTCAATAATGACCTTGACTAGAGCTTTGCCGGCAGCCGCATCAACGACCGCTTTAATGTCTGCTTCCACGAGATCGTCCTCGCCGTCCTTCAGCGCGCCGATATTGATGACCATGTCGACTTCCGTCGCGCCGCCAGCGATCGCATCCTTCGCTTCAAACGCTTTGACGGCCGAAGTTGTGGCCCCCAGAGGAAATCCGATAACGGTACATACCTTTACTTTGGAATCCTTCAGCTGTTCTGCAGCGAATTTGACCCAAGTCGGATTTACGCATACCGATGCGAATTCATACTTCTTCGCTTCTTCAATCAGTTTGCTGATCTCGGCCCGGGTGGCATCTGCCTTAAGCAGGGTATGATCGATCATTCCCGCCAAATTTGTCATTCTGATCCACTCCTTGATTCATGATGGGTTATTCTTTTATTTATCCAATTCCTAGAAATTGAAAAGCTTTTCTTTCAAGCTGCACGACTATCATAACACCGGCCTGAACATATGTAAATATATCGTGAAATTATGTTCACAATTCGTTCTCCTCACTCGGTAATGTGCGCAAAAAAAATCCGCCCTATGTAATCCGGACGGAATTCACAAAAGCAAACCATATGAAATAGATGATTTCTAAGAGATCAGCGCCTGTGCCGTAAACTGATCTGTAATCAAAATGTTCGCGTATTTGCCGGCGAGCGCCGCCTGAATGGCCTCCACTTTACGTTCTCCCCCGGCAACCAGAATGGACTTTTCCTTTTTTCGAAGCTCGTGAAGGTCGATCCCGACCGTCCGGTTATTGATCTCCTCACTGCAAATCTCGCCCGTTTCATCAAAAAAACGTGAACAGATATCTCCGGCACCGGACTTTTTCAGCAGATCCTGCTCCTGCTCGTTAAAATATCCCAGCCTGAAGAGCAGTGCGTCTTCCTTAACCGTACCGACCGTGAACACGGCAATGTTCGCCTGTTTGCCAAGCTCGATGATGCGGCTGATATGCCGGTCTTCTTCCACGATCCGTTTCAGCTCGATGTTGTCGAAGATGACCGGGAGCGGCAGGTATCTCGCTACGGTCTGAAAAGCCTCCGCAAACAGGTTCACCGTCTCCGCCGCATAAGTGTTGACGTGGGAATGGCTGACGCCGCCCTTCAGCTGCACGACTTCCACGCCTTTTACCTGCTTGGGCGCAAGCTGAAGCGCGACCGCATGCATTGTGGTCCCCCAAGTAACCCCGATAATATCTTTGTCCTGGACAATCTCGTGAAGAAATTCGGCTGCCTTTTTACTGATATGCTTTTTGATTTCTTCGTACTGGTTTAACGGGGAATAACAGACCTGTACCGTATCCAAGCCGTATTTGCGCTTCAGTTTCCGGCCCAGTACGTTTAAATCCTCGCCAGGGTCGACAATTTCGATCCGTACGTATCCTTGTTCCTTGGCATGCTGAAGCAGTCTCGATACCGTCGGCCTGGAAACGCCCAGCCGCTCGGCGATATCCTGCTGGCTGTAATCGGACTGGTAATACAGTCTGGCTGCCTCAATTGCTAATCTTTGTCTTTCAATGTCCATCGTCTTCAGCTCACTTGTCCCGCTCTCGCATGATTTGGCTTGCACTGATTCTATTATACCTCTTGTTCCCGAAAGCCCAAACCCTTTTGTCGATTCATCGGTTTTTGAGGCATCCATTTTTAACCCCAAGGTTTATTTAAGCGGCTTAACATGCTATAATTCAGTTCGCATTAGTAACGCGCAGTGTCACAGTTTATTTTGGACCCACTTCCCATTTACATACTCTTGAAACGACAGGAGCTGGTTTGGCATGGCCCTACTTTGTTTAGAAAGCGAGTGTACCATGAACACATACTCCCCTTACTATACATTTGACCGTAAAGACTGGAAGGCGGCACAAGAAGACTCGCCACTTCCACTGACGGAAGAGGAATTTGAGCGTCTCAAAGGCTTGAACGAGAAAATTTCGCTGCAGGAAGTGCGTGACATATATCTTCCGCTGACCCGCCTCATCCATTTGTATGTAAGTGCTTTCCAGCAGCTTCAAGAAAAGATGAACACATTCACCGGCATCCGAGCTCCCAAGTCGCCTTATATTATCGGGATCGCCGGCAGCGTAGCCGTAGGCAAAAGCACGACCGCACGCCTGCTGCAGACGTTGCTGTCCAGATGGCAGGAGCATCCGCGCGTGGATCTGGTTACGACGGACGGTTTTTTGTACCCGAACCGCGTCTTAGAGGAAAAAGGCATCATGAATAAAAAGGGCTTTCCGGAGAGCTACGACATCAAAAAGCTGATGCAGTTTATCAGTAGCGTCAAATCCGGTCAGCCTGCGCTGAAGGCCCCGGTCTATTCGCACCTGGCCTATGATATTCTAGCGGACGAGGAGCAGCTGATCGACCAGCCGGACATCCTCATTCTGGAAGGTATTAACGTCCTTCAGGTCAATACGGAGGCGCCGGTCTTTATCAGCGACTTCTTTGATTTCTCGATCTACATCGACGCCGAGGAGCAGGATATCCGCAGCTGGTATATCGAGCGTTACCAACTGCTGCGCGATACCGCCTTCCAAGATCCAAGGTCCTACTTCCACAAATTTGCCGGTCTCTCCGAAGAGGAAGCGGTGCAGAATGCGTCGGAAATCTGGAGAACGATCAATCTGAAAAATTTACTGGAGAACATTCTGCCTACGAAGGCGCGTGCCAAGCTGATCTTAAAAAAAGGGCCGGATCATCTGATCCAGCAGGTGTTACTCCGTAAATAACCAGCGGCGAAGCGGATGCGGCAGCCACCAATTGACATGCCCCATCAGCTTCATTAACGCTGGAACGAGCATAAAGCGGATCAGCGTCGCGTCGATCAGGATCGCCGCAGCGATACCGAATCCGAGCTGCCTGACTCCTTCCACGTCCCCTGCGGTAAACGGCAAAGTGACGGCGATCATGATGGCTGCCGCTGAGGTGATCACTTTCCCCGTGGAGGAGAGTCCCGCAGCTATCGCCTTTTCCGCATTTCCCGTGCGATGGTACACCTCGGTCATTCGGGACAGAAGGAAAACGCCGTAATCCATACTGACCCCGAACACCAACCCGAAGATAAAGACCGGGATCATGACAGCGATGCTGCCTGATCCGGCTCCCAGCATCCCTTCTTGAAAAAAGTACACCAGCACGCCGAACGACGCGGTAAGGCTGAGCATGTTCATCAGCAGTGCTTTAAGCGGAATGATGATCGAACGAAAACCTGCGAACAGCACGGCAAAATTGGTTATAGCCATCCAGAGAAGCACCGAAGGAATCCTGGCCTTGATTTCATCGCTCACTTCCTGCCTGTACTTGGCCTCTCCCCCAAGCAATATCCGAATATTCCTCTCATTCTGTCCCTGAATTTCCCATTTTTCCAGCCATGCCTCGGTCTGCTTGGCATCCATGCCTGGCTGAAGCGTCACTGACATCAGCAGCGTACCCTCACGAACGAGCGGTTGGCTCGTATTCTGCGGCAGCTGCTGGAGCATTTTAGAGCTTAACGGGACCCCAGGCTGATCATTAAGCGTTGGGATATAGGAAAAAATGGAGTCGACCTGAAGCACATCCCGGTCCATCTTCAACCTCTGCCACAGCCCGTAAGCTGCCCTCCATTCCTCTGCAGATAAGGTATATCCGCGTCCCAGCACCACAAGCGGGATTACCGATGTAAAGGGGGCGTTGAAACGGAAATCCACCAGCTCCGCACCGAGCCGCGACGGATAGCTTGACGGCAGGGAGGATGCATCAGGAACGGAGGTCTGCAGGTAGCGAATCGGCAGGATGCTGGTCAGCAGAAGCGCCGCGGAAACCAGCATCATCCGGACAGGCCGCCGCATGACGTAGCGGGTCCACCGCTGCATCAATCCGGGCCTGGTATCTGCTGCTACTGCGGAATTCCGCCGAATCGGGATCACGGGTGAACATAGCGTTAAAAAGGCCGGCACAAGTGTTAAGTTCACCAGGGCCGATACAAAAACGACGACCATTGCACCGATGGCGACCGACCGGAACATCGGCATCCGGATGAAAGTAATGGCGATCAATCCCAGGATCACACAGGCGGCCGAATAGATCACAGCCCTGCCCGCCTGCCTAAGGGTGACGGACAGCGCCAGCTCTAAGCGGCCGCTTGACGCTCCCCACTCCTCACGGAAGCGGCTGACCAGAATCAGCCCAAAATCGATGCCGAGCGCCAGGCCGACCATGGGAATGACGTTCAGCACAAAATTGGACAGTTCCAGCTGCAAGCCGCTCCCAAGCCAATAAAGGATGCCCATCGAAACGCCCACGGCCGTACACCCTGCAGCGATCGGGATTAGGGCATAGATCCACCCGCCAAACGCGTAGAACAGGATCAGAAAAGCCAGCGGCAGACCGATCAGCTCCGCTCTTTTCAAATCATGCATACTCGCCCGGTTGACATCGTCCTGTACGACAGGTTTGCCGGTCAGCGTGATTTTCACACCAGGCCATTCGGGCAAGGCTGTCCGAATGGCGTCAAGCACCGTCCCGGCAGTCTGATCCCGGGTGTTCAAGCCCAAAAGGGCATAGGCAGCTTGGTTGTCCATCATCCGCTCATGATCCAGCGGCGAAATGACGGTCAGGTTGCCGTCCATCCGCCGGAGCTGCTCCAATACCGCCCGGATTCCCGCTTCAAACATAACACGGGACGCTCCGGGTTCCCGCTGGAAGACGATAACGGCCGGATCACGGGGGATATGGTATACTTCCGACAGGATCCGCTCGACCTGTGTGGAAGTCCCCTCCGTACGCAGCCCATGATCCTTCAAGAGGGAAGGCAGTGATATCGCGGCCGAACCGCAGATGACGAGCAGCGCAGTCCAGCATGCCAGCACCCACGCAGGATATCGGAGAACAAGTCCGGTTATAAAACGGTAAATCACCCGATTCCCTCCTCCTGTCGGCATGCGGTCTGCAGTCTGCTCAGGACAAGGTGTTCTTCAGCCGCGTCGCTTTGACCAATGAATCGGCGACCGGTGGAAACAGCCGGGCAAAGCCTGACAGAATCCTTCCGGCGGCGGGCCGGCCGCTGATCGCCTGCAAGTAACGCCCTTTTCGCAAAATACCGCTGAATTCACGGTGTACGGCTTCGGTATACAGCCGCTCCCAGTCCGGCATGCTCAGCTCACCCCGCAAATAGCGGTCGGCAAAAGAGGCGCACAGAATGCCGGATCGTAAGGCGGCACTCATCCCGTCTCCGAAAAGTGGCGGAATCATAGCGCAGGCATCTCCGGCATGCGGAATCATCCGCCAAGGCTGTGGCCGGCGGGACAAATATACCGGCGCGGTCGAGATCATCGTCCCGTCGGTCGGCGTTCCTTCCGACAATCGGCGGGCAAGGATGGGATTGCCGCTTGCCGCAAAATCCAGCAGCTCCTTCATCTTCACACCCGCGCCTTTCAACCGGTCCCGCCGCAGAAGTGCTGCTACATTATAAGTTCCCGCTTCCACCGGGGCGATCCCGATATAGCCTCCCGGAACCAGATAGAGTTCCACGGCTTCCGTCCCTGTGAGCCCGGTCATATGCGTTTTTATCCCGATGTAGGCATGTCCGTCCTGCCCTGTTTCTTCATAATCGATCAAATCCGGCCGGCGGTGGCAGCCCCATGCAGCGATGACCGCCCTCGCCTCCAGCGTATCGCAAAGTCCGCCAGTCCGGGTTCCGACGATATATCCGCCGCCATCCTCACGGGCATGAATGCTTGTGACCGTTGTCGCGTCCTGTATCTCTACACCGGCCTCCCTTGCAGCCCGATGCAGGCCGGCATCCAGCGTATACCGGCTGATGCCCCAGCCTGTGCCGGGAAGCGCTGCCTCCAGCGCCTGTCCATGCCTCAGCACCAGGCGGGCCCGGTGAATCGGATTTGGCTCCATTCGCTCGACAGCCTCCGCTACACCAAGACTGGCCAGCGTCTCCCTCGCCTCCGGAGACAGAAATTCCCCGCACGGCTTATGACGGGGAAAATATTGACGGTCTATGAGCACGGTCTTCCACCCTTGGGCGGACAGCCGGATAGCTAAACTGCAGCCGGCAAGGCCAGCTCCGATCACGACCGCGTCCGGCATGGGAATCATCTCCTTTCGCTGTCTTATAGAATTGTTCAACAAGTCCACTTTTGATCTAGGTTCATCCAATTCAAGTGTTTTGAAAAAACACACATCGGAAGCATAAAATTCGGTGCTGAAACCGACCTTTTTGAACACGCACTTATACTTTTCCCGTTTTATGGACAACGGCCACATAACGAAATAACGGCTTCCAGCTGTACAACAAGTCCGCTTTCCCCTCCTGCTCCTGCAGCCGCTCCCTTAGCTTGATCCAATCGGAGGATTTGAAGCCCTTCGCAACCGACAACGGACCATCATGCCGTATATACCGGTTGCCTGAAACCAGATGTGCCACGACCCAAACGGCGGACCACGAAACCCAGTGCCGGTGAATATCGCTGATCACGACACCCAGACGGGATGCCCTCAGCATCTGCCCCACCACTTCGGGGAGCCGTACGTCGTCAAAGTGGTGGAGGAATTGAGAAGACATGACGATGTCGGCGCTGTTTTCTGGAAGGTCAAACAAATCGCAGCGTCTAACCGTAATATTCGGGACTTGCTTGTACAGGTTTCTTGCCTCCTCGCAGGCTTCTTCCGTAATATCCACCAATGTAATCCGGACATCGACCCCGTTTCGGGCAGCCCAACGCAATATGCGGCGGTTTACGTCTCCCGATCCGGCGCCAATATCCAGCACCGATACCTTGTCCGGTCTGCCGAATTGATGCCACAACTGCTTGAACCCATACAGGGATGGAGACGAAGCACCAAAGATCCGGTTCAGCCGCCGCAAATGGCGCAGCGCTTCAAGCAGCTCGTCGCCGCCCTTGCTGAAGTCGTCCATGTATTCCTCTTCCACCGCCCGCCGGTTTAAACGCTTAATGGCCGGCATACTCATAACTCGACTCCCGTTTCATGACGACTGAAGGAACATACGTAAATCGAAGGAGCTCTGCAGTCAAGCCTGGCCCAAACGCCAGGGCCACTCCGGACCGTTCGCCTTCGCCTTGTTCTCTCAAACGCTCCCTCATTCCTTTTAGTACGAAGAGCAGCGTCGCCGATGATAAATTCCCGAAGTCCCGCAGCACGTTCCGACTGAATTCAGTCTGGCTGTCGTCCAGTCCGAACAAATCCTGGACGGCATCTACGATGCCCCGGCCTCCCGGATGAATCGCCCATAATGGCGGAAGTGCCTCTCCGCCCAGCAGCCGATCCACTTCATCCTGCAGGAACGCCCGAAGCAGCTTGGGAATGTTGGGGGAGAGAAATAAATCAAAGCCGGTGTCCCCGACCTCCCAAATCATCTCGTCTGCAGAGTCCGGAAGAAGCACAGAGTGCCCTCCGCCGAGCTGGAACCCTCCCTGCTGATCGGCTTGGCCGGAGCTGACGATACATGCCGAAGCCCCGTCCCCAAAAAATGAAGCACCGAACAAGGCTTCACGGGATCCCGACGGCTGCAAATGGATGGTGCACAGTTCGACGCAAACGATGAGCACCGCTGCGGCCGGGCTCGCGGATACGATTTGCTGTGCTAACTGGATGGCTCTCAAACCAGCGGCGCAACCTTGAAAGGTGAGCGGGATCCGCTGAATCCGCGGTGACAGTTCAAGCCGGTGAATCAAAAAGGTGTCTAATCCGGGAAGAAATTGACCGGTACAGCTTACCGTCAGGATGTGGGTGATACCGGAAGACTTCATCCCCGCATCACGCAGGGCTTCTTCCGCCGCCTTCTCTGCCAAAGGAACCGATTCTCTCCGGTACACCTCCATCCGCTTTGATGTCGCAGGAGCAGCCTGCTGCTTGTCCGTGGACAGGTATGTGCACTGATCGGCAGGTTTGAGGAAATCCTCCTCACAGGTGTACCTGACCTGGACTCCGCATTGCTTGAATATTCTTTTCGCCCACCTTAGAGCGTGGGGATCTTCCCTTAACGAAGCTTCGATTTTGGCAAATACGTCATCCTGGCAAAGGCGGTGAGGCGGAAGCGCCGTACCAATGCCCTGAATCAATGCCCTGCCTTCACCATGGTCACTGATCATCGTCAAAAGATCACCTCCATTCATTCATTTACGTCGCACTTACGCACATAAGCCTTAGAACAAGTATATTCACCGTAATAACGCATATGCTCCGTTAGGACAAATACCTGCTTGCCTGCTTCATGTGGTTTAAAAACCGGATGCGTCGCCTTGTACATAAACCTCCGGCATATAGTGAGAACCCCCGCCTGCTACTGATGCTTACCCGATTCCGGTCGGCGGAAAACGTATGCAGCAAAAATACGGCATATGTAAAAAGCAGGCATGGGGCCAGTCCCCATGCCTGCTTTTTACATTTTTATTGTTAATCACTCGTATTAGAGCGCTTTGTCGTTCACGCTGTTCAACCAGCCTTCAATGACGCCGATCACCGAAGCGACGGTGCCGTCTTTAAACGGCGACTGCAGCCCGGCCAGCTCCACAAGGCCCGTAAAGGAGCGGGTTCCTCCCGCCTGGCACAGTCTCAGGTAATCCGCCCAAGCCGCTTCGCGGTCCTCGTTCATCTTCTTCCAGAACTGGAACGCGCAAATTTGCGCCAAAGTATAATCGATGTAATAGAACGGGTTCTGGAAGATATGCCCCTGTTTGTGCCAGAAGCCACCCCGTTCCAGGTATTCGTTGTCCGGGTACTGCCGGTGCGGCAAATACTTCTTCTCGATTTCGCGCCAAGCGCGTTTGCGTTCCTCCGGCGTCGCATCCGGATTCTCATACACGAAGTGCTGGAACTCGTCGACGGATACCCCATACGGAATGAAGAGAAGCGCACTGGACAGATGGTCAAAATGGTATTTCTCCGTGTCTTCCTTAAAGAAGTTTTCCATCCACGGCCAAGTGAAGAACTCCATGCTCATGGAATGGATTTCGGCCGATTCATACGTAGGCCACAGGTATTCCGGCACTTGATGATGGCGGCTGGAGTAGACCTGGAAGGCGTGGCCGGCTTCGTGCGTGAGCACGTCGATATCTCCGGAAG
The DNA here is from genome assembly GCF_014192015.1 of Paenibacillus rhizosphaerae. Classification (GTDB taxonomy): domain Bacteria; phylum Bacillota; class Bacilli; order Paenibacillales; family Paenibacillaceae; genus Paenibacillus_AQ; species Paenibacillus_AQ rhizosphaerae. Next base: position 1,051,247 of record NZ_JACHXJ010000002.1, on the reverse strand, counting down.
TGCCGTTGAAATTAGAGAAAATGAACGGCGATTCGTATTTGCTGATAAACGTGCAGTATCCGCCGCTTTGCTTGCCCTTTTTGCTGACGAGATCCATCAGCTCCCGGTCTACCATGAATTTGAAAAATTCGTCGGTTTCCGGAGACAGCTCCGCGTACATCTTCTTCCCTTGCTCCAGAATCCAGTCCGCATCCCCTTTCGGCGTCGCGTTCCCGGTCTTGAAGCTGAAATTGTCGTCATAGATCCGCAGGGAATCGACGCCGATCCGCTCGCGCTGGCGTTCCTTCAGCTTCTGGGCTACGGGTACGATGTGTTCCAGCACTTGCTTCCGGAAGTTGGCCACCATGTCGGCATCATAATCTGTACGGTTCATGCGGATGTAGGCAAGCTCCACGTAATTTTTATATCCGAGCTTTTGGGCCATCCGAGTCCGGGTCTTCACCATCTCATCGTAGATCCGGTCAAAATCCTGCTCATGCTCCGCCATGAAGGAATATCTCGCTTCCGACGCTCTCCGGCGCAAGTCGCGGTCCGGCGACAGCTCAAACGGCAGCAGCTGGGACAGCGTCCGCTCCTCGCCTTCAAACGGAATCTTCGCGGAGGCGATCAGCTGGCTGTACTCGGTGGCTAGCTTGTTATTGAGCTGCATGTCCTCAATGATATCCGGATGGAAGGACTTGAGCGCCAGCTCGGCAAGCTTGAACAGCTGCGTTCCCCACTTGGCTTCAAGTTCACTTCTAAATTTGGACTCGACCAGCGCCTTGTAATAATCGGTTATGTATTCTTGATAAACCGGACTCGCTTCATCGATGTATTCTTGTTCGGCCTTATAAAATTCATCGTTCGTATCGATGGAATGGCGAATGACGGCAATCTCTGCCATGCTATCGAATTCGCTGCGCAGCTTGTTGATATCGGACATGGCCTTGTCCTGCTCTTCAAAGGAAGCCGCCTGCTCGAACTGCTGGATCAGTTGTTTAAACCGTTGTTCAATTTCATTCACGTCTGGCCGCTTGTATTCGTACTCGCTGAACTTCATGCATCACGCATCCCTTCTTGATTGGCTTTCGTTACCATTATACTAGAGAATCAGGCTTAGACAACAGATACGTCAAAAAAAATTTAATGTTCGTGAAAGCACTTCCCGTCAGTCAAAATTCTACAATTCCCTCTACATGGAATGGCTATATTTTACAGGGGAATCGGATAGCAAGGTTCCGAGGATTACAACTTAATGACCGCCCATTTTGTTTATATCCCGGTTCTTCCCTTTTGCCAACGGTCGTGTTATATTAGTTCTTACCTAAAAAATTTAGGTAACACCTAAATAGTCGAATATACATATATTGAACATACAAAGGTGGTTAGAAAGCGATGCTCATATGGATGCTTCGCCAAGTGATGGCAGAACGCGGAATATGGACGGGAGCCGCACTGGCCCGTGTATTGAAAGACAAAGCCGGCTACGAGCTGTCTCCCCCCTCGATCAGCGCCCTGCTGAACGGCAACCCGAAGCAGATGAAAGCCGATACGATGGATGCGCTGTGCACGGCTCTCGATTGTACTCCTAGCGACTTATGGCATCACACCCCATCGAGCGTTAGAGGGGCATAGACGTTTATTGGAACTGGAGGTAACAAGCATGTCGGAAAAAGAAATTCTTCCCTTCGGAGATCCGATTCTCCGCAAAACAGCCAAACCCGTGACGGAAATCACGCCGAGAATCCACAAGCTGCTGGATGATATGGCGGACACCCTGTATGCGGAAGAAGGCAGAGCCGGCCTGGCCGCACCGCAGATCGGCATTCTCCGCAGGGTGATCGTCATGGACTGCGGGGATGGGCTCATTGAGCTGATCAATCCGGTGCTGCTGGAGCACGCCGGAGAGCAGCTCGGACCGGAAGCCTGCTTATCCTACCCCGGGTATACGGGCATCGTGAAGCGGGCGAAATACGTAAAGATCAGTACGTTAACCCGTGAAGGCAAAACGGTCGTGATGGAGGCAGAGGATTATTTGGCGCGCTGTATCCAGCATGAAATGGATCATCTCGACGGTATTTTGTACATCGATCATATCCAAAACGGCGAGCTGTTTGTCAATCGGACGGAACGCCGAGCAGATTTGATGGCCGCCTTAAAGCTGACTCAGAACGTATAAGCTTGCAGTTTTAAGCCCTTATTGATGCTCAATTGAGTCTCTTTACAAGTCTCTATATATGAAAAGGAGCTGTCCGAAGGTCATTCACGACCAGGGGACGGCTCCTTTTTATAAAGAAAAATAATGCAAAAATTGGAATTAACGGTGCGCTGTATACTGATTATCCTTACTAAAGCTGCGGATCTGTTCGATTTCTTCGTTAGTGAGCGCCGGAGCGTCTCCAGCCGCAGTATTGTGGACCAGCTGTTCCAGGGAGCTTGCCCCTGCGATGGCCGTCGCCACTACCGGATTCGCCAAGGCGTACCGGATCGCGGTCTGCCCCATACTCCGTTCCTTCTTGACAAGGCGCTGCATGTGCTCGCGGATCTGTATCAGTTCGTCAGGACTGTAATCCAGATACCCCTTTGCCACCTTCGCTCCTCCCTGCTCGGTCAACACACCGGAAGCCACCGGACCGCGGGCGATGACACTGATATGGTTATCGGCCAGTAATGGCAGCACCTCTTCCTCCGGTCGGCGGTCCAGAATGCTGTACTGGCTCATGACGCTGACGATCCCGGAACGCTTTACGTATTCTCGGATCACGTTCGGACGGATCGACGAGATGCCGTAATAGCGAATCACGCCTTCCTGCTTCAGCTCTTCAAACGCTTCGATGGTCTCGTCAATCGGGTCATCCAGGGTACCGCCATGGAGCTGGTACAGATCGATATAATCGGTTTGGAGGCGGCGAAGGCTTTCCTTTACCGCAGAGCGGATATACGCTTTGGATGGGTCCCATACCCAGCCCTCTTTACCGGGAATTCTCCGGTTTCCTACCTTCGTTGCCAGAACAACGTCCTGCCGGCGTCCGCGGATCGCCTTACCGACAATTTCTTCATTTCTGCCGCTGTCGTAGAGATCTGCAGTATCCAAAAAATTCACGCCACGCTCCAGTGCCGTGTGCACGATTCGCTCAGCATGCGCCTCGTCGGTTCCCAAGGACATGCAGCCCAGCCCGATCTCGCTGATGTTCAGTTCCGATGTTCCCAGTTGGTTCTTTTTCATTATCCTCACCTGTTCCTTCCCCTGAATTACCCGTTTAGAATCAACAAATGAATGGCGCTCAGCACGATACCGATCACGAATCCGCAAATCGCACCGTTTACCCGGATCCACTGCAGGTCGCTGCCGACCTTCTCCTCCAGCATGTTGACGAGCGTCCGATCGTCCAGCTTGTCCAGATTTTCCCGAACCAGCACGCCGATCCGGTAATAATTGGATTCCACCAGCTGAACGATCATTGCCAGAATTCCTTGTTCCCACCGGTGGGTTAACTCTTCCTTGGATTGCAATAAATCATGGCACCAGCGGAACAGACGGATCCATATACGCCCGCCGCGCTCCCGTTCGGCTTCCAGCCACTGCAGCATACGTTCACGCAAATGGTTCAGCTGGCCGGCAATCCATGCTTCCGCGTTCTCCGAGCTCAGCTTGTCATCCAGCCAGCTCTTTACGCGGCTTTCCGTTTCCGGACTGTCCGCCACTTGGGCCAAACGCTCCCGAATACCTTTGACAATCCGTTCCCGGTATGGACTTTCCGGATTCGCCACTTCAAGCAATGCCGAGAGGATCAGCTTTTTCAGAATCGCTCCCATTTTCTCCTCGTTCATAAAGCCCAGCATGGCCTGCACGGCAAATCCCTTCATTCCTCCAAGCTGAAGCTCGTCCAGTTTGGCATGTGCGAGCTTGCCGAGCATCATTTCGTTGTCCGGGTTGTTCACCCATTCTGCGGCATACAGCAGTCCGTAGTCCAATACCTTCTCGTCCAACTGATGCGCTTCCGTCTCTTTGACTGCACGGTTTAACAATTCGGTTATGTTCCGGCTATGAATGTACCGAAGCACCAGGTCCCGGATGTGTGGGGCCGCTTTCTCCAACGGCAGTTCAAGAACGGCCTGCTCCAGCGAAGACAGGAGCTTCATGCGGTTCTCTTTCCGCCGGATCAGCTTGAACAACCCGTTCGATACGGATTGGAACAGCTTCATCTGCCGAAGCCTGGACGTGATGCTTTCCTTGTTCAGAAGCTCGGTTTCCATTGCGGAAATGAGCGAATTGACGATTTTGTTGCGGTTTTTGAGCAGCAGTGACGTGTGTGGGATCGGAATCCCCATCGGATGGCGGAACAAGGCGGTGACCGCAAACCAGTCGGCAAATCCGCCGACGAGTCCGGCTTCAAAGCCTCCCAGCAGCAGCTTAACCCACGAATTTTGCGGAAGGAAAAGCATTACGAGAAAGCCCGCGCCCATAACAGCCAGGGAATACCCGGCCAAATATCTGGATTTCAATCTGCATACCCCCATATGTACGTATACCATGATGGCGTCGATTCGACTTGCTTCAATGACCGATCACGCTATCAAACTATTAACCATATTGTAGCCCTTTTGTTTCTTTTACAGCCGAAAAACCCGGACTCGCGAAAAACTCCCGGCTTCCCGGGAGTCTGCAGTCTGCACATGATTATTCCAGATGGTCCGGCTAACAGGACATCAAGAATAAGATTGCTTAGGCTCGCGGCGGAAGATCACGGACAGGATAATGGCCACGATGCCGATATTAATCGCAATATCCGCGATATTCATGATGCCTGTCATGCGGCCGAGGACGATAAAATCGGTAACCTTGCCGAACAGCACCCGGTCGATCGCATTGCCGATCGCCCCGCCGACGAGAAAGCCCGTGGCGAGTTCCATCCAGGTCCCTTTAAGCACGCCTTTGGTCCGGTAATAGATAATGACGGCCGTAACAAACACCGCAAACACGACAAATAATTTACCGTAGCCCTGGAACGAGCTGAACGCGGCTCCGGAATTTTGGTAGTACTCAAAATGAACGTACGGGTCAAGAAAAGGCCGCGATCCACCGACCACCATGGATGAGCGGACCCAGAGCTTGCTCAGTTGGTCGATCGCAATGACGATCAGCGATATGATGTAAAACAAAATAATGATGCACCTCTTTCCCTCTGTGTCCGTAGTCTCCTTTTCCCTTGATCAGCGATATCAACAAGACGGGCAAAGACGCCGATGGCGATCCTTTCAAAGGGTGACATGAACATGCCTGTACGTCCATTATGCGTCAGATCGCTCTACGTACACAAGTTTCACTCTCCTCCAGCAGCTGCTGGCTTCCACGAACCTTGCTTCAATCCCCTCCAGGGACCGCCATATCCGGGCTGAACACCAGCCGCGAATCCATTTCCCCCGGGCGTACCGGGTACAGCGTTCCGTTCAGCGCAAAGGATACCCTGCCCGTCTCCTCTGAAACGACAAGGATCAGCGCATCGCATATTTCCGACAATCCCATTGCAGCCCGGTGACGGGTTCCAAGTTTCCCTTCGCGCAGCACTTTGGAAACCGGGAGCACATTGCCTGCGGAGACGATTTGGTTCTTGTCGACCAGCACCGCTCCGTCGTGCAGCGGTCCCCCCGGATAAAAAATCGATTCCAGCAGGGTATGCGACACGTCCGCGCCGACCGGTATGCCGGAGTGCACCAGCGACGGGAGCGCATCGTTTCTTTTGACGACGATGAGCGCCCCGTGATTCCGCTCCGACAGATGCTGCAGCGCCGTGGACAATGCTACGTAGCGATCTGTATAAGGCGACAGATAGGCATTCAAATAATAGGATGCGGCCGTCATCTGCATGTCGGTAAAGACGCTGTGTATCTGCTCAAACTCGTTCAGAATGCAGCATTCCTTCTGATCGATCGTCTCCAGCATGTTCTCGATATCCGCCTTAATAGTGGACAGGCTCTTTTTCAGATGGACCTGTATCGTTTCAGACAAACCCAGCTCATCTTCATTATTCACGTCGGCTCACCTTTCCTTATGGCATAAAATATAGACTGCTCCGTCCAGCCTTCCGCTTATTCGGAGCCTTCCATCGTATCCATCGCCGCATCGAGCAGCGCATCAAACAGGTCGTCGTCCTCTTCCAGCCGCGCATCGGCCTGAAGCATTTCCTCTTCTATGCCCGATTCGCCCGCATAGTTCAGGCTGTAATCCCAATCGTTGCCTTTCTTGCTGAAGAAGGTAACCTCGTACTTGGACTTATGCCCTTCCAAAGTAAAAATGGTGTGCCCCACGTAATGCCGTTCCTCGTCCAGCTTCATCTCGGCTTCGATAATTGTAAAGTCCATGAATCCATTGCTCCTTCAAAGTGGTGTATTTGATTCTATAGTATACCATGGAGGCGGCCGTTTCCATCAAACGGCAGACCTTATGTTTTCATTATGCGGAACAATTTAGTACAATACTACTTGTGTCAGTTGATAACCAGTATCTGGAGGGATGAATCCATGACCGATTTCATCAGTCAATTAAACAAATATGCCGATCTTGCCGTACGTGTAGGCGTCAACGTCCAGAAGGGCCAAACGCTGGTCGTCAACGCATCGATCCAGTCGGCGGAATTTGTCCGCTTAATCGTGGAAAAAGCGTATGATGCGGGCGCCAAGCTCGTCAAAGTCAATTGGAGCGACGAAATCGTTACCCGTCTGCAGTATGAACGGGCCGACGATGAAGTCTTCGCGATTGCACCGAAATGGTTTGCAGGGGAAATGATCGAGCTCGTGGAAAACGGGGCTGCGGTGCTGCACGTGATTGCCGAGAATCCGGATTTGCTGAAGGGAATCAAGCAGGAACGGATCGCCATGAACCAAAAAACACGCGGCCAGGCAATGGCTCCCTACCGCGCTTACCAGCAGGCGGACAAGTTCAGCTGGTCGATCGTGGCCGTCCCTTCGCCGGAATGGGCTGCAAAGGTGTTTCCTGACGCTCCCGAAGCTGAGCAGGTACAGAAGCTGTGGGAAGCTATTTTCCATACGGTGCGCATCGATCAGGAGGACCCGGTCGGCGCCTGGAAACAGCATCTCGCCACGCTGGAGGACAAATCGAACGTCCTGAATGCCAAAAAATATAAAAAGCTCCACTATATCGCGCCGGGAACCGACCTGACCATCGAGCTTCCTGAAGGGCATATTTGGGCAGCCGGCGAGAGCATCAACGAGAAGGGACACAGCTTCGTCGCCAATATGCCGACCGAGGAAGTGTTCACCGCGCCGCTGAAGACAGGCGTAAACGGCACGGTTCGCAGCACCAAGCCGCTGAGCTACGGAGGCAACATCATCGACAACTTCTCCATTACATTTGAGAATGGCCGGATCGTAAGCGTCAGCGCCGAACAGGGACAGGAAACGCTGGAGCATCTCGTCGAAATGGACGAAGGCGCGCACTACCTGGGCGAGGTCGCACTTGTTCCGCATCAATCACCGATTTCCGAGTCGAACATTTTGTACTTCAATACGCTTTTTGACGAAAACGCCTCCAACCATCTGGCCATCGGCAGCGCCTACGCTTTCTGTCTTGAAGGCGGCAAGGACATGAGTCAGGAGCAGCTTGCTGAGCGCGGTCTGAACACAAGCGTGACCCATGTTGACTTTATGATCGGCTCGGGCGAAATGGATATTTTCGGTGTAAACGCCGACGGGGCGGAAGAGCCTGTATTTAAAAACGGAAACTGGGCATTTTAAGGACTGACTCCAATCGGTCCATTAATGCTGTAAATCCTTGTTCTGCATACGATGAAATATTGGAGCCGCAAGAGCCTTCCTGAAGCGATGACAGGAGGGCTCTTTTGTAGCCAGGTGTTTTATTTATCCAGTGGTTAATTTATAATGGGGAAGAACTGAATACATACGTGGAGGTAGAGCCTATGCTCTCTTTTGAAGACAAATTAAACAATTATGCCGAGCTTGCCGTCAAAATCGGCGCAAATGTGCAGCCCGGACAAACGCTGGTTGTGAACGCAACGATCGACGCCGCCCCGCTCGTTCGCCTGATCGTCCGCAAGGCGTACGAGATCGGTGCCAAGCTCGTCAAAGTCAACTATACCGACGAGGCGGTCACCCGGCTCCGGTACGATCTGGCACCCGCGGAATCTTTCCTTGAAGCCCCGACTTGGTACGCTGGGGAAATGACCGAGCTGGCTGAGAACGGAGCTGCTTTCCTGACCGTTCTCTCGTCCAGTCCGGACCTGCTCAAAGGAGTAGAGCCTGGAAAAATCTCCGATTATCAGCGCACCTACGGCCAGGCGATGGCGAAATACCGCCAGTATCAGCAGGCGGATAAAATGAGCTGGACGGGCGTTGCCTTCCCTTCCCCGGATTGGGCTGCGAAGGTTTTCCCGGATGCGCCGAAGGATCAGCAGGTCGACAAGCTGTGGGACGCCATCTTCCATGCGTGCCGCGCGGACCGCGAGGATCCGATCGCCGCTTGGGAAGAGCATATCGATACGCTGCAGAAAAAATCGGATGAGCTGAACGCCAAGAAGTATCAAAAGCTGCATTTTACGGCACCGGGCACGGATCTGACGATCGAGCTTCCCGAAGGTCATATTTGGGCTCAGGCGGGCAGCGTCAATGAGCAGGGAACGACATTCGTCGCCAACATTCCGACCGAAGAGGTGTTTACCGCCCCGCTTAAAACCGGCGTGAACGGAACCGTGAGCAGCACCAAACCGCTCAGCTACGGCGGCAACATCATTGACCGCTTCACACTGACATTCGAAAACGGACGTATCGTAGAATACAAAGCGGAAGAAGGCCAAGATACGCTCGCACGCCTGATCGAGATGGACGAAGGCTCCCACTACCTTGGCGAGGTGGCCCTAGTTCCGTTCCAGTCTCCGATTTCGCAAAGCAACATTCTGTATTACACGACATTGTATGATGAGAATGCTTCCTGTCACCTGGCGATCGGCAGCTCTTACGCCTTCAATCTCCAGGGTGGCAAGACGATGTCCCAGGAAGAGCTCGAATCCCATGGCATGAATCAGAGCATTACACACGTCGACTTCATGATGGGTTCTCCCGAGATGAACATTACCGGAATTACACATGAAGGCAAAGAAGAGCCGGTGTTTGTCAACGGCAACTGGGCTTAATTTTCTGGCAGCACCCTGACGGTCCCATGACCGACGGGGTGTTTTTTAGATTGTAGAATTATTAATGGTCAGCGAAGGTGTGCCATTCGATAATCGCAAGCAAACCTTCCGTGAAACGTGGTCTGTATGCCCCTTCCCACCTCACGTTCTGGTAAAAAGCCATAGATTCTATTTGACGCTCATGGATACCGGTGGTACGATTTTGTACGAATTCACCTACCATGGAGAGGAGCAGTTTGATGATATCTATAGATCTTACAGGGAAAACCGCCCTGGTCACCGGCGCCTCCGGCCAGCTTGGGCGAGTCATGGCCCGTACGCTGGCCCGTGCCGGGGCCGATGTGGCCGTCCATTACCGCGGCAATGAGCAAAAAGCACTGGAGCTGAAGCAGGAAATCGAGGCGCTGGGCCGGCGCTGCATCGCCATTCAAGCCGACATCACCGATGCCGCATCGGTGACAGCGATGAGAGACCGCCTGCTGGGTGAGTGGCAGGTGATTGACATCGTTGTCGCAAACGCTGTCATTCAATATGAATGGACCAGCGTGCTGAACCAGCCGGTCGAGGATTACCGGGGCCAGTTCGAATCCTGCGTGCTGCAGAACGTCCTTTTGGCCAAAGCCTTCATCCCGGCCATGATCGAGCGCAAGCAAGGGCGGATGATCGGCATCAACACCGAGTGCTCCATGCAGAACTTCCCAGGCCAATCCGCTTACGTTGCCGGCAAGCGCGGCATGGACGGCGTCTACCGCGTGCTCGCGAAGGAGGTCGGCGAGCATAACATCACGGTCAATCAGGTCGCTCCCGGGTGGACCATTAGCGACCGCGACCGAGAGAATAACACCGAGGTTAGCGAAGGGTATTCGAGCAGCGTTCCTCTCAAGCGCCGAGGCACCGACCAGGAGATCGCCAATGCGGTACTGTTCCTGGCTTCCGACTTGTCAAGCTTTATCACCGGGGCGTACATTCCGGTGAACGGCGGCAACGTTATGCCGGCCATTTAGATGCTACATATGATAACTTGCCAGAAAATTTTACAGGGATACGGCAATCCTACCAGGAATGCCGCATACGGCCGACCCTGTCGGAACAAGCGGCCCCGACTCCATCCATGAATCTCAATCAGACGCAGAGTCAGGCTATATCAGCAATAAAAGGACAGCGAGATGCTGTCCTTTTGCTTGTTAAGCCATAACATTTGGCAAGTTCACTGGCTGTTCTTCAGCTGTTCTTCCATATGACATTACTACAGCCTGTCGTACGCCCGCAGCGTGATCAGCCGGTTGACCGAGATCAGCCCCCGCCATTCCGCTCCATTGCCCGGACTGATGGACGGGAAAGACACCTTCCATCCGCCATCCGCCTCCTGCTGTTCTTCCAAGTCATCCAGATGGCGCTCGATATCCGCCGGGGAGATCAGCTCCGCGGCGTAGCTGGCCGGAACCGGCGCCCAGTCCAGCACCTTGTGGACATAGCCTTCCGCGCGGGGGTCAAGCTCGATGACGCCCGGCTGCCGGAGCCAGCGATTCAGCTCCTCCTGCATCGCTGAGGCCCTTCTTCGATCGGGAGCGTATTGCAAAAAGGTGATGCATTGGTGCAGGTCGTGATAATCCGTCTGATCGGCCTGGGGAATCCGGCTCCAGGCAAATTCCGCGCTTCGCGTGAACCATTCTTCTTCCTTGAAATCGTTCACGGCCGTCTGCTTGTAGAGCAAACCGAGAATATTTCCGGTTGGATTCAACGATGCCTGCTGGTCGTCCTCCGTGATCCACCAAGGGGCATGCGGGGCGTCATTGACGGACAGAAGCGCCCGGGGGAAGCCGCCTGTGGCCGGGACGGTGACCGATTTAAGATATGACGCGATCCCCGCGATGATATCCGCATCAAACCGGTTCGCCTCGTCCATGATCCAGAGCGCCTGCTCTACCGCCACAGGCTGGCTTGCAGATGTACGCATATCAGGCTCCAGGGCGTTCCCGAACCCGCCGTCAGGGTTCTGATAGGCCTTAAGCGCAGCAATAACCGCATCCGCGGTTCCTCCATCGAATCTCATTTCATAACGCCGCCGGTCCAGCAGCCGCGCGTTGGCAAGCACGAACGCTCTGGCTTTTTCCATGCGGTCTGCTCTTCCTTCCTTTGCTTCCATCAACATACTCCTCCTTTAATTCGGATTACCGGATGCCAAACCATTTCTGCAAAAACGCGGCTGCTTCCGGCGTGCATGCTTCTTCCATGTTCAACTTCAGTTCAGACTTCGCCTGCTCCCTCGTTCCCCGGTATCGCTCGATATCATACAGAAGCATCCAATCCTCAGTCGTCTGGTAGGAAGTGCTGCTCCAGCCGTTTTTCTCTCCGAGCAGATTCCGCTTCTCCTTGACACCGGAAATGACGATGGCGAGCTGCCCCTGAAGCTCCGCCAGCGCTTGGTCGAACTCCTTTTTCCGGTCCGGCGATTTCATGCCTGCACGGGCCCGCAGCTCACGTGTCTCGATCCCTTCATCGTCCCGAATCAGCTGGTACAGCTCCCATGCCGGCTTGGAGAGCAAGCCGTCCCGGTAACGCTTATCGGGATCCCCTTCATTACCAAGCAGCCGCTGAACCAACGGAAACCAATCCGCCGATATCAGCACCGCCTTCTTTTTGATGAACTTGCCGTAAGCCGCCGTCCCGTCGCCGGGAAACCGGGCGCGCCACAGCCAGGGATCCCGTTCGGTTCCCGTATGCCAATGCTCCTTGGGCGTGACCCCGTCCAGAGACGGATGTCCCGGAATTAAGCCGGCCAGCGGCAGGATGCCGACACGGGCGATCAAATCACAAGCGTCCTCATACCATTCGATGGATAACGGTTTTTCTTCATATTCCTTGAGCACTTGATCATCTCCTCCAACATCTTATGTATGGTCTGATTCATAGGCGGCCAGCAGGCGCGCAGCCTTGGTGCAAACCTCCCGGCGAAGAGCCTCGGGCTCAAGCACCTCCGCCTCCGTGCCGAGCGAGTAAAAGAGCTGCACCGCCCAGTGCCACTCCGACACCGGCAGATGAAAATCCGCCAGCCACTCTTCGTTTCCGATGGCTCTGATCCTCTCGCCGACATGCTCGTCCCGCTCGACCTGAAGCATACCGCGGTAGGTCAGCTTCGCCCGGATATGAACCGTTTGGGGATCCGACTTTCCTTGATGACGGCCGCCATCGCTTACACCAGCTTCAGGCGGGTCTTCCGGACGAAGCTCCGACATCCGGTCGATCCGGAAGATCCGCTGCTCCCCATGGGCTTGCGAGTAGGCATCGCAGTACCAAAACCCGTTGGCGGCGTAAATCCTCAGCGGATGGATCAGCAGTCTGCGCCGGTGGTTCATCGATTGGTAGAACACCGATACCCACTGATTGCGGGAGGCATAATCCAGCAGTTCGTTCAAGTGCGGCACGGTATATTTACGCTTGGGCACCTCTACTTCCAGGCGATCCAGCATTGGATGGACCGTCTCCGCGGTTTCCCGGGGCAGGATGGCCTTGATCTTGTCCAGCACGGTCCACCGTTCCGAGTTGAACGGCGTGTCTGCGTAACGGGTCAGCCCTTCCAGCGCGAACAGCAGGCAGAGGGCTTCGCGGGAATTGAGCTGCAGTGGCGGCAGCTGATATCCCTCCATCAGATAATAGCCGCCTTGGGGGCCGCTCACCGCGGCAAGCGGGATGCCCATTTCAGAGAGCGCCTGCATATCCCGCAAAATGGTCCTGCGCGACACTTCAAGCTTGGCGGCGAGCCCTGCGGCTGTCTGATTGCCCTGCTGAAGCGCGATGAGTATCGCCATCAGGCGGTCCATACGGTTCATGTTTTTCACCTCTTCACGCTGCAGAATCATTGTATCAGCCTATCGGTGACAACTTGGATGTCACCAATGTTTGGCCGATTTTCTTTTTTAACATGATGCAGAAGTTGTCGAATGACGCGGTTTAGGGCGCTGGCGGGACTTTCCCTTCCGCCCCGGCTCAGTTATAATGCATTGGGAAGAGCCATACAATAGCATAAACGCGAGTCAAACGACTGGACAGGATATGAAGAACCGCTGTGACCGACGCGGAGGCTTCATCAGAACACGGAAGCAAGGAGGAGAAAACCCGTCATGTCCAACTTTTTCAACAAAATCAAGCAGGGCGTTTCGGATGCCGGCAAGAAGGCACAGAACACGGTCGAGTCCACGACCCTGAAGTTCCAGGCAGCGGCGAAGGAAAAGGAAATCGAAAAAAATTATACGGAAATCGGACGTATCGTTCACCAGTCCATGGAGAAACCGGAAAGCACGATCCCCAGCGGGGAGATTCAGAAATACCGGGAAGCGATTTTTGCCCTGGAAAAAGAGGTGGAAGAGCTCCAGCGGAAAATCCAGCACCTGCAAAACCTGAAGGAATGCGGATGCGGCAAAATGCTTCCCGCGGATGCGACCTACTGCCCGTTCTGCGGCCAGCAGTTCCATACGGTGGTCGTTCATCCGGCAGCCGGCGCAAGCTCGATTCCCAAAAGCGCCTACTGCACCAAATGCGGAGAGCCGGCCTCATTTACGGATCATTTCTGCCGCAGCTGCGGCCATAAGCTTCTGCACGAAGAATCATAAATGCGTAAACCAGAGAACGCCGTATCCCACACTGCAGCAGGGACACGGCGTTTGGTCGTTCATTTCAGGCGCGGGGCAGGAAGCCCCGGCCGCGCTGCTTAGCTTCTTGTCAGCGCATACAGAAAGCTTGTCTCTTCCCACTTCTCGCCCGGGTTCAAGCCGAACAATCCCATCTCCTCCGCGGGAATGTTCTTAATATTCGGAGCGTTGACGAGATTGATCTGAGGCTCAGGGCAGAAAAATTTGCCGCCGGCGAACTGGTTCCAAACCATCCAGTGCTTATAGCTGGTACCTACATCATAAATCAGAACGTCCCCGGTGCGTGTATCCGTGAGTTCCATCCGGTTGCGTCCGTCTTGCGGCACAGCTGTATAATGGAAGTCCATTTCGGTGAAGTAAGGGTACACGCCTTCCCCTTTGAGCTGTTCCTCTTCCGGAGACAGCGGCTGGAAGGCACCCGTCGGCAGCATCCGGTCATCCAGCTCGCGGCGCTCACCGACCGTAATTTTAACCCGGTAATCCTTGGCTTCGCTTCCCGGTACAAACGGGGCATTGACCGCCGTATGGAACGCCAGCAGCACAGGCATTTTTTCTTTGCCGTCATTGGTGATCGTGACCTGCTGCCGCAGCCCTTCCCGGTTCAGGGAGTACCGCAGCGTAATCGTGAAATCGAAGGGCAGGTACTTTTTATATAAATGCCCTTCCCCGACATGCTGGGACACGACGACTGCGCTTTCATAATCGTCGCTGGTTATGTAATCCACGGTCCATGGGATCGTATGAATGTATCCATGCAGTTGGTTGCCCGTGGCTTCTTCATTAATCGGAAACTGGTAGACTTTGCCTTCCCATTCGAATCTGCCGCCGTCGTAGCGGTTGGGCGGAAACAGTACCGGAATGCCATAAACACCCGGATTCGCCTTAAAGTCTTCCATTTCACCGGCTTCCGGTTCCCGCAAATACTTGAAGTTTTGCTCCGTGTCCCGGAACAAAATCAGATTGGCGCCGATCTCAGGCAGCACCGCCGCCTCGTATTTTCCATGCTTCAGCCAGACGGCCTTTTCCCCTTGAAACTCGCCTTCAAATGCCGCAAATTGTGTCAACTTGTTCTCCTCCTGTTCATAATTAAAAGGAATGTTCTTCTAATATACCATTTGTGGCATTATACGAGAAGCACATCGATCCGGCTGGCCCCATGAATCATTCGTTTGAGCATTATCCGGCGGGCAAATCTATTGACCCCCCCTCCTTCTGGGCGTCCTAGGATCAACTGCGTGGCATGGATTTGTTCAGCCTGTCCCAGCACTTTGGCCGGCAGTCCTTTCCACCCGTCCGTTTCAAGAATGCCGAAATGCCCCTGCAGGCTTTCGGTCAGCCCCTGCCATCGCCCCAGGTCGCAATCCTGGCCTTCCATGCGGACGCAAGTCACGTGAAGCGCTGCCTTGAGCCGGTAGGCGATCCGAAATCCGCGCCGTATGAGGCGCTCGGCAGAGGTTCCGGGGAGGATGCACACAAAGATGACTTCCTCCTTTCTCCATGGTCCGCGAAGGGACATATTCCGCTGCCAGGACTCCAGCCGCTCGTCCACATCGTCGGCCAGTTCCCGGAGGGCTAACTCCCTCAGCGCGATCAGGTTCCCTGTGCGGAAAAAGGAACCCAGCGCCTGATCGACCTTGTCCGCTGCATAAATTTTCCCATCCCTCATCCGCTCCTGCAGTGATTGCGGTGTAACGTCAATCAGCTCCACCTCATCGGCCATCGACAGCAGCGTGTCCGGAACCGTCTCGGAGACCCGGATGCCGGCGATGCGCTCGACGGCATCGTTGAGGCTCTCCAGATGCTGAACATTCAAGGTTGTTATTACCGAAATCCCATTCTCCAGCAGCAGCAAAGTATCTTCATACCGTTTGCGAAAACGGCTGCCTGGCATGTTGGTGTGAGGCAGCTCATCGACGAGCACGAGCTCCGGACTTCTTGCCAGCAGCGCCTCTGTATCCATTTCCCGCAGCGTAGTCCCTTTATAGGAAACCTCCTTCGGTAGGATAACAGGCAAACTGCCGACCTGCGCCGCCGTCTCCGCGCGGCCATGCGTCTCAAGCCACCCGATAACCACATCCGTTCCCTTGGCCAATATGTCATTCCCCTCGCGAAGCATGGTGTACGTTTTGCCCACGCCGGGTGCCGCGCCGATATAAATTTTAAACCGGCCGCGCTGGATTCGCCTCACCTTCTCATTCAATTCCTCTCCGCTGAGGCGGTGATAGCCTTCGACCTTCTTGTTCAGTTTAAGTCGGGCAGGCAGAATCCGCGGTTCCCCTTGCGCCGTACGGTCGGCCACCCAGAATACATCAATGCCATGCGCATGCTTCAAAATCCCGTTCGTCACCGAGCCCTGCCACAGCTCCTGCCAGCGGCTTTTTCGGGAATGCCCCAGCACGATCCGGGTCACCTTTTGATCAAAGGCATACCGGATCAGCGACTTGGCAAACCGTCTTGGAGACGACAATGGCAGCTCTTCCAGCTTGGCATCCGTTTTGTCCGCCATTTTGTGCAAGGAACGCTTAAATGCTTCTTCCTCGCGCGACAGTGACGGCTTGGGCCGCGTAAAAACAACGACAAGCAGTTCGCCGTTCAGACGCTTCGCAATTTGCTGCCCGCGCCGTACATAAATGGAGCCGTTCCAATGGTATTGCGCAGCCACCAGGATACGCTCCGAAGCACCGGATGGACCGCTGATCCCCTCATGCTCGCGGAACTTCTCCAGCGATTGGTTCACATCTTCGGCCATCAAGCGCAGCGCAAGCTCCCGAAGGAGGGCCAAATCCTTGCGGGTAAAGGACGCCCCGTCCCGGCGGCTCCGCAGATGGCCTTCGTTTAACCGGGAGATGAGCGTTTCCGGAGAAACGTCGATCAGCCGAACCTCGTCGGCCATACCCAGAGTCGTTAGCGGAACGGTTTCCCTGACCTCTACCCCGGTCCATTTGCGGGCAAGTTCATGAATGCCTTCAATTTCATACACATTAACGGTCGTGATGACGCTGATGCCGTTATTCAGCAGAAACTGGATATCTTCCAGCCGGGTTCGATGCTCGGCGTGCTTGCGGTTTCGGTGAGCCAATCCATCTACAAGAACAACTTCGGGGTTTCGGCTTACAATGCCCGGCAGATTCAAATCCTTGTATTCCGTCTCTCCTTCATGCCAGTGGATGCTCGGCACCCTTTCCAGGTCTGCGAGCTGCTTCTTCGTTTCCGCACGCTGCAGCGTGGATACCGCGCATATGACGACGTCAATCCCCTGGGATTTCAGGGTCTGACCCTCACGGAGCATGTGATAGGTTTTCCCGGAACCGGTGACCGCCCCGATGATGATTTTGAGCCGCCCCCGCCGCAGTCTATGGATTTCTTCGAGAATTTCTTCAGGCGATTTGCGTCTGTAATCCCCCATGGCCCCTGCCCCTTCCGCACATTGTTGATATGTGCTGAATCTTACCTGTTCGCAGCCTTATTTGTAAAATCGTTCACCGCCGTTTTTGGCACACCCTATGCTGAAATCGTCCGATCTGGCGTCTTTTTCGAAAAAAAAAGGGGCTATATCAGCCTGATTCACGCTGTTCCTACCTTGTCCTTTTTACATGAAGGAATAGGCTAAACTGGACATATCATGTAAAATGGGAAAGATGAGATAAAACAGACGAGAGACGGGCGAATGGGAAAGAGGGGAAAACCATGCCGAACATGATCCGGCTTCTTGTGTCTACGGATTACAACGATCTCAGCCGGGATTTACAGGAAGAAATCTATTATGAGTACTATGATTATGCCTACGGCATGATCATGTATATCGTGAAAAACCATTCCGTGGTGGAAGATATTATCCAGGATGCTTTCATTAAAATTATCAAGAGCAAACCCGTGTTTGAGAATGAAGCCAAGCTGAAGGCCTGGCTTAAGGTCGTTACACGTAACACGACCATAAATTATTTGCGAAAAAATAAAAAATACCGTAACCAAGTCGATGTCGAAGGTGTCTTTATGTATAAAGAAGAGATTGCGCAGCCGACGGTGTCGATCGAAAATACGATAGAAACGAAGTTTATGGAAGAATCGATTGTCCAGTATTTAAGGGAACTGAAACCGGAATACCGGGTTCTGGTCGAGTATCGCTGGCGAAAGGGCTTGTCGTACCGGGAAATCGCCGATCTGCTTGAAGTTACCGAGGATGCCGTCAAACAACGTCTGTACCGGGCACGCGAAAGTATCAAGAAAATGCTCTTTAAGGAGTGGGGGGTAAAGGATGAAAAGCGAAAAATTTGAAGAATGGTTTGATTCCGCCTTCGAGAAGGCAGCCTCTTCAACTTCCTTGACGTCCGAAGATAGCAAGAAGGCATCATGGAATAAGGTTCAGGCCCGGCTTAACGAAGTGAACCGTTCCCACAGACGTAAACGGCACCTGCAGCTTGGCGGCGTGGTAGCCGCATCTTTTGTGGCCGGCGCGGTCATTTTCAGTTCCACAGCCGTGACGAAGGCGATTTCTCCACTGATTGACTCTATCGTCGACTTGGGTGATGGCGTTAAGAATGTGGTCTTCCAAGACGAGCAGTCTGCAGAAGGCATTGCGAAAACCCCTCCCCCGCCAAATTATCTGGACGGGGAGCCGGAACCGCCGCCAGGGGATGGAAAAATCATTTCTTCGGAACAGGGTGTACCAACAACGCGCCCGCTCAGCGAAGTGCAGAAAGAGTTGAGCTTTACCATTCCGGATTTTAGCGGCCGTATTCCCGAGCGTTATCATTTCAAGGAATCCACCGTTATAGCAAAGGATCTGGAAACAAAGAAATATAACGAGATTACCATGCTTTATACTGGGCCAAAGGAAGACGATAATCTGTTTATTACCGTGAGCCGGATTCTCCCGAATTCAAGCACAGGCTACTTCACGAACGGAGAGCCTGTCAAGATCAAGCTCAAAAACGGTTATGAAGCCTATTACACCGAAAGCAACATGAATTCGCTGATCATGAAATATAATAAGGTGCAGCTGAACATCGTGGCGACGGCCAGTAAAGAGGAAATTCTCAACTTGGTCGAAACTCTTCCTTAATAATAGATTTATCGGCATATCCATATTCAACGTTGATCACAAAGTGACCGCCTGCGGGCGGTCACTTTGTATTTGTTATCCTATTTGGCCAACACTTGTTGGGAATACGTGGTGGTCTGTTCGAAAGCAGATCCTTGATATACGGTATGATAGGCTTTGGCGCGGTAATAATATCCCGTGGCCACGGTACCGTTGTAATCCCCGGATACATAACTGTTTCCAGTGTTCAAGAACGGTCTCGTTTCCATATCGACCCATGCGGATCCGGTCCAGCGCTGCAGGGTCAGATCGACACCGATCTTGTCAACGCTCTGTTTGGCGTAAGTACTGGCCTTCAAAGCAACGGTTTTGCTGTTCACGAGGGAGGCCGAGGCGTAGCAGTTGTTCAAGTATGTGAAGGACGCAAAGCTCATGATGAAAGGTTCAGGCGGTGGAGGAGTTGTCAAAGCTCCCGGTTCTTTCACGGCGGCTGCGGAAATGTCCGCATCATCGGCTCCGGCTGGTTCGGCACCCGCCCCGGTCGCGAGAAGCATACTGAGTACGGTAGTGGCGGCAATAATGGCTAGCAGTTTGTGGTTGATCCATTTCTTCGTCATGACTCTCACCTTTCCTTTAGGAAATATTGAATTACACTACTATTAACGGCGCCCTCCTTTCATAGGTTTCATCATTTTTTCATCATTTTCTTTGCTTTTTTCTCACATTTTCATTAAAAGCACTAAAAAACCCCCGTTTCGATCGAAACGGGGGTTTCCCTTCCCCTAACAAGGGGCAGTTACACTAGATGACAGGCCACGAAATGACCGCCGCCTGCATCGCGGAACTCCGGCACCTCTTCTTTGCAGCGGGCCACGGCAAACGGGCAGCGCGTATGGAACTTGCAGCCCGAAGGCGGATTGGAAGGGCTCGGAATGTCGCCCTTAAGCACGATGCGCTCCCGCTTCAGCTTGGGAATCGGTATCGGCACGGCCGACAGCAGCGCCTTCGTATAGGGATGCAGCGGATTTTTAAACAGCTCATCCCGGGTCGCCGTCTCGACCATGGAGCCCAGGTACATGACGCCGATCCGCGTGCATAAATGCTCCACGACACTCAGGTCGTGGGAAATGAACAAGTATGCCAGTCCGCGGGTTTCCTGCAGCTTGCGGAACAGGTTGATGATTTGCGCTTGAATGGATACATCCAGCGCGGAAACGGGCTCATCGGCAATAATGAGATCCGGATTGAGCACCAGTGCCCGGGCTATTCCGATCCGCTGCCGCTGCCCGCCCGAAAACTCATGCGGAAACCGGTCGATATGATAGGAGGACAATCCGCAGGATTGAAGTACCTCCAATACCCGGTCGCGAATCTCCGCTTTCGGCACCAAGCCGTGATCCAGCAGCGCTTCGCCGATGGCGTCTCCGACGCGGATCCGCGGGTTCAGGGAACTGTACGGATCCTGAAAAATCAGCTGCATGCTCGGCCGGAGCTTGCGCAGCTCCTCGGGAGGGAGGTCGTAGATATTAATGCCCTTGAACTTGACCTCCCCTGACGTCTTCTCGATCAGGCGGATGGCTGTGCGGCCAACCGTGCTTTTGCCGCTGCCGGACTCGCCGACCAACCCGAACGTTTCGCCCGGCCGGATCGTAATGCTGATATCATCTACGGCCTTCACGTGACCGACGGTGCGGTTCAGCAGACCTTTATGGATCGGAAAATATTTTTTCAAATGGCTGATTTCAAGCAATGCATCAGACATGAACGACCGCCTCCTCGTACAGCCAGCAAGCGGCTTTTTGCTGATCCGCGACTCCCTTAAGCACCGGCTGCTTGGTTCTGCAAATGTCCATGCAGTGCGCACAGCGGTCGTGGAAATAGCATGAATCGGTCAGATCCAGCGGATTCGGCACCTGCCCCGGGATTGAATAGAGCTCATCCTGACGCTGATTAATGATCGGCTTGGACTTCAGCAGCCCCTGCGTGTACGGATGCTTCGGCGACTCAAACAGCTTCACCACTTCGCCTTCTTCCACGACTTTACCGGCATACATAACAACGACGTAATCCGCCATTTCGGCCACGACGCCCAGATCGTGGGTAATCAGCATCATGGACATGTTCGACTTCTTCTTGAACTCGCGCAGCATATCCAGAATTTGAGCCTGAATGGTGACGTCCAGTGCCGTCGTCGGCTCATCGGCGATCAGCAGCTTCGGACCGCACGAAATCGCAATCGCGATCATGATCCGCTGCAGCATGCCGCCGCTCAGTTCATGCGGATAGGAATCGGCGATTTGCTCCGCCCGTGAGATCCCCACCTGCTCGATCAGCTCGATCGCACGGGCGCGGGCTTCCTTCTTGCTCAGCTTCTGATGTACAATAAGCGGCTCCATAATCTGCTGTCCAATTTTCAGAACCGGGTTCAGCGAAGACATCGGCTCCTGAAAGATCATGGAGATGTCATTCCCGCGGATCGTACGCAGCTCGTTTTTGCTGAGCTTCAGCAGGTCCCGGCCGTCAAACTCGATACTTCCGCCGACCACTTTGCCTCCCGGTTCCTCAATCAGACCCATGATGGACATGGCGGTTACGCTTTTACCGCAGCCCGATTCGCCGACGACGCATACCGTTTCGCCTTCCCGGACGCGCAGACTGACGTCATTTACGGCTTTAACTACGTTTTTGTCGCTGAAGAAATGCGTGCGCAGATGGTCGATTTTAATGAGATCTTTCATAGAACGCTGTTCACCTACCTCTTCTGTTTGGGATCCAGCACATCCCGGAGTCCGTCTCCAAATATATTGATGGCAATTACCGTGATAAAAATAGAGAATCCTGGAGGAATCCACAGCCATGGATGCTCCTGAAAATCGATCAGATTGTTCGCCGCGTCGATCATATTCCCCCATGTCGGCGTCGGCGGCATGACGCCTAGGCCGAAGAAGCTGAGCACCGACTCGCTGAGGATCGATCCACCGATATTGAGCGTCGCAATAACGATCAGGAGCGGAACGATATTCGGCAGCAGGTGGTTGAACAGCTTGCGGCGGTCGCGCAGACCGAGCACCACGGCGGCCTGCATGAATTCACGCTCGCGAAGGCTGAGCATCTGCCCCCGGACCATCCGGGCAAGCCCCGGCCAGTTGACGAGACCGAGCATCAGCATAACGATATACATCCGGTAATTCGTCGGCACCTTCCACTCCGACAGCAGCGCGCCGAAAATAAACAGCAGCGGCAGTCCCGGAATGGTCAGGAGCAAGTCGGCGATCCGCATAATGATTTGGTCCACGATCCCCCGGTAGTAACCGGCGATCGCGCCAAGCAGCGCGCCGATAAACACGGATAGAAACATGGATGCCAGACCTACCGTCAAGGAAATGCGTCCGGCCTGGAGCACCCGCGTAAGCACGTCACGGCCCAAGGCATCGGTTCCGAGCCAGTGCTTCATGCTCGGCGCTTTGTTCATCACGTTCATATGAATCTTGTTATCGGCATAAGGCGAAAATACGGGTCCCAGGAAACAAGCGATAAACATGATGACCACGACGGCAAGTCCGAAAATCGCCAGCTTGTTACGCAGCAGCCTCCGCATCGACTGTTTGAATAAGGAGGAAGACTTCGGCGTCGTTTTTGCTGCCGGAACGGCATCGGTGACTGGTGTGCTATGGATAGCCATTTGCGTCTCCCCTCCCTAATGCAGCCGCACGCGCGGATCGGCAATGTGATAGAGCACATCCGAGAGCAGCGTGCCGATGACCGTCAGAATCGCCAGCAGCATCGTGAAGCCCATGAGCAGCGGATAATCCCGCAGGCTGAAGGACTGCATATACAGCTGGCCGATCCCCGGCCAGTTAAAGATTTTTTCGATAATAATCGATCCACCGAACAGGGCCGGCAGTTCAAAGCCAACCAGGGTGATAGCCGGCAGCAGCGCATTGCGCAGAGCGTGCCTGAACAGAACCTTGTCCTCTTTCAACCCTTTCGCCCGGGCCGTGCGGATATAATCCTGTTTGATGACGTCGATCATATTGCTGCGGAAATAGCGCGTCAGCGAGCCGACGCCGAGCAGCGTCATAACGATCACAGGCAGCGTCATGTGATGAATGACTTCCTTAATATAAGCCCAGCCGGTCGCGTTGCTTCCCGTCGTTAACATTCCGCCCGGCGGGAGCCATTTCAGATCGACGGCCAGAATCTTGATCAGGAACAAGCCGATAAAGAAGGAAGGGATCGACATGGCGGCAAAAATGGCCACCATCACGATCGTATCGAACCAGGAATACTGCTTATAAGCGGAAACAACTCCGATAATCACGGCGATGACCCAGGTCAAAAACGTGGATATGACCGCCAACAGGAAGGAGTTCCAAATATACTGGTTGAACAGCTTCAGCACCGGCTGCTGCTGCGCCAGCGAGAAACCGAAATCTCCGTGAAATACGTTGTTCATCCATATGCCGTACCGTTCCAGCAGCGGCTTGCTCAGTCCGTAAATCTCCCTTAACTCTGCTTTACGCTCCGGGCTCAGCTTGATGTTGCTGCTGATGAAGTCCCCTGGAGTCAGCGCGTAGAGGCTGAAGATCAAAAAGGATGCCGCAAACAGGATGACGATCATGTAAATGATACGCTTCGTCAAATAAGTGCCCATCATTCGCCTCCTAATTACATGGTCCCCCGCCGCTGAAGCGGCTGCTTCGCGGTCGGGGGACTCCATTGTGGGTCCTTCTGATTATTGTACCGGCTTCAGCGACCAGTCAGGCAAGCTGTTGGCAAGTCCGACGAACGGGCTGACCTTCAGGTTCTCGATGCGGCCGTTGTACCCGTACACCGTCTTCTTGTAGTTCGTGAAGATGACCGGCAGCTCGTCATTCAGCAGCTGGAACAGCTCTTTGTAGATGGCCTTGCGCTCTTCGATGTCGGAAGTCGCGAGCGCTTTGTCATAGAGCTCTTTGACCTTCGGATTGTCGTAGGCTTTGATTTCCCCGTCAATAAACTGCATGACGCCGTCCGACGGATCCTGCAGCAGTGGAGTCGAGAAGGATACGAGATCGTAATCTCCGCTCTCCACTTTGGACACGAGGGAGTTGAAGTCGGCGAACACTTCCGGCTGGAAGTCGACGCCGATCGCCTGGAAGTTCTCTTTAGCCACCGGAATAAAGATATCCGTCTGCTTGCTCTTCGAGCCCAGGTAGTGGATCGTCAGCTTCTTGCCGTCTTTCTCACGGATACCGCCGGCGCCCACTTTCCAGCCGGCTTCGTCCAGCAGCTGCTTGGCTTTTTCCGTATCGAATTTGTACGGGTTAACGCCGTCTTCGGTGTAAGCCCAGGAGATCGGCGGAGCCGGAATGTTGGCTACGGCCCCGGCACCTTCGTTGGCGTCCACGTAAATGCTTTGACGGTCAAGGCCGTAAGCAATCGCTTGGCGCACTTTCTTATCCTTCAACGCTTCGTGTTCCAGGTTGACCTGCAGGTAACCGTAGTTGCTGGCCGTGTAAGGCAAAATGTTCGTGAAGCCGAGAGATTTCAGCTTCTCGATATTCTCGGTTGTGGCCGGGAACGAGGTATAGTCGATCTCTCCCGTCTCCAAGTACTGCCAAGCGTCGCCTTCGGACGTTTTATAAATGAAGTGCTCGGTCTTCGGTTTGCCTTTATAGTAATTCTCATTGGCGACAAAACGGACTTCCTGGCCCGGAATGAATTTTTCCAGCTTGTATGGGCCGTTGCCGACCGGTGTCTGATGCAGATTTTTGATATAGCTCAGGTCGCCGAATTTATAATCCTTGCCGTAGTATGCCTTGGACAAAATGTTCGAGCCGAGCATAACGAGCGCCGTAGCGTTCGGTTTATCCAGCGTGACCGAAATCGTCTGCGGGTCGATGACCTTGATGCCGGAAATGCTCTTCGCCTTGCCGTCTTTGTAATCCTGCGCTCCCTGGATCGCGATCGTGCTCGGAATGATCGAGTCGCCGTCATAGGACGGATCGAACAGGATCGTCCACGTAAAGGCCACATCGTCAGCCGTCATTGGTGAACCGTCGCTGAATTTCAGATCCTTCCGAAGATGATATGTTATTGTCTTCTGGTCTTCGGAAATGTCCCATTTCTCCGCCAGGTCCGGGACCGGCAAACCCTGATCGTCCACCGTCACCAGCGAACCGAACAATAGAGAGTTTACGTTGCCATCATATCCGCTCTGGGTAAAATAAGGCGTGAACGCGCCGCTCGGATCGGTCAGCGCCACGATAATCGTGTCTGTACGCTGCTTGGCCACATCGGGCAGTTTGGACAAGTCGGCTGCCGTATAAGGCTCGGTCAGTGCAGATGTTCCTCCGGCATCGGACGAGGCCGTTGTGTCTTTCGCGCCCTGCTCCGTTTGAGCCGTTCCGCTGGATGAACCCCCGTTATCACTATTGTTCGAGCATGCCGTAACCAGCAGTGATCCAACGATCAACAGCGAAGTTAGCAAGTACACTCCTTTTTTCATCATCATAACCTCCCGTTTTTGCTCACCATTCCGATGAATTAAGTATGATTTATATTTGTAGATGATATCGTTATTATAGAAACCAATTCGAGTTCTGTAAATAGAGAACTAAAAGTTTTTTTCTGAAAGTTTGTCATATGCGTTTTCTGTAAGGCCAGCAGCCCGTTTCAGCGGAAGGCAACGGCCCCTTTTTGTTCCTGGTTCGGCATGACTTCGACCGCCAAAATATGCTAGGATAGGGTAAATCATAGATTCATTGACGACTGGCCAAAGGAGACTTCATTACAGTGACCATTAAACATGAAATATTCATTGAGAAAGAGCTGGATCTGGTATGGAGGGCTTGGACGGAAGAAGACCGCGTCAAGGCGTGGCTGGCTCCTGCAGCACGGATTGAACCATGGGAAGGCGGCCGGTACGAACTGTACCCTAACCCGAATGATCAAACGCCGACCGGATGCAAATTGCTCAAATATGAGAAGCCGCGGGTACTCCAGTTTGAGTGGAAAGGACCTGAAGTTTTTGCGGAGACGATGAATCTGGACGGGGATTTAACGATGGTGCAGGTGAATTTCAAACAGATGGAAGACCTTACCCGCCTCAGCGTGATGCATATCGGATGGAAAAATACGCCGCAAGGCATGGCTGCAAGGCAGTGGCATGTCCGTACGTGGCTTCAGCTGCTGGACGAGCTCAAAGCCGCAATCGAGTCCGAAGAACATATGCTCAGCCGGCCGTAAATGGTTAGCGTACAAATAGCCTGGTTCCGTATCATTTACGGCCAGGCTATTTTTAATCATTATATCTGCTCGCATCGCTCTCTGGGATCTGCTGCCTAAGCTTCCAGTCGGGTATTAGGTCCCTACTGCTCTGCAGTTCCAATTGATAGCAAAGTTTCAGCCTTCTTCTATGTACCCGAGCAGCCGATCCTGCATCTGATGGATGGCCCGTTTTCTCAGGCTGTATTCGGTCAGGTTCTCCCCTTCAAAATGGGCGTAGATCAACCCTGCGGTGCGCAGCTTCGAGATGTGGTCATGCGTGATGCCCTTGGACAGCTGGACATGACTGACGATTTCTGTGAACGTCCGCGGTCCTCCATGCAGGAAGCGCAAAATTTTAAGCCGGCTTTTTTCGCCGAGGCTGCGGATCATCCGCAGGTCATGGGTCGGAATATAATCATCGTCTCCCAAATAAATGCGGGAATTATAATGGCAGTAAATTTTTCGGCCATAATGGGTCACCATGTTGACCGGTTGAAAATGATACTGCGGAATGAGCACCAGCTCGTCCGCGCTGTCTACCGGTTTGAACAGCATGCCGTTGGTCGTCTCGTCGACAAAATCCGCCCGGTCCGCGTCCGCCAGCTGCTGCAGCCGCTCCTCTTTCTCCCGGTCAAGCGCCTGCAGAATGGCCGGATCCACGTTCCGGAAGTACTGCTCGTACCATTGCTCAAACATCAATCTCGTCCGGGCTAGAAAAACTTCCAAATCTTCGTCCGGAAACTCATTGCCGTTCGCAGTGAACAGCTGGACCACGTCCTGAATCGTCAGCTTCTCCAGCCAGTCCAGGAATCCCTCGACTCCCCTGCCCTCCGGAACGAGGAGGCCCAGCAGGTAAGCAAAGCTCCACCAGTCGCCATTCACGAGCATCTCGTCCAGCATGGCGGCAAATTCCGGCTTGAGCTGTTTCTTGGTGGCCGTTGCCCACGAAGGGGACAGATCGATCTTTTTGTAGGACGCCCGGCAAATATAGGTATGAAGGCTGTTCATAAATTCATGTACGGGCTCGAATTTGATGTCAATGCGGTAATCCAATCCTCGGTTCCCCCTCTCAAATTAGTAATCATTATAACGTGAATGCTTCCTGATGTTCCACTCCTTTAACGAATCACCGTGCGAGAGTCAAAACGGCATTCGATCGAATTGCTGCCTTTTCAGCTCATAATGAAACGCAATATAAGGATTCCTTATCGATTTACTAAGAAAAATTGAAGGTCTAACCCGTGAATATAAAGAGCACAGCGCTGCAGCACTGTGCCCTTCAGAAAGCACCCGCCAATCCGCGGACTGCTCCCGTGAACTTCCCCTATATGTTATAACTCTACGCGCCCGCTTCCTCTGCCATGACCTCCGGCTTCAGGAGCTTAATCCTTGAAATGCGCTTATTATCCGTTTCTTCCACTATGAAAATGTGGCCGTCCAGTTCTGCCGACAGTCCTCGCTGCGGAGGAATCGCCTCGATGCGTGAGTACAGCCAGCCGCCGATCGTATCGTAATCGGTTGTATCCAGCTCCAGACCAAAGCGTTCGTTAATTTCTTCAATCAGCATCAATCCGTCAATCGAATATTCGTCGTCGCGGATTTTCTCGATTCCCGGACGCTCCTCGTCGAATTCGTCCTGAATTTCTCCGACGATCTCTTCCATAATGTCTTCCAGGGTAACCAGCCCGGATGTGCCTCCATATTCGTCGATCAGGATGGCGATCTGGGTTCTGCCCCGCTGCATCAGTTTCAGCAATGCGCTGATCTGGATGGATTCGGGCACAGTCAGGATCGGACGTATCAAAGTATTGTATTCAAGCGTTGTGGAATGTAATAAGTCTTTAATGTGCAGGAAGCCGATGATATGGTCCTTATCCCCGTCACAGACAGGGTACCGGGTCCGCATGCCTTCATAAGCGATCTCGAGATTCTCCTCCCGGGACAGCTGTGTATTCAGACAGATCATCTCCGTCCGGGGAATCATGATTTCCCGTCCGGTCGTTTCCGCAAATTCGAATATGTTGTCAACGAGTGCCATTTCCGTATTGTCAATGAGTCCGTTTTTGTTGCTTTCTTTCATCAAAATGCGGATTTCTTCCTCCGTATGCGCCGAGTCCGACTCGGAAGCCGGGGCGACACGGAACACCCGCAGCAGGCTGCCTGCCAATCCGTTTAATACCCAAATGAACGGGTACATCAATTTGTTGAAATATATCATGATGGCCGACGACATCAGCACGACCGATTCCGCCTTGCGGATGGCCATCGTCTTCGGCGCCAGTTCTCCAAGCACGATATGGAGAATCGTAATGAGCAGGAATGCAATGACGACCGCAATGCCGTGTACGGCTGCTTCTCCAAACCCAAGCGAATGAAGCAAAGGCCTGAGCAGCGTCGCGACCGCCGGTTCGCCGAGCCATCCAAGCCCCAGCGAAGCGAGCGTAATGCCCAGCTGGCAAGCGGACAAATAAGCGTCCAAATTGTTGACGATCTTGCGGGCATACACCGCGCCTTTTCGTCCTTCTTCCACCAAAGTCTCTACCCGGCTGCTCCGGACCTTGACCATGGCAAATTCAACCGATACAAAAAAACCGTTTAATAATACGAGTATAAAAACCCATATCAAACTCGGTAAGGGGTCTCCCAATCTGCTTCCTATTCACCGTCATCCTTGACCGGCAAATAGGTACACCTCCTTCGTAATTTAAAATGGTGAACCACCGTTATCCTCTGCTGCGAATAGGCCGTCAACTTCCCAATGGATTCATCTCCCTTCAAATAAACGAAAACTATAGCTCAATATTTACACTATACTTAATTATATAATTATACACTACACAGTCAAACGGCAAGGTATGACTGCATCATTCAGGGACGGCCTGATATTCCAAGCAATCGAGCGGTTGCCAGGCTAAAAGAGCCGTCCCTTGTCAATTCAGACACCAGGGACGGCTTTTTCGTCATTTGTTATGGGATTTATGGGCGAAATGCAGTTTAACGGGTTGTCGGCGGGTTGCCGATAACACCTGGATATTGATAGATCAGCGGCTCGTCGAACGTGATGTAGTCCAGGTTGATCGTCAGCAAAATAATTCTTTTGCCTGTCGAACGTTCGCTGATGATGATGTGGTCACGGCCTGCGGCCTCAATGACGCCGGTGAATATTTTTGCATTCCACTGCGAGTTGTTTTCGTATGTCATGTAAAAGGTGCCCGTTTTGCCCAAATTCAGGCGAAGTATGTTCTCAACGTACGATTGCTCAAATTGCTGGGAAGGCGGCGCCTGGATCACGGCTCCGGTTTGGGTTATCGGGCTGCCGCTGGTTAAAGGCGGCGGCACGGTTCCCGTAGTTCCGTGCTGTCCCATCATCCCCTGTTGCCCCATCATCCCCTGCTGGCCCATCATCCCCTGCTGGCCCATCGGGCCCATCATTCCGTGCTGGCCCATCGGACCCATGCCGGAGACGCCGGGATAACCTCCTCCAGAATACGTAACAGGTCGGAACGGTTGCTGTATCATTGTGTTTTGCATCCTCCTTTATATATGGCAAATTGGAAAACCATGTCCCATGTGCTGCTTGAAGGTCTATCCATAGACTCGTGGGCAATCCGCGGCGGTTGGGCTGAAGAAGCAGTGGGATTTAAAACGTCCGGTGTTCTGCTGATTGTACCAGGTCGGCGGGCATCCCCCCGTCGGTCGGAAAAACCACAGCGCATTGGATGCCGGCCAGGTTCTTTCGCCATTAATTGACCGCCTTGCGAGCCTGATGTCGGCGTCTCTTGCTCTTTGATAGAAGTACCCTTTTTGCGTGGCCTCAAACCCGCCGGGACTTTGAAACACCATATCCTGAATACTGCGGATATTGTTGAAATCCAGGCAATTGCCGAGCACCCGGTTCACCCCGACGTTGCCGACCATCAACATGCCCAGGTCTCCTTCGGATTCCGCTTCCGCTCTCATAAGCCGTGCCAGCAGCCTGGTTTGCTCCGAATTGGTTTTGATGACAGCCAAAGGTCCATCCTCCTTGCTTCGATGTTTTCCTCTACAGTGTATGTGCATCCGCCCAGTTGGTGACCAGAAAAATTGCGATTCTTGTCCTTTCCTGCAGCTGATTTACAAGCATTTGACAAAGTTGTCCGTTTATCGGAAAAGCTTTACATTCGTCTGATTTCCCGTTAACAACGCCTCACTATACTGGGTAAGGAAAGTCCACATCCTTATAAAGTGAGGTCGAACCAGGCTGATGGAAAAAGACATGACGTTACCAAATCCTCCCCGATCCCGCTCCCATGCCGGGGCCATCCCGTTGAATTCCCTGCGCGTTTCCCGCTGGAAGGAACGCCTGCTGGCTTATTGCTTCCTGGCTCCTTCCCTTATCGTTTTCGGCATCTTCCTGTTTTACCCCCTGGGTAAATCCGTCTACCTGAGCTTGTTTTTGACGGATCCGCAGGGCCGGATTGCCGAATTCGTCGGAGTCGACAATTTCACGGCCGTGCTGAGCTCGGACCAGTTCTATAACAGCCTGTGGGTAACCGTAAAATACATCCTGTTAACTGTGCCGACCGGCGCCGCGGCCGCCCTGCTGCTTGCCGCCTTGTCCCATCAGAAGCTTAGAGGCATGAAGATCTTCCGTTTTATCTTTTCATTGCCGATGGCCGTCTCGGTTGGAACAGGCTCTGTCATCTGGATGATTCTGTACCACCCGACCCTCAGCATTCTGAATTACGGGCTTAGCTTTCTCGGCATTCCGGCGATCCAATGGCTGACCGACCCCAAGTGGGCCTTGCCTTCGATCGCGATCATGACCGTCTGGCTGAACCTTGGCTTCAACTACATTGTGCTGCTGAGCGGCCTGCAGGGCGTTCCGGACGACCTGTACGAAAGCGCCAAGATCGACGGCTCCGGATCGTTACGGACGTTCTTCCGGATCTCGCTGCCGCTGATCTCTCCATCCCTTTTCTTCGTCGGGGTCGTGTCGATCATCAGCGCGTTCCAATCCTTTGCTCAGATCAACATTTTGACCAAAGGCGGCCCGATGAACAGCACCGATGTGCTCGTGTACAACATTTATCAGGATGCGTTCATCAACTACCGCTTCGGCAGCGGCAGTGCGCAGGCGCTGATCCTGTTTGTCTTGATCACAGCGCTGACGATCCTGCAGTTTAAATTCGGTGAAAAGAAGGTGCATTACCAATGACCCTTAGCAGAATCCAGCAGCCGGTGCTCTACCTTCTGTTGATCCTGGCGTCTCTGGCAATCTTGTTTCCTCTGCTGTACACGCTGTCGTCGGCCTTCATGAGCAGCGCTGAATCGGCGGCGTACCCGCCCAGGCTGCTTCCTTCGGGACTGCACTTCGCCAACTTCGTTCAGGTGTTCCAGACCATTCCGGTGGCCCGGTTCATCGGCAACAGCTTCGTCGTTGCCACGGCCATCATGCTCGGCCAGCTGATTACGGCCAGCCTGGCGGCGTATGCTTTCGCATTCTTGCGCTTTCCCGGCAAGGCGCTGCTGTTCTCCCTGTTTCTGTCGACGATGATGATTCCGTGGGAAGTCACGATGATTCCCAATTATTTGACGGTCCGCAGCTGGCATTGGGTCGATACGTATCAAGGCTTGATCGTCCCATTTATCGCATCGGCGTTCGGCACGTTTCTGCTCAGACAGTACTTTTTGCAGCTGCCTAAAGAACTGTTCGAGGCGGCGAAAATCGACGGCTGCGGCCATCTCCGTATCTTTTCCCGATTGGTGCTGCCTTTGTCGGCGCCGGCCCTGGCAACCCTTGCCGTCTATTCCTTTTTGACGAATTGGAGCAATTATTTGTGGCCCCTGCTCATTACGAACAAGGAAAGCATGCGGACCGTACAGATCGGCATTGGCATGCTGCAGTTTGAGGAGGTCACTGCCTGGAACGTCGTCATGGCCGGCATCGTCGTGCTTCTGCTGCCCTCCCTCCTGCTCCTGATCATCGGTCTGAAGCCGTTGGTACGGGGAATTACGGCAGGTGCGCTTAAAGGTTAATGACAGTAGACAAACGTCTATCCACGCATATTCAGTCCATTACACTAACCGGGTCGTTGTTATAAGGCGGCTGGAGTTCCGGCCGGCTTGTAATTTCCGATATAAATTAACGATTTCAAAAAGGGAGAGATTGTTGAAGATGAAACCATTCGGCAAGAAATCACTCGCCATGATGCTTCTATCCTGCATGATGCTGATTACGGCAGCATGCGGAACATCCAGCGGCGGCCAAGTTACCGGGGAGGATACGGCCAATGCCGCGGCTTCCGATTCCGGCGGCAGCAGTCCGGTAAAAGTGGTCTGGTGGCATTCCATGAGCGGGGATGTGGGAAAAGCGGCGCAGCAGCTGGTGGATGAATTTAACGCGTCTCATAAAGATATCGTCG
Source organism: Paenibacillus rhizosphaerae (assembly GCF_014192015.1). Classification (GTDB taxonomy): domain Bacteria; phylum Bacillota; class Bacilli; order Paenibacillales; family Paenibacillaceae; genus Paenibacillus_AQ; species Paenibacillus_AQ rhizosphaerae. The sequence continues at coordinate 1,018,756 of NZ_JACHXJ010000002.1, read as the reverse complement.
TTCAGGCGGAGTACCAGGGGACGTACGACGAGAGCATGAACAAGCTCAAAGCTTCGCTCGGCTCGGACAGCGGTCCTACCTTGATTCAGGTGTACGAGATCGGAAGCCGCTTCATGATCGACACCAAGGCGATTACACCCGTGCAGCAGTTCATTGATGCGGACCAATACGACATCTCCAGCCTCGAACCGAACATTCTGAACTATTACAAATTTGACGACAAGCTGTACTCCATGCCGTTTAACACGTCCAACCCAATACTGTACTACAACAAGGACGCGTTCAAAGCAGCCGGACTGGATCCAGAGAAGCCGCCGGCCACGTTCGCCGAAGTGGCAGACGCGGCGAAGAAGCTGACCAAGCAGGGACAAGCCGGCGGCTCTTTCGCGATCTACGGCTGGTTTATGGAGCAGCTGCTGGCCAATCAGGGCGCAGAGCTCCTGAACAACGGCAACGGCAGAACGAGCATGGCCACCGCTTCGCAGCTGAACAGCGACCCGGCTGTCAAGACGCTCGATTGGTGGAAGCAAATGGTGGACGACAAGTCGCTCTTGAACCTCGGTCGCAAGACGGATGATACGTCCAAGGCCTTTGCCGCCGGACAAATCGCCATGACGCTCGACTCCACGGCTTCGCTGCGCAGCATCGTCAAGGCTGCCGGGGATAAGTTCGAAGTCGGTACCGCCTTCCTGCCGAAGCCGGATGCCGCTACGAAAGGCGGAGTCATTGTCGGCGGGGCTAGCAACTGGATCCTGAACAATCGGCCGGAAGCCGAACAAAAAGCGGCCTGGGAGTTCATCAAATTTCTGGCCGAGCCGAAATCTCAAGCGGAATGGCATATCAATACCGGCTACTTCCCGATTACGACCAAAGCTTATGACGAACAGAACGTGAAAGACAACATGAAGCAGTATCCGCAGTTCCAGACGGCCGTAGACCAGCTGCATCAAACCGAGCCAAGCCTCGCTACCCAGGGCGCGGTGATGGGCGTGTTCCCCGAAGCGCGCCAGCTGACGGAAACAGCGATCGAGGAAGTGCTTAACAACAAGAAAACGTCCAAGCAGGCCTTGGATGATGCCGCCAAGGAAATTACGAGCAAGATCGAGGAATATAACAAAACGGTGGGCCATTAAGACCCACCATTAGCGTGAATCCTTAGCATGACCCCTCTCATAGGGGCGAAGACAGTTCTTATAGCAGCAACAAACAGGAAAAGCCGGAAGTCCTCATTCGAGAACTCCGGCTTTCGTTTTGCCTTTGACAAGAAAAACATGGTCTGCGACCCCGTTAAAGGGTGATCGGCGGCAGTGTCTGACCTGTTTCCAAAAAGGTTTTGAGATTGCTGAGAATCGCCGGCCAGCCGTTGTTGTACCCTTCAAAGGTTCGTTCTTCATCAACAAAGTCGCTGTCCAGCAAATTCTCATGCCGGAGGATCAGCTTCACGACCGAACCCATGGGCTGCAGCTCAAAGTTGACGACGCCAGGACTGTTCCGGGGCGAGTTGTCCCCCTTATAGGTCCAAGTAAAAGACAGCTGTCTGGGCGCATCGCAGGTCAGCACCTCGCCATAATCGGTCACCTCGCCGCCCCGTAGATAGTTCACGGCTGAGCCGACCGTCCACTCGGATTCCACCCGTGTTCCGAAAAAGTATTTCTCGGTCAGATCGCCATCCGTCAACGCTTGCCAAAGGTTCTCGGGAGCCGCAGCGATATAGGTGACATAAACAAAGGAGCGCTTGTCCATTCGGTTCATTTCCTCCCTCTTCTTATGGATTTCAGAGCTTGCATCATCATAGACAGCAGGCTTTGGCAAGTCAAGTAAAGTCGCTGTGGGATAGCCGTATACCCAAAAGCCCCGTTTCCAATGATTTGGAAACAGGGCTTTCATATGATCCGAATACGCGGATCCGTGATTAATCGCCAACGACCGACGAGTTCGTTAAGGCATCCACTTCGGCCGAGATTTCCCCGGCCAAACGGCGGATGGCCTCCCGGTCGACCGCCTGGTCATAAATTCGCAGAACAGGCTCCTGAACTTCTCTGACGGTGGCCAGCAGGGCGATCGCTTCCTTCATCGAGCGGGAGTAGCGGCCGCGAATTTCGGCGATCTGATCCTCAAACCGTTCGTCGGTTCCCGCCGTAATCGCCAGTTCGTAAACATCGAGGATTTCGTCGCCTTCACGGCTCGGAAAGTGCTCATGGGGCGCCGTGCTGTCAAAGATCGCCAGGCTCTGCTGCGGAAAAATAATCATGTCCAGGCTGTTCGGATCAAAGCCGCAATGATAGATTTCCGTGTCGACGCCTCTCTCCTCCGCCGCTTTGGCAAGACGTTTGAACAGCGTCGACTTGCCGGAACCCGGACGGCCTTTGACGAAGACGCGCTTCTCCAGGCCATCCGTTAAATTCAGAACGTAATCGACAGCCCCTTCCCAGGTAGCCGCGCCAAGGAAGCGGTGAACGGCATGGGCGCGTCTTGGCCGGATCGGAACAAGATGTTCTTCTGCCCACTCCTCGGCAAGCCGGTCCATGACGGCCCGGTCCAGATTCTGGATATAGAAGGCTTCCCATTCATCATGGATCCGCAGCGTTTTCTGGAACGTATCGTAGGCTTTGCTGTAAAGCGCGCTCGTTTGCCGTTCAGCTTCCTCAATTTCGCCGGCATGCTCGTTCAGCAGCTCCGCGGAAATCGCTTCCTCCAGATCGATCATGCGGATTTCGGTTCCTTCGAGAACCGGATCGGCGCTCCAGGCGTTTCCGTCGACAACGCCGATGCCGATATCCTTCAGGATCAGGCCTTCCAGCCAGTCTCGGTTCAACGGATGATGAATATAGTGAAGGCTCCAGCCCTTTTGGCTCCATGCTTCCGCAAGCTCCGAGAGAAATGCCGAGACCGCCGTCCCTGCCCGGCCCTGCAGTACGAAGACCGTATCCAAGCCGCTCAGTACCGAATCAAACAGCGTATATAAACCGTCCGCCGTATTTCCCCTCGCAAAATAATGCTTCACTTGAACCGCCATACGGGTCAACACTCCTTTGTCGTCCGAAAATGTTTACATCCTATGTTATGCATGGCGGCAGATCTGTGTGAATGCCCAGGGAAAACGGGTTAAGGTTTCGCGGTTCTCCAGTAGTCGTAAGCGTGAACGACGTTTCCGGTATAGGACGGCGAGTCGGCCAGCAGCCCAGGCAGCTTGGCGAGTTCTTCCTCCATATAGGCGGATCCTTCTTCGGCAAAATTAATATGGTTCCCTTCCCCGCTGTCCTTCATTTCGACAGAGATGAGAATCGGCTTGCCAAGCTCATTGGCAAAGGCGATCTCTTCCTTGGAAACGGCTGCGATTCCGTTCGAACCACCCGCGGTATCGCGGAATGCCATCAGAGATACAAAGTCCATCTTGTCGATCATCCACTTGCTGATGGATTCCTCCGTACCGGGAACCTTGTATTTGTCCAGCCAAACGGCTAAATCCATGCTGGCCTGCAGATTCGAATCCTTTTTGATTTCCTGGACAAAAGCGGTCAAATTGCCTGTCCACTCCTCCAGGACATGGTCCGGATCCTTTCTCCATTCCGGCAGCACGTACGGCTCGATATCCAGATGAATGCCATGGAAACGCTCGTCCCCAGCCACTTCCTGGTTATATTTCTTCACATAATTCACCAGTTTCATCATCTTAGGCCGGTTCTCCGTCAGTGCCCAAATCGGGTGACCGCCCATGGCGTGTACTTCAATGCCAGCCGCCGAGGCTTCCTTCACAAACGAACGATACGCCTCGACCGGCTGCTGAAGATCCAGGCGGACAAACAGCCAGTTCAGCTTCTTCTCCTTGGCAAATTCGATAATTTCCTGGCCGTGTTCCATGACCTGATTGGCTTCCCATATGTAGGTGCCGCGCACCTGCTTATCCCTGTCAACCGGATCGGGGTCAGGCACCTGGCCGTCCGACGGTGTTTCAGGTTCCGGATCTGGACTAGGTGCGGGATCCGGTTCTGGTGCGGGCTCAGGATTAGTGCCTCCCGGTTCTTCACCGTCCGGCATGTTCTCCCAGTTGCGGAAGTCGTGAATCGCGATGCCACCATACGAAGTATAGGATTCCAGCGCGCCGGACAGCGATTTCAGCGATTGGTCCATTTCGCTTTTGCCGCTACCGTAGAAGGACGTATGTTCCTCACCGGGCATTTGCTTCGTATTGACGGCCACGAGGACCTTGGTGCCGAGCCGCTGGGCGGATTCCATCTCGTCGCTGGCCAGTTCCACGATGCCGTGTTCCGATTCCACCGTATTGCGGTAAGCCAGAACGGTCACATGGTCAAACGACTTCATAAACCATTCGGTCAGCTTCTCGTCGCCCTGGTCCGGGACGGTATACCCGTCAAACCAGAACGGGAGATCGATCCCGAGGTCCAGCTTGGAGCTTGAAGCGTGGGCCGCATCCAGGAATGCTTGTATATTATTGATCCAGGTCCCGATGACCCCTTCCGGGTCGGTGCCCCATTCCGGAAGAACATAAGGTTCGATGTCCAGATGGATGCCGTCGAACTGGGCGTCAGACGCTTCAGCGTTGTTATAATCGTTTACCCAATCCACCAGGCCCACAAGCCGGTCACGGTGCTTGGTCTGTGCCCAACCCGGGTCTCCCCCGAGCGCATGTACGGCAATGTTGTCAGCATGAGCATTTTGTATGAAAGCTTCATATCGGCTTGCCGGCATGTCTCGATTAATCTGTAAGTAAATCAAGTTGATTCCTTGGTTTTGGGCAAAGTCAAGCAGGTCCTTCCCGCCATCCTCGATCAGCTCCGTCTGCCATACCCAAGTGGCTTTGACCGGTTCGGATGGGGACGAAAACCCCATCAGCAGCCAAGCCGAAAGGCACATCAGCGCGGTCAGCAGAATTCGAGAACTTTTGACAATCATAATTTCCCTCCATTCCTATAGATCTCTAATAGAACGGAGTAATTATAGCATTGATGTCAAAAAAAGAGATGAGCCCAAGTCCTTATTAGGCTGGGCTCACCTCCTGCAGCAGGTTTCTCGACTGCATAGAAGGAACTAAATCCCGCAGGTAATTTATTCCTTTTACTTGGCTATAGAGAAAATCTGGAAAGGATTAGTACCTTTTGATTAGTCGAAAAGTTACGGTTCATATATCATTTTGCGGGTCATGCCCCCATCGACTACGAGGTGGGTCCCGGTTACAAATGAATTGTCCGGATCCGCCAAATATAGACAAGCCCGGGCGATATCATCCGGTTTACCTACGCGTCCCGCCGGATGCTGACTGTGGTCCTCCTCCCGCAGGGCGGAGTAGTCACCCGTTTCGATCCATCCCGGGCTGATGCAATTGACACGGATCCCGTCCGGCCCAAGTGAGACGGCCATCGCATGCGTCAAGGCCACAATCGCCCCTTTGGAGGCGGCATACGCCTCGGAATTCGGCTCCGACATGAGTGAACGGGTCGACGCCAAGTTCACGACGGAACCGGGAATCCCCCTCTCCTTCATGATCCGGGCCGCTTCCCTGGTCGCCAGGAAACAGCTGCGTGCATTGGTGTTCAGCACGTCATCCCATTCCTCCACCGTCAGATCGTATGGTGACTTCCAGCGGGACACGCCGGCATTGTTAATCACGACGTCGAGCCGCCCGTATTCGTCCACCGCCGTCTGCATCAGTCCTTTGATATCCGCTTCGCTTCGCACGTCGCACGGGCAGAACACGGCTTGTCCCCCGTCCTGGCGGATGGAGGCCGCAGCTGCCGCGCCTTTCTCCTCATGATGATCGCCCAGGACGACCAGCGCTCCATGCCGGGCAAAAGCCCGGGCGACCCCTTCTCCGATTCCCTGCGCCGCCCCGGTCACCACGACGACTTTTCCTTCGAATGACATGACCATTCCTCCTTTAGATCTAATCTCGATGTCTCTATTTAACCTTAACGCAGCCGGGGAATCAAGAAACGTCCGTGCTGCACGCAGCCCGTGCAAGCCAGAAAAAAAAGCGCCTCTGGCAGAGCGATCTGCCGAAGACGCATGAATTCCATTCTTTGGATTCGTGTTCCGAAACTAGGGGTTCATCCTCCGGAAAGCGCCCGGGGTGCCTTCTTCTCCGGATACGCGCATGTAGCGCTGAAATCCCAGGTATCTCGTTCCCTGGAAGGTAAGACGGCCGGCGTCGCCCTCGGCGCATAAACCGTACTGTTCGCCGCTGACCGTAAACTCCATCCGGTCGCCGCTCTCCACTTCGAAAGTAAGGTAATAGGTCGTTTTCGTATAGCTGGATAGATGGTCATTGGTATCTTGATGTTGATGATGGCTGACCTGACTGCGTTTGCTGACAATCCGGGAATCCACGGTGAGCACGGGCTGCTTGTTGTTGCGCCCCCACTGCAGAATTCCTTTTCCAGCAGACAGTAGAATAATTCCGATAACAACGACAAAAAAGATCGGCATGACCTTTCCGAAGAAATCGAACATCCAGAAAGACGTATCTCCCATGCTCTTCCCCCTTCCATCCACCAGCTTCAAGCTTCACAGTGACACGCATAGCATGGTCATTAACAGTATATGCGTCCATTTGAAGAACTTGATGCCAAACTTACGGGATCAGAGCACTTTCCATGTAATTCCCCCATCAATCGTCTGAAGGAGCAGTGATCGCATTTCGTCATTCTTCTCAACGAGCATCCAGCCGACTCGCTGCGAGCTGAACTGAAGCTTACCGACCTCGGGATATTCCTTCAATATACCGGTCAGCACGCGGCTAGCAGGCAGAGGCAACCACGTCTTCCCTTGGTCTTCGGTATGATACATTAGATTTCCGACCAGGGCCCAGCCTTGCGTAGAATTAATAAATGAAGGGCGAAGCGACTGGTTTACCCCCTTATTCCAACCCAGGTTAAAAGGGGCGAACGTCCAGGTCTGGCCTTGGTTCGTCGTGAAAAAGCCATTGTATTTAGCCGAATCTCCGACCTGGCAGCCGACCGGAATCCAGCCTTCCGTATTGGACGCATCGAAAAATTCCGGGCTTGACGGGATAAATCCGCTGCAGGATGCCAGCTTGTCCCGGTTAAAAAACGCCGGTCCTTCACTCCACTCGCTGCCTCCATCCTGTGTACGGTACAGCTTCGGCACCCCCAGCTCCTGAATCATCGTAAAGCCTTTAGACGGGCTGGTGAAGGTCATGCCCATCGCATAACCGAGCGGTGGAATGGCTCCCTGCGTCGACGTCTGCATGCTGCTGATATAATTATGCATCACCATTTTCCATTTGGCTCCGCCGTCTACGGTTTTATACAGCGTTTTATCCTGTTTGCCCGTCGATGATTCCGCGGTTAGCATAATCCAGCCGACGTGATCGGATTCGAAAAAGATCGAGGTCACCTTGTTCTTGTCCGGGATGGAGGCTACTTTCCAGGAACCCCCTCCGTCCAACGTATGCAGCACGATCGTCTCCGACGTGCCGGATGCGCTGCGGACCAGCCAGCCGTTCATCCGGTCTTTGAAATACAAGTCTCTTCCATATTTTAAATTGTCGGGAAATTGTACATTGGAAGCCGGCGAGATGTTGACCCACGTTTTTCCGTTGTCATCCGTGAGGTACATCCGCAGCTCATTTCGCGTCAGTCCCCACGCGATGCCCGTCGTCCCGCTGAGAAGCTGGAAGTCCGTCAAGCGGGTCTGTATTTGATATTGGGACGAATCGTCCGCAGCGGACTTGGCTGATTCTGTCGGGACCACGGTCAGCGTTTGTCCCAGCTCCGCAGGCTCGGGATTCGGGACAGGCACGGACGCGGGTTCTTCCTTCTCTGATGTGCAGGCAGAGAGCAATAAACAGAACAGGAGGCCTATGCCCGTCCATTGTTTCCACCGTTTCATTCACATTCCTCCTTCGCTGAGGACCCTTACACTCAAGTCATCTTCTAAAATAAATATTATAACATAAAGCGGTGCTCACGCCAGTCGGGCACGACTGGTATGCAATGGCACATAAAAACACCCGGCATCCTGATGAAGGACACCGGGTGTTGTTTACTGGTACAAGCGCAATGGATCAGCGAACTACCTTCACGCGTTCCGCGATCGGCTGGAACTCCTTGTCTCCCGCTGGCGCCGTCGGTTTGCCGAAAGGCATTTGGGCGATCAGCTTCCAGGATTCGGGAAGGTTCCATTCTCCGCGGACACGCTCGTCGATCAGCGGGTTGTAATGCTGAAGCGAAGCGCCGAAACCTTCAAGCTCCAGCGCCGTCCATACGATCAGCTGCACCATTCCCGAGGTCTGATTCGACCAAATCGGGAAGTTTTCGCTGTAGGCTGCGAATTGGTCCTGAAATTTACGGACGACGTCCATGTCTTCATAGAACAACACGGTGCCGTAGCCGCTGCGGAACGAACCGATCTTTTGCTCGGTCGATTTGAAAGCCTCCGGATTGTTGACGATCTCGCGCAAAATATCTTCCGTAATATCCCACAAGCGGTCATGGTTGGACCCCAGCAGAACTACCACACGGGAGGTTTGGGAATTGAACGAGGAAGGCGCATGCTTGACCGCGTCCTCCACGATTTCCTGAATGCGCTCGTCGGTGGTCACATTCTGTTTGCTGATGGTATAGATGGAACGTCTTCTTTTCAGTGCCTCGATAAAATCCTTGGACATCGCTCTTTCTTACCTCCATGTTAAATATCTGGCGACAATGTGCCTGGACCAAGGAAAATGTACATTGGCCGTTACCGGTTAACTTTCCCAACCTGCTTTTGTAATATGCGAACCAGCTGGGATGGTTTGCATAAAAAAAGACAGGCCCCTTCCGCTTAACACCACGAAAAATACCTGCCCTTTAGTTACACGTTGTTCCGTGCTTCGGTTTCAATGGTACGCTTCATGACCTCTGCCCCCGGTCGACCCGGATCTGAATTTCCACTGCCTGCGGATTATCCTCATGTTGTTCTTTGGTGCGCGGAGACATGATACGTCCACCTTTTCGTTGACTTAGATCCTAGTCGAATTCTAGGAGATGCATACCGGGGTTGTCAATTTGCCGGCCGCCCGGCGGTAAACTAAAAAAATCCTTGCAGCGGATTCAGCACGAAAAGACGTTGGACCCCCTCCCGCTGCTCTGCCGCAAGGATTTTTCGTAAGCGGTGATCAACCGCTTTAAATTTATCGTTTCACCCAGGCCCGCTCCAAGTTCATTTCCTGGATGCATTCCTCTGTGTCGTGCGTGTCGTTGTCAATGAGCGGCGTGACTGCATACGCATGCATCTCTTCGGCTGAATGCGTACGCAGAATCGGATCCAGCACGTCCAGATCCATCGTCCTTTCATCCAGCCATCGTTCCATGTCCCCTGGTGACAGAATCGCCGGCATCCGGGTGTCGAATTCACCGATCAGCGGATTGGCATCCGTCATGACCAAGGTACAGGTGCGCAGCGGCTCTCCACGCGTATCCCGCCAAATTTCGTACAGACCGGCCACCCCGAACATGCCGCGGTTTTTCATCACTACACGGACAGGATAAGACTTTTTGCCTTCCCTCTTCCAGTAGTAAAATCCGTTGCAGGGGATCACGCAGCGCTGCTTGTCCACCATTTTCCGGTAACTGGGGTTCTGGTGCACATTCCGAAGGTCGGCATTGATCGCGTCTTTTCCCCAATAAGGGATAAAGCCCCAGCGGAATTCATCCAGGATCCGCGCCCCGTCCTGCTGGAGCACCACCGGCGTATGCTGCGTCGGGCTAATGTTGTAGCGGTTTTTATAGTAGTACATCACCCGTTCGATTTGAAAATGCTCCTGAACCTCCGGCAGCTCGGCGGCCATGGAAAAACGTTGACACATGAAGCATCAGCCTCCCTTTACCCCGTATTGTTTGCCACTGGAGGGAAATTATTCATATGCCAACCGCTTGCACAACAAAAAAACGGCCCCTTCGCGGAGGGAACCGTTCTGACGCTTGGTTACTCGGAAAACACTGCCGGAATTTACGTCAGGTCCACGCGTGGCAGCAGATGATCCGCGGCTGCCCGGAAGCTTTCGGACTGAAGCGGATCGATCGGCGAATCGATCAAGCTCTAAAGATGACGTATGATCAGTTGATCCCGTTTGGGCCCCACGGACACGTATTTTACTTTCACCCGTGCGGTCACTTCGATCACCTCGATATATCGCTTCGCCGCCTCAGGCAGCTCTTCATAGGAACGAATGCCGGTAATGTCACAGTTCCAGCCCTTGTGATGCTGCAGAACCGGCTTGGCTTCATCCAGCTTCGCGCTTACTGGAAACCGGTCGGTCACCGTCCCGTCTGCAAGCTGATACCCGATACATACAGGGATTTGGTCCAGGTAACCGAGCACGTCCAGATTCGTTAACGCGATCTCGGTGGCTCCTTGAATCATACAGCCGTAGCGGGTGGCCACCGCATCGAACCAGCCCACGCGTCTCGGACGTCCGGTTAGTACGCCGTATTCGCCTGCATCGCCACCGCGCCGGCGCAGCTCTTCCGCTTCTTCGCCCGCCAGCTCGGTCACGAACGGGCCGGCACCGACGCAGCTCGAATACGCTTTGACCACAGTCACCACCTGGGATATCGCATACGGCGGCAGGCCGGCGCCAACCGGCGCGAATCCCGCCAACGTCGAGGAGGACGTGGAGAACGGGTAAATGCCGTGATCGGGGTCCCGCAGCGCTCCCAGCTGTCCTTCCAACAAAATGCCTTCCCCGTTGCGGTATGCCTCGTTCAGCATTTGAGCCGTATCGCACACGAACGGACGAATCTTCTCGCCCTGCTCCAGTAATGCAGGCATTAGATCCTCCGGAGAAAGAGGCTGATGACCATAAAGATGTGCCAGCAGAACATTTTTGGCTTCCAGCATCTGTTCCAGCCGGCGCCGAAGTCTTTCTTTATTGTACAGATCGGCCACCTGTACGCCGAGCTTGGCGTATTTATCAGCGTAAAACGGAGCAATCCCCTGCTTCGTCGAGCCAAAGCTGCGTGCCCCCAAGCGCTCCTCCTCCAGCTCATCCAGCAGCCGGTGAATCGGCAGGACGACCTGTGCCCGGTCCGATATGGCCAGTTTCGGTTCGGGGACGCCTCTTGCCAGTAAAGCTTCCCGTTCGTTCATAAGTACGTTCACATCCAGCGCCGTCCCAGTTCCAATCACGTTCGTTACATGCGGATAAAACACGCCGGAAGGCAGCATATGCAGTCCGAATTTCCCGTATTCGTTAATAATCGTGTGCCCGGCATTGCTTCCGCCCTGATATCTCACCACGTAAGATGATTTGGCTGCCAGCACGTCCGTCATCTTTCCCTTTCCTTCATCGCCCCAGTTGGCTCCAACAATCGCTGTTACGGTCAATGGTTTGGCCTCCTCTTGTTTTCCTTTACACGGATCATTATAATTGGGGTTGATCGCATAAGTAAAATTGATATTAATAATGATCTATATAAATTGAGGTAATGACAATGAACATTCAAATGGAATGGTACCGTGTATTTTACTGGACGGCCAAGCTCGGCAGTTTGACGAAGGCGGCGGAGCAGCTGCATATTACCCAGCCTGCGGTCAGTCATACGTTAAAGCAATTGGAAGGTGCTCTTGGCGGGGTTATTTTTTTCCGGACAGCCAAAGGAGTCACGTTAACCGCAGAAGGCGAAGTGTTGTACGGCTACGTGGAACAAGCCATGCAGATGCTTGACGTCGGGGAGAAGAAGATGGCCGAGATGCAAAATCTGCTGCTCGGGGAAATCCATATCGGAGCGAGCGACACTTTGTGCAAGCATTACCTGCTTCCCTTCCTCGAGCAGTTTCACCAGGAATATCCGGACATACGGGTCCATGTCACGAACCGGACGACACCGGAGACGATCGCATTGTTAAAAGAGGGAAAAATCGACTTCGGGATCGTAAACCTGCCTGCGGAGGATCCCAAAATCGATTTTTGGCCAAGCGCACCCCAGCAGGACTGCCTTGTCGGGCATCCGAAGTATGCGGAACTGGCACGGCAGCCGCTGCCTTTGGCGGAGCTTCACCGGTACCCCCTGCTGCTTCTGGAGCCGGGTGGAAGTACGCGCCGATTTCTCGACAGCTATGCCGCGGCGCACGGCACCACCCTTCATCCGGAATTCGAGCTTGGCAGCCTTGATCTCTTGGTACAGTTTGCCCAGAGCGGATTTGGGCTCACCTTCATTACGCGCCAATTCATCACTGAAGAGATAGGCTCTGGCAAGCTGGTGGAAATCCCATTGACACCTCCGATTCCACTTCGGCACATCGGGATTGCGACGCTCAGAAACGTTCCTCTTTCGGCTGCATCGAAGCGGTTTATCGGCTTTTTATCGCAGCTGAAAACCGAAATACAGCCTGAGTAACCGGTCCCGAATGAGAAATGACGGACCCGCTCCCAGGTTTAAGCATCCATAGATTCCCTCTGGAGCAAGCGAAAGCTGAAATCGCGTCCGAACCGGGGCGACAGCGCCTGCCACAGCTTGCCGATCCCGGCCTCAATCCATGCCATGTTTCCGGAATCGCCGACATCCACCGGATCCAAACCGATGTCGCGGGACAACCGGGCAACCGTATCCTTTGCTTCGTCATCCTCCCCGCTGATAAAAACTGTGGCATTGCCCTCCTCGTATCGGGGCTGGGCAAGCACTTCCCAAGGAAGGGTATGGAAAGCCCGGACAATCTTCGCCTCCTGCGCCAGCCTACGCACCTCCTGATCCGCGGACTGCCCGTCGAAACGGTTGGTGCAATTGATCAAAATTTTTCCGGCTAGAGTTCCGGCTTCCGCCAGTACCCTTTCCACTTCGTCCACCATCACGGCCAGCAGGATGACTTCGCCCAAAGCAGCCGCTTCCCGCACGGTTCCCGCCTGTGCCTGAGGCCCGGCCTCCTGAAGTAGAGCTTGAATTCTCTCATGATGCGGATCCCGAGTGCCGAACATCACCTCATGCCCCTCCGCAGCCCATTTTTTCCCGAGCGTTCCACCCATGTGGCCCGTTCCGATCACACCGATTTTCATCGTCATTCTCCTTTGCGATGGATATATCGAGGGGGTGCATGCCCCTCTCTCAAGCATTCTAATCGCTGGAGTCGTCTCCAGCGCAAGTCATGACATCAACATTTTTAATCCGGGTAACCTCTTCCCCTATTCAGACGTCTTAGATAAAAAGGAGTGAACTTTGTATGAAAAAGATTATTGGGGCGATCACTGCCGCATGCTTGCTCATGTCTGGCTCGTCCGTCTATGCGGCTGTTCCGGATAAGGTATATATGGAAAATGTTGAAGTTCCGAATGCAGCACCTGTGCTGAAAGACGGGCGGGTGCTGGTCCCCTTGCGTACCTTAGCCAATTCCATCCATGCATCGGTCTCCTGGGATGCCAAAACCCAGACAGCGACCGTCCACAAATGGTCGGAGAGGGTTGTGATCTCGCTCGGTAAAAACGCAGCTATGGTGAAGCAAGGAGATTGGTCGACCAAAATCAAGCTGGATGTGCCTATGCAAAACATTCATAATCAAATGTATGTACCGCTGCGTTTGTGGAGCGAATGGCTGGGTTACCGTTTGGAGATAAAAGGCACGTCGGTATCGTTACAGTCTCCGCTGAATCCGATGCAGCTGGCTGTGCTGAATTCAGGTGACCTGGCCGACGCCCGCCGGATGATGCTCGATATGAACAGTCGCCTGCATTATGAGCATGAAGCCTTGAGCAGCGAGCATACTTCCGAAGGGTTCAGTACCATCTTTCTGTTCCCTCAAGGGGTGGGCACCCGGTATTACGTCATTTCCGACAACCTGGTATCTCGGATCGAGCTCAAAGGTGGGATGCAGATCGTCACCTGGCAGGCGCATATCTCGCCGGGCGTGAGACCAGTAGAAGAGCTGTTTGCGCAGCAGAAATTTACGGACGCAACCGGACCGTTACCCTGGAAGAATACTACCTATTTTTATTACCGTGAAGGCAGCATTGTGAACATCAATACGTATACAGCGGGACGTCTGGATCCGGATGGAAAGCTGAACAAGCTGGCATATAAGCTGACGCAAGACGGGGAGATTCGGGAGCAGTCTGGATCTCTTATACTTAAGCTGCCTGATGAGGTCCGGACCGATGTGAAGAAATGATTGCTGTATTTCGCTTCCTGTAGGTATTTATGCGCGGTATATAAGTGCAAAAAGTGCACCTAACTCAGCCATTCAACCGAATTTCTGCTCGATTGGACGGGTTTAAGTGCACTTTTGCTTTGAGTTTCCCAAAAATAGGGGTTTCGTTATACGCCCTTCAGGATTCATTCGGTAACGCTCGCTGGGTAGATATAAATCGGGCTGGTGTTCCGTATATGGGATCGTCTCGAAGCCGGTGTCAGCGGGCAGTCTCAAGCCGCCTTTTCAACGCTACCTCCTCCCCACTTCCACAACAGACAATATAACCTCTGCCATCTGTTCCTCGGACAAAGTCTGCGGCTCCCGCGCCCACTGAATGGCCGAACCAAAAATAGCCCAACTAACGGCCCTTGCCCGTGCTTTAAGCTGCAATGGATCATCAAGCGGATAACCAGGATCATTCCTCATCAACCCTGAGATATAACGGGTTAATTCTTCATGGATGGTCTCCTCCAAAATCGAAACCGGTACCCTGCTGGATGGCTGCCGGTGGCTATATTTACCCTCAAAGCACAGAAGAACAGCAATAATGATCTTTCGGGCAGTCTCGCGGTTCCACGATGAATTCGGCGGAACGGCATTCATCAGCAGCTTGCTGAAGTTGTCCCGGATGACATGATCCAGGAGCATATATTTATCCGTGTAATGGATGTAAAACGTCCCCCGGCTCACATTCGCCCGCTCTGTGATGTCCTGCACGCTCATGGCGGAAAATCCCTTTTCCCGGATCATCTCGACGAACCCTTCCCGAAGCAGCAGACGTGTGCGCTCGATTCTGCGATCACCGTGTCGATCGGTATTTGCCATATCCATCCCTCCCTTTCGGCTGGATTTATACCATTCTTAGCAGCCGAATGTTGAACAATTTTTCCTCAATGTCCAAAACTGAACACTGGCCGTGTTTTGTACATGGTTCTGTCCGCTGTACCGATTTAAAATGATCTTATCTCAAGGACCGAGCCTAGTAAAGAAAGTGATATTTTCGTACGGATCTGCATTGCAACGAGGGAGAATATGCTACTTAGAATTGACTCCGTTGCACAGCAGGATTATCGAAGAAATCTGAGCTCGGCAGCAAAGGGAGTGATCTGATGGAAAAATATGCAGCGGACACAAAAATTGAAGCAAAAAGCGAGCTGAGCGGTAGATTCGATTCTTCTTTAAAAGAGCTTGTCAGTCTCACCCAGATTTACTTTTGGAACGGACGCTCCAAGGAGGCGCTGCACATCCTGAATCAGCTTCTCCCGATAACCGGCATCCGTGATGTGCAGCACCTGCGTCTTCCGATTTTGCTGCAGCTTGGCAAAATACAAGCCAATGAATATGTCTACACCAACGGCGATCCGGAACCTATGTTTTCCGTATTGAATGAAGCCCGGCGTCTCGCTGAGCAATCCAAAGACCGAAAAAGCCTGGCCGATGCGCTGAGTTCCCTGGGTACTGCCCACTATTTTGCTGAACTGAATGCTAGCCCAACGATCGAGAGCACTAGCGGACAATATAAAAAGGCTTTGAATTATCATGAGCAGGCATTGCAGCTTAGGGTCGAGCTTCAGGACAACCGCGGCATAAGCGAATCGTATTTTCAAATCGGTACCGTGCATGAACGCTGGCAAAAGAAGGAGATGGCCCTGAATTATTACGCTCAGGCAGCCCGAATCGCTGAGGAGCATCATTTTCCGTTAGAGCAAAGTGAGCCTGCACGACATTTTGCTTTCCATGCGTTTCAATCCGGAGACCTGGACGAAGCTTTAAAATTTGCACAGCACGCTTTATCCCTGCGGGAAACCGCAGGGTTCAAGCCCCATCTGCCGCTGGATCATCTGCTGCTGAGCGACATTTACCTGAAACGCGGCCAGATCGAAACGGCTCGGCAGCATGCCGAAACCGCCACCCGCTTGGGAGAGGAGATGGGATATCTAAGAGCCGTTTCTTCCTCCTGCCTCACCCTCGGCGATATTGAACTCACACAACAAAGGGTTGATGCCGCCCGTACTTATTACGAAAGGGCTCTCCGCTTAGGGCATGAACTCAAGCTCCCGCTGGCCGTTCACAGAGCAGAAGAAAGGCTGAAACAATTGAGCAATCGCACGTGATTCTCTAAGCTGAGTTCCAGTAAATGTATGTTATACTGGATTAAAAAACGAAACGGGGCGGCCGATGGATGACGGTATATATCGCACTGCTGCGGGGCATTAACGTTGGCGGACACAATCTGGTGAAAATGACCGAGCTCAAGAAAATGTTCGAGAACATGGGCTTCCACCATGTCAAAACGTATATTCAAAGCGGGAACGTCTTGTTTAAAAGCGATGAAGAACCGCATAGACTGAAGTCCAAAATTGAGCAGTTTCTGGAAAAGGCGATCGGCAAGCCGGTATCGGTCGCCCTGAAATCCGCGGAGGACATGCAGCAGATCATCGCAAGATGTCCATTTGATGCCTCTGCTGTGGTCGAAGGCGAAAGCATCCACGTCTCCCTGCTCACCGAGCAGCCCTCCCAGGAAGGGCTGGACAAGCTGGCGGCCTTTGATAAAGGCGGGGACGACTACCATATCGACGTCGATGTCGTCTACCTGATGCTCCGGCAAAGCATACGGGATTCCAAGCTCGCCGCGAATTTGTCCAAGCTGGGCGTTCCGGCTACAGCTAGAAACTGGAACACGATGAACAAGCTGAATGAGCTGGCCAAAACGTTGTAACGGCTAATTGCCCGGCTGCTGGAAATCTATTCATTGGAAGTACCCCGCTTCACCAAAAAAGCAGGCAAAGGAACGTTCCCGTTCCACTGCCTGCTTTTTCACATCTATTAGCATAGACCCTGCAAGTAGACGCGAACCAAATACATCTAATACAAACGCAGGGTTTACCCCTTTGTCCCGCCCTGCAGCCCGAAGCCTTTGGACATAAACTGCTGCGACAAAATATACAGCACGACCGAAGGGAGCGCATAGAGGACGGAGAAAG
This sequence comes from Paenibacillus rhizosphaerae, assembly GCF_014192015.1. Classification (GTDB taxonomy): domain Bacteria; phylum Bacillota; class Bacilli; order Paenibacillales; family Paenibacillaceae; genus Paenibacillus_AQ; species Paenibacillus_AQ rhizosphaerae. The sequence goes on along the minus strand of NZ_JACHXJ010000002.1, from coordinate 1,001,633 downwards.
CCGCCAGCTTGCCGTAATCCGCCATGCCGTATTGGCCAAAGAACTGATACAGCTTGAGCGACGCCGGAAAATTTTCCGGAGACTGAAGCAGAATGTACGGGACGAAGAAATTGCCCCAGCTCCCCGAGAACGTAAAGATGGCCACGGTGCAGATCCCGGGGATCATGAGCGGGGCCACCACCTTGCGAATTCCGGTAAATACCGATGCGCCGTCGACCCATGCGGCCTCCTCCATATCGTTCGGCACGGAATCCATGAAGTTTTTCAGCATCCAAATGCCGTACGGCATCGAGGAAGCGACATAGAACAGAATGACGCCGAAGATGTTGTTGTACAGCTTCAGGCTGAGAAACAGCTGATACACGGGAACCATGACCGCCGTAATCGGCAGCGAAGTCATGAACAGAATGGTCAGCATAAACGGCTTCTTGTACTTCATTTGATACCGGGACAGCGGATAGGCGGCTAGGAGTCCGAGAATGACGACGATGACGGCTTGGCCGAGCGACATCACAAGACCGATCAGAAAGGCGCGCTGATTCTCGCCGTTCGTCATCACGTCGCCGTAATTGGCCCCCGTGAACCGGGTTGGCATTTTCAGCGACTGCAGCGCATTGGAATCGACGGACGCGACCAGCACCCACAGCAGCGGGAGCAGAAAGCAGATCCCGATGACGGTAAGGATCAAATACGGCAGTATACGGTAGATGAGTTTGCGTTGTTTCGCGTTCATACGAATTCTCCTTGTTTATTGCTCTTTCATTGAGCGGATGTAAAACAGGCTCAGCACGATGCCCAGCAGGAGGAGCAGCAGCGATATGGCTGTGCCGTACCCGAGCTGGTAATTGACGAAGGCCTGGTTGTACATAAAAATCGGCAGCGTCGTCGTCGACGTTCCCGGTCCCCCGCCCGTCATCGCATAAATCAGGCCAAAGACGCCAAGTGTCTGCAGCGTGACGAGCATCATATTGGTCAGAATGGTGTCCTTTATGTAAGGGATGGTGATACGGCACAAGATTTGCAGCCGGGAGGCCCCGTCTACGACAGCCGCTTCTTCGATCTCCGTCGGTACGTCGTCGAGCGCAGCTTGAAACACCAGCATGGAAAAGGCGGTGCCGTGCCAAATGTTCGCCAAAATGACGGTCAGCATCGGTACGGTATAGAGCCAGGTCACGTCAGAGATACCGACGAAGGAAAGAATGGCATTCAGCGTCCCTTCATCGCCGAAAAAGCTGTATAAGCAGAGCGCACAGACGATTTCCGGGGTGACCCATCCAGCCAGTACGATCGTGCCGATGACCCGGCGGAACAGCCGGTTTTTGTGTTTCATCAAGAGCGCGATGATAAATCCGAGCACCTGCTGGCCGATGACAGCCGAGCCGATCAGGAAGATCAGCGTGTTCCAAATACTCACCCGGACCGTGGGATCATGGAACATGCGGATATAGTTATCGATGCCGACGAATTTCAGTTCCTTGGCCGCTTCCCCCGTCAACGCCAGGTTGGTGAACGAATAAAAAAACGTCAGCAGGATCGGATAAATGAAAAACACGAGCATGATCGCGATTGAAGGAAGCAGGAAGTAGAGCCAAGTATATGACTTTCTTTTTTTGTATACCGAAGGTACGGTCAAACTGCTCATCCAGGTTACGTCTCCTTCCCCTAAGCTGAAAATAAAACCGCTTGCCCACGCGCTCTTCCCGCCGGAAGCCGCAGCATGAGCAAGCTTTGATCCTTTACTTCTCTACGATATGATCCTCACCGACAATCCGGGTTACATCCTGCGCGTATTTCTTTGCCGCATCCGCAGGAGAGGTACCGGTGGCGACGCTTTCGACCATCGTCTGGATCTGTGTGGACACTTCCGGATATTTGTCCTGCGCCGGTCTGAACTCGGCGTGCTGCAGGTATTCGGTCGCGATGCCGTTAAACGGCTGCGCCGTATATTCGGGATCCTTGGCGACGTCCGCACGGACGGTAATGTTGCCGGAAGCGATGACCAGCTTTTTCGTATTGTCCTTGTTCAAAGCGTACTTAATGAAGTCCCACGCCTCGTCTTTATGCTGCGCGTTGCTCGGGATGGACAGCGCCCATCCGCCGGCGAGCGTGATGGAACCCGGATCCTGGCCTTTGCTGGTCGGCATCGGGGCAAAGCCCAGCACGTCTTTATACTCCGGCCAAGGGGCAGCTCCGGTATCAAAGTAGTTGCCGGTAATCCACGATCCGTCGAGCGAAATCGCCAGCTTGCCTTTCGGCAAATATTCGCGGGACGCGGTATTACCCGCCTGGCCGTTCAGCACTTTGGACAGCGGCGGCCCCAGCTTCTCCTTGTTGACCGTCTGGATGAAAGTCAATGCGTCGATGATGCCCTGGCTCTTGATGATCCACTTGCTGGTATCGTTGTCATAAAGGCGTTCCCCGGTGCCGTACAGCAGCATTTCGTACGTTTGCATCGAGGTGGCTTCCCCTGTCGCCTTGCCCATGTTCATCCAGATCGGCACGACATCCTTCGTTTTCTCTTTGATCGTCCGGGCCGCGTTCAGCACGTCGTCCCACGTTTTTGGCTGCCAATCTTCGGGAAGTCCTGCCTGCTTAAAAATGTCCTTGTTGTACCACAGTCCCCGTGAATCGGTGTTGTATGGGACCCCATACACCTTGCCGTCACTGGCCGTAACCCCTTTTTTCATCGCTTCGATAAAGGAGCCGTTCGTCCAGTCCTCCCATTCCTTGACCTTATCATCCAACGGTTCCAGGTATCCGGCACTGGCATCGGAGTTGAGGATAAATGTATCCTCCGTAACGATATCCGGTGCGGTATCCTTGGACTTCAGCGCCAGAGCGACTTTGGCAAAATAGTCGCCCTCGGACGCCTGGATCGGCGTCGGCTTGATTTCCACATCCTTGTTCGGATACGATTCGGACAGCTCTTTCAGCCATTTGTAGAACGTGCCCTTCTCCCCGATTCCGTCGTCCCGGTAAGTGATGGATATCGTCGTTTTCGTCTTGGCGGTTCCTTCGCCGGATGAATCCGTATTGCCGGTGGTCGTAGTCGTATCCGTCCCCGGTTCCGCCGTCTTCGTGCTGCCACTGCCGCTGGAGCAGCCTGCCATCGCCACCGTTAACGCGCATAAGAGCGCCGTGGATCCGAGCAGCCATTTCTTTTTCCCTTTGACCATGCTTGCCCCTCCTTTTTGATGTAAAGCCTTGGGATTGCTGCCTTGAAGCCTTTGAGTAAAGCGCTTTACTATGTATGTGTATTAGCATTTCAGGTTTTCATAACAACATATTTTGGGGATGGCCGGACAGAAGCCCTGCTCATCAAGGGCACTGGCGGTTCCCTTCCATCTCTGCTTTCAACAAACCAATCCGCCGCTGCATCAACAAATTCAACACCATTCCCCACTTCCGCGTATTGCATACCCGCTGCACGAATCATTGATTGCTACCCATTGTAAGCGCTAACTATAATGGGCATGAATTTTAATTGACATTTCAAAAAGAAGAGGAGGAAAAGCGGAATTTCACGGGAAAAGCATCCCCATTCATATTAGAGGAGGCTGCAAATGAAGCGTTATCTGGTACTCTTGTTATGCTTGGTTTGGGCTTTATCGATGTACCCGCTGCAATCGCCGACGGCACAGGCAGATAACTCCCTGCTCCCGGCCTTTCCGGGCGCTGAAGGGTTCGGTTATACGGCGGCGGGCGGCCGCGGCGGGGAGGTTTATCATGTCACGAGCTACGAGCTCACAGGCCCTGGCACCTTTCACGATGCGCTGATGACGGCCGGCGATACGCCGCGCACGATCGTTTTTGACGTCTCCGGCGAAATTACGATCCCTCAGATCGTCGTGAAGGAAAAATCGCATATCACGATCGCCGGGCAGACGGCATCCGGGGATGGAGTAACCATCCGGGGAAACAATATCCGGTTCATCGATTCCCACGACATCGTCATCCGCTATTTGCGTTTTCGCATGGGCGACTTAAGCTTTAACGACGATACGATGTATTTTGAAGACTGCCAGAATGTGATCATCGACCACTCCAGTTTTTCGTGGGGTACGGACGAGGTTTTATCCATCAAGAGCAAGAACTACGAAAACCCGCTGTCCCAAAATATAACTGTCCAATGGTCCGTCATCTCCGAAGGCCTGCTCACCCACTCGATGGGCGGCTTGATCGAGATGAATACGATCACGATGCACCACAACCTCTATGCCCACAATAACGACCGGAACCCGAAAACGAAGGGCCAAATCGACTTCGTGAATAACATCGTCTACAATTGGGGCGACTTCCCGTATGTGGCGGGCGGCGAATCCGGGACCAAAGGCTATGGCAACGTGGTCGGGAATTATTTTATCGCCGGCAAAAACTCGGCCGCTCCCGAATATGCTGTCGTTCGCGGTAATGAGAATTATCAGGTGTACCTCGATAACAACCGGATCGACAGCAACAAAGACGGCGTGCTGAACGGCAAGGACGCCGGAACCGGCATCATCGAGGCGGAGAGGCCGAGCGTTGTCGTATCTGAACGTTTTGAGTACCCGCTGGTTCATACGGAGGCCCCGGAACAAGCCTATGATCATATCTTGCATTACGCCGGCTCGTCCCTAGTCAGGGATGCGGTAGATACACGCGTGATCAACAGCGTCCGCAATCAGACGGGCGTGATCATCGGAGACGAGGATGATGTGACAGGGTTCCCTCCTTTGAAGAAAGGTCCTGCACCTGCCGATGCCGATCGGGACGGCATGCCCGATGAATGGGAACTCGTCCATGATCTGAATCCGGCTGACCCGGCAGACCGAAACGGGGATATTGACGGGGATGGCTATACGAACCTGGAAGCCTATTTGAACGAACTGGCGGCTCCCGGCTTCCCTGCCGGCTATCCGATGACGCCTCCCGCATGGTCCGGCCCGCCGTTTATCCCGCCGGCTGAACCGGCAGAACCTGATCCAGATCCGGTACCTGCGCCGAACCTGGACGGTAAGACGGTCCGAAATGTCATCATCAACGACAACAGCAACAGCGGCAGCGCCAATGCGGCGAACTGGTCGGTTCAGGATGATCTCCAGCCTGGAGACATCGTATTCGGCGACCGGATGACCGGCAGCAGCAGCAAGATTTACAAATTCGAGTCCGTGCCTGAGCATTTGAAGGGCATGGAATGGATCCGCTCAGCCGTAGGCTCCAGAAGCTCGACGAGCAGCGATCTGGTCTCCTTCTATTTGGCGTCGGACGCTGATGTGTATGTCGCGTACGATTCGAGGATTACGACGGAGCCCGATTGGCTGACCGCAAACTACGAGAATACGGAAGAGAGGATCATAGACAGCCAGCCGGTGGAGTATAAGCTCTACAAAAAGCGTTACCCCGCAGGCTCTCGTGTCGTTATGGGAGCCAATAATAACACGTCGAAATGCCCTTATTTCGTGATTTTGAAACCGGCAAATCCGGATACCGAGCCGCCTGCGGGCGCCCCGTCCGGTCTGGCAGGCGAGGCGGCAGGCGGTGCCAGCGTGTCGCTGCATTGGACTCCCGTAAGCGGATCGAGTGCGTATCTCCTCTACCGCTCCTCATCCAAGGATCCGGTGACCAGAGCGGTTGCAAGCACCCCTGCGGCTGGCTACGAAGATACCACTGTTGAACAGGGAGTCACTTATACTTACAACGTATCGGCATTAAATGCCGGCGGCGAATCACCACTGTCCGAAGCCGTGGAAGTGCTTAATTTCGACGCTTCGCAGCCGGCGCCTTCGGCTCCGTCCGATCTTCGCATCACGGCAGCGAGAAGCCTGTCCGTTGAGCTGGAATGGAAGCCGGTGGCGGGCGCGGTGAGCTACAGCGTCTACAGAGCCGGAACGGACGGCAATTACAGTAAAATTGGCATTACTACTTCTGCCGCCTACACGGATAAAGAGGTAAGCCCTTCTACCGGCTATACCTACAAAGTGACGGCGACTGGAATTGGCGGCGAGTCCGCGGCGTCGGGCGTCGCCGCAGCAACGACAACGGCCCCAGTCCTTCTGCCCGAAGTTCCTGCCGGGCTGGCTGCCGGATCGGCTTCGGCTTCGGCGTTCGAAATCAGCTGGAAGACAGCGGCCGGCGCGGAAAGCTATAACATCTACAGAAAAGCGGATGACGAGGAGTCTTTTGCCAAAATTGACAGCTTAACTTCGACCCATTACATCGATGACGGCATCAGCGTAAGCACTACGGGTTATACCTACAAGGTTTCTGCCGTCAACGAAATGGGCGAGACGGACCTGACGGAGGGGCTGCGGATCGAGATGCCCGCACCGGCAGCCCCTTCCGAGCTCACGGTGGGCCTGGTGGGCGATACTTTTGTCGGACTCCTATGGACGTCCCAAGGCGGCGAGACTCAAACCAACGTGTACAGGGAAGGAGGCGGCGAGGTCGTTAACCTCGGGTACGCCAAGGTTCATACGTATTACGACCGAACGGCTGAGCCGGGCGTGGAATACACCTATTACATCAAGGCGGAGAACGCCGCCGGAGAATCCGATGCGTCCAACCGTGTGACGGTCACGCCAGGGTTGATGACGGAGCTGGAGAACTATACGGAGCAGTTCAAGGCGACCGGTGACTTAAGCGGCCCCCTCGCCTCGCAGCTGACCAATAGCCTGAAGCAAGTAAAGCATCATTGGGAACAGGGCTCCAAGAAGCAGGCGGCATCCTTTTTAGAAAAGTACTTGGAGCAGCTCGGCAAAGAGAATATGCAGGAATATCTTTCACCCGAGGCTTCATTCACTTTAAGCTATTATGCTACATCCTTCCTTGAACGGCTTGAAAAGAAGTAACGTCTGTTGAAGTCGTAATCGGCCGGCTGCGAACGATAACGAAATGGATCACCAATACAGCCTCTCTTCGGAGAGGCTGTTTGGCTTGGAGTGAGAAACCACACGGGATTAATGAAAAAACTGCCCTTACCCGGGCAGTTCCCCAGTTTGAAATTATATTTTATCCACATGCAGCAGCTTGATTTGCTTGACCTCGTACGTATTCTCCAGCCTTTCTTCCGGAATGACGCGCAGACGGACCAGACTGGATATTTTCGACCCGTCCGCTTTGGACATCAGCCGCCATAAATCCGGGTCCGGCAGCGCTTCGTACAGCTTCTGGTCGTCGTATTCCTTGCGGGTTTGAGCTACCAGCTTGACCTTATAGGCACCAATCTCCAGCTGCTCGGCCTGCTGCTTCTCACAAAAGGCGGTAATTTCTTCGCGAAGCTGCTTCAGCTCCTGCTCCGTTTCTCTCTGCCGCTGCTTCAGCAGGTAATACCTGTCTACGATCTTGTCCATCTTCCCACTCCCTTCTACCTACACCATATGTACGTTGAAGCCGTTTTAGGATGGATTTTGCATCGCGGACGTGCCCATGGTACTGTGGGAATAACGTACATATATGGAACGGAGAAATATCCCATCTTTTTGTATTCTTACTACTAAAATGGAAGGCTGGCTCCACATATGCCCAAACTGGATTACATGCTGTCTCTGCTATGGCTATTGCGGTCGAGGGGTAAAATGACAGCGGAACAATTGGCCGAATCGCTGGAAATCAGCGTCCGCACCGTCTACCGTTACATCGACCTCCTATGCCAGAGCGGCGTTCCGGTCGTCGCGGAGCCCGGTCATGGGGGCGGATTCACGCTTCCGGACTCCTTCCGGGAATCGCCGCTGTTTTTTGACACCAAGGAGCTGAAAGCGATGGCTCACAGTGCGCGGATCGCTTCCCAGGCAGGATATCCGTTTGCGGACGCTCTGGAACATGCGCTCGATAAGATCAGCCACCGGCTGAATGAAGAGCAAGGAGAAGAATTAAGGCGCCATCAGGCCGGACTGGAAGCCGTCCCCTATTTAACCGTCCGGGAGATTAAGCGGTTACTTTCCGACCTTGAAGAAGCGGCGGCCCATTCCCGTGTGTGCTGCATTCAATATGCCAACACGACCGGAGATTCTGACCGGATGCGCCGCATCCACCCATACCGCCTGGCTTACCGGACGAACCGGTGGTATGTCGCCGCTTACTGCGAGCTGCGGGGTTCCGTCCGAATGTTTCGCGTCGACCGGATTGAGCAGCTGGAGGTAACGGAAGAAACGTTTGAGAGGCCGGAGGATTTTACGTTTACTGAGCTGGCCAGGGATACCTTGGCCGGTCATTCGAAAGCGGACACGTCCTGGGTTACGGTGCGTATTGGCGGTGATTCGGATGTTTTGGAGTCCATCGGGAATCAATATTTCGTGCAGCCGTTTCTGACCGAACACGAAGACCGGGAAATTCGGTTTGACATGCCGTCCTCCGTGATGATGACCTATATGCCCCACCTTCTTCTTTCCTTCGGTACGCTGGTATCCGTGCTGGAATCATCCCTGCTGGGTGAACGGATCGCCGAACTCGCGCACGAAATCGCCGAACATCATACAAGCCCTAAACTTCCCTGACAATCTAGCTGTCAGGGAAGTTGTCGTATGATGCAGCTATCCTGACAGGAAAGAAAGGAGTTTAACCTATGAAATTGGATAATCGCAAGCTGGATTTGGCCAAAGCGAACCCCTCGTATTATTCCGCCCCTCAAGTCCCGCAAAAGTGCTATTTTGATGAGATTCCTTATCTATCGATCGACGGCGAAGGCGATCCAAACGGTCCGAGGTTTGCCGAAGCGACCGAAGCGCTCTACACCGTCGCTTATGGCGTGAAAGGTATGAGTAAGCAGGAGGATCAGGATTTTACCGTTCCCAAGCTCGAAGGGCTCTGGTGGGTCCGTTCCGGCTCCGGACAGGACGCCATGAACGTTTCCAGGGAGGAGTGGATGTGGAAACTGCTCATCCGGATGCCGGACTATGTATCGGCCGAACGATTCGAAGAAGCCCGAATGCTGGCAGTGAACAAGAAAAAGCACCTAACCCCCATTCGTCTCGTGAGTTGGAACGTATATTTGAAGGCGATTGCGTGCAGATGCTGCATGTCGGTCCATTCAGCACCGAGCCGGAAACCGTTCGGCAGATTTTCGAGTATATCGAAGCCCAGCGCCTAACGGCAAACGGACGGCATCACGAAATTTATTTGTCGGATCCGCGCAGAACACCTCCTCATAGAATGAAAACGATCCTGCGTCATCCTGTCATCCAACGCAAAAAATGATCGTAGCCCCGGCCCCCTGAGGGACTTTCCCATCCTCTTGGCCTCCCGTCTCATGGGAGTTCAAGAGGATTTTTGTCTTTCGACCTTTCGCATTTCCCTCTGTCTTTAGTCCTACGATGAAGAATCTATAAACCTATCTAACCGATGGGATATGGAGAAAATATTCTTTATGCCAGAGAAAGCGCCGTTTTGGAGCATTTCGACACCTCTTCTCGACAGCAAACGCCTCCCCTGCCCAAAGTACCTATCAACCTTTTGTCTCATCCCAATAGAATGCAAAAATTGTAAAATGAAAATGTATTTTACTAGTGTTCAATTAGTTATGCGCAAAGGAGGATCGTTTTTTTTCGGCATGATTTCCTATCTCATTCGATAAAGGAGGACATCTTTTGAAAAAAGGTTCATCGACCATCCGTACTTATTCGACGTTGTTGTTAAGTGCCTTGCTGGCCATTGGTGTCGCCTATCCGAACTCCAGTGTGTCGGCGGCTGCCGCACCCGATCTTCGTTCGGCCGATCATTCGGCCATTCATCTGGATTCTTCCCTGCGCCAAGGGGACTGGAAGCTCAATCCTCCGGCACAAGGCGCTTCATCCCCTGTTCAAAGCCTGGCGGCTGCGGCACCGGATGAGCCCCAAAACTTCGTTGATCCTTCGGACAGCAGCGAACCGGTAACGGTCATCGTTCAGCTGAAGAACGATCCGCTCAAGGTCTTCGAGGCCAATCCGGCGGCAAAGGCTCGTTCATCCCTCGGCAGCTACAGCAGCATTTTGAATCAGGAGCACAGCGCCTTTAAATCGGCAGCCTTATCGAAAACCGGAGCCAAATTCAAACGGGAATTTTCCAAAGTTTTTAACGGTTATTCCGTTACGCTCCCGGCGAATGAAGTGGATAAGCTGCTGACACTGCCGAACGTCAAAGCGGTCTTCCCGAATGAGGAAATGCACGCCCTGCCGGTTGCGGACGGGCATGAAGTAACGCCGAACATGGATGAAAGCGCTCCGCTGATCGGTGCGGAGGACATGTGGGATTCGGGATATGACGGAGAAGGCGTTAAGGTCGGCGTCATTGATACCGGTATCGACTACAATCATCCGAGCTTAAAGGACGCCTACAAAGGCGGATATGACTTTGTCGACAACGATGCCGATCCGATGGAAACGCTCCCGGATCCAAGCAAGCCGCTCGACAGCAATGGCAACACCTATGATACGTATCATGGAACGCACGTCTCCGGAACCGTTGCCGGACGAGGCAACCCTGAGCACCCCGACGCGGGCACGGGCTGGGTCCGCGGCGTAGCGCCGGGATCGGATCTGTACGTATACCGCGTTCTCGGTCCATACGGCAGCGGCTCGACCGAAAACGTCATTGCCGGGATTGAAAAGGCGGTCAGCGACGGAATGGACGTCATCAACCTGTCGCTGGGCTCCAACATGAACAACTCGTATACGCCGGATGCCATCGCGGCGGACAACGCGGCGCTGGCGGGAGTCACCGTCGTCATCTCCAACGGTAACGAGGGCCCGGATGCGGAAACGGTCGGCAGTCCGGCCGCAGCACAGCTCGTCATTTCCGTAGGCGCTTCGACACCGCCGCTCCAAACGCCGATTTTCACATCCGACACTATCGGCATTACGTATGCTCAGCTGGCGGCGACATCGCCGAAGCTGGAAACGGAAGGCGCGGACTTGGAGCTTGTGGACGCCGGCCTCGGCCGTACTGACGATTACGCCAACATTGACGTCAAGGGCAAAACGGCGTTTGTGCAGCGCGGGGAAATCTCCTTCGCTGAAAAAGCGCAAAACGCGGCCGCAAACGGCGCCGTGGCTGTCATCATTTACAATAACGTGCCTGGCGAAATCGGCGGGGCAACGCTGAACGGCGCCGAAGACGTCGTGCCGGCGTACACGATCAGCCTGGATAGCGGCCAGAAGCTGAAGAACGAGATTGCCAAAGGCAATAACCACGTGACGTTCGGCTATAAAGCCGAAGTCGATCTGCTCGCAGATCTCAGTTCCAGAGGACCGGCGCTGCCGAACTATACGATCAAGCCGGACATTACCGCGCCTGGCGTGGGCATCAAGTCTTCCATTCCAGCTTTTGGCGGCGACTATACCAACGCTTATGAGGAACTGCAAGGAACAAGTATGGCCGCACCGCATGTGGCAGGTTCTGCTGCCCTCATGCTGGAGAAGACCCGCGAAGAAGGGCTTCAGCTGAAGCCGGACGACGTGAAGGCTCTGCTTACGAACAATGCGGTCCTGATCAAAGATCGGGATAACCGTGAATATGGCACCAACGAGCAAGGTGCTGGCCGCGTCGACCTGAAGAATTCTTCCGAAGCGGATGCCATCGTTAAGGTGGAAGAGACGCTTCCGGCTCAACTTCAGGACGATACCCACCAAATCTCGTACTCCGGCAGCATTTCTTTCGGTCTGCAGGGTGCAGGGGCGGACGTCACCCGCAAGCTGACGGTGGAAAACATCGAAAATACGGATCAGTCCTATTCGATTGAGGTCGCATGGAATCATGGCGGAGGACCAGTGCTGACGCCGGAAGCGAATTCGGTAAGCCTGTCCGCAGGCCAATCGACTGCCGATCTGAACGTATCCCTGAACATTCCAGAAGGAACCGCAGACGGCCTGTATGACGGTCAGCTGATCTTTACGCAAGCCGGAAACGGGCACGTCCTTCACGTACCGTTCAGTGTGTATGTCGGCGAAACCTACAACCTGGCCGATATTTCGAACGTGGAACTTGATCCGATTTACCTGTCCAGCACCAAAGAAGGCAAAGGATCAACCCTTTATTATGCACTCAATAAAAAATTGGTGGATTACGAATTCGACGTCTACCGTTTCGATGACGAAGGCAACGGCGAGTACGTAGGATATATCTATGACGGTGACTTCCAGAACAAGCTGGATCCGTTCTATTACTCCTATGAGTGGGACGGCAAGGTGGATATCTCTACCACACCAGGAAAGAAACGCGTGTACTTGGATCCGGAAGGCGTCTACGGCATCGTTCCGGTGACCGTGGAAGAAGGCGACAACACCGCCGAAGTGGTGACCGACTCGCTGTCGCAGTTCCTGGTCGACAACACTGCACCGGATGCGTCGGTGCCGGATGAGCTTGTAGTAAATCCGGATAAACCAAACGTCGGCGTCCTTCAAGGTACGATTAACGGAGATTTGCTGCTGGATTACTTCTATGACGGCACGAATCTGCAGGATTTGATCCATGTGAAGGCCGTCAACTCCGTAAAAGGCAAAGGTAGTGAATACCAGGGAACAATGGATGAGTACGGTAATTACACCGTAGAGGTTCCGCTTGAGAACGGTACGAACAACATCGACCTGTATATTTCTGACGATGCCGGTAACGGAACAACTCAACCGACGAAATCCTATAATTATAAATACAAGCCGGAAGAGACTCCAAGTACAGACGTAGAATTGTCAGCCAAACAAAGTAAGATCAAAACCGGTAAGCCATTTAACGTATCCGTTGAATTCAAAGGCAAACAAGCCGTCCAATTTATGACGGTTGAGGTAACTTACGATGCCAAATTAAAACTGAACAAGATTACGCCGTCTTCCAAGCAGGTTAAAATCCAAAATGATGGTACGGCAACCGATGCCGAATCATCTTTGGCGAAGAGCGGTAAAAAACGGGCCGTGTTCGGCATTGAATTCAACAAACCGATTAAGAGCGGTACCCTGGTGGACTTCTCCTTCACCGCTTCGGATGCAGGAACCTACGATTTTGAGATCAGCAGCGTCACGATGCTCGATTCGGATCAGCAGCCCGTTCTATCAGGAAAATTGAACGGTACCAGCATTGAAATCACTGGTGGCAAAAAACCTGGAAATGGCTCCAGTTCCGACGAAGCCCAAAACCTTGAGGACAGCTTAACAACAGATGAAGATCAAAGCCCGGACAGTTCTCAAAGCACGGGTGGAACCCAAAGCCCTGATCAAAATCCAGCTACGGATGAGAACCAGCCGGCTTCACCAGAATCCGATCCTTCTCAACAGCCGGATAACAGTCAACAGCCGGTGCAGCCTGATGATGAAGCACAACAGGGATCCAGCCCTGCCGTTGACGAGCCAAGCACTGGAGAAGCAAGCCAAACGCAAGATGCAAGCAGTAATGCAGCAGCCAGTGCTGATACCAATACTGATGCACAAGGAAAGTAAATAAATATTCGATTATTTGATTCGTTTTTGAAAAAGCACAGGCGCTCTTGGAGTAACTCTCCAAGAGCGCCTGTATTTTTTGCTGAGCTCGATATGTTACTTCCCCCCGCCCCGAACCGTTCCCGCAATCAATCGGCACAAATCATGTACCCGGTTCGGTGTCTCCTCCGTCGATTGGCTCAGCATATCGCATAAGGCGACCAGGTCCTCCAGACGGGACAGAAGCCTCCAATTCTTTTCCAGCACTATCCCCTCCGCTTCATATGCTTGAATAAAGTGCTGTTCAATCCACGAACCGTCCGCCTCATAACGCAGCATGTTGCCTAGATCCGCATGCCGGTTCCAGGCAAAGGCTTCCTCCCAGTCGAGCACGGCTGAAACGAAGTACCCCTCGGAACCTTTCTCCATCAGAAGATTTAAGCCGTTATAATCCGAATGCGCCAGCACGGGCTTTTCCTGACTGGCCGATAATAACGGTCCGTATCGTTTGCAAAATGCCCACAGCTGTTGGGTAAGCTCCTCTCCCAGCCAAGCTGCGCATGGACTATGGAAGATAACATCATCCATAAAGGTAAGAAACCGCTCGCCGCTCATGTTGAAAGGCTGCGTGATCATCAAATCGCTGCCGAAGAAACCGGAAGCTTCAAATGAAAATCCATGAATATGGGCGAGCGTTCTGCCGGCTGCGGCTGCTGCCGATGCTTTCTCCTCAGGCGCCCCATTCCGGAATATATCGCTCAGCAGGACACCCGGCTTCCATTCCAACACCGCCCAGGGTTTAGAATATCTGCTGCAGCTCGTATCGGCATACACAAATTCGGCCACCGGTACCCGTTCCCGAACGAGCCGGGTAAGGGCGATTTCTTTGCCGGCAATGTCCTTCCCCCGGCGAAACAATCTCAATACATATGGCCTGCCATCTCCCTCTACCTGAATTTTGTAATTGGAGTTGCTGAGCCCTACGCCTATTCGCCGGGAGAGTATAATCTTACGGTCATGAAAAGCAGGGCCTGCGATGTGATTCAGTTCTTCCAGACTCAGTTCCAGCGGCTGCTCCGTCCGCTCCCAACCTTCTTTCATCCATTCTCGCCTCCGGTAAGAACAAGGATATCCTTGATACTGGGTTATCGATGCCTTGCTCACGTGTCTGAGCCAACCTTTTAAAGCTTGAAGAACTTCATTTCACGCTTGAACTTTAAGTTAACATAATATAAGTTATGGTTTTTCGTAGCTCCTTTTTCCCAAGTGATCTGCTGTTAAGTACGTTGTTATGGTGTTTTAGCTCGGATGATCTAGGGTCGGTGTTATGACGGTTTTATTATTGTGAATTTTTCATATAGTGAAAGTTTGTAATTTAATCAACATTAATCTTTTAATCTGATTTAATTTAATCAGCTCCCATTTGATCAGATTGAGGCAGATCTTACAGGAAAATACACTTATTTTCCGCCTTCAACGGCCGATCTCCCCTCCCACCAGGCTATCCGTATACGATCGTTTCATCAACGACCGTCATCCGAACCTCATTATGCAAGATGGCCTCCGGCGGTTCGCCGAACGGGTCCCGTTCCAGAACAGTAAAATCAGCGGTGTATCCCGGCTGAATCCGTCCCCGATCTAGTTCATGGCCGGATGCATAGGCACTGCCTGTCGTATACAGCGATATCGCTTCATACATGCTGAGCCGTTCTTCGGGACCATACACGGTCCGCCGGGTATCCTCCGGCTTCATGCGGGTTACAGCAGCGTAAATGCCATGCAGAGGCGAAACGCTTTCGATCGGCGCATCCGATCCGCCGGCACAAGGAATCCCGCTACGAAGCAGCGTCTGCCAAGCGTATAAATGCAGCCCCTTCGCATCGCCAATCCGATCCAGCACCCATGGAAAATCAGAGGTGACAAAGCTCGGCTGAATGTCAACGATAGCAGGCAGCTCCTTCAGCTGCGCAAGCAGCTCGTCCCGTAAAATTTGCCCGTGAATCAGCCGGTCCCTCCTGCCGGCCGGGCATGGATGTGCGGCAAATGCCTGCAGCACCTTCTCCGCGGCCCCGTCGCCAATGGCATGCGCGGCAGTCGCAAGCCCGGCGGCCCTTGCCTTGGCCACCAGCCGGTTCAGCTCTTCATCCGAATGAACAGCGACGCCACTCGTCGCTGGATCATCTGCGTAGGGGCGGCTGAGCAGAGCCGTTCTGCCGCCCAGGGATCCGTCCGCGAACAGCTTCATCGCCCCATATTCGAGGAACTCGGACTCCGGCACAAGCTGCCTTCCTTTCTCGAGCCATTCATCAAGCGCGAGATGGTGGATAAGAAAATGCGTTCTGAATTTCTTTTGTCCCTCCATAATGACCTTTTGGAACGCTTGCAGTGTTCGGGTACAGCCTCCATAGTAGCTCAGATCTTCCGTATGGCAGCCGGTGATTCCCTGTCTCCAGCAGTCCTCAATGGCCATCGTCAGCGCAGTTTCCAGATCGTTCTGGGTCACGCCGGGCATCCGATTCAGGACGAAATCCTGGGCCTGCTCTTTAAAAATACCGTTTAAGGCTCCGTCACTGCCTCTTCCTGCGACTCCGCCGCTTGGCACCTCTGTGTCTTCATCCACGCCGGTCTCCCGCAGGGCCAGTGAATTGACGGCCAGCACGTGCCGGCAGACCCGCCGCAGCATCACCGGATGATTCGGGGCGGCCCGGTCCAGCTCCACCCTTGTCGGAAGAAGCTCTTCCTCCCACTCATTTTCGTTCCATCCTTCCCCGATGATCCACGTGCCTGGCGGAAGGCGCCGGGCTTGTCCAGCAATCTTCTCAAGCAGCTCGCCCCGGTTCTTCAGACCGGAAAGCTGCAGCTTGAGAAAGGTCTCCCCGTGGCCGATCAGATGAATATGACTGTCCACAAATCCCGGGAACATGGTGCTTCCCCCTAGATCGATCATTTCATCGATTCGGCCGTGAAATTTCTCTTGGAGTTCCCGTGTATCGCCAGCATCAAGGATGCGTCCTCCTTCGGTTATTACCGCTTCAACCGTCTTGTGTTCCTGTTCCATCGTGTAGATGGTTCCGTTCGTCCAGCACTTGGCCATGACGCTCCCTCCTCTATCGCTTCATTCCTACATCATCGATAAGATTGACTGCTACAAGAATAGCATAAAAAAAGCAGCCGGTCCCTTGACCGCTGCTTCCGCATTTAAATTAGCCTACCGCTCAATGCATGGCATATTTCCGGATCAGCCAGCAAATCAGCACGCAGGCCCACGAAATAAAACCGAAGATCATGACGATCTTGTTCTCGCTCCATCCGTATTTCAGGCTGAAATGGAAATGGATCGGGGCCATCCGGAACAGCCGCAGCTTCGTCCTTTTGTAATACCACACCTGCAAAATGACCGACAACTGCTCTGCTAGATAGATGAAGAACAGGATCGGTATCAATATTTCAACCTTTTCAATGACGGCCAAAATGGATAGCGACCCTCCGATCGCCATCGATCCCGTGTCCCCCATAAACGCCCTTGCCGGGTAGATGTTATAAAGGAAAAGTCCAAGCAGACAGCCGATCATCACCAGCGAAAATGTCTGCACCTCAGGTTTGTCCGAAATCAAAAAGAAGAAAAAATAAGTCGGAATCGCCACATTGATCAGCAGTCCGTCCAGTCCATCCGTAAAGTTGATCGCATTCGCAGAACCTACCACAAACAGCAGCATGATGGCTACATACACGTAAACGGGCAATTGCAGATGGTATCCTTGAAACAGCGCGATATCACTCGTTACACCAAACGAATGAAGCAATACATACAACAGGATTCCCGTAAAAGCAAATTGAAGCACCAGCTTCGTTCGTCCCGAGATGCCGCCCGGGTCTTGCCAGAAGGCCTTTTTGAAGTCATCAAGAAAGCCGACCGAGCTGAACAACAGAAACGCAGCGCATAGGAGCAGCATGAGCGATGCCGGTTGAAATTGCAGCGAAATGACGACTCCGATCAGCAGAATCAGTCCGGCCATGAGCGGCGTGCCGCGTTTGGCTTGATGGTCTGCCGGAAGCTCGGCACGGATCGGCTGCGTCAGCTTCAGCCTGCGCAAGGTCCAGATCAAAAATGGCGTCAGAACGGCAACCAAAAGAAAAGACAGGCCGGAAACAGCCATCATCCCATACATACGCTAACCCCTTCTCTTTGAAAAATATGATTTCCCTACTATATAAATAATTCAGATGGACAAGCAAACATTCCCCGAAGTCAAAATCTCTTAGACATGATCTTCCTTGTGCGCACTATCTATGGAAGCTATTGTACCTCGATATGTACTTTCTACGTCATCCGTTACTTACTATGAGCAGCGTCCTCTTTTTCGGTATACAGCGGCAATGTAATGATAAAAGTGGTTCCTTCGCCTACCTTGCTTTCAATCGAAATATGTCCGTTCATCTCGCGTATGATATTGAAAGTCACCATGGTTCCCAGCCCGGTGCCTTTTAACTTGGTGGAGTAATATGGGGATCCCAGCCTTTTGATCTGCTCTTTTGTCATGCCTACGCCTGTATCCGAGATATAGATTCTGGCCTTTTTGTCGCTTTCGTCCACAACGTATTTAATCGTTAATGTACCGCCGTCCGGCATCGCTTCAACCGCATTTTTGCACAAATTAATGATAGCTTGCCTTAACTTGGATTTGTCTCCATAAATGGTACCGGATGAATGAAATTCGGTGACCATTTTCACATTTTGTAAATTGGCATAGGAGCTCAGCACATGGGAGGTTTCCAAAAACTCATCATTCAGTGTAATCGGTTCCAGCTTCTGGTTTTGAGGTTTGGCTAATGACAAGTAATCGGATATGATCGATCCCGCCCGATCCAATTCCACAAGGGTAATGAGGGAAAATTCCTTTCGCTTCTGATCCGTTAAGGACGGCTCACCCAAAAGTTGGACAAAACCCCGCACAGTGGTGAGCGGATTTCGTACTTCGTGGGCAACCGATGCGGCGATTTCGCTGACGACCTTCAGCTTCTCGGCTTCGATCATCTCTTCTTGAATCTTGACGTCACGACGGACAGTTTCCAGTATGTAAACCAATATAACAGACATCACGCACTGCATCAGGACGATCGGTAAGGAAGGCACAAACGAATCCAGGAAGTACGATGGGTTGCCATCAAGCATATAATAAACATTTAAGACGGTGATGCGTAAAAAAAAGCAAAGACCAAGCACGATCAGCATCCGCTTCAATAAGCTCCCCCGGTTAAATACGGGAATCGCCAGGCATACCAGCACCAGTGTCGGCACTAGGGACAGCGTATAATAAACAATATGAATATCACCCAATACTTGACGATAGATAATTGCACTGGCGAATAACAGTAAGGCATTGTACAACCCGCCGTATAAAGAGCCCACCACAAGCGGTATCCCCCGCAAATCTAAAAAGGTATTAAACACTTTGATAGGAGATGACATCGTAATGATTAAAGGTACAAGAAACAACAAGAAATAGAGCACGGGTTTTTTCGATTTACACACAAAACGGTAGAACATGATAGGCAGTAATATGATAAAAACATTGAGTATTAAGTTGGATTCGATGTGCATTCCAAGTAGCCCCTTCAAATGTGGTAAATAACCATTCTCGGGGCCCAGGATAAATTCCTTCTCGTTGAATTGTAAATTTTTCCGCATTCGCGCTCATCATCATACGTGATCTATAAAAAACAGCGCGTGACCATAGTGCTTCATGAACCTTTTATAATCCGCCGATTCCTTTAAGACAATGATCGTCGAATAAGCATTGACCTTGCGTCGTTTTAGTCTGGCAAACAGTTCTTTCTGTTCGATACAGTAAAATTTGCCTCCTTCATATTCTATAAGGAGAGGCGGAAGATCCTTATCGTGATCATCCGCTTCATCCGAATCGTCTGCCTCCGGCTTTATTCCATCCATTTGGATCAGGCGCAAAGGAAACTTAACGACGCCAAAATAAGAATTGTTTTCGCCTATACAATCATGCAGACCCGGGGGCACCTGCCTTGTAAGCTGCAGGTAGCATTGAATCCATTCTTCCAGCAGCCCGTTATTCGAATATTGTACAGCTGAGTTTACAGTCGGAGCATAAGTGATATGCCTGTCATGTTTCTTCGAATAGATGATTTTCTTTATGGAATCCAGGGATAAGAAGTACTCGTCAGCAAGCTCCGATACCGTCATCCCATTGGCATATTTATTGCGGATCATCACATTTCGCCTCTGCAGCCGATCCCGGTAGCCGGATGTTTCTCCCCAGCCCTTTTTCTCCTCACCCTTCGGAATATACAGCAGTTTACCGGCTGCGTATTTTTGTATTTCTTTCAGGAGCTCCTCAGGTATGACCTCGCCGGCATTCTCATATTTCATACGATCACCCTTTATAAAGCGTAGATTCGATCCTGCAGCTGGCTGATGGATTTCATGATGGACGTGCATGATTCCTCGTCATCGATCGAAGCATGCCACCGCAGGACATCGATACCCTTATAATACGCCATACATAAAAATCTTTCTTTAAAGTCCGGGATGACGATGTTTCGTTTGGCGCAATATTCGAATAACAACTCAGGGATGTTTAAGTAGGGCTTATTTAAGTCCATAATGGCAAAATCCAGAAGGAAATCGCATATGCCGGATCGGCTCCAGTCCGGAAATCCGACCTCTGTTCTTCCATCGGTGATCATGATTTCAAAAAACGTATTATTGTTCACTAAATAACGTTTGCCCTCACAATAATCAATCCTGGCATCCATTTCATTCAAATATTTCTCGACAAAGCCACGATCCAGCAGCGTTGTGTCATAGAGTTCCTTCCAATGATACCAATATCCTTCCCTGTCTTCCGCAAAGGTGTCAACGAGAAACTCCCTGCAGGTGCTGTACTCCGTTTGACAATCTTCATTAAACTCACCGTAGCCTGCTATCCCCGCGATATCTGAGGCACTGATTTCTAATATTTTGTCAAAAAACAATTCGTAGCTTTTTGCAAACTGATGCGGGTTTAACTCATCCGCGAGAAATCCGCTGGGCGTCATGCTGACGGTATCGGAAAGCATGGACTTAATGATTTGGTCTTTACTCATGTCAGATCTCCTTTACATATCCAATGATTGACTTCTCAGTATCAGCTGCGCGCCTCTGATCTGTCGTCATCATACCATTAGGTCATGTAACGAAAATAGGCAATGAATAAGTTAAGTCAACGTTACCCTCGAATGAGGGCTAGTACAGCAGCGCTGCTTGTCTTTTATAGTGATCTTCGATCACCATGCAGGCCATGGCTTCGATTACGGGTACGACCCTTGGACAGATGCACGGATCATGCCTTCCGATCGTTGTGATTTCCCTTTCGTTACCATCCGTGTCCACAGTTCGCTGGGGTTTGGAGATCGACGAGGTCGGTTTCACGACAACCCGGAAAATGATGTCGGCACCCGTGCTGATTCCACCAATTACGCCACCGGCATGATTCGTGATGAACCCGTTCTCGTCCATCTGGTCGTTGTGTTCGCTTCCCAGCATGGAGGCCGCCCGGAAGCCGGTCCCGAACTCGATTCCTTTGATCGCGCCGATCGAAAGCATCGCTTTGGCCAGCTCAGCATCCAGCTTATCGAACACGGGCTCCCCAAGTCCTGCGGCAGCGCCGCTGATCCGGCATTCAACGATGCCGCCGCAGCTGTCGCCCTCTGCCGCAAGCTGTTCGATCCGCTCAATCATCTTAGCCGCCGCTTCGGGATCACAGGCGCGAACAGGATTCTGTTCGATGGCGCCTGGGTGGAATGCTTCACAGCGGATTCCGGCGATCTCTGTCGTATAGGCCATGACGGAGACTCCCCGCCGTTCCAGCAATTTTCGCGCAACCGCTCCGGCCGCGACCCGGGCCGCAGTTTCTCTGCCGGAAGCCCTCCCGCTGCCCCGGTAGTCCCGAATGCCATATTTCTGATCGTAAGAAAAGTCCGCATGCCCCGGGCGGTACATATGCTTGATGTCATCGTATGCGGATGGACGCATGTCCGTATTATTCAGCATAACGCTCAGCGGAGTTCCTGTCGTTCGGCCTTCAAATACACCGGATAAAATCCGGACCTTGTCATATTCTTTACGCGGTGTTGTGACCGAAGACTGTCCCGGCTTTCTGCGATCCATCTGAACTTGAATATCGTCCTCGTTCAGTTCAAGGCCTGGAGTGACGCCTTCGATAATGACGCCTATGGCTTCTCCATGCGATTCACCAAATGTCGTCATTTTAAACCGTTCCCCAAAAGTACTTCCCGGCATATAAATTCCCCCTCTATATAGATTGAACTAAAGTTTTGCATTGAACCTCCTGATATAACGGCCCAATACAGCCAATAGCAATTATTTCTTTAGTTCATAACATCATGAATTGTCCTTATGTACTAGATTAGAGGTATACTTGTAATAAATGAAATTGTAATTTTCGACTCTTGCCATAGAATGGATTGATGCCAATTGATGATTAACACGGAATGGTACCGAATTTTTCTTCATGCTTCGGAAACGTTGAATATGACGAAAGCCGCGCAGCGCTTAAATATGACACAGCCCTCCGTCAGTTATGCGATCAAGCAGCTGGAAGACGCTCTTGGAGTTAAGCTGTTCGACCGTTTATCCAAAGGCATCGTTTTAACAGAAGAAGGACATGCCTTGTACGATCAGGTCAAACAAGTATTCGATAAGTTGGATTACGCCGAACGTTACATGAAGCAGTTGGGACAGCTGAACGAAGGGCGATTGCGGATCGGTGCCAACGGGGCGATCATTCGCGATTATATCGTTCCTCGACTCGATATTTTCCGTTCCCTACACCCCAACATCCGGGTCCAAGTATCACAGCAAAAGACCGGTCAGATTTTGGAGCAATTACGGCAGGGCTTACTTGATCTGGGTTACGTTAATCTTCCGGTCAAGGATGAGGAGATTCAGGTCATCAATACCTTTGTCTCGCCGTATTGCGTGGTGGCGGGGAGACCCTTTGCCACTATGGCAAATTCCCCCTTGACCGCTGCACAATTGGCCGAGCTTCCCCTGTTAATGCTGTCCCAGGGAAGTGCAACCCGCTCCTATATCGAAGCCTGGTTTCAGTCCCAGGGCGTGGAAGCGGCGGCCGATTTCGAGCTGAACAGTTTGGATATGCTGGCTGAGTTTGCCGAGCGGGGTTATGGGGCGGCTATTTTGCCGAGAGCTTTTGTGATTTCAAAAATCGAAGAAGGCGCTTTAATGGAGCTGTCTATGGAAGTTCCGCTGCCGGACCGAAACGTAGGCGTAGCTGTCAGAAAGCATTCGTCCCCATCGCTCGCAGCGGAGGCCTTCTTGAACATACAAAGCAGCCGGTCTCTTTGACTGGCTGCCACCGCCGCGTTCCGATCATGAACGTGCATCCAACTTTGTAGGCCACCTCGGTAATGTTAGCATCGGCTTGCTGCAGGAGGACTACACTTTTCTGGAGTCTGTAATCGGTCACATAATTCAGCGGAGTCGTATTCAACATCCGTTTGAAATAGCGGCAGCATTCCGAGCGGCTCAATGTACCGGCCCTGGCAATATCCGTTCAGCGCGATTTTTTCAGCATAATGAATATCGATCCAGCTCAGCATCTGCTTCATCCGCTGATTTTTTATGGCTTCCACCTGGTTAAAGACCGCACGCAAATCGTTGGGGTGTGGAAAAACAGGCGGACGGCTTTGCGGCTCATCGTCTTTGGGTTAGTCGGCATGCTGTCGGTTCAATATACGTATATGGCATCGATTCAACATGGAAATGCCGCTGTGGCAACACTGCTGCAGTATTTGGCGCCCGTCATGATCATCCTCTATTTGATTGTGCGGAAGCAAATGGTCTGCACGCGAAAGGACTTGCTCACCGTGATCCTTGCTTTCGTGGGTTGTTTTTCTTATTAACCAACGGCTCCGTTTCGGAGTTTTCCGTGCCATACGCAGCCGTGGTTTGGGGTGTTCTATCAGGCGCGGCCCTGGCGTTCTACACTTTGTATGCCGTCCCGCTTTTGAAGCAATACAATTCCCTCGTTATCGTCGGTTGGGCGATGATCATCGGAGGTTTGGGATTAAGTGTGATCCATCCACCCTGGCACACCGACTTCACAAGCTTGACGACTGGCGCCTATTTGTACTTGGCCTTCGTGATCCTATTCGGCACCATGATCGCCTTTTGGTTTTACATCGAAAGCTTACAAAGCCTTTCACCTAAAGAAACAAGCCTTCTAGGCAGTTTGGAGCCGCTGGCAGCCGTGATCACTACCGTATTTTGGCTAAAAGAGCCTTTTGGTTTGTTCCAGTGGCTGGGTACGGCGTGTATCATCGGACTGATTTTGCTTCTCGCATGGAATAAGAAGTCATCATCCATCTAATATGAATTTTTCATCTATCGAAATTCTCATATGTAATGCAAAAGAAAAACCGGCAAATTTGCCGGTACTCTTGAGTCGTGCTGAAGCTATCGCATATTGCAGATACGGTTCTAACCTTTCACCGCACCGGCCGTCATGCCGTCGATGAAGTACTTTTGGAAGGCCACAAACAGGATAAAGATCGGCAGAATCGAAAAGAACGAGCCGACGATAAGCAGATCGTAGTTGTTGCCGTACGGCGTCAGCAGCGTCTTCAAACCGATCGGCAGCGTGTACTTGTGCGAATCGCTCAGCACCATAAACGGCCATAAAAAATTATTCCAGCTGTTCATGCCGTTCAGAATGGCCATCGCCGCAAAGGAAGGCTTCATGACCGGCAGGATCAGCCTGGCGTAAATGCCGTATTCGCTCGCGCCGTCCACCCTGCCCGAAGCGATAATCTCTTTCGGAATGCCGGACAGGTACTGCCTGAAGAAGAAAATCGTCGCCGCATTGGCGATGCCCGGCAAAATAATCGCCGAGTAGGAGTTCATCATGCCAAGGTTAAAAGTAAGCGTGTATAAAGGAAGCAGCAATATTTCAAAAGGAACCATCATGATCAGAAGCACGCAGATAAATAAGATATTTTTGCCCTTAAAGTCGTAAGCGGCAAAGCCGTAAGCTACCGTCGCGCTGACCAGCAGCGTCAGGACGACCTGCACCACGGTCAGCAGCAGCGAGTTAAAGAACCAGGTGAAATAAGCGTGATCCCCTGTGAACAAAAAGACAAAATTGTCCAGGCTCATGACTGAGAAATCTAGCTTCAGGTTCAATCCATACCGGATCAGCTCTTCGCCGGGCTTGAAGGAAGCTAACGTGATGGCGTAAAACGGCAGCAGAATCAGGAAGCAGATGACGGCGAAAACGACGACGAGGACGATGTTGAGTGCGGTATTCTTTTTCATCCCTAATCCTCCTTCTTAAACATGCCGGAGAACGCCAGCTGTGTCAGATTGATGATCATCGTAACCGCCAGCAGCACAATACCGACCGCAGCGGCATAGCCGAGGTTGTTCTTCTCGATCCCCTGGCGGTACAAGTAGCCGACGATCGTGAGGCCGATGTTTTTCGGTGAATTGTTGCCGTTCCACAGCATGAGGCTTTCGATAAACATGGCCAGTCCCGCGTAAATGCTGATTGTAAGCACATAAATCGTAGTCGGCTTCAGCAGCGGCATCGTGATTCTGGTGAATTTTTGGAATGCCGAGGCGCCGTCGATCGAGGCGGCTTCGTAGTATTCCTCCGGAATATTTTTCAGACCGGACAGAAAATACAGGATGTTAACTCCAGTCCACCGCCAGGTCGCCAGGGCGAGCAGCGCGACAAAACCAGTCAGATGACCTTTCAGGAACTTGACCGGCTCGATGCCGAAGACGCCAAGGACGCTGTTGATCAGCGACCCTTCCATCTCTCCGAACATCAGGCGGAAGATCGTCCCCGCCACTACGACGGATGTCAGCGCGGGAAAGAAGAAAGCCGACTTGAAGAACTCCCGGCCCCACATCCGTTTGTTGTTGATCAGCACGGCCAGCAGCATCGGAAACGGAATCAGAATCACCAGTGTCAACACCATATACAGCGCGCTGTTGCCGATCGACTTTAGAAAGACGCTGTCCCCCATCAGCTTCTGATAGTTGTCCATTCCGGTCCACTCGGCCTCCTGACCCAGGGTGACATGCTGGAAACTCATGCCGAACGAGCTGAGCAGCGGGTACACCCAGAACACCAGAAAAATGGCGACAAATGGGAACACGAACACATACGGGGCCACCTTCTGTGAATACAAAAACCGCTTGATCATGTCTCTACTCCTTTCTGTTTGAAAAAGAGCCGCTCCCCGAAAAGACAAGAGCAGCTCTGTTTCAAGGCATGCTGACTATTTCAGTTCCTGTTCGATCTGTGCCTGCGCATCGTCCAGCGCTTCCTTAATGTCCCGTCCGTCCTCGAAAATTTCGTTGAGCGTCGTCGTGTACAGCACGTTGTTGATCGTCGGCGAAGCCGGTGTCGATTTGATCAGACGGATTTCGTCCTTAATATCGTTCAACACGTCAAACGGGTTGTTGACGAAGTACTTCACGAATTGGTTTTCGGGATTATGCGTCACGTCCTTCATATCCCATACGTCCATGTTGATCGGGTCAAAGCCGAGCGTGTTCCAGATTTCGATGTTCGCGTCGAGGGACAGCTTGGCGTAAGCAATAAAGTCTTTGGCCAGCTGAACGTCTTTGGCCGTTTGGGTCACGACGGTGCCGGTTCCGCCTCCGCCATAAGAGCGCGGCATTCCTTTTTCCAGGACCGGAATCGGCGCGAGTGCAATTTTACCGGACAGGTCAGGCATGTAGTTCGTGTAGCGCGACATCATCCACAGCGGCATAAAAGCGGTGGCGTATTTTCCTTCATTAAACTCGCCGTAGGCTTCCTCCGTGTCCGGTTGTCCGCCGGCAATCGTGGCGATGACGTTGTTGTCCTGCAGGTCTTTCAGGACCTTCAAACCTTTTACCATGGCGTCCGAATTGACAATCGGGTTGCCTGCATCGTCGGTAAAATCGCTTTTTTGCTGAGCCAGCATCATTGATGCCTCCCAACCTGCACTCGTATCTGCTGTACCCATGTATTTGCCGGTCTTCTCGTACAACTGCATGCCTGCCTTCTTGAAATCGTCCCAGGTGACGATCGATTTGTAGTCCACGCCGGCTTCCTTCAAAATCTCGGTGTTATAGAACGCAACCGACGCGCCGACGTGAGTCGAGAGGCCGTATACCTTCCCTTCTTTGCTGTACATATCGATCTGGGACTGCACGATCGTATCTTTGTAAGGCTCGACCACGTCGTTCAGAGGTTCCAGCTGAGGGGTGCCTTTCAGAAAATCGGGAAATTTGCCGATCTCAATGTCTGCAATATCCGGTGCCCCAACGCCTGTCTGTACCGCGATCGAGAGCTTGTTATGCATGTCGTCATACGGCATGACCGTGACGTTCAGCTTGATCTGGCGGTCCGGGTTCGCCGCGTTCCATTTCTCCAGCATCTTCTTGAAATGCTGCCCGTGCAGCTCCACAAACGTCCAGTAGGACAGCTCGGTTGCCGTGTCGCCGGCCCCTCCGTCCAGGACGGACGTTTTGCCTTCCGCACTGTCGGAAGACTTGCCGCATCCCCATAACATCGTTGTCATCGTGACGACCAGCAGCAGCATCAGCCATTTTTTCTTCATATCCAGGATCCTCCCCTAATGTTCAATGATTTTCTTGCTGCTAAGCACTTGCAGGACAAAACAAATCTGACTGACCAAGAACGAGTTACCTAAAAATCATGATTAAAGCGCTTTCATTTGTGTCTGATTTCAACTCCCCTGCCGGGTCCCGGCTGGCGGCTCCTATTCACAGGAACACTTCTCCTTGGCCACGGTCCGCAGCTGAACTAAGGCAGCTTCGAAAAGTTGCTGCGAAGATGACCTCCTCGATTTTAATGTTTTCTAAAATAATTCAATACATATTGAATGAATCCGTTTGCAAGTATAAAATAACATACAGGAAATACCGTTGTAAATATAAAATCTAAAACATTTTATATTTTTTTAAAACATAACAGAAAGAGGCATTTTCCTTAGATCACTCCTAATCTTCATGTAACTGCCCATGCCAGACACTTTACTCCCTATCCAAAAACAATCCTATTGCTCCTAATTTATTTCACATACTTCTGTCAATCGACTTTTTTCTGCACGAATCTACTAATATCAACACTATTTTATATTTTTATAAAACAAAAGATCGGGAGGCAGACCTCCCGCTTTAATCCCGAACTTATGTGAATAATTTTATCAAATACACGGCAAAGTCAGCATGTTTTGAACAAAAAGTGAACGCTCACAAAAACGGATTGTAAACTAATATTACATGCGTTTATAATAATAGGTATACTAAAGCATTCAATGTCACTTTATATAACATTTCTTTGTGGAGGGATGTTCGATGACCCGCAGACGGAAACCGGTGTTAAGGAGAACCTTGATGACGACGATTGCCGCCACTGCCCTTCTGACCAGTTTGCTTCCGGCCACCTCCGGAGCAGCGCCGGGAAAAGGGTTATCCGCGATCGCATCGGCCCTGAATCCTATCCTCCGGGAGGCGGAGAAGAACGGGATTCGCATGTCGGTCGGCATCCGCGACCTCAGCGGCTCTTATGGTCATGAAACGCTGCTGCTCGGCTCGCGGGAGCCGTACATGCCGGCCAGTACGATCAAACTTGCCGTCGTATCTGCATTGATGCAGCAGGTTGACCGGGGCCAGCTGTCCCTGGCTGATCAGGTCACAGTAACGTCCGAAGACGTCGTGGGGGGCAGCGGATCACTGCAGTTCGAAAGCTTTCCGCAGGACCTGACGCTGGAACGCCTTGCCCGTCTGATGATCACCCAATCGGACAACACGGCGACCAACGTGCTCATCGACAAGGTCGGCATGGACAGGGTTCAGCTGCTGATGGACCAGCTGGATCTGCGGACGATGCACCTCGGACGTAAAATGTTTGCGGCTGCCCCCTCCCCCGCCCAAGACAATTACATCGACGCTGCGGATTTGACGGAGCTGCTCAGCCAAATCTATCAGAGCCCTTTCCTCACCGTCTCCTCCAGAAACCAGATCATCGCCTGGATGGCCCGGCAGGAGGTCAACACCAAATTTGGAGCTGCGCTGCCCGATGCGCCAATAGCCCATAAAACCGGGGAAAACGCCAACGTCACCCACGATGCCGGCTATTTTCTTGTACCGGGGCACGAGCTCGCCGTCTCCGTGCTGCTGCAGGTGACGACAACCCAGGATTTCGACGAAGCGCAGCGGATCGGCAATCCCATCGTGCAAAAGGCTGCCAGTGCCATCTACAGCGAGCTGGTCAAAGATCAGGAAGCATCCGCCGGCAGCTCGCTCACCCGCGCCGAGTTCACTTCCCTGGTCGCCAGAGAGCTTGGCCTGACATCCGCAGCGGATCGTTCGAGCCGGTTTCCCGATATCGGCGACGACAGTCCTTATGCGGCTGATATCGCCGCAGCCCGTCAAGCAGGCCTCGTACGCGGAACCGCTGACGGCCGGTTTGACGGACCGGCGGTGATCACGCGCGCCGAGATGGCTGCAATTGCGGTTCGCGCCTTTGAGTTCATTCACGGCGAAGCGTCGGCGTCAGGGGAATTTGGCGCTGCTAATCAGGGCACTGTCTCATCCTGGGCGGCAGGCTATGTCAGCAAAGCCCTCCGCTTGGGAATGATGGACCCTGATGCAGCGCGAATGACGGACCAACCTGCAAGCCGGCAGGAAGGGTTCCGATTCATCATCGGCATATGGAACTTTACCCGCTGATCCAATCCGGCTTCATCCTAGCCGCCAAACACAAAAAGGGATGCCCTGCCGTGAAATCGGCCAAAGGGCATCCCTTTTGTCTTCATTCCTTGCTTTTTCGTCGGACTCAGCACGCAAGGACGATTCCGGATCAGCGGATGTTCCGCGATCTTTTTTGGCCAGCGCCCCCCTCATTCCTTCACGGAGCCCAGCGTAATCCCCGTAATAAAGAACCGCTGCAGAAACGGATAGATGACCAGCACGGGAATCATCGCAATGAAAATTTTGGCCGCATTCAGCGTCCGGTTCGACAGCTCGCTCATCCGCTGAATCTGTTCGGCCGTCATCGTGTTGGCATCGATCACCACCACCATCTGCTGGATATACGTCTGGAGCGGATAATGGTCCGCCGCCGACATCAGCACCAGTCCGTTAAAAAATTCGTTCCAGTGGTACACGATGCTGAACAGCGTAACCGTAGCGATGACCGGCCCCGCGAGCGGAACAAAAATCTGGATCATCATCCGCCAGGGACCCGTACCGTCGACAAGAGCGGCTTCCTCCAGCTCCTTCGGCAGATTGCGGAAAAAGTTAATGACAAGGATGACGCTGAATACCGGTACGCTGTTGCCGAGAACGAGCGCCCAAATGTTGTTGATGAGCCCCAGCGACTTAACCGTCATGTACCATGGAATCAGTCCGCCGTTAAACAGCATCGTAAACACGAGGATCCACATGAGTACATTGCGATACGGCAGTTCCTTGGCATTTTTGGATAAAGGATACGCCATCAGCAGAATGACCACAAAGTTCAGGCCCGCCCCGAGAATGACCCGCTGCACGGATATCCAGAACGAGTTAAAAAATTTGCGGTCCCCCATCAGCTCCTGGTAAGAACCGAGGTTGAAACCGACGGGCCAAAGCCCGACCCGGCCCGAGCTTGCCGCAGCATTATTGCTGAGGGATACGGCAAGGGTGTACCAGATGGGCAGGATGCATAGGATGGCGATACCTACCAGGATCACGATCAGCGCAATATCAAACAGCCGGGAGCCTGCCGTGTTGTCTTTTACCATTGAATATGCACTCCTTTAGTCATCAAAAGATACGGTAGTTGGCAAACCGGTAAGCGAGATAATAGGAGATCGTGATCATCAGGAAGCTGACCACCGATTTGAGCAGGCCCATGGCGGTCGCTAGGCTGAACTGCAGATTGACCAGCCCTGTCCGGTAGACCCAGGTGTCGATAATGTCGCCGCTGGAATAGACCAGCGGGTTGTACAGATTGAAGATCTGCTCAAAGCCCGCGTTCAGCACGTTGCCAAGGCTCAGCACCGAGAGCAGCACGATCGCCGAAACAATGCCGGGAAGCGTCACGTGCAGCATCCGCCGAAATCGGGTCGCCCCGTCAATTGCAGCCGCCTCGTAAAGAGCCGGGTTGATGCCGGTCAGCGCGGCTAAATAAATGATCGTGTTAAACCCGAATTCCTTCCATACGTCGCTTCCCACGATCAAGGCCGGAAACAGGTCCGCACGCCCGAAGAACAGGACCGGCTTGATATGAAACACCGACAAGATTTGGTTCACCGGACCGGTGTAGCCGAAGATATCGAGCAGAATTCCCGAAAGAATCACCCAGGACAAAAAATGCGGCAGGTATACGATCGTCTGAATCCAGCGCTTCAAATACCTCAGCCGCAGCTCATTCAGCAGCAGGGCGAAGACGAGCGGGAAGACCAGATTTCCAACGATTTTGAGCACGGCGATCACCAGGGTGTTGACCAGAATCGTGACGCTGTCGTTCAAGGAAAACATGTATTTAAAGTTTTCGAGTCCGACCCATTCCGAATGCAGGATTCCAAGGCCCGGGTTGTAATCCTGAAAAGCCATGACGATGCCGAACATCGGAACGATGCTGAACAGGGTCAGCCAGATCATTCCAGGGAGAAGCATCAAGTAATAGTGTTTGGCGAATCCCTTGTTAATCATCTTGCAGCTCCTTCCTTTTCCGGGTCATTTGCTCCAATAAGGGGAGGCGCCGGAACGGATTCCGGCACCTGCCTTTCCTTTGGTGGATAAAAGCCTACGGCTGTGCGATTTCCGCAACTTCCTTGAGAATGTCGTCCCCGCCCTGCTTCCGCCAGTCCTTCACGAACTGATCAAAGCTGTCCAGCGGGGCCGCTCCCATAATGATTTTCAGGAACGTTTCCTTTTCCATTTTGTCGAGCGTCGCCCACTTGCTCTCCATCGTTTTCGTTTGGGAATAGGTCAGGCTGTACGTCTTTTTGTAAGGCTCCATCAGCGGCGCAATGCCGACCAAGGTGGAGTAGAGCCGCTTCCAGGCGCCCAAATCCGCATTCGGGTCCCAATACTGGATGTCCATTTTATCGTATGGCTCGAGCTTCACTTTTTTAATGTTCTCGGCATCGGCCTTGAGCAGCTTGTAACCCGGCAGATCGAGCTCCTCCGGCTTTTTGGTGCCGGCCAGCACTTCCTTCATCGCGTTGTAAGTTACATACATTTCGTCCATTGGCGCAAACACGATGCGAAGCGGGTAGTTCCCGATGCCGACGCTGACGTCGAATTTGGATTCGTCCCGGAGCAGGAGGTTTTCCATTTTGATCGCGGCTTCGGGATGCTTGTAGCCCTTGCGGACGACGAGATATTGGTTGGACGGCGTTCCCATGTGTGGCGTGAACTCTCCGTTCTTGTCGAGCAGGGTGTAGGCCTGCCAGTTCGCCTTCGGATTGTTTTTGATCGCGTCCGCCAGCGGGCCGTACCCGCCTGCCCACCACAGGCCGAAGTAGATCCCGGACGTGCCGTTTTTGATCAGCTCCTGCGCGTCCTTACGGATGCTCATTTCCGGGTCGATCAGCCCTTTGGCATACAGGTCCCGCAGCTTGGCGAGCGCCTCCTTCGTTTCGGGCTCGATCGATCCGTAGGTCGGATTCCCGTCAGCGCCCTTCAGCCAAAAGCCCGGATACGCGTGATAGGCGCCGAAGATCGGATCAAATCCGTAGTTGTTGTTGTTCGGATTGATGAAATCCGCATTAAGCAGTCCTCCGGATTGCGGGCCGCTGATGCCGATGGTGTCGTTTTTGCCGTTACCGTCCGGATCTTGTTCAACAAAGGCTTTGGCAACCTTCTCCAGCTCTTCGACGTTGCGCGGGACCTCAAGACCCAGCTTGTCGAGCCAGTCCTTGCGGATCCACATGATATGCTGCATGTCCGATTCCGCCGTCACGTTGGGCAGCGCATACATTTTTCCGTCGAAGGTCACGGATTTCATCGCGAGCCCCTCCGTCGAATCAATGATCTTTTTCAGCACCGGGGAGGCATACTGCTCGTATACTTCCGACAGGTCGGCCAGCTGGTTACTCTTGACCATCTGCCGCAGCTGGGTGTCCGTCACGACGAGAGCATCCGGAAGATCGTTGCTGGCAATGGCCAGATTGACCTTTTGCTGATAATCCTTACCGACGCCTGCCTGCCAAATGATCTTCGTATCGATATTGAGATTGTCCTTGACGTACCGGGTATACACATTGTTTTCCGGTGAATCTCCTGGCGGAAGGCTCTTATCCGCCGAATCCACCTCCTTGCCGATGTTGATCGTGACGGTTTCGCTGTACTTGCCGAACGGGTCTACCGGATCTTTGGATACGTCCGCTTCTTTCTCCGATGCGCCGCCGCTGCCGCAGGCCGACAGAACCAGCATCAGGCCCGCGATGGCCAGGCTCATCATGGATTTTGCTCTCATCTTCTTCGCCCCTTCTTTCGCTCTTGGTTTGCTTGCACCCTTAAGGTAACACAGGAACCCGCTTTTCCCGGTTAGACGGAAGTTTCAGGTTGGGATAGACATTTGACTTCAATCGGTAAGATGTCAGCGGTTACAATGAAACGTTTTCGACAGATTTCCTACTTCCCGGAGGACATTTCTCTACCCTGATCCGACTGGTTCCGATATTCGCTCGGCAGCAGCCCGGTATACTCCCGGAAAGAACGGCTGAAATATTTTTCGTCCTCATAGCCGACGTGCTGCGCAATCCAGAGGACGGTCTTGGTCGTATTTTGCAAGTAATGCTTGGCTTGGTCCAGGCGGATGCGGCGCAGGTAGGCATTGAAGTTGGTCCCGACGATTTCCTTGAAGCACTGGCTGAAATAGCTGCGGCTCATGCTGACCCTGCGGGCGATGTCCGCCGCCGTCACCGGCTGGTCCAGCTCCTCGTGCAGCATGGATACAGCCGTCATCACACTCTGAACGACTTCCGGTGAATAAGGCGCCCTGCCCCATTCTTCGCGAAGCTGTTTGCGGACGCCGTCAAACCACGCCTCCACCTGAAACCAAGAATCCAGCGGGGCGGGCAGGCGGATGCGCGACGTTCCGGTTTTTCCGGCCAGCTGATCCAACCGGTCGGCCAGGACGTAGAGCCGCCCTGAAAGCTCTGCCTGCGGCAGCCTCAGATCCTTCAGCTCCTGCAGGTTTGCCTGAAACAAACCGTCCCGGTAGATCCAGCCCGGCGCGAGCCACTGGGCCATCACGGTGAGTGTAAGATCATCATTTACGGGATTCACGCTGTTCGCGAGCACTGACAGGGACCGATCCATGACGTTGACAGCTGGGTCATATTCGTAAAAAAACTCCCCGTCGCCATATTTTCGAACCCGGTCATACACTTCGGCAGGCATTCGGCCCTGAATGCCCGTTAATCGAATCAGTGTCCACCCGGAGTCCGTTGAAGCCAACCGTACCAGTTCATCCAGCCCCTCTTCTCCTTCCTCCCCCTTCTCCCCTCCCCCGAGGGTAAAGAACAAGACTTGGCGCCCCAATTCAGCAAAACGCTCCGCATGCCGGACCGCCCATTGCACCGCTGCACCCGGTTCCGGATCGCGGACCGCTGACATCAGGGCATACCCCTGGTCCGTCGCAAAGGATTCGTCAGGGCTGCTTGCTCCAGGCAGCATGCGCAGCTTCCGGATTCGGCCTTCCTGCTCCGTAATGCGGCGGTGAATTCGTCCCAGCACCTCCTCGAACCGTTCCTTCTCCAGCTGAACCTTGGCGATATAGTCAATAGCCCCCAGCCGGATCGCTTCCTGAATATATTCGAAATCCTGATGCAGGGTCAGCACCGCGATGTACACCTCCGGATGCCGCTCACGTACCAAACGCATCAGTTCCATGCCGGACATGACCGGCATTTCCAGATCCGTCAGCAGCAGATCGACTTCATGGTTGTCGAGGAATTCCAGCGCTTTCGCTCCGTTGTTCGCCTCCCCGATCACCTCCATGTCAAAATCCTGCCAAGGCATCACCGATATGAGCCCTTTCCGGACCAGCTTATCGTCATCGACCACGAGCACTTTAATCATGGTCCGCACCTCCTTCATTAGGTAAGCTAAGCTTGATCGTCGTCCCTTCTCCGAGTCTGCTCGATACGCCGAGCTTGGCCCTTCCGCCGTAATGCATCCCGATGATCCGGTTGACGTAACTCATCCCGATGCCCATGCCGGCACTCCGGTTCCCGGCCTCCGCCGACAGCAGCGCCTGGATTTTATCCTCGGGAATACCCGAACCGTTATCCCGGATGGAGATCTCGATTTGATCCGACAGCCGTACATCCACTTGGATATAGCCGTCGTCGTCCAATCCGTGATAGAGGGCGTTCTCGACGAGCGGCTGCAAAATAAACCGGGGAATGGGCACATCCAGCACCTCTTGGTCCACGTGAATATGGACGTCGAACTGGAAGTCGTAGCGGATTTGCTGCAAAATCAGGTACTGCTTTACCGCATCGATCTCCTCCTGAATGGTGGATGTCTGGCCGAGCTTTCCCAGATTGTAATGCAGCAGTTTATTCAAGGAGGAGACGAGCCTGTCGATTTCCTCCTGCCCGTTCATGACCGCGATCCAGCGCACCGTGTCCAGGCTGTTCATCAGAAAATGCGGGTTGATCTGATACAGCAGCTTCTCCACCTCAAGATCCGCACGCCGTTTTTCCTTGGCTTCGACTTCCCGGAACAATTCCCAGATTTGATGCTTCATTTCCTGAAACCGCCGCACCAGCAGGTCAAATTCCGGAATATGGGTACGGGCAGCCGGACTGTCGATACGGTTGTTGGCCATTTGTTCGATTTCCCGGTGAAAGCCGCGAAGCGGGCGGTAAACCATTTTCCACAACAGCCATCCTAACAGCAGGCTCATACCGAGAAACAGCAGCGAAAACAGGCCGATCTGCACGAACCACCTGTTCATCTCGCGGTTATAGTCCGCCTTGGACGTTAACGACACGATACTCCAGCCTTGGTTGCTCGTTTCTTTAAACCAGTAATAGCCTTGTTCCGTGCCTGACGATTTGGCCTGGTCGAAATGT
The DNA here is from genome assembly GCF_014192015.1 of Paenibacillus rhizosphaerae. Classification (GTDB taxonomy): domain Bacteria; phylum Bacillota; class Bacilli; order Paenibacillales; family Paenibacillaceae; genus Paenibacillus_AQ; species Paenibacillus_AQ rhizosphaerae. Next base: position 966,123 of record NZ_JACHXJ010000002.1, on the reverse strand, counting down.
GGAAACTTCGTTCCGATCTTAAAGGAATCCGGGGCGTCGCTGTAGGCGATCCGCCCGTCGTTATCCACAAACACATGGGAAGCCGCGCCGCCGACGGCATCATTGTTCAAGATGTTTTGCGTCAGCTTGAAACCGGTCTCCATGTATATGTACAGCCCGTCCTGGCTGGGCAGATCCACTTTGCGCATGGCGGAAAGCACGTATTGATTGTCAAAGCGGCTGTTGCTGACATGCGGCCCGTAGTAGGAAATTTGGCTGTACCGGGCCAGCAGGGGGAGCTTCTCGGGAGCGAAGCTGTCCTTGACGCCCGTATTCTCCAGTTCATAGTGACGGTCGTTCATAAAATAATACATGGCCAGTCCGATACTGGGGTTGGTGAACGTGATCAGGCCAAGCTCCTCCTTCAAATCGCTGAGCGTTTTCGCCCGCTCGAACGGCTCGTCCGCCGACAGCATTTCGCTCAGCTTGTTTCCGACGCTTCCGCCGACGGCAAACTGCTGCGATACATGGTTGAGGTTGTTGATGGAGTTTTCCAGGGAAAGCTCGACCTGCTTGAGATTGCTCTGAATGCCGTTTTGGATTTTGTTGGTGAGGATGGAGTAAATGGTGAAATACGAGATGAGCACGATGCTCACAAACGGAATCAATGAGCTGAACAGAAAAATGATCATAATCCTTCGTTTCAAGGTCAAATAATGATAGATACGCGCCTTCCAACTTGTTTTCATGGCATTCATCATGGCAGTCCCTCTTTTCTCATGCTTTGCTTGGTCCCTCCTTCTGGTCTTGGAAAATGAGATGGGAGAAGATCAGATGTAGGTTAACACAGACGATGCCAGGCATGCATTAACGATTTGTCGCGTTAGCTGGGGAAAATACTCTGTATCCGGGAGCCGCTCAGGTCAGCAGCAAAAAAAGCCCGGCAGAAACGGCAATCATTCATCCGTTGTTCCGCTGGGCTTTTACGGGTGGCAATTTTCAAGGTAAATCAGGCGGCGCTTCATAAATCTTCTTCATCAGTTCCATCACTTCTTCCAGGGTAAGGCCGAAGGATTTGTAATAAGAAGTGTCATGAACCATTTGCTTCATAATCATTTCGTTGCGTATCCGCAGCTTGTCATCAGGCGAGAAATCAGCGACAAAGCATCCTTTTCCCGTGACGGTATTGATCAATCCGCATCGTTCGAGCTCTTCCCAGGCTTTCTTTACGGTGATGACGCTAACGCGCAGCTCCTGGGCCGCTTGCCGGATCGGCGGTAAACTATAACCGCTTTCCAGTTCCCCTTTCAAAATTTGGGCGCTGATTTGTTCAAAAAGCTGCTGGTAGATCGGTTTTTCGGATGTGTTCGAAATGGCGATGTTCATTGGATCTCTACTTTGTGGAAACGTTTAGCCGCAATCCGGTAAGCAATCGTCGTGAATGCAGCGAAAATAACGATTCCCGCGATCAGGATGGATGTTTGCAGAGCCGCATTGTGGACACCGCTGCCATTGAACATGTCGGACACATAAGAATTTTGAATTCCGATCCATTGCGCGAGTGTGGCAAAGACCATCGCTCCGGTAACCCCCGCGAACGCCGCCCCGCCAAATTTGTACGCTGTCTTGTAATACATGGGGATAAAGAGCACGTTGAAGATCCCAAGCATAACCAGGCACAGCCCCCAAAAACCTGGATACGGACCGAAGAAATAGTAGGTCAGATCCGGGTATAGGAGGAGATTGATGATACCAAAGATCACGGCCGGAACCATGTGCATCAATTCCAGGATGACAATGACGAGCACCCTTGCTTTTACCATATCTGTTTTGGTCACAGGCATCATCGAGGTAAACATCAGATCGTTATGCGCCCGGAATTGGCCAAATATATTAGGGACCGTGATCCAGCAAAAATACAGCAGCACAATAAAATACAGCCAGCCCGGAATGAGCATCAAAGCGCCTAATACGACAGGCAAAACAAAGAACAGCGGGTTGATTGCCAATTTTAAATCCTTCATCACCAGGTTATACATACATATCCTCCTTTTTTGCGAAATAAATCATGATTTCCTCGAGCGTGGGCCGGGCCGCTTTCACATTCAAGGATGGATCGAAGTCTTTGGCGTGAATCAATCCCGTAAAGCCGAACGAATTCGTTTTGTAGGAAATCAGTTGCTCCTTCACCGGATCCAGTTGACTTACACTACCGTTCAGTAAAAGGTAGGATTCAATAAACTCTTCTTTCTCGGCACTGTTGATGATTCTTCCGTTATGGATATAGGTAATATAATCCGCACACTTTTCCAAATCCGATGTAATATGCGTTGAGAACAGGATGCTGATTTCACCTTCCGCGACAAGCGATTGAAAAAGATCGAGCAGATCGTCCCGGGCTATCGGATCCAGCCCGCTTGTCGGTTCATCCAGAATAAGAAGCTTTGGGCCATGGGATAAGGCAAGGGCCAAATTGTACTTTACTCTCATCCCTGTCGACAACTCGACGATTTTTTTGTTTTCATCCAATTTAAATCTTCTCAAATAATAGGAATAAATTTCATCATCCCAATTCGCATAGAACTTCTTTACGACATCTGTCAAGGTTTTTATTTTGCTTCGCGTATAAAAATCGATACTGCCAAACGCATATCCGATTTCCTGCTTCAATTCGATCTCGTGTTCGGCAATGTTCTTGCCTAAAATTCGCACTTCGCCGCTGTCGGTGTGAATCAGATTCAGCATCGATTTGATCGTGGTCGTCTTTCCCGCGCCATTGGCGCCGATAAAACCCATAATATAGCCCTTTTCCAGCTGAAATGTGACGTCCTTCAACTGGAAATTCGGATAGGTTTTGCTTAAGTTTCGAATGTCTAATGCCAGCATACCGTTCCTCCTCGATAAATTGTGTATATCGTGTATGCACAATATAACACCACAGCTATGCTCAAGTCAATGGATGGATGGCGGAATGTTGAAATGATTTTTAACCATAGGGCAATCGCATTCAAAAAAAAGAAAAACAGCGCCGCTGCAGCGCTGCTTCATTTGGGTTTACAGGATAATCGCTGGACGCTCCTCGTTCTGACTTGGTCATCAGGATGGATGCGTGCGAAATGGTGAGAGGTGCCTTACTTTGCCGGTAAAAACTCAGTAGTAAACACGTTGTCGATCGGCTCCGCTTCCTTCAGAACGCCGACTTCGATGAGCTGCTTTTGCACCTCTTCCCACCGCTCCTTCGTCATGGTGCCGACGCCTTGATCTGCCGCGTCACTGCCAAATATCAGATCCATCTCCTTTTCGGCGCTGTACTTCATCATATCCAGATCCATGTCCGGGTTCTTCTCGTGGATGGCCGGGTTGATTTCTTCGGCGTGGTCCTTGTAATAATTCCACCCTTTTGCTGTGGCTTCAACGAATGCTTTGACTTTGTCCGGGTGCTCTTTGATCATCTTCTCGGTCGTAAAATATACGTTGGCGTACAGGTTATACCCGGAATCCGCAATCAACAGGGTGCCAACGTTCACTCCCTGTTGATCCAAAGTATAAGGCTCGGATGTGATGTATCCCTGCGTCAAGGCGTTAGGGTCGTTCACAAAATTGACCAATGATCCCGTGTATTTCAGCTCCCTGACCTTATCCAGCTTATATTTGTTTTTCATGTACAGCCAGAAGCTCGCCGTCGGAGCGACGTAAACCGCATGTCCGTTCAAGTCGGAGAAATCCTGGATCCCCGCTTCCTTGTGATAAATCAGCACCTGCGGGCTCTTCTGAAACGAGGCGGCGATGGCTACGATCGGAATACCCTCCTGCCTTGCGACCAGAATGTCGTCGCCGTTCGCGATGCCGAAATCGGCTTTGCCGGAAGCCACGATCTGTGTGGAGGATACCTGCGGACCCCCGGGCGTCAGCGTCATGTCCAGCCCCGCTTCCTTATAGTAGCCTTGCTGAACGGCTGCGAAGTTGCCGCCGTGTTCCGGCTCAGCGAACCAGTTGAGAACCAAAGTGGACTTATCCAGCTTCGGCTCTGCGGAAGCCGTTTCCGTCTTTTCCCCGGAGGATGCTTGTGGAGGTGCCGTTTTCCCCGAACAGGCGGCCAGTAATCCCGTCATCAATACGGCACATAAGGACAAAGCCATCATCTTTTTAACGCTGTGTTTGTTCGCTGTCATTTTCGCTGCCATGTTACCCATCCCCCTTAAAACTTGAATTTCTATGCCTATCATAGGAGATATGTCAGATTAGCGTCAATAAAGATGCCTTCATTTTGTAATCACGAACAAAAAATCAAATTAATTGTGTAACGGGTGCCTATTTCCCAACCTTATCACCCGTTTATGTAATATATAATAACATATACCTAACCAAACTGAAGCTATCTTCATCCGCCGGGCTGTAAATTCCATTGGAACAATCAAACATAAGAAAAACGTCTATCGACGCACCTTCAAAGAAGACAGACCGCGTTCAAAGGTAATTTTTCTTGCGATATCAGGAAGCTCGAGTCACCGAAGTTTATACTTTCTGATATCTTAAGAAAAACGTCTATCGACGCACCTTCAAAGAAGACAGACCACATTTAGCGGAAATTTTTCTTGCGATATCAGGAAGCTCGAATCACCGAATTTTATACTTTCTGATATCTTAAGAAAAACATCTATCGACGCACCTTCAAAGAAGACAGACCGCGTTCAAAGGTAATTTTTCTTGCAATATCAGGAAGCTCGAGTCACCGAAGTTTATACTTTCTGATATCTTAAGAAAAACGTCTATCGACGCACCTTCAAAGAAGACAGACCACATTTTGCGAAAATTTTCTTGCGATATCAGGAAGCTCGAGTCACCGAAGTTTATACTTTCTGATATTATCAAAAAAGCCGTTTGCTCTTTTCGACACCCTTAGTCGAAAGGCAAACGGATGGATGGTGCCTGAGCCTTGCCCATATCTGCCCAGATCCCCTTTTGACCAGAGGTCTTGTACCTGCTGTGCTTTAATGCTAGTATGCCGGCGACCCCTGTAAGCCCTATTTTTCCATTCTGTCCATTTCAGCATCCCGCCCGGATGACCCCTGGCTCAAGCCGGATTAATCCACTCGCGATTCTTCATACGCGTTCAATGCGGCCTGTACCGCTTCACCCGCCGGCAGCTTGACGCCGGCCCGAAGCAATACCGCCTCCAGCGCACCCAGCAGGTGCAGGACATTCGTTGGCCTGCAGCTGTACCCCATGGTGCCGATCCGCCAAATCTGACCTGCGAGCGGTCCGAAGGAGCTGGCGATTTCGATCCCGAATTGATGCAGAAGCATGGCACGGACCGCTTCCCCGTCCACGCCCGCCGGGATCTGCACGCAGGTCACCATCGGCAGCTTGGACAGCGGATCACCGTACAAGGACAATCCCATTGACGTGAGCCCGGCCATCAACGCGGATTCGTGCAGGCGGTGCCGCTTGAACCGCGCCTCCAGTCCCTCGGCCAGCACAAGACGAAGCCCCTCATGCAGCGCATAGAGCATGGAGGTCATCTCCGTATGATGGTTCAGCCGTTTGGGACTCCAGTAATCCTGCAGCTGGGCCAAATCCAGGTAATTGCTTCGGATAAGACTAGGCTCTGGCGAAGCCTCCTGCAGCAGGGCGAAAGGGGGATTGCTGCGCAGGCCCCGCTCAATGCGTTTGCGGGCAACAATTTTCCGCTCTGCGCGGTCGTTATACGTTAACGGAGCCATGCCCGAAGGAACGGACAGGCACTTTTGCGTGCCGCCGATGACGGCGTCGAGCTGCCAGGCGTCCGTCTCGACCGCCGTTCCGCCAATGGTCGCTACGGCGTCGACAATCAGCAGCGCGCCGTGGCGTCGGCAGGCTTCGCCAATGCCGGCGAGCGGCTGCATCCGGCCCGTAGAAGTCTCCCCATGAACCAAGGCGACGACATCCGGCTGAACGCGGCCGATGGCTTCAATCAATTCGGCCGGATCGAACACCGTGCCCCACGGCTTCTCCTGCGCAATGACCCTGCCGCCGCACCGCTCGGCGATCTCGTACAGCAGGTGTCCGAAGCGCCCGTAGATCGGGACGAGCACCCGGTTCCCCGGCTCTATCAGGCTTGCCATCACGGCCTCAATCCCGGACCTCGACGTTCCGTCGACAGGATACGCCCAACGGTTGTCCGTGCGAAACAATTCGCGCAGCATCCCCATCGTTTCATTCATCAATCCCGTAAACGCCGGATCAAATTGACCAAGAATCGGATAGGACATGGCCCGCAGCACACGCGGGTCGACTTCGACCGGTCCAGGCGTCATAATAATCCGCGAAATGGGCACAAGTTCGTTCCAGCTTTCCCCGGATACCGAATTCATCATCCATCTACTCCTGTCGTATAGGCAAGCTCATGCAGGCAGGCAGTTAAAACCGCCGTTCCTTCCGATAGGTGAGCCGGCTCCGTATATTCCTCCTTGGCATGGCTGATCCCGCCCCGGCTCGGAACGAACAGCATAGCTGCGCGGCTGACGGCGGCCATGATTTGGGCGTCGTGCCCCGCGCCGCTGACCATGCGCAGGCAAGGCAGGTTCGCCTCTATGCACAGCCGCTCGATCCGTCCCGCCAGGGCGCCATCCATCGGGACAGGCTCTGTCTTCACCCAACAGGCGGCCTCCATCCGCAGCTTTCTCACGGCGGCTATCCCCCGGAATGTCTCAAGAGCGGCCTCGCTGAACTCGTTTAGCATGTAACTCTCAGTGTGACGGATATCCAGGGAGAAGCGAACCTGGCCCGGAACGACGTTCGGGGTGTTGGGCCAGGCTTCGATCCGCCCGACGGTCGCTACCAACCCGCGACCGGCCTGCCACGCCATTTCTTCCACCTTGATGATCATTTCGGCAGCCCCTGCCAACGCATCGGCACGGTAAGACATCGGCGTCGTTCCCGCATGATTGCTGGTGCCCGTCACCGTGATCCCGTATCGCCGCTGTCCGACGATCGATTCGACCACGCCGATTCGCCGTCCGGCTGCCTCCAGCACGACGCCCTGTTCGATGTGCAGCTCGACATAATCGCCAATGTCCGTCCGCCGGCAGTCGGGTTGACCCCCGCGTCCGAAGCCAGCCGCTTTCATAGCCTCATCCAGTGATACGCCTTCCGCGTCGTAAATGCCGGTTCCATCGCCGATCCGGTAGCGGCCTTCAATGCTGCCCGAGCCCCAATACGTTAAGGGGAACCGACTTCCTTCTTCCTCGCAGAAGGAAACCACTTCAAGTGTACGGACAGGCGTCCCGAACCGCCGCTTCAAATAGGACAGCGCGGCGATACCGGCCGCAATGCCGGCGGCTCCGTCGTAGTTTCCGCCGACGCGGACGGTGTCCACGTGGGAGCCGGTCAGAACCACGGGGAGATCGGGACGGGTGCCCGGCAGGCGGCCGTAAAGATTCCCGGCCCGGTCATAGCGCACCTCCAGCCCTGCATCCGCCATGCGGTCCGCCAGCAACCGCTGTGCTTCACACCAAGACGGCGTATACAGCAGCCGGGTAACGCCTCCCCCGGGTTCGCGTCCGATCCGGCCCAGTTCTTCCAGCAGACGCATCATGTCCGGAAAAGCGCCCGACTCAGCGGCAATATTCATGGCGCCGCGACCTCCCCGCTGCGGCCCGCAGCATGCGGTTTCAGCGGAGTCAGCCGCCGGCCGGCGCCCGGACTGACGATTCCTGCCTCCGCCGTATAGACCAGACGGCCCCGGCAATATGTCGCTGCTACGGAGCAGGTAAAAACCCTGCCGATATAAGGGCTGTGTTGGTGGCGCTGCAGCAGATCCTCTCTGCGCAAAGCGTGCGGTGAAGAAGGCTGGATCAGCACCAAATCGGCATCGTTTCCTACCCGAATTTGACCTTTGCGGTGGCCAAGGCCAAATCTACGGGCCGGACGTTCCGATAACAACTTCGAGACCTGCGGAAGGGGAATTCCCCGCTTGATCCAACCTTCCTCCAGCATCAGCAGCAGGGTGCTCTGGGCACCGGCAATGCCTCCCCATGCCCCGAAGAAGCCGCCGCCTTCGGTCACAGCCTTCATCGTTTCCGGGCAGGGCGAGTGGTCGGAAGCGATGAAATCAATGGCGCCTGCCTTGAGACGCTCCCACATTCCTTCAATATGAGAGGCCGAACGTAGCGGCGGCGCACATTTAGCCGCCGGCCCGATACGGATCATATCTTCCTCGCTCAAAGTCAGATAATGCGGGCAGGTCTCCAGCGTCACATCAAGGCCGCGCCGTTTGGCATCCTGAATCAGATCGACCGCCTCGGGACTGCTGATGTGAACGAAATGCAGAGGGCAGCCCGCCTCTTCCGCAAAGGAAAGCGCGGAGGCTACCGCCTCGAGCTCGGCTTCGACCGGGCGGGTCAACGCATAAGCCGCCGCATCGGTCCGCCCTGCGGCAAAGGCCTTGGCGGTCAGACGCGACGTCATTTCATCACTTTCGGCATGCAGCGCAAGCAGACCCCCAAGACTGGCGATGCGCCGCATTCCTTCCCTCAGTTCGTCCGCCCCGACCTCGCGGAATCGGCCCTCCCCTTCCCCGCCGGGGTTTGACATAAACGCCTTGAATGCTATGACCCCGGCTTCGGCCAACGCCCGCAGCTGGTCCATTCGCCCCGGCACCAGTCCGCCCCACAGGGCATAATCCACCACCGACCGCCCCAGCGCCAAACGTTCTTTCTGCAGCAGCGCGTCCTGCGTAACCGTCGGCGGATTTCCGTTCAGCGGCATATCCGCGTAAGTCGTGCAGCCCCCGGCCGCAAGCGCGGCAGAGCCCGTCTCAAATCCTTCCCAATGTCCGAAATTCGGCTCGTTGAGATGGACATGCATATCCACCACGCCGGCCATGACGATCCGTCCGTCCGCTTCCACGATATGCGTAGCGGACGTGCCGGAAATGCGGTCATTGATTTCGGTGATCCGCCCGCCGCGGATGGCGATATCCATCTTTGCCACTTCGTCCTCAAGCACAACGTTTCCGCCGCGAATGATCCATTCTTCATGCGCCACCATGCTCAGCCCCCCTTATCCATCAGCATCCACGGTATGTGCTGTACCCTCCCGGTGCCAGCAGCAGCGGAATATGGTAATGATCATCATCCTTAGACACCTTGAACCGGACAGGAACAAGGTCCAGAAACGGAATTCCGCCGGCCGCTGCCTGTTCCCGGAAATAGTCGCCCGCCCAAAACGTCAGTTCGTATTCGCCTCCGGGTACCAGATCACCGTTCCACAACGGCTGCGGCACGCGCCCATCAGCCCCCGTTACACCGGATGCCAGCAGTCTCCCCCCTTCCGCATCCTGCCCCAGCAGCCGGAGTTCTACCTTAATGCCGCTCGCCGGCACCGCGCGGGACGTATCGAGCACATGGGTCGAAATTCGCCCGCTCATACGGGACCCACGGATCCTTCAGCCGGCTCCAGTGCGGCAAGAAGATCTTCCCTCGTCATCGAAAAGCCCTGAAAACCGAATGGCGGGCGCGGCTCGGTAAAGACCCCGGAAGACAATCCGTCCGCCGGTTCCACGACCGTCTCCCAAGTCCGGTTGCTCGCTTCAAACCGCACCTCGGCCAGCTGCGGAAACCGGATCAGAATCCGCTGCCCGATCAGCCAGATTAAATGCTGGATTGAAGGGGTGGAGAATTCATAAAAGACATTCTGGGCAATGTCGCGGATCTGCTGGGCGGCCGCATGCTTGCCGGCCTCCGGACGGATCGCATCCTGAGGGTCGTCATATCTCCAGCGGATATCGAGATATATAAAGAGCGGCCGGTCATAGGCGTCTGGGAGCGTCGTGTATTCATCGCGTATGAAGCCGTAAAACGAGCTGCCGCTAACTTTGATCAGCTGCAAATCCGACAGGCCGCTCCACGCTTCGCTGAGATCGTACCCTTCGGCGCAGCGCGCGAACTGCATCTCCGCAAAGGCATGGTCATTGTAGGAACGCCGGTACACAAGGCGGTTATCCAGAAACCCTCCCGGACCCGGCACCGGCAACGGAAGAAAGGGAATCCGTTGGGCCGACAGCCGCACGGCGTCAATATGGCCGTAAGTCTCCATAAACCGGATGGCCAGAAAATGCAGCAGCGCCTCCGTCGTCCCCCCTTTGAAGATTGCGGCTTGGCGCAAAATGAAATTTTTCATGGAATCGGTGGCCACCAGCTGCGCGTTGTCCCCGTCGGTGAACGAAGGCAGCAGTGCGTCGCCGCTGACCGCGAAACGGATGTTATGGGCGAACAAAATATTGTCCTCTCCGACGAAGGGGGATTCCGGTATAGGGGCCGCTTCCAGCGGCTCTGCGTAAGTCCTGTAAACCAGGACGTCACCTTTTCCGTAATAAAGCGTGCGTCCGGAGTTTAGTTTTAGCATAATTGGATCATCCTTTCTGTTCGTTGCTCCGATCCGTGAAGATCCGCCCCAGTCGGAATTGCGTAATTCGGGCAATCTCGCGCAGCGCCTGCGACCATTCACGCTCCAGATCATGATCAATTCTTTGTCGCATCGCTTGCGCGATGTCATCTTTGGTGCATCCGGTCACGGCCTTAATGAAAGGAAAACCGAATTTGCTTACATACTTCGCATTCATGGATGCGAAGGCTTCGTATTCCTCTCCGCTCAATTGATCCAAACCCGCGCCCCGCTGCTCCTGAGCCGAATATTCTGTGACTTGCAGTCGCGTGGCAAGGTCCGGGTGCGCCCGGAGCAAAGCGAGCACCCGGGACTCAGGTGCTGCGTAGACCTGTTCCATCATGCGAGTGTGCAGCTCGGCAGCCGATGCGAACGGCCGCAGCTCCCAAACCTGCTCCGCCACCCAGGGCGAATGCTCGAATACCTCGCCCAAGTGCCGGACGAATGATTCGGCCGTCCCTTCGTTCAGTTCGTTGATCGTGATCATACGCATGCATCCCCCTTCCCTCCGGGACCGCACCCTTCCCCGATGATCCGTTCCGATGCTCTCCGGACCGACCTCAGAATCGCCGCGTATCCCGTGCACCGGCACAGATTGCCGGACAGTGCCTCCTTCACTTGTTCCGGCTCGGGATCGGGATATTCACCAAGCAGCGCAATGACGGTCATGATCATGCCCGGCGTGCAGTAACCGCATTGAAAGCCCCCTTCCTCCAAAAAGGCCTGCTGCACGGGATGGAGTCCATCCCGTCCGATGCCTTCGATCGTCGTAATGGACCGGCCTTCCGCCTGATACACAGGAACCAGGCAGCTGTTGACTGGCACGCCGTCCATATGCACCATGCAGGCGCCGCACCGCCCGATGTCGCACGACCGTTTCGTTCCGGTCAAGCCCAAATCGTCGCGGAGAACGTCGAGGAGCCGTCTGGACGGCGATACGTTTAACGACACCCGCCCGCCATTGATCTCACAGGTCCACGGCTTCAGGCCGATGCGATCGGTTTCGGATTTCATACCGTCTCCACCTTTCTCCCAAGGAAGGATGCATCTTGCAGCAGGGCCGGATCTGCGGGAAGTTTCTCCAGCCAAATTCCCGTCGCCTGCCGGACTGCAGCCGCGATGGCCGGGGCAAGCCCGACGGAGCCGATCTCACCGATTCCTCTAGGTCCGTGCTCGTCACCTTCCGGCAGATCTTCGATCGGCAGCACTTCGACGGAACATGCCAAGTCGGATGCGGTCGGAATGAGATAGGTATCGAGGTTGCCTGTCTTGTACATTCCCTCCTCCATGACGGCATCCTCGCTCAGCGTAAAGCCTAGCGCCATCCCGCTCCCCCCCTCGATTTGGCCGAGATATCCCTGAGGGTTCATGACCGGGCCTGCGGCCACCGCGTGGAACTGGTTAAGCAGCCGGATGCGCCCGGTCAACCGGTTCACCTCGACCCTGACACAAACCGAGGCATAGGAATATAAATAGTGAGCTCCGATCCGCGTAGTAGGGGACACGGGGTATGCAAAGCTCGTTTCGGCACGGATGGGCTCTTTCACGACGGCGGCCAGTCCCTGGTACGTCATCACCCGCTTCCGCGTGTAAATGTCGTAAACACCTCCGGTGCCAACCTGAAGACATTCCGCCGACACGCCCGCAGCTTCGGCAGCGGCGGCCAGCAGCCGGCCGGTAAAAGGCTCCCGCATACGCCTCAGCGCCTGCCACATCATGCTGGTCGCGCGGGATGCCGTGCTGGAGCCGCTGTCCGGCACCGCATCGGTATCCCCGATGACGAGCCTGAGATCGGAAGCGTCCAGACCGTACATCTCGACCAGCATTTGCTCCAGCGTCGCGAGCAGCCCCTGTCCGCATTCTTCGAAACCGAACGCAGCCTCAACCTTCCCGTCGTGCGCGAGCCGAAGCCTGCCGCCCGACGGGTCGGGGATGCCATAACCAAGGCCTGCGCCATGCATGACGAAAGCAGCTCCGATACCGGTCTGAATCCAGGGCGGCCGGTCACCGCTCTCCGGGAGATGCTCCCGTTCCTGCCACAACTCGGACTCTTTCAAGGCATTCCATACCTTGAGTGCCCCGCCAGTCACCGAAATCGGCTGACCGAAGGGTCCGGTCCCGTCCGGCGGAAGCAGGTTCATACGGCGGAATTCCCATGGGTCCATCCCGAGCACCTCGGCGAGACGGTCCATTTGGCCCTCCAGTGCAAACAGCGCCTGGTTGCCGCCGAATCCCCGGAACTCGCCGGACATGCCGTTGTTCGTGAACACCGAGTCGCTTACGGCATCGACGGTGCCGAAGGTATAAGAGCCGATGACATGCTCCGTCGTAAAGTTCAGCACCTCCGCACCCAGTGTGGCGTATGGCCCCGTATCGGCCAGAACCCGGACCTGATGGGCAAGGATGCGTCCTGATGCATCCACTCCGGTTTTCATGCGGATGGTCATCGGATGGCGCTTCAGGCCGGCCCGCACCGATTCCATGCGGGATTGGTGAATCTTCACCGGCTTGCCCGTCGCCTTGGCGAGGAGCGCCCCGTACGGCTGGACGTTCAGCTCGTCCTTGCCGCCGAAGGAACCCCCGATCGGGCTGGACACGACCCGGATCGACTCGGGCGGGACCGCCAAAATCCGCGCCAGCTGCAGCCGGTCCATCAGGCCGTGCTGCGTGGGGGAGTAAACGGTAAGCCTCCCATCCTCACCCGGAACAAACAGCCCGCCTTCCGTTTCCATATAGGTGTGCATCTGACGCGGCGTCCGGTAAGTCGCCTCCACGATATGAACGCAAGCCCCGAACGACTCGTCGACATTTCCCCGGCGGTACTCGCTCCGGTGAAGCCGGTTGCCGTCCGGATGCAGCTGGGGCACCCCGGGGGTCAATGCTTCCTCCGGATCGGTAAGAACCCGGAGCGGCTCGTAATCCACCTCGATCAGCCGAAGGGCATATTCGGCCATCTCCGGGGTGGCTGCCGCGACGGCCGCCACGGCATCGCCGGTATACCGGACCCGATCCTCGCAGAAGACCGGCTGATCGGCGCGGGCAATGCCGAAACGGTTCAGCCCGGGCACATCCTTCCAGGTCAGGACCGCCTCCACGCCGGGCAGCGCCAACGCCCGTTCCGTCCGCACGGACCGGATGGCCGCATGCGGATAAGCCGCACGCAGTACCCGGCCGTACAGCATAGCCGGCGCGCTCATGTCCGTCAAATATTTGAGCTGCCCCGTCACTTTATCCTGGCCGTCCGGACGGACCCTCCAGCGCGTTCCGCTGCTGGATCGGTTCAGCATAGCGTCCCCCTCCTTCGGATGCAGTCTGTTGAAGCAGCTGCCACAAATCTGCGGCGATCAGCGATGCCGCTGTCTTGCGGCGGTAGGATTCTCCGGCGAATATATCGCCAGCCGGCTGGTACTCTTCCATGACCCGTTCATAAACGTCCGGAAGCCGGCTCAGGTCAGCCTTGCTCCCAACTAGCCATGCTTCAAGAGCGCCAAGGCGGGCAGGCATTGCTTTCCCACCGCCTGCCGCGATCTTCACCTGCCGGAAACAGCCGGCAGCATCGATTTCCGCAGACACTGCGGTCGTAACGAGCGACGGGGAGAAGGCTTCACGTCTCCCTACTTTGTGGTAGACTTCGATCCGCAGCAGCGAAGGCAGGGCGTCATCGCCGCCCGACGCCTGACGGATCCCGCTCTCATCAGCCCTTTCTGGAAGCCGGATCGCCAGCAGAATCCGGTCAGGGTCCAAGGCACCGGCGGCACGAAGCTCCAGCCATTCCCTTAAAGGCAGCGGCGCCTCGCGGCCCTGTTCGTTCTGCCATACCAACTCCGCGTCGTAGAGCAGCAGCGAAGGCAGCACATCCCCCACACCGGAGCATACATTGCCTCCAAGCGTCGCCACGTTTCGGACAGACGGCGCAGCCGTGCAGCGGATGGCTTTCCCCACCAAAGGATAAAGGCTGGTTAGGGTCGGATGCTTCCGGCATGTTCCGAGGGTCACCTGGGAACCGATGCACAATCCGCCGGTCTGCATGAACACCTCCCCCATGCCAGCCGCTCGCTGAAGATCGATCCAATGCGGTGAAACGCTCCGTGAACCCGCCTCCCATTCCGTACGTAGAAGCGTGCCGCCCGCTACATAGACTGCCTGCCGCCCAAGCCGGCGTTTCAGCAAATAGGCTTCACGGGCATCTGCCGGATGCCATACATTCGGTGCATCTCCCACCGGATTGAAGATAGCATCCATGGCCATCTCTCCTTTTGCAGTCTCTTGAATGCATCCTGGTGTTTTATGGAATTCATTGGTTGGTTTTACACACTATACGCCGCAACCATGTTTGTGTAAATAAACTTAACTTCAATTTAGGCAACATGCACAATCCGATTCAATCTCGTTGTGCCCGATGCCAAATCGGACATGATTCATCAAATAAGATGTCAGTATCTCTTACACCCAAGGATAGCCCGATCCGGCCAAAGCGTCCACATTCGTTTCGCCTCCCTCCACTCTTCCGGCGTATCGATATCCAGTGCAAGCCATGGATCGGCAGAGGCCAAGCGGACTCCATGAAAACGCGAAGAATCCAGGAGGCGCTTCGCCCCCTGATCCCCTTTCAGCCCGGATGCCACCTCAAACATCGTTGCCGACAGCACCGCAGGCGGCATCGTCTCCCCTCCCGCCTCACTTATCACATAATCCAGCCTGGGAGAAGAGCGCCAGACGCCGATCAGCTGTGTGAGCCATGCCGACGTCACGAACGGCTGGTCGGCCAACGCGATGAGCACTGCATCGGCACCTTCATTGGAAGCAGCCCGGATGCCACATTGCAGCGAGAGCGCCATCCCTTGATCCGCTTCCAGGCAGACAGCAACAACAAGGCCAGGGCCGTCCGCTTGGCCTGCGAGGAAGCCGGCGTCCAGCCACACCAGCGGGTCTTCGGGATGAACCACTACGATCAACCCGTTCACGCCGCTGTCCCGAAGAGCCGCCAAGCCGCTGCCGGCCAGATGCACGCCTGGTGCAAGCTCCAAAGCTTGCTTGCGGCAGCCCATTCTCCGGCTGCTTCCCGCCGCCAAGTATACGCCTATGATGCTCATGCGTGCCGTCTTTCCCAGGCAGCCGCTTCAGCGCCGCTTCTCCACTGCACCAGCCGGGCCGCGATGCTGACGGCGATTTCGGCGGCGCCTTCCGCCCCAATGGGGAGGCCCGCGGGAGCATCCACAAAGTCCGGGATCGGCAGCTCGCCAAAGAGCAGCCCGATCCTCCGCGCGGAGCCGATGACGCCGACGTACTCCGGCTGCAGCGGGAGAAGGTGCCGCAGCATATCCCGGTCACGGCGCAAATGATGGCTGGCAAGGACCACATAATCGCTGCGGCCGATGCGCAGCTCCTCAGCGATCCTTCCGGCATCACCGACAACCGTTCGCGCAAGTGGGAACCTCTCCTTGCTGCACCAATCCTCGCGCCAATCGGCCACCGCCGTCGCAAATCCGATCGGGCGTGCCATCGCCTCGAGCGCCGCCGCTTCCTCCCCAGCGCCGAAAATGATAAGCCGGCGGCTCGGATCGAGCCGGGCCGCAAAGATGAATGCTCCACGCCCTGCAACCGAATCCTTGATGGGGCCGTCATCCTCCAACCGGTAATCCATCTCTTGATCCGGCCGGAGCTCCCGAACAAGCCAGGCGGCTTTCCCCCGAAGGACGGTTTGGGCGGCTTCCCGAAGGATCGCGAGAAGACGGCCTTCAACCGGTTCCAGCAATATGCCCAGCTCACCCCCGCACCCCATATCCTCTCCCCAGATCGGGTCGGTGCCAGGCTCGGTATTATAGCTCACCCACTCCAACCGGCCGCGCTCCAGAATCCGCGGCACCCTTGCAGAAATATCCGCTTCCAGGCAGCCGGGGCTGATGCTGCCGATGCGGTGTCCGTCCGCGGCCAAGAGCAGCATGGCACCGGGCTTGCGGTAAGCATGGCCGCGCACCGATACCAGGGTCGCGAGTACAGCCGGCGCCCCTTCATTCTGCACATACCGGAGAATGTTTTCCGTTTCCATCCGAACCCCTCCTTACATGCATTTTCCTAAAAATGCGGCGATCCTGTTCCCTGAGAATGGATTACAATCTCCGGAGCAGCTTTTGCAAGGCCCGGTTCGCTCCGTTGAGTACACGAGGTTTATCCAGGGTCAGTACCTGCCTGCCTTCCATCACCACATGACCGTCGATCATCGCCATTTCGACATTCCCGCGGGTGGCGGCGTAGACGACCCGTGAGAACCAATCCGCGTCAAAGGAGGGATAGACATGATAATCTTCCAGGTCCAGCAAAATCAGGTCCGCAAGCTTTCCCGTCTCAATACTTCCGATCTCCCGTTCCATGCCAAGCACTTCCGCTCCGCCGATCGTGGCCATCCGCAACACCGTCCTCGCATTCATAACCGTTGGACCGTGCCCCACCTTCTGCATGTATGCGGATAACCGCATTTCCTGGAACATGTCAAGGTTGTTGTTGCATGGGGCCCCGTCCGCGCCGAGGCCGACCGGGACGCCGCTTCGCATCAATTCCGGCACTTCTGCGATCCCGGATGCCAGCTTCAAGTTGGACCCCGGGCAGTGGGTGACTTTGACGCCGCGCTCGCGGATGATCCGCTTTTCCTCATCATCGAGCCAGATGCTGTGCGCGAGCACAAGATTCGGTCGGGCCAGGCCGATGTGATCCAGATAAACCACGTTTCGCATTCCTCGCTCGGCCTCTACCATGGCAATCTCACCCCGGTTTTCCGAAGCGTGTGTGTGCACCAGAACACCGTAATGCTCCGCCAAATCCCGGACTTCGGTCAGCAGGCGCTCGGTGCAGGAGACGACAAAACGCGGACAGAACGCATAACGGATCCGCCCTCCGGCAGCTCCATCCCATTCCTGCAGCAATTCGACGCTTTCCCGAAGGGAACGGTCCGTGTCCTCCTGCAGCGCCCGGGGCACCTCATCCCCGTGATCCATCATCACTTTGCCGGAAAATGCCCGAATGCCGCTTTCCTCAATCGCCCGAAAGGCCATAGAGGTATGGTGCACGGTCTCCATATCGAGAATGGTCGTCGTCCCGCTGCTGATTAGTTCCCCAAGGCCAAGCAGCGCCGAAAAATACAGTGACTCCTCGTCATGCGCGGCTTCGAGCGGCCAGATTTTTTGTTTCAGCCAATCAATCAGCTCCAGGTCGTCGGCCCGTCCGCGGAAGAGTGTCTGGCATAAATGGATGTGTGTTTGCACAAAGCCGGGCAGCAGTACTTTGCCCCCGGCTTCGATCACCCGGTCGGCTTCGCTTGGCCCACCGGGTCCGATATGAGTAATGCGGTTGTCCTCAATCCGAACATCGCCATGGATAATTTCGTCGGCCGGATTCATCGTCATGATGACAGCATTGCGTATGATCGTCGTTGTCAAAGGCGCTTCCCCCTTCTTGTATGGAAAGTCCCGGAGATGCCCGCACGGATGCCGCTTCTCCCGAACTCAACTCTTCCTTCGCATTGCCCGGCTGCTCAGCCCATTTTCCCCGGGTTCAGGAGGCCGAGCGGATCGTTATGCCTTTTACGTTCCTGCATGCCGGGTATAGCCCCGCGTCCTCCATTGTCCAACAGCCAGGTATGGGGATCATAAATTTCCACGCCGATGGACCGGCAGGTGTCAATGATATGATATAACCGCTCCTCCGTGCTGTAGCGGACGACGGGCAGGCCGTTCGGCTGGAGCTTGCCCCTGGAGCGGATCCATTCAAAATGCAGCAGCATCTCATCCCCGAACATCGATTTCAGCATCCGGATCTGCTCCAAATAGCATTCTCGCTTGAACCCCGCTTGCAGGTAGGTATAGGCTGGATCGCGCTTCAGCGCCCAGAGCGTCGTATGGTTCCAGGTAAAATCGGACAGTCCGATCGATTTGCGGTATTTCTCGGGATCAATGACATAGCCGATTTCCCCGCCGAAATCTGCGGCAAGCGCCGGCAGCGCTTCGGCAGCACGCCCGGCGATTTCGGCAAAAACCACCGATTTGCCCTGGGCGATCACTTTTTCGAGCGGCTTGAAGAAGGAGGGAATCGGCCACTCCATCGGCGTGATCAGCCGTTTGGGGATCGCTGCTTCCTCCGCCAGTGCTTCCCCGAATCGAACCGCATCTTCAAAACGCTCGAAATTTACCACCGCTTGTGCCCACTCGGTCCGGGGTGCCAAAGGAATGACTACCTCGGTGACAATGCCCGTCGTTCCGTAGTTATGAATGTAGTCCTTGAGATCCTCACCATGAACTTGAAGGACCTGCGGGTCTTCTTCCATCGTCAGGACGGTCGCTTCCAGCACGTTACCGTCCCACAGGTCGCCCCAGGTGACTGAACCGACACCTCCCGAGCCACCGCATACGAACCCGCCGACCGTAGCCTTGGCGAAGGTGCTCGGATAGATCCGCAGTTCCTGTCCCTGCTCTCGGGCCGTCTTCTCCAACACGCCGAGCTTGACGCCGCACTGGACGCGGGCATAACCGCTGCCGATCTCCAGCAATTCATTCATCCCGCTCAGATCAAGCACCAGGCCGCCTTCGAGCGGAATCGCCTGTCCGTAGTTCCCGGTTCCCGCTCCGCGGACAGTAACGGGAATCCGATGCCGGTAAGCAATGCGCAGCGCTTCACGGATTTCATCGACCGTGGTCGGTACGAGAACGGCATCCGCTTTTTTGTCCTTCAGTTTTCCGCTCAGCACGGGGGAATACCAATAAAAATCCTTCGACAGCTTTTCGACCGCCGTTTCGTCGGTAAGCAGCTTCAGCGCGCTGAATGCTTCGGATATTCCAGGCTTCCATACCATTGACATGAGGGACCACCCGCTTTCTTTGGATTCGTACTTTCTTTGTATTCACGGCTTACTCAACATAGAAGGGCATTCCGTGAGGACATCCTTTCGATTTCATAAAATGGTGCGGATTCGTTCCTGAACGACCGGATTCCGAAGGGGAATCAGGGTGCCGACCCGGCATTCGGCCGTATCCCCTTCCTGGATGTCCACCGATCCTGGGGTCCCGGTCATGATGATATCGCCCGGATAAAGGGTCATCATCCGCGAGAAATAGGAGAGAATCAACCAAGGGGAATAGATCATGTCGGATACGCAGCTTCTGTACCGGACCGATCCGTTAAGCACGGTCTGTACATCCAGTGCATCCAAGTCCCCGATTTCGTCCATGCCCACTAGCTCCGGCCCGAAGCTGAAGAAGGTGTCATAGCTTTTCGAGCGGCCGAGAAAACGCGGGTTGCGGGCATGGACGTCCTGAGCGGTCATATCCAGTGTCAAAACGATGCCGGCAATGACGTGCGGCGCCTCTTCTGGGCTGACGTGCTTGCAGGTTCTTCCGATTACCAGGCCGATCTCCGCCTCGGCGGTAATGCGTCCGGCCCCATCGGGGAGCAGAATGGCTTGGCCCGGACCGATCATCGTGCTAGCCGGCTTCAGGAAGCAAATAGGCTCCATCTCCGGCGGCACGACAGCCATATTTGCCGCCTTCTCCCGGAAATTCGCGCCAACGCCCCAGACATTGACCGCTCCGTGATACAAAGGGCCGAGCTGTGCCTGCTCCAGCGGAATGGAAGGAATGCCGGACAGCACCTCTCCCCCCCGTTCCCGGAGCCATCCGGACAGTGCGGCCGCCTCGCCGGTTCGCAGCAGCCCCAATACGGTCGTCGGCCACGTCGTTCCAAGCGATTCGTTGACCCCCGTTAATGGGATGACCCGGTCGCCAGTGACGATACCCGCGCTGCCCTGACCGCTTTCCGCAAGGGTTACCAGCCTCATCGCTCGGCCACCTCTTCCGCCTTGGCCCGGATATCGCCGAACTCGAATTCGCTCAGCTCCCGGAACGCCTCCGCCAGGATGTCGGTGACCCGCTCTTGAATGATGCTGCCCTTGGCTGCCGTCGCCTGGGTCGCATCGCCGCATATGCCGCTGTCGGAAATGTCCGCCATCCGCCAGGCGAAGCGGATCTTCCCCTCAAGCGTCAAAAATTTCTGCCCGGACATGGACGGCGTCTCCGAGACAAGCCACTGATCCTGCACCCAACCCGGCTTGATGGCCTTGACGATCGACGTTTCATAATCCCCGCCATGAATGCCGTATTCCAGTTCTTCGGGTGTCATGAGATCCTCCGCACCTCCCAGGGAGGAGGGGGATAAATAAAAGACGAGCATATCGTGACGAATGCGGATTTCCCGGGACACCACGTTCAGCAAGTCGGTATTGCCGCCGTGCGTATTAAACAGCAGCAGCTTATGGAAACCGCTCAGCCTCAGGCTTTCGGCGATATCCAAAATCACTCCCTGCAGGGTCGCCGCCGACAGTGAAATGGTTCCCGGCAGACCGAGATGCTCGTTGCTTTTGCCGTAGGAAACCGGCGGCAGCAGCCATACCCGGGCATCGGGGTTCAGCTTTTCGAGCGCCAGGGTCAGCGAAGCCTCCCCGATCAGCGTATCGGTCATGACAGGCAGATGCGGTCCATGCTGTTCAATCGCGCCGACCGGCAGAATGACCAGCGTGCGCTCCTTGGGAAGCTCCTTGACCTGCTTGCTGGTCAGCCGCGGAAGGAACCTCTCCTCCCAGGCCGCACCTTCGTATCGCATAAACATAGGGCATGTTCCTTTGCTATTGGATTGGGTTGATCATGGCTGCAGCCGCGGGCTGCATCGAAGCTTCGATGTCCGCTGCCCATCGCAGCAGCTTTAGGTCCTGCCCCCTGCCGGCAATGAGCGACAGCCCGACCGGCAAGCCGCCCGCCTTCGCCAGCGGCAGCGTGACCTGCGGCAGCCCGCCCAGACCGGCAATGCAGGACAGCTGCATGATCCGCGTGCGCGTCATTTCAATTTCCTCGCCGGGAAGCCCGATTTTGGGGGCTCCGCAGGGCGCGGTCGGGATGACGAGCACGCCTTCGCTTCCGAGAAGAGACGCAAGCTGGGCAGCAATCGCTTGCTGCCGCTGGCTCGCTGCCCAGAACGCCCCCTCGGCCACCGTGGCGGTCCAAGCAAATCTTTCGGCGATGCCGGGACCGAATCGCGGTTGATGCTCCATGATCCATTCGCCATGGGCGGACCAAATTTCATAGCCTTGCACCGTTCGGAAAATGCCGGCCCACTCTGCAAGCCCCCCCTCCGTTAAACGAATGGGTTCGAGCCCGCCAAGCGGTCCGGCCGCTTCAAGCACACCGCGGAGCGACTCGGCGCAGCTGGGCTCGGCAGCTGCCCACGCTTCAGCCGGCAGCAGCATTCGAGTGAATCCCCCGCCGGCATCGAGCGGTTCCTCGAGAAGCACGCGGCCGGCCTGCAGCAAGGTGCTTGCCCGTCGAGCCATCCAGCCGACCGTGTCAAAGGCCGGGGCCAGCGGGATGACGCCGTCCATGGATACGCCGCCGTGCGTCGGGCGAAATCCGCAGATGCCGCAAAAGGAGGAGGGAATCCGTACCGAGCCGGCGGTATCCGTACCAAGGGCAACGTCCACTTCCCCGGAGGCGACGGCGGACGCCGAGCCGCTCGAGGAGCCGCCGGGGATATGTCCCGGGGCGTTCGGATTCGGCGGCGTGCCGTAATGTACGTTTTCCCCGTTCAGGCTGAACATCAGCTCATCGGTGTGAGTCATTCCGCGAAGCTTCGCTCCGCTGCCGAGCAGCCGCTCCACGGCGGCTGCATGCTTCACGGCAGGAAGATGCGTTCGAAGCCAATCGGGATTGCCTGCGGTATTGGTATGGTCGGCGACGGCAAATACGTCCTTGACGGCAAACGTGAGCCCTTGAAGGGGACCGGCCTTCGCATGTTCCGCCATCGTTCCTTCCCGAATCCACGGCGTGCAAACTGGCTGCATACGAGTTCCTCCAATCGTTATGAGTTCGCGGGAGTGAACGCTCCCGGGAGAGCTGCTCCGCGCAGCACCGCCAAATCCTCCTCGTCCAGGCTTGCCGCCGGACCTGATTTGATCAAATCGGAAAACTTCTCGTCAGGCACCATGGTCGTCAGAACATAGAGCCTGCCTTCACCGGTATTTTTGACCTGATGGTTGTTGCCGGGCGGAACCACGAAGAACGATCCCGTGCGAATCCCTGTTTCCATATCGCCTACGACGGCAATGCCTCCTCCGGCCAGCACGTAAAAGTACTCATGCGCCCCGCTATGCTCGTTCGGCGGCGTCTGCCCTCCGGCATCGAAAATTTCCACAACGGACACGAACGGCACCTGCGTCCCGTCGCACAGCATGACAAACTTGTTGGAATCCTTGCTCGAAATTTTGCGTACCTCACATTGCTCGAAATGACCCAGAACCAGACCTTCGATCATACCACTTCATCCCTTTCTTTTAGTGTGCAGGCCTGCAGCAGATCCTCGGATCCGGCAACAAAGCCATAGCACTGCTTGATATTGTATAAGGCCGCCTCCGCGCAATAAGCCGGAGAACTTGTCGCGCAGCAGTCTTCCAGCAGAATGGCGTCGTAACCGAGGCATACGGCATCCTGAAGTGTATGCATCACGCACTGGTCGAGATTGACGCCGGCAAACAGCAGCGTTTTCACGTCCAAATTGCGGAGGATGCTGTCCAGCGGCGTATCCCAAAAACCGCTGATCCGGTATTTGTCCACCCGCATATCCCCGGGCTCCGGTACCAGCCGATCAATCAGCGCCGCGCCCCAGCTCCCCTGTTCCAGTACCTTGGAGCCTGTACCCGGCAGCGGGCTGCCGATCCCATGACTGACACCGTCCGGATTATATACGTGGAGCACCGAAGGGCTTAAATTCATCCGGTCCTCCCGGTTACCCCAGTTGACCCACAGCACCGGAACCCCCTGTTCGCGAAGGGCCGGTAGCAGCCGCTGAAGCGGCTGGACGGGAGCCGTCAGCGGAGCAGTATTTACTCCGATAGAGTCCAGCCACCCGCCCGGGCTGCAAAAATCGTTCTGCATATCAATGACGACAACGGCGGTTTTGGCAAGATCGAGGGTGATCCGCTGCGGAAGAGCCGGCAGGGTCACGGTGAGAAGCGGTTTGGGATCGCTCCTGGACAAATCGGCCAGGTCCTTCGAAACGTTCCAGTAATTTTTCCGATTCCCCAGTTTGTGCATGGAAGCTTCCCTCCTTTGTTACAAGTTTGCAGTTCGGCTTGACGGATGCGGCTAGCCGGCGATGGCCGAGTCATGCCAGGAACGCAGAAGCCGGTTCGACAAGGCATTGATCAGCAGGAAAAAAACGATGCCGACCACGGCGGCCGACAAGCCGCAGGCGAACAAATACGCCGTCTGCATCCGGGTCGCCGCGACCGTAATTGCGTAACCGAGCCCGCCGTTCAGTCCGCCGATGCCCGCGATGTACTCACCGACGATGGCCCCGACGACCGACAGGGAGCAGGAGATTTTGAAGCCGGCCAAAATGTACGGCAGTGCTGCCGGGAGTCTAAGTCTCCAGATTGTCTGCATCTTCGTAGCGTTGTACAGATAGAACAGATTCTTCATGTTCTGCTCGGTCGAGTTCAGCCCGATCAGCGTATTGGATAAAATCGGAAAGAAACTGATCAGGAAAGCGATGATAACGATGGCGTTCATGCCAGCCCCAAACCAGATCACGATGATGGGCGCAATCGCCACGATCGGGATCGTCTGCAAAATGATCGCGTAAGGATACACGCTCCGCTCGACCGTTTTGGACAGCGCAAGCAAAATGGCGACGGCCACGCCGAGAATGGCGCTAAGGGCAAATCCCAAGACTGCCTCCATGATGGTCGTGCTCACCGACACCACCAGATTGTGCCCGTTCTGCGACACTGCTTGAACGATATCGGACGGCTTGGGCAGCAAGTACTCCGCGGTGCCCGTCAGTCGCAGCACCATTTCCCATACAAAGACGACGAAGACGAAGACGCTCAGCGGCGGTACGACCCGAGACACGATTTTCCCCCAGGCGTGGCTCCCGCTGCCAACACTCCTCCTGACCATAGGCGCGGCCGGCGAAGCCTGGTTCGCCGCGTCGGAAACCGCGCTCACTGCTGCTTTTTCCATGACCTCAACGACCCCTTTCATAAATGACATATTTCCATGGACCTTAGAATTCCTCTTATCCGGGTAAGCAAGAACCGGCTTATGCGAGCCTCAGTGATTCAGCACCTCGGTAATGCTGCGAACATATTTGCCGAACTCGGACGTGGTCCGGAATTCATCCGTACGCGGGAACGGCGCCTCAATCGGTACGATATCGGAAATCTTCCCCGGCCTCGGCGTCATGACGACGACCCGGGTGGATAGAAACACCGCTTCGAACACGTTATGGGTAATAAAAAGCACGGTCATCTTCTGATCCTGGCGCCAAATGCCCAGCAGTTCATCCTGCAGCGATTGGCGGGTGATTTCATCCAGCGCCCCGAACGGTTCGTCCATCAACAGCAGCTTCAGCCGGGCAATAAGCGCTCGGGCGATCGACGCCCGCATCTTCATGCCTCCCGAGAGCTGTCTCGGCAGAACTTTCCGGTAATCCTTGAGCCCAACCAATTCCAGTACGCGTTCGCCTTCTTCGTTGCGTGCCTTTTTTGGAACGCCCCGGAGGGTCAGCGGCATCGTCACGTTGTCGAGAAGCTTCGCCCAGGGCAGAAGCGTGTGCTCCTGGAACACAAAAGCGATTTCGTTCTGCTTCCGCGCTTCGCGCGGCGTCGTGCCTAGAACCGAAAGCTGGCCGGTCGTCGGCTCGGTCAAGCCGGCAATCATGTTAAACATCGTCGATTTTCCGCATCCCGACGGTCCGACAAAACAAAGGAACTCACCCTCCCCCGCACGCAGATTGACCTGCTGAACCGCAATGGTTCCATTCGGGTATACCTTGCCGATCTGGTCCATGCCGACCAAAAGCTCGGGAGTGCCGGGACTTCCGGGGTGCGGATTTGCTGCGGTTTGCTGTGCTGTGTTCATTTCCAGCCCTCCTCCATTTCTTTATGTAATAATAAATAACATCTATGCTATTGCCGCTCAATGGATATCCGCTGTTTTTGTGGTCAATTACAATAAAACGCGACTCTTTTGGGTTCTTTTACGAAAGGCATGATGGCATATGTTATGTTACATGACACAAAAAAGCCCGGAATACATCCGGACTTTCATGAAATGCCTCATGGGGGGCTGAGAAAGGTGGATCTTAGACTATTGGTCATCATCGTTTTTCCACACTACCACTCATACCGGGGTTTGTTTCCACCCTCTGCCGTTTCCGGTTATGTCAAAAAGCTCCGGTCCTTCAGAGCCTCCGCGCACAATGCCACGCGCCGTCCGAGCCGGCCGGCCATCACCAGTTCCCGTTCATCCGGCTTGCGGCTGCTGTCAGGACCCGCCAATGTGGAAGCTCCGTAAGGAGAGCAGCCGATCGGATCGGCGGTCAAGTATTCCGGATTTTCGGAATAGGGCAGTCCGACCATGATCATGCCGAAATGAAACAGCGGCACCATCGACGTCAGCACATTCGCTTCATGCCCGGTATGGATCGACCCGGCGCTCGTCAGCAGGCCCGCCGGTTTGCCTTCCAGGCTCCCGTCGGCGCACAGGTCCCCCGCAAATTCCAGAAACAGTTTGACCTGCGCGGGCATGGAGCCGTAGTACGTCGGAAATCCCCAAACGATGCCGCCCGCCCATCTTAAATCTTCGTTCGTGGCCACCGGAATGTCCCGCTGCCGGTGCATCGTTTCTTCGTATTTGACGAAACGGTCAACCATCTTAAACCGGGTCTTCAGCTGCGAAGGATCGCCAGGCTCCCCGGTGCGGTTCTTATCCTGATAAGGAGTCCGGTTGCGCTCCGACTCCAGCTCGGGAAAGCGGCAGATGCGGACCTCGGCGCCCGCCCTGCGCCCTCCATCAGCGGCCGCCTGCGCCATATCCAAGACATGGCCGTATGCGCTGTAATAAAGCACCAATATGCGGCTCATCCTAATACCTCCTCATCGCAGTATGGAAAACGGAGCATGCACTCAAACGGACGAATCATAGCGTGATCGCCCGTTTCGGGACAAAGTCGATTCGTTCGCACGCGTCTTCCCAATAGTCCTGCAGCCATGCGGAGCTCCATTTCTCTTTCGCTGAGGCTGCTTTCAGGCAAGTGCCCCCGCGCCATACCCAGCGGCGTTCCGGCAGCATGGTCAGCAGCTCTTCCGGCGTCCTGGCGTCAAGCACCACAAAGTGGGCCGGGTTTCCCGGCAGGATGCCGTATCCGTCCGCCCCCGTTACCCTGGCCGGGTACTCCGTGATCATCCGCAGCACTTCACGCATCTCGGAAGGACTGCCCATATGGGCGGCATAGGCGGTAACCAGGCCAATCAGCAGCAGGTCCCCCTTCCCGAACGGATGAAACGGGTCGTGTATGTTGTCGGAAGCCGCCGCCAGCGGAATGCCGGCCGACAGCAGCTCCTTGACTCGGGTG
The DNA here is from genome assembly GCF_014192015.1 of Paenibacillus rhizosphaerae. Classification (GTDB taxonomy): domain Bacteria; phylum Bacillota; class Bacilli; order Paenibacillales; family Paenibacillaceae; genus Paenibacillus_AQ; species Paenibacillus_AQ rhizosphaerae. Next base: position 939,270 of record NZ_JACHXJ010000002.1, on the reverse strand, counting down.
ACCCCCCTGCGTACCGGGAAGGCGTCATGTCGGCCCTGCAGGTACAGATTCGCGCCGGGAAGAGTAACGGCGCCCATGCCTGCCTCGGCCATTAGCCCAATAATCATGGCGGCATCTTCGTCTTTCATGGCAGCCAGGGAGCATAAGTGCCCTGCCGTGACCTTTCCGCTCCAGCCGTATTCCAGCGTGCGCCGGGCGATATGGACCGCCGTCCGCTGGTTCGGATCGTCGCTCTCGTCCGTATGCAGATCCACTGGACAGCCCAGCTTATCAGCCAAGGCGAACAGCCTGTCGATGTCGGGTTCCGGATTGGGAGAAAGATGCGGGGCGCCGCCCAATCCCGTCACGCCCATCACAACCGATTCCTTGGCCGTGTCCAGCGCCGCTTCGCTGAGCTCAAAATAAGGGAGCAGCGGGAACAGCTGCAGCTCGGCATACGGCTGCAGCTCCTCTTTCACTTCGAGCGCCGCTTCGATGGTGCGCATCGCGACGTCTTTTCCCTGCTTGACGTGAAAATCCAGATGACTGCGCAGTACCACCGTGCCGTAAGAAATGGACTGTAGCGCCGAGCGTATAATGCGAGCTTTGATCTCCTCCTTGGAAAACTTCGCGGCGGCCGCGGCATAATTGACGACCGCTTCACCAAGCGTGCCCGAGACATTCCCGACCTGCGGAAGTGAAAATGCTTTATCCAGATGCATATGGGCATCCACGAAACCCGGCAGAACGATTTTCCCCTTAGCGTCGAGCTGCAGCCGCCTATCCGCGGTGGATCCGTTCCATTTGTCCAGGCACACCGCTTCATAATCCTCCACTTTACCGGTTTGGGCCGTCACCGACGTCCACTTTCCGCCGCTGATGACCAGCGTGTACAGCGTCTCCTCCGATTGTAGCGGCAGGGAGGCATTGAAGATCACCACTTCTTGTTCCACTTGGATCCCGCTCCTTTCATCCGTCAGTACTTAAGATTTCCATACTTCATCGTCGTGCGCCCGATTCAGCGGACATATAGGGCGTATGCAGTTGGCCCGGCTGGGCAATAAGTGTTTGAATGCAGGCTCCCGCTGCGTTGTTCACGCATTGGCTTGGTTCATTCCTTTAGTCCGCTTCATTCCGATGTGTCACCAAGAATCGGCAGCTGAAGCCAGGAGGTGCCTCCGCTGGCATCCACCGCCACTGTGGCAATCTGCAGTGCATCCGGCCCTTGGCGGGCGGCTTCCTGCAGCCGAATGCCGTTGGGGTGGCGAAGCAGCAGCGGGTATGCGCTGCCGCTCAGCTCCAGCCGGAGCGTCGAGCCTGCCGGGATCTCGGCGGCCAGCGGCCGCATCCGGATCGTCGCCGTTTCCCAGCCGCCGATGCTGCCGGATGCGTCGGATGCACCGGATGCGCCGATCTCCGTGCGCCCCACAGACAGAAACCGAGCTTCGCCCGCTGGCGTGACCTGCGTCAGGATGGCCGTAAGGTCGGTCGGGCCGTCCATCACCTGGCAGGAGACGGTCACCTCCGGGGCGCCGAGGATCCGCAGCGGTACGCAGGCCGGCTCCCCGGTATACACCAGGATTTCGAAGCGGTCCTGCCGGGCGCTCCGGTCCTCCGGCAGCACCGAGCGAAGCGGCATCGGCAGGCGCGCGTCGTAGACGAACACGTCCGCCGCCCGGCCGGGCTCCGCGTCTGCATCCGCAGCGAGCCGGCCGCCGCCGGAAGCCCCGTTCGCCGGCAGCTGCGTTCCGGTTAGATACCACCGGCTGCCGCCTTCCGCTCCGGCCGGATACGCTTCGGCTTCGACCCAGGCGCCGCTGCCGGCTTCATAATAACGTACCGGCTGCCGCTCCTTCAGGTCTGACCCGCCTTCGCCCTTCAGCCAATAGTCGAACCAAGCCAGCTGTTCCAGGTGGATATTGCCGTCCGCCTCCGGTCCGTAGTCCGTCCCGCCTGCTTTGCGGCCCCACGGAATATGTGTCCAAGGCCCGACCACCAGGCGGTGGAAGCAGTCCGCCCTGCTCTCCTGTGCCTGCAGCGCACGGTACGACTGCAGCGTGCCGTCCAGCAGAAAATCGTACCAGCCCGCGATATGCAGCGCCGGAACCGGCTGTTCCTTGAAGGCGTCCAGCCAGTTCAGTTGGGACCAATACTGATCGTACGCGGGATGGCCCAGCCAATCAAAATAAGCGGGAAGGTACGCTTCAAGCAGCGGATGCCCCTGAGCCAAAGGCAGCTGGGCCAGTACACCGGAAGGATCGCTCATCACGCGGGAACATGCCGCTTCGGCTTCCGCGTCGCCCTTCCTTCTCGCCGTATCCCTGGCCAGCTGGTAGGCCCAGGGCAGGCAGCTCTGAACATCGAAGCTGCCGAACGTGTACATCCAGCCGTGATACAGGTCGACCGCAGTCATCGCAGGCGCGATGGCAGCCAAATGCGGCGGATGCAGCGAAGCGGCAGCCCACTGTGTCGCTCCCTGGTAGGAAAACCCGTACATGCCGACCTTTCCGCTCGCCCCTTCCAACCCAGCGGCCCATTCGATCGTGTCATAGCCGTCTTCAGCTTCGCTCACGAACGGCGTGAACTCCCCCTCCGAATCCCCGCGCCCTCGCACGTCCTGAATGACGACGATATACCCCCGCGCAGCGTACCAAACGGGATGGGCGTATGTAACCATTGAGGCGATTTTCCGTCCGTACGGCTGCCGCATCAGCAGCACCGGGAATGTTCCTTCCTCCGCCGGACGGTAAATATCGGCATACAGCGTGATGCCGTCCCGCATGACGCAGGCTGCTTTCCTCTCTACTTTCACATGTCCAAATTCCACGGCTGTCCCCCCCAGTCTACGTTTCTTTTTATCGTTTGATGTTACATTTTATAACAGACTATTCACGAGTCTACAACGGTTTGGAAGACATCTTTGTGAAGAAGCACAATAAACAGGCCGATGTTTGGACATCGGCCACAAGTAACTCGTTTAACTATGTCATATTTCATAACAAATTCAAGATATACGAAAGACTACCAGCCGATCGCGGCTCCGTCGGAGCGGGGGTCCGCACCGCCGATCCGAAAACCGTGAGCGTCCAGAAGGATCGCCTGCGCATGACCGGTCAAGGCATCCCAGTCGCCGATCTTTCGAACCTCATGCCCCATGGCGGCCAGATCGCTGAGCACCTGCTCCCCCACCCTGGCTTCCATCTTCAGTTCCGTGGAGGCTTCGCCCCATGTCCTGCCCCACACCCAGCGAGGCTCGTTGATCGCTTCCTGCGGGTCCATTCGGTAATCGACGATCCGGGTCAGAAGCGCCGTCTGCGTCTGCGGCTGTCCCTCTCCTCCCATTGAGCCGTAGAGCAGATAAGGCTTCTGGTCCTTGAGCGCAAGTGCAGGCATCAGGGTGTGAAAGGTCCGTTTCCTCGGTTCAAGCCGGTTGGGGGAGGACTCGTCCAGGGAGAAAAACGATCCGCGGTTCTGCAGCAGAATGCCCGTTTCCCCAGCCGTTACGCCCGATCCGAACTCAAAGTACAGGCTCTGGATAAAAGAAACCGCGTTGCCGTCCCCGTCCACCACGGCGGCATACGCCGTATCGCTGCCGAGCGGTTCGGCCGTGAGCGGAGCGGCCGAACCGCAACTTATGCGTCCCGCTAATTCCGTGCAGTAGGCCTTATCCAAAAAGCGATCCACCGGAATGTTCCGGAAATCCGGATCGGTGAGCTCGAGGTTGCGGTCGCGGAAAGCAAGTTTCACCGCCTCGACCAGCACGTGGTAATATGCTTTCGAACCGTGCGGAATGCTGTTAAAATCAAAATGTTCGAGCATTTGGGCGATCATGATACCCGTAAACCCCTGCGAGTTCGGAGGAAGCTGGTACAGCTCCAGATCGCGGTAGGAACCGGTAAGCGGGGTCACCCAATTGCCCTCGTGATCGGCGAAGTCGTCCGCCAGCAGCAGCCCTCCGGACTGCCGGATGTATGACGCGATGTCCCGGGCCAGCCCGCCCCGGTAAAATTCGTCCCGGCCCTTGGACGCGATCCGGCGCAAACTTTGGGCCAAGCCGCTTTGGATCCATCGGGCGCCTGCCTGCGGGACTCCGACGCCGTTCAAATACGCGGTAGCCGAATAGGGATTCGCAGCCAGCAGACCGGCGCACAGCGTCGTATTGACGTATTGGCTGCGGGATATCGGATAGCCTGCTACGGCATAGGTAATCGCCGGTTCGAGGACGTCCCCAAGCGGCAGGGTACCGTATTCCCGCAGAATGGCACTCCAGCTGTCCACCATCCCGGGAACGGTCACTACGCTGCGGATGCCGCGCGTCGGAATGGCCTGCTCGTCGGCATAAGCCTCCGGCGATGCCATGTACCCCGAGCGGCCGCTTCCGTTGTAGCCCCGGACTGCGCTCTCTCCGGGGCTGTACAACAGCCAGAAAGAATCGCCGCCAAGCCCGGTCATATGCGGATAGACGACCGCGAGGGTGCTGCTGACCGCGACCGCAGCGTCAAAGGCATTACCGCCCTTTTCCAGCATTCGGGCGCCCGCGGCGGAAGCCAGCGCATGGGGGCTGACCACCATCGTTTTCGTGCCGATTGAAGCCTGCTTCATCACTCTTCCCTCCTGCAGCCTTAAATTGTTAACTAAATTAACATGCAGCAGGTTTTTTTGGCAATAACTACTTTTCAAGCAGAGGGAAAACCGTTATAGTGTAAATTTAAATAACATCCATGCCACACGGATGATCCACGCTTCGAAAGCGGTCCAGCCTTCTTTCCCATGATGCCGAAACTTTGCCTTTAGAATGCGTTCCCCGCATCCTGCCCAAATCGAGGATTAAAATGTCAAAATCGTTGAACGACAAGGAAGGAAGTGCACCATGCTGAAAACATACGCAGAATTATCCCTCGCCATGTTCCGGACCGGAATTCTCGGGTATGGCGGCGGTCCGTCGACCATCCCCCTCATCCGGCACGAGGCCGTCTCCCGGTACAGGTGGATGGCTGATGAGGAATTCGGGGAGGTGCTGGCCATCGCCAACACGCTGCCCGGTCCGATCGCGACCAAGCTGGCCGCTTACCTCGGCTACCGCCTGAAAGGGACGCTCGGCGCGCTGGTCGGGGTGCTGGCCCATATTCTTCCCTCGGCGGTCGCCATGATTGCACTGGTTTCTTTTATCGACGTCTTCAGTTCGTCCCGCATCATCCACGGCATGATCGAAGGGGTCGTACCGGTCGTGGCCGTCATGCTGGCTCAGATGTGCTATGAGTTCGGCGAAAAGGCGGTCAAGGGCCTGGGTAAATATATTGCTCTCGCATGCGGGATTATCGCGTTTGTCCTGCTGGAGTGGGTGCAGCTTCACCCGGCGATCCTAATCGCCCTCGCGCTTGTCTACGGCTCGGTTCACTTTACGGTCATGGGCAGGCTGAAAGAAGCCCGCAAGCGGAAGGAGGAACGCCGTCATGGAGACATGGATTGAGCTCCTCATCGGCTTCTTTCTCGCCAACGTATTCGGCTATGGCGGTGGCCCCTCCTCCATTCCGCTCATGTACCGGGAGATCGTGCCGCATTACCATTGGCTGTCGGGCGCGGAGTTTTCCAACATGCTCGCTCTCGGCAATTCGCTCCCCGGACCGATCGCGACGAAGATCGCCGCTTACGTAGGTTACGATGCGGCCGGATGGATGGGGGCCCTTGCCGCCGAAGCCGCCACCGTCGTGCCGTCCGCCGTCGCCTTAATCGTATTGATGCGAATTTTGCAGAAATACAAGCAGTCCCAGGCGGTCAAGGGCATGACGCTGCTCGTGCAGCCTGTCATCGCCGTCATGATGCTGCAGCTCACCATTCAAAGCTCCAAAGAGTCCATTGTTTCCATCGGCTGGATCCAGTTCGGCGCTATCGCCCTCATCGCGTACTGGCTGATGCAGCGACGCAAAGTTCATCCCGCACTCGTCATTGTGGGGGCATTTATCTACGGTGGCATCTTCCTGGGAAGATAGCCCCCGCCTCCGATGCCCCGAGCCAACCCAAACGTACGTCCGTTCTATTTCCCGTTGCAGTAGCCGCCTTTCCTGTTGATTGAATTCAATCCGGTGCAGCCCTTCCCCAAGGGCTTCCCTTGTATGTTTCGCGTTTCGACAGAGTTCAGTTGCGAAAGGATGATGACTGTATGTATTTGACCATCGAAGATGCACTCACCATTTACCCGCTTTCTGAAGGAAAACTGACCGCAGGCCGCAGTGGTTTGAACCGTATCGTCAAATCAGTCAACGTGATGGATGCACCCGATATTTCCGATTGGGTCCGGGAAGGAGACATATTGTTCACGACGGCTTATTTGATCAAGGACAATCCCGGGGATGGGGTCCGCCTGCTGCAGAAGCTGGTTGACAAAGGGGCGGCGGGAATCGGCATCAAGCTTGGACGGTTCTGGGCTTCGGTTCCCAGCGAAATGTTGGAGGAAGCCGACCGTCTCGGTTTTCCCCTCATTGAGCTTCCGTTTCCGTTTACGTTCTCGGATCAAATGAAAGGCTTGTTCAATGCTGAACTGCAAAAGAACACGCTCCTCCTGCAAAACGTCCTGGACAAACAAAAGGAGCTCATCCGCTTCGCGCTCTCCCCTGTCGATACGGGCCGCCTGTTTGACCGGATCCGCGAAATTCTCGGTGTGCCCCTGGCCGTCACCGGCATGCGCGGCCAAACGCTCTTCAGCACCCTGACTACGGACGAAATGCAGCTGCTCAAAAAACGTCAGCTCAAAGATACGCCGCAGTGGCTCCGCTGCGAGCAGGGACGACTGCTGTGCGTGCCCCTGAAAGGCCCCGGCCAGGAGCATGACTTCAACAGCCGGGCAATTTTCAGGCTTCCTCCGGGCATTCCGATGAAGGAGGAGGAAGGGCTGTACCACCAGGCGGCCGAAATTATAGGCTACCATTTGAACGCGGTCGAACGCAACGATCTCACCCAATCGACACAGAACGAATTTGCGGCAATGCTGAAAAACTACCTCAAGCAGCGAGTTTCCGCCGAAGCGCTCGTCGCCTGTGCTTCCAGCCACGGCATCCCTTTCGGCAGCAGTTCTTTCCAATGCGTGCTTACCACATGCAATCCCGAATACGCCGGCCGGGCCGACCATCTGCTCAAGAGCGTCAAGCAGGAATTCCATTATCATCCGATGCTCAAGGATTTATCCCCCTTGCATTTTCAGCTGGAGGACACCATTCTCTCGATCTTCCCTTCCGAGCTCCCGCGAAGCTCCGGAAAGCTGCCTCAGCTGTTGACGCGCGTCTTTTTCGAGCTTGCCGCCAAAGCCGGCGGGCATCTGCACATGACGGTGAGCCATGCTAAAACACGGCCCGACCAGCTGGAAGCCGCTTACCGTGAATGCCAGCACGCCCGGGACACAGCTGCCCGGCTCAACCTGGACGCGCTCGTCGTCGAGTTTGCCAACGTGGAAATTTCTTACATTTTCCAATCCGTTCCGGTTCATAAAATGCGGCAGTTCGTCGAAATGGCATTGGCTCCGCTTCTGGACCGGGCACCCGACTCCGCCCAAGAGTTGCTGCGAACGCTGGAGCTATACATGGCGAACAACGGACAGATCCACGAAACCGCCAAGCAGCTGTTCATTCACCGCAACACTGCCGCCTACCGGCTCGAGAAAATCAGCGAGCTGCTTCAGATCGACTTCAAGGATTATCACCACCTGTTGCGGATGAAACTGGTCCTGATGTTCCGGGATATGCTGCGGACGTAAGCGGGGAACCGGGCGGTCGGAGCGTTCCCCCTGACCCGCAAGCAGTTAATCGCAAACAAGCATCCCCTTAGAACCGCCGCTCCGGTCAGGGGATGCTATTGCGAAATGGCGGCAGGTGTCAGGCGCAAGCCGCCTTTTCTCCAGGATAGATCCGCAGGAGGGATGGTTCAGGTGGGCATAGCCTAGGTACGCATTACTCATGTTTCTGTTGTGAATTTTTCATATATTGTTTTATTAACATAATTAGAATGGTTAGTCCTCAGTGCCCGTTGCGTTCATGTGTTGGATCAAGCGGTTGAGCACGTTCACCGTTGTTCCGTATTCTTGCTTCGTGATCGGCGCAAACATTTGGACGGCGGCTTCCTTCACCGTTGCGGCCACCTCAGCATACATGTTCTCGCCGGCATCCGTGAACTGCAACTTGGTTTCGCCAGGTTCCGCTGGTTCAACGATATACACCCATCCCCTGCGGACCAAGGAATCGATGACTTCATTGAATTCATCGGCTCCGAGATAATGGCGGGCATACAGCTTTTCTTTGACGGCCAAGCCGCTCAGGTGGATCCGGTTCATGATCTGCCAATGAAAACGGGTCAGGCCGATCTTTACCAAGGACCGATCCATATAACGCGTCATGGCTTGATCCGTTTCCTTCAGATACCATCCAAAACCGTAAGAAGTTTCGCTCTCCATCATGGTTCCTCCTCCAATTCTTTGTACATGATTATAGGAGGATCGGCGCCAAAGAAACATGACCATTTTAGCCATCAGTACATAAACCGGAGTATATAAGCAGGAAGAGGCAAGCGTATGAAATACGCTCGCCTTTAACCTGTGTTTATTGTGAAATTTTCATATGGTGATATATTTACACCTTAGTCAACGGGTTCACCCGCCGATGCTTTACTCTGATCCTGTTCGGATCCTGACGATTATCGCATGCTAACCTCACCGCTCATACGCTTCCAATCGAAGCCAATCGCCTGCAGGAAGGCGCGTGCGATCAGCATGTGGCCGGTTAAGCTCGGGTGTACCCGGTCTGATGCGATGGCGGTAGGATGCACATAACCAAACATCGGCTCAAATACCGCCTGCGTGTCCACGAATAGTGCTCCTACGCGCTTGGCAGCCCTTTGGGCCGCCCGGCCGTACTCATCCATCCGCCGTCTCATCCCATCCTCGGCGTTTGGTTCGATATAGAACGGAGTCATGATGACAAGCCCTTTCAGGCCGGGGAGCGCCTGCTCTGCCAGTTCCAACAACGTGTGTTCATACTCTTCCAACAGCACATGCGATTCCGGAATCGCCGGCTGGTCGAACTGCCGCCACACGTCATTGATGCCGATCATGATGGACAGCCAATCCGGCTTTAAATCCAGCACGTCCGTTTGCCATCTTGCTTTCAAATCCCTGACCGTATTGCCGCCGATCCCCATGTTCGTAACCCGAAGGTTCAGCTCCGGATACGCCGTCTGAAGCAGAGTGTCCACCAGCGATACATACCCTTTGCCTACACCTTGAAACAATCCTTCCCCGTAAGGAAATTTACGCTCGCAGTCCGTAATCGAATCGCCGATCATGACCAGACGCTGTCCTTTGTCCATCTTCATCTTCGCCGTTCCTCCCATCTTTCCTTTGGTCTTTCCCTTCTACGCATCATGCAGCACAAGCCGAATCGTTTTCACTTCGAAAGGACGGAAATCAAGCTTGAGCTTCCCTTCTGCAACCGGCAGGCCAGCCGACACTTCCTCCAGCATATTGGTTTCATACGCTTTTTTAACGGGGAGGCCAAAGATCAATCCGCACGATACCGTGGCACCTTTGCATTCATAAGCCCGGATTATCCAGTCGCCCGATCCGTCTTCAGCCAGCTTGACCGTCTCCGCAATCACATTGGCTTGATCGACTTGAACGAAGGACTTATGATCCACGCGGCTCCCGCTGTGCACAATGCTTACCGGGTAATTCAGCTCATACGCTTCCTGAACGACGGGACTGTCCAGAAAGGACCCGTTCCATACGAAGAATCCGTACGTAAACCTGTGCGTTCCCTGATCCGACGCTTCGTCCGGATGCGTCGGCGAGCGAAGCAGCGTCAAGCTGATCGTGTTATCCTGCACGGCAATCCCGTACTTGCAATCGTTCAGCAGCGCAAAGCTGCGGTTCGTCTCCGCAAGCACCGCCCACTTATGCTGGCATACTTCAAACCGGTCGGCATCGTGGGGCCTGGAAGCATGATTCGGCCGTTTGACGTAACCGAACTGAATTTCCTGTATCGATTCGTTCGCATGGACGCGTACAGGAAAATCGACTCTCAGCATTTTGTTCTTCTCATGCCAATGTACCGTCGTATGAAATTCAATGCGGCGGCTGCCGGCCCGGAGCCGGATGTCCTGAATCATCTTAGACCGATGAAGCACGCGTTCGACACGGATGTTGGCAAACAGGGGACCCTGAGCGGTGACCTGGACCTCTGCCTTCTCGTCCAGCGCGACCGGAGCCGCCTGATAGCCCCGGTCAATTTCCCATGCGTCGAATGCCGACGGCTGATCGCGGAACATCTTCATGACATTGCAATGTCCCGCCGTCCATTCCGTCCCGGTTTCCTTATCCAGAATGCTTGCGATCTCTCCGTGCTCATTAATGACGACGGCAAGGAATTCGTTCTCAAGATGCGACTTCGTTGCGGATAAGACAGCTTGTCCCGACGCTTCCGGCGTTACGTCAGCCGCAGTAACCGTATATGCCGCCCATCCCGCAGACGGCGTTTCGACTTCCGCATAACATATGCCTTCATGCCGCTGCACAGGGAGCGTTTTTCCGTATCGGTCTGCTATGGCTAGGGTGCCTTCGGGCAGGGCTACCAGCTCTTTCCTTGCCCAGGAGAGCGAGTTAAACGCCGTGACGCCGGAACGTCCGCCATCCGCAAGCGCCTCTCTTGCGCCGGAGGCCATCGCATCGACGAGCCCGCTTAATTCCGTCAGCTCAGCCTGCGCTTCCTCATGGACGCGGTGAATGGACGTGCCCGGCAAAATATCATGGAACTGATGCAGCAGCAGCTTCTTCCACAACCGGTCCATCTCCTCGTACGGATAGGACCTGCGCTGAAGCAGGCTGGCAGCAGCACCCCACATTTCAGCCTCGTGCAGCCCGACCTCCGCCTTCCGGTTTAGCCGCTTGATCCGAGCCTGCGTCGTATAGGTTCCCCGGTGCGCCGGATAGTATAGCTCCCCGACGTATTTGGCATCGGGAATGCCTCTTTCGATCTGATCCTCAAAATAGTCGATCGGCGAGCCATGCGTCGTACGCGGTACACCCTCCAAATTTTCAAGCCGGCGGAGGAATTCCAAGTCATCCCGGTTCGCCCCGCCGCCGCCGTCGCCATGACCGAACTGTACGAGTCTTGTCGCAATGCCGTCCTTCTGCACCCGGTCATTCCACTGCCTGATGAGAAACGACGGATTGACCCGAATCGGAAAATCGCCATAATCCAGCAGATGGGTCAGCACCTGTGAGCCGTCGATCCCTTCCCAAAGAAAGGTATTGTACGGAAACGGCTCCGACACATTCTCGTACGTCTGGAACATTTTCACGGAAGCAAAGTACCGGAGCCCGCAGCCCTTCATAATTTGCGGCATGTTGCCAGAGTACCCGAACACGTCGGGAAGCCACAGCATTTCGTTCTCCTTGCCGAACTCTTCCTTGAAAAAGCGCTTCCCGTGCAGTATTTGCCTGATCAGGCTCTCCCCGCCGGGCAGATTCGTATCGGATTCCACCCACATGCCGCCTTCCGGAATGATCCGTCCTTCCTCCACCGCTTGTTTGATGCGCCCGTACAACTCGGGATACAGGTCCTTGGCAAGCTGGAACAAGTAGGGCTGGCTCTGGACGTAGCGGTAATCGGAATATTCCTCCATGAGGGCAAGCTGATTGGACATCGTCCGGGCGATTTTCCGCTTGGTCTCTTCCATCGGCCACAACCAGGCGATATCGAGATGGGACTGCCCCATGAGGTACAGCAAGGGTGCCGTCGATCCGTTTACGCATGCCAGGAGCGGTGCCATCCGCTGCCGGCATTGCTGTATGTTCGCCGTCAGCGCATCCTTTGCAAGCCCCCAATCGATCGTCCGGACGACCTCCGTCAAACCGCGGTCGATTTCGGCCGCGCGCAGCGAATCCGGATCAACATGATTTCTAACTTGAACCAAGCATTCCAGATCGATATAAAATTGATAGATTTCCTCTTCGAAAAGGCAAAGATGAGACTCACCAAACACCGGCTGAATGCCCGAATGGCCGGCATACGCCTCGGCGGCGACCTCAAACCGCTCGCCGGCCTTCGCACTGCGTGTCAACGTCACGTCATGGTGCTGAAAATCCAGCGCCCCCCGTACGATTCCGTTCACGTAGACCGTCGCCTCCGAACCAAAATCGGCCCGGATGACCAAGCGTTTGCCCTCGGCTTCCGTGGGAGCGGCAACCGATGACCGAAGCCATGCATACGTCCAGTCACCGCCCCACCGGTCGCCCGGCTCTATCGCCTCAAATCGGTTACTCTCTATTTCCTCGCAGGATAGCCGCTGCTTCGTGACAAAGCAGGTGAAATCGACCCGCGAGATCACGGTATAGATGTAACGGTTTCTATCCTTTAGCAGCTTCTCAACATGGTATAGAATCTCTTTTCTCTTATCCAAATGAAGGATCACATCCTATGGTTTGATCTGGTTTGGTGCTGCTGTCCCAGCTTCCTCACGTTTCAGGCAGCCGGTCAACGCATTGAACGGCCGGCTGCCGGATACGAAGGATGGGTTCAGCGACTTGTCAAGCAGCTGCCTGATCTGATGACTTCCCCGCCCAAACTTCCGCTGTAAGGTCCTTTCACCCCCATGGCAAGTGCACGGGATATACTTATCGCGTTCCTCTGCCTTCCGCACCGATTCCGGCGGCGGAGAATACGCGTTCGAACCCGGCTTTGGAGCGGATGATCAGCTGCTCCGGCGTCTCTTCCGGCATGGCCTGCGTCAGGACTTCCTGCGACACGATGCCGTCATATCCAATACGCTGCAGCCCTTTTAAAAATCCCTCCAAGTCGATGACGCCTTCCCCTGGGTACAGACGCCCGTTATCCAGCACAGCCTCGACCGGCAAATCCGGTGCATCGTTGATATGCACATGAACGATCTGCTGCGACTGCAGCTTCTCGATGTCGGCTGCGGTCAAACTGTTCGTATGCCAGTGATACGCATCCAGAAGCAGGCCGACATTCGGCTCACCGATCGCACCGATCCAGTCCAGCGTCTCTTCCATCGTCCAGATGAAAGGGTACTTCCAGGCCGTCCGCAAATGATGCGGACCGACGAATTCCAGTCCCAGGCTGATGCCATAGGCGCCGAGGATTTGGGCGCAGATACGCAGACGCCGGGTGGCGAGCGCCATGAAATGCGCCGGTTTGGCGTCGGTCGACGGCAGGATGTACGTACAGCAGCGCGTGCAGCCCAGCGACCGGGCCGCCGCAGCCGCTTCCGTCAAGCCGGGGAGCCCGGCCAGGAATTCGTCCTCGCCCGCTCTCCATTCCACGGGCAAGCCGATCGCGCCGATGACGACTCCGTGCTCCTTAAGCTTAGCTGCAGCTCTCTCCGTTCCCAGCCGCTCAACCAACCCCCTGGCATCAACGTCAACCGCTTGAAAACCGTTCGCACCCGCCAGTTCGATGAACCTTTCCTCACTTTCGATTGCTCCCAAACCTGCAAGTGTCAATCCCTTCAGCATTTGATGTTCCTCCCTCACTGTTTTAAAAATGTATCCATGATTTCAAATCCGTCAGAGCAACCCGGCGCTCTATTTACCGGTCGTTCCTTGAACCGGCGTCAGGCTGAGCTTCGGATCGGCCAAGTCGAGCCTATACATGACCTGATTGTAATTATAACGCGGCGTCGGGACATGATTTGTGAACGTATTCGTATAGGTGCCCTCGAAGTAGATCATCCGGCCTCCCTCCTTGTTGAAAAACTTATGCTGGGCCACGTTATAAAAAGTATAGTTGTTATGCGTGACGATCTTTTTGGCCGTGGTCCAAGGACCTTGAGGCGCGGGAGCTTCCGCGTACCAGATTTCCCCGAGCACCGAGGACTTGCCTTGCGTCTGCTGCCCGATCATCACGTAACGCTGCCGGTAATCGTTCCACTCGACGGAGCTTGAAGCGATTTGGACCACTTCGCCTGTATCGGCGTCTTTTAATTGAAAGAAGGTCGGATCGTCCGCCTGGATCACTCCGGAATCGATCAGTTCCTTTTCTTGATCCTGGGTGAGCGGCGGGGTGTTCTTCTTCCAGCCCCATACGAGCTTGCCGTCCGCGTCGCGTTCAAGGGACGTCTGGGACCCATTGTAAGTCGTTCCCGGCGTCAGGCACGTAAACGATTCGTATTGGGCATAGTCGATGATGGCGTCATAGCTGGCGGCGACGCGCAGATTCGGCATCCGGTGTTCGGTAAAGAGCCAGTAGCCCTTGCCGTCCTCCTCGTAATAGGACGCCTGGCCGCCCGGATGGCGCCAATCGTCTTTGTCAGGGAACTGGACGACCTGCTCGAACTCCTTTTTCTCGTCGTTAAAGGCAAGAATACCGAAGGCGCTGAGCTCGGGATTATGCGTACTGTAGCCGGCGAGCAGGCGCTCTTGTCCGGTGCGATCCTTGACGGTCATCAAGCCGAATACCCATGCGATGCCGGCACCGTCAGGGAGCTGCGGCACCAGGCTTTTAACGAAACCGTCCTCTTTCGTAAAGTAATCCAAATCGATACCAGTATCGGGGTCGAGGCCGCCTTTTTCCGGCAGCTTCGATGTCGCCCCCGTCACGCGAAAGTTCCCAAGCGGATAGGCAGGTCTGTCGGTATCGCCCCAGAACCAGTACAGCCGGTTGCGGTACTTAATCGTTTGGACGGAGTCCTGCCCCATCACCAGCCCGTTCAGGAGAGGCTCCTTGACCGGCGGCTTCTGGCCGAGCAGGACGCTGTCCCGGTAAATGCCCTGACCGGTGACCCGGTATAACCGCTCGGCAATGTTGACCCGGTCCATTTTCAGCGTCACGCTTCCGCCGGGCGTCACGTCGACAGCCTGGCCGCGGTAACCGAACATGTCTGTCGGCACCTCATAGCCGTCGCTCGACAGATGGAAGAAGACCGTTTGTTCCATCAGGCCCGGCTCATTGAAAGCCACGATACCTGCGCTGTCCGTGAAATACAACATATTGTTCGTCGTCTTCAGCTCGACAAGCGGAATACCCCGCCCCGTCTCCGAATCCACGACCTTGATCATAAACGGCTTCTGAACCGTTTTCTTGGCGCTGCTAACATCCGGCTTGGCGCTGTTTGCTTCCGCCTGCGCCGCCATCGCGGCGCCCGGCGCGGTCATGACCGTCAGCATGACGCAGGTCCATATTCCCGCGCTTTTCCACGGTTTCCATTTCATTTCGTGTACCTCCTGGGCGGAGTGCCCTATTGGGATCGGCGAAGTATTGTCCGCTTCCGCGTCAGCCGTCACTTGCGGTTCTGAACCGGCTCAAGACCAAGCCGCGGATCATCCAGATTCAGCTTGTACATAACCTGGTTGTAGTTGTAACGCGGGGTTGGAATATGGTCCGTATACGTATTCGTATAGGTCGCCTCAAAGTAAATGACGCGTCCGCCGTCTTTAAAAAAGAACTTGTGCTGGGCCGGATTGTAGAAGGTGTAGTTGTTATGCGTAATGATCTTCTTCGCTGTCGTCCAGGGACCTTGCGGCGAATCTGCTTCAGCGTACCACATTTCCCCTAGCACCGACGTTTTGCCAAACAGCTGCTGTCCGATCATCACGTAGCGCTGCCGGTAATCGTTCCATTCGACGGAGCTTTGGGAGAGCGAAACCTCTTCGCCGGTATCCGCATCTTTCAATTGATAGTAACGCGGATCGTCCGCCTTGATCAGGCCAAGCCCGATCAATTCTTTCTCTTGATCCTGGGTCAGCACCGGGGTGTTCTTCTTCCAGCCCCATACCAGTTTACCGTCCGGATCGCGCTCAAGGGACGTATTGGCGCCGTCGTAAGCCGTTCCCGGAGCCAGGCACGTAAACGACTCGTATTGGGTATAGTCGATAATAGCGTCGTAGTCGGCGGCCACGCGCAAATTCGGAATCCGATGCTCGGTAAACAGCCAGTAGCCCTTGCCGTTCTCCTCGTAATAGGTCGCCTGACCGCCCGGATGGCGCCAATCGTCCTTGGAAGGAAACTGGACGACCTGTTCAAACTGCTCCGTCTGATCGTTGAAGGCCAGGATGCCGCGCGCGACGATATCTGGATTTAGCGTCATGTATCCTGTAAGCAGCCGCTCTTTGCCCGTGCTGTCCTTTGCCGTCATCAGACCGAAAATCCATGCCATGTTCCCCCCGTCGGGAAGCGTCGGCACCATGCTTTTGGCAAATCCGTCTTCTTTGGTGAAATATTTCAGATTCACGCCGACATCCGGGTCAAGACCGCCATTTTGCGGCAGCTCCGACGTCGCGCCCGTCGTACGGAAATTTCCCAGCGGGTACGCCGGTCTGTCCGTATCGCCCCAAAACCAGTACAGCTTACCGTTGTATTCGATCGTCTGCACGGAGTCCTGACCCATGATCAGACCGTTGATCACCGGCTCTTGAATCGGTGTATGGAGTCCGAGCAGCAGACTGTCGCGGTAGATCCCTTGGCCGGTCACCCGATACAGCCGCTCGGCGATATTGACCCGGTTCATCTGCAGCGTGACGCTGCCGCCGGGCGTGATCTCGACGGCCTGCCCGCGGTTGCCGAACATGTCGGCGGGAATTTCGTAGCCATCGCTGGACATATGGAAGAAGACTGTCGTATCCATCAACCCGGGTTCGTCGAAGGCCACGACGCCCGCGCTGTCCGTATAATACAAAATGTTATTCGTCGTCTTCAGCTCCACAAGCGGAATGCCCCGGCCCGTCTCGGCATCCACGACCTTGATCATGAACGGCTCCTGTACCTTTTTTAACGTGCCTCCTGCTTTTTGCTCGGCGCTATTCCCCGCAGCCTGGGCCTGGGCCGGCGTAACGCCCGGTCCCATGGTGACCAACAGCAGCGCGGCGCAGGTCCATACTCCCGCATGCTTCCACATCTTCATCTTCAATACCATCTCGGCTTCCTCCCGACTTCTTATCGATTTGTCATTGGTGGAATGATCTCGATGCTGTTGGTTAGGACGTTTTGGACAGGACTCTTTGGGCCGCATCGTTGTAAATCTTCAGCACTTTATCGATATCGCCCATTTTTTTAACTTGGTCGATAAATTTCGGCCAGTTGTCAAAGCTCTGCTTCCCGGCGACAAACTTCGCCTGCTCCTCCGTAACGAACGTTTTGATCGGGTTCATGATCTCGGATATTTCCTGGCTTTCGTCCGGGGTGAACTGGATGGCCGGCTCGCTGTACCATGACGGAACATAGTCGTTGTTCGGCATTGGCAGACTTGTTAAATAAGGCGACTTTTCAAGCGGGACTTCCTCATACTTGCCGTTAAATACGGTATAATCCGTTGCGGCAAAATCTACGAATGCTCTGGAATCATTGACCATCTGCAAACCTGGATTATAATTTTTGCTTGCCCGGATCCCGTATTTATCCCCTTCCAGCCATGGGTCCTTTGCCGTTTTAAAAGAATCCATAAAGGTCGGATTGCCGTCTTCGCCGATTTTGTAGGTTGTTCCTTCGATTCCCCAAGTCACGAGCCTGATGTTTTCATCGGAATATTGCAAATCGATCAGCTTGATTAATTCCTCCGGATTTTTGGCTTTGGAGCTGATGCAGAAGGTGGCCCAGCCCAAGTCCGGGGTGTTTCCGTTTGTCGCTTCCTGCCATGCCGTTCCGTACTTCGGATTATCCGGGTACAGCGAAACCGCAAATATTTTGCCGTCATCAGCATTCCTCGTATAATCACCCGGCTCCGTAAACCACTGGGTCAGCCACATGAAGGTATCGCCATTCATCGCCTTCTTCCGGATCGTATCGTCCGTATCAATCGTATATTCGGGATCCAGCAGCTGTTCCGAATACAGCTTATTCGCGAACTGAAGGGCGTCTTTATATCCTTCATTAAAAATACCGTAAACGTATTTACTGCCATCCCAGTAGATGTCGTCCTTGATGTGATTGGCGGAGAAGAGCGATCTTAAACTGTTCCACTTCGTATCCACCGGGTACTTATCGGGATACAGCTGTTTCAGTTTTTTGGCTGCATTATAGAAATCATCCAGTGTTTGCGGAATTTTGATATTGTTCGCTTTGAACACATCGTATCTGTAAGCGGATACGTTTTGAATCAGCAAGCCTTTATCCTCAGGAAATCGGGGCGTCGAAGTTTCTTTGAAAGAGTACATTTTCCCTTCGGGATTGGTCACACGCGCCATGCCGTTCTTCACCTTGCTGAGATAGTTCATATAGTTGGGCATTAAATCCTTATATTGGCTGAGCTCAAGAATTTGGCCTTGTTCAGCCATGTCCGTGATATCGTAAAATAATGGCGTGACGAAGAAATCCGTCAAATCGTCGCTTGCAATCATGAGCTTCACTTTTTCGTCATATTCCGATGACGGAATATAATTAAACTTAATATTCAGTTTTTTGCCCAGTTTGGCTTCCATCTGCTTCTTCCATTCCTTGCCGATCATGCTGTTCTCGTTGTCCACCCCGCTCGACGGAAGCGTTACGGAAAAAGATAACGTGTCGCTATCCGCAGAATCCGTGGAAGCCTCGTCGGACTTGGAGCAGGCCGTTACGGAAAAGGCCAGCATGCAAGCCAGGATCAGGCTGAGCATTTTTGCTTTTTTAACCATCCCAATTCCTCCTATACATTTGATTATTTTAATATGGCGTAAAAGAATCTTTCCTCTTACATCCATGTTGAAAACATGTTGTCAGCCCTTAATCGCTCCCACCAAAACGCCCTTCGTAAAGTGCTTTTGAAAGAACGGGTAAATCGCCATAATGGGGAACATCGTAATAATGATCACACTCATTCGGATCGCCTTCGGATCAAGCGTTGATCCCGACGAATTGATGGCCACGTTACCGGCGCCTACCCTGCCTTGGATCGCGTTGGTATCCAGCGCAAATAAATAGTTTCGCAGAATCATTTGCAGCGGATACTTATCCTGATCCTTCAGGTAGATTAACGCTTCAAACCAGCTGTTCCAGCTTCCTACCAAACCAAACAATGCAAACGTCGCCAGAAGCGCCTTCGACAACGGCAGGACGATTCGGAACAGGACGACGACATCGTTGGCTCCATCCATGACTGCCGATTCTTTCAGCTCTGCCGGTACATTCGAAAAGAAGGTCCGGAACAAAAACACATTGTAGGCTCCTACCGCGCCGGGAAGGATCATCACCCAAACGGTGTCAAGCAGATGCAGGCTGCGCATAAGCAGGTACGTAGGAATTAATCCTCCGCTGAAAAACATCGTGATCATCAGAAAGATGGTGATGAATTTCTTGCCCGCAAATCCGGGGATGGTCAGCGGATAAGCCAGCAATGAGGTAAACAGCAGCATAATACCGGTAGAACCTACGGCGTAAAGGATCGAATTCAGATACCCCTTATAAATGAGCGAGTCTTTAAATACGTCTGCGTATGCCTGTACGGTAAAGCCTTTCGGCCAGATCGTAATGCTTCCCGAGGCGATGTACTTCCCGCTGCTGAAGGAGGTAGCGATAATATTCAGAATGGGATACAGCACCACGACAAGGATCAACAGCATGATGAAAATGTTAAAAGCATCAAAAACTCTGGAACCGAAGCTGATTTTTCTCAAGATTCTCCCCCCCTAAAACAAACTCGTCTCCGAGACTTTGCGGCTGACCCAATTGGAAATATACAAAATGACAAAGGATATGACCGACATAAATAATCCGATGGCCGTGGTGTATTCGTATCTCGCGCCGAGGATCCCCTGACGGTATACATACGATCCAATGACGTCAGCCACGCTGTAAGTTTCGGGCGAATACAGCAGGATAATTTTCTGAAAATCGGATCCCAGAATTCCTCCCAAGGCGAAAATCAGCAGGATGATCGTCGTCGGTTTGATCGACGGCCAGGTAATGTGCACGATTTTTTTCCACCGGCTCGCTCCGTCCACTTCTGCCACATCGTAATAGGTCGGATCGATCCCGCTCAAAGCGGCAAGATAGATGATCGTTCCAAATCCAACCCCCTGCCATATGCCGGAAGAGATGAAGATCGTTCTGAAATAACCCGGCTCGAGGAGAAACATGATCGGGGTGCCGCCGAAGTATGTAATGATTTGATTGAAGAGGCCGTCTCTGGCCGTGAAGTCCTTCAGCATCCCAGCAACGATAACCACCGAAATAAAATGCGGAAAGTAAGAAACCGTTTGAACGATTTTTTTAAAATGCTTGTTTCTCAGCTCGTTAAATAACAAGGCGAGGATAATCGGAGCAGGAAATGACCACAGCAGCGTATACAGACCAAGAAGCAGCGTGTTTTTTAATACGCGGAAGGCCATCGGGTCATGAAAAAACGTGGTGAAATATTTAAAGCCGACCCAAGGACTTCCCATGATCCCCTTTGATGCGTTGTAATCCTTGAAGGCGATGGTAATTCCGTACATCGGAAAGTAGCTGAAGACCAGCACCGTAATCAAGCCGGGCAACACCATCAGGTACAGATACCGGTGTTTCCACAGTTTGGACCATCGCTTTTTATTGGTTGCCGCCAACACAAACACCCCTTTTTTAGTTACTTCAAGTCATCGATTGAACTCCGGCCGTTCTTCACCTAAAAGCCCCCGCTGGACTGACCCCTGTGAGTGGAAGCGCATTCAATACCAGCTGTTAAATACCTCTTGCAGGATCGAAACGCTTTCAAACAGGCGTGTAAACTTGGATCTTTACAACAATGAAGACCGTAATACAGCCACTTTAGCATCCACATCAAGCAGGCAAAAACATATGCGTTTTCCTCAGAGTTATTATGCTAAGCGAAGGATAACACATACTAATTTAGGCGTCAATATATAGATTTACGATTTTATTAATATGTAGTTAGTATACTATTTTGTTATTCAACAACACTCCAGTCACCATACGAGAATCCAACTAAATTCAAGTTATATTGCGTGATATCTCCATTCGTTTAGCTGAGATTTATACAAGGAAGTTGAGTTAGTTCGCATTACTTGGTATACTATCTATTAAACCAAGCGCTATAAGTAAGTATATGTCCACATAAGAGGTGACCTGCATGAGCAAGAACGATACAACATTGCCTAAGTACCAGCTGGTGAAAGATTATGTGCTGTCACAAATCGAGAATAACGAGCTTGGCAAGGATGACCGGATTCCGAGCGAATCGGAGTTCTCCAAGCTGCTGGACGTCAGCTCCATTACGGTAAGGAAAGCATTGGCGGAGCTCGTCAATGAAGGCGTCATCTATCGGATCAGGGGAAAAGGCAGCTTTGTCGCCAATCCGGCGGAGCCTGTCAACCCAACGTCCAATTACGTGACCTTTATCATTTCCGGCAATGACATGTACGACAGTTCGTATATGAAGATCATCAAAGGCGTGCAATCCTTTCTGAACCAGCAGGGATGCAAACTCATCATTGAATTTGTGGAAAATGATGTCGAGCAGGAGCGGGAGCTGATCCTGAAGCTGATTCAGTCCGAGAACCGCGGGCTGTTGATCTATTCTGCCAATCCCGACGCAGCCAGGGAATACCTGAACGAAATCCGGAAGAAGTCGATCCCGTTCGTCATGCTCGACCGCTTTCCCGCCGGTTATCCGGTCAACTGCATCACATGCAATAACCATGACGGCGCCTATGAAGCTGTTAGGTATTTAATTGCCCAGGGTCACCGGAAGATCGGTTTCGCCGCATATGATTTTCATCTAAGCACAGAGGTCGAACGGTACAACGGATACCGCCATGCCATGGCAGACGCCTCCCTCGGTCCGGATGATGATGTGTTGTTTCTTCAGCGGGATTTGGATTATGCGAAGCTGCAGCAACAAATTCAAAGAGGTGAGCTCACCGCCCTGTTTTGCGTGAACGACAGACGGGCGCTCGAAGTGATCGGGCAGCTTACGCAGCAAGGGGTCAGCATTCCGGAGCAAATTTCAATTATGGGATTCGATGACGTGGAGAGCTCGAAATATGCCAAAGTATCTTTGAGCACTGTCAGTCAACCCTTTGAGATGCTGGGATACGAAGGGGCAAAACTGCTGTTTGAGAGCGGTAAAGATGGATCCGGCGGATTCAAAAAAATATTGCTGTCTACCGATCTCGTTATCCGCGAGTCGATCCGGCCCTACGTAGAGCCCTGATGCTCTGCGTTTCTGTTATGAATTTTTCATATGATGAAATGAGTAAATCACAAATCAAAAAGGGAACGGCCGCCAATGGCCGTTCCCTTTTCCCGTTCAAGAGATGATGATCCTGATTTATACTAAAAGTTCGTGTATGCCGCTCTTGCTCGCAGCAATTAACGTTGTTCGCTTTAACCCAGCCGTGCCTGATCCACCAGTGCGACGGATGGCTGCCGCGTACCGTGCAGCTCAAACAGAATGATTTCATTCAGGCCATCGCGCAGCAGCGGTGCCGGAATATACAGCGTGGACTGCGGCCCAACCTCCCAGTAACGCCCTAGGTTAAATCCGTTAATATAGGCGACGCCTTTCGTCCAGCCTGTGACGTCCAGAAACGTGTCGGCGGTTCCGCTGACCTCAAAGGTCCCTCTGTAAAAAGTTGGGGTATTCCGGCTCGCAGCGTCCAAGCCGGCAGTATCTTCTTCCTTCAGGTGCGGAACGAAGGCCAGCTGGTCCAGGTTGTTCAGCGGAAGAGTATGAATCGTCCATCCGAACAAAAACTGGTTGCCTAACCGGACTCCTTCGGTAATCCCTTTCGGATCGTGCATGTACGGCCCGTAATTGACCCTTCCGAGGTTCTCCACCAAAATTTGCAGCTTCGCGCCGTCGGACGGAATGGTCAGCTTCAGGCTGCGCTGCTCGTCCCATCGCTGCACGACGCCCCGGTACTCCCCATCGACAAAAATAAGTGCCCGGTCCCGCACTTCCTGCAGAATCAGGTCGGCTTCGCCGCGCGGCCCGGAGACGAAGGTTGTATACAGGATAAAGCCGTAGTCCTGATCCAGCTGCTCCATCGTTACCGGCACGGCCCGCTCCACCGCGTTCGACAGGTCGGAGAGCGAGTCGAATAAGCCGACCCGGTCGGTCAATCTGATCTCACCGTAGCTCTTCCGCTCGATCGGATCGGGAAGCTGCAGTTCCGGCAGATCCGCGTATTTGGCCAGGACGTCCCGGACCGCATAAAATTTCTCCGTCGGCTCTCCCCATTCATTCAGCGGGGAATCGTAATCATAGCTCGTGACGGTCGGCGCGTACCCTTCTTCACCGCAGTTCGCTCCATTATAGAAGCCGAAGTTTGTCCCCCCGTGGAACATATAGAAATTGACCGAAGCGCCGGCCGCCAGCATGTCCTCGAACACGCGCGCGGCATCCGCCGCATCGCGGGTATGATGCGGCTTGCCCCAGTGGTCAAACCAGCCGTTCCAGAACTCCATGCACATATACGGCTTGTCCGGCTGATAGGCTTCCAGTTCCTGAAAGGCTTCGACGGCTCTCGACCCGAAGTTGACCGTCTCCAGCACGCCCTCCACCATGCCGCCCTGCAGCATAAAGTCTCCCGGCCCGTCCGAGGTGAACAGCAGCACGTCTACACCGCGGGATGTAAGCCCTTTCTTCAAATGGTTCAGGTACGCTTTGTCATTGCCGTAGCTGCCGTATTCGTTCTCGATCTGCATCGCGATGATCGGTCCGCCGTTCGTGCTGAGCAGCGGAACCAGCTTCGGAATAAGCACGTCATAATAAGCATCGACGTGGCCCAAATACCGGTGGTCGTTGCAGCGCAGCCGGATGCCCGGTTCCTTCAGCAGCCAGGCGGGCAGACCGCCGAACTCCCATTCGGCGCAAATATACGGGCTGGGCCTGACAATGACATGCAGGCCGAGTTCACCGGCCGTTTCGATGAAGCGGACGAGATCCGCCCCGTGATCAAACACGAATTCCCCTTTTCTGGGCTCATGGATATTCCACGCCACATATGTCTCCACCGTGTTAAAGCCGCAAGCCTTCAGCTTCGTTAACCGGTCACGCCAGTACTCGGGAACGACCCGGAAATAATGGATCGCCCCGGAAACCAGGCGGATGGGCTCGCCGTCCCACACAAACTGCTTGCCTTGAACGCTTAGTACACTCATCGTTTCGCCTCTCTCATGAATGGGATTTGGAGGTTATTGGCTTTCCATTTTTTTATGATAAGCCTCTGTCATCTCATCCGCAACCTGTTTCAGCGTCGGATCGTTGCGGAGCTGCTCGATGAGCTTGTCGTAGTTCTCGATCGTGTCCTTGCCGATGATCACTTTCGTCCGCATATCGCTCACTTTTTTCGAAATTTCCGGATAGTATTTGTTGTAAGCTTCGGAGTACAATTCATTGCTAGGATTCGGCGTTTTGATCTGTTTGCGCTCGTTGACGATTTCCACATTGCGGTTGTACACGTCATCCGGCATGCCGACGCCCCCGATCGACATATCGTCGCTGATGAGGTGGATCAGGTTGTTCAGTTGCCGTCGCCCACCTGGTCCTTGGCTGCCTGCGGCGTCGGGATTTTGCGGCCGTTCTCGACCGTGTAATCGACCCCTTCAATGCCGTAAGTTGCCAGCTCATTACCCTCCTTGCCGTAAGCGTAATCGAAAAATTCAAGGATTTTCTTCACCTTGGCTTCCGGCACTTTTTTCGGAATCAGGTACACGCCGTAATACGGCGATCCGGATGGCGTATATTTCTCTCCGCCCGCGTTTTGCAGATAGGTGATCGGCATGTAATCCGCCGTCGGCACCACTTCCCTGATTTTGGAACCCGTCACCCAGGCATGGTTCATCGACTGTGATGTGCCGCCCGATGTGCCGCCCCGGATCAGGTCAACCGTCTGGGAGTACTTCAGGATCGCGAAGTCTTTCGGGAACAGTCCGGCGTCGTATGCCTTTTTGATCCAGAGGAGCGCATCCCGCGACGCGTCTTCCATAATCGTCGGTACCAGCTTGTCGTCCTTCAGCTTCCACGCTCCCTGCACGCCGTTGAACACCCCGTACACAAAGCCCATCGTATCGCTGTTGGCGGCATAAGGAATCTCGTCGGCCTGGCCGTTTCCGTTCGGGTCCTTCTCCTTGAACACCTTCAGCACATCAAAAAATTGGTCCATGGTGCGCGGGGTTTGCAGCCCCAGCTTGTCCATCCAGTCCTTGCGCAGAATCGGGAATGCTCCTCCTCCATAGCTCGGATAATAGCGGGGAATGACACCCGGCCAATACCGGCTTCAATTTAGCGAAACGAAGCTGGGTAAGGCCGAATAAAGGGTGGTTCACCCGGACTTCAAGCATGCAAAAAGGCTCCCTTCCCGGAACTTGAAGAATTCCAAGAGGGAGCCTTTTCGATTTAACAAATGATTCAGTTGAACAGGGCTTCGTCACCCGCCGCTTCAACCTTATCCGCCTTACGTCAGACCTACCCAGTCCTTCGGGGCTACTTCCTTCCAGCGCGCCCGGATCTCCTGGTACTTGTCATGGCTTAGGCTCGTGCCTGCAAGCATCTCCGCGTTCTGAGACCAGCGCCCGGGCTTGTTTGTTCCCACGATCGCGGTATCCACCCCGGGCGTATCCAGCGTAAAATGAAGGGCATCCGCTACCGCCTGCTCGCGGTCCCGCAGAAAATCATACTGCAGCTCCTTCAGCCGCTGCGAGTATTTATACGGGTAGGCGTTCTCGGGGAGCTCGTCGTAAGTCCAGGCTACGTTGGCGATCGGCCGCTTGGCGATGATCCCCATCCCCCGCTTGCGGGCTTCCGGCAGCGTCAGGTCAATCACTTCCTGGTCGGCGATGTTGAGCGATACCATCAAGCTGTCAAACACGCCGGTTTGTACCGCATACAGCGCGTTAATCGAATCGCCGCTGTAGCCGATAAAGCGCGTTTTTCCCTGCTGCTTGGCCTTTTGCAGCACCTCGATCACCGCGCCTTGTCTCAGCACGTCTTCCGAGCAGCTGTGCAGATGAATGCAGTCGACGTAATCCGTTTTCAGCCGCTTCAGGCTGCGGTCTATGCTTTTCTCCAGCAGCTCAGGGTCCCAATCCTTATAATCCAAACCCGAGGCATGTCCGCATTTGGTGAATAAATAATATTCGCTGCGGCGGTTCGCTATCGTTTTGCCGATCAGCTCCTCGCTGTCGCCGTAGCACTCCGCCGTATCGATCATGTTCAGGCCCGCATCAAGCGCGCTCCCCAGCAGCTCCTCGACTTTGGAAAGATCCGTCTCCTTGCCGATCTCCGCGCCGCCAAAGCCCAAAATACTCACTTCCATGCCTGTATTGCCGAACGCCCGTCTTTCCATAATGAAATCCTCCCCTGGTTTCATAATTGGATGCCTACATCGATACGAAGTGACTTTTACGCAGTATATGAGATGTTTACCCATGCCGGCGCGTCGCTAAACCGCTGACTTTCACAATGGTATTGTCCCGAGCCCGCTTCGATTCAAGAAGAGCTCCCTTTCCAGCCACTGGGAGCCTATGTATTTTTATGGAATGGACTTAAGAAACTCCAACACGGGAATCCGTCTCCAGAAGGTTACCAATGCCAAACCTCAGTTCAATCTATAAGCTGGTGAAATACTGGCTGATATTTCCGTACTGTGGGTGAACCTTTTCCGAATACCGCTCGTTCGTGTAGTTGCCGATCACTTTCCGCCAGAAGGCTTGGGCCGGCAGATTGTTCTTGATCTGGGTCACCTTCCATCTGCCCTTGAACCGCTCGAACAGCGCCTGGGCAGCCCAGGTCCCCATGCCGGTGCGGCGGTATTTTTGCATTATAAAAAACTCCGTCATGTAAAAGTCGCCTTCGATCGGGTCATACAACCGGTCCACCAAAGCAAAACCGGCCGGCACCTTATCGTACGAAATCAAAAAAGCATGCTTGCCGGTTCCCCTCCGCCAGTATTCATCGATTCCCGGGTATTCGGGAAATTTGCCGTTGTCATCCACCACGATATCCTGGTAGCGGGAAAAATCATACATATACAGCTGCATCAAATTGTAGATGACTTGCCTGCGCTTATGCGGAACCAGGTCCAGCCTGAACTCCATAGCTTCACCTTCCTATTTTCCTGTTCACGATCCTGACTTCCTTTCCACTATATAACTTTGTCAACGGACGGGCAAGGTTATACCCTTTTGGATTCTCCTGTCTTACGAGCAAATAAAGCGGACATCTGTTCGCCCATTGTGTTAAAATAAATGGATACGACGACAAGGAAAGATGAGGGATGACGATGAACGTTCAAAAGGAACAAGACCGGAAAAAGCTCGACGACAAAGTGCTGACTATGCCTTGGTACGTCCAGCAATTTATCGATTACAAGCTGCCTGATCTGTCGCCGTCCACTTTGCTTGAATATATCCGGGATTACGAAACGTTCTTCAACTGGCTCCGGGCCGAAGGATTGTCCGCTGCGCCGGACAACGGCAAGGTAACGCTGGAAGAGCTGGAAGTGCTGCGGATGGAGGATGTGGTCAGCTACCGCTTGTATTTAACGACCCGCCGGGAGAGCGCCAACTCCAAAATTACCGTCTCCCGCAAGCTCTCTTCGATGCGCTCCCTGTTTCATTATTTAAGCCAAATTGCTGAGGATGACAACTTTTATCCGCTGCTGAAGCGTAACATAATGGCCAAGGTGGAGATCAAGCGGATCCACAAACCGAAAGACACGGCCGCCAAACTGAAGGGAAAGATCCTCGAGGAAGATGAGCTGCTGGAGTTTATCGGCTATATTATGGACGGCTACGCTAAGGATGTTGCGAATAACAAGCAGGCGCTGCATGCGCATGAACTGAACAAGGAACGTGACGCCTGCATTGCCAGCCTGATTTTGAATTCGGGGCTTCGGGTATCGGAGGTCGTGAACCTGAATGTCGACGATCTGGATATGAACAACAAAATGCTTTATGTGTACCGGAAGGGCAATAACGACGAGACGTTCAAGACGCCGGTCTATTTCCGCGAGCAGGCCAGGGATGATTTGGCCCAGTATCTTACCCTGCGTCAATCCAGGTACAAGGTGCCCAAGCGGGAAAAGGCGCTGTTTGCGGCGCTTCCGAACGGCCAACAGGAGGGCGGACGCATGACCAAGCGGGCGATTCAGGCGATGATCATCAAGTATGCCAAACGCTTCGGCAAGCCGTATCTCACCGTACATAAGCTCCGGCATTCCTTCGCCACCGACTATTATTTGCAAAACGATATTTACAAGACGAAGGAACAGCTCGGCCACGCCTCCACTGAAACGACGGAAGTGTACGCCCATCTCACGGACAAAACGATGTCCGAGGCGATTGAGCGGAGGCTGGAACCGTAACGCTCAAGCAAGGTCATCATAAAAAACAGCACTGCCGCATCCGGTCATCGGAGTTGGCGTGCTGTTTTTGAATGCAAACGATCATTTCAGTTCATTCCGTGGTGCCATGCTTACGTGGTGAAGCAGCCATTCCATGATCCGGCCGGTGTCATTGACCCCAAATACCGGAACGGAACCCGGCGGGAGCTCGATGCTCCCCTTCATCACGTCATCGGCAAGCCAGGAGACGACGGCTGTCACGGAAGTGATCTGGGCAGCCAAGGCATGATCTTCCTGGCTGCGCACCATCACGAGTTTGGGATACTCCGCCTGCTTGAAGCCCTCCACCAAAATCATATCGTATCCGGAAAACCGCCCGATGAGCTCGTCCAGCCCGGTTTCCGTTTCCTCGATGACGGCCGTTCGCCGCGAGGACACAAGGGCGACGGCACCGGCCCCCGATTTCCGGTGCCGATACGAGTCCGTTCCCGTATGATCGATGTCAAAATCATGGGCGTCGTGCTTAATCACGGCTGTCCGTATGCCCTTGGCCGCTAGCCGCTCGACTAGACTGCAGACGAGCGTCGTCTTGCCGCTGTTCTTATACCCGACGATTTGCCAGACGGGCGGTTTTGCTTCCTGCCGGCTCATCTTGAACCCTCTTTAAGCAGCAAAATTTGCACCTTGGATCCGGCCGGTGTGACTGCTTTGGCGGGCGGGATGACGATCAGGCAGTCGCTGTCTTTGATCGTTACCATGACACTCGATTCGTCCACCGCTGCTGGAACGGCATACACCATTCCACCGCGGACTTCCACTCTTCCGCGTACGTAGCGGGTAAAAGCGTTCACCTTCGTATAGTCGACGTCCAGGACGGCTGTCCATTCCTTAAGGTAGGCATTCTTTCTGCCCATCATGCCCTGAATCGTCGGCCGGACGAACAGCTCAAAGCCGACGAAGCAAGCGCCGGGGTTGCCGGACAGCGCAAAGAGCAGCTTGCCGTCTTTTACGGCCGCCGTCGTGACGCTGCCGGGGCGCATGGCGATTTTGTTGTAGAGCATCTCTACCCCGCCGCCGCGGACGAGATCGCCCATAATGTCGTAGTCACCGACCGACACGCCGCCGCTGGTTACGACAGCATCGTAATCCCGAAGAGCCTCTTCGACCCGTGTTTGAGCCAGCTGCAGATCATCCATAATAGCCTCCAGGATAAAGGGTTCGCCCCCTGCTTCCCGCACCTGGGCCGCGAGCATGTACGTGTTGCTGTTGCGAATTTTCCCCGGCTGCAGCGGCTCTTCGACGGACAGCAGCTCCGATCCTGTCGAGAAAATCGCGATTCGCGGCTTGCGGTACACCGGAACATGGTGAATGCCGAACGTCGCCAGCACCGAGATTTCTCCGGCCGAAATTCGGGTTCCCTGACTAAGCAGCTGCTGTCCCTCCTGAACCTCCAGGCCGATCGGGGTAATGTTTTGCCCCTCCTGGATTTTTCGCTTCAGTCCAACCCAGGCCCGTTCGTCCTCTTCCCGCTGCTCTGTCATCTCCAGCATGACGACGGCGTCCGCGCCGTCCGGTACCTCAGCGCCCGTCATGATCCGTGCAGCTGTCCCCGGCCGGATCACTTGACTGGACACGCTCCCGCAAGGAATTTCGTCGATGACTTCCAGCCAGACCGGATCGTCCGAGCTGCAAGACGCCGTGTCGGCGGAACAAATCGCGTACCCGTCCATTCCGGAGCGGCGGAACCGCGGAAACGGATGCGGGGCGGTGACGGGCTCGGCCAGAAAGCGTCCGATGCTCTCCGCCAGCGGTACCGTCTCTACGCCGCCAGCCTCGACATAACCGGCGATCAGCCTTTGGGCATCCTTGACCTGCATCGGCTTCCGGTGAAATTTATCGTAATCGGTTCGTGTCTGATCCATTATGTATCATCCTTCCGTAGCTGAATGTCTCCACTGTCTATCATGACACAAAAAAACGCACGAATCCATGCTTCGTGCGTTTTCGTCTGCCGTGAACACGGCATTCATGACATTCGCTTGCGGCCGGCCGTCACCTGCGCCTTGTGATCTTGCCCGATCCGACCCGAGTTTTCGGCTTCGTATACGACCGCTTCGGTGAATCAAATAGGCTGGAGCCGCTGCTGCCGCCCCTGGATATGCTGCCTCTGCTCGGCGTCGTCGTATCTTTCCTGCGGTCAAAGATGCTGCCGCCAGAACCGACGCTCGTATTCGTGTCGCTGTTTTTGCCGCGGCGGAGAATCGAGCCCTTCTTTTCAACCGTCAGCGGGGGCGCCACTTTTTTATCATTTGTCGTCGGCGTGTGGTACGTTCCCTGTTTCGGCTGATAAATGTCCCTGCTCGTATAGCCCCGGTAGGAGCCTCCACCGCCGAACGAATCAAAAAGTTGTCCGATGAGCGCGGCCGTCAGATATCCCTGCAGGAAGCTTGAGTCGTAATTCCGCTGCACATATTGCTGCGAGTCGATTTCGATCAGCGTATCGCTTGGCTTGGCGGTATCCTTCTGCAGATGGTACCATTCGTTGCCATACACCAGAAACATCCGGTCGGCATCTTCCGGCGACATCTGGTCGGGCTTCTTCTCGTCCGTCAGTTCCTTCGCAACCTCGGGAACCGTCTTGTCCGCAGCCCGGTACACATACGACGTGGCGTTTCCGTCGCGGTTCACCGACTCCAGCGGATACGTTTCCTTGACGTTCGGCGAGCCGATGCCGCATCCGGTTAGCAGAGACAGCACAAGGCTGGCGACAAGCAGAAGCTTCAGGCCGAGAAACCTGCTTCTCTTCTTACCCATCATGTGCCCCACCTCTAATTGGCCCGGATGACTTTCACATCACCTGGGATTACTTTCTCTCCTTCATACAGCATAAAGCGTCCGTTCTGCCACTCGATCCGCAGCAGATGATAATCGTCGGATTGGTACTGCCATACGTGCTGCTCTCCCCCTTGCGTGAACGGGGTTTTGCCTTGTATCAACACATGACCGATGTATTCTTCTTCCATATAGTATACCCGGTCGTCCAGTTCGATCTCGGTCGGTACTTCGGCAGGATTGTCAAGCCGTCCGTCGATCGGAGCGTACAGTTCATATTCCACGGTCTCGCGCTCTTCAATATGAAGGTAAGCGATCGTGTTTCCGTCCCGCAGCGTAAGTAGAACGGCGTTTCTTCCGCGGTTGTGTACCCTTCCGATCACTTCATACGTGACCAGCGACACCTCGCAAATATCCCCAGGCATCAGCGCCAGCATGCTTTTCTCCGGTTTCGGCGGTTCTGGCTTGGCAAACAGATTGCCGATTCTTTTAAATACACTCATATGCTATAACTCCTTAGGTAATCAAACTTTAATATATAATGGGGTCGTGCTACAGGCAGGCGGTAATAATGAGGGCGCCTACCAAATGAAGGGTACCGGCAAACAGGCCGTAACCCACTTTGCCCTGCTGCGTGCCGGCATCCAGGTCAAGCTTGGCCCACCACCTCATCAGGACGCGCACGATTGCTTCCAGTACGAGTAAGATCAAGAAGGAGACGATCGATACGACCAGCGCCTCCAGCAGGTTATTCGAAGTCCGAATCGAAACGGACAGAATGTACCCCTGGGACAGCAGCTTGATCACCAGGCGCGAAGTAACCGCCATGTTCCCCGCCTTGACTTCTTCAAAATCTTTGTACTTGGTAAACAGCGAATCCACAAACATCAAAACAAAGAGCAGGATCGCCCCGGAACCTGTCCATACCAGAATCCCTTTAATGATATTAAAATCCATCTACCTTAGCCTCCACATCTTCTCAACGTCTCACCCTCATACATAATAAAAGCGAAGGAGAAATATGACAAATGTTCCCCCTTCGCTATTCATCATACCCGGTTTACGGCAGATTATTTGTTCTCGTACTGCTTCATGAGCGCTGCCAGCTCATCTTCAACCTCTTTATCCTTGCCAAGCTGCTCGAACTCGTCGTCAAGCGATTTGTCCTTGGCGGACATTTCGTTGCTGGCTTCGGCTTGCGCTTCCATCTGGAGCATTTTCTCTTCCATGCGCTTCATACCGTTCGTCGCGGAATCGGTGCTGAAGCCGTTCATCGCCTTGTTAATTTCGGTTTGCGCTTTGGCCGCGTTGTAACGGGCTACCAAGGTCTCCCTTTTGTTCTTCATTTCGGTCAGCTGCTTGCGCATTTCCTCGAGCTTGGCACGGAGATTGTCGGCGGAAGCCTTGTTCTGGTCGTAGCTTGCTTTGTATTCGTTCATTTTCTGCTCGGCCGATTTCTTCTCTTCCAGCGCGCGGCGGGCCAGCTCAACGTTCTGAGCCTGGGCTGCGGTGTGTGCTTGCTGAGTGCGCTTCTCGACGAGCGCCTGCTGCTCTTCGTACAGCTGTTTGAACTTCTTCTCAATAGCGATTTGAGCGGCTACGGCTTTCTCGGCATCTTCCAAATCTTCGGTCATATCGCGAATGTATTGATCCGTCATCTTAATTGGGTCTTCTGCCTTATCGATAATCGCATTGATATTGGACATTGTTAAATCGCGCAGTCTTTTGAAAATTGCCATGGTCTCTGTTCCTCCTGAAAGGTTTAATGTGTTCTTCTTGATATTCTTTTACGCAGCACTTTTCGGACCGTTTCAAAAATCGCCATTTTTTTTTGCGGCGTTCGTTTCATCTTCCATAATATAGCAGCAGGGAGCGTTCATTCAAGCTCATGTTTACCGTTTAAAAAAACGCGGGAGCCGATCCGACGGATCCGACTCCAGCGTTTTGTTTTGAACGTTAGTTTGCTTGTTGTTCCGCAATGCCTGGTTAAAAAGCACGCAAGTATTGTTTCGGGATTTTCTGTTCTCCGTTCAGCTCCTGAGCTGCATGGAGTGCCCAGTAAGGATCCTTCAGCATGCCTCTGCCGACGGCAACCAGGTCAGCCTTTCCTTCCAGCACCACCTGCTGCGCTTCCTCGTAATCTTCCAAGCGGCCGACGGCGATCACCGGTACATTCAGCTTCGCCTTCATTTGTTCCGCCAATTCCACCTGGTAGCCTGATCCGGCCTTCGGTCCTCCGTTCGATCCGATATGGCCTTCACCGCCGGAGGATATATGGAATACGTCCACGCCCGCATCCCGGTATCGTTTGCAAATTTCCGCGCAGTAATCGATGTCATAACCGCCGTCCACATACTCCTTGGCTGATACCCTCATCAGAACAGGCATGTCTTCTGGGACCGCCTTCTTGACGGCTTTAACGACTTCTTCTCCGAACAAAGCCAGGTCTTTTCCATAGGCATCGTCTCTTCGATTGGTCAGTGGCGAATGGAACTGGTGGATCAAATAGCCGTGAGCGCCGTGAATCTCCACGGTATCAAAGCCGGCTTCCACCGCTCGCCGGGCCGCTTCCCCATAGGCTGTAACCACACTTTGAACCTCTTCGGTGGACAAAGCTCTCGGAATTTTATACTTCTCGTCAAAACGGATGGCCGACGGAGCAACGGGCGGGTTTGCGTCCTCCGCCTTGCGGCCGGCATGGCCCAGCTGGATGCCGATCCTTGCGCCATAGGCGTGCACTTCGTCGACGATTTTGCGGTATGCGGGGATCTGCCCGTCATCCCATATTCCCGTATCCCGGTTTGTAATCCGTCCGTCGGGGTGAACCCCCGTCATCTCTACGATAATCAATCCGGCTCCGCCGACTGCGCGGGATACATAATGGACATAATGCCAATTGTTAGGGATTCCGTCTTCAGCCTGTACCGAATATTGGCACATCGGAGGCATAACAATCCGGTTTTTCAGGGATAATCCTTTAAGTACATAAGGTGTAAATAGATCTGCCATTGTTTCGTGTCTCCTTTATGTTGTATATCCTTAAGCCTATATGACAACAGGGTTTTATAATTGCGGTGCCGCCGTTCATCGTCCATACCTCGGCGGTTACGGCCAACGTGCAGTGACCGTAAACCATCAGTTCTATTATACACCCTTTGCCGAACGATATGAAAATGCGGCCGTGTCTGATTCAAGCAACATAATTGCCTCAACTTATGGACATAACAAGGATAAATCATACTTCCGTTTGTCCCCAGTGGAAAGGAGTCGAGACGGATGAAAAAGAAGCTGTTATGCAAATTGCTGCCTTTCCTGCTGGTCTTGTTGTTGATCTGGCCATGGCTGGACGGGCGGCCGACTGCCGCCGCTCACGGCAGCGAACCCCCGGGACATCCGCCAAGTTCCGAGCCTGCAAGGGAAACCAGCAGCCGAGAGGCGAAAGAAAAGCGGAAGGAACAGCAGATCCTTACGCTTGGCCAGCTGATCAAAAAATATCCCGAAACGTTCAAAATTCACGGTCCACGCGTCAAAGAGGTGGCCCTGACCTTTGATGACGTACCAGACCCCCGATTTACACCGCAGATTCTGGATGTTCTCAAAGCCCATCATATTAAAGCCACCTTTTTTGTGATGGGAAGCCGGGCGAAGAAGCACCCCGAGCTGGTCGAGCGCATCGTCCGTGAAGGACATGTGATCGGGAACCACTCCTATAATCATCCCGTGTTTCATAAATTGGAGATGGACGAGTATGTAGCCGAGATTAAGCGAACGGAGAACACGCTTTACGGCATCGTCGGCTATAAGCCCAAACTGATCAGGCCGCCGTATGGAGACATCACGGAACGGCAGCTGCGCTGGGCCAAACAGCAGGGCTATAAAATCGTAAACTGGAACGTCGATTCTCTCGATTGGAAAGGAATCGGCAAGGAAGCGGTCAAGCGCAACGTGCTGTCCACCGTTGGGCAGGGCTCGATCATTCTTCAGCATGCTGGTGGCGGAACCACGTCCAATCTCAGCGGCACGATCGATGCCCTTCCGGACATCATCCAGACCTTGAAGAAGAAGGGCTATTCCTTCGTCACACTGCCGAGGTTACTTCACGTTCCAAAAGACAAGTAAAGCGAAGTGTACAAAAAAACCGGCTTTAATAAAAAGCCGGTTTTTCCATGTTGTTATGAGTAGCATTAACTATTTAATGAAGTACAGCTCAACATCCTGGAACCCGAAGGCGCTGACGCTTGCCGGGCTGCCAGGCACGAAAATGTCGATGCGTTTGCCCTTAATCGCGCCGCCGGTGTCCTTTGCTGTCGCTACAAAGGCTTTCTTCGGAAGGCCAGGGAAGCTGTGGCCGGTAACCAGCACTTTCGTTCCCAGCGGGATAATGGAAGGGTCAACTGCGATCGTGCCCAGCTTCAGCGGGTTGCCGAAGTAGTCCACTGCACCCCATTTGCCGTTTTCACTAGCGGCAGAGGAATACGCCGTAGCTCGGACGTCCAGCGTTTTAGAGTAATTAAAGGTTTTACCCCATGCTTCCACAACTTTGTCATCGCCGTTGACGTTCAGGGATGCAGCGGTGATGATGGAGCCGCTGTCCTCTGCGGCAAATGCCTTGGCTGTGCTTGCTCCGGGAACGTTTAATTTTAGGCCAGGGTAAATATTGGTTGCTTCTACATTCGGATTTGCACTCATCAGTTGATTCAAATTAACGCCATATTGTTTAGATAGTGTATAGAAGGTGTCTCCATCCTTCGCTACATGGACCGAGTCCGCAAACGTGGGTACCGCTTGTACCGCCAGAGAAATGCCGATGATGGCTGCAAGTGTCTTGATTCCTTTAAATCTTTTCATGGTTCCTCCTTAAGTCGTGATGCCTGCGAGGTTAGCTGTCGGATTCGGATTGAGGAGACAACCCTACGCCCTATCGGTGCGATTCACCCCAAGCGTACTATGTACACAAATTACATCCCCCGCACTTTACCTTAAAAAGTTTCGGCTCAACAAATATATCACAATTTTGTAACCTGTGCGCATGAAAATGTTACCAATTCGAAACCCTTGAAATATCAAGCTTTATATAGAGTTGTTAGCGGACTTATGCCAGGAACCAATGACTTAATTCCTTTAATAAAAGTTACAACTTTTTCATTCATTTTTACGATTTATTCATTAAAAGGGACAAAAAAGCCCTGAATGAGTAATATTCTCGTCCAGGGCTTTATCGTTTTAGATGATAGGCTCTCATCAAAGAACCTTACTCAGAAAATCTTTCGTGCGGCTGTTTTGCGGGTTGCCGAACACATCCGCAGGTGTCCCCTGCTCGACGATTTGTCCGCCGTCCATAAAGACGATCCGGTCGCCGACCTCCCGGGCAAACCCCATCTCATGCGTCACGATGACCATCGTCATGCCGCCGTCTGCGAGCTTCTTCATAACCTCCAGCACTTCGCCGACCATTTCCGGGTCCAGCGCTGAGGTAGGCTCGTCAAAGAGCATGACGTGAGGCTGCATCGCCAGCGCACGCGCGATAGCGATCCGCTGCTTTTGCCCGCCTGACAGCTGGGACGGATAGGCATCCTTCTTCTCGGATAATCCTACCGTGCGCAGCAGGTCAAGGGCAATCCGTTCCGCCTCGGCCGGCGGCTGCTTTTTCACCTTAACCGGCGCCAGCATGAGGTTCTGCAGCACCGATTTATGCGGGAACAGGTTGAAATGCTGGAACACCATGCCCATTTTTTCGCGTGTGGCATTGATGTTATGGCGTTTGTCCGTTATCGGCTCGCCTTCAAACGTAATCTGTCCCCCTGTCGGGGTTTCGAGCAGATTCAGGCAGCGGAGAAAGGTACTTTTTCCCGAGCCGCTCGGGCCGATCACGACGACCACCTCGCCTTTGGCGATATCGATGTCGATGCCTTTCAGAATCTCCAGCTTGCCGAACGATTTGCGCAGATCCTTAACGCTGATCATCGGTATTCAGCCTCCTTTCGAATGCCCCAAGCAGCTTGGACAGGGTAAACGTCATAATGAAGTAGATGGCCGCAATGACCAGCAGCGGACTGAGATAATCATACGTAATCCCTTGAACGGCCTGAGACTGATACATCAGATCGGCTACGCCGATAAACGATACGATCGATGATTCCTTGATAATCGTAATGAACTCATTGCCGATTGCCGGCAGCACGCTTTTCACCGCCTGAGGGAGCACGATGTACCGCATCGTCATGCTGCGCGTCATTCCCAGGGAACGGGCTGCTTCCGACTGGCCTCGGTCTACTCCCTGAATTCCGGCACGGAACACTTCCGCAAGGTAGGCGGAGCTATTAATGGACAGCGTGATCGCACCGGACTCGATCGGCGTAAGTTTGATCCCAAAGGCCACGAGGCCGTAGTGAATAATAAACAGCTGAACAACCATCGGTGTGCCGCGGAGTATTTCCACCCACACCGACCCGATCAGCCGCGGCAGCCAAAAGCGGGACATCCGCATCAAAGATATAATAATGCCCAGCACGAAGCCGCAGATGACGCCGATGGCCGCCAGAAGCAGTGTATACTGAATACCTGTCGCAAAATACGTCCGGTAATCCCAAAAAACGGAGAACATATTCATAAGATCCAATAACCTCCTTTGTCATCCCTGCCTGTCTCATCCTTCCCCTGTATACAACAGATCGAGACGTATTAAAAAAGAGTATCCATCATTGAACAGAAAAAATAGCGAATTCGCTTCGCTATTTTATCCGATGTATAAAATGAGAAAAGACAGCTTAACCTTTATTTCTGTGCA
The DNA here is from genome assembly GCF_014192015.1 of Paenibacillus rhizosphaerae. Taxonomy (GTDB): domain Bacteria; phylum Bacillota; class Bacilli; order Paenibacillales; family Paenibacillaceae; genus Paenibacillus_AQ; species Paenibacillus_AQ rhizosphaerae. The sequence continues at coordinate 901,420 of NZ_JACHXJ010000002.1, read as the reverse complement.
GCCAAATCGCTCGCTTCGGCTACGAACTGCTCAATCTTGTTTTCGGATTTAAGACGGTCCAGCGTTTTGTTGATTTGATCGACAAGTTCGGTGTTGCCTTTTTTGATCCCGATCGCGTAGCCGTCTTCCTTATAATCAGGGACCGCATCCGCTATCACCAGACCTTTAACGTTCTTGATGTATGCTTCGGCAACCGGCTTCTCCATAATGGAGGCATCCACGCGGCTCGAATTCAGCTGCAGGACGATGTCGGAAATTTTGTTCAGACCGGTGATCTTCGCCCCCGGAATCGTCTTGGCGATGTCCTCCTGGATGGAACCCTTCTGAATGCCGAGCGAAGCTCCTTCCAAAGCTTTCATCGTGCTGTATTTGTCTTTGTCAGCCTCTCTGACGACGACGGCCTGCTCTGCCTTATAGTAATTGTTCGAAAAATCGATTTGTTTCTTGCGTTCCTCGCTTGGTGTAAGGCCCGAAATGACAAAATCGACGCGGCCGCTGGACAGCTCGCCGAGAAGCGCATCAAAGCTCATGTCCTTCACTTCAAGCTGCGCCCCCATGTCTTTGGCGATTTCCTTGGCGATTTCGATATCAAACCCGACAATTTGGTCCTTGCCGTTCACCATTTTATGAAATTCGTACGGCGGGAAGTCCGCGCTTGTTCCAAGCACGATCGTTTTGCCGCTGGCCGGCTGTTCGCCCGCTGCCGTGCCGCCCTCAGCCGAAGGTTTGCTTCCGCATCCGGCAAGCAGGGAGCCTGCCAGCAGAATGCATGCCGTTAGAATACCCCATTTTTTCATATCTATCTCTCCTGTCCGTTTTCAATGATACTTATTGTTGTTCAAAGGCATGATCCGTATCCGGCCTACCCCGAAAAACCACGGTTCTAATCATACAATAAAAATGCATGATTATGCAATGACATTTTCATACAGTGGTCAATACATTTTAAAATAGCCAGAATCATGCGGATTATGGCTCTTTAATTCCATTTATTCCTAGTTCTATTGTTCCTTTTAGTCACCTCCCCATCTTTTTCGGAATACATATGTATTTGCCGTTTCAAAACCTGCTTCAACCTAATATCGATGCATAAATCGCTTCAAAAACCTGCACCCTTGAAAGAAAAGCTTCTTATGATGTAATTACACCATAAGGAGACTCCTAAGCAAAAAATTCACCGAAACGCCAGAATACGGCGGCAGCCATGGTTCATCATTCCGGGAATGAGGTATTAATTAGCTAGATATTTAGTGGAGGTGTAGTCATGCTGCTGGAAGCTTTATACCATGTCCCCCGGGACAAATGGGCCTATGCATACGATCCGAAGACGATACATCTGCGTGTCCGCACCAAACGCAATGACGTGGATACGGTGGTGGCGATGACCGGAGACAAATACGACTGGGATTCGACCTACTTTGAAATTACGATGGAAAAAGCCGCGACCGACGAAATGTTCGATTATTGGGAAGCCGCCGTGCTGCCTAAATACAAGCGCCTGAGCTATGCCTTCCGGGTCACTTCCGGCAAGGAAACGATTTATATGCTCGACAACGGGCTGTACCGTCATTGTCCGGCGCCTACGGGCGGCTATTACGAATTTTCTTACATACATGAGATCGACGTATTTAAGGTGCCGGATTGGGCAAAGGATGCTATTTTTTACCAAATTATGCCTGAACGTTTTGCCAACGGGGATCCAAGCAATGATCCGAAAAGCACACAGCCCTGGGGGGGACAGCCGACAACGGACAATTTCTTCGGCGGCGACCTGCAGGGCGTCCTGGATCATTTGGACGATCTCATCGATCTGGGCATCAATGCGATATATTTCACACCATTGTTCAAGTCGCCGTCGAACCATAAATATGACATCGTCGATTATAAGCAGGTTGACCCGCATTTTGGGGACAACGAGCTGCTCAAGCAGGTTGTTGAAGCCTGTCACAGCAAAGGGATCCGAGTCATGCTCGATGCCGTGTTCAACCACTGCAGCGAACAGTTTCCACCGTTCCAGGACGTCCTGAAACATGGGGAAAAGTCCAAATATGCCGACTGGTTTCATATCAACCAGTTTCCGGCCCGGGTTGAGAACGGGATCGCCACGTATGACACGTTCGGCTTCTTCGGTAATATGCCGAAATTCAACACGGCCAACCCCGAGGTCAAGCAGTATTTGCTGGACGTTGCCGAGTACTGGATCAAGGAAATCAAGCTGGATGGCTGGAGGCTGGACGTGGCGAACGAGGTCGATCACCATTTTTGGCGGGACTTCCGTATGGTCGTCAAAAACGCCAATCCGGATGCTTATATTGTCGGAGAAGTGTGGAGCGATTCCCTGGCCTGGCTGGTGGGCGACCAGTTCGACTCTGTCATGAACTACCCTTTTGCCGACAAGGTGCTGGAGTTTTTCAACGGTGGGATGGACGGACTGACGTTCGCCAACAAAATGGGCACCATTCTGATGCGCTATCCGCAGCAGACGAACGAGGTGGTGTTCAACATGCTGTGCAGCCATGACACACCGCGCCTCTTGACGCGCGTCGGCAACGACAAGCGCCGGATGAAGCTGGCGGTCGTCTTCCTGTTCACGTTCATGGGGACGCCATGTATCTTCTACGGCGATGAGGTGGGCCTCACCGGCGGCGGCGATCCGGACTGCCGTAAATGCATGGAGTGGGATCCGAAGAAGCAGGACCGCGAGCTGTACGATTTTTACAAGCTGCTCATCGATCTGCGCAAAAAAAACAAAGCGCTTCGCGAAGGCCGCTTCCGCTTTTTGAAGGCGGAACCGGGCAATCCCAACATCATTTACGAGCGCATGGACAGCCGGGTTCATTTCACCATCTGGATGAACAACACCGACAAGCCGCAGGTGCTGTCCCACCCGATGGTTACGAACGACTGGAAGGACGCCTTGTCGGGCGACAAGGTTCCTACCCAGAACGGAACGATGAACGTCAGTCTGGACCCTTACGGGTACCGGATTTTGTACCGAAATCTCACCAAATAAATCGCCTTCTAACAAAAAGCCTTCCGGAGTTCCGGAAGGCTTTTTTCAATGGATTCACAGCAGCCCGTTGTTATTATCTTGGAGCCGGCTTGAATCAGCACCCGTTTGCTCAAACGGTCACACGCTCGTAAATGTCCATGTATTCCTTGGCGGACATGTTCCAGCTGTAATCCCCGGCAAGGGCGTTCTTGACGATTCTGCTCCAATGCTCCGGCTGTTGGTAAAACGCCGCCGCGCGGCGGATCGTATGCATCATATCGTGGGCGTTGAATGCCGTAAAACTGAAGCCGTTGCCCTCGCCGGTGAACTCGTTGTAAGACTGCACTGTGTCGTTTAGCCCCCCGGTCTCGCGAACGATCGGGATGCTGCCGTACCGCAGCGCCAGCAGCTGACTGATGCCGCATGGCTCGAACTTCGACGGCATGAGGAACATGTCGCTGCCTGCATATATTTTGCGTGACAAGGCGTCGCTGAACGTAATCTGCGCCGACATGTTGTCCGGATGCCTCCCTGCCGCTTCGCGGAACCAATGCTCGTAGGCGGAATCACCCGTGCCGAGCAAGACGAACTGGAAGTCGTCGTAATCCAGCATTTCGTCCAGCACCCGCGTCACGAGGTCCAGTCCCTTGGACTCCACCAGCCGGGTCACCATCGCGATGAGCGGCACGTCCGGGTTAACCGGCAAACCGAGCTCCTCCTGGAGCCCCGCCTTATTCTCCTTCTTTTTCGCCAGGTTCGTCCGGTATTTTACGTAAAGGCTCGCATCGCTTGCAGGATTATAGCTCTTCGTATCCACTCCATTCACGATCCCGCTTAGCCGGTCACCGAGCGAATACAGCAGCCCTTCCAGTCCGTATCCGTAGTGCGCCGTCTGAATTTCCCTGGCGTAGGTCGGGCTCACCGTCGTCACGTGATCGGCGTAGACGATCCCGCCTTTCATAAAGTTAACGTTCCCGTAAAACTCAAGGCCTTCAGGCGTAAAATAATGGTGTCCCAGTTCAAGCAGTTCGCCAAGTACCTCGTAAGGATATATTCCTTGGTACAGCAAATTATGTATCGTAAACACGGTACGGATGTGCTGGTAGTACTCGTTGTGGCGATAGTGCGCCTGCAGCAATACCGGTATGAGTGCCGTATGCCAGTCATGGCAGTGCAGCACGTCCGGCTCGGAGCCGATCAGCGGAAGCACCTCAAGCACAGCCCGGTTGAAAAAGGCGAAGCGTTCGCCGTCGTCCATGTATCCGTAAACGCCGTCCCGTCCGAAATAGTATTCGTTATCGAGAAAATATACCGGAATGCCGTCGTACACGAGCTTTTCGATGCCGCAGTATTGATTTCTCCAGCCGACCGGCACTTTTATTTCCGTGAGATGCTGCATTTCATCCTTAAATTGTTGTGGTATCCCTTTATATTTGGGCAAAATGACCTGCACGTCCGCTCCGCTTCGCTTAAGCGCTTTGGGCAGGGCGCCGATCACGTCGGCTAGTCCCCCTGTTTTGATAAACGGTGTCGATTCCGCTGCTGCAAATATGACTTTCATCTCTCCTGCCTCCTATTCGTTGATCCGCGGGCCGTCTTCCGTCACCGGTTTCCTCCCGGCGCCTCTGCCCGTTCTTTTCTTTGTCTCTGCAATAGGCTTATCTATCTTTTCCTGGGCTTTAGATGCCGACACCCGGGTGGTTTCACCGGACTTGCCGGACTTTGCCGAAACACTTGGCTTGCTTTGCTTGCTCGGTATGCCCGGGACCGCCTTTTTCGTGCGGGGCTGCTCCCTTTTATATATCAGCATACTGAGCGGCGGCAGCGTTAATTCCAGACTGCACGTTTGTTCATGCCAAGGGATCTTCTCCGTATGCACGGGTTCGGCGCTAAACTCGTCGCTTCCGCCATATCTGGAATCCTCGCTGAAGAACACAGGCACATACGTGCCGGCTTTGGCAATTCCGATCCGGTAATGCTCACGCCGCACCGGTTGAAAATTAATAATGACGACAAGCGTGTCACCGGCCTTTTTTCCTTTTCTGAGGTACGAAATGACGCTTTGTGTGTTGTCGTGCGGCGTGATCCATTGATACCCTTCAAGCTCATGATCCCGCTCCCAAAGCGCCGGTTCGTTTAAATACAGCCGGTTTAATTCTGCGGTATACCGCTGCATGCCGCGGTGGCTCTCGTAATCCAGCAGCAGCCAGTCGAGCTGCTCCTGGTCCTTCCATTCGATAAACTGGCCGAACTCCCCGCCCATAAACAACAGCTTCTTTCCGGGATGAGTCATTTGGTATCCAAGAAGCAGCCGAAGGCCGGCGAACTTCTGCCCGTAATCTCCAGGCATCTTGCTGAGCAGCGATTTTTTGCCGTGGACGACTTCATCATGGGATAAAGGCAGGGCATAGTTCTCAGAATAAGCATAGGCAATCGGGAACGTCAGCAGGTGATGCCGCCCGGGCCGCCGGTCAAACGGCGTTTCCACATAATCCAGCGTGTCGTTCATCCAGCCCATGTTCCATTTGTAATTAAAGCCCAGGCCGCCTTCATGTACGGGTGCGGTAACCCCGGGCCAGGCGCTGGATTCTTCGGCCATCATCAGCGTATTTGGGAAATAGTTGAACACAACAGTGTTCAACTGCTGAAGAAAAGCAATCGCCTCGGTGTTCTCGAGACCGCCATTCTCGTTGCGCTGGAACTGTCCTTCCTGCTTTTCGAAATCGAGCCGCAGCATGCTGGTGACCGCGTCGACCCGAAGCCCGTCTATGTGGAACACGTCCAGCCAGAACATTGCGTTGGAGATCAGGAACGAGCGCACCTCCGGTTTGCCGAAGTCGAAGCTGAGCGTGCCCCAGCCGGGTTTTTCAGCCTTATAGGCATCGCTGTATTCAAACAGCGGCGTCCCGTCAAACCGGCGGAGCCCGTGGGCGTCCTTGGCGAAATGGGATGGCACCCAGTCCAGGATGACGCCGATATCGGCCTGGTGCAGGGCATCGACCAAGTACATAAAGTCATGAGGTGACCCGTAGCGGCTCGTTACAGCAAAATAGCCGGTTCCCTGATATCCCCAAGATAAATCGTATGGATGCTCCGCGAGCGGCATAAACTCGACATGGGTATAATGCATTTCCTTCAAATAGGGAATAAGGAGATCGGCCATTTCCCGGTATGTATAAAAGGTTCCGTCCTCCTTCTGCCGCCACGTGCCGAAATGGATCTCGTATATATTCAGCGGCTTGCGGTAAGGTGCTTTTCTCTTTCTTCGCCAGGGGCCGTCTTTCCATACATATCCCGCTAGATCCGTGACAACCGAAGCGGTGGCTGGGCGAAGCTCCGCCTGAAACGCATAAGGATCGGCTTTCAGGAACCTTTCTCCGTCAGGTCCGGTCATGTCATATTTGTAAAAAGTACCTGAACGGATTCCGGGAAAAAAGCGAGTCCAAAAACCTGAATCGGGTATCTTATATAACGAATCCTTTTCTCCGTTCCAGTTGTTCCAGTCTGCCGCCAGGCCCACGGCTTGGGCATGGGGCGCCCAGACGGTGAACCGGACGCCTTCCTCGCCTTCTTCCACAGCAGGATGAGCGCCCAACGTCCTGTGACTGTGATAGGAGGTCCCTTCATGAAACAAATAGATGTCTTCCGCGGACAGCGGCTGACCCGGCGCCTTATTCATGTTCTCCAAATGATCACCTGCTTTAGGAATATAGTGCATGTAAACCATTACCCCATTGTAGCCAAAATGAAAATAAAAATGACCGCTGAAAAATAAAATTGTAATTTTTCAGAGATATTTCAATATACTCGTTTCAGATGGGCGATAGTCGTTTATTTATGTACTACATTGACAATTTTGAATGGGAGGAAACGACATGAAGAGAAAAGAATGCATCGCCATGTTGCTTGCCGGAGGTGAAGGGCGCAGATTATCACCTCTGACATCGAAACTGGCAAAGCCCGCTGTTCCGTTCGGCGGCCGTTACCGTATTATCGATTTTCCTCTCAGTAACTGCGTAAACTCAGGCATTGACACCATCGGTGTGCTGACGCAGTACGAGGCTGAATCGCTTCATCTGCATATCGGGGAAGGCGAACCATGGGGCCTCCAAAAAAATGGAGAGGACGGAATTACCCTGCTGCCTTCTTACAACACAGGATCTTCTGAATATTTGGGAACTGCTGATGCCATTTATAAAAATATCGAATATATTGACCGTCACCAGCCGGAGCATGTACTGGTTTTGTCCGGTGACCATATTTACCACATGGATTATAAACAAATGCTTCAATTTCACCAAAAGAACGGCGCCAAAGCCACCATCTCTGTCATGGAGGTGCCTTGGGAAGAAGCCAGCCGTTTCGGGGTCATGAGCGTGGACGAATCGCTGCGCATCTCGGACTTTGCCGAGAAACCGGCCGAACCCGAAAGCAACCTGGCTTCCATGGGCATCTATTTGTTTGAATGGGAGTACCTCCGCAGACATTTGATGGAGGACGCTGCGAATGACGCATCCAGCCATGATTTCGGTAAGGATATCATTCCGAAGATGCTGGCGGATCAGGATGAACTGTTCGCGTATCGCTTCGATGGATATTGGCGAGATGTCGGCACCGTCGCCAGCCTCTGGGAAGCACACATGGATCTCTTGTCCGAAGAGCTGGACTGGAAGCTGCACAACAGCGAGTGGCCAATGTATACCCGTCCATGGCGTACGAAGCTCGGATCGACCCGGAACCGCAGCGTGATGGCGACCAACTGTCTGATCTCAGAAACGTGCACGATGGACGGCACGGCGCAACAATCCGTCATGTTCTGCGGCGTCGAAGTCGGCAAAATGTCCGAAATCAAGGACAGCGTCGTGATGCCAAACGTCCGGATCGGACGCAATGTGCTGATCGAGCACGCCATTATTGGCGAAGGAGCGATCATTAAAGACGGAGCCGTCATTAAAGGAACGCCGGGACAGGTAACGGTAGTCGGCCCTTACGAAACCGTTATGCCGAAACCAAGCATTCGTACCCAGCCTTCCCGACTCCTGCAGGATGTATACGAAAAAACCGGACGCCTGCGTGCCGAAGGCTTATCCTCTTAATACTATATGTGCGAATATACAAAGAGCGAACCCCTTTTTTCCGGGGGTTCGCTCTTTGATGTGTATGGACTTCATGAAAGTTTCTCGTCTGCGGGAGGCAGCTCGGCAACGCCGTCCGCTTGAGCGGTATTCTCCGGCAGCCGGGGCAGGGACACGACGATCGTCGTTCCCTCCCCCAAAGTGCTCTGAATGAGCAAAATGCCTTTATGAAGCTCAACCAGCTGCTGGGAGATGGCAAGCCCAAGCCCGGTGCCGCCGTTGAGCGGATCCACCTGAAAGAACCGGTCGCGCACTTTTACCAAGTGATCCTCGCTGATCCCGATTCCCGTATCCCTCACTTCGGTAACGACATTGTCGCCTTCGAAGTACACAACGAGATCGATTGCCGAATGCTCATGCGAAAATTTGATCGCATTGTCCACCAGGTTCAGGAATACCTGCTTCAAGCGGTTCGCGTCCCCGGCCACGAGCGGTCGATCCTCGGACTTCAGCCGGAGCTCGATTTGCCTGCTCTCCGCCTTCGTCCACAGGTTCAGCATGATTTCCTGAAGCAGCTCTTTGATGTCGACCCGGCCGATCGCAATCTTCATCTCATTCTGCTGCAGCTTGGAGAAGTCGAGGATTTCTTCGACCAGGCCGATCAGGCGCTCGGTCTCCTTCGTAATGATCTCCATGCCAATTCGGGTCTCCTCGGGATCGTAGCCCCCCGAATTAATCGTTTCGCTCCACCCTTTAATACTCGTCAGCGGCGTCCGCAGCTCGTGCGAAATCGAGGAAATGAAATCGTCCTTCACCTGATTGCTCCGGACGATCTCCTGGGCCATGTAGTTCAGCGTGGATGCCAGCTCGCCAAGCTCGTACTTGTAGTCGCCCTTGATCCGCTGGTTGAACTTGCCGCGGGCCATCTCGGCGGACACGGCCGTAATCGTGTTCAGCGGCTGTACGATCGAGTTGGCCAGACCCATGCTGAATACGAGCACGATGGCAAGTACAGCCGCTCCTACGCCCGTAGCCAGCATGGTTAGATTGAACAATTTGTCGTTGACCGTTTCCAGTGAGGTGACGTAACGGACGATGTAGCCATCCTGCCCGCTGTTCTGCTCCATCTTCGACACGGCCATGACATTCTCGCCGGTGCTGGCCTGACGCCCGACCCAACGTCCGACGTTGCCGGACAGCGCCTGGGAAATATCAGCCGTTTTGACGGACATGTCGGGCTGGAATTCCGAAGAGTTGATCAGCACGTTCCCCTGGGTATCCAGAATTTGCACGTTGGCCGAGTTCAGATCATAGTAGGTCAGCATGGAAGCTAGGTCGCGGTTCCCGTCGAGTCCCGGGTTGATCCGCTGGTAATAATAATCCTCTACATTATCGATATGGTTTTTAATATGACTATAAATGCTGTCATAGTAGTACGTTCGTATCGCTAATAAAAAAATGACTTCCGCCAGCAGAAGCGCCGAGAACACTACGATAAAGTAGTGCAGGACGATCTGCCTGCGTATGCCTTTCTTGATCATTGTCCCTGACCCTTCCATTTATAACCGTGGCCCCAAACGGTCTGCAAATATTCGGGGTCCGACGGATTCTCCTCGATTTTTTGGCGGAGACGGCGGATGTTCACGTCCACGATCTTAGGATCGCCCATATATTCTTTGCCCCATACATGATCGAGCAGTACGTCCCTGCTGAGAGGCGTGTTTTCTTTTTCGAGGAAAAATTGGATCAGCGAAAATTCCGTTGGCGTCAATTCGATCGCATGCCCGTTCTTCTTGAACTGCTTGGAAATCAGGTCCAGGCTGAACGGGCCGGAGTGGAAGCTGACCTTCGCCGTCGTTTCGCGGTGAACATTCACCCGGCGCAGCAGCGATTGAATCCGCGCAATTAATTCGGTCGGACTGAACGGCTTGCTCACATGGTCGTCGGCGCCGACGGACAGTGCGTACACCTTGTCCTGCTCCTGCACTTTCGCGGTCAAAAAGATAATGCCGATCCGTTCATTCGTTTCCCGGATGCGGCGGCATACCTCAAAACCGTCGATCCCCGGAACCATGACGTCCAGCAGCGCGATATCGATATCGGGATTGGACGTCAGTTTATCAAGCGCCTCGTTCCCGTTTGCCGCCTCCAGCACATCAAAGCCGTTGCGTTTCAGGTTGATCACAATAAAACTGCGGATGGAATCCTCGTCTTCCAAAATTAAAACTTTACTCACTGATCTTTTCCTTCCTTTCAATCGGGGGTACCTCGTTCTTCAGCTGCTTCCGGCTGTTATCGATATCAAAGTCCCCGTATTTCTTGTAGCCGATCACCTTGTCGTTGGTCCGGTACAGGTACTTCCATTCATCATGCTGTTTATCCCACTCGGCCAGGGTGAAAAATTTGATCTCGGCCACCGTTTTGCCGGTATCGACCATCAGGAAGCGCAAATACTGGTTCTTGATGGACTTGGTGTCCACCGTCACCTTGTTATGCCACTCCGGCGGGAAGAAGCCCAGCTCGAAGCCGTTCTGTAAATCACGATATTGCTCGGCGACGAATTTTAGTCCTTGTTTGCCGTCCCACTGCGAATACACGAAGAAGTTCGGAATTTCATCCGGCTTGAAATAGTTCCAGCCGATCGGCGGTTCCACGCTGCCGATTTCGATGATCCCGTCGTTGTTCACGTCGCCGCTCTTGACCGGCAGATCCTTGAAGGTGGTGTCCTGATTACCCCCGAACACGGACTTCAGCTTCCCGTCCTCCATCACGATGATGCTGGAATAGGAGGCGTCTCCCCCGCCGATCGAGGTGTCGATCACAATGCCTTCCTTGGCTTTACCTTCTGGATCCTTATAGACGTTACCTGCGACAATATTGTAATAATTCGAAACGTACGGATCCATATCCAGCTTGTCAATTTCGACATAACTGCCCTCTTCATACTGGTATGTGGCCACAAACGCTTGATCATTCTGCTTCAGGCTAATAATCGTCAGGTCGTTCTTTTTGTCACCATTCAGGTCCATAATGACGAAATTGGTGTAATCCTGCATCAGGTCTTTCTTGATGCTGCCCTCCGTGTACGTATAGACGTACAAACGGTTCACAGGGTTTTCGTCCCTTCTGGAATACCCGGCGATAATATCCGGTTTGCCGTCATTGTTCAGGTCTTTGAACTGAAGGGATTCCAGCACCCTTCCTTCTCCGTCAAAGGAAGTCTGCTTCGTCCAGGTCCCCTTCACCAGCTTGAAAATCATGCAGTGGATGACCACCTGCTGATCCGGCGTTTCGTAAAATACGACCGCTTCGTTGACCTTATCACCGTCCAGATCGATGAAATGGATCAGGTTCGTATCGGTTTCTTCCCTTGAGCGGATGAGATCGGCTCCATCGGGAAGCTGAGCGTGAATGATCGAGCTCAGTGTCTCTTTATCCGCGGACAGCATCGGCGTCTTCATCAAGCTGACCGGGTCGCTGATGAACGTACAGCCGCCCAGCACAAACATCAGCAGGACCGCAGCCGCAGCACGTATCCAGTTTGTTTTCAAAAATTGCATTGCATCACTCTTTTCTATACCAAGCCCACAAGCAGGCGCAAAGTCTAAATCATATTCTTTTCCCTCATCGTCAGACGGCGGCCGCGGATGTCGAATGCGACTTCGCCACCGGACAACCCGACGATACGGGTGGCAAATTTCTCGGCAAGCTCGATCGGAAGCACGGAAATGACGGTGACGCGCTCCTCCTCGCACAGATTTTTCAGCGTTTCGATCACGCTTTCCGCCGATTTCGGATCCAGTCCGACCACCGGCTCATCGGCGAGAATAACCTTGGCCCCATGAACCAAAGCCCTTGCAATGGCTATGCGCTGCTTTTCACCGCCGCTCAGCGTGCCGGCCTTCATACGGGCTTTATCCAAAAGACCCATTTGCTCGATGACGTCCATCGCGCCCATATAATCGTCCGAACGCACCATCCCCGTCACCATGCGCCAAAGCGGCGTCTGGCTGGCTTGGCCGATCAGCACGTTCTTCAGGCCCGTCCGGTTCGGATAGAGCTGCGGATTCTGCTCTAAGTATGCCCATTCGCGTCTAATTTTTCGTTTTCCGCCGAGAGGTTCCTTCAGCACATCCTGGCCGTCGATGACAAACGTCCCTCCGTCCCATTTTTCCTTCAGCGCCAGGCACCGCAGCAGCATGCTCTTGCCGCTTCCACTGGCACCGACGACGGCGATGAGCTCGCCCTTCTGGATATCAAGGGATACCCCTTTGAGTATCGGAATTCTGTCCACACCGACTGACTTGGTTAAATGCTGAATTCGTATCATGACATTTCTCCTCTTGTCCTGTGATCTCTATCTCTTCTTGGCTTAGAACAATACGTTTCTATTATATCGATTATATAGAGTTTTCGCACATTATTGAACCTTTTGGGCAAAACTATTCTATAGCGGCTCCTGGCTGCGTCCAGCCGAAGTCCGAAAGGCGGTGCCGACGGCGCCGAATAAGGCGAAAGCAAAGCCCATCACGATGAATACGCCACCGTTCCACCCATACTGCATCAAGGTCCCCCCAATGTTCGGGCCGGCGATGCTGCCTATATTAAAATGAAAGGATGCGATGACATTCGCCGCGGGAAGCAGCGCCTTCGGGAGAATATCCGCCGCATAGGCCAGGCCGAGCGAGAAAAACGAGCCGACCATGCCCCCTGCCAGGCACAGGAGCAGAACGAGCCCGGCTGTCGCCGTTCCTGCCAGCGGCACGGCCATAAAGGCGGCGCCGCCGATCAGGCCGCAGGCGATGAGCACGTTCTTGCGGCCCACGCGGTCGCTCAGCATGCCGAGCGGCAGCTGCAAAATCAATCCGCCGATGCCGATGAACGGAAGCATGAATGCGATCTGGGACTCGCCCATCCCGGTTCTTAATCCGTAGACCGGAAAATTGCTGTTGATCCCGGCTTCCATATACCCGTACAGCAATGCGGGAAGCAGTGCGTACCAGGCGAGTGCATAGCTTCTGCGGAAACGCCGCGGAGGCTGCGCCTCCCCTTCCGTCCGCTCCGGGCGAAAATCGGGCAGCTTCGCCCGGACCAGCACAAGGACGATCAGCATCAGCACCGCCAGCACGACGAAGGGGACCGCATTTCCGAACCTCAGCAGCTGGATGCCCAGCGGCCCGAAGCTGAAGCCCAGGCCATACGACATGCCGTACAACGAGAGGTTTCGGCCCCGATATTCGGCCGGCGTGACCATCAGCACCCATAATTGGGCAGCATAATGAACGGCGCTGTCGCCGATGCCGACGAGCAGCCTTAGGATAAACCACACCTTTACGTTCGGCACAAGCGGAAACAATATGACGGAAACGAGCACGAGCACAAGGCCGGCGCTCACCAGCTTCTTAAAGCCAAGCGCGCCCAGCGTCCGCTCAGCGACGAGCGTCATGGCGAACGACCCGACATACAGGGCGGCTGCGTTTAATCCGTTAACGGAAGACGATACGCCCATCTGCTCCAGAAATATGGACAGGACCGGCAGCAGCAGCCCCTGGCTGAGCCCTGCCGCAACGATCACGGTGATCAGAATGAGGTAATGAAAAGATAATCCGCGATTCCTGTAGTTCTGTGTTGACAATGAAAATATCCTCCTTGAGTGCAAATCCGTTCAAACTCCCTGAACATTATAGTGGACAACCCTGCTATCAACAAGCCATAATGGAATGAGCGCACAGATTTCATAGGAGGTTATTGGTTTCATGAACTATGAAGTAAAGGTTGACGTTTCACCGATTTACGAGCTGCTCAGCAGCTTTATGGTGTACATTTCGAAGAAATGGATTCGCAACCTCGACATCGGGCCCGAATGGATCGGTGAAGTGAGCGGCAAGCTTCCACCCGAAGTGACTTCCGCCTTAGGCCCGGCCGCAGCTTGGCCATTCGACGATTACGACGTGCTGTATGCCTGGGCGATTCACCGCGCAAACGGCGATACCGTCCGCGCCTTTTTGGATTGCCTGCATGAAACGCCGGCAGAGGTGCTGTACCAAGCCGCCTCCCCGTACCTGCCTTCTTTAACCGTAAAGGAAGCTGAACGAATTCGTGATTCATATACACCGCTGCTCGAGTTATGGTATGAGCATTATTTCAAGCATGAGGAACCCGCCATTATCCCGCTGATCGAAGAGGATGCGGCGGAGAAGCGCATGCTGCTGACCAAGATGGAGCCCCAAAGCCTGGTGGAGTATGCTTCCGGCGGGCTGGTGGTTGAGGACGTTCCCGGGCTGGAGACCATCGTGTTATTCCCGACCGTGCATAATCGCCCGATCAACGCCTACTGCTTTTACCGGAAAATGATGCTGATCCAGTATCCTGTCGACGTTCCTGAAGAACAGGAGGATGAGCCGCCGACCTGCCTGCTGCGCATGACGCATGCGCTGGCTGATCCGAAGCGGCTTCGCCTGCTGCGGTATGCGGCGGAGAAGCCGCGTTCCCTGGACGATATGATGCGGGATCTGAACCAGACCCAGGAGCTGCTAAAGCACCATTTGATGATCCTCCGGGTAGCCGGTCTGCTCCGCATCCATTTGGGTTCCTACAACACCGAGAAATTCAGCATTCGTCCGGACGGAGCGGCGGAACTTCAGATGTTTCTGGAGTCCTACATCCGTCTTTAAGGAGTGACCTAAATTGAAAGCACCAGAACAGCATATTCTGTTCGATCTGGATGACACGCTGATCCACTGCAACAAGTATTTCGGCATCGTCCTCGGGGATTTTTTTGAATGGGTACAAAAATGGTTTGAGCCCCACCAGATTAAGACAGAAGAGATCCGCAGCAAGCAAATCGAAATCGACGTTGCCGCAGTCAGCCAAGCCGGCTTCAGCAGCGGCATCTTCCCTAAATCGCTGATCGAAACATACCGCTTCTTCAGCCGCAAGTTCAACCGCCCTGTCCAGCCCGACGAGGAACAACAGCTGATGGAGCTCGGGCTGAGCGTGTACGAGCAGGAAGTAGAGCCTTACCCGGGCATGGTGGAGACGCTGGAGTCGCTGAAATCACAGGGACATCACCTGTATCTGTATACCGGCGGGGAGACGGCGATACAACAGCGGAAGATTGACCAGATGAAGCTAAGCCAGTATTTTGACGAACGGATCTACATTACGCAGCACAAGAACGAAGCGACTCTGGAGAACATCCTGAAACAGGGAAGCTTCTACCGCCCTTCCACCTGGATGATCGGCAACTCCCTGCGCACCGATGTGATGCCGGCATTATCGGCAGGAATCCACAGCATTTATATCAAGCAGCAGAACGAATGGATTTATAACATGGTGGAGCTGCAGAAGGATCCGGACAGTTCCCTCTACACTGTCACAAGCATCGAGGAAGTTCCCGAAGTCATCCATAGCAAGAGCATCGTTTCTTCCGCGAACACCTTGAGACAGTGAGTTGTGCCGACTCCATAAAATAGGCAAAAAAAAAGAGCGGGCCCGTCGGGGTCCGTTCTTTTTGGTATGATTTATGTCGATCGCTCGATGCTCAGCTTGCCGGAACTTTGATCCTGCAGCACGATCCGCGCTTTATACGGTTCCCCGCTTCCGCTGAAGGACAGCAGCTTCGTACGGCCGGAAGCCAGCAGCGATTTCAGCATGTTGGCACTGATTTTCTTGCCCGAGAACTCCTTCCAGATCACAAAGCCGCAGCCGTCCTTGAAGGCGGTGCAGCCATAACCCTTCTTCCCTTCGATAATCTGGCCGTGGCAGCCCGGCCGCGGACACGGCCCATGCGTCAGCCGTTCCCCCGGCGGGGCAGGGGCGGCGGCAGCAGCGGCGGTCTCCGTACGGGCCGTCCGCGAAGCGGATCCTGTCCCCCGCTTGCCTCTGCCTGTTGCCGACCTTGAGCGAGACTTCCCTCGGCCCTGTTCCTGTTCCGTACCGAAGAGCGAGGATGGTGCCGCCTGCTGGACGCCAACCTTTTCAATGATGGAAACCGTAAACTTGCGAACATTGTCCATAAATTTGACCGAGGCCGCCTCGCCCTTGGAGATTTGATGAAGACGCCGTTCCCACTGCCCGGTCATCTCGGGAGACGTCAGCAGCTCAACGCCTGCCTGGCGAATGAGCTCGACCGCTGTCCGTCCCTTCTGGGTAATCGTGATCTTCTTGCCTTGCATGGCGATATACCCGACCTTCTTCAGCCGTTCGATCGTCGCCGCACGGGTGGCCGGCGTGCCGAGACCGCTGTCCTTCATCGCATCCCGCAGCTCGTCGTTTTCAATCGTCCGGCCCGCGCTTTCCATCGCCTTCAGCAGCGTTCCCTCCGTATAGCTCTTCGGCGGCTGCGTGGCTTTCTCTTTGGCTTCGCTCTTGCCGCATTTCACCGCCTTTTCGGGATCCAGATCGAAAGCCCGGTCATTCCACTCCAGATTTTCTTCCTCTTCCTCCTGCTTTGAGGATTTCGTTTTCTTACCGCCCTTATCGGTGCTCGGCAGCAGCACCTTCCATCCCAGCGACAGCAGCTCCTTCACGTTCGTTTTGAACAAGTCCCCCTCCACCTCGGTCAGGACTGTATGCTGCTTGTATAAGGCGGGCGGATAGAACTGGGACAAAAACCGCAGAATGATCAGGTCGTACAGCTGCTGTTCCTCCTTGCCCAACTGGCCGGGCCGCTTAAGCGTCGGAAGGATGGCATGGTGATCCTCAACCCTCTCCGGATTGCAGATCGCCTTGTTGTTCTTGTGCACCAGGGATGAGTTGGCCCCTTCAGCCTGTTCCTTGTATGAAGTGGATTTCAGCATATGCAGCGCCTTATGCATCCCTTCAATATTTTGCTCATTGACGTAGTTCGAGTTGGTCCTTGGATATGAAATCACCTTATGCCGTTCATACAAAGCCTGCGCGATGTCCAGCGTCTTCTTGGCGGAGAAGCCGAACTTGGCATTCGCGTCCCGCTGCAGCAGCGTCAGATCATACAGCTTAAAAGGATACTCCTTCGTATCTTTGACTTCGTATTTAGCGATTTTGCCTTCCTTTCCTTTAACTCTTGCGGCAATCGCCTCGGCCTTCTCCTTGGAGGTCAGCCGGTCCCCCTGCCACGTTCCCGTGTACTCCAGCGCCTCTTGGCGAAAATGAGCCTTGACCTCGTAATACGTCAGCGACTCAAACGACTCGATTTCCTTTTGCCGGTCATAAATGAGCGCCAGCACGGGCGTCTGAACCCGCCCGACGGACAGCAGTGTATTATGCTTGGTCGTAAACGCCCGGGTCGCGTTCATGCCGATAAGCCAGTCCGCCTCGCTGCGGGCCCTGGCGGCCTGCGTCAAATTTTCGAATTCCTCGGCGGCGCGCAGCTCTCTGAAGCCCTGGGCGATACTCTCCGCGGTCAGATCCGAGATCCATAGCCGCCGGACGGGCTGCTTCAGCTTCAGCTGCTGCTGAATCAGCGCAAAGATGTACTGCCCCTCCCGTCCCGCATCGCAGGCATTGACGATCCGGTCGCAGCGTTTTGCCAGCTCCCCGATCGTTTTCAGCTGGTCTTTCGTTTTATAATGCGGTACGATTTTGAATTGATCGGGCATGATCGGCAGATCACGAAAGTTCCATTTCTTGTACCGGTCATCATAAGCGTCCGGCTCTGCCAGACCGACGAGATGTCCGATGGCCCAGGTAATGATATACTGCTCCCCCTCCAGATAGGAACGGGCATTCTTCGCCCTCGGTTCAATAACCGCAGCAATGTTGCGCCCCATATCCGGTTTTTCTGCTATGACTAGAGTTTTCAACAAGCATTCGCTCCCCGCATGGAAAAAGGCCGAGAAAAGCTGCTCCCGGCCGGTTTATTCATGGATAACTTCCACGTTCTGATAGAATTGACTCTAAATTATGATAGCATATGAGAGTCCTGATTTTCAATGCAATCGGGGAAGCCTGGGGAGAGTCATCTCGTGGCTGCGGGGCCTCCCACTGCATCAACCTTAGCGGTTTCAGTCCCTGACGATGTTTGCGGTTGGTTTCGGTCATTTACTTTTTTTGCGGTAAAGCCGAAACGCAAGCGGCATAAACACGGCAATCATACATCCCAGGCCGATCAGCGTGGTGGTCAGTGCCGCAGCACCCGTCGTGCCATGCATCAGTGCCCGGGCGGATGAGGAAGCCAGGCTGACGGGATTGTAAGCAACGACCGGACCCAGCCAGTCCGGCATGGTGGACGTATCGGCAAACACGTTGCTCGTAAACATGAGCGGATACAGTACGAGATAGGACATGGTTGTGAGCGATTCGGTTTTTCGTACGGACAGACCCAGGCAGGCAAAAATCCAGCTGAAACCGAAAGCATACAGCATCACGAGCAGCATTGACAGCAGCATTCCAGGCAACCCCGCTTCCGGGCGGAATCCGAGCAGCATCCCGAGTCCTAACGTCGTGATGATCCCGACGGCAAAGGAAATGAGGTTGATGGCCATCGTGCCGATGATCGCCGCGGGCTGCCAGAACGGCAGCGTTCGAAATCGGTTGAAAACACCGCGTTCGATATCCGTTTTAAGATTGATGCCGATGTATACTGTCATGGTGGTAACGGTATACACCATCATGCCCGGCAGCAGGTACTGCAGGTAATTATCCGTTGATCCGGAGATGGCGCCGCCGAACAAATACGTAAAGATCAGCAGAAAGACCGCCGGAAAAATGATCGAATCGATCGCTAAATAAGCCGCGTTGCCGATCGTTTTTCGCCACGAGCGCCAAATAAAGGCCAGTACCGCCTGCAGCGCGCCCGGCCGTGGCGGACGCTCCTTCAAGTTCAGGGCGGCCAGCATTTTGGACTGTGCATCACTCATCGGTTCTCCTCCTTCAAAGTTTCTACTAGAGCGCCCCTACCGGTCAGCGTGAGAAAAACCTCGTCAAGACTAGGCTCTCCCAGCGAGTATTGGTGCGTATAAATGCCTGCCTCACTGAGTTCCGTCAGCGCCAGCGCAGCCTGCCGCGGATCGGAGACTTGAGCCGACAGTTCGGCGGGATTCGCATGAAGCCTGGCTTCGGTTTGAAGTACGCGCCGCAGGACCTGCTCGGCTTCTCCGCGCTGCTTCGGGTCGGCCAGCCGGATCTGAATCGAACCCGAACCGATGGAAGCCTTTAGTTCGGCGGGCGTCCCTTCGGCGATGACGGAGCCCTCGCCGATCACTGCCACGCGGTCGGCAAGCTGGTCCGCTTCCTCCAGATACTGGGTCGTCAGCAGCACGGTTGTGCCATGGTTCACTAAAGCGCGCACGATATCCCACACTTCGCTGCGGCTCCTCGGATCCAGACCGGTCGTCGGTTCGTCCAGAAACAGAAGATCCGGCGCAACGAGCATTGCCGCCGCGATATCCAGCCTCCTCCGCATGCCCCCGGAATACTTTCCGGCCGCACGGCCGGCCGCATCGGTCAGGCCAAACGCATTCAGCAGCTCTTCGGCCCGGACTTTGGCCTCCCGGGCGGAATAACCCGCCAGTCTGCCGAAGAGGACCAGATTATCACGGCCGCTCATCTCCTCGTCCACGGCGGCGAATTGTCCGGTGAGCCCGATCCTTCGGCGGACGGCATCGGCCTCCCGAACGACGTCGAGCCCAAAGATCCGGACCGAACCGGAATCCGGTGCAACCAGCGTAGACAAAATGCCAACCAGCGTCGTCTTGCCTGCCCCATTGGGGCCGAGTACGCCGTACACGGTTCCTCGCCCAACCCGCAGGTCCAATCCCTTGAGAACATCCTCCGTGCCATAGGCTTTCCTTAGACCACGCACTTCAATGGCTAATTCCTGTTTCATGTTCTACCTGCCTCCTCACTCGCTTGAATTCAACTCACACCCAAATTTTATAACACTGATGCAAATGGGAAGGCTTGCAGAAATTTTCAACTGTATGCTTAGTAACTCTGTAACGGGACATTATCATGTAACTTTAAGCTTTTTGTGCAGTGTTTGCCGGCATGTTATTCTTGGGGGAGTGAAGATAGTCCAAGCGCCGCATAGGGGGGGGGGAAAAGGAATTGCGTTATTATAAGCCGATCGAAATCGCCAGGGAATTGTATATCAGCACCAGCGCCCTGCGCCACTATGAATCCTGGGGGGTAGTCCCCGAGCCGGAGCGTTCGGATAACGGCTACCGCCTGTACACCAAGGTGCACCTGGCTTATTTCCGCTGCCTGCGTGCCATGTTTTCGGGATTCGGCGTCGGGGTGACCTCTGAAGTGCTTCGCTTGATTCAACAACGTGACATGGACGGAGCTTTCTGGCTCGTCAATCAGGAGCAGGCTCGTCTGCAGCATGAAAAAACGGTTGCCGAGCAGACCCTCGCTTTGCTTCAGGATCCCGAACTGCCGCTTGTCTCCGGCAAACGATTGAAGAGCCGCATGACGATCGGCGAAGCAGCTGAGCTTACGGATGTTCAGGCCTCGGCGATCCGGCATTGGGAAAAAGAAGGACTGATCCAGCCGGATCGGGATCCCGAAAACGGGTACAGGCTGTTTACCCCAACGCATGTCCGGCAAATTTTGCTGATTCGTACATTAAGGAAGACGGTTTATGTGTTGGAAAACATGAAAGAAATCGTGCAAGGCGTCGAGCAGCATAGCGTTGAAAAAGCGAAGGAGGTGACGCTCGAGGCGTTATCGAGCATCCATGACCGGAACCGGCGGCAGTTCTTCGGGGTACACATGCTGGTCGAGCTGTGCGTCGAAGAAGGACTGATCGATCCGGTAGAATACATTAAAGGCTTGTGGTTTGATTATTACCAAAAAGCGAAAGCGGAAAAAGCACCCGGGGAAGCTCCCTGACCGGGTGCTTCGCTTCGGATGCATTGGTTTACCGTTGCAGCTCCAAATGCAGGAGCGGGAATGGCCGTCCGGAGCCGTCCAGCTCGGAACGCCCCGTCCGTACAAATCCGTAGCGCTTATAAAACGCGTATGCCCCTTCGTTCTGTTCGTTGACGTCGACCCGCAGCCCGCTCCCCTTCAGCTGCTCCGCATACTGGAGTAACCGGGTGCCGATGCCTTGTCCATGCCGGTCGGGATCGACGAACAGCATTTCCACCATGCTGCCGTCCAGCCCGATGAAGCCCAAGGGGACGCCGCTGTCATCCTTTTCCACCCACACTTCCACAAGCTTCAGCGCCTGCTCGTCTACAATCTGTCGGTAGAATGCGATGTCTGCCTCGGTTAAAAAAGCATGCGTCTCACGGACCGCCCGGTACCACAAATCAACCAATTGATCGTGATCCTTCTCCACATAAGCCGTTATTTGTCCCACTGATTTCCGCCTCCTTACTTCGATATTTGACATGATGTAACGAAAAAAAATATCAGCCCCGACACAATCGGAGCTGTTGTCTTAAAATACCCGAAAGACGATGTAGCAGCCTTATACCAGCACCGTCGATCCCATCAAATATTTGTCCACTTCACGGGCAGCTTCGCGGCCTTCGTTGATGGCCCATACGACCAAGCTTTGGCCGCGGCGCATGTCGCCGGCTGCGAAAACTTTGTCCACATTCGTGTTGTATTTACCCTTCCGTGCCTTTACGTTCGAGCGGCGGTCCGTTTCGAGGCCGAGCTGTTCGGTAATCGTCTGCTCCGGTCCGTCGAAGCCGATGGCGATCAGCGCCATTTGCGCTTTGAATACCCGCTCCGTTCCCGGAATCGGCTGATAGATTTTACGTCCGGTTTCGTCCACCATCCGCTGAATTTGAACGGTGTGCAGCTCCTGGAGGTTACCTTTATCATCCCCCACGAATTTGGTGGTCATGATGGAAAATTCACGCGGATCGCTGCCGAAGACCGCTTTCGCCTCTTCCTGGGCGTAGTCGAGCGTGTATACGTTCGGGAACTGCGGCCAAGGGTTGTTGATTGGATCACGCTCCAGCGGTGCCTTCTCATGCGTGCCAAACTGCGTTACGCTTGCGCAGCCATGACGCAGTGCTGTTGCGACGCAGTCCGAACCGGTGTCGCCGCCGCCGATCACGATAACGTCTTTGCCTTCTGCGGAAATGTAGTTCCCGTCGGCAAGACCCGAGTCCAGAAAGCTCTTGATCGTACCGTTCAAGTAAGTCATGGCATAATGAACCCCGTTCAAATCGCTGCCTTCAATGTTGAATTCGCGCGGTTTGGTAGCTCCGCCGCACAACACGACCGCATCGTAATCGTCAACGAGCTGCTGCGCAGGGATGTCCTTGCCGATTTCGGTGTTCGTAATAAACTGGATGCCTTCCGCTGCGAGCAAGTCCACGCGGCGCTGAACGACAGATTTGTCGAGCTTCATCGACGGGATACCGTACATCAGCAGACCGCCGATGCGATCCGCGCGCTCATATACCGTCACGCTGTGGCCCGCTTTGTTCAGCTGTGCTGCCGCGGCCAGTCCTGCCGGGCCCGAGCCCACGACCGCCACGCGTTTGCCTGTACGCTTCTCCGGTGGATTCGGCACGACCCATCCTTCTTCAAACCCTTTATCAATAATAGCCTGCTCGATCGTTTTGATCGTTACCGGCTGGCCGATCAGGCCGACGGTACAAGAGCCTTCGCATGGAGCCGGACAAATCCGGCCGGTGAACTCCGGAAAGTTATTCGTTTTATGCAGACGCTCCAGCGCTTCTCTCCACAGGCCGCGGTAGATGAGGTTGTTCCATTCCGGAATCAGATTGTTGACCGGGCAGCCCGATGTGCCTCCGGCCATATCGATTCCCGTATGACAGTAAGGTGTTCCGCAATCCATACAGCGTGCGCCCTGGGTGCGCAGTTCTTCTTCGGACATATGTTTATGGAACTCTTCCCAATCCTTAATCCGCTGTGCAGGATCGCGATCCGCCGGAAGCTGGCGGCTGTACTCCATAAAGCCTGTTGGTGTTGACATGACGCATTTTCCCCCATCCGTTCTTTTCTATCTTGTTGAAAGTTTCTTCCTATCTATCACATTACGACACGTAGATAGATTGAACCCGAGTCTGTGCATGTATTATCCCCTGAGCACGGCGCAGCTTCCGTGTTAGAGCATGATACTCTCAAGTTCATTCTACATAGATATTTCAATTATAGTATCATTTGAAACTTTGAATATTAAATGGATTATCCGCATAATTATTTGTACTATTTAACATCGAAATCACATGTCATGATAACATGAATTTCGGTTAGCTTTTGCGGATATAGGTGCAGAAACGGTAGGAATACGGGTTTTTCTCATCCGTGATCCCGTCGATCTCTTCTTGCAGAATCCAGTCTCCGAAGTCTACTTCCGGGAAGTAGGTGTCGCCTTCAAACGTCTCGTCGATCCGGGTAACGATCAGGCAGTCGGCGACCGGAAGCAGCTTATAGTAAATCTCGGCTCCTCCGATCACCATGATCTCTTTATTCTTGCCGAGCTCAACCGCTTCTTCTATGGTATGAATGATCTGGGCTCCCGGTGCCTCGTAATCCGGATCGCGGGTCAGGACCACGTTGTCGCGTCCAGGCAGCGGCTTACCGCCAAAGGATTCCCATGTCTTGCGGCCCATGAGGACCGTTTTGCCCATCGTTTTCTCCTTGAAAAAAGCCATGTCCCGCGGAAGCCGCCAAGGAAGCTTGTTGTCCCGCCCTATTACTCCGTTTGAGCCCATGGCCCAGATAAACGTCATTGTCATGGTCCGAAAGCTCCCTTCAACATAAAATAAATGCCGGCTAGATGGCTACCGGCGCTTTAATCCCCGGATGATGCTGATAATTCACGAACTCGAAATCCTCGAACTTATAGTCGAAAATCGATTCGGGCTTCCGTTTGATCACAAGCTGAGGCAGCTCGAATGGCTCTCGCTCCAGCTGGGTTTTGACCTGTTCCAAATGGTTTGAATAAATATGCACATCGCCGCCGGACCAAATGAATTCCCCGACTTCGAGCCCGCACTGCTGGGCTACCATGTGCGTCAGCAGCGCGTAGCTGGCAATATTAAACGGCAGACCGAGGAAGGTGTCGACCGAACGCATCGTCAGCATGCAGGACAATTTGCCTCCGGCTACATAGAATTGGAATACGAAATGGCACGGAGGAAGCTTCATGTTCTCAATTTCCGCCACGTTCCATGCGCTGACGATATGCCGGCGGGAATCCGGATTCCGCTTGATCGAATCGATCACATTCGCAATCTGATCGATATGGGTGCCGTCCGGTGCCTCCCAGTTCCGCCACTGAGAGCCGTACACCGGTCCCAAATCCCCGTTCTCGTCAGCCCACTCGTCCCATATGGAAACGCCGTTTTCTTTCAGGTACCGAATATTCGTATCGCCGCTCAAAAACCACAGCAGCTCATGGACGACCGATTTCAAATGGATGCGCTTCGTCGTCACCAGCGGGAAGCCCTGGGACAGGTCGAACCGCAGCTGCCGTCCGAAGACGGAAATCGTGCCGGTTCCGGTCCGGTCTTCCTTAGGGGTGCCATGTTCCAGTATGTCCTGCAGCAGCTCCAAATAGTTTCGCACTTTGTATCCATCCTCTCGATGCCGTTGTCTATATATCTGTAGATCGTGTATAGTCTAGTTTACCATGCGGGGGCATGGTTGATAAATACCTAAAAAAGTCACCTCCCCGTGACCAGAATCAGCTCGCTTGCCGCTTCCCGGAGCTAACTGCAAAAAAACGGTCCCCAGGATTTCGCCCAAGAACCGTCCAAACGTCCGAATGTGTTGTTGTGGTTTCATTATTCTCACGCCATTTTTCATATGGCAGAAGAAGCGTTACCCTTTCACGGCTCCAATCGCCACACCGCCGATGATCTGCTTCGAAAAGACCGCAAACACGATGATGATCGGCACGATCGAGATCGCCACGCCCAGGTACAGCAGGCCGTAGTCCATTCCGTAATAGCCCTGCACGAGCGCAACCAGAACCGGTAACGGATATTTGCTCTGCGAGAAGAACAGGACGAGCGGGCCGAGGAAGTTGTTCCAGGAGCCGATGAAAGTAAAGATGCCGAGAGCGGAAACCGCAGGACCCAAGATTGGCAGGATGATCTGGTTGAACGTCCGGAACTCGCCCGCCCCGTCGACCCGTGACGATTCGATGATTTCGTCCGGAATGCTTCCGTCGATAAACTGTTTGATAAAAAAGACGTTGAAGGCGTTCGCCGCCGCCGGCAGAATGATGGCCGCGTAGCTGTCGAGCAGGCCGAATGTGCTGAACAGCCGGTATACCCCGATCAGGGCCAGCTGCCCGGGCACCATCATCGTGGCCAGCAGGGCGAAGAACAGCTGCTTGTTGCCTTTAAACCGGAATTTGGCGAAGCCGTAGGCCGTCAGCGCCCCGATATACAGGGACAGCACCGTCGTGGATCCCGCAATGAAAAAGCTGTTCATGAATCCCCGCCATATGTTGATTTTTGCGGCCATGTTGCTGTAGTTCGCCCATAGATCCTTCCCCGGCAGAAAGATGAACGATGAGGCGATGTCGGCATTGCTGTGGCTGGAGTAGATCAGCATGAGATAAAACGGGATGATACAAATGATGGCAAACCCGATCAGGAATATATACATCAGCACCATGCCGGCGGACAGGCGGCGTTTGGGCTTGGCGGCATACGGAATATCCCGCCGGATCGGTCTAATCGCTTCCATGTTATCGACTCCTTCCTCAAGCCTTCTTCCGGTTCGTCAGCACAAACGACAGGACGGAGAACAGAATGATAATGATGAACAGGCAGAACGCGATGGCAGCTCCATAGCCAAACCGCGTGCTCTGAAACGCGACGTTGTACAGGTACATAATGCTGGTCATCGATGCGCGGTCCGGCGCCCCTGTGCCGTTGGTAAGGGTGAAGGGCTGATCGAAAATCTGCATCCCGCCGATGATTGACGTAATGACCTGGAACAAAATGATGGGCTTCAGCATCGGAACCGTGATATGCAGGAAAATATGCTTTTTCGTAGCACCGTCGATTTCTGCGGCCTCGGTCAGCGAGGGATCGATCCCCTGCAGTCCCGCCAAATAAATGATCATGGAGTAGCCGAAGTATTGAAAGAACAAAATCGAGGACACGATCAGCCGCATAAACCAGGCGTTGTTCTTCCAGTTGATCGGATCGTGGATGATTCCGCTCTCGACGAGAAAGTGGTTCAGCCCGCCCGACTGCCAGTCGAAAATCAGGCTCACCAGCAGCCCCAGCGAAGCGGCGGTGACGATATGCGGGAAGAAGTAGACGGCGCGGAAGATGTTTCTTCCCTTGACGAACTTCTCGTTTAAAATAAAGGCGAGCACAAGCGAAACGGTCAGTTGGGGGATGACGGACACGCCCCAAATAAACAGCGTGTTGAGAAAGGTTTTGTAAAATATCGGGTCGTGGAATACCGCAATGTAATTGCCCAGCCCCACGAATTCCGGCGTCCGGATCCCGTCCCAGTTCGTAAAGCTGATATACAGCGAGTATAGAATCGGATACAGTCCGAACAGCAGAAAGATGATAAAGAATGGTGCAATGAAAAAATAACCGTAATGGTCCTTCCGGATCGATTTGGCAAACATGGACGCACCTCCTGGTTTGGGTTGTTCCAACGTTGTCGCAGCCGAATGTTCAGCCGCTAGGCGTCAATCCACCTCCAGCTCGGGGTACCTGAGCTTGACGTCCCGTTTAATTCTTTGGATGGCTTCTTCTTTCGTCTTCATTTTGTTGTTCAAATACAGCTGCAGTACGTTTTTGTATATGTCATTATTGATCACCGTATCAAAAGGCGTCCGCTGATAGCTGGGCACGTTTTTCGCTTCCTCGGAAAAGAACTCGAAGTGCTTCTGGTTCCCCAGGTAAGCGGAAGTGAGTGTCGGAGCCAGCTGGTCGTCCACAACCCGGTTGCTCGTAAAGTAATCCTGATCATGGGCCAGCTCGGTCAAAAACTCGTGATCGAAATTGTAGAACTGGATGAATTTCCACGCCAGATCCTTGTTTTTGCTTTTGCTGTACATGGCGATATACGTGCCCCCGGAGCTGAACGAGGCCGGGCCGTGTGCGAGCCCCCATTTTCCCGAGGTGTCCGGCGCATTCGCCTTGAACGTGTACTGCAGCGCCCAGCTCGCCCCCGGATAGAACATCACCTCGCCCTTTTGCATGGATGCGGCATAGCCGGCACTGCCGTCGTCAAATTCGGCCAGCACATGCCGCTGCCGCGCTTCCCTCACCATATCGAGCACCTTCAGATAAGCGTCGTTGATGACAAGCTTGTTGTCCTTGACCCATGGAATGCCTTCGTATGACACGGAAATGGCGTTCCAATTCGCCAGGGCGTGCACTTTGCCCCCGCTTTCTTTGGCAACCCTTTCGCCGATGTCGAAAATTTTGTCCCAAGAGTCGATCTGCTTGCTGACTTCTTCCGGATCGTCAGTGCCCAAATATTGTTTGGCCAGATCCCTGCGGTAATAAATGCCTCCAGGTGTCGCTTGATAGCCAAGCGCCTTGACGTTCCCTTCAGAATCCTTTTCGTTGGCTTGCACGAAAGGATACTGCTCGGGAATGAGCTTGTTTGCATCGTACGGAGCCGCAGACAGATTCTCCAGGTAGGGAACGTCGATCAGCTCACGGATATTCCCGTTTTCGAGCATGAACACGTCCGGTGCCTTGGAGGCCGTCTGCAAGGCGGATTTCAGCTTGGTGATGTAGAAGTTGCCGGGGATGTTGACAAAGTTTACCTTGACCCCGGGGTATTTCTTTTCGAACTTATCAATGGCGTAATTTGCCTCATCGGTAAAACTCCATACGGTAATTTCCTGGCTAGAGCCCGTTCCTTTGCCCGAGACCGTACACCCGGCCAACAGGATGGACAAGCCCAGCAGACTCAGCATAAAGGTATATCCCCAATGATTTCTTCTCATGAGCACCCGTCCTTTGCTTTTCGCTTGATGTGGGTCAATCCCAGGATAACGGTTAGTCCCCCCTCATTCACGATTAAAAGGAAACGCTTACATATAAGTTTGTTATCATTTTATGGGATTTTTGGCGGCCGGGCTCATCGGATATTGGCCTGGATTGTTCATTTATTGCGCAGTCCTGCCGCTTTGCTTACGAAATTCGGATGGCGTGCAGCCATTGTATTTTTTAAAAATGCGGTTAAACGAGTTCAGATTGTTGAATCCGTTCCGCACTGCGATCTGCAGGATGGATTCAGAACCGCCTAGCAGCTCCCATTTAGCCTGTGCAATCCGGTATTGATTCAAGTAATCCATAACCGTCATGCCGCGGGCGTCCTTAAACAGCTTGCATAAATAAAATTTGTTAAAGTTCGTATGCTCGGCAATGTCATCCAGCTTCAGCGGCTGGTCGTAGTTCCTTTCCATGTACTCGCACACCGCCTCAATAAAGGCGAATTTCTTGCTCTGGGAACAGGCGCCCCCTGGATAATCCTCTTCCGCTTGACCCGGCTTGAGCCGGATCAGGCGAACGATCAAGTCGTACAGCCTTGCTTTCATAGACCATTTATAACCGGGCTGCCTGCCCGATTCTTCTTCAGCAATCGCTTTCATCATCAGCGCTAAATTAGCTTTCTGCACCAAATGCGCCGGAATGACGGTGTTGTGCGATACGAGCGACTTTAAGCTCTGCTCATCCGGGCCGCATGGGTTCGTTCCCGTTAAAAAATGCATGCGAAAGACGATAATCAGCAGCTTGCCGGTGCCGGGCAAAAAAGAGTGGACTTCACCCGGCTTGATCATCAAAATCTCCCCTTTCTTCAGCTCACATAAATGATGGTTCAATTCGATGCGCGCCCCGCTTTCGGCCACGTATACAATTTCCACTTCTTCATGCCAATGCGGCGCAAAAAGAAACGTTTCTTCCGTCTGAACCACACGAATCGGAAAATCTTCGTCCATCAGTCCTCTTTCCAGAAATGAGGTCAACGTTCCCATAACATCCCCCACCTTTCCTAGAATGAAACGTTCTGCTCCTTCCATTGTAGCAAAATCCCCAACGGATCAGCATCATCACCCAGAGGATCCCATAATTAGAAAAAAAATAAATACCCTCTTACTATCATATGGGTGGGTTGCAAAACAGCCCCTTCTAGGCCGGATATTTCAGCGGTAATCGGATCCGGGCCCTTTACCAGTCACACTTGAAATGTGAAGTCCCTTAAAAGCAAAAAAGGAAAGAGCCGCAAGAGGCGGCTCTTTCCTTGAGTTACTTCTGCTGTATGATAATAACTTAGCGGCGTGGTGCGATCACGTGAATCGGATTGCCCAGCGCAAGCTCGGCGGTTTCCATGACGATTTCGCCCAGTGTTGGATGCGCATGGATTGTCAAAGCGATATCTTCCAGCGTAGCGCCCATTTCGATAGCCAAGCCCAGCTCAGCGATCAGGTTGGAAGCTTCCACCCCGGCGATATGGCATCCCAGCACAAGCTGAGTTTCTTCGTCAAAGACCAGCTTCACGAAGCCGTCCGCAGCGTTGAGGGACAAGGCGCGTCCGTTGCCCGCAAACGGGAACTTAGCCGCTTTTGCCTTGTAGCCTTTTTCCTTCGCTTCTTTTTCGGTGTAGCCTACGCTCGCGCACTCAGGATCGACGAACGCTACAGCAGGAACGACTTTGTAGTCCACAACGGAAGGATGTCCGGAGATGGCTTCAGCCGCTACTTTACCTTCGTAGGAAGCTTTGTGTGCCAGTGCAGGACCTTTAACGATGTCGCCGATTGCAAAAATATGCGGCTTGTTCGTACGTCCTTGATGATCAACTTTGATCAGGCCGCGGTCATCCAACTCGATACCGATCAGGTCGAGTCCGAGCTCTCCGTCGGTGTTTGGACGGCGACCAACCGTAACGAGCAGGTAATCGGCCGTGACTTCTTTCGTTTCGCCGTTCACGGAGTATTTCACCGTGACTTCGTTGTCGGTTTGAGTCGCGCTTTCCGCTTTGGCGTTCGTGATGATTTCCACGCCGGTTTTGGTCATGCTCTTCACAACGAGCTTCGTCATGTCCGGATCGAATCCGTTCAGGATGGAATCCAGTCCTTCGATGATCGTTACTTTCGTTCCGAATTTGGAGTACATTTGGCCAAGCTCGGCACCGATGTATCCGCCGCCGATAACAACCATGCTCTTCGGAATTTCAGGTAGGCTCAGCGCTTCTGTCGAGGACAGGATGCGGCCGCCGAACGGGAACGGTTTGAGCTCGATCGGACGGGAGCCCGTAGCGATGATGCAGTTTTTGAAACGGTAGCGAGGGGACTCGTGCTCGTTGAATACGCGCGCCTCGTTTTCGTTGATGAACATGCATTCGCCGTTGAAAATTTCAACCTTGTTGCCTTTGAGCAGGCCGGCAACGCCGCCGGTCAGCTTTTTCACAACGCCGTTTTTGAATTCCTGGGTTTTGCTAAAGTCCACTTTTACATTTTCGGCAGTGACGCCGAAAGATTCGCCGTGAACGGCAGACTCATATTGATGAGCCGCCGCAATCAGGGCTTTGGAAGGAATACATCCGCGGTTCAAGCATACGCCGCCCACTTCGGATTTATCCACAATCAGAACCTTTTGTCCAAGCTGGGCAGCACGGATAGCTGCCACGTAGCCGCCGGGACCAGCACCAATCACTAATGTATCGATATCGAGAGAAGCGTCACCTACTACCATATCTTACACCTCCATAACCAGCAGCTCAGGATTGCTGAGCAGTGATTTAATATAGTTCATAAAGTTTTGGGCTGTGGCACCGTCGATGATGCGGTGGTCAAAGCTCAGGGACAGGGCCATAACTGGAGCTGCCACGATTTCGCCGTTCTTCACGACAGGTTTTTCGGTAATGCGTCCGGTACCCAGGATCGCCACTTCAGGGAAGTTGATGATCGGAGTAAAGAACATGCCGCCGGCGGAACCGATATTGGTGATGGAGATCGTGCTGCCTTTCATTTCTGCCGGAGCCAGTTTGCCGTCACGGCCGCGTGCCGCGAGGTCGCGGATTGCGTCGGCGATCATCCAGATGCTCTTACGGTCGGCATCTTTGATGACCGGTACGATCAGACCGTTGTCCGTATCGGTTGCGATACCGATGTTGTAGTACTTCTTGTAGACGATTTCGTTGTTTTCTTCGTCGATCGTCGCGTTCAAAGCAGGGAATTGACGGCTGGCCGCCACAAGCGCTTTGACGATAAACGGCAGGTACGTGACCTTCGTGCCT
Source organism: Paenibacillus rhizosphaerae (assembly GCF_014192015.1). Classification (GTDB taxonomy): domain Bacteria; phylum Bacillota; class Bacilli; order Paenibacillales; family Paenibacillaceae; genus Paenibacillus_AQ; species Paenibacillus_AQ rhizosphaerae. The sequence continues at coordinate 870,202 of NZ_JACHXJ010000002.1, read as the reverse complement.
TTCTTCTCGGCGATCGGCTTCATGCGGGTACGGAATGCTACCAGCTCGGTCACGTCCACTTCGTCCATGATCGTAACATGCGGAGCCGTGTACGCCGATTTCACCATGGCGTTGGCGATTGCCTTACGGATTCCCTTGAACGGTACGCGCTCTTCTTCAGCACGCGGATCTGCAGCAGGTGCTGCCGCCGCTGCAGGAGCAGCCTTGTCTTCAGCTTTCGCTGCTGCAGGTGCTGCCGCTTGGCCGCCGCCGTTTTTGAACGCTTCGACGTCTTCTCGAGTAACTTTACCGTTGTTGCCGGTTCCGTTCACTTGCGCGATGTCAACACCTTGCTCACGCGCAAACTTGCGCACGCTAGGCGTAGCCAGCACTTCTTTGTTCGGAGCTGAAGGAGCCGGAGCTTGGTCAGCGCCGCCTTCTTTGGCATCGGATGGGCTGCTTGCCGCAGGGGAAGAAGTCGTATCCGCGCTGCCTTTCGCTGCGTCGGCTTCTTGGGCGCCGTGGTCGCCGGCAGGAGCTTCCTGCTCAGGCACTTCGCCTTCCGCGTCGATAATGGCGACTACTTCGCCCACACGGCACACCTGTCCGTCCTTCGTGAACACTTCCAGCACTGTGCCGTTAACCGGACAAGGCACTTCTACAACCGCCTTGTCGTTCTGCACTTCCATAATGATGTCGTCGTCTGTTACTTTATCGCCAGGCTTGATATGCATTTTGATAATTTCGCCTTCATGCAAGCCCTCTCCCAGTTCGGGGAACCGATATTCAAATTTTGCCACGTTACTACCTCCCTATTGAATGACTGCGATTCTTAGAATTCCATGACTTTGTTGACTGCAGCGATGACTCGAGCCGGTGTAGGAAGCCATGTGTCTTCGATTTGGGCAAAAGGATATACCGTGTCAGGTCCAGCTACACGCAGTACTGGAGCTTCCAGGTGAAGAATCGCCTTTTCGTTGATTTGAGCAATGACCTCAGCCGCGACGCCGGAAGTTTTTTGTGCTTCCTGTACGACGATGGCACGGTTTGTTTTCTTGATCGATGCAACGATCGTATCGATATCCAAAGGATTCAGCGTACGCAGGTCGATGATTTCGGCTTTGATGCCTTTCGTTTTCTCAAGCTCTTCCGCTGCTTTCGTTGCCGTGTGAACCATCATGCCGTAGGCGATGATCGTCACGTCGGAGCCTTCGCGGACCACGTTGGCTTTACCCAGCTCAACGACGTAATCCTCTTCAGGCACTTCGGCGCGGAACGCGTGGTACAGGTTCAGGTGCTCCATGAAGAACACCGGATCGTTGTCGCGGATCGCCGCAATCATCAGGCCTTTGGCGTCGTAAGGGTTCGACGGCACTACCACTTTAATACCCGGAGTTTGTACCGCCAAACCTTCCAGGGAATCGGTGTGAAGCTCAGCCGCTTTAACCCCGCCGCCAAACGGTGTGCGGAATACGATCGGCGCATTGTAGCGTCCGCCGGAACGGAAACGCATGCGGGCTGCCTGTACAAACATTTGGTCGAGCGCTTCAAAGATAAAGCCGACAAACTGGATTTCGGCTACTGGACGGAAGCCTTGAATCCCGAGGCCCACAGCCAAGCCGCCGATCGCGGATTCAGCCAGCGGCGTGTCAAAGACGCGCTCCTCTCCGAATTCTTTTTGCAGCCCTTCCGTTGCACGGAACACGCCGCCGACATTACCTACGTCCTCACCAAACACAATCACGTTCGGGTCACGCTTGAGTTCCACGCGCAGCGCATCGCGGATTGCTTCCTTCATATTCATTTGTGCCATTGCTTCATTTCCTCCTTAAACATTCGTTAAACTACGCAAAACGGATCAAACGATTTATTGGAAATCGGCCTTTTGTTCTTCCAAATGTTTCGGTGTTTGTTCGAACATGCTGTCGATCAGGCCGGGAACGGTCATTTTTTGAGTTTGTTCCGCTTTTTTGATCTCTTCGTTCACTTTCGCTTTGGCTTCCTCTTTCACGCGGGCCGTGTCTTCTTCCGACCACAGGCCTTTCTTCTCCAGGTACTTGCCGAGGCGCGTAATCGGATCCTTCGCGTTCCATTCGCCTTCTTCGTCCTTCGTGCGGTATTTGGTAGCATCGTCAGACAAGGAGTGCGGACGGTAACGGTAAGTTACGCCTTCGATCAGGGTTGCGCCTTCGCCGTTACGCGCTAGCTCAGCAGCTTCTTGAACAGCACTAATAACGGCAAGCACGTCCATACCGTCGACTTTTACGCCGCGGATGCCGGCTGCAACCGCTTTGTGCGCGATCGACAAGGCTGCCGTTTGTTTTGCGAAAGGAGTCGTAATGGCGTAGCCGTTGTTTTGTACGAAGAAAATAACAGGAAGTTTGAAGCGTCCGGCATAGTTCAGGCCTTCGTAGAAGTCGCCCTCGGAAGATCCGCCGTCACCTGTGTACGTAATGACCACTTGCTTCTGCTTCTTCAGCTTGTAGCCCATGGCAATACCCATCGCGTGCAAAATTTGCGCACCGATAATAATTTGAGGCATCAAAACGTTAACGCCCTCAGGAATGCGGCCGCCTTCTTGATGTCCGCGGGAGTACAGGAATGCTTGGTAAAGCGGAAGTCCGTGCCATACGATCTGCGGCATGTCGCGGTAGCCCGGGCAGATAAAATCATCTTTCTCCAGCGCGAATTCACTGCCGACCATTGTAGCTTCCTGACCGGAAACCGGTGCGTAGAAGCCGAGACGGCCCTGACGCCCAAGGTTAACGGCACGGTCATCCCAAGTACGTGTAAATACCATACGGTACATAATTTCTTTTAACTGATCATCAGTAAGTTTAGGCATTTTCGCTTCATTAACAATTTCACCGTCCGGAGAAAGCACGGAAAGCGCTTCGACTTCCTCGGTGTACACTTCATAAGGAACCTTGCTCATTCTCTTCACCTCAACAAAAAAATTTGAATATCAAGTTCCGCTGTTATAGAATTATTATACACCTGTTTTATTCAATTCGTCAAAGCTATTGCGGATTAAATTTCAAAATATTTGCGCTTTGTATGTATAACAGGTTAATCTATTTTGTATAACAGACAGAATGCTTTGACTGAAACAGGTACAAAATCGGCAAACATGGGTTATAGTAACTTATTGTTTTCCCGATTGCAAAAATTAACCGCACGAAAGGTGATCATGAATGACGGATTCAAAATACTTGAAACGAACCATTCACAAGGAACAACTGGAGAGCCGCTTTTTAAATGAAAGCCGCAACCTGCGCGTATATCTTCCGCCCGGTTACCACGAGGTCGTCAGCTATCCGGTCATCTACTGCCAGGATGGCGAGGAATTTTTTAATTTCGGCCGGATCGCCACCATCGCCAATCAGCTGATCCTGGACGATCTCGCCGAACCCTTCATCGTCGTGGGCGTCGAGGTCGACACCGCCGTGCGAACCGAAGAATATGCGCCGTTCGGCAGCCGGTTCGAGGCTTACACCCGTTGCTTTGCCGAAGAAATTATTCCCTTCATCGAGCAAAAATATCCGGTGCGCCAGGACCCCGAGCAGCGCGTGCTGGCCGGTGACTCGCTGGGGGGATGCGTATCGCTCCACTTGGCCATGAACTATCCGGAACTGTTCCACCGGATCATCAGCTTGTCCGGCGCGTACTATACGGACACCCAGGAAATCGTAGCCGATAACGACGACTTGTCCTGGCTCGATGTCTACATGATCGTCGGCCTCCAGGAAACCCATTTCGAGAGCGACCTTGGGGTCTACAACTTCGTCGAGATCAACCGAAGCATGAAAGAACTGCTGTTGGACCGCGGCGCAACCGTTCAGTATACCGAGAAAGACGGCAAGCATATTTGGGGCTTCTGGCAAAAAGAGCTGCCGGATGCGCTGCTTTATTTTTTTCGCGCCTGACCCCGTTTCCCCCTATTGAACAGCACAAAGGTGAACATGTTCCGGTATGAATGCTAATGCAGCAGCCACATCTCAGCCGACGTTCACCTTTTTTATCCCCGCAAGTGGTTACGCTTTCAATTCCAGCCTGAAAAAACGGCAGTGCGCCTGCCGCTTTCCTTCTTGATCATTGCCTTGTTCGGGCGTGTCTTTTCTATTATAGCTTTTCTTGGCATATTTTGTCCAAAAGTACCTGGCAGCCCGCGTCCATCAATTCGTAAACCTGCTCGAAATTCCCCGTATAATACGGGTCCGGCACTTCGCGAAGCTCATGATCCGGCAGCAGGTCCATAAACTTCAGGATGGCCGCCTGTTCACCCCCCGGAAGCTTGCGCAGGTTCGCCGCGTTGCTGTCATCCATGCAGACGATGTAGTCGAAGGTTTCGAAATCGCTGCTCGCGACCTGTCTCGCCTTCATCCCCGCATAACTGATCTTGAACTGATCCAGCATCCTCCGGGTTCCTTCATGCGGAATCTTACCGATGTGCCAATCTCCCGTGCCGGCGGAATCCACGCTGATCTTTCCTTCCAAGCCGGCCTCGCCCACTTTATGCCGCATGATCGCCTCAGCCATCGGTGAGCGGCAAATGTTGCCCAAACAAACAAATAAAACGGAAATCATGTATGTCTAGTCCTCCTAGCTTTTATGCTGATCCCTTGTGCCGCTTGTCGCCAATGACCGGCTGAATCGCAGATGGCTGCAGCGAACGCCGCGGGAGCTTCCATTGATAGAAAACGGACAGCATCCGGAACACTACCACAGCCGCAAACAGAACGATCACTTCCAGTGTAGTCTGGATCCAATGCAGTCCGATGGCTACCCCGGCCAGCATCGCCCACACGGCGTAAATTTCGTCGCGAAGCACAAGCGGCTTCCTTCCGGCGAGCAGATCCCGGATCATTCCTCCCCCACTGCCCGTTAACACGGCGGCAACAACGACCGCGCTGAGCGGATGATGCATATTGGTCGCATACAATGCGCCTTGGATGGCGAAGGCTGATAACCCCACCGCATCCAGCAGCGCCTCCGCTCTCTTCCAGTGCCTGATCCAGTTTACAGGCAGCAGGAAAGCGACGATCACTGCCACAATCGCCAATTTAATCAGCAGTCCCTGGCTCCAGAGTGTCGTCACCGGCACGCCGATCAGCACATTGCGGATGACCCCACCCCCGAAGGCGGTCACCAGGCCGAGAACCAAGATTCCCAAAATGTCGTACTCTTCCTCCATGGCTACGAGCGCACCGGACATGGCGAAAGCGATGGTGCCGATTATGCTGAACAGTTCAAAAACGTGCATGTCCACTTTCTTTCTGACCTCTCCCTAACATATGCTGTCATCCATTGTAGCCGCTGCCGGCCGAATTGTGCAACCATCTATTCTGATTTATACTAGAATAACTTCCAAGCCCGTTCGGTAAAAAGCGATTTAAAGGGCTTGCCAAGAGCCGTCAATGCGACAATCGGAGGTAAATAGGATGGAACAGAAACGGGTATTGATCTTTTCCGGAGGCGATCTGTACAAGCAATACTTGAAAGAAATCAGGCCTTCCGACTTTTTGATCGGTGCCGACCGGGGAGCGTTATTTCTAATAGAAAACAAATATAAGCCTGACCTGGCGGTAGGCGATTTTGACTCTATATCTCCGGACGATCTGCAGAAGGTTAGAAGCGTCAGCAAGCAGCTCATCGATTGCGATCCCATCGACAAGGATTTGACCGATACCGAGCTAGCTCTGGACCTGGCCATCAAAGAACAGCCGGATTTCATACTGCTGATGGGGGTGACAGGTTCAAGACTCGATCACACGTTATCCAATATTCAGATGATGAACCGGGTATTGCAGCACCACATCTCCTGCGCCCTGCTGGACCGCAACAATTATATGACACTCACCGGCTCCTCCATCGAGGTGCAGGACAGAGGGTACAAGTATGTTTCCCTGCTGCCCATGACCCCCGAAGTGACCGGAATTACGTTAACAGGATTTCAGTACCCCCTGGATAACGCTACGCTTAAAATAGGTGAATCCCTCGGCATCAGCAACCAATTAACCGGTTCCCAAGGCACAATTTCCGTGGAAGGCGGACTCCTGCTGGTCATCCAAAGCAATGATTAAGAGCCGTTTCTTTTGTTTGACAACAATTTTGTAACCGAAATGAAATATTACAAAAAACAATGAAAACCCTTGATATATCAAGGGTTTTTTAATTTTCTTAAAGGATGAGAATATGTATTTCTTAATTTTTTGTAACTTTTAATCGTTTTTTAATAAAAGCCCATTTCTCTTACAGCCTCAACGTTTTGTTACACCTCATCCAGAATTTAGGGTGTTACAAAGCTGTTATACTCGGAGACGAGCTTGAGAGAAAACGAAATTTGGAGGTAATACAACATGAACAAACAACTGATCCAAAAAGTAGTAACCGTAGGGTTATGTGCATCTATAGGTTTTGGTGGAATGATCGCAACGAGCGCACAGGTAACGGAAGCCTCTGCCGCTGATACTCAAGTTGCAACGACATCGACAACGACTGGACAAAAAGTCGTAAATTACGGAAAACAATATATGGGTACTCCTTACAAGTTCGGCGCTTCGACCAGCACAACAAGAAATTTTGACTGCTCTTCTTTTATGAAACATATTTTTAAAAAGTACGGCGTAAACTTGCCGCGTACATCCGCAGCGCAATCCAAAGTCGGAAAAGCCGTATCGAAAGCAAACCTGAAGCCCGGAGATCTTGTGTTCTTCTCCAGCGGCAGCAGAGCCAATGGCCATAACGTAACTCACGTGGCAGTGTATGCCGGCAACGGTAAAATTCTGCACACGTACGGTTCTCCCGGCGTAACGCTCTCCAATCTGAACTCCGGCAACTGGAAGAAAACATACCTGAAAGCACGCCGCGTGCTGTAGGTTATAAAAGCAATCACCTGGAAGGCTGGTAGTCCTGTAGGACTATTGGCCTTCTTTTATTATATAACCCACTCCGCGTACGGTGTGAATCAGTTTTGGCTTAAATCCACGGTCAACCTTTTTCCTCAAATGCCGAATATATACATCCACGACATTGGTCACCATATGAAATTCGAATTCCCATACATACTTCAAGATGTCCTCACGGCTGCACACTTGATTGACGTGCCTGGCCAGATACAGCAGCAGGTCATATTCTTTGGCGGTCAGTTCAATAGGCGTTCCGCCGCGCGTTACCGTCCGGCTCTTGGGGTCGATGTCCAGGTCGGCAATCGTGACCGTCTGTCCGTACTGCTCCTCGATCAGCCCGAACAGCGACAGCAAATTGTGGATTCGGGCCAGCAGTTCCTCGGTATCGGCAGGCATTTTCAGCACGTCGTTTGCGCCAGCACGGAAAAGCCTAGCAGCAGGCACGTCCATATCGGCCGGCGTCAGAACGACGGCAGGGAACCGCCGGCCCTTCTGCTCCCGCTGGACGGTGCGAATGAGCCGGGTTAAAGGCACAGAGGAATCGGTCAAATCCATAAGCAGCAGGTCGACCGGATGGCTGCGAGCGAATTGAGCAGCTTCTTCTTCGTCCCCGGCAATATATATTTCGAAACGTTCTTCCAGCAGAGCGTCAACGACGTCACTGTCCCTCGCCATTCCTATAGCCAGGATGCTTTCGTGCATGTCAGCCCACCGACTTTTTTAGTATTGATGACGTGCGGTCAGTACCGCTTGCTCCGGCGAGCACGCCGACTGTTTCCCATTAGGGTGACCACAAAATGAAAAACCATTCCGCAGTACGGAATGGTCTGAATTTGAAAATGATACCTTTTACCCAAAATACCGATGGTACAACGACCTGGCCTCGGGAATATCCTTGGTGCCGTGCACAAGCACTCTCCCGTCAGCAAAGATGACCATCCGCTTGGATTCCAATTGAAACGAGACCAGAAAAGGATTGGCGTCGACGATGCCCTCCCCGAGCTTGGCCAGCCGGTCGGCCGTTTCCGCCAAATCGAGGGACCGCTTGCTTCCGGGACGGATTTGGACGGTATCGCGCCCGCAGAGCACGTCGGTTTTCTCCAGATTCGACGCCGAAAGGTAGGGGTAAGTCCGCCGATGTCCGCAGGTCGGGCAGTCCTCCATTTTCGCATGGTCTACACCGATCGTGATCCACTCATTGCGCCACAGGTCAAAGGAGACCAGTTTGTTCGACAGCGCCTCGGCATGCCCGCTTAATAGCTTCATGGCCTCCGTGGTCTGGTGGGCCGTAACCATCTGCACGGCCTGCGGAATAATGCCGGCTGTATCACAGGTGTCTCCACCGAGCGGAACCGTGCCCAGCAGGCAGTTTAGGCAGGGCGTCTTGCCGGGAACAATGGTGTAGGTGATCCCATAGCTGCCGACGCAGCCACCATATATCCAGGGAAGGTCATGCTTGTGGGCGAGATCGTTGATCAGAAGGCGGGTATCGAAATTATCGGTACCGTCCATGATCAGGTCGACTCCGCGGACCAGCTCCTCCAGCTCATCGACGCGCACGTCCACAATGTGGCTGTCGATGACAATTTCCGAATTAATCGCCTCCAAGCGCTGCTTGGCCGCTACCGCCTTCGGCAGCCGCTGCCGGGCGTCTTCCTCAGAAAACAGCTGCTGCCGCTGGAGATTGCTCCATTCCACATAGTCCCTATCGGCGATCGTGAGATGCCCCACTCCGGAACGTGCCAGCGTCTCGGCGATCGAAGTGCCGAGCGCCCCCGCGCCGATAATCAGGACGTGGCTGCCCGCCAGCCTCTGCTGGCCTTCCCTGCCCAGGGGGGCAAACCGCTCTTGCCGGGAGTAACGGTCTCCTGTATGTTGCATCGCTCATCGTTCCTTTCATAAAAAGCCGCAATCCCGAAGGAAAGCGGCTATCCTATGTTTTTGGTTATTGTTACGCTTCGAGTGCCCAATATTTACAAGGCGGTTACGCCCGCTGAGCGGACCACTCTTCCACGTTCCAAATTTTGGTGACCCAATCCTCGTAAAAATCCGGTTCGTGGGAAACGAGCAGCACCGTCCCTTTAAACTCCTGAAGGGCGCGCTTCAGCTCGGCTTTGGCCACGACATCGAGGTGGTTTGTCGGCTCGTCAAACAAGATCCAGTTCGCTTCGCGCATCATCAGCTTACACAGCCGCACCTTTGCTTGCTCACCACCACTGAGCATATTAAGCGGACGCGTAATGTGCTCGTTCTTCAGACCGCAGCGGGCCAAGTGCGCACGCACTTCGTGCTGGTTCAAAGACGAGAACTCATTCCATACGTCGTCAATCGGCGTGATATTGCCGGGGCGAACCTCCTGCTCAAAGTAGGCAGGATACAGGAAATCGCCGAGGTACGTTTTGCCGCTGATCGGCGGGATTTTACCCATAATGGTCTTCAGGAGCGTCGATTTGCCGACGCCGTTGCAGCCGACGATAGCGATCTTCTCCCCGCGTTCGATCGTCATGCTCATTTTGGGCAGCAGGGCGTGGCTATAACCGATCTCGAAGTCGATTCCTTCAAACACCGTCTTGCCGCTGGCCCGTGCTTCTTTAAAGTTAAACACCGGCTTGGCCGCTTCTTCCGGACGATCGATCCGCTCGATGCGCTCCAGCTGCTTTTCCCGGCTCTTCGCCCGGCCGGAGGTCGAATAACGCGCCTTATTCCGCTGGATAAAGTCTTCCTGCTTTTTGATAAACTCCTGCTGCTTCTCATAGGCGTCGATATGCTGATTCTTCGAAATATCCGCCATCTCCAAAAACTTCTCGTAATTGGCCGAATACCGGGTCAGTTTAGCGAATTCCAGATGGTAAATCACATCGACGACCGGGTTCATAAATTCCGTATCATGGGAGATCAAGATAAAGGCATGCGGATAATCTTTCAGATACTGGGTCAGCCACTCGATATGCTCCACGTCCAAATAGTTGGTAGGCTCGTCGAGAAGAAGAACGTTCGGCTTCTCAAGCAGGAGCTTGGCCAGCAGCACCTTGGTACGCTGACCACCGCTGAGGGCGGCCACGTCCCGGTCCAGCCCGATGGCATTGAGGCCAAGACCGTTGGCCATCTCTTCCACTTTGACGTCAAGCATGTAGAAATCGCCGATATCCAGCTGTTCCTGAATATCGCCCATCTGCTCGAGCAGCAGCTCCAGCTCCTCGGGAGACGCATCGGCCATCTTCTCGGTGATCTCCATCATCTCTTTTTCCAGTTCCAGCAGCGGCAGGAAGGCATCCTTAAGCACATCGCGGATCGTTTTGCCCGGCGTCAGCTTCGTGTGCTGGTCCAAATAGCCATAGCGGACCTTCGGCGTCCATTCCACCTTGCCGCTGTCCTTCAGCAGCTGTCCCGTCAAAATATTCATCAAGGTTGACTTTCCGACACCGTTGGCACCGACTAAACCTACATGCTCGCCGGCCAGGAGGCGGAAGGATACGTTTTTAAACAACGTGCGTTCCCCGAAATTGTGGGAGACGTTTTCGACTGTCAATAAGCTCATAGCTGCTTTTTGCGCTCCTATCTATGATAAAAATTCAATTTTAGTATCCAGTCATTGAAATGACATTCAAGTCATCATTTTATCATAAGAAGGAGCCGGCCGTAAAACAGAAATCCACGAAATCCACGTTTCTTATTGACGAAATCATTACGGCTCGATTGCACGCGAGCATGATTTCTCGAAGTAGCCGTTTGCAGCCGCTTCTTTGGCGCTCGTGAAAGTCTCCACAATGTCCAAATCATCGGTACAGTCACCCCTGGAATAATAACGGATACCTGTTCGACGGTCTACCCCCGCCTTGATAACGGTAGACTTGACCAATCTTCCGCTGCCCAAGGCGTAATTATTCAGAGCTTGCTCGCCGATAGGGATGCCTTGGATAAACGCGATAATGCCGATATCATCGATCGAGTTATTCCACTCCTCCCGCGAAATGAGCGGAAGCGTAAATACGTACGATACTCCGTTTCGGGCAGCTATTTCATTATGCCTATTAATGACGTTGGCGAGGTCGTCCTCAATCGCCTGTACGATGGTCGTTTTTCTTACCTGCTCATACTTTTCCCCATCTTGCATTAATGGAATGGTCGAAGTCGGTCCAATTTCCCTTTGGAGCCCCCTGACCCATGTTCCCGTGCCGGCATGATAAGCCTCCACGACATTATCGAGTGTAAAATGGATCAGATTGCCTGCCCGATCGCTGTAACTGTACGGCTTTTTCGGATGCCAGAGATGCTTGGCGAGCGCCACGCCGTCCGCCCCCTTATATTCCTCCTCCGAATACACCCAGTATCCGTCATAGTCGACCACAACAATGGCCGGAATGTAACTGTTCAGCGCCTGCTGAGCAGCTGCATCGTCTTCGATTCCCAAATTGGCGTACAGAGTACGGTATAACGTTTCGAGGGCCAGCTCCTTATCTGCTTTGAAAAATTTCGCCGAACCGTAGCCCGACTCAAACTCCTGCCGCTCATTGACGTTCAGCATGCTCCCCGCGTCTTGCACGGCTGTTCTCAAGGCTGCAGCGTACTTCAGCTCGGTAAAATGAACATTCCGCTGATCCTGAACATGGTAACCGACGATCAAAAAGACCGGAAAGAATATGACGACGAATACGAGGCAAAAATCAGTAATCTTCATTGATTACCATGCCTCCATACAGAAAAGCGATCACTGCGGTCTCTCCTGTCAAAGCCCCTGTAATGAAATCGAGCATAACCGTTCCCGGCGTCCTATTCACGTTTTTGACCGTTACTTTAAAAAAGTCGCCGGCCGTAAGCTTATAGATCCGGGATACGTCGTCATTAGGAAGAGCGTTTTCCGGAAATATACGATCCATAATATCAGAGGTATAACTCCCCTCATAAACAGTGCTGAACGTGTTTTGAAACGTACCCGGGTTCGCCGCATCGGTATATTCCGGATGATATTTCTTGTGAAGATGTTCCATCTGAACGTCGAACTCGTTTCCCGTCGCCTGCATTTCTTTAAGAAATTGCCGATACATCACCGGACTGATATAGCCCTTGTTCCTTACGGCATCCACGAACTGCGTCACCGCATTATAGACGACGATGCGGGACAGGTCGTCCTGCCGCTGCGAAGCTTCCGCCGCCGGATAAATATACATGACGACCACGGTCAGCAGTACGGCCGCAAACTTCGAGATCGCGTTACTCATGGCTGGTTTGCTCCTTACTATCCGATTTCGCGAAGTTGATGCCGATCAGTTCGCCCGAGACGCTCCACTCATATACGATGGAATACACCGCGCCGGTATCGATCATAGAGAAATCAAACCCATCTTCCCATGGACCTCCTGTTACATTTGCACCGTCTACCGAAATCCGGACATCCGGATCGTTAAGCCCCATCATGCTGAACACCACTTGAGAGCCGCTCACCCAATCCTGATGCGATGATTCCAAAGCGGGCTGTACGCTCCTCAGCTGTCCTTGGGCGACATGCCCTGCTTCCTTCACGGCTCGGTTTAGTTCTCCTGTCAGGCCAAGAGCGAAGATGCAAGCGCTGATGAACAAAATGAAGGCTATGCTGACGGAAATCATGCTTTCTGCATGCTGATTCATGATATAAGCTTCTCCTCCACCGGCCTTGCCTATTGTTCAAATATTAGTCCCCGTACCACATTGGAGCTGTCCTTCACGATGCTTGCCTTAAACTTTCCGCTCGGATTGACATACTCGTTGCTGGACTCGTTGGCGGTTTCCGTCAAGTTTCCTACACGCTGCGCCGTATTGATCACCGAACCGTAATTGTCACTCGCTATATCGGCGCTGATGTTGAGCTGATTACCGTACCACTGGCCCTGCCTGTTTTTGCCCGTTTTCACCAGAATGCCGAACTGGTCCTTATCCTTGAACTTTCGCAGTGCATTCGTCACCTGGGAACCGCTGATGCTCGTTCCGTCATAGACCGTAAACGAAGCCTGGGACAGCTCGGTCTGGATGTCCGAAAAATTGTTCTGCGCGGTTTTTGTGGCTTCCTGCGCCGATATAAACAGAATGACGACAATCGTAATGAGGGCGATCGTCAGAAAAATGCCTGCGGCTACTTTTAATGCACTGGACGCGTTGTTCATAGGTTTACATCTCCTTATATTTTTTGGATTTGCTCATAATAGATGTTCATCTGCATGAAGCTCATGGCAATCAGCGGGATGACCAAATAGATGAAAATTAAGGAGTACATAGGCGCAAAGCCGATCAGCCTGCCAAGACCCGCTTTGGTATCAATGATTCGTTCATAATCTTGTTTTCGCTGTTCAAAGTAAAAGGACATCTCACCTTCCAAGTCGTCGAAGGCCTGGCTGATCGGTATTTTCTCCACGGAAAGCAGCAGCTTGTCCACGATTCTTTGAAACTCGGCGAACCGCACTTCCTCCTTCAATTGCTGGAGAGCCATTTCCGCTCCGTGGTCATAATGGACGAGGCACTTTTGAATCGGAATTTTGAAGATGACGGCAAAACGGTCCATCCACTCCAAAATTTCCTCCACCGAGATCCGGTCCATCTCCCTTAGCATCGAAATGACGGTATGGTACTGATAGACTTCATGCCGCATGTCCATATAGCGGAGCTTCCTCTGGAACAGAAGCAGCAAGAAAGGCCATTCGTAACCAAACATGCCAGCGAAGAGGCACATCAGCAGCTCCCACCATTTAAAATATTCGTTGTGATAAGCCTGAAGCTTGCCCAGGATCCGGTTGGCCGAGTCCACCAGCTGGTCTTTGCCGAGACCTTTGCTTTCCGTCTGCTGCAGCTGTGCGGCAATCTCCGCATATGTCGCATCCGGTGACATGTTCACCCTTCTCATAACCTCCCGGTCGCGGCTGTTGAGACGTTTGCCTTCCTCCTGCTGGGCGATAGTTGTCTGCCCGAAGAAGCTGTCCTGAATCACCGGATCGTGAAGAATGTGATGCCTGGACATCTGATGCAGGTACAATGTCATCGTCAGCGTAACCGTAATCGCAATCAGACTGTAGACGACCCGCCGGATGTAAAACCATTCATAAGTCAGCTCCGTACCGGTTTCCTTCATCAAACGGACTACTTTGGAATAGGCAGCGGTTCCCGGGTGGGGGGCGGCCCATGCGGCCACCATCCGGAATAACGGAATACGGAAGATTACTTCCTCCCATGAACGGCTGTTTCTGCCCGCCCGGTATGTAGTTTCATCATTCTGCTGAAGCTTTTGCAGCAAAACAAACGACAGGATGATCACGATATAAATGAGAATTTTGGCCGCATACCCCAGCTTGCTCATATAAAACTCATCCATCGCCGGAAAGCTGCTTCTGGCCCAACGCTCGATCGGCTTCGTAAAAAACAGAGGAACAAGCGCGATCACGTTGAGGCCTTTTAATAAATAATCGAGCTTGCTTCGCCGCAAAATTTCCAGATGGATTTCCTTCGTCAGCCCGCTAAGTCCCTGCAAATAGATGGAGCCCTGCTCCTTTACCTTGTCGCCAAACTCCATGATCATGAATGAAATGCCGGCAAAAGCTTTTAGAAAACGATTAGGTGCAGCTTCATAGTACTTTTCCAATTCTTCGGAAGGGTTGTTGCTGATCAGCGCTTCGGCAATTTTCCGGGTATGAAGGCCTGCTACGTCATCTGCCGATTCCGCCGCCTCCTGAAGCGCTTCATCCACCATCCCATGCTGGTGATACCGATGGCGGATGTCCGATAACACATCGAGCATTTGGTCGAGCAGCCGCCTCTCCAACCGGTTAACCACCGTGTCGATCAACAGGCTGTTGATCACCACCGCAGTAAGCAGAACCAGCAGAAGGAAGCTTAAGCTGGGGTTCAGCAAAAACAGCACCGCAATCGAGATCCCCAGCGTTCCCAGTATGAAAAGCGCAACCTTCATAACCTCATGACGAAGATAAAATTCCTCATACGCGTGGACGCCGCTTATCCGTTTTCTTATTTTTCGGACATAAGCCGAGAGAAGCGGAACAGAACAACTTACGACATAAGCGGTTTGAAGAAACTGCTGCCATCGTTTGCGCAGCATAAATTCATCTTTTAGCCCCCCAGGCCCAGGTTCACTCAGCGGCTCCAGCCGGTTTCGCTGCGACCTGTTATTCAGCCACCTCATGACGGCATAGAACACCGCAAACAACGCCAGAGAGATAATCAGGATCAGGAACAGCAGCCGCTTAACCCCCATATCCAGTCCCCCAATTCGTCTGAGCAAATTCCTTGAACATGAGTGCATCCTCCACACTCATCTGCTCGGCCATTTCCTTGAAGTTCCTCTCCGAAATGGGCACTGCGGCCACGTATCCTCCATCGCGAAATTCGATGATGTTCCGGGAGGAAAAGGAGCTGTGGTCATGAACGCGGCGGTAATATTCCGCCTGCAGTTCCATGAACTGGCCAAGCATCCGCTTGACGCTCCCTTTGGTTCCACCATCAATCATGCCCAGCGGCTTCTCCTCCCTGGGAACGCATTCGGTAATCCGTTCAATGTACCGTTTGCCGGCAGCATCCCGTTTCAAATGAATGTCAAAGTTGATGACTTGAACCACCTGCTGTTCAGCAACAGCTTCATGGTGAAACACGCCGCTCTTCAGTAGGGAATTTCGCAGGGAGAAGATTAAATCGCGGAACGTCTTGGCGTGATGCGTAAATACGGTAAACAAGCTGGCGACCTGGGACATTTGGATCATCCAGGAGGAGACCCCGTCGCTGGCCACCTCGCCCAAAATATTGACCGTGCCGTCCGTCTTTTTTTGAAGGTCTAGTCCTTCCTGACCGGTTATGCGCTCCGTCTCCCGGAACGATAAAATGTTCCTGCGGCTGTAGATCTTCCGAAGGTGGAGCTCGAACGCCATTTCCTGCACCCGCAGCGTATACGTCGGATAGATATGTTCAATCATCGCCATCAGCAGCGTCGTCTTACCCGAGCCCTGGGCTCCGGTGATGGCCGTAATTCGGCTCCCCTTCATGAGATAGCGCAGCATTTGGATCGGAAGCTGTGCGTTGTCCCCGGTAACCAGCTGATCCAGCGTCGCACTGCGGATGTCAAACTTGCGGACGAAAAAGGCCCATGACTCCGAAAACGGCGGCCTAACCACCACGACGCGCGATCCGTCTTTCATTTCGTTTACTTTGTAGCCGTTTGCTTCCGACAGCTGGCCGGGGTGATTATATTTATATATGTTCTGGCAGACACGCTTCAGTTCAAGCTCTGTCCCGAAGGAAAGGCACGCCATATGAATCGATTTGCCCCTGAAAAATATCCATACGCTTTCGGTCATCTTGGCCTTACGATCCGGCTCATCCGAAGCTTGCAGCATCCAAAGCTGGTCCAGACCGTAGGAGGCCGCGAATGACTCGTCAGCTAAAATGCCGCTCACTCCGCCGCTGACGCCGTCAATCCGCTGATCCCTGAGCTCATCGATGACCGAAAACCCTTTAAACTGCTGGTAAATACGCTGCACGACAATCTCCAGTTTCTCCAAAAACGTCAGGCTTCGGGATTCGTTGGCATACATTTGTTCCACATCGCTGGCGGTTACAGCGTAAACCGGCTCATCTCCATAACCAGGAAGCACGCGCAGGTCGGCTAGACCATGCAGTTCGAGCATCATCGACAGGGCGTCCTGACCATACTGCAGCTTGTATAAATAAAAGATGATTTCGAATTGATCCTGTACGGTCAAAAGCCGCGGGTCCGCAAACGGAATCGCCTGGTCTATGTTGCCCTCCGTCAAGCCATAACTTTTGACCAGCAAATCGGCCATAAACTGCTTCACGTATTGCTTTTCATGAACGTCTCCGGATATGCAGTTCTTAAGCGCTTTGCGCAGCTCGCTGCGCTGATTCAGCCTGCGCTTGTATTCTTCTTCATGCAAGCCCAGGTCGGTTAGTTGATTGTGGGTCAGCTCATGAAGGGTCTGTTTGACGAAGGATGTCATTGCTTCGATCGTAAATTCAACACCGGCTGTCCCGGATACAGGGGGCTGTTTGCGCAGGTCAAGCCACCTTAAGTGAATGAAAAGAGCTGCAAATAATAGAATGATTGCCATGAACAAAATATTGAACAGCGGACCGGAAAACATTCAAGCTCCCCTTCCCACCATCTTCAAAGCGGGTATTTCGAGCATATTCATCAGGTCTTTGGCTAGCTGTCTTATGCTGCCGTAGAATTGCGCCGAGGGATGCCGCTCGTTTAGACTGCGGCTGCGCTGCATATAGTTCATCACGCCATGCATGTTCCATGCATCCATGAAATCCGTATTGTAAGGCACACCGTGAAGAATACCCTTATACCCGAATCTACGTTTGATGTTGTGAAGCGTGCAGTGGGATTCTTTATCGTAGCGCCCAAGGACAAGGATAACCGGCTTATCCTTTAACTGGTCGGGATAGTGTCTCCCGCTGAAAAAGTGTTCCAGTCCCTGAATGCTCTGCGTCAGGCTGACTACAATCAAATCCGCCTGCTCCAGCATCGTCCCATCCGCCGGATCCTCGGCCGCCCCTATCCCGCATCCGGCATCCAGCAGCACCAGATCATAGCATTGGTTGGCGATCGTTACGATGGACTGCACCGATTGCGCGCGATAACCCGGCAGCGTTCCTCCCCGCCGGTCGTTTCCCTGAACGAAGTCGAGACGCTCAGGCAGGACAGGGATTGTATAATCCCGGAAATTGTCCCTGATTAAACGCCGGTTAACCGCCAGCCTCTCCAGCGCGTCCATACCGTGATCGTGAAACGACACGAGGGAATGGTCGAGCACCAGCCTGCTGCTTCGGAACGCGCCTTCTACACGTTCCCCCGCCGTACCGCCGTGACCGAGAAGGACGCGCAGGCGATATTCCAAACCGAGGCAAGCCGCTGACGCCGCTGCGTGCGCCGAACTTCCGCTTCCTCCCTCTAACGGGCTCCAAAATGCTACTGTACTCATGCTTTGCTCCTTTCCGCGCTTCGTAAGGCGCGATGGATTGATTTCAGTTCCATATCTGTCAGATGTCTCATCAGCAGGCATAAATTTTTTTTATAGATTCGGCTTAAGGGTCTGATCCGCACCTTTCGGGTATGATCGTTCCGCAGCTTCAAGGCATAATCCGTCTCGACCCACGGGATGGCGACAGACGCTTCCTTCCATCGGACAGGCAGGCTGCCGAAATATCCTTCTGCGTACCCCTCGTCAAAAAATTCATCCGCTGCCCGAACATACACCTTATAGAACTCCAGCGTCTTACTCCCCAGGTGCTCACTTAGCAGGTCTTCCAACCAACCCCTTCCCCGCTCCAGAGTCCAAATCTCATAGTCGCTGACCCATACCAACGCGGCGGCGCTTTCCCAGGAATCACGGGGACAAAAGTCCGGCTGCTCCATATCAAACACGACCACGTCGTATTGCTCTATTGCTGTCCCGGCTATCGCTAGATGTTCCCGCAGTTCGAATTCATCCGCAAAACCCGAAGCGACATCAAAGCCGGAAAATTCCGTCACCGACAGCGGTTTGTCCAGCTGTCCGATATACAGCGGATATTTGCGCTTCTCGGTCGCATCCACCAGCAATACCTTTTGCCCTGCCGCACGAAGCAGCATGCACACATAGAGCAGAAGCTCACTCTTGTCGCATATTCCGGCAAAGATCCACGTCTTCACATCATCACCCCTCGACTGTCGATTTCTTCAAAAAAAGTTAACGTATCTATGGTTTGGCGTACATACAGCTGCGGATGCCCGTACCTACGGTTGCTCAGTTGAACCCCCACTCTCTTTCACCGCCTGTTCCAGCAGTTTATTCTGCTGCGGTTGATCCAACGTAAATGTATCCTCTGATTTCCCGGCCGGGGTTGAACCGTCCGGCTGGAACGTGCTTGGCGTGCTCGCGGAAGAACCAGCGGCCTCACCATACCCCGAAGAATATTCCGACGCCGAAAATAAGCCGTTCCCTGAAGCCTGTGCATCTGGGCTGGCGAGATCGCTCTCCAAAGCTGTTCGGACTGCCTCAGCCAGCGTCTGCTCCGCTTTGTTTACGATGTTAGGGTCGCTAGCAATCAGTTTCATCACGGCTTTATTAACCGGATAGGTCGGAACCGCCTTGCTCTGCATTTCCGGTTCTACGTAAGTGAGCGCATATAGTGCGGCATCATGTAAATAGGCATCCACCATGGCACTCGACAAAGACAAAATTTCCTGCTCGTTCATCTTGATCCACATCGTTGGCGAAGCGAGCTTATCAATCTTTTTCTTGGACAGCACGATATAGTCCTGACCGGAAGGAAACTGGATCCGTACGTCCACCGTATCCCCTTGCTTAAGATTCGAGGGCAGCGAGACCGCCTTCATCTCCCGGTTTCTTAAATCCGGTGCGGTCGGCTGTCCTTCATACAGCATCGCCTCGGTTAGAGGCGTGCCTTTGCCCAGTTCGATCTTGGCAGACCTTCCGGCAGCTTCGTCCTTGTTCGCGATCAGGTTGCCAGGAGCCGCCTCGAGCGGAAGCTTGATCTGAATCAGATCGCCCTGCTTGATCGTCTCTCCGGGAGCAACATCGCGGGAGAGGGTCCACCCGGAAGCCATCGACTTCTGCGACTGGAGCTGCGCCTGTTCCAAATCGGCGATTTGCCGCTGGTAGTGGCGCTTGATCGCCCCCTCCCGCTCGTTGTGCTCCATCGCGTTCCAGACCGCATAGCCTGCAAACAGCAGTCCCATCGCCGAAGCGCCTGTCAAGCCTGCATAAATCAAATGTTTCGTTCGCTGCCTTAACTTTGACATACTTCCCGATAACTCCCTCCTTCATGATCACGGTTCAGCTTAAGCCAAACCTGAACTTTCGTCTGCGCTCCGCGGCTGGCAGCAGCCCTTGGAATATCCGGACAAATGCCCGGTCCATCTCATCGCATTGGTCAAAAGGATCCACCTGAAGCGGGATGGAAAATACTTGGGACGTGCCCAGCGTACGCCGCAGCCGATGCACAGCGTCCTGCGGTGCAAGCGGAAGAAAGTACAACCATTTATGCTGCGGATGACTGGCCAATTGCTGGACCAGCCCGACTAAATCCTGGTGCTTCCACTCCGCTCCCGAACCGACAATAATGGGAATATCCGCACGCAGAAATTCCTCCAGCCGGTCATTGCCGAAATAAGCTCCCAGATCCATCACCACAAAGCTATAGCTTCCGCCAAGCAGGGTGATCACGTCCGCCCTCCCGGTTTGCCGCCAGTAATCCACGCCCTGCACCTCAAACTTGCGCTCACCCGTTTGCACGCTATCTGTCCTGCCGGCCGCGATTCTCTGAATCCGGCCGAACGCCGGCGATTGCAGATTCATCTCGACAAGGGCCACTTTGCCGTAGCTTCGGGCTAAATAATGCGCGACTGCAATCGCCGTATGGGTTGTCCCGGTGCCGCTCCCCGCCCCCATGACCGCGATCGCCAGCGTTCCCGGAAATCCCCGCTTCCTGCCCCCTTTCAGTTCCACCGGACCTGTACCCAGCATCCCGATGGAACCCAGGACCGAGCGTACCTCCTTGGCCGATTGGTACCTGTCTTCGGGTTCAAAGCTCAGCAGGCGGCGGATAATAGGGATCATGCCTTTCGGAACGTCGGGGCGGATCAGTTCCTGTACTCCTTCCTTCCATTCGCTGCATTTGCCGCCGGTGGACAAATACAGCAACAAGGCGCCTAAGCCGTACAAGTCCGACCTTGCGTCGCTTTGCCCCAATCCGTACTGCTCCGGTGCAGCGAACCCGACCGTACCGAGCTTAACGGTGTCCTGGTATTGATCCTGCTTGTAATTTCGGGCGATCCCAAAATCGATCAACCGGACTTCCAACTGGCGGGCAAGCATGATGTTGGATGGCTTCAGGTCGCGAAAAATGACTGCGGGTTCGTGCTCATGCAGATACTCCAGCACTTCCAGCAATTGATTTGCGATCCCCAAAATGGTTCCGGCCGGGAGCCGGTAATGGTTCTCCTTAAAATGCTTCTCGAGCGTGACCCCCTGAATGAAGTCCATCACCAAATAACCGAACCCTTCTTCATCCGATACGAAAAAATCGACAATCCGCGGGAGTCGGGGATGGCTCAATGAGATGAGAAGCTCAGCCTCATCCTGCAAGCCCTGAAGCAGCTCGGGCCTCGACGCCGTCTCCTTGACGGCCCATTGCTTGCCTGGCAGCTTCAAATCTGCCGCCAGGTATACCCGGCTCATGCCCCCTTCACCAATGTTCGCGATTACTTCATACCTCCCTCCAATCCTTTGTCCGGGACGCAGCCTGGAAGGATGACTCATCGTATACACGACCTTTCTGAACGACAAAAAGGGAAAGCACCCTCTGGATGACGACGTGGTCTCAACCACTGTCGTACTCCGGGATGCTTTCCCTATATTATCGTTTGGTTAATTTTGGTACTAGTATAAAATAAATTGTCGGATTGCGCAAGAAATATTTTCCAATCCAATACACGTCGACAATTCAGGTATTTGGGAACAACGTTTTAACAAGATTAATATTTAATCATATAAAGCGTGATCTCGTCCCGGTTGTGGAACAGCTGCTTGGCTCTCTGGACCTGCATCTCAGCCTGCTCAAACGAGGAGAGGACATCATCGATCAGCGCCATCGGTTTCTTATGCATCAGCTTCACCGTTACAACCGCCGTTCCTCCCGCAGCCAGGCTTGGCAGCAGCTCCTTCACGAGCTTCACCATCTGCTTCGGACTCCAGCTCATGTCACATACAAGAAGATCAAATTCCTCATCCTTGAATTGTACTTCTGAGGCATTTTTCCGGAGGATCCGCAGCGCGGGATGCCCCTGCAGCGACTCATGCATGACCGCAGGGTCCACGGCTGTAACCTGTAAACCGCGCTCCAGCAAAAAGGACGTCCAGCCTCCAGGCGCCGCACCGATATCAAGCGCCTTGTGAAAAGCGGCGAAATCGATGCCAAAGCTGTGCTCAGCTTCCAGCAGCTTGAATTTGGCCCTGGAAATCTGCCCTTCCTCACGCTGAAAACGGATTGCTCCGCCGCTCCAGTCCGACAAGTTGTCGGAGGGCCGCGAAACTCCGGCATACAGTATGCTTCCGGCAGCAAAAATGGAAATGATCCATTCCGGATCCTGCACGACAAAATCCGCCCCTAGATCGCTCAGGATCTCGGCCAGCGTTTCGCGCAGTTTGCCCGCGCTGTCCTGCCACAGACTGTCGTCTGCTTTCCGAACCTGAAGCGATACGGCTGCGCCATGAAGCTCCCTCCGGTTCCGAAGGAAAGCGCTGACCTCACGGACCGCTTGATCCATATCTTCAGCATTTTGCTCCAGCTGCACAGGCTGGATGTGACGCAAAAAGATAGGCGGGCTGCTGACAATCATGTCAACGGCCCGTCCGGCTTCTTCATTTAGCGTTAACAGGAACACTTCTCCCGACACGAGTACGCGGCTTTTCAGGCGGCCGAATTTGCGTCGCAGCTCTTCCTGGGCGTAAGGAGCGAAGCCATGGTTAGCGGTGCATATAAATCTTGAGACGGAACCTGCCGGTTCCTCGCTGTTTTCATTATTCAATAAGTTATGATCAGTCAAATGGGTTTACCCTCCAGAAATCACTTTAATCCATGGACGTCCTTCATCCCATTCCAGTTTGGCGGGAATGTCATAGGTCCGCTCGATCATTTCGTTAGTCAGCACTTCATGCTTTGGACCGGAACCGGCGATTTTGCCGTCACGGATCAGCGCCACATGGGTGAAAAGAGGCACGATCTCTTCCACATGATGGGTAACGTACACCACGGTCATGTTCCGCTGGCGGAGCCGGTCGACCTCGGCCAGCATCTTTTCCCGCTCATATAAGTCCAGGCCCGCGCACGGCTCGTCCATGATCAGCAGCTTTGGTTCGGCCATCAAGCAGCGTGCCAGCAGCACCTTTTTCCGTTCGCCTTGGGAGAGCGTACCGAAGGGATGCTCCGCATGTCCGCCCAAATGCATATCCTCCAGCAAGCGAAATGCCTTCTCTTTCACATCGGCCGGAATCTCCTGATAAAAACGCAAAAAAGCGTATGCTCCGGTCGCCACCACTTCCCATACCGGGTCGCTGAGTGACAGCCTTTCGATCAGGGAAGGGCTGATATAGCCGATGTCCTTGCGCACTTCCCGGACGTCGCACTCGCCGTATACATTGCCCAATACTTCAATTGTACCCGAGCTGGGAAAAAGATAACCCGTCATCATTTCCAGCATCGTTGTTTTACCCGAGCCGTTTCTGCCGAGAATCGCCCAGTGCTCGCCGGACTTAATCTCGAGCGACACGTTATCAAGAATGAGGTTGTCCTCTCTTCTCAGCGTCACGTCCTTCATCGAAATCATGATATCACTCCCCTAATTTCCCTCAGCAGGTCCTCCACGGAGCCCATGCTGTACCGGATGGACGGCTTGGCGCTGCGGTTTGCGTCGGTAACAAGCAGCGCAGGCACGCTGCGGATCTGATACTGCTGAACGACCTGCGGCAGCATGTTCACGTCCGCATCAGCCACGATGCCTTCCGGCAGCAGGTGCTCGGCTACTTCGAGCATCCGTCTGGCCGCTTTACATGTGCCGCAGAAAGGAGTATACAGAAAGACGGCCAGCGGCTGCCCCTTGGTCCAGAGCTCCTTCAGCAGCTCCTGCTCGCTTAGATGCCTCATCGTGCATCGCCTCCTGCAACCCGCTCAAGCACATCCGGAGGCATAGGACCGTTATGGAGCAGAACATGCTCCGGCTTATGATGGTAGAGCAGCTCATACATCTCCTTTTTCCCCCACATACTCGACGTATGCAAATAAATCTCCTGCGGGAATAAGGCGTCCGTAATCATATGCTTGACCACGTCCTTACCCGTCATTTCACCGGGCCCCAGATCAAAATCAAGCGATAATATGCCAACCTCGCACTCCTTCAGCATCAGAAGGCATTCCTCCGCATTGCGAGCGAGGGTAAAACCTTGTGGACAGCGGCGGTAGTCATCCAAAAACAGGTGGATCACGCTCAGGTCCCTCCTTCCCTAAAAACAAACCGAAACGCTTAAACGATGGGCCAGCCTTTAACCTTGGCGATATCGCCGCGGTGTGTGCCGTCTTCGCCTGCGTCCGTCTCCAGCACGAGCGCCTTGCCTTGGAATTCCGGATAAGACAGCAGCACCTGGAAGGCTTCCTCGCCAATATATCCCTGACCGATCCGCTCATGGCGGTCTTTCCCCGAACCGAGCGGGTATTTGGAATCGTTCAGGTGTACCGCGGCCAGATCCGTCCAATATCCGAGCTCTCTGCCCCGCTCAACGAGTACATCCGTCGTACGCGGATCCCACACGCCTGATGCGTATGCATGGCAAGTATCCAGGCAAAAGCCGATTTTCTCCGGGTAATCGCTCAGCCGCCTGATGTTCACCAGCTCATCAAGCGTGATGCCCATCGAGCCCGGGGTGCCGGCCTGATTTTCCAGCAAAATCTTCGCGCTGCCCTGCCAGCCTGACAGCGTCTCGTTTAAACATTGTATTATATTTTTGTAGCCTTGTAATGCATCGCTGCCTTTGAAATGTCCGAAGTGGACCACGATGCCGACCGTGCCGCAAGCTTCGGCGATGATCAGATCGTTTTGCAGCGACTTGACGGTCAGCTCGTACAAGTCCCGGCCCCGGCTTTCGCCGATCGCGATGTTGATCGGATACGGGGTGTGGGCGATGCTTGGCATACCATGCTCCCGGCAAAAGTTACGGCAGTCCGCCGCAGCAGACGCATCCAGCGTTTTGATCGACATGCTGCGGGGATTTTTCGGAAAATATTGAAAAGATCTCGCTCCGATCTCCCATGCCCGCCGGGCAGCTCTCCCGTAACCGCCGCGCGTGCTGACATGACAGCCGATAAGCAGCTGGTTACTGCTCATGCTGGCAGGACGGACAATAAAAGACCTTCCGCCCAATCAATTCGGATTTGTTGATCGTACCGCCGCAGCGGTAGCATGCTTCCCCTTCACGGTCATACACTTTGCACTGGTCGTCGTAGCCGCCGGTTAACTGGTCTCCCACCATAAACGGAGTATCCATATATCCCCCGCCTTCTAGGGCTTCCCGCAGCACTTTCTGCATGGCTTGATACAGCCTCGCAACCGACGCTTCCGTCAAGTCCTGAACCTTCGCCGAAGGCAGCAGACCAGCCTCATACGCGATTTCATCCGCATAGCAGTTCCCGATGCCGGCAATGACATGCTGGTTGACCAGCAGCGATTTTAACGATCCGCGACGCCCTTGCAATATTCCTGCAAACTTTTCCGGGCTCATCCGGCGGTCCAGCGGTTCCGGTCCGAGGGGTGCGAGCAGCTCATCGACTTCTTTCGCCGAATGCAGATGAAGATGTCCGAGCCGAAGGCCGATAAAATACAGCGTCCGGTCCCCAAACGTGATTTCGATCTGGGTAGAACGTTTCGGGCGATCCTCTTCGGTTCCGTAATACATCAAGCCGCCCAGCATCAGATGCAGCAGGAGCCTGCGGCCGTTGTTCAGGTGGAAAATGAGATGCTTGCCGCGCCGCTCCACAAAAATCGTTCTCGTGCCAAGCAGCTCATCCTTGAAACTTTCGACGGGAACATTGATGGATTTTTCCCGGTTCACAACCACATTCGTAATCGGAGCATTGATAATCAGTTCTGACAGCAATCTTCGGTAATTTTCCATTTCCGGCAGTTCCGGCATCTTGTTCATCTATCCTTTCAAAATCCATCACGGATGTTCGTGTAAATGTATATAAAACGGTCCCAAAGGTGTCAAGGACACAACAGCTGAGTCAGCTCGGTCAGATCACGGCAAATGATGTCCGGAGAGATGCCGGCTGCATCGACATGCATCTGCAAGTTGCTCTCCGTCGTCAGCCCCGTCAGGACCAAAATCGTCTGACAGCCTGCGGCAGCACCCGCCGCAATGTCCGTACGCATATTATCACCGATCACAGTGGCATCGGTCGGTGACAGCCGCAGTCGGTCCGTAGCATATTTCATCAAGTGGCTCGAAGGCTTCCCGATAACCACCGGTTTGACGCCGGAAGCCGCTTCAATCGCCGCTCCAAGCGAGCCGGCTCCCGGGACAAGCCCGTGATCGGAAGGAAGCAGAAGGTCCGGATTGGTCAGCACAGAGCGGGCACCTTCACGGATCCAGCGAACAGCTTGGGCGAGCTTATCGTAGGTAAAGGCGCGGTCGATGCCTTGCACAACAAATTCAGGCGCATCGTCGACGAGCTTAAGCCCTTCCTCAATCAAGGCCTGCCGAAGCCCATCTTCCCCTAGCATAGCCACTCTGGCCCCTGGAGATTCTTCAGCGATATACCGCGCGGCGGCCAGCGACGAGGTGCAAACCTTCTCTTTGTCGGCGGGAACCCCCATCTCATTCAATTGGGCAGCCACCATTTCCGGTGTTTTCGAAGAATTGTTCGTCACAAATAAATAAGGAATTTCCCGCAATTGCAGCGTTCGAATCAGAATGTCCGCCCCGGGTATCATATGTTTCCCATGATATAACGTTCCGTCCAGGTCAATCAGCAGACCGCGGGTAGTTCTCAGCGTGTTCAATGGACATACCTCGTTTCATCTAGTAAAACTTATGGCTGCGAAAAGCCTGGCTCCCGCCATAGGCGGTCGATTTCCAGGCTTCCTGTAACCCAGCTTGTTCCATTGTAAAAGAAAACGGAGGAATGTGGCAACCGGAAGCACGACGCCAAGGACGTTTATCTCCATTTTTTCGTCAATCGCTTCCCCTGAAACCTATCACGGGAAGTCCAATCTTGCAAAGTTGTGTCATTTCCTGCGCTTTCCCGGAAAATAATGATTTTCAGCGGCAATGAACCGCCGCAGCAAAGAAAAAAGGCTCGCACGGAGCCTTTTTTCCATAATCGGCCTGCCCGATGTCTTCGCTATTCTTCGTGGCGAGTCACGGGAAACAGCACCAATTCTTCGGCCAGCAGCGTTTTCGGAAATACAGACCTGGCTTCCGCCAAAAGCGGCTGCAGATGCTCGATATCCTTATACCGGGAGCTGAAATGCGTAATAATCAGTTCCTTGGCCCCTGCGTCGCGGGCAGCCTCTGCGGCCTGAACAGCCGTGCTGTGATGATAGTTGTGTGCGGTCTCATGAAGCTCATGCAGAAACGTGGCCTCATGAACGAGAAGATCCGCCTGTTCGGCCAGCGGCAGAACGTTGGCACAAGGGCGGGTATCGCCCAGGATCGTAACGACCCGCCCCTTCTTCGGCGCGCCGAGCACTTCTGCCGGCGTCAGCACCCGGCCGTCTCCCAGGTCGATGCTCTCCCCGCGCTTCAAACGGCCGTAAATCGGCCCAGGCTTTAAACCGTACTCGGCCATCCGTTTCAAGTCCAGACTGCCGGGCTTGTCTTTTTCCATGATCCGGTATCCGTAGCTGTCAATGCGGTGCTCCAGCAGAAGGGATTCCACCCGCACCTCCCCGTCTTCAAAAATAACTCCCCCCGTATGCTCAATCACCTCAAGCTCAAACTCGATTCGTGACTGGCTGAGGGAAAGCGACGTGTCTATGTATTGTTTGATCCCCGGCGGTCCGTACAGCTGCAATGGTGTGGTGCCCCCCTGGTTGGACCTGCTGGACAACAGCCCGGGAAGGCCGAATATATGATCACCGTGCAGGTGGGTAATGAAAATTTTCTCCAGCTTGCTCAGCTTCAATGAAGACCGCAGAATTTGATGCTGTGTGCCTTCGCCGCAATCGAACATCCAGAAGCTGCGCCGCTCCTCGTACATCCGGAGCGCCATCGATGTCACGTTCCGCTGCAGGGAAGGAACCCCTGCATTGGTACCCAAAAACTCCAGTTCCATAACGCCCATACCTTCTTTCCAAGAATGCGCCAGCAAAAAACCCCCGAACAATCGGAGGGTTTTGCTGACATTTGCTTCGATTCGGCTATGAACCGAAAATATATTATTTTACCTTGTCGACATTAAAATACCGTGCTTCCGGATGGGCAAACACCATCGCCGACACCGATGCCTCAGGCTCCATCATAAAGCCTTCGGTCAGATGTACGCCGATATCCTCCGGCTGCATTAGCTTGAAGAGCGGCTCCTGATCCTCCAGATCCGGGCATGCCGGGTATCCGAAGGAAACGCGGATGCCTTGATACCTTGCCCCGTGACGCTGCTTCATCGTCATATCGGCTGGGTCAGGGAAGCCCCACGTATCGCGCATCATATGGTGAACGCGCTCGGCCAGCGCTTCGGCGGTCTCAAGCGCCACCGATTGCAGGACATGGGACTTCAGATAGTCCCCTTTATCCTTCCACTCCGAAGATAGCTTCGAAATGCCTTGTCCTGCGGTGACGACCAGGAAGCCGACATAGTCCATCTTGCCGCTGTCGACCGATTTCAGGAAATCGGCGAGGCAGAGGAACGGTGCCACGTTCTGGCGCGGGAACGTAAACGTATGCAGCACCTTGGCATGATCTTCCGGATCGTAGATGACAATGTCGTTGCCCCTCGACTGCGCAGGGAAGAAGCGGTACATCGCATGCGCCTGGATGATGCCGTCCCGGTTTGCCTGTTCCAGTACTTCGTCGACCGTCGCTTTCAAATCCAGCGCTTTTTCGTCACCTTTCGCCAGCAGCTGCTCGACCTGTCCGCGCAATCCCAAATGATGACCAAGCAGCATCTGCATGTTCATATATGGGATGATATGGCTGATCGGATAGTTGCGGATGATGTGCCGCTCCAAATCGGGCGGGTTAAAGACCGGGGCATCCGTCGACACGTTGGACTTAGCCGCACGGGTCAGTTCCGGCAGCTCAACCGGCTTTTCAGCTTCCGCCAAAAGAGCTTCAAGCTCCGCGTCCATTTCAGCCTGCATCAGACTGCGTTGCTCGGGATCCATCAGCTTGTTCGCGAGGTCAAGCCCGTCCATGGCGTCCTTCGCGTACACGACCATCCCTTCGTACTCCGGCCGAATCCGCGTTTTGGTGAATCTGCGGGTCAATGCCGCTCCGCCAACCATAATCGGCACCTTTACGCCGGCATTTTTCAAGTCCTGCGCGGTCACGACCATTTGCTGTGCGGATTTCACCAGCAGACCGGATAGTCCGATCAAATCGGCCTGCTCCTTCCGGTATGCCTCGATGATCGTCTCCGGTGGTACTTTTATACCCAAATTGACGATTTGGTAACCATTGTTCGAGAGGATAATCTCAACCAGATTTTTACCGATATCATGCACGTCGCCTTTGACGGTCGCCAGCAGCATCTTCCCTTTGACGGACGATTCGTTCTTTTCCATAAAAGGCTCCAGATAGGACACGGACGCTTTCATGACCTCGGCGCTCTGCAGCACCTCCGCCACAATCAGCTCGTTGTTGTTGAACAAACGCCCGACCTCGGACATGCCGTCCATGAGCGGCCCGTTGATGATCTCCAAGGCGCCGTACTTCTGCAGCGCAGCATCCAAGTCGGGAATCAGCCCTTCTTTGGTACCTTCGACGATATAGGTAGCCAGCCGTTCTTCCAGCGACAGGTTCGATATTTTCTCTTTTTTCTCGACCTTTTTATTACGGAACGCCGCCACAAAAGCGGCCAGCGTCTCGTCGTTCGTGTTGTAAATCAGCTCTTCGGCCAGCTTCCGCTCCTCTTCAGGAATCGAGGCATAGCGCTCCAGCTTCTCGGTATTCACGATGGCATAATCCAGACCCGCCTTCGTACACTCGTACAGGAAGACGGAGTTCAATACTTCACGGCCCGCTTCCGGCAAACCGAACGAGACGTTGCTGATGCCGAGGATCGTATGGCACTCCGGCATCGTTTCCTTGATCAAACGGATCCCTTCAATCGTTTCCTTCGCGGAACCGATGTACTGCTCATCTCCGGTACCCACCGGGAACACAAGTGTGTCGAAAATCAGGTCCTCAGCGGGAATGCCGTATTTATGAACGAGCAGATCGTAGGATCGCTTGGCCACATTCAGCTTGTCGTTTCGGTCAATGGCCTGTCCGCTCTCATCGATAGTTCCCACCACGACGGCAGCCCCGTATTTGTGGATGAGCGGAGCCACATGTTCGAATTTTTCTTCACCGTCTTCAAGGTTAATGGAGTTAATAATCGCCTTGCCCTGGGAATATTTGAGCGCCAGGTCGATGACCTTCGGATCGGTGGTGTCGATCATGAGCGGTACTTTGACCTTTTTCACCACGAGTTCCAGGAACAGCTTAATATCTTCCGCTTCATCCCGGTCCGGATCCTGCACGCATACGTCGATGACATGCGCTCCGTTCTTGACCTGGGCACGGGCGATCTCCGATGCCTCCTCGTACTTCCCTTCCACGATCAGGCGCTTAAATTTCCGCGATCCGAGCACGTTGGTCCGCTCTCCCACCATATAAGGCCGGTTGTCGGACTCAATGTACACGGGATCGATCCCGGACAGCGCCGGCGGATGGCTCCCTTCCATTTGACGAGGCTGGTAGCCCTTCATGACCTCGTTCAGCGCCCGGATATGATCCGGGGTCGTGCCGCAGCAGCCGCCGGCCATATTGAGCCAGCCCTGCTCCGCAAAGGCTTCCATCTTCCGGGCCAGCGACTCCGGAGACTCATGGTAATGCCCGTTCTCATCCGGAAGGCCGGCATTCGGATAGCAGCTGACCGCCGTTTTGGCCATTGCGGCGAGCGAACGGATATGGTCGCGCATGAATTCCGGACCTGTCGCACAGTTAAGGCCGACCGAAATCGGGTTCAAGTGCTCAAGCGAAATATAGAACGCTTCAATGTTTTGCCCGGCCAACGTCGTTCCCATCGGTTCGATCGTACCGGAAATCATGATCGGCAGCGTGACGCCGGTGCTTGTAAAGGCATTCCGGATTCCGATGCTGCCCGCCTTGACATTCAGCGTATCCTGGCTCGTTTCGAGCAGAAGCGCGTCGACCTTGCCCTCAATCAGGGCAACCGCCTGCTCCTCATAGCTGCTCACAAGTTCTTCGAAAGTGACTCCTCCGGTAACCGACAGCGTCTTCGTCGTCGGACCGATCGCACCGATCACGTATCTAGGTTTATCCGGTGTGCTGAATTTATCCGCGGCTCTGCGGGCAATTTCCGCAGCAAGAAGATTAATCTCCCGCGCCTTCTCGGGAATGTCGTATTCGGACAACACGACCGAGGTAGCGCCGAACGTATTCGTCTCTATGAGATCCGCCCCGGCTTCCAGATACTTCTCGTGGATCTGTTCGATCACATCGGGACGGGTAATGACCAGCATTTCATTACAGCCTTCCAGCTCTTCTCCACCAAAATCCTCAGGGCCAAGGTCGACCTGCTGGATCATGGTACCCATGGCACCGTCCAATATCAATATTCGTTCTTTCATTAATTCCTTCAAGTCAGGTCTGTTCACTGTATGTCCCCCCTGCCAAACGTTAAATCTTAGTTTATCAGAATAGCCCTTATTAGAAAAGTACAAGAAAATGCCTTAAGGCAGGGTTATGCACCTGATTATCGTTTAATATATAATCGACAAGAAAAGTAGGGTTCGTTATAATATGAATTAATCCAAGTGGAAAAGAGGGTTTAGAGATGGCTGAAATCGTGATTCGCAATACGAACGAACGGATTACCGGTGACGATAATGTTCGTGAGTTCCTCAACAATCAAAACGTTCTTTATGAAAAATGGGATGCTTCCAAGCTGCCTCTGGAGCTTCAAACCAATTTTCAACTGAACGACGAGCAGAAAAAGCAAATCCTGGACACCTACGATGAGGAGATCCGTGATCTGGCTGCCCGCCGCGGTTACAAGATCTGGGACGTCATCACCTTGTCCGACGCTACACCGAACCTGGAAGACCTGCTGAATAAATTCGAAGAGGTTCATACCCACACCGAAGACGAAATCCGGGCGATCGTAGGCGGCAAAGGCATCTTCGTTATCAAGGGTGCAGGCGACATCGGCTACTTCAATGTAGAGCTCGAGGCCGGCGATGTCATCTCCGTTCCGGAAAATACAAACCACTTCTTTACGCTGATGGACAATCGTAAAATTATCGCCGTACGCCTCTTTATCGAGGAAAACGGTTGGGTCGCCAATCCGGTTCAGGACCCAAGCTTCCAGGCCTAGTCTTATGGCATAACGGTATAAGCAGCAACCCCCGCCTTCGCGACGGGGGTTGCTTGTCGTTATCGTCATTTGTCGTTCAATTAAATAACGACCTGCCAAACGAAAACGGATGCTGATCAATCCGTCACAGTCAGCTTTTTCGTCGGCATCGTATGCTGCGGTCCTACCGTAACATGTGAGGTGATGCTGTAAGTGCCCGCCTGCTCAAAGGTTTTATCGAGTGTATATTTCCCGCCGCCGGCATTCTGCGCGGCCACCTTTTCATGGCTGCTGCTGTCGCCTTCCTTCGAGATTTCGATCATAACCTCATCGGCCTTCTCGACCGGTTTATCCTTCTGCGTTACGTTCACCTCAATGGTCACTTGGTTCCCAACTTTGGCTTGCTCCGGCGTCCAAATCAGATCCACCTGCACCGGATCCATCATACTCTCGCTCATGTCCATGCCGGCATGACCGCCGCCTCCGTTGCCGCAGCCTGCTATACTCCATACCGCCAGCAGCAGCAGAGCAACAAAACCGTACTTTCTCAAGCGTAGTCACTCCCTATACATCTATCTATGTATGCTGTTTGTCCATATTCTTCACCATTATACATAATTATCGCCTCACCCAAACATGCCGTCTGTTAACAAAATGGAACAAATTGACCGGTATACGCACCAATTATGATAAAAGCCTGCCGGACGAAGGAATTCCCCTCTTGGCAGGCTAACGTATAAGACCGACTTAAGACCGTTCGGCAATGATGCGATGCAGCTCGGACAGATGCTTGATTTCGTAATCTGGCTCGATGGACGGATCTTTAACCTTTCCGTTCCGGTTGATCCATACCGTGGTCAGTCCGGCGCTGTTACCGCCCTTGATGTCGGTTGTCTGCTTGTCCCCCACCATGAGCGTCTGTTCCGGTGTTAGTCCAAGCAAAGAGAGCGCATGTTCGAAGAGGGTCGGGTCTGGCTTGCCTTTGCCGTATGTGCCGGAAATGACGATCTCGTCAAAATAGGGAGCAAGCTCAGGAACGCCGGCGATCTTCTCCTGCTGAAGCGCAGGACAGCCATTTGTCAGAAGAAGCAGCTTCTTGTTTCCTTTCAATTCGTCCAGCACCTGGAAAGTTTCTTCATATACATGTGGGCGGGAACGACGTTCGGCAGCAAACTGCTCGGCCAATTCTCCGGCCAGCTGTTCATCGTCAACCCCAAGCTTCAGCAGCCCGCGCCGCCATGACTCCTTGCGGTAGCCTGGAGCGAGCTCCTCAAGTCTGCGGAATTCAGGTTGTTCGCCTGCGCTGAAGTTGGCCCACAGTCCTTCAAACGGGTTGATTCCAATCATTTGGGTAAAGGCAAAGGTATCGTAGGATTGATATAACTCCCTTGCCTCATTGCGAACCGCTTCCTCCAGCTCCTTGGCGTCAATGCCCTTGGCTTTGGCGGCCGTCTCGCAAACCGCTTCAAAGGATTCCTTCACGCTGCGCTCATCCCACAACAGCGTATCGTCCAAATCGAAAAAAACAGCTTGTACCGGCATCCTCTTCCATCCTCTCCATCAGCTTTCTCTAATATTTGTTTATTTTTCCAAGGGGATATTGTGGGTCTGCGCAAAACGCTCCAGACGTTCCCCCATGGCATCGGTGTCATAGCGGTTGATCAGGCGCGTGAACACCCAATTGCCGCCTTTGCCCTTCGGCTCAATTACGACGGAGCCTTTGGCCAGCTTGATCTTGGCGATATTGTCTGCGGTCAGGCGCCGATCCCGGTTGAACTTGATCGTCGATACGGCATTTTTCTCCACGCGCAGGAATGGCCTGCGCAAAAAGATCATCAGGCCGAGGAACACGTACATGGCCATAATGATCCAGGTCATGCCGCTGTTTCCCGCCGTACCCTCCTGACCGATCATTCCGAGCAGCAAATAAACCGCGGCCAGAGCGACCATCGTAATGGGAAGCACATAGTTTCTTCCTTTATAAATGTCAGCTGAAGGACCTCCCTGGCTATAGATGGAAGGCTTTCCCTCTTTCTTTCTCTGCTTGTTCAGCTGCGCTGAATTTTTTCTTACCTGTCTTTCCCATGAACGGGCCATTCGCGAACCTCCTCAAAATGCTTTCGGCTGTATAGATTGAACGAAAGTATTGCATTGAACTTCCTATTAAAACGGCCCAATACTGCCTATATCATTTATTTCTTTAGTTCATTCTATATAATAGAACGAATCAAGGAAACCTGATGCGCTTACACGGAAGCTTTCTGTTAAATCGAATGTATGAGTCTAATACAGCCGCTGGGATTATTTCTTCTCTTCATCCACCCATTCAATCGAATCCAACTGCTGTCTGAAATTTCTGCGTACGTTCTGAAGGTACCTCTCACGAAGCTTGGCCCGTTCTTCGACCTCCGCTTCGGTTAAACCGGATTCCTTTTGCTTGCGCGCAAGCTCGTTGATTCTTTCTACAACGCTGTCGATATCCATATACTACTCCTCCATTATTCAAGTCATACCTAACTTTGCCATGATAAAAAGAGCTTGTCAAGGTTCACACCTTTCCAAGCTCTTGATCATTAACTTCCTATTAATATTGGGGAAGTGCCAGTACTTCTCCGGCCTGAATTTCGCTGCTGGTTAGATCGTTATACTTCTTCACCGCCATAATATACGCGCGGATATCCATGTCTTCCGGCTTATGAGCAGAAGCGATTCCCCACAACGTGTCACCTTGTTGAACGATGACATTCTTCTCTAAGCGAACATCATCCGAAGTACCCGCAAATACGCGAACAACGCCTGTGCATCCGACCAAAATAATCAGGGCTGCCAGGATCAGTTTGATCAAGGCAGGGCCGGGCACGATGGACTGGACTTTCTTCAACCAAGGGGATGCTATAGCTTCATTCACGGATGGGTTAACGGATGGGTTATTATAAATACTTTGGTATGTAGTGTGTTTCAGCATAAATATTACGCCTCCAAACGTTTGTTCTTGTTTTATGAGAACAATATAACACGAACATTTGTTTTGTTCAATACTTTTTTCGAACAATTGTTCTTATGTTTTTGAAGGCGGTATTCCTTCATTTAGAAACCGCAATAATCCCGGTACTCCAAGGCAAAATCATTTAGAACTTATGTTTGTACGAACGGTAGTTCTATGTTATAATTTTACCAAACGTTACTAAATGGGGTTGATGGGGAATGTCAAAGATATCTAGCCGGCAGCAAGCGATATTGGAATTTATCAGAAATGAAGTCCGCGCCAAGGGTTATCCTCCGTCCGTCAGAGAGATCGGCGAAGCGGTAGGGTTGGCTTCCAGCTCGACCGTACACGGCCATTTGGACCGACTGGAGAAGAAAGGCTTGATCCGCAGAGACCCTACGAAGCCTCGTGCCATTGAACTGTTGGGACAAGAAGAATCCGAGAGCAGCAACCTGTTCACGCATACGATAGCCAGAGTTCCCGTAGTAGGTAAGGTCACAGCGGGGGTGCCGATCACGGCAACGGAGAACATCGAGGATTACTTCCCTCTCCCGCAGCACTATGTCGGGGATGAGAAGGTGTTTATGCTTTCCGTCGTTGGGGACAGTATGATCGAGGCGGGTATTCATAACGGTGACTACGTCATCGTGAGACAGCAGCAGACAGCTGATAACGGGGACATCGTCGTTGCCATGACGGACGAGGATGAAGCGACCGTGAAGACGTTTTATAAGGAGAAGGACCATATCCGGCTTCAGCCGGAGAACCCTGCTTATGAGCCTTTGCGTCTGAACCATGTCAGTATTCTGGGCAAAGTCGTCGGGCTGTTCCGCGATATTCACTAGGCTGATGGTGCTGGACAAGCAGCAATAGAGCCCTTGCTCTTCCTAACGCAGGAAGGTCAAGGGCTCTTTTTTAGAGATCAGAAAGTATACGTTTCGGAGCTTCTGCTTCCTGATCTCGCAAGAAAAACTTCTTTTAGTCGCGGTCTGTCTTCTTTGAAGGTACGTCGATAGACGTTTTTCTTATGTCCATATACGGCGCCGCGATCAAGGCAGGATATTCAGGTGGGACACGCCTCACGGGAATCCGCCGTTTGCTCCTGGCGGTACTCCGTCGGGGTTTTTCCCGTTTTTTTGCGGAACACCTGGGTAAAATGCTTGACGTCCACATATCCGACCTTCTCCGAAATATCAGCCAGCTTCAAATGCGTTTGCAGCAGCAGCTTGCTGGCTTGTTCGATCCGCAGATTGGTGACGTATTCCTTGAAGCCGCTTCCCGTCTTCTGCTTAAACAGCTGGCTGAAGTAAACCGGATTCAGGAATACGACCGAAGCTACCTTTTCCAGGGACAAATCCGTGTGATAATGCGCTTTGATGTACTGAACGGCGACCTCGATCGCACGGTTACCGCCCGGGTTGTTGTATTCGTACTCCAGCGACGCCGATTCCTGGCGCATCCGCCGCACTTCCTCCGGTACCCGGTGAATGTCTGTGATGAGTCCCGTTGACTGAATCTGGAAAGGCACCTTCACGCACCGTTTCAAGTTTGCGCGCAGCTCATCCGTCAGACGTTTCATTCCTCCCTCTTCCTCCAGCGTGACGAGACCGATCAGGCTCGTTTCGTCCATACTTGTCACAAATCCGCAGCCATGCCCTTCAATCAGCTCACCAAGCACATTTTCGATAATAAAATGCTCCAGATGAACCGGCGCATCGCTCTCCATCTTAACCATCACCAGTTGGAATGTGGGGTAGCTTTCAATAATTGAAGCCACGTCCAGGCGCCCGGTATCGAGACCGCTCGCCCAGCGCTGAAATACAGCCTCACGCAAATACTTCAGGTTAGATCTCAGCAGTTCCGCTTCGCGTACGATTTCATTCTCCCGCTCCATCTCCTGAGCGATTCCGGATATCATGGAGAGCAGCAGATCTTTCCCGATCGGCTTGAGCATATAGTCCTTTGCCCCGAGCTTGACGGCTTCCTGGGCGTAGGTAAACTCGGAATAGGCCGAAATAATCACCCATTTGATATGCGGATAACTGCTTTGGCATAGCTGCATCAATTCAAGGCCTGTCATTCCCGGCATGAGGATATCGGTCAGCACCAGGTCAATCCGGTGTCTGCGCAGCTGCTGAACCGCTTCCTCCGGATTCGCCGCCAGGTGAACATAATGCTGCGGATAAGCGCGGTGGATGGTGCGCTTAATTCCGTCACGGATCACATGCTCATCGTCCACGACTAAAATGTTCATCTTCCATTCCTCCTTGGTGCCGGATCGGTAAACGGATGGTTACCGTCGTCCCTTCCCCTTCTTGACTGTCCAGGTATATACCGTACGGACTGCCGAACATCATTCGGATCCGCTCATGCACATTGCTCAAGCCGATGCCGCGGCGAAGCACGGGGCCGCCTCTGTCTTCCTTCGGCGAAGTGCGGTCCCCGCCCTCCAGCAAGCCTCTGACCCGCATTAACGTGTCTTCGTTCATTCCCTTCCCGTTATCCCGGACAACAACATGCAGATCGTCCATGACCTGCTCCGCCGTGACGAGCAGCATGCCCTGCCGATCCAGCGGCTCCAGACCGTATTTTACAGCGTTTTCAATAATTGGCTGAATCGTCATTTTCGGCAGCGTGACATCCATCCACTGCGGCTCCACCTCGATCTTCGGCACAAGCCTGTCCTCCAGCCGGTTCTCGATGATCGTCAGATAATGCCGGATCTGTTCCAGCTCCTGCCGCAGCGTCGTCCGGGAAGCTTCCTCCCAGTTGCTGCTGTAACGGAACATTTGCGACAACGACAGGATGACCCTGCTCAGACGTTCATTCCCTTTTTCATCCAGCATCCAGTAAATCATATCCAGCGTGTTGTACAAAAAATGCGGATTCACCTGGGACTGCAGCGCCTGCAGCTGCGCGTTCTTCTCGCTGACGGTCGTGACCTTGATCGTCTCGATCAGTTCATCCATCCGGTGCACCATCCGGTTAAAGGAAGACACCAGGCTGTTAATTTCGTCAAACGAATCGACATTAACCGAACCGCTGAAATTGCCCATCTCCACCTTCTTCATTTCACGGATCAGCAGCTTCAGCGGAGAAGCAATGTTGCGCGATACCAGCGTGGCCAGAACCGTCGAGACGATAATAAGCACGATCAGGACGATAACGAGGTATTCGGTCGTCTGGTTCACTTCCGCCTGAATGTCGTGCTTTGGGGTAAATCCGTAAATGGTCCAGCCCGCCATGGGCGTATTGGCAGCGACCACCAGCTGGCTGGAGCTGTCGTCCACCAGAATGCCGTCCTCGGTGCCTGGCTTCGGAATGCGGGCAAAGTCCGGCGCCTCCGTGCCTTTTTTACCGGTCGAAGCGATAATGTTGTTATTCTGGTCGATCAGGTACACACGGCTGCCCGGGCTGATCGTCACATTGGACAGCGCCTCCATGATGGCGGAAGGATTGGCTTCGATGACCATGATGCCAAGCTGCTTGTGCGTATTCAGATCGTACAGCTTCCGGCCGAACACGAATACGTTCTCTTTCTGCTGCAGCGTGTTAATCGGCGATCCCGGCATAATTCCGAGCCAGACCATGTTGCCTGACGACGCATTCAGCTCATTGTACCAGTCCGTCTGGGCGTAATTATTGTCAAAGACCCCAGCGAACTGGCGCTCATAGCTGTACACTTTGCCCTTGTCGGTCAAAATATGAATGCCTGTAATTTCGTTCCTTGAATAATACGCCGCTCCGATAATATTCGTAATCGTTCGTTCGTTTTCGATGGCGACGGTCTCTTTCACATGGGTTTCCTGCAGTAAACGAGTCAGCTCGTAGTTGCTGTTGAGCGACTTGGAGAGACTGTTGTAGCCTTGAAGCAGCGAGTTGAACAGCCCGGCAGTCTGCGAGATGTTCTTCTCCGCGATGTCATTGACCTTGGTATGAATAATCGAAATCGTGCGGTAATAATATACCACGCTGATCAATATCAATATGCCGGTCATGCAGCATAGAAACAGCAAGAAAAGACGGCTGTGAATCGAACGAAAATGTCGCCCCACAGATACATTCCCCTTTCGTATCCGGTCATCCATTTGTCATTCTATCACAGAAACCGTCTTTGCCCTACTAACCTTTTACTGCTCCCGCTACCATACCTTGGGTGATCTTGTCCGCCAGCAGGAAGTAGATGATGATGACCGGTAGCGCGCCCAGCACGAGAAATGCGCCGATGGCCCCATAGTTGACCGAGTATTGGCTGACAAAGCTGTTGACGCCAAACGGCAGTGTTTTCAGCTTTTCCGATGAGATAAACGTCGCAGCCAAAATATATTCGTTCCAAATGTTGATGAAAGTCAGGATACACACCGTCATCACCGGTGGAACCGATATCGGCAGGATGATGCTCGAGAATATGCGTCCGATCCCCGCTCCGTCCACCACCGCGGATTCTTCGATTTCATGCGGAATGGTTTTCATGAACCCGCTCAGGATAAAGATGGCGATCGGCATGGAAAATGCCACATACGGCAAAATGATCGACAGATGCGTATTCAGGATATGCATGTTTTTGAAAATAATCATGAGCGGCAGCAGCGTCGCCTGCATCGGAATCATCATTCCGATCAGGAATACGACCATGACCGCTCCGCCAAAGCGCCACCGGAACCGGCTGATTGCGTAGGCGCACAGGGAGCTGAGAATGATGACGGTAATCATCGTCACGGAAGTGACAAAGATGCTGTTCAATAGATAACGGAAATAGTTGCCCTCCAGCGCAGAGCTGTAATTGCCCCACTGCGGCGACTGCGGCAGGGCAAAGAAGCTGCCCGACAAAATTTCTTCATTGGATTTCAAGGAATACAGGAGCAGCCACAACAGCGGATACACCTGGGTTACAAACAGAATGCCCAGCACCAGAAACACGATGGCCTTCGTAACGGAAAACCGTTTGCGTCTGGTTGCGGCCACCTGCTTGTTCAAAGCGACGGCTGTGCTTGTGTTCATCGGCGGTTTCCTCCTTTACGAGTATCGTTTCTCCAGTTTGTTGAAAATGAAGTTGATGCAGAACGTGGCGGCCAGGCAGAGTACGACCAGGAACGCGGCGATTGAGCTGCCGTAACCGTATTTCATGGATGTAAACGACATATTGTACATGTGCGTGGAAATGACGTCCGTGGCATGCGCCGGTCCGCCTCCCGTCATGACCATGATCATGTCGAAAGCCTGCAGCGAGCCGATGAAGGCCAGCACAATGGAAATTTTGAAAATCGGGACAATCAATGGGAACGTAATGTGCCAATCCGCTTTAAAGCCTTCGGCACCGTCGATTCGAGCCGCTTCGTACACATCGTCCGGGACATTCGAAATGCCCGTAAAT
The DNA here is from genome assembly GCF_014192015.1 of Paenibacillus rhizosphaerae. GTDB lineage: Bacteria > Bacillota > Bacilli > Paenibacillales > Paenibacillaceae > Paenibacillus_AQ > Paenibacillus_AQ rhizosphaerae. The sequence continues at coordinate 829,827 of NZ_JACHXJ010000002.1, read as the reverse complement.
TGAATTAAGGTATGGTAACCCAGGTACTGCCACAGGGCGACGAAATACAGCGAGTACATGGCGACCGAAGGATCGGTGAGCCAGGCTCTGCCCCAGGAATGCAGTCCGACCGCATCCAGGATTTGGTTCAGCATACCGCCCATCGAAGCCGGGTTATAGATCGTTTTCCACAGCTGGCCGACGACAACGACGGACAAGATGACCGGTAAAAAGTAGCTGGACACTAAAAAGTTCGGTTTTCGAACGTAACGCTTCAGCAGTATGGCTACGAGCAGTGCGATCGGAATCTCGGCCATGGAGAAAACCGCAAACATCAGCGTTCTCCGTACTGACGGCCAAAATACCGAGTCGTGGAACAGCAGCTTTTTGAAATTGGCCAGACCCACGAACGTCGATTCGCCGATCCCGTTCCAGTCCAGCATGCCGCTGTACATGGATACGAGGATGGGAACAAACACAATACCGATATAGATGATTAAGCAAGGAAGCACAAACGCGGCAATCGTCCAGCGGGAGACCTTCAGCACGTTCACGACTTACCTCTCCTCCTTCTCCTTCTTGGCTGCAATATTCCTCATGGGAATTGAAGGGAACGGCATCTGAAATGCGTCCCCTTCATGTATAAATACTAGTTTCTCTCTATAAGAAGCTGGATTTGTATCCGTTGATTATTGATTGTTATCTTCGAATCCGGCTTGATGCTCTTTAGCCACGTCCGCGGAGTTTTTCTTCTGGGCGAACAGGTTTTGAATGCTGGAGAGGTGGGCCTGAGCCGTTCCCGGATTCATCGTGTTATCAAATGCCAGGTCTCCGCCTTTGACTTCCTTGAACATGTTCAGCACGTCCATCGCCATGTCGGAATATCCTGCTGCCTTGAAGTCGCCTTCCACTTTCTGGCCGATTCCGACCGCACCTTTGGCTTCAAACGCTTCTTTCGGGAAGCTCAGCATGAAGTAGTTGAGGAACTCCTTCGTTTCTGCAAGATGCTTGCTGTCTGCTGCAATCGCGAACGCACTGCCTGGTGCCAGCATGAATTCGTCCGGGTTCCCCTTTCCGTTAATCGTCGGGAATTTGAAGACGCCGACTTTGCCGTTGACGGAAGACGATTCAATGCCGCCCGTTGCCCAAGTTCCCATGTAATACATCGCTGCTTTACCGGTTTTGAACAGGTTCTCGCCGGCGTTGTAGTCGAAGGATGTCGCGCCTTCCTGGAAGGCTCCGGCTTGCACCAGGTTTTGGAACGCGTCTACCGCCTCAACGAAGGCCGGATCTTCAAACGTCTTTTTCTTGTCGAGGACATCTTTCAGAAATCCAGGGCCGTTGTTCGTGCGAAGCAGCATGTTCATGAACAGGAACGAACCGGTCCAAGTGTCTTTTTCGCCGATCGCCATCGGCTGAATGCCTTTGGATTTCAGCGTTTTGACGACATCGATCATTTCCTCAAACGTGCTTGGTACCTTCACGCCGCCCTTTTCGAACAGCTCTTTATTGTAGTAGACTACGCCGATGTTGTTGCCGTCCGGTACCGCATACGTGCTTCCGTCAAAGCTGTACCAATCAAGCAGCCCGTCCTGGAACGTGTCCTTCAGACCGTTCTCGGCCAGCATGTCGTCGAGCGGAGCCAGCAGCTTGGCATCGACAAACGGCTGCATTTGCGCCGCCGGGTTCACGACCGTGATATCCGGGATTTCCTTGGAGGCCGCCTGCGTTTTCAGCTTCAGCTTCTGCTGGTCGGTGTTGAGCGAATCCAGCTCGATTTTGATATTCGGATGATCCTTCTCGTACTGGTCCACGATCTTGTTCATGATCTTGTTCTTCGGATCCGTCGGGTCCGGATAAATGTTTTGGAAAGTAATCGTAATGTTCTTGTCCTTCGTTGTGTCGGATGTGCTGCTGCCGGATCCGGCCGCGCCTGAAGCGCCGCTGCCCGAATCTTCCTTGTTACCGCTTCCACAAGCCGTAAGACTAAGCGCCAAGGTGCCTGTAAGCACGATGCTTAATAATTTCGACATCTTTGCCATCTTGTTATCCCCTTTTTGTTTGGTATGGGTTCATTATGCCGCGATTCGACTCGAAAAGGGAGGTGAGAAATTCAGGAAGTAGGTTTGATTTCTATAGGTCCCTTTCAAACATCATCCCAGGGAGTACTGAATTTTAAACTGCTGCCTCGAAGTGCAGCCGGCAAAAAAGGGACCCTTTTAGGGTCCCCAAAAATTCCTTTCATCCCACATTTGTAGCGTGCGCAGTCTCAATCCAGCCAGTCGGTGCACGTGTCAGCGAGCTGCTGCAGCTCTTGCAGAAACATCCCGGCATGGTATCCGTCACAGACGGCATGATGCACCTGCAGCGATACCGGGAGCAGAACGCGCTTCCCTTCTCGAAAGTACTTGCCCCCTGTTATGATCGGCACCAAGTAGCTTCCGCCGTGATCCAAGTTCAGGTTAAAGCCGGTAAAGCTGACCCATGGAATCATGGAGACGGAGAAGGTATGAGGCGGCATGTCTTTTTTCGTAAACAGTCCCATGCTGTGTCCATAGCGGAGCTGATCCTCTCGGTAATGCTCAAGAAACTGCTCATAACTGCCGCAGTAATCGGTCCAGATCGCAGAAAAGGTGCGGTTTTCCGGGTGAAAAATCGTATAGCACGGACTCATCTGTTCCCAATAGCCAACCTGATCCTCCCGGATATCCATCCGAAACTCCACATGCGCATTTACGATTCTGGACAGCATGTACAAAAAAGCGGGATACAGCTTCATCTCCCTCTTCTTGAGCTCGCCCAGCAGCAGCGTGATTTCCATGTTGGCAGTCAAGCTGAAAGTACACCGGTTCTGATTGAAATAGTGATCAAAATAAGGCTGTCTGTCCCATTGTCCCGTGGGGATCGGAATAAATTTCATGTATAAACCCTCCTAAAATAGTTAATTCGCAATTTTAGGAGGGAAAATCAACGGATTTCACCACGACGCTCACTCCATGCACAGGGTTGGTTACTATGCCATTGTAACCAATATTTCGCTGGACAACAAAACATTTTATAGATTTATAGACTCCTGCTTTTCCTTTCGACTGCTATATTGCATAAGTTAGAGCAACGAGTTAGGAAAGGAGAAATCCCTTTATGAACATTTCCAAATCGCTGTGCGACCGTTTGGCCGCCATACTCGGAGGCAAAGTCACGTCGGACGGAAAAAGCTGCTCCATCACGATCGAGAGAAAGCTGAACGCCAAAATTCTCGGCAGAAACTATGAAACCGAGCACGAGATCACGATTCAATCTTTGAAGAACGGCACTACGCTCAACACAGGGGAAATCACCCTGCTTCAATCGGAAGTTCAGCGATTTACCAGTGCCGCCCGCAAGCAAGGATTTAAAGTGACCGCCATCCACAATCACTGGCTCTTTGAAAAGCCCCGGCTGATGTATCTTCATTTGGAATCGGTTGAGAACCCCATCACGTTTGCGAGAAAATTAAGATCGGCTTTAAATGTGCTGAAAAAGTGATCCGTGTACATGACTGAGAAGATGATGCAGATTTCGGCAAAAAAAGCCTGCCGGCATCTGCCGGCAGGCTTTTCAGAACCCTTTATTTTAGTAAATAAAGGCTCTCGTGATGATGACCAGCAGGATGAAGAGGACCAAGATTGCTCCTACGCCTCCGCCCCACAGACCACCATAACCGTATCCTACTCCAACGCCTCCAACGCCATCGCTCATGTGATAACCTCCTTGATTTATAAGGTACACCATATTCATATGGCGAAATGCGTAATAAGGTATAGGCTATTCGGCAAGAAAGGTGAGATTGGGTATCCGCCAGGCTGCGAAAAAAATCCCCTGCACCTTACCGGTGCAGGGGATTGTCCATCCTTAGTACAGCGTGATGTATTGATCACGTTCCCATTGATGAACTTGTGTTCTATACATATCCCATTCGATTTCCTTCAGCTCGTAGAAGTGAGCCAGGGCATGCTCGCCGAGCGCGTCAATGATGACTTCGTCGCGGATGAGTTCGCCGAGGGCTTCCTTCAGGTCGGCCGGCAGGCTTGGGATGCCTTCTTCAATGCGTTCTTCTTCGGACATCACGTAGATGTTGCGGTCGATCGGCGCCGGCAGCTTCAGCTCGCTGCTGATGCCGTCCAGGCCGGCTCTCAGCATAACGGCAAGTGCCAGGTACGGGTTGGCCGCCGGATCCGGGTTACGGACTTCGACGCGAGTGCTCAGGCCGCGGGAAGCAGGAATCCGGATCATTGGGCTCCGGTTGCTGCCGGACCAAGCCACGTAGCACGGAGCTTCATAGCCCGGAACGAGACGCTTGTAAGAGTTGACCGTCGGGTTCGTGATGGCTGCGATAGCACGCGCATGCTTCAGGACGCCTGCCATGTAGTGGCGTGCAGTTGAGCTCAGGCCCAACTCGTCGGACTCGTCGTAAAAGGCGTTTTCGTTGCCTTTGAACAGTGACTGGTGGCAGTGCATACCGGAACCGTTCACGCCGAACAGCGGCTTCGGCATAAAGGTCGCATGCAGACCATGCTGACGGGCAATCGTTTTAACGACCAGCTTGAATGTTTGGATCTGGTCCGCCGCCTTCACGGCGTTTTCGTATTTAAAGTCGATCTCGTGCTGTCCCGGTGCCACTTCGTGGTGGGAAGCCTCGATTTCAAATCCCATTTCTTCCAGCGTCAATACGATCTCGCGGCGGCAGTTCTCGCCGAGGTCTGTTGGAGCCAGGTCAAAATATCCGCCCTGGTCGTTCAGTTCCGTCGTCGGGTTGCCTTTCTCGTCGGTCTTGAAGAGGAAAAATTCCGGCTCCGGACCAACGTTCATGGACGTATAGCCCATCGCTTCCGCTTCTTTCAGGTTGCGTTTCAGAATACCGCGCGGGTCTCCGGCAAACGGAGTGCCGTCCGGCATATAGATATCACAGATGAGACGCGCAACGCGGTCTTCCGTCACCCAAGGGAAAATGACCCAAGTGTCCAAATCGGGATACAGGTACATATCGGATTCCTCGATACGCACATAACCTTCGATGGAAGATCCATCGAACATCATTTTATTGTCAAGCGCCTTCTTCAGCTGGCTGACGGGAATCTCCACATTCTTGATCGTTCCCAGCAAGTCCGTGAATTGAAGACGGATAAAACGGACGTTCTCTTCCTCCGCAATACGCAGAATATCCTCTTTAGTATAACTCACGATATCCTCTCCCTTTCTCACATGTGATTCCTATTATTTTTTATTAAAAAACCGGGACAGCTCGCCTTGAATCAATGAGACCTGGCCCGGTCTCTTACCAGATACCAGCTGCTGCTTCAGCAATCGGTGCAGCTGAGATTCCGACAGTTCTCTGCGCTTTACCTCGGTGTCGGCATTAAGGACAGTGGCTTCCTCAGACTCTTTGGATACAGGATTCATGACCTGCTTGATTCCCGCGATGTTGACGCCCTTCTCAATGAGCGCCTTGATCTCCAGCAATCTCTCCACGTCGTTAAACGAGAATAACCGCTGGTTGCCGGAGGTGCGCGCAGGCACGATCAAATTGTGCTGTTCGTAATACCGGATCTGCCGCGCGGACAAATCGGTCAGCTTCATGACGATACCTATCGGGAATAATGCCATGTTTCTGCGAATTTCATCACCCATGACTCATCTCAACCTTCCACATGAACTATTTCTCATGTTCCATTGTACATTTCATGATATCACACGTCAATAACGTGTCAGATAAACTTACAATAATTTTCGATCTTTCATCGTCTGTAACGCCATCATTACGCCATATTTGACGTGTGAAGAGGTGAGTCCGCCCTGCATGTATCCGATATAAGGCTCCCGAATCGGCGCGTCTGCAGACAACTCCAGGCTGCCACCCTGGATGAACGTCCCGGCCGCCATAATGACCGGGTGCTCGTATCCGGGCATGTCCCACGGTTCTGGAACGACATGGCTGTCGACCGCAGCTGCGCGCTGGATGCCTTGAACGAAGGCGATCAAATGATCGGGCCCGGTAAAGGCTATGGCCTGGATCAGGTCGGTGCGCCGCTCGTTCCATGCCGGCTTGGTCGCGAAACCGGCCAGCTCAAACATCGCAGCCGCAAAAATGCTGCCCTTGACCGCTTGTCCCACCAACGTTGGCGCCAGAAAGAGCCCCTGGTAAATGCCCCGGGTCGCCCCGAGCATCGCACCCACCTCGCCGCCAATGCCCGGGGCGGTCAACCGATAGGCGGCAAGATCGACGAGAGCTTGTCTGCCGCAAATATAGCCCCCGGTTTCGGCAATGCCGCCGCCAGGGTTTTTGATCAGAGAGCCGGCCATCAGATCCGCTCCGACCTGAGTCGGCTCCATTTCCTCCGTAAATTCGCCGTAGCAGTTGTCCACGAACACGATCACATCCGGCTTGATTTGCTTCACGCGCCGGACCATTTCACCGATCTGCTCCACCGTGAACGAGGAACGCCAGTCATATCCGCGCGACCGCTGGATGCCGATCACCTTCGTTGAACCGGAAATGCCCGCTTCTACGGCAGCCCAGTCTACGTCTCCTGACGCAGTCAAGGCAGCTTCGCGGTATGTAATCCCGAAATCGGCCAGGGAGCCCGTTCCGTCCCCCTTGCGGCCGATTACCTTATGTAATGTATCGTACGGCCGTCCGGTTATATAGAACAGCTCGTCCCCAGGCCGAAGCACACCGAACAAGGCCGTTGAAATCGTATGGGTCCCGGAAGCAAAATGCGGGCGTACCAGAGCGGCTTCGGCTCCGAATACGTCCGCATACACCAGGTCAAGCACTTCTCTTCCTCGGTCGTTATAGGCATAACCGGTTGAGCCGGCGAAATGAAAATCGCTCACCTGATGGCGCTGGAACGCTTCGATGACCTTCCACTGATTATGGTCCACGATTCCGTCTACCGTCCGGAGCTGATCTTCGATCCGCCGCTCGGCTGTATCTTTCCACTGTACAAGTTCGTCTGCAAATGTTACCATGTTCCCGGTTTCTCCTCACTTCTCATTGGTCAGAAGGTCTGACCTGTTCTTTATAGCTCTCTACGATGTAACCGTACTTCTCATAGTCAGGTTTGTGCACCTGTACCGTATAAATCATATCATCATTGTCGGTATCCTGGCCAATCACTTCACCGACCCGGTGCAGCTGGGATAATATATCACCACGTCCGGCAGGTACGCGGAAGGTTAATGTATCTCCCGTCAGCCTCGCCTGTATTGCTTCGCGAACGTCCAGCAGATCTCCTTCCGAAAATGCGCTGATTTTTAAATAACCCGTCCCGGACGGCAGCATCTCCAGTTGCTCCGGGGTGCAGGCGTCTTTCTTGTTAAAAAGGATCAGCTGCGGCTTGTCAGCCGCTCCCAGCTCTTCCAGAATGGAATCCACAACACGCATTTGTTCGTCGCGCATCTCTGACGATGCGTCAACGACGTGCAGCACGAGATCGGCCTCATTCACTTCTTCCAGCGTGGCGCGGAAAGCGGCCACGAGGTCATGCGGGAGGTTCTGAATGAAGCCGACCGTGTCGGTCAGGATGACTTCGCTGCCGCCGGGCAGCTTCATGATGCGTGAAGTCGGATCCAGTGTCGCAAACAGCTGGTTTTCGATATAGACGTCGGCATTGGTCAGCTGTTTGAGCAGCGTCGACTTGCCCGCGTTCGTGTAACCCACCAGCGCGACCTGGACCACCCCGCTCTTCTGCCTGCGACCGCGGTGCAGCTTCCGGTGCTTGGTAACTTCCTCAAGCTGGCGCTTCAGGTCACCGATCCGTCCGCGGATATGCCGGCGGTCGGTTTCCAGCTTGCTTTCCCCCGGTCCCCGCGTCCCGATCCCCCCGCCGAGACGGGAAAGATTTTTGCCGTGTCCGGACAGCCGTGGCAGCAGGTATGTCAGCTGAGCCAACTCCACCTGGATAATCCCCTCACGCGTTTTGGCGCGCTGGGCGAAGATATCCAGGATGAGCTGGGTGCGGTCGATGATTTTGGCATCGAGGGCCTCCTCCAGGTTCCGGACCTGAGCGCCGGAGAGCTCCTGATCAAAGATGGCCGTATTGCCGCCATGCATCTCCAGAATCTGCTTCAGCTCCTCCACCTTGCCCTTGCCGATAAACCATCTCGCATCCGGCACATCCCGGTTCTGCACAAGCACTTCAAGCACTTCCACACCGGCCGTCTCAGCCAGCCGGACGAGCTCTTGAAGCGAGTGCTCTGTGTTCATGCCGGACCTCTTCACCTCGTCGGTCACCAGGCTGACCAGTACGGCCCGGTCCGGAATTTCATGATTCGTGTCATACGTTTGGTTTGCCATGATGATCTGCTCCTTTTCGCTTCAGCGTCCATTGCTGCAAAATAAAGATCAGTTCAAACTGCCGGGTGCGCCTTTGGCTTCCAGCTTGAAATCCTCGGTCCGGAGCGTCATGAGCTCCAGCTTGCCCGGGTTGCTGTGCGCATAGTGATTCAGCAGCCGCACGGCTTGATTCCGTATCGACTTTTCGATCGTGTTCCGCACGTACCTCGCATTGCTGAAAGCGTGCTCGGTTTCGCCCTTTTCCTGAATCAGGTGCTGCCTCAATTTTAGTATCGCCTGCGGCATCAGGATGTAGTCCCGCTCCTTGGCCATCAGCTCAGAGATCTGTATCAGCTGATCGATCGTATAATCGGGGAAATCGACCTGAATCGGAAAACGCGACGGCAGCCCCGGATTCGTCTGCAGAAAAAAGTCAATTTCCTCGGAATATCCGGCAAGGATCAGAATGAACTGATTTTTGTGGTCCTCCATCGCCTTGACCAGCGTATCGATCGCCTCTTTGCCGAAATCCTTCTCGCCGCCTCTGGCCAGGCTGTAGGCTTCATCGATAAAAAGAATGCCGCCAAGCGCCTTCTTGACCAAGTCCCTGGTTTTCTGTGCGGTATGTCCAATATACTCACCGACAAGGTCGGCGCGTTCGACTTCGATCAGGTGGCCTTTGCTCAGCACACCCATTTTTTGAAACAGCTTGGCGATGATTCGTGCTACTGTGGTTTTACCCGTACCGGGGTTTCCTTTAAACACCATATGATATACATGTCCGCCGCTGGCCAGCCCCGCTTCCTGACGCATATGGGCGATTTGGAGCATGGCGTAAATTTCAAACACGAATTCCTTGATGCTGTCCAGCCCTACCAGCTGATCCAGCTCTTTTTGAATTTCCTGATACAGGCTGTGCTGAGCTGTATTCTTCTGGGCAGGGACCGGTTCCTTCTCCGGAACGGCGCTGCTGACGACAGGAGGCTCCTGGTTGCGCAAAATCACATTGATTTGTCTGGATGGCCTGCCTTCCGGCCGGCCGTTCGCGGCCGCTATACGCCCGTTCATGCATCCATCACCTCATTTATCTACAGAGATGTATTCTCTATTCAATGTATTCTACTTGCCCAGGCGTTATTAGCAGTTTCCCATCTATTTCAGGCCCGTCAGCAGCAGAAGCTCATCGAGCTTCCATTTAGTGTAGGCCAGCACTTCCCGCGGCTTGTGGTACTTCATCTGCAGTGTTCTGGACTCCGTTAAACCAAGGGCCGGACGGGTATAGTGCAGATATTCCGCAATGTCCAATGAGCGCATGCCATGGTATTGATGCGTAACGATGACGGCGCTTTGCCATCCCCGCTCTCTCATAATCTCCCGGCTGAACAGCAAATTTTCATAGGTGCTCGTCGCCTTGTTTTCCAGGATAATGGCCGATGCCGGCACGCCGTGGTCCACCAGGTAATTCCGCATGCCTTCGGCTTCGGTATACTTGTAATCCGCCCGGTCCAGACCGCCGGTGACGATAATATATGGAAACTTGCCTTCCTGATAGAGCCGGAGCCCTTCGTCCAATCGTTCCCGGAGCCCGGGGCTCGGCGAGTCCCCCCACATCGATGCGCCGAGGATAATGCCGACATCGCTCGCCGATGCGGGTACGGAGCTGTGAGCCGCGTTCATGAGCCGCCATGCGTACCCGACCCACAACAGTCCGAGCACGATCAGAACGGCGATGATCATCAGCAGCTTCCGGAAGACGGACATTTTCTTGCGCCTGGTTACGGCCACCGGCCCCCCGCTGCGGGCGTTCATGACTTCCTCCGGAATTCACCGTTGTCAAACAGACGCTTCCTGTCCTCAAGGGACATCAGGAAGTACGGAAACTGGTGCGCATCAATGGCTTTCATAACGCTCCGCGCCGTTGAAATCGCCAATTGGTAGTCTTCCTTGGTGATATCTCCCCGGGTCAGCGCATCATCCAATTCGTCCTCATCCAGCAGGAATACCTCTCCGTTTCGAAGGACGACCACATCCAGATACAAATCGTCAAACCAAGGCACGCCTTGTTCCGTGACCCCCTGCGTTTTGCAGGTATCAATATACCACTGGATGATTTCGCTCCGCTCATCGAACATGGCCGTCACGATATAATGGCTGTTGTGGGGAAAGTACTGCAGCCACGAGTATCCTTTATCCGCAATGCGGTAGGTGTGGTTTCCGTAATTTTTCCAGAGCGGCTCTTTCAGGTTATATATCGTGTACAGCGTAATATAGCCTGTGAATGCTTCGCTCTCGACATAACGGCAGGCGAAGCGGCGGCGGGAAATCCGGCGCCAGTTCGCTCGATCTCCAAATTTTCGTTTCATGGAAAATTCCCTCTCCAATATGGTGTCTTCAGCTTATCACATTTGGGAATCACACTCAAAATATTGCCTAATAGACGAACGGACAGCAAAAAAAGACCCCCAAATGAAGGGGGTCTAAAAGTCATTCTGAGCGGTTAAGGAGTGGTCACGGTTCCTGTACTGCCTCCACTGGAATCACCCGGGTTTTGGAAGGTTGTTCCGTCGGTGCTGCCGGTTCCGTCACTGCCGCCGTTGTCGGTCGTTCCGCCGTTCTCAGGCGGCGTTATGGTACCTGTGCCGCTATCGCCGGTTGTATCCCCGCTGGAGCCGCCGCTGCCGCTATTGGCGCCACCGCCTCCGTTGCCGTTGTTGCCATCGGAACCGCCATTGCCGTTGCCATTACCGTTGCCATTGTTGCCCGGGCCGCCGTCATTCCAATTTCCATTATTGCCGTTATTGTTCCCATTGCCGTTACCCATGTCGCCGTTATCACCGCCCTGGCCGTTGTCGGTATTGCCGTTATCCGGATTACCGTTGCCGTCCTGACCGTTATCTCCATTGTTCTGATCAGGCGGGGTTTGTTCGTCAGGCGGTGTATCGATCGTGATCTGCACCGTATTGGACGGATCCGACTCGGTACCCGAATCCGGGAAGTATGCCGTGACATAGTATTCGTACGTCATGCCCGGCAGCGCACCCATATCCTGGGCGGTCGTGCCGGCAACCCCATCGAGAATCAGTGAGTAGTTCGCCTCAGACGATTCTTTACGGTAAATACGATACTGGGCGTCACCGGCATCCACGCCGTTCCAGCCCAGCGTCACCGTCTGCGTGTCGATGTTGTAATCCGCGCTCAAGCCGCTTACGTGGCCCTGGTTCTGATCTTGTTCCGGCTCATCCTGCACCGGCTCCTGTTCCTTAACGTTATCCGGAACCGGGAATTCTTTCGCAGGGAAGTTCTTCTCGACCTGATCCATGACCTTACCCCAGAATGCTGCGGCCAGCGGACTGCTGTTATGCAGCAGATGCGTTTTGTCCGGCTTGTCGTAGCCCATCCAAACCGCAGCGGTCAGCTCCGGCGTATAGCCGACAAACCAGACGTCGCGGTTCGATTTGACGCCGGTATAGCCGCTCTGCGTCGTGCCCGTCTTACCCGCTACCGGGCGGTCGATACTTGCTTTCCGGCCCGTACCGTCTTCAACGACCTTTTTCATCATTTCGGTCATCTGGTATGCGGTATTTTCGCTCATGACTTGCTTGGCGCTGTCTTTATGCTCATAGACCGGTTTTTCGTCACTGTCGACGATCTTCTTGATCGAATACGCTTCGTTCATCTTGCCGCCGTTGGCAAAGGCGCTGTAGGCCTGGGCCATTTCCAACGTATTCGTACCCTTGCTGATGCCGCCGAGCGCCATCGCCAGGTTCTTGTCGTCTTCAGTCAGCTGAATGCCGAGGGATTCCGCGAATTTGAAGCCGGTATTCACCCCGATTTGGTTCAGCAGCCATACAGCCGGAATGTTCTCTGATTTCTGGATCGCCTCGGCCATGCCGATCGTATCCGAGTATCCGTGCAGGTTGCCTGGGCAGTAGCTGCCGAAGCACTGCTTCTTGTTGCTGAGCGACGAGTACATATCGAACTTGCCGCTTTCCAGCGCAGGCGCGTACGAGACGATCGGCTTAAAGGCCGAACCCGGCTGCCTGCGGCTGTTCGTGACCCGGCTGTAGCCGCCGCGCGTATAATCCCGTCCTCCGAGCAGGGCGACGAGCGAGCCCGACTCCTGGTTCATGATGACCATGGAGCCCTGCACCGGCTGGTCATCCGGGCTTTTCTCAAAGTTCGACTCGTCCGCAAACTCTTTCTCCAGCACTTTCTGGGCGTTCGCGTCCATCGTCGTATAAATTTTATAACCGCCAATGTTCAGATCGTCTTCGCTCAGGCCGGTGACTTCTTCCGCCTCATTCATGACGTAGTCCATAAAGTTTTGGTACTGCTGCTGTTTTTTCGGCGGTTTATACGTATATTCGACTTTTTTCGCGGCGTCGGCCTCTTCCTGCGTGATGTACCCTTCCTGGGCCATCAGATTCAGCACGACGGCGCGGCGCTGCATGGACAAGTCCGGATTGCGCACCGGGTTGTATTTGGAAGGCCCCTTCGGCATTGCAGCCAGGGTAGCCATTTCCCAAACTTTCAAATCATTCAAATTGCTTTTGCCGAAATAATACTTGGATGCTTCTTTAATGCCATAAAGCTGGCCGCCGAACGGAATACGGTTCAAATACATCGTAATGATTTCATCTTTGGTCCTGTTCCGTTCCAGCGCCATGGCGATGGACACCTCGGTCGCCTTCCGGAAGAACGTTTTGTCCCGGGTCAGGAAAATGTTCTTGGCGAGCTGCTGCGTAATGGTACTGCCGCCTTCGACCTTGGATCTGGCGATGATGTCTTTCACCGCCGCCCGGCCGATCGACCACAGGTCGACGCCGCTGTGCTCATAGAAGCGTTTGTCCTCTGTCGCTACAAAAGCGTCCTTCAGCAGCTTCGGAATATCCTCACTCTGGACCGGGTCGCTCTTCTGCAGGGACAGCTCGCCCATCAGATTGCCGTTGCGGTCGTAGACCTTGGATGTCTCGTGAACGGTCAGCTTATCCTTGTTCGCCTGCAGCAGGCGCTCCCCGTTGACCGTAATATACAAATATCCGGCAAGCGCACAAAAGATAGCAAATGCACAGGTGAAAAATAATGTCCAAAACACGCGCTTTCCGGATATTTTTTTCTTCTTCTTGGTTGTCTTTTTCATTGTCTTGGGCTGTTCTTTGTTTCTATCAGACCTCGACAGCTTGTTGTTATCCATGGTACCCTCCTGACTCCCTTTTGATTTCTAAGCTCGGAATGAAAAGAACAACCTTTGCAGGTTGCTCCGCTCCATTTCCTATGCTTACAGAATGAGCGTCTGAAACGGTTTTACCCGCATCCCCGCCATCCTATACTCTTTAACGAAAGTCATTTGAAAAAGTTTCAGCTATGAGGCTTGTCCTGTTAAATTATACCTCGTTTTGGGTTTCCTGCATCAGGGATACATTGCGTTGAGGCGTAACCGTTGATATCGCATGCTTGAACAGCATTTGCTGCTTGCCGTCGGTATCCACCACGACAGTAAAGTTGTCAAACGCCTTGATTAAGCCTCTGATTTGAAATCCGTTCACAAGAAAAATGGTGACAGGGATGTTTTCTTTGCGAAGCTGGTTTAAAAATGTATCTTGGATATTGATGGATTTGTTCATTAGCCGTACCCCCAACGATTCAATTAGATTGTTTTGAAGTATATTCAAGATTTAAGAGAAACTTTCCTGCTATTATATCACGGATTGCGGCGAAATTCGCGAGAAAATTTCCCGTGTCCGTGACGTCCACCCATTGGATTTCCTTCATGTGGCGGAACCAGGACAGCTGGCGTTTGGCAAACCTGCGCGTATCTCTCTTCAAAATTCCAACAGCCTCTTCCAGGGTAGCTTCACCCTGCAAATATGAGATGATCTGTTTGTAGCCCAGTCCCTGCATCGAGACCAGATCCGGTCCGTAGCCCTTATCCAGCAGAGAAGAAACCTCTTCTACCAAACCCTGCTCCAGCATCTCATCGATACGGGCTTCAATACGTTTATATAGCATTTGCCTATCCATTGTCAAACCAACCAGGCATAATTGATACGGCGACTCCCGGGTTTGACTCTTCAACTGGGCCGAAAGAGGGATACCCGTCAAATGATAGATCTCAAGCGCACGGATAATGCGCCTTTGGTCATGGGGATGCAGCCTCAGGGCGCTCTCCGGGTCGACTTCCGCCAACCTAGCATGAAGAGCCTCAGCACCGAAATGCTCCGCATAGTCGGCCTGTTCCTGCCTGAACGCCTTGTCCTCTCCCGCATCGGCAAACTGAAAACCGTAGCACACCGATTCCACGTAGAGACCGGTCCCCCCGACGATAAAAGGCAGCTTGCCCCTGCCATGGATATCCGCGATCAGCCGGGAGCATTCCTCCTGGAATTCAGCGACCGAATAGGCTTCGTCCGGCTCGTGAATGTCGATCAGATGATGCGGGATGCCCTGCATCTCTTCTTTGGTAATTTTGGCGGTCCCGATGTCCATCTGGCGGTAGACCTGCATGGAGTCCCCGGAGATGATCTCGCAGCCCAGCGCTTTGGCAATCTCGATGCTCATTTTGGTTTTGCCGACGGCGGTGGGACCAATCAGCACCAGCAGCCGCGGCTTCGTCTCAGTTGTCAAGCGGTCGGTCAACACATATCACTCCATACGAAATTTTTGAATGCGGCCGGTCGAACGGCACGAAGCCGAGACGGGCAAATTCGCCGCTGCCTCTCTTTTCCTTCAGCACAACGGTCTTGCGCGCGACCCGGACGGCTTCGCGGATGCTCTCCAGCTGCAGCGGGTCGCTGTTGGCAAACCCGCGCAGCGGGCTGATGGACGAAGAGTCCATCAGCGGCTCTCGGAACATGGGGTCGAAATAGACGATGTCCACGCTGTTGTCCGGCTGCTTCCGCAGCACGTCCAGATGATGCCCGCAGGCCACCCGGATCCGGCGCATGGCTTCATCCACTTCGGCGAGTCCGGAACGGTAGTGGGCCAGCCCTTCGGCAAGCATCGCCGCCAGGGCCGGCGAGCTTTCGACCGCGATAACATGCGAGCCGGCCCCCCCTTTGACCGCAAATACAAGCGAATCCGATCCGAGGCCGGCCGTACAGTCGAGCACGGTGTCCCCCGCAGTCATCGCCGCTGCGTCCAGCATCGGGTCGCTTTCGCCCTTAATGAGCCGTTTGGCGCGGACAAAGCCCATGCTGGGATGAAACTCCATCGGCGGGCTTCCCGGCCTCACAAGCCTTGCTCCGCCGTCCAGCACGACGATGATTTCGTCATCGCCGTGCATTTTGGCCATTCTTGTTAATGGGGTATGGCTTCTCGGGACATATTTGCCCCCCGTCTCGTTGGCCAGGGCGACCGCCCTGCTAACGATCGATTCACCCGCTTTATCCCCCGTCGTAATAATCATGACAATCTCCAATCCTGTATAAAATCGGGCGCCAGCCAAGTAGATGCGCTGTTGGTTTAGTTATACACCTTAATTCGTTTTATGAACCGTCCTTCTCCGGGACTTTCCGTTACCCATGGTGATGAGCCGCCTGCCGCGCTACATGACACGCTTAAACAGCTTTTCCAGGTCATAGGTCGAAAAGGAAACGACGATCGGCCGCCCGTGAGGGCAAGTATAAGGCTGCCGGCATGCCGCCAAACGGTCCAGCAGCGTCGTTGCTTCCTGCTCTGTCAGCTTCTGGTTCGCCTTGATTGAAGCCTTGCAGGAGCAGAGAATGGACGACGTCTCTCGGAGCTTGGCCAGATCGATGCTGCGCTCGCTGAGGACCCATTCGGCCATCTCTTCGATCAGCGCTTTCTCTTCGCCTTTAGGGAACCAATAAGGATGGGAGACAACACGGAAGGTCTGCCCGCCGAAATGCTCCAGATATACGCCGACTTGCTCAAACCAGTGCAGTTTCTGCGTCAGCTGCTCCGACTCCGACGGCGTAAACTCCAGCGTGATCGGCAGCAGCAGTTCCTGGGAAGCATCGGCCGGACGGCCGAATTTCTCGTAATAGAACTCATAATTGATCCGTTCATGCGCCGCATGCTGGTCGATCAGGAACAGCCCGTCGGCGTTTTGGGCGATCAGGTACGTCCCGTGATGCTGGCCGATCAGCGTCAGCTCCGGAAAAGGCGGAATTTCCGGCGGAGCCTCCGTGCTGGCCAGCAGCCTGCTGGCCAGCGCCGGGTTCGAGCTCTGCGATACCCGCCCGCTCTGCGACAAGTTCAGCCGGTAGCCGGGAACCGTATTTTCGCGAACCGTTTCACGCGCAGAATACGGAAGCTTTCGCTGTTCATAGGCGGCTTCACCGGGCTTGCGCGCGCTTCCCGTATCCGGGCTGTTCTGCCCGGAATACGCTTGCTGCACCGACGCCTGTGCACGCGAGTCAGAGAAGCCCGCACCGGATCCACCTTGTCCGGCAGTCAGCTGCGACTTTAACGGCTGGCTGCCGGGTGCGCTCACCGGCGTGAGTGAGCTGCTAGCGTCCGATACGGCAGTGTGACCGGCTGGGCCGGGATTCTGCGGCAGCGGGGCTTCCCCGCCGTCCACGAGTCCGTCCACCGGTCCGGCCTGCGGGGCCGGGCTTTTGGAGAAATGAAACTGCTCCTGAATAAACGATCCTTTATCCTTATCGCCGATGCTCTGTTTCACCGGCTGCGGAATGAGAACCTCCTGCCGGAGCACCTGGTGGATGCTGCTCTCCACGAACGGGAACAGCTCCTGCTCTTTGCTGAAGCGCACCTCCAGCTTGGCCGGATGGACGTTGACGTCCACCAGGGACGGATGCATCTTGACTTCCAGCACGGCGAGCGGGTAGCGGTTGATCGGCAGCAGCGTATGATATGCGCGCTGAATGGCCTGGTTCAGGCCATAGCTGCGGATGTAGCGGCCGTTGACGATGATCGAGATCCCGTTCCGGTTCGAACGGGTCCAATCCGGGCGGCTGACGTACCCGTCGATCGTAAAATCCAAGTTCTCCGCATGAATCGGCAGCAGCGCCTTGGCGGCCTGCCGGCCGTAAATCGCCGCGACCACCTGCAGCAGATCCCCGTTCCCGACGGTTTGCAGCAGCACGTTCCCGTTATGCCGCAGCGTGATCGCGATCTCCGGATGCGACAGGGCGATGCGGTACATATAATCGGAAATATGCCCCAGCTCCGTCTGGATCGTCTTCATATATTTCAACCGGGCCGGGGTGTTGTAGAAGAGCTCCCGGACCGTCAAGTCGGTTCCCTTCGGCGCAGCCGTGTCTTCTTCGGTCACGAGCCTGCCGCCTTCGATGACGATTCGCCGCCCGAGCCCGTTATCGGCGCTCGCCGTGACCAATTCCACTTTGGCCACGGCGGCGATGCTTGGCAGCGCCTCGCCGCGGAAACCGAGGCTCGTGATGTTGAACAGATCCCTGCTGTTCTCGATTTTGCTCGTCGCATGACGGTAAAAGGCGGTGTTAACGTCCTCCGGCTCGATCCCCGAGCCGTCGTCGGTCACGCGGATGCTTTCAAGCCCGCCTTCCTGAGCTGTGACTTCGATCCGAGAACTCCCGGCATCAATGGCGTTCTCCACCAGTTCTTTCACAACCGAGGCGGGACGTTCCACCACTTCACCAGCCGCGATCTGGTTGGCTATGTGCTCGTCCAAAACGTGAATTTTCGCCATACCGTTCCCCCATTTCAAAAAAAGATATGAACGGACAATCGGCTTTGTCCCACTTGTTTACAGATCCTTTGCCTTCATCTTTAATTCGTTCAGCAGCTGCATGGCCTGCAGCGGCGTCATGTTCATGACGTCGGCGCTTTTCACCGACTCCAAGATTTGCGTTACCGCAGGATGAACCGGCTGCGGTTCGGGTGCGGCAGCGCTCCGCTTCACCGGCTCCAAATCCTCGTCCCCGAATATCGAGAGCTGGACGACTTCCGCAGCGCCCGACACTCCTCGTCCTGCAGCTGGAGCCGGCTCTTGAACGGAAACTCCAGCAGCCGGTTCGGCGTGCCCTGCTTCCATATCCGTCAGCGGACGGGCCCAGACGCCAGCATCCACCCGCTCCCTGAGCTGTATCGGCGGTTCTGCCTTGGTCGCTTCTGCGGCCGCTGCCGTCTGGGCCGCACTTTCCTCCAGGCCCTGCAGCAGTGTGTACGCCCGTCCAATAATGGACGACGGCAGCCCGGCAAGCCGGGCGCAGTAAATGCCGTAGCTGCTGCCGGCTGGCCCGGCGATCAGCTTCCGCAGGAAGTGGACCTTGTCGCCGCTCTCCTGCACCGCCATGGAGTAATTGCGCAGGCTCTGCAGGCTGTCCTCCAAATGCGCCAGCTCGTGAAAATGGGTCGATACGAGTGCCTTGCAGCCGATCGTATCGTGAACATATTCGATCACCGCCTGGGCGATCGCCATGCCTTCGCTGGTAGACGTGCCTCGGCCCAGCTCGTCGATAATGATCAGGCTGCGCGGCGTCGCTTTTTCGGTCATGACCTGGATGTCGGCCATTTCCACCATGAACGTGCTCTGGCCGCCGATCAGGTCATCCGCCGCTCCGATCCGGGTGAAAATCCGGTCCACAAGCGGAATTTCCGCCGCCTTGGCCGGCACGAAACACCCGATCTGCGCCATGATCGAGATCAGCGCCATCTGCCTCATGTACGTGCTTTTTCCGGCCATGTTTGGACCGGTAATGAGCAGAATCGCCGCTTCCTCCCGGGTCAGCCGAGTCCCGTTGGCAATGAAGGAGGCGTCCTTCATCACCGCTTCGACCACCGGATGGCGGCCGCTTTCTACGACCAGGTCATACCCCTCGGTCAGCTTGGGCTTCACAAAGCCCTGCTCCGCGCTGACGGCTGCCAGCGACTGATAGACGTCGGTGACGGCCACTTTTTCGGCTAGTGCCTGCAGCCGCGGGATTTCCGCGCTCAATCTGTCCCTTAGCCCGCTGAAAAGGGAGTATTCGAGGTCCACCATTTTGTCTTGGGCTTCGAGAATGAGCCCCTCTTTTTCCTTCAATTCCGGGGTCACGAACCGCTCGGCATTGGCCAGCGTCTGCTTCCGTTCGTACCGGCCTTCCGGCAGGGTGCCCAGATTCGATTTGGTCACTTCAATGTAATATCCAAATACTTTGTTGAATCCGACCTTCAGCGAGCGGATCCCCGTCGCTTCACGCTCCTTGGCCTCAAGCTCGGCGATCCAGCGTTTGCCGTTCACGCTGGCTTCCCGGAGCTCGTCCAGGTGATCGTGATACCCCGGCTTGATCAAGCCGCCGTCCCGCACGGACACGGGCGGATCGTCAACGATCGCCGCGTCGATCGCTTCATAAAGATCTCGGCATTCGTCCATCTCCGCCGCCAGCTTCCGCAGCGTGGAAGAACCCGACGACGCGCACAGTTCCTTCAAGGAAGGAATTTGCGCCAGCGACAGCTTGAGGGCGTTCAGATCCCGCCCATTCGCGTTGCCGAAAGCAATTCTCGCGACCAGCCGCTCCAGGTCGTAAATATCTTTCAGCGCAGCCCGCAAGTCTTCCCGCAGAATAAACTGGTTGTACAAATGCTCCACGGCTTCCAGGCGGTCTTCAATCGGCCCGCGATGCAGAAGGGGCTTGTCGATCCAGCGGCGCAGCAGCCGGGCCCCCATTGACGTTTCGGTCCGGTCCAGCAGCCAGAGCAGCGAGCCTTTCTTGGATCGGTCGCGCACCGTCTCTACGAGCTCCAGGTTGCGCCGCGTGAACGGATCAAGAATCATGTAATGGCCGGGTTCATAAGGCGAAATTTGCGTTAGCTGGCCGAGCGAACGCCGCTGCGTCTCGCTAAGGTAAGAGATAAGCACGGCCACGCATGCCTGCCTCTCCGGATCGAGCCGGGCCCAGGCCGATTCGCCGAACTGCGAACGGACCGTCTGCTCCTCCCGCTTCTCCCATGGCGTGTAGACGACAGGCCGGCTCCACTGGAGCTGTTCGGCCTTGATCAAATCCAGCATCTTCGGATCACCAATCACTTCCGCCGGTTCGTAGATGCCGATTTCGTCGCGCAGCCACTCCACAGATGCGGGCATGGAAGTCACGTACAGCTCGCCTGTTGATAAATCGCAGGCCGCCAGCGACATCATGCGGTCAGTCTCGGTCACGCATACCAAATAGTTGTTGGACTTGTCGACGATGTTTTTGCCTTCCATAATCGTTCCTGGCGTCACGACGCGGACAATGCCGCGCTTGACCATACCTTTGGTCACCGCAGGGTCTTCCAGCTGCTCACATATGGCTACCTTGTAGCCCTTCTCGATTAGCCGCTGTATGTAACTCTCAGCCGAATGGTAGGGAACCCCGCACATCGGGATTTTTTCGTCCCCACCGCCTTCCCGGCCGGTTAACGTAATTTCCAGTTCCCGGGAGGCCTTTAAGGCGTCCTCGAAGAACATTTCGTAAAAATCGCCCAGGCGAAAAAACAAAAACGCATCCTGGGCTTGCTGCTTGATTTCCAAATATTGTTCAATCATTGGCGTATACTTGGCCATGAGGTACCTCCAGACTTCACTTGTGCTCACGCCCTATTATAACAGAAAGTAAGTGGGCGGGAATCAAGGTTCGACCGGAATGTTCCACAGCGGCCGGATATCCCTGCTCTCGTTCCACGTCGTGCCCCGCTCGATATGGGCCAGAAGCGGTTCGATTGAGCCGGCATAATTGCCGTAATCCGGCAGCTGCCTGATCTCCCCGAGCAGCGGCTGAACGGCCGGCTTCAGCACCTCACGGTCCCCCCGGTAATACGCCCGGTGGATCCGGTCACTCGCGTCCAGCGGCCGCATCCGCAGCTCCCTGTAATGGCTGACGATCAGATAGGAGAGGTACACCACCCCTTTGGCCAGCAGGGGGGACACGAGAAAGCTCGGCAGCGTCCGGTATTCGAAACCGCCGTGCGGCTGGCGGCGAAAGTCGCCCAAATAGCCGTATTTGGGCCGCCGCGCCCGGCTGTTCTCATCTTCGAGCAGCGAGACGGGCAGCGTCAGGTAGTTATCCAGCGCCCGCAGCAGCTCCGGGGTAAGCACGACGCCGCTGAAATGCAGATGCCCGCCGAGCGGCAAACCGGGTCTGGGCATACCCCCCGCCTGCCAGATGAGCGAACGGTCCCCGATCATCCGGCCGGCGGCCTGCATCGTGAACATCAGGCGTTTGAGCAGACCGGTCGGGTCACCGCTTGGATCCGGGCGAAGCTCGGCGATGGGGAAGGTCGTAAAGCCCTCGCCGTGAACAGCATCGCAACCGACCTCCCCCTCCCGGTCCAAAAACCGGGATGCGGGAACCATTTCGTTGCTGCCCGCGTCCACAAGCACAAACTCCGGATCCATGCCCATTACAAGGCGCATCCCTTCCTCTTCTTCCCGCCGCAGCCGGCGGGCAAGCTCCGCCTCTGCCCGGTCAAAGCGCGCTTTGATACGCGGATCTTTCATTCCGGAGGATGGGGTGACGCGCTCAACTCCATACTTTCGCTCGCCGCAGGACGCCAGCACCACTTCGCCCGCGTCCAGGCCAAGCGTATAAAGCGCCCGCACCGCCGCCTTCTCCAGGCGGGCATACAGCCCGATGAGCGGTACCTCACCTCGATAGGCCGAACCGACAGGTGCACGGAAGCCGTCTGCACTTCCCTCGACGCGCTTCAAATCGACGGCCTGCAGGCCAGTGACGTTAACGGCGTATCTCCGCCGGTAACGAGCGGATTCCCCGGCAGACGCACCCTCTTCCGTCAGCAGGAGGGAGCTGATGCCGGAGCGGACCAGACGGGCGTGCTTGACCCGGTCGGGCCAACCGGCATACCGGGCTTCTTTATCCTCCTCTGTCACCCTCATCCCCCCTCTTCACAGAAAATAAAATAAAAAAAGGAGGGCATCCGCCCTCTTCGCCGCCGCTCTCCCGGCATATAGTACATCATACCTCTTTTCCTTGCTCTACGAATTACAGCTCATCATCAAGGGAATCGGGATCGAGATCCTCATAGTCCCCATCGTCGCCGGCGAACTCGAACTCTTTGTCGTCATAGTCGCCATGGCCGCGGCTGCACACCAAAACACGCACCTTGGTCTCGGCTACGAGCTCGACCGCGAATTCCCGCTCCACGCGGATGATGACATTGCCGCCTCCCGAAGAGACACTGGCTTCAACGCAGCTCGGCTCCTGCGTGGCCTCCGCAGAGACTTCGACGGTTGAAGCCCGGTGTTTCGGATCCAGGTAAGACAGCGGAACGAATTCTACATAGGATACCGTTTCTTTGCCGACGTCGGTTTGGGAGTTTTTGTCATAGGAATACCAGATGTTGATATCGTAAGTACCAATAACTTCAATTCCGTCGCCTGCGGCAACCGCTTCGTACTGATGGTTTATAATCCATGCCCCCAAAATACTGGTAGGATTATGAGGCGGAGTCACGGTATGTGTTACGGTAGAGAACTTACGACCCTTGCCGCAGATCGCTTTCGTGATGATCTCTCTACATTGATGTTTATCGCTTAATGACATCTTTGAACCTCCTCCATACAATCATTCACTTAAGTGTATGCAGGACATAGGCATTTGTTGATTAAACGAGCATAAATGAATGAAATATTATTGTGATCGCCCGGCTAGAATAGGAATAATGCTATGACGCGTGCGCCGAAATACCTTGGCTGGCCTGGATTTTACGGCCCTTTTAATCTAGTCTGAAACTTTACGTCACTCTATTTTATGCGGCTTTCATTGTATAAAAACCCCTTGGCAGCTGCCAAGGGGTTACTTTGCGCTTTCAGGACGCGGCAGAGGGTTTACGTAACTTGCCCGATGCCGGCATCTTATTTTTTTTCGCAATTTTCAAATATTGTCCCAGCTCGCGGATCAGCTGCAAAATGGCCGATCTGACTTCAAACTCCTCCCGGGTCGCCGGAAGCTCCATTTCCTTAAACTCCTTCTCGAGGGCGACCAGCAGCTTCTCCGTGCGTCCCGTGTAGTTCTCCTCCGTGACGTCCCGGCTGAGCTGTTCGAACAGCTCGGCTACGTCATCGGCCTGCGGCAGCTTCTGATATACGTGGGAAATGAGCTGCAGCATATTTTGGATTGACTCCAGCTGCTCTTTTCTCATATAAAAATAGATGGTCCACGACTCGTCGGGGTGCAGCACCTGGTTTTCCAACTCCCGGCTCGCGGCTTCCTTGCCGCTCTGAATCGCTTTTCCCGCGGCGATGAGTTCATGCCCGTCCCATACGTAGGAAGGGTCGCGAAGGGTCAGCGCAATCTGTCTGAAGATTTTCGAAAACTGCTCATCCACCCGTCTCCGAATCGACGTCATCTGCTCGGATGCCCGGGGCATGTACACCATATTGACGAGCATGGCGGAGCCAAGCCCGATCACGAGCAGTTCAATTTGCGTCACGATGACATCCGTGCTGACTTCCGCACTGCCAAAGACCCGGAACACCACGACCGAGCTGGTGACGATGCCTTCTTTGAAGTTCGCGCGGGTGATGGCCGGAAAGGCGATCAGAATATATATCGCGAGCACCCAGTAATGGAAACCCAGAAGCTCAAATAATACGCAGGCAAAGAACAGTCCCAGCAGTGAGGCGAAAAAACGCGCGGACACCGTCTTCAGGCTTCTTTTTCGCGTAACATCGACCCCAAGCACGGCCAGAATGCCCGCCGACAGCGGTCCCGTCACGCCGCAGGCATCCGAGATAAGGATCGCCATCAGCGTCGCAATCGCCGTTTTAATAATACGAAAACCCATGAAACCGCCTCTCTCTATACATGTTGACGTATTTCATGGTACTTGATTTTGATGCTTCACACAACGTGACATGGGTGTGAAATTTTCAGAAATACATTCAATGTTAAACCGGTAATGCTGCGGTTCGGGAAAGGGCAAAGGCTCTTTGGCTTAGCGAAAAAAATCGGTTTCCTGCCTTCTCTTTCCCGTCTCCACAGTTCCGGCCTCTCAAGTCCGCTCTCTACTGCCGATGTGCAAGCAGCTTTCTTTCAATATAAACGACTAGCTGGTACATGGCCGTGGCGACGACCGCGATGATAATCAGGCTGGCAAGCACCAGTGTAAAGTTGAACACCTGGAACCCGTAAATGATCAAATAGCCGAGGCCAATTTTTGCAACAAGGAACTCGCCGACGATCACGCCGACCCAGGCCATCCCCACATTGACCTTCAGCGTGGAAATGATCGTCGGAAACGATGCCGGGAGAATGACCTGGTTGAATATCTGCCTCCGGGTGCCGCCAAACGTGCGGACGACCTTGACCAGATTCGGATCCACTTCCTTAAATGCGTTATAAACGACCAGCGTTGTCACAATGACGGTAATCGACAGCGTCGTAATGGTGATGGCCATAAAGCCTGCGCCGAACATCACGATGAAGATCGGTCCAAGCGCCACCTTCGGCATGCTGTTGAACACGACCATATACGGATCCAGCACTTTTGAAAGGAACGGCGACCACCAGATCAGGACAGCCAGCAGCGTCCCCACGATCGTTCCGAGCAAAAATCCGACGACCGTCTCGCCCACCGTCACACCCAAATGTCCCCACAGCTCGCCGCTAACCGCGTCCTTCCAAATCTGCGCGAACACCTTGCTCGGATAGCTGAACAGCAGCACGTCGATCCATTTCAAACGTCCGGCGACTTCCCACAAAGCGAAGAACAGCACCAGAATGGCCATCTGGACGGACAGAACCTGCGCCCGCAGCTTGCGCTGGCGGCGCAAATGAGCTTGATGCAGAGCATCGAGGCTGGAACTCCGGTCCCTCCGGATCACTTCATCCGATCTTAGCACGCTGTTCATACGCGCCGCCTCCCTTCATCCATTTGTCAGTCTTCCTCCGTCTCCATCTCGCGCCAGATTTCGTGAAACAATTCATTGAAACCTTCCTCCTTTCTGGCATAGAAAGGCTGTGTTTCCCGGATGTGCCCGGGTACTTCAAAGGTACGGCGGATTCGGCCGGGATTTTTACCCAGCAGAATGACCCGGTCGCTGACGGCCACGGCCTCGGATAAGTCATGCGTGACCAGAATCGCCGTTTTGTTCTTCTCCCGCAGCGTCCCGGCAATTAAGTCTTCAAGCTGCAGCTTGGTCTGGTAGTCCAGCGCTGAGAAGGGCTCGTCGAGCAGAAGCAGGCCGGGATCGGTCGACAGCGTCCGCACCAGCGCAACCCGCTGTCTCATCCCACCCGACAGCTGCTGCGGGTATAAGCCTCCCGTTCCTTCCAGTCCCATTTCGTCAAGCAGCTGCGTCAAATGATCCATCGATTCCCGCTGCAGGCGCCCCGTCACCTCAAGTCCGATCGCCGCGTTCTGGAGGATCGTGCGCCAAGGGAACAGATAGTCCTGCTGCAGCATATACCCGACATCAGGAGAAGGCCCCCCTACCTTCCGACCATAGACGAGCACCTCGCCGTTCGTCGGATGCAAGAGCCCGGCGATCATGGACAGAATCGTCGTTTTTCCGCATCCGCTCGGCCCAACCAGGCTGATAAACTCTCCGGGATATACCGTCAGATTCAGTCCTTCGACAGCGAGCGAAGCTTCTCTGTCATTGACATATACATGCGTCAAATTTTTAAGTTCGACTACCGGCTCCATGCGCACGATCTCCTCTCCGTAACTATTACTTAACAGACGATTTGGCCTTTTCGGCAAAACTGTTGTCTACGATGGCGGAGGCAGGCACCTTCTCCTTCAGTTCGCCCGCCTGATCCATAACGTCCAGCAGGTTGTTCCACTCCGTCTCATCCACGACGGGATCCGTCGCGTACGTTCCCTGATCCTTATACCGTTTGACCGCCGATACGACGATATCCTTGTCGGTGTCCTTAAAATAAGGAAGAATGACGTCGGCGATCTCCTCGGGAGTATGCTGCTGCACCCAATTTTGCGCTTTCTGGAGCGCGTTCGTAAATTTTTGGACGGTTTCCGCGTTTTTCTTGATATAGCTCTGCTTGCTCATAAACACCGTATAGGGCAGATGTCCGCTTTCCACCCCGAATGAAGCAACGACATGCCCTTTCCCTTCTTTTTCAAAAATCGAGGCCTGCGGCTCAAACAGCTGCACGTATTCTCCCGTTCCGGACAAAAACGCCGAAGCGATATTGGCAAAATCGATATTTTGGATCAGGTTCAGATCCTGATGCGGATCGATGCCATGCTTTCTCAGCGTAAACTCGCCGGCCATCTGCGGCATGCCGCCCTTGCGCTGTCCGAGGAAGGTTTTTCCTTTCAGCTGGTTCCAGTCCATCTCTCCCTCACCCTGCCTCGAGACAAGGAACGTGCCGTCCGTCTGCGTCACCTGACCGAAGTTGATCACCGGATCGTCCGAACCCTGCTGATATACGTATATCGACGTCTCGGATCCGACCAGGGCCACATCGATGGCACCCGAGAGCAGCGCGGTCATCGTCTTATCTCCGCCGGGAATCGTCTGCAGTTCCACATCCAGTCCTTCTTCCTTAAAAAAGCCTTTCCCAAGCGCCACATACTCCGGTGCGTAAAATACCGAGCGCGTCACTTCACCAATTTTGACCTTCACGTCGCCTTTGCTTCCGGAGCAACCGGACAGCACGGCTGCGCAAAAGAGAACCGCCGCGAGCACCAGGGCGAATCCACGTTTTCCCTTTCTCATTGTCATTGTCCTCCATCCTTCTTCGCGTTCCAGCCATACGCCATCTTATGCATGCGCCCAGCAAAGGGTTAAACATGGCCACGGACGAACAAAAAAATACCCCCGCCATTTCCTCAAGTAGCCTCGGGGCTCCTTTACGGAAGTGACAGGGGTGCTTCAACGCTCGCGTTTATAGGATTGGAGTTTCGTTAAATGCTCCTGCGGTGCATTACAATTGATAAATTTCCTTATATTTGGTTTCCAGGTAATCGGCCAAATAGTCCGGGTTCAGCTCTTCGCCGGTCACCTGCAGAATGATCTCGGACGGCTTGCGGCTCTTGCCGTAGCGGT
Source organism: Paenibacillus rhizosphaerae (assembly GCF_014192015.1). GTDB lineage: Bacteria > Bacillota > Bacilli > Paenibacillales > Paenibacillaceae > Paenibacillus_AQ > Paenibacillus_AQ rhizosphaerae. Next base: position 802,582 of record NZ_JACHXJ010000002.1, on the reverse strand, counting down.
AAATCTTCTCCGTGAGCCATTCGCGGATCGGTGCCAGATTGCCTTCCTTGATATGCTGATCCAGCTCGGGCATTTCCTTGCGCAGCGTGTTCATGATTTGCGCAGCATACATGTTGCCGAGAGAGTAGGAGGCGAAGTAACCGAAATCCCCGCCGGACCAGTGCACATCCTGAAGGACGCCCAGGCTGTCGCTTGGCGGCGTAATGCCGAGATACTGCTCGTACTTCTCGTTCCATACCTTAGGCAGGTCCTTGACCTCAAGCCCTTCATTAAACAGCATCTTCTCGATTTCATAGCGGATAATGATATGCAGGTTATATGTCAGCTCGTCGGATTCGATCCGGATGAGGGAATTTTCTACGCGGTTGACGGCCCGGTAAAAATCATCCAGCTGCACGTCTTTCAGCTGCTGCGGGAAATGCTGCTGCAGGTCGGCATAGTAGCGTTCCCAAAAAGCGTGGCTGCGTCCGATCATGTTTTCCCACAGGCGGGACTGCGATTCGTGAATGCCCATCGATGTTCCCTGGGCGAGGGGCGTTCCGGCCAGCTCCTTGCTCACGTTTTGCTCGTACAGAGCGTGGCCGCCTTCATGAAGGGAGCTGAACAGCGCGCTGGTTACGTCGTCCTGCAAATAATGGGTCGTAATCCGCACATCTCCCGGGTTCAAGCCGGTCGCAAACGGGTGAACGCTCTCATCGAGGCGCCCTGCCTCGAAATCGTACCCCATTTCGCCCAGAATGAAGCGGCTCATCTTTGCCTGCTGCTCCTGCTCGAACAGCTGGTCCAGGAAAGTGGTATCCGGTTTGTTCGGAGATGCCGCAATCGCCTCCACCAGCGGCACCAGCCGGTCACGAAGCTTGCTGAACACCTGGTCCAGCTTCTCAACCGTCATATCCGGCTCATAACGGTCCAGCAGCGTATCATATGGCGTTCCCTTGACGCCCCAATAACCGATGAAATCCTTCAGTATGCCCACCAGCTTCGTCAGGTTCGGCTCAAGCATGGCAAAATCGCTCTTCGCCTTCGCTTCCTCCCAAATCGTCTGGGAGTGGGACGACAGCACCATAAATTCCTGAAACTTTTCCGCCGGGATACTCTTGTTCTCGTCATATTCTTTTTTACACTCGTCAACGATCCTTCTGGAAATATCGTCCAGTTCCTCGTATGTATCAGGACGGGTCAACGCCTCCAGATACGAGCCCATTTCATCCGAAATTCGGAGTTTGAAGTCTTCCGCCGACAGCATGCCGATCACTTCGGAACGCTGCTCCGCTCCTTTACGAGGTGCACCTGTCCGCAAATCCCAATGCATCAAGCCGATGGCTTCGTCATAGCTTCTGATTTTGCGGACCAGTCCGAGAAATGAGTCCAATGTCGCTTTTGCTTCCTTTTCCATAATTAGGTTCACCTCACGCCGAATTTTTTCTTCCTTCTTGATGATACTTTTACTGGAAAGTATAATCAATATTTAATAGACGCTATTATCCTTTTTACATAGGGAAGGAGCCTGAAACCCGCCGTGGATATCCAAGTTACCGAAACCGCCAAAGAGCATATCGAGTCGCTAGCCGGAACGGAGCCGGCCATGATCCGGCTTGCCTACGATTCCGAAGGCTGTGGCTGCGGCGTTAACGGGCTGCCGGCACTCTGGATCGTTTCCGCCAAAGAAGCCGATGATGTGGAAATACAGACTAATCATCTGCATTTTATTATTCACCGCCTGCAGGCGGTTTTTTTCGAAGAGCATTTATACCTTGACTCCGAAAAAAATTATCCATCGTTCCGGCTTACCGGGGACGGCCAGCTGTACGGTCAAAATATCAGGCTAGTGGATAAGCGTTGACGCCTTACATCATGCATCATTACCCAACTATGGAAGGAGCAATTCATTATGACAACCGTTTCGCAAATTTTGGAGTTCAATCAGCAGTTTGTAGAAAGTAAAGAGTACGAAAAATATATTACCGGCAAGTTTCCCGAGAAAAAGCTCGTCATCGTTACCTGCATGGATACACGCCTCGTAGAGCTGCTGCCTAAAGCAATGAACGTCCGCAACGGCGACGTGAAGCTTATCAAAAACGCCGGAGCGATCATCTCGCATCCGTTCGGCAGCGTCATGCGGAGCGTCCTCGTCGCCCTGTATGAACTGAAAGCTGACGAAGTCATCGTCGTCGGGCATCTGGACTGCGGCATGGCGGCGCTCAATGCAGACGTCATGATCGAGCATATGAAGGAGCGCGGCATCACCGATGAGGTGCTGTCGACGCTGGAGAACTCCGGCATTAATCTGAATGAGTGGCTGCGCGGATTCGATAACGTTCAAGAAGGCGTAAAAGGAACCGTCGGCCTGATCAAGAATCACCCGCTTCTCCCGCCGGGCTGCAGCGTTCACGGCATGGTCATCGATCCGAAAACGGGCCACCTCGAGCTGGTTGTCGACGGATATGATAAATAGAATACGCTTGGATTGCAAAACACGGATGATCTTCATCCGTGTTTTTCTATTTTGTGAACAGAAGCAGAGCCCCAGCGCCGAACCCGCTGTTTAAAATTCGATTTACCTGTGTTAGCCGAATCTCATCTTCTTTGTTCGTGCCTTAACGCTTTTTCAGTCATGAGCTCAGGTTGAAAACCATACAGTTTAAGTGTACACTTTGGTTGATAAGATCATCTCACGTATAGGAGATATGCTAATGAATACTCTTTCCTATGGACTACTAGCTTTCCTTGCACGGGAACCCGGATCAGGATATGACGTGATGCTCAAGATTCAGCCGTTCTGGCAAGCCAAGCACAGCCAAATCTATCCGCTGCTGGCGCAAATGGAAGAGAATGAGCTGCTGAGCTCCCATTGGGTGAAACAATGCGACAAACCGGATAAAAAGGTATATTCCATAACGGACAGCGGCATCCGCAAGCTCAAGGAATGGATGTACAAACCGCTTCCCGATCCGGTGACCCGCGACGAATTATCGATGAAAACCTTCTGCATGTGGATGACCGACAGGGACAACGCCATCGACATCGTGGAATCACGCAAATCATACTTCGCCCGACGGCTCGAATCGTTCCAATCGATGCAGGGCAAAGTGACGGAGGATCATAAGAAATTCGGTACCCGGGCATTTTACGATCACCTGCTGATCCAGAAAGGCATCTTTAATGCCGCGGCCGGTTTGGAATGGTGCAACTGGGTTCTGGGCATATTGAAAGAATGCGATTATTCAGAGCCTCCGACATTCGTCCAACCGTAAATTTTATGCAGCTGACATTATTCATCTTTTATCGGCAAAAATTAATTTAATTAATTTTGAAACCTTAAGATATTTGGTACGTAATGTATTATCAGATAGACATGCTTTGACCATTCTCAGGGAGGTATATTTCAAACCATGAAAAAATTTTTACAGAAGTGGATGCTGATTGCATTGGCGTTTACGTTTTTCTTCGCCGTTACCGTACCGGATAACGCGGACGCCAGACGTGCAGGCGGTGGTTTTAAATCCGGCACAAGATCCTACACGAACACGCCGAGCAAGTCGACGCCGAACAGCAACGTTAACAAGTCGACCAACAACACCTCGGGCACGGCCGGCACGACGGCAAAACGCGGCTTTTTCAGCGGCGGCAGCTTCATGAAGGGACTTATGATCGGCGGATTGGCCGGACTTTTGTTCGGCGGCATGTTCAGCAACATGGGATTCCTGGGTGATTTCTTCGGATTGATCATCAACCTGCTGGCCATTTACGTTATCTTCTCGCTCATCCGGGCCGGGTACCGAGCGTTCCGCAACCGGAAACGACCGAATCCAAATGACGGACGGTATTAATCATGTTGATTCTCACCATGGATGAAATCGTGAACGCGATTTGTCTTCATACCGCCGAGCGTAAGCAGATCCGTCCGACGGATGTGCAGGTGGAGCTCAGCTGGGAAGAGGAAACCGGATATAGCGCAGAGGTTTGGGCGCAGGGACGGAGCCAATACTTGGTCGAGTCCAACATGATTGAAGCTATCCTCCGCTACCTCTACAGCGAATATAACATCCGGGCCTACCGTGAGCAGGTGACGCTGGATTTGGATGAAGAGATCACGGCGCACGTTGACGTTGAAGTCGAACAGGCGTATTAATTATACCGAAGGCTGGGTGTCCGTTTTGGATGCCCGGCCTTCTTTTTGATGTCACGATTCTATTCGCAGCTGCCTTGACACCAGTTCCAACTGCTGCTTATAATCCCACTAATTAGGGGCTGCTGTGTTCGGTACAGTTCGCTCACTGGGAGGGATAACGGGTGTCAGATGAAACCAAAAATAGGATTCAAGCGGAACATTCATCAGATCAAGGGCCGTTATGGGAAACGATAAGCAGGCGGCTGTCTGGTTCGGAGCTGAGCACGCTGCTGCTGCAAGTATTCAGGGAACAGACCAAGGCGGCGAATGCTTCCGATTTGTTGAAAAGGTACCGTGACAACCGGTTTGTCAAACCGGCCGAAGTGTCCGCGCTCGATTTAAAACGGCTGGAGCTGGACGTGCTCGAAATCGCCGATGCGCATGCTTTTGAGCCCATTCAGCTCTCTCCTGCCGCGCCGCTCGGGTCGTGCTCGGTCGTCGCCACCGTCGACCAGAACAAGGTCATATCCGCCTTAAGGGGAACCGAGCTTGTGGCGGATGCTACCAACATGCTCGCCCTGCATATCAGCGACGGGTTAAAGAGCGGTGAGCTGAATAACCGGAGCCGCCACATCCGGCTCAGTACGACACATCGTCACGTGCGTGCCCAGCAGTTTCATGCCCCCGGGATGGTCCCCCACTTTCATGTCTTTTGCATGGTTTCTTCCGGCATGGATCAAGGATCATACAGCTTTGAAATCCCTTCCTTTTGGGAGCATATCCGGGTATATCGGGACATTTTCGACCGGTTGTTCCACAGTCCCATTAGCGTTGAAATCCAGGTCCGTCAAGGTTATGCGGATCCCGAAGGACTGGTGCGCCGGGTAGCCGAGGCCGGCAAAGCGGAATCGGTCGACGTAACCGTTTCCCACCATGCCGCCAAACCAAATAACGCTTATTACCAAGGCCTCCAATTCACGTTAGTGACCGAAATTCAAGGAATCGCGTATGCCATCGGCGACGGTGGATTCGTCGACTGGACGCAGCAGCTGATCGGGAATAAAAAGCAGCGGATGCTGATCAGCGCGATCGGACTGGAGCGGCTCGCGCCTCACTATCGGCGGTGAGCGGTCTCTCCCACTACCCATATGTCAAATAAACAAATGAAAAAAGGATGCACATTCCTGGAATGTGCATCCTTTTTCTTCATTGGTTCAAATCAGCCTGCTTCTCATTGCTTCGAAATTAGCGGTTCAGACGATACCCGCCGTGGAACACCGGTCCCACGTATTCGTTGAACTGGTATCCGCTACGGATAGCCTCCGACACAAAATCTTTGGCTTTGGCTACCGCCTCTGCGACAGATAGTCCATTCGCCAGACCTCCCGTGATCGCCGCGGCGAAGGTGCAGCCCGCACCGTGGTTGTATGCCGGTTCAATCTTGTCCGTTTCCAAAACGGTAAAGTCCTTGCCATCGTAGAAGACGTCGATGGCACGGTCGCCACCGAGCGCCTTGCCGCCTTTGACAACGACGTTTTGGGCCCCGAGGCCGTGGATTTTGCGGGCCGCTTCCTTCATCTCCTCGATGCTGGTCAGCTTGCCCAGACCGGACAACACGCCAGCTTCAAACAGATTGGGCGTAACCACCGTGGCAAGTGGAAGAAGCAGGTCGCGAATCGCCTCCGCGCTTTCTGGATTCAGCACTTCGTCTTCGCCTTTGCAGACCATGACCGGGTCAATGACCACGTTTTTCTGCTGATTGCTCTTGATCGCCTGCTCCGCTACACGGACGATATCCACGCTGCCGAGCATGCCCGTCTTCATGGCGTCCACTGGTCCACCGGCAAAAACCGTCTTCAACTGCTCCGCAACCAATGTGGGATCCACCGGATATACGTTATGGTGCCAGCCGTTGTCCGGGTCCATGGTCACGATCGTGGTCAGCGCGCTGAAACCGTAGGTGCCGTACTCTTCGAAAGTTTTCAAATCCGCCTGAATGCCTGCGCCCCCGCTGGAGTCGCTGCCGGCAATGGTTAACGTCTTCATAATCTTCGGCATGTGAATTTCCCCTTTGTTCTGCGTGAATGCTTATTTTCTGAAACTGAGTTGATTATACCAGAAAATTGTCGAATGCGTTATGCCAGCGACCTCCATTTTATGATGTGCCCAAAGCATTCGAATGGCATACCCAACAACTGGCTGCATGCAGCCAAAGGATGGATGATCCTCCTTCTTCCCGCTAAAAGGTGATAGAAATACCGATGTCTTGTGAGGTTCATGTCTAGCACGTTTCCTATCTTCGCTGCATTGAATATAGCGACCTACTAGAAAAGAGGTGAGACGCTATGTCCCGTCGTGCGAAGGCTGTCCGTCAGCCGGACCTTGTACTGATCAGCTGGTCCAGAAACCCGCTGGTTCCCGGTTCTGCACGCAGAATCGTCGCTGCTCGTGTCATCGGCAGCGCCGCTCCCTGCAGACCTGACTTAAGACCTAATGCACTGCTCAGCACTGCGTTGGCTTGCTTACAGGATCATGATGTAGGATTTAAAGTGGTATTCCGTAAAAAGACTTCCGATATCAGCGGGTACCTTCTGCTGCAGCGCCATTAATCTTTAATAAAAGAGGAGGAAGCCAAACGGCTCCCTCCTCTTTTCAGCTAACATATGAGTATTATATACACCCAAGATCAATTTCAATAATCGTATGATGATTTTATTCCCAGCAATTCCTTCTCTAAGCTCTGATGGGTCGATGATCGTTCTGACGGCGATTGACGGTCAAATAACAGCTGTTCAATAAACTCCCATACATCCTCCAGCTTCCGTCTGATTTGGTAGAACAATAACGACTTGCCATTCAGCGTAAAATCGGGATGAAACTGCCGATAAATGTGCATAAATTGTTTGAAGTAGGGCTGGTCTACCACAAACATCAGGTCAGCTTCCACAGGAGCCAGCTTTAGGCCCTCCCAGTCAATCAGCATCAGTTGAGGGCGGCCTTGAGGCTGCATGAAATTCCAAGGATGGATATCCGTATGGCACAGCGCGAGCGGAAGGCTGCTCTGTTTTAGCATGGCTGATAATTCATCGGCTTTGAAGATCATCCGGTTTAACGCTTTATTGTATGGCCCCAGCAGATCCTTCATATCGCCTGGAAGATCGGTTCCCCTAGCCGTCAGGATATCCTTCAGGCTTAATGCAAACGGCAGCTCGAAATTTTCCACGATATTTCCGGATTGAACAGGGATCTCTTTACCGCAGCCATGCAGTTCGGCCACGATTGCCGAGAGCTGGCAAATTTGTTCCGGTGTTAGCGGTTTGTCCCCAATGGTCTCACCATCAATATAGTCATAGAGGAGATAGATGCCATAATCATCCTCACACCGATAATAGCCCTGGGTTGTCATGATCGGAACAGGCATTTTCCCTTGCAGCCCTGTAGATCGCTCAAGCCAACTCGTGACGGGTACATATTGATCGATCCGGGCGGTCCATTTGGGCGTGGATGCCCTGTCTTTTTCATATACCTTCAGGAAGTATGAGCGGCGGCTTTCCGTATCCGTCACCTTATAGGCGAGCGCGGCCCATCCGCCCTTCTGCGGGAAAACTTCTACCTGCTCCAAGCCGTAATACATGCTCAGGACGGTTGTGAATTTGTACATTCGATTCATCTCACCCGGTGTGTCAGTCTTGATCTGACCGTATGATCAATCACTAATATTGCTCGTGTAATACTCTATAATGACCTTCCGGCGGATGATGCCGATAAAGATCTGGTTTTCATCCACAACGGGAACAAAGTTTTGGTCGGCGGCCAATTCCAGCATATCTTCCAGATGCGCTTTGATTGAAACGCATTCATTTTTAATCCGACGCTTAATTTCATGGACCTGGACGGTATCCAAATTTTGAAAGCTCAGCCCGGGGGTACTCTTCATTTTCCATAATAGATCCCCTTCGGCCAGCGTGCCTGCGTACTTTCCCTCGTCATCGATGACGGGGATCGCCGAATACTGGCTTTGCTCCAGCTTGTCCATAGCCTCCTGCATCGTGGAAGAAGAATGGATGTAAGCCACCTTGTCTTTGGGGAACAGAAAATCGGATATTTCCATCGAACAAAAGCTCCCTTCTCATTCAATTTACGCCGCTAGTAGTGCGTCTGTAGTGGACAGGAGCGATTTGCCGCTCGCTCAGTGCCTTTGTTCAAGTGTAGCATACTCGAAAAAAAGAAAAAACTTTCGAGTCATGCGAAAGACACATGGATCCGCTGTCCGTGGACATCTGGATGGGAAGTGAGCGCTCCAACTAAGCAGATGGAGTCCGCATCAGCAAAAAGCCCATTAGGCGTCAATATCGCCTTGGATGGGCAGTTTGTTCGATCATTTTTTTCGTACAATCATCACACTTCAACGGACTTCATTAGTTCTGACCAACGGCGGCGCCAAGCTTTATTAGCTTGTAAGCTCCGTCCGCAGTGCCGATGAGCAGCGTTTGCCCGTTCTGTAAAGGCTGTACGAATTCACCGGCATTGTAGCTGGCACGGTTAATCACTTTCGTCCAAGTCGTATTCCCGTCAGGAGCGATTCCCCATACCGATTGGCGGGATACCGTCCCGTGCCAATCCTCATTTACTTTACCCGTCGCGATAAATCCGCCGTCTGATGCAGGCTGGATATCGTTCACCATGCTGCGGTCAAACGCCGCATCAAGGATGTTTGTCCACTGGAGCTTGCCGCTGCGATCCACCGACAGCGCATAGCCTGTGGTCAAATACCGGATCGGATCGTTCGGGTTCGGATGGTTATAATAGCCGGCGGTTACGATACTGCCGTCATGTGCTTCCGCGAGCGACAAAACGTCAACGTTCTGGGAATCTTCAGCCACTGCGATCGATTGCTTCCACTTGACTTGACCCGAAGGGGCGAATTTGGCCAGCACTACCTGCCCTTTTCCCCCGTCCTGATACTCAATGCCGGATACGACAAACCCTCCATCCGACGTGTGCTGCAAGGAATGAATCCGGTCGAAGGCCACTCCTTCCAGATCCCCTTCATGCAAGGCCTTCCCTGTTTCGGAAAATAGGATCCAATGGAGTACATGGCTATTAGAAGTGCTGCCAGGTGTATTTATTGCAGCCGCATACTTTCCGTTTTTCAGTTGATCCACCGAAACGATGTAACTGTCCGCCTTCGCTAGGGTATAACCCCACTCTTTTTGTCCTTTTTCGTCCACCTTCAAAATCTGTGATCCACCTCCAGCGATATACCCCTGATCCTGGGTGTGATGGAACTCAGCGACATACTCTAGCTCCTGTTTGGGAAAGCTGATCTCCTTCTTGATTTGGCCATAAACGCCGATAGAGTGGACGACAACTTGATCCCCTTGAATTCCGGCATACGATATCCGGTTCGCCCCGTGTTCAAATATGTCACCAGCACTAACATCTAAGTCTGAATAAGAAAGCATTTCCGGAGGTTTCAGGGCGGACGGCTCCGCAAAAACACTGTTGCCGGCGAACATGCCCCATAGGCCAACAGCTGCTCCAAACAGCCATTTTCGGACATTCGACGGTTTATTGGACCGTTTTGTTATCGTCATCATCATATCATCAGCTCCTTGTCAGAATTGGGACCCGTTTCCATTATGGGAGGCGATCTTCCCTCCAACAAGCGGCAAAAGGGCTGGATCGCCCCCTGCCAAACCGACCAATAGGCAAGTACATTTAGACTAATTTGGGGTACCTGCTATGCCATCCCCGGAATTAAAAACGGCTTGCGCCAAGTGGATGACGTAAGCCGTAAATAAAGATATAAAAAAGGCCGAAATCGTTTCTCTGTGTTGTTTAATCCAGCGCTCCGTAGACGACGTTACGGATCCGGTTCGCAATATAAGGCTCGCGGCTCGGCAGCATTTGCTGCATATACACGAGGGTCAGCTCTTCCTGCGGGTCGATCATGACCCAGGAACCGGCCATACCAGCCCAGCCGTATTCCCCGATCGAGCTTCCGGTGCCGCCCGCCGCCGGATCGATCATTACCCGAACGCCAAGCCCGTAACCGTATCCGTTTAAATGTCCCCAGTTGTAATCGTTCTTCTGATGCGGGGTTAAATGATCCCTCGCCATCAATTGAACGGTTTTTGGACTCAGCAGCCGATAGCCGTCCAATTCCCCGCCACGGACGAGAGCCTGGGCGAAACGGGCATAATCGCCGATCGTTGACAACAGCCCGCCCCCACCGCTCTCGTACCTGCATTCCGGTTGATAAGGGGTTTCGAGCGAGTTGTTAGGCGTTAGCGTTCCGTCTTCCGCGAGATTGTACATCACGGCAAGACGATCACGCTTGTCTTCCCCGATCCGGAAAGAGGTACCCTTCATACCCAGTGGGTCGAATATTTCCCGCTTCAAGTATTGCTCGAACGTCTGTCCGGACAGCACTTCAATCAGCGCTCCGAGCACATCATGGCTCAAACCGTACTGCCAGCGCGTCCCGGGATCAAAGGCGAGAGGAACTTCCGCCAACGCGCGCGTAAAGGCACGCACGTCCATCGACGTCGACGCTTTTTGGTATATCGGGCCTGTTAACCGCTCCGTTTCCGATCCGCTGCCGCCATAGGTGAGACCGGACGTCATCGTAAAGAGATCCCTGATGCGGATCGGACCCGCCGCAGGGCTCGCCACGATGTTACCGCTCTCATCTTGACGAAATACCGACGGGTTCCTGAACTCGGGCAAATATTCGTCCAGCGGATCATCAAGCAGGTACAGTCCGCGTTCATACAGCTGGAGAGCTGCTGCGCAGGTGATGACTTTCGTCATGGAATACATGCGGTAAATGGTATCCGATTGAATAAGCTGCTTCGTTTCCACATTCGCATATCCGAATTTTTCATCATAGACCGTTTCACCGCTGCGCATCACCAAACAAGCGCATCCGGCCGGTCCTCCCTGTTCCATATACCTTTTGAACAGCGGTGTCAATCGTTCGAAACTGCTCATAACCATTCCCCTCTCAACAGTTGTCGCGCCCAAATCGGTCATCATGCCGCCTCCCCTGCTGGGTCAAGAACACCGGCTTGCGGGCGCCTATCTCGTTCATATATACTACTATTTCGCTGCCCGGTTCAACCACAGTTCCTCTGCTTAAGGGCTCTATTCTGTAGTAGGAGACTGATTGCGGTACTCACGGGGCGTAACTCCGTAATATTTGCGAAATTGGTCGGCAAAGTGGTTGTAGTTGCCGAAGCCTACCTCCATGGCGGCTTCAGCGGCCAGCCTTCCGGAATGCTTCATCAGCAGAGCCGCTTGGCGGATGCGCATTTGATTAACATGCTGCAAAATGGTGCGGCCCGTCTCTGCCTTAAACAAATGAGCAAGACGGGAAGGGGACAGCCCTACCTCCCGGGCCAGCAGATCAACCCTGATCTCCTCCTTCATCCGGCTGGAGAGGATGCCCAGCGTCTGTTCGATTCTGGGATCAAACCTTTTCCTCGCCCGCTGCGCAAGCAGGAGCAATACTTCACGAATCGCGTTCTCACACAAAGGCTTCCATAAAACGGATCTGTCGCGCGAATCCTGAAGGACGTTGCGAAACGACCGCTCGATCCGGTCTTTGATGCGATCTTCGGACAGCGTTTCAATCAGGAGATCATCTTCGGGCAGATAAGCGTTTTCCGGGAGTCCGGGATAATGGACCCATAAAAAATTCCACCACGAGCCGCGAACCGTCCCGTATTCGTGCGGCACGCCTGAACGGAGCAGGCTAAGCTGCCCGGAGCCGCAACCGGTCTTTCCGCTGGGAGTCAGGAAGTAACCCTCGCCGCTGAGCGTATAGACCAGCAGCCAGTCCCGCATCCCGTTTGGCCGGTGAAGCCTATAGGTGTCATCTTTATCAAAATGATCACCAAATATCGCTGAACCCGTTCCTTCAAGGACGTCTGGTTGATGGACAAACCCTGACACACTAACACCCTCCCCTCATTTCGGACAATAGCAGGATTCCGTGACTTAATAGCAGGTTTCCGTCTTCTCCTTAACATAGAGTTGCCGTATGCTATTGTCAATCAGTATCCATAACGAATCAGGGAGGGACACCCCATGCAGGTGAATCCGCAAGTTTTGACGGAAGAACAGCTGCGAATGTTTGAAACGGAAGGTTATTTGATCGTTAAGGAGCTTTTTCAGCCGGAAGAATTGAAAGACATTGACGCTACCTTCGAAGAGATCGGCAACACCATCGTACCCGGACACTTCGAGCCGATGCTCGATCAGGAATCGGCTGATCCGCTGAAGCGATACCCTCGCGTCATGCATCCCCACCGGTTCAATCCTACCGCAAAAAAGTATATGCTTCATAAGCCCGTGATGGATGTGCTTGCCGATCTGTACGGCGAGGAGGCATTGGCGGCACAAAGCATGTTTTATTACAAACCGCCGGGCTCACGCGGGCAAGCGCTCCATCAGGACAATTTCTACTTGCAGGTCGAACCGGGCAACTGTATTGCGGCCTGGACGGCAATCGACCCGGCGGATGAAGAAAACGGCGGAATGCTCATCGTTCCCAAAACGAGCGATTATGCGCTGGTATGTCCGGAGGAAGCAGATTCCAGTGAGTCGTTTACGACTCATCTGGTCAAGCCGCCCAAAGACAGAAAAGCCGTGCCGGCTATCATGGACCGGGGGGACGTTCTATTCTTCAACGGTAATCTGATCCACGGGTCTTACCGCAACAAGTCGCAGAATCGTTTCCGGCGTGCTTTTATTTGCCATTATGCCAACGCATCCGCTACCCAGATCAGTTCATTTTATCGGCCGTTGTTCCGCAGGGACGGAAGTGAGGTCGATCTCGATATCAACCCCGACGGCGGTCCTTGCGGCATCGAATTCGGCACCGCCTACCCGCATTAATGAATGAATCGATGAAATCCGTGAGAGGCAATCAAATATCCAGGATGAATTACGGTAATCACCTGCCGTTCTGGGCAGGCTGACAGGAGCAGGAAAATTCACAGCGGCTCCCCCAAACAAACGCTTGGGGGAGTCCGCCCCCCTTCTTTTCCGCGAAATCACGATACTTGGTTAAAATAGAGTGACCAGTAATCCTGTCCATTCACCGGATTCGCGTTATACCTCTTCTTTTTGCGGAAGCTGTTGACTCTTGTGCTTTGCATAAGTCTCCAGGAGCAGCTTCACCGGAACACCATCGATGGTCATGCCATCGAGCTGGCAGTCTCTGATGTTCACACCGCATAAATTACAGCCCTCAAACCGGGCCGTGCTGAGGTCGCTATCCCGAAATGTCACCGGTTCCACGTTGATCCAGCCATCGGTTCCAGGTTCCCCTTCCAAGCGGCTTTCGGCCGCATCGGGACGCCGGATATGCTCAAAAATCGTGCCTCCCATTTGGATTTCGTCTACATGAACGTTCGAGAAATAGACATGCTGCCAGTCGGCCCCTACAAAATTCACATGCGTAAGTTTGGCATTGCGCGAATCGATGCCATGCAGCCGTGCATCTTGAAAGCTCACCATCCGGATGCTTTCTCCCCGAAGATCCTGCAGGACATGGCCGCCTTTCTCATCCACGACGATTTTGTCCGTCAAACGCCGATCGGCGAGACGTTTGCGAACGGGAAAGTGCATCTCGAATACGGAATTCGCATCATCCGCGCCAAGGAAGCGTTCATCATGACGCTCAAATTCATAATCATCGACCGCATCATATTCCTTTTGCTGCGGGGACCAAAAACCATGGAAATAATCCCACACCTGACCGAACCCGGCGGCATTCCCGCGATAGGTTATGACCAAGCAGTCATCCCCCGGAACCGTTACCTCTATCATCCCATCGGGAACAACGGCCTGCGATTCCGCTTCGATCTCCACTCCGGCAATATACCGGAAGTTTTGCTGCGGGCCAAACGGCGGCTCATATTGATACAGTCCGATCGTGGCAGACGGCGCCTTCATTTCGGCGATCTCACCGATCCTTGGCATGAAGCCGGCCCAAAACTTCGGAATGGCGTACGCTGCCTTACTCTTTTTCTGGTCTATAAACGTCTCCATCCCGATCACTCGCCGGGGTTGACCCCGTCGTACCTCAACATGGATGACACCGGGGAATCGGTCCGATGCCACAAATGCTGCTTCGTCCTTGATCGGCGCATAAATATCATAATCAAAGTCGTCGATGTCATCGGCTGGAATCTCAAAGGGATTTACCGGTTGAAGCCGGTTCATTTCATAGCCAATTGAGCCATCCCGGACATCCCTCTTATACGGCCCTTGCTCAAACCATCCGAACAACGCGCCGTACGCTTCTTCCATATGTGTCCGATTCCCACGGACGGTTAGCTTGGCAAAGCGTTTCGCCGGAATGCTGATTTGCTCCAGTTCCGCAGGCAGTCCGTCGAAATGGTCTACCACCATGCCAACCCATAACGTGGTCACTTCCGTTGACCACTGCCACTCCGGAATAAATACGTACCCATGCTCACGATCCGCAACCGCAGGGTGATGCTCAAGCCATAGAGCCACTTTGGCCCAGGCATTCCGAACGAGGCGTCCGTCCCTCGGAATTTGCAGCACGGCCGCTTTCATCTCCGGCCTTTCCACGATTTCTACGTTCATGACCCCACCCCTGTATGATCTTGGCAAATCATGATGGTGTTGCCGTCCACGTCCCTGATATTGAAGAAGGATACCTGCGGAAGCCGCTGGATGCCGTATACGATGTCGAATCCGATCTCCTGCGCTTCCTTTGCAGCTTGATCGATGTCATATGTACTCAGTTTAAAAAGAACAGGACCCTTATCGGGAACCGGGGCATCTTCCATACCGTTGGAATCCAGTATCATCTCCGAACCATTGTCGAGACGAAATACATGAAGATGATCGTAACGGTCCTGTCCCCGAACCTCAAGACCCAGCAGCTTCGCATAACGCTCCACCGCGCGGTTAAGGTCCCTCACCCATACAAAAACGGATCGGATATGAGGGTCGATGCTGCAGTGGGCACGGCTGCCGTCCACGCCGCCGAACGCCAGGTGATATCCGTCCGGATCCTCGACCACAAACTCCTTCCACGGGCCGCCATCCGCGTAAATCGTCGGCTCCATGGCGATGACCGCCCCTTTGGACCGGAACTCCTCGTACAGGCTGTCCAGCGCGGCCCAAGTGTCGACATAAGCCGAGACATCGATTCCGAGTTCGGAGCCGGGTTCCGGCGGATTGGGGAAAATCCGGCCCGGATCCGGTGATTGATGGAGCTTTAGCGCAAGCCCGGACAATCCGTCCCGCTGGGCCCACCAATCCGTCACGTCAAAGCCGAGAACGTCACGGTAATAGGCTCTGGATCTGGCCACATCCGATACGGATAGTACGGTTAGCGAACTGCTGATTTGTTTAGGCATGTCCTCATTGTCCTCCCTCGTTCATTTGCGCAATGACGATCCGGTTCCCATCCGGGTCCAGAAGCGCAAATTCGCTCAGGTCAGGGAAGATTTGCGGTTCACCGGCCAGCTCAAAGCCGTATGACCGCACAAATTGGAGTGCCCCGTCAAAATCCTCCGTTTCGAAAAAAAACAGCTCCGAAAACGACTCCCCGTTCAGATGACGGTTTTGGTCAAGCAGAAGCGCGGCCCCGGATGCCGTCGGAACGGAATAAATCCTCTGCTCGGCAGCCGCTTCATCATATTCCGCACCAAGCAGGCCCGAATACCACTTGGCAGCCGCCGGCATATGCTTCACGTCAACAAATACGCCGCCGATTCTCGGGGAAATCGGACTTCGGCTTAATCCTGCCAAAGACGGGTCTTCCTCACGGTTCTGGGTCCAGCACGCCATCTGTACGTTCCCTTCCGGGTCACGGAAGTTGAAGTATGCCATCGGCCCGTGTCTTTCCGGTTCAAAGAGGGGGGTGCCTTGTTCCCGAATCAAAAGATATGCCTCATCAATGTCCATAGCCGGGAACATCATGCGCGGCATCATGTCTTGATTCCAATCCGGATTTTGCCTGTTCACCGAATTGGAATCAAGGATCAGATGCGTTCCTTGAAAATCAAACCAGTACACTGGTCCGCCGTTCAACCGGTCTTCCCTGATCGGGAGACCCAGCAGGCGGCTGTACCACTCAGCGGACTCCCGGAGATTCGTGACATGCACAAACACGCTCGCAATCCGGTTCTCGAGCGGGTTCGCGGTTTTACGGATCATTTCTTCATATTGAGACAACTTGAATCAGCTCCCTTTCCGAAATACGAATGATGAAACCTTCCGGAGAACAAATGTGAAACCTGTTCACTCCATCCTGTTCCCGGCATGACTCGGCTGGGACACCTAATTGGGACAGCTGCCGGTAAGCTTCGTGAATGCTGGACGTTTGCAGCGAATAATATGCCTGGCCGTTCAGCCTCTGCAACGCTTGACGATGCGTCTCTTCGTCCATAACAATCATGGTGACAATCGTTTCTCCCTTGCCGATCTTGAGATCGGCCCCCTGCCCCCAGTGGTTTACCAGCTCAAAACCAAGCGTATTTGTGTACCACCGGATCGAGGATTCCAAATCCCTGACGGGAAGAAATACGGCAAGAATCCGGTGAAACATCGGGGAAACCGGTCCGGGAGCCGGCGTGTAGAAAAGCGAATTGCATTTTTCATGGCAGATCCCCGTCACATTGCCGTATGGATCGGTCATCTCGCAAACGTTCATGTAAGGCGTCTGCATCCGTCATATACCTCACCTCGCTTCCTGGTCCCAACGAGGCATCCGATCTGCCTTTTGGGGATTGTTAATAAAAAACATCACGCAAACAAATGTTCCTATCAAGGATATTCTACCTCAGTTTTGCTTTTTCCTCTTTTTCTCAAAAAAATATCCCGCTCTTGGCCAACTCCCTGTAACGCTGCTCCCATGGTTTGGAAAATTTTCGACTAATGCGAAATGAAATCGGTCAAGATAATGGTTGGTATTGAAATATGGATGGAGGTTCAACAAACATGCTTGACTCAAAAACGATCGAGATCATTCAATCGACAGCGCCGGTTCTTAAGCAGCACAGTGAGCAAATCGGAAAACAGTTCTACGAATTGTTGTTTGCCAAAGCTCCGGACCTTTACAACCTCTTCAACCAAACCAACCAGAAGCGCGGGCTGCAGCAGGAGGCATTGGGTTATGCGGTATACGCCGCAGGTGAACATATTACGAATTTGGATGCCATCATGCCGGTCATTACCAGGGTCACTCAAAAGCACCGGGCGATCGGCGTAAAACCGGAGCAGTACCCGTTGGTGGGAGAGACGCTTCTCGAGGCGGTCAGGGAGGTGCTCGGGAGTGCAGCGACAGATGAAATTATCGAGGCATGGGGGAAAGCATACGAATATATTGCTGATGCCTTTATTCAAATCGAACAGGACCTTTATAAAGAATCAAAGGAACAGACCGGAGGGTGGGAAGGTTTTCGCAGCTTTACGGTTAACCGGAAAGTAGCCGAAAGCGACGATATTACCTCTTTCTACCTCGAGCCTTCGGACAAACAGGCCCTTGCCGGCTTTGAACCCGGTCAATATCTAACGATCAAAGCGCAGGTTCCGGGCGAAAAGTATACGCACATTCGTCATTACAGCCTTTCGGACACCCCCGGCGAAAGCTATTACCGGATCAGCGTGAAGCGCGAGCGCTCAAACGAGGGAAAACCGGCCGGCATCGTATCGAATGATCTGCATGACCGTATTCAAGAAGGGGATTCCCTCCTCTTTTCTGCGCCGGCAGGTGACTTTACCCTGGACCATACCGATGACCACCTGGTCCTCATCGGAGGAGGAATCGGAGTTACTCCCCTGATGAGCATGATCAATACCGTTGCCGATCAATTTCCAGGCCGCGCAGTAACCTTTGTGCAGGCAGCCGCAAACGGAAACAACCATCCCTTCAGGGAGCATCTTGCCGAGCTGGCCAACAGCCGTCCGAATGTCCGCTGTTTCACGGCGTATTCCTCTCCAACCGAGCAAGACCTAGGTTCAGGAAACTTTTCACACAAGGGCTATGTCGATGCGCAGTGGCTGCGCTCCATTCTTCCGTCCGTGCCGGCAGTGTATTATTTCTGCGGATCCGTCTCTTTTATGAAAGCGATCAATCAAGCATTGAAAGAGCTGGAAATCCCCAAGGAGCGCATTCATTATGAAGCCTTCAGTCCGATCGCCATACTGGATGAAGAATAGCAGGTTTGGGGGCAAACGGCTCCAAAACAAAGAAGAGCGCGGCACAGTTGCCGGGCTCTTCTTTGTATGAAAGATGCTGCAGCCTTGATTCATGACTCCAAAAAATCCAGGTAACGGGATTCAGTCCTGTTCGTCCTTCTCCTGAACGACCGGCATCATCATGCCGTCATCCATCCCCATCATCGTCACGCTGGTGGACTCGGGAATCTCTTCATGCTGCGTAATATCAACCGGCGTGTCGAATAGCGGTTCGGCATAAGCCAGATGCGTCCGTCCGCGCGCCAAGATTTGGCGGTAATTCCCGCTGTCGCCCTCGTAGCCGTCATGGTCCCACGGAACGAACGAACGGGCATTGCAGTAGTGGCACACATACGAGCGGCGGTAACGGTCCTTCGTCCGGTTCGGATAGGAGCGGTGAAACAGGTGTGAATGGAAGAACAGTACGTCCCCAGGCTTCAACGGAACCGGAATCGGGTCCGGATAATGGGACACCACCTTGGACAGCGTGTTGACTTCGTCATCCAGGTGACTGACATGCTCGACGGAATGAAGATCGGAAAACGCCCCCCTGGCGTGAACGTTTCCTCCATTGTCTCCCGGCGGCGGATAAATCGGCTCATGGTTGGAGCCGGGAACCACCCACAGGCAGCCGTTCTCTTCATCGGCGTCCTCAAGCGCGATCCATGCTCCGATCAGCGTGTCGGGATGGGTTTTGATGTAGTATGCGTCCTGATGCCATCCCTGCCCCCCTTTTCCCGGAGGATTAAAAAAGATCATGGACTGCAGGGCATACACATCCGGGCCCGTAAGTGCCTCAAGCACATCGAGGATCCGGGGATGAAGCATCAGCTGCTCCCCTTCCGGATAGAGGCGGGAGATCATATGAACCCGCGTTTTCTCGGCGAACTCCGCTTTCAGCGGGTCCGTATCCTCCTCGGATGCCTGCCCCCGCTTTCCTTCATTCTCGATCCGCAGCCGTTCTGCCCACGCGGCGTACTGTTCGATTTCCTTCGGATCCAGCAGCCCCCGGACAATGACGAATCCATCCCTTTGATACTGCTTATACTCTTCCACCGTTACATAATAACGGTCCTCTCTTAATTTGGCTTTTGGCACATAGGTCTGCCCCATTGTTGATCCCCTCCACACACATTGATTACCTTAAGTGTGAAGGATTCCGTAAGCGTTCTCAATGGAGAGGAACCGGAAAACGGTGGACGGATTTGATATCCGCTTTACCGGGAATCCCCGTGATCCAATACGACAAAATGCCGGTTCAAAGGATACGCGGCCTCCTCCTCTTCGATCACAGCCAAATGACGGAACAAAGGATCTGCAAACCGGTCGCGAAACTCCAGGGCTGTCATCCCCCGGGTTCGCTTGAACATGCGGGAGAAGTAATGCTCATCGGTAAACCCGACATCGTAAGCGATCTGCTTGATGGTCCGCTCCGCCTGAATAAGGAGCTGTTCGGCTCTCCGGAGGCGGCGTTCCAGCAGCGCCTTCTGGGGCGGAATGCCCATCCAGCGGACGAACATACGGGTGAAATGCTCATGGGTCCAGCCCGAGCTGGCCGCGATTTCTTCAATGGTCACCTGGCGGTGAAGCTGCTGCTCCATATAATCGACGGCCCGCATGATGGGAGCGGGCAGCGAAGCGGACGACTTCGCCTCGTCTTCCTCGATCGCCTGCCATTCCTCAAGGACGCCCATCAGTAAAACGGACGCCCTTTGTTGCCAGCCGGCTGGCTTGTTATGCGCGATCTTCAGCATCTGCTTAAGCATTGAGGGAATCAGGCTCCCTCCCGCAATGACCGACCAGTCGCGGAAATTTTTCCGGTCATGGTCCGGACTGCAGAAAGCTTCCCGGAACGCCGCAAATTCGAAGTGAACGAATAAATGCCTTGTGGGAAGGCTTGGATCAAACCGGTACCGGTGAGGTTCTCCGGGGCAGGTGAACACGACTCCGGGACGATCCAGCGCAAACGGACCCCGTTCGATGTCGTAAACGGTTCGGGTCCCTGCCGGAAAATACACCAATTCGAAATCGTCGATCGTACGCATCCCGAGAACGGATCCCGGCTTCACGGCGATGTCCCCCATGGCATGGATGGCGGGTAATGTAAGCAACGATGCACAACCTCCCTAGTCTCTGGCCCTCTCGCTGCCGGATCGGAACCGCTCGTTTTAATAGCATGATACACCATTAAACCGCTCCCTGCAGCCAAAAAAAAGAGCGATGTCCGCATGCCCTGCAGCCTCTCTCTTTGGAACGAACCCTGGACGGATTCCACACGCCTTTCCAGGCAGGGATTCCCGCCCTGCCTGCCCCAGCTCATATTATTACTCTTTGAACCGCTTCCGGCTGCCGATGAGCGGAAACTCACCGATCCGCAGCCGCGCGCTTCCGTAAGGGATCAGCTCTAGCTCCGCCACAGGCTGACCGTTACAGTCGGGATGAATGGGCGGTGTGCCAGCATTGTTGCCTTCCATCTTCCAATCTTTGACCAGCTGCCCCGATGCTTTGATCCGAACGGGGGCTCCCTCCGCGGAGAATGGCTGGCTTGGAATATCCGCCTCGGTTATCTCAAAGCCGGTATCGGCCATCAAACCGTATTTCCAAGCCGATCCCGGGTACAGTTCCCAATCGTGGAACATTTCACGCTCCCTCACCATCTGCCATTGCTCCCGGATCGGCAGCACATAGACAAGCGGCCCCCTCTCTACGCTGACCGCATAAAGATTGCGCGACGTCGTGATGACGGTCATCGGCAGCTTCAGTTCGATCCCGTCTCCACTCGCCCACTCCCGGGTGATTTTGGCATAACCGTTCTCGGTCTGAACGTTCACCGGGGTACCATTGATCTTGATGACAGGCTGTGTACACCAGGACGGGATCCGCAAGGAAACACTAAAGGTTTCCGGGCGCTCCAAAGTCACCGAGATGCGGACTTGGTCCCGGAAGGGATATCCCCCGCTGACGGCCAGCTTGGCCAAGGAACCGTTACCAACCGGCGTCTCGACGGTACAAGGCGCATAGGAGACGGCCGCAAGCCCGCCATCAAGGTCCTTCATCCACAAATGCGAGGTCAGCTTGGGCCATCCTTGATGCATATTCGCGGTGCAGCATCCGAAGTGCGGCTCCAGGCCGAAAAGGTTTGCGTCTGGCCCGTTCACCCAGCTGCGGGGAGCGACGTTGCACAAAATCTGGTTCACCTGCTGATCGTACTGATGGGAAGTCCAATCCGGAGAGATTGCCGCAGGCAGCGCATTAAACGCTACTTTTTCAAGAATATCGCCGAACCTGCCGTCGCCGAATATCCGCGTCAGCTGCTCCATTGAAAACATGTATTCCACCACGGCGCACAGCTCGACGCCCTGGCTCGGATGCGTACCGGAGAGCCATTCGTCACCCGAGAACATGCCGTGTGCCTGACCGTGGTACGTCATCAACGAATTAATTCCGCGGTGCACGGCCTCCCTCAGGTCGGCGTCTCCGGTCAGCTCATACATTACGCCCGGCGTCTTGATTCCCATCGCGACATTCACCACATGCGTCGTCCAGTCCCACTCTTCCACCTTGCGCCAGAACGGGAAATCATAAAAAATATCGGACCAGTCCGTCGTCTGCTTGGCCACGATCTCCGCCACTTCCAACAGCAAAGGATCCCGTGTTCTTTTATACAGCCAAATCAGACAGAGCAGCATTTCAGCTCCCCGGGTTTTCGCCCAGCCGCGCAGCGGATTCTCTTCAATGGTACGGCGTACATAACCGAAAAATTTGGTCAGAAAGGGAACGATCCGCTCATCTTTCGTCGCTTCCTCATGCTGCATCATGACCTTCAGCATAATCATGTAATGCCACCAGTCATGCTCTTTGTCGACCTCATGGTTGACGGTTTCGATCCGTTTCGGCCCGAAGTGGCCATCGTCCTGCTGACTGGATAGCGACCATTCAACCCACCGGTTGGCCTTGGCGATCAACCTTTCATCATCCAGCAAATAGGCCAGCGGAAGGAGTCCGTCCAAGTAGTACGGTCCGCGCTCCCAGCTTTCTCCCTTGCCTCCGACCCACCCGTTTTCGGGTCCGACATCTGCCCAATGTTCATCCAAATGTCCGGTAAGACCTTTTGCTTGAATCATCAATTGATCCTTAAGCCAACCTGAAGGTTTAATCGCGCCGAGCGGCAGTTGTTCAAAAGCGGTTTTAACGAATTTCATAGCTCACCACTCCCTTTTCGTCATCGGTTTACAACGGCTAACGCTATGAAATATATCATGTCCCCCACGATTTACCGATACCTGATGACAACATGTTTTTGTCCGATCACAACCTCATCCTCGTGGCAAAAGATATGGCTTCGCCTTGATCAATGCTTTATGATAAAAGCAATTCTACTTAAAGGAAGAATGATCGTTATGTTCCAATTTGCAGCCCCGCCGCTGCCTCATTACGTCACCTGCGGAGAGGACACCTACCCGATTGGCGGAACTCATCCGGACCGCAGCAGCATCGGTGTTTTTGACCTGATCTTCGTCACGAGGGGATGCCTCTTTCTGGAGGAAGAGCTTACGATGCTAACCATCCCGGCGGGACATTACGCCATCCTTCGGCCGGACCGGTCCCACCGGACCGCCAAGCCTTGTCTGGATGAAACACATTTTTACTGGCTGCATTTTCAAACCTTGGGCAGCTGGAACGAGGCATCCGAGCAGGATTCCTCTTTTCCGGCATTTGAAGGTAATCCGCTCTTCCAGATCGAGAAATTCTCGATCTATATCTCTCAGCAGGGAGTCCCGCTTCTACCAAGTCAAGTGGAAGAGCTGCTCCGCAGGCTGATGCTGCTGCATTCGGAACAGACCGTATCCGCCCGCTGGAAGCAGCAGATCTGCTTTCAAGACTTGCTGTCCATGCTGCAGCAGACCGAAGGGGGAGAAATACAGAACCCTCATTTGAAAGTAGCGGAACTGGCGGGCGAATTTCTTCGCCGGCACTACCGGGAGTCCGTCAGCTACAAGCGGATGTCGGAAGCCCTGCACTTTCATTCCAATTACATCGCCATATGTATGAAAAAGACGTTCGGCTGTTCGCCGCTGGAATATTTAACGAGGTACAGGATCGAGCAGGCCAAGCAAACCCTGATCCATACCGACGATCCCATCGGACGTGTCGCCGAGCAGACGGGATTCGGATCCTTTCCTTATTTCATTCGGAGCTTTGCCCGATATACCGGTCATACCCCGAAGTCTTTCCGGCAGCTCTACCGAAAATAATCGCCCTCCCTACCTGCATATACGACAAAAGGCTGCCCGCATGCTGTGGAAGCAATGCGGCAGCCTTTTGTATTCTTTTACTTAAGTGCGGTCGTGTTTGTCAGGTTATTTTCACGGATTGGATTCGTTCGAAGTTTTCACGGTATTGTTCTACCGTCCACCGGCATACCTGCCACAAATCCGTAACCGGCTGATTGGTAAAAGGCAGCGTGTGCAAATAACCCGGCGGACCGTATTCCGGCGTGAAGGTCAGGTCGGAGGCACCGGCTTGCTGCCTCGCTTCGGCGATCCGGTTCCACCATTCAAAATGCCGCGCGACTTCATGAGCGTACTCAGGCGCCCGCGGATCCGGGACTTGAGGTCCCTGCGCATAACCGACACGCCCATGGATATGTACGGTGCGGGCGATAGCCAGGTCTAACTCGCTCTCCAAATGTTCCAGCGTCGATTCGGTAACGCAGCACCAATGGCTAAAGTCGGCCGTCAGCCCGAGCCCCGGGACGGCTTTCAGCACATTTCCCGTATCCCAAGGATTAAACAAAGCCCTGCCCCGGTGGGTTTCATGGCCCACTTTCACGCCGAGCTGCTGCTCAAGCTGTACGGCCTGCCGGAAATAATCGATCTGCTCTTCCAGTGGAACATAGTCCTTTAAGGAATGCGCAGTGACATGGATCGGTCCAAACGACTTGGCCCGTTCCAATTGGGCTTCGAAAGACGCAAAGTGGTCCGGCCCTTCGGTAAAAATCATCCCCACGTAATCAAGCCCATGGCTTGCAAGCAGCTCCTTAAACCGCTGTTCGTTCTCAGGTGCCGGCAGGGGCGCCTCAACGCCATCATAACCGGCGGAAGCGATACGCGCCACCTGCTCTTCCAATGTGCCCGTCCCCTCCATGCCCCACAACGCCTTGATCAATTTGAGTTTCATCCTTTTCCACCTCTCCCGGTTGATTGGACACCGTTTCCCCCATTGTTTCCGATCCTCCGCCGGTTGTCCATGGATCCAAGGGCATAATTCGTGGATGGATTTGATATCATTATGTTTGCGGGTTTTAAGGTTGAGATACCGCAAACCGCTTATAGTAGGTGCGGCTTCCCTTCATGTTGGCGAACCCGATCTGTCCATGAAGGTACGGATGGTCATCATCGGCATACTTGATACGTTTGATTCCGTCTAGCGTGACCGTCAGCTCATTGCCGGCAGCCCTTATTTCCAGTTCATACTCACAATCAAACTCCCACTCACACTCAACAACCGCGAGCTCACGGTATCCATTCTCATTTTTGTACAATACCAATTTACTCTCACCGGAAAAGCCGGCGGCATAGGAATGGATCCCACCCTGAACCCTAACCTGGATCAAATGATGGAGTCCGGTTTTCGGCTGAACGACGGCCTTCATAACATAATCCCGCCACTCCAGACTACCCGTATAACATTCCGCAGGTTCCCCGTTGTAGCTTCCGCTTAGTGCGCCGTTTTCCAGCGTCCAGTACCCTCTTAAGTAAGTGCACTGGCTTACCTCCATGTGAACCGGATTCCAATACTCCATACGTTCCCGGCCGAAATCAATCGAATATTCAGGAGTGCCACCGTAATCCACATCATCCACATAAATTACGAGCGGGGAATTGCGACCTGCCGACGGAACGAACTCTATTCCCGCTTGGCCGATACACGCATTTCCAAGCTTAGGAATATCGAACGCCAAATGCGTCCAGGTGTCTGGTTCTAATTCAACGGTAGGACCATAATGGCGGCGATCCTCGTTTACGTCTTTTACGAACATTCTCGCCTTTACCGGGATACTAATATAACTCGCCAGCTTTATCTGGGACTCAACCCGTTGCCCAGGGTACAGGAGCGGAGAAAATGCGGGATCATAACGGCTGTCGTTAAAATCCTCCGGCCGATAATAAGTCTGGTGAAAGACTCGGTAGCCGTAGCCTCCCTTGACCCGATCAAACGTTACCTTGAGGGAGCGTTCCCCGGAATAGGCTTCTTCTGTGCTGTTACCTACTGTGGCCGTTATATTTCTGGAAGGATCATCAGAATCGGTGCGGAAGGCATGCGTCGATCCGGGTAATTCAAAATGAAATCGGGCGGACGTGCCCTCCAGGATTGATTTCCATCTTTCCGGCGGCTCCAATTCGGCGATCGCATAACCGAACCGGGCGATGTACGCAGTACACCAAGGCAAATCCATCATATTCAACGTACCGATCACGCTAGAACAGCATAAAAAATCATGAAGCGGCTGCCTCCAGCTTTCGTCGATTCCCGATAATCCATTGAGAACGCCAGTAATGGTTCCTACGTTCGCCACATTGCAATCCGTATCCCAGCCGCACATATTGCAAATATTGATCGTTCGTGAAAAGTCGCCTTCTCCATACAATAGCGAGAGGATTATAACGGCCGAGTTCGGAATAATGTGGCAATTGCCAGGATACAGGTGATAACCGTAATTTTCTTTCACGAATTCGAACGCTTCTCTCCACGAGCCCTGATGCAGTTGGTGGAATTCCATGACATGCCTGATCATGCGGCTAAGCTCACAAAATTCGGGTATAACCTGCAAACCGTCGCGTATCACCTCGCCGATCGTCTTTCTGACAAATGCCGAAGCGATACAAGCTGCAATAAACATGCCACCGTATTTGCCGTTGCCGTCGTGGGACACGCTGGCGGCCTTTTCCGCATATTCCGCGGCCAACCGTGGATTACCGGGAGTAATTAATCCCCAGACGTCGATAAAAATTTGCCCTCCGATCTGCTCTGCCACCGCCGCTCCGTTCTGCTCGATCGAACCGGAACGCGGCGCCGTTATACCGCTTTTCAAATTCATATAGGCGGTATGTTCGGTCGAGACACCATACCCTCCCCACCAGTAAAAACCGTGCCCATCCGGGGCATAGTTGAGCCAGGTCAATCCGATCTGCTCCGGCGTAATCCCAGTGGTATGCGTGTAATCCTCCAATGCCCGTAGAAAAAACATCGGTCCATTCGTATCGTCGTCCGCGGCGAAATTAATGAATTGGTGAAGATAGGTCGAAATTTCGCCATATGTTCGCTCGATCTGCTCATAGGTCCATCCCTCGATGTTTCCGCCGTGCCGCACGCCGATGACTTTCCCCAGCCAACCGGCATATACTTTTTCCACATAATTTTCAGGCATCGAATGGTTGGTCATGCCGCATTCCTCCATTGGATCATATTTTCTGCAAAGCGCATGGAAGCGAAATGCATTCTGCATTTCCATTTCTAACCGTGCTTATTCCTTTAACCCGCTCATGACGATTCCCTGGACAAAATACCTTTGTGCAAACATATAGACGATGAGAATAGGGAGCGAGACAATTAGAGCCCCCGCCATCATGTAGTTCCACTGGTTGGTATACACACCCTGAAATGTAGCAAGACCCAGCGTTAAAGTCTTCAAATGATCCGAATTCAAATAAATGAGAGGTCCGAGAAAATCATTCCAGGTTCCCATGAACGTAAAGATCGCAAGCGTAGTCAGCGCCGGCTTCGCATTGGGCAGAATCACATTCAGGAATATCCGGGGATAGCCGCATCCGTCAATCATCGCTGCCTGTTCCAGCTCTCTGGGCAGCGTCATGAAAAATTGCCTTAGCAGGAACACGCCAAATGCAGCAGACAGCGCCGGAACGATCAATGCCTGATGGGTGTCAAGCCAACCCAGCCTCCGTAAAATTTGAAACGTAGGAATCATCGTCACATGATACGGAATCATCATCGTGCCTAACAGCATGAAAAACAGCGCGTCCCTGCCTGGAAACCGCAACCTCGAAAAAGCGAAAGCCGCCATGGAACAAACGACTAATTGCCCTACAACTACAAGTCCGGTGACCTTTACCGTGTTGAAGAAATAAAGGAGCCACGGCGCGGATTCGAACATATACCGATAATTGCTCCACATGACTTCTCGCGGAATCCAGATTGGCGGAATGGCATACATTTCGTTCATATTTTTCAGTGATGTAGACACCATCCATAGAAATGGCGTAATCATCAGGAATGAAAGGATGACCATCACGATATGCAGCAAGACCGCTTTCAGAATTTTTCTTCTCGGTTTCCCCGCACGATTCTCTTGTTTAATATCCATCTCCCTGGGTCTCCTTTCACCCGTCTACATCCTTGTTCTTGGCCAGCCGGGTCTGCAGCAGCGTCACGATAAAAATGATGGCAAAAAGTACATACGCCATGGCTGATGCATAGCCCTGCTGAAAAAATTGAAAAGCGTTCTGATAAATGTAATACACGACAACCGAAGTCGATTTGGCCGGACCGCCTTGTGTCATAACGTATACCTGGTCAAATACCTGAAACGAACTGATGATCGACATTATGACAACAAATACGGTAGTGTGACGAAGCAACGGGAACGTAATGTTCGTGAAGCGCCGGAAAGCTCCGGCTCCGTCGATCTTCGCGGATTCATACAGCGAAGGCGAAATCCCTTGGAGACCAGCTAGAAAGATGACCATATTAAAACCGATCCCTTTCCAAATGCTCATGATCATAATCGAGGGCAGTGCCCATTTTGCGCTGGCCAGCCACGGCGGTTCATATAATCCGAGGGCGGCAAAAATGCTGTTGATTAAGCCATAGTCGGTATTGTAGAGCCATTTCCAAACGGTGGCTATCGCGACCATGGATGTAATG
Organism: Paenibacillus rhizosphaerae; assembly: GCF_014192015.1. Lineage (GTDB taxonomy): Bacteria > Bacillota > Bacilli > Paenibacillales > Paenibacillaceae > Paenibacillus_AQ > Paenibacillus_AQ rhizosphaerae. Next base: position 774,294 of record NZ_JACHXJ010000002.1, on the reverse strand, counting down.
ACAGGTAGAAAAAAGGCGGTCCGGTACCAAGTGACGAAGCGCATTTTGATATTGAGCAGCATGGCTGCTAGCAGCGACAACGCCGCACCAACCGGCACCGTTACCAATGTAAAATAAAGCGTTACCCTGAGCGAACGAAGAAACGTTGTATCTTTGAGCAGCTTTGCATAGTTGTCAAAACCGATAAATTTCGGTGCGACAATCCCGTCCGAAGAAGTCAGACTCAGGTAAAAAGAATACACAAACGGATAGAGCATAAACACGGCAAAACCTATCATCATCGGGGCGATGAAAAAATAACCCCATGCCGTCTCTTTTCTCACCATACGATGACTCGCCTCCTGTTCAGGCCAAAAGGAAAGAACCCTTCATCCGATCGATATCGGTAATCGGCAGGATCTGCCCGGGCTCCCGCACAATCATGAAGATTTTTCATTAACTTTAGCGATCAGTTCCTGCCTGGCTTGCTCGGGCGTCAATTGTCCAAGCATCATGCGATCGACAATTTCCTTGACCGCGTCGCTGATTTCGGAGTAACGGCCATTCATAAATTCAGTCATCCGGACGTCAGGAGCACTGTCAACAAACGCTTTAACGTTTTCCGGGAAAGCTGAGTCCAGAATGAGTTGATTCGCCTCGGCGTTGGACGATGCAGGCAGAGCCATGTTATATTTAGCGACAATTTTCATGCCCTCTGCACCGACAAAGAACTTCAGAACTTCCCACGCGGCCTCCGGATGCTTGGTACTCTTTGAAATGGACCAGCTCAAGGCCCCCACCTTGGTCTGCTGATTTTGCTTGGCCGGCATCCTCACCACATCCCATTTAAAGGGCAACGGATCCTTCTTGAAGGTCGGTAGATACCACATTCCAGAAGATATCATGGCCACCTGCTGGTTTCTGAATTGCGCATCGCTACCTTGTCCGGCCGCCTGCTGCTCCGAGGGACTTGGCGATACATGGTCGTCAACCACCATTTTTTTGAGCATCGTCAACGTTTCTAACGCCTCAGGCGAATCCAGATGGGTATTTGCGGGATCAGCATACAACTCTACATTATTGCGGGTCAGAAACCCGTCGAGCGGAGCACCGAAATTTTCGTACAAATATCCGTACCTTTTGTTGGCCGGGTCCGTTAATTTGGACGCCGTTTCCAAAAACTGCTCCTCGGTCCAATTGTCCTTCGGGTATGGCAGGTTAGCCTTATCAAAAAGGTCTTTGTTGTAAAAAATGACATATGGTGAAATCTCCTGAGGTATGCCGTATAGCTTGCCGTCGACCTTATAAGCGTCGATGACGGATGGATAGAACTCACCCAGATTGAAGTCCGGGTCCTTGTTTATATAATCATCCAGCGGCAAAAGTACGTCTCGCTTGGCAAGAGGAACCGTCCATTCGTTGATGTACAATATATCCGGGGCGTTCCCGCCAGAGATTAAGGTCAGCGTTTTCTGATACCGTTCCGTGCCGATATCCACCCATTCGATTTTGATGTCAGGATGCTCCTTCATAAACAGGTTGGCCGTTTCATAACGAAGCTGCTTCTCCTGCTCACTGCCGCTAACGGCCATGCGGATGACGGTCTGTTTCCCGCCTGCGGTATCCGGATTACCGGTCACTTCACCCTTGCTGCACCCGCTCAAAAGCCCGGCCAGCAATACGATGACAGCCAGCCCCACACCAAACTTTTTCATTGTGCTACCCCTCCCGCGATCAACTTCCTCATCTTAAAAAATTCATGTTTAAAAGAAAGGTTTATCCTGCTGCAGCATATAAACTTAAGCGCTTACAAAAAGCTTAACAGACGGAAAACGAGGCCGACAGTATGAAAGATTTGCGATTTCGGTTTAATTTTTTGATTCGCGGAATTGAAGGGGCGTCATATCATAATGCTTTTTAAACAAATTGTAAAAGTAGTGGCAGTCTTGGTATCCGGCCTCACGGCCGACTTCGTAAATTTTGAGCGGAGTATGCTCCAGTAAAAATGCGGCCTGCTTCATGCGAAGGTCGGTTAAATACTGTATAAACGATACTCCTTGATCTTGCTTGAACATCCTGCTGAAGTGTGCCGCACTCAGATCTACTTGCTCCGCCACTTCGGTCAGCGTCAAACCGCTGTCCCGATAGTGCTCATGGATATAGTACACAGCCTTGTCCATTTTGCTTAGGTAGGGACTTCGTGTACATTTACGCTCTATTTCGTCCAAAAGCTCAAGGATGTTCTGGTACTCCAGCGGCTTAAGCAAATATTCAGTAACACCGGAGCGCAAGGCCCTTCTTGCGTAATCAAACTCCGCGTACCCCGTCAATATGATCGATTTCAAATCGGGATACCGCTCCGCGGTAATACTTGTCAGTTCAAGACCGTCCATGACAGGCATACGAATATCGGTCAGCATGATGTCCACTGCATGGTCGGACAAATAGTCGAGAGCCTCGCGGCCATTGCAAAAGATACCTTCCACTGCCCAGTTTGGCCGATATTTGCGTAGTTGCCGTGACAAGCCTTCCCGAACCAGCTCTTCATCATCCACCACAATGATCTTCATGATTCCTATTCTCGCCTCCGTTAATAAAAACGGGTTTGCTGGCTGGAAGCCTGATAATGATTGCAGTCCCGCTTTTAGGTGTACTATCGATGTCCATCGTGCCGGCATCCCCGTAATAGAGCCGGATTCGGCGGTAGATATTCTCAAGGGCAATACTTTCTGCAGGGCGCTTTATCCCCCGTTCAGGCTTTGTCAGCAAGTTTCTTAGCCCCTCAAGCAGATCCGCTTCCATACCTACTCCGTCATCCGTTACCGAAATGACAAGCTTCCCGTCAAAGTCAATATCCGCCCTGATTTCGACTTGTCCCCCCCGACCGGATGGCTCAAGTCCATGTTGAATTGCGTTTTCCACAAGGGGTTGGATCATCAATTTCAGGACGGATAAATCACGGGCTTCGGGAGCGATACAGCTTTTCAGGTGAATGCTTTTGAAACGGATCTGCTGTACACGCATATAATTGGCGATATGTTCGAATTCCTCGCTTATGGTGACCACATCCCTGTGCACTTCGGTGGAATAACGGAACAGGCGCGATAAAGCAACGATGAGCCCTGCAGCCTCCTCCTGGTCCTTCATAACGAGCAGCCAGTATACGGAATCGAGCGTATTGAATAAAAAGTGGGGATTAATTTGCGCTTGCAGTTCGCGAAGTTCTGAAGTCTGACGGGCAATTTCCACTTCGTAAACTTGATGGATCAACGTATCTATTCTTCTGGACATCCGGTTGAAAGAATAGCTCAGCTCATTGATTTCCTTGACCTTGGTTTCTTCAAGATCGAGATTAAACTCGCCGATCTCCACCTTCTTCATCGCTCGCTGCATTCTGCGGATTGGAAGCGTAATTCGGAGGGATAAAATCCAGGAGCATATGAAGATAACCAGCAGAACAATAATAGAGGCCCACAGCCAAGCCGTGTTCATATAGGAAATTTTTTCGGTCAGCGAAGACACAGGCTGGATGACGAGCGTGTGCCATGTGGATTGGTTCAGCGAATGGTGTGCAACGAGATTCTCGCCAAACGGCGAATGGTCCACGAGAGAACCTCCCGAAGGAAGATGCTTTGTCCGTTCAAAATAATATCTGGCGGCTCCCTCGTCCAAAGATCCTTTGCTCGCGATCACGTTACCCAGATCATCGTATAATAGAACATTTTCCTGCAAAGTGTTTTCCTGATATCCGAAATCCCTGAATAAATCTTGGGTTTTAACGAGCACCATCACAAAGCCCAACGGTTCTTGACCAATAAAATTAGTCATCCGTCTAATGCCGTAGATATAGGGACTGCGATTGCCGGATAAGTCGGCACGCTCAGCAAGCCATTGTACATTTTCAAATGGGACACTTCCTTCGTCTGTCAACTGATCAATAACCTTCCGGATCTCATATGGCTGTATCGGGCTATTGTTAAACCCCATATAACCGTATTTGGGCGCAAATATCTGGACCGCCGCCAGGCTGTCGTTTGAACTGGAAGCATCCTTGATAATCGATTGGATTTGCTGGATTTGGGAGTAATACAGAAACGGAGCGGGTTCATTCAATATCGATTGCAATGACCAGTTGCTGATGATCGTATTCACGCTGCTGGCCACCATATCCAGTTGTTTGTCGATCTGTCTGCTTAGCTGCCCGGATGTTCCCTGCATGTATTTGATGGTCGTATCCTGAAGCATGGATTTCGTCTTTTGAAACAAGATTCCCCCGGTAACACATAAACAAACAAGGAACAGAATCGAGAACTGAACGGCCATCTTAGACCGGATCGTGCTGAATATATTGATCCCCCCTTTGGTTGCCTTACCTAGCTGAAGGAGCTGGCCGAATACGCAAAACACCACAGATTCGGAGGACTCCGGATTGTGGTGTTTTGCTAAGCCGTCCTTTGTAAAAAATGGTGATTTACGCTGGATCATTCTAAAATGGACTACCGGCCGACGTCGCCAAGTTACGCCTCGTGATGCGTGCTGCCGGCAAGGATCGTATACCTGTCGACCAGGTCGCTGATCTTAAACTTCTCCGCGTTCGTCATGTACGTTGTAACCGTATCATGAAACGGCTTATACCAATGCTCCGGCACGCCGGATTTCCCGGCGATCGCGCCAACGATACTGCCGGCTGTCGCCGCCGTGCAGTCGTTGTCCAGTCCCATGGCAACCGTCTCGGAGATCACCTTGGACACATCGGTCCCCCCGATCATCAGGCCGAACACCGTCAAGCAGGCATTGTTGTTCGTATGCACGCCCGACATTCCCTTGAAGCGTTCATCAACCGCCGCTCTGGCTTCTTTGTAGTCGTGAATCCCGCTGCTTGCGTCAAGCGCCCATTCCACATCCTTGTAAAGGCTGCAGTCCTTCGGAATTTCGGTCAAGCCGATGCGGAGCGCCTGCTCGGGATGATCGACGGCGAATGCTGCGGATTGCGCTGCACTGAAAAACATCTCTCCGTAGATCCCGTTTCTGCGATGGCTCAAATAAGCGTCCCGATAAGCGTATTCCGCTGCTTTTGCCGGGTAGGCCGGTGCCATATAAGCCCACGGGTCCGAACGAATATCCGCACCGATCCATTGGCAGAACGGATTATTCACATCAGCGGCTTGCAGCGCAGGGATCCCAGCTTTCAGATTGTTGAGCGCAACCTCCTCCGCAGTGCAAGCGACCGGCAGGTACTTGAGCCAGCTTCTTCCTACATCCTCTGTCGTGAAATGGAGACCGTGCTCTTCGGCAATGAGCAGCCCGAGGATCGTATAAGTAATGTCGTCATCGACAGGGACTTGGGTCAAGCCCTCCAAAGTATATTCATAAAAGGTGCTTTTGCCGTAGCGGACGTCATTCGGATTTTTGATTTTGGACCAATAATGCCGCGGAGGAAAGGCATCCCCGATATATGCGGCCCATTTCTCCATGTCGCTCACTCCCCAGAATTCGACCGGCGCCCCCAGCGTGCATCCGGCAAAACGGGCGAGGAGGGCCCCTTCCAGCTTTTCCATGTAGACTTCTTTGTTGAACGATCCCCACAGCCTTCTTGGTCCTTCGGCACGCAGCGCTCGAATGGATGGCAGATCGTCCGGTTCCTGCTCCTTAAGCTTGGCGTCTATTGGTAAGCTCTGCAGCCTCTCCAACGTTTCTTTCATCTTCTCTTCCATGTCGATCCAGGCATCAGCCACGCCCCGTCCTCCGTATTCGTGCACAAGCCGCCCGTACTCGATGATTTTGCCTGCCAGTTCGTGGATCTTCGGTTCCTTAGGATAAGCCATATCAATAAACTCCTTTCCCAAAATCAATGCATTTCGTTCAAGGATAGTTTATTATAATGAAAACCATCACTTCCGCCGAAAAAGGACTGATATCTGTGCAGAATCGACCTTTTGATTATAAAGTCGTCTCCCAGCCTTATATGCTTCCTTCCGATTTCCCAATAGATTGGCTCAGCAATTATATCCAGGGAGACGATGAAATTACGTATTTGCATTTTCACAACTGCCTGGAGATCGGCTACTGCCTGGAAGGCTCCGGCGTCTTTTTCGTTGAAGACAAAATCCTGCCTTATACCCAGGGGGATGTGAGCATCATCCTTCCGAATCAGCTGCATCTCGCCCAAAGCTTAAAAGGAAAAGTAAGCAGGTGGCATTTCTGCTTTATTGATCCAGATGCCCTCTTTTCGTCTGATCAGGTGTCCTCCGGTTTCTGGGACAGGGTCGGACCGGATACGTATTCCCGGTTCAACAATATCGTCACCCCGGATGATCACGCTGAGGTCGTCTGGCTGACGGATCACGCGATGAGGGAGCTGGAGAAGCACAGTCCGGGGTTTGAATCGGCTGTGAAGGGATATATCTGGACGCTCCTGACGCTGATCGGCAGGCAATTGCTGCTTCAAGAGAGCAGCACAGCTGAAGCAGCAGCAGGCGGGACCGACCGGCGGGCGATGCAGCAAATTTCAAAAGCGCTCGAGTACATTTCCCAGCACTATATGGAATCGGTACCAATCCGCCGGTTAGCGGATCTATGCTGCCTCAGCGTCACTCATTTCCGGCGCGTTTTCCATAAGAGCATGGGCATGGCTCCGCTGGACTATATCAATAACGTGCGCATTCAGGTTGCGGCTGCCCTGCTGTGCCATAGCGACAGCAGCATTTTGGCCATTTCCGAGGAGGTTGGCTATGCGACATTATCCAGCTTCAACCGGCACTTCAAACGGCTGATGGGCGAAGCCCCGAGCCAATGGCGGTCCAAAAAAAGATGACAGATGCAGCACACATTTCGTGCTTCAGTGCATTCATTTGTGATTGGCAATGGATTGGAGGCTCGGCTTAACGAACTCAAAAAAAAGCGCCCCCAGCAGCCCTTGGGCTTGAGGAGGCGCCTTTCCGGTTAACCCGTTTCGATTCTTGGGATCGCCGGATGGTTGTTCCAAAAGGGAATTTACAGATTCGGAAACTTGAAATCAAGGCTTTCCAGCTGCATCAGATGCACGGCGGACAGCCTCCTGAGGCAATCCATCCCTTTCTCGGTCAGGGCGATATGGACGCTGCGGGCGTCTTCCGGGTTGGCCCGCCGAACGATAAGGCCTGCCCGGACACAGCGGGAGACGAGGCCGACGCAGGCATGATGGGTGATCTGCAGCTTTTCCGCCGTCTCGGCAATCGTTGCATAATCCCGGCCCGGGTACCCCTGTATCGCAAGCAGCAGTTGGTGCTGCTGTGGGGTCAGGCCGACGTCTCTTGCGGCATTTTCGCTGAAATGGATAAACTTCCGCAGCCGGTACCTGAATTCGGCCAACTGCTCGTACACAGCTTTCGGCAAATGTTCATCAGTCATGAAGAAGGTCTCCTTCACATATTTATATCGCAATACGATATGTTGCGGGATGGTCTTCCCCATATGCGGGCATCCCATTCATGATGAAAGCGAGGCGTTGTAAGTTGATCAAATCCGGATCGATCTGGCAATCCGTCACGTTTGGACTGCTGTTTGCCGTGTTGGCCCTCGGCCTGCTCCCCTTCGTCGTCATTTACAGCCTGACCGAGTTGTACGGAATGTCCGAGGCCTATGAATGGTTGGGAATCGCTCCGCTTCACATTTTCTCACGCCACAAAAAAAGTAGTGATGAAGAGCTCGGCCGCCATGGCGCGGAACCGTAACCGGCCGATAACCGTTCTTCCCCTTTTTTTAAAATATGGGGCATGTCTTCCATCTTAGAACCGAAAAATCCCGTCGCCCTGGTGCTTACGACGATTCGATGATTTCTTTGAGGACAACCGCCTGATTCATCTGGGTATCCTTCGCGGCATATAACAGCGTAACCGTAGAATCCTCTGCCCATTCCCTGATTTGACGCAAAAGTGGGAAAGGCTTGTCCTGCTGCAGTTCCTGCAGGTAGAGCTCTTTGAACCTGTCGTAATGCTCCAGCCGATGAGCGTACCATTTTCTCAGCTCATGACTGGGCGCGATCTCTTTCATCCATTCGTCAATGCCGGCCTGTTCTTTCGTGAGTCCCCTCGGCCAGAGACGGTCGACCAAGATCCGTTTGCCGTCTGATGCTTCAGGCTTTTCATAGACCCGTTTGATATGAATCGAAATCGTGGACACCTCCTTATTAGACTATTCATGCCCAAGCACCCGATCCTTATCCTCTTAATATAGTGTAGGAGGGAAAGGCGGGATGCGTATGAGCAAGGCAGACGATTTGCAGCAGCGTACCATTTTTCTGGCGGCCATCTGCGGTCAGACCTATGCTCAATTTGAGAATGCAGACGGGTCGTTTGTCGTCCCTTCCCCATATACACGGCTTGAGATGATTGAGGCCAGATCCATTACGAACGAGTGGGAACGCTTCGGTTTTATTCTCGATTCGGATCAAGAGGTCATCATCGCCTTCCGGGGAACCAGCACGACGACCAACTGGATCGCGGACCTGATCGCATCTCAGAAGAAATTCAAATACATTAAAGAAGACTGTATGACGCACCGGGGCTTCACGGACATTTATGCCTCCGCAAGGAGCCGCATCATCTCGACACTGGCTAAGGTATCCCGCGGGAAGACGCTGTTCATCACCGGCCACAGCCTGGGTGCGGCCCTCGCGACCTTATGCGCGGTCGATGTTGCTGCCAATAGCGGCTTCCGCTCCCCCTACCTGTTCACATTCGGTTCACCGCGGGTAGGCGATCCGGCCTTCGCCAAAGCATGTGCCAGCTATGTCCCCAACAGCTTTCGCGTTGCTAACCTGTTTGATGTCGTGACCCACGCGCCCCCCGCCGTGTACAAACTGCCGAAACGGTCCAAGAAATTTTATTACAGCCATGTAAAGAACTTGTCACCCCGGCATTTTCAGCTCGGTTCCTTCGGCGGGAACCACGTCATCTCCAGCTATTTCAACGAGTTATCCAAGCTCCAGCCGGAATATACCAAGATGCTGTCTTCCGCCAACCCTGGATTCTGTCCGTTCCCTGAACGTGGTCTTTAACGCCATCCGTGTCAAAATTGACATATTCTTTCACGGAATCGTAACCCAATCTCCTTCGGATTCTACTATGCTGTAGAAGAATTGAATCTTAAGCAGAATGGGTAATAAAAACATAGAGACCCCAGAAGTTACAAGGAGAGGATACAACATGAACATCACAAAACCGGCAAAGAAAGCAATCATGGCCATGACCGTGGCCGGCATGGTAGGCCTGGGAGCCGTAGGCGCAAGCACGTCTTATTCCGTACATCAAGCCAACGCAGCTGCGGCGGCCGATACGGGTTACGCATCCAAGCAGGCACTTCAAACGCTGAACAGTTTCTATAAACCGGCGCTGAAAGGCCAGTTCCCGGGGGCGGTTAGCGGCCTCACCGTTGGTAAGAGCTCCCGGCAGGATGTTGTGCACAAGATCGGGGATCCCGAAAATCCGATGAAGGATGCCGATGGGTTCGATGTATACAGCGCGAATATGGGCAATCCCGGCTACGCCATCAATTATAAGCTCGGCAAAATCCGCGAGTTGCGCTACTTCGGCACCAACGTCGAACGCCAGACCAATATCGGCGGCATTACGATGAAGATGCTGAAGCAGAACTGGTATGCGCCAAGCTCGGTGTCCACCTTCAAAACAGGGAACAAGACGCAGACCAAGCTGACATACAACCGCGGAAACTACAAACTTGAGTTTATTTTCAACAGCAGCACGGAGCTCGATCATATTAACCTAACCAAATAACAGCCTCCGCCAAAGACAGTGGTTCACCTAGAGCCGCTGTCTTTTTGCGTGTTAAGCCGAGGTTCAGGCGGTCATGTCATCATTATACCTGCTTGCCCTTGGAACGAAAATATCCTTAGAGCATCGCCCCTACCTTGTCCGGGAACCGTCAGTTTGCCATAATGGTAGGGCGGCATGTATGCCACAAAAGCCATTCTTAACAAAGGAAGATTCTCATGAATATATCTGAACTTGCTTCAACCATCGCGCCGGTCGACCTGAGGAGCTGCCTGGTCAGCCAAAACGGCAGGCTGGTGTTTGAGCACTACCGTCATCCCCGCATCCCTGACGAGAAGGCGAAGATCAATTCCTGCACCAAAAGCTTTCTGTCGGCCCTGATCTGCATCGCGATGGATCAAGGGATCGTGCCGGGAGCGGAGACGCCGATCACCGAATTTTTCCCGCAGCTTCGATCCGCTTCCGATCCACGCAAGCGGGAGATCACGCTGGAGCATCTGCTGACGATGTCAGCCGGCTTTGAATGGAGCGAATTCGGCGGGATCAAGTCGTTTCCGCGCATGACCAGAACCGGCCATTGGATCGAGTTTGTGCTCGAGCAGCCGATATCCGATACCCCGGGAACCCGGATGGAGTACAGCTCGGGATGCTCCCAGCTTCTGTCCGCGATCCTGGTACAAGCCGCAGGCAAGTCAACGGCTTTGTTTGCCGAGGAAAAACTGTTTGGACCGCTGGGCATCGAAGACTATCGCTGGGAGTCCGACCCCCAGGGCATCCACACCGGAGGCTACGGCTTATGGCTCCGTCCCGGGGATTTGCTGAGGTTCGGGCAGCTGTATTTGCAGCAGGGACGCTGCGGGCAGCGGCAGCTGATTTCCCGGGAGCTTGTGAACCGGTCTGTACAGCCGGCCATCCCCGCCAGTCCGCCAAACCGCGGCTTCTATGGCTGGCATTGGTGGACGGATACGTTTGGAGCCGCGGTTGATGGAAAGTCCGCTGCGGCATCCCCGCTTTCATTCGACTATTTTTACGCCCGCGGGTACGCGGGACAGTTCATCTATATCGTCCCCGTTCTGGAGACGGTAGTGGTTCTGACCGATGACAAGCGTAAAAAAGAGCGGCATCCGGCGAATGTGTTCCGCGACTTCATCGCACCGCTGCTGCTGGAAGATTTGAAATAAGCAGCGGCCGATGTATAAGTAACCGCTGTTGCCAGTATGTTCAACGCCGGGGACCATGAAGAAGGGGCTATCGCCAATCGATAGCCCCTTGTCTTTATTCTCGCCGCATACCGCTTATTTCCGCGCAAACTCTCGCGGATGGCGGCGCTTCAGCTCATCCACGGCGTGCCCTCTCCCGGTTTGCTCCAGCCGCTCGATATACATCGGCAGATGACCCTTCGCATGATACGGCCCGCCTTCCTGAATGACCGTCCACAGCGGATCGACGTCAAACTTCATCGTCATCATCATCTCGTCATGCCACTCGTTCAGCAAGTAGACCGCTTCCTTGCACAGGTCCCTCCGTTCCTGAGCCAGGTTGTTCTGCTCGTGGGCATCCTCTGTAATATTGAACAGCATCTCCTTGTCAAAAAGATGATATCCGTCATGGTACGTCCGGGTGTACAGCCAATCCCCGAACCGTACGCTGCGCTGGCATACATGGGCGCACTGCGAGACGACGAGGAATTCCCTTCCGTCGGCCTCTCCGCTGCGGAGTGTATCGGCGTAGCTGCGGCCGTCCCAGCTTTGCGCAGGCTGTACGCCCAGCAGTTCCGCGATGGTCGGCACCAGGTCGAGATGATAGTGCAGGGATGCATCGGAAATACCCTGCTGCATCCCCGGCCACCGGATGATCATCGGGATCCGGCAGGTGCCCTGGTCGGCGGTGCCGTGCTCGCCGTAGATGCCGAGCTCGCCCATGTTTTCGCCATGGTCAGCGGTTATGATGATCACCAGATCGTCCATAACCCCTTTTTCCGTCAAACGATCCAAAATCATCCCGATGTTATCGTCCATATGCCGGATGCCGCAGTCGTAACCGTCGATCATCCTCCGCAAACCGTCCATGTCTTGGATATCACCGGGGTGGCGCGGGTAATTCGGCGACGTGCTGCTGTTATACATAATGATTTCGTTCGCGCCGTGTGGGCCGATCTTTTGCTTATGACGCTCCAGCACTTCCTCCGTGATCCACTCGGGAAGCGGATCGTCCTGAAACGGATTGCCGAACGACGCCGGCGCCCGGTAAGGGGTGTGCGGATCCCAGTAATTTACGTACAGCAGCCAGTCGTCCAGATCTGCGTTCCGTTCGATCCAATCCAGCACAACGGGAGTAACCTCCTCGGCCGATTCCATGCCGCCCTTGCCCGTGTTGTAAATTTCGTTAAATCCCGCATAAAAGGTCCAGGCGGAGTGCCGCTCCCCAAACGGGCTGACCAATGCCGTCCGCATACCCGCACGGCGGAAGACCGCCGGAAAGCTCTCTGAGGCGAGCTTGTCGTGGAAATCGCGGTCAGGCCCTTCGTAACGGACGTCCGCCGCCGTCCCGCCATGTCCCACGACACCGTTATGAATGCCGAAGCGGCCCGTCATCAGTGCCGTACGCGACGGGAAGCACGGAGCGTCGGAAGTATAGTAGTTGTCAAAGCGTACGCCTTCGGCGGCGACCCGGTCGATTTGCGGCGACGTATTGCGGTGGTAGCCATAGCAGCCCAGGTGGTCCGGTCTCGTTGAATCCAAATCCAGCAATAACACTCTCATCGTTCATCCATCCTCTCCGGATATGATATATTGTCAGCTGAATTATAGGCATGGCGCTCTTATTGCGTCCATGTACATTTCATTGATTCGATGTACATTTCTATCGCAATTTTGATGATTTATGCCGAATGCAAGAATGCATGATTTACGGAGAGTACGCATTATGATAGGGTTTTATTAAGTTTTGGGATAAAGAGGTGCAGTGCATGTTTCATATCATGAGTGTAAATTTCGACAATGACATCCCCCAATGGAGAACCAACCTCGAAACCATTCCGTACAACGTTCTGGTCGTCGTCCGGCAGGGCCAGGTCCGATATGAAATCAATGGCAGGGTTGTCACCGCCGAAGCGGAGGACGTGATCTTCATCCCCCGCGGAGCCCGCCGGGCTGGGGAAAACAAGGACGGCATTCCCCACCAAAAACATACCGTGTTATTTACATGCGAGCCCGGGGCTGAGACGGGTATTCCGTTCGTGGATCAGGGACATTGCGTCAAGTTCAGGCTCTCCCCGATCCAGTACGCCTATCATCGCTGCGACAGGCTGTACGAAGAGATGCGGGGCGGGAAAAGCTACCGCTCCATCGTCTGTTTAGGCATATTGCAGGAGCTTCTGGGCATGATTGCCCGGGAACTGGAACAGCCCGCGCTGACACCCAGCAAGCTAAAATACGCCGAAGCGGTAAAAGCCTACCTGCTGGAGCATTACCGGGAGCAAATCGCGATTGCCCGGCTGGCCGTTTTGATCGGCCGGTCCCCCAATTACGTGACCGCCGTCTTCAAGGAAGTGTACGGCCGGTCCCCGATCCGGTACATGCATCAGCTTCGCATGCAGGAGGCCTGCAGCCTGCTGCTGGGCTCAAATATGACCGTCGCGGGCATATCTCAGTACCTCGGTTACTACGATACTTCGTATTTCCACCGGGTGTTTAAAAAGTACTGCGGCCTCTCGCCTACCGAATACGTCGTGCAGGCGCAGCGATCCGGCACGCCTCCGATCATCAGCACGATCACATGATATGCCTGACACATTTGGAACATTTCTCCATTGACTTCTCCTACACGTTTGTTACAATCATAAATACCGATAAAACAAAGTGAATTACTTGTATATGATCAAAGGAGGAGAAAGACGTCATGTTGATGTTAACAGGCCTGCTGTGCGGCGCCCTGCTGGGCTTCGTCATGCAGCGTGGACGTTTCTGCCTGACAGGCGGATTCAGGGACATGTATCTGACCAAGGACAACCGCATGTTTTATGCGCTGCTGATCGCCATTTCGATTCAGAGCATCGGCGTGTTTGCGCTGATCCAGCTTGGACTCATCGAATTCAGCGCCGGCACGTTCCCTTGGGTGGCTACCGTGGTCGGCTCGTTTATATTTGGGATTGGCATTATTTTGGCCGGGGGATGTGCGACAGGAACATGGTACCGGGCCGGTGAAGGACTGATCGGCAGCTGGATCGCACTGTTCGGTTATATGGCGATGAGCGCCACGATGAAATCGGGTGCTTTGGCGCCGCTCAATAACGGAATCAAGAAAGTAGAGGCTCCGGCCAATTCCATTCCGGACACCTTCGGCATTTCGGTATGGCCTTTTATTGCGCTTCTGGCCATCATTACGATCGTTATGGTGATCCGTACGCTGCGCAAACCGAAGGTTGCCATTCCGGCGATGAAGCCGAAGCGTTCCGGACTGAGCCATCTGCTGTTCGAAAAACGCTGGCATCCGTTCTTTACCGCCATTCTTGTCGGCCTGATCGCCCTGCTGGCCTGGCCGCTGAGCGAGGCGACCGGACGCATGTCGGGTCTTGGAATCACGACGCCTTCCGCTAATATTTTGCAGTACTTGGTTACGGGGGACAGCGATAAGTACGTGAACTGGGGCATGTTTCTGGTGCTTGGTATCCTTGTCGGGTCCTTCATTGCAGCGAAAGGCAGCCGGGAATTCCGCTTCCGCGCCCCGGATGCAAAAACAGCGGTTTCAAGCTTTGCCGGCGGCATCCTAATGGGCTTTGGCGCCAGCTGGGCGGGCGGCTGCTCGATCGGCAACGGTCTTGTCATGACCGCCATGATGACATGGCAGGGCTGGGTATCCCTCGTGTTTATGATTTTGGGCACATGGACGGCTTCTTATTTCGTGTTCGTCCGCCCACGTACCAAAGCCAAGCTGAAGCAGTCCGCTTCGCTGCAAACCACGACGACTTAATTAGGCGCTTTACGTTAGACTAGACATATCTTAAAGGAGGTTACTTTTATGAAACAACAAAAACTTGCCGTTATAGGCATGGTCTGCCCGTTCCCGTTAATCGAAGCCAAGCAGGCGATTGAAGAGCTGAACAGCGGCGACGAGCTGGTCATCGACTTCGACTGCACGCAGGCCACCGAAGCCATACCGCGCTGGGCTGCAGAAGCCGGCCACACCGTCACGAATTTCGAACAGATCGACGATGCTTCGTGGACGATTACGGTGCAAAAGAAATAACGAAATGTATAAGGCGACCTTCCGACATATCGGACAGGTCGTCTTTTTGTATGCATGGGATCGGTCGAACCGACCATCGTCCCTGCTTCTTTTTTGCTATAAACAGGCTCAAAGTCGATGTCATACAAGGCACAGGTATCGTTCAAGCAGAGCTTCGACCGCCGTCCTGTCCCGCTCTAACCGCGCAAGTTCGGCGTAAATGGCCGGAATCTGCTCGCGCAGCACCTCGGGGCCGTCTGTACCTTCATCGTACCGGGTCATAAAGTGCAGGAACACGTCCACGTTCCGCAGCTTCATGAGCACCGGGATCGCCCGGATTTCATCGCGGGTCAGGCGGACACGGCTGCTGAAGCCGCGGCAAAATTGAACGGCCGCCTCCATGCCGTTATCCGGATCGTCCACCAGCAACCCCGGTAGGATGACCGCGGGCTCCATCGCCCGTAGGTCACGGGTGCAGAATTCAAAGTCGAGCAGCGCCGTAACGCCTTCAGGATTGCCTGCGTCCACCAGCAAATTGGAGGCATTCAGGTCCCCGTGCACCAGCTGCTGCGGGAGACGTTCCAGCCCTTCAAGTTCGCGGATGACCTCCCTGTAAACTTCCCCGATCCCGCGAAGCGGTCCCTCCAAGCCGTGAAAGGGCTCTGGCACCGCGCTGCAGAACTGCCCGACTGACTCCGGACTGCACGCCGGGTACGAATGGCTGAGTTCATAGTAGGGCCGGTAGGCGGGAGACGGAGCAACCACGAGCCGGCTGAGCGCAACAGAAAGGCTGCCCGCCGCTTCGCCGAAAGAATAGCCGGCCCGAAAGCCGACGGATTCGGGACGGATGCCGTCAATGTAATTGAAGAGACAAGCGTAACGTCCGCTCCCGTCATCCAGCTGGACGATCGTATCGCCCGTCAGGGCAGGCACGGGCACGGGCGTGCGGAAGTCCAGTTTGTCCCGGGCAAGCGATGCCAGGACAGCGTGCTCAAACCGGATTTTATCGATGTCCCGATGCGTTTCGTAAATTCGCAGGACACCGCGCCCCTCCGCACCCTCGATAAACCGGGTCGTATTGTTCCAGCCGCTTGCCCCCTGTGTAATGTCTCCTCTCCAGGAAGAATCATAATGGTTTAATATCGATGTCAGCATGATCAGTATTCGATTTCCTCCAATTCGGCCAGATTGCGGTTGGACTCCCGCTGCAGGGATGTGAATGAGTCGGCCGTTAAATATGAGATTCAGCAGGTTGATCCTATTCTTCAACGATTCCTCCCCTTTATCCATACTCTATGAACTTATCATAGACCCGGCTGCGGATGCCAGGTAATGACAATATTTTCACCGCCTTTCCGGACAATTTCCGGCTTCTTTTGCAGCTGCCTGCGGCATTCTTCTTGTTATACGAATTATGAACAGAAAAAGTTGATTTTTTTGTCGATAGACCTTTACAGTCTTTTACATTTTCTGATAAAATTGTCGTAGACAAGCTAATCAGAGGTTTGCAGATTTGACTACACCGTTGTCTAATAAAATTACCTATGGGAGTGAATTAAAAGATGAAAAAAACGATTCTCTCGACAGTAATCTTGCTTGGACTTCTTAGCGGACTCTTAGCGGCGGTGGCTTCGGCGGATGCAATCAAGCCGTTCAATCACGGTGCAAACTACGACACAGCAGATGCAATCAAGCCGTTTAATCACGGCGCTAATTACGAAACAGCAGATGCAATCAAGCCATTTAATCACGGCGCAAACTACTGAGTAATGCTTTCATAATTGGTGGTCATACTTAGACAAAGGGAAACGGCTCATGATCGGATATTCCATCCGCCATGAGCCGTTTTGTTGTGGTTCCCGATCATTTCATGCAGCTTTACTTGAATCGTTTCGGACCGAGCTCGATCTGCCGGGTGATCTCCGCCGCGATTTTCGGTTCCGGAGCGAAGTCCTGCTCCCAATTGTCCGGCTTGATCACTTTGCCTACGTCGTTATAGTGCGGCTTTCCGTCCGGAAAAAGCTTGCCCATGTTGGCGGCATGAACATGCTCAAAAATCCGCTCCGGCTCCACGCCGGCTTCGACGAATCCGCCGTTGGCGAAGTAGAGGATGTCGGTGAATGCATCCATTTGGCCGATCAGCTTGTCCCCCGGATAAGCTTTTTGCTGCTGCTTGCGGTATGTATGCTGCGCGCGTTCCATCAGCTCGGCGAAAAATGCCTCGAACCTGTCGTCATTGCCTGCCGTGGCATGCAGCAGTTCAATCACTTCCTCCATAATAAAGGCGGCGCGGTTCATCGCAAGCTTACCGTTCAAGGCCGCCGGCTCCTCCGGAGCGGGGCAGTCAAAGCCCAAATGAAACTCGCGAACCTGCTGAAACTGGGTTTTTCCCAACGTTTTGGATTCCGTCATGTTGATTTCTCTGGCTCCTTTATCGGTGTAATCTCTAGTATTATAGCAAATTTATCGGCACGGACTCTTGGTAGAAAATAGATTCATGCCGTTTCTTATGCTGAGCGCCGCGAATATCATAGGTTCAGTCCTGGTAAAAGAAAGGGGGAATGGACCATGACCATGGCAACATCCTTCGACGCCATATTCAGTCTGGGCAGCAGCTGCCAGGTCGCCTCCCAGCTGCGGAGGAACGGGCTGTGCACGGCCGCCGGTCCTTTCGACTGGTTCAACTTTGCTTCAATCCCGGGCTTCTGCCAGGTGCTTGAATCGCGCTTTGAACGCTTCATGCTGCTGCCGAACCTGGAGGACTACAGCCATTCGGTCAACTGCCACTATGTTCGGGATAAGGCCAGCACCTGCCTGTCCTTTCACGATTTTAAATACGATCCAGAGCAGCCCCCGCTGTTCGATTATCCCGAATTCCGCGACAGGCTGGAACGCCGGATCGGGCGCTTCAGCCACTTCCTCTCATCCGTTCAAGACGTGCTGCTGATCCGGACGGTCAAGCATACCGAAGATGCCGTTCGCATTTTCGATACGATCGAGAACAGCTGCACCAATCCGCATCTCCGATATTTATTTGTCCTGCACAGCAGTGATCCGGATGCGGTCGAGCTCGATTCGGGCCACCCGCGGATCCGCATCGTTCGGATGCCTGCCGGAGCGACCTGGGAAGGGGATGCCGAAGCTTGGAAAAAGACGCTTGCTCCCTATTCGATCCGCAGCCAGCCCAGCAATCATCCTTCTTGAATTTCCCCGGGAACTTCTGGCAGCCGCTGCTCCAGCTCCGCTTGCTGCCGCAAATGGTGGCGGAAGTGCATGCCGATCAGCCGGTACCACTCCTGCGCATTCAGCCAGCCGAAGCCGCCGTGCCGGACTTTGCCGCCTGGATGAACCCCTCCCAGTTTCGGCTCCCACTCCCGCATTCTTGCCAGCACATTCGCCAGCCCCTCGTCCAGTTCTTCGCTGCTTAACGCGTTATTCGGACTGGCAGCCTGCGCTCCTTCCAGCTTGATCTTGATCGGCGGAAATCCGCCGCGCCGGAACACGTCTTCTCCACCCGGCGTTTTGCCCAGCGGCTGCTCCTCCGCGCACTCTGCACAATCTTGGACAAAGTCCAGGTACTCCATAGCAACGGCGATCAGATGATCATACATCTGTCCGATTGACCAGATCTCCGGTCCGGATATGTACCGGAGCTGCCTGGCGGAATACTTTTTCAAATCAAGTCGGTAACCTTCAATCAACGCGAAGTCATCCATATTCATATGCTCCTCTTTCCGATTTTTCTTAAGCATGATACGCCCCTCTGTGCCTCCCTATTTCTTCGATATTGCTGAAATATCCTGCTTCCCGCAGATCGTTCAGATATTCGTCGTGATCACTCAATTTATAAGATTAGTACACAGGAGTACTGCCATGGAACCTGGCCTGACGATTCATTTGTAAGCGACGGTATGAGAAACTTGTCTTAAGGGGATCACGAAAAAACCTCCTTTTATCATGCCGGCAAGTGCCGCAAGGAAAGGAGGTTTGTGGTATTGGCGCCTATTGGGCCGTTTGTGTTTACAATTCGCAGTTGTTCATTCGGTTACTTGGCTCCCGCAGACGATTCAGCGCCATCAGCACCGCGCCGCTTGCCGCGTCTTTTTTGGGAGTAATGGAGTTGATATCCGGATAGCGCTCCTGCAGCCGCTCCAGGAAAGCGTCCCGGATATAAGCGTTGTTGAGCAGCACACTTCCGGCCATGGCCAGTGCCCCTGTCTGCAGCGACAGCTTCTCGGCAACCGGCGCTACCAGCTCGGCAAGCGAAGCCGCGCTGTGCTGCGCGATGCCCAGGGCCGCAGGGTCACCGAGCTCGCATGCCCGGGTCAGCAGCGGCGCCAACGCGGCGATGTCCTTTTTGCTCCGGGCTTCATCATACACGTAGCCAATGATGTCCTGTACCGATTGGAGGCCCAGCTTCCCGTAAACCAGGTCCGTAATGACCGTTTCCGACAGCCGGCCGTCGTGGGCCCGGACCAGAACGGACAGCAGGTCCCGGCCGATCGCGTACCCGCTGCCTTCGTCATCGATCAGGTGACCACAGCCGCCGGTGCGATGGGTCTCGCCGCGTTCATTGCGGCCGTAGCAGATCGACCCCGTTCCCGCAATCAGGATCATGCCGTACTCGCTCTCATGCGCGCCGCTCAAAGCCGTTTCCTGATCGCCGGTGATCAGGAGGCCGCTTGCATAGCCGCATTCCCTGACCTTAGCGGTCAGGCGGGCGCTCACGGCGGGATTGCTGACACCCGCGGCTCCGATGCACAGATAGGCGCAGCGGTCCAGGCCTCCGGTAGCCTCGCCGATCCGGCGCATCATGTCGCGCAGGCTGGCTTCGATGCTGGCCTCGTCCTGCCCGTTGTAATTGATCCCGCCGGATTCGAAGGCGGCGATCACTGCGCCGCTCTCATCGGCGACGGCGACCGCCGTTTTCGTTCCGCCGCCGTCCAGCCCGGCTACATACCGCATTGCCATCCCTTCCTTCGTCTGTCTAATAGATGTCTAATAGATATGATATTGCTGCTTTATGCTGGCAAACGACCGCGCTTCCTCACGGAACTGTTCCAGTAAGGCTTCCAGATCCAGCGGCTCGCTCCGGTACAGATCGTCCCCGCCCAAAAGGTCGATGAACGGCAGCTTGTTACCCTTATGCGGCGGCAAAAATTCGAATGGCTCATAGTTCCGCTTCAGTGTATACATCAGCCGGATTCCCGTTTCGATCGGCTGCAGCGCACGCTGGTCGGTAATATGCAGCTGCACGCCGCCGCACTGCTCGCCCACATGCTTGGAGAACGTCGGCTTGAAATAGACTGGCCGGAAGATGACGCCCGGCAGCTTCATGCCGTTCATCTCGTCCGCCAGCTTCTCCGCCTCGACGAACGGCGCGCCTACGATTTCAAAAGGCGCGGTCGTTCCCCGTCCTTCGGACAGGTTTGTGCCTTCGAACAAACAGGTTCCCGGATAGAGGAGCGCGCTGTCAAAGCGCGGCAGCCCGAGCGACGGCATGACCCAGAGGTTTCCCGTTTCGGGAAACAGCATGCCCCGGTCCCAGCCGCCGCATGGAACGACATGCAGTTCGGCGTTCCAGCCCATTTGCTCGTTCGCCATCGCCGCCACCTCGCCAGCCGTCAAGCCGTAGCGGACGGCGAGCGGGTAATTGCCGACGAATGATTCAAATCCGGGCTTCAGGACGCTGCCTTCCACCGTCACCCCGTCCAGCGGGTTGATCCGGTCGAGGACGATGAATTCTTTTCCCGCCTTGGCGCAATCCTCCAAAGCGTACAGCATCGTGTAAATGAAGGTATAATAGCGTACGCCTACATCCTGGATATCGTATACGACGGCGTCCACTTCGTCCAGCATTTCCGTGCTCAGCCGTTTGGAGTCCTTGCGGTACAGACTGTACACGGGCACACCTGTAATCGGGTCTTTGTAAGTTTCGACCTGGGCGCCCGCCGCCTGGTCCCCCCGGACCCCGTGTTCCGGCGAGAACAGCGCCGTCAGGTGGAACCGCTCATGCAGAATTTGAATCGTGGATTCAAATTTACGGTTTAAGCCCGTGGGCGAGGTAATCAACCCGAGCCGCTTCCCCTGGAGCAGATGGGCATAATCTTCGATCCGGTCAATTCCGTTAGCGATCATAGCGACCTCCTGGTAGTGAGATTGGCACAGCGCCAATAAAGTTATATGAAAGTTATAAGAACATCGATCCCTAAAAAAATGACTGCAACAGAGGAATCGTCACAGTCACAAGCGAGCATAAAATGTTCAGCCCGCTTACAGTTCGCTTTGGCGCAGACGCATCGTTTCCGCCGGAATCATGAACGTTTCCGCGTACTCTTTACGCGCCTCGATTCCGCGCACGCGAGCTAGATGCTTATAGTACTCAAGATAAGGGAAGGACTTGCTGCCCGTGACGAACCAGTGCTGCGATACCGCTTTCACCCACAGGTCAAACGCCTCCTGCGAAAAGTCCACGTACACGTACGGCTTGTAATCCACCGCATCCTCCCAGTTTTCCGCATAGTAGAGCTTGGAAGCGAAAAACGCGGGCAGTTCCCGTTCAAATGAAGCCAAGCCTGCAAAAAAGCGCGCATCGTTCACGATGTTATGCGTCGTCGTGTGGTCCTTGTGCATGCTGTTTTTCCAGTGGGTAATGATGATATTCGGCCGAACGCGCCGGATTTCATCGCATACTCTCAGACGCATCTCCTCGGTATCCTTCAGTTCGCCGTCGGGAATATCGAACACAATAGACTCACCACCCAGCATGTCGGCAAACGCCTTGCCCTCGTTCACCTTTTGCTGACGGTACTCCGCCATATCCTGACCCGCGGGTACGCCGCGTTCCCCTGCCGTCAGTGCCAGCGTCACGATGCGGTCGCCCTTCAAGGAATGGCTGGCAAGCACGCCGCCCGCCGTCAGTTCCGCATCTCCCACATGGCCGCCGATCGCCATAATCGTTAATTTCTGTTCGCTCATCGCTTTAAAACTCCCTTCTCATGATCGAAAATGTCCGGACTGTCTTAAACCCTGCCTTCTCGTAAATCCGGATGGCCGGATTGGTGCTGCCGGTATACAGGGACATATACTCCGTCCCGATCTGCTGAAAGGCTTCGCACAGCTTAAAGAAAAGGATGCTGCCGAGTCCGTGTCCCTCATGCTCGGGGTGAACGCCGATGCCGGCAAAATAACCGCGCCCGCTGTCCTGGCGGATGACCGGCCCGGCAAATCCGACCACTTTACCACGATGCGCCGCCACGACGACTGGCACCCCGTCTTCGGTCGATTGGGCGATTTCCTTTTGCCACAACGGATTATCAAAGCCCTGCAGCATGTCCGAAACGCCGTGATGCTTGCCTTGGTCAAACAACTCCACCGTATATCCCTCGGCCTTGGCCTTCTCTTCTTTTCCGCGAATCTCTTGCGGAATGGAGAACGAAGACAAATTCAGGTACATCGCGCATTCCTGCGCTCTCTCCACATATCCCTGGCCCAGCAAAAACGAATGAAGCCTGCTGCCTGTCGGCACACCGGGCGCGTTGTTATGCTCGTGGCGCGGCGTATCCGGTATGTACCAGGGCAGCATCATCGGATTGAAGAACAGCACGTCGGCCTGGCCCTTGCCCAGCGCCTGAAAGCGCCCTTCCAGATGCTCCAGCATCATCTTGTAATGGTCATCCGTGCGGACTTCATCGGCAAGCACGATGCAGGTAATGTAGCCCGCATGATCTCCAAGCGGCAGATCGCCGCCCGTGCAGCCGCAGGCAAAACCCTTCACTTCGCTATCTTCCACGAGAACAAACGTGTTCTCCGGATCGAAATAGCGGTTTCCGGTAAATATGCCGCTGAAGCTTGCCCCCGTCATCTCTTTGTAGCCGTCCTTCACGGCGACCGTGTTCCACAAGCCGATGACAGAACCAGTGTATTGGTCACTCCAAGTTACAACCCTCACGATATGAGTCCCTCCATCCCTTTAATAGCTGATTTTGCCCATAACGACAGTTCTGGAAGCGCCGGTCACATCCGGAAGATTATTCGGCCGCTTGGCGATCGCGTAATCCGCCAGAACGGCAAACGCCACGGCTTCCTTCGCATCGCTGTTATGGCCGATTGCCTCCTGCGTCAGCACTTGAACGCCTGCCATCGCCATTTCCTGCCCGATCCATTCCATCAGCACCGGATTATAGCTGCCCCCGCCGCCAACGATCATCGCATCGGCGGGGTGGCCTGCCGTCACGTATCTGCGATAGGCGTCACCGATCGACCAGGCGGTCAACATCGTCACTGTGGCGACAATGTCTTCCGCCTGCATGCCGAGCGCTTCGGCATCATGCAGAAGCTTATCTATATAAGAGGAACCGAACAGCTCGCGGCCCGTCGATTTCGGCAGCGGCTGCGAATAGTAAGGCTCCTGCTGCAGCCTGCCAAGCAGACGCGGATCGGCGGTGCCCGACCGAGCGATCGCTCCTCCAATATCCATCGTTAATTGTCCCGGATACAGCCGCTCCACGACCCCGTCGATAATCATGTTACCCGGGCCAGTGTCGAAAGCGTATACTTCGTCGGGGGTGCAGCCGGCCGGAATTACCGTCATGTTCCCAATGCCGCCGATGTTCTGCAGCAGCAATGTCCGGTGTTCCTCCCGGTACAGCAAATATTCCGTAAAGGGAACCAGCGGCGCTCCCTGACCGCCGACAGCCATGTCCGCCGGCCGGAAGTCCGACACACAAGGAATTCCCGTTCTTGCCGCGATGACCGCACCTTCTCCGATCTGCACGGTGTAATGCACGTTACGGCCATGGTACGGCTCCATGCTTGGAGCATGGTAGATCGTCTGGCCGTGCGAACCGATCACTGAAACGTCCTTGGCGGACAGCCCCGCCTTTCCAATCACGGACACAGCCGCCTCGGCGTACAGTTCTCCCAAAAGCACATTCATTTTCCCAACTCGGTCAACGGTTGCGTTGCATGGATCGAATAAAGCAAAAATGTCTTCCCTGACACCCGCAGGATAAGGCGAATTTTCAAAAGCGACCAGACGCACGCCTGGAGGCTCCTCCTGATTGCCGGTGATTTCCACGACTGCCGCATCGATGCCGTCTACCGATGTCCCGGACATCAGACCAACGGCATACCGGGGACGACGGAGCTCCGCATTTTCTCCCCTTGTCCCCATATCAGCCCTTCACGGCTCCCACCGTGACGCCTTCCAGGAAGTACTTTTGGAGGCTGAAGAAAAGGATGAACATCGGCAGCGCGGAGATGGTGGCACCCGCCATCATTGGCGCAAAGTAGGTCGTATTCGCAAACCGGAAGTTTTTCAGACCGACCTGAATCGTCTGCATATCCATCGTGTTTGTTACGAGGAACGGCCAGAAGAACGTGTTCCAGCTGTCCATAAAGGTCAGGATCGCCATGACCGCCAGCACCGTTTTGGACAATGGCAGAATGATCCGGAAATAAATCTGGAACTGGTTGCAGCCTTCGATTTTAGCGCATTCGAGGATTTCCCCCGGGATGCTGCCCATGAACTGTTTGGCCAAGAAAATGTTGTAGACCGTGACGAGGCCCGGCAAAATCAAGGCGCTGTATGTGTTTTGAATATTGAAAATGTTCACGATCAAAATGTAGAGCGGAACCTGGGTCACCTGATAAGGGATCATCATGGCGATCAGCAGGATCGTAAACAGAACCGTTCTGCCCTTGAACTTGATTTTGGAAAAAGCGTAACCCGCCAGGCTGGCGAAAAACACGTTCGATACCATGACCGTTGTCGCCACGATCAGCGAGTTCAGCAGCCAGCGGTACGAGTATTCGCTGTAATCAAAGAAGAATTTATAGGAGTCCAGCGTAAATTTGGTCGGAAACAGGGAATAGTTCGCCGCTCCCGCTTCGATCGGATCGCCAAAGGACGACATGATCATGAAATAAATGGGGAAAATCGTTGCTAATGCAAATAGGATCAATATGATGATGATCACACCGTTTCTGGCGCGCTTTGCCGCCGGCTTTCCGGTATGTTCGCTGTAAAGTGCCATGTTCGGATCTTCCTCCTTACTTAAGAGATCAGAAAGTATAAACTTCTCCCGCTTAAGCATCCTGATCTCGCAAGAAAAACTTCCGCTGTGCGCGGTCTGTCTTCAATGAAATACGTCGATCGACGTATTTCTTAATATTCCACGTCTTTGCCCATAAACTTGAACTGCACCAGCGAGATCAGCGCGATAATCGCCGCGAGCACGAGGGACTGGGCTGCCGCTTTGCCGAATTCAAAGTACTTGAAGGCGTTGTTAAAGATCAGGAGACCGACCATCGTCGTCGAGTTGTCCGGACCGCCGCCTGTCATGAGGTACGCATTCTGGAACACTTGGAAGGAACCGATGACCCCGGTAACCAAAAGAAACAGCGTCGTCGGCTTCAGGCTCGGAATGACGATGTACCACAGCTTCTGAAAAAAGTTGGCGCCATCCAAATCGGCGGCTTCATAATAGCTGGAATCGATGCCGAGCAGCGCGGCCAAATAAATGATGATACTGGTGCCGTGGCTGGACAGCCAGGCCATCAGGACCAGCGAGAACATCGACGTGGCACTGGAGCCGAGCCAGTTCTGGTTGCTGATGCCGAAGAAACCGATCAGCTTGTTGAAAATGCCTTCCGGCATCGGATCGAAGATCCACAGCCATACCACCGACAGCGCAACGCCAGAAGCGACCGCAGGCAGGTAGTAGATCGCCTTGAAGGTCGTCTGCAGCTTTTTCTTGAGCGGCAGTATCAGAATCGCAATGGCAAATGAGATGATTAACGATACGGGGACGGTAAGAATCGTGTACACGACCGTGTTGACCACCGATTTCCAAAACAAGGAATCCTTGAATGTGGCGATATAGTTATCGAACCCCACATACTCCGAGCCGATCGGCTTGTATTTCTGAAAGCTGATAATAAACGCGCTCACGACCGGATAAGCGGTAAACATGGCGAAGACCACCAAAGCAACGGCGATAAAAGCATACGCCCAAGCTCCGTCTCCCCTAATTCTGCGTCTTTTGGCCGGTTTAGCTAGTTGAGCCATCTTATGCGAAACTCCTTTCCTATCCCTTCTTACAGCCAATATACCGGATAGCCGCGTGACCCGCACACGGCTATCCGCTTGATTCAGGGATTAGTCTTTCACTACTCCGTCTTCACCGAACGCGGAAACCGCTGCGGATTTGACGGCATCGTACATCTCTTCCGGCTTGATTTCGCCGGCAATGAGCGCCTGCAGCTTCGGAACGATCACTTCGTCCTCCAGCTTGATGGCTTTGGCTTCCAGCTCAGCCGGGATGTCCGGACGGGCCGGCGCCGCGTTCTTCAGCATCGTTTCAACGGCTGCCTTGTTGTCCGCATCGCGTTCAACCGACATGCTTTCCGCCGCTTTTCTGCCGCTTTCCGTAATTTGAGCGACGAACAGGTCGTTGTTCGTGGTTGCGGCCACTTTGCCGCTGGCCAGGAAGTACAGCGCCTTCAAGATGTTCTGCTTATGGGCTTCGCTTGGTTCCTTTTTGCCGCGGAATGCGACGTAACCGTCAACGGCTACGCTGGAAACGGCTTTTTCGCCCAGGAAGGACGGAACCGGAAGAACCGTGTAAGTCACAGGAATGCTGCCTTTGACCGCGCTGCCGTCGTTGGCCTTGATTTTATCATTGTTCGTGTTTGCGGATTTTTCGAAGGTCGCCATCCCTTTACCGGTGATCATCGTTTGGCCGGTCAGGAACATGTTCCAACGTTTACCCGCGTCGATGGAGCTCAATTCCTTCGGCATGGAGCCGTCGTCGATCAATGCGCGGATATCCTTAAGTACTTCAAGATAGTTTTTGCTGGTGTACGCGTATTTCAAATCTTGCGTAAATGCGGAAGGCATGCCTGCATTTTTGATCAGAATGCCCAAATAGTCTTTCGAAGTGACGCCGGCTGTAGCAAATACGAAGCCGTAACGGGACGTTTTGCCGCCTTCGGAAACGACACCTTTCTTGATCGCTTCGCGGAACTCATCGAAGGTCCATCCTTGCTGCTGTACCTTTTTCCAATCGATGCCCGCCTTCTCGAGAAACTCGCGGTTGCCGCCCAGCGCATGGACTTCCATATAAGCCGGGAAGCCGTACAGGCCGTCGCCCTTCTTCATGTATTCCAGCGGTCCTTTGTCGTAATCGTTGATCATTTCCGGTGTGGCGATGTCCTTGATATCAAGCGCCATGCCTTGGTCAACGTATTTGGAGATGCCGTCGGAACCGATAAACGCGATATCCGGAGGGCTGCCGGCGTTCACCTGGGTATCAAGCTTCTGCGTCATGTCCTCCCAGCTGGCCGGTTCGATTTTCAGCGTCAGGTTCGGGTACTTCTCCGTAAATTCTTTTTGAATGTCCGCGAAGGTGTCCTGGAAATTGCCCGATACCGGCGGCAGCAGTGCCGTAATGGTATCTTTCGCGTTCGGATCGGACGTTTCGGCCGATTTGGAATCGCCGCCTTTGCCGCCGCAGGCCGTCAGTGTGGTCAGTGCCATGCTTACGGCAAATACGGATGCTAATACACGCATTCTTTTTTTCATGAACAACATGCCTCCTCAAGGATATCCATTGGTATTAGACCACTTTCGTAAAATTGCGGATCGCCTTCTTCAGGCTCCCCTCGGCTTGATCCAGCGCATGTGCCGCCGCTTGGGCGTCCAAGCCGGTTTTGATCATCATAATGGCCAGCTTGCAATTCATGGAAGCGCTTTCCAAATAGGAAAGTGCCGTCTTGTCATCGACCCCGGTTGCTGTCTTTATGATACGCACCGATCGGTCCCGCAGCTTGATATTGCTTGCTTTCAAGTCCACCATCAGATTGTTGTAGGTCTTGCCCAGCTTCACCATCGTACAGGTGGTCAGCATGTTCAGGACCATTTTCTGTGCAGTCCCCGCTTTTAATCTGGTTGATCCCATGATCACTTCCGGCCCTACGACAGGTGCAATGCATACATCGCAGACGTGCTCCACCTTGGAATTTTTGTTATTGACGACGCCGATCGTAGCGGCTCCGATCTCCCCTGCCTTCTTCAAGGCAGCGATGACGAATGTCGCGCTTCCGCTGGCGCTGATGCCGATAACCGCATCCTTGTCTGTCACGCCGCACCTTTCAATTAAAGCGACCCCCTCCTCAGCATTGTCTTCATAACCCTCAACAGCAGTTCTCAGTGCTCCGTCTCCTCCGGCAATATGACCTTGTACCAGCAAGGGATCCACGCCGAAGGTGGGAGGACATTCAGATGCGTCCAGCACACCGAGCCTGCCGGAAGATCCAGCCCCAACGTAAAACATTCTTCCACCATTCTTCAGCACATGATGGAGTGTGTCCACCGCCCTTACAATTTGCGGTATCTCTGCAGCGACTGCAGCCGGAACCTTGGAATCCTGTTCATTCATTAGGCGAACCATCTCTTCAGTTGAACATTCATCTATACTCAATGTTTTATCGTTGATCCCTTCTGTCGTTAACCCCGCCAGATACTCATCCATAGCCATCCCCCTATCCGTGTTGACTTCTATTTCTTGATTTCATAATAACGATAAATTTCATTCTGGTCAACGGTTTTTGAAATAATATTTTATTTCGGAAGTAATAATATTATTTTATGGTAATTGTAAAAAAGTGCAGGCTGCTCCTGTTTGGGGGCTGCTCCTGTTTGGCCGGGCTCTCTATCTTGTTTTGTGCTTCGCACAAAGCCAAAGACGTTCGCCCGTCCAAACACTCGCTGCTGTAAGGGGCAATGCTGCTGTACAATCGCTTTGCTCTGTACAGGAGCTGAAAAAACTAAAGGCCGTGAGTGTGACCTCACTGCCCGCTACACTGAATGAATACAAAACATAACGCTCTCGGTCCGTGAAATAATATTTCACTGCAAAAAAGGGGCCTTTCTCCATTAGATAGGACCATTAACCTCTTAGATTAAGGGAAGATTACAAGCCTAGCGAATACACTTCGAGATAAGGAATGAAATATACAGTCATCGGATACGCCGTTCCTCGGCTTCCTTCATTAAAAAACGAAACCACATCTATCGCGCAGGTTGTTCCTCCCTGGCAATGAGCTTACAAACAAACTGTCACAGTCTACGAAAACGCAAAAAAAAGCCGCCATATCGGCGGCCGTCACTTGCGCATAGTCATTATTCACAAAATTTCTTCACCAGAGCGTGATCGCTGCAACGTTTTCCCAACGAATCACTTCCGCCGCTGATCGTTCACCGCCCGCAGCAGGGTATAGCGGTTCGGACGGATCTGGTCTGCCTCCTCGAGGCTTCGCTTCAGGAGCTCCGGATCGATGTCCAGCTCCTGAATGGAAGCAGGACCGCCAACCTTCCGCAACCAGGCCCGCAGCGTATCGGGTGACGGCACCTTGGCCAGCTCTGCGCGGACGCGCTCCAACTGCTCCTCAGCAACCGGCAGGGAATTTTCCGCATCCAGCCGGTGGTACAGCTGCGAAATTTCCGCACAGGCGACGCCGACCTTGGCCCCATGCAGTACGGCCCTTCTGCCTTCACGCAAAAACGACATTTCCCAATAATGGGACAAATGATGCTCCGCTCCGGAAGCCGGGTGCGACTGGCCGAACAGCAGCATGGCAAAACCGGACTCGACCAGGGCCTGTGTCAGCACCCGGATTCCTTCCGGTGTGCGGTCCGCGATCGCGTCGATGTGATCCACGCACTGCTGCAGTGCCTTAGTCGTCATCTCCGCCACAATTTCCGAATAAGGCTCATCCGCTGACAGATGCCCGAATGTCCAATCGAACAGCGACGTGCATTTGCCCAGCATGTCCCCGAAGCCAGCAGCGACCATCGTCCGCGGTGCAGCCGTCAAAATATCCAGGTCGGCAAAGATCGCTGCCGGGCCGATCGATTGAATCGTGATTTTCTCGCCGCGGATAATGAGCGGCGCTCCCTTGGAATTAAATCCGTCCACCGATGGGGCCGTGGGTACGGATACAAACGGGATGCCTGCCGAGTATGCGGCAAATCTGGATACGTCGTGCAGCGTTCCTGATCCGAGCGCAACCACCGCATCCGCCTTGCTGGACTTCACGTCAAGCAGCAGCTGCACAATCGACCGTTCGTCGGCGATGACATCCCCCTGCTCATCAGGGGAAATGAACGTAACGCTTGCGTTTACCCCCGCCCCCGTAATGGATTCCATCAGCTGCTCGCCGGCGGCTGCAAAGGTATTCTTGTCGGCCGTAACGATTACGCGGCGGTAATCCTGATCTTTTAAAAATGCACCCGCCTTCCGGATCGCACCGCTTTCCAGCACGACCGGGCAAATGTCGGCGAGACGCTCATCCGCGTTGTCCATGCGGCCCGCCGCTTCCCTGATATCCTTCAACCAATCCGTCATTTGATTCCTTCCTTTCCCGTCAAGAGGTGCTGAAGCTCCGCCAGCGACTCCCAGACCATGTCCGGACCTTCCGCGGCCGTCTCCGCATCCCGCCTTGTAGCCGATCCGCTCAACACCAGCGCGGTACGGATGCCTGCCCGGCGGCCGAGCTGGATATCCGAGCCCAGGCTATCCCCGATCACCAAGCACTGCTGCGGCGGAAGTCCGAGAACCTGTAAAGCCGCTTCGGCCATCAAGGCCGACGGCTTGCCGATGACCACTTCCACCTCTTGGCCCGCCGTCGCGACGATGGCGGCGATCATGCCGCCGACGTCGATGCACTCCCCGTCATCCCCGGGGAACGATTTATCGTCATTGGTCGCGATGATGCGGGCGCCGTTCCGCACGGCCCTGAACGCCTGATTCAGCTCGGCATAAGTCAGTTCCTCATGCAGCGTAATGACGAGCCAGTCGGCATCCTCGGGTCTCTCAGCCAGCTCGATGCCGGCCAGCACCAGTTCATCCCGCAGGCCTTCCGGCCCGAGCACCCACGCATAGCTTCCGGGGTGGTGCTGCTGAAGGTACCGGGCCGTTACCGTAGAAGTCAGCAGGATCTCTTCCGCAGGCACGTCGATGCCCATGGAAAGAAGCTTCTGATGGCACATCGCCCGGGAAACGTTCCCCCGGTTGCTGAGGAAGACCATCCGTTTACCCTGCGAACGGAGCAGCGCAATGCTCTCCTTGGCCCCGGGAATAGCTTGTGCCCCCCGGTATACCGTCCCGTCCAAATCGATAATAAAACCGCCCACCGTGTCCAAACTCATGGTTAGATCCTCCCGCCGTGTTCTTATATGTTCATTTTCCCTGTGATTGTCTGCGTTTGTCAACGATTGTTTGCTTTTATGAACGTTTTCAAATGGCAATATATGACGATTTGAATTCAGCCGGACGCCATCATTGACTGCCGTTTTATCGATAAGGAGCGACAAAACTTCCGTCGTTTTATAGATAGGGAGCGATCAAAACTTCGGTCGTGTTCAGCTGGCGCAGAAACTCCGGATCTGCCCCTTCATCGGTGATGAGCACGTCGATGTCCTCCATTTTGGCGGATGTGGCGATCGACCGCCGGCCCAGCTTGGTGTGGTCCACCAGCGCAACCGTTTTGCTCGAGCTCGCAATCATCAGCTTCTTCAGCTCCGCCTCGTACAGGCTGAAATCGGTCATGCCCTCCCTGACGCTCAGCCCCTCCGACGAAGTAAAGAACAGGTCGGAATGAATCCCTTCCAAAATGCTTTTCCCCAGAACGCCTTCGATGGTTTTGGAGCCGGAGCGGAGTATCCCTCCGATCAAAATGACGTTGATCCGCGGATTCTGGTTCAGGATGGTGGCAGCCTCCAGTCCGTTCGTCACAACGGTGAGATAATCATGCTCCACCAGCGCCTTTGCCAGTTCCAGTACGCTGGAGCTGGCATCCAGAATAATGCATTGACCGCGTGTTACGAGTTCGGCAGCCTTTGTCCCGATCGCCCGCTTCTCCTCGTAGTTCAGCTCACTGCGGCTCGGATACCGGGGCTCGGCCTGCACCGGTTTGGTCCTGGCCGGAACCGCTCCGCCATGGGTACGCTCTAGGACGCCCTCTTCTTCCAGCATCCGCAAATCCGTCCGCAGGGTCCCCTCAGACACCTGCAGTTCGCGTGCCAGCTGCTTCACCACGATCTGCTTGTCGCGTTGAAGCGCCTCCAGTATTTTTTCTCTTCGCTGGGCTGCAAACATAGAAACCTCCAACCTTTTTTCTTCATTATAAATACAAACAACAGGATATAACAACAAACGACAATTCCATCAGCAGAATTAGACTATCAGGCCTTCAATATTCCCCCTCCATGGTTCAACAGTTCCGAGAATGTATTCGACACAGAAGGCAGAAGGAAACAAAAAAAACAGCCCGACGAGATGTCGGACTGTTCTTCTAAACCGTCTATAAAGTATAAATCTTAACCTCCGCTAGCAAAACCGATTAATAGTTTGCACCGTGGTTCTGGATCGAATAGTTGGCTCCATGGTTGGCCGTATCGTAGTTGGCACCGTGGTTCAGCGTCGTAAAGGCGGATGCCGTCAGCAGACTAACACTAAATAGTCCTAATGCTACTACCGTCGAAAACAATACCTTCTTCATCTTCAATCGCTCCTTTGAGAATGTTTTTTTGGATAGATGAGTACGATTCTAGTTGAGTCAGTGAAGCATGGGATCTGAAAGATTCGAATAAGGCGACGCATTTTTTGAAAATTTTGTCATCTTCAAGTTTATCAGATAATGTCAAAGCTTGTAAAGTCCTATCGAGCGCTTCTACGTGGTTTTCTTTTTTAAATCTATAAACCGCCAGCAAATACAAAAAAGAAATATAATAGGAGAGATCTACGGGATTTTGGTCAATCGGAATGAGCTGCGAATCTTCGACGACAAGAATATCCAGGATATGATCGACGTCATAGTTATGTATATTTGCTGCCTCTAATATCGTGATTAGTCCAGGGAGAGTTTCGGATGGATTTTCCTGTATAAACGCTGAATAATCCTCCAGGCAGTCCAGATTTCCTGAAAGAATATTAAGCGTAAACATATTGGCCTTTGCGAAAAAACGGAAGTTTTCGACAGCCTGGTTGTTGGCAGGAGATCCGTCAGACATGTAGCTTAGATCTTCATAGTTGGCTATGCACTGTTTAGCCTCTTGGTACATTTTCTTCTTTTGGTAGGCAAGCCCCTTCATGAGATGGCTGTATCCGAAATAATAGACGATCGGGCGTTCCGTAACCTGAATCCGGCGATTCCGTTCCTTTTGTTCGACATACATCTCGTAAGCGGACTCATAAAGTTCGGTAGAAATTTTAATCATGTTATCCCAATTCTCAAAGGAGAAGGCCATTTTCAGCATCGTTACCAGCGTATCTATCTCAATCTTTACGGTCATGGATCTGTCTTCCAATCCGATTTCCTCCTTCGCTAATCTTTATATTATTAAGAAGTATATAGTTAAATTAACGGACGGTCAATTATGTTAGTTCGTGAAAAAATGACCAAAAATGCTTGGTCAAAGCTGGTAATCTTGCTTTTTTCAGTCAATGAAAAGATTTTAGATGATGACAAGGATGAATTACCCAAAAATGGAAAAATAGACACCGACTCTATCAGTGTCTATTCCGGTTTACCTGCTTTTACCTTCTATATTTGAACGATGCCCTTGCTCACCCCTAGCTGAGGGTAATTCCGCATCGAATCCGGCAGCTGCTCCAGCGTGAAGCGGTGGCTGATAAGCGGTGCGAGCCGCACCTTGCCGCGGGATACCAGCTGGATCGCATCCGTATGGGTAAACGGGTTGATGAACGAACCCATGATCCGCAGCTCCTTCGAAAAAATGTCGAAAGGACGGATGGGTGCCTCCGCCTCCGGGGCGGCCACGCCAAACAGCAGCACCTGCCCTCCCTTGCGGGCGGCGCGAACGGCCGACTGTACCGAATCCGTCCTTCCGACGCATTCGATGACCACGTCGGCGCTGGAAGCAAGCCCATCCGCGGAACCCGGATCGAGGGGCGATACGACCGCATCCGCACCCAAGCCGCGGAGCGCCTCATGCTTGTAGGACGCCGGTTCGCTGACCGTAATCCGCGAAACTCCGCATTCGCGAACGAGCTGCAGGAAGATCTGCCCGATAAATCCGCCGCCGATGATCAGCACCTGATGCTGCGGCCGGATATCGAGCTTGCGGAAGCCGTGCAGCACGCAGCCGAGCGGTTCAAGCAGCGCCGCTTCATCATAGCTCATCGCGTCCGGGATGATGTAACAATTTTCCGCTGGCACGAGGCAGAATTCGGCCATGCCGCCGTCCCGCGTTACGCCGACCGCCTGCAGCCGCTCGCATAGGTGAAGCCTGCCGCTCCGGCAGTATTCGCAGCTACCGCAGTATATATTCGGATCGACCGAAACCCGGTCCCCTTCCTTTAAGGTGCTTACGTCCTGTCCGACCGCCACCACTTCACCGGACAGCTCATGCCCGAGTACGATCGGCGGATGCACTTCCGCCGAACCCGGATGGCCGTGGTAAATGTGCTGGTCCGTTCCGCAGATGCCGCAGCTGCGCACCCGAATCAGCACCTCGCCGGTACCGGCTTCCGGGGTCTTCCGTTCCTTAACTTCCATCTGTTCCTGCTTCACAAGCACTGCCGCTCTCATCGTCAACTCTCCCCTTCCTCATTTCGTAACCGGCTGCCGTCCATCAACCGTGACCGACAAGCCGTTTAGTGCCGATACTTTCAAGGTATTCCACGGAATCTCCTTGTCTTCCTTCTGTCTGACATGGATTACTCGTTTCTGTCCTGGCAGCAGGTCGAAATAATTATCCTCCCAATCCAGCCAGGCTTCATCCATCTCAAGCCTTACCATTCGGGCGGCATAGTCGGCGGAGGATACCGTAACGCAGCCTTCCTCGGGGTTCACCTGAACGTTCAGTTGAACGGGCCGGAATTTCATATCTTTATGGTCGCAAAAATAATAAAAGTTGTTTTCTCCGCAGCCGTCCATCCAGCGCACGACGCAGACGGCTTCAGCGGCGTCGAGACCTTGAAGCAGGTCGTCCAGCTTCATTACCGCTATGCGCTGCTTCCCGCATGACTCAATCTCTGCAGCGAACGTCCGGGCATATACCTGCCGGCCGTCCATACTGTAGACGATTAGCTCCGCCGTCTTGGTAACGGATTTCCGCTTGTCATTTATGCCCCACAGTACGAGTTCCGTATCCCCGGGCGTATACTCTAGCGTCAACAGCAGCGGATGATAAAATTTGCGGGCGTAATGGTAAGCCGCTTTCGGCAGACCGTAATAGTCGATGACGGACCAGCTGGTGCCGGGCCAGCAGTCGTTGAACTGCCAGAACAACGCCCCGCTCGTTTCCGGTTTGTTTCTTCGGTAATGCTCAATGCCGTATTTGAGGCCTTCGGCCTGCGTCAGCATGGAATATTGGATGTATTCCTCCAAGTTGCCCGGAATTCCGGTGTATCCCTCCATCAGCATAACGCCCTTGAGATGGTTGATATCCTTGTTGCGGTTCATCATTTCTGCACTGCCCAGCACCAGCTCCGTCGGCGGCACGTTCCGCTGCAGCGTGTATAAATTGGCGGAAGCATGCATGCCGAACTCACTGGCGAACTTCGTGCGGTCCTCCTTGAATTTCTTGAACGACAGCCCTTCCACGCTGTAGTCCTGAAGCTGGGGCTCACCGAATACCCTTGGCTCGATGTTGCCGTGCCACACCTGCCAGTTATGCGTGTCCCCTTCCTCACGGGAATTATGGTCGTTCCCTCCGTAAGGAGAGCTCGGCCAGAAGGTCCGGGAAGGATCCAGCTGCTCCAGAAGCGCGGGCATCAGTTCATGATTGATTTTCTCGCCGTAAAAAGGATGCGGAATGTCTCCGCTGGCATGAAGCGCTTCATACAGCCAATCATTTTCGTTATTACCGCACCATAAGGCCAGGCATGTCCGGCTGCGCAGCCGCTTGACGACCTGCTGTACTTCTTCCGCGACATTATCCATAAAATTGCGGTTATAGTCAGGATACAGGGCACAGGCGAACATAAAGTCCTGCCATACCAAAATCCCCAGGCGGTCGCACTCATCATAGAAGATATCCCGCTCGTAAATGCCTCCTCCCCAGACCCGGAGCATATTCATGTTCGCTTCCTTCGCCATGTCAATCAGGCGGGAATATCGCTCATCCGGCACCGCCCCGATAAAGCTGTCGATCGGGATCCAGTTGGCTCCTTTGGCAAATACACGAACGCCGTTCAGCATAAAAGTAAAGGCAGGATTTCCCGCTGTATCCCGCTGCTTCAGCTCCAGCGTGCGAATCCCCAGCTTCTGGCTGCGCCGGTCCAGCGTGATCCCGTCCGCGTGCACTGAAATCCGCAGCTCATATAAATGGGGCGTGCCGAGGTCATGGGTCCACCACAGCTTAGGATTCGACACGCGAAGTTTGGTTTCTCCCGCCAGGCTCATGCCGCCGGCCAATCCGGACAACTCGCTGCCGGAGGTTCCGCTCATTTCAAACGTTTCTACAGCCGCCACTTCCCCGTTCTCCCCGTCGAGAAGCTGAACGAGAACGCTGTATGTTTTGCGGCGGTCCCATGAAGTCATTTCCACCGAAATATCAACCAGCGCTTCCATCTCGCCAACCTCCAACGTCCGAGCATAGATATGCTCTATTCTGGCTGCAGCGTGTTTCTCGAGCCGGACTTCCTTCCAGATTCCCGCGCACAGGAGCCGTGGTCCCCAATCCCAGCCGAAATGGCTTTGATTTTTGCGGGTCCAGACCCGTTCCTTGCTGAAGCCGGACCAGAACGAGGAGACGGCCTTGCCGCCCACTTTCGAATGGACCGGGTCAAACTTGACGGCGATGACGTTTTTGCCCGGGTTCAACTCGCGGCTGACTTCAAACGTATGGCTGATAAACATGTTGTCTGTCGAGCCCAGCTCCACCCCGTTCAAATACACGGTTGCGAAAGTGTCCAATCCCTCAAACACCAGCAGCATGTTGTCGTCCTGCCGCGGTGCTTCGTCCAGCGTAAAAACGGTCCGATACCACCAGATCCGCTCTTCGACCCACCGGCATTTCTGGTCGTTATGCCCATAGAACGGATCGTCGATCAGCCCGTGGCGCATCAGCGTTGTATGAACGTCGCCCGGCACCTGCGCCGACATCCAAAAGTAATCGTCATACAGTGGCGATGCCACTTCAAGGTCCTTCGCTTCCCCCTCCTTGAAATCCCGCAGCTTCCAATGGTCTTTGATGATCATGCTGTTTCCCTCACTTCGCCCTTGCTGCAAACCGATCCGGCTTGTCCGGGCCTGATGTAATAGAACGCCAAAACAAGGGTTTGTTTTGGCGTTCCGTGTCGAGATCCTAAACTTTTGCTTCGAGGTATTCGAGGCTGTCCAATATTTCCTTCACGCTAAGCTCCGCACAGGCCATCGAGGTGTCCGCGACGCCATAGAACATTTTTACCGTGTCACCGTCAACGACGGCGCCGCAGGAAAATACCACGTCCCCGAAAAAGCCCTGCTTTTCATATTCCGCCTCAGGCTCCATCACCGGCTTCCCGGAACGGGCGATCACGCGCGTCGGATCGTTCAGATCGAGAAGCACGGCGCCCATGCAGTAGCGGTGATCCGCCGTCGCTCCGTGATACAGCTCAAGCCAGCCTTTGTCGGTCTTGAACGGCACGGCGCCGCCGCCGATCCGGCCGCTGTCCCACATTCCGTCCCGGAGGCCGAGCAGATGCTTGTGATTGCCCCAGTACAGCAAATTGTCGGATTCCGCGATCCAAATTTCCGGATTCCCGATGCTTTTCATGGTCGGACGATGAAGAGCGTAGTATTTGCCGTTAATCTTTTCCGGGAAAATGAGCACGTCCTTATTGTCCGGTCCGAAGATCATACCGTGATGCCGGGTCGTCACAAAGTCGGTGGTCGATACGAGCGATTCTCCAATCCCCACGGGGGACACGACGGAGAAATAAACGTAATAGGTATCGCCGATCTGCGTCACCCGGGGATCCTCGATGCCGAACGCTTCCTGTTCGTTGGACGGATAAATGAACGGCAGATCGTCCACCGTATAGTGGTGGCCGTCCCTGCTGCGGGCGATTCGGATATAAGACAGCGACGTCAAATACTCAAACGTGCCGTTTTTTGATTTATTGCGGATCACCCGCGGATCGGAAAAATCGTACCGGTCGTCGTCCCTGCGGAAAGGAATAAGTTCGAGATCACCGCTCTCCGCATTGAATACAGGGGCGATGACGACGTTCGGATCGCCGCTGACCGGACGCTCCGCCACACGCAGCAGCATCAGCGTTTCCCCTTGATACTCGGCGATGCCGGCGTTAAAGGCGCCGATTACCTCGAAGCCCTCGCGGTGAGGCTTGACGTCGGCGGGGGTGATTAAAGGATTTTCTGGATATCGATAAATGTTCATTCGGATCAAGCTCCTTCGATGTATAAACTAGGATTCGAATCTCGCAAAAGGATCGGCTATGATCAGACGCTGCGCCTCCGCATCGCTTGTTCCCGCATACAGCACCGCTGTCCCGTCGCCGCGGCGAACGAGGCCGCCGCTGAACACGACGTCCTGAAGGTCTTCACGCTTGGCCGGACCTGGCAGAAAATCAGCCCGCACGGCAATCAGCGTCATATCGGAAAACGCAGCCGTCTGCGGATCGAGAACAAAAATCATGGGATAATAATGACGATCGCCTTCGGCATCGTAACAGGCCGTATGTCCCAGCACGCCGAGAAGGCCATTGCTCAGCACATGGATTTCATTGGCCCCTCCCCATTCCTCGGGGATGAATTGTCCGTCCAGGAGCGGGGCTTCCTCAATCGCCTGTACGGTCAAGTCGTCCAGCGATGCGGCCCGGAAATAACCAATCTGGCCGCGGCCGCCTTTTTCACCCTGCGGGCGGGTGAATACGCCGATTCCGCCGCCTTGCAGTACGGTGAGGCGCAGATCCTTCATTCCGTCGGGACCGGTGAAAAACAGCTTCAAATCGGCGATTCGGCTTCCCCGGTAAAAGGCCGTGCGCCACATGAGCGCTCCCTCCTTCTCCGGATGCGGGTAAATTTGAACTCCCCCCAGAATCAGCTCTCCGCCGATCCGGGTGTGAAAAGGGTCCTGCAGTTCGAGCACCGGCGCTCCTTCAATCGGCACCCAGGTACCGTCGTTTTCCTCGAAGAATACGACCTGGGAACGCTCACTGTCCCGGGATTCGACCCGGCCCGCGATGACGGTTCGCCCTTCATCCACGAATGGGGCGGTGATGTTATACACGTCCCGCTCTCCGACGCCGGCAAAAACCAGCTTCTCCGCCGTATGCGCCGGTGCGGTTCCTTCCCGCCCCTCCATGTACTGTTCAAGCAGCACACGGCATGTTTTAACGTCTGTTTTGTTCACGTTCAGCACGATAATCCCCCTACCTGATCATAGTTAAGTCCTCAAAGTCCGTTCCATTAACATGGTTCAATGTTCGACAACCCAGACCGAAGCCTCGTATGGACCTGCAACCATGGAGTCTCGTTCAATTTTCCCGGATTCGCCTCCGCTTGTCAGCAGCAGCCGGTAAGAGCCAGGGTCGGCACCCATTTCGCTCAGATCGCATGCATGCTTACCGAAATTCAGCGCAACCCACATCTCTTCCTCCTCCGATTGCCGGCCGTACCAAACACACTCCCCTATCAGCCTCAGAAAGTTGTACTTCCCGGTTTGGAGCGCTTTATGCCTGCCGCGCAGCCGGATGAGGGAGCGGTAAAATTCCAGCAGTGATTGCGCGTCCCCCCATTGCTTCTGAACGTGAACTTCCCGGAACGACGGACCGAAGGGTATCCACGACTCGTGCTGTGAAAATCCGGCGTAACGGCTCGCGTCCCACTGCATCGGCGTTCTGGAGTGATCCCGGCTTCGTGATATCGCGGCGGCAAGGGCATCGTCCTCCGGCATCCCCGATTCCACTGCCATCCGGTATGCGGTCAGCCCCTGAATATCGCGCATTTGCCCGATGTCCTCCGGGACGAAGTCCCGCATGCCGATTTCATCACCGTAATAGATGAAGGGAACGCCTTTGGCCGTCAGCATCAATGCCGCCATCAGCTTGGCGGTGCAGATGTCCATTGAATCCTTTCCGGAGGAAAAGCGGGTATAATGGCGCGGCATGTCATGGCTGCTGAAGAAGAGCGTCGGCATCTGTTCCGGCCGGTGATGCTCCTCCATCCGAACAAGTTCAGCAAACAGCTTCTTGACTATCAATTCCTTGCAGCTGCCCAGGTTAAAATTAAATACCACGTCCAGCAGCTCTCCGCCGCTGTACCGGCGCAGCACCTCCATATCCTCGGAACCGACTTCGCCCACCATAAACACTTCTTTGTTCTGAGACCGGGCGAATTCGCAAATATCTCGGATGGCCTCCAAAATGCCTTCCTGGTTTTGGTCGAACCGGTGATCCTGTCCACCGGCCGCCGTAACCGGGTTCCCCTGAAACTGCCCGGATACCTTTAGGAAATTAATGACGTCCAGCCGGAATCCGTCAATCCCCCGGCCGAGCCAAAACGACATCACTTCCTTCATCGCCTCCCTGACCTCGGGATTCGCCCAGTTGAGATCCACCTGCTCTCTGGCGAAAGCATGGTAATAATACTGTCCGGTCGCCTCATCCCATTCCCATGCCGACCCTCCGAAAAAGGACTCCCAATTGTTCGGTGTACCGCCGTCCACGGCATCCTTCCAGATATACCAATCCCGCTTGGGACTCGTCCGCGATGAGCGGGACTCTATGAACCAGGAATGCTCCGCGGACGTATGATTCAGCACCAGATCCGCAATCACGCGAATGCCGCGGCGGTGGGCTTCCTGGACGAAACGGTCAAAGTCAGCCAGCGTCCCGAATACGGGGTCAACCCCGTAATAATCGGAAATGTCATACCCGTTATCTACTCGCGGCGAAGGATAAAACGGCGTCAGCCAGATGCCCCCGATTCCCAGGTCCCGCAAGTAATCCAGCTTGGAGGTCAACCCCTGGAAATCGCCGGTGCCATCTCCGTTTCCGTCACAAAAGCTCGGCATGTAGATCTCATAAAAAACGCTGCTTTTCCACCAGGGCGTTTCTGCAGCTGCCTGGCTCTCTCCCATATCTATCCACTCCTTCCTTCCACGCATCGGGGCTTATTTCAAGCTGACCTGCATGCCCTTCTGGAAGTTCTTGCCGAAGATGATAAACAAGATGATGATCGGCAGGGACAGCAGCACCGATCCCGCGTACAGCGGACCCGGATACGATCCGTACGGACCGAACATCTGCGAGAGCAGGACGTTTAGCGTCAGCATGCCGTCACTGCGGACCATGATCATATCCCACAGCAGCTCGGTCCAGCGCTCCATCAGCAGGAACAGAAAGACGACGCTGGTGATGGACTTGGACATCGGCATCATGATTTTGTACAAAATTTGAAAATCCCTCGCCCCATCCAGCTTGGCCGCTTCAATAAACACGGTCGGAACCGCCTTGAAGAAGTTGGTATACATGAAAATCGCCCACAGGCTGACCCCTTTCGGAATGATCAGCGCCCAGTAGGTGTCGTACCAGCCCAGCT
Source organism: Paenibacillus rhizosphaerae (assembly GCF_014192015.1). Classification (GTDB taxonomy): domain Bacteria; phylum Bacillota; class Bacilli; order Paenibacillales; family Paenibacillaceae; genus Paenibacillus_AQ; species Paenibacillus_AQ rhizosphaerae. Next base: position 732,742 of record NZ_JACHXJ010000002.1, on the reverse strand, counting down.
TCTGAATGATCAGAAAGCTCGGAATCAGCAGAATAATGGCCGGAAAAAACATATGGAACAAAATGAAGTTGTTGACGGTATCCCTGCCGCGCCATTTCAGCTTCGAAAGGGCATAAGCGACCATCACCCCGAACATCATCATGAGGAAGGTCGAGAGCAGAGACACGATGATACTGTTAACAAAAGCGCCCAGCCATGGGCGGGTGATTCCCGTCTCCCCGCCTGTAAACAGCCAGGTGTATGACTTCAGCGTATACGAACTCGGAATCAGCTTTCGATCCACCTGCGTCCAGTCGGCAAACGAATTCAGCACCATGTATAAATACGGATACACCATCACGAGCAGCAATATTCCTGCGATGATATACCGGATGGCCAGACTGGACTTGCGGCTGCGTTTAGACCCAACCATTTCGCGCACCCCACTTTTCTAGCAGTTTCCGGATGATAAAGATCGAAATAAAGGTAGCTACCGAGGCGAGCAGCGCCACCGCGGACGCATAACCGGCCTGCAGATTTTTGAACGCCTGGCTGTAAATTTCCATCTGCCACGTGTTGGTGGCGTTGTTCGGACCGCCGCCTGTCAGCTGGTACACCTCGGTGAAGATGCCGAATGTAACGCCGAAAGCGAGAATGAGCGTCGTATAGAGCGCGGGGTACAGCAGCGGAAGCGTAATTTTCCAGAAGCGCTGCCGGCCGGTAACTCCGTCAATGGCAGCTGCCTCGTACACTTCGTGATCTATGCTTTCCAGGCCCGACGTCAGAATGAGCGCGTAGTACCCGGTAAATTTCCAAGCCATAATCATGCCGACGATCAGGAGTGCCGACCAGGAAGTCCCCAGCCAGTCGATGTTAATGCCGATTTTGCGCAGCGCCGTGTTGACCGGGCTGTTGAAAGACAGCAAACCTTTCACAATCAGCGCCGACACGACGCCCGAAGACAGGTACGGCAAAAAAAAGCCGATGAGAAACAAGCTTTTCAAACGCGGAAGACTATGCACCAGAATCGAAACGACAAGCGACAGCACGATCACCAGTGGCACAAACACCATCATGAATTTGTATGTCACCCAGAACGCGGCGTGTACACCGGGCGATTTGAGCGCCTTGGCAAAATTGTCAAAACCGACAAAGTCATATTCGGGAGCGATCAGGTCCCAGTTCGTAAAAGACAAATAAAAAGACCAAATGAGCGGAATCAGGAAAAATACAAGAGAGTAAATCAGGTAGGGGCTGGCGAACAGCCAGCCCAACCGGTTATTGTTTTCTTTCATTTAGAAGACTCCTTTTATTGAAGTTCCCCTTCAATGGCTTTCTTCATGTTCGCCCATCCGGCTGCCGGATCGATTTCCCCGCGGACGACCTTGTTCCAGGCTTCTTGTCCAATAAAGGTCTGCAGGTCGTTATATTTCGGATTATCCATCGGCGGCACCGCATTCGGCACATTTTCGGCATAAGGCTTCAGTTCCGGGTTTTTGTCCAAAATCACCTTGAAGGATTCGTTGGTGGTCAGGTCGTCGCGAGCCGGCGGCAGCTTCGTTTCGTCAAACCACTGGGCGTCGTTTTTCGCATCCGAATAGACCCACTTCACAAAATCCATCGCCGCTTGCTGCTGCTCCTTGGTGGCCGACGCGTAGATCACAAGCCCTTTCGTATCGGCAAACGTTTTGGAATCTTTCGGATCCACGCCGTCAGGTACCGGAGGCATGCTCAGCGTGTAGTTCTGGTTGTATTTCATGTCCGGGAACTTCTCGGCCCAGTTCGTAAAGGTCCAAGGACCGAGATCGATAAACAGGCTTGTTCCGGTTTCGAACGGATCCTGTACGTTTTGCGCCAGAATGCCCTTGTCCTTGCGGAGATCGTCAACAAATTTCAGCGTTTCGACGCCGGCCTTCTCATCCCCGACGAACTTGTCGCCTTCAATGAATTTATTGCCGCCGGAAGCCGCGTTATACAGCATAAAGAAGTCAAACCATCTCTTCCATGCCGTGGGATCGGCGAGGTCCGCTTTGGCCCAGAAGTATTTGTCCGGATATTTCGCCTTCAGCTTTTTGTTCACTTCAAGCGCTTCGCTGTAGGTTTTAGGCGGCTCGCTGTATCCCAGTTCCTTCAGCAGGTCAAGGCGCCAGCCGAACAGCATCGCATTGGAGTAAATCGGAAGCACGTATTGATGCCCGTCGGCGAATTTCCATGGTTCAATCGTATTTTTCATATGACGGGTGGTGACGATATCGTTAAATCCGCTTAGCGTATCCAGCGGCACCAGCGCCTTGCTGTTTGCAAGCTGGGCGGCAAAGCCGCGGTTGATGTTTTCCGAAATGGTCGGAGCGCTTCCCCCGGCAATCGCAGCCTGGATGCTGGCTTCAGAGCTTGGAGATTCCTTGATGACGCTGACGTTGATTTTGACTTTGGAATTGGTCTGTTCGTACGCCTTGGCCATCTTCTCCCAGAAGGCTTGCTGCGTCGGATTGGCCGCCGCCCAAAACTCAATGGTCGTCACGCCATCGGCCGTCGTTGCGCTTTGCTTTTTGGAACCGCAGGCTGCGAGCATGGAGGATAACACCAACACCAAAGCCAGAAGTCCGAGCATTTTTCTTTTCATCGAATCGTTGACCTCCTCAAAAAATTGTCTCGATAGATAGAAACCATCATTTCCAAAAGACTCGAAACATTATTTTGTAACGTTACAAACTAAGATTACATAGTATTTTGTAAGCGTTTGTGTAACCCTATTATTGTGCATTACAAATTCCTTGTCAACACTTTATTAAAGACAGAATAATGTTTTTAAATATAGGCTCTTTACTTATACAACTTGTAACGTTACAATTTATTGTAATGTGATCCATTGAAATGCAGGCTTCTTTCTAGTTTCCTATAAAGAGCTCCAATTATGCAGGCAAAACAAAGATTGAGGTGTCATATGAAGGATAAAGTAACCATGCAGGATATTGCGGAGCAGCTGAATATATCGAAGAATTCCGTGTCCCAGGCGCTGTCGGGAAAAGACGGGGTCAGCGAAGATACACGGAAGCTGATCCTTGAGACGGCACACCGGATGGGATACGTGTATTCCCAAAATCGTAAGCGCCGCTCCGGCGAGTTGGAACAGACCGGAAATATTGCGCTGATCGCTTCTGATTTTGCCTTTTCGATGAAAAGCTTCTTTGGTGAAATTTATTTAAGCATCGAACGGGAAACGGTACACAGAGGGAAAAATCTTCTGATCCAATCGGTCAGCAAGCAGTCGGCAGATAAGCTGGCCCTCCCTTCGTTTCTGCTCAATCAATCCGTAGACGGCATTCTCATTCTGTCTCACATTACAACAGACTATATCAACACCATTACAAACATGGGTATACCGACAGTCCTCATCGACCATCATCATCCCTCTATTCATGCTGACTCCATTTTAACCAATAACCGGTTCAGTGCTTATGAGGCCGTCCGTCACTTGACAGAGCTGGGACATCGGAAGATCGGCCTGATGGCCAACACTTCGTTTTCGCCAAGTTATTACGAGCGCTGGGAAGGATACGTACTGGCGATGAACGATTTCGGGCTGGAGATCCACGAGCCATGGGTGATCAAAGATGCCGTGGAAAACATCGATTACATCTCGCAAAAAATAAAAACGCTGCCACAGCTGCCGACGGCTTGGTTCTGCGTCAATGACGGTCTTGGCTTTTACCTGAATTCGGCCCTGCAGCAATCGGGTTACCGTGTACCGGAGGACGTCTCCGTCGTCAGCTTCGACAACGGTTATTTGTCCCAGGTGTCCACGCCTCAAATGACGACGATGGATGTAGACCTGAAGCTGTATGGACGCAAGGCCGTGGAGCAGCTGTTCTGGCGGATGGATCATCCCGAGCATCCGTATACCGAACTGCTCTTGCCCACCAAACTGCTGAAGCGGGGATCCAGCGGCCCAGCGCCCAGCGCCGGCATGGAGAAGGATTGACAAGCTGGAGGACCCTGAAACAGCGGACAGGAACGGGAAATAATCGTAAATAGACAGACAAAGAACTGAAATGATACAAGCAATAAAGCCGGTCCCTCCATTAGCGAGGGACCGGCTTTATTGCTGTACTTTTTAAAAGTGCAGGAGTAATTGTGCCATTCGATCAGTTGACAGGAAGAATCTTAATAATGGGACAGATGTTATCCACACGGATCGCATCCCGATCCGTCACGTTTTACGCCCCGCCGTATAATCGCCGGTAAGCCGAGGGCGTCATCCCCTCATGCTCCATAAAGCGCTTGTTGAAATAACTCACGCTCGGATAACCTGCGTCCTCGGCGATCTGCCCGATCGTCGCACTCTTTCGCTCGAGCAGCCACTGCTTCGCCATCTGCAGGCGGCAGCGGGTGATGAACTCCATCGGCGTCATCTCGGTCACGCCGCGGAACAGCTTGCAGAAGTAGTAGGTGGAAATGCCGAGCCTGCCCGCCCAATCCTCCAGGATGAACGGCTTGACCGCCTCCTGCTGCATGACCGGCAGCAGCTCCAGGATCCGGCTGCCCGAGTTGTTCGATTTGACCGGAGACAACGGGGTGGCATGCTCGATAAATTCAGCCAGCAGCGCGTAAGTCAGCGTCGAGAGGCGGACCGGGTGGAGCATCCGGTGCTCTTCCGCTTCCTGCAGCAGGTTTTCGTGCGCCTGCTCGAACGAAGCCGATTGGCGGATCGTCCATAACAGGCTGTGATGCAGACCGCGCTCGATCAAATAATCCTGCAGACCGCTCCCGTAGAAGTGAAACCAGCGGATATCCCATGGGTCTTCCTTGCTACTGTAGTACCGCTGGCGCTGCATGGGAAAATACAGCACCGCTTCCCCCGGCCCCAGCTCATGGACCACATCCTCCACTTCCACGTACCCTCTGCCTGCCGCCACATAATGAATGTTGAAATTGTTCAAGGCCCCTGCCTCCCGGATTACACTGTGACCCGGATCGTTCCGGTAAAAGCCGACCGATTCGGGAAAACAGAAAAACGGCATCGACGGAAGGGTCAGCAAATGGCTTTGCCGCTTCACCTGTCCTCACCCCAAATGACAATATTGTTATAACGTATTGCAAAATCGTATTATATTAATTTTAAATACAATCTTCTATAATCGCAATATAATCATAAATAAGCTTCTTAAGGAGATGATACACGAACATGAGCCAGAAATTGAAATGGGGCGTACTGGGCTGCGCGGGCATCGCCAAGCGCTCGGTCATTCCCGGAGTGCAGCAGTCCGAGCTGAATGAAGTCGCCGCCATCGCCAGCCGGAACGAGGAAAAAGCCAAGCAGACGGCGGCGGATCTGAATATCCCGGTCGCTTACGGCAGTTACGAGGCGCTGCTAGAGGATCCGTCCATCGACGTTGTATACATTCCGCTGCCGAATCATCTTCATAAAGAATGGACGATCCGCGCGGCCGCAGCCGGCAAGCATATCCTGTGCGAGAAGCCGCTGGCCCTGACCGAAAGTGAAGCGGCCGAAATGGCTGAAGCTGCGGCCAATGCGGGCGTGTACTTGTCCGAAGCCTTCATGTACCGTTACCACCCGCGCTACGAGAAGATCAAGCAGATTATCGAATCGGGCCAAATCGGCGACATCCGCGGCATCCGCAGCGCCTTTACATTTAACAATGCCCGCGACACCACCAACGTCCGCTATCGCAAGGACTGGGGCGGCGGCTCGATCTACGACGTCGGATGCTATCCGATCAACGCCGCACGGCTGCTGCTCGGCAAAGAACCGACCGCCGTCACGGTGAACGCCTTCTTCTCGCCGGAGCATGACGATGTCGATATGATGGCCTCCGGTCTCATCGAATTCGAAGGCTCCGTCGCGCTGACCTTCGACTGTGCCATGTGGGCCGCATCGCGCAATCCGCTGGAAATCCTCGGCACGGACGGCATCATCGAGGTGCCTTCAGCCTACGTCACGCCGACGCCGGGCAGCGGCAACTTCTACTTGACCGTACGCGGAGAGCGGAGCGAAATCGAGGTTCCTCATGTAAACGCATACAGCCTGCAGGCCGACCATCTCGCCCGCGCCATCATCAACAAGACGTCGCTGCAGTTCCAGCCCGATGATGCGATTCACAATATGAAAGTGATCGACGCATGCTTGCTGTCTGCACGCGAGCATACCCGGGTTGCGCTGTAACGAACCATAAAAACCATCATAGCTTAGGAGGGTATAATCCATGGAATACATTTCGGTCAAAGGTCTGGATAAAAAGGTTTCCCGTTTGATGAAAGGCACAGATTACTTCTACCACAATTCGTACGATAAAGCTGCGGCCAACATGGATGCGTATCTTGCCATCGGCGGCAATTCCGTCGACTCCGCCCACATCTACTGCGGCGGGGAAAGCGAAGAAGTGCTGGGCCGTTACATGAAGGAGCGGGGCAACCGGGATCAGATCGTCATTCTGACCAAGGGCGCCCACCACGATCAAAACGGTCCCCGCGTCAACAAGGAAGCGATCCGGCACGATATTACGACCAGCCTGAAGCGGCTGCAGACCGATTTTATCGATCTGTACGCGCTGCACCGGGACGATCCGAACGTTCCTGCCGGCGAAGTGATCGAAATTTTGAACGAGTATGTCAAGTCAGGCACCGTCGGCGCGATCGGCTGTTCCAACTGGACGTGGGAGCGCATCAAGGAAGCCAACGATTACGCCGCCGAGAAAGGCTTGACCGGCTTTACCTTCAGCAGCCCGAACCTCAGCCTCGCCAAGCCGAACGAGCCGTTCTGGAAAGGCTGCGTCTCGGCCGACGCCGAGACCTGCGCCTGGCACGAAGCCGAGCAGTTCCCGCTCTTCTCCTGGTCTTCGCAGGCGAGAGGGTTCTTCACCGGCCGGTTTACGCCGGAAGTCCGCGACAACGCCGATCTGGTGCGCGTGTTCTACAGTGACGCCAACTGGGAACGCCTGGAGCGGGCGAAGCAGCTCGGCGCGGAGCGCGGCGTCACCGCCATCCAAATCGCCCTCGCTTACGTGCTGAACCAGCCGTTCCCGACCTGCGCCCTGATCGGCGCCCAGTCGGCCGAAGAGCTGCGTTCCTGCGACGAAGGCTCCCGGATTCAGCTGAGCCGTGCGGAGCTCGACTGGCTGGACCTGACTTCGGACGAACGCTAAGCGATAAGCAAGCCGTAAAGTGGATCTGTAAAAAAAAAGGGAGCCCGCCGGCTCCCTTTTCTTCATTATCGATTATTCTAATGCCTTATTTGACCAGCTCCGTCTTAAACACGCCATCCAGCGTCTCGCCGGCGTCCAGCCGTTTCTTTAATGGAACTTTGACATCTCTGGCCAGTTCCTTGAAGAACGTCTGAACATCGCATTTGACATCGGCCAGATGCACGTTGATGGTACCATCGGCCGTAATGTCGCGATTGTCTTCAGACGGAACCGACACAACAAGATCGTACTTTTTCATCAGTGTCTTACTGTACCTCGAGAACACCTCGATCAGCTCATCGTTTTCGAAATTCCCGATGGCATTTTTGCCTTTGTTTGTGAAAATCAGCTTCATTTCCATTTCTCATCCCCCTTTTCCTGTATCACCATGGTTTTATTCGGACTCGGGTTCCATTGGTCACGCGATGGTTCTAAACAAAGAAAGGGCCCACATTATCCTGATCAATCATATCTTTGTCTTATATATTATAACAGTCTTTATACCGATTAACTAGGCGATGCCACCATTTACAAAAAAAGAAAGCCCCGAAACGGGGCCCTCTTCGCTCTCTACTTAAATATAAGCCAGTCCTCTTAAAGGCTTTATCAACGTCCCTGCACAATCTCCCGGATCTTCTCCAGCGGAATCTTCGGCTGCCGGTCGTACGTCAGCAGACCGTTAATTTCCTGTTCGACGTCCGTCAGCTGCGTGTAGCAGAAGCCCTGAAGCACGGGCGAAGCGAGAGCGCCCTGAACCACGTCGGCGAGACGCCGTTCGAAATCTTCCTCATTCGACGCCCCAGAGTAACCCCATCCTTCCTGGTTCCCCTTCTGAAATGAGATTCCTCCGAATTCGGTTAGCAGCAGCGGCTGTCCTTCATAAGGATATCCCGGCACCAGAATCCAGCGGTTGCCCGGCTTTGCCTGAAGCGCCTGCTCCACGGTCGAATAGCGGTCTGCCAGCACTTCTTTGCGCCATTCATAATCATGAATCGTAACCAGATCGGTCCTTACCAGTTCCCAGCCGTCATTGGAGATGACCGGACGTGACATATCCAGCGACTTGGTCATGTGATACAGCGCCAGCGCATGCTGCTGCTCGGCGGGGCTCACCAAAATGTTCGTTACGCCCCAGCTTTCATTGAGCGGAACCCAGGCCACGATGCAGGGATGATTATAATCCCGCTCCACCGCCTGCAGCCATTCCCGGGTGATCTGCCCGGCATAGGTTTCCGTGAACCGGAAAGCGTTGGCCATTTCTCCCCAGACAAGCAGCCCCAAACGGTCCGCCCAGTATAGGTATCGGGGGTCTTCGATCTTTTGATGCTTACGGGCGCCGTTGAATCCCATTTCCTTCGTCAGTTCGATGTCATTTTTCAGTGCTTCATCGGAAGGAGCGGTCAGAAGGCCATCCGGAAAATATCCCTGGTCCAGCACCATTTTCATATAATAAGGGCGGTTATTGAGCAGTACGACGCCGTCCTCAATCGAAATCTTCCGCATGCCGAAGTAACTGGCGACGGTATCCACCGCTATCCCGTCCACCAGGAGTGTGAGCTCCAAGTCATACAGATTCGGACGTTCAGGCGACCACCAGCGTCCCAAGCCATGATCGTTAAAATCGTGCAGGCGGATGCGGCGCATCTCGTCTTTCCCCTTCACCGAAAAGGAATCTTCGGAAACGACCTCCCCCGCGAAAGAGATAACCGACTTTAATTGAAGCTTGGCCCGGCTATCCCCGCCCTGAACGAAAGCTTGCAGGGACACTTCATTCGTATCGATATCCGGGGTCAGACGAATCCTCCGGATATGGAGGTCATGCACGGGTTCGAGCCATACCGTCTGCCAAATCCCCGTAGTCCGCGTATAGAAGATTCCCGCGGATGTTTCTTCCCAGAACTGCTTGCCCCGGGGCAGCGCCGCGTCCCGGCTGTAATCGACGGCTTTTACGACGATTGAGTTGTCCGCTTCTTGAAGAAGGTCCGTAATATCCGCGTCAAACGGCGTATGACCGCCTTCGTGAATGGCGGCGAGCCTGCCGTTCACCCACACCTTGCATTCATAATCCACGGCTCCGAAATGCAGAATCAGCCGCTTGCCTTGGTACGCTGTTGGCACCGTAAAGGTTCGGTGGTACCATACGATATCATGGAACGAAGGATCTCCAATTCCGCTCAGCTTGCTCTGATAGCAAAACGGAACCTGGATGGTCCGCGAGAAGGAAGGATGTTCGTACCATTTTTCCCTCTCGCCGGCCGCTTCGTCATCAAATTCAAAATTCCATACTCCGTTAAGATTGAGCCAATCCGCTCTAACCAGTTGTGGGCGAGGATATTCGCCGCGCAGCATCTCTGTCATTTCTCTCTACTCCTTTGAAGTAATCACGTTTAGCGCGTACGCTTGGTAACGATCCAGCTGCAAAATCCGCATACAGCGAGCCATCCAGCCGCGTACAGCAGGCCCCCGCCGCTTCCGACGAGAAGATCCGGCCGGCTGCTTTTCACCGTAAATATCAGCAAATTGCTGAGCACCAGATACATAAGCACGTTCCGTCCCATCGACTCCAGAAAGCCAAACGCATACGGAACACGCTCCAGCACCCTGGCCAGCAAGTAATAAACATATAAAATTAATGCGGCACCGATAATCCAGAACAGCGAAGGCGGAAACCGTGAGGGAAGCCCCCCGGTATAGCGCCAGTTTGCCGCAAACAGTCCCGTTGCAAGCAACGAACCGGCGAGAACGAGCCAGTCGAAGCGAATCCGGTATTGGGCGAACAAGACCCCCAGCAGGTAATACGGAAAATATTGAACAGGCGGAAACGAGGCGAAATCTCTCGTGCCGATCAATAACCCGAGCTGGGGAACATGAACCGCATCATAAGGAAACAACGTTGCAGCAAGCAGTACGCCGGCTGTCAGAAAACCCAGCCACTTCCGCCCGGAAACCCAGCGCAGCGGGACGAACAGCACCAAGCCGAGGACCATCAAATAAGTAAACGACACCAGAAACTCGGACCAGCCCGGGATATCCTTCAGCAGCATAATCGGCCGAATCGTGTCCCAATGGAGCGGCGCTCCGTCATGAAACACCCTGAACGCCGTTCCGGATATATAAAAGGCCAGCAGCGTTTTCAGCGCAGCGGCCAGCATCCGCGGGCAGGCTTTGCGAAACGGCTTGGAGTAATAAGCAAGCTGCGATACATACCCGAAGCTGAACACAAACCCTGAGAAGGTGATGAGGTTGAAGAAATCGATCCAGCGGTTGATGGACGGATATACGGCCGGATCGCTGAAAAATTGCAGCGTATGGCAGTACACCATCCCGACGATCAGCAGTCCTTTGAACAGATCAATGGCACGCTCGCGCCGCTTCGGCTCAATTCCGGCTATAGCCGCGCCGCTCACCCTTTAATCCCCGACAGGCTGATCCCCTTTATAATTTGCCGCTCAAAGATCACGAACAGAATAATGATCGGAATGGAAGAAAGCGTGTTCACAACCATCGGCTTCACGTAATCCTCCGAGTACTGGCTCATCAAGGTCGGAATTCCCATCGGCAGCGTAAACAGCTTGTCGTTCGTCAGCGACAGGAACGGCCACAGGAAATTGTTCCACGAGCCGATGAAGGTCAGGATCGCCATCGATGCGAGCGCCGGCCGGGTCAGCGGCAGCATGATCACCGCGAATATTTTCCACACCCCGCCCCCATCCATCTGGACGCTCTCAATCAGGTCGTTCGGGATGCCGTCAAAAAATCCTTTAAGCACGATCACCGCCATCGGCGAAGCCAGCGCTGTGACGATCAGTCCCTGATACGAATTCAGCAAATGCATGTCCTTGGCGACCTGATACAGCGGAATGATGGTCGCTTCCCCGGGAACGAGAAGACCCGCCAAAATGAAAAAGAACATGATGGCTTTCAACCGGAAAGGAATTTTAGACAACGCATAAGCCGCCATAGCCGCGACCAGAACGGTGAGAACTGTGACGACGCCTGCGACGAAAAAGCTGTTCCACACCCATTGCATCAGCTTGGTGCCGCTGATAATTTGTGTATACACCTCGAAAGAATACGGCGGCGTAAACCAGTCGAACAAACCGGAAACCTTCATTCCCTCCCGTTTGATCGATACGACCAGCATCCAGACCAGCGGGATCAGAAACACGCACGCCGCGATGACAGACACGATCCGGTATACCCATTTCATGCCTTAAGCCGCCTCCTTCCGGTTGTTAACGACATATTGGATAATCGACAATACGAGCAAAATCGCAAACAGCATATAAGACATCGTAGCCGCGTAACCCAGATCATTTTTTTTGAATCCGCTCTGGTAAATGTACTGGATGATCGGTCTTGTCGAATCCAGCGGTCCGCCGCCCGTAATGATGTAGATTTGCATGAACACTTTATAAGAAGCGATAATTTGCAGCATCAGAATCATCCGCGTGATCGAATTCATCATCGGCAGTGTGATCCGCCAGAACATCTGCCCTTTGGCCGCGCCGTCCAGCGATGCCGCTTCATAAATTTCGTCCGGAATTTCCTGCATGGCGGACAAATACAAAATAAAGTTGAACCCTACCGTCCACCACAGCGTCAGAGCGGCAACCGCAATCCAGGCCAGCGACGGCTCGGTGAGCCAGAAGATCTCTTTCCCTTCCGCCAGGATGCCGAGTCCATGCAGAATCCCGTTAATGAAACCCGTATAAGGCTGGAACATAAACAATCCCAAATACGATGCCACCGAAACCGAAAGAATGCTCGGCAGAAAAAACGCGCTGCGGTACAGCTTCTGCAGCTTGGACTTCCGGTTCGCGATAAGTGCCAGTGCGATGGCCAGCACGATCATGGTCGGCGTTGTCAGAAAGACGAATATCGTAGAATGCCATACCGCAGCCCAGAACTGGTCATCATGAAACATGCGCTGGAAATTGTCCCATCCGACATATTTCATCTTCCGGATCAGGGTCCATTTATAAAAGCTCATCTGTGCGCCCTTAATCATCGGCCAGATCGTAAACAACACATACACGATCAGAAAGGGCAGTAAAAAAATCAATGCCTGCAAGTCGATCCGAAGCTTCTTCATGACTCACCTTCCTCTCCCGCATCGCTCAGGCAGGTTTGGAGCCCATCGCTCCAAACCTGTCTGATAGATCATACCCTTCAAGATTACTCGCTTAAAACTTTGCCGATCTCCGTCTGCATTTTGTCGACGGCATCCGAGCTCGACATCTTGTTGGACCATACTTCATTCAAATATTTAAAGAGCGCGTTATCGCGGATCTGCCAGTTCTTGTCAGAATGCTTGTTGAATTTAACCGTGCTTGCCACCGAGACGTAATCGCTCCGGTACGGCATTTCTTTGAATTCCGGCTTGTCGAATACGGCCGGCTTCGAAGGGATATGGCCCGCTTTCGCCCAAATCTCTCCGTGGTCGGCAATCCAGTTGGCGAAAATCAGCGCGGCTTTGCGCTTCTCCGGATCTTCACTGCTGGTTGCCGGCAGAATGATCGTATGCGAATCGCCCCATGTCGCTTCCTGGTCGAAAACTTTAGGGATCGGCATGGCGCCGAATTCCAGACCTTTGGTGTTCTCCCACGTTCCTGTCGCCCACACGCCGGTCATCATGATCGCCGCATTCCCGCTTTGGAACGTTTTATAGAAGTCCGGGTCGTTCAGCTTGATGAAATTGTATTTATGGTATAAGTCCTTGATATAATCCGCGGCTTTGACGGCCTTGTCCTTGTCGATGTCTGCTGATTTCAGGTCGTCGGATACGACGTCATTGCCGCCCTGCTGCGAATAAAGAGCCCACCAGAAGCGGAATGGATCGTCGTTGGAGCTTGAGAGCGCAAATGGGTATTTGCCTTTCGGAAGCTTCTCCTTCAACGTCGTCAGAAACTTGATGAATCCCTCGCCCGACTGCTCCAGAACCGGCTTGCCGTCTTCGCCGAGCAGCCCTGCGTCTTTAAGCAGCTTTTTATTGTAGTACATTATGAACGGATGCGTATCGATCGGAACGGCATAATGCTTGTCATCGTATATGGAAGCTTCCAGAATGTTCTGGTTAAACGTGCTCCAGTCGATGTTTGCATCCTTCGCCGAATCGTCCAGCTCGGTTGCAACCCCCTGGTTGATCAGGTCGGGAAGACGGGAAATATGGGAGATGCCCACATCCGGACCGTTGCCTGCGCCAACCGCCGTGATCAGCTTCGTATAATACTCGCCCCATACGAGCTTCGTATTTTTCACCTGAATATCCGGATGCTCTTTATTGAACTGGTCCACCATCGCCTGCATGTTGTCACCGTCTCCGCCGTCAAACAGCGTCCAGAAGGAAAGATTCACTTTCTCGCCGCTGCTGCCGCCCGTATCGTTTGAAGCGCTTTCATTCGTACCGCCGGACGCATCCCCGCCTGCGCTGTCCGAACCGCTATTTCCGCTGCTGCCGCCACTGCCGCAGGCGCTGAGCAATAAGGTCAAAGACAGCAATGTGATCCACATGAAGCTGAATTTTCTTCTCATACGTACCCCCCATTTTCGTCACCATAGTCGTTCTAAAGAACAATGTTATTGTTTTATTACAATTTTATTGTTCTTATGGGGCTATATTACGGCTAAACCTCCATTTTGTCAACGCATTCATTTCATTTTTTTGTAATATAATTTTGACCTTTATTTATGAACGAGCTTATAAAGTTGCTATCACCACCTTGTTATCAAAAAGATTTCCTTTATCCATTGCCTTTTCCCGTCTACATCTGCAGTTCCGGTGACAGCCACAAAAAAACCATTGTTACAAATTTATTGTAACAATGGTTTTACGCTTCCTCTGTTATGGGAACATATTGAATCCGCATCTTGATGTCCTGCTCATAATCGCCGAACTGCCGACCGAAGATGTTCACCCCGCCTTTATGGACCGCATTCGGGTCAACACCGATCCGCAGGCGCAAATTCGGCCGCCCTTCAAGCTGAAGATCGCTGATGCCGACATCCGATACTTTTTTCATATCCAGCGTCGTCCGGTCCTCTTCGACCCGCCATGTTTTCAAGAGGCCGTACTGCGTTGTCCAATCGAGCCACCAGGAGGGGTTAAGCCTGCCGCGGCGGTCGCCGAAATCCCCCGGGCTCGTCCACATCCCGATCTCAAGCCCGTTCACCCAGACCGATATATCCGAAGGCCAGTCGTTATCGAAGTTGGGCGCCTCCGAGCAGAGTTCCATGGACAGCTCCAACGATTTGATTCTGACGTTTTGCGGAAGCTCCAGCGGCAAAATGTACTCCAAGTACCCTTTGCGGAACCAGATGATCTGCGCATCGATATGCTTCGGATGATAGAAGCTCGCCGGCTCGTCTTCCCGGATGATCATTTCGCTGCCGCTCGCCATGCCGCAGGTCGGGTACACTTCGCAATCGCTGTACACTCCGATCGGGATCTCGACCTCATACACGCCGTAATTTTCCTTGGTCGATTGGATCGCCGGGTTGAGACTGATATGGATGTCATCATAGCTGCGGGTGCATACCTTCATCGCCCCCCGGGCCGCGGGCAGCAGCTCCGTTGTCAGCAGCTTGGCTGCCTCCAAAATTTTGACGTTGTTCGCGACTGTCGACACCGGCAGCTTGAGTGCTTCCGAAATTTCGATAATATTCATGCTCCGCGTGTAGAGCAGTTTGAGCATATCCACCCTCGCCCGGGTGGACAATGCATGGGCAACCTGAACCAGCTGATCCGGCTCATTCACATTCAGATCCAACATGCTAATCCTTCCTTCTTGTTCCAGCTCTTTTTATGCCTAAGTTTGAGTTTACCTTGTTTGGGACAGCAGAAGCAAGATCTTCACAAGAAAACAAGAACTAGGGAAGATCCGGAATCCCGCTTCATGATCGAGACCGGAGCCCTCGGTCCGGAAATTTTTTTCATTTAGAAGGCGCTGTCGCCATCGTAATAATGATACAAATTGGCTTTACCGTGACCGTTTCCTTCATCGAATTGACGTATACAATCACTGAATCCAAAAAATCCAAATTGATAGACCGAAAGCGCTTTACCAGATTCTATTCTGGAATACTCCGTCATATCCTGATTATGGAAAAGGGCGTGTTTATGCACGGTGTCGTTATGTTTATACACTGCCTACGGCCATCCGGGCACGCAAAAAAGGAGCCCGCAGGCTCCTGGAGGGTATCTACATTATTCCTTCTTGCTTAGAGTCACCGGCAATCCGTTTTGTGCCGATTTGTTGGCAGCCAGCGTTACTTCCAGCGTGTGCATGGCAGCCTCATACGGCGCCAGAATCAAGCTCTGGTCTCCGGTAGCCACAGCCCGAATGAAAGCGTCGTCCTGGACCTTGTAAAAATCGGATTTGCCGCGAAGAATGATCGTCTGCTCCGGTTCCAGAATGGTAAGCGACGTCCCTTCCAGCGTCAATCTGAAATCCCTTCCAATGATCTCCAGGGAGGAACGGCTGTCCGGTTGCGGTAAAAAACCGGTGTCAATGTGACCGATTGCGCCCGAATCGAACACCAGGTTAACCGAAGCGGCATCCGGCGTCGTAATCCCGGGAACGTCCCTGTTCAGCAGCAGGGCCATGTCGGCACTGACCTTGTGGACTGTTCCGGCCAGATACAGCATAAGATCCACATTATGGGTCGTCTGCTCCACCAGCTGCCCGCCCGACTTGGCATGGTCCACCCACCAGGGGGTATCCGGCAACCCGCCGAACCTATGGGCCCGCACCATGGCGATTTCTTTACCGGCCAGGTACTGTTTCGCCTTCTGTACTGGCTCCATGTACCTTAGGCAGTAGCCTGTGGCCGTCATGACGCCCGTTTTCCGGATAAAGTCCGCTTTTTGCCGCACGGTGCCCATATCCAGCCCCAGCGGCTTTTCCACCAGCAGATGAATGCCTCTTCCCGCCGCCTGCTCTTCAATATCGCCATGGGCAAAGGGAGGGACGCACACAAAAAGAGCATCCAGCTGCTCGTTCGCCAGCATCCGCCGGATATCCGTGTAGGCGACGCCTCCATACCGTTTTACGGCTAGCTCCGCCTGCTTCGCGGAAATATCGCACACGGCGACCAGCTCTGCCTGTTCATGATCGTCAATATGCTTCAAATGCTCGGAGGCGATTCCGCCTGCCCCGACCAAACCAACACGAACCATCATGGGACCTCCTTACATACTGTTTTTCAAGGTACACGCAATAGGAGCTTTTGCTCCTGGTGCTAGACAACCACAATTTCGAATATTGTCCTTGCATCTCCGGCGAAAAAGGAAGTGCAAAGGCCCCGTGAAGGGCCCTGCACTCGTTTTAACCTGTCACTTCAAATTGGCGGACCATTTCTCCGCGCGGTCCTGCAGTTCGTCCAGGAACTGCTGGGTATCCGGCGCGTTGCCGGAAGCCGCCTTGCTGATAAAGCCGTTGACAGCCGGGACGATATCGCTCATATAGAACGGATTTGCTTCGTCCATCAGTTCGGAGTGCCCGACATTGGCGATGTCCAGCGCCTTTTTCACATATTTGTCTTCCGGCTTCACAAAATCGGCCTGCTTGATCGTTGGCGTCATCGCAAAGTTCTCATACGTATATTTTTGCGTCATCGGGCTGGTCAGGAACTTGAGAACTTCCCAGGAAGCTTTCACGTCCTTGGCATTCTTCGCCATGACAAACGGATCCACGGCCACCCAGCCTTCGCCTTTGGGGCCCATATTCATCACCGGCTCGAACCGGTCCAGCAGTTCCTTGTTATTGTTTGCGATAAATTCGTTCATCGTCGCGCCGCCGGTGCTGTCCAGCGCAATCGCGATATTGTTTTTCTCAAGCCCGAAGTTCTCCGCTCCCTGCGCGGTAATAAATCCGGCTGGCGGCAGCTTTGCGGCTTCCTTCAGCCACTCCATGACCTTCACCATTTCCGGCGTGTTCAGATGCCATTTGATCGATTTCACGTCTTTCAGCGAGCCTTCGGCCCCTTTCGCTCCGAAAGCCAGGGTCAGCGCCACAAAAGTGGAGCCGTTCAGCGAGTTGCCCGACCAGTATACGCCGTAGTTCTGCTCCCCGGTTTTCGGATTTTTGCCGGTCATCTTTTTGGCTTTTTCCAAAATTTCATCCGGGGTCGCCTTCTCCGTCAAGCCTTCAACGCCCCAGTCGCTGAACAGCTTTTTGTCGTAGATGGTCATACGGCGGCCCAGCACGGCGGGAATCCCGAACTGCTTGGTTCCGTCCGGCGACTTGGTGCTGTACGAATTGTTCATGATGCCGTCCAGATAAATGCCGGGATCAAACGATGTGTCTTCTTTGATCAGGTCGTCCAGATCACGCAGCAGTCCGTCCTGATACCATTGGGAGGCAAAAGCTCCCCCGGTGTACAGCACGTCGGCATCTCCCGACATGAGCATTGCCGTTTGCTTGGCCTTTACGTTCTCCCAAGGAATTTGATACAGCTCTACCTTGATATTCGGGTACATTTTCTTGAACGTCTTATCCATGTACTCGGTCAGCCCGATCGTCGAATTTCCCGTCTGCGCGTTGATGCCGTTGTCGAGCTGCCACCCGGCCAGCGCCACCCGGACGGTTCCTTTCATGTCGGAGACTTGCTTGATTTCCACGCCGCCGGTCACGTCCTTGCCTGAACCTTCAGAGCAGGCTGCCAGCGTGAATACGAGCATGCAGGACAGCAGCAATAGAAGCCATTTTTTCATGCGCGTTCCCCCTTTTCATAATCGGTGTGTTCGCAATCATCCTAGGTGCCTTGCGGCGCCAGGGCCGCGATTCGCCGGGTTTACTGCTTGATCCCGGATAAAGCAATGCTTTCGATGATGTAGCGCTGCAGAAACATATATACGACGACGACAGGAATGAGACTGACCGCCGTTGCAGCCATAATGATCGAGGGCTGTTGATTGATGCCGTTGTTATAGGTAAACATCGCAAGGCCGATCTGGATCGTATATTTGGCAGCGTTCTTCAGCACCAGCAGCGGCCACAGCATTTCGTTCCACACGCCCAGGAACAGGAGGATGATCATGGTGGCGATAATCGGCGTGCAGAGCGGCAAATACACCCGGCCGAACACGGTAAATTCCCCGGCACCATCGAGAATGGCGGCTTCACGCAGACTGGATGGCAGCTGGTCGATGAAGGCTTTGGCCAGAAACGTGCCGAAGGCGTAGTTCAGTGCAGGCAAATAAAAAGCCAGATAATTGTCCAAAAGCCCCAGCTTGCTAAAGAGCAGGTACTGCGGAATCATGGTCATTTCAAACGGAATCATCATCGTGCTCAGCGCCAGCAGAAGCACCAGGCTCGCCCCTTTGAACCGCAGCTTGGATAGGGCATAACCGGACAGCAGCGCGGACAGGGAGCTGACAACGATGACGCCTGCGCTGACGATGATGGAATTGATGATATAGCGGAACATTTTAATGTTCGTAAAAGCTACCTCATACGTGCGTATGGACGGCTCTTCCGGCCAAATTTTCGGCGGAAACGTAATGTTCAGCCGGGCCCCCCAGTCAAAGCTGGTCACGAGCATCCACAGGAATGGCACGATCATGATAAAGGAGCCGAGAAACAGCACAATGGCGAGAATCCATTGACTGACAGGGATCTTTTTGCGGCGCAGCGCCTTGGAATCGGCCGTTTGGATCATGGCGGGACCTCCTTTGCTTAATAATCCGGTCGTTCTGATTATGACGTCGGTTTGGCCTAGTGCGTCAGTCCAGGCTGTCTTTGCGGCGGTTCAGCAGCATCATGACCGCGGTCAGCACCAAAATGATAATGAACAGCAGATACGAAGCGGCTGTGGCCAGACCCATTTGCGATGCCAAAAATGCGTTCCGGTATATGTACAGCACCACTGTCATCAGGCTTCCGCCCGGATTACCCGCCGTGCCGCCAATCAGCCACACGTCGGTGAACCGCTTCATGCCGCCGATCGTGCCCATAATGAGCATAAAGACGAAGATCGGACGTAAATAAGGGATCGTGATATGGAGCCATTTCTTGTACCCGCCCGCCCCATCAACTTCAGCGGCTTCGTACAGGTCGCGCGGCACGCTCTGCAGGCCTGCCAGAAAAATTATCGTGTTGTAGCCCAGCGCCCCCCACAGGCTCATCAGCACAATGCTGTAGCGCGACACCTCCGGATTCGTAAACCAGCCGATAGGATGGTGAACCCCGAACCAGCTCAGCACAAAGTTCAGAAGCCCTTCTTTCGAAGGGAAAAACAGAAATGAGAACAGGAGACTGGTCGCTACCGCCGAGACGACGTTCGGCAGAAAGTAGACGGCCTTAAAAAAGTTTTTGCCGAAGTTCCATTTGAGATTGTTGATCAGGCTCGCCAGCACAAAGGACAATACGATGCCGAGCACAACGGACAAGACGCCCATCAAAAACGTATTTGTAAGCGCTTGCCAGAAAACCGGATCCTCCAAGGCGTACCGGTAATTGCTGAGCCCCACCCACTTTCCGTTCAGCGACAGGCCCGACGTCTGGTGAAAGCTGATAAACAATGCGGCAAACATCGGATAGATGGCAAATGCGAGCACGCCGATAATTAACGGGGCGCTGAACAAATAGCCGGTCCAATCATTGCGCGTGAACCATTTTTTCCGTTTGGGTGTCATTTTCTTGTCAGCATTCATCTCATTGCTTAATATCAATCGGCCCTCCTCCTTCCAAAAGGATCCCTAATGCCAACAACATGCGTCATCATTGGGTGATCATCAGCTTTGGTACATATTTATGTCCGGGACAGCCGTTTATGTTCGTTTGTTATTTCGATGTAAGAGTTAAAAAAAACTGGCACACACGCCCATCCCGTGAATAGACTGTGTACCATCACAAGCTTAGGGAAGGATTGGCCGATGAACTATCCGTTTGCGAACTATGGCGTCATTCACCAGTGCAAGGACATTCCGGTGGCTTTTCCGCCGGACCAGCACCAGCACGGGCAGCCGGGCATTGAATATGTGATGAACCCGCTCCCCGTATTTGAAAATCCGAACTATATCGGGACCGGAAAATTAAAGGACAAGGTGGCGATCATTACCGGAGGAGACAGCGGTATCGGGCGCGCGGTCGCCATCGCTTTTGCCAAAGAAGGCGCCGACCTTGTGATCGTATATCTCAATGAGCACCGGGACGCCCAGGACACGGAGCGGCGAATCCGCCAGCTCGGCAGATCATGCCTTCTGCTTCCCGTAGATGTGCGGTCGCCGGGCTTTGCTTCGTATATTGTGGAGCGCACCCTTCAAACGTATGGAAAGATCGACATTCTTATCAATAATGCCGCAGTCCAGTTCGTCCGGGAATCCTTGCTGGACATATCCGAAGAACAGCTGCGCAATATATTCGAAGTAAATATCCTTTCATTCATTCTGCTGACCAAAGCGGTTCTCCCCCACCTTCGGCCGGGAAGCAGCATCATAAACACCGCTTCCGTAAACGCCTATATCGGCCATGACAAGCTGATGGATTATTCCTCGACGAAAGGAGCGATTGTCAGCTTCAGCCGTGCCCTCGCCCGTAACCTGGCCAGTCAGTCCATTCGAGTGAATACGGTCGCTCCGGGGCCTGTCTGGACGCCGCTTATTCCAGCCACGATGCCGCCGGAGATGGTCGCCACCTTCGGCCGCGGCGTGCCGCTGGGGCGTGCTGCCCAGCCATACGAGCTGGCACCCGCGTACGTGCTCCTCGCTTCGAACGACGGGTCTTATATCACTGGACAGACGATCCACGTCAACGGGGGACAGATGGTTACCGATTAGTGCTGCGGCAGCCCCCCTAGAGGCGGCTCTTTGGCACCAGTGTAAATTCGATCTTTACGAGGACCCTGGTACAGAATCGTTAAACGGTTTGCAGGCAAAAAAAGAGAGCCGGAATACAGCTCTCTTTTTTTGCAGCTTATGATTTTTTTCCGCTGACAAGTCCAATGATCATGACGACAAGTGCCAATAAAGCGATCAGCTGATCGATCGTCATCGCCGCCCGCCTCCTCTTGTTCAAGGATGGCTCTTCCCAGGCGGCTTCTCTCTCCCGTGTTGCCGACGTACGTTTCCCATTACTGATATATGAGCGGACCGGGTAGAATATGACCGCTGCGAAAATCCGCAGCTACAAATCCCGGAGGAACCGCTGAACCCGCTCCTTGTACGTCTCCTTATCCGTATAGCTTTGGAACAGCCTGTTGCTGGCTACCTGCTGCCCCCCGAAGAAAAAGCGCTCGTAAAGCTGCTGCCGCCCGCCGAATCCGCTGCTGCTCAGCTCCCAGGCCAGCCGGAACAGCGCAGTCTTATCCCGGGCATTCATACCGCTGCCTTTGAGATAAGTCGATAAATACGGAGCGATTCCGGAAGAACCGAAGTCCTGCTCGGACGGAATCATAATGACGCTGCTGGATCCAAGCAGCTGGATGATTTCCATCATGCGTGCATACATTTGGGGATAGATGACAGTAGCGGACCAGAGCGGCTTAAGGTCGGGCCGCATGCTTCCCCAGTGGTCCATCTGCGCACCCGCTTCGGAGGCCAGCAGCATCGCCTTGAGCGTCTCCAGATTCACGATCACCTCCGTCACTTGTTCCGTAATGACGCTGCCGTTTTTTTCAAGCGCATCGACAATGGACAGAATGATCCCAAGGACAAATTCCGTCTTCGCCACATAACGGCAGCAGACCTGGTGGGCTGCATGCACGTGAAAGCCGCTCTCTGCAAAAAAGCGTGTGGACAAGCTGTCGTTGCCGAGAATAAATATGCGTTCCCAAGGGACAATGACATGGTCAAAAATGACGAGAGTGTCCATTTCCTCAAATCTCGAGCTGAGCGGATAGTCATAGGCGGATTCGCCGCCGACCAGGCTTTCCCGGCATATCCACTTGATGCCCGGAAGGTTGTTCGGAACGGCAAAAGCAAAGGTTTCGGGATTGTCCTCCGCCTGAAACAGGAATGAGGCCGGCGGATAGACGAGAATTTCATCGGCCGTGACCCCCTGGGTCGCCAGCAAAAACGCGCCCGACACGATGACACCGTTTGTCGTCTGATCAACGATGCGCGCTGCGGTATTGATGATCGTCCCGTCATCAAGCATTTCGGCCGCACGGCTCACCGCCGGCTGAACAAAGGCGTGCGACAGCGTAATGTCATGCTCTCTACAGTACCTGTAGTAGTTCCGCATGTTGTCTGCATACTTCGCGTCGGCTTCGGCCAGCATCTCCGAGGCGGCGGCATAAGCCATGACGGCGGTATTCATGTAATCCGGCGATCTGCCGAGCAGGCCGAAATGGCGCTCACCCCAGAGCGTCATCGCTCTCCTGCGTCTGGCGAGATCTTCCTTGGTCTTCGGCTGTAAGTACGATAAGCCTATCGGCTCCCCGCTTTCATGAGACGTGTATGTCAGAAGCTGCGCATACTCTTCCGCAGCCTGCATATCGTAAAGTGAAGCCTGCGTGCCTATTAAACCGCGGAAAGCCGCATGATCGGACAATTTTCCTTGGATTTGCTTACCCTGAAGCCAAACCTCCGGCTGCGCCTGATCGATCCGTTCCATATACTCTTTACCATTTTTCACCGGCATACGGATGGCTCCCTTCCCTAAGAATGTTACATTTATCCTATTCCGCTCTGCTGTATGAAGTGAGGTATGACCGCCTAATCATGAAGGCTCAATATGAACAAAAACAGTTATCCATAAGCGCATTTCTCTCTCTTTAACACCAAATAGGAACATGATATGATAGCAGAAAACAACGAATATGGGGGAAGCAGACTATTCTTAATCCAAGTCAAACAGGCGATATCTCCACTCTCCAGGAGCTGTGCGAGCGGGCCGATTCCATCACTCTGAAATTAAACTGGGGCATGCTGAAGTCACGTCCTGCGGACGCAAATCTGGACTTCTTTCATTATTCCGGCGATACTCTGACCGGTTTCCTCGCCTTGTATCCGCTCGGCGGCGGTCTCGAGGTATGCGGTATGGTGCATCCGGATTACCGGCGTCAGGGGATATTTACGAATCTATGGAAGGATGCCATCCGTTCGGCTGACGTTTCAGCCTATAAAACCGTTCTTCTGAATACCCCGGCCTCTTCGGCCAGCGGTACCGGCTTTATCCAGTCCCAAGGAGGGGTGTTCTGCCACTCAGAATATCAGATGAAATGGCATGACGACGGCCACATTGTCACGGCAGCGGACCCGTCGGTCCGGCTGCGAAGCGCCGGGCTTGCCGACATGGAGGACATCATCGCCATCGATCAGGAAGGATTCGAGATGAGCCGGGAGGAGTCAGCCGAAATCTACTCATCGCTGCTGCAGGAAACGGGAACCCGACCGCTCATCATTGAACGGGATGGGGTTACCGTCGGCAAGGTATCTCTCGAAGATACAGGCTCCGATACGTGGATATACGGTTTTGCGGTGAAGGCATTGGTTCGGGGCCAAGGGATCGGCCGCAGCACGCTGATGCTCATCGTATCCGAAGCGATAGCCCAGGGGCGGGACGTATGGCTGGAGGTGGCGGTTCAGAACCCCAATGCGCTCAGGCTGTACGAATCCTGCGGCTTTAAAGTGATGAGACAGCAGGACTACTACGAGTACATGGCGTCCAAATAATCGGCACCAGAAAACCGGCTGCGCTCGGCATGTCCAAGGCGCAGCCGGTTTATTGTGTTGGGCGGGCCTGGCTGATAAAGTCCTACACCCGCTCCGCATTCAGCTTGGCTTCCATCGATAGAACATCCTGAAATTCATAGACCAGCGCCCCGTTATCCGCTACCCTTAAATGGACCTGACCCTTGCGGCGCATCGCTTCCAGCGCATCGCCGGCCTGCTCCATGCTGAGCGTCGTATGCAGGGCAACGTCCGCAGCGGTCAGCAGGTTTTCCTGCTCCGCAGCCAGGTGGAGAATGCTCTTCTCCATCTCGGGGGTGATCTCCATCCCTGCTCTCTCTTTTTTCGTTTTCGTTCGCAATATAAGTCCGATTCCAAGCGGAAGCACGGCGAAGACAAGGAAGCCAAACCAATCATCCGTTCCGCCCCGGACCGCCTGATTGACATAGAGAACGCCGCACAACAAGCCAAACAAAGTGAGGATCCACGATATTTTCCGTCTGCTGCTCACCGGCAAGTCCTCCTTTCGCGAGGGTTTATCTTTATTATACCTTTACCCGCACCGAGTATGAAGAAAGTGCATTGTATGTACGAAATGTTGTACAATATAAGCTAAATGAAATTAATGAACAGAAGGATGGAATGCATTCATGTATGTAGCACGCGATTGGCAGGATTATGAATTGATGGATACCGGGGACGGGGAAAAGCTGGAGCGTTGGGGAGACGTCATTCTCCGCAGACCTGACCCGCAGATTATATGGCCGCTCACCAACGAAACAGGGCAGTGGCGCCAAGTTCACGGACATTATCACCGGAGCTCTTCGGGCGGCGGTCAATGGGACATGAAAAAGCCGATCCCCGACCGCTGGACCATTTCCTACGACAAGCTGAAGTTCCATATCCGCCCTACCAACTTTAAGCATACCGGTTTGTTCCCCGAACAAGCGGCCAACTGGCGCTGGATGATGGACAAGATTGCCGGCGCGGGCCGGCCGATCCAGGTGCTGAACCTGTTCGCCTATACCGGTGGAGCCAGCGTGGCGGCGGCTTCCGCAGGCGCCCAAGTCGTCCATGTCGACGCGGCAAAAGGCATGGTTCAATGGGCCAAGGAGAACCTGCAGCTGTCCGGCCTCGGTGACCGTCCGGTCCGATTCATCACGGACGACGTGTTTAAATTTGTGCAGCGCGAGCAGCGCCGCGGCAATAAATACGATGCGATCATCATGGACCCGCCGTCTTACGGGCGCGGACCCAGCGGGGAAATGTGGAAGCTGGAGCAGAGCCTCTATCCCTTCGTCGAGAGCTGCATGAGCATCATGTCGGACAACCCGTTGTTTATGCTCATTAATTCGTATACGACCGGTATTTCACCGACCGTACTGCATAACATCCTGTCCATGACGGCAGCCCGCCGGTTCGGAGGAAGCATTTCCTGCGGCGAGCTCGGACTGCCGATTACCGCCTCCGGACTGAATCTGCCGTGCGGCATTTTGGGTAGATGGGAGTCCTAAACCATGAGCAGAGCCGATGGTCAGGACATCCGCATTAAGATTTTGTATGAGGACAATCATTTACTAGGCATCGTTAAGCCGGTCAACGTGCCGACGCAGGAAGATGCCTCCGGGGACGCCGACCTGGTCAGCCTGCTCAAGGAGGACATCAAGATCCGGTATAACAAGCCCGGCAACGTATTTGTCGGCCTGGTGCACCGGCTGGACCGACCGGTCGGCGGGGCGATGGTGTTTGCCAAGACATCCAAGGCCGCCTCTCGTTTGTCGGAAACGGTGCGCTCCCGCAAGTTCCGCAAAGTCTATGCCGCCGTCGTACACGGGAAGCTGCCCGCACCGACAGGAAGGCTGAAAGACTTCCTGCTCAAGGATGCAAAGACCAATACCGTGTCTGTGGTGAAGCCAGGAACAGCCGGCGCGAAGGAAGCACTGCTGGATTACGAAGTGATCGCGGAGGCGGACCGTTATAGTCTGGTCAAAGTGGAGCTCCATACCGGCCGGTCCCATCAGATTCGGGTTCAGATGAGCCATGCCGGCTGTCCGCTCTACGGCGACCAGAAATACGGCAAAGGGCTGAATAAGCCGGGGCAGCAGATCGCCTTGTGGTCTGTCATCGTCGGCGTTCCACACCCCGTCACAAAGGAAGAAATCGTTCTTGCCTCGCTTCCGCCTGCCGAGCATCCCTGGAATTTGTGGCCGGAAGCGACCCTGAACGCTTTGACAGACTAGAAATCATAATTCATCCCGCCCGTCGGCAGCAACTAGGCCGCAATCAGCACAAAAGCCGGAGAGCCTAGCATGAGCAGGCTCTCCGGCTTTTATATGATAACGGCTGATACGACCCATTCTTGGACATGAAACCGATACCGGCTTCCAATGTCCGTCTCGTTTCGCCATTCTTGTTGCCATCAGTTTCTTGTCAGCACCAGCATAGAGGCAGCACCGCGCTGGAACTCATAGTCCGACGGCCGTTCCTCGGCCGACCATCCGTTTCCGGCGGCAAACGACAGCAGCTTCTCCATGTCCCCATTCCTGCGGCTGCTCTGGTCCACCAGCGGAAAAATCCGGATTTCATCCTTCGTCACCCGCATCAGCTCACCCAGCGTCTGCTCATGAAACGCGTAATCCAGCTTGTCGTTGTACATAAACAAAAAATGCGCCGACAGTGTGATGTCAAACTGCCGGTCTGCAAACGGCAGCACCGGTAAAACGGCCGCAACATATCGCTCTGGATGCAGCTTCATATCCTCAACCGCGGCCGTCAAGGCCCTTGTGCGCTCGCTGCGGAGCCCTTCGGGACCGCCGAATTCGTCCCAGCGGTACTGATCGCCCAGGCTCTCCACATGCTGCACCGCATGCCCGATATCGAGCCTCCCCTTCGCCTCAAGTGCCGCAGGATCAAACTGATAGGCTATATCCGCAGCAATGGCTTCAATGCCGATCTTCCTTGCTTTTGCCGTAAACGAGCATGCCCCGCCAGGGCAATCCAGGACGGTTCGTCCCTTCAAGTCCACGGGCTTCACGTTAAACATCCGCAAATATTCGTCATAGGTCCTTCCTATGAAGACGATCCGCTCCAGCCGGATGTCCTCCGGATCTCCTTCGGAAGGGCTTACCTGATCGCGGCCTGTCTCCTCACCAGCCGGCCCTATACGTGTCGGCTCTGCTCCCGTACCTTGTTCTGCGGTACGCTCCTTCTCGTCAAATTCTGCTCTTCTCAACTCTTCTCTTCTCAACTGTTCTCGGCTCATCTTCAGGGCCACACACCTTTCCGTTCTCATGTAAAATCCCAAATAGGATTTCACAAATTGTATCCGCCGGAGCCCTCAGTTGTCAATATCCCCCTTTGATACCAAGTTGCCTGAGTTATTTTCGCAATTTTGGCCGACTTACCGCCTATGACGTATAAAAAAAGACGGGCGCTGTAATGATGGCAGCAGCCCGTCCGGCTTGTCTTCGAATCCATACGATTATTCAAAATGATAAGTCCAGAACCGCTCCTGGCCAAAGCGCTCCAGCACGGCTTTATCCAGCTCCGACTGTCCGCTCGTTTCCCAGCGGAACTGCGACTGATGGGCGCGGATCGAGGCAAACTTCTGCGGCAAATAATCGCGAACATCCACAAGGACGTCCGGTTTGCCAAGAATCTTCTCGCACCCGTTGGAGAACGCCAGGCAGTACACTTTCGGCCGTTCATTCTTCGGCATGGCCGTTACGGTCCGAATGACCGCGGCTCCGGTTGCATCATGATCCGGATGAACCGCGTAACCCGGGTAGAAGGTGATGATCAGCGATGGCTTCACGTCGTCAATCAGCGCGCGCAAGCGGCTGGTCAGCATCTCCTGATCCTCAAATTCCACCGTCTTGTCATGCAGACCCATGAGGCGAAGATCCTGGATGCCGATCGCCCGGCAGGACGCCTCCAGCTCCTTCCGGCGCAGTTCAGGAAGCGTCACGCGGTTCGCCAAGATGGGGTTACCCATGTTGCGGGCCATTTCCCCCAGGGTTAAACAGGCGTACGTCACCTGGGTTCCAGCCTGGATATGCTTAGCCAATGTACCCGATGTGCCGAACGACTCATCATCGGGATGGGGAAACACCACAAGAATATGTTTTTCCATATGTCTAACCTTCTCTCGTTAAAATGGTTGGCGGCTCAACTGAAGCGCTACGACGAGTTTACCGTCGCTGTCATGTCCAGCCATGATCAGCCGCTCCGTTTCCGTTTCTTCAAAATGGGTCAAGCCTTGGGAATAAACCCAGCCCTGCTCCATTTTCAGGCCGATCCGGTAAGGGCCGAAACCGGCGATGGAGCCCTGCGAATATCGGACGACGCCGTTATGGATAAACGTCGATGCGGTAAATTTGGATGAATCGTTATGTGAAGCGTAAGCACCCGTTGTCATTTCGAGGTGTATATAAAGGTCCTGGTTCTTCAGTGAATCTAGCATCTCCTGGACCATGCCGGGATTGATCAGCTGCATATTCCTTCCCCCATTCTGATAGCGTCTAACTGCAACAATATTTATTATAATTCAAAACAACAGGAAATCACAATCAAACCTGTAGATTTAGTCATCTTGGACGGAAGAACGGGCTTGGATAAGTCCAAAGTTACGCATGCCGAAAAAGGAAAGAAGCTGCCCTGGACAGCTTCTTTTTACATGACGAAATATAGCGGTTTAATCGGCCAGTTCCCTGCCTTTGGTTTCCTTACCGAGAAGGAGAACGCCGATTGCACCGATCAGCACAATGACAAAAAACATGCCGAAAATAGTATCGATGCTGATGCCCTTACCAACCATCACGCCTACGAGCAGCGGCGCAATCACCCCTCCGACCCGGCCGACCGAGGTTGCCAGCCCCACGCCGGTGGACCGCACCCGGGTCGGGTACAGCTCGGGCGTATAGGCATACATGCCGCCCCAGGCGCCGAGGTTAAAGAAGGACAAGCAGATCCCCGCGGCGATCAACATGCCTTCCGTATCCGCATAACCGAACCAAAGCGCGCTCAGCGCCGTCAGCGTCAAATAAGTGACCATGACGAACTTGCGTCCGAACTTCTCGATGAAGTAAGCCGCGGTAAAATATCCGGGCAGCTGGGCGATCGTCATGATCAGCACGTATTCAAAACTTTTGACCAAACTGAAGCCTTTGAGAACCATGACCGACGGCAGCCACAGAAACATGCCGTAATAGGAAAATACGACGGTAAACCACAGAATCCAAAGCATCAGCGTGGAGCGGCTGTGCTCTTTAGCCCAGATCGACTTGAATTTGGTCCCGAAGGACAGCTTGGCGACGCTTGCCTGCTGTTCCTTGAAACGAGGCGCATCTTCGATGGATTTGCGCAAATAAATCGCATACAGCGCCGGAATGGCCCCGATAACAAATGCAATCTGCCACCCGTACTTCGGAATAACGAAGTACGACACCAGCGCAGCGACCAGCCAGCCTCCCGCCCAGAAGCTCTCCAGCAGGACGACGGCTCTGCCGCGGTCGCGTGCAGGCATCGACTCCGACACGAGCGTCGAAGCCACCGGAAGCTCGCCGCCAAGGCCAATGCCGGTAATAAACCGCAGCAGGCACAGCACGGCAAAGCTTGCGGCTAACGCGGACAAGCCGCTCGCCACCGAAAAAATGAGCAGCGTCCACAGCAGGATCGTCTTGCGGCCGAACCGGTCGGCCATATAACCGGCGGCGGCCGCTCCGATCACCATGCCGACGGAGTTCATGCTGGTCAGAACCCCGACCTGCTGCGGCGACAGCTTCCACTCGACCGTTAACGCCGTTACGATAAACGATATGATGCCGACATCCATAGCGTCGAACAACCAGCTGAAGCCGGCGCTAAAGAGCAGCTTTCTTTGCTTGGGGTGCCGCAATAGCTCTAACTTACTCATCCATGATGACTCCTCTTGAAGAAATAATAGGGGTATTAGCATCGTTATCCATACGATGCCCTAAACGGCGCTTTCAAACACGCCGGGCCCGGTTTAGGCCGTGATTTTGCCCAAAAGATACACCAGCAGCTGCTGGTTGTGAAGCGAGATTCGGCTCAGCACGCCGGACAGGAACGCATCGCGGATCTGCAGACCACGGGACACTTCGTTCTTGCCCTTTTCCGATATGGACACCCATACGATCCGCCGATCGTTCAAATCCCGCTCACGCTGGATCAGCCCGTTCTTCTCCATGCGGTCCAGCAGCATGGTGACCGCGGCAGGGCTTGTCGCCAGCAGCGGGGTCAAATCCGAAGGCTTCATCCGTTCCTGACCGCTCAGCACTTCAAGCACGGTTAACTGGGACTCCGTCAGGGCCGGGGCGAGCTCGTTTTCCATATGTAATTTGTAATCTTTGCTTAGTTTAGACCACATTTTCGCAAATTCGGAAGTCTGCACTGTATATCCTTCCTTTCGCTCAGTATCTTGTAATCGTCATGATTTACATGATTAAGTTTCGCGCAAATCAAAGCAATTCCTTCTTCACCGTGAAAATTTTCTTTGCTTGGTTCGTGAAAACCGTGCAAATTTACAGGAAAAACCTCCCCTACATCGCGGTTCCGATGGCCTTCCAGCGCCCATTCGGAACCTTTTCGGGGAGCCACAAAATTCTTTAAATTTCCAGGTAAAACGAAAGGGCATCCCGCAGCCCGGGATACCCTATTCAGCCATTGATTTTATGATTTGGACTCCGTCCGGCTCGGCTCAGAGCCGGTCACGAGCAAATCGACAATTTCGTCCTTCTTCTCTACGTGCACGAGCAGCTTGCCGATCGATTTCCGCTCGGCGAGCGGCGCCTGCTCCGAATTGAAGGTGAAGCTTTGGCCGGCCTGGGTCATGGCCGTGATCTCGAGCGGCTCGCGGCAATAAAACGCTCCCGCGATTCGGGTTCCGTTCGGCTTCACCCGCTTGCCTTCCTTGAACTCGAATGTAGCCAGTCCCTTGCCGCCGCGGCTTTGCGGCAGGTAGTCCGCCAGCAGCGTCCGTTTGCCGTAGCCCAGCTCCGTCAGGGTGAGGATTTCGCCCTCGTCCTCTTCCACCCACAGGGCGGATACGACCTCATCGCCTTCCTTGAGCTGAATTCCCCGCACCCCGGCAGATACGCGGCCCATCGCATTAACCTCCTGCTCCTTGAAGCGGATGCTCATGCCTTCCTTGCTGACCAGCAAAATGTCTTTGTCGTTATTGCTCATCGTTACCGACAAAACCGCATCGTCGCTGCCGACCTTGCAAGCGGCAACCGCGCTGGAGCGGTTTGTCATGTACTCTTTCAGCTCCGTCCGCTTCACTTGGCCCTTGCGGGTCACGAAGACGAGCGATTTATCCGGCTGATCAAAATGGTTGACAGGAATGGCCCCTACGATCTCGTCTTCCTTCGCCAGGTTGATGACGTTGACGATCGCCGTCCCCGGGTCCTTCCACTTGAACTCCGGCACCTGATGCACCGGCAGTAGGAAGAATTGGCCGCGCTGCGTGAAGATCAGCAGATTATCCAGCGTGTTGACATCCAGCACCTTGTTGACATAATCGCCTTCCTTCACCCCGGAGCTGTCCAGCTCTCCGCCGGAACGCGTAAACGACAGCATGCTCGTCCGCTTGATGTATCCGTCGCGTGACAGGGTTACGAGCACATCCTCCGAGCTGACCATGACTTCCAGGTTGACCTTGATTTCCTCAACCTCGCCCTGGATGGAAGAGCGCCGGTCCACGCCGTACTTGTCGCGGATTTCGAGCAGCTCCTTGCGGATCAGCGCGATCAGCTTCTTGTCGCTCTCCAGAATCGCCTGGTACTGGGCGATCTTCTTCTGCAGCTCGTCCAGCTCCTTCTGCAGCGTCGTGATCTCCAGGTTGGTCAAACGGTACAGCTGCAGGGTCAGAATCGCATCCGCCTGACGCTCCGTAAACCCAAACATCCATTGCAGGTTGTTCTGTGCATCCTGGCGGTTGCTGGAAGCCTTGATGGCCGCGATGACTTCGTCCAGAATGTTCAGCGCTTTGACAAGACCTTCGAGCACATGGGCTCTGGCTTCCGCCTTCTCGAGATCAAACTGCGTCCGGTACGTCACAACCTCGCGCTGGTGCTCGATGTAGGCCTGCAGCATCGCTTTCAGTCCAAGCTGCTGCGGCGCCTTGTTAACGATGGAGACCATGTTGAAGTTGTACGTGACCTGCAAATCGGTCTTCTTAAGGAGGTACGCCAGAATGCCCTGGGCATCGGCCTCCTTCTTGATTTCGACAACGATGCGCAATCCTTCGCGGCCGCTTTCGTCACGAACCTCCGAAATTCCCTCGATTTTTTTCTCGAGTCGAATATTCTCCATTTGTGTCACCAGACGCGATTTGACGACCTGGTACGGAATTTCGGTAATGACGATTTGCTGTTTGCCGCCGCGCAGAAACTCGATGTCTGCTTTGGAGCGGAGGTAAATCCGGCCCTTGCCCGACTGGTACGCTTCCTTGATGCCGTCTCCGCCCATGATCAGGCCGCCCGTCGGAAAGTCCGGACCTTTGATAAAGGTCATGATCTCGTCCAGTTCGATTTCCGGCTTCTGCATGACGGCGATGCAGGCGTCGATGACCTCGCGCAGGTTGTGCGGCGGAATCTCGGTTGCAAAACCTGCGGAAATGCCGCTGACCCCATTGACCAGCAAATTCGGATACCTGGAAGGAAGAACGACAGGTTCCTTGGCGGTATTATCAAAGTTGTCCTTGAACTGTACGGTACGCTTCTCAATATCCCGCAGCAGCTCCATGGCGATCGGCGACAGGCGCGCTTCCGTGTAACGCATCGCTGCGGCCGGGTCATCGTCGATCGAACCCCAGTTGCCGTGACCGTCCACCAGCACATGCCCCATTTTCCAAGGCTGGGCCATCCGGACCATGCCGTCATAGATGGATGCATCCCCGTGGGGATGATAGTTACCCATGACATCCCCGACGGTTTTGGCGGATTTGCGGTAAGATTTATCCGGTGTATTGCCCGAATCGTACATCGCGTACAGAATCCGGCGCTGAACAGGCTTCAGGCCGTCCCGCACGTCGGGAATAGCCCGGTCCTGAATAATATATTTGGAGTACCGGCCAAAGCGGTCGCCGACGACCTCCTCCAGAAAGGCCGGCAAAAATTGTTCCGATAAGCTCATCCATTCACCTTCTATTCCTCGAACTCTCTAAAGTCCACGTTTTCCACGATCCAGCGCTTGCGCGGATCAATCTTGTCGCCCATGAGCGTGGAGACGCGCCGTTCGGCCTTGGCGGCGTCCTCGATCTGCACCTGCAGCAGCGTTCTGGTGTCCGGGTTCATCGTCGTTTCCCACAGCTGTTCGGGGTTCATCTCGCCGAGTCCCTTGTAGCGCTGAAGCTCGTAATTTTTACCGAATTCTTTTAAATAGTTTTGCAGCTGCTCGTCGTTATATGCATAACGGACCGTCTCCAGCTTGCCGGATTTCCGTGTAATTTTGTACAGCGGAGGCTGAGCGATATACACTCTTCCGGCATCGATCAGCGGCTTCATGTAACGGTAGAAAAAGGTCAGCAGCAGCACTTGAATGTGCGCTCCGTCCGTATCTGCGTCGGTCATAATAATAATTTTGGAGTAATTGCTGTCTTCGATCTCAAACTCGTTGCCGATGCCGGCCCCGATGGCCGAAATAATCATCCGGTATTCTTCGTTCTTCATAATGTCGGCGAGCTTCGCCTTCTCCGGATTCATCGGCTTCCCCTTCAGCGGAAGGATCGCCTGAATTTTGGAATCCCGGCCCTGCTTGGCCGATCCGCCTGCGGAGTTTCCTTCCACGACAAACAGCTCTGTACGGGTAAAATCCTTCGACTGCGCCGGCGCCAGCTTGCCGCCAAGATTAGAGCTCTCGCTGCGCTTCTTGCCGCTGCGCATGTCGTCGCGGGCTTTACGCGCGGCTTCCCTCGCTTTGGAGGCCTGAATCGCCTTTTTGATCAGCGTCTGGGCCACCTGCGGATTTTCTTCGAGGAAAATCTGCATTTTCTCCGACACGACCGCATCGACGGTGCTCCGCGCGGAAGCGCTGCCGAGCTGGTCTTTGGTCTGACCCACGAATTCGACCTCGGCCATCTTAACGCTGATGACCGCCATCATGCCTTCGCGCAGATCGTTGCCCTCCAGGTTTTTGTCCTTTTCCTTCAGCATGTGATTTTTGCGGGCGTAATCGTTCATCACGCGCGTGTAGGCGGTTTTAAAGCCCGTTTCATGCGTACCCCCGCCGCGCGTCGGAATCGAGTTCACGAAGGAAGCGATCGTTTCGGTATAACCGGCGTTGTACTGCAGCGCTACCTCAACTTCGACGTCTTCCTTTTCCCCATAGAAGTGAATAACATCATGCATGACGTCTTTGCCTTCGTTCAGAAATTCGACGAACTGGCTGGCGCCGCCTTCATAGAAAAACTCGTCCTGGCGGTCCGCACGCTCGTCCTTCAGGACGATCCGCAGCCCGGAGTTCAGAAACGCAATTTCCTGAAGCCGTTCGGCAAGAGTATCGTAACTCACGTTGATACCGCTCTGGAACACCCGCGCGTCAGGCTTAAACGTCACCTTGGTGCCGGTCTTGTTCGTATTGCCCAGCACTTCCAGACCGGTCACCGGCTCGCCGACATGCTCCTTACCGTTCTTATCCTGCCAATATTCAAAACGCATCCGGTGGATCTTGCCTCCCAGGTAAATTTCCACCTCAAGCCATTCCGACAGCGCGTTGGTCACCGAAGCGCCCACGCCGTGAAGACCGCCCGACTTCTTGTATCCCGATCCGCCGAATTTGCCGCCGGCATGCAGGATGGTAAATACGACCTGCGGCGTAGGAATGCCCGTCTTGTGCATTCCGGTCGGTATCCCACGCCCGTTATCCAAAACGGTAATGGATCCGTCTTTGTGTACCGTAATATCGATTCTCGTGCAGTATTTGGCTAAATGCTCGTCTACAGCATTATCAACAATCTCCCATACCAGATGATGAAGTCCGGATGAGCTGGTGCTGCCAATATACATACCTGGCCGTTTGCGAACCGCAACCAGGCCTTCGAGCACTTGAATGTCGTCAGCATCGTATCCGGTATGGCCGTTCGGGCCGCCCTTTGATGACTCTGCAAACATATCGATCTGCTCGACCATTCATGCTCCCCCTTTGTGTATCTTTATGTAGGATGAATTTCATCCAAAATGCAAACAGATGTTTTGTTATCCTTGTCCATTTTAATTCAAGATATCCCTTTTCGTAAAGACAAGGAAAGAGATTGCGATCGCAGCAGCCCCCCAAACCGTCAGCACGATGAGGGAAAACGTCAAGCTCATACCCTCGATCGGCGCCGGCGTGCCCGACAGGTAATTGGTCAGCTGCAGGTTGACCATAAATAAATATTTGGCGCTGTTCCATGCGGACGCCATGTTCGTCAATATAGAGCCGGCAATCAGAGCCGCCATCATGACGACGATACTTGCGGCGGTACTGCGGACAAGCACGGACACCATGAATGCGAGCACTCCGACGACAAGGCTGACGAACCAGGCAAGACCCGCCTGCATCAGCAGGTATTCCCACTGCGGAACGGCATGAACGGCGGACATATCCACCTCCGAGCCGCGGATGAGAAAGCCGGTGAACACCGGAATCGTAAAGCCTTTGTAGCCAAATACCGCGCCCGAAATCAAATACGTGATGATGACCGTCGACACGACGATTAACGAGTTGTACATGACCAGCGCGATCAATTTGCTCAGCAGCACCTTCCACCTTTTGACCGGTCGGGTCAGCAGCATTTTGATCGTTCCCGACGTTCTCTCGCCTGATACGATATCCGAGGCGATCGCCATCACCAGCAGCGGAATGAACAAAGCAATGGAATTGTCCAAAAACTCGCGGGTAAAGGTGACGCCGTTCGGCTCGTTCGGGTTCACGTCATGGTCCAAGTAATACTGCAGCTGCTGGATAAAAATTTTCCGGAACTTTTTCCATTCGTCCGGAACGCGGTCGCTGCTGAGTGAATTTTCATTATCGGTGATCTGCTGCTGAACTTCAAGCCGCCAATCGTCGTGAAACTTCTCACGCGTCCGTTCGGCCGAGCGCATCTGGGCGTAGGTGAACATGGGCACCAGGACGATCAGGATCAGCAAAACGACATAAAACCGTTTCTTTTTGATAATTTTGATCGTTTCGTTTTTGACCAGCGGAAGCAGGTTAATCAATGCTCTCACCTTCCGTCATCTTGAGGAACAGCTGTTCCAAAGTCGGATTAATTTTGTGCACGCCCTTGACTTCAATCCCTGCTGAAACGAGCTGTCTGATGATGGAGGCGACATGCTCTTCGTCCATCCGGGTCACGATCGCTTCCTGCCCCATACCGGCGATGATGGCGTCATCAAGCACCTCTTCAGCGTCCGAAATCACCTCTACGCCTGCCTGCCGGCTTAGGATGGACCTGCCTTCTCCCACAGGAGAGAGATCCCATATGACATATTGGGCATTTTCCGATACCAGCTCCTCAACAGGACCCACTGCCAATACGCGCCCCTTGCTGATGATGGCCACCCGGTCGCACAGCAGTTGGATCTCGCTCAGCAGGTGGCTGGACACAAACACGGCGAGCCCTTCATCGGCCAGCTGGCGGATAAACTGTCTCAACTCCTTGATTCCTTTCGGATCGAGCCCATTGGTAGGCTCATCCAAGATCAGCAGCTTGGGCCGTCCCAGAAGGGCTTGGGCGATGCCGAGCCGCTGCCTCATCCCGAGCGAGTACGTGCTCACTTTGTCGTGAATGCGCTGGTCGAGCCTGACGATATCAACCACTTCCTGAATGCGCTGACGGTCTATGCCGCGCTGCATCCGGGCAAAATGCTCGAGGTTCTCCCATCCTGTCAAATAAGTATACGCCTCCGGGTTTTCGACGATCGAGCCTACAAACCGGAGCGCCTGCTCCTGATTCTTGTTCACGTCGTATCCGCACACACGGATGACGCCGTTGGTCGGCTTGATCAAATCCACCAGCATGCGGATGGTCGTCGTTTTGCCGGCCCCGTTCGGGCCCAGAAAGCCGAACACTTCGCCCTCCCGAACGTCGAAGGTGACATCGTGAATGATCCACTTCCGTCCGATCTTCTTCTTCACATGCTCCACCGACAGAACGACGTCATCCTGCGATTTCAAGATGCTTCCTTCAGCCATATGCGCGCCTGACGCCCCTTTCCCGCTTCTTTCTCACAACATTCCCTGCACGATCCGCTCGGCAATCCGCTCATATCCTTGATCGTTCGGATGAAAATGATCCGTCGACAAATACTTGTTCAAATTGTGCTGAAAAAGGTCGAACGTCGGAACAAGCGTCATGTTGTCATATTTATTAATGACCGTGAGCGCCGCGCTGTTCCACTCCGAAACGGCCTGATTACCGACCACTTTAAGATCCTGTACGTCTTCAAACGGATTGTAGAGCCCGACGTAAATAATAAGCGCACCGGGGTTGATTTTCCGGATTTGCTCCAAAATATGCTGCAGCTGTTTCTTCGCCTCGGGCAGCGCTTCCAGCAGCTCATCAGGATCCAGATCCGCAGCCTCTCCGTCGTTGACTGCGGTACCGGTCTGGCTGCCTGACAGCAGATCCGCCCCCTGGAACAAATCATTGCCCCCGATGGACAACAGGATGATGTCCGCCTCGCCGAGCACGTATCGGGTTCCTTGTTCCTTCAGCTTCGGAAGCAGTCCGGATGTGGTCAGCCCGTTAATGCCGAGATTGTTCAGCAGAGTCACCTTCTTGCCTGTAGCCTCCGCCAGCTTGGTCACACTTCGCCGCGCGAAGCCGCTTCCGGTGCTGTCGCCGGTTCCTTTGGCCAGAGAGTCGCCGATCACCGCTGCCTTCAGCTCTTTTTTCTGTTCGATATTGCCCGGTGCCGTCCCTTCTGGTTTGGCGGAAGGAGCCGACAGGTTTAGCTTGCTGCCTTGGGGATGGTTGATATCCTGTACCGCATAAGCGAAGCCGGCGATGAGGAGGAGCGTTGCCGCGATGGACAGAATGCCGATAATCCGCCAAATCCACTTCGATGAACTCAAGACATAATCCCTCCACAGATCAATCTGAACGGTCGTTTCCGTAAACGTTATGTACATAAACATAAAACTTCTCCAGTCAATTTGCAAATCATGCCATATTCCCTGTTTTAGCGCCAGTCCTTTTTGTCAATTTTGTGAACATAATAGATATTTAAGAAGAACGGAGTTATAATAATCACATTGTTAGATGACGCGGGTTATTAGCTTAGCTGGTAGAGCAGCCGACTCTTAATCGGCAGGTCGCAGGTTCGACCCCTGCATAACCCATCAAAGCAGAAGTCGTATGCTGAAGCATGCGGTTTCTGCTTTTTTCAATCTGGATGCCTCATAGGACTCACCGGCCAAAACCGGTTTTCCATCTTTACGAAGGATTGACCGGACCATAAAAAGTTAAAGGGGTACCCCTGGCCGAAAGGCCATTGGGGCACCCCTTTTGTTTATGATGATATGAATGATTAGTTCGCAATAAATTCTTGAACCCAAACTCCGTTATAGTAGGCCACGCCGATCGTGGTGTAATGGCTGTTCAAAATGTTTGCGCGGTGTCCTTCGCTGTTCATCCACGCATTCATGACGTCAGCCGGATCCTTTTGGCCTTTGGCGATATTCTCGCCGGCATAGCTGTAAGAAATGCCGTACTTCTTCATCATGTCAAACGGAGATCCGTACGTTGGAGAATTGTGGTCAAAGTAATTGTTGCTGTACATGTCTTTTGCTTTGTCCATCGCCATGCCCGACAGCTTCGTATTTTCCTTCAGCGCACCGAGGCCGGCTTTCGCACGTTCCTGGTTAACCAGCTTGATGACCTCTGCGGCATAGCCGGACTTGTCCGCCGTGTTGCTTCCGCTGTTATTGGACGGAGTCGAAGGCGTCGTAGTCGTTGGCGTCGACGGCTTGCTCGTCTGTGGAGTCGAAGGCTTGCTTGTTTGCGGTGTGGACGGTTTGCTCGTCGTCGGCTTGTCCGTTCCCGTCGGTACGTTTGCTTGCCCATTGGAAGGCAGCTCGTACACGAAATTCCAGTTAAATGAACCGCCGTTATTTTGCAGCAGCTGCTCCAGGTAAGCCTGCAGGCTGCCAAGATCTTGTTTTTGAGGGGCGGAGGTGGCAGAAGCGGCTGATGCAGATCCGGACCCGATCAGTCCTGCAGCCAGTACGGCAGCGAAAGCTCCTCCGGCAATGGTCTTCATCATTCTGTTTTTCATCTTGCAAACATCTCCTTTTCGCAGTGAAATATCGTAAGTTGGTTTCGTTTACACAGGTTACAAAGTTGTAAACAATCTACCCTCACATTGTAACATGTTTGTTTCTTTTGGCTACGCCTCAAATATTGGCAAACCGCCTTTAATAAACCAACCGTTCTTTCCTCCGCCGAACCCGGCCAGCACAAACAAGCCGCAGCATAAGGTGCCGCAGCTTGTTCGCATAACGATAAAGGTCTATTACTTTATCGCAATATTACTTTTTGGCAGCATACTTCCGCATATCGAAAGCCACGGCCGCTACGATGATCAATCCCTTAATGATGAGCTGCCAGTAAGGGCTGATGCCGATAAAGGTCAGGCCATAGTTGATGATCGTGAAGATCAGCACGCCCACCATGACGCCGGGCACCGTACCGATACCCCCGGTGGTGGATACCCCGCCGACGACGCAAGCCGCAATGGCGTCGAGTTCGTACATATTCCCGTAGTTGTTCGTTGCGCCGCCCGTTCTGGAGGCTTCGAGCACTCCCGCCAGCCCGTACAGGGCGCCTGCGATGGCATAGATATAAATCAAGTACTTGGCGACGTTGATGCCCGATACCTTAGCGGCCTGGATATTGCCGCCGATCGCGTACATGTATTTTCCAAGCTTCGTTTTCGTAAATATGACCCAGACGATGAACGCCACGAAAATGGCGATCAGCACGATATAAGGCACGGAATACTGCCCTTCGCCGATATATCCCGTTCCAATCGCGGTGAAGTCTTTGCGCAGACCCCCGATCGGCTGGGAATTGTTCGGCTCCATATCGAAATACAGCGAGTTCAGGCCGTAGACCGCAACCATTGTACCGAGCGTGGCGATAAACGGCGGAACGTTTAGCTTCGAGACGACGAGACCGTTAACCAACCCGCACAGCAGGCCGGCGAGGATGGCCAAGGCAATGGGCAGCAATACATGAAGATGCGGCAGGTTCGGAAAAAATCGTGCCGCGTAGTCCGAGCTCTGCAGCATGGATGCCGAAATAACCGCGGTCAAGCCGACGATCCGGCCTGCCGACAAGTCGGTTCCGGCCGTAATCAATATGAACGCAACGCCCAGCGCAATGATCGCGCGCGTCGATGACTGAATCAGAATGTCCCGCAGCGAATTAACGGACAGGAAAGAAGGATTGTAGATCGTGATCCCGATGATGAGCAGCACCAGTACGATGTAAATCGCATACTGCGAGGCAAATCCCTGAAATCTCCTGCCTGTGTTGATTTTATTGGTGTTCAGCATGTTTGTTCCTCCTTCGGCGTTCCCTTAATGCTGGGCGGCCAGACGCATGATTTCTTCTTCCGTGGCGCTGCTTCCGTCCACGATGCCGGTCAGCCTTCCTTCAGACATCACCATGATCCGGTCCGACATGCCGAGCAGCTCAGGCATTTCCGAGGAGATCATAATGATGCTTTTCCCCTGTTTCGCCAGGTCCTTGATGATCGTATAAATTTCAAACTTCGCCCCGACGTCGATTCCCCTTGTCGGCTCATCCAGCAGCAGAATTTCCGGTTCGGTCAACAGCCATCTGGCCAGCAGCACCTTCTGCTGGTTGCCGCCGGACAGGTTCATGATCAGAGCCCGGGTGGTCGGCGTTTTGGTG
Organism: Paenibacillus rhizosphaerae; assembly: GCF_014192015.1. Classification (GTDB taxonomy): domain Bacteria; phylum Bacillota; class Bacilli; order Paenibacillales; family Paenibacillaceae; genus Paenibacillus_AQ; species Paenibacillus_AQ rhizosphaerae. The sequence continues at coordinate 692,022 of NZ_JACHXJ010000002.1, read as the reverse complement.
CGCAGCTTTTCCACCATGTGATCGGCTTCCTGCTTTTTGCGTTTGCCGTCGAGCAGGAATAGTGCTTTGCGGTATTTGCCCAAATTGGCGATCGCCGCGTTTTCGTGCACGGGCAGAACGGAGAAGATGCCGGTGACCCTCCGTTCTTCCGTCAGCAGCGCCATTCCGAGCCTTTTCGCATCCTCCGGCGACTTGATCTTCACCGGCCTGCCGTTCAGGGAAATGGAGCCCGATACGATATCCCTCAACCCGAACAGCGCTTCGATCAGCTCGGTTCGCTGGGCGCCTACCAGGCCCCCGATGCCGAGAATTTCACCTTTGCGCAGCTCAAAGGAAATGTCTTTAAACGATTTCGGAATGGGCGAAGTCACTCCTTCTACCTTCAAAATCACATCGCCCGGCACGTTTTCTTTCTCCGGAAACCGGTGTGTCAGGTCCCGTCCGACCATCTTCGCGATAATCATGTCTGTGGTCAGCTCGCTGGCCGGCCACGTGCCGATTTTGCTGCCGTCGCGCATAATCGTGACATCGTCGGAAATTCGCAAAATTTCCTCCATTTTGTGCGAGATGTAGATGATGGCCACCCCGCGTTTCTTCAGGTCGCGGATGATGCGGAATAAATGCTCCACTTCCACGCCGGTTAAGGACGACGTCGGTTCGTCCATGATGATGACCCGCGCATGGAAGGACACCGCCTTGGCGATTTCAATGGACTGGATCTTGGATACCGACAGTTTGCCGACCATCACGTCCGGCTCGATGTCGATATCCAGCTGCTTGAACAGCTCTTTCGTATCCCGGTACATTTTTTTATGGTCAATGAACCGGATGAATCCCGCGCCCTTTGTCGGAAAACGCCCCAGCCAAATATTTTCCATCACATTGCGAAAAGGAACCGGATGCAGCTCCTGATGAATCATCGAAATCCCCAGGTTCAGCGCATCCTTGGAATTGTTGATCTGGACCTTGTTGCCGTCCAGCACAATATCGCCCGCGTCCGTCGAATAAATGCCGTACAGGCATTTCATTAAAGTGGACTTGCCGGCACCGTTCTCCCCCATCAGGGCATGAACCGTACCGGGCCTCACCTGCAGCGTAACCCCATCCAGCGCTTTAACACCGGGAAACTCTTTGCTGATCCGGTTCATTTCCAGTAAAAATTCACGCTCAGCCATAACTTCCGCTCCCTGCCCTCATCCAGAGGAAAGGACGGACCGCGCTTCTCGTCCGCCCTTTCCGGGGATGGTTAGTTTAAGTCCAGCCAATCGGCTTATTTCGCATCGTCGATGTTGTCTTTAGTAATTTTTTTGTAAGGAATCCACACGTATTGATTATCCGTAATGTCGAATCCGACGTTCTCCTTGGTCGGCGTTTCGCCTTTGGCCAGCAGCGTGGCCAGCGTAACGGAAGCTTTGCCCTGATTGTTCGCATCGTTCAGCACCGTGCCGAGCAGCGTGCCGTCCTGCAATGCTTGAAGCGCCGGCGCCGTAGCGTCCACGCCGACCACCGGCATTGTTTTTCCGCCCGTGAAGTAGCCGGCTGCTTTCAGCGCCTCGATCGCTCCAAGCGCCATGTCGTCGTTGTTCGCGAGAACGGCTTCGATTTTATCGCCATGGGAGCCCAGGAAGGCGGCCATTTTCTCCTGCCCTTTTACACGGTCCCACATCGCGGTGTCTTCGGCCAGCTTCTCGACCTTGATGCCTGCGTCTTCGATCGCCTGGATCGAATACTTGGTGCGCAGCTCCGCATCCTGGTGTCCCGGTTCCCCTTTCAACATGACGTATTGCAGCACGCCATCCTTGTTTTTATCCGCTTCCGGATGGGCCTTCCAATAGTCCGCGATCAGTTCCCCGGACATCGTGCCGGATTCTTCGGCTTTGGCGCCGACATAATACACTTTGTCCCATTTCTTCATGTCTTCGGGAAGCGGCTCACGGTTCAGGAAGACGACCGGGATGCTGGCCGTTTTGGCTTTGTCGATAATCACGCCGGCTGCCGTGCGGTCCACCGGGTTGATCAGCAGCGCATCGGTCTTTTTGGTGATGAACAGATCGACCTTGTCGTTTTGGGTCGGCTGGGAGTTCTGGCTGTCCACAATATCCACCTTCGCCTTGCCTTCCGCATTGGTCTTGATGGCATTGCGGACACCCGTCATGAACGTATCGTCGAATTTATAAATGGCTACCCCGATGGACGGCTCCTTGCCGCTGTCCGCGCTGCCGCCCGAAGCCCCCGAGGATTTGTCGCCGGAGTTCGAGCAGCCGGCCATGACGGTACCCAGCAGCGCACCGGCTAGGATGACGGAAGTGATTTTTTTCATCGTTCACAGACCTCCTGATATTCTCTTCTAATGAACCTTTCGTATCTCGTATCTCTCTTGGATACGTTTACATTATGCTGTATCCGCGGGCGGATTCGAATATAAAATTCTCATGTGTTCTATGAAAATTCTCATGCCTTTAAGGCATAATATTTGGAAAATTCAGCAGGATAAGGGGTAACTAACTTTCGGAGATATCGCCAACCTGGGCTTAGACAGGTGATGAGTTCAACGCAAAGAAGTGCCGTTTGAGGAGGTACGGCACTTCCAATACGCTGATCGTTCCCGCGACTTATTTTTTTCTTTATGAATCGGTTGAGAATGATGTCACTTATCGGACAAACGGAAACAGCTGCTTCTGATTTTCCGGCCAGAGCATATTGTCGAGATCGATGATTTTGGACTTGGTATCGACGCGCTCGGGAACGTCCAGCCCCTCCATCGCTTCAACGGCGTGCTGCACGGCCAAATAACCGTTGTTAAACGGGTTCTGGATGACCGTGGCCTGAACGATCCCCTCCTGCAGCAGCTCCATCACTTTCGCCGGGCTGTCGAACGTGATCAGCTTCACGCGTCCGCCGGCCCCGAGCTTCTGCATCTCTTCTCCTGTGCCGATCGACGCCACTTCGTTAAGCGCCACGATCCCGCTTATATCGGGATGCTCGTTCAGCATTTTGCGGGTGAGCTCGCGCGCCAGCTGTTCATTGGACTGACAGTATTCCACGGCCACGACATGAACCCCGGGGAACCGGGCGATATAATCCATAAAGCCTTCTTCGCGTTCGTCGCCGTTTTTGGAGCCCTGCACAAAATTCATCACGCCGATGCGGCTGTTCGTTCCGGTCAGAGCGACCATCCGTTCCGCCGCCTTCTGACCTGCTTCGTAGTTGTTCGTGCCCACGAACGCTTTGACCCGGGCCGATGCAACCTCGGAGTCCATCGAGATGACCGGGATTTTGTAATAGGCTGCGCGGTCGGTCACCTGGGCCAGCTTCATGTAATCACTCGCAGACAGAATAATGGCATCCGCCTTGTTTTGGATAGACTGATCCATCAGCCGAATTTGCCCATCAATATCGCTTTCGTTGTCAGGAGCCTTAAACGTAAGTTGTACGTTAAATTCTTTGGCCGCCACCTCGGCGCCCATTTTTACCGTGTTCCAGTAGTCGCCGTGATTCATCTTGACGATCATGTCGATGGTCCGCGGCTTGCCGGAAGAAGTACGGAGATTCGGTGGCGACGAGGAACAAGAGCCTGTGAGGAGCACGACCGCAAGCAGCAGCGCCATTCGGGCGATTCCTTTGCTTAAGCTCATGATATCCCCCTCTCCAGTTCCTCCGCATGGTCCGATTCGGCCGGCAGTGTGATGGTAACGCTTGTCCCTTCTTCCAGTTCGCTCGCAAAATGCAGACCGTAAGGCTTGCCGTAGCACAGCCGGATCCGCTCGTTCACATTCTTCACGCCGACGCCCGATCCGCTGCCGCTGCGGTGGCTTCCGCTAAGGATCTGATCCATCACCTGCGGGGTCATGCCAAGTCCGTTGTCCGTGACGGTCAAGACGAGCCGCTCTCCCTGAACTGCTGCCGAGATGGAGATCCATCCTTCGTCCGGCATTTTCTCGATTCCATGGTAAATGGCGTTCTCTACAATCGGCTGCAGGATCAGCTTCAGCGTCTTGCAGGAGCGTGCGGCTTCATCGCACTGAATCTCATAATTGAATTTATGCTTGTAGCGGATCTTCTGGATGATCAAATAATGGCGCACATGCTCCAGTTCTTCTTCCACGGTGATGATCGTTTTCCCTTTGCTCAGACTGATCCGGAAAAACTTGGACAGCGAAGAGATCGTCGTCACGACCTCCTCCTTTTTCCCCTTTTCCGCCAGCCGGATCACCGAATTCAGCGTATTGTAGAGAAAATGGGGATTAATTTGCGACTGCAGCACATCCAGCTCGCTTTTCCGTTTCGCCTCCTGTTCGTGAATGATCTGGTCCATCAGCTGGCGGATCCGGTGCAGCATAAAGTTAAACCGCTTGGACAGCTGCACTACTTCATAAGCGCCGCTGACGTAAATCGGCGTGCTGAAGTCCCCCTGCCCGACGCTTTGGACCGACCGCTCCAAGTGGCGAAGCGGCTGGGATATTTTCGCGGAGATAAAGACGGCAAGGAGCACCACGGCCGTGATCACGACGACGAGAAACCAGAAAATAAACTGATTCAGGTCCTGCTTGGTCGTCACAATTTCGTCCGGAAAGGCGACCCCCACAATTTTCCATCCAATGGGCTGTACCGTTCGAATCGTGATATACCGCGGCACGCCGGTCGATTTATCGATATAGCTGCCATAGGCATAGTCAAACACAGGCTCCAGATTTTCGTACTTCAGACCGGCATAGATCAGCTGCTGCTGCGGATGGTAGACGATGTTGCCCAGCTCGTCGATGATGTAAGCATAACCCTGCTTGCCGAGGCTCACCTTACGGCTCAGCTCATCAATCGTCCGGAAGTTGACGTCGACGAGCAGAATACCCCGCTTTACTTTTCCCTGGTCCCGGTATTCGATCATGCGGCTTAACGATACGACCCACTTGTACTGGCCCTTGTATAAATTTTGGATGTGCGGCGGGGAAAAAGACAGCTTTTGCGGCTCCTCCCGGGCCGATTCGTACCAGCTCTGTTCGGTCAGCTTGGTGTTCCGGCGCATTTCGGCGTTCGGAATGTCCAGCACCAGCCGGCCTTCCGGCGTAAACAGCGCCACGGACACAAGGTCTTCCCGGGTATGCAGCAGGGTGGTCAGCTGTTCGCGGAGCACTCCGCTGCCTACGTCGGGCGTTTGATCGATCTGCTGCTCGACTACGGCATAAATGTCCTGCATCCCTTTGACATACAGCTCCAAATGGTAATTGACCTGCTCGATGATTTGCTGAATGTTGAGGTAGGCATTCTCCTCCGCCGTCTTGGAAAATTTGTTGTACAGCATGATGCTGACCAGAATGACGACGAGCACCGTCATGCCGGCAAAGGTTGCGGTAATGATCGTCTGAATACTCCGCAGCCGGAAGGACATGGGCAGCCGGGGAGCCCGGGGCTTCAGACGCTGATGCGGAATCTTCAAGCCGATTCGCCTCCTCCATGGCCGTTGCGGTATTCTTTGGGTGTAATGCCGAATTTCTTGCGGAAGCAGAAGCTGAAATAGTTCGGATCCGCGAAGCCGAGCGTTTCGGCAATTTCGAACGCTTTCAGCGACGTCGATCGCAGCATCTCCTTGGCCGCTTCCATGCGGACATGCAGCAAATAAGCCACGAAGGTCATCTTCATTTCCTTTTTAAAAATGCTGCTGAAATACCCGGTGCTGATATGCAGATGCCGGCATACTTTGTTGATGGAAATGTCGCTTTCCCGGTAATGCGCATGAATATACGCTTTGGCATCCTCTACAAGCTGGTTATATCCGGACTGCCTCCCCTGCGCGATCGTTAACATCAGCCTTGAGGATACGCGGTGTATCCACTCCCGAAGCTCCTGCAAATTGTTGTAATGATACATGTCGGCGAACGGCAGGGATCCCCGGCCAAACACCTCTTCGAGCTCGACGCCAAACTCCTTCGCCACCCGGATGACGGCGGTCAATACGCCGATGATATACACCTGGCAGTCCTGCACGCTGACCTTGGACGACTCCAGGCCGTCAAACATCCGCCTTACCGTCTCCGCCAGCTCTTCCGCCGTGCCTACGCGGATGCTCCGGACGAGCTCCTGCTCCTTCTGGTTGTCGAATACGAGCGGATCCGCCTTCCGCTGTTCCACGTCATCGATCCAAATGACCCGGTTGTTGCCGAGAATAGGACGATAGTCCAGCGCCTGCGACGCCTCTCCGTAAGAATCGAACACGTCGCCCGGCGACCGGTATACGGAGCCTGCCCCGGCCGTTACGGTCAACTTCAAATATTTGTTCACATTCAAGCGGATTTCCTCCAGCAGTTCCAGCGTCCGCTGCGCAGCCGCGCTTTCGTCCACTTCCGGCAGCATCGACAGGAGAACGCAGTCGTTATGGTGAATAAACGCCTTGAATCCTTGCCGCAATTGGCAAATCTCCGCCGCCACGTTATACACGGCAAACAGCAGCAGATACCGGTCCTCCGAATACTTCAGCGACAGCGCTGCCGCCGGATCTTCTTCTTCCTCGCGGACTTCCCGTTCTCCCTGCACAGGATCGGGACGGATGATCGAAGCCATAAAGGTTTGGCCGTCCAGGCTGATGCCGTAACTGGCTCCTTTCTCCCGGTATTCCTCAGGCGTAAGCCTCCGGGTCACCAGCGAAGACAAAAAAAGCTCCCTGAGTACAGGTATGCTTTTCCGGTAATGCTCCATCAGCAGCTGGACGTTTTCTTTTTCAGCCCGCTCGGCATCCATATGTGTCTTCACTTTCAGCAGCACATCCATGAGCTCCCGGGAAGAAAACGGCTTAAGCACATATTCGTCAATCTGCAGCTTAATCGCTTTTTGGGCGTATTCAAACTCATCGTATCCGGTCAAAATAATGATTTTGGTGGACGGGGCATGATCCCGAATCCACGCGGCCAGCTCCAAGCCGTTCATAAAGGGCATTTGGATGTCGGTTACGACGATGTCCGGCATCTCCTTCTCCATCCATTCCAGTGCTTCGCGTCCGTTTTCGGCTGTACCCGTCACCTGAAAGCCGTGAAGCTCCCAGCTGATTTCCTCAACCAGCCCATCCCGAACGTCCTCTTCATCTTCCACAAGCAGAAGTTTATACATCATTCATCCCTCGGCTGTTCCAAATTTGTACTCACGCTCATCAGAACATTAACAATCGGCTTCTCCGACCGCAAACCCAATTGATGTTGTCGAAAAATGTAACCGCTTTCGCAATATCACTCACGTATTGTATATCAATTCGTATGTATTGTAAATATTGAACATTTTTATAGAATAGCACGGTGTTCAGGCATACTGGAAATAGAAAAAAGCCCTCCTCTGCAGGGGGGCTGGTATGTTGGAAATCGGTATTAATTCAGCTTTCTGATGAAGCGGTAGCCGACTTTATCAAAACCGATATGTTCATAAAAGGCATGGGCCGGGGCACGTTCCACACGGTTGCCGCTCGTCAAAAACAGAACCTGGCTGCCGTGGGCTCTTCCCCATTCTTCGCTGCTGCGGATCAGGCGCTTGCCGATCCCCTGGCCGCGGTGTTTCTCGGATACGATCAAGGCGGATACCTGAGTCGCCGTCTCGCCTGTGGCATAGGAATGAACCTGATTCAACGCCACCATGCCGACAACTTCTCCGTCCAGCTCAGCCACCATCGTGCACAGTTTCGGATTGTCTTCCGAGGCTTCCATCCGTTCGCGCATAACGTTGATCGTCGTTGGATAGTTAAGCTCGCGCATTAACGCCGTTACAGACTCCAGATCGCAATTGCATTTCGATTTGCGGATTTGCAAAGTAGGAGCCGACAAATTACTGTTCATGATCATATTCCTCCACTTTTAAAAGACTGGCGGCTTGCTTAGCCGTGTTCCGTGCTTTCTGAATATCCGGGTCAGTGCTTAACGCTACCGCCATCCTCCGGCCGATCTTCGTTTCAGGCTTGCCGAAAATCCGAACCTGTGTCCGGGGAAGGCTCAGTGCTTCCTCTACACCGCTGACGGCAAAATTCGTACTTGCATTCACCGCTTTCAAAGTTGCCGAAGCTCCCGGTGTCAGCAGTTCAACTGAGGGTACCGGAAGTCCGAGAATCGCTCTGACATGCAGGGCGAACTCCGATAAATCCTGCGTCACCATGGTCACCATGCCGGTGTCATGCGGACGCGGGGATACTTCACTGAATATGATGCCTTGCTTTGTAACAAACAGCTCCACTCCGAAAATGCCATATCCCCCGAGCTCGTCTGTAATGGCTTTGGCAATGGACTCTGCCTCCTGCAGCTGCTCTTCACTAATAACATGGGGCTGCCAGGATTCTACATAATCCCCGTCCTTTTGAATATGTCCAATCGGCGGGCAGAATGTGGTTCCGCTCACAGAGCGGACGGTCAAGAGCGTAATTTCGCTCTCAAACGTAACAAATGCTTCAACGATCACGCAGGTGCTCTTCGCTCGTCCGCCTTCCAGGGCTGCATTCCAGCATTCTTCCACATCTTCTGGCGTGCGGCAAACACTCTGCCCTTTACCGGATGAGCTCATGATCGGCTTAACCACGCATGGCGTGCCGAGCACGGCTACCGCTTCTTGCAGCTCCTCAAGGCTGTCGGCGAAACGATAGTCCGCCGTAGGAAGTCCGAGATCTTCCGCAGCCAGGCGGCGAATCCCTTCGCGGTCCATCGTCAGCCGGGCGGCGCGAGCCGTCGGAATGACGCGGTACCCTTCCTCTTCCAGCTCCAGGAGAGCCTGTGTAGCTATAGCTTCAATTTCCGGGACGATGATGTCCGGATGTTCCTGATGAATAATCCGCTTCAGCGATTCGGGATCGAGCATATCAATGACATGGCTTCGATGGGCCACCTGCATCGCAGGGGCATGTTCATATCGGTCCACGGCAATGGTTTCTACGCCCAAACGCTGAGCCTCGAGAACTACTTCTTTTCCCAGTTCGCCGCTGCCTAGAAGCAGCAGTTTTGTAGCATGTGCAGAAAAAGGAGCACCCCACACCACTTCCCAATTCCCCCCTACTAATGTATACCACAAATGTATACTTCTCTATCATTTTCGGGGTTCCGAAGGAAGAATGCAAGAGTGCTCCGACATTTTCCTGCAAAATTCACAATCTCTCCTTATTTGAATGGCGATCATTGGAGAAGCTTGCTTCATTTTACAATTTTGGTTGTTTGTTAATGGGCTGTAAACGCACCGTTAACTGTCGGCGGCCAAGGATAAGAAATAGATCCAACGATGTACCTACGGAAGACAATCCATTTTTAGCAGAAGTATTTCGGCCAGAATATTTCGGCTCAGCTGAAAGCCTATATAAGTGATACCAATGAATGATGATGGTGGCAAGTACGTAAAATGTCCCTACGATCTCTCTTGTTTTCGGATTTCTTGATTTGATGGAACCCACATGAGGCAGAAATCCGAAAGCCAAATGAGACCGCTTCGCTTCTTCGGAATCATTTTACTCCCTTGCTCACATCGTATTCTTTAGGTCAACTTATATTATATCATCCTCAGACAAACCGGAACTGCGCTTCGATCAGACCGTGGTACGTTCCCTGCTTCTGCATCAGTTCCTGGTGGTTGCCTTCCTCCTTGATTTCGCCGTGATCCAGCACGACGATTTTGTCCGCATGGCGGATCGTCGATAGACGGTGAGCAACGATAAAGGAAGTCCGGCCTTTCAGGAGCACCTTCAGCGCTTCCTGAATTTTCAGCTCGGTCTCTGTATCGATGCTGGCCGTCGCCTCATCCAGGATAAGGATGCGGGGATCGGCAAGAAGCGCCCGGGCGAAGGACAGCAGCTGACGCTGCCCCATGGAGAGCATGTTCCCCCGCTCCTCGACCTCCGTATCGTAGCCGTTCGGCAGCTTCATAATAAATTCGTGTGCGTCGACGGCCTTGGCTACTTCTTCGATCTCCTCATCGGTCGCATCCAACCGTCCAAAGCGAATGTTATCTCGGATCGTTCCCGAGAAGATAAACGTGTCCTGCAGCACGATTCCGATTTGGCTGCGGAGCGTATCCAGCTTCACGTCCCGGATATCCAGTCCGTCAATCGTAATTTTGCCCCCAGTTATATCATAGAACCGGCTGAGCAAATTAATGATTGTACTTTTTCCTGAACCGGTATGCCCCACGAGGGCGATCGTCTGACCGGCCTTGACGTCGAGGTTGATGCCCTTGAGTGCCGGGCGGCCCTTCTCGTACTCGAACACGACGTTCTCCAGCTTGATGTCGCCGTTAATTTTCGGCATCGGCTGGGCATTCGGCTTGTCATCGATATGCGGCTTCTCATCGATAAATTCGAAGATCCGCTCCGAGGAAGCCATCGCCACCAGCAGCTGATTGTACATTTGTCCAAGCCGGTTGATCGGCTCCCAGAAGTTGCCGACGTAGCTGGAGAAGGCGACCAGAAGGCCGACGGTCAGCTGGCCCTCCTGTATCAGATAAGACCCCAACCAGAACAGGATCAAGGTGCCGATGCCCCCGGTGATTTCGATCAGCGGGCCGAACCCTTGGTTCAGCGTGGACGCGCGGTCCCACGACTTTTTGCTGTCCATGTTCATTTTATCAAAAAATTTGATGTTCTCCTGCTCCTGCGTGTAGGCCTGTGTGACACGGATCCCCTGGATGGATTCGTTCAAATGCGAGTTGATCCGGGAGTTCTTCATTCGCACTTCCTGCCAGGCGCGGCGGATCTTGACCCGCAGCTTCGTGGAAATGAAAAACATGATCGGGACGGTCAGAACGACCGCAAGCCCGAGCTTCCAGTTGATCAGCATCAAAATGACCACGATTCCGACCAGCTGAACGCAGTCGATCATCAGGTTGACGACGCCGTTGGTGAACAGCTCCTGCAGGGAGTTGACGTCGTTGGTGATACGCACGAGCACGGAACCTGCCGGCCGCTTGTCAAAGAAGTTGAAGGACAGCTTCTGGATGTGCTGGAACAAATGCGAACGCAGGTCGTAGATGACGCGCTGTCCGATAATGTTGGTCAGGCGGATGCGGTACGTACTCGCGACCCACTGAATAATGTAAAGAACAAGTGCCGCTGCCGTAAGCAGATACAAAAGCGTCAGACTCGAATCGCCGTCTTTCGGAGCGATCGCCTTGTCGATCGCCTGACTGGTCAGGAACGGAACGGTCAGTTTCGTAATCGTCCCGAGGACCATCATCAGCAGGACGAGCGGCAGCATTTGCTTGGCGTAAGGCTTCATATAAGCGAACAGCCGGGTCAGCTGGGACCAGTTAAACGGCTTTTCGATGACTTCGTCATCCTGATACACGAAGCGTTCGCCGGTTACACCCGGCGTCTTGCCCTTCGGGTTATTCGTATTTGCGGCTCCCGGCCGCTGTTTATTCGTTTCCGCTGCGGGATTCATGAGCTCACCTGCTCTCCTGCATTCCCATTCATCCGGGCAATGTGGTCTGCATATTGAATATGGTATACATCCTGGTAAGGGCCAGGCACCGTGATCAAATCTTCATGCTTGCCGCGCTGCACGATTTTGCCCTCGTTCAGCACCAGAATCTGGTCCGCGTGCCGCAGGGAAGAGATCCGGTGGGCGATGATAAACGTCGTCCGGCCCTTCATCACTTCCTGGAAGCCCGACTGGATTTCATGCTCGGTTTCCATGTCGACGGCGCTTGTCGCGTCATCGAGGATGAGGATCTTCGGATTCTTCAGCAGCGCGCGTGCAATCGCGATCCGCTGCTTCTGCCCTCCGGAGAGACCCATGCCCCGCTCGCCGACCACCGTATCGTAGCCGTCCGGCATTTCCATAATGAAGTCGTGAGCTTTCGCCAGCTTGGCAGCCCGGATGATCTCGTCCATCGTCACGTCCTTCAGGCCGTACGCGATGTTATTGCGGATGCTGGACGAGAACAGGAACGTCTCCTGGAACACCGACGCGATTTGGCTGCGCAGGCTCCGGACTTGAATGTCATTGATGTTCTTGCCGTCCAGCTTGATGCTGCCGCTGTTGACGTTATACGCATGCATCAGCAGCTGAATGATCGTCGATTTCCCTGATCCGGTTCCGCCGAGCAGGCCGATGACCGATCCTGGAGGCGCATCCAAATTGATGTCCTGGATAGCGGCCAGCTTGTTGCCATAGGCAAAGGTAACATGCTCAAAAGTGACATGCCCTTTCACTTCGTCGGAAGACAAAGGGACGGCATTGTCTTTATCCTTGACGTCAATCGGCTGGTTCAGGAGCTCGATCACCCGCTCTCCCGAAGCTTCCGACTGCGTGTAGTTGTTGATGAGATAACCGATATTCCACATCGGGCCGATAATGTACCAGATCAAGCTGAAGAAAGCAACGAGTTCGCCCAGAGACAGCGATTGATGGATGACCAGCGTGCCTCCGACGCCGAGGAGCAGCACGACGCAGATGGACGCGAGAAGCTCCATGACCGGAAAGTAGCGGCTCCATAAACCCGAAGCGAAGATCTGGTTGTTTTTGTAGCGTTCGTTCCGCAAGGAAAACTTGTCGACTTCGTGAGGCTCACGCGCAAATGATTTGACCGTACGAACTCCTGTAATGTTCTCCTGCACCGAAGTCGTCAGCGCACTCAGCGCCAGGCGCATTTCCTGGAATGCCGGGTGAATCTTGCCTTCGAACTTCAGGGCGACAAACACCAGGAACGGGATGCTGATCATGGTAGCCAAGGTCAGCTGCCAGCTGATGGACAGCATCATGATCGCCCCGAACACAACCATCAGAATCGTGTTCAGGATTTGCGGGATGCCGAAGGCGATAAATTGACGGATCGCTTCGAGATCCCCGGTCAGACGGGACATCAGGTCACCGGTTCTGGCCGTGTCGTAATAGCGGAAAGACAATACTTGCAGCTTCTCATAGCAGCCGTTACGCAAACGGTATGCCAGATAGTTCCCCAGTCTTCCGCCGAGCATGCCGCTTAAAAACTGCATTACGGCTTTGAGGGTGACGACACCGATAACGGTGAGCGCCAGAGCGGGAACGAGCTCAAAATGCCGCGGAACGATCGCATCGTCGATCAGCTTCCGCAGCAAATTCGGGGTAACAAGCCCCAGCGCAGTAGCTATGGCGAGGCAGAGTATAGATAAATAAAGAAAACTGCGCTTCGCCCAAAAAAAGCCCTGCATTTGCCTGAGAACATTCATGGTTCTCCTCCTTCGAGTCATGTGAATGCTTGAAAATCATTCGCGTAAGTTGTGAACATTTATGAAGTTTAACACCGTCTCTCAGAGGCGGCAAAGAGGATAACAGCGCATATTTTCGCCGCTTTGTCAATGGTTCGGCATTAACTGTATATAATCCGGGTTTACTTATCAAATCATGCCAAATCCTCTCAATCTCTGCACTTCCCGATAAAAAGCCATCTGGTGTTGTAAAAGCGCTTCCTGACTTGGGGGAAAGCTTCCATTTTTCGGTGTCCGAAACGGCCGTCGCGGGGTCAGCGGACCGGTCAATACCTGGACTTGCCGGCCCAACATATTGAAAATAAAAAAGCCCCTGCAGCAGGGGCTTCGGCATTGAAATTACCGGCTTTGCCGGTGATGGAGTATTTAGTTAACGTCATTCATTCCTGTTTTGCATGAGGTTTCCGATGAGAACGGCCCTTATCGACTGCTCCCTGGCCATCGGACCGAAGATCTCGGTATCGAAACGGCTATCGGCCAAATGCGAATCAGTGTCTCGCGTCCGTGACCGTGCGGTTTCCTAAGATGTCATTCGCTGTTCAATATGAAGGAGTTCGGATGCGAGGGTATCCCACGTCTCCGGCCGTTCGCCCTGTTCCAGCGAGGCGGTCAGCGCATCGACCGTTTCCTCCAGCTGCTCCTGCAGCCTGCCGGCCTGCCTATGCTGAGCATCCGCCATCCGCTGTGCGTAAAAATCCGACAGCAGCCCCTCCTGAGCGGAAACTTCGCGGCTCAGTGCTTCTTTGATCTGTTCTTCAACAGCCGCGCGCATTTTTTCGCGTCCTCCGCCTTCAAAAAAAGCCTTCGGCGATTTGAAATATCCCCAGCCCGCGTTCCAGTCGACGATGCCTTCCAGCTGAACTTCCTTAAGCTCCGGCGTTTCCCACTCTTTTTCCTCCGGCGGATTCAGCACCAACCCGGCATCTAGAGCGGATATATCCTCTGTCGTCTGTACGGCAGCCGCATACACGATTTGTTTGCCTTTGTTCTCCAAACGAAGCGTCGTGGCAAGCAGCTCCTGTTCCAGCTCACGAACGAGCGTCCGTTCCAGCTCGCGTCCGCACCCGGTAAACACCCGCTTCAGCTGTCCCGCATCCTCACGCAGAACGGAAGGATGGAACGTTTCGTTAAAAAAGTCACCCATTCCGAAACCGATCCGCTGTCTCACGTGGAACAGCAGCTCTTTCGTTTCCTGTGCAATCAGGTTCCCCTGCTGCATTGAGGCAAACTGCCCGACAAGCCCCTTGGCCTGCTCGGCTGTCCGGACCAGCTCCTGCTTGCGCTGCTGCCTGCTGCCTGCATCCTGACGGGACAGACGCGCCCATTCCTCCGCCCTTTTCCGCGCAGCCGACACCTCGGATGCGGCGGCTTGAAGGGACAGCTTGGGCAGTTCTTCCCCGGCGAAGGCCCCGAGCGCATCCTCGAATGCGCCGAGCCCCGAATGTGCCAGCATCGCTTCATCTCCGCCCAGCTTCGCCTCGAGCGCGGTCATGCTGGAGAGGGGGTAAATATGCGGCAGCCGGATGCCCCGGGCTTTCAGGTTGCCGTCCACATGCTTGACGACCTGCTCCAGTTCATCCGGGGAAGAGGCCAGATCGGCCGCGTTGACGATGAAAAACATTTTATCGAGGGCAAAGCTGTCCTTCACCCGGCCGAGCTGGGCCAGGAACTGCCTATCGCCTTTGGAAAACGCATGGTTATAATACGTCACAAAAACGATGGCGTCCGCCTGCTTCATGTATTGGAACGTCACGCCGGTATGGCGGGCGTGCAGTGAATCGGCCCCCGGCGTATCCACAAGCACGATCCCCTGCTCCGTCAGCGGAGAGCTGTAATACAGATCAATCCGGTCGACATAGCAAGATTTGGTCTCATCCGCCACAAAAGAGCGGTACTCGGCCATGTCAACGGTCTGATCGCTGCCCAGCAGCGGCTTTGCCAGTTCCCAACCCGCGGCGGCCGCCTTGAGAAATCCGTAATGCGGCAGGCCGGCCGGATGAACGCCTTCCGGCTTCATGGAACGTACCGCTTCGAGCCAACCGTCGCCTTCAGGCTTACCGAGCTGGAGGATCGAGAAGGAATACGCCAAATCGTCCTGGAAGGCCTCGGCCGACTTCATCTGCACCCTGGCCGTCCCGTGCGCATACTCGCCCTCGGGGGCCAGAATGCGGTTGATCGCCGCTGTCGTCGGATGCGGCGAGACGGGCAGCACGCTGTCGCCGAGCAGAGCGTTGGCGAACGAAGACTTGCCGGCACTGAACGCGCCGAACAGTGCCATCGTGAACGAGCCGCCGGCCAGCGCCTCGGCTCGGCCCTCCAGCCCCCGCGCGGCGGAAGCGAGCGCGGGATGGCGCCCCAGCAGCGCAGCCGCTTCGCGCAGCTGCGCCGCGGCCGCGTCAAGCCGCTGGCGGCGGCCCTTGGCCGCGCCGCCCTGCGGCCCCGCCCCTGCATGCGGGGCGGGCTTCACAGCGGGCGCCGCCATCGGCGCGCCCGCTTCTTCCCCGGCCGGCGGCGCAGCCGGCCGGGCTGGGGCGCTCACCCGCGGCAGGGTGCCGGGGGTGAGCGCCTGGTGCGGCGGCAGCAGGCGCGCCGCCGCTTCCTTGCGCGCCGCGATGGCCGCTGCCAGCTCCGTGTAGCGGGCCATTGCGGCGGACTGCTCCTGCAGCGCGGCCAGCTCCTGCTGTGCGCGCTGCTTGGCGGGCGCGGCGGATGCCTCGACATCCGCCAGCATCTCTTCCGCCGCGTCCAGCGCAGCGCGGCGGTACAGCGCCTTGATCTCTGCCGACAGCTTGCGGCAGTAGTTCAGCAAATATTCGCCGGACAGCACCGCGCCCGGCTCCACCGTGCTCTCCAACAGCTCCGGCCCGATGACCGGCATCAGATCGGCAAGCTGCTTATCGCGTGCCTCGTTCCAAATCCGGTGGGATTGTCCCCAGCGTCGCAGCAGCTCCTGAAGATGCCACCCGATCTGGGAGGCGCACTGCTCCCGCAGGGACGACAGTAAGCCTTCTAATCGTTCCTGTTTCTCCTGCTCCGTCTTTGCCCCGGAGAACAGAAAGCCCTTCTTGAAGCCCGGCTTGCGGCTTTCGAGAAACAACTGCACCCGGTCGCGCAGATCGGCCGGCGTCAGGTTGGCATTCTCCAGCAGCCCTTCCACCTCATGGCGGACCGTTTCGCGCTCAAGCTGCTTGATGTTTTCAAGCCGGCCGATCTCCTCCCTGAGCGCGCCCATCTCCCGTTCCAGCTCCGCCGCCTTCTCCGCGCCACCCATCTCCTGCAGCAGCTGCTCCATCTCTTCCTGCAGCGAATCGGCGAATTGCGCCGTATGCTGCTCGGCGATATGACGCGCGGAGCAGTCGATGCTGTAAGACAAGAGCGGCGCCCGCTGGGCGATCAGCTCCTGCACCAGGCCATCCAGCTGAGCCCGCTGGTTATACGGATGCTCAGGGTTTTTCAGCGAGAGAAACAGCAAATTTTCGTAATGAACCTGCCACCGCT
This sequence comes from Paenibacillus rhizosphaerae, assembly GCF_014192015.1. Lineage (GTDB taxonomy): Bacteria > Bacillota > Bacilli > Paenibacillales > Paenibacillaceae > Paenibacillus_AQ > Paenibacillus_AQ rhizosphaerae. The sequence continues at coordinate 675,335 of NZ_JACHXJ010000002.1, read as the reverse complement.
TGAAAGCAGCCTCCACTTCCTCGCGGTAGGTATCAAAGGATAGCTCACGCTCCCTGTGCTTATCGATTTGGTTGACGATCAAGTACAGCGGTTTGCCCCAATCCGACAGGCTCTTGGCAAACACCAAATTGTTTTCGGACTGGACATGGTTATAGTCCATCACATACAGAACGACATCCGCCAAATGAAGCGCGGAGTGGGTTGCTTTTTGATGGCCGTCGTCCGTCGAATCCACCCCGGGCGTATCCATGAACACGCCGTGCTCCCCAAGCAGAGGGACTTGATCCCACACTTCCACCGATGAATAGTCTCCGCCGTTGGTACAGTATTCGTACAGTTCCTCCAATGAGACCTGCAGCGGGTCTGCGGTCTCCCTGAAGGCTTCGTCACCCGCGCCTGCGGCTGGATAGATCAGGGCGCGCGGCTCGCCATTGCGGATAGAGACGACGTTGGCGCTGGTCGGCACTGGACCGGAAGGAAGCACCTTTCGGCCGCATAAGGAATTGATCATGCTGGATTTCCCCGCCGAGAAATGGCCGCAAAAGGCAATGGTCATTTCCCCGGCGTCTGCTTTATGTATTAAATCCTCGATTAGACTCGCAGATCTCGCATCGCCCCAAGCGGCAAGCTGCTCCTTCAGAGGCTGCAGCGCAAGAGATCCTTGGCTAGCTGTGGTTTGGACAGTGAACGACATGCTGACTACTCTCCCTTGTGTCAATTGACCGAATGAGGCGGCTCGTGACGCTTTTTGCCTGAAAACCCATTCAAATAGTTTTATTTTAACATTCCACGGATGGGTTGGAAATCATTTTGCCGGACAAAAAAAATAAAACCGAATCACCATTCGGTTTTATCCTGGGCCTTGCTATGCATATACAGGCCGTTAAATCGACGCGCTTTCGAGTTCCGGAATCAAAATCTCAAAGACTTTGCCGTGCTGCAGAATCGTCAATCCCCGGGACTTGTCCTTCATGACGACGACTTCAGGCTTGACGGACATCCGGTCCAGGTAATGCTCGGGCACGTCGCCCGAATGGCTCACCGTGATTCCTTCGACTTCCTTCTCTTCGTTTTCGTTCAGTTTGCTTTCCACGACCGTGTCGAAAATATCGGAAAACATTTCAAAATTGTCTGTGTACACCGAAATGCATTTCATCTAAATCCCATCCTTCTCCATCTTTGTTCTTCCTATCCTGTATGTTCCTTATCTTTTCTGATTTGGGACGTCTTCATACGTTTTTTTCCTTCACGGCACACATCGAGCAGCGGACATACCTGACATTTCGGATTCTGCGCCTTGCAGTGATACCGGCCGAAGAAGATGAGCCTGTGGTGCGTGATCGTCCACTCATCCTTGGGCACCCGCTTCATCAGCTTTTTCTCCACTTCAAGCACCGAATCTTTCCAGCCCGCCAGCGCAAGCCGTTTGGATACCCGTTCAACATGTGTATCCACCGCAATCGCCGGAACGTCAAACGCATTCGACACCACCACATTGGCCGTCTTGCGTCCTACGCCGGGAAGCTGTACCAGCTTGTCATGCTCATGCGGAACCTCGCCGCCGTACTGTTCGATCAGAATTCGGCACAGGTTATGGATATGCTTTGCTTTGTTCCGGTACAGACCGATCCGGCGGATATCCTGTTCGAGCTCCTCCAAGGGAACCGAAACATAATCCTCAGGCGTTTTATACTTTTGAAAAAGATCCTTGGTTACCTTGTTTACCGTTTCGTCCGTACACTGGGCGGACAACAGGACCGCGATCGTCAGCTCGAACGCATTGCTGTGGTTTAATTCACAATGCGCATCGGGAAACATCGCTCCGATCGTGTCCAAAATATAGCGAACGGTTTCAGCCTTCATGCGAAGTACCTCCTGCACAAAAAAAACGTCCTGACGCGGGTAAGAACCCCGCATCAAGACGGTGTATCTTATGACCATTCCCAAAGCATACTATTGTTTCTGTATTTCTACAATCGTTCCATTGTTTAAATACAATACAATAGTATCATTTTCTTTCAGGGATTGCACGGTCAATATCGTGTCACCTTGGTGAATATATGCGCCCGGCGAAAGCGTGTATTGGTTGGCATCATTGACATTTTGCCGTTTCACATATATTTCCTTCGCATAACTGTCATATTTCCAGTAGGTCTGGGTCGTTACGTTCAGCACCTTGACCACGGCATTGCCGCTTTCGTCCTTGCGGACTTCGATGCGGTTGCCCGCAGCCAGATTCCCCAGGCTCAGAGCGCTGCCGGCGTCATTGACGATTTTCGACCCGGTTCCGAGCTTGAACGTTTCCGTCGTTCCGGCATAATCCTTCACCGTAATGCTTGGCGATGCCGCAGAAGAATCCACCGCGGTGATTTGGCCCGTCGTCAGCTTGACGATTTGTGCGGCCGCCGCGTTCGTGCCGTTAATGGTCACGTTGAGGATTTGTCCGGCGCGAATATCCGCCAGCTCCACAGCCTGACCGTTATCTCCTGTCAGGGCGGCTTTATCCAGATAGAATTGGCTCGTTACGCCATCCTTTTTCACCGTAATCCGGCTGCTTGTATAGTTCATGTCCACGACTTCAAACTGAACCGTCGATTTCAGCAAAATGGACGAAACCGCATCCTGCGCCGCATTCAGCACGAGGGCAACCTCGCTTCCGACCTTCACGTCGGACAGGGACGCGTTACTTTTGCCGTATGCTTGAACGGCCGGATTACTGTACGGCAGCACGAGTGATTCCCCGCCCGGCGTGACCACGGTAATTTTCTTGGCAGCCGTATCGATCGCGGTTACCTTGCCGTCGTACTGGTAGATGACCTCCAGCGACAGCGCCCGGTTCGTCAAGTAGCTGACGTTCACCTTACGGCCGGTCGTCAGCAGCGATTCGATGCCGGACAGCGTCGGATTTGCCGTGTTGTACACCAGCTTGGTTTTGTCGTCGAGCGTCACGACGAACGGCTTTTTGTTGGCGTCCATCAGCGTGAGCAGCTTCGTCTTCGGTTCATAGGATACGACCGAGGCTCCGCGTTTTTGCTCCATTTGACGGTTCAGCACCTCGATTTTGGTTACCTGCTCGTCAGGGTTCAGCGTAATTTGCACCTGGTCGCCGGCGGTGGAATCCGCGATCAGATCGCTCAGAAGCGGTGCGCTGATGCCGCTGATGACGATTTCCGGCTTGCTGGCGAGAAGCTTCACTTCGAGAGCTCCGCCGTCCCGCTTGTAGGTAATAGTCGAGCCGTTTGCTCCAATCTCATACAAGGATCCGCGGATCGTCCGCTCCACTCCCTGTTTTAATTCAATCGACTGAATGATGTTGTTCTTGATCGTGTAATTAATGGTGGAACCCGCTTTCAGCTCGGACGGAGACAGAATCTCATTCTGGTAACTGAAGAACGAGCTGGCATCCCAAGTGTAGCTCTCAAGATTGCCCGCGTCATTTTTGATGACGAGCGATTTGGTGGCCGTATCGATGCTCTGCAGCGTTCCGGTGCCCGTCTTGTTCACGATCCCGGACTTCACTTGAACGATGACTGTTTTCTTGGCAGAGCTGAACGTCTCACGGGATACCGACACCTTGCTGCCGACCGCGATGGCGGAAGGATCGATCTTCGCTCCGTTCTGGTCCAGGAACGTCGTGCCCGCATCATATGTAAACTGCTGGAACGTGCTGTTCGTTTCGATCCAGAGAATGTTCCCCGGAGACAGCTTCTGGAACGTTCCTTCCGTGCTTTCCAGCTGAACGGTTGGATCCGTCACTTCCACGTATCCCGCCTTCGTCCCGCTGCCGATGACCATCACTTTCGTGTACGGCTTCAGATCCGCAAAGGCAATCTTTGTTTCCGAATCGCTTGTAAAATAACCGGTTGACGCATCAATCGTGTAGCTCCGCACACTGCCGTCTACATACAAATCTAGCTTGTTATCGCTCAGCCCGGTGATGATGCCTTCGGCGGAGTTGTCGTACTTAATGTTGTTGTGGGCTTCGGCCCGGCTGAAAAAGGTCGCCAGCTGGGCGCGCGTAACCGATCCTTGCGGATCAAAGCGGTTCCCATCCACACCGTTCGTCAAGCCCAGCTCCAGCGCAACGTTCACAAAGCCGCGTTTTGAAGCAGAAATCTTGCTGTTATCGGCAAACGTCGTGGCCTTTGAGGCCGCGGCGGAAGCTTCGCTTTCCTTGCCCAGGGCGCGTACCAGCACTTCGGTGATCCATTCCCGGCTCGCCTTCCGCTCGCCCCAGGTTCCCTTTTGACCGGTGGCCGCGCTTTCGGACGTCTTGTTCAGCAGGCTTTGCTGGAAAGCCAGTGCAACGTATGGCTTGAAGTAATTATTTACGACCACATTCTCAGGCAGCGCAACGGCCGTGTCCGTGCTCAGCTTGTTCTGAAGCCCGGCAAAGCGGATCGCCATCGTTACGGCTTCCTGCTGGGTCACATAATCGTTTGGACGGAACAGGCCTTTATCGCCGAGGATAATGCCTTGGGCAGCAAGCTTGTATATATGCTTCTCAGCCCAAAATCCGCTCTTGACATCACTGAATTGGCCAACGGAGGCTGCTGTTACGCTCGCTCCAGTCGTCGTCTGGGTATCCGCGAATACCGCTGTTCCCGAGCTCAATGCCATCATACCGACCAGTACGGCGGAGACGACTTTTTTAGAAGGTAAGGAATGATTGCTGCGTTTATGAACCATGATAGTGCCCCTCTCTGAAATAAATAGAAAGAACTAAAGCGGATGCGCCCGTTCCCCGGGAATAATAGCTCCCGCAAAGGATGCGCGGCGCTCCGACTTTAGTTCGTTACTATCAGCCATTCTCTAGCTGTATATAATTCGACATCCAGGAGCCGAGCTCCTGCTTTTTTTCCTGAATTTCCCCAAAAAAATCAGTGTCTTGTCATTGGATGCTCCAAATCGACATGCCCCATCAGGCTTTCCACCTTGGCGCCGTCAACCAGCAGCTCGATCGACTTTACTTCGTCAAACTGGAACAGGGTGTTGCCGAGCGCATCCAGGGCGAACTGCTCGCCCCCTGCACCAAGACGGGCCTCATCCGGCAGATGAATGTCCATTGTAAGCTGGCCGTCCTTCATGCTCAGCGATTTGAGTTCCACCTTGCCCCACAGAGGAACGAGGTCGGATTTGTCGCTGGCCTGCAGCGCTTCGAATGCCTTCTTATACTTTTCATCGTCGCTGCTGAAGCTGATTTCCTTCTGGGCTTTGTGCAAATCCAGTTCCTCAGGGTCTGTATAATAGACGTCGATATTCAGGCTTTTTTGGGTCGAATCGGTCGTTTGCGAGGACGTGGATTGGCCCTGGCCAGCCGCCTCTTGACCCTGCCCTTGCGAACCGGATGGGGCTTGTCCTTGGTCTGAACTTTGGTCCTGCCCGCTGCCGGAACTCACGGCACTATCGGTGCCTTCAGTTCCTGTTTCTCCGGCTGCCGCATCTCCGCCGCTGCCAGTCACCTGCTGATCGGAGGCCGTCTCCTGCTGCTGATCTGGTGCGGCGGTCGGCTTCTGGCCGCAGCCTGCCAAAGCAACCAACGCCAGAGCCAGAACTCCTGCACACCAAACTTTTTTATTCATTGACTTCCCGCCTCCTTTTTCCTGCGACTCATCATTAGTTCACACCCAAATACTCTTTAATCCCGCTGACGATGCCTTTGGCAACCCGCTGCTGGAAGCTCTCCGAGAAGAGCGCGGCCTCATCGTTTTTGTTGCTCAGATAACCGACTTCCAACAGCACGGCCGGCATCTTCGTTTCGCGGATGACGTGGAAATTGCCGTAGCGGACGCCGCGGTCCTTCAGTCCAGTGGCTTGTACCAGGTATTTATGCATCACGTTGGCCAGCGCCTTGCTGGCATCCCGCTGATAATAAGTTTCACTTCCCGTTGCCACGGAGGAACCTGCACTGTTCGCATGGATGGAAATAAACACATCCGCCTTCAAATCGTTAGCGATCTTCACCCGTTCGCTCAGCTCCAGGAACGTATCGTCGCTGCGGGTAAGAACGACATCGATGTTTGGATCATTTTTGAGCAGAGCCCCTACTTTAAGGGCAACCGCCAGGTTAAACGCTTTTTCCTTTTTGCCGGAAACGCCTGATGCGCCTGGATCCTGATCGCCATGGCCCGCATCAATGACGACGATCTTTTTGCCGCCTCCGCCAACTGGTGTGGAAGGAGTGCCGCTGTCTGATGTGTTCAAGTCGATGATATACATCCCGTTTTCATTGGTCAGCTTATAATTTTTCGCATAATTCAGATCAATGACCACGCGTACTGTGGAAGGATTATCGTTATACAGCGAGTAACGGATCTTGGAAACATCCGGATAGCCGCTGACGCTGATTGAGCCGTTATAATTGCTGTCCAGCGGAGAAGAACCGCTGAATTGATCCGAAAACTTCGCGTTCGTCAGATCGATGACGACCCGGTCGGGACCTGTCATTTTAAAACTGCTGGCCTTGACCGATCCGCTGGTTGCGATCAGCAGCCGGTTGTCGCTAAAGCTGAGTCCATTCACCAGCCCGACGCTGCTGTCGTTGTCGCCGCTTCCGCTGCCAGGTACGGTCGAGCCGCCATTGCCTGCACCGGTGCCGGCATTTCCGCTGTTTCCGGAGTTCGAATCCGGGGTAATTAAATATACCGCTTTCTTCACATTATCCCAGCTGACGGTCAGTCCCATTTGCTCACTCACAAAGCGAAGCGGGACGATGACCGTGTCGGTGCGCAGAATCGGCGCGATATGAAGTGCAACCTTACTGCCGTTAACCGTAGCATTCTTTTGATTAACAACAAGCTTTATGACTGTCGAGTCCTTTTGTATGGTTACCGTGCCGGTCTTCTGCTCCCATGTGACATCAAATCCCAGACTCTCTCCGACCACACGAAATGGGATCATCGTATTGCCCTTCACATTTTCAACCACTGCATTACCTGTAAGCTTCAGCTCATTGTCATTCAAAAAAATCTTTGTGCTCCCTGCCGCAGCCTGTCCATTATGAGGAAACGCCAAAATGAAGACAAAAATAAACGCTAACAAAAAACCAAACTTCTTCATTATTCACCCCTACCATTCTCAAATTTTTCAACTACTTTTTGACGTTTCGGCTTAGGCATCTTCGACATCACCAGACATTTATTAGACGCGAGCCCCCTTGAAAAGTTGCGAATATATTCCTCTATATGCAAAAGTTTTACTATGACTTTGGATGGACAAAACCGGGATTTTATGTATCCATGATTCAAACACCCCTGCTGAAAAGCACGGTTTCTCAAAAAAACATGCCGACTCCCGTTAGGAATCGGCATGCTTATTCGTTCATGGATTGAAGTGAGGCCTTATTCGCCTCTCTTGATCGGATGGTCGAGGTCCATATGGCCCATCAGGCTCTCCACGGCTTGGCCGTCGACGAGGAGGTCGATCGCTTTGATTTCGTCGAATTGAAACATCGTTTGCTTGAGCGAGTCGAGGGCAAATTGTTCCCCGCCCGACCCCAGCCGGGCTTCGTCCGGAATATGAATGTCCATATGCAGGAGACCTGCATCCTGCGGGTCCACTGACATTTTGGTCAGTTCGATTTTACCCCACAGCGGAACGAGGTCGCTGCTGCCGCTGTCTTGAAGCGCCTTAAACGCGTGCACGTACTTCTCGATATCCGATTCGAAGCTGATCTCCTTCTGAGCCTTTTTCAGCTCCATTTCCTGCGGGTCGGTGTAAAATACATCAATAGTCAATTTCTGAACGCTGGGTTGATCCTGAACTGCCTGACCGCCCGCTTCTCCCTTTGTTTCCCCAGTATCTCCACCGCTGTCGTTGCCCGAAGCGCTGCCTGTCGTACTGTCATCCGGCGGAGTGCTTTCCGCGTCCGGCGGCGACGTGCTGTCGTCCGCTTGAAACGAGCTCGGTTCGGAAGCGCTCGCCGGCGGAGGCGGAGCCGTCTTCGCTTTCTGACCGCAGCCTGCTCCCACAATCATCACGGCGGACAGAAGAACTGCGCACCATATTTTTTTATTCACCATAACACTCCTTTCAGCCAAGTTCCGGATCCTACAATCCCAAATATTCCTTGATGCCGTTCACGATCCCCTGCGCGACGGCCTGCTGGACGTCTTCGGAGAACAAGGTTGCCTCATCCTTCGGATTGCTTAGATATCCAGCCTCCAAGAGAACAGCCGGCATTTTGGTCTCCCGAATAACGTGGAAGTTTCCGTATTTCACTCCCCGGTCCGCCAGGCCCGTAGCCTGAACCAAATACTTGTGCAGCACGTTTGCCAGTGATTTGCTCGCATCACGCTGATAATACGTTTCGCTGCCGCTCGCCGCGGACGAGCCCGCGCTGTTCGCATGGATGGATACAAACACGTCGGCATTCAGATCGTTGGCTATTTTAACACGGTCCTTCAGCTCGAGGAAAGTGTCATCGCTTCTCGTCAGAACAAAATCGATGTTGGACTCATTCCCGAGAAGCTGTCCGACTTTCAGGGCAACCGCCAAGTTGAAGTCCTTCTCCTTCGTTTTCGAATAACCGATCGTCCCGGGATCCTTGGCCCCATGGCCGGCATCAATCACGACGACCTTCTTCCCGCTGCCTCCGACCGGAACCGACGGCGTCTCCGAAGCTAAATTCAAATCGACGATAAACATTCCGCTTCCGGACGGGTCCGGGTAAGCGGCATAATTTTTGGCATAGTTCAAATCAATCACGATCCGAACGGTAGACGGGCTGCTGCTGAACAACGAATACCGGATTCCGGAAACGTCGGGATACCCGCTGACGTCCAGTTTGCCTTGGGCGTCGGCGTTCAGGTTCAGCGTATCGCCCAGCGCTGACGAGAATTGGGTCTGCGGCAGATCCACGACGATGCGGTCCGGATCCTTCATCGTAAACACTTTCGGCACCACATCGCCGTTGCCGGAGGTAGCGATCATCAACCGGTTGTCGCTAAAGCTGATGCCTGTCAGCTCGGCAATCCCCTCCTGACCGGTCATGCCGGATCCTTCAGAGCTGCCTGCCGGAGCGGTGTTGTTGGAATTGCCGCTCCCCGTATCGGGAACCGGTATCGTGCCTCCGCTGCCTGCACCTGTTCCCGGATCGGATCCCGAAGGATTCGTTGCATCCGTCGCCAGATACACGGTTTTATTAACGCCATCCCAACTGACCGCAAGCCCCATTTGCTCGCTCACGAACCGGATCGGCACAACGACGCTGCCCTTCTGCAGGAGCGGCGGCTGATCCAGGCTCACCTTTTTGCCGTTAACGGTTGCCGATTTCTGCTTCACGACAAGCAGCATCTTGGTGCTGCCTTTCTCAATCGTGACCTTCTGCGACTTCTGCTCCCAATCTACGGCAAATCCAAGATTTTCACCGACCACGCGGAAGGGAACCATGATGCTCCCGTTCACGTTGACAACGCCTGCATCCACTGGCATGTCCAGTTGCTTGCCGTCCAGCACGATCTCCGTGCCGCTTGCCGCCGATACCGACGGCGCCTGGGCGCCGACAATAAAGGCGAACATCAATAAAAACAGTAAAAAGCCGAATTTCTTCATGTTCCACCTCTGACAAACTGATTTTTTGCTGCTGCTCGTGACAAAGCCGGCAGAATTTATGTATAAAAAAAACATTAACGGTGTTTGATGTATAACAATTTCTGTGTGCTAAGCTTATATTCCTGCTTGATTTTACAAGTTTTTACCTGTTTCATTCCCCAATTTATCCAAATATCGACCTCCCATGACTACTTCTACTCCTCTGGGTATACCACTGGTTCCAGCAAAAAAAGCCCCCATACTCCTTATCGGAGCATGGGAGCTTATAATGAAGGGCAGGGCCCATCCGGCTGGCTAAGTTACGCGAACAAGCGAGCCCCGCGCTTTTGCTCATAGGCGGCGATGGCGTCTTCATGTTGAAGGGTCAGGCCGATATCGTCCAGGCCTTGCAGCAGGAACTGACGGCGGTGCTCATCCAGTTCGAAATCGATATGCAGACCTTGGGCATCCGTGATCGTTTTGTTTTCCAAATCAACGTTCAGCTCGTAGCCTTCATTCGCTGCCGTACGCTGGAACAGATCTTCCACCTGCTCTTCAGACAGCTTGATCGGCAGAATGCCGTTCTTAAAGCAGTTGTTGTAGAAAATGTCTGCGAACGACGGAGCAATGATGCATTTGAACCCGTAGTCCATGATCGCCCATGGCGCATGCTCACGGGAAGATCCGCAGCCGAAGTTGGCTCTGGAAATCAGGACCGAAGCGCCTTTATAGCGCGGCTGGTTCAGCGAAAATTGCGGGATGTCGTTGCCCTGCTCATCGAATCTCCATTCATAGAACAGAAATTGTCCGAAACCGGTGCGCTCGATCCGCTTCAAAAATTGTTTAGGAATAATGGCATCCGTATCCACGTTCACCCGGTCTACCGGAGCGACGAGACCTGTTAATTTCGTAAAAGCTTCCATGTTTATTCTCCTCCTTAGCTGCTGACCGCTTCCGTTTTGAAGTTCCAATCACGGACATCCGTGAACCGACCCTTGATCGCTGCTGCCGCAGCCATTGCCGGGGATACGAGATGCGTGCGTCCGCCGCGGCCCTGACGACCTTCGAAGTTACGGTTGGACGTCGATGCGCAGCGCTGTCCCGGTTGGAGAACGTCCGGGTTCATCGCCAGGCACATGCTGCATCCGGCATCGCGCCATTCGAAGCCCGCTTCGGTGAAAATTTGGTCCAGTCCTTCCTTCTCCGCCTGGATCTTGACGCGTCCCGAGCCCGGAACAACGATCGCCGTTACCCGTTCGGATACCTTGTGGCCCTTGGCAACCTGGGCGGCGGCACGCAGGTCCTCGATCCGGCCGTTGGTGCAGGAACCGATAAATACGTAGTCGATTTCGATTTCCGACATCGGTGTCCCTGGAGTCAAGCCCATATATTCAATCGCTTTCTCAGCCGCTTTGCGTTCGTTTTCGGTCGGCAGTTCCGCCGGCACCGGCACACGAGACGTAATGTCCGTGCCCATACCCGGGCTCGTTCCCCAGGTCACTTGCGGGATCAGTGTTTCCACGTCGAACTCCACCACACGGTCGTAAGCTGCGCCTTCGTCAGTGACGAGCTGCTTCCACTGCTCCACCGTTTGGTCAAAATCGCTGCCTTGCGGCACGTATTGGCGTCCGCGCAAATATTCGAACGTCGTTTCATCCGGAGCGATCATGCCCGCTCTCGCACCGCCTTCGATCGACATGTTGCAGACGGTCATCCGCTCTTCCATCGACAGCTCGCGAATCGCTTCGCCCGTGTACTCAATGACATAGCCTGTAGCAAAATCCGTGCCGTACTTGGCGATGACGCCGAGGATCATGTCTTTCGCCGTTACGCCGGGATTGCGCTTGCCGACGAAGCGCACTTCCATCGTCTTTGCTTTGGCCTGCTGCAAGCATTGGGTAGCCAGCACGTGTTCCACTTCGCTTGTGCCGATCCCAAACGCCAGAGCGCCGAATGCGCCGTGAGTCGAGGTGTGGCTGTCGCCGCAGACAATCGTTTTGCCCGGATGGGTCAACCCGAGTTCCGGTCCCATAACGTGCACGACCCCTTGATCAATCGTATCCAGATCAAAGAGGGTGACGCCAAAGTCGCGGCAGTTCTGCGACAGCGTATCGATCTGCTGCTTGGAGATCGGGTCCTTAATGTTAAAGCGGTCCTTTGTCGGTACGTTATGGTCCATCGTTGCGAACGTCAGCTCCGGACGGCGTACCTTGCGGCCGCTCAGGCGCAGGCCCTCGAAGGCTTGCGGGGACGTTACCTCGTGGACGAGGTGCAAATCGATGTACAAAATGCTCGGCTTGCCTTCTTCCTGATGAATCACGTGGTTATCCCAGATTTTCTCAAACATCGTTCTTTTACTCATCACTGTCACCTCTTCATGGTTTCGATCCTTGGAAGAGACGCCGGACACAAGGCAATCCGGCCCGGCAGCCTCTTGAATTACAATAAATATAGCATTTGCAGCTTAATTGATCCAAGATATAATATCTATAAAAGTAATAGGAATTAACTATCAAGCAAAGCGCGTTTCATCCGCTAATTTATAGAAAGCAAAGGAAGGTGTCTCATGGAATTTAGACAGCTACAATACGCACTCCAAATCGCCCAGGAGCGGAATTTCTCCCGAGCCGCCGAGAAGCTGCACATCGCCCAGCCCTCCTTGAGCCAACAGCTGTCCAAGCTGGAGAAAGAGCTCGGGGTGCTGCTGTTCCAGCGCAATACCAGCACAGTGGAACTGACCCATGCCGGGGCTTCCTTCATGGAGCAGGCCCAAAAAATTATGGACGCCGTAGAGCTGCTGCGCCAGGAAATGGCTGATATCTCCCAGCTGAAGAGCGGAAAGGTGGTCATCGGCAGCATGCCGATTACAGGCGCGCACTTGCTGCCGCATGTGCTTCCCACATTCAAACGCCAGTACCCTGACATCGAAATCACCCTGCTGGAGGACTCTTCCATGAACCTGGAGAAGCTGACGGCCGGAGGCAAATCGGACCTCAGCTTGCTCTCCCTGCCGCTGCAGGAGCCTTCGCTGACATACGAGGTGATCGGCGAAGAAAAGATCGATCTTGCCGTACCGGAATCGCATGCGCTTGCGGCCAGAGCCAAAGGCGGGAAGCCGGTTCCCGTACGGATCGATGAGCTGAGCGAAGAATCGTTTATCGTGCTCAAAAAGGGGCAGGGTTTCCGCAAAATAACCTTTGATCTGTGCCAGCAGGCCGGCTTCGAGCCCAAGGTCGTCTTTGAGAGCAACAACATGGAGACGATCCAGTCGCTCGTTGCCACGGGCATGGGCATCACGCTGGTGCCGCGGTTTATCGCGCGCGCGCCGCGAAGCGAATTCGTGCCGGTATACCTTCCCCTTGCCGAGCCGGTGCCGAGCCGGACGCTTGTGGTCGCATACCGGCGCGGACGGTATTTGTCCAAAGCGGCCGAGGCTTTTATTGAAACGTTCAAGGATACGCTGAATGATCTGGTTTAAAAAAACGTGTAAAAGTCCGGGCGGAGAGCCCGGACTTTTTTGTGTGCGTTGTGCGTTGTGCTTTAGCGGTGTGCGGTTTACAATTTACGGTAAATATCGGGGCGCCGGTCCTCGAACACCGGAATCCGGCCCCTCACTTCATCGACCAGCCCAAGATCCAGTTCACCGGTCACGATCTCTTCGCCATCGCCGCCTTCGGCCACAATCTCGCCCCAGGGGTCGATGATGAGCGAATGGCCGAAGAACTCGGTGGTTCCGCTCACGCCAACGCGATTGCAAGCGATGACATACATCTGGTTTTCGATCGCCCGGGCCATCAGCAGTGTGCGCCAGTGGTGCAGTCGCGGATGCGGCCATTCGGCCGGCACGATCAGTACTTTTACGCCATTCAGGGCCTGGGTGCGGGCCAGCTCCGGAAAACGGATGTCGTAGCAGATCGAAGCCCCGGCTTGAAAGCCCTCACGCAGGGCAAAGCTGACGATTTCGCCGCCCGCCTCAAGATGCTTCTCCTCGTCCATCAACCGGAACAGGTGAATCTTGGAATATTGGGCCGTAGTGTCACCTTGTTCGTTAAAAACGTACATCGTGTTGTAGATGCCGCCGTCCTTTTTCTCCGCGATGGAGCCGCCAACGATCGTCACTCCGTGCCGCTTGGCAAAAGCTGATAACCATTCCCGGCTCTCCCTGCCATCCGGATCCGCGAGCTCCTGGATCTGCTCCAGCGCGTATCCTGTATTCCACATTTCCGGCAGCACCAGCAGGTCCGGCTTCGGATCGGCAGACACCGCCCGCTCCATCAGATCTTCCATATGGCTGCGGTTCGCCTCCGGCCGGCCGATTTGAATATCGGCCTGTATCAAAGCGGCCCGCAGCGCCGCGTGCTCAGTTAAAGGCATGATTGGTTCCTCCCCTGGATCAAGACGCGAACGATTTGATCCGCAAATCTCATTTGTATACCATAATAGTCCCTGCCCATTCCGCGTGCAAGCTGTCATTTCCCTCTATACAGCCCGGATAAATCGTGATAGATTTAAACATATTATTCTCAAGTCTAGACCGGAGTGATTTGATATGCATTCATCAGAGGACAACGCACGTCTGACATCCGCTTTTCCCATCGTACCCGCCGAGGTGATGACTCAGCTGCCGACCCAGTTTTTCGCCACCCTCGTCCAGAAGGTGAACCGGGAAATCGCGGCGGGGCATGACGTCATCAATCTGGGGCAAGGCAATCCGGATACACCGACGCCGGGACACATCGTGTCCGCGCTGCAGGAAGCGGCAGCCAACCCGCTCTATCATAAATATTCGCCGTTCACAGGCTATGCCTTTTTAAAGGAAGCAATCGCGAAGCGCTATCTCGAAGACTATGGCGTGGAGCTTGACCCCGAGCAAGAGGTTGCCATTTTGTTCGGCGGAAAAACAGGACTGGTGCAGCTCCCGCAGATTTTGCTCAATCCGGGTGATCTGTGCCTCGTTCCGGATCCGGGATACCCCGATTACTGGTCCGGCGTTGCGCTGGCCAAAGCCGAAATGGCATTTATGCCGCTGCTGCCGGACAATGCCTTCCTGCCGGATTACAGCCGAATCAGCCCGGCGGACCGGGCACGCGCCAAGCTGATGTTCCTGAACTATCCGAACAATCCGACATCAGCCGTCGCCCCGCTAACCTTCTACGAGGATACGGTCCGCTTCGCCAGAGAGAACGGGATCGTCGTCGCGAGCGATTTTGCTTACGGCGCCATCGGCTTTGACGGCGAACGCCCCGTCAGCTTCCTGCAGGCACCGGGGGCCAAGGAGGTCGGCATCGAATTCTACACCTTGTCCAAAACGTACAACATGGCCGGTTGGCGCGTCGGATTTGCGCTGGGCAACCGGGACGTGATTTCGCTCATCAACAACCTGCAGGATCATATCTATGTCAGCCTGTTCGGCGGCATCCAAGCCGCGGCGGCTGCGGCGCTCACCTCCTCCCAGGACTGCGTACAGGAGCTCGTGCAGCGGTATGAATCGCGGCGCAACGCCTTTTTCGATGTTCTCGGCCGCATCGGCTGGGCGGCGGAGAAACCGGGCGGTTCCTTCTTCAGCTGGCTGCCCGTGCCCAAAGGCTTTACGTCGGAGTCGTTTGCCGACCTCCTGCTGAATGAAGCCAAGGTGGCCGTTGCTCCCGGCATCGGTTTCGGCCGGCATGGCGAAGGTTACGTCCGCGTCGGGCTGCTGACGTCCGAGGAGAGGCTGCAGGAAGCAGCCGAGCGGATCGGACGGCTGAATCTGTTCGTATAACCTTTTGCAAAGACCGCCGCTTCGTGGTATTCTAGGTGAAAATAAAGCGGATGAACCAGAGAAAGCATGCAGTAACATAATGAAACGCGTTGACGGGACCAGTAAGAACGACCACTCGCGCCCAGAGAGTAAATTCCACCGGCTGAAAGAATTTACCGCGAGCCCTTCCGAAACCTACCCCTGAGCGGCCTGCCTATGTGCGGGACAGTGCCTTCTGTTACAGGGCCCAAAGCCGGATGATTCATTCATCAATAAAGGTGGTACCGCGGAAGTATAAACTTTCGTCCTTTGCTCCAAAGGACGAAAGTTTTTTTGTTGTTTCAAGATGTTTTTATGAGGAAAATAGCGCAGTCTTATATTAGAAAAGGAATGTGATATCATATGCCATCTCGAGTCGTCGTCAAAATCGGCAGCAGCTCGCTCACAAGCGTTGAAGGCGGACTGAACCGCGATGCGGTCGCCTTCTTTGCAGGCGAAATTTCAGCCCTCAAAAAAGCAGGATGCGAAGTGCTGCTCGTGACCTCCGGAGCCGTTGCGGCCGGGTTCCGGACGATCGGCTACAGCTTCCGGCCCAAGCTTCTGCACGAAAAGCAGGCCGCAGCCTCCGTCGGCCAGGCGCTGCTCATGCAGGCGTACCAGGAAGCATTCGCCTCGCACGGCATCACCGCCGCGCAAATCCTGCTTACCCGTACCGACTTTTGCAGCCGAAAGCGTATGAACAATGCCAGCATGACCGTCGAGGAGCTGCTGAAGCAGGGGGCGGTCCCCATATTCAATGAGAACGATACCGTTTCTGTCGATGAGCTGAAATTCGGCGACAACGACACGCTGTCAGCGCTTGTCGCCAACTTGGTCAAGGCCCAGCACCTGCTGATCCTGACCGATACGGACGGTCTTTATACGGCCGATCCAAGGAATAACCCGAATGCGATCCGGTTTGACCACGTCGGGGAAATTACCGAGGAGATTTACTCCATTGCCGGCGGCGCCGGTTCATCCGTCGGTACGGGCGGTATGCGTTCCAAGGTAGACGCCGCCAAAATCGCTACCCGCGGCGGCGTGCCGGTCTTTGTGGGCCGCGTGACCGAGAACGGCGATCTTCGAAGTGCCATGGAAGGCCGCGGCAAAGGAACCTACTTTGACACCGAGCTGCATTCCCTGCCAATGAAAAAACAGTGGCTCGGGTTCATGTCCACCCCTCTCGGCACCTTGTATGTGGACCGGGGGGCGGAAGAAGCGCTCGTTCATGGCGGCCACAGTCTCCTCCCCGTTGGCGTGAAGCAGGTCGAAGGCCAGTTTCATGCCGGCGACGTCGTCGAAGTGCTGAACCTGGAAGGGACGGTCTGCGGCCGCGGCATCGTCAATTATGACGATGAGCAGCTCAGACGGATCCAGGGCAAGGGCAGCGCTGATGTGATCCGGACGCTGGATACCGTTCACCGGCTGGAAGTGATTCATAGGGATGAGTGGATTACCTTAAAATAGGTTACTCACATAATAAGAACAAGGAGGCCTTTATGATATGAGTGAAGTAAGATCAAAAGCAGAACGCGCCGGCGCTGCCGCCGCCGTATTAAACCGGCTGAGCAGCGACGACAAAAATCAGGCGCTGCTTCGCATGGCCGAGGCGCTGCGCCAGAAGCAGGATGAAATTATCGTGGCCAACGCCGAGGATCTGGAGCGCGGCCGTCAGCAGGGAACCTCATCCTCGCTGCTTGACCGCCTGGCGCTTAATGCGCAGCGGATCGACGCCATCGCCGCCGGGCTCGAGCAAATCGTCCAGCTCCCCGATCCGGTCGGCGACGAGCTGGAGAATATCGAGCGGCCGAACGGGCTCCGCATCCGTAAATTGCGCGTACCGCTTGGCGTTATCGGCATCATTTACGAAGCGCGTCCGAACGTGACCGTCGACGCCGCCGGCCTGTGCCTGAAGACGGGCAACGCCGTGGTGCTGCGGGGCGGTTCCTCCGCCCTCTCCTCCAACCGCAAAATCGTCGAGGTACTCCACGGCGCCCTGGCCACCACCGCCATTCCGCCGGAGGCCCTGCAGCTGATCGAGGATCCGAACCGTTCCTCGGTCGACGAGATGCTCAAGCTAAACGGCCTGCTCGACGTTGTCATTCCGCGCGGAGGCAGCTCGCTGATACGCACTGTAGTGGAAAACGCCACGGTGCCGGTCATCGAAACGGGCGCCGGCATCTGCCATACGTATCTGGATGAGACGGCTGATCTCGATATGGCCGAGGCGATTTCGATCAACGCCAAGGTGCAGCGTCCCTCAGTCTGCAATTCGATGGAGACGCTGATCGTGCACCAGGCGTTTGCCCGGGAACATCTCGTGGCGCTGGCCGGTAAATTGAAGGAAGCCGGCGTGGAACTGCGCGGCGACGAAGAAACCCGCAGAATCGTGGACTGGGCTCTCCCGGTCACAGAGGAAGATTATGCAACAGAGTACAATGATTACATTTTGAACGTAAAAATTGTAGAATCGATAGATGAGGCCATGCAGCACATTGCTGCTTACGGTACCAAGCATTCCGAATGCATCGTTACCGCTGATCAGCGCCATGCCGAACGTTTCCTGCAGGAAGTGGACGCTGCCGCCGTTTACCATAACGCATCCACCCGCTTTACGGACGGCTTCGAATTCGGATTCGGTGCGGAGATCGGCATCAGCACGCAAAAGCTGCACGCCCGCGGCCCGATGGGCCTGCCGGCTCTGACTTCCACGAAATACATCATCCATGGAAATGGACAAATTCGCGGGTAATACCGGGGCTCTAACCCCCGGTCTGCCGCGCAAGGAGGAATTATAATGAGTCAACAACAGGCCATGATTGCCCAGCCCATTACATTTTACGGTGCCGGAGCGATGGCGGAAGCCATTGTCAGAGGATTGATCGGAAGATCGGTCGTCAATGCCGGAAGCCTGACCATGCTGAACCGCTCCAACTCGGGGCGGCTTGAAGAGCTTAAGCACCGTTACAATGTCAAAACAAACAACGCCCCGGCGGAAACCGAGGAAATTTTGCGTGAATCTCCGATTATTGTGCTCGCCATCAAACCGAAGGATGCGGCTAACGTGCTGCGCAAACTCGGTCCGCTGCTCTCCGATAACACGCTGATCATATCCGTTATCGCAGGTCTGACAATCCGCACGATCCAGGATCTGCTCGGACGCAAGCAGCCCGTCGCCCGGACGATGCCGAACACTTCCAGTTCCATCGGCCTCGGCGCGACCGGCGTCTCCTTCTCCAAGGAAATCAACGACCAGGACCGCCAGACGGTCATGACGCTGTTCCAGGCCGTCGGTACGGTAACGGTTGTGGAGGAAGACAAGCTGGAAATTCTGACCGGCATCTCCGGCAGCGGCCCCGCTTATATCTATTACATGATGGAAGCGATGATGGCTGCCGGCATCCGCGGCGGACTGACGCCGCAGCAGTGCAAGGAGCTTACCGTGCAGACGGTTCTCGGCGCGGCACGGATGGTGCAGCAGACCGGCGAGGAGCCTGCCGCCCTCCGGGCGAAGGTGACTTCGCCGAACGGCTCCACGCAGGCGGCACTGGAGACGCTTGATAAAGGCGATTTCTTCGAGACGGTCATTGCGGCCGTGAACCGCTGCGCGGAACGATCCCGCGAAATGGGGGCCGCGCTGAAGGAGGGAATTTCATGAGCCGCTGCACGGCCACGTACCGGCTGTATGACGACAAGGCTGATTTTCGTAAAAAGGCCGAATCGATCGCCGTCGGCATGACCGTCGGCAGCTGGACCGAGCTTCCCCAAGCGAAGCGGGAATCGATGCAGAAGCATCTTGGCGAAGTGCTCCAGGTGGATGTTCACGAGCCGGAGGGTGCCGCACCCGGCGAACGGTACGCCGACGTGACCATCGCATACCCCGACATTAACTTCAGCCGGGATATTCCGGCCCTGCTCGTCACCGTTTTCGGCAAAATTTCGATGGACGGCAAAATCAAGCTGAGCCGCCTCGGCTTTTCAGATCATTTCTTGCAGGGATTCCCCGGCCCCAAATTCGGTATCACCGGCATTCGGGACATTCTCGGCGTCCATGACCGTCCGCTCCTGATGAGCATTTTCAAGTCCGTCATCGGCCTGAATGTGGACGAGCTGCGCGAGCAGTTTCTGAAACAGGCCCTCGGGGGCGTCGACCTGATTAAAGACGACGAGATCCTGTTCGAGAACGAGCTGACGCCGATCGAAAAGCGCGTCGAAGTATGCCTGAAGGCGGCGGAAGCGGCGCAAAAGGAAACAGGCAAGAAGCTGCTGTATGCGGCCAACTTGACCGGACCGACGTCCAGTCTGAAGAGCCAGGCGAAGAAGGCGATCGGCGCCGGCGCGAACGCGCTGCTGTTCAACGTCTTGTCCTACGGCTTCGACGTGCTGCATGAACTCAGCAGCGATCCGGAGATTACCGTTCCGATCGCCGCGCATCCGGCCTTGGCGGGTGCCGTCTACCCGTCACCGCATTACGGCATCTCAGCCTCGGTGCTGCTCGGCCAGCTTATGCGGCTCGCCGGCGCAGATCTGGTGCTCTTCCCTTCCCCTTACGGATCCGTGACGATGCCTAAGGCGGAAAACATGGCGATCCGTGACGAGCTGATCAGCCGGGAACTGCCAATGAAGGCCAGCATGCCGGTGCCTTCAGCGGGGATTCACCCGGGACTCGTGCCGCTCATCCTGCGGGATTTCGGAACCGACGTTGTCGTGAACGCAGGCGGCGGCATTCATGGCCACCCGATGGGTACAGAAGCCGGCGGACGCGCGTTTGTGCAGGCGATTGCTGCGGCGCAGCAATCCATTCCGCTCGCCCGGTATGCCGAAGACCGCCATCCTGAGCTGAAGGCCGCCCTAGACGCCTGGGGAGGCGAACGATGACAGCCAAGAAACGCGTAATCTTTTGCGATTTTGACGGGACAATCACGCTGTCGGATAACATTGTGGCGATCATGAAGCATTTTGACCCCGCCGGGTACAAGCCGCTCATGGAAGATACGGTCAGCCAGAAGATCACCCTGCGCGAAGGCGTCGGCGCTATGTTCGCCCTGCTGCCTTCCTCGATGAAGGATGAAATTGTCGGTTATGTCTTGAACCGGGCGGGCATTCGCGACGGCTTCCGTGAATTTCTGGACTATGCCAAAGAGGAAAATATCGACTTTTACGTGACCAGCGGCGGCATGGACTTTTTTATCGACCCGCTCCTCGAGCCGTTCGGAATTCCGTCCGACCATATTTTCTGCAACAGCGCCGATTTCAGCGGAGAGCGGATGGAGATTCTCTGGCCGCACCCTTGCCAGGACCCCTGCCATAACGGCTGCGGGATGTGTAAAACGACGGTCATGCGCCGGTTCCCGGAAGACGAGTATGAGCGGATTCTGATCGGCGACAGTCTGACCGATTTTGAAGGCGCCAAAATCGCCGACCTCGTCTACTCCCGCTCCATCTTGACGGACAAATGCGCGGAGCTTGGCGTGAACCATGTCCCTTTTGAAACTTTTTTTGATATTATCGAGGACATGAAGAAGAAACAACGACAAGGAGTGCTGTAGACATGACCTTTGCCGGCATAAGCCTGGAGCATAAGCAGCAGGTTCTCGGAGAGTTGAGCCTGATCAAACAGCAGTTTGCCGCCAAGAACTGGTTCCCGGGAACCAGCGGCAATCTTTCGATGCGGGTTGGCGAATTTGACCCGGAGGCCTTTTATTTTGCCATTACGGCGAGCGGAAAAGACAAGTCGCTGACGACGCCAGAAGACTTTCTGTTCGTGGACAAGAGCGGCCGGGCGGTGGAAACAACCTCGTTGAAACCCAGCGCGGAGACGCAAATCCACTGCGAAATATACCGTCTCACCGGCTGCGGTGCCGTATTCCATGTGCATACGATCTTCAACAACCTGATCAGCGAATGGTTTGGTGAGGCCGGCGCCGTGCCTGCACAGGGCATCGAGTTGATCAAAGCGTTCAACATTTGGGAGGAGAATGCGCCGATTTCCATCCCTGTGCTTCCGAACTATGCGGATATTCCCCGCATTGCCGAACTCGTGGAAGGCGTGCTGAACCCAGCCGTACCGGGAATCCTGCTCCGTAACCACGGCATTTATGCCTGGGGCAAAAACGCGTTTGAAGCGAAAAAGCATCTGGAGGCGTTTGAATTTATTTTCGAATATTTATACCGCAGCATGCTTCTTCAGAGCAGCGCCGCCCCGCTTACGCTGGATGGCCGTCGTTAAGCAACCGCGGAAGCAGCCTTGCCGCTGGTCCCTATAGGAAATGAGCAAAAAATCCTTATTCCGTACCGGAACTTCCCGGCCGCGGCGTAAGGATTTTTTTTGATTTATATCCCCGATTCGACTGTTTTAAATAGGATCGTATAGGCGTTCTCCAGGTTAGCGAAAGGGTCATTGTGTTCGTCCAAGACCAAGGAAAATGTTTTATTCTGCTCTCCCTTCTTCACATAACCTAACGCAAATTTATAGGACTGGGAAGTATTCTTCCGGAGCAAACCCTCTCCGCTCAAAAGAGGTTGCTCCTCTTTAATCAATACTTAATATCCGGCTAAAGCCCGGTTTCAATCCGCCTAAAAATATCAGAGTAGGCACTACGGATATTCGTTTCGTTTTTTGTGTCGTTGTACAAACCCGAGCCAAATTGATGCTCTGTCCCTCCATCATATCCAAGTACGAAGAAACCAGATAATGTGTCCGGGAAATCTTGATAAGAAATCGTAGCGTCTATATAGGCGGCAAGGATTTTGGAAGATTCGAAGAAAAAGAACGGAATTCCAGCGAGTTTATAGATCTTAGCATGCTGCGGCGATGCAGCAACTGGCAGCTGCTCTTTCATGATAAACACAGCGTCATATCCGGATAATTCCGGCGTGCCTTTTTCCAAATCATCAAACGTCATTTGCTTCAATGTAACGTTACTCTCCCGCACCACCGGAACATCGCCGATCACCCCAATCATCAAGCTTCGGCCTTGATACAGCGGAGAACTGAATGCATTCCTCTCCTGGCTGCAGCCCGCTAAGATGAACACACTCAGTAGAAAAGCGGTGATTATACTTTTCAATAGAGCACCCCCTTCAAACGTTCTGTAAAGTCATACTCTTGGTATAGAACGCTTCAGAAGCGCATTGGTAACGCCTGATTGGTTTATGTAGGCCTAGCTAGGCATCGGGAAGCCGGGCTATAATGAAATCAAAGATAGAGAAAGTTTTAGCATACTAGCTTCATCTGATAAACAAAGGGGAAAAATGAAGTGTTGAAAAAATGGTTCATTGGTTCGTCGGGGGCTCTGGTTCTGCTATCCGTTATACTGTGGCTCATGCTTCAAACCCACCTTTTGTACCCGGCTCTCCCACTTCAAGGGATCGACAAAAAGACGGCCTGGAATCAGGGGATGCGGTCCGGCGATACGCCTGCGATCCTGCTGTCGGATGGGAAAAATACATGGTATATCAGCCGGCTCAATTCGCAGCAGAATGGTCAGCTCATCATTTCCATGCTGGAGAAGCAGGGGTGGAACTATGAGCAGCATGAAGGGAACGGCTATTTTTTTTCAAATGGAGACCGTACCCTCATCGCCACTACCCAAAGATGGGGCAGCCGGTTTGAGCTGACCAAAATCCCCGGCGGTTAAGCGGATGTTTACTGCCTTGGCATTTTCGTTTGAATGTTCCAAATCGTTTGCTAAGCGGCCTCTTCAATCACCCGACAGAGCCCGGCATATACTGGCCCGCGCCTCTTCCGCCACTCCGACATCCTGGATTTGAACGGCCTGAGCCAAAAGGAGCATCGGAATAAACACGCCGATCAGCCTGGCCAGCAGCCGCGATTCCTCATTCACTTCGCCGTACTGTTCGAAGAACAGCCGCCTCTCTGCCGGCCCCAAAAAGCTGTATGCGATATTGAGATCGCAGCCCGGATGGCCGACATTCAGATCTCCCCAGTCGATCACGCCGCGGATTTGTCCACGCTCGTCCGCCAGCATATTTTTAAAGTGCAGATCGCCGTGAAGCATCACTTCCTGCCTGGTAATCCGTTTCACGGTAACACGTTTTAAATATTCCTGGACGGTATCATACTCCTCCATCGGCAGATGAGGCTTCAGGCCGGACAGAACGCCAACCATTTTCTCCTTGCGTGCAGCCACGTCCGTCAAGTTCCGGTGGTCTTCCGAAGCTCCCGCTTCCCTGGCCGTTCCAACCGGGAACGAATGAAGTTTACGCAGAAAGCGCGCTAAAGATGCGGCCGATAAACGCCGCTGTTCATCGCCCAGTCCAACGGGAAAGGTTCCGGGAATATAGGTATAGCCCAGAAACGGAACTGGATATGCTTCACTTTCCTGTCCGTAAAATAAAGGTTTTGGATAGGGAAGCGTGATGTATTCGTCCAGGAGCGGCAGCAGCCTCCCTTCGGTTCGAAGCAGTTCAACCGCGATGCTTCTTCTTGGAAAACGGAACGTATAGCTGTCTCCCACCCGATATACGGCGTTGTCCCAGCCTTCACCAATCCGCCTGATCCGAAGACCGGATAGCTCCGGGAACTGGCTTTCGATCAGTAAACGGACCATAGCGTCCGTGATATGCATATCGGCATCCCACTGGTTCATGAGTACGGCTGCACCTCCACTACAGGCATGTCCGGGGCTGGCATCGGACCTTCCACGGGAATCATCGTCATGCCCAATTGCGGACAGGATTCATGCTCGCTCATCAGGTTTTTGGACATCACCAGATCGCGGCTTCCAAGCACAGCAATTTCTTTTCTGACCACTTGGTCAAAGCGGCAAACCTTCATCCATTCCACTCCTTTCCCTCTCGCAGGACAACAATCGAGCATGGGCTATCATACCATTTCCTGATTCCCGGACGCAATTCAATTCAGCAAGGTCAGTCTTCTCAGCCCCATAAAAAAACAGCCTGACTCAAGTCAGGCTGCATTGTAGGGCAAACCGTTTCTTAGAGTGAAACCCCGTTTTAAAACTCCCCGTGGCTTCTCCCTCTGCCCGCTCCACTTGCTTTGGACCCGGCCAGCAGCCGGATTCCTACGCCGATCAGCAGCAGGGCCACGAGGGCTGTTTTCAAATAATGCGAAATCCGGTAATCGATATGGAACTCGGGAAACCGTGCTTCAAGTTCGGGAATGATCAGGCTCGTGGCGATATAATACACGCCGAGTACCATCAGACCGATGCCAAGCCACTTCTGGTGAAGCCTGATGCCTTCAATGACAGGCCGGTCGATGAGGATCTCCCTCCCGTATCTGCTCGTCTGCTGCAGGCCGTCAAAGAAGGCGTAAAACCAGATGAGTGGAATGAGGAACATGAACAGGGACAGGCGCAGCAAATCCAGAATGTAGACGCTCCCGAGGAAAATCACCATTAGCTGCAGACCTCTTTTTTGCAGGCCGAGGTACATATGTCCAGCCCCGGGAAAAGCAGACAGCAGCGTGGCGAGCACTTTGCTGCGGCGTCCTTCCGCACGGCCGGCCTCCATCTCGTCGAACAAGGTGCGGTCCTCGATCCGCTCGCCGGCCTGCTTGCGGTGGATCAGCTGCACGGCGTCAAACATGCAGTACAGCCAAATGATCGGCAAGATACCGAGGAACAGCATAAAGAACGTATGGTTGGTCAGGCCGGTCAGGAAGAACATGACGGTCCCCAGGCCGAAAAAGGCGATCAGGAACGACAAGCCCCGCTGCATGAATCCCATATGAAGATGTCCAAGCCCTGGAATAAAGGAGAGCAGAATCGTAAAGAAACGCTCGTTTTCCAGGCTGGGCTGTGGATACGGAGGGTACGGCTGCTGCGGATACACGCCTTCCTGGGCAAAACCAGGTCCGTTCTCCGGAAAACCAGGCTGCCCCTGTCCGCCATATCCTCCCGGGTAAGGGCCCGCCGCCGGTTCCCAATGCGGAGGATAAGGCTGCTGCGGATACCCGGGCTGCTGGGCAGGAATGCGCACCAGATACACGATCAGGTCCAGCATGCAGATTCCCCATAGAATGGCCGCACACAGCAGGGTAAAAGCAAAAAACATGCCGCCTTCCCCCAGTGCGATCGACACCATAACCCCAAACAAAATACCTCCAAAAAACAGCATAGGGTAAATCACCCCTCTCAGCTTCCGTCCCATGTAAAAGTGGCCGAGGCCCGGGATGAAATTGAGAATAAAAGCAGCCATCTTACTGCGTTGTGGATACAAAGTCATCGTTCCTTCCTTTATTCTGATTGGTTATCTATTCCCGTTATTTATGGCTTCAGCCGGTCCAGCCAGCCTGTCGTCACGTTAACGAGCTTTTCACCATACGTCGGCTGGCCGCTTGGCTCCGCCTTTTGCAGCGTTCCCGGGCCCAGCTTGTCGAACCATCCAGCCGACAGGAAAATAAGCGTAATGCAGGCCGCCACCGCGTAATGGAACATGCGATGCTCGTACCACCGGCGGCGCCCATTTTCGTTTGCTCCGAGCTCCGCTTCCTTATCATCGGAAGGAAGAGCATCCATGACGTTATCGATGAACCGCTGCTTAGATTCGAGACCGGGCAGGTTCGGTCCCATATCATTCATGACCTGCATGTATGCCGCCAGGGCCGAATCGTCCTCCAGCAGCAGCGACTCCAGCGAAGCCGCTTTTTCCGGGGAACAAGACCCCTGAATGTACTCCACCCAGTCCTGCGTCACCGGCTTGGAGCGCCCTTTGTGACTCATTTCCACTCCTCCTCCTTCCAATGGGTGCGAACCCAGCTTCGCGCCCGGTAGAGCCTGGATTCCACCGTTTTAACGGCAATTCCCTGCTCCTTGGCGATCTGCTCGTAATTTTTTTCCTGAATATAAAAATGAATTAAAATTTCGCGGTGCTGCTGCGGCAGGTGATGCAATCTCCGCTCCAGCGTCTCTTTCTTCTCCTTCTTGACCAGCTGGGCCAGCAGATCCGCTTCGCCGGAAGGCCACTGGTTCAGCTGCTCTGTATCCGCAAGCTGGTCTTCCCTGCGCCTGCCCAGCTTTCTTTTGGCATCGATGGCTTTATGTAAAGCAATGCGGGTCAACCACGTCTTGAATCCTTGGGAACGGTATTCGGAGAGAGATTTATACACTTGTATAAAGGCTTCCTGGGCCGCGTCCTCGGCTTCCTTGGCATCTTTCAGCACCGAGTAGGCCGTATGGAACACATGCTGTCCGTAACGCTCCACGAGCGTGCGGAACGCGCTTTGGTCGCCCTCACGAATTTGCTCGATCAATGCTTCCTCGTCAATAACTCTCTCCTCCTTCCCGTATCTATAGACGCCGGTCCTCCCGGTTAACCCTGCATGTTTTTCAAAAAAAATGCGTGCCAATATCATCCAAAAGAAAAACAGCCCCTCCCCGAAGGAAGAAGCCGTCCTCAAATGGCCTGTTGAATGAAGCCGCACATGGCAGCCCCAGTTCAGCTGAAGCGCCGCAAATTCGTTTTAAACATTCTCCTGCTGCGATAGCTGCTTGATTAAAGCCGGAACCCACGAGCGGATCGGTTTGAACGCGTACCCCAGCCGTTCCGCCTTGGAGGTATCCATCGTCCAGGACTCCGGAACGCCAAAAGGGGAAGCATTTTCTTTCGCCGACTCCCGCTGGATGATGGCTTTGCGCCCCGTCTCCTTTTCGATCCAACCGACGATCTCCGACAGTTTGACATCCCCTTGCGAGCAGGCATTGATCGGCCCTTCGACGCGCTGGGTTCTCAGCCAGTTCAAGAAAGAGGCGGCCTCTTCAGAATCGATAAACGACAGCTTGGCGCTCAGATTCGGGATGCCGATCGGCGTACCGCTTTGGACCCGCCGGATATGGAATTCAAGCCGCTCCGTGTAATCATCCTCCCCTAGGACGATCGGGAAGCGGACGGCACATACCGGAAAGTCTGCCTTTTGGAAAAAAACAGCCTCGGAGAGCCGCTTACCTTCTGCATAGGAGAAGTCATCCTTGCCTCCCATCGTGATCGGATAAATGTACGGGTTGACGTCCTTCTCCTGATTCCGGTGCGAAGAAGGCTCGTACACCGACAGGGACGAGGTAAGTATGTATCGCTTGACTTTCCCCTGAAATACGTCGCAGGCATCCTGGGCCGCTTGAGGGGAGTAGCAGATGTTGTCATATACGACCTCCCACATCCTGCCGTCCGCCACGGCCTGAGCCAGAGATTCCTTGTTCTCGCGATCCAGTACCAGCCGCTCCACCCGGTCGCCAAAGGGATCCGGCGTATTTCCTCTTGTTGCGATGGTCACTTCATGCCCATCCTCCAGCAGCCGCTCAACCAGCCGTTTGCCGAAGAAACGGGTACCGCCAAGAATCAGTATGTTCTTCATGGATATCCTCCTTTATCGTATAAAAAAGCTGACAGCCCAGCTTCTTGAACATTATGAGATATTGTACCATACTCCTGCCTGATGAACATGTCCCCGCTGCCCGCTCAATTCACTATTTTCATATGGAAACGTCCATCGAATCGGATCATGTACTCGGAAAACAAACTGCTTCCAAGCAGCAGCTGTCCTCATCCAATCGCACGGCGGCCTAACCGTTTTTATTCAGACGCAAAAAAAAGCGTACCCTTCCGAGTAACCGGAAAGGCACGCTTCCAACGGCTTTGATGTCAGGCTCTGCCGCCGCCGCGGAACTTCTGTGTGTAGGCTCTGGCGTCCTCGGCACTGCGCACCCGGTTGCGGCTCCATTCCAGCAGGATCCGGTCTATGTACCGAAAATGGACTTTACCGGCAAAGACCGCCTCCTTCAGCGCCATGCGGATGAGCTCTTCAGGGTAACGGTCCTGGTCCATCCAACCCGATATCGTTTCGCATTCCATCGGTGAGAGAGGACGGCCGAATTCCTTTTCAAACACGGTAAACATATTGCTGCTGTCCGTCTCCGGCTTGCCCGCCTTCTTCGTCCGTCGGTTCGCAGCCTGGGTACGCTGCTTCTCCTCGCTCGCCAGGCACAGGCTCAGCTGATGATACAGGCCGGACAAGTTGTACCGTTCATATTGAATGCCGCGCAGCTCGTCCAGCTCCTCATCGATGGCGATAAACCCTGCCCTCATCAGCTTCTGCAGCGACTCCGCAATCGATTGGGCGCCAGATCCCGTAACCTCTTCCAGCTCCTCCATCGTCGGAAAGTCCTTCTGCTCAACCTGCTTGAACGCAATCAGGTGAACGAGCAGCATCGCTTCGCTATCCGTCAGCTTCAGCTTGCGGTAATGGCGAAGCAGCACATACGGAATGACCGCCATGCCTGCCCCGAGTCCGGATGATGCTCCCTCGGCCCATGTCTTCCAACCTGCATTGTCCATGAGCTCCACCTCTTCCGGCATTATGGGTACAAGCGGTACAGCGTCCGCGGGAACGGAATCGTCTCGCGCACATGATCCAGACCGCAAATCCAGGCTACCGTCCGTTCGAGTCCAAGGCCAAATCCGGAATGCGGCACAGTTCCGTATTTACGCAGGTCCAAGTACCATTGGTAGGCGTCCGTGGACAGCTCATGCTCCTTGAAGCGTTCTTCCAGCAGCTGCGGATCGTCGATCCGCTGCGAGCCGCCGATAATTTCGCCGTATCCCTCGGGAGCGATCATATCGGCGCACAGCACTACGTCCGGACGGTTCGGATCCGGCTTCATATAGAACGCCTTGATGCCGACCGGATAGTGCGTAATGAACACCGGCTTGTCATAGTTTTCGGCAATCGCCGTTTCATGCGGAGCGCCGAAATCCTCGCCCCAAGGAATATCGAAGCCTTTTCCATGCAAAAATTCGATCGCTTCATCGTACGTGATGCGCGGGAATGGCGCCTTGATGTTCTCCAGCTTGGACACATCGCGTCCCACCGCTTCCAGCTCTGCGCGGCAGTTTTTGACGACGGACTGCACCACATGCGCAATGAACTCCTCCTGCACATGGAGACTCTCTTCGTGATCGGTAAATGCCATTTCCGGCTCGATCATCCAGAACTCGATCAGATGGCGGCGGGTTTTGGACTTCTCGGCACGGAAGGTAGGTCCGAAGGAGTACACCTTTCCGAGGGCCATTGCCGCGGCTTCCATGTACAGCTGACCGCTTTGCGTAAGATAGGCGTCCTCCTCGAAATATTTCGTATGGAACAGGTTCGTGGTTCCTTCTGCGGACGTCGGCGTCAAGATCGGCGGGTCCACCAGGGTAAAGCCGTTCTGGTCAAAGAACTCCTGCACGGCGCGGATAATTTCGGCGCGGATTACCAGAATCGCCCGCTGCTTGGACGATCTGAGCCACAGGTGGCGGTGATCCATCAGAAAGTCGACGCCATGCTCTTTCGGTGTAATCGGATAATTCTCCGTCAGATGAATGATTTCGACATCTGTGACGGTCATTTCATAGCCGGACGGGCTGCGCGGTTCCTCGCGCACAACGCCTGTGACGTACAGGGAGCTCTCCTGCGTCAAGCTTTTGGCGTCCTCCCACACTTTATCGGTGACTTCGCTCTTGACGACGACGCCCTGGATGTATCCGGTGCCGTCGCGCAGCTGCAAAAATTGAATTTTACCGCTGGAACGCTTGTTGTTGATCCAGCTGCCAATCGTGACGGTTTCACCCACGTGCTTGCTTACGTCACGAATTACACTTTTGGTGGCCATGCCTCAATCTCTCCCTTAACTTTACTTGCCTGTATCCCTTGAGCCTAGGCGTTCAAGGATTGAACGATCCGGTTGGTATCGCGCGCGATCACCAGCTCCTCGTTCGTCGGAACGACCAGCACTTCCACCTTGGAGTTCTTGGAAGAAATGCGGCGCGGTTCGCCGGAACGGACGGCGTTCAGTTCTTCGTCCAATTCCACGCCCAGGTAAGTCAAATTTTCGCATACTTTTTTGCGCAAAACAACCGAATTCTCACCGACGCCTGCCGTAAAGACAATCACGTCCACGCCGTTCAGCGCGGCTGCGTATGAACCGATGTACTTGCGCAGACGGTATTCGTACATGTCAAAGGCCAGCTTGGAATGGGCATCGCCCTTCTCCATCCCTTCAGTAATTTCGCGCATGTCGCTGCTGATGCCGGAAATGGCCAATAGACCGCTGTGCTTGTTCAGCATAGAGTTCACTTCGTTGACCGTCAGCTCTTCCTTGTTTATCACGTAAGGAACGATCGCTGGATCCAGGTCACCGCTGCGCGTACCCATCATCAGGCCTTCGAGCGGCGTCATGCCCATGGAGGTGTCAACCGATTTTCCGCCATCCACGGCGGTCAGGCTGGCCCCGTTGCCAATGTGGCAGGTGATCATTTTCAGCTCTTCCAGCGGCCGGCCCAGGAAGTCTGCTGCAGCTTTGCTGACAAAATCATGGGAAGTGCCATGCATACCGTAACGTCTGACTTTGTATTTGTTGTACAGCACTCTCGGAATGGCATACAGATAAGCCGTCTCCGGCATGGTCTGATGGAATGCGGTATCGAACACGACGACCTGCGGAACTTCAGGCATATTCGCCTCTGTCGCTTTGATCCCCAGCATGGAAGCCGGATTATGAAGCGGCGCCAGATCGAACAGCTGGCGGATTTTAGACTTGGCTTCAGCATCCACCAGAGCGGATTCCTTGAAGAATTCTCCCCCGTGCACGACCCGGTGGCCGACCGCCTGGATTTCATCCACGGATTCGATCACGCCGTTCTCTTTGTCCGTCAACAGCGCAAGCACCTTGCGGATCGCCGTCGTATGCTCCAGAATTTCGCTGACTTCGGTCACATCCGGACGGCCGGTAGGTTTATGGGTAACGATAGATGAGTCCATGCCGATCCGTTCAACGAGTCCTTTGGCAAGCACGCTTTCGTCTGTCATATCATACAGCTGGTATTTCAGCGAAGAGCTGCCAGCATTGATTACCAAAATTTTCACACGCGGTCACCATCCTTGTCATACTTGAAGAAGCCTACGCCCGTTTTCACGCCCAAATGCCCGGCACGAACATTTTTCTTCAGCACGATGGACGGGCGGTACTTCAGTTCGCCGAACTCGCGGAACATGCGCTCCAGTGCAGCCAGAACCGAATCCAGACCGAAACGGTCCGCCATTTCAAGCGGTCCGTGCTGGAACGAATAGCCGATCCGCATCGCATCGTCAATATCTTCCGCGGAAGCGACGCCTTCCTGCAGGATGTGCAGCGCTTCGTTAATCATCAGGCAGATCATGCGGCTCGTCACAAAGCCTGGGGACTCATAGACCATGATCCCTTTCTTGTCCACGACTTCCTCCACAAAACGCTTCGTTTCCCCGAACGTGGAATCGGACGTCTTCAGGCCGCGGATAATTTCCACGAGATCAACCTTGCTCACGGGATGGATAAAGTGCAGACCGATGACACGCTCCGGATACATCGTCGTGCTCGCAAGCTCCGTTAAGCTGAGCGTGGAAGTATTGCTGGCGAGAATAATATGATTAGGACACACTTGATCCAGCTGGGCAAATACTTCCTTTTTCGCTTCGAGGTCTTCGGAAATGGTCTCAATGACCATATCGCAGCTTCCCAGCTCGGCAAAATGGACCACCTTCTGGATCCGGCCCAAAATGAGCTTTTTCTCCGCCTGGGTGATCGCCCATTTCTCAAGCTGCTTATCGAGACTCGTTTCGATCATGCTGTACGAATAATCGAGTTTCTCCGGCGTTTTCTCGACCAGCAGAACGTCCAGACCTCTGGCGGCCAGCATTTCGGCTATGCCTTGGCCCATCGTCCCCCCGCCGATAACACCAATTTTTTTAAAGTACATGTTTCTGCTCCACCTTCCATGGTCTTCTATATTTATTGTACCCTTCTTGTCGAAAAATACATTTACGACCCAACTTATAATAATAACGCAGCATTAAAAAAAAGTAAAAAAAGAGCCAGCGCATTAGGCTGGCAGCAGTGAAAACTCATGAAACAGCTTGCGGAATTGTTCGCCGGACAGCGTTTCTTCTGCCAGCAAAATATCCAGAGATTTGTCGAAAATAATCCGGTGGTTCTCCAGAAGGCTGCGGGTTCTGCCCATCAGGTCTTCCAGAATCTCATTGTTCACCTTCATCAGCTCTTCGGTCGTCACCATATCCATGTTCACGATGCCCAGTGACGTAAGGCCGGATCTCATCATCGTCTTGACGATGTCCAGCGCCTGTTCAAAGTCGTTGCTCGAACCGGTGCTGCGCCCGCCGTAGAAAATTTCCTCCGACGCCGCGCCGCCGAGAGCGATCATGATCTGCTCTTCCAGGAACGATTTCGTGTACAGGTACTGCTCCGATTGCGGATTGTGGCGAACATAACCGAGCGCCTTGCCGCGTGGGCTGAGGGCCACCTGGCTGACACTGCCCGGACGCACCAGCTCTGCCATGATGGCATGTCCAAGCTCATGGATGGCGACGCGTTTCTTCTCCTCGATCGTCGATTCGCGGTCGGTGCGTTCACCCATCATCACCTTGTCGATGGACATGGACAGATGGCGCTGCTCGATCTCTTTCAGACCTTCGCGCATCGTGTAGATCGCAGCTTCGTTCATGACGCTCTCGAGCTGGGCGCCGGAGAAGCCGTAAGATTCCTCGGCGATTTTATCGAGGTTGACATCCTCGTGCAGCGGCTTGTTCTTCGCATGCAGCTCCAGGATGTGCTTGCGCCCCTTCTTGTCAGGCAGGTCCACCTGAATATGGCGGTCGAAGCGTCCCGGACGAAGCAGTGCACTGTCCAGCATCTCCTTGCGGTTGGTCGCCGCAATCAAAAGGATTCTCGGGCTGTCCGACGAATAGATGCCGTCCATCTCGGTCAGCAGCTGGTTCAGCGTCTGGTCGTATTCGCGCTGCTGCCCGCCTTCGCGCTTGCCGCCGATGACGTCGATCTCATCGATGAAAATGATCGCGCTCTGCTTGTTCTCCTTGGCTGCCCGGTTTCTCGCATCGCGGAACAGATCCCGGACACGGCCCGCGCCGACACCGACGTACATTTCCACGAATTCACTGCCGGACGCGGCAACGAATATCGAATCCGTGTAATGAGCGGCCGCTTTGGCCATCAGCGTCTTCCCTGTTCCGGGAGGGCCCGTCAGCAGAATCCCTTTTAACGGGCGAATGCCGAGCTTCTGGATTTCATCGTGACGGATCAGGAAGTCCAGTGCCTCGCGCAGCTCCTGCTTGGCATTATCCTGGCCCCCGATTTCTTCAAAAGTCAGCTTCTTCGGCCCGCCCTTTTTACGCTTGCGTTCCGAAGCTGCACCGACCGTCAGTCCGCCTCTCATGTTGGTCATAAACAGCAGTCCGCCGATCATCAGGCTGGCGATAATGAGAGGGATGATATTGACCCCTACAAAAGCAAGAAAAATGAATAATACCGGCACAAATCCGATTAAAACTTCCTTCAGCAATTTAGGCATTATTCCCACACTCCCATCTTGCCGGGATCACGGGGCAGAACTAGAAACTTGCTTGAGCTGCCGTCCGTCAGCGTAATATATACATTTTTCGTATCCATTTCGGCTTTAGTCTGAATCCCGGTACCCTTGGCCAAATCCTCCAGCTTGACCGGAATTTCCGTATAACGCTTGTTTTCCATCGCTTCGGCGACGGAGAACATCGCTTTATCCCAATACTGGTTCAGCTTGTCCGATGAATGATCCACAAAATCAAATTTCAGCGTGCGGCTGCCGACAACGGATTTGCCTTCGGTGGAGATTTTGCCCGCCAAATCAGCCAAATTAACATTCGGCTTCAAATCGAGTTTCAAATCCACCTGATCGCGGGTAATATTAAAATGTGCGTTATTCACGCCCTGATAATTGCTGACGATTTTTTGCAGCGGACCCTGCAGGGTCGTTTGCCGATAGAAGAACCAGCCGCCAAACAGCACAGCAGCCGATACCACAACAGTTATAATAATAGGCAATGGACGCAATTTCACTTGTTGTCCCCCTTTCGAAATGGTAAAGCAAAAAAAAAGCAAACAATAGATGACAAAATAAAATTTTCGTTAGCGGTTCAAGTCCATTGGTCGGTCACCATGCTTCAATTCTGACCAAATCGATGGATGTTTTTGCGTTTCGCGCAAAACAAACATATCTCCCTCGTTCAAAACACGCATCTGACCGCATTTCTATATACCATGTTTTTCAATAAAGAGCAGAAATCTCCTTCCAAACTGAAGCGGGCTTCTGAATTTTAGAGAAAAACGCTATCCTCTAATTATAGTACAATCCAAGCTGTTCGTCATATATATATCTCTTCAATACAAATAAGAGTATATCACATTGTATATACTAAATCGAAGGAAAAGTGTGAATATATTTTAAATATTATCCTTTGTAAGCCAAAGAACCCCATTTGAGGATGGGGTTCTTTCTGCATGTTATGGCCGCTAAATATAATCATCGATTGGGCAGCGTGAACGGACTGCCGATTTCCGCACCGTCGCTGAACCGGTAAAACTGATAGTAATAGTGATCTTTCAC
Source organism: Paenibacillus rhizosphaerae (assembly GCF_014192015.1). Taxonomy (GTDB): domain Bacteria; phylum Bacillota; class Bacilli; order Paenibacillales; family Paenibacillaceae; genus Paenibacillus_AQ; species Paenibacillus_AQ rhizosphaerae. The sequence continues at coordinate 640,573 of NZ_JACHXJ010000002.1, read as the reverse complement.
TTTGTAGAACAGCTGCCATACGTATTCTCCGTTATAGACACCCGGTACGAGGCGCATGTCTTTAATACCGGGAATGGAGCTTTTGATCTTGGCCTTCATCTTCTCTCTGGACATACCGCTGTTTAAAAGCTCTTGATGTACGGTATTCTGACCATCCTTGGGTTTGCCCTGATCGGTATACTGCACCCAGACCATGACCTCCTGGCCGGTCTTGTTCGTTCCTTGCACGACCCAGTAGATGCTGTTCTGGTCCCATACGGATTTTTGGGCATCGGTGACCGACACGATTCCGGCTTCCTGCTTCGCTTTGGCAATAGCGGTGTCCTTTTCGCTCCATTGATCCTGCAGCACGTAAATAAAATAACGGTAAGCGCCGAAAATGATCAGCAGCAGGGCGACAATGCCGAGAAAGATCCATCTTTTCTTGTTCTTCAACCTGAACTTCCTTTCTGAAAGGTGAGGTCATCATCCCGGTATTACCGGGAGAGAAGACCTTCAAAAGCCGCTTGGGCTTCCCTGCGAATCCGTTCCTCATCCAGGGTGAGACAGCTGCCGTGCTTCACGACCTGCTTCCCGTCCACCCAGACGTGCTCGACGTCCTTGGCGCTGGCCGAATAAATGACGTGGGAAATGAAGTCCGTACGCGGCAGGAAATGAGCCTGATCGGTATTTACCGCGATAAAATCCGCCTTCATCCCGGCTTCAAGCGCACCGACTCCCTCAAGGAACAAGGATTGGGCTCCGTAGATCGTGCCCATTCGCAGCGCTTCCGACGCGGGAACCGCCGTCGGATCTCCCGAGACGCCTTTATGTATCAAAGCGGCCAGGCGCATTTCTTCAAACATGTCCAAATTGTTGTTGCTCGCCGCACTGTCGGTTCCCAGGGAAACCGTAATGCCTGCCTGCATCATGTCGGTAACGCGGGCCACGCCGCTCGCCAGCTTCAGGTTGCTGCCCGGGTTGTGCGATACCGTCACGTGATGCTTCGCCAAAATGTCGATTTCCTCGTCCGTCAAATGGACCGCGTGCGCCAGAATCGTCGGCCGTGAGAACATGCCGAGCTTCTCTAAATGAACCGCCGGACGTGTTCCGTAATCGCGCACGTTCTGCTCCACTTCCGCCTTGGTCTCCGACATATGCGTATGCATCGGCAGATCCAAGTCATGCGCCGCCTGAACGAACTTCTCGATAAAATCGGGAGGGCATGTGTACGGCGCATGCGGAGAAATCATCGCCGTAATCCGGCCGTCCGCCTGCCCGTGCCAGTCCTTGGCGAACTGAATGGCTTCGTTCAGTTTGTGCCGCTGCACATCCTCCGGGCACAGACCGATGACCCCACGGGTCAGGGCAGCGCGCATGCCGGATTCGGCCACCACTTTGCCCACCTGATCCATGTGATCGTACATATCGAGGAACGTCGTCGTACCGCCCTTCAGCATTTCAAGCACCGACAGCGAAGTCCCCCAGTACACGTCACTGGACGTAAACTTCGCTTCCATCGGCCACATTTTTTCCTGCAGCCATTCCTGGAGCACCATGTCGTCTCCGTAACCGCGCAGCAGCGACATGGCGGTATGTCCATGGGTATTAATCAGTCCCGGCATAAAAAATAAATGTGTGCCGTCGACGACCTGTACACCCTCCTCCATCTGCGGCTCCTCTTCACCGATATAGGTGATGCGGTCGCCCTCAATCACCATCCAGCCGTGCAATACCGGCTGTTCCGGCCGCAAAACGGCAAAGCTGCCGTTCTTGATGGCCCATTTAGGATTGGCGTTCCGGCTGCTGGAGCTCTTCAAATTGTCCGTCATCTTCCGTGTCGTCCTTTCCGTTGTTCAAATAATAAGCCAGGCTGAGCAAATCCGTCGTAAAATCGGCGGCATGAATCCGGATGCTTGCCGGCGCCTTCAGAATCGTCGGCGCAAAATTCAGTATCGCCTCGATCCCGGCTGCGATCAGCTGGTCGGCGACATTTTGCGCTTCGAAATCCGGGACGGTAATGATCCCGATCCGGATATTTTTGCTTTGTACCGTTTCTTTCAGCTCATCCATGGCCTGTACCGTCAAGGTGTTGATGCGCGTGCCGATTTTGGACGGATTGGCGTCGAACACGGCCACGATCTTCATATTTTCCTTCAGGTAAAAGTTATAGTTGGACAAAGCTTGACCAAGATTCCCCGCTCCGACCAGCACCGCGTTGATCTGCTGGTCCAAATTCAGAATTTGACGGATCTTCTCGATGAGATAGGACACGTCATATCCTATCCCCTTACGGCCAAAATCCCCGAAATACGCCAAATCCTTGCGGATCTGCGCCGGGTTGAGATCCAGCTTCTGCCCGAGCTCCTGGGAGGAGACCGTGGCCACCTCCCGCTTGTTTAGCTCATTTAGATATCTAAGATATATAGGCAATCTGCGGACAACCGCCTCGGATATTTTCTCCGATTTCATGCATGTTCCCCCTATTGAACGGCTTGAATATTTATTTGATAAATGGACTCATTTAAGACACACCGTCCTGATGAAGCCATTCAGAGATGCGCGGAACCATCTGGTCTGTCTGCATATGCTCCATTTTCGGTCCAGGCAGTGAATACAGGAAGTATTTCCCGTAATACGATTCAATAACGCGCGTATCGTATACGATGACAATGCCCCGGTCATGGGCGGTGCGGACCAGCCGCCCGAAGCCCTGCTTGAAGCGGATAACGGCCTGCGGGACCGACAGCTTCATGAACGGGTTCTTCTTCTGGCGCTGCAGCAGCTCGCTCTTCGCTTCCACCAGCGGATGGTTCGGCGGCTGGAACGGGAGGCGCACGATGGCCAGACACGTCAGCGCTTCACCCGGGATGTCCACGCCTTCCCAGAAGCTGCTCGTGCCGAGCAGCACCGAGGCGCTGCTGTCCGTAAACCGCCGGATCAGCTTCGTGCGGCTGCCGCTGTCCACACCCTGCCCGAGCACGGCGATGTCACTGTGCGACAGGGCTTCTTTCAGCGGTTCGTATACCTGGCGCAGCATCCGGTACGAGGTGAACAGCACCAGCATCCTGCCGTGGGTCACGATCGCGGCGTCCGCCAGCGAGCGGGCCAGCGTTTCGACGAACCGGGCGTCCCCCACACTTCCCTTCACGCTTGGAAAATCCCGCGGAATGACGAGCAGCGCCTGATCCCTGTACCGGAACGGGGACGGAAGCTGGACCGTCACGAGGCGCCCGCTGTCCTGGTCCTCCTGCAGCCCCAGGTTATCGATCATATACTGGAACGATTTGTCTACGGATAAGGTAGCGGACGTCAGAATGACGCTCTTCTTCTTGTCAAAAAACAGCTCCTTGAGCTGCTTGCTGACGTCGACGGGAACGGCGTACAGCTGGAGCGACTTGCTGCGGAAATGGCCGCTCGCCTCCATCCAGTACACGACGGTTTCGTCGTTCAGCGTCATAAAGAACCGGAGATTCTCCCGCTCCGAGCTGAGGTCCTTGAGCAATCCGCCGATATCGGTGATCAAGCTGTCGGAACCGTATTCATCCTGCTCCTCTTTGTAATCGGCCAGCATCTTTTCGCCTTTGCGGACGATTTCCCCCACGGTGACAAAGATCTGATTTTCGAGCGCCGCCAGCGTCTCCCACTCTTTCGGCTTTTTCCCCGGCTGAAGGCGGAGCGTGTACTGGCCGCCGTCTCCCGGAGCAGCGTCGCTGCGTTCCGGGAGGAGGCCGAAGAGCAATTCGCTCAGCTTGTCCCAGTGCTCTTTGACATCGACCAAATCCTCGCTCATCCGGTCGATCACGGCGATCCATTCACCGGCCTGCTCATAGGCCGACGATTGAAGCAGCTGGCGAAGCACCGGCAGCTGCCCGCTCCGGGCATCCTTATAGAGCCGGGTCAGCGTATGGACAACGGTAAAATATTTCAAATGAAGTCCGAGATGCTTGCCGGCAACGTCTTCCAGGTGATGGGCCTCGTCGATCACGAGCCGCTCGTAGGAAGGCAGCAGCTGATGGCCTGCCTTGACGTCCGTAAACAGCTTGGAATGGTTCGTTATGACGACATCCGCAATTCCGGCTTCATGCTTGGCCCGGTGGTAATAGCACTTGCGGAACCAAGGGCAGGCACGGCCCTGACAGGAGTCCGAGTCGCTGCTTACGGTCTCCCAGAAGTCTCCCGCACGGCCGCCGAGGCTCAGCTCCTCGTCATCCCCCGATTCGGTCTGGGCGAGCCAGACGATCATCTGGGCGGCTGTAATGGTGTCTTCCTTCGGATTGATAAAGTCTCTTCTGTTTATTTTATGTTCAAATTTTCTCAAACACAAATAATGCTGTCTGCCCTTAAAGACGGCAGCCTTGAACGGGAACGGCACGACCTGCGTCAGCAGCGGGATATCCCGCTCCCGGAGCTGCTCCTGCAGGTTGATCGTATGGGTGCTGACCATCACTTTCTGGTCCTGTTTCACGCTCTGATAAATCGAGGGGATCAAGTAGCCGAGCGACTTGCCCGTTCCGGTCCCGGCTTCGATCAGCAGATGCTTGTCCTGATCCAGCGCATTCATGACCTCATCGAACATGATCGTCTGCGGCTCGCGCTCCTCGTAATGAGGCATAATATCGCGCAGCCGTTTTTCGATCTCGGCCAAATATTCCTTGAACTCGACGCCCTTGAGCGGATTGTCGTCAACGTCGTCGCGCGGAGGTGCCATTTCGGTCCAGTCATCGACCTTAAGCGCCAGCTGGCGGTAAAAGGTGTGGCTGTTTAAATCCTGGGCGGGTTCCCGCTCCTTTTCTTGGCACAGACCGTCGAAATACCAGCCAAGGTCACTGTCCTCATCGGCAAACAGCTCGGCCAGCCGCTGCAGCGTAATCAAAGGCAGGCTGTTCAGCTCATCCAGGCACTTTAGCAGCACGTATGCCGTGGCCAAAGCGTCGCTGTCGGCCTGATGCGGACGGTCATGTTGAAGACCGAAGTGCCCGGTCACCATGCCCAGCTGGTAGGAGGTCAGCGAAGGAAAGCATATTTTGAGCAAATCGAGCGTGTCCAGAATTCGCCCCGAGAACGGCAAATAACCGCACCGGTCGAGTGCGTTTTGCAAAAAATTAAAATCGAATGCTACGTTATGCCCCACCAGGACCACGTCATCGAGCAGCGGCACTAGCTCCATCATCATTTCTTCCAGGGCAGGAGCTGCGGCCACATCCTCATTCGTAATGCCGGTAAGCCCAGTAATAAACGGAGGAATTTCGACACCCGGGTTGACATAAGATCCATACACCCTTGAAATCGTCCCATCCTCTTCTATAATGGCAAGTCCAACTTGAATAATTTCATCTGCGGACTGGTTGCCTGTCGTTTCGAAGTCAAGTACGGCAAATTTCATGATTCCTAAATCCTTTCGTCCAGTCTCCTTAACAGCATAACAGAAGATTTCACATTTGAAAATTCAAGGAAGGAAAAACTTGAACTTCCGGTTCTATAGAAAAAGACGACACCCGGCGCTATCCGTGCAGCGGGCATCGTCTTCTCACAAGCATTACATCAGCGATATTAACTGGCTTCCATACTGAAGCTGACCGCACTGTTGCTGGCAAACCTGCAGATTCATTAGCGGATCCGGGGACGACGGATCATGCGAAAGCGCCAGGGTAAAATAATCCTGGGCCTTGCCAAGCTCCCCTTGCATCGCCTCGACACAGCCAAGCGCATTCAGCACCATCGCCTTCAGCTTGGGATGCTGGGCAAGCGGCAGAATCCACTGGAAATGATGGCGGGCTTCCGCCGCCTCCTCCAGGTGCAAATACGCCATGGCCAGGTACATCCGGGCCACAAAGCTGTCGGGGAATTCGAGGATCACCTGGGCAAACTGCTGTGCCGCCTGCCTGTACATCAGCAGTTTGAAGTATCCCTGTCCCCGGATAAAGGAATCCATCTCGACCTCGGGCGTTTCATGCTGCGGAAATACAGGCGAGATCTTGGCCTGCTCCCGGAAAGCGCCCATTTTCTCTTCAAATGACAACCATTCTTCTATGATGCCGTCGCTCATCGTTTTGAGCAAATTCCACTTTTGGATCAGCTGATGCTTTTGGGCCTCCTGCGCTGTGGGGTAATGTTTCACGATTTCGTCTAACATGTTGTTCATTTCCGCGAATACATGTTGAAACATGGCTGCATCCCACCTTAAACAAAAATGAAATCAGTGCGGTCACCTGAACTCATTTTTTGTTAACCGGAGCTTTTTCATTCCCACTTCGGGCTGCCATTCCTTGTCTCATCTTCCCCTCGCGCACCGACGGAGTCCTTAAATAATCGTGGCGTGAACCTCTTTGCTCATCGTGTTCATCGGCTTGTTGGATTCATTCACAAAAACTACCGTCGGCTTGTGGCTTTTGATTTCCTCATCGGACATGACGGCGTAGGATATAATAATGACGGTATCGCCGGGCTGAACCATGCGGGCTGCCGCCCCGTTCAAACAGATCACACCGCTCCCGCGGGGACCGGGAATGACGTAGGTTTCCAGACGCGCTCCGTTATTGTTATCCACCACTTGAACCTTTTCGTTCTCCAGCAGGTCGGCGGCTTCCATCAAATCTTCATCTATCGTAATGCTTCCCACATAATTCAAATTCGCTTCGGTAACGATCGCACGGTGGATTTTGGATTTCATCATCGTTCTGTACATCGGTCAATTCGCCTCCTTAGGATTAAATAAACGGTTATCGATCAGGCGCGTCCGACCGAAACGGACGGCTAAGGCCATCAGAACGGCCTCGTCTTTCCGGCTGATTTCTTCGTCATCGGGATAAGGCTGAAGCCCCGGGAACGACACGACCTCGGCGTATTCGATATCGGCCAGCGGAGACTGGCTGATGACCCGCTGCAAGAGGTTTCGAATGTCTCCGGCGGTTGCCGCCGTCCCCTCGCTCACAGCGGCTGCAGCCTCGCGCAGAGAGTGTGACAGCACGAGTGCCTGCCGGCGTTCCTCTTCGCTCAAGTACACGTTGCGCGAGCTTAGAGCCAAGCCGTCTTCCTCACGTACGATCGGGCAGGGAACAATCTCCACGTTCATGTTGAGATCCTGTACCATCTGCTCAAGCACGGCGACCTGCTGCACATCCTTCATGCCAAAATAGCCTTTATCGGGCTGAACGATGTTGAACAGCTTGCTCACCACCGTCGTCACGCCGTCAAAATGTCCCGGACGGGAGGCGCCGCACAAACGTGTCGTAATGTCCGACACCATGATTTTGGTCTTGGTCGGCTGGGGATACATCGTCTCCACCGACGGAAGGAAGACCAGATCCGCTCCTTCCGCTTCAGCCAGCGCCAAATCTCTTGCTTCATCACGCGGATAGGTTTCGTAGTCCTCGCCAGGCCCGAACTGGATCGGATTGACGAAAATGCTGACGACGACGATACCGTTATCTTCGCGGGCACGGCGGATTAAGCTGGCATGCCCCTCATGCAAATATCCCATCGTTGGAACCAGGCCGACCGTGGCTTCCGGTCCCAAATGGTTTTGTAGCGCTCGTATACTGCTGCGCAGTTCTTCTATCGTTCTTACAGCCTTCATGCGCGTCCCACCTTCTCCTTTCCTTTGCCGTACAGATTCTCGACAACCTGGTCGTCTGCCGTAAATACATGGGTTTCATCCGGAAAAGAGCGGCTCTTCACGTCATGAACGTATTGGCTGATCCCGTCGCGAACGATCGTTCCGATGTCACCATAGGTTTTGACAAAACGCTTGTCGCGATACGGGGATGCGTACTTAAACAAATCATGGAATACGAGCACTTGACCGTCGACATACCGCCCGGCTCCAATCCCGATGGTCGGGATCGTCAGCTGCTCGGAAATATAGCGGGCCACTTCCTCCGTTACCAGTTCAAGCACAACGCCGAATGCCCCTGCTTTTTCGAGGGCCATCGCATCCTCCAGCAATCTGGCGGCATCCGCCTCATCTTTTCCTTGAATCCGGTAACCCCCGATTTGGTTGACCGACTGCGGCGTTAAGCCGATGTGGCCGAGGACGGGAACGCCGGCTTTGACGATCGTTTCCACCGCGGCGCAGATTTCGCGTCCGCCCTCCATTTTTACGGCATGGGCATGACCGTCCTGCATCAGGCGTTTGACGTTGTCCAGCGTGCTGTCGATGCTTCCGTGATACGTCATGAACGGCATATCAGCTACGATAAATGTATGCTCAGCGCCTCTGACAACCGATCTCGTATGGTACACCATGTCGTCGATCGTCACCGGCAGCGTGGAGTCATAACCGAGCACCACGTTCCCGAGGGAGTCTCCGACCAGGATCATATCCACGCCGGCTTCCTCCGCCAAGCTAGCTGAAGGATAGTCATAGGCGGTTACCATGGAGAGCGGAATGCCATCCGCCTTCATCTTTTTCATCTTCACGATATTCAGTGGTTGTTTGTTGGCCATTGTGCTTCTTCCCCTTTCGATGGGTGGTAAAATAGATAAAAACAAAAAAACCTTTTAGTGAGTCACTAAAAAGGTCCGAAAGGGCATAAAGGGTCACTTGCGATCGTCCCTTCTGTCTCGGTCCTTCCGGCTCAGAGCAGAATCCAACGTAACGGCAATATTCCATTTGCAGTTATGAGGGCGTTCTTCAAACAAAAACATGCAGAGTGCAGTTCGATCACTCGCCGATACCGCCTCTACATGTCAGTATACCAAAACTTCATCACATTTTCATCGTCTAAGTTCGACATCTCCGGAAAAAACAGGAATCTGCTCGCCCGATTCGGTTCGAACCCGGAGCGCGCCGCTTGCATCGAGACCGTCGGCCAAACCTTCGATCGGCCCGCGTGCGGTCTGAATCGACACACGCTTGCCCAACGTTACCGAGAGCGCCTCCCACAGCGAGGCGATGGGCTGAAATCCGTCTTTGCGGTACAGCTCGTACAGCATTTCAAACTCTTCCATCACCGAAGCGATGAGCGTCATCCGGTCGATCGGCTCTCCCGCCTCGATCTTCAGGGAAGTTCCGATCCCGGTCAGCTCTTCCGGATAATCGGCACGGTCCAGATTGGCGCTGATCCCGATGCCGGCAATGCAGTACCGGACATGCTCGTCTTCTGCCGCCGACTCCAGCAAGATGCCGCATATTTTCCGTCCGTCGACCAGCAGGTCGTTCGGCCACTTCAGGCCTGCCATGACGCCGGTCACCTTGCGGACCGCCCGGCACACCGCCACACCGGTCAAGAGCGTAAGCTGGGGTGTGTAATGAAGCGGCTGCTCGGGCCGAAGGATCAGGCTCATCCAGATGCCTTTTCCATAAGGCGAAAACCATTTGCGGCCCATTCTTCCCTTCCCGCCGGTCTGTTCTTCGGCGATGACCAGGGTGCCTTCCGGCGCTCCCTCTTCAGCCAGCACTTTCGCTTCTTCCTGCGTCGATACCGTCGTTCCCAAAATTTTTAGCTGCGCTCCCATCACCTTGGACTGGATGCGCTGCGCCAGCTCCTGCTGATCCAGCAGGTCCGGCTTGCTGACAATCCGGTAGCCTTTATGGGGAACCGCTTCAAACTCGTAGCCTGCCTCACGGAGCTTGTTAATCTGTTTCCAAACCGCGGTTCTGCTGACCGACAACCGCCGGCTGATCTCCTCGCCCGAAACAAATTTTTCCGCATCCAGCAGTATATCCAAAAGGGTCTCAGCCTTTTTCATCGGTAACCATCACCCGTCTCACTTCTTCAGTCAAATCCAATTTCGTATTGGGCAGCATGCCTGCCGCCACTTTAAACAGCAATCGCTTCAGCAGTTCCCCCACCCAAGGTCCGCCCCTCTTGCCCGAAATCGCGATCAAATCGGAACCGCCGATCTGGAGCTCGTGCAGGCGGAAAATCTTCATTGCGTCCATCCATTCCCTTCCGTGGGCCAGCAGCTCATCCGCTGCCGTTCCCCTGTGCTCCTGCGGCAGTACCGAGCAGAGCAGAAGCCAGCGCCGGACAGATTCCCCGCCGTATTTCAACACCAGACCTACCCACTGCTCCCTGAGAGGGGTCTCGCGACTTAACCCTTTTACGTCTGTGTCCAAATACAAAAGGGCTTCAACCCTCTCGCGGGCCTCATTGGAAAACGTATACTGACGCATCACGTTTCCGGCATCCTGTCCGGATAAGCCGCAGGCTATCATAAGCAGGGCCCATCGGACAGCAGCCTCCGAGGAAGGGATCTCGCCGATCCTGGACAGGAAGCCGTCCGTAGGGGCACATGTAAACGGTACCCGGGCTTTTTCCAGCAACCGGCTCCTTCCCAGCAGGCACAGCCCGAGATAAGGATGAGGACCCTCCATCATTTTGTCGAGCTCCGCCCGGATCCGCTCCAGCGCGATATATTGTATTCCGTCTCTCTCCAGGAGAAGACCTTTCCAGGTGTTAAAGGCGATCCGGTAGCCGAACACCGAGGCAAATCGGATGCATCGCACCATACGCAGGGCATCCTCTTGAAACCGGACGCGGGCCTCTCCAACGCAGCGGATGACGCCTTCGCGAATATCCTGTTCACCATGGTAAGGGTCAACGATCCGTCCCTGCCGGTCACAGGCAATCGCGTTCATCGTAAAATCCCGACGGCGCAAATCCTCGGACAGATTACGCACGAAGGCCACTTCCGACGGCCGGCGGTGATTTTCGTAAGAACCTTCCACCCGATATGTAGTAACCTCGAAGGCGTGATTTTCGACCAGAACGGTGACCGTCCCGTGCTCAATCCCCGTAGGCACCGTCCGTTCAAAAAGCCGGGTCACTTCATCGGGGCGTGCCGAAGTCGTGATATCCATATCGTTGACCGGGCGGCCCATCAGTTCGTCACGCACACATCCGCCGACCCAATACGCTTCATGCCCATGCGTTTCGAGGACGGACAGTACCTGCTCGGCGCAGCCGGCCATCCCGGCATCCGCCTGCTTCCATTTCATAACTTTCCATGACCCCCTAAATGACAACCTCTTATCTGCACACCGCATCCAGCTGGGGCACCTCGCGGCCGAGAACGCGATAATAGATCTGTTCATACTTGCGTGTGATCAACGCGTCGGAAAATTCCCTGCACGCCCGGATCAGACAGGCCTCGCGGAACCGTGCGGCAAGATCGCCGTCCGACAGCAGCCGAAGTACCTGATCGGCCATCTGGTCCGTATCTCCGATCGGGGAAAGGAACCCGGTTTCGCCATGAACCACCAGCTCGGGAATACCTCCGGCGAGTGATCCCACCGTCGGAACGCCGCATGCCATCGCTTCCAGCGCGACCAGACCGAAGCTTTCTTTTTCCGATGGAAGCAAAAGCACGTCTGCCAGCGAAATGACCTGGGCGATCTCGTCCTGCTTGCCCAAAAAGTGAACCTTATGCCCCAGCCCGAGCTCCTTGATCTTACACTGGACCTTCGGCAGCTCCGGACCTTCTCCGACAAACAACAGCTTGGAAGGCATCCGCTCGTTGACCTTGGCGAAGATGTCTACGACGTCACCGACGCGTTTGACCGGGCGGAAGTTGGAAATATGCATCAAAATTTTCTCGTTCGGTTCGGCATAGTCGCCGCGGAGCGAGGATGTATCGCGCGGATAATAGATGCGCTTATCCACAAAATTGTACGTCAGATCGATATCGCGGCTGATGTCCAGCACTTCGCGGGTTTCCCGGATCAAGTCTCCGGATACCGCCGTAACCGCATCGCTTTCGTTGATCGCCAGCCGAATCAGGTCCTTTAACGATTCGTCCTGCGCCAGCACCGTAATATCCGTGCCATGAAGCGTTGTAACCACCTTCAGGTTGCTTCCTACCATCTGCTTAGCCAAGAAGGCGCACACCGCGTGAGGAACCGCGTAATGGACATGCAAAATGTCCAGCTGCTGCATATTGGCCACTTGTGCCATTTTGGTCGCAAGGGATAAGTCATACGGAGGATAGCGGAATACGTAATAATCACTGACTTCGACCTCATGATAAAAAATGTTTTTATGAAATTGCCCTCCCAGCCGGAATGGAATACTGTGGGCAATAAAATGTACCTGGTGGCCCTTTTCGGCCAGCAGCTTGCCGAGCTCGGTCGCGACCACACCTGAGCCTCCGAGCGACGGATAGCAGGTGATGCCAATTTTAAGTGATTGACCCAAGCTTCGTGTCCCCCCTTCTTAACATATCTTCTCTATATTATGTACCCAGAGAATATTAAAAACGTCTCGCGACGCAACATTTTCAGCGGCCAACCGCCCGAACCGGCGCATTTTGCTTGCGCGCTTTCAGCTTATAAAAAGTCAGAACTGAAATCAAGCCTAAAGATTGGGCGCTTGACTTCAGTCCTGTCTATCGGTCATTATTGGGAACCTGAAATGAACATGTCCACGACGTAAGGCGACTTGATCGCAAAGCCTTCCGCGTATGGAACAAGCCTGCGCTGGCCGGTCAGCCTGTCGCGGGATCGAACGCGTTCGATATATCCCTGATTCAGCGGGGTAACAACCGTGTCTCCTTCAACCGGAGTCATCTCAAACTGTGACCGGTAACAAAGGAGCGCCTGTTCCTTCATTTCCTGCTGGGCGGTAATATCCACCATCAAATCGGCTCTGCCCATATCATTAATAAAGTAAAAATACAGCTGCTCCACCTGTACAGGCGGCTTATCCGGCATATACCGGCGCAGCTTGGCGTTGAACACCGCTTCCTCAACCAGCTTGCTGCAGGCTACATGATCGGGATGGCGGTCTTCCCAATACGGAGCGAAAACAACCCTTGGCGCATGACGGCGGATTTCAGCGGTGATGGCCTCCACATGTTCCGGTGTAATGAACAGTCCCCGGTCCGGCAGACCGAGGCTGCTCCGCATGGAAAGACCAAGAACGCCAGCCGCGGCTGCCGCTTCCTGCTTTCTGCGCTCGACCGTCCCATTGGAGGACATTTCCGCATAAGTCAAATCGCAGACCCCCACCTTAAGTCCGGCCTGCACATGCTTGATCATGGTGCCGCCCATCCCGATTTCGGCATCGTCCGCATGAGCTCCGAAGATCAGAATATCCAGCCGTTCACTCATATTTCAGCACCCGGCTTATACTTATGTACCAGCTCTCGCCAGGCAAAATCCCCGCGGTCCAGCGCTTTGACCAGAATTTCGGCCGTTGCGATGTTGGTCGCGAGCGGAATGCCCTGGACGTCGCATAGACGGAGCAGCGCATTGATGTCCGGCTCGTGAGGCTGAGCCATAAGCGGATCCCGCAGGAAAATAATAAGGTCCATCTCATTTTCGGCCACGAGCGCCCCGATCTGCTGGTCACCGCCGAGCGGACCCGACATGAACCGGTGGATTTTCAGGCTGGTGCCTTCCATAATCCGCTGTCCGGTCGTACCTGTGGAATACAGCTGGTGCCCCTCAAACACATGCTCATAAGCCGTGACAAAGTTGACCATCTCGTCTTTTTTTCGGTCGTGTGCGATGAATGCGATTTTTAGCATGGTGTAACCCCTCCTGAACTACTCTATAAAATGGTCAAACCCGTAAACCATACCCTCGTACGTCATAACCTTCTCGACAGCCATTTTGACGCCAGGCATATATCCTGCCCGCTCATAGGAATCGTGGCGGATCTTCAGCGTTTGGCCAAAGCCTCCGAACAGTACTTCCTGCTGGGCGAATACGCCTGGAAGCCGGACGCTGTGAATGCGGAAACCGTTATAATATCCCCCGCGGGATCCTTCAATCGTCTCTTCCTCTTTCGGATTCCCCTGGCGGATTTCCTGGCGGTTCTGGGCAATCATCTCAGCCGTTTTGATCGCGGTTCCGGATGGTGCGTCGAGCTTCTGATCCCCATGGAACTCCATGATTTCGAGATGAGGGAAATACTTGGCCGCCTGAGCCGCAAATTTCATCATCAGAATGGCCCCGATGGAGAAATTCGGCGAGATCAGCCCGCCGATGCCCTTCTCCTTGCACAGCTTGTCCAACTCTTCGATTTGTTCCGGGGTGAAGCCCGTCGTTCCGATCACGGGACGAACCCCGTGGGCTACGGCCAAGGCCGTGTTGGGGTATGCGAACTGCGGCGTCGTAAAGTCCACCAGAACGTCCGGCTTTCCTTCGACCAGGGCCATCTCCAGATCGGAGGTGAGCTTCACGCCGCATTCCGGCAGTCCAGCCAAAATGCCAGCGTCCGTCCCCTCTCCAGACCGTCCGACGGCGGCAACCAGCTCCAGATCGGGATCCTCGAGTACCAGTTTGACGACTTCCTTGCCCATTCTGCCGGCTGCTCCTGCGACGGCTACTTTGATGGTTGACATGTTAGCTCCCCACTTTCTCATGATTGATATAGAATGAACTAAAGAAAGTCCTTTTCTGACACGGAAAATGCCCCGGGGATCCAGAGATAACATGAGAAAAGCTTTAGTTCATTCTATTTAGGTGGATGAATCGTATAAATACGAGTTAAGCCGGCCTTTTAACTGCTCCAGCATATCCTGCAGGCCGTGGTCATGGGGTTGAAGGGCGATGACTTCCTTGATAGCCGATATCGCAAGCGCGTGCTCGTTCAGCTGGCTATAGGCAAGCGCAAGCCAAATATACGCCTCCCCGTAGAGCGGGTCGAGCCGCACCGCTTCCTTCAAAATAGATACCGCTTCATACAATTGATTCGCAGGTGCTACATCGGGAGAATCGATCGTTTTCTTCGCGTCCTGCACGATGCGCATCGCTTGCAAATGCTGAACATACAAACCGTATTCCGGCTTATCGGGTGCGAGCCTGGAGGCTTCAAACGCACGTTCCATGGCCTTATCCAGCCGGTTGCTTCTTGCATAGGTCACGGAGCATCTATAATGAATTTCTGCATCCTCGGGGTTTTCGGCGATCGCTGCTTCAAACCAATGAAGTGCTTCTTCAAAATCGTTTTGCAAAATACAATGGTAAGCCTTTTGGACAAAAGGTTCGGACTGCATAGCTGCTCCCCCCGTTCAGGCGGTTTTCCTACAGCATATGTTCATTCCGCCTAATCGGTGTCCTTTTTCGTCCACCGGTCCTTATCGCGCGTATTGAATTTGTGCATGACTTTGTCATGTGCTTCCGTCAGGTCGATCCCCAACGAATTCGCAAAGCACATCGTAATGAACAAAATATCTCCGAGCTCGAGCTCAATGGAATTTTCCGCTTCGGAAGGCTTCTTCGGCTTCTCCCCAAAACGGTGGTTAACCTCGCGGGCCAGCTCGCCGACCTCTTCGGACATCCTTGCCAGCATCGATAACGGACTGAAATACCCCTCTTTAAACTGGGAGATGTACCGGTCGACTTCCCGCTGCATCTCTGCCATTGACTTTTCCATGATACCGAACCGTCCCCCTTCTTTCGTATGTATCACGTCACGCCGGACGCTAGTTTACTCCATATGTTATCGCAAAGCGGAAATGAAAACAAATATTTTTTAATCACCGGGGAAAAAGGTATACTATGGGATGGAGCGAAGAAAACCATTCTTCCTACTTCTGGTATTGCGGGGGATTTCATGAGTTCATCCAAGTTGTTTATTCAGCTCAAGCTCGTACTGCCCATCATTTTGGGCTCTGCCGTATATGCCTTCGGCCTGCTTTATTTCATTATCCCTAACCAGCTTATGGAAGGGGGCGTTACAGGGGTAACGGTCCTCCTGAATTATGCATTTTCCATTCCGCCTTCCCTGTCGACCCTGGTGCTCAACATCCCGCTCTTCCTGCTCGGCTGGAAGATCCTTGGCGGCAGACAGATGATTTATACGGGCGTCGGGATCGCATCGCTGACGTTTTTTCTGTGGTTCATCGAAAAGCTGATCGATACCGGATGGATCACACCGTTTCAAACGGAAAGAGACTACATATTGGCTTCCCTGTATGCAGGCGTCACTCTCGGAGCCGGACTGGGCATCGTATTCCGCTTCGGCGGCACGACCGGCGGATCGGATATCATTGCACGCATTTGCAACAGGCGGTTTGGCTGGAGCATGGGTCGGGTCATCCTCGTGATTGATATTATCATTATCGGGGCTTCCCTATTCTTCATCCCTAGAGAGCGGATTCTGTACACCTTCGTAGCCGTCTTCATCGCCTCCAAGGTGATTGATTTTATCCAGGAAGGTGCATATGCAGCCAAAGCTTTTACGATTATTAGCGACCATGCACAGGAAATCGCCGACCAAATCACGGTCGAGATGGAGCGCGGCGTAACGCTGATTCCGGCTATTGGCGCGTACTCCAAGCAGGCCAAGCATATGGCCTACTGCGTCGTTGGACGGCAGGAGATCCGCAGGCTCAACGACATTGTGAAATCGGTGGACCCGCGGGCATTCGTCATCATTAGTGATGTGCATGACGTTCACGGCGAAGGTTTTAAGGAAGAATAGTCGGAAGCACAAAAAAGCCCGCCGGCTCTCCAAGCTGGCGGGCTTTATCAATGGACAGGAACATGGGCCTCGTACGAATATGACCTACAGCTCTTTGGGCTTCACGCTTTTGAAGCTTTCCCGCTCCCCTTTATATTTCCGGTAACCGGTATAAGTCAGGATCAGGATGATAAACGAGCCCGCCCAGAAGGTCCACGGCCATAGTCCGTTGACCTCGTCAATAGGGGCGAAGGCCGGGTTATCGTCTTTTTTCTTTCCGAACAAGCCGTTAAACACTTCCTCGCCGGAAGTCACCACATCCTGAATTTCGGCTGCCGAGGACGATGAAGACTGAACTAACCCGCCTGCATAGGATACCCAGGCATCCGCTGCGGTGATTTCCTCCGGCTTACGCTGAATGATCACGGCCGGGCGGATGATCTCATAATGGTTCTGCAGGCTCTCGTAAGCCGCTTTCATCCCCCGGGAGTCGGCAGCGGCCGCCCGGGCCTTCAATTCGCTCAGATCCTCACGGAGCACCTTGTAGTACTGCATCCACATCGGCTGCTTGGGGTGGCTTAAGCTGTCTGCGGCCAAACGGAATTTGGCCGAAGCGGTCAGCCATTGTTCCTGCTGGATTTGCGCCTGATTCGTCGCTTCCTTCATTTCCACCAAACTCTCCGACAGGGCATGAAATCCTTCCACACTCGTCAAGCCTTGAAAGGAAGAATGCTCAAATATATCGCTGGCCTGCAGAATTTCCTGCCGGACGAGATTGATGTTGCCTTCCAGTACATGCTTATAAACCGAATCGGCCAGTAGATCGAGCTGCTCCGCCTGCTTCGCCGCCTCAGCATTCTTCCCCGAACCTCCTGAAGCCGACAACGCATCGGCGTCCGCCGCCACCCAGGATAGGCTGCAGCCGAGTCCAATCAGCACCATGATGACCGCCAGGCTCCATCTGGCAGCCGTGCCTCTACGTAACATGGGACATCCCTCCTACCGTATATGTATGGCAGAAGGGATGTCCATAGAACCGATCTTGGACTCAGCGCCTGGCCTGTCTTATGACAAGCCAAGCCAGCAGGGCGCTGAACAGCGTCAAGCCGAAGGTAAAATATTGAACGCTCGCGATATCATCCATCAACTGAACGGGCAGCCAAGGAAATACCCCGTATGTATAATCCACCGTATCGTTCAAAAATGTCCAGGCCGCAGCCGGAATCAGCATCGTCTCGCCTAACTTGAACAGGCGGACGTACAGCAGCGCTTCAATGGCCATGGCCGAATGAGAGACGACCAGCATCCAATCCTGCCATACCAGCGCGGAACCCTGTGCAAATCCGGCAAATATCATGCTTACCGCCCAGATGCCGTACTTCACCGACGTCACGACGGCCAGCGACTCAATCAGCAGCCGGAATCCGTAGCCGAACTTCGTCTTTGGCGGATACAGCAGCATGTATACAGCGATTGTAAAAAATAAGCTTGCCGTCGGACTGTCCGGAACGAAAATGACCTGCCACAGGGGATTATTCGCCACGGTGTATTCCATTTGTTCGGCATACCAATAGTAACCGTATACTGTTCCCAGCAGGTTGCACCATAACAGGAGCCATAGAAATCCCCGGTTCCCGAGAAGTGAACGGCTCCAGAAATATGCGATCGACACGCTTGTCCCTCCTTGTACTTCCACGATACCTTTGCCCAAACGCTGGGGCTATTGTGATTCGTTCACTGTGTTTTTTAGCAAGCAGGCTCACTTTCTTTATCTCTTAAAAAAACCTGATCGTATTTACGATCAGGTTTTCATAAGTATGGCCGCTTATTGCTCTGCCTTTTGCTTCGAAAGCCATTCTGCCAAATGATCGATGTCTTTGTCGGTCAGGCCTGCAGCGATTGCTGAGTCGTACATCGCAGGCATCTTTCCTTCATAGCCCTCTTTGATGATCTTCAGAATGTCTTCTTTGTTATGTTTGTCGCCGACTCCACGGAGAGACGGACCCGCAGCACCTTTCATATCCGCTGCGTGGCAGGTAATGCAGCCTGCTTTTTTATAAGATTCCATTGCCGGATCTTCTTTGTCGACGATCGCGATCTCTTTTTGCTGGTTCGCGCTGGTCGTCGGAAGTCCTTTTGCCTTGTTTTCGGCCGCTTTCTCTTCACGCTGGATGTTCTCCGGAATTTGACCGGATGCAGCCATTTCTTCTTTGTAGTGGTGCCATGCGCTGTTTGTTAAATAAACGCAGGCTATCAAAGACAGCAGCATGAGCGAGGATGCGATCGGTCTACGATAGAAGCGGCGTTCTTTGCCTGTATCCAGAAACGGTGCCAATAGCAACGAACCAAATGCTACACCACTCACCCCGATGACGCCTAACACGACATAATCACCAGATGCATATGGCAGCTTCAGGTATTGATACAGGAACAAGAAGTACCAGTCAGGCATTGGAATAATAGACGCACTCGGGTTCGCAGGAAACCACAGTGGAGCTGGCTCCGCAATGGTGAGTACGAGAAATCCGACGAGTACAACAACACCGACCATCCATTCTTTCAAAAGAAAGTTAGGGATAAACGCTTCCGATTTACCTGGATACGACGTGTAGTCCGGCGGCGTAATGAACCCGTTGCCTTTGCGGACACGCGAGTCGCCTACATATACCACTTTTTCTTTTGAATTGTTTCCGTGTGCCATCGATATTCCTCCCTTCTTATTATAGTGGACCGGAAATGCCCTGTCTGCGGATCATGATAAAATGTCCGACCAGAAGAATGAGCAACACGGCCGGGAGGAAAAAGACGTGAAGTGCGAAGAAACGCGTTAACGTCTCGGCACCTACGATTGTACCGCCCTGCAGGAATTCCTTAATGATCGGCCCAAGCCATGGAACGGAATTCGCAATTTCCAGCGTAACCTTTGTTGCAAAGTAGGCCTTGTTATCCCATGGAAGGAGATAGCCTGTCAAGCCCAAACCCAGCATGATAAAGAATATCAGCATACCCACAACCCAGTTCATTTCGCGAGGCGCCTTATAGGAACCTGTGAAGAACACGCGCATGGTATGTAGGAACATCATAACGATAACCAAGCTCGCCCCCCAGTGGTGCATACCGCGGACGATTTGCCCGAAGGCTACTTTCGTCTGGAGGTACTCAACGCTGGCGTAGGCGTTAATGATGTCCGGAACGTAATACATAGTCAGGAACATCCCCGACAGGATCTGGATGACCGTGATAAAAAACGTCAATCCGCCAAAACAGTATACAAACGCAGAGAAATGATGCGCCGGGTTAACGTGCTCCGGCACTTCATGGTCCGCCACGTCTCTCCAAATCGGCGTGACATCAAGACGTTCATCAATCCAGTTGTAGACATTCTTAAACATCCGAATCTACGCCTCCTATTTCACTTCAGTATTTGGCTCTACCCCGCCCAAATAAATCCAACCGTTTTCAATTTTCAATTTGTAGGTGTCGAGCGGCTTCGGTGCTACAGCCAAGTTCTTGCCTTCTTTGGTATAACGTGCCCCGTGGCATGGGCAATGGTATTCATCCGGGAAGCTTTTATCATTGTTCCAGCCGACCGTACAGCCCAAATGCTTACAGATCGGGGACAGCGCATAGATTTTTCCCTGTTCATCCTTGCGGATCCAAGCAGTTAATGTTGCAGTGCTTGCATACCATCCATCCTGCTGTTTCAGCTCAAAAGAGAATTCCTGAGGCTCGTCGGTAATCTTGCTTTCTTCGACAACTTTAATGAACTCTCCCTCGCCCTTCTTGTGCAGGATCGGATCCACAGCAAAACGCACCATCGGCAGGACTGCACCGGCTGCCATGTAAGCAGTGGCACCGCCCAATGTATAAGTCAGAAATTGTCGACGGGACATTTCTTTACGACCGGGTGGTTTGTGAGATGGTTCATGGTGCTCATTTTGGTTGCTCATAATGTCTTCAACCCCCTTTGTCAACCAAGTCTTAAAGTGCTTTCAATGATTATTATCACACGACTTACTAGGACATAATAATAATATATTAGCCTTATAAGACCGTCAAGAATATCCAACTCTTTTATGAGGCGGAAGAAGATTCACCCAATTAAATTGTTGAATTTCTGTCACATTTCCATCTTGCTGGCACGCTGCCACATTTCCTGTATTTTATCCTTAATCTGGCCTGCTATACCTGCTCCGCCGGTTTCTTCATTGAACACTTTCCGGCACAGAACCAAATCGCAGCTTTCAATCTGGCCTTGGGTCAGCTTGATGTCTGCCGACATGACAATAACGTAAGCAAAGCCCGCTTCCCTTACGTTCCGACAAACTTCCTGCAATAGCGACAGATCTTCCCCTTGGCCATATTGTATGGCTGGGTATGTAATGATCCTCCCTTTAAACGGGATCTCGACAAGGTCCATAAAATCCCGCAGCCGGGCCAATGCCTCCGTCGCTTCCATGGGAGACTCTTTGCCCGACAAGCCGGTGTAAGGGATGAGGCAGGTGTCGAAATAGGGGGAGAGCTCACTCCAGGTTGCCTCTTCCACTTCGCTGAACTTCATTCAAGGGTTCACCCTTTCCATTATTTTTCACCATTCCATTCTATAATATGCTTGTTCCCGTGTCAGCAATTTGTAAAATTCATTGGTGAAGGCCATTCCAACAAAAAAGAAATGCAGCATGGGTGCCTGCATTTCTTTTCATTTATTCCACTTAATTAAGCAACTTCAGTTCATCCGTCAGGTTACGGAAAGCCGCCTCGTCTCCGGATGCCAGAGCCCTGTCTATTTCGCGGTAAAGCTCCTCGCTCCGGTGTTTTCGCAACGCTTCGTCCCATACCATTTCAGCCGCCAGCCCCAACATGACTTCATAAGTAGCTTTCATCTTATCCATTAGGATGCACCTCCGAACCTTTGATTAGAACATCCTATACTCTTTACCCTTGTCCACATAGTTTTGAGTGGTACGATACATTCTGCGCAAGTCTTCTTCGGTTAATTCACGGACCACTCTCGCCGGCGAACCCAGAGAAAGCGTATAGGGTGGTATTTTTTTATTTTCAGTTACGATAGATCCTGCCCCTATTAAAGCATATTCACCAATCTCGGCCCCGTTCAGTACGATGGCCCCCATTCCGATTAATGTACCCTTGCCTATTGTGCAGCCATGAACGATGGCGGCATGTCCGACGGAGACGTCGTCCTGGAGAATCAGCGGCTCGTCCGTATTGACGTGGCCTACCACTCCATCCTGGATGTTGCACCGGTCACCGATCACAATGGGTGCCATATCACCCCGAAGCACGGCGTTAAACCATACGCTTGATTGTTGTCCAATTTGGACGTCACCGACAATTTTGGCACCCTCCGCGACATAGACGGATGGGTGAACTTTTGGCAGATGCTGGCCGTAAGGTAACAGCATGTTTTCATCACCCCTTAACTTTGGGAGTGATTGTAACAAGGCGGCTATGACTTGTCAATGAGCGGTTCCAGCTCGCCGCTTCCGAGGTTCAGGCTTTTGCTGGCCAGCTTCTGTCCGAAAGCGGTCATTTTCAGAACCATGCCGCTCTCCGGACTTTCTCCGATGCGGATTAGCCCTAGATGCATCATCATCTCGATAATTCTTTCATTTAATATCGACTCTGCAGTGTCGTAATAAAACGGTTTGATCAGCCAGCCCAAAGCATCATGCAGGGAAGCGGCGGTTACCCATTCCTTGGCGCATTCCCCGGTCCAATATACGAGGGATGCCAAGTTAGGTATGGCGCTTTTATAAAGTTTTAACCAAAAGCGGAAAATTTGTACCATGCTCTCTTTACTCCCGCTTTCCAGCAGCTCTGCGCCCTTGCCGGACAGCTCCAGCCGGCTGCCGTTCTCTTCGATATATCTATGGTAGAAGGCATAGTCATACAGAAGTGCCATCCGGTTGGGGTATGCATTGAAGCTCCTGCCATAGCCAAAGCGCCATCCCCCTTTGGTCAGTAGGGGCTCGCTGACATGGAACATGTCCATTAACTGCTGCTGGTATCGTTTGTACATCACGAATTCCTGATTCAGCTCGATCTCCTGCTGGTTCACATACTTCAGCATGTACATCAGATCCTCGGCGCACAGTTCCTGCTCTTCCCGATAAACCGGAGGCTCGCCGGATTTAACGACCTTTCGCTTCAGCGTGTGCCCTAGCTCGGCCCGGAACCTGTCCTTCAGATCGTTCGGCATTTGAAACAGATATTTGGTACTGGACGTCATCCCGTTGAACAGCCAGCCGCTGCGCTTATAGCGGGCGATGGCTTCCCTCGGGGTCTCATGCACCTCATTTGCCGGGATATCAAAAGCCGTCTGCCGGACGACAGCCGCCAGATCTTCTACGCTGTAAAACGATCTGTTATCAAACAAAACCGAATTAAGAAAGCGTAAATCTTGAAGGGAAACCGTGTTGACCTGCTGTTCGATGAATTCCCTCCGGTTCAGCGTGACCAGGATGCTCTGGATCAGTTCATGCTTGGAATTCCGTTTGCACTGACATTGGTAGTGGCTTGCAATGGTAGTCAGCTGGCCGATATCCGCATACGAAAGCATATCCGCTAAATTCATGTCATCATCGCCTCGCCGTTTTACTACCATTATGGGAATTATTACAATTTTTATTCGATCCGGGCAAAAAAAATAACCCGGCGCTTGTCCGAGTTATCCGTTCTTTTCCGCCAAATGGCGGGTGCAGTTATAGAGGAGAGGCACCCAGTCGATATCCTTTTTCTCCAGGATCGTAAGCGACAGGTTGCCAATCCGTTCGGTATATTTATCTCTGTACAGTGACTTGTACAGCTGTGCCAGCAGCCCGCCATGACTGACGACGAGCATGTTTTTATCGGGATAAGCCGTCCACATATCCTCCATAAACGCCAAAGCTCTAGCTTCAATCTGCTCGATCGTCTCCTGGCCCAGATCATTCACATCCCACGGCTTGCCCCAGCGGCTTTCCCGCTCTTCGGCCGTCAGCCCCTCCGCTTGCCCAAAACTCCGTTCATTCAGCCGCTCATCGGGCTCAAGCAATGGAATGTGAAGCTTGTCGGCCAGAATCTGCCCGGTTTCCCGCGCACGGGAAAGCTTGCTGCTGATGATAAAATCCCAACGGTACGGTTCATGAAGCAGCCTTTCCCCAAGCCGTTCCGCTTGCTGCCTGCCCTCTTCATTCAAAGGGATATCGCTCTGTCCCTGAATTTTGCCAAGCTTGTTCCAATCCGTCAGCCCGTGTCGGATCAAACCGATCATCATGCGCGTATCCCCCTTTCTTCTATATATATATGCGAAAGAACCTATTTCCGGATACGGCTCACCCTTCCCAACGAAAAGAGGGCCATTCCTACCCCGAGTACCGACAGAATCATCCAGTACTGTGGATGGGTCGGACCCATGCCGGCGACAAGCGGCTCGATAATCCCGCTGTTCGTCTTCGGGATCACATAGCTGATCTGTTCCGTCATAACAGACGAACCCGCAACGCCGGTCGGAAGAATTCCGGTAGGTACCGCTTCGGCTGTCTCTTTAGCAAACGGCTTATCCATGATGGCCCAATACAGAAAGCTCACCAAAAATACCGTGACAAACCCGGCAATCCACCAGGACATGCGTTTTCGGGTAGATGCGGGTACGGCAAAAGGTTTGCTCTGGTCCGGAATCAGCCACGGAGACTCCCGGTATATACGGTCCATGACGTTCCGGTTGATTTCTTCCGCCTGTTCTTCCGTCGGCTCCTCCTGCAATTCCATCATGAGAACCCGGCTTTCTTTCCATAACGCCAATTCTGATTGGCAATCACTGCAAGTGGCTGTATGCTGTTCGAGCTCAATCCGTCTCGGATCTTCCTCTTCCAAATCCAAAACGATGCCGAACAGGCTGTGAGCCTCATCGCAATTCATTTGCTTTTCATCCCTTCATATTCTTCATACGTCAGCTCGTAAAAATACGGCTCCAGCTGAACTTTTACACTGGACCTTGCCCGGAATAGAAGAGATTTTACAGAGCTGACGCTTTGACCTAAAATGTCGGCAATCTCCTGGTAATCGAGCTGATCGTATTCCCGTAAAATGAGCGCGGATCGCTGCTTTTCAGGCAGGTTGTTAATGGCCTCCCGTACCAGCTCAACCTTCTCAGTACGCAAAATGGCCTGCTCCGGCGCCACCTCCATCGGCGCAACCGGCGTAACCCCGCTCTCCTCAAGCGGTACATTGGCGCTGCGCTGCTTTCTCAGCTCGCTGAGCACCGTGTTCCGGGCAATCGTATAGAGCCATGTGGAGAACGACGCATCAACCTCACGAAACGAATGCAGGCTCTTGAAAGCCTTATAAAACGTCTCTGAACACAGGTCCTCCGCCATTAACTCCAAATGTGAACTTTTAAGCATATGATATACAAATGCCAATATTTTCCGCTGATAACGGCGCATCAATTCAGAGAAGAGCTCTACATTGCCCTTCTTGATGTCCTGTATCATCTGCGAATCCGTCATTTCCATTGTGACCTCCTCGACCGTACACAAGCATCCCCGTTCGATTCAGTTATATGTTTGTACTGAACAGGTGATGAAAAGTTGCGGTATTTACGCCACCGCGCGGCAGTATAAACGTCCAAAAAGCTATGTATTCGGCAAAATCGGCAACGATTCTACAAATATATCATTTCCATTGTAACATATTAATTCCTGCTAGTCAGTCAAACCTCAAGGTGAATTGCCAAATCCAAGGGGATATTAACGCTTTTTGGAACCCACTGAATCATCACTAATCTCTTAATAGACGAATTTCGTCACGTAAATGTTGCTAGATTATAGAAAAAAAATGGCCTCAAAATAAAAAAGGCAAAAAAAAACCACCCGCATTGGGTGGCTGCACAAAGTGCCATTTATTTGGATAGGAGTGGAGAGAAACCATACTGTACTTTTATTATATGTATACGTTTTCATTTTGTCAACACTAAAGTAAGCGTTTTTTTGTAAACGTTTTAAAATTTACTGCGATACCTGATAACTCATGGATTGCAGCAGTTCCTTGGCCCGCTCCAAATCATGTTCCTGCCTGAAGGACAGGCGCAGAATGCCAGGAACGTCCTCCCGGCTCTCAATGATCTGCATGTTGCTGAGGTTGATGTGCCGAACCCCCAGCTCCGTGGCGATTTTACCGATAATACCGGGCGTATCCGGGACGTCGAGGTACAGATCAAAGCTAGGCGTAATCATGCCCTTCCGGCGTTCCGGAAGTTCGCTGCGGAAATCGTTCGCTTTGGCAAACGCCTCTTGTATCGCCTCTCCATCGCCTTCTTCCAGCATTTCTACGAACGCAGCGATGCCTTCATTCCAGTCCTTCAGCTGTCTGAGCAGCACGTTTTTGTTGCCCAGCAGGATATCGCGCCAAATCAGCGGATCGCTGGATGCAATCCGGGTAATGTCACGAAAACCGCCTGCCGCGAGCAGCCGGTATAAGGAATTGGCATGATTGTAATCGCACACCTGGTTCACCAGCGCCACCGCGATGATATGCGGCAGATGGCTGATCGCCCCGACGATCTCATCGTGCAGGACCGGATCCACCTTGACGATCTGGGCGCGGGTGTACGACAGGAGCTGCGCCAGCGCGTCATAAGCATGGTCAGGCGTTCCCGGAGGCGGAGTCAGCACATAATACGCGTTCTCAAACAGCAGCGGTGTGGCCGCCTCTACACCGGAACGCTCGGAGCCGGCCATCGGGTGCCCGCCGATGAAGTAAAAGTCCTTGAAATCATGCTCACGCGCAGCTTGCGCGATGCTCGCCTTCGTGCTGCCCACATCGGTGACGATGCAGCCTTTTTTCAATGGCAAGTTGCTTAACCGGTCCAGGTATTCTTCCAGCATACCGACAGGAACGCACAAAAAAATGAAGTCCGCATCAAGTGCGGCTTCTTCCATGGACAGCGTCGCTGCGTCGACGACGCCGCGGCTCATATATTTGTCGGCCAATTCGGGGAGATGGGCATGGCCCACGACGGTCAGGCCGGGCTTGCCTTTAAAGCAAAGCGCCAGCGAACCGCCGATCAGACCCACTCCAAATATAGCAATCTTCGTTGTATTCATGTTCCCTCACTCGTTTGTTCGCACTTACTGCACTTGGGCCTTATCTTCGCTCAATACCTGCTCCAATGCGTGAATAAATGCTTTATTTTGTTCCTCGGATCCCACGGTCACACGAACATGGTTCGGATACTTGCCGAAGCCGGCGCGAACGATAATTCCCTTGTGCAGCAGCGATTGGAACATTTCCACCGCAGGCTTGCGCACATTGACCATAATAAAGTTGCCGTGCGCCGGGAAGTAATCGAGACCCAGCCGTTCGAATTCGGCCTGCAGCTGCTTGATGCCCTCCGCGTTGGCGATGCGGCAATTGGCCACGTATTCCTGATCCGCAAGCGCCGCTTTGGCCGCCGCCTGGGCTGCACGCGTCGTGTTGAACGGCTCGCGTACCCGGTTGATCAGCTGAATGACCTCAGGCTGAGCCACGCCGTACCCGATCCGCAGGGAAGCCATGCCGTAGATCTTCGAGAAGGTCCGGAGAACGACCAGGTTTGGATACTTGGCAAGAAGTTTACTTCCGTCCGGATAGGAGAGGTCGGTTACATACTCAAAGTAAGCTTCATCCAGCACCACCATGACATCCGATGGGACCTGATCCAGGAAGCCGGTCAGTTCGGTTTCGGAAAGAATCGTTCCCGTCGGGTTGTTCGGGTTGCAAATCCATACGATCTTCGTTTTGCTGCTGAGCTTGGCGAGCATCGCTTCAAGATCATGCTTTCCGTCCACCAGCGGCACTTCGATGCTGACGGCCCCTTCGATGTCGGCGTTGCTTTTATATACGGAGAAGGTTTGATCCGCCATAATCGTCTCGTCGCCGGAAACCAGAAACGCGCGGCAGATCAGGGCGATGACTTCATCCGAGCCGCAGCCGAAAATGATTTGTCCGGGCTCTACGCCCAGGAAACGGGCCACTTCCGCGGTAAGCTCCACCGCTCCACCGTCCGGGTACAGGCTGATGTTGTCGAGCTCGGCAAGCACCGCCTCCTTCACCCGCGGCGAAGCGCCGTAAGGATTTTCGTTGGAAGCCAGCTTGATGACTTCACTGAGACCAAGCTCCCGCTTGACTTCTTCAATCGGTTTGCCCGGCTCATAGACTGGAATGTTCACTATCTGGGATTTTGGTTTCACCGTATCCCCCTCACTTTCAACACAAGATTATGGTTTTAATTGTGCCACAAATTCACGGATTTGCAAAAGGCCCTGCTCATGCGTATCTCTGCCCTGAAGCAGCGGAATGGCCTCTTCGACCTTGCGGACGATGGCGCTGCCCACGACGACGCCGTCGCAGATCCGGGAAAAGCGAACCGCCTGTTCCCTGTTCGAAATGCCGAAGCCAATGGCTACCGGAATGTCCGTATACTGCTTCACGCTGGCGATGAAATCTTCCACGCCTTCGTGGAAGCTTGCCCGCTCACCCGTCACGCCGAGCGAGGATACACAGTAAATGAAGCCTCTGGCTCCTTCCACGATCGATTTGATCCGCTCATGGGAGGTCGGAGCCACCAGCGGCACGACATGGATATCCGCCCGCTCAGCCCGGGCGCGCACGTCGGCCGACTCCTCGATCGGCAGGTCCGGGATGATGATGCCGCTGATGTCATGAGCTTTGACCTCCTCAAAAAAGCGGTCCAGCCCGAACTGTAGCACCGGATTGTAATAGGTAAACAGAATGAACGGAAGCCTCACGCCGGCTTTGCGCGCTCTGACCGCCGTCTCCATGCAGGTCTTGATCGTCACCTGATGCTTCAGCGCCCGCTCGGAAGCCCGCTGAATTACCGGACCGTCAGCCAAAGGGTCCGAATACGGCACACCCAGCTCGATCATGTCGGCTCCGGCCGCTTCGAGACCGGCTATAATTTCAACCGACGTATCGGGATCCGGATCACCGATGGTCAGAAAAGGAATCAGCGCCGTTTGATTCTCCTGTTTGAGACGGGCAAACGTTTGATCCATCAAATTCATGCCTGTTTACCTCCCGTATAAGCCATGATGGACTCCACGTCCTTGTCTCCCCGTCCGGACAAGCAGATGACGACGATGTCGTCGGCTCCGAGCCGCGGCGCCATCTTCACCACTTCAGCGATGGCATGTGCGGATTCCAAAGCCGGAATGATCCCTTCCGTCCGGCATAACAGCTGAAGCGCATCGAGCGCTTCCTGATCCGTTATCGGAACGTATTGGGCACGCTCAATGTCCTTAAGGTAAGAATGCTCAGGTCCGACGCCCGGATAATCCAGTCCGGCCGATATGGAGTGAGCTTCCTGCACCTGGCCAAAATCGTCCTGCAGCAGATAGCTCATCGAGCCTTGGAAGACGCCATGGGTGCCCTTGCTCATCGTCGCCGCGTGGAAGGCGGTCTCCACGCCCTTCCCTGCAGCTTCCACGCCGATCAAGCGGACATCCTTATCTTCGATAAACGGGTAGAACATGCCGATCGCATTGCTGCCGCCGCCAATGGCCGCGACAACGTAGTCCGGCAGCCGCCCTTCCGTCTCCTGGATCTGGCGGCGCGTCTCGTCGCCGATAATCCGCTGGAAGTTGCGCACCATCATCGGATACGGATGCGGCCCTACGGCAGAACCGAGGATGTAGAACGTATCGTCAACATGGCTGACCCAATACCGCAGCGCCTCGTTGCCGGCATCCTTCAGTGTTCGCGAACCGGACGTAACGGGTACGACTTCCGCGCCCAGCATCTGCATCCGGAATACGTTCAGCGCCTGCCGCTTCGTATCTTCTTCTCCCATGAACACCTTGCATTCCATACCCAGGAGTGCGGCCACGGTTGCCGTTGCCACGCCGTGCTGGCCTGCTCCCGTCTCGGCAATGACCTTCGTCTTGCCCATTCGCTTGGCGAGGACGCCTTGTCCGAGCGCATTGTTGATTTTATGGGCGCCGGTGTGATTGAGGTCCTCCCGTTTCAGGTAGATCTTCGCCTGCCCCAAATGCTCGCTGAGACGCTCCGCATAGTACAAGGGCGTCTCACGGCCGGAGTACTGCTTAAGCAGATAATTCAGCTCCTCCTGAAAGCTTGGGTCGTCTGAATACCGGTTGTATGACTCCTCAAGCTCGATCAGCGCGTTCATGAGCGTCTCGGGAACGAATCGTCCGCCAAAAGGGCCGAACCGCCCGTTCTTGTCTGGTAATTGTGTTGTCATGCCTGCTTCACCCTTCCCACAAATGCTGCGATTTTGTCTATATCTTTTACTCCGTCGCTTTCCACGCCGCTGGAAACGTCTACGCCATCTGGGCTGTACTTATTGATCAGCTCGGCCACGTTGGACGGCAGAAGGCCACCGGCTACAAACAGCGGTATCCCTTGGGTTCTAGCCCAATCGCGGTATGCCGGTATTTCCTCCCAGGCAAACGTGCTTCCCGATCCTCCGCCATAGACCGGATCGAATGTATCAAGCAGCAGGCCGTCGATCACGCCTGCGTATCGTTCATGATTTATAGATGCTTCGGAATTCTCATTAAGGGATTGAACCGACAAGACCTTGAATACCCGTG
The DNA here is from genome assembly GCF_014192015.1 of Paenibacillus rhizosphaerae. Lineage (GTDB taxonomy): Bacteria > Bacillota > Bacilli > Paenibacillales > Paenibacillaceae > Paenibacillus_AQ > Paenibacillus_AQ rhizosphaerae. The sequence continues at coordinate 610,626 of NZ_JACHXJ010000002.1, read as the reverse complement.
TCCCCAAGCGTTCCTTGACCTCCCGGCAAAATTGCGGACTTTCCTGTCCATGGAGCTGAACGACATCAAGCTGGGCCTGATCCATGATTGCAGCGAGCTCTTCCAGGTCCGGGTTGACGAACACGCCGACGCTTTGCGGAATCTCGGGCGTCTGCCATGCCTTCAGCTGCGCTGCAAGCAGGGCAGCCTGTTCAGGCGTTACCCGGCGCCGGCTCGGTGCGAATACGAATCCGATATAATCCACAGGCAAGTTTACCATTGATTTTAGCACTTCAACGTCCTGAAGTCCACAAATTTTTACCGCCGTCTCACCCACGATGCTTCACTTCTCCCCCGGAAAAAGTCGGCCCCATCAAGTCACGGACCGCCTCTGCGATGTCATCCCGGCGCATGAAATACTCACCGATCAGCACGCCGCTTGCTCCCGCCTGCTCCAAATACGCCATATCCTCTTTGCCGGCGATGCCGCTCTCGCTGATGACGGGAATCCCTTGTGGAATCAGCTCCCGAAGCTTTGCCGTCGCTTCCAGGGAAGTCTCGAACGTATGCAGATTCCGGTTGTTGATCCCGATCAGCGCTCCTTGGTGCAAATCCGCTCCCAAGCCAAGCACGGTTTCGAGCTCTTCCCGGCTGTGAACTTCAATCAGGGCGTCCAGCCCGACCGCACCTGCCCGCTGCAGGTAAGCGGCGATTTGATCTGGCTCCAGAATGGCTGCGATCAGCAGTACCGCGTCCGCTCCGAGGAGGCGGGCTTCATAAATTTGCCGCTCGTCGATGATGAAATCCTTCCGCAGCAGCGGCAGGTTCACCGCGGTGCGCACATCGCGCAAATACTGCCCGCTCCCCTGAAAGTATTCAACGTCCGTTAGAACCGACAGGCAGTCGGCCCCTGCCGCTTCATAAGCCTGGGCGATTCGCACCGGATGAAAATCCGGACGAATGAGTCCCTTGGAAGGCGAAGCTTTCTTCACCTCGGCGATGAGCCCCATGCTCCGCTTGCGTCCTGCAGTCAGCGCCCGGTGGAACCCTCTGGTCGCGGGCATCGCCGCGATTTGGCGTTCCGCTTCCGCAAGCGAGAAATGCTCAGCGAGTCGGGCCACCTCAGCCCGTTTGGTTTGTACGATTTTATCAAGATACATAGCTCAGCTCTCCTGTCATTTGGATCAGTTGCTCCAGTTTGGCCGATGCGCTGCCGTTGTCGATGGCGCCGGCCGCCGCCTGCACGCCCTCCGCGATGCTGTCCGCAAGGCCCGCCACATAGATGCATGCCCCCGCGTTGGCCAGCACGATGTCGCGGTACGGGCTCTTCTCGCCTGCCAGCACCGAGCGGATAATGGCGGCATTTTGCACCGCATCGCCGCCCAGAACGGCTTCCAGCGGGTGGGCGTCCAGCCCGAGATCATGCGGGTGAATCTGATAGGTCCGCACTTCGCCGTGGCGCAGTTCGGAAATTTGCGTCGGGCCGGAAATGCTGATTTCGTCGAGCCCTTCCAGGCTGGTCACGACGAGCGCCCGTTTGGAGCCGAGCTCCTTCAGCACGTTAGCGATCGTTTCGGTCTTGTTCCGGTCGTAAATTCCCAGCAGCTGACGGTCGGCTCCGGCCGGATTCGTCAGCGGCCCCAGCATATTAAATACCGTCCGTACGCCGAGCTCCTTGCGCGGAGCGGCTGCATGCTTCATGGACGGATGGTAGATTTGGGCGAACAGGAAGCAGATGCCGATTTCCTCCAGGCACCGTTTGGCCTGTTCACTGCTCAAATGAATGTTAACGCCGAGCGCTTCCAGTACATCGGCGCTGCCCGCGCGGCCGGAGGCCGAGCGGTTGCCGTGTTTTGCCACCCGGACCGAAACGGAAGAAGAAATAATCGCCGAGACCGTAGAAATGTTGAATTTGTGGATCCCCGATCCGCCCGTTCCGCAGGTATCCAGCAGCCTTGCGTTGTCGGTCGCCACATGGCTCGCGACGCTTCTCATCGCTTCGGCAAAGCCCGTGATTTCATCCACCGTCTCCCCCTTGATCCGCAGCGCCGTCAGCAGTGCCCCGATCTGGGAAGATGTCGCCGCTCCTTCCATGATGCACTGCATCAGTCCGCGGGCTTCCTCCCTTGAAAGATCCGCGCCTCCGATCAATTGTGACAAACTGGCATGAATCAATTCGCTTGCGCCCATGCTCTTTCCTCTCCTTTCCGGTCCATTAAGGTGTATATTCAAAAAAATAATCCTGATTGGTCACTTCGCGCTCCGGTTTCACCTGCGGGAACATCGCTTCCGCCGTCCGGATCGATTTCAGGAGCGCTTTGGCTTTGTTCACCGTCTCCTCATACTCTTTCTCCGGAACGGAGTCCCACACAATGCCTGCGCCCGCCTGCACGTACGCCTTGCCCTTGCGGAATATGATCGTCCGGATCGTAATGCAGGAGTCCATGTTGGCGTTAAAGCCCAGGTACCCGATGGCGCCGGCATAAGCGCCGCGCGCCTCCCGCTCCATCTCGGCGATGATCTCCATCGCTCTCAGCTTCGGTGCTCCAGATACCGTTCCCGCCGGCAGGCAGGACAGAAAGGCGTCGAAGAAATCTTTGTCGTCGCGCAGCGTGCCCGACACATTCGATACCATGTGCATCACATGCGAATACTTTTCAATTTCCATAAAGCTGTCGCATTTGACGGTGCCGAACGCCGACACCCTGCCAAGATCGTTGCGTCCCAAATCCACGAGCATCAAATGCTCGGCGCGCTCCTTCTCATCGGCGAGCAGCTCGGCGGCAAGGCGGCTGTCTTCCGCCTCATCCGCTCCCCGCGGCCGCGTGCCTGCGATCGGACGTGTGCCGACCCGGTTGCCGTCGACCTTGACGAGCGCCTCGGGCGAGGTGCCGACAATGATTTCTTCATGCATTTTCAAATAATACATATAAGGCGAAGGATTCAATGTTCTCAGCACCCGGTACACGTGCAGCGGGGACACCTCCGTCTCGATATGAAAGCGCTGGGACAGAACCACCTGGAAAATGTCTCCTGCGCGAATATACTCCTGCGCCTGGCGGACATTCGCCATATACTGCTCCCTGGTCATATTCGACTTGATTTCGCCGAGGTCGATATCCGCCGGTATGCTGCGGCCGTTAACGTTCTCTCTCGGGCCCTGCTCTTGCAGCTGCTCCGCGATCTCCTCCAGCCTGCAGTCCACCTCGTCATACGTTTTGCGGATCGCTTCGTCGCTGTCCCCTTCTTTTACATGCACGTTGCCGACCAGCAAAATTTGCTGCTTCACATGATCGAACACGATGATCGTGTCGCAGAACATGAACCGGATGTCGTCCATCCCCAGATCGTCGACCTGATGCGCGGGAAGCTTCTCATAATACTGCAGCAGATCGTATCCGAAGAAACCGATCGCTCCTCCCGTGAACGGAGGAAGATCATCGAGTTTCGGGCTTCGGTACGAGCGAAGCAGCGCCTTGAGCTCCTCAACGGGCTTCCCTTTCATGCTCTGCTTTTGTCCACCCTGCTCCAGCACGATTTCCCCCTTCTTGCCGGAGATCATCATGAACGGGTCCGTCCCGATAAACGAATAACGGGCCCACTGGCTTCCTCCCTCTACACTTTCAAGCAGAAATGCGCATTCCCGCTGGGCATAGCGCTGAAACAAACGGATTGGCGTTTCCATATCGGCCAACAGCCGCTTGACGACCGGGATCAGATTGTACTGTCCGGCCAGGGCGATGACCTGCTCTTTACTAGGATTCAACATCGTGTACCCTCCTTCGATTGATCAGGACTTGTTGAGCAGCAGACTCGAAAACAACAAAAAAACCTCTACCGAAGTAGAGGTTTGGATTTCAATAAGTATATGAAAGAGTCCGACAGCATGAACCGCATCCACAATCACTCGTCCCCTAATACACGGAAACGCATTGACTGCCTCAGCACGGACATGTTGACGAAATAGATCATGCAACCCTATGGACTCTGCTCTTCTATACTTAACTCATCTCATCTAAACTCTACTCATCTCAACTACCTACACTATACAGGAACAGTCCCTCTTCTGGCAACCTTGTTTTTAAAATCAGGCTTTAGGCGCGGCCAAATCCGGGCGCAGCTTTTTCGCTTCATTCAGATAGACGTGGTTGATCTCGGCCTGCCCCTTGTCGGTATTGACCGTCACCATAAGACGGATGCAGCGAGGCAGGCTTCCCTTGACCGGAACCTCCATCGAACACATCAGCGGCACAAGCTCCCAGCCTTCCAGCTGGCGGATCGCTTTGGCCGGAAACGCTGCATCCAAATCATGGGTCAGCGTAATCCAAATGCTGCAGATGTCTTCCGGATTGATGTCGTTGCGGTCGGCAATTTCCTTCATCAAACGAAGGGTCTCATCCAGAATTTCCTGTTCGTCGTTGCGGGTGACTGTCGTTGCTCCCCGTATTCCCCGGTTATACATGTTCAGGCTCCTTTCTTCTCAGCTCTTCGATCACTTCGCGGACCAGAGCTTCCGGTATGTCTTTCACAATGCTGACCTCCCCGATCCGATCCGGGACGATAAACACCATGGTGCCTTCCGTAAATTTCTTATCATGCTTCATCGCCGCGATCAGCTCATCCGTAGACAAGTGCTCCGGCAGTACGACCGGAAGCTTCAGTGCCTGCAGCATGGACACCGTTTCCGGATAAATGGAGGCATCACGTCCCAGTTTGACTGCCAGCATTGCCGAGCCAGCCATCCCGATGGAAATCGCCTCACCGTGCAAAAATTCCCCGTAGCCGCCCACCGCTTCAATCGCATGGCCAATCGTATGGCCCAGATTCAAAATGGCGCGCAGGCCGCCCTCGCGTTCATCGGCCGACACGACGTCGGCCTTGATGGAGCAGCCGCGTTCCAATCCGTACGCCAACGCCTCCCGGTCCAGGGACAGCAGCTCCGACGCATGGTCGCGGCACCAGCCGGCAAACTCCGCATCCCGGATCAAACCGTGCTTAACCATTTCGGCCAGCCCTGCGGATACTTCGCGCGCCGGCAGCGTCTGCAGCGTATCCATGTCGTAGAGCACCAGCTCGGGCTGATGGAAAGCGCCGATCATATTTTTGGCGAGCCGATGGTTGACGGCCACTTTCCCGCCGACGCTGCTGTCATGTGCCAGAATCGTGGTCGGAATCTGCACGAACTTGACGCCGCGCATATAGGTAGCGGCCACGAAACCGGCAAGGTCTCCAACCACGCCGCCGCCGAGCGCCAGAACGGCCGAGCTGCGGTCCAGACCACCCTGGATGGCAGTGGTCATCACTTCTTCGTACACCGTGAGGGACTTGGAGGTTTCCCCCGCTTTGACGATCGAGACAACTGCCGTATATCCCCGGCTTTCCAGACTTTGCTTAAGGGTTTCCAGATGGCGGGCCGCAACCTGCTCATCCGTGACGATCAGATGCGTGCTCTTCTTGGTCAGGCCGTGCTTCTCCATGTAGCTTCCCGCTTCAGGAAGAAGTCCCGGGCCGATATAGATCGGATATGAACGGTCGCCAAGCTCCACTTGTACGGTTCTCATCATCAGTACCTCTCCACTTGGGCCAGGTAATTTTCATAGTTGGCTCTGATTTCGTCCATCGAATCGCCGCCGAACTTCTCCAGGAACGCCTTGGCAATTTCCCAGGCCACCACATGCTCCATCACCACGCTCGCCGCGGGAACGGCGCAGGCGTCCGAACGCTCTACCTGAGCGGTGTACGGCTCTTTCGTGTCAATGTCTACAGTCTGCAAGGGTTTGTACAATGTCGGGATCGGTTTCATGACGCCGCGTACGACGACCGGCATGCCGTTGGTCATGCCGCCCTCAAAGCCGCCCAGACGGTTGCTGGCCCGGGTATATCCCTTGCCTTCCTTGTACAGGATTTCGTCGTGGACCTGGGATCCGCGCAGCACGCCCGCCTCAAACCCGATGCCGATCTCGACGCCCTTGAATGCGTTGATCGACATGACCGCTTGAGCGATCCGTCCGTCCAGCTTGCGGTCATACTGCACGTAGCTACCCAGACCGACAGGGACGCCCTCAACGATGCATTCCACGATCCCTCCGATGGAGTCGCCTTCCTTCTTAATCTCATCAATGTAGGCTTCCATCTTCGCTTCCGTTTCGGAATCCACCACCCGAACCGAGGAAGCCTCGGTGCGTTCGATCAGTTCGTCGACGCTCAGGTTGTTGGCCGGCGCTTCAATCTCGCCGATCCGGATGACCTGTCCGGCTATTTTGATGCCAAAAGCTTCGAGAAACTGGCGGGCGATCGCCCCGCAAGCAACGCGTGCCGCCGTCTCACGCGCACTGGAGCGCTCCAGCACGTTCCGCAGGTCCTTATGGTTGTATTTCAGTCCGCCGTTCAGGTCGGCATGCCCCGGGCGCGGGCGGTGAACGCGGCGCTTCTCTTCGTCCGACCCTTCGATCGGCTCCACGTTCATGATGCTGCTCCAGCTCGCCCAGTCCTTGTTCTCGACCACGAGGGCGACAGGTGCTCCCGTCGTGTAACCGTGCCGGACGCCGCCGACAATGTTCGCCGTATCCTTCTCGATCTGCATGCGGCGTCCCCGTCCATGCCCCTTCTGTCTGCGTGCAAGCTGAAAATTGATAGCTTCAAAATCCAGCTTCAACTGGCTCGGTAATCCTTCAATAATGGCCGTGAGTTGAGGTCCGTGCGTCTCCCCCGCCGTTAAGTAGCGTATACTCATGGTGCTTTCCCCCTTTAAACTGTTAAACATTAACTGGCTAAAATCCGCAGATATCTTTTGCCATTATAGTATAGCTGCCACGCTTTGACAAGAAACCCCTACATCTATATAAATTGTACGAAAGCAACGGAAAGCACTTCGTCTGAATGGCAGATGGAATCCAGGAGAAACAGGAGAAGCAGGGCTAGTTTTAGATCATTTTTTTGAACTCCATCCGAATCAAGCCGGGCTGCTCGCTTTGTTTTCGGCTCAGTCCTTTGCAACGTGGCCGCCCGATACCATAGGCGTAACAAGCACAAAAAACACCGCCTTTCCTCATGAAAGTGCGGTGCTTATTAGTCCAGTTTCCACCTGCCCCTATCGGCTGACCGGCTGACTGCTTCGCTGGTTATTCTTTTGGCTTTCCAGGGAATCCTGTACCAGGCGGCTCAGCTGGACGCTCTCAATGCCCAGAATCTGTCCGCATTCCTGAATGGTAATAAACCCGCGCTGATACGCGGTAATTACCTTTCTCTTGTCCATGATGTACAAACCTCCGCTTTGTCTGATACCGTAATATAATCGTAGTATCGCAAAGAGGAGGTTTGAATATACCTTGACGCCCTAAGCGTCCGCCTTTTTCCGGTAAAAAAAGGTTTCGGTCGGCTCGAGGCCGTATTGACCGGGCGTAAAAATTTGCTCGGTGCTTCCCACAAAGAGATATCCCCCGGGACGCAGCGCAGCGGCAAATTTATGGTAAAGCTTGGCTTTGGCTTCTTCCGTAAAATAAATCATTACATTACGGCAGACGATGAGATCGTGATTCTGCTCAAACGTATCGGTCAGCAGATTCTGCTTGCGGAATTGGACGTTTGCCTTGAGCCCTTCGCTGAACTTGTACATCGGTCCTTCCTGGGAAAAATACCGGGCTGCAACTTCCCTCGGCACGTCTTTCAGCGAGCGCTCGAGATACAAGCCTTGTTTCGCTTTGGCCAGCACGCCCTCGTCGATATCGGTGGCGATCAGCGTACTCGTCTGCAGCAGCCCTTTTCCGTCCAAAATCATGGCCAGCGTATAAGGCTCCTCTCCCGTGGAACATGCGGCACTCCACACCTTAAGCCTGGACCGCGCACCCGAGGTCAGTTCCGGAAGGATCGCATCGCGCAGCACTTCCCAGCGGTTCGGGTTGCGCCAAAATTCCGAGACGTTGATTGTCATCCGGTCCAAAAACTCATGAAACAAACGCTTATCCTTTTGCAGCGCATCGAAAAATTCCGCAAAACTGCTGTAACCGTTCTTTACTCTGAGCGTCGTCAGCCGCCGCTTCATTTGGGCTTCTTTATAGTCCGACAAGTCGATTCCCGTGCTTCGCTTAATATTCTGGATAAACCCTATGTAATCCGGGTCGAGCGTCCCTGGCTCTTCTGACGCACCACTATTATATAAAACAGGCTTTACATCCACGGCGTAATGCTGCGGTCGTAATTCACCAGTTCATGCGCTTCGAAGAAATTGGCGATTTCGCGTGCGCTGCTCTCCGGTGAATCCGAGCCGTGAATCAGATTATGGGGCGTATGGGAAGCGTAGTCCCCCCGAATGGTGCCCGGCAGAGCCTCCGTGACTTCCGTTTTGCCCATCAGAATGCGGGACAATTGAATAATGTTATCCCCTTCCCATACCATGGCGAACACCGGGCCGGACGTGATGAACTTGACCAGATTATCATAGAAGTCCTTGCCCTCATGCTCCGCGTAATGACGCTTGGCCTGCTCGTCCGACACCTGCACCAGCTTGCCGGCTACCATTTTGAAACCTTTGTCTTCCAATCTGCCGATAATTTTACCGATTAAACCACGCTGCACTCCATCAGGCTTGATCATTAAAAAAGTTCGCTGCATAAACTCACTCTCCATTTCCTCAAGTCATTGCGAATGTTGTACATAGTTATGATTTGTATTGTAAACAGAATGTCGGATCAGCGGAAGTATCAATACGAACGTTTGGTCACAAAATGGGCGATATCGCGCAAATTTTTCTTCGTCCGCTGGTTCGGAAGCCGGTCGAGCGCCTCCAGCGCTTTATGAATATAGCGCGTAGCCAGCTCCTCCGCCCGGGCGATGCCCGTGCTGGATTTGATGAGCGAAACCGCCGCGGAAACGTCGCATTCCCCATTATGTTCCCGGATGACGGCGATCTCCTCCAGCAGCGGTTCCCGAACCGCCTCGTCTTCCAGGGCGAACAGCACAGGCAGCGTAATATTGCCCTGCCGGATATCGCTTCCAGGCGGTTTGCCGATTTGCTTCTCCGTTCCGCACAGGTCCAAGAGATCGTCCTGAATCTGGAATGCCATCCCTACGTTGTAGCCGTAACGGTACAGCAGGTTGCCTACCTTCGGATCCGCATCAGCGGCTACCGCGCCAAGCTGGCAGCTGATGGCGATCAAAAGGGCGGTTTTGCGCCGGATACGGAGAAGGTAACGCCGGATACTCTGTTCCGTATTGAAGAAGTCCCGGATTTGCTCCATTTCCCCGATGGACATTTCGACCATCGCTTTGGAGAGGATTTGGTGAATCTTCGGGTTCTCCAGCTTGGTGGCCAGCAGCAGTGCCCGGGCATAAATATAGTCCCCTGTGTACATCGCGATTTTATTATCCCACTTGGACTTGACGGTCAATTGACCGCGGCGGGTCTCGGCATCGTCAATGACATCGTCGTGCACCAAGGAAGCCATGTGGATCAGCTCCAGGGGAACGGCCACATGCTTCAGCTTGTCCAGATCATAGCTGCCGAATTTGCCGCCCATCAGCACAAACACCGGACGCAGCCGTTTACCGCCTGCCTTCAGCAGATGCATGGACGTCTCGTTCAGCAGCTCGTGATCGCCCTCAATGCTGCGAAAGAGCTCTTGTTCGATTTGATTCATATCTTTTTTCAGTAAGCCGAATATGTCTAATCTCTTCATTCCTTCACCCGTATCAGCGTAATGTTACTCCGCATTTCCCTGTCCGTTCATGTTCAAATCGTCGTCTTGAGCATGGCCCGCATAGCAGAAACAAAGAGCACTGGCGTTCTTCCATTCATTTTCATCCTACTTGAAATCATAGCATACAATTCGTGCTGCCCGAATGGGTTTGGAGGCCTGTCTATTCTTTGGTACCGGGCTCTGCGGCTTTGGCCTGTCCGGCCAGCCCACCGTCCCAGCGCCTGAACAGCTCATGCTCGATCCGCATCATGTCCAGCACCTTTCCCACCTGAAAGTCGATCAGATCCTCGATCGTCCGGGGATGAAAGTAAAAAGCCGGCATCGCCGGAATCAGTTTCACCCCGAGCCTGGCGAGCTTCAGCATATTTTCCAGATGAATGGCATGGAGCGGCGTTTCGCGCGGCACCAAAATCAGCGGCCTTCCTTCTTTCAGCATGACGTCTGCTGCACGAGTCATCAGATTGTCGGACGATCCGTTAGCTACAGCGGACAGCGTACCCATCGAGCACGGCACAATCACCATGCCTTCCACCTGATAGGAGCCGCTGGCAATCGTTGCTCCGATGTCCGCCACCGGATGGTAAAAGACGCTGCCCGGATAACCGCCGAATTTCTCGTTTAGAATAAGCTCTCTTTGAGCTGTTTTCCAGCCGAGCTCTTCGCCAAGCACCCGCCAGCCGGCATTCGAGACGACGATGTGTACGTCATGGCCCTGCTTCAGCAGAACCTCCGTTAACCGAACCCCATACACCGAACCGCTGGCGCCGGTAATCCCGACGACCCAGCTTCTTCTCTTGTTCTCCGTCTGCATCACAGGTACTGCACCACCAAATCAATCAGGGTGAATACGAAGACGAGAATGCTGAGGACGCTGTTCATCGTAAAGAAGGCGACCTGCAGCTTGCTCATGTCATTCGGGGACAAAATAAAATGCTCATAGAAGAGAATAATATAGGCGATCAGCATACCGGCGAAATACCACCAGCTCAGCTCGGTCGTAAAGAACAGGATGACGAATCCGATCGCGGTAATGAAGTGAAAATACCGTGCGATGAGCAGCGACTTGCGTACGCCGAAGCGCGCGGGAATCGAATACAAGCCTTCCTTCCGGTCAAAGTCGATGTCCTGGATTGCATAGATGATATCAAAGCCGGCGGTCCAGAAAGCGACCGAGATGTACAGCACGATGGACGGCCAGTCGATTTCGTTGGTCACGGCCACCCAGCCGCCGAGCGGAGCCAGCGCGATCGTCAGACCGAGTACGAGATGGCAGAGCCAGGTAAACCGCTTCGTGTAGGAATAAATCACGAGAAGAAACACGGCGATCGGAAGCAGCTTAAGCGCCAGTGGAGACAGCTCATAGGCCGCCCACAGCAGAAGCAGGAAGCAGACAACTGTAAACAGGATCACTTCGGCGCTCTTCAGCAGCCCTGCCGGAATGGCCCGGTTTGCCGTCCGCGGATTTTTTTTGTCGATCACCTGGTCGATCATGCGGTTCAGGCCGAAGGCTGCGCTTCTGGCCCCGAACATAGCTAACAGGACCCAGCCGATCTGGGCCCATGATGGAAGGTGTCCGTTTACGACGACCGATCCGAGGATCGCGCCCATAAACGCAAAGGGTAACGCAAATAATGTGTGTTCAATTTTGATCATTTCTAGAAAGATGCCGATTTTCTTAAACATGCCGATTCTCCTTGATCCCAATATGTAATGCTGCGACGCCGCCAGTCAGGGGATAGGCTTCGACATTCTGAAGACCGATGCTGCGGAATATGCTTGCCAGTTCCTCTCTTCCCGGGAAAAGAGCCAACGATTCCGGCAGCCATTTGTACTGCTCATATCTTTTGGCCAACAACTTTCCGAGTCCAGGCAGTATATACTTGAAATAAGAATAATAAATTCCTTTGAAAGGCTGCCACGTCGGCTTGGACACCTCCAAGCAAACGACCATGCCTCCGGGCTTGACCACCCTCTGCATTTCTTTCAGCACCTGCACCAAGTCAGGCACGTTACGCAGACCAAAACCAATGGTGGCGTAGTCAAAACGGTTATCCTCAAACGGCAAATTCATGGCATCCCCCTGAACCAGCGTAATCTGATCCTCAAGGTGTCTCGCCTTGATTTTGTCCATGCCGACCTTCAGCATGTTCGGGCTGAAATCGAGGCCGACCATGTGCCCCGTGCCGCTGGCTTCCGCCATGCTCAGCGTCCAGTCGCAAGTCCCGCAGCACAGATCAACCGCCGTATCTCCGGGTTTCATCGCCATCTTCTTCATCGTAAACTTACGCCAGGCTTTGTGCCTGCGAAAGCTTATAACGTCATTCATCACATCGTACTTCGGTGCAATGCTTTCAAAAACGGATTGGACATGTGAGTACTTGTCTTCCCTCTTCGTGTCCCGTTCACTCATGCTGGTATTCATCCTCTCGCCAATCCCTCCCCTACAGCGGATCCCGGTGTGTTAAGCTGACGGAGGAACGGGTCAAGCACCTGTCCGATCTCCCGGAACATTCCGTCTCCCTTAACCATTTTCAGGATGGACTGCACGCTGTTCACCGCCTGCTGCAGCTTATCCGCCAGATGTTCTCCGGCCTTGTACTTAAGCAGCATCTTCTTCCAGTCTTTCGGCTCAACCCGGTTTTCCTTCAAGGCCAGCTTGTCTTCATCCGAGGCCACGTCCAGAATGTGCCAGAATGAATAACTGTACAAGAACGGCTCCGAGCCGGAGCTCAGATGCATTTCTCGAACGACCGTTTCGCATTCGCTGAAGCCGCGGAGAAGCGACTTCCACAGTTCCTTTAACGAGTCATCCAGAAACGGGGTAAAAGAAAGAAACAGCTGCATATTCAGCTGTACCCGTTGCCGTAAGTATTCCTCCGCTGACAGGAGAAGGCTTTTCATTTTGCCGTACAGATTCATTTTCAAAATATTCACATCGCAAATAGCCGCGCTCAACGTGGATACGGCCTCGATTTGCCCCTTTTGGGACAGAAGCTGGTAGAACCGGCTGCTGAAATAGTCTCCCGCGAGCACTTTAAGCTGACGGGAACGCATTTCTCCCTCGTTCTGTTTGCCCTGGACGGTGTCGATCGTTTCATGCGTGTCAATACCCATCTGAACGAGCGACGTGACAAGCGCCAGCAGCTCTGTATGCACGGAAGGCTTGCGGCTTCCGTGGTTCAGAAAAATGTATAGAAGATGAACACGGGCATCCGGATAGGGCGGCAGCTCCGTATGGGTTTGGATCATGTCGTAATCGACATATTTCTTTGCTAGTTGGGGTATGCGGTACGGTTTCATCGTCAGCCTCCGAGCCTATAACTTTCTCACTTCTATGTCGTCTGTTGCGAGCAAGAACTTTTGTTCACAATCTTTTTTATTATAGCACAACTTGTCAGACCACGCACAGTATGCTTACTTCTTTTTACCCGTTTTCCTGCGGATCGAACCGGTCTCTCCACAGTTTTGTTTCGGTGAGGTGGAAGCGGGCTTTGATGCCGTCCGCAAGCGGCCCTTCTCCGGCTTCCCCGAGCGCCTGCTTCAGCTCCGGACTCCACTCTGTCCGCCGCACATCGGCAGCCAGCAGCAGATGGCGCGTGCCGAGCCATTTATCTTCCGCGACGAGCCGAAGGAGGATTTGATCGACATTGGAAGTGCCGTCAAAGCTAAATGAGAGGATCTCGGCGATATTCGAATAGATTTCAGACACGGACACCTCCGGTGTAGCCACCTTCAGGTCGACCGTCAGCACGCGGGATTCCCACTCCACCTTGCGGATCGGCAGCGTCAGGGGAAGGCTGTCCAGCGCATCCACGATATTCGCATTGTCCAGCGTCCAGCCCGATTGGGGATGAAACGCGGCCATAGCCCGACTTTCCCGGGGAAATGTATGCTCCGCATAATACAGCGCAGGCAGGATGAGAACCGAGCCCAGCGTAATGGCAAGCACCAGGCCAGGAATGAGAAATCGTTTCAAGTACAGCCCTCCCATCGTCATAGTATCCCTTAGTTTCGTCCGGACTCATGCTGTCCATACTCATTCTACAACGAAAAAAAGCAGGCTATGCCTGCGTTTGTACAGATTGCGCTCAAGGTAAGATACCCTCCCTTTACCGGCAGATATTGTTGACTTCAAGAGAGGTTCTACTTGAGCCCATTCCTGTTTAGCTGCCGCTTTCGAGACTACCGTGTTTCGTCCACACTTCGGCTTTGCCGCGAATTTTAATGGCGGAGGTATGATCCGTAAACTGGGCAATCAACACTTCGCCTTTGTCCAGCTTTTCCGTGTGATGAAAACGGGTATCCTGGCCCCGGGTCAGCCCGATGACCTGCACCCCTTGATCCTTCGCCTTGATTACGATAAAATCGCTGTTCCCTGTATTGCCCTTATTCTCCATAACATCATCCTCCTTTCTTCATCCAGCTTTCGCACAGCGTATTATTATTTTGAAATCCTGTGGCCATACTACCCATGTAATAAAGTCCAAGGAGTTGAGATCATGATCAATTATGAACCGGCGCCCTTACAGGAAGGGCAAATTTCCAAGCTTCGCGAATACGAGCAGCAGCTGAGCCAGCTGACGGGTTCTCCCGTCATCCTGATCGCCTACTCGGAAAAAGACGAGCACGGCAATCCTCTCGAAGGACATGTCGGCTCTACAGAAAAGAAAAGGCCGTGAACGAGCGTCACGGTCCTCTTCTTGCGTATGGAATATGTAGAAATCTTATTTAATTCCGTCTTTGAGCGCTTTACCAGGCTTGAATGCCGGAATTTTGCTCGAAGGGATTTCGATTTCTTCACCGGTTTGCGGGTTGCGGCCTTTACGTGCGGAACGCTCGCGCACTTCAAAGTTACCAAATCCAACGAGTTGGACTTTGTCCCCGTTTTGCAGAGCCTGTGCGATGGATTCGAATACAGCGTCAACCGCTTTCGTCGCATCCTTCTTGGACAGTTCTGTCGTTTCAGCTACTTGGGAAATCAGTTCGGACTTGTTCACTATCATTTCACCTCCCAAAATAATAAATCGATGTTATCAATCTTTCCGTTTTGCCGTAAAATATACGTTCATCTGTGAGATTTACAGATAGAATCGCCATATAGACCGTATTCAGCCGCAGGCGCGGAACAAACTTATAGTAATACAGCAACCGCAGAATTTCAAGAGTTTTACGTTCGCGAGCGGTTCAAAACGTAAAAAGTGACGGCGAGTGCGAGGACAAGAACGATCCCTTTGACGATATCATGTGTAAAATACTGCAAATTCATCATCGTCAGTCCGTTGACCAGCACCCCGATTAGAACCGAACCGATAAACGTGCCGATGACGTTGGGCTTGCCGGCGCCGAAGACCGAAAAACCGACGAACACGGCCGCGACGGATTCCATCAGGAGCGGCGATCCCGCGTCGATTTGACCGGATCCGACCCGGGAGGCGTAAATAATACCGCCGATCGCGGCGAACACGCCGGAAGCGACGTACGCCAGCGTACGCACCCTTTTCACCTTGATCCCGGACAGGCGCGCCGCTTCCTCATTGCCGCCCGTGACGTACATTTGACGGCCGTATTTGGTCCGCGTCAGAAAAATATGCACAAGCGCCACAGCGATGATCAGGAGTACGGCCGAAATCGGAATGCCGAACCATTTGCCCTGTCCTAGCTGCAGGAAGGCGGCGCTCATCTCGCCGGGTGCTTTGGTGCCGTCCGGAAACTCCATATGGTTGTAAATCGTGTAGCCCGCAGCATATGTTTTGTGAATCCCGCCGACGATGTACATCACGGCAAGGGTCGCCAGAAGATCCGGAATCCGCAGCTTGACGATCAGGAACGCGTTGACGAGACCGATGATGGCACCCAGGATGAGCGGCACGACGATGACGACCCACAGTGGCTGCTCATACCATATCATCAATGACGCGGCGCCTACGGTGGTCAGCGACACGGTTGAGCCTACCGACAGGTCAAAGCCGTCCACGACCAGCGACAAGGTCACCCCGATCGCCACAAAGGTCACGATCGTGATCGAGCCCAGAATGTCGGTCAGGTTCCCGTACGTGAAGAAATAAGGAAGTCTGAACGAAAAAAAAGCAATAACCCCGATGATAACGACAACCGCCCCGTACCGGAACGCCAAGTTTAACAGTTTATCCTTCATGCTCTTCCTCCAAGCCTCCGCTCGCATAATATAGGAGCTGGGCTTGCGTCGCTTCGCCCCGAGCAAATACTTTGCTGATGGTTCCGCCGCTCATGACGGCGATCCGGTCGCCGATTCCCAGTCCTTCTGCCAATTCGCAGGTAAAATACAAAATGCCCTTGCCGGCGTCCGCCAAATCTCCGATAATGCGGAATATATCACTTTTCGCGCCGATATCGACCCCTTTGGTCGGTTCGTCAAAAATAAAGACTTCCGCCCCGCTGTCCAGCCATTTGCCGATCGCCAGCTTCTGCTGGTTGCCGCCGCTGAGGAATTTCACCAGCTGGCTGCCGGACGCGGCCTTGATCCCGAGGGCACCGACCATTTTGGCGGATAAAGCCTTCTCCTTCTTCCGCGAGATGAACCCCAGCCTGCTGACTTGGTTCAGCACCGGAATGGACAGGTTCAAATCCACCGATTCATGGATAAAGATCCCCTCTTTCCGGCGCTCCTCCGGGATGGAGACGATTCCCGCTGATACCGCGTCCGCCGGTTGTTTAAGCGACAGCTTCTTCCCCTTCAGATGGATGCTGCCCTCGTCCGGCTGATCCGCCCCGCTCAGGATCCGGGCCAGTTCGGTTTTACCGGCCCCGACAAGGCCGACTACGGCCACAATTTCGCCGCGGCGGACCTCCAGATCCGCTCCCCGCACCTTGTGTCCACGCTTGACGCCTTCGGCCTGGAGGAGCACGTCTCCGATCACGGTATCCTTTTTCGGAAACTCTTCTTCAAACGTTTTGCCGAGCATGTGCCCGATAATGCCTTCCCCGGTGATCTCCTGAGTCCGGCCGGTGTAAACCTTCCTGCCGTCACGCATCACGGTCACCAGATCGCTGTGCTGCAGCACTTCCGGCAGACGGTGCGTAATAAAGATGCACGCCACACCGGCGTCCTTCAGCGAGTGCATCATCCGGAAAAAAGCCTCGCATTCGCTGTCGCTCAGCGGAGCGGTCGGCTCGTCGAATATAATCACTTTGGCGTCCTGGGACAAAATGCGGGCCAGCAGGACGATCTGTTTTTGAGCAAGCGACAGCTCGTACACCTTTTTATGAATGTCTATACTGTCATCCAGCCTGGACAAAATCGCCTTGACCTGCTTGTCCATGGACCGGTAATTGACCCACAGGCTTCCCCGGCTCGACGACAAGGCATCCAGCATGACGTTCTCAGCGACGCTCAGCTGCGGGACGAGGGCCGAATCGACCTCCTGATACACACAGTGAATACCGTGCTGCTTGGCCGCGGCCGGTGAGGTGATGTGCAGCTCCTTGCCGTCTGCCGCAATGCGTCCGCTGTCCGGCTGATAAGCGCCCGATAGAATTTTCATCAACGTGCTCTTCCCGGCGCCGTTGGCACCAAGCAGCGCATGAATCTGGCCGCCGTGAACCGTAAAATCCACCGCATGCAGCGCAGGAACTCCGCCAAATTGTTTGCCGATTCCGCTCATTTCCAGCTGAAATGATGATGTCACACGGCATTCCTCCTTCAAAAAGTAACCCCACAAAGTGAAGTACAGCTTCGGATATTGTTCAAATACTTTGCGGGGAGCCCCGAAATAGTAACCCCACAAAGTGAAGCGCAGCTAAACCCCTATTCCTGAAAAAGGGCAGCGCCTCAGCACCACCCTAAGACTTGCATTTGCCGGTTTGACCGGATCTATCTTTACTTGCTGTACTCGTTCATCCAATCCTGAAGGCCTTGCTTGCTGGCTCCCCAGCCGTCTACGTATTGGGACAGCTCGGTGGTGGAAATTTGCTCTTTCGGAAGCGCATCGCGGGATACATACACCGGATTCAGAACGACCTTGTCCTCGGTTTGATCCCCATGCAGCTTCTGGTAGCCATAGCGGACTTGGATGCGTCCGATATCCTTCGGATCGACAGCCGCGGAAGCGACCCACGGGTTGCTGGGATCCTGAATCATTTGCAGGTCCTCGTCGCTCATATCGATGCCGTACACCTTGATCTCATCACGTCCGGCCTGCTGGATTGCGCGTGCTGCCCCTTTGGCGAACTCGTCCCAGGCAGCCCATACGGCCGAAATCTGTCCCTTCGGATACTGCTTCAGAATCGCTTCCATCTGGGTCTGCGTGTCCAGTGCCGGGTTATTCGCGGTACCGAACGTAGCGATTTCCTTGATATCCGGATTCTCTTTCATAAACTTCGCGTAAGAGATTTGGCGGCGTTCCATCGGTGCGAATCCGGCTACCCATACCTTGACGATGTTGCCCTTGCCGCCGATGTCCTCCTTCATTTGCTGCAGCGTCAGGTCGGCCATTTTCTGGTCGTCCTGAGAGAGCACGGTTGCGCCGGGAACGTTCACGTCAGCGTCGAAGACGACGACGGGGATCTTCTGCTCCACCGCCTTGCGGAGGCCCGGTTCGAGGAGCGAATCGCCGTGATCGGTAAGAATCAAGTCAAAATGCTGCGTGATGGCTGAATCCAGCAGAGACGCCATTTTTGCTTTATCATTGGCGGCAACGAACTTCGTCAGCTTCCCGCCGAACTTCTCCACTTCCTCGGTTACCCCTTGAACGTATTGCTGGGAAAACGTCCCTGTGTTAAACTCCATGATAAGCGCAACCCGTTTGCCTGCCAGAGGCTTGTCCGCGTTAGCACCGGAAGCATTCCCCGAATCCGATGCCGGCGGCGCGTTATGTCCGCAGGCGCTCATCACCATTGACAGCACCAGCAGGACGGATGCCAATACGAAACCTCTTTTTTTACCCCTTGAACGCATTTCTCTCTTCCCCCTTAAAAGCTTCACAATGTTAAAATGTTATACACTAATATAAAGCCTATATCCAAGTATGTAAATAGGTTTTCAAGAGTTTGTATAAATACTTTCTTTTTTTCATAAAAAACCTGTTCAACCTATGCCTTTACCGCTCCCTTAGCAACCATATGCTTATTTTTATGTATAATTCAGGAATCTTTATCAGCAGGTACCGCTTTTCGCATTCAAGCACAAAAAACCGCAAGCAAGCGGACGCCTGCCTACGGTTTTAGCTTAACTCTATTTGTGCGTTACAAAATAATCGCGATCAATCCGCCCGAGCCTTCATTGATGATTCGTCCAAGCGTCTCCTGCAGCTTATATCTCGCATTATCCGGCATCATGGCGATCTTGCCTTGGATGCCTTCCCGTACGATGGAGTGCAGCGATCTGCCGAAAATGTCTGAATCCCAAATCTTGATCGGGTCGTTTTCGAAGTCCTGAATGAGATAGCGCACAAGCTCCTCGGACTGCTTCTCCGTACCGATAATCGGCGAGAACTCCGATTCCACATCGACGCGGATCATATGGATCGATGGTGCTGTCGCCTTCAAGCGAACCCCGAAACGGGATCCTTGGCGAATCAGTTCCGGCTCATCAAGGGACATTTCAGCCAGCGACGGGGCGGCGATGCCGTAACCGGTCGTCTTGACCATCTCGAGCGCCTCGGCGAACCGGTCGTATTCGCGCTTGGCATGTGAGAATTCCTGCATCAGCTGCAGCAGATGGTCTTTACCGCGGATTTCCACGCCGACCACTTCCATCAGGATTTGATCGTACAGTTCATCCGGAGCGAACAGGTCGATCTCAGCTACCCCTTGGCCCATATTCATGCCGCTGAGCGCCGCGCGGTTGATGAAGTCGTAGTCCATGAACTGGGAGACCACCCGGTCCACGTCACGCAAACGGCGGATATCCTTGACTGTATCGCGTACGGAATTTTCATAGTTGCTGCGCAGCCAATGCTTCTCGTTCAGCACCATAACCCAGCTTGGCAGGTTGACGTTGACTTCGTGCACCGGGAATTCGTAGAGCACTTCGCGCAGGACGCCGGTTACGTCATCCTCCGTCATCGTCGCCGCACTAAGCGCCATGACCGGAATGTCGTATTTCTCGGCGAGCTCATTGCGCAGCTGCAGCGTTTCTTCGCTCCGCGGCTTTGTGGAGTTGATGACCAGCACAAACGGCTTGCCGACTTCCTTCAGCTCAGCGACGACGCGTTCTTCGGCTTCCACATAGGAATGGCGCGGAATTTCGGCAATCGTGCCGTCCGTGGTCACCACGACGCCCAGCGTGGAATGCTCCTGAATCACTTTTCGCGTCCCGATCTCCGCCGCCTCTTGGAACGGGATCGGCTCCTCGAACCATGGCGTCGATATCATGCGCGGACCGTTCTCATCCTCGTAGCCTTTGGCGCCTTCTACCGCGTAGCCTACGCAGTCTACGAGGCGGACGTTCACTTCCAGACCTTCGGTGACCTTCAGCTGCACCGCATTGTTCGGCACAAACTTCGGCTCGGTGGTCATAATCGTTTTCCCGGCAGCGCTCTGCGGGAGCTCATCGACCGCTCTGGCGCGGTCTGCTTCACTCGCAATGTTCGGCAGTACGATTGTTTCCATAAACCGTTTAATAAATGTTGACTTTCCTGTGCGGACGGCGCCGACGACACCCAGGTAAATGTCCCCGCCAGTTCGTTCGGCAATGTCTTTAAAAATGTCCACTTTTTCCAAAAGAGATCCCCTCCTCATTTACTCCGAAGGAAAAATGCTTTAAGAGCATCCGCTTCGTGTTCCATCTGGAGCCTCGAGCCATTGCAACGGATTTGAGCCTTACAATGTCGTCAGTAGTCCGCCGCCGGTAGTCAGGTAGGATGGGAAACGGCAAAGCGGCGTTACTCCGTAGGCATTTGGACTAGTATCATAGTATGTACCTATCAAAAGCATTATGACGGGTATTCGGAATAAAATTCATATAATCCCTGCGTCATTCGCATGCCCCTCGTCATCCCTCTCAGATATATGCCGGGGCAAGAATAAATATGTATATGAAGCATGCAGCAGAAAATAACTACATCTGCGGGCCGCTTATCCGCTTGTTGATGCTGATTTGCTAGCGGAAGTCCCGAAAAAGATAGCTCCTTCAATAAAGAGATCGCTCCAGGCATAAAAAAAGGACCTGCTGTTTCCAGCAGGCCTTTCTCTTCCCATCTGTACGCGCAGCTTCACGCCCCCGTCTCCGACTTGGCGACCGGCGTATCACCCGACCACTCGTATGGCAGAGACTTCACCGGTACATAATCGGAAGACTTGATGAGATAATCTCGCAAATCTTCATCTTTGGAAGGCTTCACGCCTTCCTTGTCAATTAGCTGCATAATATCAAATGCATAATCCGCGTAAACCACGCCCTGGGCGTCCATGATAAAACTCATGTCCTGACCCGAATATACGCTCTTCAGCTCGATATTTTTAGTGCCGGCCAAATCCGGGTCAACGGCATGGAACCCGGGATAAATTTCTTCACCGGCCGGCAGCTGCCTGTCATGCTTGGACTTATACAAATCGACAGCCCGCTGCACGTCGTTTACTTTTTGCACTGTGACGAGATCCATGACCTTAACGGTTGGATCGGTCTCTTCGTTCTGCACCAGGAAGTATGCGCTTCCGCCTTTCTCAAAGGCGGTCGTCGGAATATCGTCCAAATAGCCCCGCTTCTGGAGCTGATCCAGGTCGATACGGAACTTCTCAAAGCGCGGCGTCGTCTCATCCGCATTGATGATCGGCAGGATACCCTGATCTTTTTGAAAATCGTCCATCGCGGACTGGATGCGCTTTACGCTTTCCCTGTAGGATACCCTCGTCTCACCGCTCTTCTGATCCGGATACATGCATGCTGTGGCGGTCATGATCAACAGCAGAACCATGACAGCCGCCGCCCCCTTCCGGGCCCCCTTCATCATTTTGTTGGTCAAAGTCGGTGTCATCAACAAATATCACCCTTTGCATATAGTAAAGCCGATTGATACATCAAGCAGCTTATAACGTAGTTGTCCTGCCCGCCGTCTACCACAGGTCGTCCTCCCGGTCGCGCTTCCTTGCTGCTTCCAGCTGCTTGCGGACCGCCGCCTTCAGTTTGTCTTCCGGGACCGTCACCGTTACCGCTCCGCGCACTCTGGCTTGACAGGACAGCCTTGTACCGCCGCGGACCAGGGAGCCGAGCTTGCGCTTCTCCGCCTCGGCGGGAGGGCTCAGCTTCGCGGCGCTGGTGCCGTCAACCTGTACTTTGCACATCAAACAGCCCATTTTGCCCCCGCATCGCGTGGGTATGTATACACCAGCTTCCCTTGCCGCATGGAGCAACGATATGCCTTCGCGGACGAGAACGCTTTTGCCTGACGGCTGGAACGTAACTTTATGGTTCATTGGCGTTCCCGCCCGGCACTGCCTGAATCCCGCCCGTTTACCGCAAATCGTGCTAACGATTCGGCATGGAGCAGTTGGGAAATGATCCGTACGTGCTCTGATTGGAACGCGTTATCCATGAGCAGACCCTCCAGAAGCGGTAAATGCGCCTGCACATCTGCCCGCATGGCGGCAGCAATCGCTGTATACCGGTCCTCCCGGTTCCGCAGCACATTAAACAGCAGCTCATGGCTGAGCGGCATCAATGGAATCCGTTGTGAGTTAATTTTCGCATGGACGCCAGCAGGGGCCAGCCTACGGTTGATTTCAACCTTATAATGCGAACCCTCCGCCTGAACTTCGAACCCCCCCACCAGTTCCAGGGTGTACCGGCTCATTTTATAATGGCTTAACACGGATCGGTATTGATCCGTAACGCTCAGGACCGGCTCATCCACCGCCCGCCCTGCGAGGGCATGATGAAGCTCCGATACGGAAGCCGAATCGGCGTAGATGTCGATATCACGTGGCGGTTTATCCAAATGCACGTCCTGCAGCAGAAGCCCGCAGCTTCCGCCAATTAACCAGCAGGATGAGGTTTGCGACAGCGCTTGAGAGGCGTCCTGCAGGGCTTGCTGTAATTCCTCTGGGATCTGCACGGCACACACTCCAATCTTCCGGTCCATTTAAAAATACGTTTTGTTTCTGGCTACGATTTTTCCCGCCGTCTTGACCACGGCTTGGCACCCCAAACGATAGCCCTCGTCAAACTCTTCCGGGTCGAGGCGAAGATGTTCCGCTTTCGTCGGTTCCTCCAGGTGCTCGGCCCCCTCTGAAATCAGACAGCGGCAGCGGGCACAGGTTCCGCGGGTGCAGAGGTGCTGCCAGTCCACTTTGTTGTCCTTCGCATGCTGAAGGATGCTTTTGCCCGGTTCAGGCACAACCGTTTTCTCGATAGTTCTTCCAATTAGCTGTAATGCTGCTTCCATGTTCGTTATCCACCGTTCCTTTGCTACATTAGTGCTGCCATCCCGCCCAAAAATCCGACCACCATAATGACAAATGCGACCAAAGAGAGGGCTCCTCGAACAACACCCTTTGTTTTGGTTCGGGCGAAGGTAATGAGAAAGACGGATAGCCCCATAATCAAGATGGCGATCAGGGATACCCACATTTTAGTCATTGGATCCATACGCTAAAACTCTCCAATCTGTTGCATCATTAACCGTATTATAACACGAAACTTGTCCAATTTCGCAAAATGTGCCCACAAAGTAAGGCCCGAACTGCCGCTCCCGCGACACCTCCCTGCTTGAGGGATGGCATGGACGATTTGACATATTCAAAAAAGAGCGAAAAGCCCCGCAGCCTCCGGCTCCAAAGACTTCATGCTCTTTTTTCGTCTGACTTATATGATTATTTCTTCATCATCATTTTCATCAACGCTTCCATGTTTTCAGGATTCATCCCGCTTTTCTTCACGGCGCTGATGATATCCTTGATGGTGTCTTCGCTGACGGGAACGTTGGCCATCGCGGATACTTGTTTAATCAGCTGACGGAGCTGGGCCTCGTTTTGCATGGTCGACGGCTTAACCGTGCTGGCCAGTTTTTTGACGGCACTTTCAGAGATGTTTTTGCCCGTTTTCTTATTGATCGCCTTCAGCGCATCCTTAGAAATGTTTTTGCTCAAAGTCTTCTCCCCTCCTCCGGCATTCCTCAACCCTAATATATGAGGAAGTGCGGAAAAAGGTGAATAAGCATTAACGGTGCCACTGCTCCCACGTTTCCAGCTTCATCGTCTCCATTTCGGTCTTCGGGTCCCGGCCCATGAGCGCCTCGACGGCGATGCGCGGATTCCGGTTCAAAAACAATACATGGTACAGCTGATCAGCTATCGGCATCTGTACACCGTATTTTTTCGAGATGTCATGCGCGGCCTGGGTCGTCCGGACACCTTCCACGACCATGCCCATCGAATCCAGCACCTCATCGAGGTTTTTGCCTTGACCGAGCATGGAGCCTGCCCGCCAGTTTCGGCTGTGCCTGCTCGTTGCCGTGGCCACCAAGTCCCCGACGCCCGCGAGGCCGGAGAATGTGAGCGGGTTCGCTCCCATTTCCACGCCGATCCGGGTGATTTCAGCCAAACCGCGCGTCAGCAGCGCCGCTTTCGCGTTGTCTCCGAAGCCAAGCCCATCCGACATGCCGGCGCCGAGGGCAATGATGTTCTTCAGCGCTCCCGCGAGCTCAACCCCGACCATATCCCGGTTGGTATACACGCGGAAGTCGGAATTCATAAACAAATCCTGCGCGGCGACCGCTTTGCTCTCGGTCAGCGATGCGACCACAACGGTGGTCGGGCACCGTTTGACGACTTCCTCCGCGTGGCTTGGACCGGACATGACAACGACTCTTCCTTCGTCGCAGCCCAGCTCTTCCGCGATGACCGTAGACATCCGCTTCATCGTTTCGGTCTCAAAACCCTTCGTCGCATGGATCACGAGCATATCCTTCTGCCAATAAGCGCTCAGGTCCCGCGCCACCTGCCGCATCGCTTTGGACGGGGCTACGATCACTACGGCCTTCGCCCCCGACACCGCTTCCCCCATGTCGCTTGTCGCTTTCAAATGGGCCGGCAGCTGAGCGTCCGGCAGATAGCGGTTATTGGTATGCTGCTCATTGATTTCCTTGACCTGCTCCGGATTTCGGCTCCACAGCATGACCTCCGGATGGTTCGCGGCCAGCACGCTGGCCAAAGCCGTTCCCCAGCTACCCGCGACCAATACAGCCACTTTATTTGACAATCCCTTTACCCCCTTTGGGCCCTCCGGATCCGATTTTGTTTTCCCGGCCCTGAAGAATTTTCACAATATTGCTCCGATGTCTCCAGAAGGCAAATATACAAATAACGAGACTGGTCCAAAAAATCGGCCAGGCATAACCCAAAATGAGCAAAAATACCGGTGTAAGCGCGACAAATACCAGCGAGCCCAGCGACACGTACCGTGTAATCACGATCAGCAGAATCGCGATAATGCCGGCATACAGTGCTGGCAGAAAGCTCAGTGTCGCCATGACGCCAATGGTCGTCGCGATGCCTTTGCCCCCGCGAAAGTGAAAATATACCGGCCAGTTATGCCCGACGATCGCACCGATTCCGCATAATGCGGGAACCCAGGCTTCGCCTCCGCCCATCCACACGCCGATCCAGACCGCCGCGATGCCTTTGAGGACATCCAGCGCCAGGACCAGAATCGCCGGTCCCTTCCCGAGGATGCGCAGCGTATTTGTCGCTCCCGCGTTACCGCTGCCATGCTGACGGATGTCAATCCCTTTCAGCAGCTTGGCAAGGACGACGCTGAAGCTGATGGAGCCGAGCAAGTAACTCAGTATAATGGCGATGATCTGTAGAACCAAGCTATTCTCCCCTAACCTTCATCCGATTTGCGCCGTGTAAAGATGCGTATAGGCGTTCCTTCAAAATCAAAAGCAGACCGGATCTTGTTCTCCAAATAACGTTCGTAAGAGAAATGCATCAGTTCCGGATCATTCGCGAATATGACCATGGTCGGCGGCTTGACGGCAACCTGCGTCACATAGTTGATGCGGAGACGGCGCCCTTTGTCCGTCGGAGGCGGATTGATCGCCACCGCATCGGATACAACGTCATTCAGCAGATGCGTCTGCACCCGCAGCGAATGCTGCTCGGCTACGTGCTGTACGACCGGCAGAAGCTTGTGCAGTCGCTGCTTCGTTTTCGCGGACAGGAACAGAACCGGAGCATAGGTCATAAATAGGAAGTGATCACGGATCTTCTTCTCGAATTGGTGCATCGTCTTGTCATCCTTCTCAACGGCATCCCATTTATTGACCACAAAAAGAGAAGCTTTGCCGGCTTCGTAAGCGTAACCAGCAATATGCTTATCCTGATCGATAATCCCTTCTTCGCCGTTAATGACGACAAGCACCACATCCGCCCGTTCGATGGCGCGCATCGCCCGCATAACGCTGTACTTCTCGGTCGTTTCGTATACTTTTCCGCGTTTGCGCATACCGGCGGTATCAATCAGCACGTAACGCTGCCCGTCCCGCTCGAACGGAGTATCAATGGCATCCCGGGTCGTTCCCGCGATATCGCTGACAATGACGCGTTCTTCTCCGAGGATCGCATTCACGAGCGACGATTTGCCGACATTCGGCCGTCCGATCAAGGCAACACGAATCACATCCTCATCGTACTCATCATCCGTTAGGTCTGGCAAAATATCTACAATAGCGTCCAGAAGATCGCCGATCCCGGTTCCATGACTGCCGGAAATGGCGATCGGGTCCCCGAAACCGAGGCTGTAAAACTCATAAATGTCGTCATTGCGCTGCAGATTGTCCACTTTGTTCACAGCCAGCACGATCGGTTTCCCGGAACGGAAAAGCATCTGGGCTACTTCTTCGTCAGATTGGGTTACGCCACTTTTGGCATCGCACATAAAGACGATCACATCGGCTTCTTCAATGGCAAGCTCAGCCTGCATCCGGATCGACTTCAGAATCTCATCGTCACCGTCAATTTCAATTCCTCCCGTGTCAATGACACTGAAAGGTTTGCCGTTCCATTCGGAAACGCTATAAATCCGGTCACGCGTCACTCCCGGCTTATCTTCTACAATTGCCAGCCTGTCCCCGACCAAACGGTTGAAAATGGTGGATTTCCCCACATTAGGCCTGCCCACGATTGCCACTACGGGTCTTGCCATAGTCACTCCTCCTGTCAATTCTTACGATAATCATCATAGCAAAAAACGATTCTTTTGGCTAACCTTTCATAGGAATAGCCGAATGTTAATTGTATTTTTCCAAAGCATGCAAAGAACCATGCATGGCAGCCTCCTTGGCTTTTCGACATCGAACTCGTCGAACCGGATACCCCCAACCCAGCACGCCTCGGCTAATCTAAAAAAAAATCGGTAAACCCGTATAAGGGTTCACCGATTTCAATTTTGGAGGCCCAAATCATTTAAATTTGCTGAGTTTGTCTCCAAAACGTTCACCGAGTGTAATGCTGAGGCCTTGGTTGCTGAGCGATACGTTCGGGTTGTCTTTCAGGTCATCCTTGTGCGCATTGCTCTTCGGCGCTCTTTCCGGTCTTGGAGCTGCCGCAGGAGCTTCCTCGGTTTCCTTGATGCTCAGGCTTACGCGCTTTTCAGCCGTGTTGATGTCCAAGATTTTAACTTGCACTTCTTGGCCTTCCTTGAGCACTTCATGCGGTGTGCCGATGTGCTTATGGGAAATTTGCGAAATATGAACAAGTCCTTCGACGCCTGGCGCCAGCTCAACGAAAGCACCGAAAGTGACAAGACGTTTCACTTCGCCTGTTACTACATCGCCGGTATGGAACTTATCAGCTGCGGATTCCCAAGGCCCCGGCTGGGCAGCCTTGATGCTCAGGCTGATTTTGCCTTTTTCCGGATCGACTTTGAGCACTTTTACCTTCACTTGGTCACCTTCGGACACAACATCGGAAGGTTTGTCGACATGATGCCAAGCCATTTCGGACACGTGAACCAGTCCGTCAACGCCGCCCACGTCAACAAAGGCGCCGAATTGAGTCAGACGCTGCACCGTGCCTTCGATTTCTTGTCCTTCTTGGAGTTCACCCATCACTTTTTGCTTGTTGGCTTCGAACTCTTCTTCGAGAACGTCTTTTTGCGAAAGGATCACTTTGTTGTTCTCCCGGTCAAGCTCTTTTACCTTCACGCGCAGCGTGCGGCCTTTATAGTCGCTGAAGTCTTCAACGAAATGGCGCTCTACCATCGATGCCGGGATAAATCCGCGTGCGCCCACGTCTGCGACGAGACCGCCTTTTACCACGTCAGCTACAGTAACTTCGAATGCGTCCTGAGCTTCGAAATGCTTCTCGAGCTCATCCCAAGCATTCTCGCTGTCGATCGCGCGTTTGGAAAGAACGAGTCTTTCCTTCTCGTCGTCGATGCTGACAACCTTGCATTCCACTTCCTGACCAACCTGCACCGCTTCAGATGCGTTGTCAAGGTGTACGGAAGACAGTTCGCGGACCGGAATGACGCCGTCATATTTATATCCAATGCTTACATAAGCCTGGTTGTCCTCCAGTTTGACGATCGTGCCTTTCACGGTGTCCCCTTTTTTCAAGGATACGAATTGATCCAATTCCTCTTGGTTTACCGCTTCTGTAGTTTCTTGATTTTTCGTTTCTTCCGACATGTCAATACCCTCCTCAATTCAAAAAAACCCATTTATTCAAACCTGCTGACGCAGAGTTCAAAACATCATAAAGCAGTACGAATCATATGTTTCCAATAAGTGCTTGTGTTCATGCACGCCCGGCTAATTCCCCGAAGGTCTACCGGTCCTCTCCATTTCATGGATCCGTTCCATGATGCGTTCTGTAACCAGCTCGAGCGGATCGCCATCCACCTCGCCGCTTTTCAGGTCATCCAGAGCGATAGGTTGTCCATACACGATTTTCATTTTTTTGAAAATCTTGTAGTCGCCGATAATCGCGGCCGGCACAACGGCGGCATTGCCGCGAAGCGCAAACATGGCGGCCCCTTTCTTGGCGGCGCCAGTATCGGAGAAACGTGTGCCTACCGGAAAGATGCCCATGATTTCACCGCCGCGCAAAATGGAGATGGAGGTCTTGAAGGATTCCTTGCTGACTCCCCCCCGTTTGACGGGAAACGCTCCGAACTGGGTGATCAGCCATCCCAGCACAGGAACCTTGAACAATTCTTCCTTGGCCATGAACTTGACCTGCCGCTTCACCTTGATCCCGACGGAAATCGGATCGAGCAGACTTTTGTGATTGGAGCAGAGCAGCACCCCGCCTTCTTTGGGGATATTCTCCGTGCCGACCGCTTCAAAGCGGAACAGCAGGGTGAATATTGCCCTAAGGATATCCCGGCAAAAAACGTAAATCTTCAATTCTTCTCCCCACCCCTGTACGTTTTGCAGTAATCAACGATGGTGTCGACAACCTGAGGTATGTCCATATGCGTCGTATCCAGGACAATCGCGTCATCGGCACAGCGAAGCGGCGAAATTTCGCGCTCTGCGTCCAGACGGTCACGTCTTTCGATATCCCTCTCAAGCTGTTCAAGTGTCAATCCTTCCGCATCGTTCATTTCCTTGTACCGGCGGAGAGCACGCTCTTTGACGCTTGCCGTCATGAAAATCTTCACTTCGGCATCGGGAAGCACGGTCGTTCCGATATCTCGTCCATCCATCACAATGCCTTTGTGCAGAGCCATCTGCTGCTGCAGCGCAACGAGGTGGCGTCTTACTCCTTCAATTTGCGAGTATTGGGATACCATCCCGTTCACCTGCAAAGAACGGATGTAAGGGGTCACATCTTCGCCGTTGACCAGAACTTTCTGCCCGTCTTCCCCGGGTATTAATTCAATCACCATCTTTTGGGTGAGTTGAAGCACTTTTTCAGGAAATTCCGGTCCGATTCCTTGCTCCATCATAAACCACGTTACGGCCCGATACATGGCTCCGGTGTCCACGTATATGTACGAGAGGGCTCTCGCCACCAGGCGGGCAATCGTGCTTTTGCCGGCCCCGGCAGGTCCATCGATCGCAATGTTGATTCTCAAGTTATCCTCTGTCCCCTGCCTAACCAAAGGGGCATTCCTCCTCAAACATAAGCCTCAAGAAAAAAGCAGGCATTGCCTGCGTCGAGAAAATTATACCACACAACCCATTCCGATGCAAAAACGTCCATCCATTTTACTCTTTCCAATCCTTTACATCCCGCTCTTTGACAGGGATGCCGTCAAGCTTGTACACCGGAGACAAGTATGGTCTGACCGGCTTGATGTAAAGCGCCCCCTGCATGAGGATCAGCATTACGACAAGCACTATCAAAGCACGTTTTACCCATTTGGACAAAAGGTCAAAGACATCCCCGAACAGCCGGAGATACTGGCGAACCCGATCTTGTTCATCCATCAGATACACTCCCTGAATTTTCCTATTAGTGTATCCTTGGCGGAACAAAATATTCCCCTCCCCATTCGTCAGCGGTTCCGGAAATCAAACTGGCGCTCGAAGCAGTACCGGATCAGCTTTTGCCGCTCCATATCCGTTATCTCTTCAAACTTCAGCATCACGATTCTCCGGCCGTTGTCAAGCTGCTGGATCCGGACGACACTGCCTTTAAACGGAACATGCTCCAGGTTTCCGTTCTTGTACGGTACGACCACCCAGCAGGACAGCGTATCCCCTTCACGGATTACCTTGTCGGCGTCGTTATAGAATGAAATGCCGCCTCCGCCGACATCTTCTGTACGTGTGACGAAGCGGATATTGTGTTCGGTCTGGACCGCCACCTCCAATCCGGCATTGACGCGTAAAAAGCTTCGGCGCTGGACTTTGCCGATCGACTCGGGCTCGGGCCTTCGGATCCGCACCATGCGGACGACATCTTCCTTGAAACCGAGTACGTAAGTATTGAAAAAATTTTTAACGCCGCCGTCGGTCAAAAAATATACCGATAGCTCGTCACCCATGTGCAGCCGCTTTAACTGCCCGGTCTTTTCCTGAATGGGCACCTCCATCAGAATGGAGTCATCCTCAACATCCGTGATGCGGGACTTATACTCCATCCCCGCCTCTTTCTGGTCTCCGGAATCCACGGAAATAAATAGTTGATCGCTGATTTTAGGAAACAACAAATTCACCGCCAGCCTGTAAAATAACATTCTATCCTGATTATACCATGTCTTTGTTCATAGGTAAGCAGTGTTTTTGCGCAAAAAAAAGCCCCTCGGCTGATCCGAGAGGCTTTGCTTATGACTTGATTCTTGCAACTTTTTACCTATTTCACCGCTTTTTTATTCGAATCCTTGAGCTCCTCAACGACCCTTTCAGAGCCGTCATTAGCATCCATGTAGATCCGATATCTGGAGCCGTTAATGTTTCCTCCGAATTCGTAGCAGAGAGCTTCCTGGCCCGAATCGTCCTTGATCAGCGCCAGCCGGTTGTAGTTTTCCTTAAACTCGGGATGCAGCTTCTTCCGCGCCTGGCTCAAGGTCAGCTTCGGCTTTGGAATTTTACGCGGCTGGGATTGCTCGTAAACGAGATCGCTGGCCTGGAACCCGGTTACCTCGCCGTTATCAAGCCCGACCCGAACCGTCATTTTTTCCGGGTACACCAGTACGCCGTCCTGCTTGCGCACATATGTGAAGTTGCCCATATTATCATACTGGTCTGCGGTAACGGCCGTCATATCCTTATAGCCTTTACTTTGCAGAAACTGATCGGCCTTCTTGCGGGCTTCTTCCATTGTAACCGCCTTCGGCCCGACTTCCCGGTTATCGGAAAAGGAGATCAAATGGCCGCCTTGACGGGTGTAGTTCAGCGATATGGGAGCCGGCCGGTTGTTAGAGCTGACGGTGGCGGTGTAGGACCCCCATTCGGTTCCTTTACCGTTTTCGGTTACTTGAACGTTGGACTGGCCTCCACCCGCATTTGCAAACTCGGCTGCTTTCCGCTTAATATCCTCGGGAGATACCGGCTGTGCCGACAGCTTTTTCACCGACCGCTTGTCATAGATGCTGGATACCGACGGACCCCAGTTCAATTCCGGGTACTCGCCGACCCTTTTGTCTACTGTTTTGAAGCCGTCGATAATGGTGTTGTCCAGCTTCTTGTCTTCCGTGGCCATCGCGCTTTCCACGTCCATCCAGCGCAACCGGTTGCTGATTACCTTGGACTGCACGTCCTGGAGATCCTTGGTGATTTGCCCGGAGTTGGCGTAGAGCGCCTTCAAGTTTTTGATTTCCTCGTTTGACAGCGGCTCTTTCTCCAAATTACGCATGGAGGTCTGGTAGGAAAACTTCGATATTTTGGACAGGAACTCTTCGGTTTTGTTAAACGGCAGCATGGTAAGCGGCAGCTGGTTGATTTCGTTCTGCGCTTCGCTCGTCAGCCGCCATACGTTGACCAGCCCTTTCCGGTGCATCGCATTGGAAGCCGAGCTTACGGCCAGCGTATTGCCAAGCTCGCTGTGTAGGCGGTCCATATGATAGGACAGGTCATGAAAAGCCCGCTGATACTGGTTTTCCGCCTTGATCAGCACGGCGTTCTTCTCCTGGTTCTCCTGGTATCCCCACACAAACGCTCCGATCATAAACAGGGTGACTATGGGAAATAAAACAGCGCTTAATCGCTTGTACATGTGAAGTCTCCTTTCATCAACTTAAAGCTGGTGTTAGTTTGACTAGAAGAAAGGAGTCTTATGCATCGTTTCCCAGGTATCGGTTCAAAACGGGTCTTCTTCGATATCGAACTGGCTTTGGTTGTTGCACAGGCACTGTTTGAAGCCGGTTTCGATCTTCCCTCGTTCTTTTTTGCCGCGCAGCACGTAGCGTTCCCCGCATTGCCTGCAGACGATTTTTACTTTGACACGCAAAAAAGGACACCTCCATCCTAAAAAGATTGTATCCGAATGCGGATTGTAACTTCTTTAGGATAAAGTGTGCCCAATTTAATTACGTATTAACCTCTTCCTCCCGCTTCAAGAAACGGAACGGAGAGCGGTTGTTGGCCCGGTATACCTTGCCCATGCCTCCGTACCATAAAAAAGCCATCAGCGGGACGATAAACCAGATCCAATAATGCGTCATCGTGCTTAGAATAAAGTCGTAGACCCCGTGCCAGAACCACGGGATGATCATCGAATAGACCAGAAAACGCTTGGCCTTGGCTCCGGTCGAAAACCTCGCTCTGCCGAGGTAATAACCCATCATCACCCCGAACATGGCATGCCCCGAGACCGGCAGCAGCGCCCTTAGGAACATCGCCCCGAACGATGCGTGGCTGTACCAGGCGTACATCACGTTCTCCACAGTCGCAAAGCCCAGCGAAATCGCTACGGCGTACACGATTCCGTCGTACGGTTCGTCAAACTCCGTGTGGTTGTAAATCATGTGAAACAGCACGAACCATTTCAGAAATTCTTCAACAAACGCCGATATGACAAAAGAATCCAGATACGGATTACCACCGAGCCCCGTAGTAAGGCCCCGCTGGATGATCATGACCGGAACCACGATCATAAATCCAAGCAGAAACACCTTGATCACCATAAGCAGCGGTTCCTGATCGTATCTGTCCTTTAAATAAAAATAGGTCAGTAGGGCAAGACCCGGCGCCAATGCCGACGCGATAACCGAAAACAAAAGCACCGTTCTTAATCCCTCCACTTCCTGGCAGCGGCCTTCGCCGCCCTGCCGAATGTAACTCCTGCATCAAGGCAAAGTTCATCCCATGAAGATGAATCCTCATGGGATGTATCAATCAGGATAACGGTGTTAATCCTGGCGCTTGAAATGTGTGCAAATGACGTCGACCGCATTCTCGGCAATCACGACTTTGCCGTATTCGTCAAGTACGGCTTCCGTATAGGATGCAGCTTCTCCAAACTCGGCAAGAACCGCAATCAGCGAAGGAAGCTGGTTAGCGTCGATTTCTTCAGGGTCCATGTACAGCACCCATTTATCTCTATAATGATAAAGCCGCCCGGCTTCGGTGATATGTCGGTGAAGTACGTGTGCAGCTTCGATCAGCACTTCGAAGTCGTTAAAAGCATACACGATGGAATCGCTTTGTTCAAGCGTGACTTCCATTTCGTAAACTTCTTCAGGGAGTTCATCTTCACCCAGTTGGCTGTACTGATGATGATCGTATTTCCCCCGGGTCACGATGACGACCATTCCTTGAGCAGGAAGGGCAAACACTTCCACGGCGAGCGGTCCCGTTGCATCAAAGCCCAGTTCGTTGTAGGCCTGATCCATCATTTCGGTAAACAGCTCGTGCACCTTCGGGATTTCTTGCCACATGTCCTCCTTCTGGATGCCCCGTTCACTCAGGTCGTCAAACGTAAGGAAAATCCGTATCTTATCTGAGCTTAAGCGTTCTATTTTCATGACAGGATCCTCCTTGTAAGCATTGTTATAACAAATTATGATGTCTCCCATAATATGTGCTGAAAATAGTTCTATGTAAGTATGTTATCATTATATAACCATAAATGCACGCTGTAAAATGGACAAAAAAAGAATCATTTAGAGCGGATAACCGCCCTTTAAATGATTCTAATGGGTTTGACGCGTTTACAAACCAGGTATCACCGTATTTGTCTCTTTCAGAATCATGTCCACTTCCCGCTTGACATCCGGATTGGTGCGGATAAAATCTTTAATTTGGGTGACACTGGATGCCTTGGAATGCGAATCGTTGTGAGATCCATGAGCGTCGTTACGATGGGACGAGCCCATGCCGATGTTCGCCATGTCCATCATTTTGTCCTTCGCATTGCCGCCCATCATGGACGTAATCATGTTGCGTCCACGGTTTCTGGACAACAGCGTCGTTGCAGCAGCACCAATCAAAATACCGCCAATAAAAGCAGAAGTGTTCATTTAGGTACAACCTCCTTATGGGATGAAGTCGAATATTATTTTGAGCGAATATGGTCCTGCTCATGCGGCATAAATTCAGGAAAGCGAGATGAAATCATGGTTAAAATCACAGCGGCGCTTGCTCTAAGCTCACTGCTCATTCTTAGCGCCTGCGGACACGAGGGGCAAAAAGACCAGCAAACGGTCCCTCCGGCTCAAACAAGTGAAGTACATAAGGATCCTTCAAGCAGCACCACAACAAACGGGACGTCCGGCATACAAAAAGGCCAATCTGGATCGGTAAATTCACCGGAAACGAATAAGGATCAAACGAATAACGATCAAACGAATCAAGACAACGCGTCCAAGCCGGATTCCAACGATCAGCAGTCAGTTACAAAAGCCGTAAAAGTGCAGTATCACATGAATAAAGCTTACGATATTGTTCCGAGTGTTGATGGGGTTCAGAAAAAGGTCGTACTGCTTACCTTCGACGACGGCCCTAAAAAAGCCGAAATGATCAACGGGTTGATCGATACGCTGGAAAAGCATCATGCCAAGGCGATATTTTTCGTCAACGGATACCGCGTCAAGCAGCATCCCGAGCTCTTGAAATTAATTGCGGACCGCGGACAGACCATCGGCAACCACAGCTGGGATCACATCATCCTTAAAGATAAACCCGAAGCGGAAGTACGCAAGCAAATCGAGGATACGCAGCAGATCGTCAAGGCAACGGTTGGCAAAACACCGGTATTTTTCCGTCCCCCCAATGGGGCTGGCGGTGATACCGGCAAAAAAATCGCCAAGGAGAACAGTCTCCTCTACATGACCTGGTCCAACGGCTCGCTCGATTGGACGATGAGCTCCAAGAGCAGCGGCAATGCCGGCAGGGTTGTGGCAAATGTGCTGGATCAGCTGCACAGCGGCAGCAACATTTTAATGCACGAGCTTCCGTGGACCGTCGAAGCGCTGGATACGCTCCTTACCAAACTGGAAAGCAAAGGCTACACCTTCGTGGATCCCGAAAGCATCGACACTCAAATCAAATCATGATGCAATGCGCAAAAAAAGCAGCCGGTATATCGGCTGCTTTACTTGTTTATCCGTGTTTTTTGTTGTGATTCTGTCCTTAGCGTAAGGACATGCATTTCCGCAGGGCAGCACAGTCGGAGCGGAACGCGTCTTGTGCCAAAACCGCGGCTGATCAGCATGCGGGGCCGAAGGACCGCCGCCTCCGGCTGCTCCCATTCAAACCATCCCGAAGCATATTGGCGGTAAAATTGATTCAAACGGACCGGGCCGAACCAAGGCAGCGTAATTTGTCCGCCATGGGTATGACCGGCAAGTACAAGGTCAGCCTGGATCGTCTTTTGCTTCTGCAGCCAGGCCGGGTCATGAACGACCAGGAGGCGGCAGTCCGCCCTGGCATCACGGTCCGGCAGCTGTGGAACCGGCGGATAGTCGTTTCGCTTGTACCGGGGATAATCAACGCCGGTTAACCAAATGCGCGCGCCGTTTCGCTGCAGCGGAACATTCTGATCCCGAAGCAAAGTAACACCGCATGCGGCCATCAGATCTTCCAGACCGTCCGGATCGGCCTTATAATCATGATTCCCGTATACGGCAAACACCGGGGCGATTTCGGCCAGCAGCCTTAAATTGTATTCCACTTGGCTCAGCGGCACATTCCGTTCCATAATATCCCCGCCGAGGATCACCCAATCGACCGTTCCGGCCAGCTGCCGCACCGTCTTTCCCGACAGCCTTCTGCTGTGCAGATCCGATATGAACAAGAGCTTGCAGCCGTCAAAGGGCCCCGGCAGCCTTTCCAGCCCCACGTCGGCCTGTTGAACCAGCTCCAGCCTCGCTTCATACGACATCCTGGCGAAAAGCGCTGCAGCCGCAGCCGCGGCGCCTGCCCCCGCCCAGACGAGCCAGGGGGCTACCATAGATCCTCCAGCGGGGGAGCGCCCTTAATTCCCCAGTAAACAAGAAATGCCGTTAAACCGATAAATAAAAAGATTAACGAGTTCGTAAAATATTTACTGATCTTGATTCGCCGGGAGCCGTATGTGTCCGCCCTTGCCGGAACGGCGGTTTCGTCGCCCGTCTCCCTTTTCCCGGCAGTCCGGTAATTTCGCCGAGTCTGCGGGGCTGCCGCCGAGCCGGAAGCGGCTGCCGCAGTTTTGGCGGCCGCCGGCCGCTTTCCTGCATCTCCGGCCGTTTTTCCGCGTCTGAGCGTCCCGGCCGCCCGGGTTGAAGACGTTGCTGCTGCCTTGGACTTGGATGAAGTCCGTTTACCGGCACCGGCTGAAGAGGCCTTTTTTACCGGGGTCTTCTTCCGATTTTTTCTGTACGTTTCAACTCTGCTCAATTCGCTGTTCATGATTCCCTCCGAAATCGAATCACTAGCCCGGATACACAATCAATCATAAAATGGCATAAGACCGGGGCAAGCAGTGTTCCGGAATGTATGTAAATATATCCGAGGCCGTAACTGCTCAAAAATACCCAGCCGGTTGGAATCCAGTGCTTCAAATACCGGACGTGAATGACCGCAAATAATATACTGGTCCAATACGGACCGAACGCATGCTGTACGGCTCCACGGAACAGCAGCTCCTCGCATACCGCCACGACCGCGGAGATGACTATAATATGCCATACGGGACGGCGCTGAAACAGCATGTTGTTGATCCCACCGTCATCCATCACTTCCTCCGGCTTAATCCGGGAGACGAGGAAATCGACGGCAAACATGACGGCGGCCAGCCCAAGCCCCCATGCCGCAACTTGTGCGGGATGCTGAAGCTGAAACAAGGCAAGCGGATTTCTTCGCTGCAGCAGAATCCATACGAGACCGATCAACAAGGTGAGGCCTTGGGTGATATACAGATTGATCAGAAGTAGACGGTCATTCAGCTGTTCAGGCTTAGCCTGCTGAATTTTGGGTAATTTCCATTTCCTTTTTTTCATGATGAGGCCTGCCTGTCTATTAAGTTTCTGTTCCTAGAGAGATTGCAAACATCCCACAATATGAAGGCTTTACACCAACATCTGTTTGTGTCTTGCGGGACCCCCGAAATATACGAAATAGCATTGTTAAAAAAGTCCTCCCAGCATTAGAATCATAGCAGATTAAGAGCAGAACATTCAAGGGAAGCACTTTTACCTATTGACACGCTTGATAGGCGCGTGATACATTATGGAAAAATTAATTGAGCGAAACACGATGAAGGAAAGAAGAGGCTTTATCGTCTCCAGAGAGCCGGTGGTTGGTGCAAACCGGTGGCAGAGAAGTCATCTTTAGCGTTCCAGAGCAACTGCATTGAACCACCAAGTAGGTGCAGTCGGATGATTCCGTTATCAATCAGGTCTCCATTTGGAAGACCTTGAGGCTGCCGTTCGCGAAAACGGCGGTGAATTAGGGTGGC
This sequence comes from Paenibacillus rhizosphaerae, assembly GCF_014192015.1. Taxonomy (GTDB): domain Bacteria; phylum Bacillota; class Bacilli; order Paenibacillales; family Paenibacillaceae; genus Paenibacillus_AQ; species Paenibacillus_AQ rhizosphaerae. The sequence goes on along the minus strand of NZ_JACHXJ010000002.1, from coordinate 572,707 downwards.
ACCACGATAACTCTCGTCCCTTACTACGGAAGTAGTATGCGGATCGGGAGTTTTTTTGTTGTCCAATCCAGCAATAATGATAAGCATCCGGCCAGCTGTACTTTCATCCTTTGTTACAGTACCGCGTTGCTTTATGGAATAAACTCAGCTGTCTGCCTGGGTGCCTCCCTTGAGGTCAGCTGCTCCACTTTCGGCTTCACGGATATGTTCCTTTGGGACATGTCCTTATATATAAGCGTTCTAGATATTTAAGGAGGATGGAAACCAATGTTTAAAGTGTTAGTATCGGATCCGATCAGCGATCTCGGAATCCAGCAGTTAGTCGATGCACCTGATGTCACGGTAGAGAAAAATACAGGGCTTTCCGAAGACGAGCTTGCGGCGATCATCGGGGATTATGACGCCCTTCTCGTTCGCAGCCAAACGCGTGTGACCGAAAAAATCATGGCCGCGGGAACCCGCCTGAAAGTCGTCGGCCGCGCCGGTGTCGGCGTGGACAACATCGACCTCGAAGCAGCAACCCAACGCGGCATTATCGTTATCAATGCCCCTGACGGCAATACAATTACAACCTGCGAGCATACTTTTGCGATGATGATGGCACTGGCCCGTCACATCCCTCAAGCGTATGCCAAAACGATTGGCGGAACTTGGGACCGCAAATCGTTCCTTGGCGTCGAGCTTCGCAACAAAACGCTTGGCGTACTTGGTATGGGACGTATCGGCAGCGAGGTGGCGAAACGTGCCAAAGCTTTCGGCATGAACATTTTGGCATTCGACCCGTTCCTGACCCAGGAGCGCGCCGAGAAGCTCGAAGTGAAGCTGGCGACAGTGGACGATATTATCCGGAATGCCGATTTTATGACGGTGCATACGCCGCTTACGCCGGAAACCCGCCATATGATTTCCCGCCCGCAATTTGAAGTGATGAAAAAGGGTATGCGTATCATCAACTGCGCCCGCGGTGGCGTCATTGACGAGATGGCCTTGGTTGAAGCGATCGATGAAGGCATCGTTGCCGGCGCCGCTTTCGACGTGTTTGAATCGGAGCCGCCGCAGCAGGACCATCCGTTCCTGAACCATCCAAAGATCATCGTTACGCCTCACCTCGGCGCTTCCACCATCGAAGCCCAGGAGAACGTAGCCATTGACGTGTCTGAAGAAGTGCTGCATATTCTGCGCGACGAGCCGTTTAAAAACGCCGTTAACATGCCGCCGGTGGCACCGAGCATCATGAGCCGTCTGCAGCCTTACTTCTCTCTCGGGGAGAAACTGGGCAGCTTTGCCGCCCAAATTACGAAAAACCAGGCGATCCATGAAATTCATGTGGACTATGCGGGAGATTTGTCCGACATCGACACGCTTCCGCTGACTCGTTATATCGTCAAAGGTGTGCTTGCCCACCACCTTGGCAGCGAAGTCAACATCGTCAACTGCATGCATCTCGCCAAAAACCGTGAAGTCAACGTGGCCGTATCCACGGCTCCTAAATCCAAAGGATTTACGAACCTGCTTACCGTGACCCTCAAAACTTCCGAAAACGAAGAGCGTCTGGTAGCGGGCACCCTGCTTAACGGCTATGGCGAACGGATCGTGCAGCTGAACAAATTCCCTGTCGATATCGCTCCAGAGGGTCATCAAATCCTGATCTCCCACAACGATAAGCCGGGTATTATCGGCCAAGTGGGAACGCTGCTCGGCAAGAACGACGTCAACATCGCTTCGATGCAGGTCGGCCGGAAAATTATCGGCGGCGAAGCCATCATGATTCTGACCGTTGACAAAGGCGTACAGAAAGAAGTGCTGAATGAGCTGACGACGATTCCTGAGCTCAACAGTGCCGTCGAGATCGTCCTTTCCTGATCGATCCCTACTTTATTAAAAACAGCGTAAGCCGGTTCGCCAGAACCCATGCTTACGCTGTTTTTTTATGGATGGATAGAAGCGCTGATGTTCCACGTTGAACAAGATTAATCTTTTTTCTTCAACAAAAAAACACCCCGTCAGAGGTGTTTCCTGTTCTTTTTCCATTATTTACGGCTTTCGACAGGCAGCAGCATCGTAAAGGCCGTTCCTGCACCCAGGATGCTGTCCACCTGAATGCTGCCCTGGTGCGATTCCACGATGTTCTTAACAATGGCGAGTCCAAGACCCGTACCGACCGATTCCCCGCGTACCCGTGCCTTGTCTGCCTTGTAAAACCGTTCAAACACAAAGGGCAGATCCTCCGGCGGAATACCCACGCCCTCGTCCTTGACCACGACCCTGATCATCGGCTTTTTGTCCGACATGATACGGTCCGCAAGGATACTGATCTTCTTCTCTTCAGGCGTGTGCCTGAACGCATTGTCCAGCAGATTGGTCATCACCTGCTCCAGGCGGTCTTCGTCGGCCTCCTCGAGCACCATATCCTCCGTCTTGCGGTCATAGAGGAGCTCGATATTCCGCTCCTTGGCCCGGACCGCAAACTTGCGGTACACGCGCTCCAGCAGCTCGTTGAGGTCCAGCCGCTTTTTGGCCATGTCGACGTGCCCCGCTTCCATCCGCGCCATGTCAAGCAGATCCTTGACCAGCCGCCCCATGCGAAGGGACTCGTCATGAATGACCTGAATGAGTTCCTGACTCTCCTCCGGCGATGCCGCCATGCCATCCAGCAGCGCTTCGCTGTATCCCTGCATCATGGACAGCGGCGTTCGGATCTCATGCGACACGTTGGCGACGAAGTCCTGGCGCATTTTCTCCAGCTGCACTTCTTCGGTTACGTTACGGAGCACCGCAACCGCCCCGCGGATGTCGTTATCCGAATACAGAGGCGCCATATGAACCGACCAGACGCCCTGCTTGACGTGAAGATTCGTGCTCGTGTCGCCGCTGCCCTCCAGCATATTGTCAAACAGGTCCAGCAAAGGCTCGGGTACCTGTTGTTCTTCCTCCCCTTCGGCATCCTCCTGGTCCAAGTTCCAGTGGATATCCTTCCATTGGGTGATCAGCTTCTGTCCCGGCGGATTGGTCAAGATCACCTTGCCTGAAGTATCAAAGGTAATAACACCGTCGCTCATACTTCTGAGGACGCTCGCCAAATGCTCCTTCTCCTGGTTCAGGTTGCGGATGTTGTCTTCCAGCTCGGCCGCCATATGATTGAACGTGTTCGCCAGCTTCCCGATCTCGTCGCTCGTATTGATCGACAGGCGCGTGCTGTACTCTCCTTTACGGATCGCTTCGGTAGCCTGAATCATCTGCTGCATCGGCTGCGTAATCTTCGTCAGCAGAAACAGCGCAAAGAAGGTCGTCATCGAAAACCCGATGATGGCAGTGTACGTAAACAGCCGCTTGATATCTCCGGAGTTCGAATAATTCATATCGATATATGGAAGCAGAAATAATCCGAGAATAATCAGGATGCATGCCACCAGGCAGATGATCGTCGCCCAGAGCTTACCGACAAGAGAGGTCCAGAAATTCATGTTATTTCGGTACCTCGAGCTTGTATCCGACGCCCCAGACCGTGGTGATCATCGCTGCCGACTCAGGTGATACCTTGTTCAGCTTCTCACGCAGGCGCTTCACGTGCGTGTCGACCGTCCGCAGGTCGCCGAAAAATTCATAATTCCATACATCCTTCAGCAATTCTTCCCGGGAAAAAACCTTGTCCGGCGAGACGGCCAGGTAATGCAGCAGCTCGTATTCTTTAGGCGTCAAGCTGACCTCTTGTCCGTTCGCTGTCACCCGATGGGCGTCGTGCTCAATCACAAGATGCGGGAACACGATGTTGTTGCTCGAATTCGTTTCCTTCGACAGATACGCCGTTGCCGAAGAGCGCCGCAAAATAGCCTTTACCCGATAAATGACTTCCCTCGGGCTGAATGGCTTCACGACATAATCGTCCGCCCCGACTTCAAAGCCTTGAACCCGGTTGATCTCCTCGCCCTTGGCGGTCAGCATCAGCACCGGCGTCGATTTGAGCTGGCGCAGCCGGTTGCACACCTCAATGCCGTCCATGCCGGGCAGCATCAAGTCCAGCATGATCAGGCCATAATCCTGATTGGAAGCTTTACGAAGCGCGGTTTCGCCGTCCTCGGCCTCCTCAACTTCATAGCCTTCCTTTTCCAAATACATTTTCAGCAGGCGGCGGATCCGTTCCTCGTCGTCCACGACCAGGATCCGGTTTGTATGTTCTGACATAAGACAACCTCAACCCCTTCTATGTTTCTGTGAAGAACCTGTCAACTCCATGCTAATCTTAACAAAAATCCGTTTCAACATCCAAGCGTGCAATGTGAAACGGATTATTCAGTGCTAAATGGATTGAACTAAAGTAAGAATGTGCTCTAGTTCAATCCATATAAAATTGTATTTTCGAATCAGCTAGTACCCGCATAGGAGTGGAGTCCGGCAATGACCAGATTCACGCCGACGAGGGTAAACATGACCACCAGGAAACCGAGAACCGACAGCCATGAAGACTGGCGTCCCTGCCAGCCGCGGGACAATCTCAGATGCAGATAGGCGCTGTAGAACAGCCAGCAGATGAGCGCCCATACTTCTTTCGGGTCCCATCCCCAGAAGCGTCCCCAGGCGACCTGGGCCCAAATCATCGCGAAAATCAAGGCGCCGAGCGTAAAGATCGGAAACCCGATGGCGATGGCGCGGTAGCTGATCTCATCCAAATCGTCGGGATCGATTCCGTCGAGGAACGGTGAGGCCGCACGTCCAAGCGGCTTGCGCGCGATCAATCGCAGGATTCCGTACAGGATAATGCCTGAGATCACCGTCCAGATAATCGTGTTGAACTTGCGTCCCGCGTTGATTCCGTTCATCCAGGACGGTGCGCTGAACAGCGGCTTCGTCATGCCGAGGAACGGTTGATAGCTCTCGACCTTGCTGTGGTACGGGGCCACGATCGGCGGCAGCTTGTATTCAACGGTCTGGGTGACGCTTGTCGTTTGCCCTGCCGTTCCGGAAGCCTTCGTCTGGGTAAACACGGATTCATAACCGGCTGCACGGAAGGCAAAGACCGTAATGATAAACGAGATAACCAGAATGATCGAGAAAAATACGATTTCGACCCAGCGCTGCTGGCGTCTGTCCGTTTTTTCCTTGCTGCTGAAATTCACGGTGCGCAGCAGGTACATAAACCCTGCTGCAAAAGCGATTGCGAAGAACGATTCCCCGGCCGCCGCCATCGTAACGTGGATTTTCAGCCAATAGGACTGCAGCGACGGAATCAGCGGCTGCACTTCCTGCGGAAATACCGCGGCATATGCCATGATGATAATCGTAATCGGAACGGCGAACAAGCCGAGAATCGTTTTGCGGTAAATGAGATATACCACCGTAAACGCCACCATGACCATCATCGAGAGGAACGACATGAATTCGTACATGTTGCTGACGGGAATATGCCCGCCGCCCGCCCACCGGGTAAAGAAGTACGTTAGCTCCAGCACCAAGCCGAGAGAGGATACCCCGAATGCGATATTCCCCCACTTCTTGCGGTGCGACTCCGGATCCCGGTTGCTCCACCGGCGGCCCATAATGGCGACCGCGAACAGGATGAACGCCGCACAGTACAGGAAAAATGCGACGACGAACATGTTGCTGCTGAAATTTAACAATCCACTCATGAATGATTCCCTCCGTTATCCAAGGACTTCTCGTCCACTTCCAGATTCATTTTGCGAAGTATCGCCGCAATCTCCCGGCGGATGCCGAACCAGTTCTTGTTGGTATGCGCACCGAGCGTCAGGTTCCCGTTGTCAATCCGCAGCCAGATCCGGCGGTGCTGCCAATAGAAGCCGAGTACAAGTCCCAGCATGACGATGGCGGCGCCCACCCAGACGAAAGGCATCGCTTTGTCCACCCGGATGTTCAAGTAGGTGGTTGACATGGCAAAGTCCACATTTTCCATTCCCTTGACATCCAGTTCAAGCGGAACGCTGCCGCCGTTCATTTTGGCGTTAATGGCATCCTGCTGGAAGCGCTCCTTGTCGATTTGTTTCGGGAAATAGAAATAGTGCACGCCTTCGGCTGGCAAATTCGGCCCTTTAATCAGGAAAAGAAAAGCCGGCGCGTTTGGATTCGGAGTTTTGGTGACAGGCTGACCGTTCTCGTCCAGCCCAAAATCATTGTACTTCTCCTTCAGTTCAAGCGAATACGGCCCCACCTTGTAGTTCCGCTCAGGATCCTTGATGCTCAGTTGAAACGTTCCGTAATCTTTGCCGGTCTCCTTATCCACCAGGGAAGGCTTGACCGAACGGAGGATCGGTGTTAAATCGTAGTCAAACTGATAGGCCTTGAGGCCTTTGTAATCCATCGGATCGTTAACCTCGATATTGTGCTTGTCAACGACCTTCAGCACAGGCTCCTTGGACGGATCATTGCAGCTCGCCGTACATTCGTAAAGGGTCGCCTGCGTCTTGAACAGCTTTGGAAGCACCTTGTTTTTGCCCTGAAATTCCTTCGGTAAATCTTGTTCCGAGTAATATTCAACCGTAAACTTCTCGTTTTTCAAATAATACGACGTATTTGGAATGTGCTTGATTTCTCCCTCTGGAAAAGCGACATGCTGGTCCATATGAAGGCCGGGCAAGCCGCGGGCCAGCACGGCCAGCAGGAAAATAATCAGTCCGATGTGGATGACGTAAGGCCCCCAGCGGCTAAAGCGGTACTTTTCCGCAAGTAAAGCGTTATCCAAGGTATGTACGCGGTAGCCTCTTTTCTTGATGTGGACGGATGCCTGCTCCACCCATTCCTTGGACTCCAGTTCTACCGGTCCCCGATACACCACGCGTTGACGGGTCAGGAACTGCTTGTGCTTCAAAATTCTTTGCTTGGTAAGCGCTTTGTACAATGGCAGCACCCGGTCCAGACTGCAGATGACCAGCGACGCGCCGATCATGACGAGCAGGAGGATAAACCACCAGGATTCGTACGTATGCGACAGACCCAGCTTGTAATAGATCAATCCGGCAGTGCCGTAGGTTTCCTTGTAGTACGTTGAGGGATCAATGTTCAGAAATGTGTTTTCCTGGGGGAAAATCGTCCCGAGCATCGATCCGAGCAGGGTCAGGATAATCATGTATACGGCGATCTTTACAGACGAAAAGAAGTTCCAGATCCGGTCTATGAAATTCGGGTTGGCACGCTGAGAGCGTCGTGCCATCCCGTCATAGCGCATCTCCAGAACTTCGTTGGACTCGCGGTCCTGTTCTTCCAATGGCCTGCCGCAAGCCTCGCAGAGCACCGTTCCTACGGGGTTTTGGTGCCCGCATTCGCACTTGGTGTTCTTGAATGCAATAACTTCCCTTATCATCAGGAATTCACCAACTCTTCAATTTGCTGGTCGAGAGTTTGCAAATCCAGCTGTCCCAGATGGATCTTATTGATTTTCCCGTTTGGCGAGACAAAAAACGTCGTAGGCAGCGGGGATATTCCGTAGGATTGAATGGCGTCCTTCTCGGGATCCAGCATTACCGGGAAGCTGACATGGACCTGCTTCACAAAATTTTCAACGGCCATCTTGTCCTCGCCGGCGTTGATTCCCACGATGACGACATCCTTATCCTTCCACTTATCATACTGGGCCTGCAGGGCGGGCATTTCCTTCACGCACGGTTCGCACCAGGTTCCCCAGAAATTGACAACAAGCGCCTTGCCTTTATATTCATCAAGCGAATGAACCTTGCCGTCCAGCCCGAGCAAGTCAAAGTTCGGCGCCTTACTGCCTTCCGTCGGTTTGCCATTAGAGCCCGAAACCTGTGTCGTAATGGCGTAACCGCCCAAAATGACAATCAACAGCAGGATAATGATTTGAACCTTTTTTCTAGATTTACCCATGCCAAAAGCTCCCTTTCCATGACAAATCACATATTTTAAGCGCAGAGTTTGAACAACCTATGAACAATTATAGCGAAATAATGTCACAGGTGCTCCGGGAGTATTTGAAAATTATGTGTCCTTCCGTTCTATCTTTTGTTTAAATTTCCCGATTTAGCCATATTTAATAAACTTTGTACTTCTTCCTTGGTCAGATGGCGGTACAAACCGCGCTTCAAATTGTGCAGCAGCAAGTCGCCGAACGCCACGCGCTTCAGCCGGATCACCGGGTGTTTGATCGCATCAAACATGCGTCTGACCTGCCGGTTGCGGCCTTCATGAATCGTGATGCTGATCACGGCTTCGTTCTTCTCCGTATCGATGTCTTTGTATTCGACCTCCGCAGGGGCCGTCATACCGTCCTCCAGCTTAATCCCGGCTTTGAGCTTGTCCAGGTCGCTGCCGTGCGGGATCCCCTCCACCGTCGCCAGGTACGTTTTGGGCACATGATGCCGAGGATGGGTCAGCAGATTGGCAAATTCGCCGTCATTGGTCAGCAGCAGCAGACCTTCCGTATCGTAATCCAGACGGCCGACCGGATAAACCCGCTCCTTGATGCCTTTCAAATAATCAGTTACGATTTTTCGTCCCTCCGGGTCGGACGCACTGGTAATAACCCCTTTCGGCTTGTTAAACACGATGTAAATCTTCTGCTCGTGCTTGATCGGTTTGCCGTTCACCTTGATGATATCTTGATTCGGGTCCGCCTTGGTCCCCAGCGTGGTTACGGTTTCCCCGTTAACTTCCACTTTGCCGGCCAGAATCAATTCTTCGCACTTACGGCGCGAAGCGATACCGGCCTGCGCTAACACTTTCTGTAATCTCTCCATGTTCAATAGGTCACCTCAACCCTAATGATAACCATCAACAGGATAAATCACAAGTTCGTTCCATGGAAAATCCGCTCCTGGGCAGGTGTCGGAGTGAGGAAACAAATAGAGGGGGAAATGTTGTAGCGGCGTGCCAGCTCCACAATAAGCTTGCTGGCTACGAACAGCTGCTGTTTTTCGGCAGCGCGAAACAGGGTGTATTCGCGGTTGAAATCACCCTGGAGGCAGATGTGGATATGGGACGGATCGGTCACGTAAGGAGAAGAAACGACCGAGGCATCCTCCCCGATCCAAAAATCATACCCTTTTCCGTTGATGGACGGGCATGCGGAATGATGGATGATGAAGCCTTCGAAAGTCATGCGGATCACCTCATTTAAACTAGCCTGAGCTTGTTACAGTATATGAGGTGTCCATGAAACCGTTCCAAACGGCAGGCCGGTTTATCCGAAGAACAACAGGCACACGGCAATGGCCGCCGCAAAGCCTACCGCATCGGACAAAAGACCAACTTTAAGCGCATACCGCCCGTTGCGGATTCCGACCGCTCCCAAATAAACGGTGAGCACGTACAGTGTCGTATCGGTGCTTCCTTGAATCGTTGAAGCCATCCGTCCGATCATGGAATCCGGGCCGTACACCGAGATTAGATCGGTAGCAAAGGCAAGGGAGCCCGTCCCTGTCAGCGGCCGCAGCAGACCCAGGGGCAATATTTCGCTCGGAACTCCCAAATGCTGAAGGAAGGGACCTGTCCAGCCCACAAAAAAATCAAGGGCCCCCGAGGCCCGGAAGATGCTGATCCCTACCATCATACCGACCAGGTTAGGAATGATTTGAATGGCCGTTTGAAATCCCTCTTTGGCTCCGTCCACGAAGGACTCGTACACCGGCACCTTCTTGGTAAAAGCATAGAGGGGAATAAACGCGATCAATACAGGGATTGCCCAGGCCGATATCAGATTGATGAACGCCACCATACGCCCTGCTCACCCTTTCAGCTCGGATTGGGAAGAAGAAACGGGACCCGCGTGTACCGGCGGTTTCCCCGGCCTGCTGCGCATAAACTTGCGCCGGTACCAGCGGTCCATCACGATGGCGGCCAGCGTGGCCACGGCGGTCGCCATCAGCGTGGTGCCGACAATATCGGTCGGATTGGCGGACTGATAGTTCATCCGGATGGCGATCAGCGTTGTCGGAATAAGGGTGATGCTGGCCGTATTGAGCGCCAGCAGCGTGCACATTGCCGGACTGGCGGCCGTCTTATCGGGATTCAGCGTCTGCAGCTCCTGCATCGCCTTGATGCCCATAGGCGTGGCTGCGTTGCCGAGACCGAGCAGATTCGCACTCATATTGGACAATATGTAGCCCATGGCAGGGTGGTTTTTCGGCACATCCGGAAATAAAAAGGTCACGATCGGGTTCAACAGCCGGGCTATTTTTTTCAGCAGTCCCGAGTCTTCCGCCAGACGCATAATACCAAGCCAGAAGACAAGTACGCTGATTAACCCGAAACATACCGTAACCCCCGTCTTTGCTCCGTCGAAGGCCGCAGAAGTAACCAGTTCAATTTTCCCCTGGGCTGCTGCAAAACCGAATCCAATCAGAATAAGCGCAAGCCATATCGCATTGATCATTTCGTATCCCCTCTCCCCCGGTTGTTACATGAACATCAGGCGCCGGGCTGAAGCAGACGCTTCATCACCACGCTGAACCAATCTCCCCAATTACTTTCGTTAACAGGTGCCATCGTTTGCTCAGCCGTTGCTCCGGACGCCGTTCGTTCCGGCAGCACGCTTCCTTTTTTGTACACCGGAATTTCTCCGATCTTTTCCCCTTTCAGTGATACCTCGATTTTCCCTCTCAGCCCGAATCTCAAATCCGGTGCCCCCTCCTCCGTCCCAGGATAGAGCACCAGCTTCTTATTGACCTGAGCTTCCTCGCCATCGGCAAAAGGGTACTGGAACGTTTGGCTGACTACCAGGTCCTGGCCCTGCACCGGCTCACCTTTCTCAGTCAGCTGCTTCAGCGGGTAGTATTCAAACCCGTAATCCAGCATTCTGCCGTGGTCGTTCCAGTCGTCCCCGTCGTTCAAGGTCACGGCGACCAGCTGCTGGCCGTTACGGGTTGCCGAACTGACCAAGCAGCGGAACGCTTTTTTGGTATAGCCGGTTTTGACCCCGTCCGCTCCTTCATAGAGGCGGAGCATTTTATTTTTGTTATCCCATTTGTAGTCCCACGATTCATTCGGATTCGGAACCTTTTTCGTCGGCGTCTTCACGATTTCCTTAAAGACCGGATTATGCATTGCATATGCCGTCAGCTTGGCCAAATCGTTGGCCGACGAATAATGGCCTTCCTCGTCCAGTCCGTGCGGATTCATAAAATGCGAATGGGACAGGCCCAGCATGCGGGCTTTCTCGTTCATCAAATATACAAACCCTTCCACTGAACCGCCGACGTGCTCGGCAATCGCCGTGGCGGCGTCATTGCCTGAACGCAGCATCAGGCCGTACAGCATATTTTCCAGGGTCATTTCTTCCCCCAGCTTGAGATAGATGGAAGAACCTTCTTTGCCAAAGGCGTTTTTGCTTACCTTCACTTCGCTGTCCAGCTTGCCGTGCTCAATCGCCACGATCGCAGTCATAATTTTCGTCAGGCTGGCGATCCGGAGCTCATCGTCCCCGTGGCTGGAGTACAGCAGCCTGCCTGAAGTGACATCGATCAAGGCTGCAGCCTGAGCGTGGGTGCCGAGAGCGGGTAAATTTTTAGCGGCCGATGCCCGGCTTGTACCTGTGAAACTGCTGGCGATGAGCGTGATAACCGCAACCCAGCTCCATATACGTTTATGCTTGATCCACATGTTATCTTTCCTTTCGGTTCGTCAAAATCTTGTACAAGTATATGCTTGGCCTAACCCGGGTATGCCAAACGTGCAAAACCAGAAAAAACCATACCCTTTTTTCAGAAATCGTTTCTTCACAAAAAATCCCTCCCGGCTGACGGAAGGGATTGGCACAGGCTTAAAACAATGAAGGATTGATCTCCGAAGTCGTCGTTTGGGCTGGATTGACAGCGCCCGTTTGCGGATTCGTTTGGAACATCGACGTGATTTTATCCACCATGGACGGTGCGGAATCAATTAATTTCTCGAATAAATGCGTTTGATTATCGAGTGGAACGATATTCACGCCTGCTTTGCCGACAACAAGAAATGCGATCGGACGAATCGAAACTCCGCCGCCGCTGCCCCCGCCGAATGGCAAGGACTTGGATTCATGTCCGGGTGCCGCGCTCACGCTTTTACTGATTTCATCCGCGTTAAAATCACTACCCCCTGCGGCAAAGCCAAAGCCCACCTTACTGATCGGAAGGATGACGCTGCCGTCAGGAGTTTCTACAGGGTCGCCTACGATTGTGTTGACATCAACCATGCCTTTGATGTTTTCCATCGCAGTCTGCATTAAGCCTTGAATCGGATGCTCTGCCATGATGATTCCTCCTAGTGTGTTGATAATAAGCTCTGAGCCACAGATGTTAGCTTGCCCATATCCCTTCGAAGTATGTAGTTCCGCCTTCTCCGCCGGTACCGTTAAATTAAGTAAGCCCCTATCGCAGAACCTGCTTGGCCAATCGGAACCAATGGATCGGACCTCCCGGTACTTTAAGGATTCGAACCATCAACACGATGCCGGCATACAAGGCATACCCGCAGGATATGCGGGCAACGCAGGACAGCTCCGTGGCAAACTGCGGCTCATCCTTAAACACTGGAACGACAAAGAGCCTTGGATTGTTTCGCATACGTACTTTAAAGGACAGCCAACCCACCAGGGTCGTTTTGAGCCCCCATACGGTTCCCGTCGCAATCGCCGTCCAGGCTGCATCGCCGGTCGATAAATTGGTGGACCAATCCAGCTTCATGATGTTCACATGCTGCATTGTTCTGTAAAACCATTCCTTTAAAGACGCCGTAGACCTGAGCATAACCCTCACTTCATCTGCCCAATGATCCAGCCGTCTTTTGTTAATATGCGCTTTTCCGACGGTTGGGCCGTTACGGAAACTGTTTTTACTTTCAAGCCGGAGCATGAAGCCCTTTTTCATATTGGCAAACACCAGTGAAGGCATCTCATAATGCATCTTTACGATTCCATACAGCATCTTGACGTCCAATACGGCCTTGTCATCCTTATTGTGCTTGCTGTACCATAATGTAATGGTAATGCTTGACATTATGACGGCAACCAGCAGAATGATCAGGAGAACAATAATGGCGATTACAATCCACACGTATAAACCTCCAAGTCTGTCCATAAATCTTCCTGTGCATAGTATGGCATTCCCTAATGGAAAAGATTCGGCCCCAAGCTTTTTTTGAACGCCAAAAACCCACCCGGGAAATCCGGATGGGTTTTGTGGTTTATGCCATTTTTACGGCACATCGTCAAACGTCAACTGTCTTCCGTCCAGCTTCTCGAACAAGAGCTGGGTTTCTTCCTCCAGATTATCGGTATTTTCAAAAATGGCCGGTTCCGGGAGCGCCTGAAGGTTCGGCAGGCCAAAGTAATCGAGGAACGACTTGGTCGTACCGTACAAAATCGGACGCCCGATCGCCTCGGCCCGCCCCGTCTCCTCGATCAAGTCCTTGTTGACCAGCGTCTGGATCGCCCGCTCGGATTTGACGCCGCGGATCTCCTCGATTTCCACCCGGGTAATCGGCTGCCGGTAGGCCACGATGGCCAGCGTCTCGAGTGCCGCCTGCGACAATGACGACCGGGACGGGGAATAGGCGAGGCGCTCAAAATACGGGGCGTGATCGGACAGCGTGGCAAGCTGATAGCTGCCGGCAATCTGTACGACCTGGATCCCCCTTTTCTCCCTGACAAAGTCCTCTTTCATTTCCTCCAGGGCATCGGTCACCAGCTCGGTACGGTGCTCAACGATCTCGGCAATCTGCTTGGCCGTCAGCCCTTCATCCCCCACCAAAAAGAGCAGACCCTCAATAATCGATTTCAATGTCGGAAAGTCCATTCGAGAGACCTCCCCCTTTCCATTCCATCACAATGTCGTCGAATAGCTTTTCCTGGTAACAAATAATTTGTTTCATCTTCATGAGCTCCAAAATGGCCAGAAACGTCACCACGATTTCATGCCTTACCATCTCATCATGCAGCAGCTTGGAAAACAGCAGCTTGCCGCCGGGCCCACTGGTTTCCAGGGCATGCACAACTTCGCGGATCCGATCCTTCACCGAAATTTCGTCCCGCTGGATTTTGGCGTAGCTGGTCCGCTTTGACGCCTTGCGCAGCGCCTTCTGAAAAGCCGCGACCAAATCGGTAGCGTGCAGTCCTTTGACCGGATTATCCGACACGCGCGGCACCCACGGCGTCAAATCCTCAGGCTCCTTGGAGTAGATCAGGCTCCGTTCAAATTCCTTTTCCTGCAAATGCTTGGCAATCCCTTTATATTTGCGGTATTCGATCAGCTTCTGCACGAGCTCCGCCCGCGGATCGATTTCTTCTTCTTCATAAAAGTCAAACTCGTCCATTTCAAAAACCGGAGGCTTCGGCAGCAGGAGCTTGCTCTTGATCGACAGCAGCGTGGCCGCCATAACCAGAAACTCGCTCGTGATGTCCAATTCGAGCTCCTGCATGCTCTGCAAATATTCCATATATTGATCGGTAATATCACTGACGGGGATATCCTGGATGTCGATTTCCGCTTTGTCAATCAGGTGCAGCAGCAAATCTAGCGGACCTTCAAACGTCTCCAGCTTGTATAATACGGTGTTCACGGCTTATCCTCCCGTCACATAAAGTACACCCGCCAGGCGGGGCTAATGTCCCAAAGCTCGCTTAAGGCACCTTGCGGACATAAAAAATGCAGTACCCGAAAAAAGGGTACTACATTAAATAAGCACTATTTTAGCTGTTTCGTCAAGTTGGCCATTTCGATTGCCGCCACCGCAGCGTCGTATCCTTTGTTTCCGGCCTTTGTTCCGGCCCGTTCCACCGCCTGCTCAATGTTCTCTGTCGTCAAGACGCCGAAAATGGTGGGAACGCCGGTTTTAAGGTTGATCGCCGCCACGCCTTTGGCCACCTCGTTGCACACGTAGTCGTAATGGGAGGTTGACCCCCGGATGACCGTGCCAAGCGTAATGACTGCGTCGTACTTACCGCTTTCCGCCATTTTCTGGGCAATCAGCGGAATTTCGAAAGCGCCCGGGACCCACGCTACGTCCACTTCATCTTCCTTAGCGCCGTGACGCTTCAGGCCGTCGAGTGCGCCCCCCAGCAGCTTGCTGGTGATAAACTCATTGAATCTTCCAACAACGATGCCGTATTTTAATCCTTCGGATACCAAATTTCCTTCAAAAATATGTGCCATGTGCTTCATCAGCCTCCTATAATTATTCGGTAGTAGTCGTTAATGAATCGGCCTGCTCAAATTTCAGCATGTGCCCCAGCTTCATTTGCTTCGTATGCAAATAGTTCTCGTTGTCCTTATTGGCCTGCATTTGAATCGGCACGCGCTCGACGATTTCCAGCCCGTAGCCCTCCAAGCCTTTGATTTTACGCGGATTGTTCGTCAGCAGCCGAATTTGGCGAATGCCGAGATCCTTCAAGATTTGCGCTCCGATGCCGTAATCGCGAAGATCCGCCGGGAATCCGAGCTTCAGGTTAGCATCGACCGTGTCAAGGCCCTCCTCCTGGAGCTTATAGGCTCTCAGCTTGTTGAGGAGCCCGATGCCGCGTCCCTCTTGGCGCATGTACAGCAGCACGCCGCGGCCTTCTTCGTTAATCTGCCGGAGTGCGGCTTCAAACTGCGGGCCGCAATCGCAGCGATGGGAGTGGAACACGTCTCCTGTCAGGCATTCGGAATGGACACGGGTAAGTACCGGCTCTCCGGACGCGATATCCCCTTTGACGAGCGCCAAATGCTCTTTATTGTCCACAGCGTTCGTATAGGCGACGACCTGGAACTCGCCGAAGTCCGTCGGCATCCGCACCGAAACCTCGCGGGTAACGAGCTTTTCCTTATTGTTGCGGTACTGGATCAAATCCTTGATGCTGATCAGCTTGAGGCCGTGTTTTTTGGCGATTTGCACCAGATCCGGCAGCCGCGCCATCGTACCGTCCTCCTTAATGATTTCGCATATGACCCCGGCTGGGTAAGATCCGCTCAGACGGGCGAGATCCACGGCCGCTTCGGTATGGCCGGTCCGCCGGAGCACGCCGCCGGTTTTGGCAATCAGCGGAAACATGTGGCCCGGACGCCGGAAATCGGCTGCGGTCGCTTCGGGATCGGCCAGCGCTTTGGCAGTCAGGGACCGCTCAAAGGCGGAGATGCCCGTCGTCGTCTCGCGATGGTCAATGGAGACGGTAAAGGCCGTGCCGTGATGGTCCGTATTGTTCGACACCATCGGCTTAAGGCCGAGCTCGGCGGCTCTTTCCTCGGTGATCGGCATACAGACCAATCCGCGCCCTTCCGTTATCATGAAGTTGATGACTTCAGGCGTAGCCTGATCCGCTAGGGCGACAAAATCACCTTCGTTCTCGCGGTCCTCATCGTCCACGACGATAACGACCTTGCCTGCAGACAAATCGGACACCGCATCCTCAATGCGGTCAAACACAAAATCCTCCTCCATGGGTTTCCCTCCTATTCCTGCATGGGCTTATTGGCCTGTCTGTCCTCTTGCCTGCCTCATGCAAATCCGTGTTGTGCTAGCAGTTCCATGCTGATTCCCGATGGTTCCGGACGCCCGTTCCCTTCCCCTGTTCGGTAGTGAAGCAAATGATCCACATATTTTCCAAGAATGTCGCATTCCAGATTCAGCGCATTTCCAGCCTTTTTGTCCGCCAGACTTGTCTCCGCAAGCGTATGCGGGATTATGGAAACGGTGAATGTCCGGGCGCTCGTCTTGACGACCGTCAAGCTGATGCCGTCCAGGGTAATGGATCCTTGCGGGATGATGTAGCGGAGCAGGCCGGTATCTTCCGGCTCCACCTCGATCAGCACCGCATTCTGATCCCGGTCCATCGCCCGGATCGTCCCCGTCCCGTCGGCATGTCCCTGCACGATATGTCCGCCGAAGCGGGCGCCTGCCTGCATGGCGCGTTCCAAATTCACCCGGCTTCCAGGCCCCAGCGATTTTAAATTGGAGTGGCGGTACGTTTGCGGCATAACGTCCACCGAGAACGAACGGGCACCGACCTCGACAGCCGTTAGGCAGACGCCATTGACCGAGACGCTGTCCCCGATTTTGAGATCGTCCATAATCCGGGAGGCCTCGATATGCAGGATCATCGCTTCCCCTTTGCTTGAGACGCCCCGCATAATGCCGACTTCTTCAACCAGACCGGTAAACATCGCGACCGCTCCTTTCTGTCCTGTAATAAAATATTTCATACGATTCATCGTTGACCGTGTACAGCTCATTTATAAGTTAAGTATCGTTCTGCCGGTCATGTCATGCTGGCCAAACCGGCTTTCCGCTGATGCAGACGTTATCCCCGAGCACTTCGGTCTCTACGTCTTCAAGCCGGACGGCGTCCGCCATCTTGTCCGCGCCCCGCAGCGAGAAGTTGACGGGGGCCGCTGGACCACCAACGATTTTCGGTGCGAAATAAAGCACGATCCGGTCGATCAGCCTGGCCTCCAGCATGGCACCGTTCAGCAGGCCGCCGCCTTCCACCAGAATCGAGCCGATCTCCCGTTTGCCAAGCTCTGTCATCGCCAGGCCAAGATCGACCTGCGGGCCCGATCCGCAGCGGATCGTTTCTACACCTATCGCCCGAAGCGCTTCCGCCTTATCCGGATCGGCGCCTTCCGTCGTCAATATGACGGTTGGCGCAGCACCATCCTGAACAACGTTGGACTCAAGCGGGATCCTCAGCGAGGAATCCACGACGATCCGCACAGGATTCAAACCCATGACGCCCGCAAGCCGGGTGGTCAGCTGCGGATTGTCCGCAATTACCGTATTTACGCCAACCATAATGCCTTGATGGCGGTGGCGGAGCGTGTGAACCTGCTCCCGGGCCGCTTCGTTCGTGATCCATTTACTGTCTCCCGATTCCGCCGCGATGCGCCCGTCCAGCGTGCTCGCTGTCTTGACCGTCACATAAGGCAGCCCGGTCGTAATGTACTTGATAAACTTTTCGTTCAAGCGGCGGGATCTGTCACCCAATAGCCCGACTTCCACCTCAATTCCGCTGCGGCGCAGCATATCGATGCCTCTGCCCGCCACCTGAGGGTTGGGATCTTCACAAGCTACGACAACCCGCTTCACCTTCTCGTGTATGAGCCGTTCGCTGCAGGGCGGCGTTTTTCCGTAATGGCTGCAGGGCTCCAGCGTTACATAGACGGTACTCCCTTCCGCACGGTCACCCGCCATATTCAGCGCATGTACTTCCGCATGGGCGGTTCCCCGCTGCAAATGCGTTCCAAGCCCAACCATGGCCCCGTCTTTGACGACAACGCAGCCGACAACCGGATTGATCCCGGTCTGACCCTGTGCCCGCTCCGCCATATCGAGCGCTAGCGCCATATAAAATTCATCGTTGACTATCCCTTCCATTCATCTCCCCCCCTTTGATCGTAATTTTTGGCGTCCCCTCAAGTTTAAGTCTCGGCTTTAGGCGCTTTGCAGATACTGCGCATTTTGCGAATTCGTTGGCAGATCAACTTCCAAATTGCCGCTCAGTCTCCACTGCTCAAACCGTTCACTTAGTGGGGACCCTTATTCCTTGTAAAATGCTAAAATACAAAAAGCCCCGGGATGGCATAAACCATCCTCGGGGCTGTGAGAGATAAGTCAGATACACTCCAATAAGGGCTGCAGAATCCCAAAAGTCAGGATCAGCCTAAGTCATCGGTGCGAAAAGGCGTCAACAAACAGAAGCCGCCCGCCAGGACAACCTTCCACATTGTGAAAACAACCACGTACACGTGACATCTTATTGGACAGCTGCACTCCGTACTGAAGTGCACGCCTTCTCTCCTTCTCCCATCCAGACTATACTGTCGGTCCCGGATTTGCACCAGGTCCACCGTACGCTAAGCATCAAACGAAGCGTCCGGGTCACGGACTGAGACGGGCGCCAGAACTGATCTGCTGCCGCGTCATCACCGCCGGTAGGGAATTTCACCCTGCCCCGAAGGATATAACCAATATCAATATGCAATTGTCAGATGAAATGGCTGCCTAGTGGAAGCCCCATCTATACTAGGAAATGTTAACACTGCATCGGAAAAAAATCAATACGCCTCATTTCCCGCATTAAACAAAAAGCCGCTTGTCCCTTTTTTTGAAACAGGGAAAGCGGCTGATGAGTCGTTTAAACTTGCGGATTAAGCCTCGTATACTTCGACTGTCTTCATCACGTCACGGCCTTGGAACGCATCGACGTATTCCATGCCCTTCGTCACTTTGCCGAATACGGTATGCTGTCCGTCCAGATGCGGCTGCGGCTGGTAGCAGATGTAGAACTGGCTTCCGCCAGTGTTGCGGCCGGCATGCGCCATAGCCAGCGTTCCGCGCTCGTGTTTGTTCGGGTTGATTTCGCAGTTGATTGTGTAGCCAGGGCCGCCGGTTCCGGTGCCGTTCGGGCATCCGCCCTGGGCAACGAATCCCGGAATGACGCGGTGGAACACCAGACCGTTGTAGAAACCGGAGTTTGCTAATTTTTCAAAGTTCGCCACCGTGTTCGGAGCGTCTTTTTCAAACAGATCGAGCAGCACTTCGCCGCCGTTTTCAAGAGTGATTTTTGCTTGCTTGGCCATTATGTCAATGACTCCTTTCATGTCTTTCCTGAGTGTTAACAGACATCTTCTAGTTTACTATGAAATGCCGGGCGAAGCAAAATAATTCCGCTTTCTTCCTACACCTATAAACGCGCAAAAGGACCCCTCTGCATTCCCCAATACAGAGATGATCCTTTATACTGCGCACCAATTCATTTAACAGAGTCGCTGACGAACAGCGCCTTCCCCCTTACTGCATGCTCCTTACTTAAGCACAGCCTGCTTCGCGATCCGCTCAGGTATGACATCGTGGCCGATGATATCCTGAAGGCTCTCGCGGCGAACGACCAGGTCGCTTTGACCCTCGTTCACAAATACGACCGCCGGTTTGCGGATCCGGTTGTAATTGCTCGCCATCGAATAATTGTAGGCCCCGGTGCACGAAACGGCGAGCAGATCACCGTTATTGACTTTCGGAAGCTCTGCATCCCAGATCAGCATGTCGCCGCTCTCGCAGCATTTGCCGGCAATGGACACGGTTTCTTCCGGTTTGTCGTTGGCACGGTTGGCCAGCATGGCTTCATACTTCGACTCGTACAGCGCCGGGCGCGGGTTGTCCGTCATGCCGCCATCCACGGCCACGTACTTGCGCACACCCGGAATATCCTTGCTGGTGCCGACGGTGTACAGGGTTGTCCCCGCATCGCCCACGATGCTGCGGCCCGGTTCCACCCAAATTTCCGGCAGGTTGCTTCCCCACTCGGCAAAATGCGTTTTCACCGCGTCGGTAATCGCCTTCACGTACTGGTTGACTTCAAGCGGCGTGTCGCCTTCAACGTAACGGATGCCAAAGCCTCCGCCGAGGTTAACCACTTTGAACTGCACGCCCAGTTGCTCTTTGACGCCTTTGGCAAATTCGGCAACGCGCTGTACCGCCATCTGGAATCCGTCCACCTCGAAGATCTGAGACCCGATATGGGAATGGACGCCAAGAAGCTCCAAATGCTCCTGAGCGGCAGCTGCTTTGACCGCTTCAAACGCAGAGCCGTTGCCGATGTCGAAACCGAATTTCGAGTCAGTTTGGCCGGTTGAAATATATTCATGCGTATGAGCTTCCACCCCTGGTGTGACGCGGAGTAAAACGTTAACCTTCACCTTTTTCTCAGCCGCCACCGATTCCAGCACATGCAGTTCAACAAAATTGTCTACGACGAAGCAGCCGATGCCGGCATCGATCGCCATTTCCATCTCTTCCACCGTTTTGTTGTTGCCGTGGAAATGGATGCGCTTGGCCGGGAAGCCTGCCTGAAGCGCCGTGAACAATTCGCCGTCGGACACAACGTCCAGGGACATGTCCTCTTCCTCTGCGATCCGGCACATGGCCATGACGCAGAAAGCCTTGCTGGCGTAAGCCACCTGGAATTTCAATCCGGACGCGCGGAACGCATCAACGTATTCGCGGCACCGCGTGCGGACCAGCTCCTCGTCCACGATATAGAGCGGCGTACCATACTGCTTCTTCAGCTCGGTAACGTCACAGCCACCGATTTCCAGGTGACCGTCCGCATTGATTTTACTTGTACCATGTAGAAACATATTATGCATCCCTTCGCTTTCCTTGGAAATGTAAATATTCCATGTGAACTTTTACATCAGTATACCAGACAAGGGAAGAGAATGAATGGATTTTTTTGCACAACATTTGTGTTTTCCTACGATTGTTCCCGGTTGTCCGGGTTTTTCGCCATCCGCGTATTATCCCTCGTTTTGTTGAAAGACGGCCTTTTCTTGCTCTCGAGTACCGGGAAGCGCAGCAGTACTTCAGACAGAGCCTTTGCATTAAACGGTATAAACGGCCAGAGATAAGACGAGTTATAGGACCGGTGCAGCGTCAGCAGCAGGATCAGCAGCGTCGTCCCGACAACGAATCCCTGCACCTTGAAAATCGCCACCGCTACCAGCAGCACAAGCCTTACCATCCGGTTGGCCAACCCCAGCTCATAGCTCGGCGTGGCGAACATGCCGATGGCCGCTACGGCCATGTACAAGACGACCTCGTTAACGAACAGGCCCGTTTTCACCGCGATATCCCCGACGAGAATCGCCGCGATGAGGCCCATGGCCGAGGCGAGCGGGGTCGGCGTATGCACGGCGGCCAATCGGAGCAGATCGACGCCGAACTCGACCAGCAGAAACTGGGCGATAAGCGGAATTTTGGCGGTATCATGCGGTCCGATAAAAATTAAATCCTGAGGCTTTAAATACGGATCCGTCACGAGCAGCATCCACAGCGGTAGCAGAAACATGGAGGCAAAAATACCCAAAAACCGGACCCACCTGAGGTACGTCCCCATAAAAGCCGTCTGCCTGTTCTCTTCGGCATGCTGGCACAGATCGAAAAACGTAGTCGGCATAACCATCACGCTCGGCGAAGTGTCCACGAACACCACGACCCTGCCTTCCAGGATATGCGAAGCGACCACGTCCGGTCTCTCCGAATATCTGACGAGCGGGTACGGATGCCATCCTTTGTTGATGATCGCTTCTTCCAGCTGCTTGTCGCCTTGGGGAAGGCCGTCAATGTCAATACTTTTGATTTTCTTCCGGATGGAATCTACTTGAACCTTATCCACAATGTCGTCGATATAGGCAATACAGACGTCCGTCCGCGTCCGCCGCCCGACCTGTACAAGCTCGCTTTTGAATCCGGGGTCACGGATCCGCCGCCGCACGAGGGCGATGTTGGTAAGCAGCGTTTCGGTGAATCCGTCGCGCGCTCCCCGAACGACCCGTTCGATGCTCGGTTCTTCGGGACTTCGGACCGGATAACTCCGGGTGTCCATAATGATGCATGCCTGTTCACCTTCGATAAAAAGCACGCACATCCCCATCAGCGCTTTGTTGATGGCCGCACTGAGCTTGTCGCTCATCTCTACCTGAATGTGGGGGATGTAAAGATCAAAAAAGGATTTCAGCGCATCGGAGGTAAGCTGGTCGGCGGACAAATAGGTTAACCGTTTCAAAATTTCCACCAGGATGTTGTCTTTGGCAAAACCGTTGATAAAGAACAACCCCGTGCTCTGGCCTGCCAGGGTCATTTCGCGGAACACGATGTCAAAGGAAGAACCCAGGCCCACCACTTCCTTAAGCGTGTTCTTGGTCGTCTCCAGGCTTTCCGGGATTTCATCCTTATCCTGCCAATAGATGATGGATTCCTCGACGGTGTCGGACCTTTCCCGGTCACGTTTTTCCTGCATCCGCTTGTCCTCTCCGCCGTCACCTTTCGCCTCATGTTCTCCCCCGGTATGCTCTTCGCCGCCTTCTCTGCGGCCCGCCATCCTCCGGTGCTTCTCCCCCTCCTTGGCGCGATGAGAAGCGTCCTCCTTCTTTGCTTTCGATTCGTCCCCATACTGCATGATCATCGCAATGCCAGCGGGGTCCTCTACGTTGATTTCCTGATCCTTGTCATCTCTCACGAAGCGTTCCTCCTTACTTTCTGTACACAAACCAGTCAAACAGGGAGCCCGCCACTTTCCCCGTGACCATCGCCATCAAAAAACCGAACAAGTAGCGGGTCATCTGCAGCCTTTTGGCCAAGATGGGCAGCACATTGAGCACCTCAGTGAGCGCGGCAGCCAGCAGGCCGATGAATATGCCGTTAAACAGCCCGATCAAGAGGCTGGCCAGCGGTCCCAAGGATAGTTTCCAATTCCAAAAGTCAAACACGGTCCCGACCAGCGACCCCGTTACCATGGCCCCTTCATACCAGTGAACCCGGCTATAGGATGAAGTCAGCTGGGCCAGCCTCGGGATCATGTCGAGAACGATGAATAGCGCAATAACGCCGCCGCCTACCGCAATCCCCCCGGCTATCCCGAGCAGTATTTGGATGAACCAGCCGACCAGAATCAAGACGAATCCCCCTGACGGCTCGCGGTTTTCATCCGTTTATATTCCTCGGCAACCACGTACTGGTCGATATTTTCCTGGTACAGAAACATTTCCACTTCCAGCGGGGTCGGTTCCTCGTTCCACTTCTTTTTGAATAAATGGTTGAAAAAGACGACCATGCCAAATCCGATGCCGAAGGAATAAGCCGTCTGGAATAAGTAGGGATGCTCGTCCCGCCGGCCGGTCACCATTTCCACCGTACGGATTTGCACCTCTTGCATGTTCACGTCCGCATGGAAATTCATGATCGTCAGCGCTGATCCGAAGAAAAGGAGGAGCCAGACGAGGATGAATAGAATCAGCGACGGCTTCTTCTCCTTTCTGACCACTTCCACCAGGGAGTGCTTGTTCCCCATCGACTCAATGCGGACACCTGGAATGAGCTCCTGGATCTTCGGTATGATGTGCATCATGTCAATTAACAACAAATTTCCATCCCACTTGTGGGGATGAACCAGCTCCAGGCTGCGGAGCGAAGATTCCCACTCGGGTTCGCATAAAATCCGGGCGATGTGACCGAGGGTCACAACCCTTCCATGGGAAATCGGTACGCGGCTGCGCAGCTGCAGGTAGACCGTAGGCAATCCGTGATCAGACATCCAATCACTCCTTTTGCTGCTTAATTACCGTTAGTATAGGAAAAAGGTCTACATTCTAGTCCGGTTTGCATCGCTGCCCAAAAAAAGGAACCGCCTTCCCTTACGGAAGACGGTTCCTTGTTCACTGGGCAATCTGATCGCGGATCAGCTGCAGTATTTTTTTCTCGAGGCGCGAAACCTGCACCTGGGATATCCCGAGCCGGGTGGCCACCTCCGATTGGGTCTGGTCGCGGTAGTACCTTAAATAGACGATCAGCTTTTCCCGCTCCGACAAGCCGTCGATCGCTTCGTTCAGCGCCAGTTTGTCAAACCAGCGTTCCTGGGATTCGTCGGCGATCTGGTCCATCAGCGTAATCGGATCCCCGTCATTTTCGAACACCGTCTCGTGAATTGAGGTCGGCGGCTTGTTGGCCTCCTGGGCGAACACAACTTCCTCGGGCGTTACCCCCAGCTCCTCGGCCACTTCCTTGACGGTCGGCAGCCGGTCCAGGTGCTTCGACAGCTCGTCCTTTTTCTTGCGGACCTTGTTGGCCATTTCCTTCAGCGACCGGCTGACCTTCAGCGTTCCGTCATCGCGGAGAAAGCGCTGAATCTCGCCGATAATCATCGGAACGGCATAGGTTGAAAACTTGACGTCATAGCTTAAATCGAATTTGTCGACCGATTTCAGCAGGCCGATGCATCCGATCTGAAACAGATCCTCGGGTTCGTATCCCCGGTTCATAAACCTTTGCACGACAGACCAGACGAGACGGATGTTGCAGTTCACCAGCGTATCGCGGGCCAAGCTGTCCCCGGTCTGGCTGAGTGCGATCAGACGTTTGACTTCGGCATCATCCAAATAAGTCTGCGAACCTTTCTTCACATCAGCATCCATGCGCCCAACCCCTAATTATACAAAGCTTTCTTAGATTCGATCCTCTTCTTCATCTTGATTGATGTTCCGGAACCGGGCTCGCTGGATACCTCGAATTCATCCATAAAGTTCTCCATGATCGTAAAGCCCATGCCCGACCGTTCCAGCTCCGGCTTCGACGTATACAGGGGCTGCTTGGCAAGCTCCAGGTCCTCGATCCCTCTGCCCCGATCCTCTACGGTCAGGGTAATGGTGTCTCCCACAATTTCCGCAGTGATCGTGACGATCCCCTCAGGGTCGCTGTCGTAACCGTGAATGATGCTGTTGGTCACCGCTTCGGAAACAACCGTCTTCAGGTCGCTCAGCTCATCCATGGTCGGGTCCAGCTGTGAAATGAAGGCGGCCACCGTCACACGGGCAAACGACTCGTTTTCCGACTTGGCTGCGAACTGGAGCGTCATGAAATTGCGTTCCATGGCCTTTTCTTTACTCATGACACGACCTCCAGACCTGAGAGGGCATGACCCTCGTTATCATAAATGGGCATAATTTTGAACAAGCCGGACATATCGAGTAGTCGATAGACGGTAGGATTGACGTCGCACACCGCCATTTTGCCGCCCTTGGCTTTGATCAGCTTGTACCTTCCGAGGATCACACCCAGGCCTGAGCTGTCCATGAACTGTAAATTTTTCAGGCTGAGCACCAGATGGTCCGTCAGTCCGCGCTGGATCGTCTCATCCATTTTCATGCGGACATGGTCAGCCGTATGGTGATCGAGCTCTCCCGATAAGCGCACAATCAAGATGTTGCGGTGATGCTCCATTTCCACTTGCAGATTCACGTTTGCTCACTCTCCTCCCTGTCATGAACAACGATTTCTACGGAGTAAAACCGGATTCCTGCATCACGACAAAACTAGAAGAAAACCGCTATCAATCTACAAGAAACAATTTTGATGTCGTCCGTTTGAACAGCTTCCACCATCCGGCCTTGCCCACCGTCTCCGGCGACTTCAGCTCAAATTCCTTCAGCACCTTGCCGCCCTCGTAAACGACCAGCTTGCCGAGAACCTGTCCCTGCTGAACCGGAGCCTTGATCTCCTTCGGAACGACCATCTCGTGGCGGATGTCCGCTGCCTTCGCATTTTTCTTTGTCAGGACGCTGTAGGTTTGTCCGGCCTTCAAGGTCAGTTCCTTCGTATTGCCTTTGTTCACCTTCACCGTACCCATCACGTCACCCGGATTGAAAATGGTATGCGTGCTGTACTGGGCAAACATATAGTCGAACATTTTGGACACTTCTTCGTTCCGCGTCTTGGTGTTAGGTTCCCCAAGCACCACGGCGATCGCTCTCAGGTTGCCGTTCTTGGCCGTAGCCGAGAGGCAGAACTTCGCCTCGGAGGTATACCCCGTTTTGAGACCGTCAGCCCCTGTATAAAAGCGGACCAGCTTGTTCGTATTCACGAGCCAAAAGGGCTTTTCGGAATCTTTCCGCAAATAGTCCTGATAGGAACCGGTGTATTTCGTGATTTCCGAATGCTTCAACAGCTCACGGCTGATCACCGCGATGTCGTGGGCCGAAGAGTAATGGTTCTCGGCAGGAAGCCCGTTGCAGTTCACGAAATGGGTATCCTTCAGCCCGAGCTCCTGCGCCTTGTCGTTCATCATTTGGACAAAAGCCTGCTCCGTACCGGCGATTTTTTCAGCCATCGCCACCGAGGCATCGTTGCCGGAAGCCATTGCGATGCCCTTGAGCATTTCGTTGACCGTCATCTCCTCACCCGGCTCAAGGAATATTTGCGAACCGCCCATCGACGCCGCATATTCGCTCGTACGGACCATATCGGTCATTTTCAGTTTGCCTTCGTCAATGGCTTCCATGGTCAGCAGCATGGTCATAATCTTTGTAATGCTTGCCGGCGGAAGTTTATCATGGCTGTTCTTCTCATAAATGACTGTTCCCGTATCCGCATCCATAAGGATGGCTGACCTAGCATTCGCCGCCAGCTCCACGGCCGGAGTCTGACCGCCTTTTGGCGCTTCCTCGGCATACCCCAGATAAGGCAGCGCCACCGTGGACAGCCCGAAGGACAGCGCGAGCGCCAGTATCGTTCTTTTCAAAATAAGTCCCCTCCTGACCTATTGTATAGATTGAACTAAAGTATTTTCATTGAACTTCCTGTTATTAAGGCCCGATACGGCCTATAACTTTCATTTCTTTAGTTCATTCTATATGGTTCAATTGAAATGGTTGCTGTCTTTCAGTTTCGTCAGGATGACAGGAAAATATTCCATGCCGGGGGCGGCTTATTCCGAAATATTTTTGAAAAGCGCAAAAAAACCCGCAGGATCTCTCCTGCGGGGCTGCTTTGAATTAACTTGCCTTGATATTACATATGAGGGATAACCGCAAGCACCAGGCCAAGGAACTTCTCGCGGACTCTTTCGGTCGTTTCCATGACCTCTTCATGGGACAATGGCTGATCCAGAATGCCAGCCGCCATGTTGCTGATGCACGAAATGCCGAGCACTTCCAGGCCGGCGTGCCGGGCCACGATCGTCTCCGATACCGTCGACATGCCGACAGCGTCCGCACCCAGCGTGCGCAGCATACGGATTTCGGCCGGTGTTTCGTACGTCGGTCCGAGCAGGCCGGCATAGACGCCTTCGCGGATCGGAATGTTCTTCGACGCGGCCGTGTCCTTCAAGAGCTGGCGGAGCCGCCGGCTGTACGCCTCGGACATATCAGGGAAGCGGACACCGAGCGCCGGGTCATTCGCGCCGATGAGCGGATTCCGGCCGGTCAGGTTCAGATGGTCGGTAAGGACCATCAGGTCTCCCGTCTCAAAAGAAGTGTTGATCCCGCCGGCCGCATTGGTCACCAGCAGGCTCTTGACGCCAAGCTCTTTCATGACCCTTACCGGAAAAGCCGTCACTTCCGGGCCGTAACCCTCATACATGTGAAAGCGCCCCTTCATCAAGACGACGCTTCGTCCTTCGATCGTACCGAGCAGAAGCTCTCCCGCGTGGCCTTCTACCGTCGACACCGGAAAATGGGGGATATCCTCGTAGGCAATCGATATGCCGTCCTGTATCAGGTCAGCCAATATACCGAGACCGGAGCCGAGAATGAGGCCGACTTCCGGTTGAACGCCTCCCTTGCTCCGGATAAAGGCGGCTGCCTCTTGAATTTGCTTCAGCTGTGTCGTTGACATGCGTATAATCTCTCCTAATCGGTATTGGAATGATCCCGTCCCCGGGGGTGGTGCTCTTCATAAACGTCCTTCATCGTTCTTTTCGTACTCGTGGTGTACATTTGGGTCGTCGCCATATCGGCATGCCCCAGCATCTCCTGAACGGAGCGCAGATCGGCCCCGTCCTCCAGCAGGTGCGCGGCAAAAGAATGCCTGAGCGTATGCGGCGTAATATCGCCTTCGATCTCCGCATCGGCTGCGTACTTTTTCAACACCTTCCAGAATCCTTGGCGCGTCAAGCGGCTGCCGGTCAGGTTCAGGAACAGGGCACTGTCTTCCGAGGAAGTTTCCCGCACGAGCGGATCCCTCATTCCGGTTACATACTCCCTGACCGCCCCGGCGGAAATCCCATTGATCGGAAGCACTCTTTCCTTGCCTGCGCTGCTTGTGCAGCGGAGGAAATGCATGTCCAAATTGACATCGTCCACATTCAGGGAGATGAGTTCCGATACTTTCAAGCCGGTACCGTAGAGCAGTTCCAGCATGGCTTTGTCCCGGAGCCCCTGAGGCGCGGAAACGTCAGGGGCTTCCAGCAGCCGGTTCACTTCCCCGATAGACAGTACTCTTGGAGGCTTCTTCTCCAGCCGGGGAGCATCGAGTCCGAGACTCGGATCCTGCCGGATGACGGATTCCCGGATCAAATAATGAAAAAAAGACCGTATGGAAACCAGCTTGCGGGCGAGCGTCGCCGGGGCCATGCGCTCCTGCTTCTTCAGGTTCAAATACATTTGGATATGCGTCCGTTTGACCTGATCCGCCGAGTTCAGCCCCCGTTCCTCTACAAATTCCACAAACTGGCGGACATCACGGGTGTACGATTCAAGTGTGTTACTGGACAGCCCTTTCTCCTCACGGATATACCGAATGAAGGGCTGTACATACTGCATCATGTTGTGAAACAGCTCCTTCGGGTTCATTTTGGATTGACGTATCTTCGTCCTGTTCTACTTCGACAGCTGGGCGGACGTCCCCTGCCGGAGGCATTATTCACCATACCAAAAATAAAAACGAAGCCTGTCCCCCATTCGCTCACCGTCTTGCGTGCCTTCACCGGACTGGAACGCCTTGACGGCATGGCCCTCCGGAATCCGGTAATGGTCCACCGGTGTGATCCAGGCGGTGAACAGGGTCAGCACGTGGTAGAACATATAAGCCAAAGAAACGAATACGATCAGAAACTTTAGCATGGACAGCCATTTTCGCAGCGGAATGATCATCCTGGAAGCACCTCACATTCTTGAAGGAGACGCGGCTCCTTCCCGTTCATCCTTGCTATTTCCAGCATATGAACGTTTGTCCCTGTGTATGCCCCAGGACGCCCGGACCAAAAAAGCCCCCCTTCCGGCGCATGCCGGGCAGAGAGCTTTGATCGTCAAGATCATATTATAATATCGTTGTATGATTACTTGTCATCGCTGCCGCCGTTTTCTTCCTTCGCCTTACAGCGGTAGCATACCCCGTGGAAATCAAGACGGTGGTCCGAAACGGTGAAATTGAATTCCCGTTCAACCCGCTCTTCCAGCGGTCCAAGCCAGTCCTCGCGGATCTCATCCATGCTTCCGCATTTCACGCAGATCATATGATGATGGTGGTGCTTGGCCGTATCGGTGCGTAGATCATATCTGGCTACACCGTCGCCAAAGTTGATCTTCTCGACCACATGCAGCTCGCTCAGCAGCTCCAAGGTACGGTACACGGTTGCCAGACCGATTTCCGGAGCCTTTTCTTTCACAAGCATAAATACGTCTTCCGCACTCAGATGGTCTTCTTCATTCTCCAATAAAACTCTGAGGGTAGCTTCCCGCTGGGGTGTCAGCTTATAGCCCTGGGATTGTAATTGTTGTTTGATTTTATCGATCCGTGCTTCCATTGTCTCCCTCCCCACAGGAAAATCTCTGCACCTATCTATAACCGCTTCTCTCATTATATGGGGAGTTGCCAAACAAAGTCAAACGCTTTTGCCTTACATGCCGGAGATGGCCGGAGCGTGAATCAGCATGGGCGTTACCCACCTCATCATCGTGGGGGTCACCCAGGTTTCAAACGATGAGATGCCGAGCATGATCAGGCCCATGACGAGCGTCATCCCGACATACGACGCAAAGGGGCGGGTAATGTTGCCCGGACGCTGGAGCATGACCCGGTTTTTAATAATATGAAGCGAAAAGGCGATCGCCGATACGCTGCATACGATCAGCACCGGAATGATTAGCAGGTTCGGCGGCGCCACCGACACCAGCGCAAACAGCAGGCCATGCCACGAAAATTGCCCGACCAGGTAGCCCACCGTAAAGCCGACCAGAACGCCCTTTAAAAAATCGAGAATCAAAATTCCGGGCAAGCCGATGACCGACAGGCCGAGTATCCAAATCAGCCCGACCCATTTCAAATGCAGGCCAGCGATATCCCAGTAGGAGTGCGCAGGCTGGCCGGCCTCCGCTCCCTGGTTGACGGTTACGAAAAAATTGCCCAAATATCGTCCCAAGTCCTGCTGCTGTTCAAGAGAAAGAGCATTGACCATGAGCGCGCCGAAGATGACTCCAACCAGAAACAGTACGGCGACAAAAATATACAGGATGTTTTGTTCTTTCAGGGCATGGCGGAAAGCTCGCATGCAGTTTCTCCCCTTTCCAATCGCATACCCTTACTGTATGAAGGCAAGTCCCAAACTATGTCTTGGGCAAGGAGGTCCCTTCCACTTTCCCGTAAGTTCCCCCACCGCCCGAGGTCAGCTTCAGGCTGCCGTTTCTTGCCATGACGATCATCCCGGCCAGATCGGTGCCTACAACCTCCGCAATTTCTGCTTCAGCCGCATGGTGGAGAATCGACATTTCCGTACCGAACCGCTCCAGCAGCAGCTTCATTTTGGCCTTGCCGAGACCCGGAATGAACTCAAGCGGAACCTGGTAATGATATGCCGGCCGGAAGGCAGGCATGTATGGCTCCTTGCGGTCGGCGATATCGAGGATCCGGTCGAGCACCCCCTGCACCCGCTTGGTGCTGCCGCAGAACGGGCAGTCTGCACCCCCATGTTCTACGTCCAACACGCGGCTGCAGCCATGGCAATAGGTACGGTGGTACTTGCCCAGACGGGGATTGAGGCCGTAGTTCCCTGTCACGCACCTGCCATCCACCCTCTCCAGCGCCTTGCGGAATTCGGCAAAGGTCGGCTCAGCCAAACGGATCCGGTTGTACTCGCGGGCGATTTTACCCAGGGAATGGGCATCGGAGTTGGTTACGAAGGTATACGGATCGAGCTCCGATATCAGTCCGGCCATTTCCGAATCGGAGCTCAGCCCAAGCTCGATTCCGCTCACAAGCCCAGGGTCAAGCACATGCTCCATTCGCGGCGTCATGCTGCCGTACAAGCCTTTATGCGGTGTAAACACGTGGGCGGGAATCAGGATGCCTCCCATGTCATACACCTTGGCTTGCAGCTCCCGTCCTGAAACGTAAATGCGCTGCGAGCTCAGGTTTACGTTCTTCATATGGCCCGACATCCAGGCCGTAAAGCGCTGCATCGTCGACAGGTCCGCAAAATAAACGAGCAGATGCGCAGCGCCTCTGCCCTGTTCGTAAATTTCAATTTCGGAGCCCAGAAGAATCGTCGTTCCCCGGTATGCGATCCCCCCGCCCTGAGCTTCGTTCATTTCACCGGATTCCAGGCAATCGATAATATCCTTCTGAACGACCGGCGAGTGGCAGTCGATAATGCCCACCAGCTCGATCCCTTTGCGCTCCGACGCTTCCTTGGCGATGTTTGCGAACGTCAGGTTGGCGCTGCCGCTGATTTTGACGGCATGCCCGTCGTTCGTTCTGCCGATATGGATGTGCAGATCCGCAAAATATTCGCTCAAAATATC
Organism: Paenibacillus rhizosphaerae; assembly: GCF_014192015.1. Taxonomy (GTDB): domain Bacteria; phylum Bacillota; class Bacilli; order Paenibacillales; family Paenibacillaceae; genus Paenibacillus_AQ; species Paenibacillus_AQ rhizosphaerae. The sequence goes on along the minus strand of NZ_JACHXJ010000002.1, from coordinate 540,728 downwards.
CGACTCGTATGCAAGCTCTTGGTGACTGAAACGTTCCGGATGACTCATACGCGGAATTCACCCGTCAGCTTGTTCAACTTCCAGGCGTACACCGCCATGAGTGTCTTGGCATCGCTGATCCGTCCTTGCGAAACGGCTTCAAGCGCCTCTTCCATCGTCAATTCCAGCAGCTCCACGAACTCATCTTCATCCGGCGCCGCATCGCCTTCTTGAAGATCATGGGCCACATAGAGGTGGATCACCTCATCGGCAAACCCGGGAGAGGTATAAAAGGAATGCAGCAGCTCCAGGCGGCCGCACGAATATCCCGTTTCCTCCATAAGCTCGCGCTTGGCGGCTTCCAGCGGATCCTCCCCTGGCTCCAGCTTCCCTGCCGGGATTTCAAGCTCGCACCGTCCCATCGCCTGGCGGTACTGGTCGACCAGAATCAATCGGTCATCCTTGATGGCCAGAACAGCTACCGCACCGGGGTGGCGAATGATTTCCCGTGTGGCCGTATTGCCGTCGGGGAGCCGGACCTTGTCAATCTGCAAAGATACGACTTTTCCCTGAAAAATAGGCTCGGTCGACAAGGTCTCTTCCTCAAGATGCTTGGACAGGTTCTGCATATATGGCAAAGACTCTTTCATTCTATGATCCTCCTTATAGTTAAAAGCTAGCATTTTTGGCCATGATGACACATATGGTCTTATTATAACAAACTTCACCCCAAGGAAAGAGGGATCCCTTCATGAAAAGTTACCATACTGCGCACTCGGTCCATATGGTAGGACGGGCCTGGCAGATTAAAATCATGCTCCGCCAAATGCAGAAGGAATGGGGCCCCGACACGCCGCTGCAGCACATTTTGCAATCGCTCGGGGCCACCCGTCGGGATCATTAAGGGACGGTGAATCGTTGTCCTTTAATATCCCCCGTCATGCCCCGGTATTTTCAGACTCGAGCTGAAACCGACAAGAGATTTAAATTTTCAAACATTTTTTTTGCATTCTCACCAACTATTCACTCACCAGGTTGTTCTATATATTGGAGGGTACAATTATGACCAAAGATGATTTGATGATGCTGCTGCAAGCATACCCGAATTCCCCGTCCCTGCATTTTAAGCTGGGATTATGGTATAAATCGCGCGGACATAACAGCGAGGCGATGACGCACATTCGGACGGCCCTGACGTATGCAAGCGAAGACTCCGGAAGTTTGCCCCATGCTGAAAGCTTTAACGAAGCGCAGGGATGGCTCGAGTACGGAAGACTCCTGTACGCATGCAGCCGTACCGAGGAAGCCGAAGATGCCTTCCACCGAGCGATCATTCTCGGACAGCATCATCGGAAAATGCTTGCGGAATGGGGAGCTCTGCTCTTTGACGCCGGAAAGACAGACGCGGAAATATGCCGGCGGCTGCTGGAAATGGCCCGGATCTCCGATACGACCGAACTGCAGGTTGGCCAAACCCTGGCGGATCTGGGTGCGTACGAAGAAGCCTGCAGCATCCTAAACCGTTATACGAATGACGTACGGTTCAATGAGTCCGTTCAACTCATTTATATTTTGTGCCTTATTCACACCCATCAATTCAAGGAAGCGCACGCGCGGCTCACGCAGCGTACGATGGATCCGGACAAGGTCGTGGTGAAGTCAGCTTCGCATTCCGTTACCGCGTCCCAAGCGGCATATTTGTGCTGCCGTGTGCTTCAGGGAAACCGGGGGTTATCCGAATTGTCCAGGTTTAACAGGCTGGAGACAGCTAAATCCGCGATCGTGCTCGGCATGGTGGACATCGGCATGTCCCTTCAGCCCGAACCTTCGTTCCATGAATCCAGCGAATTGATCTATACTCTGTACCGGCAGGGCTATGTGGAACAGGCGAAAACGCTCCTGAACAAGCTGGAAGGAATCCCGACCTACGAGAGAAGTCAGAGCTCGCTCGATCTTTGCTTTATTGCCGCCGAAATGCTGTATGATCAAGGTGACTTCGGGAAAGCAGCGCAGCTGTTCGAGTCGATCTATGCAACGGATCCGTCCCATTCCTTGTCACGGTTTGCGGCCGCCTCCTGCTTCTTGGAGGAGACACGCACCTCATTGGATCATAGACAGGAACGTCAAGTGATCGGGAGCGACCTGTATTTTCAAATTGACGAATATTTGACAAATATCACCTTGGCCCAGCAAATTATCCAATCGACCGGCTGGCATACAGTATGGACCCCCGCACAGCGCAGAAATCATCCTGCCGCGGATCGCCAGCGTTATGTTCACTAGCTGCGAATCTTCCCGTTAAAAAAGATAAGCCCAGCAAAAAAGCTGTTCCAGAGCGGTTTGCCGCATGCATGGAACAGCCTCTTTGTGCAGCCCTGGACTTGACTGCTATATAGGGTTGAAGCTTTTATTTGACGGTTTCCTGAATGATGCTGAGCACCATTTCAGCCGCTTTGACCATATCCTCCGCGCGAATCCGTTCCTTCGTCGTATGTATGTCCTCATAGCCGATGGCCAGATTCACCGTAGGAACTCCGAGCCCGTTGAAAATGTTGGCGTCGCTGCCGCCGCCCGAACGGAACACTCTTCCGCTCAGACCCAGGCGCTCAATCGCACGTTTGGCCAAGCTCACCACAGAATCGTTTTCGTTAAAATTAAACGCAGGATACACAATTTCGCTCCGGAACTCACACTGGGCGCCAAACTCACGGACGGTCGTTTCGAGCGCCTCCCGCATATGGGCGATCTGCTGATCGACCTTATCTTGAACAATGCTGCGCGCTTCGGCGTCAAGCTGGACAAAATCGCACACCACATTGGTCGCTCCGCCACCGGAAAATTTACCGATGTTTGCTGTCGTCTCCTGGTCCAGCCGGCCCAGCTTCATCCGCGACACCGCTTTGGAGGCGACCTGAATGGCGCTGATTCCATCTTCCGGATTCACACCGGCATGCGCCGATTTGCCATAAATCTTCATTTGGATTTTAGCCTGGGTTGGTGCCGCAACGGCGATCGATCCGACCTCTCCATTGGAATCGAGAGCAAATCCAAGTTCTGCGTCCAGATGCTGCGGATCCATCGAACGTGCTCCCAGCAGTCCGGATTCCTCACCGACGGTAATCACGAATTGGATCTGTCCATGGGGAAGCTGCTGCTCCTGGATAACGCGGATCGTCTCCAGCAGAACAGCCAGGCCCGCCTTATCGTCCGACCCCAGGATCGTCGTCCCGTCGCTGCGGATCCAGCCGTCTTCGCCTAAGGTAGGCTTGATCCCTTTACCCGGGGCTACGGTATCCATGTGGCAGGTGAACAATAGCTTTGGAGCTTCCGCGCCGCCTTCCCCCTTCCAGGTTACGATCAGGTTGCCGGCGCCATGTCCGGTTTTGGCCTGGGAATCGTCTTCAACGACATCCAGTCCAAGCTGTGTAAATTTCTGTTTGAGCAGCGCAGCGATCTCCGCTTCATGGCCCGTCTCGCTGTCCACCTGAACCAGTTCCATAAACTCCTGTATCAAACGGTCTTGTTTAATCAATGGACTTTCCTCTCCTTCGGCGTTAAGTTACAATAGTACATAGGTTGTCCCGGCTCGAAATCGAGCCTTCCATAAATGATGAATAAAGGAGCTATTTATGCAACGAAAAAAATGGTTTCGCGTGTTCGTATACCTCATGCTCATTGCCATGGTCGGATCCGTCGTATTTGGACTCGTCGAGTCCTTAATAGCCCGCTGATTTCAGCGGGCTTTCCTCTTCCCCTTGGGCTGAAACGGCCTCAACAAATCCGAATACCTCGGTAAAAAACGGAACGATCTCCTCCGCTACCTGCTCGACCGTGATCGGCTTTCCAATGCAGTCCTCCAAAGAAGTGACGCCATACTCCTGAATTCCGCACGGAATAATGCCCTGAAAGCCTTCGTTTTGAATGCCGGACGTAATATTAAACGCAAATCCGTGGCTGGTCACGAACCCTCTTTGGTGTTTGCACTTGTTGAATTTGACCCCGATGGCGCAAATTTTCAGGTCGCCTACCCAGACACCTGTATACTCGGGTTTGCGGCCTGCCTCAATTCCGTAATGCGCCAGGTAATTGATGATGACCTGCTCCAGATTTCGCAAATAACCATGCAGATCCAGTCCTTCCTTGCCCGCCAGCAGCAGCAGCGGATAGCCGACCAGCTGTCCCGGACCATGATAGGTGATGTCGCCGCCGCGGTCGATTTCGAACAGCCCGATGCCCTGCTGCTTCAGCTGTTCTTTGCTGAGCAAGAGATGCTCCGGATGCCGCTGCGATCCAATCGTATACGTCGGTGGATGCTGCAAGAGCAGCAGGGTCTCCTGCTGCTCTCCAAGGTCTATGCGGCTGACGATGCTCTTCTGCAAATCCCAGGCCGCACCGTAATCCATCATCGGCGTATAGGATACTTCAAGTTTGGTTGTCATGACTGCTTCACGCCCTTTCAGATGATGACCAATCTTTCAGAGACTTTCCATTAGTAAACTTTAGTATCCAGCGTATAACCCTCTACGTTTTCCTTCACGCGCTGCAGGAAGCGTCCGCAGATGACACCGTCCAAAATCCGGTGGTCCAGCGACAGGCAGATGTTCGCCATCGAACGGACGGCGATCATGTCGTTGATCACGACAGGCCGCTTCACGATCGATTCGAAGGTCAGGATGGCCGCTTGCGGATAGTTGATAATCGGATAAGACAGGATCGAACCGAACGACCCGGTATTATTCACCGTAAAGGTGCCGCCCTGCATATCCTCCAGCTTGAGCTTTCCCTGACGCGTTTTGGTTGCCAGCTCTTCGATTTCCCGGGCGAGGCCGGCAATGTTTTTCTGATCAGCCCGTTGAATAACCGGCGTCATGACAGAATCTTCCGTTCCGACGGCCAGAGAAATGTTAATGTCCCGTTTCACGATGATTTTGTTGACTGCCCAGACCGAGTTCATGATCGGGTATTCCTTGATCGCGTTGACCACGGCCTTCAGAAGAAACGCCAGATAGGTTAAATTATAGCCCTCTCTGCGCTTAAATTCATCCTTCAATTTGTTGCGCAGCAGCACCAGGTTGGTCACGTCGACCTCGATCATCGTCCAGGCATGCGGAATTTCCGACACGCTTTGGCGCATGTTCGTCGCAATGGCGTTGCGGATCGGGGTGACGTCGATCATCGTCTCGGCGCGCCCGTTCTGATCCTCGATTTCCACAGCCGGAATACGCGGCGACTCGGTCATATGCAGACCCGACTGCCGGCTGGATGCCGGCGGAACCGGGATATACTGCTCCGGACGGACCGCAGGATTGGCATGCGGCAGTCCTGCGAACGGAGAATGAACCTCTTTCTTCGCCGGAGCTTCGGCAGCCCGGCCGGTTTCCGCAGCCGCACCGCCGTTTTCGATATAAGCAAGGACATCCTTGCGGGTAATCCGTCCACCCATGCCCGTTCCCTGGACGGCGCTCAGGTTCACGCCATGCTCGGCGGCCAGGCTTTGCACCGCAGGTGAATACCGGCCGCGCATCGACTGGTCTCCAGAGGCTTCCGCCTGTACTGGGGCCGATGTAGTACGCGGCTCCGCCTGCGGCCGTTCCTCCGCCGGAGCTCCCGCAGCGCCTGCCGCCGCAATGCGGCATATAACCTCGCCGACGGCAACGGTCTGGCCTTCCTCGGCGACCCATTCTCCCATAATCCCGTCCACCGTGGACGGAATTTCCGCGTTGACCTTATCGGTGATGACCTCACAGATTGGCTCATACTGTTCCACCTTATCGCCAGGCTGCTTCAGCCATTTGGCGATGGTGGCGGACACGAGAGATTCTGCCAGCTGCGGCATCACCATATCGGCAAACTTTTGATTTGACATATTTTCACCCCTTCATACGCAATTCTCAATAATCCGCCAATTCGTGCATGGCTTGCTTGACCTTGTCCTTGCTCAGCATAAAGAACTTCTCCATCGGCGGACTGATCGGCATGGCCGGTACGTCCGGACCGCACAGCCGCTTGATCGGCGCATCCAGATCGAACAGGCATTCTTCCGAAATGATGGCGGACACCTCGGCGCCCACGCCGCCCGTTTTGTTGTCCTCGTGCACAATTAGCACCTTGCCGGTTTTGCGGACCGCCTCAATGATGGCGTCACGGTCCAGCGGCTGCAGGGAGCGCAGATCCAGAATATGAGCCGAAATGCCTTCTTCTTTCTCCAGCTCTTCGGCGGCCTGAAGACAGAAGTGCAGCGGCATGCTGTAGCCGATGACCGTAATGTCGGTTCCCTCGCGCAGCACGTTGGCTTTGCCGATCGGTACAGTATAGTCGTCCAAAGGCACGTCGCCCTTGATCATGCGGTAGCATTTTTTATTTTCAAAAAACAGCACCGGGTCCGGATCATTGATCGCAGCCTTCAGCAGACCTTTCGCGTCATAGGCTGTAAAAGGTGCCACGATTTTCAAGCCGGGGGTGCCGAAGAAGATCGATTCCGGGCATTGGGAATGGTATAACCCCCCGAAAATGCCTCCGCCGATCGGCGCACGAACGACGACCGGACAGCTCCAGTCGTTGTTGGAACGATAACGGATTTTCGCGGCCTCACTAATAATCTGGTTCGTTGCCGGCAGCATGAAGTCGGAATACTGCATTTCCGCGATCGGCTTCATGCCGACCATGGCCGCGCCGATCGCAACGCCGGCAATGGCGGATTCCGCCAGCGGCGTGTCGATGACCCGCTCTTCGCCGAACTGATCCTGCAGGCCTTTGGTTGTCGTGAACACGCCGCCTTTAACGCCGACATCCTCGCCGAGCACAAACACGTTTTCGTCTTTTTCCATTTCTTCTTTCATCGCCAGACGAATCGCATCGATATATTCCATTTCGGCCATTAGTATACCCCCTCTTCACTATCGCCCGCATACACATGCTTCAGCGTGTCCTCGGGTTTCGGGAACGGAGCATTGTCGGCCGATTCGGTGGCTTCCTTGATCTCAAGAGCCAACTGCGCTTGCAAGTCAGAATCCTTTTCTTCATCCCAAATGCCGCAGCTGATCAAATATTGTTTGAAACGGACAATGCCGTCCTTTTTCCAGTTCTCTTCTACTTCCTCTTTGGTCCGGTACGCCAAGTCGTTATCCGAGGTGGAGTGCGGAGACAGGCGGTACATCAAGGCTTCGATCAGTGTGGGTCCTTCGCCGCGGACAGCGCGTTCACGCGCTTCCTTCACGGCTTTGTAGACCGCGAGCGCATCGTTGCCGTCCACTCGAATGCCCGGAAACCCATAGCCGAGCGCCCGGTCGCTGACTTTGCCGCTGATCTGCTTATGAAGCGGAACCGAAATGGCATACTGGTTGTTTTCGCACATAAAAATCACAGGCAGCTTATGTACGCCAGCAAAGTTGGCTCCCTCGTGAAAGTCCCCCTGATTGCTCGAGCCTTCGCCAAAGGTGACAAACGAAACGATATCCTGTTTTCTCATCTTGGCGGACAAGGCAACGCCTACGGCGTGGGGCACTTGGGTCGTGACGGGGCTTGAGCCCGTTACAATCCGCAGCCGCTTGCTGCCAAAGTGTCCGGGCATTTGCCGCCCGCCGCTGTTCGGATCCTCAGCCTTCGCAAAAGCCGACAGCATCAGCTCGCGTGGCGTCATTCCAACCGACATCACAAAAGCATAGTCGCGATAATAAGGTAAAAAGTAGTCCTTTTCCCGGTCCAGCGCAAACGCCGCGGCTGCCTGAGCCGTCTCCTGGCCGATTCCCGATACGTGAAAGTTAATCTTGCCAGCCCGCTGCAGCAGCAGGTTACGCTCGTCAAATTTGCGCCCGAGCAGCATATATTTGTACATGTCGATGACTTGGCCGTTGGTGAGTCCAAGCTGCTCATGCTCATGTGGCGTGTGAACAGTACCCTGATCATTCATGGGAGGTACCTCCTTATTTTAGAGCCTGCAGTCTTCTGTCCCTGATCTACTATTAAAACCTGGTACTAAGACTTGGCTTAACCCTATTATAATCATAACTGCGGCGAAAAGAAAAGAACCGATTCTAAATTTTGGTCTTACATTCCGATGGATTTGCCGTCTACAGCCAGCATCGCCTCTCCCAAAATTTCCGAAAGCGTCGGGTGCGGATGCACCATTTGTCCGATCTCCCATGGGGTTGCATTCAGAAACTGGGCCAAAGCCGCCTCGCTGATCAGGTCGGTCGCATGGGCTCCGATCATTTGCACGCCTAAAATATCGTTCGTCTTAGGATCAGCTACTACTTTTACGAATCCTTCCTTGCTCCCCTGCACCAATGCCTTCCCAATAGCCTGGAACGGGAATTTGCCGACCTTAATCTCGAATCCGCGGCTGCGTGCTTCCTTCTCGGTGATGCCGACGCTGGCCACTTCAGGTCTTGTGTACACGCATCTTGGAATCAGATCCGCATCTGCCGGGTGAACGTTTTCTCCCGCTAAATGGTTGACGGCCGCGATCCCTTCATGGCTTGCCGCATGGGCGAGCTGCAGTCCGCCAATCACGTCGCCGATGGCATAAATATGCGATTCTCCAGTTTGGTAGTATTCGTTAACCGCTATGAAACCGCGTTCCACCCGGACATCCGTATTCTCCAGACCGATGTTTTCTACATTCGCCTGGCGGCCGATCGATACGAGCAGCTTGTCCGCTTGGAGCCGTTCGGTCTTTTCCCCGACCCGCACATCGATGTGCACCTGTTGATCCGCTGCTTCGTAAGTCTCCGTCTGCAGCTGGGCCCCGGTAACAATTTTGACACCCCGGCGCGTGAGCGACTTCTGAAGCTCCCGGGCAACCTCTTCATCTTCTGCAGGAAGAAGCTGGCCGGCCGCCTCCACGACGGTGACCTCCACGCCGAAATCGTTCAGCATTGAAGCCCATTCGACGCCGATCACGCCGCCGCCGACGATGACGATAGACTTCGGAAGCTCCTCCATTCGAAGTGCCTCGTCGCTGGTCAGAATATGAACGCCATCGGCTTCAAGTCCAGGCAGCACTCTTGGACGGGAACCTGTAGCGATGATCAAATGGGTTGGAACCACCGTCTCCATCTCCCCATCCGCCAGCTCCACGGCAACCGCGCCGCTTTTCGGCGAAAAAATGGAAGGACCGATGACGCGCCCTTTTCCATGTACCACCTGAATTTTATTTTTGCGCATCAGGTATTGAACCCCTTGGTGCAGTTGATCTACGATAGCTTCCTTTCGCGCCTGAACCTTTGGAAATTTGAGAGCGGCCCCCGCTGTTTCGATGCCGTAGCTCTCGCTTTCTTTGATCTCCGCGTATACTTCCGCGCTCCGCAGCAAAGACTTACTTGGAATGCAGCCGCGGTGCAGGCATGTTCCTCCAAGCTTGTCCGCTTCGATAATAACGACTTCCTTGCCCAGCTGAGCTGCCCGGATCGCGGCCACATACCCGCCGGTACCGCCGCCCAGAACGGCTACGTCACATGATATTGTCATTGTCCATCCCTCATCTTAACAAGTTTATAATGAAACCATTTGGCGCATAACTTATTACAAGTCGTATCCGGAGCGTGATGAACTCCATCGCCCTTATATTGTACTCGGTTTTCACCCCATTACAAAATGTTATCACATGTCCGGAAATAGACAAAGATTCGCTGGACAAGTTATGATATAGTGGACTAAAACAGGCCAACAGGAAGGGATTCTTCATGAAACTGATTATTTCCCGCTTTATCGCCATCCTGATCCTCGTCATTCCGGGACTGGCGGCAATGACAGGATTTTTATTTATGAAAGATGCGGTATTCGAATATTATTCGCTCCATGGCGATGCGAGCGTCGCCCATCCGTCGTTCGCATGGGGACATTTTGTTCTCGGCCTGCTCCTGTTCGTGGCAGGGATGAGCTTTCTCGGCGGCTGGATTCTGTTCCGGGACCGCAAACGAAACTATGTAGGGCCACGGTTCAAGGAGAAGCGCAAGCCCAAACCGCCTGTACAATCTTCATAATGATTCCAAGACCAGGAATCAAACAAAGAACCCCGGACTGCAGGTTTATCTCAGAACGGGGTTTTGTTGTTGGTCCGAATCTTGATCGGTTTCGCTAGCGATGATGTCAAGGACGATGTCCTCCTCCACCAATCCGTACTCCGGATTCCCCAGCACCGGAAGATTCGTCAGCGTTCTGCTCGTTAAGACAACCTTTAGCTCGTTATCCCGGTTGTAAAGCACGGACTCGACCACAAAGAAATTGTTCAATATTCCCGCAATGACGGCGATTTGCTGCGGGCTCAATTTTGGCGGGGGCACGCCGGCTTTGGCATACTTTACAACCGGCTTTGCCGGCTTGCGCCGTTTCTTATTATCAGTGGACCGGTTCACCCAATCACCCCGCTACAATGTATTATTCCTCTCACATTAGGATATAGCGGAGGGTGCGAATTGGTGTATCCTAATTTGCCGCGAAAGCTGCAACAAGCAACTAAACATGAACCGGACCGGATAAATTATTCGTACAGCGCCTCTCTCAGCTTGGTGGACATCCGGGATTCCTTTGACGAAGATTTCAGCTGCGTCAGCCGCAGTTTATGGTTTTGCTGAACCGCTTCTTCGAGATCCGCGAGCAGACTGCCGACCAGTTCTTCCACTTGCGGATCCTTACCGAGCTCTGCTGTCAGTTCAGCAATCCTGGCTTTGTAAGCTTCTATTTTTTCCTGCATGATGCGTCTCCTCCAAATGCTCATTCGATCCTGTTTACATTAACCATACCACGGCCAAACACCTGCACGCCACTTTCCGTTATTTTTGTAGCCATGTCCGTTTTAATTGTGGTACTCTATAAAAGTCGCAATTTTTCGTGTTTTGTCGTCATATAGAACATGAACGGGTTACGCTAACGGGAAAGGAGCAGGCTGAACGTGAATAAAGGACGGATTACCGTAATTACGGGACCCATGTTTAGCGAAAAATCGGGTGAACTTATCCGCCGATGCCAAAAACTGATCCAGTACGGGCGGAAAAAGCTGGTGGCTTACAAACCTGAAGAGGATCAGCGCTATGCGAAGGACGAAATTGTCAGCCGGATCGGATACCGGCTGCCAGCCATCTCCATTCCGCGGCAGTTGACCGCTGACATGACCGCCAAAATATTAGCGGAAACCGCTGACGCGGATGTAGTTGCTTTTGACGAAGTTCAGTTCTTCAGCAAACCGATCCTCGGTCTGGTGGAAGAGCTGGCATACAGCGGGAAGCATGTCATCGTGGACGGACTGAATCTGGACTATCGGGGAAAAGAATTCGGCTACATAGGCGGACTGCTGGCCATGGCCGACGACATCCAGCTGCTGACCGCCTTCTGTGCGGTATGCGGCAGCCCGGAAGCCGTGTTTACCCAGCGGATTGTCAACGGCCACCCCGCCCCGCTGGGCTCGGTCATCATGATCGGGGATTCCGATGATTACGAGCCCCGGTGCCGGTGCTGTTTTGTTCCACCGCACAAGGTCAGCGCCAAAGGAAGCGCCTGATCACATAAAAAAACTCTTCGCGATGATGAGCGTGATTTGTTCCGCACATCATCCGGCGAAGAGTTTTTTTATGACCCCCAAACATCGTCCATCAGCTTTTTAATCTCGTCCGTACGCCGTTTGGTTGCAGCCGGATCGGTCACCCATTTTCCTTCCTTTAGTTCTACAGCGTCTCCCGCCTTCACTTTAGGATCCACTTGTTCACGGGGAACGGCCTGGATGTTACCGTCCACTTCAATTCGGCAATAAGGTCCTTCAAAGCTTTCGACATATCCCGTCATCGTTCTCACCTTTCCGTTCGGAATGTAACCTTCTGCCCATTCGACTCCGCTTCAATCGTTCCCTGAAGATCGTTGCGGTATACCTTGACGCCCTGCTGCTTCAGCCGGTTAAGAATGACGCTTTTCGGATGTCCGTATGTATTGCCTTCACCTACCTGTATGACCGCATACTTCGGACGAACCCGTTTGAGAAAGGCGAGCGTAGTCGACGACTTGGAACCGTGATGCCCCACCAGCATGACATCCGCCTGCAGGTCCGATCCGGCATCCAGCATATCCCGTTCGCTGTCCGACTCCGCGTCACCGGTCAACAGAAACGAAGTGCGGCCATACGTTATTTTCACCACGGCGCTCATGTTATTGGAGTCGTCATAACTTTTGCGGGGCGCCAGCATATCGACATGAACCTGATCGTCCATCTCCCAGGAGATTCCAGCCTTCGCCGTTTGTACCTTCAGTTTTGCGTTCTTTACGGCACGCAGTACGGATTCAAACGTTTTCGTATTAGCCTGTGCTTTTGGCATATAAATGCTGCCTACCGGGATATGGTTAATGACCGCATCCAATCCGCCGATATGGTCGGCATCGGGGTGTGTTCCGATGACCGTATCCAGCTTGGTGATGCCGTACTGCTCCATGAATTGCAGCATCAGCTCTTCTTTGTCATTGTTTTTGGCATCAATCAGCATCGTTTTACCGGAAGGGGAAATAATAAGCTGAGAAGCTCCCTGCCCTACGTCAAGAAAAACGACCCGAAGGTTTCCCCCGCTGGTGCTCGCTGGGGCGCTGTTGTTCTCCGGTGCCGCCGGTGTGATCTCCAGACTGCATCCGTTCAGGATCAGCAAAGCCGTGATGACGCTTGTCAGCAGTAAAGTGGTTATCTTGGATGTCTTCATCATCGTTCCTTTCACGGCTGTAGCCTTTACAAGTTAGTAATAACTGCCAGTACGTTATCATATCACGAACCGTACTCGGGGTACAAGGCAAACTGGGCATCACCCGCCTGAAGAAGGCCGTTTTTATACGTGTAGCTTAAGGTTAAATCGCCGATAAATTCAGCAGGGGACACCTGCACGGCCGTAGTCGCTTTCAGGGTATTCCCCTCCAGGGTATAAGTCATAATACTCCCGATCCCCGGCGGATTCTTTACAGGGCCGGACTGCAGTTTGGAGATGGGGATGACCGTCGGCTCGCCGCGAATATCGATCTCGATTTGCTTGTCCGTCACTTGACTGCCGAACTGCTTTAAAAACGCCGTATAGGCATCCTCAACAGGTATGGGATCCGCTGTTTCGGCATACACGAGTGGATTGGATGTATATACCCCGGTTCCATATCCTGTTGTTAAAATGATAACGATATCCTTTTTGCCGTCACCCGTTAGATCGGCCCTTTCGATGATCGGAGCATATCCCGGATTGTTCACATTGTACCCCGGGATATGACGGCTGAAAGTCTGAGTTTTCAGTGTCAAATTTTCATAGGTTCCTGATTCGCTGGCATCTCCGCTGATTTGTATCGTCTGATCGTCGGACTGTGCAAAGGATACCTGTTTCTTATCATCAATATGAACCGTATTGGCCTGGCTGTCATAAGTGACTTGTTTGCCAAAAAGCTTCCCGAAGGTTGGCAAGGGTATCATCACCTCATCATCTATGTGAACGGGTGAGGCTTCCGTCACCCACTCGGTTCCGTTGTGCATCACTTTGATGGGGTCCGGTTTTGCCATGACCATAATTGACGTTGCCGACAACACCATCGCAGCTGCGGTGGCAATGATCCATCCTTTAGCTTTCAATGTTAAACTCCTTCCCGTATTCGCCCAGCAAGTTTTCCAATTTCTGATAATATTTCAAGTGTAAATTTAATCAGGCTTGATATCCAGATAAAACTTTGTAACTAAATCGAATGACTTCAAGAAAAATGCAAAACTTGGTCCAATCTATGTATTATTACCCTTTTTTTATGAGATCAGTAAGTAGGGGTACTTTTACGGTAAGATGGATCTTCCTTATATAAAAAAAACGCCATACTATGATCATCGTCATAGTATGGCGTATTCTTTAGGGTCATGCTATTCCTTTCACGACACCTTATGCTCAATGCGCAGCTTGTCGGCCACCATCGCGATAAATTCGCTGTTGGTCGGCTTCGATTTGCTGATGTTGATGGTGTAACCGAACAGATGGCTGATGGAATCGATGTTGCCGCGCGTCCAAGCCACTTCAATCGCATGACGGATCGCCCGCTCGACCCGTGATGGCGTCGTTTTGAATTTTTCGGCGATCGCCGGATACAGCGTTTTGGTAATGGCACCGAGGATTTCGATGTTGTTGTACACCATCGTGATCGCTTCGCGCAAATATTGGTAACCTTTGATATGGGCCGGAACGCCGATCTCATGAATGATGGACGTAATATTGGCGTCAAGGTTTTTCCCTTTCGCCATCGGAACCACATTGGATTTGGTCGTCGATACCGTCATACTGCCTGTCGTGATATGCTGCTGTCCCACGAGCTGACGAATACGGCTGGCTAGAACCTCCATGTCAAACGGCTTAAGAATGTAGTAAGAAGCACCGAGTTGTACCGCTCTTTGGGTGATGTTCTCCTGGCCGAAAGCAGTCAGCATAATGATTTTAGGCTGTGGGGACAGATTCATCTCGCGTAGTCTTTCGAGAACGCCCAATCCGTCCAGATGCGGCATAATAATGTCCAAAATCAGTACGTCCGGTATTTTTCTCGATTCACTGATCATATTTAGCACTTCCTCGCCATTATAGGCGATTCCCGTTACCATCATATCGTCTTGCTCGGTAATATATTCCGCAAGCAAATTCGTGAATTCCCGGTTGTCATCCGCCAACAATACCTCTATTTTTTGCACTGGCTGCTTCCTCCTTAGAATCGTATTCCCTTATTTTTCTGCAGAGATAAGTTTTCGACACCCAGCATTAAATTCCTTCTGTCGAAAATTATTTTTGTTTATTTTTTTACCACATTGAATTATAATTAATATTTTTATCCATTATTCCAACTTTTTCGCGTTGAAACGACAAAAAGTCTTAAGGCTACACGGCCTTAAGACTTTTTTGAGTACTTTCCGATTGAGGGAGAACTCCGGAATCCTGAAGCATCCACTCGATGAAGCAACCGTAACCTGAGCGTGGATCGTTAACAAACACGTGGGTAACGGCGCCTACCAATTTGCCGTCCTGCACAATGGGGCTTCCGCTCATCCCTTGGACGATCCCGCCAGTCTTCTCCAGCAGCCGCTGATCGGTAATCCGGATAACCAGCCCTTTGGTGGCCGGCGATTCCTGCTTCGCCACGTGTACAATATTGACCTTGAACCGTTCGACCTGCTGTCCATCCACCACAGTCAAAATTTCGGCCGGACCTTCTTTAACCTCTTGAGCGAATGCTACCGGGATGCCTTCTTTATACAAGCTGTGCTCCGGATTTTGATTCATCTTGCCGAAGATTCCGAAATGGGTGTTGCGCTCAATATTACCGAGAATTTTACTTTCCTTGAGAAAATGCGCCCTCTTCTCACCAGGTTCGCCATCTTGGCTCTTGGATATCGAAGTTACACTGGACTGCAAAATTTCACCGCTGCCGACGGAAATCGGCGTTTGCGTGTTCATATCCGTTATGACATGTCCCAGTGCCCCGTAAACGCCTTGATCGGGAGCATAGAAGGTTAATGTTCCGACGCCTGCGGCTGAGTCACGAATATACAGTCCTAATCGCCACACCCTGTCTTCCAGATCATATGCAGGGGACAGCTTCGTGCTCATCTCTTTGTTTCCGCGTTTGAATTTGATTTCGACCGGTCGCTTGCTTTTGCCTGCCTCTTCGACTACTTTGGCAACTTTTGCGACGTCGTCCATCGGGATCCCGTTCATATGGGTCATTAAATCACCCAGCTGGATGCCGGCATTCTCACCAGGGGACACCTTTGTATCTGCATCCACGCTGACCAGATGATGCCCGACGACCAATATGCCCGCCGATTTCACCTTGACCCCGATGGTTTGTCCACCCGGTATGACCTTGAGTCCGGGAACGACGTGAATCTGAACGGTTTTAAAAGGGATGGTACCGAATAATTTCAAGGTTACTTTCGCCATTCCGCTGTGCTGCGGTGTCAGCTGCAATGGACGGCCGGGGGTCACTTTGGCAGTTACGGCAGAACCGTTGAGATGCAGAACGCCCGGATGGTCGACGGTAGCTTGCGCCGTCACCGGCATGGAGAGCGCTTGTGCCGTTCCCGCAAACATCCTGATTTCATTCGGGATGGCGGCCAGGCTTTGTACCGGCTCTGTTGTTCCTAAAAAACAAAGAAAGAAGGCAATGAAAAGACCGAGCATTTTATTCCTGAGGCTGGAGTTCAATGGCTGTCACGCTCCCTTTTGCTTCTTTCGCTTGACGAAAGGTGGTCGCCAATTGCGTACCTTTAAGATTACCCCGCCTCTAGGCTTTTATTACTGTCAATCATTACTCTGGTGCGGATTTGACGGCTTTCCGCTCGTCCGCCAGCTTCAGCATTTCTTGGGCATGATGGAGCGTTTTTTTCGTGATTTCCACCCCGCCAAGCATCCGGGCCAGCTCCTCAACCCTGCCCTTCGTCGACAGTTCTTCCACGCGCGTCATTGTACGCCCTTCATCCACGTTCTTTTCGATTAAATACTGATGATCCGCCATGCAGGCCACTTGTGGAAGATGGGTAATCGAAAACACCTGGCAGGTTTCAGCCAGCTTGTTCAGCTTCTCGGCGATGGATTGTGCCGCTCTTCCGCTGACCCCCGTGTCCACTTCATCAAAGATCAGGACCGGAATGCGGTCATGGCGGGCAAAGATGCTCTTCATCGCCAGCATCATCCGGGACAGCTCACCGCCTGATGCGATTTTGCTGAGCGGCCGCAGCGGCTCACCCGGGTTCGGGGATATCATAAACTCGGCGGTATCAAGTCCTTGTCTGGTAAGCCGGATCTTCCGGCCGTCGACCTCGATCCCCCGCGGATCATCAAGCCGCTCCAGACGGACTTCCAGCGACGTTCGTTCCATATGAAGGTCCTTCAGCTCGGCCTCGACCTGTCTGGCGAGATCCGCAGCACACTGCTCCCTCGCTTCGCTTAGCTCTAGGGCGGATTCAATCAGTCCGTTCAGCAGTCCTTCCCTTTGGGATTTGAGCTGCTCCAGACGCTCATCCTTGTTCTCCAGCAGGCTCGTTTCCTGCAGGATTGATTCATAATAGGCCAGAATCTGCTCCACGCTGTCCCCGTATTTACGGCGGAGTGTGGAAATGAGATCCAAACGCTGCTCCACCTCTTCCAGCCGCTCAGGGTTAAACTCAACCTGATCCCGATAATCCCGGAGCTGGAAAGCGGCGTCCTCCAGCTGGTAAAAGGCGGACTGCAGCTGCTCAAGTACCGGCCTCAGACCTTTCTCATCGTACTTCATGACGTCTTCCAGCCGGGAAATGGCCGTGCTGATCACGCTGATTCCCTGATGCCCGTTCAGCAGCTCATAGGATCCCGAGACCGCATCCATCATTTTCTCGCTATGGGATAGCTTGACCCTTTCTTCGCCCAACCATTCATCTTCTCCGGATTTTAATGAAGCGGCCGAAATTTCTTCCAGTTGGAAACGATAGAGGTCGAGCATTTGATAAGCTTTCTGGCTGGATTCCATCAGCTCCCGCAGCTCCTTCTCCACTTTGGAGAACGCCGCATAGCGCTCCTGATATTCCCGTTTGATGGGCCCGATGAGCGTATCCCCGTAAGTATCCAGCAAGCTGAGATGCCTGTCTGCTCGCAAAAGGTTCTGATGCTCATGTTGGCCATGAATGTTGACCAACTGCTCGCCGACTTCCCGCAGCATCGTCAAATTAACGAGCTGCCCGTTGATTCTTGACGTGCTCTTTCCCTGAGACGTCAGCTCCCTGCGGATGATTAAATGCTCTTCATGGCTTCCTCCGACACCGATCTTGGCCAAGGCCTCCCACACCGGATGGCCTTCCTGCAGCTCGAACATCGCTTCAATCTCCGCCTTGTCGCAGCCGTAGCGGATCAAGTCAGCCGAGCCCCTTCCTCCGGCAATCAGTCCCAAGGCATCGATAATGATGGATTTCCCGGCACCGGTCTCCCCGGTCAGCACGTGAAAGCCGGGATGAAAATGGACGTCGACGGATTCAACGACCGCCAAGTTTCGGATACTCAATGTTAAAAGCATGATAAAAAGCGCACCTCCGCTAAGGCAAATCTATGATTTGTACTATGAAATAAAGCTGTTGATCATCTGGACCAGCCGTTCGCTGTCCTCATTCGTCCGGCAAATGATCAGCGCCGTATCATCGCCGCAGATCGTTCCCATGATTTCATTCCATTCCATATTATCCAGCAGGACGGCAACGGCATTGGCCGTTCCCGGCAGGCACTTCATGACGACCAGGTTGTTCGTGTAATCGATGTGCACGAAATTGTCCACAAGCGCGCGTTTAAGCTTCTGAATCGGGTTGTAGCGCTGATCCGTCGGCAGTGAATATTTATACCTGCCGTCATCCATCGGCACCTTAATCAGGAGCAGTTCTTTGATGTCCCTGGACACGGTTGCCTGTGTCACCTGAAAACCCGCTTGACGCAGAGCCTCCACCAGCTCGTCCTGGGTCTCGATCTCCTGCTGGGTGATAATCTCGCGTATTTTAATATGGCGTTGTCCTTTCATAGTGGCCTCCCAAATGTTAGTTGCTCATATTTAATCATCATAACCATTCCAGTCCTCTTCATCCCAATCAAAATGAATACGCCGGATTTCCCCTTCGTCAGCATCGACGAAGAGCACGCCGCCTGAGCCCGGGTACAGCAGAAAATAGGGCAGCAGACGGTCGCGCAGACCGGATCCGGTCCATTCCAGGGGCAGACGCCTTCTGGCGACTTTCACAAGGTACAATACCTCTTCATCGTCCCTCACGACATAATCGATAAACAGGCGACTGTGATACTCCTCCCCGTCCGCCTCAAACAGCAGCGGGATCTTGATTTTGCCGCCGATCACTTCATAGCCTGCCTCCTCCAGCAAATCTACCGCGGGATGGTCATGTATCTGTTCGTTAATCGGCATTTCCGGAACACGGGCAGGCAGAGGGTTAAACAGCCAAGATCTCAGACCGTAAACGATCCAAACGATCAGGAGCACGGCGATCAGCACCATGACCAGCAAGTCTGCACGTCCCTCCATCCTCATCACCTCGCCTTGGTATTCGCGGAAATGCGGAAAAATCCCTTTTTTAAATGTATAAAAATCCGTTTTTTGAATGTATAAACGCATATAAACAAGCTCATTATAACCCAAACAAACGTTCTCATCAATGTTAATTCGAAAGTTTTTATTTCAGTATAAGGAAGTTTTGTCCCTACAAAAAGAACTCATCCCTTGGATGAGTTCCCTGTAAACGTATGGCGTGCTTGCGCAACTACATCAGAAACCAAAGTCTGCAGCTCTGCTCCGGCCATTGGTTGTCCTGCGGCTTCCGATGAGCTCGCGGGCACATGCCAATGAGCGAGAAATTCGATGTTCCCCTCACCTCCGGTAATCGGCGAGAACGTCAGTCCTCTTAGCATAAAGCCCAACTCCGCGGCAAAAGACAGCACATTCATCAGCACCTCGCGGTGAACCTCAGGTTCCCGGACAACGCCGGACTTTCCGACCTTCTCCCTGCCGGCTTCAAACTGCGGCTTAATCAGCGCAGCCACGTCGGCAGGTTTGTTCAGGAGCGCCATTAGCGGGGGCAGGATGATGCGCAGCGAAATGAAGGATACATCGATGCTGGCAAAATCCGGGGCAGGTCCTTTCAGATCCTCGGGCGTCATGTAACGGAAGTTCGTCCGTTCCATCACGCATACCCGCTCGTCGTTTCGCAGCGACCAATCCAGCTGATTGTATCCTACATCAATGGCATACACATAGCCGGCCCCGTTCTGAAGGGCGCAATCGGTAAAGCCCCCGGTGGAAGACCCGATATCCAGCATCGTTCTGCCGGTCAGCTCGATCCTGAAGGTTCGGAGCGCCTTCTCCAGCTTCAGACCCCCGCGGCTGACATACGGATGTACCGCTCCCTTGACCCTAAGCGGCGTATCGCGCGGAATTTTCGTTCCCGCCTTTTCGACCCGTTCTTCTGCGGCCAAGACCAGACCGGCCATAATCGCCGCCTTGGCTTTTTCCCGGCTCTCGTAAAAGCCCTGCTCAACGAGCAGGACATCGATTCGTTCTTTAGGCAAATTCATCGTTATCTCCTGACTGCACGGCGATTTCGGCGTCCATTAGGAAGGGAACTGGGTTTTGCCGATCTCGAACGGATGCAGGGACATCAGTTTCTTGATTTCGCCAACCACGCCTGCTGCCGTTAGACCGGTCTCCTCCCGCTGCTCCTTCACGCTGCCATGCTCGATAAAGCGGTCGGGCACACCCATCAAGGACACTTTCGTGTCAAATATATGTTTCGAAGCATAAAACTCTAGTACGGCGCTGCCCAAGCTGCCCGCTTCGCTCGCTTCTTCAAGCACCACCATATTCGTGCGGCTCTCGGCAAGCTCCAGCAGCATTTCTTCATCCAGCGGCTTCATAAACCGGGCGTTGACCACCTGCAGATGAATTCCCTCCCGTTTCAGCTGGTCTGCTGCCTCAAGCGCAACCTGAACCATCGGGCCGCAGGCTAAGACGGCATATCCTTCGCCTTCACGGACGGTTTCCCATTTGCCGATCGGAATCGGCACAAGCTCTTCGTCCATATGAACCCCCAGACCGTTGATCCGCGGGTAGCGGTAAGCAATCGGTCCGTCGTTATACTCCAGGGCGGTTTTCATCATATGTCTCAGCTCGTTTTCATCCTTTGGCATCATCATGACCATGTTCGGAATGTGGCGCATAAACGCGATGTCGAACACGCCCTGATGCGTCTCCCCGTCATCCCCTACGAAACCTGCACGGTCGATGGCGAACATGACGTTGGCATTGTGCCGGCAAATATCGTGAACGATCTGGTCATACGCACGCTGCATGAAGGTGGAATACACGGCGAACACCGGCTTCATGCCCTCCATCGCCAACGCAGCGCACATCGTCGCCGCATGCTGCTCCGCAATGCCGACGTCGATCATACGGTCCGGGAACCGTTCGCTGAACGGAATGAGCCCGGAACCTTTGGGCATTGCAGGCGTGACGGCGATGATGCGGGGATCCTGTTCTCCCAATTCGATCAGCGTCTTGCCGAATACGTCGGTGTACATCGGATTTCCAACCGATTTGAGCACTTGGCCAGATTCGATTTTGTACGGTGTAATTCCGTGCCATTTATATGAATCCGCTTCTGCGGGTTTATATCCTTTGCCTTTGGTGGTGAGCACATGCACGAATACCGGTCCGCGCACGTTGTCGGCCTGCTTGAACGTTTCGATCAGCTTGTGGATATCATGGCCGTCCACCGGTCCGAGATAGGTTAAGCCCAGCTCTTCGAACAGCACGCCGGGAACCATCATGTATTTGAGGCTTTCCTTCAGCCTGGATCCGGTCTTCGCCAGCATGCCGCCGATCGCCGGGATTTTCTTCAGCATCATCTCAAGCTCGTCTTTTGCACGCAAATAATGGCGGTCCGAGCGGATTTTGCTCAAATAGTTATGCATGGCGCCGACGTTCGGCGCAATCGACATTTCGTTGTCGTTCAGAATGACCATCAGGTCCTTCTGTTCATGTCCGATATGGTTCAAGGCTTCGAAAGCCATGCCGCCGGTGAGCGCACCGTCCCCGATCATGGCGATGACTTTGTTGTTTTCCCCTTTTAAGTCCCGGGCCACGGCCATGCCGATCGCCGCGGACAGAGAGGTGCTGCTGTGCCCGGCTTCCCAGACGTCATGCTCGCTTTCTCTGCGTTTGACAAAGCCGCACATCCCCTTGTATTTCCGCAGCGTATCAAACTGATCCATCCGGCCCGTCAGCATCTTGTGAACGTAGGCCTGATGTCCTACATCGAAAATAAATTTATCGCGCGGGCTGTTGTAGCAATAGTGCAGGGCCAGCGTGAGTTCCACCACTCCCAGATTTGATGCGAGATGCCCCCCGGTGACCGACAGCTTCTCAATCAGAAATTGACGGATTTCGGCCGCCAGAGAAGTGAGCTCGTCAACCGATAGTGATTTCAATTGTCCTGGCTCGTTAATTTGTGGAAGCAGCACGGCAATCTCCCCGCTTTCCTTCGTAATTAGTGATATGGTTATCCATAATATTCTTCCATGATTAGATTCTTTTCGCCATTATATCATAAAATGCCCATCATACATAAAGCATCATGCTCTAATGGTCTCTGTGCATTAAATAATCCGCGATTTCCAGCAGGCGCTCCCGATCCTGAAAACCGGCGTTCAAGACAGCCGTTTTGGCTTCACGGGTCAATGACTCGACCTGCTGCTGCGAAGCCTCAAGACCGATAAAATAAGGATATGTCACCTTCTCCTGCTTGATGTCGCTCTGTGTCTTCTTACCCAATTTTGCCTCGTCTCCAACCAGATCAAGGATATCGTCCTGAATTTGAAAAGCGAGCCCCAGTCGGCTGCCAAACGTACGCAGTGCTTCCAACTCGCGCTCCGAACCTCCGGCAATCCGTCCGCCGGCCAGGAGCGAGAAGACGATCAGATCACCCGTCTTGTGCTGGTGGATATACTGAAGATGTTCCAGATCCGTGAGTCCCTGCTCCCCTTCCATATCGGCCGCCTGTCCGCCGACCATCCCTCTTGGACCGGCCATCTCCGCGAGGTCCTTTACGATGGCCAGAACCGGGGCCGCATCAATGCCATGTTTCACCGAGATTTGGGCAATGGTATAAAAGGCATGCGTAAGCAGGGCGTCTCCGGCCAGAATAGCGGTAGCTTCGCCGTATACTTTATGATTGGTCAGTTTGCCCCGGCGGTAGTCATCATTATCCATAGCTGGCAAATCATCATGAATAAGCGAATAGGTATGCACCATTTCAACGGCACATGCCGCATCAAGGGCAGCCTCCCCGTTGCCTCCGAGCGCTTCGCAGGCGGCAATGACCAGCAGCGGACGGAGCCGCTTCCCTCCGGCCATCAAGGAATACGTCATGGATTCCTTTAAAGATGAAGGAACCTGCCAATGATACGGCAGGCTGTCCTCTAATGAGGCGGTTACTTTCTCGGAAATCTGCTGCATGTATTCCTGGAACGAAACCCGGTCACTCAAAAACTTCACCGCCGCTCTGATCGAGCTGTCCGCCGCCGAACGGCTTCTTGCGAAGCTCTCCATCCTCTTCGACGATTATCTCGATTTTCCGTTCCACCTGGTCGAGCTTCTGCCCGCACAGCTGGGACAGCTTCATTCCCTGCTGGAACAGCTCGATCGCCTTTTCGAGCGGAACGTCGCCGTGCTCCAGTTCTCCGACGATATCCTCGAGCTGAATCATCGCGTCCTCAAAGCTGAGCTCTTTTTCATTCCCCATGATCCTGTCCATCCTCCTTCAGTTCCCATACCTGGCAGGATAACTGGCCGTCGTTCACTTTGATATGAACCACGTCGCCAGGCTGTACCTCATGAATCGATTTAATTAAACGCTTCTCCTGCTCGTCATAAACGAGGCTGTAGCCGCGGGCCATGACCTTCAGCGGACTGAGGGCGTCCAAATGGCGCACGCCGGAAGTAAGCTGGGATTTCTTGTCTTTCAATATGTTCTGCATCGACTGAAGAAGCTGCCGGCGCGCCGCGTCGTTGCGGCTCCGGGCTCCTGTCAGCTGCTCCTGTGGATTGTACCGCATCAGTGCATGGTACATGCGGCTTCTCTTTTCCCGGTTCAGCTGAACCCGGGAACGCAGATTGCCGCTCAGGCGCTGGCGCAGCATGTCCAGGCGCTCGGCATGCTGCAGCATGTAGCGCCGCGGATGCAGCAGCACGGGCGAGCGCTGCAGGGACGCCAGCTGCTGGCGGCTGCGCTTCACCCGCTGCTGAAGCAGCTGCAGCAAGAGCCGTTCCCGCTGCTGCAGCCGCGCCTTCAGCTCGCCTGCATGCGGCACGGCCAGCTCCGCGGCCGCGGTCGGAGTCGCCGCTCTCAGGTCTGCGGCGAAATCCGCGATGGTGAAGTCCGTTTCGTGCCCGACGGCCGAAATGACCGGTATTTGCGAGGCGCGGATCGCCCGCGCGACCATTTCTTCGTTAAAGGCCCACAGCTCCTCCAGTGAGCCGCCGCCGCGGCCGACGATCAATACATCCGCTTCATCCAGCTCGTTCATCGTGCGAATGGCCTTGACGATCGAGGGAGCGGCTCCCTTCCCTTGGACCAAGACGGGAGCGAGAATGATCCGCGCCCGCGGGTAACGCCGCTCCAGCGTCGTCATAATATCGCGTACGGCCGCACCGGTCGGCGAAGTGATGACGCCGATCGTCTCCGGAAATTCCGGAATCGGCCGCTTGCGGTCTGAAGCAAACAGCCCTTCTTTCTCCAGCTTTTCCTTAAGCTGCTCATAAGCCAAATACAGGCTGCCGATCCCGTCGGGCTGCATTTGGGTGGCATAAAACTGGTACTGTCCGTCCCGCTCGTATACCGTAACGTTCCCTCTTGCGATGACCCTTGAGCCCTCTTTGGGGCGAAACGGCAGCCGCTGGTTGTGGGAGGCAAACATGATCGCTTTGATCCGGCTTCCCTCATCCTTGAGCGTGAAATACATATGCCCGCTGGAATGGTGGGTAAAATTCGATATTTCCCCACGAATCCAGACGTCGGACAGCAGACTGTCCGAGTCCATCTTCATCCGGATATAACGGTTCAAATCCTTGATTGAAAAAATACGCTGCGGCTCCATGGCATCAGCTCCGTTATGCCAATCCGTGGTGGCGTTTGGCCGCGATCAGGGTGTTCTGCATCAGCATCGTAATCGTCATCGGACCTACGCCTCCAGGTACCGGCGTAATCGGGCCCGACACTTCCTTGACGCTTTCGAAATCCACGTCTCCGGCCAGCTTGCCGGTCTCCAGCCGGTTCATGCCCACGTCGATGACAACGGCACCCGGTTTGACGAAGCTCGCATCAATGAAATTGGCCCGACCGATCGCAACGACCAGGATGTCGGCCTGACGCGCAATGTCCGCCATCCCGATCGTCCGGGAGTGGCACATCGTCACCGTCGCGTTCTCCCGCTGAAGCAGCAGCGAAACCGGCTTGCCGACGATATTGCTGCGGCCGATGACGACTGCATGCTTACCGGCCAGTTCTACGCCCGCACGCTTGATCAGCTCGATGACGCCTGCCGGCGTGCATGGAAGAAGGCTGTCGTCCCCGATGACCAGGTTGCCGACGTTTACCGGATGGAATCCGTCAACGTCTTTGTCTACCGCGATCGCGTTAATGACGGCCTTCTCGTCAATATGTCCGGGAAGCGGCAGCTGGACAAGGATGCCGTCGATGGTGTCCTGCTTGTTCAGCTTGTCCACCAATGCAAGCAAATCCTCCTGAGTCGTCGAGGCCGGAAGCCGGTGAACCTCCGAATAGTATCCAAGATCGTGGCACGCTTTTTCCTTGTTTCTCACATATACCTGGGAAGCCGGATCCTCTCCTACCAGCACGACGGCAAGTCCCGGAGTGACGCCTTTAGCGGCCAGCTCCTTGACTTCGGCGGCGATTCCGGTCCGGATATCCTCAGAAACCTGTTTTCCATTGATAATAGATGCTGTCATGTCGCTCTCTCCCCTATGTTTTAAATTGGCAAAGCGGACGGTTAGCGTCCATATGCAAGACTATGACTTCAATTGATCGAGCTCGCGGATCATGTTCCCCAGGACTCCGTTGACAAACTTGCCTGAATCCTCGGTTCCGAAATGCTTGGCAAGCTCGATCGCCTCATTGACGGCAACCTTGGCCGGCACGTCGTCGCGATACAGCATTTCATAGGCGGCGAGGCGGAGGATTTGGCGGTCCACCTTGGAGAGGCGGCTCATTTGCCAGCCTTTCAAATAATTCTCCAGCAGATCGTCCACCGCTTTTTTACTGCCCCAAATGCCGTTTACGAGCCCCAGCACATATTCCTTCAGTTCCGCTTCATCGGTGATCGTCCGCTCGGTATCATTTTCTTCGGCGGCATCCTCCAGCAGCATTTCCAGCGCTTCTTCGCTTGTTGCTTCGTTCATTTCCATCTGATACAGGCACTGAACGACCAGCTCCCTGGCTAAACGTCTTTTCATCATGTTCCTCCTAGAACCTTGAAATTTCCTCTTGTCCTTATTATGGGTCACCGCGGGAATAAAAACATCGTGATTTGCACAAAAAAACCGTGAGCATGTCAATCTCCAGAATATGGGCTTCAAGAAGCTGCAGCTCTTTTTCCGGAGAAAGGCATATCACGGGTTCATTTGAACGGGCGCCAGCGCTCGGAGAGCCACTGACCCATTTCCCGCCAGCGGAAAAAGGAATCCATCCGCAGATCCTTCCTTTTGCCGGCAGAATATCCTATGAACACTACCAATGCAAAGAACAACATATCCCAAAAACCCGCAAACAAATAAATAAAACCGAAAAAAATACCGCCGGCAATGCCGGTAATCCGCCCTTTGTGACTCTCCCAAATTTCTTTCCAGATCACTCGGAGAATTCACCTCTATTCCACTCTACTCTTGATCACTGGCGCATGGGCCACATTCGCTATATATACCGCCACGTTAGAGACCGGAATGCCTGTCGTATCCTGAAGGTGATCATGAACCTGCTTCTGGACGTCGGAGGTCGTGGCCGGGATAGACACATCGCCATCAACGACGGCACGAATCATGATTTCAAGACCCGCCTCCGTCACATGGATCCTGGCCTTCAGGTCTTTGACGCCCCGCACCCGCGAAGCCGCCTTGAGGCACAGATTCTCAATCGTCTCCACCGAGATCTGGATGTCGCCGAATTCGGTCCTCTGATCAATGGAGTGGACATGCGATCTGTCCGGGCGAATCGAAATATAGAAGAAGCGGATACTGAGTAAAAAGAGGATCACCGCCGCCACGATGACCGTTAGCTGAAGCTCGGCTGTGTTCAGCAGTTCATCCGGAGACGGAACCAAATCACTCATGAGGAGGATGGCAAATACACATATTACTCCGATACTCAAGCTGTAAATAAACAGCAGAAGTCTGTCCAGTATCTTAGCCACGAACAGCACAGCCTCCTTAAATTAGAGTAAACCCTCGACATTTCGGGTGTCGGGGGTTATGATGACCAATTGAATCCTTTATTTTACACGCTGACTGTAATCAACGTCTTCGACTCTTTCGGCGTTCTTGAAGTAAACATCATGGATATGCACATTAACTTCAATGACCGTAAGGCCTGTCATCATTTCGATGGAGCGTTTGACATTGCGCTGGATTTCCGTCGCCACTTCCGGCAGGCGGTTTCCGTACTCGATAATGACCGAGACGTCCACAGCGGCTTCGCGCTGGCCGACTTCCACCTTCACACCTTTGGACAAATTTTTGCGGCCGAGCAGCTCGGCGATGCCTCCGGCAAATCCGCCGCTCATGCCGGCGACGCCCTTCACTTCCACCGTCGCAAGACCCGCAATGACTTCGATCACTTCAGGTGCTATTTGAATTTCACCGATGTCCGTACGTTCAAATTCACTCGGTAATGTGCTCATCCCTGAATCAACACACCTTTCGGATAATATATAAAACCGCTTCAGACGAAAGCAGGATTGCCCCTAATCATTCATACTATACCATTTGGGGAACTTTATGACAAACAATCCGAAGCAGGCGTCAGATTTCGTTCTCCTCCAAAAACTTAATGTCAAAATCGCCGCGGTTGAACACCGGATGCTCCATCAGCTTCTGATGGAACGGAATGGTGGTGTGGACGCCTTCGATCACAAATTCGGACAGCGCACGCTTCATCTTAGCGATCGCCTCCTGACGCGTCGGTGCCCATACGATCAGCTTCGCGATCATGGAATCGTAGAACGGAGGAATGCTGTAGCCCGGATAGGCCGCACTGTCCACCCGTACACCGGGACCGCCCGGAGGCAGGTAAAATTGGATTTTGCCCGGAGCCGGCATAAAGTTGCGGTCCGGATCTTCCGCGTTGACACGGCATTCGATCGACCAGCCGTTAATCTGAATGTCTTCCTGTGTAAACGACAACGGATGCCCTTCAGCGACCGAAATCATTTCTTGGATCAAATCCACGTTTGTGACCATTTCCGTAACCGGATGCTCCACCTGGATGCGGGTGTTCATTTCCATAAAGTAGAACTGGCCGTCGTTGCCGAGCAGAAATTCCAGCGTGCCCGCACCGGAGTAGTTAACGGCAAGGGCGGCGCGTACAGCTGCTTCACCCATCCGCTGACGAATGTCGGGAGACAGCACCGGACAAGGCGCTTCCTCGATCAGTTTCTGACGGCGGCGCTGCACCGAGCAGTCGCGTTCGCCCAGGTGAACGACGTTGCCATGGTTGTCAGCAATCACTTGAATCTCAACATGCTTCATGCCTGTCAAATACTTTTCCAGATAAACGCCGGCATTGCCGAACGCCTTTTGGGCTTCCTGCTGTGCCGCCGTGATCTGCTTAATCAGCGCCTGTTCGTCCTCAGCGATACGGATGCCTTTTCCGCCGCCGCCGGCCGTCGCCTTGATGATCAATGGGTATCCGATGTCCCGGCCGATCATCACAGCCTCATCCAGATCCTCAACCAGCCCGTCGGAACCCGGAATGACCGGTACGCCGGCGCTCTTCATCGTCTGCTTCGCCACCGCCTTGTCGCCCATCTTGTTGATGGCGTCGGCCGAAGGTCCGATAAAGGTAATGTTGCAGGACTCACAAATTTCCGCGAAGTCGGCATTCTCGGCGAGAAAACCGTATCCCGGATGAACGGCGTCGCACTCCGTCAGCGTAGCGACGCTCATAATGTTGGTGAAATTCAGGTAGCTGTCTTTCGAAAGCGTTGGACCGATACAGTATGCCTCGTCCGCCAAACGGACGTGCAGCGCCTCCTTGTCCGCCTCCGAATAAACCGCAACGGTGGAAATGCCGAGTTCGCGGCAGGCCCGGATAATCCGGACCGCGATTTCACCGCGGTTGGCAATCAGAATTTTTTGAAATTTCATGCAAGTAACCTCCTCCATTGTGCGGTGCCTACTCCGACTTCACCAGAAACAGAGGCTGCCCGAATTCCACCAGTTGTCCATTCTCCGCAAGAATCTCAACGATGGTGCCTTTTACTTCGGCTTCCAGCTCATTCATAAGCTTCATCGCTTCTATTATGCAAACCGTCGTTTTCTCGTCAACGCGGTCACCGACGCTCACAAACGGTGCGGCATCCGGAGAAGATGCTTTGTAGAACGTTCCTACCATTGGGGAGACAATTTTATGTAGTGAGGAAGCCGCATCCGGTGCTGCTGCCTGTCCTGCTGCAGGGGCCTGTGCATTGTCGGCGGGTGCCTGTACGTATTGCGGGGCCGGCTGTGCGGCAGGAGCCTGTACAAATTGAGGCGCAGCCTGGACGCTAACCACTTCGGTTTTGCCCGGCTTGCGGATGGAAAGGCGTGCTCCTTCCGATTCAAGTTCAAGTTCATGTACGGAGGTCTCATCGACCAGCTTGATCAATTCTTTTATCTCGTTCAATTTAAACATTCGCAATTCACTCCTTCAGCTGCGTGGAAGCCGTGGCTTCGGACAATTCATACACATAACGATAAGTATTATAACATAATCGGAAGAAATGGAAAGAGTCCTGGGCTGTCCCGGACTCTTTCGACGATATTTCTGTTTTTCCGCCATTTTACTCGGAAACGACCTTCACGCTGACTTTGTCCTGGGTTACTTTCAGCTCTTTCATCACCAGCTGAACGATGCCCGCTGCCTGCTTGGCATCCATTTTGTCGCTCAGGACGAGCACTTGGTATTTGTCATCATCTTCCTTCACGAATGCGTTCGCAAAGGAGAATTTCTGCTCCAGTTCTTCCTCGATGCTTTCGATGATCGTCTCTTTGTTTTCAAGTGCCTGCAGTTCCTGGCTCGCCTTGGCCGAAGCTTCGCTGTCCTTGCTCATGTCATTGATTGACGCCATCAGGTCGTTTGTTTTTTGAGCATTCGTCTGCGACCGCTGCCATTGAAGGGATTCGAGCATGCTGCTGCCTGACGAAGCCTGGGAAGCCACCTCCTGCAGAATCTCATCGTCCGTTTTCTCCGTGCTTGCGGTTGTCTTGCCGGCGTCTGTTTTACTTGTGGATGCCGTTTTGCCGTCCGCAGCCTTATCGGTTGTCGCTTCGCTCTTTTGTCCAGCGGCGGCCGTATCTTTGGCTGTGTCTTTGGCTGCGGCGTCTTTATCCGCCGTGCTGCCTGCAGCTGCCGTATCCTTCGCCGCATCTTCCTTCGACGGATCCTGGGCTGTATCCTTCGCGGCGGAACCGTCGGCTTTGCCTGCGTCCGCCGTCTTGTCACCCGACTGACCCGATGTCACGACTTCGTCTACGACAACCCCGTTGTCCTTGCTGCCGGCCGAAGCCGTCGTCTTGGCGTCTTTGTCGGTCTTGCTGTCCACCTGCTGGCTGTCGGCGACCGGCGTCTTCGACGTCCCGGAGTCTTCTGTAAACAGATAATAAGCGGACAGGACTACCATCAAGCTCAGCATCGAAACCAACCAAATCGTTTGTCTTTTACTGTTCATTCGTTAAATCCTCCTCATAAGTCAACTGGATTATATCGGGGAAATCGGCTTACCCCTGCTTGCGCGGAACGACGGAGATCCGGTAGTCCGGTACGTTCAGGCCTTTTTCCACCGCGTCCACAATCAAGTTGCGAACCACTTCGTTCTCTGCACCTTTGGCTACGATCAGCACCCCGCGAATCTGCGGTTTTACCTTTTTCGTTATGATTGGCGTCTGCGTTCCCGACTGCTCGTAGGTGACGATCTCCCCATCCCGGGTATATTGGGTCGTATGGCGCTGTCCGCCGTTCGCGTCGTTTTCTTCCGACTGCTGCTGGGAGTCTTTTACATTCCTTTGATAGACGATTTCCTCCGTGGAATCCACCGTGACCATGACGTCCACCGTGCCTACGCCAACGATTTTCTCCAAAATGTCCTTCATCCTGCCTTCGGCCGTTTCCTCAATCGCTGCAAAGTCCGAAGTCTGTCCTGCCGAGCTCTGGAACGTTTCCTGGGACTCGGCCCCAGCCGGAGGCTCCCTCCCTATGTTTTCGTTATCGAGTTTCTTCACATTGACAAAGGAGTTGAACAGCACGATAGCCACCCCGATCAAGCCGACGATGATCAGCCACCTGAACGTATGCACCCGCTTCGTCCCTCCCTGTCCGCCCCCCAGCCATTGCTCAAGCTTCTTCAGCCAGTTCCCCATCGTTTCACCTCCGCCTTCATAACCGGGACTCCTGCCCGGATCCGCTTCGTACCGTGATCACTTCCGGATCGATATTCCATTCGCTTGCCAGCAGCTTACGGACTTCGCCGGCGCTTTTGTCATCCACCGCGCCTGCGGCCTCCTGTGCTTGATCCTCGCCCGGATCAGAATTCAGCTGATCCGGTCCAGCCTGCTTCTCATCCGGCTCGATCGTCACCTGCACGTGAACCGGCTTCACCGGCTCGATCTGGATGCCGCTCTCCCCCTGGGTGCCACCCGAACTGCCCGAATCACCTTGCGAGTCCCTCATTGTAACGGTCACCGCACTAATGTACGGCTGTGACTGATCGGCTCCGGCGTTCGGATCTTCGTTAGACTGCGGCAGTCCCAGCACAACCTGCACGTTCGCGGGTTCCTCGCCGGTTTGCTGCTTGATCTGTTCCTTCATCGTGGAAGCCACCTGCTCTCCCGCCCACTGGAGCGTTTGTTTCTGCTGCCGATGCTTGATCTGTTCGGCTTCGTCCATGATCTGGTCGAGGCTGGTTTTGGAACCGCCGCCGCCTGGCTGCCGGTCCATCCGGCTGATCGCTGCACTCAGCTTGTCGAGCGGCGCGTCGGTCACGATTCGGATCAGGGGATTCAGCAAAGTGACCAGCACGAGCAGGCTCAGGACCAGCTTGACGTATCGTTCCATGGATCTGCTCGGCAGCAGCATATCGACGAAGGTGGCGAGCAGCACGACCATGATGACTTCCTTCAGCCAGTTTCCCAGCCATTCCATGGGCTCCCCCTCCCTTCACCGCATCATGACAGTCACGTTGCCAGCCGTCAGCATAATGGTGATCGCCAGGAAAAACATCAGTCCGACCGCCGCCAGGGCGGCAAAGACGTAAATCATGCTTTTGCCGATCGTGTCCAGGCAGGTCGTGATCGGTGAATCTCCCAGCGGCTGCATGATGGCCGCCGAAACTTTGTAAATGAGAGCGAGCGTCAAGATTTTGATGGCCGGAAAAGCGCAAAGGAACAAAATGATGATGACGCCTGCCAGACCGATGGAGTTTTTGACCAGCAGCGATGCCGAGATGACCGTGTCTGTCGCATCGGCAAACATTTTGCCGACGACCGGAATGAAGCTTCCTGAGACGTATTTGGCCGCCCGGATCGTCACCCCGTCGGTGATGGATCCGGTGATGCCCTGTACGGAGATCACGCCGAGAAAGATCGTCAGCAGCACCCCGAGCAGCCCGACGCTGATATTCCGCAGCAAGTTCGCCATCTGCGTCAGCTTGTACTTATCCGACAGTGAGCTGACCAGATGAAGCACAGCCGAGAAGAAGAGCAGCGGAAACACCATGACGTGGATCAACGTTCCGATCGTATTGATCATGAAGATGATTAGCGGATGCGTAACGGACACTGTGACGATATTGCCCATGGAGGCCAGCAGAGCGAACAGCAGCGGTACCATGGCCATCATGAAGTCGATCATCCGGTCTATCGCCTCTTTGGCATAACCGATGGCGACGTTGAAGCTGTTGATGGCCAGCACGATGATGACCATATAGCATAGTGCGTATGCGACTTTGCTGACCGTTTTCCTCTCAAAGGCCGCCTGGAGCGTCTCCAGAATCATGCTCATGATGCTCAGGATGACGATCGTGACGAGCAGCTTGCCGTTGTACAGCACCTCGTGCCACATAAAGGTCCCTGTCGCCGTTAGCACCGATTTAAGGCTGAAGCCGCTGCCGCCGGGAAGGAGCATATCCATGAAGGATGGTGTTTTCTGGTCCGGAAAAAATCCCCCGTACTCCCTCATCAGGGAATCCCAGTACTTCTCCACCTGATCCTTCGGCAAATTCTCCGCCTGGCTCTTAATCAGCTGATCCGTGGGTGAATCTGCAAAGACCCGGGTGATTCCCGCTACCATGAACACGATAAACAAGATAACGATGTGCATTTTTTCCGGCAGTCTCCGCAGTCCCGGCATGTCTTCACCCCTCTCCTTCAGGCTGGCAGCAGCTTAAGCACCGTTTCGATGATAATGCCGATAATGGGAATGGCAAGCACCATGATCAGCACCTTGCCCGCGAGTTCGATTTTGGAAGCGATGCTCTCCTGCCCGGCGTCTCTGACGAGCTGTGCTCCAAACTCGGCGATATAAGCAATCCCTATAATTTTCAGTATCGTTTTCAGGTAGATCATCTGGACTCCCGACGCCTCGGCCAGCCGCTGGAGCTCCTGGATGACCATGCCGATTTTGCCGATCAGGAACATAAAGATCAGCACGCCGGTCGCGGCGGCCAGGACGAAAGCGAACATCGGCTTGTGCTCCTTAATGACGAGGATCAGAATCGTGGACAGGAGCCCAAGGCCTACCACTTGAATAATTTCCATGGATAGCAACCCCTACTGGAACAAAAAGATGGTTTTGATCTCCTGCAGCAGGTTATCGAGCAGCCGGACGACCATGAACAGCACCACGACAAAACCAATGACCGTCACCCAATGAGCCATATCCTCTTTTCCCATTTGCTTCAGCACTGTGTGAATCATGGCAATGATGATGCCGATTCCCGCAATCTGGAAAATTGCGTTCACTTCAAAGTTCATTCCTAGGCACCTCGCTAAAAGATCAAAATAACGATCAATGCTCCGATGAGCAGCCCGAGACTTTTACTGATCTTCTCGTATTTGGCCTGGTCGTCCCTGGCTGTTGCTTCTTCATGCTTCAACTGCTCGACGGCCAGCTGGATGTGCTTGATTTGGTCCTGCCGGTCGCTTGTCCCGAGCGTGAAGCTGAGCTGATGCAGCACCTCGCGTTCAGGTGCCTTCATGGAGGTCCGCTTCCAGTTCTCATGGAGAGAACGCTGGAGGCTCTCCTGGGCGGTCAATCCTGTGGCCGGCCCCATCTCATGTGCTGCATTCAGAAAAAAGGTATGGAGAGGCTCCCGCATTTGATCCGCTATTTTGCGAAGTGCTTCCGGAAGTGGGGTAAATCCATAGGTGATTTCGGTCGACAGCCGCTGCAAGGCCAGGATCAGCTCCCGGATCTGCTTCGGCCGGCTGGCAAACTGCCTGGCCTGATGGAATCCGGCCAGTGTGCCGGACAGCAGGATCAGTACGGCGCCAAAAAGCTTAAGCAAGGAAGTTCACCCCTCTCTGGCTGCCCGTCTGAAGCTGCAGCGGCCGGTGCTGCTGGTCGAGGATCCGGCAGCTTAACCCTTGTGCCTTCCTTTTTAAAAGAACGTACCTCTCAAACATTCCGGTCTCTACGAGCCCGGCCAGTGCGGGCCGGTGCTTCAGCTCTTCGATCCCGCCGGCATGCGCCGTGGCGACGACCGTAATGCCCGCATGCAGCGCCTCCGTCACCGATTCGGCGTCCTCTCCCCTGCCGATCTCGTCCACCATGAGAACATCCGGCGACATGGACCGGATCATCATCATCATGCCTTCCGCCTTCGGACAGGCATCCATCACGTCGGTGCGGGGTCCGACGTCAAAGCTCGGCACTCCCTTAAGGCAGCCGGCAATTTCGGACCGTTCGTCGACGATGCCCACCTTCATCCCCGGCAAGCTGGATTTACCCTGGCCAGGCAGTCCGCTGCTGATCTGTCTCGCCAAATCCCGCAGGAGGGTCGTTTTGCCCTGCTGCGGTGCCGAGAGCAGAAGCGTATGCCGAATCCGGTTTCCTTGCCTATCGATCAGAAAGGGGAGAATGCCGTCAGCGGCACCTCTCACTTCCCGGGCAATCCGCACATTGAATCCGCTGATGTCACGGATATGCTCGACATGTCCGGCGTGAAGAACCGTTCTCCCTGCCAAGCCGATGCGGTGTCCGCCGGGAATGGTGATAAAGCCTTTGCGAAGCTCTTCCTCCATCGTGTACAGTGAATGGTTGCTGATCAGATCGAGCAGCCTTCGGCTGACCTCCCGCTGCGGCTTGTACGCCTTGTCCGCATCCAGCGTCAGCGTGCTTTGTCCCGTAACGTAGTGGTGTGTGCCTGCGCCGTTGATCTCCAGCGGCCTGCCTTCACGGATGCGTACCTCCTCCACGACGCTTAGAATATGGTGAGGGAGCTGGTGAAGGATCGATTTGACCGGCTCCGGAAATAACTCCAGCCAGTTTGGATTTGAAATAGGACCACCCCCGTGCTGCCTTTCTCCTGCAAGCTTGTTCAACTTCTGATGGATAAACTACTAGATGTTTTCTTACTTATGTCTATGCTTGGCCCTTAAATTTATGACCACTGTAATCTATCATTTTTTGAGAATGCCGATTAAGAGACAGGACACGCCGAAAAAGATCCACGCCATCTTTCCCCAGGAAAGCTTATCGGCAACGCCGATGAGCCCGATGGAAGTCGTCAGGATGAGCACCGTTGGCCCGACGAATGCCAGCAGGGAATTGACCGCCAGCGCCTTATCCACCTGAGCGAGCTTCAGCATCAGCAGTGCCGCGGCGATTTCCAGACTGCCGGAGATAAAACGGAGCGTAGCCATGCTGACCACGAACTTGTCCACAAAAATGACCCCCTTTTGCGAGATTGTACTTCTAACCTCATAGATATGCGGGACTCTCTCTTTTTAGTTGTCTTTTACAAGAAAGATTACGGAAAATAACTTGGAAAAACGGAGGTGCCGCGCTGATAGTCAAAAGAGGCATGTCAAGGCCTCTATTTATTAACTCCTATATTTGGAACAAAATGTTCCGGGCTTGCATATATTGTTTGGTGAAATACCTATCCGCTTGTCAGTTGCCTGGGTTGGACCTGTCTGCAGACAAACTGCCTGCATCCGGCCAACCAAAAGAGGACCGTTCAACCATCGGCATCTTCAGGGCTAAGCAGCTGAAAGAGGTGTCGTATTATTTACAGATGCATAAGGAGGATTTATCCATGCGGGTGGATGTCATTGCCAATGTGGACGAAGTAAGATCGGAGGAGTTTGTGCAGAAGAGCGCCGTTGTGATTGACGTGCTGCGGGCAACCAGTACGATGATCACGGCTCTGGCCCAAGGCGCTACCGGGCTGATGCCCGTGGAGACGGTTCCTCAAGCCCAGCAAATGCGGGGAGACCAAACGTTTGTCGGTGGAGAACGGTATTATAAAAAAATCCCCGGTTTTCAGGCAGGGAATTCGCCGCATGATTATATGACCCCTGAAGTTGCCGGAAAGCTGGTGGTGCTGACCACGTCCAACGGGACCCGGGGGCTGCTCAAATCGCATAAAGCCGCCAGAATCTTTGCCGCTTCATTTATGAATGGGACGGCCTGTGCGTCGGCTCTGTTATCGTTCGGGAAAGATGCCATCCTTCTTTGCTCGGGATGCCGCAACGACTTTTCGCTGGAGGATGGCCTGTGCGCGGGAATGATCATCGATGCGATGGAGTCCATTTCGGACGCGCCGCTTCAGCTGAATGATCTGGGCCTGGCGATGAAGCATACGTACCGGCAGTGCAAGGGATCCCTGTTTGAAACTGTAATGGAAGGATGTGCGGCGAAGCAGCTGGTCAAGCTGGGGTTTGCACATGACGTCGAATACTGCACGGGGATTGACACGGTCCCTGTCGTGCCGTATGCGAAGTCGGAATTGATCCTGACACCGTTGTTCGCGATTGCTGCGAACCGCGGATAAACCAAGCCGCGCTGAAATAAACAAAGCCGCCCCCTGCCATGGGGACGGCTTTTTTGTATGAATATTTTCGTTCTAACCTAGCGGCGGTCCTGCGGGCCTCCCACAAACACCTGCGCATCGGTATCGAGGTTATAGGCGGTATGAAGCGCTCTGACCACCTGCTCGAGATTGCCGCCTTCGATGACGCAGGACGTTTTAATCTCGGATGTGCTGACCATTTTGATGCTGACGCCCTGCTTGGAAATGACATCGAACATTTCGGCCGCAACGCCAGGATGGCTGATCATGCCCGCGCCTACGATCGATACCTTGACCAGATTGTCTTCCGAGGTGACTTCACGGTATGGAAGCGTGGATCTCAAGTCCTTGATGACCTGAAGTGCCTGGCCGCTTTCCGACAGAGAGGTGGTAAAGGAAAAGTCCGCCTTGCCGTCCTGAACGCCGCTCTGTACGATGATGTCTACGTTGATACCAGCGCCGGCGAGCGCTCCGAACACCGTGGCAAGAACGCCGGGAACGTCTTCCACTCCCAAAATACTGATTCTTGCCACATTTTTATCATAAGCGATGCCGCTTACCACTACTCCCTGCTCCATGCTGGTTTCCTCCTTCACAACCGTGCCTTCATTATAGTTAAAACTGGATCTGACGACGAGCTTCACCTGGTGATGCTTCGCGTACTCCACCGCGCGCGGATGAAGAACGGCCGCCCCAAGGTTGGCCAGCTCCAGCATTTCATCATACGAAATTTCCTCCAGCTTGCGGGCGCACTTCACGATTCGCGGATCCGTCGAATAGATGCCATCCACGTCGGTATAAATCTCGCACACGTCGGCGTTAATCGCCGCAGCCAGCGCAACGGCCGTCGTATCGGATCCCCCGCGGCCGAGCGTCGTGATTTCCCCTTCTTCGGTCATGCCCTGGAATCCGGCAACGATCACGATGTTTCCTTGCTGCAGGGCTTCGTTCACCCGGTCCGGTACAATATCCATGATTCTCGCTCTGCCGTGTACCGGCTCTGTCCGGAATCCCGCCTGCCAGCCTGTCAGCGAAACGGCACTGCGGCCGAGCTGATGAATGGCCATCGACAGAAGTGACATGGAAATCTGCTCCCCGGTGGTCATCAGCATATCCATCTCGCGTGCAGGCGGATTTGGGTTGAGCAGCATCGCCTGATCGATCAAATCATCTGTCGTATCCCCCATCGCGGAAACGACTACCACACACTGGTGTCCTTCGTCCTGTTTCTCGACGATACGCCGGGCCACGCGCTGCATACGCTCGATATCTCCGACGGAACTGCCTCCGAATTTCATGACGTACAGTGACAACTTCGATTCACTCCCCACTCATTGTACAACTGGGCATTATGCAATCATTTCCCACGCCGGTAAAACCGCCCGATCCTATTTCTATATGCGATCAGCACCCTTTTCGCCAATAGACTGGCCATGGTGAAAAAAGCAGGATCTCATGTTGCAAAATGCTGACAACTGTCTAATTTTACGCTTTAAACTAGTATAATACGAAAGTACATCCGATTGTTAATGTTTTTTCATGGGATTATACAAAAAATCCTCCTTTCAGAAGGAAAGGAGGATCGGCATAGCCCTGACGGGTGTTAAGGCATTCTATCGCCGGCTTTACGCGCGGGAGATATATTTACCTTCACGGGTGTCGATCAGAAGCACATCGCCTTCATTGATGAACAAAGGCACTTGAACGTTCAGGCCGGTTTCCAGCTTCGCGTTCTTCGTCGCCCCTGTAGCCGTATTTCCTTTAATGCCTGGCTCGGTTTCAACAACCTTCAGTTCGACGCTGGTTGGCAGGTTGATCCCGAGAATTTCGCCCTGGTAGCTGACGATGTTCACGTTCATGTTCTCTTTGAGGAAGTTCAGTTCCCACTCCAGCTGATTGCTGTCCAGCGTGAACTGGTCGTAGGTTTCGTTGTCCATGAACGTATGCTCTTGACCGCTTGCATACAGATAAGAAACGCCGCGGTTTTCGATGATGGCACGGCCGATCGTTTCACCTGCGCGGAATGTGCGCTCAACGGTGTTGCCGTTACGGAGGTTTTTCAGCTTCGAACGTACGAAAGCTGCACCTTTACCTGGTTTAACATGCTGAAAATCGAGAACGGTAAAGATGTCGCCATCAACTTCCACCGTCAGACCTGTTTTAAAATCGTTAACTGAAATCACTGAAATGCCCTCCTAAAGGTTTAAGTATATATTGCATTTATCACGCCGGTAAAACGGTGAAATCTTTTGACGAATGCGTCAAGATCACAATCCCCGTCTCCGTGATCACAATATCGTCTTCAATGCGTACGCCGCCGAGACCCGGCAGGTAAATTCCCGGTTCCACGGTCACGACCATGCCCGGCTTCAACACATCGTCGCTCAGCTTGGACAGGCGAGGCATTTCATGAACCTCCATGCCGAGGCCGTGCCCCGTACTGTGGCCAAAATTGTCGCCGTAACCGTACTTCGTAATCATATCGCGGGCAAGCGCGTCCGCTTCGCGGCCGGTCATTCCCGGCTTGATGTTCTGGAGTGTGTGGAGCTGGGCTTCCAGCACAATGTCATAAATTTCTTTAAGCTTCGGATCCGGATCCCCGATCGCAATCGTCCGCGTCAAATCGGAGCAGTACCCGTCAAGCAATGCGCCGAAGTCGAACGTGATGAGCTCGTTTCCGGCAATTACCCGTTCGCTGGCAACACCGTGCGGCATGGCGGAACGCTCTCCGGAAGCGACGATCGTATCGAAGGAGGAAGAAGTGGCACCGTGGCGGCGCATATAAAACTCCATCTCCAGATCGACTTCCCGCTCCGTCATTCCCGTCTTGATAAACCCGAGAATATGCTTGAACGTATCGTCGGCCAGGTCCGCCGCTCTCTGCATTACCTTCAGCTCTTCGTCATCCTTGAAGATACGCAGCTTCTCCACGAGGCCCGAAACCGGCACGAGCTGGATCGGTTTGAGCTGCTCCGCGTAAGCAGTGTATCCTGCAAAAGATACGTCATCCTGCTCGAATCCAAGCTTGCCGATGTTTGCGGAAGCCAGCAGTTCCTTCACCGTTTCCGTCACCTTCGGCCCGTGCTCGACGATCGTAAATCCCTTCGCTTGCTGCGGTGCCTGGGTCATGTAACGAAAATCGGTCAGGAGGTACGCATCATGCAAAGTGATGAGGACATATCCCGATGAACCGGTAAATCCCGTTAAATAGCGGCGGTTAATGGAACTGGTTACAAACATGGCTTCCACATTGGATTGCTGCATCGCTTCACGCAGCTTGTTCACTCGATTGATGCTCATCGTTACACTCCTCTCTCATGTACAGCTTTCCCCGGGGAAAGAGGCAGCGACTACTGTCCCTGACTTTCCAAGTGGCGCAGCAGTGCCATCATGCCAAGTTCATAGCTGACAGCGCCGAATCCGGCAATTTGACCTACGGCCACGGGAGCAATCACGGAAGTATGGCGGAACGTCTCCCTTGCGTGGATGTTCGACAAATGGACTTCCACCGTCGGAATTTTAACGGAACTGATGGCGTCCCGGACGGCATAGCTGTAGTGAGTCAGCGCGCCCGGATTCAGAACGATGCCGTCGGCATGACCCAGCGCGGCATGGATCCTGTCAATGATATCTCCCTCATGGTTGGACTGATAAAATGTGACGGACACGCCCAGGGCCTCCGCTTTCTCAAGCAGGCCTTCTTCAATCGACGCAAGACTTTGAGAGCCGTACACGCCAGGCTCCCGGAGTCCGAGCAGATTCAGGTTCGGTCCGTTGATCACCCAAATGGTTCTCAAAATGGTATTCCCACCCTTTGTCGTCAAATAACCATCTGCTATTTTAACATAGGGGATGTCTTCTTGAGAAGTTTTTTTGCTCTAGTGCGCCTTGGCCCTGCCGGGTTCCCGCTTGCGCTCATCCGTAAATTCAAAGGCCACCGTATATCCGATGAACAGCCCCCACAGCAGGTACAAGCAAAACTCGGTGACGATCGTATTCCATGTCAGATGATTGAGACGGTTCATCATGCCGAAGGCGGGACCCGCCACAAATAAGACGGCCCACCAGCAGATACCGTATATGATACCCGGCCACGGACCGGCCAGTTTCCGGAACAGCAGCGTATAGATGACTGCCGCGACTATGGAAAACGCAATAAAAAAGAGCCAGCCAAGCAGATCTCCGGCCCCGCTTTTCAAAAAAGAATGCTTGAAGAAAGGCTCGGCCAAAAAGGCCGGGATGACGATCGTGAAATGCAGCCAGTGGAAAACCCAGTGAACCGCCCCCCAGAACAAACCGGCAAAAAAGCCGAGCTCCAGCGAGAAAGCAAGCGGATTGGTATGGCCTGTATTCGTATGCTGCCGGATTGCAGCTCCTTGAGAACTCACTTTGAATATCACCCTTTTTGTTTTTCTTAGTATGTTCATTTCGGGCCGGGGCTAATCCAACTAGAAATCGCACGGGAAATTCGTTACAATAAAGGCATCACAACTAATCATTCGGGGAAGGTGAATTGTTTGTCGGAGCAATCCAAAACGGTCAGCTACGGTGGCCAAGCCGTCATTGAAGGCGTTATGTTTGGCGGTAAGCACGTCAATGTCACCGCTGTGCGGCGGAAGAATCAGGAGATTACATTTTTGGAGGTGCCGCGCGAGGATAAGCCTTGGGTCGGCAAATTGCGCAAAATCCCTTTCCTTCGCGGTATTGTCAGTATTATAGATGCAAGCGCCAAAGGTACGAAGCACCTGAATTACTCGGCGGAATCCTACGCGGATGACGAAGTGGAGCCGGAGGAGCGCGCCAAGCAAAAGGAGAAAGAGGAATCCGGCTGGAGCTTAGGGATGATCATCGGCGTGGCCGCGGTCGGCGTACTATCGTTTCTCGTGGGCAAGCTGGTGCTGACGCTGGTGCCTGTATTTTTGGAGAATTTCATTTTCGGCAAGATGTTTGACAACTATATCCTGCATAACCTTATAGAAGGCGGCATTAAACTGCTGCTGCTGCTCGTTTACCTATGGGGCATTTCCCAGACCCCGGTCATCAAGCGGTTGTTCCAGTACCATGGAGCGGAGCATAAGGTGATCAGCACCTATGAAGCGGGAGAAGAGCTGACGGTAGCCAACGTGCAAAAGCACAGCCGGCTGCATTACCGCTGCGGCAGCAGTTTCATGATGCTGACGATCGTGCTGGGCGTGCTGATTTATTCGCTCGTTCCGTGGGATAATATGACGCAGCG
The DNA here is from genome assembly GCF_014192015.1 of Paenibacillus rhizosphaerae. GTDB lineage: Bacteria > Bacillota > Bacilli > Paenibacillales > Paenibacillaceae > Paenibacillus_AQ > Paenibacillus_AQ rhizosphaerae. The sequence continues at coordinate 498,689 of NZ_JACHXJ010000002.1, read as the reverse complement.
GGTTCTGCAGCGGATCATCCTGCTTCCGGTCGTCATCGCCATTTCGTTTGAATTTCTGAAACTGACCAACGCGCTGCGCGACGTACCGGTGCTGCGGTATCTCGGTTACCCGGGCCTTTGGCTTCAGCTGTTGACTACGAAGGAACCCAAGGATGACCAGGTAGAGGTGTCCATCGCCTCCTTCAACCGCATGCTCGAGCTTGACGCCCGGATGGAGGAAGCTCCCGGGGCGGAACAACCTGTGAGAAACGGAGTCTTGGATCCCCTGAAAGGATGAGATGACATGAAAAGGCAGGCTGTAATTTTCTGGATTGCCATTGTACTGGCTGCCATCGGACTGCTCAGCAACATTTTTTTTGGCGGTGCAGGATCGCTTATGAGTTTGCTTGTGCCCTTGATCGTGTTCGGTGTCGTTTTCCTGCTGTACAAATTCCCGCCTGCCCGTTACAACAAGCGGCCCAAAGTTAAGCCGTCACAGCGTACGATGGAGAAATACAATGCGTCCAAACGCGGTCAACCATCCGCCAAACGCAAAAATTACCCTTTCCAGGTGATTGAAGGCTCAAAGGGTAAGAATGACGATCAACAACCGAAATACCACTAAGCGCAGTTTGAACAAATATCGAAAACAAGGCATTCGCCCCTCCTTCCAACGGAGGACCAGCGAATGCCTTTTATTTTTCCCCTTATGTCACGGCTTCCAGCCCGCGAAAAATTTTTTCCCTGCCTGCAAGCCGGACTCATACAGCTGCTGGCTTTCTTCCGGTGTAATATGAAACTGCGTCGTTCCGACGCCGAGGGTCGGAATTTTGATCGTCCGGATACGGTTCTCCTGCTCGATGTACCGCTCATCATGAGCGGACAGCATCGTTTCAAACATCGCCTGCAGCATGCTGATCGGCCCGCGGATCAGATGGGGTTTGTTCGTCGTTCTGCCGACCATTTGAAATCCGATCGTCGGAACCGGCTTCTGTCCGGCCCCTTCCGCAGCGTCGTCAAAGAGCCACAGCGGGAAATTGCTGAGCAGCCCTCCATCTACGATATAGACAAACTGGTCGACGAACGATTTTCCCCTGGCCGCTTCGCCTGTCATTCTCAGCATGACCGGGTCAAAAAAGTACGGAATGCTCGTACTCATCCGGATAGCCTTGGAAACCGCAAACCTGGACGGGTTGGCGCCCAGCTTGCCCAGGTCTTCCGGAAGCACCAGAATGCGCCCGTTCGTAATATCCGAGGCGATGATCATCAGCTTGCCTTGGGGGATATCCGCAAACGTCTTGACCCCTTTGGCCGCCAAAATATGGTGGATCCAGACTTCGAGCGCTTCCCCTGAATACAGCCCTTTCTTCAGCAGCAAGCGCGTGGCGGGTCCGATCACTTTGGTATTGAATATAGGCGCGCGGTGAAGAAAGGACTCAAAGGGGGTCGTCTTCACGATCTCGCTCATCTCGTCGGCCGAAAACCCCGCCGCCAGCAGCGCCGCCACAATGGAACCCGACGAGGTACCCGCCACCCGGTTAAATACTACCCCGGCTTGCTCCGCAGCCTTGACGGCTCCTGCCAGCGATATGCCTTTCACTCCGCCGCCCTCGAACACCGCGTTGACGATCATAATAAAACCCCCGTCTCTCATTATCCCACAGTAAGATATGAGCACGGGGGTTCATTCATGACAATGTTCTATGAATTTATCATTGCTGGTAATAGGCGGTCAGCGCCTGAACAATGCCAAGCGGATTTTTGAGCAGATCCTTGGCGCTGTAGAAGATGCTGCCTTTGACTGCGTCGTATTTCGTATTGTATTGAAGCTGGTTGATGATCTCCTGCGCCGACTGCCATCCAGCTTCGGCGGTTCCCAGCTTGTACGGGGCATGACCGATATAGAGATCCACTCCGGTGCCCTGCACTTCTTGCGCCCACCAGTCGACGAGCTTGTCATATTGGGCGATTTTGAAGGACATGCTCCAATAAATTTGCGGTGCCACGTAATCGATCCATCGCTGCTTCACCCAGGTTCTCACATCCGCGTACATGGAGTCGTACGCCGTTACGCTGGCTTTGGTATCGGAACCCGTCGGATCGTTGGACTGGTTGCGCCATACGCCGAATGGGCTGATGCCAAACTGAACGGCTGGCTTGGACGCGTGAATCGACTGACCCAGCCGCTGCACGAATTGGTTTATGTTATCGCGGCGCCAATCCGCTTTGCTCAAGCCCTGCGAATTATAGGCTGTGAATGCGGCGTCATCGCTGAACGTTCCGCTCGACGGATAGAAATAATCGTCCAGATGGACACCGTCGATATCGTACTTATTCACGACTTCCATCACGACGTCGATAATATGCTGCCTTGCTTCCGGAATGCCCGGGTTGATGATCAGCTGGTTATTGATGGATACGACCCAGTCGGGATGCTGAACCGCCACATGATTGGCCGCCAGCTTGCTCGTGGTCGTGTCCAGATTAGCCCGGAACGGGTTGAACCAGGCATGGAACTGCATCCCCCGCTTGTGGGTTTCCTCGACCATATACTGGAGCGGATCATATCCCGGATCTTTGCCTTGCGTGCCGGTAAGCACCTTCGACCACGGAACCAGATTCGAAGGGTAGAGCGCATCTCCGGCCGTCCGAACCTGAACGAACACCGCGTTCAGTCCCATGGCCTGCAGCTTGTCAAGTAAAGCGGAATATTCCTGCTTCTGCTGCTCGATTTTGCCGTATGAGGACGTTGTCGGCCAATCCAGGTTATATACTGTCGAGATCCAGGCGCCACGGAGCTGGCCGGAGCCGCTTCCCCCCGATTCACCAGGCGGCTCGGTAGGTATGTAAGCATTTGATGTTAAGGTAATCGTTCTTGTCACCTGGTCCCAGTCCACCTGCAGACCGAGCTGTTCCCCGACAAAACGGAGAGGGACCAGCACGCGGCCGCCCCGAAGCTGCACGGAGGCATCAAGGGCGACGGAGGCTCCATCCACCAAAGCCGTCTTTTTGCCGCTGGTCAACGTAATCGTATGACTTCCGCCTGAAATATCGGCGGTTTTCGCGCTTTGATTCCATGCGACGGCCGCCCCCAGCCCTTCGCTGATCACGCGGATTGGAACCATCGTCACATTCACTTTTGGCATGATGTACGGGGGAATATCGCTGACCAGCTGCTTCCCGTCCAGGACCATCGTGATGATGTTTGCAGCCTTGGCCTGCTGCTGCCCCGTAAACGGAATCAGCAGCACCAACAGCAGCGATGCCACGATCCACCTATGAAACTTCCGAAACGCCATTCTACTAATCCTCCATTATTGATAGATTTGCGGGTAAAAAAATCGGTCATCCGCGCGCTATCTAGAGATCACCATCCGGCATCATACAACCTTGAAATCATGATCTGCTGAGTAAAGCGCGAACGACCGATCGGGCAGAAAAGCTGCAGCCTTTGCTGCGTGTGCACGCGGGTTTGCCAGTCTTGGCTGGAAATCACCGGATTACGTGCTGGGAATGAAAGAGGCACCTGTCGTTTGAGGGTTCGGACAGATGCCTTGTTTACGAATCGCTGACCAATTCATTATGAATGTTCCGCAGCTCCTCCAGACGCTGTCCATCCCGGCGGAAATATTCCACCAGCGTCTCGATACGCGTTATGGAATCCCAGCTTAAGTGGTGCTCGATGCCTTCGACATCTCCATAAATATTTTCCTGCTGAACCCCGATCATCGTCAGGAATTCCTCCAGAAGCTGATGCCGGTCGACCAGGCGTTTGCCCATTTTCTTACCTTTGCTAGTCAGAACAAGGCCGCGGTATTTTTCATAAATCAAATATTCGTCCTTGTCCAATTTCTGGATCATTTTGGTAACGGACGAGGGATGAACCTCCAAGCCTTCGGCGATGTCCGAAACACGCGCGTATCCTTTCTCGTCAATCAATTTATAGATACGCTCCAAATAATCCTCCATGCTGGGCGTTGGCATTATATTCCCTCTCTTCTTTAATAAACGTCAATCATCTGGCCCGATTACCTGCTCTTGTAATGATACATGTTCTCAAGAGGACTTGGCAAGTCCTGCCGCCGCCGCGCTCTCCCCAACCTGATCAGTTATTGCCACGGGTTGCCCCTGCCCCCTGCACACATACTATACTGAAGCCCGCATATTTTCCTGGAAAGGAGTCGTTCTATGGGTACTGGTGTTAAAGAAAAGTCCCGGCGGACGCTGCGGCCGACAAAGCCGTTTGTCCCCGATCTTGTTTATTTTGAACCGGATGCGCTGAACTATCCCAAAGGCCGGCACATCATGGAATGGGTCAAGTCCAAAGACATCCCTTACCGTATGACCAGCTCTCATAACCGGATCACCAATTTACCAGGCGAAACCGATCAGGAAAAATACAGAAACGCCAAGCGAACCCTCGTCGTCGGCGTGCGGAAGACGCTGAAGTTCGACCAGTCCAAGCCTTCGGCCGAATACGCCATTCCGATCTCAACCGGATGCATGGGTCACTGCCATTACTGCTATCTGCAGACGACGCTCGGTGCCAAGCCCTATGTCCGAGTCTATGTGAACACACCCGATATCATTGGCGCCGCCAAGCAATACATCGAGGAACGCGCGCCGGAAATCACCCGATTTGAAGCGGCTTGTACTTCAGACCCGGTTGGACTCGAGCATATTACGGGCTCTCTGGCGGAACTGATTACCTTTATGGCCGGCGAAGAATTCGGCAGACTCCGGTTCGTGACCAAGTACCATCATGTCGATCCGCTGCTCTCGCTGAAGCATAACGGACATACCCGCATCCGGTTCAGCATCAATTCGGACTACGTCATCCGCAACTTCGAGCCGTCCACATCGCACTTCGAGGAACGGATCGAGGCCGCCGGAAAGGTCGCCAGGGCCGGCTATCCGCTCGGTTTCATCATCGCCCCGATCATTTGGTATGACGGCTGGCAGGATGGCTATGCCGAGCTTCTGAAGCGTCTGGCGGACACGCTCCCTGCCGAGGCGACGAAGGACTTGACGTTCGAAATGATTCAGCACCGCTTCACGAAAACCGCCAAAAATATCATTGAGCAGCGCTATCCCAAAACCAAACTGGAAATGGATATCGCGAGGCGCAAGCAAAAGTGGGGACGCTGGGGCCAATTTAAATACGTGTATCCGGACGAACAGCAAAACGCCCTGCGCGAGTTTATCACAGAGCGGATTTTTGAACACTTTCCGGAAGCTACCATCGACTATTTCACCTAAAACTTAAGCCATTCGGGCGTGATGGCCTGCAACCAAATCGTAATTTTGGTCATTTGGTTCGTGAACAGAAGTACGCCCATAAACAGCATGAGCGCCCCGCCGATTTTCATCATCATCCCCGAGTACTTCACGATCCACTTGGTGGACCCGATGAAAAAGGCAAGTACAAAAAATGGAATGGCAAATCCGACGGTATACGCCGTAATCAGCGGAAACCATGCACCGGGTTCGGTCGCCGCCAAAGCGATGATCGCCGCCAGGATCGGGCCGACGCAAGGAGACCATCCCGCGGAGAAGCCGATTCCGAAAATAAAAGAACCTATATAACCAGCGGGCTTGAACTTCAGATCCATCTTGAATTCGCGCATCAAAAAGCGCGGTTGAAAGATGCCGATCAGAAACAGCCCCATCAAAATGATTAACAGCGCCGACAGCTGGCGGATCAGGTCCCGGTTGTTGTTAAAGAAGTTGCCGAACAAACCGGCCCCGACGCCAAGCGTATAGAATACGGCGGAAAAACCTAAAATAAAGGCCAGCGTATGACTCATCGTCCGGAAACGGACTTCTTTTTTATTCTGCTCCGTCTTCAACGTCTGCACCGACATCCCGGTAATGTAGGAAATGTAGGAAGGGTACAGCGGCAGGCAGCACGGAGAAATAAAGGAAGCCAGTCCGGCGAAGAAGGCAAGCCAAATATTCAAGTTGGACAAAGGACAAGTACCTCCTACGTTGATAATCCCTTCTTGCCCGCCATCGTCAAGATCAGCAGCGCAATCAGCAGCAGCACGATGGTTGCTCCCGGAGCCAGGTTCCATACGCCGGCAATCACAAGTCCTCCCACAACCGCAATCTCCGAAATAACCACCGACAGGATGACGGAAGATTTGAAGCTTCTGGCGATCAGGAGGCTGATAGCGACAGGAATGGTCAGCAGTGCCGATACGAGCAAAGCGCCGACGATTTTGATGGCCGTGCTGATAACGAGGGCCGTCAGGACGGTGATCAGCATGTTCATCATGCGCACAGGCAGACCGCTTACGCTCGCGGCGTCTTCTTCAAAGCTCAGCAGGAAAAACTCTTTGAAAAAGAGCGTAATAACAACCACGACGAGCAGCGTCACAGCCCCTACCACGTACAGATCCTGGGTATCCAGCGTATAAATGCTGCCGAACAAATAGCTCATCACATCTGTATTGTAACCCATCCCGAGTGTGAAAAACAAAGAAGCCAGCGCAACGCCGCCGGACATAATGATCGCTATCGACAGCTCGGCATAGCTTTTATAAGCTTTTCTGAGCTTTTCTATCGCAAAGGAAGCCAGAACCGCAAATACAAGACCTGCCCCCAGGGGATACAGCTCAATCAGAAAACCGAGCGCCACTCCGGCGATCGTGACATGCGCAAGCGTGTCCCCGATCATGGACAGGCGCCGCAGCACGAGAAAGATGCCGATCAGCGGTGCGGTGATCCCGATCAGCAGACCGCCGGCAAGCGCTCTTTGAAAAAAATCACTGAGGATAATTTCTATAGCCAACAATAACGACTCCTTCGACTGCTTTTAATATTTTGATAACGATGGTGCTGTTATGATAATGAGTGCTGCAGGTCCTGAACCTCGCAGTCCTGAATCTCATGGGAATGTCTGACGAAAAATTCAATCTTGCCGTTTTTCTGCTTCGGTTTCTCGCCCAAATATCCCTCAATCATGTCCATATCGTGCGAAACCATCAGCAGCGTCATATGATGATGCCGGTGCATGTGGGTAATCAGCTCGAAAAATCCGGCCTGCGTCTCCGCGTCAATGCCCACGGTAGGCTCGTCCAGTATGAGCAGATCCGGGTTGTTGATCAACGCCCGCGCAAGGAAAGCGCGCTGCTGCTGGCCGCCTGACAGCTCGCCGATCCGTTTGCTGGCGATGTCTTGAATCCGCATGACCTCAAGCGCATCGTCACACTGCTGCTGCATATGTCTGTTTACCCGGCGGAACAGGTTTTTATTATTGTAGAGCCCGGAGAGAACCACCTCGCGAACGGTAGCCGGGAACAAAGGGTTAAACGAATTTTTCTGCGGGACATAGCCTACCCGCTCCCAGTCTTTGAACCTGCGAATCGGCTGGCCGAACAGCCGGATGCTGCCCTGGCCGCTGGGCAGGAGGCCGACGATCATCCGCAGCAGCGTCGTCTTGCCCGCCCCGTTGGAGCCGATAATGCCGACAAAATCGCGTTCTTTCACGGTAAAGTTCAGATCGTTGATGACCTTTTGGTCCCTGTATGAAAAGGAGATGTTCTCCATCTCGATAATCGGTTGATGACAATCGTCCATCATCGGCGTAAACATACGAAATCCGCCTTTCTGTTAGTTGCTTCATTTATTGTAATGCGAGAATGAGGTTATGCAAATTTTTGTCCATCAAGGTAAAATAGTCGTCGCCCTGCTCCTGCTCTTCCTTCGTCAGCCCTTCGAGGGGGTTCAGGACGGACACGGTCGCTCCGGTCTCGGAAGCCAGCGTTTTGGCCAGCCGGTCGGAGACCAGCTCTTCGAAAAAGATATACTTGATTCCTTCCGACTTCACCAGGTTCGACAGCTCCACCAAATCGCGGGCACGGGGCTCGGCATCCGGAGACAAGCCCATGATGGGATGCTGCTCCAAGCCGTAATCGCGGCACAAGTAGCCGAAGGCCTGATGGGACACGACGATTTTGTGACGCGGAACCTGTGACAGCTCCGTCTCGAACTTGCGGTGAAGCTCCTGCAGCTTCCGGCTGAGCTCGGCGTATCGCGCTTCGTAAGCCTGCGCATGCTGCGGATCGGCCTCCACATAGCTGTTCTTGATGTTCTCGGCCATAATGATGGCTGATTTCGGGCTGACCCAAGTGTGGGGGTCGATGTGATGCTTGTGCCCGGTCCCCATGCCCTCGCCTTCGAGATCATGCCCGCCGTCTTCTTCGCCTTCGATCAGCTGGATGCCTTGGCTGACCTCAACGGCCTTCACCTTGGAGTCCCGGTTCAGCCCCTTCAGAAAATTCGGTACCCAGCCTTCGAGACCGGCTCCGTTATATAAAAACAATTGCGACTTGGACGTGTTTACGATATCCTGGCTTCGCGGCGTCCAATCATGCGGTTCGACACCGGCTGGCAGCAAATTGATGACGTTGGCGTCCTCGCCGCCGATTTCCTTGGCAAACTCATAAATCGGATAAAACGTCGTAATGACATTTACTTTATCCGGATCCAGCTGTGCGTTCCCCGAGTTATCGCAGCCGGTAAAAACCAGCATCGCCATCAGAAGAAACGCAGGCGCCAGCATCCGCTTGATCACATTTCTCATATTCACAGATGTACGCTCCCACTAATCGTAACTTTTACTAATAAGATTATGAATGGGCTTATTTTATTTGTCAACCTTGGTTGAAAAATTACCAGTGGAAAGTGAACGATGTGTGCCAACGAAACGGAACTTTTTGGATCTTGAGTGTCTTCCACGAGATCGATATCCCTTATGTCTGGACGACAAAAAGACGGAAGCCCGCTGCTTGCGGGATTCCGTCTTCCTATGATCCATTTAAACCATGCTTACCTTTAGGTGCTCTATCTAAGCGCTCCTACTTCACGACCGCTCCGTTCGGCATGCTGTCCGGCACTGTCGCCAGCGTCAGCTGATCGCCTTGGGATGCCGCCAGAATCATGCCCTGCGACAGCTCACCGCGCAGCTTCACCGGCTTCAGGTTGGTGACGCAGATGACCTTGCGGCCGACCAGCTCTTCCGGCGTATAGAACTTCGCGATACCTGATACAACCTGCCGCTGCTCGAAGCCGAGATCAAGCTGCAGCTTGAGCAGCTTGTCGGCTTTCTTGACAGGCTCGCAGGCGATAACCTGGGCCACGCGCAGTTCGACCTTGGCAAAATCCTCAATGCCGATTTCTTCCTTCAGCTCAGGCGCATCCTGCGGCGCGGCTGCTTCGGCCGCCTTGCCGGCTTCCGCTTCCTTCGCGGGAGCTTCGGATCCGGTCATCGCCTGCTTGATGTACGCGACCTCTTCTTCCGCATCCAGGCGCGGGAAGATCGGATTGCCTTTCACCAGCTGCGTTCCTTCCGGAATCAAGCCGATCGTCTTGCCGCTGTCCCATTCGGTCAGCTCACCTTGCTGAATGCCCAGCTGCCCCCAAATCTTCAGCGGAGCCTGGGTCAGGAACGGCTGCAGCAGGATCGAGCCGATCCGCAGGCTTTCGACGAGGTGGGACATGACGGACGCCAGCTCTTCGCGCTTCGCCTCGTCTTTTGCCAGCGCCCATGGCTGCGTTTCGTCGATATATTTGTTGCTGCGGCTGATAAATTGGCCGATGGCCGTCAGCGCAACGGAGAACTCCATATTTTCCATCGCTTCTTCAACTTTACCGTATACATCCTTCGCCGCTTCCTCCAGCGACGAGTCAAACGGAGTCACGCCGGAGCGGTACGCCGGAACCCGTCCCTCGAAATATTTGTCCACCATCGCCACCGTGCGGTTCAGGAGGTTGCCGAGGTCATTGGCCAGATCAGAGTTAACGCGCTCCACGAAGCTCTCCGGCGTAAACGTGCCGTCCGCGCCGAACGGAACCTCGCGCAGCAGGTAATAGCGAAGGGCGTCCAGACCGTAACGGTCGATGAGCGTGACCGGATCTACGACGTTGCCTTTCGATTTGGACATCTTGCCGTCCTTCATCAGCAGCCAGCCGTGTGCAAACACTTTCTTCGGCAGCGGCAGGTCGAGCGCCATCAGGATGATCGGCCAGTAGATCGTATGGAAGCGGACGATTTCCTTGCTCATGAGATGAACGTCAGCCGGCCAGTATTTGTCGAACAGGCTTGTATCTTCCGAGCCGTAGCCCAGCGCGGTGGTGTAGTTCAGCAGCGCGTCGATCCAGACGTAAATGACGTGCTTCGGATCGCTTTTCACCTTGACGCCCCATTCATAGGTTGTCCGGGACACCGCCAGGTCTTCCAGTCCCGGCTTGATAAAGTTGTTGATCATTTCGTTCTTGCGGGACACCGGCTGAATAAAGTCCGGATGGTCTTCATAGTATTGGAGAAGCCGGTCCACATATTTGCTCATCCGGAAGAAATAGCTCTCTTCCTTGACGCGTTCAACCGGCCGACCGCAGTCCGGGCATTTGCCGTCTACCAGCTGCCGTTCCAGGAAAAACGATTCATCCGGCGTACAGTACCAGCCTTCGTACTCTCCCTTATAAATATCGCCCTGCGCCAGCAGGCGTTCAAACACTTCCTGAACCACCTTCGTATGACGCGGTTCCGTCGTCCGGATAAAGTCGTCGTTGGAAATGTCGAGCTTCTTCCACAGCTCCTTGATCCCCGCCACGATGTCGTCGACGAACTGCTGCGGCGTCTTGCCTGCTTCAGCGGCCTTGCGCTCGATCTTCTGACCGTGTTCGTCGGTTCCCGTCAAATAGCGCACATCGTAGCCGCGCAGCTTCTTGTAACGAACCATGGCATCGCCGGCCACGGTCGTGTATGCATGGCCGATATGCAGCTTGTCGCTGGGATAATAGATCGGCGTCGTCAAATAAAATGTTTTCTTGTCAGCCATTGTTCATCTTCCTTTCCAAAATCGGCGTTCCTGTATCTTCTGTGTGAACACAAAATAACCCCACGAAGTGGGGCTTTTGCTGTGATACCCTATTCAGGTACTTTGCGGGGGCCCCGAGGATACAAAAAAACTCCCGCCCCTAATGGGACGAGAGATTCCTCACGTGTTACCACCCAAATTCCCTGCGCCTTCGCAGGCGGCAGGCTCCATCAGTACCGGCCTGTCTCAGCCGCGCACTGTCCATTATCGCTGGATCACGCCGCTCCCTTACGCATCCCCTTATTAAAGATGCTGCTCGAAAGCGGTTCCTCCCGGACCATCTTCGGAGACTTCGCTTATACCGGCTTTCAGCTGCCCCGGCTCTCTGCAATAAGCTACCGTTCTCTTACTCATCCGTTCCTCGGAAATGTCATATATTCCATAATATACTGAACCCGCATGCCGCGTGTCAAGTCAGGTGTCCCTCGCCATCGGAAGGATGAGGGGCGCCTGCGCCTTCCTTCTCCTTGCGCGGGGGAACCAGATCCACTCCGCCCGGATGAAACGGATGGCACTTGGCGATCCGTTTCATGGCAAGCCACGATCCTTTGGCGGCCCCATGCACCTCGATCGCTTCCATTGCGTAGGCCGAGCACGTCGGGTAGAAGCGGCAGGTCGGCGGTTTTAACGGCGAAATGTATTTGCGGTATATGATAATCGGTCCTTGGACGATTCTTCGCGATACGCCCATGGCATCAATGCTCCCCGATACGCCCGGACGCCGGATTGGCATTCAGTCCCGCATCCGCAGGCTGCCGGCAGTCTTTACAATATCCGAATACTTCAAATTTATGCTTCACGACCTGAAATTCGTCTGGCGTATCCGCCATCGACACCGGGCAGAAGCTGATCGGATACGTCTTCTCGCATTGCAGGCAGATCATGTGATGATGGTGGTGGTCTTCGCTGCAGCTGGCTTTAAATTTGACCCCGTCCTCAAACACGATCTGTTCGAGAACGCCCAGCTCCTGCATGACTCGAAGATTGCGGTATACGGTATCGAAACTGAGTCCGCTATATTTTTTGCCCATGAACTCATAGACATCCTTGGCTGACAAATAACCCGAATGTTCACCAAATAATTTGGCGAGCGTCTTGCGCTGGTCGGTTATGCGCAGTCCCTGCTCGGACATGGCGTCAATAATCTTCTCCGTCGAAAGCATACGCTCATCCTCCCATTCTATGCTTAAAGCCGAAAGCCACTCTTGTTTACAACATTTGTCTACTATTTATAATGCATCAAATCCCGTCCTCCGTCAATGAAGCAGGGGACCCCTGACGGAGCCCCCTGCGTGCGCTTTGATTTATTTAAAATAGGATACCAGCTGGTCGAGCATCAGATTGGCTGCGATTACCCCGCCGGCGGTGTTCCAGATGGCGTCGTCCACGCGATGGGCGTTGCCCTTCTTGACCACATCAAGGTTCTTCCAAAGTTTGTCTTCGGTCCACTCCTTCTCCATCTTGCTGCCTTCGCCGTCGCCGGTTTCATAGGTAAAGTAGAACAAAATGTCGCCGTTCATGTCCGGAATGCGCTCTTTGCCGACATCGTCGGAGAATCCGGGATTATCCTGCACCGCCGGGCGGGCGAGGCCGATTTCCTTCAAAATAATGCCGGAGAACGTGTCGTTATAGTAAATCCGCGCCTTGCCCGGCATAAACCGGACCATCGACACTTTCGTGCTCAATTTGTCGCCGATCTGTGCTTTCACGTCAGCCACATGCTTATCATAGTCGGCCAGCACCTGATCGCCCTTTTCTTTCTCGTCGACCGCATCGGCCCACAGCTTGAAGTTTTCTTTCCACTCACCTCGGAGCGTTTCGGAAAATACGGTTGGAGCGATGGCGGACAGCTGCTCGTAAATTTTCTCCTGGCGCATTTTCGTGCCCAGAATGAGGTCCGGTTCAAGCGCAGCGATCGCTTCCACGTTCGGTTGGCCTTCGTCGCCCACATTTTCTACGTCCTGCATTTGATCCTTAATATGGGGATACCATGGGTCTCCGGTCCAGGATTTAACGGCACCCACCGGTTTGATTCCCATGGACAGCAGCGCTTCGGTTCCTTCATTCGTCAAAACGACGATTTTCTTCGGATGTGCCGGTACTTTGACCTGCCCCATAACCGTATCAATCGTGCGATCCGCATCGTTCGAAGCTCCTGCTTCCGTACTGCTCTCTCCTGTACTTCCGGAAGCGGTGCTGCCGCTGCCGCTGTCTTTGCCGCATGCGGACAATACCAGCACAGCAGCCAACAACATAAGTATAAGGCCGTTCCATTTTCTCATAAGTAAAAGCTCTCCCCTTCTAATCTCCTGATAATGATTCTCAGTATCGTCCTAATCCTAATTCATAGCGCCAGCATTGTCAATAAACTTCCTGCATTGAAGTCCAAAAAACATCTACTGAAATTGAGAATCAGCCTCATTGACAAGCCTATGCGCTCCACTTAAACTTTAATATGTTATTTACAGCCTGATTGAAAAGAGGGGTATGCCGTGCAGCCGGAATGGTTACATAGATCATCTGCCAAATGGACCGGTTTGATCGCAGGGCTCGTCCTCCTGCTCTTATGTGTTGCAGCCAGCATCCTCTTTGGGGTGCACAGCACCAATTGGAGGGAAGTTGTCGAAGCCTTCACTTCGTTTAATGGGAGCAATGAGCATATTATCGTCCGTGACGTCCGCGTGCCGCGCGCGCTGATCGGCGCCTTCGTCGGCGGAAGCCTGGGAATTTGCGGTGTGCTGCTGCAATCCCTGACCAAAAATCCGCTTGCGGATGCAGGAATATTCGGCATTAATGCCGGCGCCTCCCTGCTTGTCGTAGCTTCATTCGTCCTGCTCGGCGTCAGCTCGCTCGCTTCCTTCACCTGGATCGCTTTCCTCGGGGCGGCTGTCAGCTGTCTGTTCGTTTTTGTTCTCGGCTCCGCCGGGCGGCAGGGCTTAACGCCGCTGAAAATTACGCTCGCCGGGGCGGCCATTACCGCCTTCTGCAGCTCGCTGACCAACGGCATGCTCATCATTAGCGGCCGGGCGATGGAGGAAGTGCTGTTCTGGATGTCCGGTTCCGTTGAAGGCCGGAGCCTGAGCATTTTGCTGGGGCTTCTGCCTTACATGCTTGCGGCTTGGATCGTCGCCCTTCTCATCGCCTCGTCCGTCAACACGCTCATGCTCGGCGAGGACGTGGCACGGAGCCTGGGGCAGAAGACCGTGCTCCTCAAGCTGACCATGGGACTGCTCATCGTCGTGCTGGCAGGCAGCTCGGTCGCGGTCGCCGGACCGATCGGGTTTGTCGGGCTGGTCATCCCACATATCGCCAGGGCTCTTGTCGGCAGGGATACCCGCTGGCTGGTCGCCTACAGCGCACTGCTGGGAGGCATCCTGCTCCTTCTTGCGGATATTGCCTCCCGCTTTATCGCCATGCCCCGGGAGATCCCGATCGGCGTCATGACGGCGATCATCGGAGTGCCGTTCTTCATCCACGCTGCCAGAAAGGGGTTGCTTCGCCAATGAGCCGTTCATCCAGACCGAAAGGCCCCGTCAGCGTCCGAATGGGCGGGGATGCGGTTTCCTTTCTCACATCGAGACGCCAGATCGCTATCCTGATCATTCTGGCCATTGTCCTGCTGCTTGCGGTCATCATCAGCATCGGCTTCGGCACGAAATACGTGAACCCCTGGGAAGTGACCCAGGCGATCTTCGGCCAAGGGAACAAGCTGGACGTCGTGGTCGTGCAGAAGCTCAGGCTTCCTAGGGTCATCGTCGGCGCATTGGTCGGGGCCTGCCTCGCCATGTCCGGAGCGATTACGCAGGGACTAATCCGTAATCCCCTGGCTTCCCCGGACATTATGGGCGTCACGAGCGGCGCCTCCGTCGCGACGACGGCCATCATTACCCTGATTCCGTCGGCCAGCGTGTTCTGGCTGCCGCCGGCTGCCTTTGTCGGCGCAGCGCTCACCACGCTGCTGATTTATGTGCTCTCGTGGAAAAAGGGCGTCAACCCGCTCATGCTGGTCCTGATCGGCGTCGGCATCGGGGCGGTAGCTTCGGCCATTTCCACGATGCTGCTCGTCACAGGCCCGACAGACGTCGCACAGAAGGCCTTTAACTGGCTGCTGGGCAGCGTTTACGGCAGCTCTTGGAAGCATGTCAACATGATGCTGCCCTGGTTCATCGTGCTGGGCGCGCTCAGCCTCATCTTCGCCCGCCGCATCAACATGCTGCAGCTCGGCGACGACTTGGCCGCCGGGGCCGGCAGCCGGGTGGAGCGCGACCGGACGATCCTGCTCTTCATGGCCGTCGGGCTCGCCGGGGCCGGCATCTCCGTAGGCGGAGCGATCGGTTTTGTCGCCCTCCTCGCCCCCCACATCGCTCGGAAGCTGATCGGGTCATCTTACGGCTCCCTGCTTCCGGCCAGTGCCTTAAGCGGGGCCATCATCGTCGTCGTGGCGGATGTCCTCGCCCGCAACCTGTTCACCCCGCTGGATATTCCGGTCGGCGTGTTTACATCGGCCGTCGGCGCGCCGTTCTTCATATTCCTGTTATGGAAGAGCCGCAGCTCTTCCTAAAGCAATACGGCAGCAAATGCATTATAAAAAACACAAAGAAGACCCCCATCTACCGCAGCTGCGGTGGATGGGGGTCTTTGCATTGCCTATAAGAATAAAAAGAATAATAGCTGTCTTCCGTAATATGATCCGCTTACTGCTTCATCTGGGGCATCGGCATCAGGAGCAGGTTGATCGGCAGGTTGCTGCCAGGCGCCGGTGTGTACCAAATTTCTACGCTTTGCTCATAGTTGCCGGTACGGTACAGAACGCTCGTTTCGTTCGGCGCATTGACTTCCTGGCTGTTGTTGGCTGCCTGCACCTGCTGGCCGTTCACGAGCAGGATGCCGCTGTATACGCCGCCGCGCGGGTTAAGCGTAATCAGCGTATTCGGAGCGACGCGGTTCAGCTTGATTTTGTACAATACACCAAAGTTGCCTGCATTGGAAGCTTCGGTTCCATAAATCCCGTCCAATCCCCTCAAGTTCGGATCCACGTTGTTATCACCGAGAACGATACGCGTTTCGCCGGTGCCAAGCACTTCGTCGGTAGACATGTTGACGACGGAATTCGGATACGTTCCCCGGTTATGAACGTCACGATCAAGGGCCGGAAGGAATGGCAGTGACTGAAGCGGATCCTTCGTGGCGTCGAGCATAATGACGCTGTATTTGACCGGATAGTTGCTGAATGCATCCGCCAATACGGAGATGCCTTCACCCGGTTTGATTTTAATATTGTTGATATTGGTCATAATGACCTTGCTCTCGCCAGGAGCGAGGGTGATATCTTGACGGCCCGAACCGCTCGTCATGGAATCGAAGTAACGCATAACGGACGCTTTGCCGTGACCTGTCGCATACGGGCTTGGTCCGCCCATGCCGAAGTTCTGGATGTTGATCGTGTTGTTCATATCGAGCATCGTGTTGGTGGCAATGACGTAAACCTGCATGTTTTTGTTGGTCGCATTGACATGGTGGAGCATGAACCGGGTGCTTCCGAGTGCCGTTTCCTGATACAGGAGGCCTTCGGAATATACCGTCTCCGGGCTGTTGCTGCGGATCAGCGTGGCTGGATCGGAAGTTGTCGTGAAGGCCGCTGTTTTCCAGCTAGGCACCGATCCGCCGTTGAACGTAAATTTGTCTCCCACCGGCGTGAAGAGCTTATTGAATTCATCTTCGGTGTACAACGTTTCGTTCGTAATGACAACGGTCTGCTGGAACTCGCTTACCGCGCCGTGTTTGTCTGTAACTTTGAGCCGAATCGTCTGAGGTCCAGGCTGGAAGAACGCCTTGCGGTCGTTCAGCCATTCGCGGCTGACGATTGCGTCTTCATCATCTGTACTCTGGTCGGTAATGGTGATCAGTTCACCCATTTTGTATTGTTCTTTGTCGGTTGTAAAACTGGCCACCGGCGGCTCGTTCGGCTTGAGCACGTTCACCGTGATGCTGTACGGATCACTCCACTGTCCGCTGGAATCCTGAACATAGTGGGTCACCGTATGCAGTCCGGGTTCTTGGAACATGTCCTCTTTCCCTTCCCAGCGCTCGTCAACGATTGGCAATCCGTTAGGAGAGGTCGCTTGGGAAATGTAGTTTACCGTCGTTTCGCCTGCAAAAATCTCAGTGGGACCCACGCTAAACGTCGCTACCGGCTTCGTCGATAGGTTCAGAATGACGCGCTTCCCAGGCTGGTCGACCGTGTAAGGAATGCCCAGCGCCTGCGTGATCGACGTGAGCGGGACCATAAACGTATTTTTGTACTGATACGCAGGGCCCTTCATCGGTTTCGCCTCTCCGTTGACGCGGTAGCTGCTGCTGTTGGTTTTGAACCGGAGCTCGTTGTTATCTTTGATAATAATCGTTTCTTTCGTCTTGGCGTCATACGTCAGCTTCAGGCCAACGCGTTCCACCATGGCGCGGATCGCCACGTAAGATACTCCGTTCTTGACGGCCATCGGCTGCCCGGCCAAGTACAGTTTGCCGTCCTGGTACATTTTGTTGCTGTTCATCATGAGGATCAGCTGGCCGGCCTGACCGGTTGTCGTACTTCCCGTCGCCGTAATCCCCTGCGGATCGGTGGTTATCGCGGTGCCGTCTGCCGTGCCATCGGACTGTCCTTCGTTTCCTTGTGAGCCGGCGTTTTGGCCGTTCGCCGCTTGGCCACCGTCATTTGCGTTCCCGGTGCTGCCATCGGTTTGATCGGAAGTGCTTGTTCCGTCTGTCGTGCCGCCGTTCGGAGCAGCGCCTTGTTCAGCGTTACCGGTCGTTCCCGCGGTTCCCGAACCTGTGGTGTCTTGGCCGGTAGTTGTCGTAGTGTTGCTTGTACCGCTTTCAGTTCCCGGCGTGCCAGTCGTTCCCCCTGTATTCCCGGTTGTATCTGTCGTGCTGGACGTGCCTGCAGTTCCTGTAGTACCGTTAGTGCTTGCAGCGCCCGAATTGCCAGAATGGGTTGTACTGCTCGTGATGTTATTGGTGACTGCGCTTGCCGCTGCATTGTCTACACCTTGGACCGTTCCCGCATTTTGCTGGACCTGTACCGCGGTTTCCGCGCCGGCCGGCAAGACCAGAGCGGTTTGTGATGCAGCTAACACTGCAATCATGGTCAATTTCTTGAAATTCATCTCCAGACTCCTTCTGCTCCCATTTTTAAATCACGTTCTACTCTAACGAGCCTCCCGACCCCATACAAAAAAAGAGGCTGACGCTAGTTCCCCCCGACATCAGATCCATCAAGCGTTATGTTTTTTCTGATATCATTGAAAAGACATAGTATTAGACGCTTCATTCCCCGAAAAGTTGCTATCGATTTTACAGATGCGCAAAAGAAAAAGGAAGGATATCCCAATTGGGCATCCAACCTTTGGTAAATCTACTCCGTAAGCCCTTTTCTTTCAGATCATCATGCTCCCTAGGACGTCGTGGTTTGACTGCCAAGGCTAACCGGCAGCGCCCCTTCCGCCTTAGCATGCCCCGCTAGAATGGAAGCCAGCCCTTCCATAAAATAAGGCGTATTTTCGTAGCAGCACAGGTATGCCGGCGAGGCAGGTACCGCCGCCAGATCGTATGGGTTCCGCGTTGAGGCTACCACGAGCCGCTGTGGCTGTAGCGCGATCAACCCTTCGACGAGTCTGCGCTGACCTGCAGGAAGCCCGCCACCCGCCGTGTATGTGGCGATGACGATCTGGCGATAACCTTGGGCGGCGGCCAGCACCTGTTCGACCTCGTGCAGATCAGGCTCCGCGCTGATCGTCAGCTCATTTACGTCCTGTATGTATTCCGACAGCGCCTGTCCGAGGGTCTTCACTTCCGTCCACGGCTCATCTACCTGTGTCTCCGAGCGGAGCTCCGGCCACACGACAAGGACCCGCTGGTCCTCCTGAAGCGGCAGCTGTCCTTCGTCTTTGACGAGCGTAATGCTGCCCGCTGCCACTTCCCGCAGCAGCCGCTCGGTCTCCGGTTTTTCATGCCTTTCAAGGAAGGCAGGCGCGCCTCCTTGGGTAGCTGGGGGCTGCAGCCGCTTCTCCTTCAGCTTCAGGATCCGGTTCACGGCAGCGTCAATGACGCTTACCGGAATTCTTCCGCTGCGCACGGCTGCCTTGACCGCTTCAATCGCTTCGATTTGATCCTGAAGCGTATGGCTGACCAGGACGATGTCCGCTCCCGCCTCCACCGCACGCACCGCGCCTTCGCCCACGCCAAAATGCTTAGCAATCGCGTGCATTTCCAGGCAGTCGGTCACGATGACACCCTCATAACCGAGCTGATCACGAAGCAGGCCGGTGAGCACCGCTTTGGACAGCGTCGCCGGAACCGCCTCCTTCTCGATGGCCGGGAAGACGACATGTGCCGTCATAATGACGTCCACCCCGTCCCGGATCGCCCGGACGAACGGCTTCAGCTCCACCTCGCGCAGCCGCTCCATGCCGTGCTCCACCGATGCCAGCCCCAGATGGCTGTCGACGCTGGTATCGCCATGCCCCGGAAAATGCTTCGCTGCCGCCGATACACCGTGCTCCTGGTACGCCCGAATGGCGGCCGAGCCGTGCTCAGCTACCTTCTCCGGATCTTCGCCGAACGATCGGACGCCGATCACCGGATTCCGCGGGTTGTTGTTCACGTCAAGCACAGGAGCGAAGTTCATGTTAATCCCAAGCGCGCGCAGCTCCTGAGCGCCGATGGCGGATACCCGGTAGGTATAGTCCGGGTTTCCCGTCGCCCCAAGTGACATATTTCCCGGAATGCGGCTCACCCTCCGATGGTCGATGCGGGCCACCATGCCGCCTTCCTGGTCAATAGCAATCCACAGCGGCAGCTTCCCCTGCTTCGCAGCTATCTCCTGAAGGGAGGAAGACATCGCGGCCACTTGTTCCGGCTCGCCGATGTTCCGGCGGAAATAAATGACGCCGCCCACATGGTACTCTTCGATCAGACGGCGGATTTGCTCATCCGGCTCCTGCGCGTGGAACCCGCAGATGAACATTTGCCCGATTTTTTGCTCAAGCGTAAGATCCGATACTAACATGACATGCCCACTCCCTATTCATATATTGCTCTATCCGTACGCCCCTACCCGGCCGATCTTCCCTTGGTCTGGTCACGGAATTCGGACGGCGTCAGCCCGGTGTGCCGCTGGAACACCTTGGTAAAGTACCTCCGCTCCTGGTAGCCAATGCTGCTGCCGATTTGCGTGATGCTTTTGTCGCTGTGCGTAAGCAGATATTTAGCGGTTTCAATCCGTTTGCCGGTCAAATATTCGACGAAGGTGACGCCGAGGTGATTTTTGAACAGCAGGCAGAAATAGCTGCAGCTGATGCCCAGGTGTCCAGCCAGCTCCTCGATGCCCAAATCGCTGCCAAGCCGCTCTCCGATATAAAGAATCGCTTCCGACATCAGCTGCTGCGGGCTCTTTCTGGCCCCGCTGTCCCTGCTGTCCTCCTCAATCCGGGCGACGGTCACCTGGAACGGGTCGCTGCGCCGTTTCCGGAGAATATCCTCACGGGCGGAACGAATTGTATTCTCCAGCTCCTTGTAGTGGATCGGCTTGCAGATGTACTCCCTGACATTATACTTGATCGCCTGCCGGGCATACTCAAATTCCTGATATCCCGTCAGCAGAATGATTTCGGCGGCGGAACCGCTTCTGCGCAGCTCGCCGATCAGGGTCAGGCCGTCCATCACGGGCATGCGAATGTCGCACAGCACAATATCGGGAGTATGGAGGCTGCAAATGTCCAGCGCTTCCTGTCCGCTCCGGGCGGTGTACACCTGCATCTGCATGTCGCTCCACGGAATAACGCTTTTCAGATTGTTCAAAATCGGGGCTTCATCATCAACCAGCAGCACGTTCAGAATCATCCAAGTCCCTCCACTCGTTGTCTGGTATGATACATTGAATTATCGTTCCGGTGGTGCCGGACGAACAAATGAACAACCCGTATACATCGCCGTAGTGAATCCGGATGCGGTCGGCCACGCTGCGTACACCGAGTCCCCTGCGTTCGTGGTTCACCTGCATGTCCTTCTCTTCCGGCGGTTCCCCGCTATCGCTCTTCATGTATTCAAAAGCCGCCAGCTGCCGCGGACTAATACCGATGCCGTTGTCCTGCACTTCCAGAACGAGCCGGCCTCGCTCTTTCCAGCAGGACACATAAATCATGCCCTTATAGCCGATCCCTTCAAAGCCGTGCTGGATGCAGTTCTCGACGAGCGGCTGCAGGGTCAGCTTCAGCACGCTGCGGCTCCGCAGCTCCAGCGGAATATCGATCTCATATTCAAACAAATCCTGAAATCTGAATTTCTGGATTTCCAAATAGCTCTGCAAATGCTCGATTTCCTGGCCAAGCGTAATCTCCTCATTGTCCTGGATGCTGATCCGCAAAATGTTACCGAGCCGGTGCACCATTTCGCTGACCTTCTCCCCTTCGTTCTGAACCGCAAGGACGTTGATCGACTCGAGCGTATTGAACAGAAAATGCGGTTTAATCTGGGCCTGGAGCACCCGCAGCTCCGCCTTCGCCTTCTGCTTCTGCTCCTTCTGGATCTGTTGAAACAGGCCGTTGACCCGTTCAACCAGATCGTTGAAGCCCTTCGCCAGAATATGCAGCTCGTCTTTGCCCCGGTGATGCACCTGGACATTGAAATCCCCGCCTTCCACTTTACGCATGAAGCGGACGATGACCGCGATCGAGCCCGTAATTCGGTTCATGAAGACCATGTTGAAGGTCACCGCCGCCAAAAGGCAGACGAGCGTAATGCCGATAAACCATTTGGCAAAGACCAGCGTTTCCTGCGACAGGGAGCTCCACGATGTGACGGAAACCAGGCTCCAGTTATATTCTTTCATATGATAAATCGAAACGATGCTTTTTTCCCCGTTAAACGCCGTCTTGAAGCTCTGAAAATCTCCGCCGAACTTGACGTCCCTCTTCATCACGGACTGAATTGGCTGGCCGTCCAGCACTTTATTCGGATCGTACAGAATCAGTCCTTTATCGTTCACGAGCATAAAATCGGTGGACTGCATATCACGGTTTAAAGACAAATTGCGGAAGATCAGCTCGATATCCCAGTTTTTGATTTGGGTCACCAGGATCCCGATATTTTTAAAATAGCTCAGCTCCTTGATGAGCCGAATTTGTGTAAACACCGGGTCGGATCCGGTAATTTCCGGGTATTCATGCGGTCCGAGCCATTTGGGGACCCCGTTCAGGGCCATAACCTCTTGATATAGCGGATGGGCTTTAAACTCTTCAAATGACAGCGTATTAAAGTCTTCCTTGGTGAAAATGGAGACTGTGCTCGATGGCCCGCTGCCCTGCAGGTTGTACAGATAGGCATAACTGATGGCAGGATGATTGTACAGCAGGCTCCGGAAGTTGCGCTGGCTGTTGTTCAGGTTCAGCTGCTCGGCATCGTTCAAATCCTGTTTGGTCGGGTCCTTGGCGATCAGCGCCATATGAAACACCGAGGTTGCGATGCCGTTATCCGTCACGTTGTCCATCTGCTTCAGCACGCTGTTGATGCTGTAGCTGATGGCTTTAAGGGAATATTCCGTCTGCCGGCTGTATTTGGTCTCAATCGAATGAGAGGTCACTATAAAGGTAACGACGCCCAGCACGCACAGCGGAACGATGATCAGTGTAACAAATGCCGTAAACAATTTTACCCGCAAATTCATTGGCATTCATCCATTTCTTTGCATGTTATCCCTTAACACCGCCTGCTGTAACGCCTTCAATGATTTTCTCCTGAAGGATCGCGTAAATCACGATGACCGGTACGACGCTGTAGACAATGCCGGCCGACATCTGCGCGTAATTCATCTGGTATTGATCCCGGAACTGCACCATCCCGACCGGGAGGGTCCGCAGCGAATCATTGGAGAGGAAGTAGTTGGCTAGCAAAAATTCGTTCCAGTTGCCGAGGAAGTTCACGATAAACACCGTAACCATGGCCGGAACCGTCAGGGGTACGACAATTCTAGCAAATATACCCTGGGCTTTCAACCCGTCCATGACGGCCGCTTCCTCGATTTCGCCGGGCAGGGATCGCATGAACGCCGCCAGTATGATGACCGAGAACGGGAGCGCGTTGGCGATATACGGAATGATGAGCGCCAGATGCGTATCCAGTATCCCAAGCTTGCGGACAAGCAGATAGATCGGGAGCATAAGCGCATTGTTCGGGATGAGCATGCCGATCAGGATCAGGCCGGACAGCAGCGCGCTGATTTTAAAATGCCGCATGCGGGTTATCGCAAACGCAAACATCGCGGCGATCAGGATGGATACGACGGCCGACAGAATCGAGATATACAGGCTGTTGAAAAAATAGGTGCTGATTTTGGCGTTGACCCATGCCTCCACGTAATTGCCTAGCGCAAACTGCTTCGGAATGCCGAACGGGTTCAGGGCGATCGCATTGTTATCCTTTTTGACCGAAGAGAAAAGCACGAACAGGAACGGGAAAAGAATAACCAACAAGTAGGCCATCAGGACGATGTGGGGCAGCAGCTTTTTGAGCCTGGTCATCAGTATTCAATCCTTTCGCTGCGCCTTGCAATCAACAGCAGGTACAGGGCAGTCAGTATTAATGTAAAGACGAAGATGAGAACGGAAATGCTGTTGCCGTAACCGTATTTGAAGTTCGTAATGGCATATTTGATCATGTAGGTGGCCATGACATCTGTCGAGCCCGCCGGTCCGCCCTTCGTCATGACGATGACGATGTCCGCGGCTTTCATCGCTCCGGCGATGGACAGCATAATGACGACGGAGATGATCGGTTTAATGAGCGGCAGCGTAATGGAGAACGCCCGCTGTACGGCCGTTGCTCCGTCGATGGCGGCGGCTTCGTCCAGCTCGCGGGGAATGGAAATAATGGCGGCGAGCACCATGACGATATAAAAGCCGGTCCACTGCCAGGCATTGGTAATCAGGATGGACAGCATCGCGTATTTTTCGTCGGAGAGCCAATACAGCGGTTCAATGCCGAACACTTTTAAAATATTGTTCAGCAGCCCGATGTTCGGCTCATAAATAAATCCCCAGAGGATGCCGATCACGGCGGTGGACATGATCGAGGGCAAAAATACCGCCGTCTTGTACAGCCCCTTCAGTTTTTTGACATGGGCAATCAGCAGCGAAAAAAAGACGATCAGCGGCACCTGGATTCCGCAGGAAAAGAGAATGAAATAGCCGTTATTCCGGACCGCGGTCCAAAACCGCTTCTCCGTCAGCGCCTTTACGAAGTTGTCGAAGCCGATGAATTTCGGATCGCTGGATACGCCGTTCCAGCTCGTTAGGCTGTAACGGATCGAGCTTACAATCGGATACAGAAAAAACATGGCAAACAAAATCAAGCAGGGAAGAATAAACAGGACGTAGAGCGCAGGATTCTTCAGTGCTTTGTTCATGGAGTTCCTCCCAACGCGGGCGCTTGTGGTCGTCCGCCCGAAAAAATGTCATGCTCCCTCCAATCGAGGGGCTTTGCGAAAAAACAGGTGCCCCGGTTTGACCCGAGGCACACCGCATCATTTGCCGTTATTCTTCCAAGGAATTCGCTTCCTCTTGTGCCTTCTGGAGCGCTTCGCCCATCTTCTCAGACGTCGTCTGGTTGCCGATCAGCTTTTGGATTTGAATGTTGCTGATTTCCGTCGTCACGTCGGCCTGCACGAGCGAGTCGAATGCCGGGAAGGAGGACTGGGCCGAGTTCAACACGTCGACGATTTGCTTCATCAGATCGTCGGTAATGCTCGACTCCAGCACAGACGCATCCAGCTTCATGGCCGGCAGGACCCCGTCTTCCACCAAGCCGCGGATCTGCATTTCCTCATTGAACATGTTCTTGATAAAGACTTTCACCGCTTCCAGCTTGCGCGGATCCTTGGCGACCGCGGACGAGAAGCCGTAGCCGTTGTTGACGTCGCGCATCAGCGCCGTCTGATCGCCTACGCCGCCGTCCACCGGCGGAAGGTTGAAGAAGCCGACTTTGCCGATCATGCCCGCACCGGATTCCCCTTGCTTGAACACCGAAGACTTCCAGGTGCCGTCATACATCAAAATGGCTTCCCCGCTCGTAAATTGGGTTGTGTACTCGGCATATTCAAAGCCCAGCTCGCCCTTTTTGAAGTAGCCCTTGTCAACCCATTCCTTATGCTTTGCAAACGCCTTGACCATGTTCGGATCGTTCCATTTGGCTTCGCCGGTAGCGAATTTGTTTGTAATGTCCGGTCCCGCGTAGCGCGACCACAGATGGTTGGTCAGCATCAGCGGCACCCAGCCTGCCTTGGAGGCTGCTGCCATGGGCACCTTGCCGTCGGCCTTGATTGCGGCCAGCTGCTCTTCCAGCTCGGCGAACGTTTTAGGCGGCGCCCAGCCCTTTTTATCGTAATACTCCTTGTTGTAGAAGAAGCCTTCGCCGGATCCGCCGATCGGCAGTCCGTAGACTTTTCCTTCGTAAGTGAACGGCTCGAGCGAGCTGAACTTATCCTTAATCCCCAGCTCTTCAATAATCGGCGTCAAATCGAGCAGCTTACCCTCCTTGGCGTACACTTTGGAATCGGGGCTGCCAAACAGGTCGAAAATATCCGGCGGATTGCCTGCCGCCATTTCGCCGCGCAGCTTCTCTTTCCGGTTGACGTCGGACTCTACTCCGTCCAGCTTGAACGTTAACCCCTCGATTTCGCCCTCCGTCTTTTTCACGACGTCCTGCAGAATGGCAAAACGCTTCTCTTTGTCCTGGCCAACCTGCGTATGTCTCAGGGTCAGCTCGAACGGTTCGGCCTTTTGCGCTTCCTCCGTCTTCGGTTCCGTTCCTGCTGAACCGCCGCCCGTCTCTCCGGCCGATTTGTTATCGCTTCCACAACCGGATAACGCGAGCGACGCCGCGAAGCATAACGAGATCAGCAGCATCAAACTTCTTTTCATCTTCATCTGGTTGAACCCCCTTAGCAATCTGGTTTACATGCTTAATTATAAGAAGCGGCCGCCATATCCGTAAGGAGAATATTCCGCTAATGAAGGGGGAAAATCCTCCACACCAAGTGAAAATAATCACATTGTTAGAAATTTGACACTTTTTGCCCGCCCGGCGCGCACTCAGCCGCCCGTATTCTCGCTATAATGAGGATAAAGGCAATCATTACAGCAAGTCAAAAAGGGGAAATGAACGATGAGCACACTGCCTGCACTCGAGGAAACGGTCCGGAATACATGCTGCTTCTCGGACACCAACTTCACACGGATGCTTTCCATGATGACGGAAATGAAAATGCCTGCGGGTTCCCACCTGTTCTGGGAAGGGGATGCTGCGGACAGATTTTATTATATCAACAGCGGATGCGTTAAATTAAGCAAATCCTCAGTCGAAGGGAAAGAGCTTATCGTCTATATGTATACAAGCGGTGATATCGTCGGTCAAGCCGACCCGATCGGCAGCCGTACGCACAGCTATACCGCCGAGGTGCTTGAGGACAGTATCATCGGCGTGATCGACCAGCAGGATATGGAATTTCTCATCTGCCAGGACGGCACTTTTGCGATGGATTTTATGAAATGGATGGGCAACCATCACCGGCTCACGCAGACCAAGTTCCGGGATTTAATGATGTACGGCAAGCCCGGCGCGCTCTGCTCGACGCTGATCCGGCTCGGTAATACGTACGGAGAACATACCGGAGGACGCATCATCATCCATAAAAAGCTCACCAATACGGATCTGTCGAACATGATCGGAGCTACGCGCGAGAGCGTGAACCGGATGCTGGCCGACCTCCGCAGATGCGGTGCCGTGGACATGGTGGACGGACTGATTGTCATTAACGACATCTCTCATCTGCAGGGCATCTGCCACTGTGAGCATTGCCCAAAAGAAATATGCCGGATCTAAGAGAAATCATCACTTCCCTCTGCGAGCAACGCAGGGGGTTTTTCATTGGCTAAAAGGAGGCTGTATGGCTTCGATTCCTTTCTACCATCCTCTAATTTTTCTCTTTCCACCCTTCCAAATACCTATATTCATTAAAGCGCTTTCTTCATATACTATTAAATGATTCTAAAGACCTATATATAATGCGGAATAAAGAACCGATCAATTGGATAGCACCTATTTCCAAGGACTCATCAACTACGCAGATCTACCTATCATGTCGTGGGCCTGCTATCAGACTACAGATCCTTGTAAGGAGGACTGAGATCCGCCAATACCAGGAACATCATTAGCATTACCCGCTGCCAGATCTGGTCATAAGGAATCGTGTTTGTCGTGAAAGAGGGTCCATCGAATCAGGTAGTACCGCATATCACATAAAGGAGTGTATCGATTGTCATGTCAAGTAAATATTCATTGCGTTCAGGATGGATTGCCGCCTTCGTTGTATTATGGTTTGCCGCGGGTCTCTTCCCCGGAAACGAGGCTAAAGCGGAAGGTTACACCAAAGCCACCTGGCTGTGGAACACGGTTCTGATCAAGACGGAAGCCAAGGAGATGCTGAAATTTTCGGCCGATCACGGAGTCCGTACGATTTATCTCCAGACCAACAGCGATATTCCTGCTTCCTACTATAAGAGCTTCATTAAGCAGGCCGGAGCTTTGGATATCCGGGTCGATGCGCTCAGCGGCGCCCCGTCCTGGGGACTTACCTCGGAACGTTACAAAATCACAAGCTTCCTCGAATGGGTGAAGGCGTACCAGAACGGCGCTGCAGAGGACGAGAAGTTCCAGGGCGTTCATGTCGATATTGAACCCCACGTGCTGCCTCAATGGAAGTCGGACCAGACCTCGGTCATCCGCCAATGGCAGGAGAACGTCCGGTATTTAACCGATAATGTGCGTGAAATGAATTTGCCAGTTGCCGCCGATATTCCGTTTTGGCTCTGCAACTATACGACAGCGGACGGAACAAGCACGCTGAGCCGCTTCATGATCAGCCAATATGACGCGGTTGCGATCATGTCCTACCGGGATACCGCTGACGGCATCTACAGCACCGCCAAACGCGAACTGGAAGAGGCAAACTATCTCGGCAAGCCGGCCTTTGCTTCCGTCGAAACGAAGCCGAGCAGCGAAGGCGAATTTATTACCTTCTATGAGGAAGGAAAAGCCTATATGGATTCCCAGCTGGGCAAGCTGCAGGAGATGGCTCAGGTCAACGCCTCATTCGCAGGGGTGTCCGTTCACGACCTCGACGGCTGGAGATCGCTTATAGACTAGACCGAACCGCAGAAAAGCCCCTGGGTGCCTGAATTTATCGGCGCCCGGGGGCTTTTGTCCTCTTGTTATGCGACCGGATCGATCTGTACGGCAGCCTGCTTGCCGCTCACTTGGATCCCTGTTTTGGCGCGGCCCCACTCCTTCAATTCCCGAATGAGGTCCTCCAGCAAAGCTTTGGCGGCGGCGCCCTCCTTGCCTTGCACCCGGACCACCAGCATGACCGCATTTCCCGCCTTTAATATTCGCGCAGCCTGCTGCTTTTTGGTGTCCAGATCATGCTCCTCGATGTTTGGGGTCAGCCGGATCTCCTTCACCTTTACCACCCGGTCGGGAGATTTGGCTTTGGCTTCCTGGGCTTCCTTCTTGGCGTCGGCGGCAGCCACCAGCCGGCACGGCGGCGGACTGCTCATCAGCGACGTGCAGACGAGGTCCACTTTCAGCCTGCGGGCCATGGCCAATGCTTCCTTAGTCGGGAGGATCCCGATATCCTCGCCGTTCAAGCCGGTTAATTCCACTTCTGACGCCTTGATCTTCTCATTCATCCACATGGGTTACCCTTCCTTCTACACACGACATGTATCATTAAACCTAGGCGTTCATATCAAATTAGATGTCAGCCTGGTTCAGCTTGTCCATCATACGCTTGCCCGCTCCAGCCTGATTTCCACTTCGTCCTGCGGTGTCAGCTTCATTTCCAAACCGCTATCCACCAGTTCCTTCCCGTTCACCTTGACGACCCACTTCTCCACCGATTTGGGACTGTATCCCTGAACGGTGTCCACGTACATTTTATTATCCGTCAGCTTGACGAAGCCGCTGTAAGCCAAGACGTCCCGAACGCTTTGATTCGCGGTGTACGGATATACGTAGGAATGTGTCATATCAGGCTTCATCGACCCGCCGTCCAGTTTCAGCACCGCAAATTCGGGAGCCTTCGCTTCTTTTCCGTCCTTTTTAGGATCGGTGTACTGAATGTTGATGGAAATTTCGTCATGCTCCTGCAGCACGGTGTCGAGGTTATCCTTGCCCAGCTTCTTGCCATTGATTTCAAATGCCCACTCAAATAACGGATCCAGGGACACCTGGCTGATCGTCAGGACGCTGCCGTTGTCGCTGAAACCGACAATGCCGCTTCTCTTTAGCCCTTCCCGGACCGTCACGCCCTGTTGCAAATATTGTTGTAAATTTTGGATGACCGCCGATGAGAAGAAACCGTCTTTTTCCGAGAGAGAGACTTCCCCATTGACGTCATTCGAATAAACGTTAGCCGATGCCTCCTCCTGGTCGGCTTGTTTACAGCCTGTCAGCAGCAGCGTTGTTATGATCAACATGATGAATGCAGCTTGTAGAACCGGCTTCCTCATCGAATAACCACCTTTGTTTCCGCAATTCGCAGGACTCTTCCAAAACGCAAATAGAGCCCTCCCCTGAGGACTCTATTTTACCATATACGAGCCGGGTCCGCATAATCCGCGCATTCCGGCAGATCCTTCCTTTAATCGATCAGAGGCTCCATAAACGTCCGGGTACCATCGGTATTTTTCAAATAAGGGCCCAAACCGAGAAAATTCGCCTGATCCACGTATACGCCTGTCATCCACGTGCCTTCCAGCACCTCGCCCCCAAACTGCAGCATCAGCGGCGGAGCCGATATATATTCCTGGTAGATCGGAAATTTCGCGTTGTGCTTCTTGTAACTTTTGCCAAGCTGGATCAGAGGGGCTTCATGAACATAGGTAGGCACAAAATAAGTGGAGATGACCTCCAGTTCTTCTTCTGTGAAAAAAGGAGTGTCGCCGAGAAAGGGGTGGAACATGGTGATTTCTTCGTACTGAGACCAGATGATGACCTGCAGCAGCATGCTCTGCACCCGACCGTTGTGAAAGATGTATTCATGCTTGGAGGTTCCGTCTGAGGTAGGGTTCGCTTCAAGGCTCTCGACATTATGCCGCTCACACCCGATGCATTTCCAGCCCGTAGGGCCTTGAATCCATTTCTGAAAAATCATACTGCTCTTGTCTTTGTCTTCGTCGGCAGGCGACACCTGAGCAGGCCTGTCTATGGTCCAGCGTTTCCAAATCGATTCCGGCCAATACCGGCACAGCATGCTGAGCGTCTTGTCGTAAATGCCCCGAACCTTGACCGAAGCGCTTTCAAGCTCGTGTACATCGTCCTTGCCGTACCCTAATCCCTGGGAGAGTATGATCTTCCTCATCGTCATCCGCCTCCTTATACGCCGAAAAGGCAGTTTTTTACCAATTATACTACAGACTCCGTCATTTGGTGCAAGTCTTTTCCTATAATTAACAAAAACCCTCCTTAATGGAAGGAAGGTTTGTCGTTAACGGGTTCCCGTAGAACCGTACTTTTCGGACGGTTTTACAGCTCAACCCACTGCTCTGCCCACTCTTGAACCTGCTCCATAACGGGACGCAGCGCCCGGCCTTTATCCGTCAGCTCATATTCGATACGGACAGGCGTTTCCGGATAAACGTGCCGAACCAGAATGCCTTCGGTTTCCAAGTCTTTCATGCGTTCGGACAGCATCTTATCACTCATCGAAGGGATCAAATTCGATATATCCTTGAACCGTTTCGGACCATCCATCAGGGAAAAAACGATCAAGCCGTTCCAGCGTTTTCCTAGTATGGAGAAAGCATTTTCGAATCGCGGACACATGCTAAATTGTTGTTGATTCATGATCTTCACCTCTTTACAGAATCCATGTAAACAGTTACGTCTCATGAACGCTTACATTAAGTTAGTACATTTCATTTTAACACATTTTTGTGCAAAATGAAACAAGACAACCGCTGGAAAGCTCCACAAATGTTCATTCCCTTTCAAAACGAGACTCCCGATTCCTTGCTGGTCCCATACTGATCCACTAATTTGCAGACAGTCCGAAAATCATGCATGCTCTGCAAACAAGCAAAAAAAAAGCGGCGGTTGAACCGCCGCTTTTGGCTGCTGTGCCTTGCGAATACTTACAATACTGCCGCCGGCTTCAGCTCTCTGACCGGCTGCATGTTGCCGAATACCGGAGCCGAAGTTTGGAGAGGATACGCCCAGTTGATCGCGTTGGCGATGACTTTCAGAATTTCCGGCTGGTAATAAGTCGGGAACGTCTCATGGCCCGGACGGAAATAGAAGATCTTCCCTTGGCCTCTGCGGAAGGTGCACCCGCTTCTGAACACTTCGCCGCCTTCGAAATTACTAATAAACACGAGCTCATCCGGAGCCGGAATATCGAAAAATTCGCCGTACATTTCCTCATGCTCGAGGATAATCTTGGCGTCAATGCCCATGGAAATCGGATGGGACGGGTTCACGTTCCAAATGATTTCCTGCTCTCCGGCTTCTCTCCATTTGAGATCGCAGGAGGTTCCCATCAACGCTTTAAACGGTTTGGAGAAATGGCCGGAGTGCAGCACGATGAGGCCCATGCCGCCAAGCACGCGTTTTACGACACGCGCCACCACCTCGTCGCTGACTTGGTCGTGGGCCATATGGCCCCACCATACAAGCACGTCTGTGGCATTCAGCACTTCTTCGGTCAAACCATGCTCCGGCTGGTCCAGCGTCGCCGTTGTAATCGCAAAGCCGTTGCCGTCCAGCCCCGCTGCCAGCGCGGCATGAATGCCTTCCGGATAGACTGCCTTCACTTCGTCGTGAATATTTTCATGAACGAATTCGTTCCAAATGGTTACATTAATCACTGATTTATCCCCCTAGACCCACCACATCTCGCCGAGTGGCTCTTCGATAAGTACTTGCTGCAGGTTTTGAACGGCTTTGGAGAAGCCTTCTTCAACAGACATCAGGCCGTCTTCATGCTCGATGCTGACAACATAATCATAGCCGACGAGGCGCAGTGCGCTGATAATGTCAGCCCATGTTTTCACGTCGTGGCCGTAGCCTACGCTGCGGAACTGCCAAGCGCGGTCCAGCATGTTCGTGTAGGACTGCATATCGGTCAGGCCGTATTTGTTGACGTTGATCGGATCGATAACGGTATCCTTCGCGTGGAAGTGATGGATCGCACCTTCACGGCCCAAAATGTGGATCGCCTGCACCGGATCGATGCCCTGCCACCACATGTGGCTCGGATCCAGGTTGGCGCCGATCGTTTCGCCGGCCGCTTCACGCAGGCGGAGCAGCGTCGCAGGCGTGTGCACCGAGAATCCGCCGTGGAGCTCCAGCGCGATTTTTACGTTATGCTCTTTGGCAAACTTCGCTTGTTCGGTCCAGTAAGGGATGACTTTGTTCTCCCACTGCCATGCGAGCACTTCCTGGTAATCGTTTGGCCAAGGCGCAACCGGCCAGTTCGGATATTTGGCATCCTCATGGTCGCCAGGGCATCCGGAGAACGTGGTTACCACTTCAACGCCCAATTTCTCAGCCAGCAGCACCGAGTTTACGAAATCCTCGTGGTCGGCTTGAGCCAGATGCTTCTGCGGATGCAGCGGGTTGCCATGGCAGCTCAGCGAGCTGATCGTCAGGCCGCGGGATTCGATCGCATCCTTGAACTGCTTTAATGCGGCTTCGTCCTTCAGCAGCTCCGCCGGCTTGCAGTGCGTGTTGCCGGGATTGCCCCCAGTTCCGATTTCAACAGCCTTCAATCCTTTGGAGACGACATAATCCAAAGCGTCCTCCAGTTTGCGTCCACCAAACAATACCATAAATACTCCCAGTTTCAAGTGTACTCCTCCTCATTCTTGGTTATCGTAGCTATAAATAATTGCTTCTATGCAAAGGATGACTATTCCTCAAAATAAACGGCTTTGCCCGTTTTGGCAGACTCGTAAATGGCTTCCAGAATCTGCGTGACCACATATGCCTGCTCCGGTTTGACAACCGGATCTTTATCTTCCAGGATGGCTTCGAGCCACTGGCGCTGCTCCTTGTCGGCATCGGTCTCTGCCGATCCGGAGTAGAAGGCTACGCCGCCGGCGTTCAGATCCACCGTGGTTTCATAGAGGCGGCTCATTTTCTCGCCATTGATGCGCAGGCCGTCCTTCATGTCAGCCCCGCCTTCCGTCCCGGCAAGAACCGTTTTCGCTTCCCCGGTTTCCACGACGTTCAGCGCCCAGCTGGACTCCAGAACGATGGTTGCGCCGTTCTGCATCGTAATGAAACCGAATGCGGAATCCTCTACCTTGAATTCTTCCGGATTCCACGGGCCGAAGGCATTGGCCGCATTCTCTTTATGACCCAGCTTGTGGAAAGTGCTCCCGAGCACGCTCTTCGGCTGATAGTTGTCCATCAGCCAGAGCGTCAGGTCGAGCGCGTGGGTGCCGATATCGATCAGCGGCCCCCCGCCTTGCTTTTCCTCGTCAAGGAACACGCCCCAGGTCGGAACGGCACGGCGGCGGATGGCCAGCGCTTTGCCGTAATAAATGTCGCCGAGCTCCCCGTTCTCGCACAATTCCTTCAAGTATTGGCTGTCGTTGCGGAAACGATTCTGGTAGCCGATCGTCAGCTTCTTGCCTGTGCGCTTGGCGGCGTCCACCATCTCTTTGGCCTCGGCGGCCGTCTTGGCCATCGGCTTTTCGCACATGACATGCTTGCCGGCTTCCAGCGCCGCCACCGAAATGACGGAGTGGGAATCATTCGGCGTACATACATGAATGACGTCGATGCTTGCGTCCTTCAGCAGTTCGCGGAAATCCGTATACACTTTGGCGCCTTCTGCGCCGAACTCGGCAGCGGCCTTCTCGGCGCGCTCCTGCACGATATCGCAGAACGCAACCATTTCCGCCTGGGGCTGCTTCTTGAGACTCGGCATATGCTTGCCGTTGGCGATTCCTCCACAGCCGATAATGCCGATTCTTAGGGTTTTGCTTGAGCTAGACATTCACGGGTCCTCCGTTTCTGGCATAAGATTTGATCCATTCCATGCTGGCTGCAATGCTTTCGAGCGGTGGTCTTTCACAGAAATCCTGCTCCACAACGATCCATTCCACGCCGGCTTGATCCGCTGCCTCGGCTACGGCTTCCAGGTTGACTTCGCCTGCGCCGAGCTCGACCGTCTGCGGTGTGCCGTCTTCTTTCCGCTTTACGTCCTTCCAGTGCACAATCGGAAGGCGTCCCGCATACTTCTCGATGTACTCCACCGGATCGTAGCCGGCAAAATATACCCAGCACGTATCCAGCTCGACCTTCAGCAGGTCGGCGGGCACCGCTTCATACATCGCGTCGAACACCGTTTCCTCGCCGCGCGTTTCCGTAAATTCAAAATCGTGGTTATGATACAGCAAGGTCGCTCCCTGAGCGGCGCATTTCTCGCCGATACGCTTCAGGTTGTCAAACACCTCGTCCCACTTGCGCTGCTCCTCGCCAAGGTAAGGAACGATCAGGCTGCTGTTGCCGATCTCCTTGTTATAGGCGATTTCCTCGTCCAGTGCGTTCTGCATCCGGTCGTACGGCGTATGGGTCCCGATGGCGACCAGACCGTTCTCGTCCAGCAGCTTCTTGACCTCGGCGCTGGAGCGTCCGAAGAAGGTGTGGAATTCCACGCCCTGATAACCCAGCTCTGCTACTTTCTTCAACGTACCCTCAAAATCCTTTTCCATTTCATCACGAACCGTATATAACTGCAGTCCAAGCTTCAACATATTGGTTCACCCCTGTGTTCGCTTATTGTCATCTCGTGAAGATGACCGTCATTCATGGCTGCTCGCAAGTACGACATGGCTGCCGCTAATGGAAGACTCTTCAAAGGCATACATGGCTTCCAGCACGTGGTAAGCCAGATTGCCGTTGGCCCGGTGCTTCCGCCCCGAGCGGATCGCTTCGACCATGTCGTTTACGCCGCGGCCGCGTTCATTCTGGGTGCTCTCAAATATGGGCGTCAGCACCTCCCAGTCGCTGGAACCGCTGCGGCGAAGCTTGACGTCGCCGTTAAAGAAGTTCGGATCCGGCAGACTGAGCGTTCCTTCCGTACCGTAAATTTCAATCCACGGCAGATTGGCCCCAGCTTTAACATCAAAGCTGGTAATCATCGTGGCGATGGCGCCTTGTTTAAAATCGATGGTGCCTGCCAGATGGGTCGGTGTCTGCACTTGAATCTGCTGGCCGCTCTTAGGCCCCGAGCCGATCGTCCGCACCGGAATCTGGGCACCCACCGAGGCGCTGATCCGGCGGATCGAGCCAAGCAGCTCTACCAGCGCCGTCAGGTAATACGGACCCATGTCCAGCATCGGACCGCCGCCCGGCGCGTAGAAAAATTCAGGGTCCGGATGCCAGCCCTCCGGGCCGCCGCCCATCATAAATGCGGTTGCCGCCACGGGTATACCGATCCTCCCGGCATCGATCGCCGCTTTGGCGGTCTGCACGCCTGATCCAAGGAACGTATCCGGCGCGCTTCCGGCGCGCAGGCCTTTCTGCTCCGCCAGTTCAACCACGCGCTTGCCGTCCGGCAGCGAGGTTGCCAGCGGCTTCTCCGCGTATACATGCTTGCCGGCTTCAAGCGCCGCCAAATCGATGGAGGCATGGCTGCCGGGAATCGTCAGGTTGATGACGAGCTCAATTTCCTTATCCCCCAGCAGCTCATCCACGGTGTATGCGTTTGCAATCCCAAACTCTTCAGCCCGCGCCTGGGCGCGTTCAGTCACCAGGTCGGCAACCGCCACCACTTCAACGACCGGGCTTTTCTTTAAATTCTCCAGGTAAATGGCACTGATGTTGCCGCAGCCGATAATGCCGGCTTTCATTTTGTTTTCCACGAAAGTCACTCCTTACGATGCGGAATGCGTATTCAACAATCTAGTAACATGGTATTCCGAATTTATTTATATTAAAATGAATAATATGATCGAAACATGAACAATCTGGTCATTATTTTTTTGATTGCAAAGGGAGTCATACCATGTCCACCCAAGATTCAGTCCACATTTATACAGCAGGATTTTCATTTCATCATAAACCGTTCTACATGAGCGAGATGGACGGAGTTAAAAATTACCTCATGCGTCTGCAGACCGACGGCAGATGCCGCGCACTGGTGGACGGTGAGCTCGTTCCCGTGGAGTCGGGCGATCTCTTGATTTATTCTCCTGACGAGCCTTACGAGCTGTTGATCGGTGAGGAGCCGAACGCTCAAGGCGAGCTTGCCGTGGAAAGCGGCGACTATCATATTTTTTTCGGCGGTGAGTGGATCGACCAGTGGTGGGCCAAGCAGAAACGGCCGACGCGCATCCGCGTCCCTCTTAACGAGAGCCTGCTCAGCCTGTTCCGCCAAATCGTGCTGGAGCAGCGGAGAATGTCCAATCCGTATCCCGAAATATCCGGATACTATATGCGGATTTTATGCCTCGAAACGGACCGCCTCCTGAGCGAGCATCCCTCCACGACCCCGAGAACGTACTTGGCTTACCGCATGAAGCATTTTATTGAAGAACACGCCTCGTTGTCCTTCAAGCTGGAGGATGTCGCTTCGCATGTCGGCATCAGCGTCTCCAGGGCGGTCCATCTGTTTAAGGAGGCCTTCGGGACAAGCATTATGCAGTATACGCTGGATGTCCGGCTGGAAATGGCCCGTGAGCGGATCGTGTTTAGTCCGATGTCGCTCGAAGACATTGCGGAAACGTCGGGATTCGGCAGTTATACGTATTTCCACCGGGTGTTCCGGTCCCGGTTCGGCAAGTCGCCCAAGGAGTACCGCATGGAGAACAGGGAGCAGATCCAGACCGGGATCGGCGTCCGTTCGCCGAACTAAAACATCGGATAAGACAGGCTGAAGCCGGCGCGGATAAGCGCCGGTTTTTTCACGCTGCCAGCCGCAGCATCTCCGCGCAAGTTCGGCTGGTATCTGGCAAGGCAGATCGAAAGGGCAAGCCGGCTGTACCGCAGCGAGTCTCTGTTTATCAACGCCTGGAACGAATGGGCGGAAGGAGCTTACCTTGAACCGGACCGGCATCACGGCTACCAATATTTGAACGCGGTGAAAAACGCGCTTGAAGCATTCCGCGGGCTATATCGGCCGCAAATAAGCTCTCCCGCCCTATGAGCAAAGAAGCCATGCCCCCGATACGGGGCATGGCTTCTGGACTGCTTTATCATTCGATGCCACAGCAAAAATTGCTTATTTTTTGGCTCTCGCCGCGATCGTTTCAGATACGACAAACGCCAAGTCTTCGTTGCCGAACAGGGACAGAACACCAAGCACGGTATCGTCCGGAATCGGGCCGGCCTCCTCTTTAGGTACAGTCAGGTCCAGCACCCGCTGCAGGCGCTCGTTGTCCCCCTGCTGCGGATATGCCTGCCGGTACAGCTCCAGGGGGTCCAATCCGTGATTGACGCACCACTGGGCAAAAACCAGGATCATCATATCCTCATCCTGCCGGTAGCTTTCCACGATGCCTTCTTCCAGCGACTTCTGCCGTTCATCCATTGTCAGTCCCCCCCTTCTTCTGCTCCGCCAGCCTCGATGCCAGCTCATGGCTGCGCATGACCCGCTCGGCGCGAATGGTGCAGTCTTCCGGAGAAGCGAGATGCTCCAGAAAATGGTCCACGGCCCCGCTGAAGCCTCGCCTATGCAGGATCGAATCCCAGCTTCCGAATTCGCATGTCTCGGGCAGCCTTCCCTGCCCGCACAGAACCGCATGCTCCAGATTAACGACTTCCGCCGACCGGCCGCTTCCGTGAAGCTCGAGCTTCTCTACATCCGTTCCGGCTTGCCGGACCATACTGTACCTTCCCGTGGCATTTCGGCCGAAGCCAAGCTCGCCGGAGGTGTGCAGCAGCCGGCCCTGTTCATCCTCGCTTAGATGGTGATGAAGCAGCTCGTAATCCTTTCCGCCCAGCCAGAGCAGCAGGTCCAGCATATGGATCAGATCGTCGTAAATCGTGTCGCTGCTGCTCCCTTTCTGCAGGGTGGTCCGGTGCTTGGTGGCAGCGGCTTGAACAAATCCGCCGGTCTCTTCAATCCATGCCTTTGCCCGCATATACAATGGGGCAAACCGGCGGTTAAAGCCTACCGCAAGCAGCAAGCCTTGCTTTGAAGCCAGAGCGGCCAGTTCCCTGGACTTGGCGAGATCCGTCGTCAGCGGCTTGTCGACATAGACGGATACCCCGCGTTCCAAACAGGCTTTGACCACGTCATAATGGGTGTCTGTCGGGCTGTGGACAAAAACGGCATCCAGGTCCCATGACAGCAATTCTTCCAGGTCGGTCGTCCCTTGAGGAAACCGGTAAGTCTGCGTCACGCGCTGCACCGTAGCTTCGGAGCGGCTCATCACCCCGGCGACCTCCACCTTCTCATGGTGGGCCAGCAGCGGAAGATATACCTTGTGGGCGATATCGCCGAGCCCCGCCAGCGCAACCTTCCGCTTACGATTTATTACATTCATGCCTAGGGTCCACCTTTCTCCAATCCAACGTACCTTCCGGACATGCCGGACAGATACCCATTATACCGTGTTTGGCCGGTATTTTTAAGACGTTTACAGCGACTCTACCGCCCGGTTTTCCTTCTGCTTCTTCTTTTTGGTCAGCAGTCCCGCTACGACGACGGCGGCAATGATTACAATTTCAAACCCGTACTTCAGGACCGGGCTGGCAAACCAGTCGTGAATGAGCGGCTCCTCCACCAGCATTTTGGATGCCGTCCAGGCCAGTACCGCCGCGCCGATCGTAATAATGACCGGGAAGCGTTCCGTCAGCTTCAGAATGATCGTGCTGCCCCATACCATGATCGGCACCGAAATTGCCAGGC
The DNA here is from genome assembly GCF_014192015.1 of Paenibacillus rhizosphaerae. GTDB lineage: Bacteria > Bacillota > Bacilli > Paenibacillales > Paenibacillaceae > Paenibacillus_AQ > Paenibacillus_AQ rhizosphaerae. The sequence goes on along the minus strand of NZ_JACHXJ010000002.1, from coordinate 459,857 downwards.
CGATAATGACGAGCAGGAAGTCTCCATGAGCCGCTCCGGCTACCGCCAGCACGTTATCGAGCCCCATCATGGCATCGGCGATAATGATCGTGCGGATGGCCGCCCACAATTGATTTCCTGCCGAAATGTCGTGCTTTTTCTCATCTATCAGCAGCTTATACGCGATCCATACGAGCGCGATTCCCCCGACAAGCCGCAGTCCCGGGATCAGCAGCAGCTGTACGACCAGCAGCGTGGCGATGACCCGGATGATGACGGCACCGACGGTCCCCCAAATAATGACTTTTTTCTGGTCTTCTTTTTTGACGTTCCGTGCGGCGAGCCCGATTACAATGGCGTTATCGCCGGCAAGAACCAGGTCAATGATGACGATGGACATAAGCGCTGCCCAAAATGCCATAGTAAACAATTCCATACGATTTCCACCTTTCTGTGTTTGAGTGAAATGATTAGTCGCCGCACTAAAAAAAGCGCCCCTTACCTTCATTAGGTAAAATGGCGCTTTTTGCCCACCAAAAAAGACCTTTACCTAATGAAAAATCAGGCAAAGGTCTCGCAAAACAACATAATCGTTGCCAATAAAGCCGGGGATACCGATCCCGTAGTGACGACTTTATTGCATGAGCTACTCCCCTTTGGGAACTATTCACTTGTTGGAACCATTATAGCAAAACTCTAATGCAATTACTATAATTTTTATTCATTAATTTTTGGTATGATGGAGATTATAGGCTAAGTGGAAAGGAAATCACGATGAAAAAATGGCTGCTGCCCCTCTTGTACATCCTACTGCTCGTTTGGGCCTTCCTGTACCGGGACGCGATCATGGCGGCGCTTAGCGAAAGGCCGTCATTCCTTCTGCTGGTCGGAATAGCCGCCTTGGTCGCCCTGTTCCCTGTCGTTCCCTATAAGCTGGTCATCGCGGCGCTCGGCTACGCCTACGGTACCCTGTGGGCGGCGGTCGTCGCCTGGATCGGAACGATGCTGGCGGCCACGATTCTGTACGGGCTCGTCCGCTACTTGTTTCGGGACCGTGGCAGGCAGTATCTGGAACGGATCAAGTCGCTGCAGACCTTTACCACATTTATTGAAACGCATCCTTTTGTCAGTATAGCCGCCGCGCGGGTCATACCGATCGTTCCGCAGATGGCGGTCAACATATTCGCCGGGGCCGCGGCGCTTCCCTTCTGGAGCTACACCGCCGCTTCCGGGATTGGCAAGGTGCCGGGCATCCTGCTGTATGCCTACCTGGGCGGCAATCTGTCCGCACATCCGTGGATCTCCGCCGCTGCAGCTGCCGCTTATGTCCTTTTGCTCGGGCTGATCGCGGTAATGTACCGCCGCCTCTCCCGAATGAGACCGAAATAACCGGGCTCCTTGGTTCCCTTGCGCGGATGGATTATAATGGAGTTGTACACCTTACTTACGATTTGAAAGAAACGGAGTGATATCATGAGCGACGTACAACCAGTTGAACATAAAGCCACTTTTGCGGGTGGATGCTTTTGGTGCATGGTAACCCCGTTTGAAGAGCTGCCAGGCATCGTCCGCATCGTGTCCGGGTACACCGGCGGCCATAAGCCGAACCCGACTTACGAGGAAGTATGCTCTGAAACGACGGGGCATGTGGAAGCAGTGCAGATTACGTTCAATCCGGACATTTTTCCTTATGAAAAGCTGCTGGAGCTGTTCTGGCAGCAGATCGATCCGACCGATGCGGGCGGGCAGTTCTACGATCGCGGCTCATCCTACCAGACCGCTATTTTTTATCACAGCGAGGAGCAGCGTGAGAAGGCCGAAGCATCCAAGCAGGCGCTCGAAAGAAGCGGTCGCTTTGACAAGCCGATCGTGACGCCGATTTTGCCTGCCGCCCCGTTCTATGAAGCGGAAGAGTACCACCAGGATTACCACAAGAAAAACCCGGGACATTACAAACGGTACCGGAAAGGATCAGGCCGCGATGACTTCCTGGAGAAGCACTGGACTCCTGAGAAAAACAAGGAAGAACTGAAACAGCGCCTGACGCCGATTCAATACGAAGTTACCCAGAACAATGCCACGGAGCGGCCGTTCCAAAATGAATTCTGGGATCATCATGGCGACGGTATTTACGTCGACATCGTGTCCGGTGAGCCGCTGTTCAGCTCTACGGACAAATATGATTCCGGCTGCGGCTGGCCGAGCTTTACCCGGCCGATCCGGGACTACTCCATCAAGGAGAAGCTGGACATGAGCCATATGATGGTGCGGACCGAGGTGCGCAGCAAAGGCTCGGACTCGCATCTGGGCCATGTATTTGACGACGGACCGGGGCCGAACGGCCTGCGCTACTGCATCAACTCTGCAGCGCTTCGCTTTATTCCGAAGGAAGACCTGGATAAGGAAGGATACTCCGAATATAAAGTGCTGTTTGAATAAACGGCGATGCCGTTCTATGCGAGAGCAGCGGCTGACAGGCACTGGTGATCGTTCTTTCATATAAAAAAAGGTAAGGCTTGCTGCCTTACCTTTTTTATTGCCGTACCCTTGCTCCGTCGCTCCAGATCAGCCGGAGATAAGCCAACCGATCCAGAACGCGCAGGGAACGAGCAAAAGCTGGGCCGCGATCGTCCCGGCGCAGCGGGATACGAGCATCAGGCCGAGCACCTGATTCATCCGTCCCAGACGCGACTCTCCACGCAAGGTCCGATCCGACAGCAGAGCGATCCGCGGATCGACGAGCAGCGTCAGCAGAATCGTCGCCACCCCGTTGATCAGACCGGAGGAGGTCGATGCCGTCAGCCGGGAATCCGGCCACAGATAAGCGGCATACAGCGCGGGCAGCACACCGACGGTATATATGGCCGTCACAGCCATATTGATCACCATCAGGCGTCTGGGCATTCGGCCTTGAAACAGGCTGCGCAGCATCTGGAAATTCGGCATAACAGGCGGATGACCATCGTTTGATTTACGCGACGCCGGGTAATATAGGGGTAAACGAGAACTGGTTTGGAGGGATGGATAATGCCTTGGAATAAGCATGATTACCCTGTATCTATGAAAAACTTGGAGCCCCGTGTGCGGAATAAGGCGGTCGAAATCGCCAACGCGCTGCTCGAGGAAGGCTATGAGGAAGGACGCGCCATTGCCATCGGCACGGCGCAGGCGGAAAAGTGGAATGAGGATCATCCGGCCGGTGAAGATGGGCAATCACAGCATACGTCCGGCCATTCGGATGACGAGCGGGACGAGCAGTCAGGCAAGTCTTCCCGGTCCCGCAGAGGCCAGAGCGGCGATGCCGACGTCCATGTCGTAACCCATGAGGACGGATGGGCGCTCAAGGTGGAAGGCAAAGCCAAGCCTTTGTCGACTTTTGGATCGAAGAAGGAAGCTATGGATGAAGCGGAAGACTACGCCGAGAAGCACGATGTCCATGCCATCGTTCATGGTAAAGACGGCAAAATCGAGAGCAATCGAAGTTATTCGTGATCCTGTTCATGCCATCATTCATGCAAGGACGGCAAAATTGAGCGAAGTATTCTTGATATGTTTTGGCGGGAGGCTTCTTACGTTGCCCCACCCTGCCGTAAACAGCAAACCGCCTGATTCCCTCAGGAACCAGGCGGTTATCTATCAGTGGACACTCCGAACTTTGTGAACGGGTTTGGCTGCAGGCTGTTTCTGTCCCGCGGACATTTTAGGTGCGGCATCTCCCGCTGCCGGCGAGGTACGATGCGCACGAAACGAGACCGTATAAGTGATCATTTTCCCTGCAATGCTTACGGCCAAAATCGTAAACAACGTTTCCTGGAGAGGCAGATAAAACAGGGACACCAGCAGGACGACCGCATCGAGCAGAATAAATACGGTGCCGACTTTAAGGCCGGTGAGACGGCTGAGCAGCAGAGACACGATATCGTCGCCGCCTGTCGCTCCTCCAAACCGCAGCACCAGTCCGGTTGCAAAGCCGGACAAGACGCCTGACAGCAGCGCTGCAAGCAGCAGGTTGCCGTGAAGATTGATGTCAAGCGCAGAGTAGCGTTCCATCAGATCGTAAAAAACGGAAAACGAAACGGTCGCCACAAGCGTGTTCACAATAAATTTGCGTCCATTCAGCAGCAGCGCCACCAGGATCACCGGAATATCCAGGATCAGCACGGTCACTGCCGGGTCAAATCCGAATGCGTACTTGCCGAGCAGCGACAGTCCAACAAAGCCGCCCTCGGATAGATGATTCTGAAAATTAATGTGATAATACGTAAAAGCCAGTAAAAAAGTACCTAACATCATAATAGCGATTGGTCGAAGCATTGAAATTACATGGTCTTTCTTCCTCATACAGGTTACCCCTCATCGTAGTTAGTTGGTCAGGGACGCGACTAACTTCCGCGGGAAGAAACCTGTAGGACCGAGTCCTTCGCATCTTAAGCTTCCTTCTTTCGCGAGAAGTTTGTCACAACCCAATATCCGGGCGCTTGTTCTCTACGATGGAAGCTAAGTGTAAGAGAGATCATAACGTTTCCAAATCGTCCTTTGGGGAATGTTCCTTCGGGGACACATGGTATCCTGATCCTTTCTTTTGTTTGATAACTTCTATACTTATTATACCACAGTTGCACTGCCTGCTAAACAGCTTGCTGCGGAGAATGCGTTAGAATACGTCTATTGTCGTGCATTCTATGAAGCCAGACTGCTTTTTAATATGGTAGTTTTTCTTGCGATATAAGGAAACCAGCCTCCGAAGCTTATAGTTTCTTATATCTAAAAGAAGGGCTTCTATGCCGCAGGCACTGTCATCCAGATTTCAGGAATGATACCGTGATACCGTGTCATATCCTATGCCCTTTTCCGTCGGATCATGTCTTCCAGAACGTAATTTCAAGTTCACACAATGTCAATTATTTATGTGACTGAAATCACAATAAAGGGTATGCGGCTTTTCTATACTTAACTTATGAAACCGTTAAATATTACGTTGAAAGAAGGAACCTTTTATGCTGAGCCAACAAACCATTGATACGATCAAATCGACCGTTCCGGTACTGGAAGTACACGGACAGTCCATTACATCCGTCTTTTATAACAATCTCTTCAAGGATCATCCGGAGCTTCTGAACATATTCAACCATGCCAATCAGCGCCAAGGACGGCAGTCGGCGGCCCTGGCGGGTGCCGTCTATGCCGCTGCCGCCCATATCGATCACCTCGAGGATATCATTCCAGCCGTCAAGCAGATCGGGCAGAAACACCGGGCGCTGCAAATCAAGCCGGAACACTACCCGATCGTCGGGCAGTATTTGCTCGGCGCCATCAAGGAAGTTCTTGGCGATGCGGCCACGCCGGAAATTCTCGGAGCCTGGAAAGAAGCTTACGGCGTCATCGCAGACGCATTTATCAGCGTGGAAGCGGAAATGTACAAGGAAGCTGAAGCCGCACCGGGAGGCTGGTCCGGCTTCCGCCCATTCGTCGTGGAACGGAGAGTGAAGGAGAGCGAAGTGATCACTTCCTTCTATTTAAAACCGCAGGACGGCGGTCCCATCGCCTCTTATTTGCCGGGACAATACATCACCGTCCGCGTCCAGCCTGAAGGCCAGCCGTATACGCAGATCCGCCACTACAGCTTGTCCGCCGCACCGGGCGGTTCTTCCTACCGGATTTCGGTGCGCCGCGAGGATGCCGCGCCAGGCAAACCGGCAGGCATCGTCTCCAACGATTTGCACGTGAATGCCCAAGAAGGCAGCGTCCTCGAGATCAGTGCGCCGGCGGGCACGTTTACGCTGGATCAGACCCATGACATCCCTGTCGTGCTGATCAGCGGTGGAGTCGGCCTGACGCCAATGGTCAGCATGCTGGAGACGCTGCTGAAAGAACAGCCAGCCCGTAAAGTCGCATATGTTCATGCGGCCATTAACGGAAGCCATCATGCGATGAAGGAGCATATCGCCAACCTTGAAGCCGAGCACCCGCAAATGTCCTCCTACCTCTGCTATGAGACGCCGCTTGAGGGAGACAGCTGCCATAAAACCGGGTATATCGATGCCGCATGGCTGCAGCAAATCGTCGATCCAAACGCTGATGTTTACTTCTGCGGCCCGGTTCCGTTCATGCGCACCGTCTACAGCGCCCTTAAGGAGCTGGGAATCCCCGCCGAACGGATCCATTACGAATTTTTCGGCCCGGCAGGTCAACTCGACTGACATATCGTTGGCGGATCAGCTCGGTTAGCTTATCAGCGGCGGGATAACTTGCCTATCAGACAATGATATTTTAAGGCCAATATAACGCACAGATGGGTCAATGCAGTTCGCTGATCAGCCAATACGATTTCATGCCGTTCAATACGATTTACTGAAATGTAAAAAGGGGCTGCCCCTTCAGGTTCTCTGGACCTGGGGGGCTGCCCTTTGTTTGTTTGCCGGACCGTGTTTCGTACCGTTTAACCGTTTGTGTATGACGGGATGGCTATATGGCGGGATGATGGCATAACGGTCTGACGATAAGTGCACTTTTCAAGCCCCGCGCCGCGGTTTAATGCCCCCGGAGCAGCCGGTTGATCGTTTCCCTGCGTACTCCAATTAACTGCCCGATCTCCTCCTGGGTCAGCAGCTCGGTAAAGTGGATGCCATGGGCGTAGCTGTTTAGCCAATCGGTCAGCAGCGCCAGCCGCTCCGCGGGAGTCCCCACGGTAAGGTGGTCGATCCGCTGCTGCATAAAGCGTACCTTCTCCTGCAGCAGAAGGGCGATTTCAAGCGCCTTCTCCGGGTGCTCGCTCAGCTCGCGGTACCATTCCTCCGCCGGTATTTTCTCGACTTCGCTGCGCATCAGGGCCGTTGCCGTTCCGTGGATATCCTTCGGGGTGATCAACGAATGATGAGGCACCGTTTCCCCCGGATAAAGCACGTTAAACAGAACGCTGTTCCCATTTTTATGAAGCCTTGTTACCTTGAACAAGCCGCTCTTGATATGGTATAAAAATTCCCCGCTGTCCCCCTGTCTGAATAATATTTCTCCTTTGTTCAAAAACATGATTCTTCCTCCAGCCTAAAGTTCCGCGATTCCAAGTTTCTTTGATCCAATGCCGATCGACGAAGCTAACCATGGTATCGTCGCAAGATAAAACTTTGATGTGTGTCGCGCGTTGTCGTATGCTGTGTGTTCTATAAGTGCGTCAATCGACGTTTCTTTTCTTATTATACCAAAATCGCCCGTCCGGGCCGAAGTCCTGGCCGCTTCCATAAATTCGTTATTGCCTTCCCGAATACTTTTGCTATAACATGAGTATAATTAGAACATACGTTCCTATACTGTCTGCAAGGAAGTGCCATGCCTCATGAAAGCATCCCTCCCCCCTCCGGCCCCTTCGGAAGAAGACAGCCGTCTGGTCAAAGCCTATCTGCTGCATGTGGTTTTGCTTGATGCGCTGGAGCAGGACGTTCGCCTCATCGGCACCGTTCCGCTGAAGATGTCACAGCTGTATATCCGGGCCCTGTCATCCATCCAGGATCAGATCATGGCGAGCCTGACGTCGATCCGCCGCGAGATGAAGGCCCGCGGTGTCCGGGTTTACGAGGAGACGCGTACCGCCAAGGGCATTGAGGCGTCGTACCTGTGCCGCGGATACCAGCGGCGGTTCGCCATGCTCTGGACGTACGTGCAGGCGGAATCGGGCCTGGTGCTCAGCCGCTATCTCGGCATCCGGCTGCCGGACGCCTGAAGTGAATCCCCCGCCAAGCGGGGTTTTGATTTCGATATGCGATGTGCGTTCAATCTTATGCGGTGCTCGGTCAGCTGACATTCCATCCAAGCGAAAAAAAGGCGTGCGAAAGGTCCCCCTCTTCGCACGCCTGATTTCATTTTACTGATTGGACTTCTCGGGCTTCTCATCCGAAGCCGCCGAAGCGATTTTGTCCTGCCAAATTTCATAATGGTGTACCGCCAGTCCGGCAAAGGAAGGATGGCTGTCGCCCAGACTGTTCACAGACTTCATCTCTTCCTCCATCACAGGCACGGCCTTACCAAAAAACGTGATGTGCGAACCTTCTTCGGTGTCTCCCAGCTCCATGCCGATCCATACCGATTTACCGAGCTGGTCCGCTTCATCCAACTGCTCGCGGGCCAAATCGTAAATCTTCCGTCCACTGTCCCGGTACGACATGACGGCGACGGCATCAAACTGGCTGATCATCCACCGGCTGAAGTTCCCGCTGCCGTCTGCAGCTTGAACGTTGCCCAGCCAGAAGGGAACGGCCGCACTCATGTACAGGCCATTCTCCCTGCCCTGGGCTACCCATTTCTCCACATTGCTGCTCCATTCGCTGACTACGCCGTCCTGATCCCTCCCCCAGCGTCTTAACTGATAGGGCTCCACATCCAGCTGGATGCCGGCAAACTTCTCGCTTGGGGCTGCCTTGGCATTGTAGTCAAACACCCACTGCAGAAATTGATCCGCCTCCCTGCGCTGGCGTTCATAGGCCCAATCGGGCTGCCCGTCCAGCGCGTGCACGGCAATGCCTTCCTCATAGGCTGCCGCAATAAAGCGGCGGTAGTCCTCATCGCTTACTTTTTTCTGAACCTGAAGGAAGATCGTGCCTACGTTTTGCTCCCTGCAGAATGCTATAATTTTGCCGGGATCCTTGATCAGCTCGGTATCCCACAGCCAGGTCGCTTTTTGATCTTCCATCGTTGACGATTTTAACAGGAGAGGCAGGAGCAGCAAGCCGCAGATGACTAGGATCACCGGGATTTTCGCTTTTTTGAGCAGCTCTCCCAAACCATCCCCTCCTTTATTACCCGATTAACGCCACATCCGGCTCTTCCACGTGCTGCACCGAATGTCCGATTTTATAAATATGAGGCAGGGTGTAGTTTTTGAATGCATTGCGCGTATCGATGATCGGCACGCCCATCGCTGCGATTTCGCCGTAGTCGAGTCCGCTGTGGTTGGTGATCAGCACCATGCAGTCGTATTTTTTAAACTGCGCCGAATCGTAGGCTACGCTGTGAACGGTCTCGCCGTGTTTGTCGCGGAAGCTGACAGCGTACGGATCGTAGTATTCCACGTTCGCGCCGTTCTCTTTGAACAGCTCGTAGACTTCAAGCCCCGGAGATTCGCGCAGGTCGCTGATGTCCGGCTTGTAAGCCATGCCGAGGATGAGAATCGACGATTTCTTGATGGACTTCGCGTATTCGTTCAGAATCGTCGACGTCTTGCCGATAACGTAATACGGCATGTTGTCGTTGGTTGACTGCGCCAGCTCGATAAACTTGCTGTAGAAGCGGAAGCCCTTCGCCTTCCACGACAGGTACATCGGATCGAGCGGAATGCAGTGTCCGCCGATGCCAGGACCCGGGTAGAATGGCATAAAGCCGAACGGCTTGGTCGCTGCCGCGTCGATAACCTCCCAAATGTCGATGCCCATGCGGTCGCACATCATGGCCATTTCGTTGATGAAGGCGATGTTTACGCTGCGGAACGTGTTTTCCAGCAGTTTGGACATTTCAGCCACTTTCGGCGAAGTGACGGGCACCACCGTCTGCACATACTGGGAGTAGAGCGCCGTTCCCAGCTCCAGGCAGGCCTCAGTCGTACCGCCGATAACTTTTGGCGTATTGAAGGTGTTAAAGCGGACATTGGAAGGGTCCACACGCTCTGGAGAGAAGCAAAGGAAGAAGTCCTCGCCTACCTTGTAGCCGAGCGCTTCGATTTCCGTCTGGATGAGCTCTTCGGTCGTACCCGGGTAAGTGGTGCTTTCCAGGGTAATCAGCATGCCTTTTTTCATGTGCAGCTTGATTTGATCCACGACGCTCGTAATGTAGGACGTATCCGGATCCTGGTTCTCGCTGAGCGGTGTCGGTACGCAGATGCTGAGCGCGTCGATGACGGCAATCATGCTGTAGTCCGTCGTCGGCTTGAAGCGTCCGCTCGCCACGACCGCGGCCAGGTCTTCCGAAGAGATATCGGTGATATAGGATTCGCCCTGGTAGATTTTATCGATTTTCGCAGGATCCACGTCGATGCCGATAACGGTAAAGCCCTGCTTGACCATTTCCACGGCCAGCGGAAGTCCTACATATCCTAATCCTACTACGCCCAGTACGGCTTTTTTGGTTTTAATGGCTTCCAACAACTGCTTATATTCGTGATTCACAAGCACTCAACCTCCATTAGATGTAAGTTTTGGTCTGCTGCTAAGTAACGCTCAAGAAAAGCGGATGATTTAGTGAAAGCAACGATGTATGCGGGCATCCAGCTCTACCGGAGAGAAAGGCTTGGTCACATAGTCATCTACTCCGTGTTTAAAGCACTGGCTGATTGTCTGTTCTACACGCTGTTCGGTCAGCACGACGATTTTCGGCGTGTGGTCGACCGGCAGCTGCTGAATTTGGTGAATGAACGGCAGTCCGTCAATCCCGTAAAGGTTGAGCTCCGTCAGCACCAGATCGGGCTCCCATTTCTCGATGAGTTCCAGGGCGGACGTACCGTCATGGGCGGCCAGCGTCTCGTACCCCTGCATTTTCAGTCGAATTTGGAGAAACTCGCGGACGGTAGCGTCATTATCGACGATCAGAATTCTTCCAGCCTCTTCCGCGGCCTCCTCTTTCGTAAATATATGGATATCGGACGATGTGCTGAGCTTCGTGGACTCAGCCATCTGTTTGAGAACGCCAGGCGTAGGTTCGACCTGCCCCGGGAATACGGCCAGCGTAATCCGTGGGTCAGCATCCTTCACCGTCTCCTGCAGCTGCTGCTTCAGCAGCAGCGCCTGGTAATGGGCCGCATCCAGCGTAAGACCCGGCAGCAGAATCGCCAGCGTCCGGGTTTGTGCATCCTTCAGCACCTCATAGTCGTCGAGCCCGGAACCATGCTGCAAAATCTCCCGAACCCGCTCTTCCAGCTGCGGAGGGTTCGCACTGCTGTACAGGAACATCATTCCGCAGGTGTCCGGCGACGTTTCCTTCAAACGCTCTCCAAGATGGTGATACACATCGGTCGTCTGTTCTCTCTGTAAAGTTACGGTTTGCGGCATAATCCACTCCCACCTCTCTCAAATGATATGATCTTTCGAATCGGGACCTATCAGGCAGTTTTGCTTTCTTCACTCCAGCTCTGCCGGGTCATCGTTCCCCAGGAATTGTTGTTCTGGAGATACTGGATATGTCCTTGGACGCGCCACAGCACGCCGAGCTGATGGTATCCGAAAAACTTCAGCGCGGAGAACAGCAGCATTTTCCACAGATCGGACAATTTCTTGTATCGCCGGAAGGCAATTTCCTCCAGGATGATGGCACCGACACTGAGCAGATAACCGCTCAGAAAGTTAAGCAGGAAGAAAGTCAACAGAATGCGCCAGTGAGTCATGTCCAGCAGCGTATATCCTACCAGAGCCAATAGGCCCGTGATTCTAAAATAAGGGTTTAACGTTTCAAACAGGACGTTGTAAGGCATCGTAATCAGTCCCATGACCTTGTACTTCGGATTAAACAGCATTCCGCGGTTCTCGATCATGTTCTTCAGATTTCCCCGCCCCCAGCGCTTACGCTGGTTGGAGATGATCTTGTACGTATCCGGTGCCTGCGTCCAGCAGACCGCTTCGGGGCAAAAGGCCACCTTGTACGGAATTTTATGACTGAGCATATATCGGTGAAGCTTGATGATAATGTTCATGTCTTCTCCCGGATAACCGCCGCGGTACCCGCCGACGGCAATGACATAGTCCTTGCGGAACAGCCCGAACGCGCCCGAGACGATGATCAGACCGTTCATTTGGCTCCAGCCGATCCGTCCGCCCAGGAAGGCTTTCATATACTCGATGGACTGGAACATCGGCCAGATCTTGCGCGGCAGCGATACTTTCTGCACCGCGCCGTTCTCGATCAGACAGCCGTTGGCAATGCGGACGTCGCCGCCGATCGCCACCATTTCCTCCGGATTCTCCATGTACATGCGGGCCATGCGGATCAGGGCATCCTTCTCCAGCAGCGAGTCCGCGTCGATGGAAGAGATCAGCGGATAGTGCGACAGGTTGATGCCCGCATTCAGCGAGTCGGCCTTGCCGCCGTTTTCTTTATCTATTACAAACAGAGAGGGATAATCGGGATTATGGTAAACACCGCGCACTTCCTGCGTGTCGATCGTCCCCCGGAACTCCGGATTCGTCATTTTCTTCAGCCGGAATTCCTTGATGAGCACATCCACCGTATTGTCGCTCGATCCGTCGTTAATAACGATGACCTCGTAGGTCGGATAGTTGAGCGTCAGCAGGCAGTTGACATTCTCGCTGATGGTCAGCTCTTCATTGAAGGCCGGCACCAGCAGCGATACCGGCGGCACCAACTCCGAGCCGGACAGCGTATTGTAATTGGAATATCTGGATCTCCGGTAGATGGTCCCGATATTGCGGTACGATAAAGCCATAATGGTAAAATACAGAATGTTGACGATCATGACGTAATACACGGCTATCATGCCGTAATACAAAAGTATGTCTCTAAGCAGAGTAATCCCCTCCTACTGCGGCTACCCCGCCAACCCGTTTGGCCGGCTGCTTCACGCCGAAATACCGGTCGTACAAAAGCCGTTTTTTGTTGTAAGCCACCATTTGTTCGATTGCGCTGTGCTCGCGCTCTTTTTCCATCACCAGCTCGATCCGGTGCAGCGCAGCCTCGCGCTGGATGCCGGCCCCGGTCAGCGCGGCCTGGCACAGGGCCTCAAAGCCGGCTTCTCCCAGCTGCGCCAAGCTCTCAGCGCTGTTATAGCGCACCTTCCAGCTGGAATCGCGGAGCGCATCGGTCAGCAGCGGAATGCTGCCTGCGGCGTGCAGCTGGCCGAGCGCTCTGGCCGCTTCGGCCCGGACCTCCCAGCTTCGGTCGCTCATCAGCTGGGCGATGGTATCGTCCTTGAGCGCCGGGTTCGTGGTGAGGTACAGCTTGACCGCTTCGGCGCGCACGTCCTTTTCTTCCGCACCGACCAAACGTCCCAGAACCGGCATGACTTCCGGCACGGCTTGTCCCCACATGGCCACCAGTCCCACCTTGACCAGCGCGGAATCGGAGTCGTTCAGCAGCTTCAGCAGAATCGCGCTCGAATCCAGGCCTGTCTCCAGCATAATGTCCGCCGCCAGGTTATGGATCGGCTTGCCGTGGGATAAGAGAGTACGCAGCATCTGGAGCAGATCCTCGCTGTTATCCGCCGCTTTCGCAATGGAACGGGCCAGAACGATCGACAGCGAGCTGTATTTGCGTTTTTGCAGGATGTTCTGCAGCATCGGCACCGCCTCCCGAGCACGCATGCCTCCCAAGCGGTAAGCCGCCTCCAGCCTCCGGCCGTACCGGATGCTGCGGAGTGCTTTCAGGTCCTCCTCCACAAAGCCGGCCTCCCGGCACAGCTCGATCAGCTTGTGGCGGTAGTCCCCTTTAAACTGCTCGATCCACTCGATGAATTTATCCTGAACCACTCTCTTCTCAAGCTTTTTCAGCTTGCCGGGCGGAAGCCTCAATTCGACATTATCCTGCAGATTAGCCTGAACGTACACAAAGTAGTCATGATGCTTCTTCGCATACATTTCACGGTTCCGCAGTTCCCGGTTATGCGATATTTTCATCTGGAACAACAACAGGATCCCAAGGGCAATCAAGCCTAGGCACACATAGATGAAAATATAGGCAACGGTTAAATGAAACATGTTAGCAGGTTCCTCCTTTTTAGAAAGTCAATTCTCCTACTCCTTTTTCTCTTTAGGGCCGGAAATTTTCGTAAAAGCGTCCTTCATGATGTAATAGCTCTGCTTCAGCTGTTCACTGTACTGCACCGTGTCCCACTGCTTCCAGGTATACAGCGGCAGGCTCTGCACATTCAGCGTCTTCTGATCTCCTCCGGGCCAGGACACGCCGCTTCCGTCACGCTGGACGATCCACGGAATAAGCCGTATCCCGTTGGTTGTGGTCGTGCCGAAGTAACTCCGTTCCTTCAGCGGACCGTAGTCGATGACCTGCAGGGAGCTCGGATCCGAGAAGCCCAGCAGCATCCACGGGATTCTCATCTCTATCGAATCACCGCTGTACTGCCAAGAAGTCAGCGAGTCGAACGTCTCCTTGCTGCGGTCTGTCGTCCCCCTCTTCAGCGTACCTATCGTCTTGTCGATGAACGGATGCGAATAGCGCGTATCCGGCGGATTCATGAGCAGGCTGATCGCCAGCTTCCACGGATGGAACGGCGACGTATTTCCTGCCTCGGCCTCGGGCAGCATCCAATAACCCTCTTTGCCGTACAGCCGCTGGTGAAAATCATAATCGGCCGCGATTTCCACCTGAGACTCCTCGTCCTTGCCGATTTCGATCAGCGTCTCGGGCGCCCCGCCTTCCAGCTTCCTCCCGGGAAGCTGCTTCGCGGACGGCTGGTTGCCGCCTGTGATCGTGTCGGCACCGATATAGAGCTTCGACTTGGCCGGATCGAATGGATGATCGAGTTTCATGCCGATGTACAGGTAGCCCTCATCATGCGTAATTTTCATATCCTGGACTCCCGGGATCTTGCCCTGCCAGTGCTGTACTTCCCCTTCCGGGAGCCTGTCCCAGTCGGTGAGATTGCCGTCAATCGTAATCAGCTTCTCCTTGCCCGGCAGCATGCCGAGCAGGCCAAACATTTTTTCATTGGTCAGCACGTTGATCCAATAGGACCTGCGGTCTTCAGGCAGCTCCATCGGCATCGTGTTCCAGGTCTTCTTGAACCATTCGTCCTGCCACATGAACAGGATGGCGCCAGCGTAGCCTTCGTCGTAAATGTCCTTGGTCAGGGAAGCATCGATCTCTCCCTGTTCCTTCTCGTTGTGACCGCCCTGGTCGCGCCCTCCGGCGCCAAAATGCGACACGCCGACAGAGGAAGGAACACCATACTCCGTGACCATCAGCGGCATGTCCTTATACTTGGCCTTTAGCTGATGGAGATAAGCTTTGTAGGTATTATAGTCCCCCTGGTCATCCTTGACCGTCTGGAGCGTCGAATCCGTCCGGAAAAAGTCCGGGTAATACGGATAGGCGTGATAAGCGGCGAAATAACCGCCCTTCCAGCCGGTAGGCTGAACATGCCGGGCATCAACGCTAACCATGTCCTCCTCAAACAGCGGTTCGCCAGGGTGGCTGAGCACATCGGTCGTGACCCAGTTGGTGAAAGTCACGGGATGCTCCCAACCGTAATGCTCCTCCTGCTCGGCTGTATAGTCAAGCAAGCTGGCCAGCCAGTTTTCGAACGGAGACGCGTCCTTCGTGGCCGAAAAATACTTGCCCTGATAGGCTTTCACATCGCTGTGCACCTTGTTCGTATTTTTGACCATACCCGGATCCCATTCGGTTCCAAGATGCCATCCCATCAGGTACTTGCCGGCATTCGCTTTGTACTCCCCGCTGGCCGAACCCTGCTTCTGCGGAATCGTGACGTCGCCATATACCGCGGCCACCGCATTTTTGATTTCCTCTTTGAACTGTTTCGTAATATCCCCCGAATAGGCGTCCTGCTGCTCAATCAGCTGTTCTTCGGGCGACCAGATCCCCTGCATAAAATACAGAGGGTCGTCCCCCTTGTCTTTGTTGTACTTGACGAGAGCCTGATAGAATACGGGCTGGTGAATCGTATAGACCCGTATGACGTTGGCGCCCATGTCGTCAATTTCTTTAAACCAGCGCAGATAATCTTCCTCGGTCGCCGGAAGCTCCCCCGGAAAATGTCCCGGCACCGTGGCGCCAAGGTTAACGCCTTTAACGAATATCTCTTTCCATGTCCCGTCCTTTTCGTACTTCAGGAAACGGTCCCCCTGGGTTTTAAACGTAAATCTCGTACCGTCCGGATCTTTGTAGGCCGCAGCCGTCGGGTTCTTTAACATCAGTCCCGCCGCCCCGCCTCCGGCTATGAGAACCGCAGCCGCCGTGATCCAAATAAATAGTGTTTTACGTCTGATCATCGCCTCTTCGTTCCCACCTCGTTTTCGATTTTTGCCTCATCGGTCCGGGGCTTGGCCTTCGCCTAAATCTAATTTTTAACTATCGGCCCCGATCTGTAAACTAGGCTAGTAGTTGGAAATTTCCCACCCCGCCGACCTAGCCCGCCACTCCCTCATGCGGACCACAGAGCCCTGCCATCCCCTGTCAGCCGGCCCCGTTACGAATGACAAAGAAACGTAAACCAAGCCTAGAGCCGACAGGTTAACTGGACATTTATACGCCTTAAAATTGCTAAAGTTGTGGTCTTTTTAACAGCTTTATCCATAAAGATTACAAAATTGATACCATAGTCCGATAAAGCGACAGCGAAAAACCGCGTTACATCAACGTTTGCCAATTTATGTCACAAGACAAAAATGAGAAGGTGGTCCCGGATAGGACCTCCTGTCTTTTTTTCACTAAATCATTCCATTAATTGGATTGCAATTACCAGACTTTTCGGTCATTTTTGTGGTCCTTCCTCCCCGTGCCCCCGCTCCTTTTTGACTAGGATCATTGGGCAGGTTTTTCAAAAATCAATCACCAGGGGGGCTTTTTTTAAAATCGCAATTTGTTGAAATTTACCATTGGCGGCTATTTCCATGCCGAATTGCAAAACGTATGATCCCCCGGATTTCCAAAATAGGAAATGGGACCCATTCCGTTCTTGAGCGTTCCACTCCCAGTACCTACCCTGTATCCCGGCGGTTGAACCTGGTAATTTCTGCTGCCATGCTTCGCATTCGTCGTCAAGGCCATAGCGGCCTGAATGTCCGCCGATCCTGATCTCGCCTAGCACGGCACGGCCAAAAGCCCGTTGTCTCCCAGACAAGACAACGGGCTCCATTCCATTATTGCTGCTTCTGATCCTGCAGACGGGCATACAATGCCGTAATCAGCCGGTCCGAGTACCGTCCGATTCTTACGCTGACCTCGGTGCGCATATAATCCCGCGTGATCGTAAAGGTATCCTCATACCCATGAAACGTATACCGGTACCAGATCATCTGGGTGTCCTTTCCCTCCTGGGTCAGATCGATGCGCTCATCGACCATGGTTTGTTCCACCTTGGACAAATCCTTCTGGATGTCCTGCAGCAGGACCTGGGCCACCTTCGAATAAAGGTGTTTCAAGGCCTCGCTTGACGCCTCGATCGCCTGGATCCGCTTCTTCACAATCGATATCATGACCGGAAGCAGGATCCTGTCCCGCATCAGCTCCAGGTCCTCCCGGCGGGGCGGCCGGTGCTCCTCCGGCTGCTGCGACCGCCGCTTCAGCAGCTCCTCCCGGTGCTGGGGCAGCATCATGCGGCTGGATTCCCAAATTCCGTTATTCTCAAGCTTCTTGCTCATTTATAATGCCCCCCGATTTTCATGGACCGCTCCTCCGCCTGGCCGGCGCCCGTAAGGGAAGAAGCTCTTACGATCGCCATGCTGCCGTACCGCTGCTTGATATGGTCCGTCGCCTTTTCCAGAGCCCGCAGCCGCTCCTGGTCTTCAAACAGCGTCAGCTGGTAATTCCGGTCGTCGCTGAGCTCGCTCAGCATGACCCCGGCGCGCCTAACGGGCATGCGGTCCCAATGCTTATAAAAAATCGTTTTTACGGCTTCATATACCTTGTTCGTGTTGTTCGTGGGATCGGGCATTTTCATCTGCCGGGAAAAGCCTGTCGGCGCGTCATAAGGGCTGCACATGCAGCTGACCGTGACGACCGAGCCCATGTATCCCTTCCGGCGGCAGTCGCGGCATACTTCTTCCGTCAGCTCCAGCAGGATCGTGTCGACCTCCTTGGGGAGGGCGTAGTCCCGGGGCAGCGTCATCATATGCCCGACCGATTTGGGAGGCTTGTCGAACGTTTCCGGGGTCACCTTGCTGTCGTCCATACCGTTGGCGGTGCGCCACATCACTTCGGCCTGGATATCCGACTGCTTGCCGAACCGCGCCCGGAATTTATCCTTCAGCTGGGGAAGAGGCGTTCTCGCCACATCCCCGATCGTCGTCATGCCGAGCTTGGCAAAATGGGCCGTCATACGCGAGCCCACCCCAAACATTTTATGGACCGGCTGCGGCCAGAGCTTCTCCTCGACGTCGGCCTTGGGCAGTATAAAAATGCCCTCCTTGTTCTTCTTCGCCCAAATGTCGGTGGCAATTTTGGCCAAAATTTTGTTCGAGCTGATGCCGACCCGCACCCAGACTCCCGTCTCCTCCATTACCTTCTGCTGGATTGACTTCGCAATGCTCACAGGGTCGCCGAAGAGAGCCAGGCTGCCGGTCACGTCCAGAAACTGCTCGTCGATGCTGAATATTTCCACCAGATCGGTATATTCTTCGTAAATCCGGGTAATCTGAAGCGAAACATCGATATAATGCTGCATTCTGGGACGCATAATGACGAGATCCGGGCACTTCTTGAGCGCCTCCCCCAGCCGTTCGGCGGTGGATACCCCATAGCTTTTGGCGATCGGGCAGGCGGCCAGAATGATGCCCGACCTGCGCATCGGGTCTCCGGCAACGGCGAGCGGCCTGTCTTTATACTCCGGATGATCCGCCTTCTCTACGCTTGCATAAAAGCTCTGACAATCGGCCAAAAATATAATTCTCTCCTTTGATCTGCTCAAGCGCACACACCCTCCACATCCACTTTGGCATTTCGTTAAACCGGTTTGGGCCGGGCAGCTCCGCGAAGCTCCCTCAAGACCGCTTGTCGGAAAAATGATCCGGGCCGCTTCCCTCTCCACGAAGCATGCTCACTCGGTAAGCGAACGTATATTCGTATTATATACCAAACACATGTTCGTTATGCAAATGTATTTTTTGACAGCCACCCGTGCTGCTGGCAGACAGGCTGGCGTAAACCGGCATCCCGCGGTACACTGGTTACAACGATCATTTCAAGAAGAGGGGTATGCCTGATGTGCGGCCGTTATACACTGACCGTGTCGATGGAAGAATTGATGCTGCGCTATGAGCTGGAGCTTGCGCTGAACTTTCATCCCCGTTACAATATCGCTCCGGCGCAGAACGTACTGGCCGTCATTCATGACGGAAGCGGCCTTCGCGCCGGGCAGCTCAAATGGGGTCTGGTCCCGTCCTGGGCCAAGGACAGCAGCATGGGGAGCAGGATGATCAACGCCAGAAGCGAAACGCTGGCGGACAAGCCGGCCTATAAGCTGCCTTTTGCGAGGAAGCGGTGCCTGATTCCGGCCGACGGATTTTATGAATGGATGAAAACCGACAGCGGCAAAGTCCCTTACCGGATTACCCTCCGGGGCGGGGGAATCTTTAGCATGGCCGGCCTCTACGACACCTGGCTGCAGGAGGACGGCAGCAAGCTGAGCACCTGCACGGTCATCACTTCCGAGCCCAATGAGCTGATGGCGCCGATCCATGACCGGATGCCCGTCATTTTGCGTCCGGAGGACGAAATGGCCTGGCTGGACCGCGGGCAGACGGACGTAAACGCCCTGCAGAAGCTGCTTGTGCCATATCCTGCCGGGGAAATGGAAGCTTACCCGGTCTCAAGGTCGGTCAATTCGGTTAAAAACGATACGCCTGATTGCATCGAGCGGGTGCCGGAAGGCGCGTAACCGTTTATATGCAAAAAAAGCGCCGCCTTGCGCGAACCTTTACGGTCCGGCTGGGCGGCGCTTTCCCGATTCTGACTCCCGTGTCGTCAGAAGGCAGTCCGGTGCTCCATCATCTGCTAAGCCAATTTATTCAACAATCAGGGTCCCCTTCATATCGCTGTGGCCGGCACCGCACATGACGGAGCAGTGGAACTCATGCTCACCTGCCTGATCGGCGGTAAATTCTGCCGAGCTTGGCTTCTGCAGGTCCACGTTGAAATCGGGAATGGCCAGGCCGTGGTTTCCATCTTTGTTCTCCAGCGTAATTTTGACCTTTTCGCCCTTTTTGACTTTGATCTCGGATGGCTCGAACTTAAAGTTTGACGCCGTCACCTTGATTTCCTTCACGCCGTCCGAGCCGCCGGAAGACGAAGACTCATCCGACGAGCCGCTCCCGCTTCCGCCGCCGCTTCCGCAGGCGCTAAGCACAAAAGCCAGCAGCAGTGTAAGTCCCATCAGCATCCATTTTTTCATGTTAAATCCCTCCATTTGAAATAAATAAGTATTGTTGTTCTATTGTCCTTCCTGGCGGCGCCCCGCATCTGGCTTCTCCTCATCCTCTTCCGTCAGATGCCGCGCGGAGCTGCGGAATTCGTGAAGCGTCGTTCCCACCGCCTTGCCGAGCTGCGGGAGCTTGGACGGCCCGAACAGCAGCAGGACGAGCAGCAGCAACAGCAGCAGCCCCGGTATTCCGATCGTCGAAAGCATGGCCGATCCCTCCTTTTTCATGAAGTTGCATGACCGTCATCGCAGGAGCCCGAAGACACTGCCCGTTCAGACAAGCACGCCCCCCTGCTTCAAATACTTCTGGATCCCTTCCGCCGCCCGGTAGGCGAGCGCGCCCACGGTATCGGTCGGATTGTAGCCGCTGTTATGCGGAAATGCCGAAGCACCTACCACAAACACGTTTTCCGCTTCCCACATTTGCAGGTAACTGTTCACCGCCGATGTTTCCGGGTCCGCGCCCATAATGACCCCGCCGGTATTGTGGGTGGATTGGTAAGGAACGATATTGTACGGATCGAGCTTGTCTTTGACCTCCACATGAGAAGGACCCATCTCCTTCATGACCTCCCCCGCCTTGTCTGCCAGAAACTTCGTCAGCTCACGGTCCTGATCTTCGAAATCAAACGTAATCCGCAGCAGCGGTTTGCCGTAAATGTCCTTATAGGTCGGATCGAGATCCAAATAGTGGTGCTTCCAGGGCAAACTTGCCCCCTGAATCGCTACGGTCAGCACGCGGTTAGCGTACTTCAGCGTGGTCTTCTTCCATTCCTTGCCCCAGGTCGGCGTGCCCTGCGGCGCCGGATTGTTTTCGATCGGGCGCAGGCCGTTCTGGCTGATCCGGATGCCCGCCCCGTGCAGAAACTTCAAATCGGAGTGGTCAAAGTTGTCCCCGTTGAAGTCGTCGAACTCCATCCCGAGCGCCCCGGCGCCCATGAACGTGCTGAACTCCTCATCATCGTAAAAGCCGACCGCATGCCCGGAGTTGACCTGATACGCATAATTCCGGCCGATCGTTCCCCGGCCGGTTTTCCGGTCATAGGGCGTTCCGAGCTTGGAGCTCAGCAGCAGGCGCACGTTATTCAGCACGAAGCTGCCGAGAATGACCACGTCCGCCGGCTGGGTCACCTCTTCCCCGGTCACCGTGTTGATGTACACCACCCCGGTCGCCTTTTTGCCGTCATGGAGAATTTCGGTCACGTTTGAGAACGTGCGCACCTCCAGCTTGCCGGTGGCCATCGCCGTCGGGATGACGGTCACGACCGGATCCGCCTTGGCGCCGTACTCGCAGCCGAACCGCTCGCAAAATCCGCAGTACTGGCAGGCCGCACGGGAGACGCCGTCGGGATTTTTGTAATTCTCGCTCAAGTTTGCCGAAGGGATCATGTATGGATGGTATCCGAGCTTTTTCGACGCCTTTTCGAACCTTTGCAGAATCGGCGTTTTTTTCATCGGCGGAGTCGGGAACGGATGGGATCGTTTGCCAAGCATCGGATTTGCTTCCGATTCCCCGGAAATGCCGGCCATCTGCTCAAACTTATCGTAATACGGCTCGATTTCGTCATACGTGATTCCCCAGTCCTGCAGCTGCATGCCCGCGGGAATTTTGCCTTTTCCATACCGGTCGACCGTCTGGCTGTAGATCTCAAAATCATACGGCAGGAAGCGGTGCGTCTGCCCGTTCCAATGCGATCCGGCACCGCCGAGCCCGTCCCCCAGCAGGAAGGACCCATAGCTGCGCATCGGCAGCGCCCTCATCGACTCCGTATTGCGGAACGTGATCGTTTCCTTGGACAAGTCCTGCATCAGCTCAAAACGCCGCGCATACCGCAGCTCATCATGATCCATGAAATAATCTTCCGTACTCCGGCTCTTTCCGCGCTCCAGTCCGACGACCTGGACGCCCGCTTTGGTCAGCTCGGCCGCGAGGATGCCGCCGACCCAGCCCATTCCAACAATAACCACTGGTACTTTAGGTAATTTGGCCACGTCTGATGTCCCCTTATATCTGTGAAATTTATTCGCTCATGTGAGCCTGCAGGCTTTTCGGCTGGATCTGGACCAGCCCTTCCTTCGTAATCTGCTGGGCATAGCTCATCTGGTTGCCCGGAAAATTCCGCATCTTCCACCCGTTCATATTCCGGTTGCCGCCATAGAGCGGATCGGCGTATACACCCTCGATCGTCAAATTTTTCAGCATGTTGAAGAAGCTGCTGCTCGTCACCCCGCGCATGGGGAATTTGTCCCCTTTCTCCATGGCGGTCAGCACTTCGTCCTGCTGCTGGCCCTCAAGCTCCGTAAAAGCCTTTTGATGCTTCTGCTGGCAGTAGCTCTTCAGTCCCTCGAGGCCCAACGTGAACATCTCGTTGCGTTTCAGCCGCGACTGTTCTCCCTGCGTTGTCTGGGCCTGGACAAAAGGACCCATCATATAGTCCCGCGCGTTATATCCCCATGGGCCTGCGAGCTGATGATCAATAAAAAAGGCCACGCCCAGCGCCTTGGCTCCGGGACCGTTCTCATCTACGGGATAAATCCTTTCGGCCGCCGCTTCGGTCATTTTAAACTGCTCCTGGTTAAAGAACATCAGCGCATCCTGCAGCGAAGTCTCTGGTTTGCTGCTGGCCGGCGCCGGGGCCTGATTTTTCTCCAGACTGTCCGTCAGGACGCCCCCAAACACGCCGCCGACGACCAGGCCGCCCAGCGTCATCCCCGAGGCTTTCAAAAATTTCCGCCGGGATTCATCCGGTTCTTTCGACCGGGCCGGCTTGCTGCTCTTCCCCAATTTCAGTCCTGGCAACATGATCCCTCCAATTATGAATATTGTGGATGCAATAAAAAGAAGACCACTTCGAATCAGTTACCCAAAATTTCTCAGTTTCAAACGATTATCTGACATCAGACACCATATTGTGACCAAATGACTAGGACGAATCTCGCGGTTTCCGTAACAACCGCCGCTTGATCGTCGAAGGAAGAGAGTCCGCAAATAACCTGTTAACCTATGATGTCAAGAAGTTCGGAAAGGTCTCGCTGCTGCCTGCTTTTGCATACAAAAAAAGCCCCCCGGGTTTCTCCCGGAGGGCTGCACGCTTACCGTTTGTATGCTTTTTTAGCGGAACATTCCCCACAACTTGATCAGGTGGAACGTATTATTGGGATCGATCTTTTGGGCGATCACAAACCGGACGATTTGTCCTTCCTCGGCGCCGGTCAGCTTCTCGTTCAGAATGGACGATGCCGATTTGACCAGCCGCTGCACTCTGGCCGGATCCTGCAGGTCCTGTTTGTTTACGCCTTCGATCAACTTTTTAATGCGCTCCTTGGTGGCCGGATTTTTCATCTTCAGCTTGATCCGTGCGACCAATTGGGGGCTGATTCCGTACTGCTGATAACCCATATTGGCACCTCCCGTCTAATGCAGTCCAACTAAGTATATGACGGGAGGGATTGTCCACTGACCTAATCGACCAAATCTCCTTGAAAAATCTGCTCCTGCTGCAGATAGTCCCGCAGCGGCCCGTACACCGGGGACGTCCAAAATGCCGGATCCGCCACCAGCCGGGCGGCGTCATCCCTCGCCTGCTCCAGCACGGCGAAGTCGCTGACCATGTCCGCCAGGCGGAACTCGGGCAGACCGCTCTGCTTCGTGCCGAAGAAATCGCCCGGTCCGCGAAGGTCCAGGTCACGCCGGGATACTTCAAAACCGTCGTCGGTCTCGGTCATGACGTTCATGCGTTCCTGCCCGACCTCCGACTTCGGATCGGCGATCAGCACGCAGTAGGAAGCGTGCTCGCCGCGCCCGACGCGGCCGCGAAGCTGATGCAGCTGCGACAGACCGAAACGGTCCGCGTCCATAATGACCATCAGCGTTGCATTCGGCACGTCTACGCCGACCTCGACGACGGTGGTCGAGACGAGCAGCTGCACCTCGTTTTCGTAGAAGGCCCGCATCACTTCTTCCTTCTCGGCCGGCGTCATGCGGCCGTGCAGCAGTCCCACCTTGTAGGAAGGGAACGCCTGCTGCATCTGAACATGCAGATCAATCGCGTTCTGCACGTCCAGCTTGTCCGACTCCTCGATCAGCGGGCAGATCAGGTACGCCTGGCGTCCCTGGTCCACCTCGCGGGCGATGAAGCCCAGCACCCGGTCGAGCATATTGTGCTTGACCCAGTACGTCGTAATCGGGATCCGTCCTTTTGGGCGTTCCGACAGCGTGGATACGTCCATGTCACCGAACGCCGTAATCGCCAGCGTCCGCGGGATCGGCGTCGCGGTCATCGTCAGCACGTCCGGATTATAGCCCTTGCGCCGCAGGATGCCGCGCTGGTTGACGCCGAACCGGTGCTGCTCGTCCGTGACCACCACACCCAGCTTGCGGAAAAACACGTCCTCCTGGATCAGGGCATGCGTCCCGACGACGATGTCGGTTAAGCCCATCTGCAGCGAGGCGAGCAGATCCTTGCGCTTGCGCCCCGTGACGCTGCCGGTCAGCAGGCCGACGGTGATGCCGAACGGCTCGAACAGCTTCTGCAGCGAACGCATATGCTGCTCGGCCAAAATTTCGGTCGGCACCATCAGCGCGCCCTGATAGCCCGAACGCACCGACGCGTACAAGGCGATCGCCGCCAGCACCGTTTTGCCGGAGCCGACATCACCCTGCAGAAGCCGGTTCATGCAGTGCGGCGAACGCATGTCCTGCAGAATTTCGAGTTCGACCTTCTTCTGCGCATCGGTGAGCTCGAACGGCAGGCTGCGCACGAACTCGCGCATCGTTTTGTTGTCCACCGTATGGACGACACCGTCCATACGCTCCCGGTTCAGGGCGCGGAACGCCTGCATTTTCAGCTGAAACAGGAACAGCTCCTCATAGACCATCCGCTCGCGCCCCTGCTGCCCTTCCCCGGTATCCTGGGGCTGGTGGATCGTAGCGATCGCCTTTTTCCGCGGCATCAGATGGTACTTCCGCAGCAGTTCCTCCGGCAAAATTTCCGGGATCATTTCCCCGTACTGCTCAAGCGCCTGGGTCATCGTTTTGCGCATCCAGGTCTGCGTAATCTTGCCCCCGACCGAATAGACCGGCTGCACCGTACCGCTACGCCATGCCCCCTGGTCCGGAAACTCCGATTCCGACACGGTCAGCTGCATGCGGCGCTGATCCCATTTGCCGACGAGCACGATTTCCCGCCCGGAGGTCAGCTGATCCTTCAGAAAATGCCGATTGAACCAGGTGGCGGTGAACATCCACTCCTCAGCCATCATTTTGCAGCTGAGGCGGGACTTTCGCCCGTACCGCTGCAGCACGGGAACACCCATCACCTTCGCCTGGATCGTAATTTTGTCCCCGTCCTTCACGTCCTGCAGCGAACGGAGCCGGTAATCCTCGTACCGGAACGGATAATATTCCAGCAAATCCTTCACCGTAAAGATGCCAAAGGCGTGAAGCTCCCCTTCTTTGAGGGCGCTCACGCCGCGGACCTGCCGTACCGATATTTGTTCAAGACTCAGACTCATGGTTATCCCTCATTTAAGCGGGCCATATAAACACGGCCAGTGTCCCGGGCCCGACATGGGTTCCGACGACCGGTCCGATGTTCGTCAGAACGACCTCCTGCAGCCGGAAGTCCCGCGACAGATCCTCAAGCACGGGCTCGGCTGAAGCCGGGTCGGCCGTATGGCCCACTGCCACATTGATGTTTTGAACGCCGCCCAAATCCTCCCGAAAACGCTCCAGGATCCGGGCCAGCGCCTTCTTGCGGCCTCTGACCTTCTCCACCGCATAAATAATGCCTTCTTCGTCAATGGACAGAATCGGCTTGATGTTCAGCAGGTTGCCGATCACGGCCGCCGCCTTGCCGATCCGTCCTCCCTTTTGCAAATACTCCAGCGTGTCCACGAGAAAATACAGCTTGCGCTGCCGCCGCATTTCCTCGACGGAACGCACGATCTCCTCTGCCGTCTTGCCTTCGGCCGCCAGCCTGGCCGCATGCACGACCAGCAGGCCGAATCCGTAGGACGCCGATTTGGAATCGACGATCGTAATATCCGGGTCGCCCTCCAGCATGGATTTGGCAATCGTTGCCGATTGATACGTGCCGCTCAGTCCGGAGGAAATATGAATGGAAATGATCGGCGAGCCCGGATATTCATTCATAATTTCTTGATAAACCTGCATATAATCTGCTGGAGAAGCCTGCGACGTGGTCGGAAGCTGCTCGGACTGGACAAGCCGTTTGTAGAACACCTCGGCGGAGATATCCACACCGTCTTCAAAGGTATCCTCGCCGAACATCAGCCGGAGCGGAACGACGTGGATGTCATGCTGCTTCGCGATATCCTCGGGTATATCGGCCGTACTGTCCGTTACAATTACCGGTTGGGTCATCGAATGGGGCCTCCTTCATTTTCATTCAAACTTCGATTTTCGGTCCCAAGGCCGCTCTTTTAGGATTCCACTGAAAAAATGTAATAGTACAGCGGCTGTCCGCCCTGATGCACTTCAATTTCGGCATCCGGGTACTGCTCTGCCAGCCAGGTGGCCAACTCGCCCGTCATTTCCGGGTTCGCCTCTTCCCCGGCGAGAATGGTCACAATTTCGTCCCCATTCTCCAGCATCTTGGTCAGAAGCTCCTGGCATGCGGGCAAAAGCCCTTCGGCAGCCGTCACGATCTTCGAATTTTCGATGCCGATAAACTGGCCGGCCTTAATATCCAGCTGATCGATTTGCGAGTCGCGCACGGCGTAGGTCACCTGACCCGATTTGATCCGGCCGATCGCTTCCAGCATGCTGCTCGTATTCGTCTCCTCGGAATCTTCCTCCGAGAAGGCAAAGGCCGCGGCAATGCCCTGAGGCACCGTCTTGCTCGGAATGACCTTCACGCTGCGTTCGCCCTCAAGCAGTTCTCCCGCCTGCTGGGCAGCCAGCACGATATTGGAGTTGTTCGGCAAAATATAAATATGGTGCGCGGAAATGGACGCGATCGCGTTCACAAAGTCCTCCGTGCTCGGATTCATCGTCTGGCCGCCCGAGAGAACGACATCGACGCCCAGGCTCTTGAAAATGTCCGCAATGCCCTGTCCGGAGGCCACGGCGATAAACCCGTAAGGTGCCAGTTCATCGGCCGGCGGCTCGGCCGGCGCCTCTTCCGGCGTGTGGTCCATCGATTCGACCGGAATATCGGCAAAAATCTCCGGCATCGGCGCGATGTCCATCCCGGCCGACAGCAGGTCCCGGTGCTGCTCGCGCATGTTCAGAATATGAATCTGGGTAATTTCGCCGTAACGGAGCGCCAAATTCAGCACTTCGCCCGGTGCTTTGGAATGCACGTGAACCTTGATGATCTCGTCATCGGCAATAACGATAATCGAATCCCCGTTCATTGACAACGCTTTCCTGAATTGATCCTCGTCGAAATGCGTATCTGCCGCATCCCCTAACTTCCGGTTAATGAAAAATTCCATATCGTATAAAAATTCGATGTCTTCCGTTTCCAGACGGGACTGCGCAATATCCGGGACTTCCGCTGCCACCGGCACAGGCTTGACCTGGGTTCTTGCTGCCGCCGGTTGATCAGGGGCCGGGTGTACCGCGCCCGGTGCCGCAAAGGACTGGTAGTCATAGCCGCCTTCGCTGACGCTGTGCAAATATTGCAGAAATCCCTCGTAAATATATACCAGACCTTGTCCCCCCGAATCGACAACCCCCACCTGCTTCAGCACGGGGAGCATCTCCGGAGTCTGGGCTAACGTTTCTTTTGCTTTGGCGAGCACCTGCTCCATGAGCTCCGTAATATCCGGCGTGCGCCGCGCCAAAAATACCGCATGCTTCGCAGCTTCCTTCGCAACCGTCAGGATCGTGCCCTCCACCGGCTTGACCACCGCCTTGTAAGCTGCGTCAACTCCGGTCTGCAGCGCCTGCGCGAACTGAACCGCATTCAGCTCGTCATAGGTTGCGGCATAGCGTCCAAAGCCCCGGAACAATTGGGAGGTAATCACGCCGGAGTTCCCCCGCGCGCCCATGAGCAGTCCCTTGGACAGCACGCCTGCGCTGTGCCCGATCGAATTCGAATTGTTTCTCTTCAGTTCAGCAACGCCCGCACCCATCGTCAAGTTCATGTTCGTTCCCGTATCCCCGTCAGGAACCGGAAACACATTCAATGAATTGACATGCTCGGCATGCTGCTGCAATTGTTCCGCCCCGGCCAGAACCATAGCGGTAAAGTCAGTTCCATTCAAAGAACGCTTACTCAATGATAAATCCCCTTCCTAGCTTGATCCTCTAAGCCATTGGCGTCCTTATAAATACGAATCAATGCACGTTTTCGTTTCGCCATTCGTCCAATTTCGGATAATCATATTCAAAAAAATAAAATGTTAATTGATCCCATCTCAAAATAGTATGGGCTAATCAACATTGTACTATAAGACACCCCAGAAATAAATGTTTTTGCAGGCGGTTGACGAAGCATTTTTTGCTATGATAAAATATATAAGTATTGTTTTATGCAGGTGTTTGGAGCTAAGGAGGTGTAATCTATGTCTCGCAAATGTTATGTGACTGGCAAAAAACCAGGCAGCGGTAACCACGTATCCCACGCTAACAACCGTAACCGTCGTTCTTGGGGTGTAAACGTTCAAAAGGTTCGTATCCTCGTTGACGGCAAACCAAAGCGCGTTTATGTAAGCACTCGCGCGTTGAAAGCAGGTAAAGTTACCCGCGTTTAAGTAATGACATATAAGCAAAAAGCACCTAGTTTCCAGCAGGTGCTTTTTTAATGCCTTTGGCCGGTATCAGTAGGCAGCCATGCCGCTGGCATCTGTCAGAGGTTTTTTTGAAATATAAGGGTTAATCCGCCTGTGTTCTTATACCGGCCTTATATTTCATCCGCGAAACGTGAGCTCCGCCTGTAAGAAAAACGTCTATTGATGTGCTCTCATGGGAAGACGGACTGCGTGCAGCAGAAGTTTTTCTTGCGATCATAGAATCGTTCAGCTCCGCTGAAACTTGTATGTTCTACGATCTTTAATAAGGCGAAGCCGTTTACGGTTGTGCAAGCGGCATACCAAAGGGTATCAAGATCAGCTTTTGTGAAACGTGTTTAAAAGAGCCTTCACGAATCCTCCCAAAAACTTTGGCAGCTTAAACGTGTAAAATTTCATATCTCACCCTCCCCATCATTCTCATGTCATCACGGTATGGTATGCCCTGAACCAGATCAATGTTAAGACGGAACAAAAAAAAGGTTACATGAGAACCTTGACTCATGTAACCATATGTATGCTCAAAGAGCACGCCCTATGCCTTAAGCCTCAAGCCGAAGCCGGAGACAATTGATAAAATTGGTAGACCGACAGCATGAAGATAAACAGCAGGTAGTACAGGATTGAAAAAATAACGTAGCCGATCCTTAATCCCTTGCGTTCGTTTTTCCGGAAATAATAAATGGCCAGCACCACCGCGATCAGCGAGGCGATGGCATTAAACGGCGATTTCAGAATGGAAAATATACCGAGTAACAGGCCTGTTCCGATACTGGCCAGAGTCAGATACAGCGCGTCTTTGAATTTCATGAAGTTATTTTCCCCCGACGCTGCGGCGGATGGCCGAAATGGCAGCGGCTCTGTCAGGCTGTGCATACACGGCGCTTCCCGCCACCAGCACGTCGGCACCCGCCTCGGTTACCAGCGGCGCCGTCTCGGAGGTAATGCCGCCGTCCACTTCGATATGGACGTTAAAGAGCGAAAGTTCGTTCAGCCGCTGGCGGATTTGGCGGATTTTGTGAACGGTGCGCGGAATGAAAGCCTGTCCGCCGAAGCCCGGATTGACGGTCATGACCAGTACCAGGTCCAGGTCCTCCAGCACTTCGCTGATCGCAGAAGCCGGCGTGCCCGGATTCAGGGCAACCCCCGCCTTTACACCGAGCTCTTTAATCATATGCACGACGCGGTGCAGATGCGTGCAGGCTTCCGCATGCACCGTAATGAAAGCCGCTCCCGCCTTGGCGAAATCCGGGATATACCGCTCCGGATTCTCGATCATCAGATGCACATCCAGCGGCAGGGTGGTGTGGGGGGCAATGGCGCTTACGATCGGCGCCCCCAGCGTAATATTCGGCACAAAGTGCCCGTCCATGACGTCGACATGAATCCAGTCGGCTCCGGACTTCTCCGCTTCGGCAACCTCCTGTCCCAGTTTGGCGAAATCCGCCGACAATATCGATGGTGCGATTTTAATCATCGTGTCAATACCTCCGCTTCTTTTCTTTCATTTCCGTATAAAACTGCACGTAATGCTCGTAGCGGCTTGATGCAATATCCCCGCTCTCCTTCGCCTCAATGACTTTGCAGCCCGGTTCGTGCGTATGGCTGCAGCCTCGGAATTTGCACCGCTCCGCGTAAGGCGCGAATTCCCGGAAGCAGGTAGACAATTCCTCCACGCCCAGCTCCAGGAAATCCAGCTGGCTGAACCCCGGCGTATCGGCGACAAAGCCGCCGTTATCGAGCTCGATCAGCTCCACATGGCGCGTCGTATGCTTCCCGCGCCCCAGTCTCATACTGATGGCGCTGGTCTCGAGGGACAGTCCGGGAACGAGCCGGTTCAGAAGCGAGGACTTGCCGACACCCGATTGGCCCGAAAACACGCTGATGACGCCCGTAAGGCGTTCTTTCAGCTCGCTGCTTCCCAGGCCGGAACGTGAACTCGTAACCAGAACCTCATAACCGACCCGCTCATAGAGCTCCTTGACGGCCATTACCGGGTCCTGGGCATCCGTTTCCGCCGCAAGCAGATCCTGTTTGGTGAGACAAATGATCGTCTCCAGGCCGGAATGCTCAATATGGACCAGAAATTTGTCAAGCAGGGACAGGTTGAGATCCGGTTCACGCACGGAAAACAACAGGACCGCAAGCTCCGCATTGGCAACGGGCGGGCGGATCAGTTCGGATCGGCGGGGCTTGATTTCGTCCACCATCCCCTCACCGTTCTCGGTAAGGGAGTACACCACATGATCCCCGACAAGCGGAGAGGTGCCTCTCTTCTTGAAGATCCCCCGCGCGCGGCACTGTACGGCTTCGGCGCTTCCTACGGCTTTTCCGTTCTCCAGCGGTTTGACATAGTAGTATCCGCTCAGAGCTTTCACGATTACTCCATCAGGCATACATTGCAAGGCCTCTCTTTCTTTCCGGCTACTGCCGATAGAGCAGAGCCGGAGATAATATGATTTGTAGTACTTAAAAGTTAACTAACTTGGACATCTATTCAATATGTCCTCGTGACATGGCGATTATCTGTAAATGACCGTTTCGGTGTCGGGTCACTTACCTTTATCCTTACCTTTCCCTTTGTCGGGGTGATCGTTCAGAGTCGTATCCGTTCCCTGATCATTCCCGTCGCCGGAATCCCCCTGATCGCCCCGATCCGTTTCATGGCCCGGATCGCCGGGATCCTCGCCTCCCATTGCCGGGAGCTCGATCGGTGGAACGGTGCCGTTCTGCACATCGGTGTACCGTACGGAATACGTATCGAACACCTGGCCGTCGCGCAGTACCGTGACGACGGCGTCCCGGTTCGGATCGACCACCAGATCGATCGGCAGCACCTGCGTCGTTTGGACGGTCTTCGTTCCCCAATCGACCGTTTTGCCTTCGGTATGGGCGTCCGAGTATTTGATCTGGATTTTCGTATTTTTGCCTTCCTCAACCGGAGCCACAGGCAGGTTAAGCGTATAGTTCAAAGCATCCGCCGGGTAGCCTTTGCTTATCGTGAGCGTGATTTCGGCGTTCGGCGTGGCCTGGGTATTCGGGTCAAACGGGAACTGCTTGATGACTTTGCCCTTCTCAACCGTATAGCTGTTTTCCTCTATGACACTCAGAAGTTTCAGGCCGTTTTTCTCGATCAGGTCCGTCGCTTCCTGCTGCGTTTTGCCGATCAAATCCGGCATTTTTACGGTTTCCTGGCCTTTGCTGACCACTAAAGTAATCTGCGTATTATCTGTATCGACTTCAGCATTGGCTCCCGGATCAGAGCTGATAATCAGGCCCTTTTCAACGTCGTCGCTATAGTCCTCTTTCTTCAGGATGTTATCGTCTTTGATACCCTTGGCAAGCAGCGCCTTTCTCGCATCGTCAAACGTCAGATTCTTCACGTCAGGCATCGACACCTTAGGCTTCTCCATGCTCACCGTCAGCTGAATCGCCGCGCCTTCTTTCACGATCGTACCTTCTGGCCTGCTTTGCTCATAAACGACGCCTTCGTCGACGCCCATCTTGTACTTCCGGATGACCGGATCTTCCACCAGCAGCCCCTTGTCGGTGAGCGCTTTACGTGCCTGATCCTCGGTCATGTTAATGACGCTAGGCACAGTTACGTTCGGCACGACCAGCTTCTGGTTGACATACCACACCACGCCGGCCAAAGCCAATAGAACGACCAGGGTCAAGCTGATCCACAGCGCCGCCCTGCCCGACTTTTTCTTCTTTGGCTTGCCTTTGCCGACCGCCGGCTCGTCCGCCTCGTCATCGTCGTCCACGGCCTGCGCTTTCGCTCTCGAAATGGAGCGAGGCTGGGGCTTGATGGCCGGTATGACACGGGTCCGATCCTCATCGTCCATATCGTCAAACTCGATCTTCGGCTCATTCCGGCGCTCCGGCAGCAGGCAGGTCTCCAGGTCCTGAAGCATTTCCTTGGCCGACTGGTAACGCTCCTGCGGATTTTTGCGCATCGATTTCAGAATGATGTTCTCGACGCTCTGCGGAATAAGAGGATTCACCTCGCGCGGCTCCTCGAACTCCTCTTGAAGATGCTTTAACGCCACGCTGATCGGGCTCTCCCCCAAAAACGGCAGACGTGCGGTCAGCATTTGATACAGTACGATACCAAGAGAATATAAATCCGACTTTTCTCCGGTCACCACGCCCTTGGCATGCTCCGGAGAAAAATAATGTACCGATCCGACCACCGAACCCGTCTGCGTAATCGTCGTCGACGTAACGGCACGTGCGATCCCGAAATCCGTTACCTTTACCCGGCCGTTGCGGCCGATCATAATGTTATGCGGCTTGATATCCCGGTGGATAATTTGATTCTGATGCGCATGATCCAGCGCGTCGCAAATCTGCGAGGCGATTCGCACCGCTTCGTCCACCTGCAGGGGAGCCCGCTCCTTGATGATCTCATCGAGATTATGTCCCTCGACGTATTCCATAACGATATAATGAATGTCGTCTTCCTGGCCCACATCATAAATGCTGACCACGTTCGAATGCGATAGCGAAGCCGCTGACTGTGCCTCCCGGCGGAAACGGCGAATAAATTCCTCATCGTGCACAAACTGTTGGCGCAGCACCTTAATGGCTACGTTCCTGCCCAATAAAATATCATGAGCTTTGTAAACGAGTGCCATCCCGCCGCCACCGATCCGCTCGATCACCTCATAACGACCGCCCAATTCGTGTCCGATCATGAATCCCACTCCTTTATGCTTTGCCCGGCGACTTCGTCTTGAAGTTCGAACAGGGCGACGGTAATGTTGTCATCGCCTCCGGCGAGAAGTGCCAGTTGAAGTAAACGGTCCGCTCTTTCTTCCAGCGGCAGCTCGCGGTTTCCGGATATTTGCCCGATGTGCTCGGAGCTGACCAGATCGCTTAAGCCGTCGCTGCACAAGAGCAGCACCTCTCCGGGGGAGAGGCTGATGGGATACAGGTCCACGGACACGTCAGCGTCCGTTCCAAGCGCGCGCGTAATCGCATTGCGCATCGGGTGGACTTTCATATTCTCCAGGCTGATTTGTCCGCGTTTGTACAATTCATACACCAGTTTATGGTCTTCTGTTAATTGGACGACCTCGCCGCCGGCAACCTTGTAGGCCCGGCTGTCGCCGATATGTCCGATGTAGCCGGAATCCCCGCTCAGGAGCAGGGCCACGACCGTCGTTCCCATGTTGTAAAATTCCTCGTGCTTGGAGGCCTCGGTATAAATCACATCATTGGCGTGCAGGATGGCGTCGCTAAGCGCCGCTTTCAGGCCTTCCGGCGAAATGCCGGATTCCAGCGAGGACAGGTCGCCCGTCATGGTTTCGACGGCCAGCCGGCTGGCTGTGTCGCCCGCTTGATGCCCCCCCATGCCGTCAGCGACGATCCCGAGGGTATAGCCCTGCGGCAGCTGGCCGACCCATACCGAGTCTTCATTGACCGAACGAACCCGGCCAACGTTACTGACATGAACAGTTTTGATCAAATTCCTCTCACCTCAACTCCATGTGCTTGGCCCGCAGCTGTCCACATGCGGCCGCGATATCGTGGCCCTGCTCGCGGCGGATCGTCACGTTCACGCCGCTATCGGCGAGAACCCGTTGAAACTGGAATATATCGTTACGGGACGTTCTGACATACTTGCGCTCCGGCACGTGATTGACCGGAATCAGGTTGACGTGGCACAGCATATCCTTGAGCACGTTCGCCAGCTCCTGGGCATGCTCCGGACGGTCGTTAACGCCGCCGATCAGCGCGTACTCAAACGTTATACGCCGGCCTGTTTTGGCCAGGTAATAGCGAAGGGATTCCATGACATCCTCGAACGGATAACGGCGGTTCACGGGCATCAGCTTCGAGCGGAGCACGTCGTTCGGCGCATGGATGGAAATCGCCAGATTGATCTGGGTGTCCTCATTCGCGAATTTATAAATGTTCGGCACGATGCCGCTCGTGGAGACGGTAATATGCCGCTGCCCGATGTTCAGTCCTTTTTCATGAATCATGATGCGCAGGAACTTCATCGTCGCTTCATAGTTTTCAAAAGGCTCACCCGAGCCCATAATAACGATGCTGCTGACGCGTTCCTCTTTCTCGTCCAGAATCTTCTGGGCCTGCACCACCTGGGCCACGATCTCCCCGGCTGTCAGGTTCCGCTTCAGACCGCCCAGCGTCGAGGCGCAGAAGGTACAGCCGATACGGCAGCCGACCTGGGTCGTGACGCAGATGCTGTTGCCGTAGCTATGCTTCATGATGACTGTTTCAATCGCATGGTCGTCATGCAGGCCGAACAGAAACTTGACGGTTCCGTCCTTGGATTCCAGCTTCGTAATTTCCTGCAGCGTCACAAACTGGAACTGGTCGTCCAGCTTTTTGCGGAGCTCCTTGGAGAGGTTCGTCATTTCGTCGAAGCTGTTGACCCGTTTGACGTAGAGCCAGTCAAAAATCTGGCCGGCACGGAACGCGGGTTCGCCGTTTTCCTTCGCCCAATCTTGCAGGTCTTCCAGATTCAAATCATATATAAAAGGTTTCATTTTCACCACACCTGTCTTTTCATTCATATGCTTATTGTTTCTCATTCTTCCTATTTTAACACAAATAAAAGTAGCGGTAAAAGAGAAAACCCGCCAAGCTCGCGCCCGGCGGGTTACAGGAAGCAGCGGCTGCCCGTGCGGGCGGTCCGCTAGTTTAGGAGAGTCTCTGGATCCGTGCAATGTAAAATCCGTCGCTATGAAAATGCTGCGGCAAAATCTGTACGCCGCCGCCCCGCGATAGCGCCGTACCCAGCAGCTGTTCCCAGGCAGGTGGCGCATCCGGTGCTATAGCGAACTCCGGGTGGTTCCTAAGGAACCGCTCGACGTTCTCTTCGTTCTCCCGCGGCTCGATCGTACACGTGCTGTACACGAGAATGCCGCCGGGCCGAAGCAGGGCCGACACCGATTCCAGCAGCCGGTACTGCAGGGCCGCGATCTCCTCGATGTCCCCTGGGGTCTTGGCCCATTTCAGGTCCGGCTTGCGCCGGATAACGCCAAGGCCGGAGCATGGGGCATCCAGCAGAATGCGGTCGAAAGACGCCGCCGGATAACGCGCGGCCAGCTCCAGCGCATCGCCGGTCACCGGCTCGATTGCGTCCAGCCCGAGCCGCTCGGCCTGCTCGCGGATCAGCTTCTGCTTATGCTCGTGCAGATCGTTGGCGATGATCTTCCCCTCGTCCCGCATCAGCTCCGCCATATGCGCCGACTTGCCTCCGGGGGCGGCGCAGCAGTCGAGCACCTTCATGCCGGGCTCGGGACCTACCGCATCCCCGACCAGCATCGAGCTCTCGTCCTGCACGGACAGCTGGCCATCCCGGTACCAGCCGGTCAGGGCCATGTTGCCCCCGCTGCGGACGAGAATGCCTTCCGGCGTAAGCGGAGACGGCACGGCGTCCATGCCTTTCGCCTCCATCTCGCCAAGCAGGCCGTCGCGGCTGATCATCGTCGTGTTCACCCGGACGCTCACGGCCGGAGGCTCGTTGTTCGCCCGGCAGATCGCCTCGGCCGCTTCTTCCCCGTACTGCCTGATCCAGCGCTGAACCAGCCATTCGGGATGGGAATGCTCCAGCGCGATCCGTTCGGCCGGTCCGAGACGTTCCGGCAGAACAAGCTTGTCGGGACTGCGCAGGACGCTCCGGAGCACGCCGTTCACCATGCCGGAAATGCCCTGGTGGCCGCGGCGCTTGGCCAAGTTCACGGCCTCATTAACTACGGCATGGGAAGGAATGCGGTCCAGGTACATGATCTGGTACAGACTGAGCCGCAGCAGGCTCCGCACCCAGGGCTGCAGCTTGCTCACGCCTTTGCTGACAAAGCGGTTCAGGAAATAATCCAGCGTGTTCATCCGGGAGATCGGACCGTACACGAGCTCGGTCGCAAGGCCGGCATCCTCGCGGGACAGGTTCGCGCGCTGCAGCGCAGCGTTCAGCTGCAGGTTGCTGTAGGCGCCTTCCTGCTCCACTCGCGTCAGGATATCCATCGCCAGCTCGCGTGCCGAGGGCTGGCGGCCCTTCCGTTCTTGGGTTCCACGTCCGCTCACTTCAGCACCGTCCCGGGCGTCATGCTGGTTCCCCGGATAAACTGCCCGGCATCCATCGCCTTCTTACCGCTTGGCTGAATATCGGTCAGCCACAAGGCCCCGTCGCCGGTTTTCACTTCAATACCCTCCGGCGTAAGCTGAAGCACCGTTCCCGGTGCCGCTTCCTTGGAGGCCTTCTCTCCTTTGCGGGAGCCCCAGACCTTGAACACGTCGTCGTTCCAGAACGTAAACGCCCCGGAAAAAGGCACCAGGCCGCGAATTTGATTGTAAATATCGCGCGTGGACTTGCTCCAGTCGATTTTCTCGTCTTCACGCTTCAGGTTCGGAGCGTATGTAGCCTGCGAGTCATCCTGCACCGTCACCGGGATGCCGCCTTCCAGCAGCCGCGGCATCTGCTCTTTGAGCAGCGCCGCCCCGGCGGTGCTCAGCTTCTCGAACAGCGTTCCCGAGGTATCTTCGTCGGTGATGGGTACCTCCACTTGAGCGATCATGTCGCCTGTGTCAAGCCCTTCAGCCATGTACATGAGCGTAATGCCCGTCACCGTCTCGCCATTGATGATGCAGCGCTGAATCGGCGCGCCACCTCTGTATTTCGGCAAAAGCGAGCCGTGCACGTTGACGCAGCCCTTGGCAGGTAGATCCAGCACCGCTTTCGGCAAAATTTGCCCGTAGGCGGCCGTAACGATCAGATCGGGCTTGTAGGCCGCGAGCTCGCTTACCGCCTCGGGATTGCGCATGCGCTGCGGCTGCAGTACCGGCAGACCGTGCTCAAGCGCCACTTCCTTGACGGGCGTCGGCATCAGCACCTTCTTCCGTCCCTGCGGACGGTCCGGCTGCGTGACGACGGCCACGACGTTGTAGCCCTCCTCAAGCAGCATGCGGAGACTGGGAACGGCAAACGCGGGCGTCCCCATAAAAACGATATTCATCAGGCATTACTCCTTTCCGGCGCGTTCCGGTGTATACTCATACACTCTTTCTGCAATGTCGGTAAACAGCACGCCGTCCAAATGATCGATTTCGTGCTGGAAGCATCGGGCCAGCAGGCCGGTGCCTGTAATCGTCAATTCCTTGCCGTTCTCATCCAGCCCTTTCACCGTAACCTGCTCGGCACGGCGCACGTCCCCGTTTAATCCAGGGATGCTCAGGCAGCCCTCCGGGCCGAACTGCTCGCCGTCCTTGGCTACGATTTCCGGATTGACCATCTTGATCAGGCCGTGCTCATCGCCGACGTCGACGACGATCAGTCGCTTCAAAATGCCGACCTGCGGCGCGGCCAGGCCGACGCCCTCCGCGTCGTACATCGTGTCCGCCATGTCGTTCAGCAGCTTTTTGACATTGGGGGTAACTTCTTTCACTTCTTTAGCGGTTTTATGCAAAACCTCATCCGGTTCTTTCACAATAATTCGGATCGCCATGCTGACACCTTCCTTATCGGGTTCAAATATTCATTGTTAGTTATTCATCCATAATTCCATATGATGACGGTACGCCGCTTAGCGCCGCTACATCAGCATTTGCGGGTCTACATCGATACTGATTTGAAGCTTCGGATTCTGGGCGGTATCCTCGAGCTGCTCGGCGGCTTCCCTGACCAGGCCGACAGCGTCGATGGTCCCACGCCATTTTATCATACATTGAAATCTGTATCTATTTTTTATCCGGGGCACAGGAGATGCCACAGGCCCCAGCACGTCAAAAGCGTCCGAGGTCAGCCGGTCCAGGCTGCCGTACCAGCCATTCTGCCGGGCTTTGCCCTGGAGAACGGATACCATGTTCTCCGCCATCCGGACGAGAAACGGCAGCTGCTCATGCGACAGCGTGACTAGAATCAGCCGGCAGTACGGCGGATAATGCAGGTTCCGCCGGTGCTTCAGCTCCTCCCGGACAAACGAATCGTAATCATGCCCGCTGGCGTGAATGATCGAATAATGATCCGGCGTATAGGACTGGATCATGACCTCGCCGGGCAGCTGGTGGCGGCCGGCCCGGCCGGCGACCTGGGTCAGCAGCTGGAACGTCTTCTCGGCGGCGCGGAAATCCGGCAGATTGAGCGCCGAATCGGCCGTGATGACGCCGACCAGCGTTACGTCCGGAAAGTCTAGCCCTTTGGCCACCATCTGGGTGCCCAGCAGCACGTCCGCTTTTTTGTCCCGGAACTGCTTCAGCAGCTTCTCATGCGACCCCTTCTCCGTCGTAGTGTCCACGTCCATCCGGATCACCCGGATCCCCGGGAACAGCTTCGCGAGCTCCTCCTCGACGCGCTGCGTACCGGTGCCGAAATAGCGGATATGCTCGCTTCCGCAATCCGGGCACACGGACGGTGCCGGCTCGGCATAGCCGCAGTAGTGGCAGCGGAGATTGTTCGATTTCTGATGGTATGTCAGCGAAATGTCGCATTCGGGACAGCCCGCCACGTAGCCGCAGCTGCGGCACATGACGAATGTGGAGTAGCCGCGCCGGTTGAGCAGCAGCACGGTCTGCTCCTTGCGTTCCAGCCGGGCCGCAATCGCCTGATGCAGCGAACGGCTGAACATGGAGCGGTTGCCTTCTTTTAATTCTTCCCGCATGTCGATGATTTGTACTCCAGGCAGCTCGTTGCCGAGTGCCCGGGCTTTCATCTCGAGCAGCATCGGCGCAAACTCATCGTTAACCTGCGATCTCGCGGCATGGTAGCTCTCAAGCGATGGCGTCGCCGAGCCCAGAATGACCGCTGCGCCGTGCTGCATCGCCCGCCGGACGGCCACGTCCCGGGCATGGTATTTCGGGCTCTCTTCCTGCTTGTACGACGTTTCATGCTCCTCGTCCATAATGATGAGCCCGATCTTGGCAAACGGCGCGAACACCGCCGATCTGGCACCGATGGCTACGGCCGCCCGGCCTTCGCGGATTTTGCGCCATTCATCGTAGCGTTCCCCGCCCGACAGGCGGCTGTGCATGACGGCGACCTGGTCGCCGAAGCGCCCTTTGAACCGCTCCACCATCTGCGGCGTCAGCGAAATTTCCGGCACAAGCACGATGGCCTGCCGGCCCTGCGCGATGCAGCGCTGGATGCTCTGCAGGTAGATTTCGGTCTTTCCGCTGCCCGTAACGCCATGCAGCAGAAACACCCCGTGCCGCTGCGCATCGAGCACCGAAACAATACGGTCATAGGCGTTCTGCTGCTCTGCTGTCAGCGGCAGCGGATCGCTTGGTTTGAACCAGCGACCCTGGTAAGGGTCCCTGAACGCTTCTTTGTCCTCGATCGTAATGTAACCTTTATCCGCAATCCCTTTCACAGTCGCGGCCGACACCTGCAGCGTTGCCAGGACATCCTTCAGCGCAAGCGGAAGCATCTCTTTCATTTCCACAATAAACTGCAGCACTTCTCGCTGACGCTGCGCTTTCGGCGCGAACGACTCCAGGGCGGCCTCCGCTTCCTCCGGCGTTACCGCAAGATCGACGGCTTTCAGCGTCTTGATCTGCAGCTTGTCCTTGATGGATTGGTTTTCCTGCAAAACACCCCGGCGCAGCAGCGATTTGATCACCGGCGCGCTGTCCGGAAACTGCCGGCTTAGCTGCTTGAAGGTGACCTCACCCTTTTTTTCGACGAAATCAAGAATCGCCCGCTCGTCGCCGGAAGGCTCCAGTTCCAGTTCGAGCAAGCCGCTGGAATACAAATCCTCAGGCTCCTTCGCCTGCGAGGACCCCAAAGAGATAAACCGTTCAGCTTTGCCCTTGAGGGCCGTAGGCACCATGACCTGAAGCGCCGTAATCATCCGGCAGGCATACCTGCGGCTCATCCACGCGGCCAATTCCACCAGCTCTTCGGACAGCGGCGGAATGACGTCAAGCACTTCCTGAATAGCCTTAAGCTTCATGCCGGCAGCCGCTGGCTCCGGCTCAAGCGCGACCACGAATCCCTGGACCGTGCGGTGGCCGAACGGCACGCCGACCCGGCTTCCCACCTCGATCCATGCCCGCATGGATTCGGGAATGAGATAGTCAAAGGGACGGTCGGTATCACGCACCGGGACGTCGACGATCACCTTTGCCACACGTATCTCCATCAGGACAAAGCCCCGTTCATCCGGGCCGCAGCGATCGTCAGCAGGCGCCGGGCCACGTCGTCCTTGGTCATTACGGGCATTTGTTCGACCAGTCCGCCGGCATCGTACACCTGAACCATGTTGGTATCCGATCTGAAGCCGGCTCCCTCCGCCGTCACGTCATTGGCCACGATCAGATCGGCGTTTTTCCGTTTCAGCTTATCCTGGGCATATTTCTCCACATCATTCGTCTCCGCCGCGAACCCAATCAAAAACTGCTTTGTCTTCGTTTTGCCCAGCTCCTCCAAAATATCCACCGTTTTGACGAGCTCGAGCGTCATCGTATCCCCTGACTTTTTCATTTTGCTTGCAGCTGTCACCTTCGGACGGTAATCCGCGACGGCCGCCGCCTTGATGACCAAGTCGCAGTCCTCCCAATGTTCCAGGACTGCCCGGTACATATCCTCGGCGGACTGGACTTTCACCGCCTCAACGTCCGCAGGGGGCTCAACGTCGGTATGGCCGTAGACCACATGCACGTCCGCGCCCATTTCTTTAGCGGCCTTGGCGATGGCAAACCCCATTTTCCCGGAAGAATCATTGGTGATGTAACGCACCGGGTCGATCCGCTCAACCGTTCCGCCCGAAGTCACGATGACCTTTTTTCCGCGGAGCAGACCCTGTCCCTGCACGGATGCATGATCAGCCGCAAAAAAGCGCTCCACCACCTGGACGATCGTTTCCGGCTCCTCCAGCCGCCCCTTGCCCACATAGCCGCAGGCAAGCAGTCCTTCGCCGGGCTCGATCATCATCGCGCCCCG
Source organism: Paenibacillus rhizosphaerae (assembly GCF_014192015.1). GTDB lineage: Bacteria > Bacillota > Bacilli > Paenibacillales > Paenibacillaceae > Paenibacillus_AQ > Paenibacillus_AQ rhizosphaerae. The sequence goes on along the minus strand of NZ_JACHXJ010000002.1, from coordinate 418,107 downwards.
GGATTCGAGCAGCCGCATGTTGGCTTGAACCGCCGGATGGGCATACATATGCACGTTCATGGCCGGTGCGATCATGACCGGCGCCTCAGTGGCCAGCAGCGTTGTCGACAGCATGTCGTCCGCCAGACCATGGGCCATTTTCGCGATCATGTTGGCTGTAGCCGGGGCGATGAGGACCAGGTCGGCCTCGTCGGCCAAATGGATATGGGAGACGACGGATGGATCGCGCTCATCGAACGTGTCGCTGTATACCGGATTTTTGGACAGATTCTGAAAGGTCAGCTCTGTAATAAACTGCTTCGCTGATTCCGTCATGATCACGTGGACGTCTGCGCCTTTTTGCACCAGCTTGCTGCACAGACTGGCCGCCTTAAACGCCGCGATTCCACCCGTAACGCCGAGCACGATGGTTTTGCCGGTTAACATACGATTTCCCCGCTTTCCGTTTCATTTAGATAGAGAAAAAAATACAACCTTGCGGTTGTATCTGGAAGACGTCTATACACTCTTGCTGCAAACTAAATATGAGTTCTTGTTTAGACCCTCGGCATAACAGCAGAAAAAGCCCCGTCCCGGGAGGAGCAGGCTTTACGCCTTATCCTCATCCCGTTCAGCGACCGGTTCCGAAACCACACGGATCATATCCCCGTAAATTTCCTCAAGCGCCACGCCCACGTACTTGTGGGATCTTGGATGCTTCAGGTCGGTCTTTGCGCCCTCGCGCAGCTGTCTCGCACGGCGGGAGGCCGCGACGACCAGCGAGTATTTACTGTCGACTTTATTCATCATTTCATCAATCGATGGGTACAACACTTGGCGACACCTCTTTTATTATTCTCAAATGGCTGCTGTCTTCGTTTATTTCCTGATTTTACAATGTTCGGCGATAATAATCGATTCTATTCGTTTGCAGGCGCAATCAATCTGATCGTTGACCACCGCATAGTCATAATGCTGCATCAAATTGATTTCGTCAACCGCCACCGTCATGCGGTGATCGATCGTAGCCTGGTTCTCCGTACCGCGCCCGATAATCCGGTCCTTCAGTTCGTCCAAGGAAGGCGGCAGGAGGAAAATGAATACTCCCTCGGGAAACTTCTGTTTGACCTGCAGGGCACCCTGCACCTCAATCTCCAAAATAATATCGTTACCGCTCTCCAGCGTCTTCTCCACGAAATCGCGCGGCGTCCCGTAATAGTTCCCCACGTATTCCGCGTACTCCAGAAGCTGGTCGTTCTGCATCATATCCAGAAACTGCTCACGGGTTTTAAAAAAATAATTGACCCCGTTCACTTCCCCCTGGCGCGGACTCCGTGTCGTCGCCGATACCGAATAGACTAAATCCGGCAGCTTCCCGCGCAGCGCGCTGCACACGGTCCCTTTACCGACCCCCGAAGGTCCTGACAATACAAATAATATTCCTTTTGACATATTACTCCCCATCTTGTTATTCGTCATTATCGTCATCTTTGCTGGACAGGCGATGAGCTACCGTCTCCGGCTGCACCGCCGACAGGATGACATGGTCGCTGTCCGTAATGATTACAGCGCGCGTCCTGCGCCCATAGGTCGCATCGATCAGCATGTGACGATCTCTTGCTTCCTGAATAATCCGCTTAATAGGCGCTGACTCGGGGCTTACAATCGAAATGATTCGGTTAGCCGATACAATATTCCCGAAGCCGATGTTAATGAGTTTGATTGCCATATTCAGGTTCTTCCCCCTATTCATTTGACTCTCTCCTGTTTTCTGTCGAAATCGCCTTACTCAATATTGGCCAGTTGCTCTCTAATTTTTTCCAGCTCCGCTTTCATTTCGACAACACGGTTTACCAGAGTCAGATGATTGGCCTTGGATCCAATCGTATTGACTTCCCTGTTCATTTCCTGAATCAGAAAATCGAGTTTTCTTCCGACCGGTTCATCCGCACGAAGTAATCCTTTGCATTGCTCAAAATGGCTGTGCAGACGTATCAATTCCTCATCGATATTGCAGCGGTCTGCAAAAATAGCAATCTCCATGCCAAATTTATGTTCATCAAAGGCAAACGAACCGTCATTCAGTTCAGCCAGCCTTTGTTTGAGCTTACTGCGGTATTCTTCGACTACGCTGGGTGCGAGCTGTACCATTTCTCCGTGGAGCTTCTCCAGCCGGTTCAGGCGCTGCTCCACATCACGTGCAAGGAAGCCGCCTTCGGAAGTCCTCATTGCGACGAGTCCTTCCATGGCCTTGACAAGACCCTCTTCAAGCACGCGTCCCCACTCTTCAGGCTCCGGATCCTGGACCGTCCCGACTTCCTCGGGAGTCAGAAACACGCCCGGCAGGGACAGCAGGTCTCTTACTGTCAACTCGCCGCTCAGGCCATACTTCTCGGAAACCTCACGCGCCGCCTCCATATAAGTATGGACGGCTTTATGATTTAACAAAACAGGCGGAGCGTTATTCTCTTCCGCCTCCTTGTTAATAAAGACATCGATCCGGCCGCGCTTGACAAACCGCTGTACCGTTCTTCTCAAAGGGTCCTCAAAGCGTGTCCATTCACGCGGCAGGCGTATGACCACTTCGCAGTATCGGTGGTTCACGGATTTCACTTCAATTTCCACTTTATACCCTCCGAAATGAAGGGCGGATTGACCGTAACCGGTCATGCTGAAAGACATCGGCACCACATCCATTACACTATTGTAATTGATAACTATCTGTGAAACAAGGGGGGCTGCCGGCGTCCGGATTTCTCCCACACATGGCTGATGAGCTGGGCGCTCATGTCATACAGCATAAACGGCGTCATTAAGTAAATTCCGTTAAAATGCTCCATCGCCACGTCGAGCAGCTCTTTCGCAATGGCAACCCCCATGGCTCTTCCTTCTTCGCCTTCCAGTCCGCTCATCCGGCGGCGCACATCGTCCGAGAGCTGGATTCCCGGCACCTCGTTGTGCAGGTATTCCGCGTTACGTCCGCTCGCCAGCGGCATGATGCCGAGGAAGATCGGAATGTCGAGGTGGCTCGTTGCTTCCTTCAGCGCACGGATCAGCTCCGGATCGTACACCGGCTGGGTCATGATATAATCGGCCCCGGCAGCGATTTTGCGTTCCAAACGCAGCACGGCTTTGTCGAGATGCTTCCCGTGAGGGTTAAACGCCGCGCCGACGACGAAGTTCGCCTTTTGCTTGAGCGGCTTGCCGGAGAAGGCGATTCCCTCATTTAACTGCTTGATCATTCGTATAATTTCAAAAGAAGTCAAATCGTATACGGAACTCGATCCCGGCAAATCGCCAAAACGTGCAGGATCGCCCGTGACAGCCAGCACATGATCAATGCCTAGGGCGTCAAAGCCCATCAGATGCGACTGCGTTCCGATCAGGTTGCGGTCCCGGCAGGCGATGTGCACCAGCGGGCGCAAGCCGGTCTGCGCCTGCACCAGATGACCGAGGGCCATGTTGCTCATCCGCGTAACCGCAAGCGAGTTGTCGGCGAGCGTCAGCGCGTCCGCACCGGCATCCTTCAGCACCTGCGCTCCCTTCATAAATTTGGCGATATCCAAATCGCGCGGAGGGTCCAGCTCCACGATGACGGTGTGACGCTCTTTGACGAGGTCAACCAGGTTCGTTTTGGCGCCTTCGCCTTCACCATTGCCGTCTGGCGCAAGATGTTCATGGATTTCGATCGGGGCGGGCACGATGTCAATCGGCCCGTACGTAATCGGCTGCGGCTCGTAGCCCTGAAGCGCGGACGAAATGGCCGCGATATGCGCCGGAGTCGTCCCGCAGCAGCCGCCGATGATCCGGGCGCCGAGATCGGCGAATTTCACTGCCATCTGGCCGAAGTAATCCGGCTTGGCCCCGTACTGATATTCCCCATCCACATAATCGGCGACACCGGCATTCGGATATACCGACATCGGCACGGACAAGTGGCCGCCGAGAGTCTTCATCGCGCTCATGATGCCGTTAGGGCCCGTACGGCAGTTAAAGCCGATCACGTCTGCGCCCTGCTGCTGCATCATCCGGAACGCTTCCGGCATCGTATAGCCGTCCAAGGTCCGAGCCACATCCTCAACCGCGAACTGGCAGATGACCGGCAGCGGACTGAGCTTGCGCACGATGGACAAGGCCAGATACAGCTCTTCCACATCATAGAAGGTTTCAAGCAGGATGCCGTCCACTCCTTCTTGAAGAAGGGCCTGGATCTGCTGCTCGAAATATTTCTTAAGCTCGGTCGTCGAGACATTGGTCCGTTTGCCGCCGCGGATCGAACCGATAGCTCCGACCACATAGCCGGCGGATCCCGCTACTTCCCGTGCAATCCGGACACCCGCCCGGTTGATATCCTCCACCTTCGACTCCAGACCATATTTGGACAGTTTGTCGAAGTTGGCTGAAAACGTATTGGTCTCAATAATTTGAGCCCCGGCTTCCACATAACGCCGGTGAACATCTTTGATGACCTCCGGTGAGGTCAGGTTCAATTCTTCATAGGAAATCCCTACAGGAAAGCCCATTTGATATAGAAAAGTGCCCATCGCTCCGTCGCCGATCAGCACCTGTTGATCCCACGCTTGACGCAAATCCGGTTTCATGTTGGCTCCTCCACCCCGAAAAAGTAGTTTCACATTAATGTATCATAAATCGGCGCACAAGATAAGTCATAGAATCCTCCAGTTATATTACTAGAGTCTGATTCGGGCTGCCTGTACCCCCGGAAGCAGGAAAGCCCGGCGGATCGTATCCGCCGATACGCTCCCCGGGCTATTGAAATGTTAATGCAGGTCTTTCAAATCCGGGCGTTTATACGTCCTGGACGCTTCCCGTATACACGACTGCCGCCGGGCCTGTCATATACACGTGGTTGTCTTTCTCGCTCCAATCGATGAACAGGTCTCCGCCCTTCAGCCGGATCGATGCCGACCGGTCGGTTAAACCGTTCAGGACGGAGGATACGAGGGTTGCGCAGGCCCCGGTACCGCAGGCCAGCGTCGGACCGGCGCCGCGCTCCCAGACGCGCATATCTACGGTACCGCGGTCCTTCACGGTCGCGAATTCGACGTTCACCTTTTTCGGGAATACCGGATGCACTTCCAGCTTCGGTCCCCACGTGGCGAGGTCGAAGTTCACCGCATCGTCCACGTAAATAACGCAGTGCGGATTGCCCATCGAAACGGCCGTAAACCGGAACTGCCGGCCATCGGCCTCGATCGGCGCATCCACGACCGGGTTCGCGTCAATCGTTGTCGGTACGCTCAATCCGTCGAGCACGGGCTCGCCCATATCCACCGTGACGGTGGCGGCCAGTCCGTTGTCCACATGGATCGTCACCGGCTGCACGCCGGCTCCAAGCGTTTCAATCGTAATATTTTCCCCGCTGACATAGCCGTGATCAAACACGTATTTTGCAACGCAGCGGATCGCGTTGCCACACTGCTCCGCTTCCGAGCCGTCCGAGTTGATGATCCGCATGCGGAAATCCGCCTTCTCCGACGGCAAAATATATACCAGTCCGTCCGCTCCGATACCGAAATAGCGGTCGCACCATTTCAAGGCGAGCTCTGCCGCGTTGTCCGGCAGAGCCGTCTCGCCGTAAATCACGATAAAATCGTTCCCGAGTCCGTGCATTTTTGTGAATTCCATGGATGGTGCCACTCCTTTGATATGCTAGCTTTTACTGTCCACTAGCATACCGCAAACGGCCGGGCCGTGCTATTGACTTTATGCAGAAATGTTTGTACTTTTCGCCACGAGGCGGCCGCTTCCCCGCCGCTTGTTGCGTCTTCCGCCCCATACGCTGCCGATGCCCATCAGGAAGGTCGGCACGCCGGCGCCGACGATCGTAATGCACCATTCGCGGAAGCCGAGCGGCACGGTTTTGAAGATCGGCTGCAGCGGCTCGATGTACATGACGCCGAGCATCAGCAGAACCGAGGACAGCACCGCCAGCACCAGGTACTTGTTCTGCAGCGGGTTGCGGTGGAAGATCGATCTGGAGCTCCGGCAGTCGAACACGTGGATGAGCTGGGCCATGACGAGGGTCGCGAAAGCTACCGATTGGGCTTTGGTGATCTGGGCGGCGTTGTGCGGGTCCACGCGGAGGGTGAGCCAGAACGCGCCGAGCGTGCACAGACCGATCAGGAAGCCGCGGCTGATGATCTTCCATCCCAGCCGGCGGGCGAATATATTTTCCTTGGCCCCGCGCGGCTTGTGTTCCATTAGATCCTTCTCCGGCTGATCCACGCCCAGGGCCATCGCCGGGAGGCCGTCGGTCACGAGGTTCACCCATAAAATCTGGATCGGCAGCAGCGGCAGCGGCAGGGCGAGCATCATCGCAAAGAACATCGTCAATATTTCGCCGACGTTCGATGCAAGTAAATACCGGATGAATTTGCGGATATTCTCATAGATGCTCCGGCCTTCCTCGATCGCCGCCACGATCGTCGAGAAGTTGTCGTCGCTGAGGATGAGCGCCGATGCTTCCTTGGTGACGTCTGTACCGGTGATGCCCATGGCAATGCCGATGTCGGCCGCCTTGATGGCCGGCGCATCGTTGACGCCGTCGCCGGTCATGGCAACGACATGGCCTTTGCGCTGCAGCGATTTGACGATGCGGAGCTTATGCTCAGGCGACACGCGCGAGTACACGTACACGTTGTCGACCTTCGCATCGAGCTCCTGATCGTCGATCTGCGACAGCTCCTGGCCGGACATGGCTACGCCTCCGCGCGGCATAATGCCAAGCTGCTGGGCGATCGCCTCAGCAGTCGTGCCGTGGTCGCCGGTGATCATCACCGTCTTGATGCCTGCCCGGCGGCAGGTGCTGATCGCATCGCGTACTTCGCGGCGCGGCGGATCGATCATGCCGGCCAGGCCGACGAAGACGAGCTGGCTCTCGGCGTCCGCTTCGCTGTCCAGCGAATCATGCGGACGCAGGTCGCGGTATGCCGTCCCCAGCACGCGAAGCGCAGAGGAGGCCATCTCTTCGTTGGCGGCAAGCACTTTCTGACGGAGCGTGCCGGTAAACGGAACGACGTTGCCTTCCCATAATATATAAGTGCACTGGTTCAACAGCACGTCGGGCGCACCTTTGGTGCATAAAATTTTGCCGCCCTGGTGGCTCACCACGACCGACATCAGCTTCCGCTCGGAATCGAACGGGAATTCCTTATCCCGCTGATACAGTGCCGACAAGGACTGCGTCGTCATCCCCATTTTGGAAGCGAGGGTGATGAGCGCCCCTTCGGTCGGGTCTCCCTTCAGCTCCCATACCGGTCCCTGGGGCTCCTCCTTGCCTTTGCGCTTGCCGCGCGACTCCGGAGCAGACGTCTCGTAAATTTCCGCGTTGTTGCACAGCGCGCTGATCTGAAGCAGCCTGCGCAGCCCCTGATCGTTCTTCAAGTCGACCGGCTTCTTCTCTTCGAGGATTTGTCCGGTCGGCGCATAACCGTCGCCGGTGACCTCCAGGCTTCTTCCTCCGACCCATACGCGCGTAACGGTCATTTTGTTCTGCGTCAGCGTTCCGGTTTTATCGGAGCAGATGACCGACGCGCAGCCCAGCGTTTCGACCGACGGCAGCTTGCGCACGATCGCCTTCCGCTTGATCATCCGCTGCACGCCGAGCGCCAGCGCGACGGTCACGATGGCGGGCAGGCCTTCGGGGATCGCCGCCACGGCTAGGCTGACTCCGGCCAGGAACATGCCGACGGCAGGCTGTCCATGCAGAATCCCGGCGACGACGACCATGACTGTGAGCCCCAGCGACAGGATGATGAGCATTTTACCAAGCTGCTCCAGGCGGTGCTGAAGCGGCGTTTCCTGCGCATCCGTATTTTGGATCAGATCGGCGATTTTCCCCATTTCCGTATCCATTCCGGTGCGGACGACAACGCCTTTGGCAGTCCCCCGCGTCATCATGGTTCCCATGAAACCGGTGTTCTTCTGATCGCCCAGGGGCACGTCCGCTTCTTGAATAGCCTGGGAATGCTTGCCTACCGGAACCGATTCCCCGGTCAGCGCGGATTCTTCAATGTAACAGCTGCTCGTTTCCAGCCAGCGGACATCTGCGGGCACACGGTCGCCGCTTTCCAGCAGAACGATGTCCCCGGGGACGAGCATTTTGGCGGGCACCTGAACCACCTTGCCCCCCCGAAGCACCTTCGCTCCCGGAGCGGACAGCTGCTTCAGCGCGTTCAGGGAGCGTTCCGCCTTGAACTCCTGGATGAAGCCGAGGACCCCGTTCAGCAGAATGATGGCGATAATGGTGATCGCGTCCAGGTATTCGCCAAGGAGGCCCGAAACCAGCGTTGCCCCCATCAGCACCAGCACCATGAAATCTTTAAATTGGTTCAAAAATAAGGCCAAAGGAGAAATACGCTTTCCTTCCGAAAGCTCGTTCCACCCGTTTTTCTTCCGTCTTTCCTCCGCCTCTTCTTCCGAAAGGCCCTGATGCGGGTGAACGCCGAGGACATGCTGCAGTTCTTCCGCGTCCAACTGATGCCATTTTTTTTGTTCCATAGCTTCCCTTTCCCTCCCGGTCTTTGTGCGCTGCGGGTATTCAACAGCTTTTCCACCTGCCTATCGTAAATGTATTCGGACAGGGCCTAAAATATCACAAGCCGGGCCTCTTAAGTTTTTGGCCAAACTATGGCATCATAGTATGGAGGCAATCGTAACCAAGTACAGCGTAAAGATGGGAGATACACTATGGCATTAGACGGAATTGTAACGCGGGCCCTTGTCCATGAGCTGCAAAGCCTTCAGGGCGCCCGGATCAGTAAAATATACCAGCCCAATGATCACGACCTGCTCTTTCATCTCCGGACCCGGGCGGGCAACGCCAAGCTGCTGCTGTCGGCCAATCCGACGTATCCGCGGGTGCACTTCACCGAGCGCAGCTTTCTGAATCCGCAGGAGGCGCCTATGTTCTGCATGCTGCTGCGCAAGCACTGCGAAGGAGGCATTATTGAAGACATCCGGCAGGTTGGAATGGAGCGGATCATTCATATTACGGTCAGACAGCGGGATGAGCTGGGAGACGTTTCCTCGAAGCAGCTCATCATCGAATTGATGGGCCGGCACAGCAACATTATTTTGTTGGACCCTTCGAGCGGGACGATCCTGGACGGCATCCACCATGTCACCCCAAGCATCAGCAGCTACCGGGTCGTCATGCCGGGCTTTTCCTATACGGAGCCTCCGCAGCAGCATAAGCTCAATCCGCTAGAGGTTTCCGGAGAGCAGTTCGGACAAAAATATACCGAAGTGGCAGATGCTGAACCGATATCTTGGATCGTGGATACGTTCAGCGGCGTAAGCCCGCTCGTTGCGCAGGAGATCGTGCACCGCGCTGGTCTGCAGGCCCACCCGGAAGAAGGGCCCGAAGCTGACGAAGCGCGCCGAAGCGCCTTATGGACCGCCTTTACCGGGCTGATGGACAGCGTCAGGCAGCAGGCATACCAGCCGATGTCGGGTGCGAACGCCAAGGGAAAAATGGTTTTTTCCGCCGTCGAGCTGACGATGATAAAGGAAGAGGTCAAGCGCTATGAATCCATCAGCACATGCATGGAGGATTATTACGGCGAAAAAGCCGAGCGCGACACCGTCAAGCAAAAGACGAGCGATCTGCTGCGTTTCCTGCACAATGAGCGCGCCAAAAATATTAAAAAGCTGGACCACCTGCACGCCGATCTGGAGGAAGCCGCCGATGCAGACCAGTACCGGATTTACGGCGAGCTGCTGTTTGCCTCCCTGCATTCGATTGCGAAGGGGGACAAGGAAGCGGTCCTGACCAACTTTTATGACGAGGACCAGAAGGACGTGACGATTCCGCTGGACCCGCTGCTCAGCCCTTCCGATAACGCCCAGCGATATTTCAAGAAATATAATAAGTATAAAAACAGTCTGGCCGTCATCGACGAGCAGCTTGCCATAACGAAGGAAGAGATCCGTTACATGGACGACCTGCTCCAGCAGCTGGCCCATGCATCCATGAACGATATCGAAGAAATCCGTGAGGAGCTTGTTCAGCAGGGATATCTCCGCGACCGCAGCAAAAAAACGCGTAAAAAGAAGAAAAATGACCGCCCTACACTGCATGTATTCACATCGTCCGAGGGCATCGAAATTTATGTTGGCAAAAATAACCTGCAGAACGAGTATGTGACCAACAAACTGGCCAGCGGCAGCGATACGTGGCTGCATACCAAGGACATCCCCGGGTCCCACGTCGTTATCCGCAGCAGCCAGTTCGGAGACCAGACTCTGGAGGAAGCCGCCCAACTGGCCGCTTACTTCAGCCAGGCCAAGGAATCCAGCAGCGTGCCGGTCGACTGCACCCTGATCCGCCACGTGCATAAGCCGAGCGGCGCCAAACCGGGCTTTGTCATATATGATCACCAGCGGACGCTGATCGTCACGCCAGACGAGGAAGTGATCAAGTCGCTTCCGAGCGTCATTAAATAAAAAGGATGTAGCATATTAAAGAATTGAGACGTGCTCAATGAACCGGCATAAGCCGCAGCCCATATTCAATAGAGAAGGCTGTATCCTCCTCCGTTCCTAAGAACGGGTGGGATACAGCCTTTTTTTAATGCCTTCCTGACTTATTTTCCTGTATGTTTATCCCGGATTTCCCGGTTTAAGCGCTCGATGATGTCCGGCAGCTGCTGCTTGCCCAGATCCCCTTCGCCCCGCTTGCGGACCGCCGCTGCACCCGCCTCCTGCTCGCTCTTGCCGACGACGAGCACGTACGGCACTTTTTCCAGCTCGGCTTCGCGGATTTTGTAGCCCAGCTTCTCGTTTTTGGCGCTGACTTCAACCCGGATGCCCGCTTTTGCAAGCGACTGCTTAACCTGATATGCATAGTCCAGATCGTGTTCGGATACCGGGACGACTTTGGCCTGGACCGGTGCCAGCCACAGCGGAAAAGCTCCCGAGTAATGCTCCGTCAGAATACCGATGAAACGGTCGATGGAGCCGTAGACGGCGCGGTGAATGACGACCGGGCGATGCTTCTGGTTGTATTCGCCGACATAGCTTAGACCGAACTTCTCCGGCATTTGAAAATCGAGCTGGATCGTCCCGCACTGCCAGCTGCGCTTCAGGGCATCGAGAATATGAAAATCGATTTTCGGGCCGTAGAAAGCTCCGTCCCCCTCGTTCAGGCGGTATTCGATCCCCCGCCGCTCCAGCACGCTGCGCAGCGACTGCTCGGCCTGCTCCCACAGCTCATCCGAGCCCATGGAATCCTCCGGCCGCGTCGACAGTTCAATCCGGTATGAGAAGCCGAATATGGCGTACATGTGGTCGATCAGATCGATGACGCCGGCGATTTCCTCCTCGATTTGGTCAGGTCTGACAAAGAGGTGAGCGTCATCCTGGCAAAACGTCCGCACACGCATCATGCCGCTCAGCGCGCCCGAATACTCGTGGCGGTGAACCTGTCCAAACTCGGCCAGCCGGATCGGCAGCTCGCGGTAGGAGCGAAGGCCGCTTTTGAAAATCAGCATATGCCCCGGGCAGTTCATCGGCTTCAGCGCATATTCCGTCTCGTCCACCTGAGTAAAATACATGTTGTCCTTGTAGTGATCCCAGTGCCCGGATTCCTCCCACATCCGCTTGTTCATCATAAGCGGAGTGCGAACCTCCTCATATCCTCTTGTGTTGTGCAGCTCACGCTCCAGCTTCTCCAGCTCATTCCGGATGATCATGCCTTTAGGAAGGTAAAACGGCATGCCCGGCGCTTCCTCCGAGAACAGGAACAGTCCCTGCTCCTTGCCCAGCTTGCGATGGTCGCGCTTCTTCGCTTCCTCAAGCATGTGAAGATGCTCGTCAAGCTCCGACTTCTTGGGGAAGGCGGTGCCGTAAATCCGCTGCAGCATCTTGTTGTCCGAGTTTCCGCGCCAATAGGCTCCGGCCACGCTCAGCAGCTTGAACGCTTTGATTTTACCCGTGGAAGGAAGGTGCGGACCTCTGCACAGGTCTACAAACTCTCCCTGCTCGTAAATTGAAATTTCGGCGTCTTCGGGCAGGTCCCGGATGAGCTCGAGCTTCAGCGGCTCCTGCAGCTGCGCGAACAGGTCCAGCGCTTCCTTCCGGCTGACCGCCTTCCGCCGTATCGGCAGATCCTCCTCCGCGATCCGCTTCATTTCCCGTTCAATCCGGGACAAATCATCACTCGTCAGCGGGCTTGGAAGATCCATATCGTAATAAAAACCGTCCTCGATGACCGGCCCGATTCCCAGCTTGACGGAAGATGCTCCGAATAAACGCTTCACGGCCTGTGCCAATAGATGCGCCGTGCTGTGCCGGTACACCTCGATTCCTTCCGGACTGTCCACCGTCACGATTTCAATGCTGCCGTCCTGCTCGACCGGCGTACTGAGATCCACCAGAATCCCGTCAATTTTGCCCGCTGCGGCATTTTTCACAAGGCTGCTGCTGATCGATTCGGCGATGCTCTCCAACCGGACGCCTTGCTCGAATGCTCTTACCGAGCCGTCCGGCAGTTTGACTTGTATTTCCTTGTTCATGTTCTTCCCTCCGTCAAATTCAGTCTACTTGGTGAACGCAAAAAAACGCATCTCATCCCAAGGGACGAGTGCGTTCAGCTCGTGGTTCCACCCTAATTCGACCTGCATCCGACGGTTCATCCGAACACGTACATCTGCAAAGCCCTTATTAAGCATCCGATATCGGGGATTAACCGGTTCCTTCTACTGCCGCGCGTAAAAAAGGCGGGTTCAATGGGACGGCTGCAAAGGGGTAATTTCTGAACCGGTGTCAGGAGAAGCTTGCACCACTCACTTCTCTCTCTGGGCAGTCCTGGATCGAAATCATGTCTTTGGTCATCGCCTTGAAATGTTTAAGCCTGTTGCTTGGTTCAACATTATAGTACGGCCTGGAAGCCCGGCGCAAGCCCAAATTTGCAATTTTGCAAAAAAAGGTGAAAACCCGCCTGGGCACCGATGATTATTTTGTTTCCCGCTGAAGCTGGTCCAATACGGTCACCGGGATCCTCCGGCTGCCGATATCCCCATGGAAGACGACACCCTGCCGTTCCCCGTGAAAATCGGAGCCCGCCGTGACGATCAGCCCATGCTGGTCAGCCATCCTCAGGTACCGTTCCTCATCGGCCGGGCCGTGATCGGAATGGTAGACTTCGATTCCGGCAGGCTTCGCTTCCTGCAAAATCCGTTCCACCAGCGTGTCGTCGCCGTAAATCCCCGGATGGGCCAGCACCGGCGTCCCGCCGGCTTCCCGGATCCAGGCGCAGGCATCCGCGGGTGTAATCCGCGGAACGGATACGTAGGCAGGCGCATCCTCTCCCAAATAGCGGTTAAAGGCGTCCCGCATGTCGGAGGCATAGCCATTCTTGACCAATACATCGGCCATATGCGGCCGTCCGACACTTTCATCCGGCTTCAGCTCACGCCCCAGCCCGGCAATGACCTCCTCGAGCGTGATGGAAATTCCAAGCTGCTGCAGCTTCGCGATCATCTGATCGTTGCGCCGTTCCCGGGTCTGTCTCAGCTCGGCGAGATGGTTCAAAAACGGTTCATGGGCTATGTCGATGTAATAACCCAGTACGTGAATATCTTTACCGCCGGCACGGGTGCTGATTTCGACGCCGGGAACGACCGTGATGCCGAGACGCTTCCCGGCTTCCAGTGCCTCCGGAACGCCTCCCACGGTGTCATGGTCGGTAATGGCCACGGCTGCGAGCCCCTTCTCGCGGGCGATCTGAACGTTCTCCGCCGGTGGCTGCATACCGTCGGAAGCCGTCGTATGCGTATGCAGGTCGGCGTATTTATGATCTGTGGACATATCCATTCCTCCTTTATTCATTCAGCGTCTTTCGCTCTGCGGCGTGTTCTTATTAACTGCCCGTTGGGCCTTATTCCCCCTGCTGCTCCTGCTGCTGTTTGAGAAAATTCAAAAAGGTCACGGCAGACAGCGGAAGCAGGGTGGATTTCAAATGAATGGCATAAAACTGCCGCTTAAACTCGGCGTCCCGGATCGGAATGATGGTAACCAGGTTCAGTGCGGTTTCATGCTTGACCGAAGCCGGCGACAGCATCGTGATGCCGAACCCGGCCTCGACGGCGGATTTCACCGCCCCCGTGCTTCCGAGCTCCATCGAGGTCTGCAGGCTTTGTGGATCGATCCCCTTGTGGATCAGCACGCTTTCCATGACCTGGCGCGTGCCCGACCCTTTTTCCCGCAGCACGAACGGATAGGCAAGCACTTCCTCCAGCTCGACCGATTCCCGCTCCGCCAGCGGATGGCCGATAGGCACGATCAGCTTCAGCTCGTCCTGCATGACGGGATCGATGACCATATCCGGATGGTGGATCGTCGCCTCGATCAGGCCGAAATTCAGCTGATGCTTCGTAATCTCTTCGATGATCTGCGTGGTGTTCATCACTTTCATCATAATGCTGATGTGCGGATACTGCTGCCCGAACGGACCGAGCAGCCTGGGCAGGAAGTATTCGCCGATCGTGAGGCTGGAGCCGAGCTGAAGCCGGTCCTGCAGCATATGGGTATGCGATGCCATCGCATTGTCCGTTTCCTTGACCAGAGCGATGCTCTTTGCCGCATACGGCAAAAGGGTGATCCCCGCTTCGGTCAGCTCGATCTTCTTGGTGGAGCGGATCAGCAGGCGCGTCCCGAAATATTCCTCCAGGGACTGAATCTGCATCGTAACGGCCGGCTGGGTCATGTGCAGGGCGCTCGCCGCCGCCGAGAAGCTCCCGCGTTCCGCCACGGTATAAAAAATGTGGAGCTGGTGAAAATTCATGACATGCTCTCCCCCTCGTCGTTCTTATATTGTATCCGATTCGGCCGCGAACCACCAACGCCGTTTCACGTTTCAGCCGCGGGTAAAGTCTGCTGCAGCCGGCACATGAATCAACAAAAAGGAGCATGGCTTCCCGTGGGGGGAATCCATGCTCACGCTTACAAAAAGCGGTTATTTCCGCTTGCGAGTATTTTTAATCAACGTCATTCTCCGCGAATGGCGCAGCCAGGAATAATATGACTTCAGGTCCCTCAGCTCGATCGTCTCCGACATCTTGCCCAGGAACGTCACGATAATCATCTTGTGCAGCGGATTTCCGCTGATGTCGGTTTCCCCTTCGATCTCCGCAAATTCCGCGACGACGACAAGATCTTCGTCAATCAGGTAAACGTCCTTCTCATTCCGGTAATAGGGAGCGATCCGGCCCTGCTTCAGGCACTCCCACATCCATGCGGCTATATCATCTATACTATGGATATCACTATGAATCCGGTCGTTGTACCTTGTCTTCGCATGATGGGTAATGACGATGTCGGCTACCCGCTTATCCCCTAAGGTCACAAAAAAAGGTTCATAGGTGCTCCATCTTTCCATTCCTTTGTCGCGCATGGACTATCACTCTCCACTACATAGGACTTTGTATCTATGTATTTATGCCTATTATATTACATCATTACCACGTTCTTCACAAGCTCCAAACTACGTATTCCGGCATATTTTCATATACGGAAAAGAGGACCGGCGCATCTAGGCATGCCATATCTGCGCCAATCGGATATTTTCCTTGCTGGATTCACAAGCCTTTGCGGCTCAATCCGTAAGCAACGATTAAAAAAAAGAAGCAGCCGAATCCGGCTGCTTCCTGACAATACGAAACCTTCCAGGTGGGATTGAAACTTATGACAGGCAGATGAACCTCCTACTACAAGCCATAAAATCTGGTTTTATCCGGTCCGTCGCTCGAATATTCCGTCTTGATCTCGTTGCGGTAGGAGCGTTCAATTTTACGCACATAGGAAAGGCGCCGGATATTTTTGGCTACTTCCTCGGCCCGGTCCGCATTCACGTACATGACGACATAGTGCATCCGGCGAGATATATAGTGAACGGTCCCGTACTTCTCCAAATTCCGCGCTGCCTTGACATCGCTAACCCAAATGATATACCCCGTCCGTTCTGCAAACATGATTTTCCCACCTCACTTATACTGGCTCTCTATATTTTACCCGCCGCAGGAGCATTTGCCCCCGCCGCCGCATCCTTTCAGATGCGAATCGTTGCCCGGCACCTTGATCGTATCCGATACGGAATAAGCGATCATTTCGGACATTTGGTGCAGCATGTCATCCAAATTCTGCTCGGCCAGCTTGAACCGTCTCACTTCTTCGAACTGCTCCAGCTGCTTCTCTATGGCCTTGACCTCATCCTTGGCACTGTGGTAATTCGGATGGAAGTGGCCGAAACGCTGGGTCTCTTCGAAGAGCTCCTTCTTCTTCGCCAGAAGCCGGACAAGCTCCTGTACTTCCGGATTGCTGCCAACCTGCTGCTTCCAATATAAATAATCGGACACCTCAACCGACTGATTGATCATATCGCCTAATTCATAGGCGTTCATCAGCACGGCTGCCATGTCGACCGTGTTGATCTCCGATACGCTCATGAACTTCATCTCTATTCTATAAGAATGTTCTCCTCCGTCTGGAGTAGACTCTTTTATCATATCATAACCTTTGGCCCATAAGAAGAGGTTTGAACGCACTTCCTGCTGCTGCCCTCAGGTGAAAGAAGGCACAATCAGCCGGATTTGCTCCCAATCCCCCGGCAAGAGCAGAGCTTCGTCATCATAACCGTCCCGTTCCGGACCAAAGAGAGTTCCTTCCACCGCCCAAGGGTGGCTCCGAATCGCCCGCGGGATGAACTCCAAACGGCAGCCTCCGCGGGAAATCAGCACCTTGGTCTGCCATTCCAAAGCCTGTTCCATAATGTGCTGGGCCGTCGTTCCGTGATAATTCCGGAAATCCTGGGTCCACATCTTCGGAACCTGCCCGTAGCCGGGAAACAAGGACTCCGGTTTCGGAATGTCGGAATCCGGCTCGAAATACTGGATATTCCGGCCGCTGTATACCAGACCGCCCGCGGCGGAAAGCCCGGTTTGACGAAATTTTTCTGCATGGACCCGATGCCCCGCCAGGTCCGGTGCGGGTTCATGGATCAGTGGATATGCGGAAGCGGTCCTGCCGGGTTCAGCGATCGCCTTTAAGGGCGAGAGTCCCGACGAATCTAAAATTTTGCGCACTTCCGATACCGCGTCACGGTTCACGAGAAAATGCTTCGGACCAATCCGCTGCAAATGACCCTTCAGCTTTGGATGCGCTTCGATCCGATTGCCGTCTTCTTCAGCCGAACACGACAGCAGCATAGCTTCTTCAAAGCGGGTCCGGCCGATTTCCCTGCCCCACTGCTCCAAGGCCACCCTTACGTTCTCCGGGATGCCGCCGCTCGAGTAGTTGTCCAGCAGCTGCGTCATTTCGGTCGCGCTCATGCCGTTCTCCACCGCCCGGGCCGTGCTGCTGCGGGTCAAACGGTATATAGACATCCGTTCACTCTGTACCCGCTCCGAGCAGGCCAGCAGCTTCCATCGGATCCGGTACGGCACATCCGGTGGGACGATGACGTCAAAATCCGGCTGAACATAGAAGCGGCCATCTCCCTCCTCCTCTGGATCTTCGCCGCCCCAAGCCAGAATGGCAGCCGGATCCACGGTCCACCGGAAACAGCAGCGCCCCCTGTCGTCCTCACCGGTATCGCCCCAGCCAAACCCCGCCATCGCCGTCATCCACGCCCGGGCGCCCGCTTCCGAAACGGACCGGGTGAGCAAAACTTCCCGCTCCATCCAATCCAGCATATTCGTTATATCGTACCAGATCCCTGGCTTGAAAAAAGGATGGCAAAGAAGGTAACGGAAATGCTGCAGGGCCGGGCTGTTCGTGCCGTATCGGTCCAATACGGCCGGGAGCAGCACCCCGTTCATTTCCGGTTCAGACAAGTCCAGCCACTCGCCGAGCCGCTCCTCTTCCAGCAGGATCCCCTGGCTTTCTTTCACGCCAAGGCCGAGGCACAGCATCATATCGAGCAGCACCGCAGCCGCAAGCGAATAGGTTTCGGCATGCGCGTATTGGAGCTGCAGCGCTTCAAGGTCGGAATCTTTCAGGTGGGCTGCTTCCAGAAGTTTCTGGATATTTTTCTTATGAACCGTTCCTTTCGCCGTTAAGGGGAGCCCGTGCTCGGCCGCAGCCGCAAGCGCATGCAGCAGATCCAAGGCCAAGCCTGGCTTGGCTTCGTTGATCCTATGCACATTCAAATCAGGAACAGCTTCCGCTTCGGGGGTAAAGAACTGCCGATACAATAGACCCAGGCTTTCGAAGGGAACGTAGTAGAGCTTTTCTCCCCAAGCTTTTTTCACCGCCTGGATAAGGCCGGCTCTTCTCAAGCGGATAAAGGACAGCTCCAGCTCCGCGCCGCTTCGGCTGTTGATTGTCACCGTGGTCCGGACGTCGTCGCTGAACGGCTGCCCGGCAAAACGGACGATCAGCCGTTTGAGCAGCTCAGCATCCTCCGGAGCCAGCGTACGCAGGATGGACCACATAGCCGACTCCTGCGGCCGGTCATCGTTCAATTCAGTGCTCATGTTCGGGATGAAGCCTCCTTTATGTCTGGAATGGAACGTTCCTTTGCAGGATGGGAAGTCCACTCATGACCGGACCCATGACTCAACAGTCCGGGATCCGAATCATATCGGACGGAATACTCGTAACCCTGTTCGACCAGAAAGAGCTGACGGCGGATGGCAAAGTCCTCTTCTTTGCTATCTTGGGACACCAATGCGTAAAAATAAGCCCGGTTGTTACCGGTTTTCGGACGCAAAATCCGTCCCAGGCGCTGGGCTTCCTCCTGCCTGGAGCCAAAGCTGCCTGATATTTCAATCGCCACGGAAGCATCCGGCAGATCGACGGCAAAGTTCGCTACCTTGGATACGGCCAGCACTCGGGTCTCTCCCCGTTTGAAAGACTCATAGAGCCTTCCGCGTTCCTTGTGCGCCATTCGGCCCGAAATCAGCGGAACGCCCAGCGATTCGGACAGCTGCTTCAGCTGATCGATATACTGGCCGATAATGAGGACGCTCTCTTCCGGATGCTTAGCGAGCAGCTTGCGGACGACCTCGAGCTTGCCGGGATTTTCGGCCGCGATGCGGAACTTCTCCTTGCCCTCCGCGTAGACGTATGCTTCACGCAGCTCCGGCACCATTGCCACCCGGACCTCCGTGCACTCGACCCGCGCAATCCAGCCCATGGACTCCAGCTCCTTCCAGGGCATCTCGTAGCGCTTCGGTCCGATCAGCGAAAAAACATCCTGTTCGCAGCCGTCCTCCCGTACCAGCGTAGCGGTCAGTCCCAGCCGGCGGGTCGCCTGGATATCAGCCGTCGCCCGGAACACCGGAGCCGGCAGCAGATGCACCTCATCGTAAATGATGAGCCCCCAGTTCCGTTCGTTAAACAGACGCATATGCTCAAACTCGTCCTCTTTGGAGCGGCGGTGCGTCAAAATTTGATAGGTGGCCACGGTGACCGGGCGCACCTCCTTCTTCTGCCCCGTATACTCCCCGATCTGGGAAGGATCGAGCGTCGTCTTATCCGTCAACTCCGCGATCCACTGTCCGACAGAGGTCGCGTTGGACGTCAGAATCAGGCATTCGCACTGCTGCTTTTCCAGCACGCCGAGACCGATAACCGTTTTTCCGGCTCCGCAGGGAAGAACGAGGACCCCGCTGCCTCCGCTGCCGGCCACCCCTTCGAAAGCGTCGGCCGCCTCCTGCTGGTAGTCCCTCAGCGCAAAAGAGCCGCCCTGCGCTTTCCAGCCGATCTGCAGCGGCTGTCCCTCATGGTATCCGGCCAAGTCCAGGACCGGATAGCCGAGCCGCGTCAGCTCCTGCTTGATCCGTCCACGGCGGACCGCATCAAGCTCTGCCTGGTCCGGCGCGGCTCGCCGCAGCCCGCTGGCCTGAACGGCGGGTATCGCCAGCACTTCATCCAGCAGATGCGGATCGGATGCCGTCAGGTGGAGCTTCCCGGCTTCGGCCTTCGCCGCCTCAATCCGGAGCTTCCCGTATCTGCCCACCAGGCTGCGAATGTCCTGGATTAGCGCAGAAGGAACCTCCCATCTGGAGACCGACGCCAGAGCGCCGACGATTTCCTCCGCGGTCCATCCAAGCGAAGCGGCATTCCACAGCGATAGCGGGGTGATCCGGTACGTATGAAACGCAGAAGGACTCTTGACCAGCTCTGCAAAATGGGCCAGCTTCCCCCGGGCTTCCTCAAACCCCGGATGTCCGCATTCCAGCAGGATGGTCCGGTCCCTCTGCACGATGCACGCTTTTGTATCGCTCATCAAATCCCCTTCTTTCTAACCAAATGGTTCTTCCAGCCTTCAAACATATGAAAAAGTTCATCTCCTAGAGCGGAAATGAACTTTTCCTCTTCCATTTCAAGTTTTCCCATCATCCGCCAAAACATTCGTGCCCTTAGGAACCCTCCCTCTGTAAGACAAGGAGACTCGGCAGCCCGAGTCTGCTTATTCCCAGCCCTGATAGGATTGGGTCATCGTCACCAGCAGCTTGGCAGCGCTCAGCATGGCCGATTCGTCAAAGTCAAACCTTGGGTGATGATGCGGATAAACGGCCTGCAGCTCTTCATTGCCTGCTCCCACGAACATAAAGCATCCGGGGATTTCCTTCAAATAGTAAGCGAAGTCCTCGGCAGGCATAATTTTCTCGCAGCGCTGAACCATGAATTCTCCGAACACCTTCGGCGCTTCGCGGAAAAACCTCTCCGTCTCCGCTTCATCATTCACAAGCGGCGGGTAACCCATCAAATATTGAATTTTCGATTCGGCTCCGTAAGTCTGCGCCGTAAGCCGGGTTATTTCTTCGATCCGTCCGCGGATAAATTGGCGCGTCTCGTCGTCAAACGTCCGTACGGTCCCGGTAATCCGGCACGATTCGGCGATGACGTTCTGCGCGCTCCCGCCCTGGATCGTTCCGATCGTAACGACCGCCGGCCGAAGCGGATTCACCGAACGGCTGACGATGCTCTGCAGCTGCATGACCAGCGCCGATCCGGCCACCACGCTGTCCACCGTCACATGCGGCATGCCTCCGTGGCCGCCTTTACCGATGATATCGATAAAGAACTCATCTGCCGCCGCCATCATCGGTCCCGGCGTGCTGGCCGCGGTTCCTGCCGGGAACGGCGTCCACAAGTGCACGCCGTACACCGCGTCGGCCCCATCCAGAACGCCGGCCTCGATCATCCCCTTGGCTCCCCCCGGACATACCTCCTCCGCCGGCTGAAATACGAAGCGGATCTCTCCGGGCAAATCCGCCTTCCGGGCGCTGAAGTATGTCGCAACCGCCAGCAGGATCGACGTATGCCCGTCGTGACCGCATGCATGCATGACGCCCGGAACCTCCGACGAATAGCCGCACGACTTTTCATCCTGGATCGGAAGCGCGTCCATGTCCGCCCGCAGAACGACCGTTTTCCCCGGCTTGCTTCCTTTTAATACGCCGACCACCCCATAACCGCCGCCGAACCGTGTCCGGACGTCGATCCCCAGCTCCCGCAGTCTGTCCGCCACGAAGGACGACGTCTTCTCCTCGTGGTAAGACAGCTCCGGATGCCGGTGCAGGTACCGCCTCCACTCCACCATTTGCGGCTGCAGCTTGCTCAGCAATGCCTCATCTTTCATATGTATCCGTCCTCTCGCCATAGAATGGATGTTAAGTTGCCGATATGTCATCCCACATCGCGGTTGTGAACCCTTTTTTCTATTGTAGCAGAAACGCCTCGGATGGGGTATCGCCCCAATGTTGCCAAGGCTTGCACAAGTGTTTAAAACATAATATCATGAGTAAAGAACTTTACAGGCAACCAATAGAGGAGGATTTAGTAACCATGATTTTTGAAAATACGGGACTGGACGGCATCAAAGCCGACTTGGCGTTTATGGACGAAGTAGCCGAGAAAGTAGGCTTTGTCCGCTGGCAGTGGGAATACTACCGCGCTACATATGACTATAAGATTGAAGATAAAAACACCAATTCGGAGTATTTTGTCCGGATCAACACCCGTGCGGTGGAAGGCAAGCTGGAGAAGCCAAGCACCGTGCTGCAGATTGAAGCCGTGTACATGGGCAAGGCGACCTTCCCTCACGGGCTGGAATACGAATCTCCGATTCCGTCGTCCATCATGGGGATTGCAACCAAGAAGCTTCAGCAGTTTAAAGCCGCTCTGGAAGCCTAAGCAGGTCTCTTATGAGAGAAGAAAAACCCCAACAAACCAAGAGAGGGACGCCGGATTTCCAACTGCTCATCCTCACCTTGCTGTTGGTTGGTTTTGGACTGGTCATGGTATTCAGCGCCAGTTCGAGCTTGGCCATCGCTAGCAAGGATTTTCACTATGACTCGCTTTACTTTACGAAAAGACAGTTCATGTGGGCCGCACTGGGAACCATCGCCATGTTCGTCGCGATGAACATCCCTTACACCAGGTACAAGAAGCTGTTTGCCCCGCTGTTTATCGTGACAGTCATCATGCTAGTGCTGGTACTTTTCATAGGGAAAAGCCTAAACGGCGCCCGAAGCTGGTTCGGCGTCGGATCTCTCGGCATTCAGCCGACGGAAATCGCAAAGATCGCGATTATCCTGTACCTGTCCGCATTGATCAGCAAAAAAGGGGAGCGCTTCCGCGACCTGCGGACAGGCTATATCCCGGTCATGGTCATCGTCGGCTTTGTCGCCGGTCTCATCATGATGCAGCCGGACCTCGGCTCCTGCCTCATTCTGGTGGCCACGAGCGCCCTGATCATCTATGCCGGCGGCGCGAGCCTCAAGCATATGATAGGGTCCGCCCTGCTGCTGATCCTGGGTGCGAGCCTCGTGCTTGGAGCGAACGCCCTGATCAAGTCGGTGGCCCATAGCGGGGAACAGGCGGTGGAATCGAGCAACTATAAGCTCGGCCGGATTAACGCCTTCCTGGACCCGTTTAAGGATCCTCAGGGGGAGGGTTACAATCTGCTGCAGTCGCTGACCGCTATCGGTGAAGGGCAGTTGACCGGAGCCGGCTTCGGCAAAAGCGTTCAGAAGCTTCATTATTTGCCCAACCCCTATAACGACTTCATCTTCTCCGTCATCGGCGAAGAGTTTGGTTTTATCGGGACGTCAATCTTCCTGATCGTTTATATTTACTTCATCTGGCGAGGGATCATCATCGCACTGAGGTGCCCCGATCCGTTCGGAACGCTCGTCGGTATCGGGATTATGGGCTTGATTGCCATCCAGGCGTTCATCAACATCGGAGGCGTCACCCAAACGATCCCGCTTACCGGGGTAACCCTGCCGTTCATCAGTTACGGCGGAACCTCCCTTCTGATCATGATGGCGAGCATGGGTATCATGCTCAGCATCTCGCGGATCAGTACTTTACCGGCGAAGCAGGAGCAGGTGAAGTCGGTGACCGTCAAGAAACCGTCGGTCGCCGTCTCTTCCCGCAATCAGACGCGACGCTTTAACTAAAACCTTCAAGGTCGTTGCCTTTAAGGGAACCATACAAAAAAGACTAGAGGACGTTTGGTCCACTAGTCTTTTTTCGTCTTATTCGCGTGCTTATTTGGTGCGCACAGGCACCTCTTCGATCATGTCATCCTTGAAGGCGACGCCTTCCACTTTCACGTTCACTTCGACCACACGCAGACCGGTCATGCTTTCGACAGCTTCACGCACGTTTTGCTGAAGCATGCGGGATACTTCGTGAATCGGGGTTTCGTACAGCACGATGATTCGCAGGTCGATGGCTGCTTCCAGCTGGCCCACTTCCACCGTGACACCCTTCTGCACGTTTTTACCGCTCAGGCGCTTGGCCCATCCTTCCGACAAGCCACCCGACATGGCTGCGATCCCTGGTGTTTCGAGTGCGGCCAGTCCGGCGATTTTCGCTACGACATCATCTGCAATCCGTATGGTTCCATTCTCTAGTTGGAGTTGTTCCGACATGCTCCATCCTCCTTTACATCCATTATCCGTTATTGTAAATCCTAACAGGCCCAAAAAGCAAATCCCAAGCCCTGCCGATTTGTTTACAACCTTATGCAATTTGGGTATATTGAATAAGAATCGAACTTACATAAAGCAAGAGGTGTCAAAAATTGAAAAAATGGATTAGCCCCACCCTGCTCATCGTCTTCTTTATTCTTAGTGCTGTGGGACATTTCGCAGGCTGGGACGCAACGCTGCAGTTCATTCTGTCCGCGATTTCTGTCGTCTTTGTGGCCGGATTTTTGGGCAAAGCGACGGAGAGCGTATCGCATTATGCCGGACAGCGGCTCGGCGGTTTTCTGAACGCCACCTTCGGTAACGCAGCGGAGCTCATTATCGCCATCTTCCTCGTCAAGGAAGGCTTGTTCGACATGGTCAAGGCCAGCTTGACCGGTTCGGTGATCGGGAATTTGCTTCTGGTCTTGGGACTCAGCATTTTTGCCGGAGGGCTGAAATTTAAAGTTCAGAACTTTAACGTTTCGCTGGCGGGAATGAACGGCTCGCTGATGCTGGTTGCCGTGATCGCCCTGATCGTGCCTGCGGTATTCCTCCGCAGCCATTCCATTACGGGGAGCGATACCCAGCTGCTGAGCCTCATCGTGGCCTGTATTTTGATCGTGGCTTACCTCGCCTGGCTTGTCTTCTCGATGATTACGCACAAGAAATACTTGGCGGATGTCACCGATGAAGAGGATGAAGAGCTGCCGCATGAACACGAGCCGGAATGGTCCAAAGGGAAATCGATCCTGTACCTCCTTCTGGCGACCGTGATGGTCGCTTTTGTGAGTGAATGGCTGGTAGATACGCTGGAAACCTTTACGACGCGATTCGGGCTTAGCGAGCTGTTCGTGGGTGCGTTCCTTGTGGCCATCATCGGCAACGCGGCGGAGCACAGTGCAGCTGTCATGCTAGCCATGAAGAATAAGATGGGCGCAGCGGTTGAAATCGCCGTAGGCAGCAGCCTGCAGATCGCTTTATTCGTCGCCCCGGTGCTGGTTCTGATCAGCTATTTCTTCGGGCCGACCACGATGGACCTGGTGTTTACAACCATAGAGCTGCTTGCGATCGGCGTGTCGGTATTTATCGCCAAGTCCATTATCCAGGATGGCAAAACGAACTGGTATGAAGGCATGCTGCTGCTGGTCGTATACGTTATTTTGGGCGTATCGTTTTTCCTGGTGTAGTAGACAGCAGCATAGGCTCCCTAGCAAGGTAGAGCAGGGAACCGCAAAAAAGGCATGCGCTCCAGCGGAGTGCATGCCTTTTTATACGTATAAATTTATAAATCTCGGGACCTCCGATGTGAAGGCCAAGCTGCAACGGCTCATCATCGTTTGATACAGCACAGGTCGTCTGTAGTCTGCATCTTATGTAAGCCTGCTTGCGACAGGCTGATGATTTATGCTTCCCTGTTGTTCAGGGCTTCATAGAGGTTGGCCAGATTCTTCTCCAGCTCACTGACCAGCTGTTTGCCAGTAAGTTCGGGCACAAGACCGGCACGTACGGCAAAATCAACCTCACGTGAAAATCCGTACATCTGGGTGTCCAGCACTTCCTCATAGAGAGGGCAATAGCGTGTGGCCAGATTCTCCATTTGTACTTCAATAAGCTTCTCTATTTTCACTGCATCTTCTTTCAGCAGATTAATCGCCTTAATATTCAACTGCTCCTGCAGCTCAGATGAAGTCATGCATCTTCCCCCCTATGTCCAAAATCCTACAATTACACCCTTGTATTCTATTCTTAATATTAGACGAAATTGAACACCAATACAAGAACCTGGCCCAGAAAAACGTCCCGGGAAGCCGAAGGAACAGGAAACTCTGGCCCATCGTACGGGAAAGCCCCCGTTTCAATGCCAAGCGCGGCGCAAAGGGACTCTAAGAGGAAGGCTGACGGCGGTGTATGGTTCTAAAATAAACCTCATGAAGTGAGACTTGGGCTTTATGCCGACTCAGATACTGTGGGGACCCTGGAAAACATAAATTTTACAGCTTTAAAAAAAGCGCCCTTACTGTTGCCAGCAGGAGCGCTCTTCTTCATCGCTTACTCAGAGACCACGTTGACGTTCAGGCCGTGTTTGGCAAACACTTCCTTCATCGCCGTTTTAGCCTCGTCCGCATCCGGTCCATGAACATGAAGCTCATAGCTTTGGCTGCTTACGAGTGTCGTAAACAAACCGAGGATACTTTTGACATCGATGTACTTGTTTTCTGCTTGAAGTACGATCGAAGAGGTAAATTGGCTTGCCGTTTGGGCGATTTCTACAACAGCTGCGTTGTTACTGGACATAGGATCCCTCCGTAGCTTTTGATATCAAGTATACTATGATTTTACCACTTTTATGATACATTGAATCCGCTTTCTCGCGCAAGGAATTTCTGAAAAGCGCTGAACCAGCGGCCTTACGAGGCCGGGTTCCCTTCTTCTGCGATTCCTATTTCAAGTTTTCAGGATTCAACCCCTGCAGCTCCGGAATGACAAAGATGCCGTCTTTGCGGATCAGCACGTCGTCAAAGTATATTTCCCCGCCGCCATAGTCTTCACGCTGAATCAGCACGATATCCCAGTGGATGGAGGAACGGTTGCCGTTATCCGTTACTTCATAGGCTTGACCCGGGGTAAAGTGGATACTTCCGGCAATTTTCTCGTCGAACAGAATGTCCTTCATCGGGTGCAAAATGTATGGATTAAACCCAATTGCGAATTCGCCGATATAGCGCGCCCCTTCGTCCGAGTCCAAAATGTTGTTCAGGCGCTCGGTATCGTTGCTGGTCGCTTCCACGATCTTTCCGTCCTTGAAGGTAAACTTGATATTTTCGAACGAAATGCCGTTGTATACCGTGCTGGTGTTATAGCTGATCGTGCCGTTGACCGAATCACGCACCGGAGCGCTGTATACTTCGCCATCCGGAATGTTTTTCTCGCCTGCGCATTTTTCGGCGCCGATTCCCTTAATGGAAAAGCTGAGATCGGTGCCCGGTCCGACGATACGGACCTTGTCCGTCTTTCTCATCATCTCGGCAAGAGGATCCTGCGCTTTGTCCATCTTGGCGTAATCGAGGTTGCATACGTCAAAATAGAAGTCCTCAAAGGCTTCCGTACTCATATTGGCCAATTGGGCCATGCTTGGGTTCGGATAACGCAGCACCACCCACTTGGTGTGGTTGACGCGCTGCCCGCTATGTACCGGATGGTTGTAGAGCGAATTGAACAGTTTTACCTTTTCGTCAGGAACGTCGGCCAGATCATTGACGTTCTCTCCGGCGCGGATGCCGATATAGCAGTCCATCTGCTTCATCCGGTTCAAGTCGATGTCCGCCCATGTCTTGAGCATCTCTTCGCCCGCGTTCATCAGCATCGTGCGCTGTACCGATTTGTCGGTAATTTGGACGAACGGACGTCCTCCCCGCTTGCCGACTTCATCAATGACGGCCTTCAGCAGGTCGCGCTCCGAGCCGATCATCTCGACAAGGACGTTCTCCCCCGGCTGTACGTTTACGGAATAACCGACGAGGTTTTCCGCCAGTTTTTGAATTCTAGGATCACGCATTACTTATTTCCTCCCCTTGACATAACCTGTAAGCTATTTATTTGAACAAAGGTTAATTCATTCAGACTTATTGTAGCACGCATGGCAAGTCCCGTCAGCATGAGAGCTGCAGATAGCTGGCGGAAAGACCGGAGTCCGCCGGTCGGATGAGCCTATGGCTGGAATGAAACATCGTTGACCATCGTCTCCCGTGTCTGGGCACCATCCAGGTTGGTATAGTCGATCGCGCTCTCCGAAGTCAAACGAACCGGAAATCCGGACTTGCGGTTAATCGTCAAATGATAGACTGTGCTTACCTGGGCGTCGTTCAGCATCTGCCGCAGCTGCTTGTCCCCCTGATTCCAGAGCGTCTGCAGCTTTTGCTTTTCTTGGGGCTGTGCGCGGGTGTATCCGGGCTGCTTGCGGAGACCATTCATTTCGGATTCGAGCTGCTTCGTCAAAAAGTCCTTTGCGCTGGAGCTTTCCAGTTCGATCCGCAGCACTTTGGTGCCGCGGCCGGCGCTGGACTCCACCTTGATGCTTTTGGGAAGCCCATGAATGCCGTCGAGCTGCTGGAGAGGATTTAACCGGGTTAATGAAGGAGAGTTGTCCTCCGGGTTCGCTTCGCTCGACTGCCTCACCCATCCCCCGTCCTGCCTGCGGAAATTCGTCACCTTCACGGTCTTCCCGGTGATTCTCCGTGCCTGGAGTCCCGTCGTCTGAACCGCCTCCCCGCTAGGGATCACGCTCTCCATCGTCAGCTGGTCATGACCCGTGAGCCTGCCGGTGTAAGCAAAGTTCTGCACCTGCCCCTGATCCTGGGCGCGCACCGAAGCCAGGCCGCTAAATGAAAACGAATCTATGCCGGCCAGTCCGGTAATCGTCTGGGAAAACCATTCCTCCGGCGATTTCGAGTCCTGAAACATGCCGCAGCCTGTCAAACCGCCGCAAAGGCCGAGCAGCAGCAAGGCGGGAAGTACCATTTTTTTCATCATGGGAAAACTGCCTTTCCGGACAAAATGAACCAACGTTCATTCTCTATTAGGTCCTTTTTGCTTATAGACTGTCCCCCGCCCAGCCAGTTCATGCAAAAATAAGGCGCCCCCCACCCGAAAGTGAGGCCGCCTGTTACATATCATTCACGTCTTCCATTTGGATTTGGTTGCGTCCGCTGTTCTTTGCCCTGTAGAGGGCCATGTCCGCTCTGTAGAACAAGCTGTCTACACTCACCTGCGGGTCCGTCCAGCACCATTCCGCGATCCCGCTTGAAATCGTTACGGACGGGTTTGTCTCCCGAGCGACCCGGCTTCGGATCACTTCAGCGACTTTGACCGCCTGATGTACCCCTAGCTGCGGCATATACACGGCCAGCTCTTCCCCGCCCCAACGTGCAGGCACATCCTCCTCCCGGATGGAGGATTTTACGATATCGCTGACTTGCCTGAGAATGTCGTCCCCCTTCTGGTGGCCGTATGTATCGTTAACCTGTTTGAATTCATCAATGTCCAACACGATCAGAGACCCGCAAAAATCGCTCACTTGATACTGCTGAATCATCTTGTCAAGATAATGGCGGGCGTACATGTCGGTCAGCATGTCCCGGTTGGCCATCCGTCTCAGCTCGGCATGAAGCAGCGCGTTGCTCACCGACAGCCCGATGTGGCTGGACAAGGTCTGCAGAAGCCGGTAATTATCATAGGAAAAATAATGAGGGCTGCGGTGCGTCAGCAGAATCGCCCCCATCACCTTGCCGTTTACGGTCAGCGGTGAAGCGATGAGGGATTGCGAATGCGTGATTTCCATCAGCTTCGAAGGGACTTTGCCGTTCAGCGAATAGTCTGACAGAATCACAGGTTCCTTTTTATGAAATACAAGTCCGCCGAAGCCGTACTCTGCATCAAAAGACAGGGCAAGACCAGAAACGTTGGACGCCATCACCTCCAGAACGTTCCGCTCCTCATTGTACTGCAGGAAGCAGCAATAATCCGCCTGAAAAATATTCAGCATCTCCTCGCTGGCAAACTTGTATATATCCCCGAGCTTGAGGCTCTGGTTCAGCCGCTGGGTCAATTCGTTAATGAGGCGCAGCTCATGAATCAGCAGGTTCGACTGCTCGTAGAGCTTCGCATTTTCGAACGCATTCCCCGCCGTGTCGACTACCATGCCGATCAGCTGCAGGTCCAGGTCTTCCCGGAGCTCCCGGGACATCACCAGATGAAGCACCCCATAGACGCCCTGCTTGCCGCCTAGCGGTATGGCGATTTCGACCTGGTCCTCCATCCCTTCGCCACTGCCCTCCTGCATCATGAGCCTTCCATCCATAAAGGATCTGACGCAGATATCCTCGCCCCACGGATGAAACACGAGCGGCTCCACCCGCGGATTTCGGCTTTGATGGTCCTGGGACATGAGCAGCCTCGCCCGGATGGTAGGATACAGTACTTCAAGGCTGTCCAGAACTTCCGTCAGCACGGTATCGACGTCGATCTGATCATGCATCCGCTGCATGATTTGGAACAGGATGGACCGGCGGTTGGCCTCCCGTTCCGTGCTTTCCTGCACCTTCAGAATGTCCGATACAAGGGCGAACTTAAAACTTTTGTACAGACAGGAACGGTAGTGAAGCGCCATCGCGGCAACGGTGTCCCGAATCCCTTCCCCAAAAAGGTGTGCAGGAATTCCGCAGATCAGAAGACAGGCCCGCGCATGGTCCCGGCGTGTAAAGACCGGAATGACCGTCGTGACCCAGGTGCCTCCTGCGTCCGCCGGCTCATCAGAATGGACCCAGACTTGTTCCCCGGACTCCATGCAGCGGCCGATCTCTCCCGTCAAACCGCAGAAAGGTTCCGCAAGGAGAGCTTGATCGCCTTCGATCCACCGCCCCTCATAATCCGTCACGGCCCACAGGGCTTGTCCGCTTAACGGCAGTGACTGCCCTTCGGTGCGCCATTGGAAAAAGGCGTCCTGGATCACGTGATCCACATAGGGCAAATCATGAATGGACAAGTCGATCTCCTGCAGCCAGGAAGCAGCCGACTCTGAGGGAAACGCCAGCTCGGCGTTCGTCTGGAATAGGCTTTGATGCTTGGTTGTTTCTCGTTGGTGTTCTGACATAGACAGGCGCTCCTTTACACCGTGCCCAGAGGGTGTCTTTCAAGGCACCATAAAATCGCAATCAATCACATATTGTCATCCTTGCAATATGAAAATCCCCTTTACAAGATCGGGTAATGTCGGATGTGTTATAATAATCATATTCTACTCTGTTCCAAGCCATTTTGCACTCATATTTCAGATATTCGTCCTACTTTTTTAGGACTATAGCCCTATCGACAAAATTAGACTTTTCCAACACGATGTCAGGCCTTGACTTTTGCCTACTATATAATATAAAATCTATTGTTGAAAAAGACTGCAAATATAGTCTTGATTTGGGCGTAACGTTGTG
Source organism: Paenibacillus rhizosphaerae (assembly GCF_014192015.1). Taxonomy (GTDB): domain Bacteria; phylum Bacillota; class Bacilli; order Paenibacillales; family Paenibacillaceae; genus Paenibacillus_AQ; species Paenibacillus_AQ rhizosphaerae. The sequence goes on along the minus strand of NZ_JACHXJ010000002.1, from coordinate 387,191 downwards.
TCACCCTCACGTCATTTGTTGCTGACAGGACAGCGGCTGAACTTTCCCGTCAGTTGTGCGTTTCGCCTTCGGACGACGCACTGGAAAACAAATACGGCGCAAATAGAGCCCTACTGTAAATTATTCGAAAAATAAAGGAGTCTACTATAACATGGCACGTTACACAGGTCCAAAGTTTAAATTGAGCCGTCGTCTGGGAATTTCCCTGAGCGGTACTGGTAAAGAATTGAAACGCCCTTTTCCTCCGGGACAGCATGGTCCTAACCAACGGAGAAAAATGAGCAACTACGGTATGCAGCTTCAAGAAAAACAAAAATTGCGCCACATGTACGGTTTGGGTGAAAAGCAATTCCGCACGCTGTTCGACAGAGCGCAAAAAATGCAAGGTATTGCCGGTGAAAACTTCATGTTCTTGCTGGAAAGCCGTTTGGACAACCTCGTTTACCGTCTTGGTTTCGCTAACTCCCGTGCAGGAGCGCGCCAATTGGTCGCTCACGGTCATGTGACTGTTAACGGCAAAAAAGTAAACGTTGCTTCCTACCAAGTGAACACAGGCGACGTGATCGGTCTTCGTGAAAGAAGCCGCAGCCTCTCTTCTATTAAAGAAGCGCTGGAAAACCGTGCGCATCTGCCAGGCTACCTGGAGTACAACGATGGAGCTTTGGAAGGTAAATACATCCGTTTCCCAGAGCGCGCCGAGCTTTCCCAAGACATCGACGAAAGACAAATCGTCGAATTCTACAACCGTTAATATTTGCTGCAACCAAGCCTGGAACTTATGTTCCGGGCTTTTTTGTTTGTTCTGGATGAATAACAGGGCTGACTGGCAGCCCTGTTATTGGTGGCAGTGACACTGCTTCCTGCTTCACACAGCCTTCTCACGGCTTCTCAAAGCCTTCATCTCAAAATTTCTACAACAGCCGGAGCTTGGCAAATTTGCGTCTTCCCGCTTGAACGATATCGCCGTCCCGGACCACGATCTCCGCGTGGGGATCCTCGAGTTTAACTTCATTCAGCTTGACCGCCCCCTGCTGAATGCTCCTTCTGGCTTCGCTGTTGGAAGAAGCAAATCCGATGAGGGTCAGCAGCCGGACGAGCCGGATGGCCCCTCCCTGCAGCTCATTTCCGGGGATATCGCACAGCTGGATATCTTCAGGAAGTGCACGCTGCTGAAAGACGGTGACGAAATGCCGCCGGGCCGCTTCGTCCGCCTCCTGCCCATGGTACATCCGGACAAAGGCTGCCGCCAGGTTCATTTTGGCATCCCTTGGGTGGATACGGCCGCCTTCCAAACCTTCGCGCAGAATCTGAAGGTCTTCATTCGTCATATCCGTGGCCAGCTCGAAGTATTTCACCATCAGCCCGTCCGGCACCGACATTGTTTTGCCGAACATTTCGTTCGGCGCGTCATCGATTCCGATGTAGTTGCCGAGGCTTTTGCTCATTTTCTGCACTCCATCCAGCCCTTCCAGCAGCGGAAGCGTGATCGCCACCTGAGGCTCTGCTCCGTACTCCTTTTGCAAGGTGCGGCCCATCATGAGATTAAACGTCTGATCCGTACCGCCGAGCTCGATGTCCGTCTCCAGCGCCACCGAATCCATTCCCTGCATCAGCGGATAGAAAAACTCGTGAATGCTGATCGGGAGCCCGCCGGCATACCGTTTGGAAAAATCGTCTCGCTCCAGCATGCGGGCCACCGTCACTTTGGAACCCAGCCCGATCACGTCGGCAAAGGTCATCGGGCCGAGCCATTCGGAGTTGTAATATACCTTCGCTTTGTCCGGACTTAATATTTTGAATACCTGCTCCTGGTACGTTTCCGCATTCCGCTTCACGTCCTCTTCCGTCAGCTGTCTGCGGGTTTCCGATTTCCCGGTCGGGTCGCCGATCCGGCCCGTGAAATCCCCGATGATCAGCTGCACCTCATGACCCAGCTCCTGGAACTGCCGCAGCTTGTGCAGGACAACCGTGTGCCCCAAATGAATGTCCGGAGCGGATGGATCAAGACCCAGCTTTACCTTGAGCGGCCGTCCTTGCACAACCGACCGGATCACCTTGCGTTCCAGCTCCTCATTCGGCAGGATTTCGACCGTCCCCCTCCTGATGACAGCCAGTTGGCGTTCAACCTCTTCCTTTTGGGCCGGCATGAGTTGTTCCCAGTTCATCGTCATCAACCTCTCTCTGATCCGTTAGTAAGTACAGCAAAAAGGCTCCTTCGCGTCCCAAGGGACGAGAAGGAGCCTGCTCGCGTTACCACCCTAATTAAAGCAGCCGCTCCGGGGACGATCCCCTTCCACCCACTGCTTTCACTTCATTACGATAACGGACTGCCAGGTCCGGTGCCAGACTACTGACGCTCCTGGTGACGCGTGTTCCTCCGGACGGCTCAAGACGGTAATTCAAAGGGGGAGGCTGCCGGTTTGCACCACCCACCGGCTCTCTGAACAGCGCAGGCCCCTTCTACTGGAGTCTTTCTTTGCCTTTTGACGATATGTGCTTTTTGGATTAACCCTATTTATACCACATACCCGAAAAAAGTCAATGATTTCCACCCATTCAGCCACGATTCGATCTCTGCATTCAAAATACGCAATTTATGCTATAATAGTTCCGTCAAAAGGAGGATAGCCACGAATGGTTGAAGATAACAAACAAAAGCCGGAAGAGCAGACCGCTCCGAAAAAACGGTCCTATGGCCGCATTATCGGCCTTACCGCGATGTGGATGCTGGTCGTCATCGTTATGGGAGTGCTGTTCGCCGGCGGTACGGCAGCCGGGTACCTCACTTCCATCGTGAAGGATGATCCGGTCCGTTCCAGGGCATTGATTGACCAGAAGATGAGCGAGAACTCCATTACGGGATTCGCCTACTTCCGTGACGGCACCCCCATCGGGCAGCTTCGGACCGATGAGGACAGACGCCCCGTGGAGTATAAACAGATACCGCCCATCGTCATCGATGCCGTCGTATCGATTGAAGACAATAACTTTTTTACACATAAGGGTGTTGACATCAAGGGCACGCTCCGTGCCGTCAAGCAGAAGCTTCTGCATGAATCCGTGCAGACCGGAGGAAGTACGCTCACCCAGCAGCTGGCCAGACGCGTATTCCTGAATCTGGACAAAACGGAAGACCGGAAGTTCAAGGAAATTTTGCTCGCCCTCCGGCTGGAGCGGTTTATGACCAAAGAAGAAATTATTACGGCATACTTAAACAAGGTTCCGTTCGGAAACGGATCCAGCGGCTACAATCTGTACGGTATCCAGGCCGCAGCCAAAGGCATTTTTAATATTAGTGATCTCAGCAAATTAAACGTCGCCGAGGCGGCTTATTTGGCCGGTCTTCCTCAGCTGCCTTCCCGATATTCGGCATTCAACGGCAAAGGCGAGTTTAACGAAGCCAACTTTAAGCGCGCCATCGACCGGCAGCATCTGGTGCTCCGGCGGATGCTTGAGGAGAGCAAAATTACGGAAGCCCAGTATAAGGAAGCGCTCGCTTTCGACATCCGTAAGCATCTGGCTCCCCATGTGGAGAAGGCTTACGCCACCTTCCCTTATCTGATGATGGAAACGGAGCGCCAAGGCGCCCAAATCATCATGCAGCTCAATGAGCAGGCGGAAGGCAAGGTTCCTGGAGACGATGCGAAGCAGGACGGCGACCTGCTTGAAGAGGCCCGGCAGCAGCTCAGTACGGGCGGGTATCGAATCTATACCACGATTGATAAAAAAGTGTACAATTCGATGCATAAAATCGCCGAGGATGACAGCAACTTCTCCCCTGACAGCAAAACCAAGGGAGCCGAGCAAACGGCGGCCATGATGATCGACAACAAGACCGGCGCCATTCTCGGCATGATCGAAGGCCGTGATTTTAACAAGGAACAGATGAACTATGCCACCCAGATGATCCGCCAGCCGGGATCGACGATGAAGCCGATCGCTGCTTATCTGCCGGCAATTGAATCTGGGGCTGTTCAACCGGCAAGCGTGGTTGACGATTCGCCGATCATTTTGCCGGACGGACAGAAAGGGTACCATATTCCCAAAAACTCAACTACGGGGTACAAGGGATTAATGACGGCTCGCACCGCCCTCAACAAATCGGTCAATACGGTCGCGCTTAAACTGTACAATAACATTGTCGGAATCCAGAACGCCTGGAGCTTTGCCAAGAAGCTCGGGATCACGACCCTGGAACCGGCTGACTATAGCGCTAAGACCGGCGTGTTAGGCGGTCTCGTTCACGGTGTGACGGTTGAAGAGCTGACCAATGCCTACAGCGCCATTGCCAACAACGGCCAGTTTAACGATGCTTACATGATCGAGAAAATCACCGACTCGAAGGGCAATATCGTGTATCAGCACGAGGCCAAACCGGTGCAGGCTTTTTCCAAGCAGACCGCCTATCTGATGACCGACATGCTGCGGACCGTGATCACCGAGGGAACCGGCGATGTTGTCCGCAAAGATTACAAGCACTTTAAGAACGTGCCGATCGTCGGCAAGACGGGAACGACCCAGAATTACGGCGACGTCTGGTTTATGGGGTATTCCCCTGACGTGACGCTTGGCGTCTGGGCAGGCTATAAGGAACAAATAAACACCTTGACCACCAAGGCGGCAAAGAAGCGCGCTCAGTCGATCTGGACCCTCGTTATGAACGAGGTGATCGACAGAGAACCGGAGCTGTTCAAGACTTCGAAGTTTGATAAACCGGACGGCATCGTAACCAAGACGGTGTCCGCCTACAGCGGCAAACTGCCGACATCGCTTACGGACCGGTTCGTGACCGACATTTTCAACAGCAAATATGTTCCGACGGAAAGCGATGACGGCATCGCCAAAGAGAAGTACATTACTTACAATGGCGTGAATTATATCCCGCAGGATGGTACGCCAGATGACATGTTGAAAGAGAAGGTCGTCGTAAAACGGGAACAACCGATTTCCGAGCTGATCAAAGAGCTCGAAAACGCGTTTGCCAAAATGAAAGGCGGCCACAATGCGCTGTCTTACTACCTCCCACAGGATGCCAGCAGCGACATGCCGACCAAGATCGATCCGCGTGTAGACGACGGCACCGCACCGGCTGCCCCATCGAACGCTTCGATCTCGTGGAACGGCAGCAAGGCCGTCATCTCCTTCAGTCCTACCGGACAATCCGATGTCGTCGGCTACCGGCTGTACCGCTCGGATCATGGCGGCTCTTACCGGAGACAGGCCAGTATCCTCGTCGGAGAAGGGTCATCCTTTACCAGCGCTGCGAGCGGCGGATCCAGCTTCTATGTTACGGCCGTGGACGTGGCTGGCAAGGAGTCCGCTCCGAGCATGACGGTCGGCCTTGGCGGCGGACTGACCAATATTATCGGAGGCACGGACGATCCGTCCGGGGAACAAGGTTCAAACGGCGGGCAGGACAATCCGGACGGCAATGTGACAACTGGGGAGACACCGGGAACGGAACAAGCGCCTCAGGCGGCTCCAGCCGCTCCTAGCGGGCTTCAGATGGCCGCTACGGAGACCGGAATCCAATTCCAGTGGAACGCCGCAGGAGCCCAGGAAATGGTCACGGAGTACGATGTTTACTACAGTGCGAATCCAAATGGGCCGTATATCAAATTAGGCACCAGCGCAGAACCTGCCTTATCGTACAGCACATCGACTCCGATCAAAGGTTACTTCTTCGTATCTGCGGTAAACAGCGCAGGCGAATCGCCAAAATCGCCGGGTGCCTACTTCGAGAAAAAGTAATGGACCTGGCGGCAGCTAAAACATCAAGAGAGGCAGTCCCGGGACGGGATTGCCTCTCTTATTTTCTAGAACAGCTCATGAGGAGATCGTGAAATGAAAACAGCCGGTCGTCTCGGGTATAACCCGAGACAACCGGCTGTACTTTTATTCTGAGTGAGTGTTATCCCTTACCGTTAGCAAAGATAACGATCAATTCTGCGCTTAGTCTTCAATTGTGGACAAATCGCCTGTCGGGAGGTTTAACTCCCATGCTTTCAGCACGCGCCGCATAATTTTGCCGGAACGCGTCTTCGGCAGCTTATCCTTGAACTCAATTTCGCGCGGTGCGGCATGGGCGGACAATCCCTCTTTAACGAAGCGGTAGATCTCGTCCTTAAGCTCCTGCGACTCGGTGTAACCTTCGCGGAGCGAAATAAACGCCTTGATGATCTCGCCTCTTGTCGCATCCGGCTTGCCGATGACGCCGGCTTCTGCAACCGCCGGGTGTTCGACAAGCTTGCTCTCGACTTCGAACGGTCCGATCCGCTCGCCTGACGAGTTGATGACATCATCGATCCGGCCCTGGAACCAGAAGTAACCTTCTTCGTCCATGTATGCCGAGTCCCCGGAAATATACCAGCCGGGAATTCTGAAATACTCCTGATACTTGGTCGGGTTTTTCCAAATCTGGTTCATCATCGACGGCCAAGGGGCCTTGATGGCCAGATTGCCCATCGTATACGGCGCCACTTCCTTGCCGTTATCGTCCAGGATGGCGGCTTCGATCCCTGGAAGCGGACGTCCCATGGAGCCAGGCTTGATCGCCATGGAAGGATAGTTACAGATCAGCTGCCCGCCCGTTTCGGTCATCCACCATGTATCGTGAATGCGCTGACCATATACCTTCTCGCCCCAACGGACGACTTCAGGGTTCAGCGGCTCGCCCACGGACAGAACGTGACGGAGGCTGCTGAGGTCAAACTGGGAGATCACATCGGCCCCGGCCCCCATCAGCATCCGGAAGGCGGTAGGTGCACTGTACCACACCGTAACATTGTATTTGTTAATTGTGCCGTACCAATCCTGCGGGCTGAAGCGTCCGCCGCGGATGACATTGGTTACCCCGTTCAGCCATGGGGCAAAAATGCCGTACGATGTCCCCGTTACCCAGCCCGGGTCAGCCGTACACCAGTAGGTATCGTCTTCCCGAAGATCAAGGACGATCCGGCCCGTATAGTAATGCTGAATCATCGCATTCTGAACGTGGTATACGCCCTTCGGCTTGCCGGTGGAACCGGAAGTATAATGAATAATCAATCCGTCGCTGCGGTCCAGCCATTCGATCTGCAGGTCCGCAAACGCTTCGTTCATTTCCTGCTTATAATCAATAATGCTGTCGTCCGTTTGCACGTTGTCGCCGACGACGAAAATATGTTTCAAATCGGGAAGCTCATCCTTCTTGACGCGCCCAAGCAGCTGCGGCGTCGTAATCAGGGCGACAGCCCCGCTGTCTTCCAGACGATCCTTGACGGCCGTCTCCATAAACGCTTCAAAGAGCGGTCCAACGACGGCTCCCACTTTCAAAATACCCATGAGGGAGAAATAAAGCTCCGGACTCCGCGGCATAAAAATAAACACCCGGTCTCCCTTACCGATACCGTATTTGCGCAGCACGTTGCCGAATTTGTCGGATTGCTCCTTCATCTCTGCAAAGGTATAAGACTCGTCACGGGAAGCATCGCTGTACAGGAGCGCCGTCTTCGATCCGCGTCCTTCCGCCACATGGCGGTCAATTGCCTCGTAAGCCATATTTACCTTGCCTGTGTCATACCAGGTGAAGTGTTTCTCCACATCTTCCCATTGAAACTCGGAACGAGCCTGTTCATAATCGCCCATATTGGATGATGAAACCACGCTCGGCAAGATTTCATTGTGAATTTGATCCATACTTTCATCCTCCCTCTGTTCTCCCATGCTAGGGCAGCGCTTACAATCTTGTATGAGTTCATGCCAATAGATTGACACCATACACACCATGACTTATTTTACGAGAGTTTTGAATGATTGCTGAAAGGGTATAGCATACAGGTTAAGCACTTACGGAAACAGCAAAAAAAGTGACTAATTTATGTCAGAGATATTATAGCACAGGATGTATGCCCCTGCCATTCCCTTTTCATTTATTTGTTTTTTTGCTATAAGTAGGTAAGAAGCAGAAAGGAGCGTCCAGATGGAACACCTCAAACTGTATCATGTCCATCCGCTGTCCCGCGAGGACCGCTGCCTGATTGTCGAAGGTCCCGTACCGCCGGGAAGGCTCGCGGAGCTTACGATGCATCCGGATCTTGACGCTTTCCGCAGGCCGGCCGAGCAGCACAAGGCGTTGATCGAAATCGCCGGCCTTGCGGAAGGGAGGATCATCATTACCCGGGAAGAAAACGTGATCGTCGGCTATGTCACCTTCCATTACCCGGACGAACAGGAACGCTGGTCGCAGGGCCATATGGCCGATCTGATCGAGCTGGGAGCGATTGAGGTGGCCAACAGCTACCGTTCCCTGGGACTCGGTCAGAAAATGATTACTACCGCCTTTGAAGGCGGCCAAATGGAGCCCTACATTGTCTTTACGACCGAGTATTATTGGCATTGGGACCTCAAATCCAGCGGCCTCAGCGTATGGGACTATCGCAAAATGATGGAGCGGCTGATGAAAGTCGTGGACATGGTATGGTACGCCACCGACGATCCGGAGATCTGTTCCCATCCGGCCAACTGCCTCATGGTCCGCATCGGCCGGGACGTTCCGCTGTCCTCCAAGGAACAGTTTGACCGGATCCGTTTCCAGCAGCGATTTATGTATTGAAAATATACATTGTTCTGGCAATAGCCTTCCTTTGCCGGACAAGCCGAAAAAAATCCCCGTTCTCCCGGAAGAGGGACGAATCGAGCCACTTAAGGCGCCGTTCCATCCTCTCTTCAAGGGACCGGGGATTTTTAAGTTGGTTTCCTATTGTTCCGATGCGGTCCCAACCGCTGACTACAAGCGCTGTACCATGTAATCCAGAATCGCATGTGAGCGGCGGGACGACGTTACCGTAAATTCGGCAAAATTGGCATGAGCCGAACCGTCGGCCTTGTCGGACATCGACCGGATCACAACAAACGGCACGCCGTTCATATAGCACACCTGGGCTACGGCAGAGCCTTCCATTTCGACGCATGCCCCTTCCATATGCTCATAAAACCAGGACACCTGATCGACGTTTGCGATAAACTGATCTCCCGAGAGAACCCGTCCCACCTTGCAATTGATCTCACCAAGAGCCTGGCAGGCTTCCTGCGCCAAAGCGATGAGACTTGCATCCGCCTTGAACTCCGATACTTCCTGGTAAGGAATCACGCCCCTTGCGTACCCGAGCGGGCTGACATCCATATCATGCTGCACGCAGTCCGATGAAATGACGATATCGCCGATGTTCAGATCCGGATGAACGGCCCCGGCCACGCCGGTAAACAGCACTTTGCCGACGCCAAACTGGTCGATCAAAATTTGCGTCGTCACCGCCGCATTGACTTTGCCAACTCCGGATTTGCAAACGATAACCGGCTTGCCTCTGTATGTACCCCGAGCATATTTGACGCCCGCTTTCGTGACCGTCTCCGCCCCTTCCATTCCTGCAAGAAGCAGTTCCACTTCCTCATCCATGGCTCCAATGATTCCTATCATTTCTGGCATGTCATCTCCAATCCTTTCAAGCTGTCAGTTCTCGATGATGCTGGCTTTTGCAAATATATGATTTCAGACGATAAGGCCTTGTTGCTATGAAAACAACTGCCGCATGTCTGCACCCCAACAGTTCGGAGCAGCACATCCCAAAAAAAGCTCCCGAAAGGAGCTTTTTTCACGAATATTCAACCTTTTTCATATTTAGATATGTTTGTTTATTCCTCGTTCACATGACTTACGGAGAGCCGCAAAATCGTTTCGTGAGGAAGAATGACCCGAGGGTTGTCCACATTTTCTTTCTTCATCAGCTTGGTCAAAAGACGCATGGCTACCGCACCCAAGTCGTACATCGGCTGGGCCACAGTCGTCAGCTGCGGACGAACCATTGAGGCCATGCGGATGTTATCCACACTGATGATCGAGAAGTCATCGGGAACCTTCAGACCTTCGTCTTGGATGCTGTGAATGGCGCCGATCGCCATTTCGTCGGTGGCCGCAAAGATCGCCGTCGGCTTCTTCTTCAGCCCGAGGAAATACTTCATCGCTTCCACACCGGACTCATACCGGTAGTTGCCGATGCGAACCAAGTCTTCCTGGTACTCAATACCGGCAGCTTCCAGCGCTCTCTTGTAGCCTTGGAAACGGGCGTAGCCGTTCGCCGGGTCCTGGAGCGTTCCGCTGATCATGGCGATGTCCCGGTGACCGTGACGAATCAGGGTATTCACCGCGTCAAAGGCAGCCGCCTCGTGGTCGATATCCACGGAAGGGTAGATGCCGTTCTCATCGCGGGTCGCACAGAGCACGATCGGCACAGCCGAAGTCTGGAAGGCCTGAATATGCTCGTCCGTTACGGTTCCGCCCATGAAGAGAAGCCCGTCTACCTGCTTCTCAAGCAGCGTGTTGATAACACGTATTTCCTTGTCTTTTCTCTTGTCAGCGTTACACAAAATGATATTGTAGTGGTACATATTGGCGATATCTTCGATACCCCGGGCGATCTCCGCAAAAATGGAGTTGGATATGTCCGGAATCACGACACCCACGGTTGTCGTTTTCTTGCTGGCAAGTCCTCTTGCCACTGCGTTCGGACGATATCCTAAACGTTCAATTGCTTCATATACTTTCTTCCGGGTCTGAGGCTTCACGTTCGGATTGTTGTTGACAACCCGCGATACCGTGGCCATCGATACGCCTGCTTCACGCGCCACATCGTAAATGGTTACCGTCAAATTCCTTCTCTCCATTGCAAATAAATTTTCATTCGTCAACCCATTAAACTCAATGATACGACAAAATTTTGCATTGTGCAATGATTACACTTACAGCTGTTGCAAATGCTCCTTAATCACTTCAGAAGTAATATGAGAATGAGACGTATGCCAGATGGGCGCCTGATTTTGAACCAGAATAACCTGAGGCGATTCATGCTGCACCCCAAGACGATCCGCCGCTTCCATCGATACCGGACGGTCTTCAACAACATGGATCAGACCATACTGTACGGCTTCATTCGGCTGATCTTCCAAGTAAGACATCATTTCCCGATACGCACCGGCGCTGATCGGGCAGCGTGTACTGTGCTTAAACAGCAGCAGAGGCTTATCTGTGGAGGCTTCCAATGCGGATTGCAGCTGATCGCTAGTAGTCAGTTTAGTCATTGTCGCCATTTGATATACATCCCCTTTTTTCGATTCAAATCCTGAATCTATCGTATCAAAAAGCTCGTGAAAAATCCAACATACCCAGCGAAAAACCCGAAAAAATGCAGCAAAACGTAAATCAGGCGTAAAATTGGTTCAATTCAGGCAGCATCGCCGACAGTTGCGCCAGCCGCTCCCGGATATTTTCGACCCACTCGTGGTCCTGTGTCTGTTCGGCAAAGCTGTATAAGTCCAGAAGCAGGTTGATGCGATCCCTCACCTCGGTTTCGATCTGCAGCTCCAAATCTTCGCGGGACAGGCTGTCGGGACGCAGGAACACCTCGCGAACCATCCCCGCCAGCTCATGGTGGTCAGCCAAAGAAAAGCTCCGACGGGAAGGACGCTCTCCGAGCATCTCGACGCATTTCTTCAGCACCGGTCTCATGCAAGGCAGCAGCTCATAGTTCGAACAATCGTCACAAGCAAGCACCGGAACATGCCGTATGATTACATTACGGGTATACATCACCGTGCGAAGGTCAAGTCTCAGGACTTCCCCACATTTACATTTTGATCCCATATTTCCACCCCATATATCTTTTTACATCTTTATATAGTCATTGTAAAAATAGTCGTTCCCCTTCGTATTCGCCCCTCCCGCGCTTGATTCCTTCCTCTCTCCCCCACCTGTTTTATTTACCAAACGGCCCATCCCTTTCTTGTAAAGCATGATTGTTCTATTCATTTTTGTTACACTGGAAACATAGGGACATTTACTCAGAAGGGAGCATGCTGAACATGAGATTAACCGGCAAAAAAGTCATCGCGCTCGTCGATGATCAGTTTGAAGACTTGGAGCTATGGTATCCCGTGTACCGGGTGAGGGAGGAAGGCGCCGAGGTGCACCTGGTCGGGGACAAGAAGGGACATACCTACATCGGTAAATATGGCGTTCCTGCCGTATCGGACTATTCGTTTGAAGAGGTGGACAGCCGGGATTACGACGGCATTTTGGTGCCCGGGGGATGGGCGCCGGACAAGCTGCGCCGCTACGGGAAGGTATTGCAGCTGGTGCGGGAAATGCACGAAGACCGCAAGCCGATCGGGCAAATTTGCCACGCAGGCTGGGTGCTGATCTCGGCTAAAATCTTGCAGGGCGTTACGGTGACTTCTACACCAGGTATCCGGGACGACATGGAGAACGCCGGCGCGATCTGGAAGGACGAGGCGGTCGTCACAGACGGACATATCGTTTCCGCCCGCCGTCCGCCGGATCTTCCGCCTTACGGCAAAGCCTTCTGCGATGCGCTTGCGGGGCGATAAGTAGCGGGGCAATAAAAAGAGCCTGACCGTCCACGTAGGTGGATCGGCAGGCTCTTTTCTTGGATTTATGCAGCTATGGCAGCGCAGACGCTCAGGAAGCGTTGCTGCCCTTTTCGCCCCGAGGCTGATGCACGCTCTCGTTATTGGCGCAGGCAGGTTCGGCAAATTCGGTCAGCAGGCGTTCGATTTCGACGCTGCTCTTCAGCTGGTAGCATGTCTGCGCCGTCCGCTTCGCATCGGAAGCCGTCGTGTTTAGTATCCGATGCTTCAGCTTCAGCAGCGACTGGATCGACATGCTCAGATGGTCCACGCCCAGCTCCAGCCAGATCGGAACCGAGCGTTCATCGCCGGCCATCTCGCCGCATACGCTGACAGGGATGCCCGCCCGGTGCGCCGCTTCCACCGTCGTGCGCAGCATCCGCAGGATCGCCGGATGGAAAGGATGATACATATGCGCGATCTGCTCGTTCATCCGGTCTACGGCCAGCACGTACTGCACGAGATCGTTGGTGCCGATGCTGAAGAAGTCGCATTCTTCCGCGAGCAGATCGGCAATGATGACCGCGGCGGGAATCTCGATCATGATCCCGACCGGAATGTCCTTGTCGTAAGCGATGCCCCTTGCGTCCAGATCGGCCATGGCCCGATGCAGCACTTCATGGGCTTGTCTGATTTCGTCGACTGATGAAATCATCGGGTACATAATTTTCACCCTGCCGAACGCGCTCGCCCGAAGAATGGCGGTCAGCTGCGTCTGAAAAAGCTCCTGGCGGTCAAGGCTGATCCGGATCGCCCGGTAGCCCAGAACCGGGTTATCCTCATCCGGCAGCGCAAAATAATCCAGTTGCTTGTCACCGCCGATGTCTAGCGTGCGGATCACCGCCCCAAGCTCACCTACTTGCTGGGCTACCTGGCGGTACACCTCAAACTGTTCCTCCTCGCTCGGAAACGTGCTGCGGTCCATATACAAAAATTCCGTGCGGAACAGCCCTACGCCATTGGCACCGTATTTCAAGGCCGATTCCACTTCTTTGGCCGAGCTGATGTTCGCGGCCAGGTGGAGTTCGCAGCCGTCCTTCGTGATCGCTTCGACGGCAGCCAATAGCTCCAGCTGCTCCTTCTTCGCCAGCTGACGCTCCCGGATCCGCACATATTCTTCCACGAGCGGTTCGTCCGGATTAAGATACAGTGCCCCGGTGTCCCCGTCGATGACCAGCAAATCTCCGGTCTGGATCGGATCCTTCAGCTTGTTCTCCAGCCCCGCGACGAGCGGGATACCGAGGGCCCGTGCCATAATGGCCGAATGGGACGTCTTCCCGCCGACCATCGTCACGATGCCGAGGACGTGGGAAGGATTCAAATGCGCCAGCTGGGACGGGGACAGCTCCTTGGCCACGAGAATATACGGCTGGGTGTCCGCAGGCAGCGTAATCTCCGGCGCGCCAAGCAGATGCTTGAGCAGGCGGTTGCCGACATCCTTAATGTCCATCGCCCGCTCTTTCATGTATTCGTCATCCAGCAGGTCGAACATCGTGACGAAATGATCGATCGCCTCTTTTACCGCGACCTCGGCCGCTTTATACTGGCGCTCGATGACGCCCTGGATTTCATTCATGAACACCGGATCGTCCAGAATAGCCAAATGGGCGTCAAAAATGCTCGATTCCTCTTCCCCCACCATATCCCTGAATTCGTTTTTAATAAACTCGATCTCATTTTTGGAGGTGCGTATCCCCTCATACAGCCGTTCAAATTCGTTGGCCAGATCTACTGCGTCGATCCCGGTCTCGGGCAGGTCCCATTCCCAGTTCGGCAGTACAAATGCTTTTCCAATCGCTACCCCGGCAGATGCACCGATGCCTTGTATCATGATTCCAAACCTCCAACATTTCTGTCGTGTAATACTACGGACATAACCGACGTCTGCCCCTTCTTGACGGCTTTGAACGGAGCGAAGCTCCATGACTTAACGCGGTCCGGATTGGTGATCACCATCGGCGTGGCAAGCGATGAAGCATGACTTCGGATATAGTTGATATCAAATTTAACCAGCAGCTGGCCGGGCTCCACCGCGTCTCCCTCCTGAACGACCGCGGTGAAATGCCCGCCCTTGAGCTGGGACGTATCGATGCCGATGTGAAGCAGCACCTCAAGCCCTTCCGGCGTCGAGATCCCGATCGCATGCATCGTCGGGTACAGGTGCATGATCGTCCCGTATACCGGAGACACGAGTTCCCCTTTCTCCGGCATGAACGCCACTCCGTCTCCCACCAGCTTGGCGGCGAAAATATGATCGGGCACTTCTTCGATCGGGATCATTTTCCCTTGGACCGGCGCACTGAACAGCACCTGCGGCAAATCCCGGTGCAGCAGCTTGTTCACTTCCTCGCGGATCAGCTCCGAATAGGTCCCGAATACAACCTGCACGTTGCCGCCGCCGAGCTTGATCAGCCCCGCGGAGCCGAGCAGCTTGAGCGCATTGCTGTCGATCATACGGTCGTTCTTGACCGTCAGCCGGAGCCGGGTGATGCAGGATTCCACCTGAACGATGTTGTCCTTCCCCCCGAGCGCTTCCAGAATGAGCGGCGCCTGATAAGGGATGTTGCCTGCCCAGTCCTCCAGCGTGGAGCCTTCCTCGCGGCCCGGCGTCGGAATTTGAAACCGCCGAATGGCCCAGCGGAACAGAAAATAGTACACGAGGCCGTATCCGAGGCCGATCGGAATAAGGAGAAGCGCGTTATGCGACAGATGGAAGTTCAGCAGGTAATCGATCGCGCCTGCCGAATAGGAAAACCCGTGATGAATATCGAGCGCGTACGTGATCCACATCGCGATCCCCGACAGGATCGAATGCAGGATGAATAAATAAGGCGCTGCGAACAAAAAGGCAAACTCGATCTGTTCGGACACCCCGGTTAAAAAGCAGACCAAGGCCGCCGTCAAAAACGTCTTCTTGACCTTCGGCTTCAGGTCTTCCCGCGCTTCCTGGATGATCGCCAAGGCGATGCCAGGCAGTGCGAACATCATAATCGGGAACAGACCGGCCATGAACGTGCCCGCGGTCGGATCCCCTGCAAAATAACGCGGCAAATCCCCCTGCACAATGCTGCCCGACGGGGTTTTGTAGGTTCCCAGCTGGAACCAGAAAATATTGTTGAGCAGATGGTGAAGGCCGAACGCGGTCAGGATCCGGTACAAAATGCCGTATAAAAAAAGCCCGAAGCCGCCCATATGCGCCATGAGCATGGTCAGCTCGTTCAGCGCCTTCTGCAGCAGCGGGGCGATAAAGACCATCACCCACGAAAACAGGGCGGAGAACAGCCCCATAAACAAAAGCACGAAGCGCGAGCCGCCAAAAAACTGGACAATCTCAGGCAGCTTGATATGTTTATACCGGTTATAGGCAGAGCCTGCGATCATGCCGAAAATGATGCCGATCAGCGTGGAAGGCTGAATGCCCCCATTACCCAGATGCCTCGTAATTTGATCATAGATAAACATCCCGGCCAGAGCCCCAAGGCCAGCCGGTCCCGCCTGGTTCGCCAGTCCCCAGGCCACTCCTACCGCAAACAGATACGGGAGGAAATAAAAAATACCCTGTCCTGCCCAAGTGCACACCTCTGCGACGCCCGGCAGCCCCCAGGCTGCCCATGGCAGACTGCCGACACACAGCAGTATGGCGGCCGACGGCAGAACCATCGTAGGCAGCATCACTGCTCTGCCGAGCTGCTGCAGCGATCCAAGCCAGTTCAAGACATGCACTCTCCTCTCAACACACACATATTTAAAATGGTACGCGTTGTTCAACTTTTTGTCAAAAAGAAAAAAGGACCTGCAGATTCTCTGCACGGCCCTGTCTTGAACTCTATCCGATGACTGTATTATCCGTTCTTTTGGCCGGGACGGTTCGGCCGGGTGACGGAGTCCTCCACCTTGATACAGCGGTCCATAATGACCCGCATGCCGTTCTCTTCGCCGATGCTGGCGGCTTCATCGCTGACGACGCCGAGCTGCAGCCACAGTACCCGCGCGCCGATGTCGGCAGCTTCCCTGGCCACGTCCGCGCAGTATTCGCTGCGCCGGAACACATCGACAATATCGACGGGTTCGGGAATATCTTTCAGCGAGGCGTAAACGGTTTCGCCAAGGATGGTTCCCTGAACGGTCGGGTTCACGGGAATGATCCGGTATCCGCGCTGCTGCATCGCTTCCGCAATCATGTAAGAAGTGCGGTCCGGCTTGTCGGACAGGCCGACGACCGCAATGTTGCCGGCCAGCTCCAAAATTTCCTTGATTTCTTCCCGGGTCGGATTTTCAAATGACATTGTTCATCCCGCCTTTGCTCTTTTTTCCTTCAAGATCGGATTTACCTGTACTTATGGCTTATGCGTTACTTTACCCATTCCACCTGGGCGCCAAGCGCCTTCATATGGTCGAAAAATTGCGGGTACGATTTGGCGACGTGGTACGCGTCCCTGATCCGCAGCGGCTGCTTGGAGCGCAGGCCGACGATAGTCAGCGCCATGATGACCCGGTGGTCGTAATGGGCGTTGATTTCAACGCCTCCCTCGACCCCTTCCGGCCGCCCGTGCACGATGATCTCCGCCTGGCGCTCCTCTACGTTGGCACCGGCTTTGCGCAATTCGGCCAGGTAATCGGTGATGCGGTCGCATTCCTTGTAGCGCAAATTTTCCACGTTATAGAAACGGGAGGTGCCTTCGGCAAACACGGCGGCCGCCACCATGGCCAGCACGGCATCCGTGGCCGCGTCCCCGTCGAACTCGACGGCTTTGAGCTTCCCGTTGCCGCGGACATGGACTTCGTCGTTCTCATGTGTCAGGGGAGTCTGCATCATCTGAAGCACATCGACAACGGCGCGCTCGCCCTGCTTACTATGCACAGGCAGGCGCTTGATCAGCACGTCCGATTCCGTGACCGCCGCCGCGGCCAGCACCGCCGCCGATCCGGGATAGTCACCCTGCACGGTATAGGTTTTCGCCTGATAGGACTGGTTGCCTGGAACGCGGAAATGTGTGTAGTCGTCGCTGGCGTGAATGACGATCCCCGCCTGCTCCAGCACCTCCAGCGTCTGACCGATGACTACTTTCGATTTCAAGTCGCCAGTCACCTCAATCTCGCTGTCCTCCGCCAGCAGCGGTGTCAGGAACAGCAGAGAGCTCAAGTACTGCGAGCTGACTTCACCCGATACCGTAATTCGGCCGCCTTTCGCCTGCCCGCCGCGAATCGTGATCGGCAGGCGCCCGTTGTTGTGCTCGACCTGCACGCCGATTTGCGTAAGCGCGGTGATCAGGTCGTCATGCGGGCGCTTGCCCAGCGAGTCCGGATACGTGTTGACGAACGTCACGTCCCGGCAGAGGGCGGCGGTCCCCATCAGGAAGCGCAGCACGGCGCCGGCATTGCCGACGTTCAGTTCCTTCACATCGCGCGGATGTCTGCCGAAGCCGGTAATGACGGCCTTCTCGTCGTCTTCGACGAGCGTAGCGCCGAGGTCCTGGATACAGCGGCGCATCGCGTCGCTGTCCTCGCTGTGAGCCGGGAAGTATACCGTGCTTGTCCCTTCGGCCAGTGCCGCCACCAGCAGGTAGCGGGTCGTATAGTTTTTGGATGAGAGAGCACCGATTTCCCCGCTCAGCCGGGGAGTCGGATGTACGATCATGTCCATGAGTAATCTCCTTTGCAACTAGTCGGTAGTATGGCTCTTCCCGCGGGTCTGTCCGGATTGACAGCCGATTTACTGCTTGGTTATCATAGGTGATGAACAGTATGATTACAGTCGAAAAGAGGTTTTAACATTGTCAACGATTCGTGAAATAGAGCCGTCTGAGGTGAGACGCCGCCTGCTTGCGGGCGAGTTCCTGCAGATGATCGACGTCCGTGAGGACGATGAAGTGGCCCAGGGCATGATCAGCGGCGCCAAGCATATCCCGCTGGGTGAAATTCCCGCCCGTCTGGACGAAATCCCGCAAGACGGCGAAGTCATTATGATCTGCCGCAGCGGCGGCCGCAGCATGCGCGCCTGCCAGTACCTGTCGCAGCACGGCATCGACTGCGTCAATATGGTCGGCGGCATGCTTCAATGGAACGAGGAAGAAGAATAATAATCCCCACAAAGTGAAGCTTTCGCTTCGATGCCTATTCAGGTACTTTGCGGGGGGCCCAGAAATCATAATCCCCACAAAGTGGAGTTATGGCTTCGATGCCCGTCCGGTTCTTGACCGGGCCGCAACATAAGCTATGGAAGCAGCAGCTTGACCCCGGTCAGGCTGCTGTTTCTTTTCGCAGAGATAAGCTTAGACGCGGTAATGCGCTAAAATTGCACGCATGACTTCTTCCGCCGCAAGGGCCGATGTGTCAACCGTGCAGTGGGCAAAGCGATACGCGTCTTTCCGCTCCTCAAGCAGCGTTCTCACCCGCTCCTCCGCATTGCCTGCAAGCAGCGGCCGGTTCCGGTCCCCCTGAACCCTGGCGATAATATGCTCCGCATCCGCCGTGAGCGCCACGACCAGACCGCCCTGCAGCATCAGCTCGCAGTTGTCCGGGCGCAGCACCGCGCCGCCTCCCGTCGCGACGATCACTCTTTCTCCGGAGGCGAGCACCTGCCGCAGCGTCTCGTTCTCGAGCTCGCGGAAGTGCTTCTCGCCATGCCGCTCGAAGATCTCCGGGATCGTCATGCCGGCCTTTTCCACGACGGCGGCATCCAGATCGATCAGCCGGTATCCGAGTTCCATAGCCAGCAGATCGCCGACGGTTGACTTGCCCGTGCCCATCATACCGATCAAGATAATATTTTGTTTAGTCCGGTTCAATAGAACACCCCTTTTTGCACTTGCTGCTGCCCATGCCGTTACTTGCTACATATCATAACACAGGCCAAAAACTTTCGACAATGCCGTCCTTCGCCCACAAGTCTATTTGCAGGAACTCTATCATATACATAGATCAACTTGATAACCAGTAGAATATGAGGAGTGGTTGAGAGGAGCCATGCATGATTCCCATAACCCATTACTAGGAGGCCCCAAACGAATGGAGCAAATCTTCGATCCCAAACACATTTTGTGCCGGGACGATCTGCTCTGGGTGCTTCATTACGTCCAAAAAAAAGTGGCCCAGAAAGATCCAGCCCTGCTGGAGCTTCCCAAGCCACGTCTAATGCGCAATTTTCAATACTTCGGAGAGGCCGCCGTCCTCCTGCTCAGCCGGTCATCCGCACAGGGGCTCGACGATGAAAGGATCCGCGTCTGCCTGCTGGAGGCTATGCACGGTCTTATTCAGAGCGGAGAAATCGAAGCGGCACCCCCAAGTAACGATTACTCCTGAATCCAGTTGTGATGGAAGACGCCTTCCTTGTCCACGCGCTTGAACGTGTGGGCCCCGAAGTAATCGCGCTGCGCCTGAAGCAGGTTCGCCGGCAGCCGCTCCGTGCGGTAGCTGTCGAAATATGCCAGGGCGCTGGCAAAGCCGGGAACCGGAACGCCTTGGGCCACGGCCGTGGCTACCGTCGTACGCCATGCTTCCTGGTAGTTCTCGATGATGTCCTTGAAGAACGGATCCAGAAGCAGGTTTTTCAGGCCCGGATCTTTCTCGTAGGCGTCGGTGATATTCTGAAGGAACCGGGAGCGGATAATGCAGCCGCCGCGCCAGATTTTTGCCAGGTTGCCGTACTGCAGATCCCAGCCGTATTCATCAGAAGCGACGCGCAGCTGCGCGAAGCCTTGGGCGTAGGATACGATTTTACTTGCAAACAGCGCCTTGCGGACGTTCTCGATAAACTCGGCTTTGTCCCCTTGGAACGGGGCCTTTTTCGGGCCGTTCAGGAGTTTGCTCGCTTCTACGCGTTCTTCCTTCATGGCCGAGAGGAAGCGGGAGAACACGGATTCCGTGATCATGGACAGCGGCACGCCCAAATCCAGGGAGCTTTGGCTTGTCCACTTGCCCGTTCCCTTTTGGCCCGCTGCGTCCAAAATAACGTCCACCATCGGTTTGCCCGTCTCCGGATCCTTTTGCGCGAAAATATCAGCCGTAATTTCGATCAGGTAGCTGTCGAGCTCACCTTTGTTCCAGTCGGAGAAAATTTCATGCAGTTCTTCGGCGCTCAAATCCAGCGTGTCCTTCAGAAGCTGGTAAGCTTCGCAGATCAGCTGCATGTCGCCGTATTCGATGCCGTTGTGCACCATTTTGACGTAATGACCGGCACCGTCCGGTCCGATATATGTACAGCAAGGCTCCCCGTTCACTTTGGCGGAAATCGCCGTCAGAATCGGTTCTACCAGTTCGTAGGCGCTCTTCTGTCCCCCCGGCATAATGGAAGGTCCCTTCAGAGCTCCTTCTTCCCCGCCGGATACGCCTGTCCCGATAAAGCGCAGTCCTTTTGCTTCCAGCTCCGCGCTGCGGCGCTGTGTATCCGGGAAGTACGCGTTACCTCCGTCGATGATGATGTCCCCTTCGTCTAGATGAGGCAGCAGCTGCTCGATCGTGGCGTCGGTCGCCTTGCCGGCTTGTACCATAATTAAAATTTTTCGCGGTGTTTCCAGCGAGTTCACAAATTCCTCAATCGAGAAAGTCCCCGTCAGATTTTTTCCTTCGGCTTCCTTCAAAAGATCATGCGTTTTTTCTGGAGAGCGGTTAAACACGGAAACGGTGAAGCCTCTGCTCTCAATGTTGAGTGCCAGATTTTTGCCCATGACAGCAAGGCCGATGACACCAATTTGTTGTTTCGACATATGTTTTTTCTCCATTCTTTGCGATTTTTTGATGAAAATTTTAGAACAAGCCTATTTTAACGTGTTTACGCGTGAAAGTGAAGTCCGGGTTCGGCACGCAGCTGCCCGTGATAAAACACCCCGCAGCGCATCCGAGGTGTTTATGAACGATCTTCCATTCTATTTTCGCACAAAAGGTAAGTTACCATTCAAGCATCATTAAATCCTTGGACAGGGCGGCGAGCTTCTCCTTGCTCTTCTCCGCTTTTTCGGCATCTCCGGCCTGCATGGCCTCGTACAGGCGCTCCAGCTCGTCATCCAGCTCAAGCCTGAGGAGCTGCAGTCGCAGGTCGCCTTCCTTGGAGAAATACATTTTGGAAATCTCCTGCTCCGTCATATAAGGACCCTTCTGATACAATACTTTTTGCTGATAGCCTGAAATTTCGACAAGCCGGATCACCTCGCCGAACAGAATGCTCTCGATCAGAATCTGGCGGTCCTTGAACCGCTTGACGATCGCGTGACCTCGGGTATCCTCGATCAGCTTCTCCATCCATTCCGCCAGCTTGGCGTCCCGGATCGTGTAATCTCCAACCATCTTATAACCGTTTTTCGTCCGGTTAAACCGCAGCTTGACGAGTTTGCGCCCCGTTCGGACGGAGATGATGAACAGGGTTTCGTTTTCGCTCCAGTACAACGAATAGCCGTCTTGAATCAAATCCTTGATCAGGTCCTGAATATGCCGCCGGTTAAACCGAAGCTCCAAATTGCAGTATTCCACTTCATAGCTCTTGTTCACGGCACTCCCTCCTTCAAAATTGGACCGCCTTTTGCTTTTTTCCTTCTCCCGCTTCGTAAGACCGGCGGGCCCGGAATCGGCCGGTGATTCTTCAGCTTCGTTATCAAGCTGATGGCTAAACAGCTTTGCTATATTTTATACTTTATCCTATGTAACGGTAACTTGGTTTATTGACTATTTTTACCCGGCCGGACGCAGCATCAAACGGAAAAGCACCGGCCGGCAGCCCCGCCATTTAAAGATCCGCCGCGGATTGTGGTATAATGGGACAAAAATTCAACACGCATTTGGATAGAGGAGGCAGCAAGAATGCCGTTTGCAGGATTTAACGCGCAAGATTTTGAAGTGTTTGATGTGGAGGGTCTGGAACCCCGGATGGAAGTGCTTATCGAGCGGGTTCGCCCCAAACTTGAAATATTAGGCAGCGAAATCGCTCCATTCCTGTCCGCGCTCTGCGGAGAGGAAATGTTCGTTCACGTGGCCAAGCATGCCCGCCGGACGGTGAACCCGCCGAACGACACCTGGGTGGCTTGGGCGGCGAACAAACGCGGATACAAAGCCCTCCCCCATTTTCAGGTGGGTATGTTCGGCACGCATCTGTTCATCATCTTTGCGATCATTTACGAGAGCACGAACAAGTCGGTTTTCGCAGAGCATCTGGAAGGCAAGAAAGGAAGCTCGGCTGTCAAAAAGCTCCCAAAAACGTTCTATTGGTCGATGGACCATATGGACCCCGGCTTTACACCGCAGTCTGAAATGACGGCCGCAGACTTCGCCAAAATCGCGGACAAGCTGAAGAACGTCAAGAAATCCGAGGTGCTGTGCGGACTCCGGATCGAAAAAGGGGACCCCGTGCTGGAAGACGGGAACAAGCTGGTGTCCGTCATTCATTCCACCTTTGAACAGCTGCTGCCGCTGTATAAAATGGCGTTCTAACCGCCGCGCCTTCGATGCAGACAATATAAAAGGATAAAGCAGCCGGTACGCTAAGCGCGCTGGCGCTCTATCCTTTTTTTGTTTGTTATGGCGCTTCCGTCCGCTTCTTGCGCGACAAAACGAGGTGGATCACAAACAGCAGCGCCATGACGATGCTGCTGGCGACAAAAGGCACCGAATGCCCAAGGCGGTCCCAGAGCTGACCCGAAACGAGCGGCCCGACCACCATGCCCGAGCCTTGGAGGGTGAGGAAGAACCCCCAAACCGCTCCCCGCTCGCCTTTCGGCACATGCGTCGACACGAAGGTATTCCAGGCGGGCAGGATCATGGCATAGCTGATGCCGACCACGCCTACGATAGCGAACACAACCGGCAGCGAGCGCACCGCCGAGAACATGCTGAGGGAAACGGCCGCCAGCAGAAATCCGGCATTCAAGAAGGGAGTGGTTCCGAACCGGTCGATCAGCTTCCCGCATGGAATGATCGCCAGCACCGTAATGCCCCCGCCAACGATCAGCAGCAGGCTGTACATATTCGGAGACAGGTGGAGCTCATTTTGAACGTACAGCGTGATCACCGGGCTGAGCAGCCCGATGACGAAGGATTGGAGAAACAGCGCCGGAAATACCAGCCAGCTGACCTTCAGGTTGTGCCTGATTTCGTACAGCGTTTTACGGATGCTGGCAAAAAGATGATTCACCTTCCCGAGCAGCTGGGGAAGGATACCCCTCACGGCTTCCGTCCTTCCTTCCGCCCCCTGCCCGTTTGCCTTTCCCCTTCCCGGGAGGAGCAATGCAACCAGAACGACGATGATGCAGCAGCCGATAAGGATAAAAAATAGCGTCTGATAGTTTTTATTCGTACGGTCCATCAAAAAGTTCATGATGATCGGTCCTGTGCCCGTTCCGCCCAGCGAGGCGATCTCGAGCATGCCGATCATTTGTCCGCTGCTGCCTCTCGGGCCCGAAATGGCTGTCGTCCCGGTCATGGCGCAGGGCCACAGCGGCGAAGTACCCATACCAAGAATAAAACAGGCAAGCGCCAGCCAGCCTGCGCCGGATAAGAAGGCGATCATGCCAACTGCGACGATGGTCAGCACCAGCGCCCCCGTCAGCGTTCTGCGGTACCCCAGCCGCTCGGCGATCCAGCCTGCCGGGCTGCGGAACAGGTTGTCTCCAATATATTGAAGCGAAAAAGCGAGACCGATCGTGTGGGCGCTGAGACCGAGCGAGTTTTTCATATAAACCGGCAAGATGGCCACCAGAAGCGACCCTTTCATAAATTCCACGAGGAATAGAATCGTCAGCAGCCCGATGAAAAAAGGCGAAATCAGCCGGCGGGCTGCCGCTGCTTCCGTCATTTGCGACACGCGTTTCACCACTTCCCTATTTTTATGGAGCGAATCCTCCCGGCAGTATGGTCTATACTAATAGTGTACCCCATATGGGGACGAGATTTTCACAGGGTCAAAAAGCCGCTTGCATTCGCCCCCCGATTTGCTATACTGAGCTTTGTAATTTTAACAGATGAAAGGTTGTGACAGCATACATGGACCATAGCCGTACCCCTTTATTTACAGCACTCAAACAGCACGCGGCAAAAAATCCCGTTCAGTTCCATATTCCCGGCCACAAGAAGGGAATGGGGACCGATACCGAATTCAGAGAATTTATCGGCGATAACGCCCTCTCTATAGATCTGATCAATATTGCCCCGCTGGACGACCTTCACCAGCCGACCGGCGTCATCGAGGAAGCCCAGATTTTGGCTGCTGACGCCTTCGGCGCCGATTACACATATTTCAGCGTACAGGGAACCAGCGGCGCGATCATGACCATGATTTTGACGATGTGCTCTCCAGGCGACAAAATCATCGTTCCCCGGAACGTTCATAAGTCGATTATGTCCGCAATTATTTTCTCCGGCGCCAAGCCCGTCTTTGTTTCGCCGGCCCGAGACGAGAATTTGGGGATCGACCACGGCATTACCGTCCGTTCCGTGCAGCGCGCCCTGGACCGTCATCCGGACACCAAGGCCGTTCTCGTCATTAATCCGACATACTTTGGAGTCTCGGCCAATCTGAAGGAGATCGTGGATCTCGCTCACAGCCGGCATGTGCCCGTTCTCGTGGACGAAGCCCACGGCGTGCTGACCCATTTCCATCCGGAGCTGCCGATGTCGGCCATGGATGCCGGAGCGGATATGGCCGCGACGAGCGTGCATAAGCTGGGCGGCTCCATGACGCAGAGCTCCGTGCTGAATCTGAACACGAAGAACGGCTATGTCAATCCGCAGCGCGTGCAAACGATTATCAGTATGCTGACCACGACGTCGACTTCCTACATTTTGCTCGCCTCGCTGGACACCTCCAGACGGAACTTGGCGCTGAACGGATATGCCATGGCCCAAAGTGCCATCGACATGGCGCAGTCCGCCCGCAAGCAAATCAATGAAATTGAAGGTCTCTACTGCTTCGGCAAGGAAATTCTCGGCGGGGAAGCGACTTACGATTTTGATCCGACCAAGCTGACCATCCATGTCCGCCACCTGGGCATCACCGGTTACGAGACCGAAAACTGGCTTCGCGAAAAGTATAATATCGAAGTCGAGCTCAGCGACATGTACAACATCCTGTGCCTGATCACGCCAGGCGACAATGAGGAGACCATCTCCATCCTGGTGAATGCGCTCCGCGAGCTGGCACAGACCTACTATAATGTAAACACGGCCAACGAGCTGGTTGTTAAAATTCCGGAAATTCCGCAGCTGTCCCTCATTCCAAGGGATGCCTTCTACGGGGATACGGAAGTCATTCCGTTCAAGGAATCGGCCGGACGCATCATCGCCGAGTTCATTTATGTGTATCCGCCGGGCATCCCGATCCTTCTGCCGGGCGAGGTCATCTCCCAGGACAATATCGACTACATCGTCGACCATGTGGACGTCGGGCTGCCGGTAAAGGGACCCGAAGACCGGTATATCCAAAACGTTAAGGTCATTGTGGAAACCGATCCGATTTTTTAATACGCGCGGCTGCTTTGCAGCCTGCACCAAAAAAAAGAAACCCCCGATCCCGCTTTCGCTGCGGTTCGGGGGTTTCTTGCTGTAGAGCTTTTGGCGAAAAGGATTACTCCTGGTCCAACTGGGCAACCAGCTCATTATAAGCGGCTTCCACCTTGTTCCATTCTTCTTCGTCTTCAATATTGTAAAGCATCATTTCCTCGTCTTCTTCCTCGACACGAAGGATGATGCCGTCCGCTTCAGGATTTTCACGTTCCAGCAGCAGTGCATAGACGTTCTCGCCCACATCAAATGTTTCGACAAGAACCATTTCCACGTCTTTGCCGTTCTCATCTGTCAGCGTCAGAACAAATTCCTCATGCTCGTGATCATGGTCATGATCATGATTGCAGGCTTCGCCGTGTTCATGCTTGTGATCGCTCATTTTTACAAAAACCTCACTTATGGTTGGAATGGATCATACCACCGTATCGTATCACGTCCGCATGATCTGGTCAATTTATCCTCCTGGAGGGTTGTCAGTTCAGCGCCGTGATCACTTTTTGCGATACGAGGACATAATCGCTGGTCTTGGTGGCTTTAATGTAGAACCCTACTTTATATTTGCCCGCACTGCTGAAATCATACGTAAAATCGTAGGTCCGGAACCAGAAATTATCCTTCTGGCTGCCGCTCACGTCCTGAGACTGGATATCCTTGACCTTCCCCGAAGGATCCGTAATAGCCACTTTTACGCTCGCCACATCGTCCGATAGGCTGTCCACCTGGCAAAATACGTTAAACTTGAGCTTCCCTTTATTGACATTGCCGAAGACGGTATCTCCATTAAACAGAAATATATGTACGTTAGGCTTAATGAATTCAACCTTGTTCGTATCTGAATTAAACTTTACAACCCCGTCAAACTCCCGGATCGGTACATAGGTTTTGCCATCAATGATATAACCGCCGTCCTGGAATTCCTTGCCGTTCATCCACACTCTGACCTTCTGGGTGATCGAATCCGCAAACACAGAACCTCCCATCAGGGAAAAGGCGAATACGCATACCATAACTTTCTTCCAATTCATCTTTTTCATTTCCCTCCATTTCCATCGTGATGTTGTATGTATATACGAAAAGTACAAACGCAAGTTGCGCTGTCCGAGCGGACAAAACTCACATTTTTTCTCAAAAGCGAAGGAGTTTTGCTCCAGGAGTACAAAAAAAGCCCCACTTCGTGGGACTTTGGCTCCAAATCTGGATGCAGTTCCTAAATCAGGTCCTTATTTCTTGGTTAAAATGCAGGGCACCCCTTTGCCGACCGCACCCGGAACTCGCATCCGTGCCGCGTACGCCATACCCCGGGCACAGGGCGTTTTACAGGCCTCGCATACGTCGGAGGTCACGAGTCGCATGCCGCGGATGACCTTTTCTCCTTTGGATTGTGCCGGTTTTTTGCTTTTTCCCTTCGCCATGACAAAACCCCATTTCGCGCGTTTACAGCATATTATGGGGGTCGATGGAAATTGGGAACTGTGGTGTATAATGAAAGAAAAAAATACGAACGGCGTGCTCGGCATGCCGCTCATTCACAGGAGGATCAACCGATGAGCTTGCAGCTTCAAATGCTGGGGACAGGCAGCGCCTTTGCCAAAAAGTATTTCAACAATAATGCCCTGCTCGGGGACGGGTCGTTCACTTTGCTGATCGACTGCGGAATTACGGCACCCCTCGCCCTTCACCAACTGGGCAAAACGTTTAACGACTTGGATGCCGTGCTGATCACCCATATTCATGGCGATCATGTCGGCGGTCTTGAGGAGCTTGCCTTCCAAATGAAATATGCGTACCATCGCAAAATGAAGCTTTATATCGCGGAATCATTGCGTGATGTACTGTGGGAGCACACGCTGAAAGGCGGTCTGTCCCAACCCGGCGAAATCACCTGCCTTGAGGACGCCTTCGACGTACATACGCTTCAGCCGGGGGTTCCCAGCCGCCTGTCGGAGCAAATCGAGCTGGAGCTCATACCGAACCGCCACATTCCGGGCAAAGACAGCTTCTCGCTCTATATTAACGGCCGGATTTTCTACAGCGCAGACATGACTTTCGACCCTGGGCTGCTGGATAAGCTCGTACGGGAACGCGGCTGTGATACGATCCTGCATGAATGCCAGCTGGAAGGACCGGGCGAGGTGCATACGACGCTGAGCGAGCTGCTATCGCTGCCGGAGCCTGTCCGGCGCATGACCCGCTTGATGCACTACGCGGATAACAAAGACGAGTATGTAGGTAAAACCGGAGAGATGACCTTCCTTGAACAAGGGCATGTATATACGCTATAACCTTGCAGGTCAATGTGGATTACGATGAAAAAAAGACAGCCGGCTGCAGAAAGATAACTTTACTGCAGCCGGCTGTTATTTTGGGAAGCATGACGCTCTTCTCTTATTCGAAGGTCGGCAGGTTATCGAGATTATTCGACGGATCGCCGTCGGCGTCCCCGCGGATGTACATCTCGCCGTCACGGCCTTTAAAGACGTTTACACCGGCAATGGCGCCCGCCTTCACTTCCTGCAGCGCCTGCTCGTAATCGAGCACCCGGCCCGACGACGTTTGAAATGCCGTCAAGTCGCCGTCACCATTTTTTTGTACTGCGATAAATTGTTCTCTTCCCGGGTTTCCCATCGATATCCACTCCTTAAGTTGTCATGATATATCAAGGTGACATATGGATATCGTTCCCTGAGAACATGGATTTATACGAAGATAAAGCCTACAGCGCTTTCTTCATACGGACATGCGGAATGCCGGCGTCATCGAACGGCTCCTTGGAAATAACTTCGTAGCCTTGTTTTGCATAGAATTGTTCAGCCTGGCACTGAGCGTCCAAGATGGAATAGGCCAGCCCCAGTTCCCTCGCCCGCTCTTCCATCGCCATCAGCAGGATGCGGCCGAACCCGTGGCTGCGAAACTCGCGGCGAACGGCGATTCGCTGCATCTTGGCGGTATCGTTATTGTAATAAATGATCCGGCCGGTAGCCACATACTGATCCTTGTCCTGAAGGAGAATATGGTGAACATTTTCGCTGATCACATCGTATTCGTCGATCTCCAGGTCGGCGGGCACGTTTTGTTCCTTGACGAACACCTCCTGGCGGATGTCCAGCGCATGTTCCAGCTGCTCGGGAGTCGTCACGTATACTATTTCTGCAGGCATCGGTTACCCTCTCTTTCATGCAATCAATATAAAAACACGGCTGAATCATTATACAAAAAAATGATTTTCCTGTATAGTTGACCCATGAGAGCTCTATGGAAGGGAGACCATGGATCGTTATGGGTATGACCATTGCACTGATCGTCATTTTATCGGCCATCTTGATCTATTCATTCATTTATGTCATTCAGAAAGGGTATTCGCGCAAATGGGATGAGGAATAAGAAAGAAAAAAAACAAGGGCCCGTGCAGCAGGAGCACGGGCCCTATGTCTTGTCCAGAGAATCAGGGCGGCGTAATAGGGCCTTTGGAATACACATCCTCGCTGACCGATTTGCCGTATACGTCCAGCATAATCGGTGAATCGGCCATCGTTGAGCCGGGCTTGATTGGCTCCTGCGCATCCGAAAGCTCACCCGCGGGGGAACATCCGGCGGCAAGCAGCAGGCACAGCCCTGCCGCGAGCAGTCCGCTTTTGTTCGGCATACCGTGCCACTCCTTCTGTGTCAAATATACTTTAGTTTTCGCCCGTTTGGAGAGCTCCTAATCATGAACGGCAAAGAAATTGTGCATGCCATTCATGTGAGCAAAAAAAATGATTGACAGCTAACTACGTCGCTGTTAGTATATTAAGTGTATCTGACTTATACGATCTGCTAGCTCAGCTGGGAGAGCACCATCTTGACAGGGTGGGGGTCAGTGGTTCGAGCCCACTGCAGATCATCTATAGAAACCCTTGAAGCATAAGGCTTCAAGGGTTTTTTGTTTTTTTTACACGTAACCGCAGTGCCTTTATCCTGTCCCGTTAAAAAAATCATCTATTTTGTTCCGACATGGACCTCCGCCGTGTTTGTGAAGGAAACCGTTACATACGATATCTCAGGTTTCACATTTTCCAACAAAGGTGGGGTAACCAAATGAGTAAATTCTTTTTCCACGAACATGATCACGGCCATCGCTGCCATGTCCGCAGACCAAAACCAGTTGTCCTCAAAAAAGAAATCAAGAAAACGATTTTCGTCAAAGTAGACTGGGAACCTGTAATCAAAAAGGTCCACAAAGAAAAGCATGTTTCCTGCCATAAAATTCACAAACAGCACCACCACTTCAAAAAACGCCACCATAAAAGATGCCACTGTCGCGACCACTTCGGCGGAGACATGTATTAATTCCGGATTTTTCGGATGACATCAGCATGTCACCTCCCCTGATCACACGCCCGGGAACTTCGGTTCCTGGGCGGCAACTATTTTATAAATCACACCGAAAATCCGATAACATAGATGTTACCCATTTTACCCATTTTACATAGAGGAGGCTTATGATGGATATCCCTGCTTTATCGATGGCCATGAGCCAGTCCCGGCTGGCTCAAAATGTGAGCATCCAGGTGCTTAAAATCGCTAAGGATCAAGCCTCGCAAGACGGTCAATCCCTGGTCAAAATGCTGGACAGCAGCGCCGTACCCCATTTGGGAAATCGTCTTGACATCCGGATCTAGCACCTTGCTTTTTTACTGCCCCTCCAGACGGAGGGCTTTTTTTCTTTTTCTGCACACCCGTTCAAAATAAATTCATATTTTAGGTCCATATCCCCATTAATCAAACATCTGTTCTCTATCCATCAGCCGAAAATTATCTTATGATAAAGATAGTTATTGATACAAAAGTCTTACCAGTATGTGGATACGGGAGAATAGTCTCATGGAAAAGGAAATTGAAATGGCGATCCGCCGCGGCCATCATTTATTCGTTCAAAATTTGGATGGCGAATCCATTACCGGCATCCCCGAGAAATCCGATGATCCGGGTACTTTAAAGATGCGGACGGTGTACGGCTCCATGTGGATTCCGCTGGATGAAGTCGGCCATCTGTCACGACTCATTCATATTCGTTAATATTCGCCGCCCTGACTGGGCGGCTTTATTTTTTATATCACGCTGAACCGTCCGGCTGTCAGGTGCAGGAAAAGTGGTTCATCGGCTCTTTGAAGGTTTATCC
Source organism: Paenibacillus rhizosphaerae (assembly GCF_014192015.1). Lineage (GTDB taxonomy): Bacteria > Bacillota > Bacilli > Paenibacillales > Paenibacillaceae > Paenibacillus_AQ > Paenibacillus_AQ rhizosphaerae. The sequence goes on along the minus strand of NZ_JACHXJ010000002.1, from coordinate 356,089 downwards.
TTACATATAAGGAACACACTATGGAAGTACCAACGATTCTACGGGAAGGACGTGTGGCGATGAATAAACCGAATGAAGAAGATCGTTTCCCTGGGGTCGACCCCATTCCGGAACCCGATCATGAAACGCCGTCATCCACGGACATGATTGAAGACGTGCTGGAAGAAGGGGCACGGGAATTGAAAAAAGGTAAACATCCGTCGAACGGGGAATCACCGGATCATCAGGGGTGACGCGTTCCCTCACCGTTCTCAAGACGTTTACGGGCACAAAATAACCCGATGCCGCCCAGGCATCGGGTTATCCGTGTTTTATGAGCCCACCGAGGCGCTCTGCAGTGCTGCCAGCTTATCCGGATAGTCGGTGATGATGCCCGCCGCTCCCGCGTCGATAAGCCGCTGCATTTCCTTTTCTTCGTTGACCGTCCATGGGTGGTATACCTTGCCGGCGGCCTTTGCTCCAGCCACAAATTCAGGCAGTACCGCGAAATGGTAGGCGTGCAAGGCGTCGGCTTCAACGCTGCGCGCATACTCCCACGGCTCATACAGTCCTTCCATGTACAAAATACCGGTGCGGATTTCAGGCGCGAGCTCTTTGCAAAGCCGCAGGGAATAGTGATTGAAGCTCGAGATGACGATCCGCTCGCTCAGGTTATAGCTTCTTACCATGCCGATGACCTTCTCTTCCAGCCCGGCATACGGCACCTTGGTATTTTTCAACTCAATATTCACGACGGTCCCGGTGTCTTTAACCAGCTCCAGCAGCTCTTCCAGCAGCGGAAGGCGCTCCTGTGCAAAATCGGGATGGAACCAGCTGCCGGCACCCAGCTTGCGAAGCTCTTCCAGGTCATAGTCTTTGACCCACCCGCTCCCGTTTGTCGTCCGCGACAACGTTTCGTCGTGAATCAGGACGAGCCGGCCGTCCCGGGTTAACTGAACATCGGTTTCAATCCCCGTGGCACCAAGCTCCAAACTGCGGGCAAACGCGGCCATCGTATTTTCCGGACATACCGCAGACGCGCCCCGGTGTGCAAAATTAATAATAGACTCCAAACTCTCTCAACCTCCCGACTGGTATTCTCGCAAACCTTACCAAATCATCGTACCTGTCTTATGTAATGCGAGTATAAACCGTAGAGTTTACAAACCGCTCCACCCAAATTGATTCCTCTCTGATGGTTGTATTTTATCATGGATTTATCCCGCATATAAGGAGGTATTCGTTCATGATCGTGTTTGACGTCATCGTCCACGGCGAAGTCAAAGAAACCATCCGGCCGGTCAACCAGCGGCTGCAGCACATCCTCGCCTACGTCACCGAAGAAGCCAAGATCCTCAGCAAAAAATACGGAACGACTGTAAATTTAAGCCGGAGAATCATTTATTGACCGGAAGGGGATCGGTACTCGATCGCCCTTTTTTTATGTCGATATACGTTTCTCTTTGTTCGTCTCGACGCACCGATGAGCCTCAAGAACATGCTGCGCCTCGATGCTTCGCTCCTTACTGCATTCCACAATGACCATAAAATGCCCCTGAATCAGCAGCTCCTCATAGCTCTCCGCATCCCTTTCGGGGACGCCAATCCCCATCAGACTGACAATGAGCCCGTCGTCTTTGCCGCCGACTTCCGCCCCTGCAAGTTTGGCCGCTGCCGGTCCCGATGCCCAGGTGATTTGATCCCGCAGCGTCAAGCTGGAGGTTAAATCCCGGATTTCGCCAAACAACCCGCTGGTACCATGCCTGGACACGGGTTCTTTCAAGCCGGTATCCCGGCATATGATAGATAGCTGTCTCTTGTCAAGGGCAAGCAGCGACACGTCCTTTTTGTCAAAATGACGTTCCCACAGCGCGCTGACCGCCAGCGCCGCATCCTGTCTCGTTCGGAACAATGCGATCACGAGTCGATTCATCCTCAATCCCTCCCAGGCTAAATAACGGTATGTAATTAGGTAAACTTTCACAGCCATAAAAAAACATCCCGGCCGAATACCGCCAGGATGTGTTGTGTTTCGTCTTAATAAATACAGGAACTCAAAATAATGACCAAAAGGATGAAGAGAACCAGGATGGCTCCCGTCGATTTAAAAACGCCGCCTGGACCGTACCCAGCGCCGCCTACGACTCCACTCATAGATTTGAACCTCCTTTTTCCTGGGGTCAATCTATATTATGTAGTCCCTCCGCGGTTTGACTGTACGAGTACCCTGTTTTCCTTAAACTTTTACCGTCCTCGGGCGCGATGGCAACAGCTCCCTGAATCATCCCTATGACATTTGGTTAATGGGTTGTAAAAGAGGAAACAGACCGTTACATAGGCTGGTCCATGAGAGCTGGGGGGATTTGATTGTTGCAGAGCAAATATTTTCGTACCTGTCTGGGCATCATCGCGGCACTTTTGATTATTTATTTGGGTGCCAAAGTAAAATTTATTTTCAATCCGATCGTGCTGCTGTTCAAGCTGCTGGTGGTGCCGGTGATGCTGGCCGGTTTCATGTATTACTTGCTGAGGCCCATCGTGAACTACTTGGAGAAGCATCACTGGAAAAGGCCGCTTTCGATTCTGTCGATCTACCTCGTATTCGTTGGACTGATTGCCCTGTTTTCGGTGCTGGTATGGCCAACGCTGCGCGAGCAGCTGATCACTTTTGCGGAAAACGCGCCTTACTTCGTGGAAGATTTGCAGAAGCAGTTTGAGGCTCTTCAGAAAAACAGCTTTTTCGCCAAGGCGCTGCCGAGCGAGTCGGAAATTTATGCCCGCGTGAGTGAATACCTCAACGGGCTGATTATGGCCATAACGGATTCGATTTCCAATTTTATTTCCGTCGTCTCCAACGTTGTGGTCATTATCGCCACCGTTCCGATCGTGCTGTATTACATGCTGAAAGAGAGCAGCAAGCTTCCGCCTAAAATTTTGCACATACTTCCCCGGAAATACCGGAAGGACGGGAAGGAAGCGCTGCGGGAAATCGATACGGCGCTCAGCAACTTTATCGTCGGCAGGGTCGTGCTGAATCTCATTCTGGGCGTGTTGATGTACATCGGCTTCCTTATTATCGGGCTTCCGTACTCTCTTCTGCTCGCGCTGATCTCGATCGTCCTGAACCTGATTCCTTACGTAGGCGCGATCATCGCCGCCATTCCGGTCGTCATCATCGGTTTTATCGATTCGCCGTCCGTCGCCCTCTGGTCCCTCGTCGTTATCATCGTCTCCCAGCAGATCCAGGATAATCTGCTGACGCCGATTATTTACGGCAAGCAGCTGGACATTCATCCGATGACGGCCATCGTCCTGCTGCTGATCGGCGGAGACGTATCCGGGATTGTCGGCGTCATTTTGGCCATTCCCGTCTATATGATCGCCAAAATCATCATCGTCCGGGTGTATGGGCTGTTTTTGGCGGAAAAGGTAGATGATATGAAAGAGTGAAGAAAAAAGGCATGCCCCAGACCAATGTCTCAAAGCATGCCTCGCAATGAACGGACCACGCAAGTGCACTCCGCTTTCCGAAAAGTCCGGCCGTCCGACAGGGTCACCGTCTCCGCATGATGCGAGCTCAGGGTGGCCCTGTATGCTTCCAGACGGTCCTTCCGCCAGATCATGACCTCGGACCCGAACAACACGGCGTTATCGAACTGCCGTTTGTCCTTCAGGATATATCCGACCGAATGAGGCGCGGCGTCAGGGGCATTTTTTCCCTCGGGAAGAAGCCGGATCGTACAAACCTCGCCAAACGGCAGCTTCAGGTCGTGCGGCCCGAGCACGAGCCATTCGTTATGTTCATCCCACTTGCGAAGCGTCCCCTTGACCCGGGAATGCAGCTTGTCATTGCACAGGATGGTAACCCGCCGGCCGATCCAGTTCTTCATGGCCCTTTCGCCTCCTTTCGCATAAAAATAAGTTACCTGTCAGGAATCGCCCAATCGACCGGTTTGATTCCATGGGCTGCTAAAAACGCGTTGGCTTTGGAAAACGGCCTGCTTCCAAAAAAACCACGGTGCACCGACAGCGGGCTCGGGTGAACCGACTGGATCACCAGATGCTTTTTCCGATCGATAAAAGCTCCCTTTTTCTGCGCATGGCTTCCCCACAGAATGAACACAACCGGCTTATCCCGCTCATTCAGCTTCTCTATGACAGCATCGGTAAATCGCTCCCATCCTAATCCTTTATGCGAATTTGCCACTCCATCCCGGACGGTCAGCACCGTATTGAGCAGCAGCACCCCCTGCTCGGCCCAATGCACCAGCGTTCCGTGGTTTGGAATCGGCGCCCCCAGATCGCTGTGCAGCTCTTTGTAAATGTTCACAAGGGAAGGCGGAATCCGTACGCCGGGTTTGACCGAAAAGCTGAGGCCGTGGGCCTGCCCGGGTCCATGATAAGGATCCTGTCCCAAAATGACGACTTTGGTATCCTGGTATGGGGTCAGCTTGAGCGCTTTAAAAAGGTCCTCTTTCGGCGGGTACACTTTGTGAAGCTTGTATTCCTTGGCCAGCTTATAACGGAGTTCCTGAAAATAGTCCTTTTCGGTTTCTTCCTTCAGCTGCTCGTCCCAATCATTATTAAATATCATGAAGCATTTCTCCTCTCTCGTAAATATATAAACCTATTTTTATAGAAAAACGTCTATCGACGCACATTCAAGGAAACCGTGTTCCGAAGCTTTTACCTGGTTATATCTAAAAAAATAAGCCGGCCCCGATCCCGGACCAGCTTACCCTGTTCAACTTGTTCGAATCTAATGCCGAGAACCGGGCTCGAACCGGTACGGTAGTCACCTACCGCAGGATTTTAAGTCCTGTGCGTCTGCCAATTCCGCCACCCCGGCCTGTCTATCACTTTTGTGACGACAAAATTTAATATAACATGTTTTGCCTATACCGGCAATCCTTTAATTTCCTTTTCTCTTAACGGCAATGCGTACAAAAAAACCGGCTCAGTCAAAGACTGAACCGGCTTCCTTTGAATTGTTCACCTGTATGCCGAGGACCGGGCTCGAACCGGTACGGTAGTCACCTACCGCAGGATTTTAAGTCCTGTGCGTCTGCCAATTCCGCCACCCCGGCATGCTGTTTCTTACGTATTGCTATATGGTGGGCCCTGAGGGACTCGAACCCCCGACCAGTCGGTTATGAGCCGACCGCTCTAACCAACTGAGCTAAGGGCCCTGATCAAGTATATACCGTACAGATAATGGCTGTTAAATTGGTTGCGGGGGCAGGATTTGAACCTGCGGCCTTCGGGTTATGAGCCCGACGAGCTACCGGACTGCTCCACCCCGCGTCATTAACCATATCAAATAGCGACAAGGTTTAATATACAGCATATGTACCCACTGCGTCAAGTATTTATTTATGGAATTGGCGTTAGTACACCCGGGAAGCCTGCCATGTCACGGCAAGAAGCGGACGCCGTACCTGCCTCTCCGTGAACGGAATATTTCAACGAGCCGCGGCTCTTCATAGCCGTAAATCCAGCTGTCCTGCTCCAGCCTTTTGGCCAGGCACCCTGCCTGAAATTTTGTCCGGTAAAGCTTACCAAAATACACCCATCGCATTCCTGCTGCCTTCCTTTCATAGATGAGCTGTTTTGATGCCTATTGTTGCCGCAAACGCCAAGGTTCATTCATAGCAGCAAAAATGTCAGCTAGTACAATGTCGAAAACGTTCGAAAAAAAGCGAGATTGCTTTGTGCTGAGCGGAAAAATCGTTTATACTGATAACTAAGTTGTTTAACATTTTAATTTCAGGAAAGTGGGGAATGTCCATGGCAAAAACACATAAAAGGCTGTCTTTTGCGGATCTGGTCAAAAAATTTGTATTTATTACGGTGGGGGCCGTGCTCATGGCCGTCGCGCTCGAGGTATTTCTGGTTCCCAATGAAATTATCGATGGAGGCATCACCGGGATTTCGATCGTCTTATCCAAAGTAACCGACTTTCCGCTCGGTATTTTTCTGTTCATTATCAACCTCCCGTTTTTATTTCTGGGCTACAAGCAGATCGGAAAAACGTTCGCCATCTCTACCCTTTACGGCATCGCCGTTATGTCTGTAACGACACAGCTGCTGCATCATGTCAGTCCTTTTACCAATGAGAAAATATTAGCGGTCCTGTTCGGCGGCCTTATTCTCGGCCTGGGAGTCGGACTCGTCATCCGTTTCGGCGGCTCGCTCGACGGAACCGAAATTGTCGCGATTCTGCTATCTAAAAAGCTCCGCATGCCGGTCGGCCAAATCATCATGATCATGAACGTATTCATTTTCATTGTTGCCGGTTTCGTTTTCGGTTGGGATTCCGCAATGTACTCCATATTTACATACTATATGGCCTCTAAAGTGATGGATATCGTGGTCGAGGGCTTGAACGAGTCCAAGTCGGTCACCATCATCTCGAATGAATACGAGGAAATTTCCCAAACGATTCAGGATCGCCTGGGACGCAGCACGACCTTCATGTACGCCAGAGGCGGCTACTCGAAGGAAGATACTCAAGTGATTTATTGCGTCGTCACCCGGCTTGAGCTGGCCAAACTGAAGGCGCTCGTGCAGGAGATCGATCCCAAAGCCTTTATTGCCATTGAGCATGTGTCCGATGTGCTCGGCGGCAATTTTGAGAAAAATGCCATCCACTAAATGATTTGAAAACCACAAGCTGGGGTTACAGGATGGTTCAAGAACGGTCCATATCCATGTGAACAAACTTAAAAAGGCAGCCCGCAGGGCTGCCTTTGCTGTATCATTTTATAAATGCATAAGAGATAAAATCACACAAGCGTCGTCCTCTTAGTTTCCGAACGACGACGGATCTTCTCTCCACGCTGTGAGCGCTTCGACGTCCTCCTGCTGAATGGCTCCCTTTTCCAGGGCTACTTCCATCAGCGCCGTATAGTTGGACAACGTTTGCAGCGGAATCCCCGCTTCGGCAAAGGCTTGTACCCCTTTATCGAGCTGATAGCTGAAGATGGCGAGCACGGCGAGCGGCTCAGCACCTGCTTCCTTCACGGCTACTGCCGCTTTAAGCGAGCTGCCGCCGGTCGAGATCAAGTCTTCGATGACGACGACTTTTTGCCCCGGCTTGATGATGCCCTCGATCAGGTTCTCCTTACCGTGCCCCTTCGCTTTATCGCGGATATAGGCCATCGGCAGGTTCAGCTTCTGGGCAACCCACGCCGCATGAGGGATACCGGCGGTCGCCGTTCCGGCAATGACTTCCGCATCCGGATACTGCGCCCGGATGATCGCGGCGAACGATTCGGCGATAAGCTCCCGGATTTCGGGGTAAGACATCGTCAGACGATTATCGCAGTAGATGGGCGACTTGATGCCCGAAGTCCAAGTGAACGGTTGTTTCGGCCGGAGCGCGACCGCTCCGATTTCAAGCAAATGGGATGCGATACGTGCTGGAATTTCTGCTAGGGTAGTCAAGCTTCGATCATCTCCTTGATAATTTGTTCAGCAGCTTCACGCGGGTTTTCCGCTGCCGTAATCGGACGTCCGACGACGATGTAATGGCTGCCTTGGCGAATGGCCTCGCCCGGCGTCAGGACACGCTTCTGATCTCCTACTGCGGAGCCTGCCGGCCGGATGCCCGGCGTGACGGTGATAAATGGCTGGCCGCAAGCCTCGCGGATCAGCGCCGATTCCTGGGCCGAGGCGACGACGCCGCCAAGTCCAGCGGCCTGCGTCAGCTTGGCGTAGTGTATCACCGCGTCCTGAACGCTGCCTTGAATGCCGATTTCACTGTTGAGCATCTCCTGGCTGGTGCTGGTCAGCTGCGTAACCGCGATAATGACCGGCCTTCTCAACCCAGGATCGGCCGCAAGCGCGGATTCGGCTCCATCGAGCGCCGCCTTCATCATCGCCGTACCTCCGGCAGCATGGACGTTAAACATGTCCACACCAAGACGGGTGATGCTCTCCGCGCCACCCCTTACCGTGTTGGGTATGTCATGCATTTTCAGATCAAGAAATACGCTGTAGCCTTTTGACTTCAATTCCCGCACAAAAGCGGGCCCTGCAGCATAATACAGCTGCATGCCCACCTTCAAGTAGCAGGGAATTCCTTCAAGTTCGCGGACCAGCGCGGATGCCGCCTCGGCATCCGGGTAGTCCAGGGCCACGATCAAGCGGCCCGCCATTTCTGTATACTTATCACTCATGCTTCTCGAATCTCCCCCTTCTCAGTTCGCAAAAGCCGGCATGGCCTGTGAAGAGAAGTTGAGGGTATCCAGCATATTCATCAGGGCTCTAACCGTGTCCAGCGAGGTCATGCAGACCACGCCGTTCTCTACCGCTTCCCGGCGGATACGGAATCCGTCGCGCTGCGGCGTTTTCCCTTTGGTCAGGGTGTTGAAGACGAACTGCGCTTCACCACCCCGGATCAGATCCAGAATGTTCGGTGTGCCGTCGCTGAGCTTCTGCACGGTCGTTACGTTGAGTCCGGCTTCGTTCAAAGCTTGAGCCGTACCTTCGGTGGCATAGATCTTGTAACCAAGGCGCTTGTAGCCCTTCATGAGCTCCACAGCCTCTTCCTTATCCTTGTCGGCCACGGTGACGATGATCGCACCCGATGCCGGAATTTTCATGCCCGCACCGATCAAGCCTTTGTACAGTGCTTTGGCGTACTGCAGGTCGCGTCCCATGACTTCGCCGGTCGACTTCATTTCCGGTCCGAGCGTTGGCTCGACTCTGCGCAGCTTAGCGAAGGAGAACACCGGCACTTTGACGGAAACGTAGTCGCTTTCCGGCCAGAGGCCTTCCTGGTATCCTGCGTCCTTCAGCTTGCGGCCGAGAATGGCCTGTGTCGCCAGGTTCGCCATCGGAATCGTCGTCACCTTGCTCAGGAACGGTACCGTCCGGGAAGAGCGCGGGTTTACCTCGATGACATACACTTCGTCGTTGTAAATGACGAACTGGATGTTCACCAGTCCGATCGTTTTCAGTTCCTTCGCAATCCGCGTCGTGATGGACACGATTTTCTCCTTGAGGTGGTCCTCCAGGTGCTGCGGCGGATATACCGCAATAGAGTCGCCGGAGTGCACGCCCGCTCTCTCGATATGCTCCATGATGCCCGGGATAACCACGGTTTCGCCGTCGCAGATCGCGTCGACTTCCACCTCTTTACCCAGCATGTAGCGGTCGATCAGGACCGGATGCTCCGGATTGATCTTCACAGCCTGCTCCATGTAGCTCAGCAGCTCGTCATCGGAGTAGACGATTTCCATCGCGCGTCCGCCAAGGACGTAGGATGGGCGCACCAGCACCGGATAGCCGAGCGATTGGGCCGTGTCTACAGCTTCGTCGACCGATGTGACCGTGCTGCCCTTCGGCTGGGCGATTTGCAGTCTCGTGAGCAGCGCCTCGAACTTCTTGCGGTCCTCCGCCTCGTCGATGCTTTCAAGGCTGGTGCCGAGAATGTTCACACCCGCTTTGCTCAGTGGTCCGGCCAGGTTGATCGCCGTTTGGCCGCCGAACTGCACGATGACGCCGATCGGCTTCTCCTGCTCGATGACGTTCATGACATCCTCGAAGAACAGCGGCTCGAAGTACAGGCGGTCCGACGTATTGAAGTCCGTGGATACCGTCTCCGGGTTGTTATTGATGATGACCGCTTCGTATCCGGCCTTCTGAATCGCCCACACGGCGTGTACGGTCGAGTAGTCGAACTCGATGCCTTGGCCGATCCGGATCGGTCCGGAGCCCAGCACGACCACTTTCTCCTTATTGGACGGCGTAACTTCGTTCTCCGTCTCGTAAGTCGAGTAGTAGTAAGGCGTTGTCGCCTCGAATTCGGCCGCGCAGGTGTCAACCATTTTGTAGACCGGACGCAGGCCGTTCGAGAGGCGGAACTCGCGAACTTCCGTCTCCGTCGTCAGGCTTCCAGCCTGGCTCTGGCTGCGGATCTCGGCAATCGCCCGGTCGGTGAACCCGCGGCGTTTCGCCAGGTACAGCGTGTCGTAAGAAAGCGTATCTTCCTGAAGCTGCGCTTCGAACGCGATCAGCCCCTGGATTTTATCGAGGAACCACCAGTCGATCTTGGTCAGGTCCTGAACGTCCTGCAAGCCGTAGCCGCGGCGGAACGCTTCCGCGATCAGGAAGATCCGCTCGTCGTCGGCTTTGACGAGGCGCTCGCGGAGCACTTCCTCGCTCAGCTCCTCCGTGCCTTTCAGATAGAAGCGGTGCACTCCGATTTCCAGGGAGCGGATCGCTTTATGGATCGATTCTTCGAACGTGCGGCCGATGGCCATGACTTCGCCGGTCGCTTTCATTTGCGTGCCCAGCTTACGGTTCGCCTGTACGAATTTATCGAACGGCCAGCGTGGAATTTTGCTGACGATATAGTCCAGCGTCGGCTCGAAGCAAGCGTAAGTCTGCCCGGTCACCGGGTTGACGATTTCGTCCAGCGTGTAGCCGAGGGCGATCTTCGCGGCCATCTTGGCGATCGGGTATCCGGTCGCTTTGGAAGCGAGGGCCGAAGAGCGGCTGACACGCGGGTTGACCTCGATGACATAGTATTGGTAGCTGTGCGGATCCAGGGCGAATTGCACGTTGCATCCGCCTTCGATGTTCAGCGCGCGGATAATTTTCAGCGACGCGGATCTCAGCATTTGGTATTCACGGTCCGAGAGCGTCTGGGACGGGGCTACGACGATACTGTCCCCGGTGTGTACGCCGACCGGATCAAAGTTCTCCATGTTGCATACGACGATGCAGTTGTCGTTCGCATCGCGCATGACTTCGTATTCGACTTCCTTCATGCCCGCGATGCTCTTCTCGATCAGGCACTGGCCGATCGGGCTGTACCGGATGCCGGAAGTCACCGTCTCGCGCAGTTCTTCTTCGTTCGCGCAGATGCCCCCGCCCGTTCCGCCAAGCGTGTACGCCGGACGGACGATCAGCGGGTAGCCGATCTCCGCAGCGAAGTCGAGCGCTTCTTCCAGGGTAGTGACGATCACGCTTTCCGGTACCGGCTGTTCCAGCTCGCGCATCAGTTCGCGGAACAGGTCGCGGTCCTCCGCTTTTTCGATCGAATGAAGCTGGGTGCCAAGCAGTTTAACGTTTTCCTGCTCCAACACGCCTGCTCTAGCCAGTTCCACAGCCATGTTGAGGCCGGTTTGGCCGCCGAGGGTCGGCAGCAATCCGTCCGGCCGTTCCTGGCGGATAATCTGTGTTACGAAGTCCAGGGTAATCGGCTCGATGTATACTTTATCCGCCGTGTTCGTGTCGGTCATGATGGTCGCCGGGTTGCTGTTGATCAGGACAACCTCGACGCCCTCCTCTTTCAGCGCTTCGCAGGCCTGCGTACCCGCATAGTCAAACTCAGCCGCCTGGCCGATGACGATCGGTCCAGAACCGATAACGAGGATTTTCTTAAGCTGTTTATTGATAGGCATATTATCGTGCTCCTTTCACGGCTGCAGCCAGTTCCGCCTGGCGCGGTTTTGCAGGTTTTTGCTGTTTATGGTCGGCAATCATTTTCAAGAACTCGTCAAACAGATAGCTGTTGTCGAAAGGGCCGGGGGCCGCTTCAGGGTGATACTGTACGGTAAAGGCCGGGTATTTCTTGTGCTTAAGACCTTCAACGGTCTTGTCGTTGTTGTTGATATGCGTAATCTCGAGCTCTGTTCCGGCAATGGAGTCATCCTTAACCGTGTAGCCATGGTTCTGCGAGGTGATATAGCAGCGGTTCGTCGCCAAGTCCTTCACCGGATGGTTGCCGCCGCGGTGGCCGAATTTCAGCTTCTCGGTGTCGGCGCCGCAAGCCAGGGCGAACAGCTGGTGGCCCAGGCAGATGCCGAAGATCGGATATTCGCCGAGCAGTTCCTTGATCGTCTGGATCGCATGCGGCACATCTTTTGGATCCCCAGGGCCGTTGGACAGCTGAATGCCGTCCGGATTCAGGCGGCGGATTTCCTCGGCCGTCGTGTCATGCGGAACAACCACCACGTCGCAGCCGCGGGAAGTCAGTTCGCGCAAAATACCGCTCTTGGCGCCGTAGTCGATAAGTACGATCCGTTCTCTAGCGCCTGGGCTGTTGTAAGTATGCTTCGTGGACACGCGCGACACCTGATCGGTCATCAGGGCGCTCGCGGCAAGGCGCTCTCTCAGCTCCTCGACGGACTGAGCGGATGTCGTCAGAATCCCCTTCATCGTACCGTGGCTTCGGATAAGGCGGGTCAGCATGCGCGTATCGATATCGCTGATGCCGACGATCCCGTATTCCTTTAGCAGCGTATCCACGCTGTACTCGGCGCGCCAGTTGCTCGGCACCGTTTCATGGCGGCGTACTACAAAACCGTGCACATACGGCGCAACCGATTCAAAATCGTCGCGCGTAATGCCGTAGTTGCCGATCAGCGGGAACGTCATCGTGACGATTTGCCCGCAGTACGACGGGTCCGACAGCACCTCTTGGTATCCTGTAATGCCTGTATTAAACACGACTTCGCCCGTCGTTTCTCCTTCTGCTCCGAAAGCACTGCCCGTAAACAGCGTTCCGTCCTCCAGCAGCAATCTTGCCTGCATCCCACTCACTCCTCTGTCAAATTACGTAAAGTTAGTATCTATATAGATTGCACTAAAGTTTTCGCCCTATAACATTCAATTCTTTAGTTCATTCTATCTATATCTGTCCCTATCTTGGATCAACCTATCCGTCCGGTTATATCCGGTCTTAGGCTTCAAACACCACTTTGCCGTCCATCCAGGTTTTTACCGGCCAGCCCTTCAGCTTCCACCCGGTAAACGGCGTATTCCGTCCCTTGGAGGCGAACTCTTCCGGATTCACCGCTTTTTCGGTTTCCAGGTCAATCATCGTCAGGTCAGCCGGAGCGCCTTCCTCAAGCCGCCCGGTGTTCAAACCGAACACCCGAGCTGGTTCTGAGGTCATCCGTTGAACCAGCATGGCCAGATCCCATTTGCCAGTCGCCACGAATTTGGTGTACAAAAGCGGGAAGGCCGTCTCAAAGCCAACGATGCCAAACGGTGCCATTTCCATACCTTTCGCTTTCTCTTCCGCCGCGTGCGGTGCATGGTCCGTCACGATGATGTCGAGCGTTCCGTCCAGCAGCCCTTCGATGCAGGCTTCTACGTCCCGCGGCGAACGCAGCGGCGGATTCATCTTCCAGTTGGCGTCCAGCCCCGGAATATCTTCATCCGACAGCAGCAGATGGTGCGGGCACACCTCGGCGGTGACGTGAATGCCGACTTCCTTGGCCTGGCGGATCAGCCGGACCGACTGTTCCGTGCTGACGTGGCACACATGGTAGTGCACGCCCGTCGCTTCCGCCAGCAGGATGTCCCGCCCGACATGAATCGCTTCCGACTCGTTCGGAATACCGATCAGTCCGTGCTGCACAGCAAACTTGCCTTCCGTTACGCATCCCCCTTCGACCAGGGAGTTCTCTTCACAGTGAGCAATCACCGGCATGTTCAGCTCTTTTGCCCGGCGCATGGCGTCTTTCATCATCTTAGCGTTCTGTACGCCGACGCCGTCGTCGGTGAAGCCGACCGCCCCCGCTTCTTTGAGCGCTTCAAAATCCGTCAGCTCCCGTCCGAGCTCCCGCACCGTAATCGCGGCATAAGGCAGCACCTTCACGATTCCCGCCTCGCGGGCCTTCTCCAGCACCAGCCGGACCGTATCCGGGTTGTCGGTTACCGGTTTCGTGTTCGGCATGCAGGCGATGGTCGTAAAGCCGCCCTTGGCTGCCGAACGGCTCCCGGTCTCGATCGTCTCCTTATGTTCAAATCCAGGTTCGCGCAGATGGACATGCATATCGATCAAGCCTGGCGTGACCAGCTTGCCGGCAGCGTCCGTCACTTCCGCCCCATCGGGAGTGCTCCAGCCGGCATCCGGTTCCACCAATGTCTTGATGATGCCGTCCTCGATGACGATATGCTTGCTTACCTGTTTCCCTTGTTCGTTCAGTACGCTGGCGTTCGTTATGATCTGTATCATGAGTACCTCCGGTCGTTGATTGGCACTGTGGCTTCCAATCTATTGTATAATAATAATTCACTTTTGTGTATATTTATTAATAAAATTTGCGTTTGCCTGTATATACCTCGATTATTTCATCGCCCGCTCCATGACAGCCATCCGGATCGGAACGCCGTTGCTCATTTGCGGGAAGATCGCCGACTGCTCACACTCGACGACCGCATCGTCGATCTCTACGTTCCGGTTCACCGGAGCAGGATGCATAATCAGTGTATGCTTGGACAATTTGGAAGCCCGCTCTTCCGTCAATCCGTACTGCGCTCTGTATTCCTCGGCTGATTTCAGCATGCCGGCCGCATGACGCTCCAGCTGAACCCGCAGCATCATGACCACATCCGACCGGAGCGCCTCTTCCATCGTTACGTATCTGGCAAAAGGCTCGAGCTCCGGTGCCGTCATATTATCCGGCGCGCAGAATTTGACTTCGGCCCCGAACTTCCGCAGCGCCCACAGATCCGATCGGGCCACACGGCTGTGTTTAATGTCACCGATGATCGACACCGTCAGGCCTTGAAGGCTGCCGAACCGTTTCTTCATCGTGTACAGGTCGAGCAGTGCCTGCGTCGGATGCTCATTGTTTCCGTCCCCTGCATTGATGAGCGGAACCGAGATTTTGCCGGACAGCTCCTCCAGCACCCCGGCCGGCTTCAGCCGGATGACGCCTGCGTCAATCCCCATCGATTCGAGCGTTCTTACCGTGTCGTAGATCGATTCGCCCTTCTCTACGCTCGAGGCAGCCGCCGTAAAGTTCAGCACCTGGGCGCCCAGGCGTTTCTCCGCCATTTCGAAGGAAAAGCGCGTCCGCGTGCTGTTCTCAAAAAACATGTTGGCTACGAATTTGGAGGCCAGCACCGGCACCAGCTTTTCATGCTGGGCTTCCCAGTATGCCGCCCGGTTTAGGATCGATTCGATTTCGTCGCGGCCCAGATCCTTCAGTCCAAGCAGGCTCCGGTCCTTCAGCTGCGTCATCGTTAGCATGTTATTTCTCCTCCCGGTTTTGCATAATCGTTACTTCGTCCTTGCCGTCGGTTTCCGTGAGGGCCACTTCAATTTGCTCGGATCTTGCCGTCGGTACGTTCTTGCCGATATAATCCGGCCGGATCGGCAGCTCCCGGTGTCCCCGGTCCGCCAGCACCGCCAGCTGGATCATCTGCGGCCGTCCGCAGTCCATCAGGGCGTCCATTGCGGCTCGGATCGTCCGTCCCGTATACAGCACGTCGTCGAACAAAATCACTTTTTTATCATGAATATCGAGCTTTTCCAAACCAATGTTTGCTTCGGTCAGAGAAGCTGCGCTGTCTTTCTGGTCGTCCCGGTACCGGGTGACGTCAACGGCGCCCCATGGAACCGGCGTGCCTTCGATTTCGAGAATTTTGCCGGCGATGCGCTGGGCCAGAAATTCTCCCCGGGTTTTGATACCGATGAACACACAATTTTCAATCCCCTTGTTCCTCTCCAGTATTTCGTGTGCAATCCTTGTCAGTGCACGGCGGATCGCCGTTTCATCCATAATGACATGCACCTCGTTGCTCATGCTCCACACTCCTTCTTCCGTTAAAAGGGATTTAAATAGCTGACCCGTGAAGGTTCCCTACAAAGCTAGGCTTTGCTGTGATGCCTGTTTAGATGCTTGGAGGGGACCCAGATAACAAAAAAACTCCCTGCCCGTAGGCAAGGAGTTAGAAGCCATCAGCATGCGCTGATCGACATAGAGATTCTCTGGGCGGCTTTAAACAGACAGTATGCTGCCGCGAAGTGAACCTCAGTTCACGTTACCTTGCCAGTCTCACGGGACTGATTTAAAGGTGCTTATTCAACTACACAAGATTATGACAGACTGAACGTCTGTTGTCAACCGAGCTTAGCCTTCCCAATCCGTGGAATTTTATTCCGGCAACCTCGGGGATGCGGCGGACTCCGTCCGAACCGCTTGAGACGGCTGCTCCTGTTCTGTCACGGGCTCCTGCGCGGGTCTGCGCTTCGGGCGCGGAGAGTCGCCCATAATGTCGCTCATTTCGTTTTTAAATTCCCGCAGCATGCGTCCGGCCGAGCGGCCCAGACCGGGCAGCTTGTTCGGTCCGAATAATAGCAGCGCAAGCACGGCCAGCAAAATGAAGCCCGGCAAACCGATATCGCTTAACATAATGTAAATCGCCCTCCTTTAAACTCATTTATACACCAGCTTCTCCATTTGATTTCAGCATACTTTCAACATTCAAGGCCGACCCTGCATTAGGCAGATCCATAATTCATCCGGTCTTTGGTCCCTGTATCCGTCTGCATTTGCTTGCGGTACACCAGCTTGGACATCATTACGCTGATTTCGTACAGCAGAATAAACGGTACCGATACCGAAATATGCGAAAAAAACTCCGGCGGAGAAATCATGCATGCGATGAAGACCAGCACCATATACGAGACCTTACGCATTTTCCCCAGCAATCCGGGGTTAATGACACGCAGCCTAGTCAGCAGCATCACCAGCACCGGCAGCTCGAACGCAAGCGACACCGGGACCACGATGTTGGTCAAAAACGTAAAGTACTGCGCGATGCCGTACGTCTCCACCAATCCCAGGTTTTTGGTCATATTCGTCGTAAAGCGAAACGCCATCGGGAACACGACCAAATAAGCAAAGGCAAACCCGACAAACAGCAGCACGAACGCAGCAGGCACATATTTTAACGCCGCTCTCTGCTCGCTTTTGCGCAGTCTCTTTTTGCCAAAAGCCCAAATTTGCAGCATCGTAAAAGGTACAGCTACGACCAGCGACAGGGCTCCGGCAATGTACATATACATGCGGACGCCCTCCCACGGGCTGAACGCGTTCCATTCGACCAGCGAGGCCGGCGGCCTTCCCCGCAAGAAGTGAAGCACGTCGCCCACCACGAACAGCGCCGCGATCATTGACACTAAAAACGCGCCCAAAATCCAAAACAGGCGCTTGCGCAATTCGCCCCAATGTTCGGCGTACGATTCCCATTTCCAATGTGTAAACAGAGCTGCTCAACTCCCACTTTAGGCCTTGTTCTCAAAAACAAGCGCCCTTATTGCTATGTCCACTTTACCATGTTTGACCGCAAAAATCATGGGCTTGTTTCCATATCCTCCAGCCGTTTCGGAAGGCAGTATATCGTTTGCTGCAAAAAAAAGATCCGCCCTGTGGTCAGGACGGATCTCACTCTTTATTCCATTAAAATTCGAATTCCACGTCGCTCAGGCGGCGTTTAATTTCAGCGATGACGCGCTTCTCGTCTTCTTGGCCCTTCGCTTCGAAAGTGACGGAGAAACGGACAAAGCTGCCGGCATCATCCCAAGGCACGGTAGAGATCAGCTTCTCGCGGATCAGGTACTGGGAGAAGTCCTCGCCGGAATTGAAGCGGATGCCTCCTTTGATTCCCTTAGGTGCTTCCACATAGAGGAAGAAGGAGCCTTTCGGTTTCTCGGCCTGGAAGCCCAGATCGTTCAGCGCGGCTACCAGCATATCGTGACGGCGGGAATACTTTTCGGCAATCTTCTCCGTAATTTCCGGATGGGCGAGACCGTAAGCGGCCGCTTTCTGGATGGCGATAAACTGGCCGGAATCGTTGTTGTCCTTCACGTCGCCGAAGGCTTTCACAACGAGCGGGTTACCGGCGATAAAGCCGATCCGCCAGCCGGTCATGTTGTAGGATTTGGACAGCGAGTGCAGCTCGACGCCCACGTCCTTCGCACCTGGAATCGACAGGAAGCTCAGCGGCTTCAGTCCGTCATAAGTCAGAGCTGCGTAAGGAGCGTCATGAACGACGACGATGTCGTACTTCTTGGCCCATTCCACCACCTCGGTGAAAAACTCGACTGTAGCGCTTGCGCCCGTCGGGTTGTTCGGATAGTTCAGGTAGATCAGTTTGGCACGCTGAGCGATGTCTTCCGGAATGCTCTTCAGATCCGGCAGGAAATTGTTTTCCTTCTTCAGCTCAACGGTGTACACTTCCCCGCCGAGGTATTTTGTGTGGGTTCCCAGAACCGGATAACCCGGTACGGTAATGATGGTCACATCGCCCGGGTTGATGAACACCGATGGAAGCATCGCCAGCGCAGGCTTGGAGCCGATGGAGTGAAGCACTTCCGTCTGCGGATCGATGCCGTCCACGTTGAAGACTTCCTTCAAGTATTGAGCCGCCGCTTCCTTGAATTCAGGAATTCCGTTATCCGCATAGCCGCGGTTCTCCGGCTTGGCCGCTTCTTCCGCAAGCTTGGCCACAATGCCGGCGTCGGCCATTTCATCCGGTTCGCCTACGCCAAGGTCGATCAGTTCCACGTCCGGGAAGTCTTTTTTTGCCTGGGCTTTAGCCCGCTTGATTTTTTCAAATTTATAGATGGCTGTGTCTTTACCATAATTGGAACCGCCGATCCGGTCCGCAAAGCTGTTCTGAATGTACGTTTGCTGGTACTGTTCGATACTCATGTATTCTTTCATCTCCTACATCAATTTCTACACCCCTAAATATGAAGGAATCCATGGCGGAATGCCATGGACTAATTATCGTATGATTTGTACTTTCAACGGCTGCGCAGGGACGTCAGCAGATCCTCCATATCGTCTGGAATCGGCGCTGAGAACTCCAAATATTCGCCGCTTGCCGGATGGATGAACCCAAGCACGCCGGCGTGCAGCGCTTGTCCGTTCATTTTGATGCCTTTGCTCCGCCCGTACATCGGATCCCCGACCAGCGGATGACCGATAAACTTCATGTGCACCCGGATCTGGTGAGTCCGCCC
Source organism: Paenibacillus rhizosphaerae (assembly GCF_014192015.1). Taxonomy (GTDB): domain Bacteria; phylum Bacillota; class Bacilli; order Paenibacillales; family Paenibacillaceae; genus Paenibacillus_AQ; species Paenibacillus_AQ rhizosphaerae. Next base: position 337,329 of record NZ_JACHXJ010000002.1, on the reverse strand, counting down.
GGTTTCAAGCTGAAGCTCCAGCAGGGTGTAATCGCCAAAGCGCTCCTTAACCGTAAAATGAGTGACGGCGTGCTTGCTGTTCTTCTCCGTCACGGTGTACATTTTACGGTCGACCGAATCGCGACCGATGGGCGCGTCTATCGTCCCCTGATCATGGCTGACATTGCCGTGGACAAGGGCATAATAGTGCCGGGTCACGCTGTGGTCTTTCAGTTGAGCAGCCAAAGAGGCGTGGGCCATATCGTTCTTGGCAGCCATGATCAAGCCGGAAGTGTCCTTATCGATCCGGTGAACGATGCCTGGACGCAGCTCCCCGTTAATGCCGGACAAATCCTTGCAGTGGTACATCAGCGCATTCACCAGGGTACCCGAGGCATGCCCAGGCGCAGGATGAACGACCATCCCCCGCGGCTTGTTGACCACGATGACATCCTTGTCCTCAAAAGCAACATTTAGAGGAATATCCTCCGGAACGATTTCGACGACGGCCGGCTCCGGAACGGTCACTTCCAGGCGGTCACCTGCCGACAGTTTATAGTTGGCTTTGACCGGCTGACCGTTTACCAGCACATGGCCTGCGCTGATCCAGAGCTGGACCTGAGACCGGGAAATGTCTTCTTCCCAGGATTCCGTAATATATTTATCGATGCGTTCTTTGGCATGGACAGGGTCAACGACCCACTCCCTGATATCCGCACTCTCCGGGTATTCCCCCGCTCCGGATGTTTGTTCTTCGATCAAACCGGTTCATTCCCTTCATTGCTCTTGTTGTTCGATTCGGTTCGGTTCATGTCCATCAGCGAATCCAGTATAATGAGTGCCACCCCGATCACGATGCAGGAGTCGGCCACATTAAAAATCGGAAACGTATAGCTGCCGAAATTGAATTGTAAAAAGTCCACCACTTCGCCGTTCAGCGCCCGGTCGAGAAAGTTGCCGATCGCCCCTCCGAGGACGAGGCTCAGCGCTACCGGAAGCAGTTTGCGCGAAGACGATTTTCTCACCCGGTTCATATACCAGATAATCGCTACCACCACGATGATGGTAATGACGATAAAAAACCAGCGCTGGTTGGGAAGAATACCGAAGGCTGCACCCGTGTTCCGGTGGGAGGTAATCAGAAAAAAGTTGCCAATCACCGGAATTTCCTCTCTTAACTCCAATCTGCTGGCAATTAAATACTTGGTGCCCTGATCCACCAAAAACACGATTAAAGCGATTAAGTAGTACACCACAGCCATTTGTCACTCCGTTCTCATTCATTAGGCCTGTCCGCGCGGCCCGCGTACAGCCTTTCACGTCATGTAAAGACTTGTTTATTGTAGCATAGGGCGCCGGAAACCGTCCATAAACGGGGAATAGCGAAAACAATTTCCTTCTGTAAAACAGGCTTAATCCGCACATTCTAGATATGAAAAGAAACCGTCTTTATCGTTTAGTTGATGCGAAGCGGAAAGGGGCTTGATCATGCAGCATCTCACACAATCACAGCTGGATCATTTGCACAACATGCTCGAGGAACAGCGGGAATTCCTCCGCCGTAAGGATGACAGCAACAAACATTACGGCCTGGAAGACTCCATGCGCGACATGACTGGCGAGCTGTCGAACATCGACAACCATCCCGCCGATGTCGCCACTGAGCTCTACGCCAGGGAAGTCGATTTAACCCTTCAAGACCATGACGATCACCACATGGACCTCATCGAAATGGCGCTCGATCGATTCAAACAAGGGACCTACGGTCTCTGCGAAGAATGTGGAAAGCCGATCCCGTACGAGCGGCTGGAAGCCGTTCCGACGACGGCTTTTTGCAAAGAGCATTCGCCTAAGGTGCATGTAGAGAATTACCGACCTGTCGAAGAGGAATTTTTAATGCCTCCCTTCGGCCGGACGAGCTTGGACGAACGCGATGACCAGAACGGTTTCGACGGCGAAGACGCGTGGCAGATCGTTGAAAATTTCGGTACCTCCAACTACCCGGCCTATGCCGAAGGCCGGGAGGTTCACAGCTACAACGAGATTGAAATCGAAGCATTAGACGAGCTTGAAGGTTGCGTAGAGCCCTACGAGGCTTTTGTCGCTACCGATATTTACGGAAATCAGATCGAGTTTGTCCGCAACCAGGAATACCGGATGTATATAGACCAGGGCGAAGGCGTCAGCATGGACCAGCTTGGTGAAGAGGACGAGGGATTCATTTAATACGTATTCAGCTCCAGCTGGCGCTGGACAATCCGGACGATGTCGGCAATATAATCCCCGATAATCGGAAGATTGAGCGCCCCCAGCACCTGCAGCACATAAATGATCGTCGCGGCAAAAAAGGTGAACCCGATGGCAATCCCGACGCCGCGCGCCGCACCGGACAGCAGGTTCAACAGTATTAACCGGAATGGCCGGTGCAGAAGCTGTGTATATTCAGCGATCCGGGCCCGTTCCAATTGCTCGGCTATCTGCACCGTTAACCGGTAAACGCCGTTCAGCTTCTCTTCTTCCGATTCGGGAATGATGCTCTTCTTATTCGCCATCTCTGCAGTCTCCTCTCGGATCAGCGCGGTATCCACGTTCCGATGAACAACAAACGAGCCAAAGCCGGCGCGAAAATGGTATCCATTTTCCACACGGGCCAGAAGGCTCGTTTGTTCGTTTGTTGTGCTATTATGCGCCAAAGCGGCGATTGCCATTCAATGGCGGTGAAAAGGCAGGTTATCCGGCGATGCGGATACCCAGCGTTTTGCCGGCAAGGTCAACGCGCTCCATTTCGGCTTCTTGGCCGAACGCAAGCTCGTTCACCAGCACGTTTTCCCGGAGCACATGCTCAAACGCCCGGATCGCTGCCGTCAATTCTTCATCCGCTTCAAGGACCAGGGTGACGCGTTTTTCGATCGGCAGGTCGAGCTTCTTACGGTAGTCCTGAACGGCACGCACCACTTCACGGACCCAGCCTTCCTGTTCCAGTTCAGGCGTGATTTCTGTATTGAGCGCAACGGTGATGCCATATCCCGAAGCCGATGCAAAACCGGCCTTGGCCTGCTTCTCGACAAGCAGCTCGTCAGCCGTAATCTGCAGCTCCTCTCCATCCGGCGAAGTGACGTTCAGGCTGCCGGTATTGACGACGTTCCGCGTATCCTCCGGACTCATCGCTTTCAGGAAGCCCTGCAGGAACCCGATATTTTTTCCGTATTTCTTGCCGGCCACCTTCAGGTTCATCTTGAGCGTAAAGTCGACGAATCCGCTGTCGCTCGTCTCTACGACGATGTTCTTCACGTTGATTTCTTCCTTGATGATCTCCTCGTATCCGGCCACATCAAAATCACGGTCCAGCGACACAATCAGTTCGGACAAGGGCTGGCGGGTCTTGATCCCCGTTTCATTCCGCACGTTGCGGGCGAGCTCAACGACCTGGCGGGCGGTCTCCATATCTTCCTCGAGCGCCTTGTCGATCAGAGCTTCATCGGCAGCCGGATAATCGGTCAGATGAACGCTTTCCCCGCCGGTAAGGTTCGTGTAAATATCCTCCGACAGCAGCGGCGTATACGGCGCCATCAATTGGGCCAGCGTGACCAGCACGTGCGTCAGCGTGCCGTAAGCGGCCAGTTTGTCTTCCCCGAGTCCGCTGCCCCAGAAGCGGTCGCGCGAGCGCCGGATGTACCAGTTGCTCAGCTCGTCGACGAATCCTTCGATGGCCTTGGCCGAGTTGAGGAAATCGTTGCTTTCCAGCGCTTTATCCACCAGCAGGATCAGGCTGTTCAGACGGGACAGGATCCAGCGGTCGAGTTTATTCTCTGACGGCTGATACGGATGCTCGGCCGGGTTGTACCCGTCGATGTTCGCATACAGCGTCAGGAACGCGTGCGTGTTGACCAGCGTGTCGATCACTTTGGATTTGGCTTCACCGACGATGCCTTTAGAGAAGCGTTTGCTGTTCCAAGGTGCGCTGTCCGACAGGAGTGCCCAGCGGAACGCATCGGTGCCGTATTCGTTGATGATCTCCCAAGGGTCGATGACGTTGCCCTTCGATTTGGACATTTTCTGGCCGTTTTCGTCCAGGATATGCCCCGTGGCGATGACCGATTTGTAAGGCGCCACGCCCTTAAACAGGGTCGATACGGCCAGCAGGCTGTAGAACCAGCCGCGGGTCTGGTCGATCCCTTCGCAGATCATGTCCGCCGGGAACTGCTCCTCGAACGTGTCCACGTTCTCAAAAGGGTAATGGTGCTGCGCGAACGGCATCGAGCCGCTGTCGAACCAAACGTCGATCACTTCGGACGTCCGCTCCATCACCCCACCTTCGCAGTGCGGACAGCGCACTTTGACCTCATCGACGTAAGGCTTATGCAGCTCCAGATCGTCACTGATTTCGCCGATCGCCTGCGCCTTCAGCTCCGCAAAACTGTGCGGCGAAAATTCGCCTTTACACGATTCGCAGACCCAAACGTTCAGCGGCGTGCCCCAATAGCGGTTACGGCTGATATTCCAGTCCACCAGCTCTTCCAGGAACTTGCCGAAGCGTCCTTCACGGACATGGCCCGGATACCAGGTGACGCCATTGTTGTTGGCGATCAGCTGATCCTTGACAGCCGTCGTTTCGATAAACCAGCTCTCCATCGCATAATAGAGAAGCGGAGACTTACAGCGCCAGCAGAACGGATAGCTGTGCTCATATTTCTCCTTGCTGTACAACGTTCCTTTTTCAGACAGCATCTTCACGATGTCCAGATCGCAATCTTTCACGAAACGTCCGGCGAAGTCGGTAACCTCATCCGTATAACGTCCTTGGGCGTTCACTACGCTCACAAAGCTGATGCCGTTTTCCCGGCAGGTTTTGTAGTCGTCTTCCCCGTGGGCCGGCGCCATATGCACGATCCCCGTACCGCTCGAATCGGTGACAAAGGATGCGCCGACGATGATGTTGCCTTTTTCCGGCTTGATATAAGTAAACGGCGGCGTGTAGCTCTGACCGACAAATTCAGAACCTTTGTGCGTGGACAAAACCGTATAGTCGCCTTTCATTACGTCTTCAACCAGGTTTTTGGCGACGATGTAGACGCCATCTTCCTGCTGGACTCGGGCGTATTCCATATCCGGATTCATGGCCAGCGCCACGTGAGACGGCAGCGTCCAAGGCGTGGTTGTCCAGGCCAGCACATAATCGCCGCTGTCATGCAGCTTGAATTTGGCGGTGGCGCTCAAATCCTTGACGTCTTCGTAGCCCTGCGCCACTTCATGGGAGCTGAGCGTCGTTTGGCAGCAAGGGCAGTACGGGCTGACGCGGTGTCCGCGGTACAGCAGCCCTTTGCCGTGAATCGTGGACAGGATGTTCCACACGCTTTCGATGTAATTGTTCTCCAGCGTGATGTACGGATGGTCGAGATCCGTCCAGTACCCGATCGCTTCGGTCAGCTCTCTCCACTGCTTCTCGTACTCAAACACGCTGTCCTTACATTTCTTCACAAACTCTTCTATGCCGTATTTCTCGATATCCTGCTTACCGGAGATCCCGAGCTGCTTCTCCACGCCGAGCTCCACCGGCAGACCGTGAGTGTCCCAGCCGGCTTTGCGCACGACGCGGTAGCCCTTCATCGTTTTGTAACGCGGCACAAAATCCTTGATAACGCGTCCCAGTACGTGCCCGATATGCGGAGCCCCGTTGGCCGTCGGCGGGCCTTCGAAGAATACGAAGTTCGGCTTGCCCGAACGGTTTTCGATAGATTTTTTGAAGGTCCCTTCTTCATTCCATTTTTTCAGGATGCGCTGATCTCTCGTGCGCGCTTTTTCTTTGACATCGACCTTATGCATGATTATCCAACCTTTCGTAATCTTATAAAAGATTTCCCATCTCCCTAAATCCCTCTTCGTAAGAGGGACCCCGAGGGCGCCGCCCTCTGGACACCCGGAAATCTCCGTGGCGCATCATTTGGTGCGGACTTTCCCGATACGAGCATGTTCCCGCTTGCCGCCCGTCTTCCTTTGCCCCGCAAAAGTGAAGAGGGGCACGCTTGACGTTGGTGTTACCTTGTTACTAATTAAGAAGCTTCCCCATCATTCCCAACCCGCATGTTCCCCATCGCCAAATGGTCCTCACAAATCCGGCACACAGCCTGCGCATGTGCCACAGGTCGAGCGGTGCGAAGCCGCGTAAGACCCATCTCGCATGAGAGGTTCCGTAGGCGGTCCCCCCGAGGGGGCAGCCGGAGAAGAACCGGGCACCTCGACGAACATCGCTCTAAAACTCCAAACCAGCTCCGTCCTCGGAAACTTTCGGGTGTCCAGAGGGTAGAACCCTCTGGGGTCCCCCTTAGGATAAGGGGGATTTAGGGGGATCCGATCCGATCCGATCCGAAACAAAACAAAAATAAGCCTCATCCCCAAAGGGACGAGGCTTCTGCTCGCGTGACCACCCTAATTCCATTCTTTCAACAATCGTCCTTGAACCGCAAGGTGCAAGCACATTGATCAAAGAATGACTCCTCAGTCCATGCCAAGCATCTGGCATGGAGCCGATATAACGTTCGGCGGCCCGGTTCAGCTTACGCACGCAAACTAGCGTTTCAGCTTCACTTCTCAGGGAGGATCTTCGGCTTCGGTCTGAACATTGGCTTTCAGCATACGCCAACTCTCTGGGGAACAAATCCCAAGCTTACTTATCCCGTCATCGAATTCATATTTCGTTTCAAGTTTAACCCAATCACTTGCAAAAAAACCGATATGAATATATTTATATTCCTTTTTTCCGCAAAAGTCAACCAAGCAGAAGCCTAGTATACTTCGTTCGCTTCGCGCGTCTCCCTCTCCCGGGTTTCCAGCGCTTCCCATCCATCCTGGCTGAGCAGCTCGAGCTGGGCTTCCACCAGCGTCCGGAAACGGGTACGGTAGATCGAGGCTTGCTTCTTCAGCTCTTCGACTTCCATCGCGATCTTGCGGGCCTTGGACAAGGATTCGTTAATGATGCGGTCAGCATTCTTCTCCGACTCCTTGATGATGAGCTGCGCTTCCTTCTTCGCGTTGTTCTTCACTTCATCCGCGGCTTCCTGTGCAACGATGATGGTCTTGGACAGCGTCTCCTCGATATTCACGAAATGATCAAGTCTTTCCTGCAATGAGGCCAGCTGACCCTGAAGCTCCTTGTTCTCGCGGATCACGCTCTCATAATCCTTAATGACTTGGTCGAGAAACTCGTTCACTTCATCTTCATCATAACCCCGGATTCGGCGGGCAAACTCCTTGTTATGTATATCCAATGGTGTTAATGGCATTGATGCGCACCTCCTAAAATGTTCAGGTTCCCCTGTCGACGAGAGGTCCTGATGGGCCTCACCCAAATGTATCGGTCAAAAGTTACGATATCTTTAATATTCTTGGATAATTCATTTCGACAGCAAAGAGACAATTCCTGCTGTAGGTCTACACAAATTTCCCTATTTTTACGCGCTGGCGTCCTTTTTTCGTCATACCACCCGCCTCGATCACTTTAAACCGCCCGAACCCCTGCATCGAGACGAGGTCCCCTTCTTTCAGCAGAAAGGATGGATCATCGACGACTTTCCAGTTGACGCGGCAGCGGCCGGCACGAATGGGAAGCACCACCTTGGTGCGGCTGATGCGGTAGGCATCGGAAGCAATTCCATCTAAACGCAAAGAAGCGACCGTAATATCCTGCAGCTCCAGCTCAACCTGGCTTGTCCGCAGTTGTTCGATCGGCAAAATTTCGCGCAGCACGTGAATCCGGTGCACCTGTGTTAAGTTCATGTCGAGAAACGTACCGATCTCTTCGCAAACCACGGTGTGGCATCCATCCTCAAGCACATGGATATCCCCGATTTTGCTTCGTTTTACGCCGAGTCCCAGAATGGAGCCCATGTAATCGCCATGCTCCAGCGACAAAAATTTCTGATCACCAGAGTAGATGCTAAGCACCTTAAGTCCCATGTCCTCTTCGCTTAAATCCCGGTAATCTGGAGCCACCAGCGCCCGGCAGCGCTCTGCTCCTTCATAACCTCCGTCCAGGCGCACCTGAACGTCGGGGTGTCGGTTCACCAGCGACTGCAATATAAATGCCTGCCGCGGGTCCAAAAAATCGGTCAGCTTGACTTCGTGATATTCCCCGGCGTGAACGACCCATTCCCATGCCCGATCCACAAACTCGCGTTCATCCGGGTGAAAGTGATCATAAATGTCTATTTTCATCTCAGTCACCTAAAAGAATAGAGAAAAAATAATGAACCGCAATCCCTGCATAGCGAACTGGAGCACGAACAGAGCGACGATCGGGGAAATATCCAGCATGCCGAAGATCGGCGGAATAATTTTGCGGAAAGGGGACAGGTATGGCTCCACGAGCTTGCCGAGCAGCTCACCGATAAAGCTCTCGCGAATGTTCGGAAGCCATGACATGAGAACATAGATGATGATCATGTAGAAGTAGATGTTAAAGAGCAGCGTTAAAATCGTATCAATGTTTTGGGCCAAACTTGGCTCACCTCATTCTGTTGTAATCATGTTCCTCGGATAATAATTCCGAAATGGCACCCTGAATCTCGACCGTATCCGGTGTGCACAAAAAGATGTTATGGCCGATCTTGGAAATACCGCCGTTCAGGGCATAAACCGTCCCACTGAGAAAATCGATAATGCGGAGCGCCTGGTCCGAACGGACCCGCTGCAGATTGACAACCACCGTGCGGTGCGCGCGCAGATGGTCGGCAATGGCCTGTGCTTCGTCATACGAATGCGGCTCATGCAAAATGACCTTTACATTTTTCTGGGAGTGAATGCTGACCACATTATTGGTTCTAGTATTTCTACGTGTCTCAATGCTCGGGGTTTCAACTTCTTCATCCTCCACCGGCAGCTGCTCCCGTTCTACGACTTCCTCCTGCTCTTGTAATCCCAAAAAAGACATAAACTTGTTCATCACGCTCATCATTCCCCTTCCTGTTTACCTACTAGAATCGAGCCCAAACGGATCCAGGTGGCTCCCTCCTCAATGGCCACTTCAAAATCGTTGGACATTCCCATGGAAAGATCGATTAATGGCTCTCGCGTAATTGCCTGCCGGTTTATGTCGTCTCTTAGCTCCCGCAGCCCGCGAAAAACGGGCCGGGTATCCTCCGCCTCCCCTTCGAAGGGGGCCATGGTCATCAAGCCGGCGACCTTGATATGAGGAAATTGATGAAGTTCCTTCAAAAAAGGAACGGCCTGCTCCGGCTCCAAACCGTACTTGGTATCTTCTCCAGAAATGTTAACCTGAACAAAGGTTTTAATTTCCAGATTCCGGGCCGAGGCCACCTTCTCCAGTTCTTTGGCTAATGAAAGCCGGTCCAGCGAATGTATATATTCGAATTTGCCTGCCACGTCTTTGACTTTGTTGGTCTGCAGATGTCCAATAAAATGCCAGGTCCCGCGGGAACCAAGCGCATTCCATTTCTCCTCGGCGTTCTGCCAGCGATTTTCGCCGATATGCGTCAAACCGCTGTCCAGCACTCTTTCCGTCATGGCTGTGGACACGTACTTGGTTACAGCAATCACATTGACGTCTTCTCTGGATCTACCGCTGCGAAGGCAGGCTTCCCCGATGCGCATGTTGACTTCTCTAATCCGTTCTTCCAATGTCAAGGAAGATTCACCCCTTCTTTAAGCCCGATCCAACTCGCCATACGCCCTGTCGTTCCGCCGTCTTTTCTGTAGGAAAAGAACAAATCGTTGCGACAGCTCGTACACCATGATGTACATTCGATATGAGTCGGCAATATTCCTGCTTTCATCATAATCTGTCGATTTAATTCTTTCAAGTTCAGCATGCTTTTGCCGTCGGGTTTAGAGATGTAAAAATTGGCAGGGGAGTACAGTTCATTACCCAGGAAATGACTGGCCAAATCGTGCACATGACTCATCACCTTGTCATCTACCTCGTAACAGCAGGAGCCGATGGACGGTCCGACTGCGGCGTATATCTCCTCAGGTCGGCTGCCATAGGCCTGCCCCATCTTCTCCACCATAGCCGCGGCGATCCGGGCCACGGTCCCTTTCCAGCCGGCATGGGCCAGTCCGACCGCCTGATGAACGGGATCGTAAAAATATAGCGGCACGCAGTCCGCATAAAACGACGTCAGCAGCACCCCGGGCACGTTCGTCAGAAGCCCGTCCGTATCCTGAAATCCCGATTCTCTATTCCGGCTGCCGCGTCCGCGGCTTTCATCCGTCACCACCGCGATGTCCGCCCGGTGAACTTGTTCCCCGCACGTCCAGTCATCCAGCGTAAAGCCCAGCTCTTCCGCGACCTTCAAGCGGTTGGCTACCACCGTCTCCGGCCGGTCACCCACATGAAAAGCGGTGTTAAGCGTATCGTAAGGCGCGCTTCCCGCGCCGCCATGCCGTCCGGTAAATCCGGCGCTGATGCCGCTCCATTCACGGACCCACGGCTCCAGCATAAACAACGAAGGGCGCGAATCGCCCTCTTTTAACTTGAACGGTTCCAATTTCAATCACCTCAACTTCCAGTGTACCACATGGACACGGCTTGCATAAAACCAAAATGGTTGCTTTGACAAGGCAGCCCTTTCTTTTACACATCCCGGTAGCCGCGGCGGTCGGTCTGCTCCGTTCTCTCTCTGTAAGAGGCAGAGTCCTTCTCGTCCTGGAGCGTCCGCAGTTCCTCCATTTTGACGAGGACGACATCCGATCCGATTTTGACGATGCTGCTCCAAGGAATGATCAGGTCGCTGCCGCCTCCGAACAGCCCCCTGAATTTGCTGTAGCTTGGAACGACGATCGCTTCGATCCGGCCCTGGCGAAGGTCGAGCTCCAGATCGCTGATCTGCCCCAGCCTTTTGCCGTCCACGATGTTGATGACATCCTTCGTTTGAAAATCGGATATTTTCATGTTTCTGTCCACCGCCCAACGTTCTGGATTCACATGTTCCTCTCCTTTAGCAGTCTATTCATCAGACTCGTTCAATATATATGATTAATATATGCCGGCGCCGGGCAAAATGCCCATGTTTTGAAGCGAAATCCTCCGCAAAGCGCAGACTTTCCACGTTGGTCTGGAAGGACCATGCGGAACAGTTTCTCCGAAACTTTGTGATGACGACCCATGGTATTCATCCGGAAGCCGAGCAGCCGGCCATCTTATCATCCATAAAAAAAGACGGCCCGTAACGCCGGACCGCCTTGCTTCACTTCATCTATTCACGATTTCACGTGCTTTTGCATTTGCTGGATGGCCGATTTTTCAAGACGCGATACTTGGGCTTGGGAAATGCCGATTTCGTCGGCGACCTCCATTTGCGTTTTGCCCTCGAAGAAGCGCATGGACAAAATCATTTTTTCCCGCTGTCCCAGTCTCTGCATCGCCTCGCGCAGCGCAATCTCCTCAATCCAGGAGACATCCTTGTTTTTGTCGTCGCTGATCTGGTCCATCACGTAGATCGGGTCGCCGCCGTCATGGTAGATCGGTTCGAACAGCGACACCGGGTCCTGAATGGCATCCAGTGCGAAGACAACGTCCTCTTTGGGGACGTTCAGCACTTCCGAAATTTCGAAAATCGTCGGTTCCCTTGAGTTTTGATTCGTTAAGGAATCACGAACCTGCAGCGCTTTGTACGCAATATCCCGCAGCGACCGGGATACCCGGATCGGGTTGTTGTCCCGCAGATACCTGCGAATTTCCCCGATAATCATCGGCACCGCATAGGTTGAGAACTTCACATTCTGAGACAAATCAAAATTATCAATGGCTTTCATTAGTCCGATACAGCCCACCTGAAACAAATCGTCGACAAACTCCCCCCGATTGTTGAATCGCTGGATGACGCTGAGGACCAGTCTCAGGTTGCCGTTCACCAGCTTTTCTCTGGCTGTACGTTCGTTGTTTTGCTGTAAGTCATGGAACAGCTCCCGCATTTCCACATTGGTCAGGACGGGCAGCTTCGAAGTATCCACACCGCAGATCTCGACTTTGTTTCGGGTCATGATGATATACCTCCCAAGGAGAAACTAATGTACATTATCTCCCTGGAGGGTCATTTTATTCCTGATAAAAATTTTGCCTAAACCATTTTGTTGAACTCCTTGCGCAGCCGCTTGATGATGCGTTTTTCAAGCCGGGAAATGTAGGATTGGGATATGCCGAGCATATCCGCCACGTCCTTTTGCGTCTTCTCCTCTCCGTCCTGGAGTCCGAAACGCAGTTCCATAATCGTTCGCTCCCGGTCGGTCAGCTTGTCGAGCGCCTTGTGCAAAAGCTTACGGTCAACCTGCTCCTCAATGTTCCGGTAAATCGTATCATTTTCGGTTCCGAGCACATCGGAAAGCAGCAGCTCGTTTCCGTCCCAGTCGATATTGAGCGGCTCATCGAAGGATACCTCGCTCCGGATTTTGCTGTTCCGCCGCAGATACATCAAAATTTCGTTTTCGATGCAGCGGGAAGCATACGTGGCCAGCTTGATTTTTTTCTCCGGGTCAAATGTGTTGACCGCCTTAATCAGACCGATCGCTCCGATGGACACCAGGTCCTCGATGTTAATGCCCGTGTTCTCGAACTTGCGGGCGATGTACACGACGAGGCGCAGGTTGCGTTCGATCAGCATTGCCCGGATGGCCGCATCCCCGGTGGACAGCCGCTGAAGCAAATATTCTTCCTCTTCGCGTGTCAGGGGAGGAGGGAGAGCCTCGCTGCCGCCTATGTAATAGATTTCTTCGCTTTTGAGTCCCAAGAGAAACAGGAATCTGTAGTACTGCAGCTGCGCCACCAATCTCCATTTCACACGCATAATTGATCCTCCTATACGTTTTCTGAAGGAAAACGATCTTCGTAAGCATAAGCTATAAGTTTTCCGTAGGAAAACTGTCTTCGTAAGCATAACCTTTACGTTTTCCGCAGAAAAACAATCTTCGTAAGCTTCGGACCTTCCCTGCGATTAAAGGTTACCCGCCGTTTCCAACGGCTCTGCTGCAGGACTCTGGGCATCATCCTCAACCAGCTTCGGGTGGATAATGGCCCGATACGAACGGTCGCCCGACAGCTGTCCGCCGTCCAGCCCGATCAGCACCTTGCTGGCATGATGGACGCCGTCGCCGATCCGAATTTCCACCGCGTCCGGCTTGATGGCCAGCATGAAGGACGCGGTGCGGTTCACCCCCCGGTAGGGAACGAGACGAAGCCGGTCCTGCCACGCAAAATCCATATGTTCCAGCTCCATCACCAGTTTGTCCGGCTCTCCATCGGCCAGCCTTTCACACCATCCCGAAGGCAGGCGGTCCTCCCACAGAGAAGCTTCCATGACCATCACCGGCGTTCTCGTGAGCGGATCGCTCAGCTGATTGCCCGTGTCCAGCAGCCCCCTGCAGGTCACGCGGTGACCGCCGATCTCGACGGTGACCTCGCCCATAAATACGGATCGGCTTTCCAGCTGCTTCCGGGTCGAGTGAACCATTTTGAACCATAGCAGCATGCCAAACACCCCGATGAAGGTAAACCAGAACCCGATCTTCAGCTCAAACGACATGCCGCCGGAAGCCGTGAACCAGATTCCGTTAAAAATGTCTCCCGAATTTTGCAGCAAATAATGTATCCCGATAATCCCCCCGGCCACCGCAAAATTGATAATATAAAAGGCCCCCATATTCCGGATATAGTTTTGAAGACTTCCAAAACCGAAGGTTATCCATAACATCAGCAGGGATAAACCCAGCTTGACCATAAAGGTATACATAAACGAGAGCTGCGGCACAAACATCATGACGACATACAGGGCACCAACCACAGCCGCCACAATCAATCTCCACCACGGGGGTTTCAGCTTCCGCATCCAGGCCGTAAGCCAGAGCAGTGCACCGTCGATCAGCAGATTCGTGATGAATATCAAATCAATATACACAACCAGTGCTTATCACCTGCCTGACGCCTTGACATGTTTATGGAACGTTGGATCCATAACGCATACACGGTACCGCCGATATTCTCTTAAGCATTTTTGGGAGATGTGATTAGTATAAAAACAATACGGTTCAAAGTCTGTCTAAAATTGGAAGGGATTCCTGAACTTTTTTTGTCGAGTTCCGTTCTTTTATAGAGGAAGTTTCGGGGGAATAGAAGCGAAAGCCGCAGTTGGCTTGGGATTCGACACTCGCATTCTATCATCGAATTCTTATAAGCATTGAAATCCGGCTATAATGACAAATAATGAATTCTACAGAGAGAAACGTCTTCAGGTATTCGCACGGATGACAGAGATGACAGAGGCGATCATTCAGAAGTTTTCCGTCAATGATGTCATGCTGTTTAGGCTGTTCAGTTGCAATCCCGTGCCCTTATTCACGAAAAAAACACCCGTATTTCCGAAGAAATACGGGTGTTTGACGGATGGAATGCCATCCTTAGTCGTTATTGTTCTGACGGGAACGATTCCGCAGGAACGTTGGGATGTCCAGTTGATCGCTGCTTGTCTGATTCCCGAACGGGCGCAGGTTGTTCGTGTTGCTGCGCGATTCCGCAGGTTCCGACGGTGCCGGTGTTCCCTGCTTGCGCACCTGAGGCTGCTGCACAGGACGGTTCTCAAACCCGGTCGCGATGACCGTTACCTTGATTTCGTCCTTCATGCTCTCTTCAATAATTGCGCCGAAGATCATATTGACCTCCGGATCGGATGCCGAGGTAACGATTTCCGCCGCTTCATTGACTTCATAAAGGGATAAATTCGAGCCTCCCGTAATGTTCATGATGACGCCGAGTGCGCCTTCGATCGAAGTTTCGAGCAGCGGGCTCATAATCGCTTTACGTGCAGCTTCGGCTGCACGGTTTTCGCCTGTCGCTATGCCGATCCCCATCAAAGCCGAACCGCGTTCGGTCATGATCGTTTTGACGTCGGCGAAGTCAAGGTTGATCAGGCCGGGCACCTTGATCAAGTCCGAAATGCCCTGTACCGCTTGACGCAGCACGTTGTCCGCCTCGCGGAACGCCTCCATCATCGGTGTTTTTTTATCAACGATTTCTAATAGCCGATCATTCGGAATAACAATAAGTGTATCGACTTTTTCCTTTAAGGCTTCGATACCGAGCACAGCCTGGGTGGAACGCTTACGTCCTTCAAATGTAAACGGCCGTGTGACTACACCGACCGTCAGCGCGCCGCATTCCTTGGCGATTTCCGCGATGACAGGAGCGGCCCCCGTTCCGGTACCTCCGCCCATCCCCGCAGTAACGAAGACCATGTCTGCACCCTTCAGCGTATTCATGATCAAATCGCGGGATTCCTCAGCTGCTTTCTTGCCGACCTCCGGATTTGCGCCTGCACCCAATCCGCGGGTCAGTTTGTCCCCGATTTGCAGTTTGTGTTCCGATTTGGCCATATGCAATGCTTGAGCGTCTGTGTTCACCGTAATGAATTCCACGCCTTGCACGCCATTCTCGATCATCCGGTTTACAGCGTTGCTGCCGCCGCCGCCCACACCGATCACTTTAATCTGAGCCAAGCTCTCCATTTCAAAATCAAATTCCAACATATTTCCCCATCTCCCCCTCATTGTGCATGGATGGCCCGTCCACGTTATATGGAAAACCTGCTTAGATGAATTCGCTGAACATTTTCTTCAGCCGTTCGATAATACCCGGATTCTGGGCTGACTCCGAGTTGGTAGCAGGATTCGCTTTCGGTCGGTTCACTGTTTTCTTCACATTGCTGGTATTGGCACTCGCCGTGTTGTTGGTGCTGCGCACGCGAATGTTGCGGATCACGTTGTGCAGTACTCCCACACCGCTCGTATAGCCGGGATCTCTGACCCCGATATAATCAGGCACGGCGATTCGGACCGAAGCCGCCAGCTCGCTCTGTGCCACCTGAAGCACACCAGGCATGGAAACAGTTCCGCCTGTAAGAATATAACCTCCAGGCAGCTCGCTGTAACCAAGCCGCTTCACTTCTTCGCGGATCAGGTGGAAAATTTCCTGTACCCGGGGCTCGACGATAGCCGCCAAATCCTCCTGGGTAAACTCCTTTTCCACGTTGCTTCCGATACGGACCACCTTGAAGGTTACGTCCGGTGCGGCATCGGCCATCAACGCACAGCCGTATTTCAGTTTTACTTTCTCGGCCTGGTCGGTCAGCGTCCGTAACCCGTAAGCGATATCGTTAGTTACGAATTCCCCGCCGATCGGCAAAGAGGATGTGGCTGCGATCGCTCCCGCTTCAAACACAGCAATCGTCGTTGAGCCCGCTCCGATGTCGACCAGAACGGATCCCATCGTTTTCTCATCCTTGGACAAAGCCAGTTGGCCCGCTCCCAAAGACATCAGGACCAAATCCTTGATCTTGAGTCCTGCCTTCTCCACACATCGCAAAAGATTATGTATGGCTGTCTTAGCGCCGGTAATAATGATGGCCTCCACTTCCAAGCGAACACCGATCATGCCGCGCGGGTCATGAATTCCCTCCAGCCCGTCTACAACATATTGTTTGGCAACTACATCAATAATTTCCCGGTCCGGCGGTAGAGCGACAACTTCTGCGGCCTTAAGCACGCGTTCGATGTCTTCCTCGCCGATTTCCCGATCCTCATTCGATACCGCCACAACACCGTGGCTTGATTGAAGTCCGATAGTATTCCCCGAAATGCCGACATAGACCTCCGATATTTGAATACCGACCATACGCTCCGCGTGGTCAACGGCACTGCGGATGGATTGTACAGTCTGGTCAATATCTACGATTGCACCCTTGCGAATTCCTTCCGAGTCGGCAGATCCAACTCCAATAATATTAAAGGTTCCATTATTAACTTCCCCAATAATAGCACGAACTTTGGATGTACCGATGTCCAAACTAACAATGATGTCATTGTTGCTCAACCGTGGCACCTCCTGTTTTTATAAAATAACTGCGTAAAAAGACACTCAACTTTACATATTCAACATACATGATTCTTTCCCTCTTTTTTCTACAAATTTTTCAATTGCCAATCTTTGTTACGAATCTCTTCAAAATCAGAAGAAAAAAGAGGGAGATTTCATACTTGTCCGTAATTTTAATTGTAGCATTTTTTACTATTCATGAGTAGTGGCATTTTGGTCGCTGTTTTCCTCGCCGGAAGGCTGGAAAGGAACGTAAGAATCAGCCTCCAGCATCGTGATGACGCCCGGTTCTTCCGTTTCTATGACCTGGTTAAGATACTCGACCTTGTCTTTTAATAGCGAGATGGCTGTAATGACCTCAAACCTCGAGCGGGTGTACAGCTTGATCCGGTCCGGGAAGGACTCCGTCGGCGACGGGATGATCTCCGAGATGTCGGAGGTCAGTTCATTCGGAATTTGCCCCAGCACCTTGCAGAGCGCCGCTTTGTTCGGATCGGAGGCATTCCACTTCGTCAGGATCGGCTTCTCCACCGCGATTCCGGTGTTGTTAACCGACACCGTCGCACCGCTAGCGAGGATCGCCTGCAGATCCCCCTCCGCAGCAAGCTCGTATGCAACGGTAGGATACTCCTCGATCGTAACGTTAATGACGCCCGGAAACTGCTTGTCCACCGTCGCTTTTTGGATCGATTTCACCTTGAGCAGGCTGCTCTCCACCTTGGATGGAGATACGCCGAAAAACTGGCTGCCAACCTGCAGACCGCTGGCCTTCAGCAGCTCATCCCTGGTCGTAAACGTATTGCCCTTGAAGTGGACCTCCGTGACCTGGCTCATCGTCGAACGGAAGAACAGAACGGATAGGATCACGATAAATAGCAGCAGCAGGATCCAAATAATTCGTTTGCTGGCTTTTCTTTTAGGCTTGTCTTCTTTTAAAACAGGAATTTGGGCGTTAGGCATAGGATACTCTCCATAAAATGCCTCTTATCCCCTTCAACTGGCGAAGGGGATAAGCATGGCGTTAATTAGCTAAATCAAGCGGTTTGGGTACCGGCGTAAACCGATGTATATCCGCTCCGAGTTTTTGGAACAGCATTTCGATATGATCGTAACCGCGGTCGATATGATGCACCTGCTCCACCACCGTTTTGCCCTGTGCGGCCAGACCTGCAATGACCAGCGCCGCGCCGGCCCGCAAGTCCGTGGCTTCGACCGTGGCTCCGTAAAGGCGCTGCACCCCGCGGATAAAAGCGCTGTTCAGGTCGATCGTAATATCCGCGCCCATACGGGTCAGCTCGTCGACATGCTTGAACCGGCCTTCAAATACCGTCTCCTTCATGACGCTGAAACCGTCGGCTAACGACAGGAGCACCATCACCTGGGACTGCAAGTCAGTGGGAAACGACGGATACGGTGATGTTACGATCCGTTCCACCGCTTTGGGGCGGCTCATGCAGCTTACGCTCATTATATCATTGAGAATACTGATTTGAACACCAGCGCGCTTCAACACGTGGATAAGCGAAGACAAGTGCGCCGGATTGCAGTGCGTCAAAGTGACGTTGCCCCGCGTCGCCGCCGCTGCAATCATGACGGTTCCGGCCACGATCCGGTCAGGAATGATTTCATAAGTGCATGGGGTCAGCTCCTGGACCCCCTGGATCGTGATCGTATCCGTACCCGCGCCGATAATGCTGGCTCCCATCCTGTTCAAGAAGTTGGCTAAGTCCTGGATTTCCGGTTCGCGCGCGGCGTTCGAAATCGTCGTCGTTCCGCTGGCGGTGGCCGCGGCCATCATAATGTTTTCGGTAGCCCCTACGCTGGGAAAATCCAAATGGATGTCGGCACCGGTTAATTTGCGCGCCCTGCAAATAATTTGCTGATCCCTCTCCTCGATTTCCGCACCAAGCTCCTGAAGCCCCCTCAGATGAAGGTCGATTTTCCGTTCGCCAATCGCACATCCGCCCGGCTGATAAACGGCAACCTCGCCGAACCTGGCCAGAAGGGGACCCATCAGAAATATGGAGGAACGCATTTGCCCCATTAAGTCTTCCGGCACATGAAACGAATTGGCGGACGATGTATCCACGGTGACCGTCTCCTGCTCATGCAGCGTCTTGCAGCCGATCCTTTCGAGAATGCCCAGCATCACATCAATGTCCAGCAGCCGGGGGACATTATTCAGCCGAACTTCGCCTGCGGCCAGCAAGCTTGCTGCCAAAATCGGCAATGCGGCATTTTTTGCTCCATGGATACGTATGGTTCCTGATAGGGCTTTACCACCCTCAATCACCAATTTGTCCAATGTATCACCTCCGAGTTTACCGCTCACCAACCGCATACACTTCCGGCATCAGTTCAATGCCGTATTCAGTTTGAATCGTCTCCTGAATGTGATGCATTAATGTGAGCACGTCCTCTGCTGTCGCTTGACCGGTGTTTACAATGAAATTGGCGTGCTGCATGGACACTTCTGCCCCTCCTATCCGTTTGCCCTTCAAACCGGCATGCTCCACCAGCCTGGCGGCATGATCGCCTGGAGGATTGCGGAACACGCTCCCCGCGCAGGCCATCTGCAGCGGTTGGGTGCAGCGCCGGTATTCTTTGAAGTGGGCCATCGCTTCCGCAATTTGCTTGCGGTCTCCAGGCCGCAGTTCAAACACGGCTGTTGCCACGATCCCTTTGCGCTCATGAAGGATGGAGTGACGATAGGCAAAGGCCATCTCTTCTGCAGTGTAAGTCACCAATTCTCCTGTATCCAGTACAATCTCAGCGGACTTGAATATGCGTGACACATCAGACCCATGAGCCCCGGCGTTCATAAACACGGCACCCCCTGCGCTTCCGGGTATCCCTCCCGCAAACTCGAGGCCTGTTAAACCCTCTTTTCCGGCCAGGACACTAAGCTTTACGAGGGAGAAGCCTCCTCCGGCGGTAACCCGGTTTCCCTGAAAATGGGCATGATCGAGCTCCCCGCCCAGTTTGATCACGACACCGCGAAAGCCTTTGTCGGCAATGAGCAGGTTGGAGCCGCGGCCGATCTGCAGCCAGGGGATTTGATTCGCATGCAGCAGGGAAATCAGTCTTACCAGTTGCTCCACGCTGCCTGGGATGACAAGCGCGTCGGCAGGACCGCCGATTTTCCAGGTGGTATAGCTCTCCAGAGGTTCATTCCAGCGAATCGTTCCGACATGGGCTTCGGACAGTAGGGACTTCCACTGCTGCATCGCAAAGCATCCTCCTTTATTCGTAAGCGGGAAAGAAGCGGTAAGGACCGGTATACTGCGGCCGATCGTAGAACCGTGCCGGTATTCCATGGGTGATTGTCACGATTATAGAGTATCTTATGTAGTACATACCGCGTGTGTGACAATCGCCCACGGCTTTCACCGGCCCCGCGACAGGCGCCGCATTTCCTCCACGATGACCTTGGCCGAATCCGGTTTGCCCAGGCTCCGGGAGCTTGCGGACATTTCCTGCTGCAAATTGTAATTCATCATGATATCCTCAATGGACTCATAGAGCCGCTTGCCCGTCAACTCTTTCTCCAGGATGACTTTGGCGGCGCCGGCCTTCTCCAGCTCTCTTGCGTTGGCCACCTGATGGTTGTTGGTCACATTCGGGGAAGGAATAAGAATGGATGGAATCCCGAGCGATGTGATCTCCGCCAGGAAAGAAGCCCCGGCACGGTTAACGATCAGGGAAGTCGCCGCAAGCACTTCCGGCATGTTATGAATATATGGCAAAACGTGAAGATGATTAGGAAGGCTTCCAAGCCGGCTCCTGATATCCTCACGCGTTTGGTCAAAATAGGCTTCTCCGGTAACATAAACGAACTGGATATGCTTCAGCTTCTCAAGCCGCGGCGCCATTTCGATCATGGCGTCGTTAATGGCCTTGGCCCCTCTACTGCCGCCCACGATCAGAACGACGGAGCTGTTCATCGGAATGCCCAGTGTGGCAAAGCCTCTTTCCCGGTTCGCCGTCTGAACCGTCGTCGCCCGCGGATTCCCGGTGTAAATCACCCGTTTGGCTTTGGGAAAGGCGCCTTCGGAACCTTCAAAGCTTACGGCGACCGTGCTGACGTACCGGCTCAGAAACTGATTCGTCAGCCCGGGGATGGCATTCTGTTCATGAATGATGCTCGGGATGCCGAGCTTGGCAGCCGCGTACACCACAGGACCGCAGACATAACCGCCGGTGCCGATGACGACGTCCGGCTTAAATTCCTTCAGCAGCTTCTTCGATGTTTGGACTCCCTTTAGAAAACGCATAACCGTTTTCACATTGTCCATCGATAGCTTACGGCGAAATCCCGTAATGTCGATGGCCTCAAACGGGAGATTTTCCTGGGGAACAAGCTTGCTCTCCAGTCCCCGTGTACCGCCAATATATAAAAATTCGGAATCAGGATCTTCCGCTTCACATTGTCTCGCGACGGCGACGGCCGGGTAGATATGTCCTCCCGTACCGCCACCGGATAATACGACGCGCAATGTATTCACCTCGCATAACGTGATAGATTAAGTAAAATGCCGAGCGCGGTCAGCATCAGGGTTAACGATGAACCTCCGTAACTGATCAGCGGGAGCGTAATTCCGGTGACCGGCATCATGCCGATGACCACGCCGATGTTAATGACGACCTGGACGGCAACCATGCCGATGATGCCGACGGCCAGCAGGCTTCCGAACCGGTCCGGGATCGTCATGGCCACCCGCATCCCGCGCCAGACGAGCACCAGGAACAGCAGCAGCACGATCAGACCGCCGATAAATCCAAGCTCCTCCGCCAGAATGGAGAAAATAAAGTCGGTCTGGGGCTCCGGCACGTAGCTGTATTTCTGCCGGCTCATCCCGAGTCCAAGCCCCCCGAGCCCGCCGGGTCCGATCGCGTACAGCGACTGGATAATCTGGTAACCGGCGCCGAGCGGATCCGACCATGGATCTAGAAAAGCGGTAATGCGCTTCAGACGGTAGGGCGCGGCAATGATCAGCCCCGCAAAGCCGGCTACCCCGCCGAGTCCGAGAAACCCCAGATGGCTGAGCTTGGCCCCTGCCGTAAAAACGATCATCATCGACGCCCCCAACATCACCGTGCCGGTCCCCAAATCCGGCTGCATCATGATCAGGCCGAAGGCCAGTCCAATCAGACCGAGGGGCGGCAGCAGCCCTCTGCCGAACGCCGTAATGTTGAAATTCTCGCTGCTCAGCCACTTCGACAGGAACAGAATCATCCCGAGCTTCATGAATTCGGAGGGCTGAATGCCGAAGGAGCTAATCCCGAGCCAGCTCCGGGCACCCCCGCGCACAACGCCGATGCCCGGAATCAGGACGATGACGAGCAGGCCGAAGCAGATGATCAGTCCCGCCTTGGCGTATTTTTTCCATACATGGTAGTCCAAATTTGCGGTAAAAAACATCGCGACCAGTCCGAGTCCGGCAAACAGCATCTGTCGCTTGACGAAATAGAATGAGTCGCCGTAATCGTGAAAGCCCAGTACGGAGCCAGCGCTGTATACCATGATCATGCCGATCGTCAGCAGGCCCAAAATACAGAGAAAGAGCCACAGATCCGGCGCCGGTCGTGTCTTGTTCATGAGGAGGCCACCTTTTGCCAGGAAGTAGGGGCTTATCCACCCCCCTACTTAAAGATTATGCACCGCCTCTTTAAAAATGCGTCCACGCTCTTCATATGAGGTAAACATGTCCCAGCTCGCGCAGGCCGGTGAGAGCAGAACGACGTCTCCGGCTTCGGCGAGAGCTGCGGCCTCTTGTACCGCGGAACGCAGCACAGCGGTGGCGTCCTCACCAGTATCGGCTTTACGGATATGCTTTAATCCGGCCATTTCGGCAACTTTCGCGATTTTATCCGCTGTTTCGCCGAGCACCACGACCGCCTTGACGTGCTCGCTCAGCAGCGGCATCAGCTCCATGTAATCCGATCCGCGGTCCAGACCGCCGGCTATCAGCACGACCGGCTGATGGAACGAAGCGAGGGCCATGCCCGTCGCTTTGGCATTCGTCGCTTTGGAATTGTTGTAATAAGCAGCGCCGCCAACGTCTCTCACATACTCCAAACGGTGCTCTACCCCGTGGAACGAAGCCAGAGGTTCGGCCAACTTGTCTGGTGCCGCCCCGGCGGCGATCGCGATGGCGCAGGCCGCTGCGGCGTTTGCGACGTTAAACCGGCCGGGAATACCGATTTCCTTCACGGGGATGATTACCTGGGACCGCCCGTCCGAATCGCGGTATACAATGCTGCGCTCTTGATCGTCTTCCGTGTCCGGAATATAAGGCGGGCTCACATACACGCCGACTTGCAGTTCCTCCGTCGTCGAGAACGGAAGCAGCTTGGCCTTTATATAAGGCACCAGGCTGCGGCAGTAAGAATCATCCCAATTGAGGACCGCGGTATCTTCCTCTTTCTGGTTAGCGAACATTTTCGCTTTCGAAGAAGCATAGTCTTCCATGCTGCCATGATAATCGAGATGGGTTTCGGTCAGGTTCAGCAGGCAGCCGACACGCGGACGGAAATCCGTCGTCCCTTTCAGTTGGAAGCTGCTGAGCTCGGTCACCATCCAGTTGCCCGCATCGGCATCCTGCGCCGCTTCGCACAGCGGCGTGCCGATGTTGCCGGCGACGATCGGACGCATGCCGGCCGCTTCCAGCATTTGGCCCACCCACGTCGTGGTGGTCGTTTTGCCGTTGGAGCCGGTAATCCCGATAATCGGCGCCTCGCAGATATGATAGGCGACCTCCACCTCGGTCACCACTTCGATCCCGAGCTTCTGCGCCTCCTGAACCGGCGGAGCGGTATACGGAATTCCCGGATTTTTGACGAGCAGAGAAATACCGGGATGAACCAGCCCCTCGGGATGACCGCCGCAAATGACGGTAATTCCCAAGGTCTCCAGTTCCCCGGCTTCGGGACATTGATCCTTTTCCTTTCGATCATTTACGGTGACAATCGCACCGGCCTGGTGCAGCACTTTGGCGACCTGTACACCGCTTCGGGCAAGCCCGAGCACTACGATCTCTTTACCCCTGTACGAATCTGGATGCTTCATCTTCTACAACCCCTTGTTCAAGTAAAGTCCAAGTCCCGCGAGCACGATCCCTACCGCCCAGAAGGTGATGACAACCCGCCATTCGGACCATCCGGTCAGCTCGAAGTGATGGTGAATCGGACTCATTTTAAAGATGCGTTTGCCCCGGGTCTTGAATGATGCGACCTGAAGAACGACGGACAGCATTTCGATGACGAACACGCCGCCGATCACGATGAATAACAGCTCGGTTTTGGTGACGATGGCGATGCCTCCGATGGCTCCGCCGATGCCGAGCGAACCCGTATCCCCCATAAATACTTTGGCCGGATGGGCGTTAAATACAAGAAAACCGAGCACCGCCCCGATCATGGCAGCGGCACAAACGGCGGCTGACAGCGAGGTCGCCTGCATGGCGACGATGGCGAAAGCGGCAAAAGCGATGGCACTGACACCGGACAGCAGCCCGTCGACCCCGTCCGTGAAATTGACCGCGTTGGTCACGGCCATCATCATAATGACGATGAACGGATAATAAAACCATCCGCCCCAGTCAAACGACCACGACGTTCCCGGCACGCTGATCGCCGTGCTGTGACCGTTCTGAATGAGCAGGTAACACATGATCGCCGCGAAGAGCAGCTGCAAGATAAGCTTCTGTTTCGCCGTCAGTCCGAGAGAACGCTTGAACACGATTTTAATATAATCATCAAGAAATCCGACCAGGCCGAAGCCAAGTGTGGCCACGAGCAGCACATAAAAATCCGTATTAATGACGGAAAATTTCAGAAAAGCAAGCGTAAAAGCCAAAATAATGACGATCCCGCCCATTGTCGGCGTTCCCGCCTTCTTCAAATGGGTCTGCGGCCCGTCGTCGCGGACCTGCTGGCCGAACTTCATACGCCTGAGCAGCGGAATGAGCAGTGGAGCGGCAATCACCGCGAGAATAAAAGATACGCCGATCGTTAACAGCAATAGTTGATAGTCCATGGATTCACCCCCTCTGTGCGCTATTTCTGCAAGTTTTCCTTAACTAGAGCATCCACAATTTCTTCGAGCTTCATACCCCGCGATGCCTTTACGAGCACGACATCCTTAGCATGAACGCGCTTGATGAGATGAGGAATCAGCTCCGCTTTATCCGTAAAAGAAAATACGCTCAGGTCCGGACGAATCTTCCGGGCCGCTTCAGCAGTCTCCTCCGACAACGTTCCGTACGTGTACAGCACATCCACCCGGTCCGCCGCGGCGTACTGCCCGATCTCGGCATGGAACTCCTTCTCCTGCGGCCCAAGCTCCAGCATGTCCCCCAGCACGGCCACCTTGTGATGATAGCCTTTGAGACTATGAAGCGCGTCGATCGCCGCCTTCATGGAGGTCGGGCTGGCATTGTAGGCGTCATTCAGGATGGTCAGGCCGCTCGGGGCCACGATTTGCTCGATCCGCATCCCGGTCAGATGCAGTCCGGTCAGTCCCGTGCGGATGTTCTCCTCCGAAATGCCGAAATGACGGGCCACCGCCAGAGCCGCCAGGCAGTTAATGACGTTATGCTGGCCAAGCAGCGGCAGATCCAGCCCCTCCTCCGGATGCAGCAATGACGTAAAAATAATCCCCTTGCTGTGGAACATCATTCCTGTGGGATAATCGTCGTTGCTTTGGTCCAATCCGAACGTAAAAGTCCGGAGACCTTCGGGTTTCACCGTTTCGGGTTCGCCGAGCACCGTAGGAATCAGCGGCTCGTCGCCATGATAAATCAGAAGACCGCCTGGCTTCATGCCGCTGATAATTTCCACCTTGGCCCGGGCGATTTCATGTCTTGAACCGAGCTGAAGCAGATGCGCTTCCCCGATATTCGTAATGACCGCCACATCAGGACGGGCGATTTGGGAGAGACGCTCGATCTCATGCCGGCCGCTCATCCCCATCTCCAATACGGCGATTTCCGTGTCCGCCGGCATCTCCAAAATGGTTAAGGGCAGTCCAATATGATTATTGAAATTGCCCCCGGTTTTATGAACTTTGTAGGTTGTTGAGAGAAGGGTATACACCATATCCTTCGTCGTCGTTTTGCCGTTGCTGCCCGTAATGCCGACTACGCGGCAGCCTACTTCCGCCAGATAGGCCTCAGCCAGGGTCTGCAGCGCCGCCAGCGTGTCATCGACAACAATGACCGCTCCTACCGGCGCCTCGCCCCGATCACGCTGCCACAGTGTCGCGCCCGCTCCGTCCTTCAGTACGGATTCGGCATAAGCGTGTCCGTCGAAACGCTCCCCGACGAGCGGGACGAACAGGCTTCCTTGCTTTATTTTGCGGGAGTCCGTAAACACGCCTTGAATCGGCAGATCCCGGTGTTGTTCCTGCGAGAGAGTTCCTCCGCACATGGCGGCCATTTGGCCTAAAGTCGTCGTAATCACTTATCCAATCCCCTTATCGCTTCCTTGGCAACTTCACGGTCGTCGAAGTCATAGTTCGTCGTACCAATGGTTTGATAGGTCTCATGACCTTTCCCCGCAATCAATACTACATCCTGAGGGCTTGCCATTTCAATAGCCTTTTGTATAGCCGTCCGCCGGTCCACGATCATCTCGTAGCGCTCCTGCGGAACGCTGTCATCCTTCAGACCCTGCTCGATGTCCTTCAGAATCAGCTCCGGATCTTCCGTTCTCGGGTTGTCGGATGTGACAAAAATGAAGTCGCTGTACTTGGCCGCGATTTTGCCCATGATCGGACGTTTGGTCCGGTCCCGGTCCCCGCCGCAGCCAAACACGGTGATGATCCGGCCTTCGGCGAATTCGTTAACCGTCTTCAGCACGTTCTCCAGACCGTCAGGCGTATGCGCGTAGTCGACGATAACGGCAAAAGGCTGTCCGGCATCCACCGACTCGACCCGTCCGTCCACGCCCGGTACCGATTCCAGGCTGCGCTTGATATTTTCCAGCTCAATGCCTTCCAGCAGGCCGGCGGTGATGGCGGCCAGCGCATTATATACGTTGAACTTGCCGACCATTCTCAGCTGGATATCGGCACTGCCCCGGAAGGTGTCCACATGGAAGGAAGTTCCCTGCGCCGTCACCTTCACGTCGGTTGCCCGGACGTCCGCGCTGTTCTCAACACCGTATGTAATGACTTCCGCTGCCGTAATTTTGGCGAAGTAGGAAGACGCTTCATCATCCGCATTCAGCACGGCAAACTTGCGCTGCTCCGGCTGGTGGGCAAATTTGTTGCCCAGGCGGGCGAAGAACAAGCCTTTGGCTGCGCGGTATTCCTCCATCGTTTTATGATAGTCGAGGTGGTCTTGAGTCAAGTTGGTGAAAATGGCGGTACGGAAGTCTGTACCCTTCACCCGTCCTTGTTCCAGAGCATGAGAGGAAACCTCCATCACGCAGCACTCCACGCCGTTTGCCGTCATGTCATCCAGGGAACGCTGAAGCTCCAGCGCTTCCGGCGTCGTGCCCGACATCGGGAAGGTCCGTCCGCCGTAGCGCATCTGGATCGTGCCGATCAGGCCGGTGTTCACCCCTTGGTCGCTCATCATTTTTTCGATGAGGTAGGTCGTGGTCGTCTTGCCGTTGGTTCCCGTCACGCCAATCATTTTCATATGGGAGCTCGGCGACCCGAAAAACGCATCGGCCAGAACGGCCATGGCAAACCGGCAGTCCTTGACTACAATCTGCGGGAGGTCGATGTCCAGCTTCCGCTCGACAACGAGCGCCACCGCCCCTTTTTCCGCGGCCTGACCGGCATAGTCATGACCGTCGACCGTATGGCCCGGGAGGCAGATAAACAGATCTCCCGGCGCCACTTTGCGCGAATCCACCTGGATGTTCGTAATCGTGATGTCGCCGTCTCCGATAATTTGTGCCGTCGTTAATGCTGATGCCAGTTCATTTAGTTTCATGTCTTGATCCCTCGCTCTAGTTCTATTAGTCTCGAATATCGCCGCAATCGAATATGGGTTGAGGCATCATTCTGCTGTTGTGCCGGTTCCGTCCTGCGGCGTTTCCAGCTCGCCCTGAGGATCGCCCGAACCATCCTCCGGATCGTCCGCGCTGTCCGGCTGCTCTTTCACATCCGCTTCCGTTCCCATATAAATCCGGATCGTCGACCCACGCTCCACGCGGCTTCCCGGTTTGGGAGCCTGACTGATGACCGTGTTCCCGGTACCGGACTTGGCCAGCATAAAATTCATGTTGAGATCCTCATACAAATCTTCAACCGTCGCTCCTACCAGGTCAGGAACGGTGTCGATCGGCGTATCTCCATATTTATAAGTTTTCGGCAGCTGATCCTTACGCTCCGGCACCTTCAGCACATGCAGCGAATCCTCGAGAATGTGCTGGACGATCGGCGCCGCCACGACGCCGCCGAATTGAATGCCGGCCGGATTATCGACCGCGGTGTAAACAACGATTTGCGGGTCGTCCGCCGGTGCGAAGCCGATGAAAGAAACGATATGCTCCGTGGAGGAGTAGCGGCCGTTGACGACGATCTGGGCGGTACCCGTCTTGCCGCCGACACGGTAGCCGTCGATGAAAGCGGGTCTGCCCGTCCCTTTGGCCACTACGCTCTCCAGAGCCTCGCGCACCTGCTTGGACGTATCCTCCGAAATAACTTGTCGGACCAGCGTCGGCTTCGTTTCGCTCACTGTTTCGCCGGTCTCCGGATTAATCCAGGCTTTGGCGACATAAGGCTTAAACAGCTTGCCCCCATTGACGGCAGCCGACACGGCGGCCACCTGCTGGATCGGCGTCACGGACACGCCTTGTCCGAAAGCCGTCGTGGCCAGTTCGACCGGGCCCACCTGCGATGGCTTGAACAGGATGCCGTTCTCTTCCCCGTTCAGATCGATGCCCGTTTTGGAGCCAAATCCGAAATTGCGGATATAGTTAAACAGCGAGTCTTTGCCCAAACGCTGGCCCAGAACGACAAAACCCGGGTTACAGGAATTCTCCACGACCTGCAGAAACGTTTCGCTGCCGTGGCCGCCCCGCTTCCAGCATCTCAGGCTGGCTCCTCCGACCTTGATGTATCCCGGATCGAAAAACTGCTCATTCTTGAGGTCCACCTTCTTCTCCTGAAGGGCGGCCGCCAGCGTAATGATCTTAAAGGTCGAACCGGGCTCGTACGTCATCCAGATCGGCAGGTTCCGGTTATACACTTCGGATGGGTATTCCTGATAATTCGCCGGCTCAAATCCCGGACGGCTGGCCATCCCCAGAATTTCCCCGGTTTTCGGGTTCATCGCGATCGACCAGGCGCCGCGGGCCTGATACTGAACCATGGCCTGGTCCAGCTCCCTCTCCATAATCGATTGGATCGATTTGTCGAGCGTCAGCTGGAGGTTAAGGCCGTCTTTGGGCTCCTCGTATTTCTCGGAAGATCCCGGCATCAGTCTGCCCCCCGCATCGGACAAATAGGAGACGCTGCCGTTAATGCCCTGCAGCTTGGTGTCATACCTCTGCTCGATCCCGGTCAAGCCCTGGTTGTCGATTCCCGTAAAACCGAGAATGTGCCCGGCCAGGTCGCCGTATGGGTAAAACCGCTTATTGTCCTCAGCAACGACGATACCCGGCAGCTCTAAATCACGAATTTTCTGAGCAAGCTCCATCGTAATTTTGCGTCCACCGGGTTGCAGTCGTTCAATCCTTGATTTCTTGGTAATAGACTTCATAATCTTGTCTTCGCTCATACCCAGCAGAGGAGCCAGCGTCTTCGCCGTCTTCTCGGGCTCCTTGATCTGAACAGGGATCGCCATGATCGTCGGCGTGCTTATATTATAAGCCAATGGCGTACCATTGCGGTCCTGAATCTCGCCCCTCTTGGCCGTGGACGGAATTTCCCGGCGCCAGTTTTCCTCAGCCTTGGCGGATAATTCGCCGCTCTTCCCCAGCTGCACATAGGCAAGCCTCACGATCAAAGCGGCGAATAACAGGCACAGGATCAGCAAGCTCCACAGCAGCCTCCGCCTCATGGTGACGTTTGAAACCTTCATTTGTATCCCTCCCCGCTTCCCTACAGCTTCATGACTGTTGATATCATGAATATTCGGGACAACCAGGGGATAGAACAAGCTGTTGCCGCTTATCAGTTATCGCTGGCTTCTTCGCCGGACTTGCCACCTGCCGGATCGCCAGTCGACGTATCCTTCGAACCGGAATCTCCCTCTGTGGAGGAGGATGCGTCATCCTGCGATGCCTCGTCATCCTTGACCGGCTTCAGCGTCAGCTGGACGGACCGCTTGCCGTTCTTGTCGGTGACAAGCTGTTCGCTGACGTATCCCTCGCCTTGGACGGTAACCGAGCATTTCAGCAGGGTCAAAATATCCAGCGCATCGCGCAGCGATTCGCCTTTCAGATCCGGCACCGTCATCTTGTCGGTCTCCTCGGTGAGCAGATAGATGCGCTGCCCCGGGCTCATCGGCGTTCCCGCAGCCGGATACTGCCGGATGACCGAGGTGCCCTTGCCAATCGTCTCGAAATCGATGCCTGCGTTCAGCAGCTTTTGCTTCGCGTCCTTCGCGGCCAGCTTCGTGAGCGTCGGAGCGGCTGGGCGATCCACCGTCGATTTACCGTCCGATGTTTTTTTCGTGGTGGCCTTCGGCACACCCAAGTACGGCAGGGCCTGGGACACGATTTTTTTAAAGATCGGCGCCGCCACCGTGCCCCCGCCGACATCAGGGTCATTCGGCTGGTCCACGATGACGATGAGGGCGATCTTCGGATCGTTCACCGGAGCAAAACCGATAAAGGATACGACAGACTTCGAATAATCCGGTTTGCCGTCGGGACCGTATTTGACCGCGGTACCGGTTTTACCGGCCACCCGGTATCCATCGATGTAGGCGTTGCGCCCGGTACCTTTGACCTGGTCCGCGACAACCTGTTCCAGGTAACTGCTCGTTTCCTTGGCGGCTTCCGGTGAGATGACCTGACGGACGACCTTGCTCGTATCCGCAGACTTAATCACTTTGCCTGTATCCGGATCGGTAATCTCTTTGATAATTTGCGGTGTCTTCAATTTGCCGCCGTTCGCCACCGCGCTGATCGCGGCCAGCTGCTGGATCGGCGTGACGGATACGCCATGTCCGTAGGAAGCGGTCGCCACTTCGACGGGACCCGGCAGATTGATTGTTGTGGTTACTTCGCCGGGAAGCTCAATGCCTGTCTTCTGGCCGAAACCAAAGTCATTGATATATTTCAGCAGGCGGTCTTTCCCGAGCATTTCCGAGCCCAGCTTAACGAAGGCGACGTTACTGGAGCGCTTCACACCTTCCAGGAACGTGATCGGCCCCCATCCCGAACGGTTAATATCATGAAGGTACGTATGAGTCCCTTTGACCTGGATTTGCCCGGACTGGTAAATGGCGTTCGGATTAAACAGCTTCTCCTGCACCGCACCTGCGAGCGTCACAATCTTGAACGTGGAACCCGGCTCATACGTAGCCTTGACGGCATAGTTGAAGAAATCTTTCTGGTCCTTCGTGTTCCAGTACGTATTCGGGTTGAATGTCGGCAGGTTGGCCATCCCGAGAATTTCCATCGTCTTCGGATCGGCCGCAATGACCGTCATGCTGATCGGTTTGTATTTCTCATACGTTTCTTTCATCGCGTCTTCGATATAATACTGGATCGTGTCGTCGATCGTCAGCTTTAAATTTTTACCATTGACAGCCGGCTTGTACACCATATTCGCTTCGGGAAGCTGGTCCCCTTGCCGGTCGCTTTCATATTTCATTTCTCCGGGGATGCCATTCAGAACATCATCTTTGTATGCCTCAAGACCGGCGACAGCCTCACCGTCGCGGTTGGTATAACCCAAAATATGAGCCGCAAGCGTCCCCTTCGGATAGTACCGTTTCTGTTCCTTGAGCAGACCGAGCCCGGTCTCCATTACTTTTTTTTCTTTCTTAAGCTGGGCCTTTAATTCTTTATTCAATTCATCGATTTGGGCCTTCTTCGTTTCGTCAATTTTCCACCCTTCGTTCCGGACCTCCCGGTTGGTAAGGTACTCCCCTTCCTTGCCCTTGGCATTTACAAGTGCTTTAAGCTCGCTTTCTTCCTTGCCTAAAATCTTGTGCAGCCCTTCGATAATTTCGTTCTCCAGCCCGTTCTCATGGATAACGGCCGGATTGACGATAACGGTATAGGCCGGAACGTCGGAAGCGAGAATATCGCCGTTGCGGTCCGTAATCGTGCCGCGGGATGCCGGGATCGGTACTTTTTTCGTCCACTGGGCGACCGCCCGATCATGCCAGTCATCCCCGTTGACTACCTGCAGTGCAAATACCCGAATCAACAGAACAACAAAAAGGAGGGTGATGAATCCTCCTAGGAGCAGTGTGCGAAGTTTTATTCTTTTTACCATACTCAACCCTCACAAGCTCTATTTTTTTGCCGTTTCCGAACTTGTTCCGGCGTTGTCTTTACTTGTCGTATTGGAACGCGGAACGGTAAGCGCCTCCTTGCCCGGCTCTTGGAAACCGAGCTGGACCGCCTTGTCACGGATTCCGACTTCAAGGCGCTGCTTCTCGGCCTTAAGCTCTCTAATGGTCACATTCATTTTCTTAATGTTTTTGTCGACCTTCTGCCCCTGCTTGTTCAGGTCGTAAATGTTGGCGTTCTGCCAGATGATCAGGCTCGCCACCATGACGCATATTCCAACCGTCAGCAAATAGAGCAGCTTTTCCTTGATCGGCAGATATGTACGGCGAGTAACGACTTTCGTTTTCTCCCGGTACCCGGGAGACGTTCGTTCAGCGACTTTCTCCTTTACTGCCAGGTTACCACGCGTATAGGCCATGTCTGATTCCCCTTTGTCTTAGTCTCTACGCCCTGAACATGAGTCCTTGCCTTTAAAAATATGAATCGTGTGTCAGATGCGTTAGGTTATATTTTCTCAGCAACTCTCAGCTTGGCTGAACGCGCACGCGGGTTCTGTGCAAGTTCCTCTTCACCCGGCACGATCGGCTTGCGGTTGACCAGTTTCATTTCACCTTTCCCGCCGCACACGCACATCGGAAAATCCGGCGGGCAGGTGCATTTGCCTACGTAGCTGTTCAAAATTTGCTTGCATATCCGGTCCTCCAGCGAATGGAACGTGATCACCGATACCCTTCCGCCTGGAGCAAGACAGCGCACCGCCTGATGCAGCGCTTCTTCAAAAGCGCCAAGCTCGTCGTTCACTGCGATCCGAAGGGCCTGGAAGCTTCGTTTGGCCGGATGGCCGCCTGTTCTCCGCGCTGCCGCCGGAATGCCTTCTTTAATAATATCGACCAACTCGCCCGTAGTTTGAATGGCCTTCTGCGTTCTGTGCTCTGCGATCATTCTGGCAATCCGTCTCGAGAACTTTTCTTCGCCGTATTGGAACAAAATCCGGGCAATTTCCCGCTCAGGCCATTCGTTTACAATTTCGGCAGCCGTCAAGGACGCCGACTGATCCATCCGCATATCGAGCGGCGCATCGTAATTGTAGCTGAACCCCCGGTCCCCTTCGTCAAACTGGGGAGATGACACGCCCAGATCGAACAAAATGCCGTCCACCTGCGGAATGCCGTCCTTGCTCGGAACAGCCAGCTCCCGAAGGGTCTCCTCCAGATGCCGGAAATTCGTCTTGACCAGGGATACGCGGTCTGCGTACGGGGCCAGCCTTTCCTTAGCGTTATCAAGCGCCCAGTCATCCTGGTCCAACGCGATCAGCCTGCCGTATTCCCCCAGCTTGGAAGCGATCAGGGAACTGTGCCCCGCCCCCCCAAGCGTGCAATCGACATAAATGCCGTCTCTCTTCACGCGCAGCCCTTCTGTCGCTTCTTCTTTAAGCACCGTGATGTGATGAAACAAGCTGCAGCCCTCCAAACTCTCTACAAATCAAAATTCAAATCCACCAGCTTCTCAGCAATATCGTTAAACGTCTCTTCGGATTGCTGGAAGTATTCCTCCCAAGTATCCTTGCTCCAAATCTCCACCCGGTTCGATACGCCGAGCACCACGCATTCTTTTTCCAGCTTCGCGTATTGGCGGAGATTCCCCGGTAAATTTACCCTTCCCTGTTTATCCCACTCGCATTCCGTTGCTCCCGAGAAAAAAAACCGGGTAAACGCACGCGCGTCAGATTTCATCAGGGACAGTGATTTCAGCTTTTGTTCCAAAATTTGCCATTCATTCATAGGATATACAAATAGGCATTGGTCCAAGCCCCGGGTGACCACAAAGGAGGAGCCAAGCAGCTCGCGGAATTTGGCAGGGATGGTGACTCGGCCTTTATCGTCTAAGCTGTGTTGATATTCCCCCATAAACACCGGTCACTCACCCCTTTAACCCCAAATCCCCACTTTGTACCACTTTCCACCACTTAAGGATACTAGATTCGCCGGATAAAATCAAAATCCTGCCTTATCCACATGTTTTTTTGTGGATAAATCCGGCCCCGCCCTGCGCGGAAAAACAGCAAAAACCCCCTGATTCGCGAAGAATCAAGGGGGTTTTCCACATGTGGATAACCACAATTTACCGATTATTCGTGGGTGGACCAGCTGTCCAGATACCGGATTTGCTCCTGGCTCAACCGGTCGATCTGAATCCCCAGGCTTGCCAATTTATGGCGCGCTACCTGCTCGTCGATTTCGAGCGGCACGTTCAGCACTTGAGCGCCCAGGTTCTGATAGTTATCGTTCACGTATTTCAGAGACATTGCCTGCAGGGCGAACGTCATATCCATAATTTCCGCCGGATGCCCGTCTCCCGCCCCAAGATTGACAAGGCGGCCTTCGGCCAGAAGGTAGATTTTGCGGCCGTCCGTCAGCTTGTATTCTTCGATGTTACGGCGCACGGTGCGAACCGACTCGGCCCGTGCAGCCAGTTCCGGTTTGTTGACTTCCACATCGAAGTGACCGGCGTTGGACAAGATCGCCCCGTCTTTCATCACATCGTAATGTTCACCGGTGATAACATCTCGGTTGCCCGTCACGGTCACGAAGAAATCGCCGTGCTTCGCGGCTTCCAGCATCGGCATCACTTCAAAGCCGTCCATGTGCGCCTCCACCGCCCGGATGGCATTCACTTCCGTCACGATGACTTTGGCGCCGAGTCCCTTGGCCCGCATTGCCACGCCTTTGCCGCACCATCCGTAGCCTACGACGACAACGGTTTTGCCGGCTACGACGAGGTTTGTCGTGCGGTTGATCGCATCGAACACCGACTGCCCCGTTCCATAGCGGTTATCGAACAAATACTTGCAGTAGGCATCGTTGACCGCAACCATCGGGAACTTCAGCAGCCCGTCTTTTTCCAAAGCTTTCAGGCGGATAATGCCGGTCGTTGTCTCTTCCGCCCCCCCGCGGA
Organism: Paenibacillus rhizosphaerae; assembly: GCF_014192015.1. Classification (GTDB taxonomy): domain Bacteria; phylum Bacillota; class Bacilli; order Paenibacillales; family Paenibacillaceae; genus Paenibacillus_AQ; species Paenibacillus_AQ rhizosphaerae. Next base: position 302,093 of record NZ_JACHXJ010000002.1, on the reverse strand, counting down.
TCGTCTCCAGCAGGTCCGGCCGCTCCGAGTGAAGAATCGTCACCAGGTCTCCACCGTCATCGATAATGAGGTCGGGTCTGGTCTCCAGCGCCCGGATCAGAAATGCCTTGTACTCCACCGGATCCGGATTATATTTGGCCAGGACGGTCACACCGTCTTCCACGAGCGCCGCACATACATCATCCTGTGTGGACAGCGGGTTACTGCCCGTGATCGTTACATCCGCACCGCCGGCCTTTACCACTTTAGCCAGGTATGCCGTCTTGGCTTCCAAATGCAGCGAAATGGTGACCTTCAGCCCCTTAAACGGCTGCTCCGCTTCAAACTGCTTGCGGATTTCGTTTAACACCGGCATATGGGCCTCCACCCAATCGATTTTCAAATGGCCTTCCGGTGCCAGAGCCATATCCTTGACGACGCTGTTTTGCAGTGAAGATGAACTCATCTCATTGCCTCCCTATCCTCTAATTGATTAACATTCGATAATACGGTGCTCCGCCGTGAAATGGTCCGAGGTGCGGATCAAATCATGAATCCATTCGAGGCCATAGCGGTTTAAGTAGTAGAAAATATTAAACACCCGTTCCTGCGGCTTGCCCAGCGGAAACAAAGAAACACCGATCCGGTCCCACTGACGCAGCTCTGCCTCGTGCTTCTTCTCGACCGCTTCGCGTGTCTTGCGTTCCAAATAAGAAATTTGCTCCAAAATTTTGCCTTTGTTTTTCTCACTGAGCGGGATCAAACCGGATTGAATTGTGCCCAGCTCGCGGATCAGCGGTTCGTACAGCTGCTCAAAAGCCCGGCGCGTCTCGTTGAATTTCGGCTCGATATGAAAATCCTCCTGGCTCGAAAGCCACTTCTGGCGGGCTTCTGCAAACCGGTGCTGAACATCTTGGAATGTCACGCCGAACTTATTCATGTGTTTCTGCAGTGCGCCTTCAATCAATGTGAAGGACATCCGCGGCAGAAGGATCGGCATCCGGAGGCCAAGGACTTCGAAAGCCTGCTTTGTAATGGCCCAATAGGATATTTCCCCTTGCCCCAGCACGGTACAGAGTACCGGGAACAGCGATTCCTGCATCATCGGGCGCGTCAGCACATTGTTGCTGAACCGCTCCGGATAAGTGCGAAGCTGCTCCAGCAGCTCACTCTGGCTTAAGCTGACGATCCCTTTGCGATCGGTGAACTTGCCATCCTGTTTATACAGCAGCAGACGGTTTCCTTCATATATATAGAACAAATTGGCCCCGCCGGCCGCAACTTCCGCCTGAAGCGAGTAGCCTTTGCCGGTAATACACGCCGCCGCCTGCTGATAAGCCTGCTCCAGCGCATCGTTGCGTTCGATCATTTTTTCAAACACCGGGACTTCCAGCTTGCGCAGTTCGGCATCCGCCGAATCAAGCAAAATCAAGCCGTACTCGCCAAACAACCGGCCCAGCAGCTTGGCAAAAGCGTCGCTGAGATTATCCGACTGCTCCGACGCCTCATGGATCCATTTCAAAATCTCCGGCTTGTTATCGCTGTCCGGAAGCCACCTGCCCAGCTGGTCAAAGGACTGCTTCCATTCGTTTGGACCGATCGGAATCGAACTCACGGACGAGCGGGGTCCCGGCTTCGCCTCCATCTTGATTTTGGCGACCTTCAGCTCCGGCGTCATGACGTACGTATGGTTCACTTCATCGAAGTCATGGTCCTCACCCGCGATCCAGAAGACGGGCACCACCGGCCGGTTGAATTTTTTGGCCGCTTCTTGCGCCGACTGGATAATGGTCATGGCTTTGTAGATCACCAGCAGCGAACCGGTAAACAGTCCGCTCTGCTGTCCCCCCACCACGGCCAGCGTTCCTTCCTTCGCCAGTAAATCCAGTGAATTATGTACCGCCTGATGGTTATTGTGGCGGCTGTTATACCGCCGTAAAACTTCTGCCAATTCGGCCCGGTTAACCCGGCCGGACTCTGATTCGTCAAGCCATTCCACTCGCTTCAGCCAGCTTGCTTCATCGCGAAAATCTTCACCGTATAAAGGCTGTACTTCGCTAAAACGGTTTATATAATCATCTGCAAGAGCCGAACCGCTCTTGAGTGAGTCGGAAACCACATTCATGGGTATGCCTCCTATTCTGTGCCCAATCACTTCCGTGCTTACTTTATACTACCGCAATCTTTCTTGATTGTAACCAATGTTGTTGTATCCGTCAAAGCAAACAAAAAACCGCCGGGATCACCCGGCGGTAAAGCTGATAAAGCTTAGGCATATGGGGCAGCGACCCAATGGCCTTTAGAAACTTCCACAAGTCTCGTGTCTTCCTGATCCGCTGCATCTCCGCCTTTGGCGGAGTGAATCGGACCCGAATTTTCGTCGTTCATCAAGATCCGCTTCTTGTTTTCCTCCACTTCGGGATCCGGGATCGGAATCGCCGAGAGGAGCGTTTTCGTATACGGGTGAATCGGATTGGCGTACAGTTCCTCACTGTCGGCCAGCTCTACCATTTTGCCCAGGTACATCACCGCTACGCGGTCACTGATATGCTTGACCATCGACAGGTCGTGGGCAATGAACAGATAGGTCAGCCCAAGCCGGTCTTGCAAATCCTTCAGCAGGTTGACGACCTGTGCCTGGATGGACACGTCCAGCGCCGAGATCGGCTCGTCGCAAATAATGAACTTCGGATTAACGGCAAGCGCACGGGCAATCCCGATCCGCTGACGCTGACCGCCGGAGAACTCATGTGGATAACGGGTGGCATGGTCCGGATTCAGACCGACCATATCCAGCAATTCCTCTACGCGCTTCTTCCGCTCTTTGCGGCTGCCGGCCAGGTTGTGGATATCCAGCGCTTCGCCGATAATGTCCGACACGGTAAACCGCGGGTTTAAGGAAGCGTACGGATCCTGGAAAATCATCTGCATGTCGCGGCGCATCGCTTTCATCTTGGAAGGCGACAGCTTGTAAATATCCGTGCCGTTAAACTTTACGCTGCCGGCGGTCGGCTCGTACAGGCGGAGAATCGTGCGGCCCGCGGTCGACTTCCCGCAGCCCGATTCGCCAACCATGCCGAGCGTTTCGCCTTCACGGATGAAAAAATTAATGTTGTCCACAGCTTTGACGACCTTGCCGCCGCCGACGTTAAAGTATTTCTTGAGGCCTTCGACTTCGATCAAATGGTTCTCTTTCATGACGATTGAACCTCCTTGGCCATCGGATGAAGATTCCAGCAGCGCGCCATTTGGGTGTCGCTGAATACCGTCGCTCCCGGATTGATCCGTTCGCACACCTTCATCGCTTCATCGCAGCGGGCGCAGAATGCGCAGCCGACCGGCGGTTTGATGAGGTCCGGCGGCGTACCGATAATCGGAATAAGCGGCTCGCCCTTCTTCTGGTCCAGACGCGGCATCGAACGCAGCAGGCCTTTCGTGTACGGGTGCTGCGGGTTTTTAAAAATCTCCCACTTCGTCCCCGTCTCTACCACTTCACCGGCGTACATGACGATCACGCGGTCACACATGCCGGCCACGACGCCGAGGTCATGCGTGATGAGGATAATGGAAGTTCCGAGCTTCTGCTGCATATCCTTCATAACGTCCATGATCTGCGCCTGGATCGTCACGTCCAGCGCCGTCGTCGGTTCATCGGCGATCAGGAGTGCCGGGCGGCAGGCCAATGCGATCGCAATCATGACGCGTTGGCGCATACCGCCGGAGAACTCGTGCGGGTACTGGTTGAAGCGTTCTTCCGGGTTCTTGATGCCGACTAGTTTCAGCATTTCCAGACCGCGCTCTTTCGCTTCGGCGGAAGACAGCTTTTGGTGCTTGATCAGAACCTCGGTAATTTGCTTGCCGACCTTAATCGTCGGATTCAGGGAAGTCATCGGATCCTGGAAAATCATGCCGATGTCTTTCCCGCGGATCGCTTCCATTTCTTTATTGGTTTTCTTCAGAATATCGTCGCCTTGGAAAATAATCTGACCGCTCTTGATGTCTGAAGGAGGGGACGGGATCAAGCGCATGATCGTCTGCGCGGTCACACTTTTACCACTGCCGGACTCACCGACGATCGCCACCGTTTCTCCTCTGCCTATTTCAAAATTCATGCCGCGGACGGCTTTGACTTCGCCGCCTTTGACGTGAAAGGATACATGCAGGTCTTTTACTTGTAAAATCGGCTCCATGATCTCACCTCCTGTTATTTCAATTTCGGATCGAGCGCATCGCGGAGGCCATCACCGAAAATGTTAAATGCGAGCATTGTCAAACTGATCAGAATGGCCGGGAACAGCATCCGCCATGGGTAGTACATCCATCCGGTCAGGGCATCGTTAACCATCGAACCGAGGGAAGCGATCGGTGCCCGGACACCCAGACCGAGGAAGCTCAGGAAGGCTTCCGAGAAAATCGCGTTCGGTACGGACAGCGTCAAGGTGACGATGATCGGACCAACCGCGTTCGGCAGCAGGTGGCGGAACAACAGCCGGCCGGAGCCTGCGCCCATGGAACGGGAGGCAAGAACGTACTCCCTGTTCTTCAGCTGCATGATTTCACCGCGAACGATCCACGACATGTTGATCCAGCCGGTAATCGTCAGCGCCAGGATAATCGTACCGATACTCGGCTCAAAGACGACGAGCAGCAGAATCGTGACCAGCATATAAGGAATGGAATACAAAATCTCGGAAAACTTGTTCATGATAGCGTCGACGCGTCCACCGAAATAACCCATGATGCCGCCGTAAATGACACCGATCAAGAGGTCGATAAGTGCGGCAGCGAGACCGACGATCAAGGAAATGCGGGCGCCCATCCATGTCCGGACGAACATATCCCGGCCCAAGTCATCGGTGCCGAACCAGTGCTCCTTGGAAGGAGGCTGGTTCGTGGCCAGCAAATCGTTGGTGGCCGAATCGAATTTCGAAATGATCGGGCCGATAATCGCAGCCAGAATGATCAAGATGAGAACGACCAGGCTCGCCATGGCGAGTTTATTTTTACGAAGACGCTGCCAAGCGTCTCTCCACGCCGAAATACTTTCCCGCTGAATGATTTCAGCCTCTTTCTCATCGGTACCGATTTTCCGGAAGTCTTCGGGCGTCAGCTCTACGTTGTTATTCATCAAGGTTGGATCCTGTACAGCCATCGTTAGCCCTCCTTCCCGCCGGTTAATTTAATGCGCGGATCAACCAGCACGTACACGATATCGGTGATGAAACGGGCCAGCATCAGCAGAACGCCGTAGAAAATCGTCACGCCCATAATCATCGTGTAATCCCGATTGGTGATACAGTCGACGAATACTTTACCGATTCCGCCGATCCCGAAGATTTGCTCGATGACGACGGAACCCGTAATGACGTTGGCGGTCATCGGTCCGATATAAGTGACCACCGGCAAAATGCCGTTACGGATCACGTGCTTGAACATAATAGTCATCCAGTTAAGGCCTTTGGCCTTGGCTGTCTTGATGTAATCCGCATGCAGCACTTCGAGCATGCTAGAGCGCGTCAAGCGGGCGATAAAGGCAATCGGCTGCGCCGACAACGCGGCGACCGGCAGAACGTAGTCGAGCGGACCGTCAAAGCCCATGACGTTAAACCAGCCCAGCTTCTGGGCAAACAGATACTGGATCAGCGATGCCAGCACGAAGCTCGGAACGGCGATGCCGAGCACCGCCAGCACCATAGCGATATTATCAATAAGCTTTCGGTGGTACAGCGCGGCGAGCATGCCGAGGAGTACACCGACAATTACGGAAATAATGATGGCAAAGATACCCAGTTTCAGGGATGCAGAGAAGGTCTGCAGAATGATGCCCCCTACCTCCTGGTTCTGATGTTTCATGGAAATCCCCAGATCACCTGTTGCAATATCCCCCAAGTATTTGAAGTATTGCTGATATACCGGCTTGTCCAATCCATACTGTTCCATCAGCCGGGCTTGGATTTCAGGCGGTACATTTTTCTCGGACATAAAAGGGTTACCAGGAATGGCCTTCATCAGAAAAAATGTAGCCGATATCAAAATAAACAGCGATACCAGCATATAGAAAAACTTGCTCAGTACGTAACGTACCATGTCCGATTTACCCTCCCCGCTAAACTCTTCATACCATATGACCTCCAACTACCGCGGGGTCATATGTTAATTTTAAAGAACTCCGAATCTATTTGTCCATGCTATATATTTCAAATTAAAGAAACCCTTGGTAAAGATATATACTAAGCAAAAAAAACGGGATATATATGGAAGCTCCACATATATATCCCGAACAGTATTTATCAAGCTAAGCTGCTTTTGTTAGACTATTCGAAATTTATTCGAAATAAGCTCTTGTGAAGTCTACTTGACCGGCATAGTCGATCACAACGCCTTTAAGATTCGGTTTGATCAAGGCGACGTTTGTATAGTAGTAAATCGGCAGGACGATCTGCTGATCTTTAATGATCATCGTTTCAGCCTTTTTGAAGTCTTCCATACGTTTTGCTGTGTCCGGCGTAGAGAATGCGTCTTTGATCAAAGCATCATACTCTTTGTTTTTGAAGCCGGAATCGTTGTTGCCGCTGGTCGAAGTCCACAGATCGAAGAACGTCATCGGATCGTTGTAGTCCGGGCTCCAGCCGGCACGTGCGACTTGGTAGTTCAGATTCTGACGGTTCTTGAGGAACACGCCCCACTCTTGGTTCTCGGTCTTCACTTCAACGCCAAGGTTCTTCTTCCACATATCCGCTACGGCAAGCGCGATTTTCTTGTGCTTATCATCGGAGTTGTAGATCAAAGTGATTGGAGGAAGCGTTGTGTATCCTTCTTCCTGCATGCCTTCAGCAAGCAGCTTCTTGGCTTCTTCCATATTTTCGGTGAAGAAGTCGTCCTTGAACTCAGTGCGGTATTCGCCTTTGTCACCGGTAATACCTGGCGGCACGAATCCGAACGCAGGTGTTTCTTCACTCATCGTTACTTTATCGACGATATCCTGACGGCTGATGGCCATCGAGAACGCCTTGCGGATTTTCACATTGTCAAACGGTTTCGCTGTCGTGTTAAACACGTAGTAGTAAATACTTCCGATCGGTTTCAAATCGAGCTCGTCCTTCAGCTCGTTCTTCACGGCAGGCATTTGGTCCGTAGGAATCGTTCCGTTCGGGTTACCTGCATAGTCAAGCTGGCCTGCCTTATAGCTGGACAGTTCCGTTGCGCTGCTGTTGGACAGCGACATCGTCACCTTGGTCAACTTGATGTTCTGGTTATCCCAGTAGTTTGCGTTTTTGGTTACTTCGATCTTCTGACCGGTTGTCCAGGTTGTGAGCGTGAACGGACCGTTCGTAATCATCAACTTCGGATCGGTTGCCCATTTGTCGTTGTCTTTCACCGATTGATGAACAGGATAGAGCGTGTAGAACGAAGTCAGACCCAGGAAATAAGGAGTCGGATTGTTCAGCGTTACTTCCAGCGTGTTGTCATCCGTCGCTTTGACGCCAACTTGGCTGAAGTCGGTAATTTTCTTGGTGTTGTAATCTTCTACGCCTTTAATGTAATAAAGCTGATAGGCGTAAGGCGGTGCTGGGCTTGTAGCCGGATTCAAAACCCGCTCCCAAGCGAAGACGAAGTCTTTTGCCGTTACAGGGTCGCCGTTGCTCCACTTCGCGTCTTTACGCAGGTGGAACACGTACTTCAGACCGTCGGAGGAAACATCCCACTTCTCGGCCACACCCGGAATCGGGTTGTTATCCTTGTCGATACGCACAAGGCCTTCGTACATCATTTTCAGTACGGTGTTAGCTTGAGTGTCCTGGGCTTGCGCCGGGTCAAAAGTCGGCGGCTCAGCGCTCAGGTTAATGTGAAGTACTTGTTCTTTAGCAGCCGACGAACTTCCCTTGTCGCCACCGCTAGCCGTGCTGCCGCCATTGTCATTCTTGGAACCGCACCCAGCAAGTACAGTACCAACAACGAGGATCAGCGTCAGAATCATGAGCAGGCTTTTCCTTTTCATTAACTGTTCCCCCTAAAGGTAAATTAATTATGTGTATGGTTAGAAATTATACAACCAGTGGTCAAAAAAATCTACACAGAAAAACATGAAAATTTTACTTTCTTGTGACAAACGGCGAAAAACAAAGGTTTTCCCTGTCTTTTTGTTGATTAAAATTGTAAAATATTAGGCTCCAGTCTGTATTATGTATTTAAAAATACCGATTAATGTAAATATGATGTAGCTTGCGCTCATGAGCATAAAAGACATTCTCCATACGACTTTGGCGATTTTCCTGGCATCGATCCTGCCCTTGAGCCGGTTCTGGGCCCCGCCGATCAACCCCACCGCGATGAGCATAAACAAGAGGATCAAATAAAAACCGAACCTGGTATGGAACGTATTGTTGAACAGCGCCGCAACGGAAAAGATCAAGAATAAAGTGGTGACGTCCATAGCCAGCAGCAGTGCGCGGTTTCTGGTGTTTTTCCGCCAGTAATATCCTCCTAAATACACGAGCAAAAACGGGAAAAACGGAAGGATGCTCAAAAAAATAAATGAATTTCTCAAGAAATCCATGATTCCTCACTCCTCCTCTGCGATTAATCCTTCGATAAGCCGGGTCACCAGCTCGTTGACAGGGGCCAGAACCCCCGCCTTCAGCGCCATGTCCACAATGCTTCCATTAATCCAGCCGATTTCCGTCGGCGTACCGGCAAGCACATCCTTCAGCATGGACGAAGTATTCCCGGAAGTTGCCCTGCACACCTTCAATATTTGATCCCACATGTCATCTTCATACTGAATTCCGCATGCGTCGTAAACCGCTATAGTCTCTTCATACAATTCCTTCATCAGTTTCATCCTCGCCGGGCTTCCCAGCAGCTCACCGTTCGGAATCCTCCAGAGTGCGGTCAGCGGGTTGATCACCGCATTGATCAGCAATTTACGAAATATCATGTTATCGATGTCATTCGACAATACCGGGTAAAATCCTGCTTGTTTAAGGGCCTGAACAAGATTTAACCACCGGCTGCCAGCCTCCTTGCGGACATGTCCCGTACCGCTCTCGCCGATCCATGTGTCCCCTGATCCCGCGTGCAAAACTTCCGTATACGATGTTCTCTTTGCTCCTTCGGTCGTCACCGCGGCCAGCATATCCCATTCGGGCAGTATCGCCTCCAGCCTGTCCATATGCCCGTAGCCGTTTTGAAAACAAACGAGGACCGGCCGGCTGTGTCCTTGCGGAAGCCTGATTTGGGATAAATAGCGGCATACCGCCTCCGTATCCTTTTGTTTGGTCATGACAAGCACATAATCCCCCGGTTTCGTCTCCCAAGTTTGTCCGAGCTGTTCGATTGTACCGGATTGGAACTTCGCGGGGTCTACCTTCAATCTTCGATCACCGTCTTTGGCAATATGAATGCCGGTATGGCGGAGCTGCTCTGCCTGCCCGGCGCTGCGGCTCCAGATCCGTACCCGGCTGCCGGACCTGGCCAATTTTCCCCCGAACAGCAGTCCGAGTGAACCCGCGCCCACAATATCGATCAACATTAGCCTATCCTCCGTGTCCAATGGTTACTTTCCGTGTCCCTATTATAGCGCATACGGAATCACATTAGGCTTACACGCACGAAAAAACCCGTTCGGTTTGCGCAAACTTCACGCATCCGCACGGGATCTGCATTGCATCGTTTTGTATTGCTTTTACTCAATCCGCTCCAGATTGCCGTTGGCATCCATCTTGAACCGCGATTTCAATTCCTCATCCTCTTCGTTCAAAAAGGCAAGCCTCCGTGCCCGGTCCATAATTTGAATAAGCGCTTTGTAGTCGTCATTAACGACCCTGTAATCGGTCTGGACTTCACTGACCTCACGGGAGAGCCGCTCGTTGACCCTTCTCAAATTGTTCAGCTCTTCTTCTTTTTCACGGAGCTCCTTCTCCAGCATTTTCAGCTGGCGCCCGTTTTCCTGGAGGCTCCCTTTCCACTGTTTCAAAAAGCGGATGACCGCATCGATGGAGAGCGTCTCTTCACTGGCTCCCTCCACTTTGTAATAACCCGCCTCCGACTCGGTCAGACCTAAACCGGCCACCTGAATTCCCGAATTTGCCGGCTGCTTCTTATAGTAGCTCCGTTTCTGGCGCTGCGTCTTGGCCAGGCTGATCGCTTCCTCATACTTTTTACGGACACAGCTGTTCCAGCGGAATCCGCAGGCTGCCGCCGTCCTTCCGATTTTTTCGCCCACTTCCTCAAAAGCGGCCAACTGAGTGCTTCCTTCCCGGATATGCCTTAAGGTTACTTCCGCCAAAATAAGGTCATCCTCGCTGCTCCATGCATCTTGTCTAACTGCTGTCATGCAACAAAACCCTCCTAACAACATCCTAAAATAACCCGTCTCCATAACCGGATTGTTTACCGGGTACTGAATAAGGTATAACAGCTGCTTATTTTCATTTCTATGCTTCTCATAGAGTTCATAGAATCTATTTGATACTAAATTGTATTGCCAATTTGCAAAGTGCTCATACCCTCATATTGGAAATTTGCCGATGAATGGCAATGTATACTTTGTCTTCATGGGACCACAATAATAAAAACAACTTTTTCGTTTACACAATTTTGGGTTAACGATATAATGATACGTAGCTTAGCTATGACCGTACATAAGGAGAGGGGGATATAACGTGGCACGCATGTTTCGAGTACTCGGGTTCTTTACGCTCGCAATCGGGCTTATGGCATATGCCGGCAACATGGTCGAGATGGCTCTGTTGTTCTTCGTACAGACCGCATTTTTCGTCATCTTGGGGTATCTGAAATTTACGGAGAGAACTTACATTCTTCTCTTCTGGGGCTATATGATCGTGACGTTTACCGGTTTCAGCTATTGGACAGTATTCAAAATGGGATTACCGCTTTAATCCGATCATTAGAGAACCCAAAGAAAGCGATCCGACATCCAATGCCGGGTCGCTTTTTTTTCGCTTTGCAGATTTTTTATCGGGGCACTGCAAACCATCTGAATCCGCATGCCGGGGTTATCTGAGCTTGCTTAATCTGACAGGCTCCAAGAGAGATGATATTTTTTACCGTTGAATCATATATTTACAATGGACAACCATGGGGGAGGGATCAAATCCATTGAAGCCTTACAAACGACGCCTGCGAATCCTCTGCCTGCTTCTGCCGATGCTCTGCCTGTCGCTGCTCCGTCCCGTACACGAACTTCGGGCGGATCCGTCCGCCGGCGCCAGCACAGACGACCGCGAAATATTGCAGAACAGTCTGTCTGTTGTGGAAATCGACCGGGAGATTGAGCGGATCACCGCGCAGCAGCAGACCGTTCAGCAGGAGGTGAACAAGCTGTCCGGGCAGCTGGAAAACAAGCTGCTTCAGATCCAGGATCAGCAGAGCCGCGCGGGAGCCGTGATTCGTTCTTATTACATGGGGGAAAGGGAAGGCCTGCTCGTTGCTGTGCTGTCCGCCAAAGACTTGGGCAGCCTCATTCATATGTATGACGTCTACGAAATGATCATGGAGCATGACCGCTCGGTTCTTGACGCGTATCAATCGGAGTACACGGAGATTAAAAACACGAAGCTGGCCATGGAGAAAAAGACGGCCGATCTGGAAGAGATGAAATCCAATCTCATTGAGCAGCGGGCACGGGTATCGGCCCTGCAGCAAAAGGTCGATCAAGGAATCGCCGCCAGCAGCGATCCGGAAGCGCTTAAGAAAATGATCGAGGAATTTACGCTTTATTGGGAAAATGTCGGGCTAGACGAGGTAAAAACCTATTTCGACGCGCTGGCCTCAGCCATGAACGACCTTCCGGAGTTCATCCAGAATCAGGACGGGGCGATCCGTACCAACGGAACGACCTATAATATCGATATCAAGGAGGACGATCTGAACGCTTTCCTCAGGTCCAAAAACGATCTGTTCAAGCAGTTTGCCTTTCACTTTGGCGAAGACGAGATCACGGCCTCCGGCCAAAGCGGCACGCTGTCCCTTGAGGTTCGGGGCCACTATAGCGTCGAGGAGCAGCCGCAGAACGCCATCATGTTCCATGTGGATAAGCTCGTATTTAACGGTTATGAACTGCCTGATACGACATGCCGCCAAATGGAGGAAGAGTTCGATTTGGGATTTTATCCGCAGCAAATCGTCTCCTTCGTGAAGGCGACCGAGGTGAAAAGTACGGATAAAAACCTCCATGTCACGCTTAAGCTGTCCATGTAATTACAAAAAAGCCGGAGACGGGCCGCCCGCGAATAACGGATCAGCTTCCTCCGGCTTCCCCTCCTACAGCCTCCACGTAATCTACGGCCGTAGATCTGCCCGCAATATAATCGCCTGATGCTTTGACAAACACATCCCACTTCGCCTGCAGCCTGCCTGTGTCCTTATCGGTACCCGCCGTCTGAAGCAGGGAGTTGAGATGGAACGGCAGACCGGCCGGATTGAATACCGTATCGTCGTACAGGCTCTTCAGCGCCGGAAGTTTACCCGTAGCCTGGTACCATTCCTGCTGAACGACTGCCGAGCCCATATATGCAATCCACTCGGCCGCTTCCTTGGCATGCTGTGATCCCGCCGATACGGCGTAGCTGCGGCTGCGCAGGAGGGACGGATAAATGGCGTACAGCTGCTCTGGCATGCGCAGTTCTGTATTTGCCGTCTGAGTCTTCGCCGCTTCCGATACGGCGGAAATGGTTAGCGAAAGCTGGGCTTCGTCAGCGCCCTGGTCGACCTGATCCATTTGCATGAAAGCACGAGCCTTGTCGATCCAGTCCAGGGATACCTGACTCGGGCTTAGCGGATCGGTGCCCAGTGCTCCCATCAAAGCTGCAGCATCATAGCCGTCCCCGGACGAAATCTCCAGCAGCTGTTGATGACCGCGGCCCTTCGCCTTGCCAAGCAGCTCCTTCCAGCTGCTGATATCACCTGGAATATCCTTCATTCCAAGCGAATTTAGCGCTTCTTTATTCCATGCCAGCACATAAGGATCCATGTCGGCGGGTGTTCCCCACTGGTAGCCATTCCATTCTACCTCCTGCAGCAGCGGGTTCAGGGTATCACTATCCGCACGATTGCTTGTATAGAATTCGACGGGCAGCAGGTAACCGCGGGAAGCCATCGGGCGGACCCACGAGCTGTTGATGAGCATGACATCGGGGCCTTCCCCTACGGCCAGGGCGGAGGTCATCTGAAGGTACGCATCGGCGTCCGGGATGTTGTTCAATTCCACCGTGGCTCCGGTGTCGGTGACATATGTATGATTCAGCTCCTCGAGCTGCTTAAAATCCTCATCGCTCAGGTGAACGGTGACCCGGATGGGGGATTGGGACGTTCGCTCTTGTGTGGAAGGCTGTGGAAATAGAGACGCGTCGTCTTCCTCTTCATGACCCGGTGGGGTCTGTGACAAATCTTGCCCCTGGGATAAAGCGGTTAAAGAGAGCAGCAAAATGGCAAACAAGAGCCAGTAATTTTTCCGCCTCAAGTCTCTAGGCCTCCCCTCACAATACTTATACAATATTTTAGCAAATTCATAGGGCGCTTGTCCTATTTTTTTCTGGGAATGTATAACTGACTGTCAGAAATACGCCGACGAGCCCTACGAAAGGACAGCAAACAACGCCTGTAACTGTCTTTATTGTAATTCGAATATATTTGGTCCGCTGCCTGCAATTGTTAAACTAAAGAAAGACGTACCTGACAGACCGCGTGCAGCGGAAGTTTTTCTTGCAAGATCAGGAAACGGAGGCTCCGGAACTTATACTATATCTTCAAAAAAAGCCCCCAGCCGGCTCCAATGAACCGGACAAGGGGGATTTCTTTATGCGATGGAAGATCGTGATATCATTTCTCGGGAAATAGTACCGGCTTATGAGATCACAGTAAATCGGCTGCGAGCTGGGCCAGCTTGGAGCGCTCGCCTTTCTCCAAGGTGATGTGCCCGCTGATCCCTTCCTGTTTGAATTTTTCCACGATATACGACAGGCCGTTGCTCGATGCATCCAAATAAGGGTGATCGATCTGCTCGGGATCCCCCATCAGGATAATTTTACTGCCCTCCCCTACCCTAGAGACGATCGTTTTCACTTCGTGGCGGGAAAGGTTTTGGGCTTCGTCCACGATGATAAACTGGCCGGGGATGGACCGTCCGCGGATATAGGTGAGTGCCTCCACCTGGATGCTGCCCAGACCCATTAAAATTTTATCGATATCGCCCGACTTTTTCGTATCAAACAAAAACTCCAGATTGTCGTAAATCGGCTGCATCCACGGACGGAGCTTCTCTTCCTTCTCTCCGGGCAGATAACCGATATCCTTGCCCATCGGAACGACCGGCCTTGCGATCAGCAGTTTTTTGTATTTATGTTCGTCTTCGACCTTCATCAGGCCGGCTGCCAAGGCAAGCAGCGTTTTGCCCGTACCGGCCTTTCCGGTAATCGTTACGATCGGAATATCGTCGTTAAGGAGCAGCTCCAGTGCCATGCGCTGCTGCGCATTGCGCGCGCTGATTCCCCACACGGACTCATTGCTCAAGAAGAGCGGCTCCAACCGGAGCGCATCCGCATTCACCTTCAGCAAGGCCGATTTCGTGCTCCCCATCTCGTCTTTTAGGATGACAAATTCATGCGGATACAGCGGGTAAGGCAGCTGCAGCGGCTTAATGGACAAAAAACGGTACGAATAGAACTCGTCGATGATGGAAGGATGCACCTTAAGCGTAGAATATCCGGTATACAGGTCTCCGGGGCCTACGATGCGGTCGGACAAGTAATCCTGGGTCACAAGACCAAGCACGTCCGCCTTGATGCGAACGAGCACATCCTTGCTCACCAGCACTACCGACGTCGGTTCCTCCTTGCCCTGCTCCTCCAGATGATAATTTAAGGCGACTGCCAAAATACGGTTATCATTGGACATTTCGCCGAACATTTCTTGTACTTTGACAAAACTGCGGTGATTCAGCTCCACTTTCAGGCTGCCCCCGTTTTCCAGAAGCACCCCGCTGTGCAAATGGCCGCCGTTTTCCCTCAATCCGTCCAGCAGGCGGGACACCGTCCGCGCATTTCTCCCGATTTCGTCGGCATTCCGTTTCTTGGAGTCTATTTCTTCCAGAACGACGGCCGGAATCACGACTTCATGTTCATCAAACGCAAATATCGCCCGGGGATCATGCAGCAGCACATTGGTATCCAGTACAAATATCTTTCTCATACTTTCTCCCTCCACTGAACTCATAATAAACACATAAATTATTTCGTCATGGACATCCTAAGTTACAACCCGTCATGCCAATTTATGACCTGGAAAGGACGATCACATATGAGAATGTTTTTGCTCGTTGTGTTAACTATGGCTCTACTGAGCGGTTGTAATCATCAGAACACTGCATCACCCTCTCCTCAAAGTCAACAGGGGCCGACAGCCGCCTCAACCGGCGACCATCATCGTCTTTCACTCCGGTCTGCAGGAAACACGGCCGTGCGTTCTGCAGAAGATACAACGGACCTGGCTTTGAAAGACCATTTGGAAAATATCGCCGAAAAGGTAAACGGTGTGAAAAAAGCGCATGCTGTCGTGATGGGCAATACTGCCGTTGTAGGCATCGACGTAGACGGCGATTTGACGCGTTCCCGCGTCGGTACCATCAAATATACGGTTGCCGAAGCACTCAAAAAGGATCCCCGGGGCAAAAACGCCCTCGTGACGGCCGATATGGATTTGTCCAGCCGGATTGCCGAAATCGGTCAGCATATTCAAAAAGGGGAACCCGTATCGGGATTCGCTTCCGAACTGGCGGACATTGTCGGCCGGATTGTGCCGCAGCTCCCGCGCGATGTCAAATCGCGTCAGAACAGCCCTTCTTCGCCGAGCCCAACCCGCTAAGCATAGGACAGGCGAAATTCCAGCCGAATCAACAAATTTTGCAATAAGAAAAAAGCCCAGTGATCAGATCACTAGGCTTTTTTTGCATGGCGCGTCAAAACATACACCGGATTCAGCAGAAGTCGGCACAGACGGATTCACGGCTGGTTGACGTTGCATTTCATATATCGGAGTCCACTTCGTAACCGTCTCGGACATCGCACTGACCTCCTGTACAGGTTCCATTGTACTCTAGTATATTATATGTCGTCCCAAAACTTGCACCCAACTTTACGGATTTGAGCTTTCATCCGCTGAAGTACCGGCTTCCACGGCGGTCTTGCCGGCAAGCTCGTCCTTCAATGCCTGCTTTGCTTTATCCAGCTCGTCATCGTCTACATACACGTAAGGGCTTTTCCAGTTGCCGGTAATCGGCATGAATTTGACGTCTTCTTTTTTAATTTTCCAATAGGCTGCAATCATGTTCTTCAATTGATCCTTCTCGACGTCGGTTTCCATGTTGTTATCCATGGCATCCAGCACTCCGCCCAGGCTCGTGACGCCTTTGAACGTCTGCATCTTGTCGATCAGGGAATGAAGAACTTCGTTCTGTCTGCGGTTGCGGTCAAAATCGTCGGAAGCGTCCGTCTTCGGACGGCAGTTGGACTTCCGGTAGCGCACGAAATCGAGCGCCTGCTTCCCGTTCAGTTCCTGCTCACCCTTCTTCAGGTTGATGTCCGTTCCGTCGGCTTTATCCCGGTAGCACATGTTCTTGTCGACTGTCACGTCAACTCCGCCAAGCGCATCTACCGCATCGCGGAAGGCCTGGAAATTCAGCACCGTCACGTAATCGATATCGATGTCCAAATACTTGGAGAACATCGTCTTCATCTCATCGGTCGCCTTGATCCCGGATTCCTTCTCGTCGGCCAGGAAATTCGGATAATAGGCGTTGGCCTTATTTTCACGGTAACCCTTCAGCTCGATCTTTGTATCACGCGGAACCGAGACCAGCGTTGCCGATTTCGTGTCCGGGTTAAAGGCGGCGATCATGATGACGTCAGACAGGTGCGTCTTCGTCTCCGGACGATAGTCCGTTCCAAGCAGCAGCATCGTAATCGGCTTGACCTTGGCGGATTGGGAAGGAGCGACCGGTGCATCCACACCCGTGTCCAGTACGCCATGATCCGCTTTATAGTACAAATATCCCGCGTATCCCGCTGCGGCGAGTACAGCTAATATAATCAGAATCAGTACGAATTTCAAAAACGTTTTGAACCCGCTCTTTTTCTTTTTCTTCTTTGGAGGCACTTTCCCTTTCGGGGTGCCGCCCTGAGATCTTGGAGGTAGACTCGTATTGCTGGGACTCATCTCAAACACCTTTTTCATTTATTTTGAGGTAATCTCTCTATAAACGATGACAACCTTCGTAATGTTGCAAGAGCCGGGCCACAGCGGGCGCGTTAGACCCGCTTGGCAGCCGCTTCGGCTTTCTTCTTCTGCCGCGCTTCCACGAAGTAGCGGATGCGCACCGTGAACATCAGAGCTACCGCGACAAGCAGACATTGAATGATCGGAAGCTTGTCGTGCTGAAAAATCAGCAGCATTCCGGAGCCGATAGCCATCAGAATGTACAGCAGAATCTCTTTGAGAAGCGGAAGCTTCTGTTTGACCCGAAACACCTTGTTGTATACGTAGGTGATCAGCACAAAGATGATAATATAGGAGATAATCGGATGCGCTGCTAACCAAGCTTGCACGGACAGTTCACTCCTTCCAGAAATGAGGTGAGGACCTTACCCGGATCACATGTTGGCTTCGGCCATCTTGCGGTGCTTCTCGGCACGTTCGCGCTCACTCTTGTTCAGAATCTTCTTGCGCAGACGAACCGATTTCGGCGTGATTTCACAATACTCATCGTCATTCAAATATTCAAGCGCCTGTTCAAGTGAGAATAGACGAGGCGTCTTCATTTTTACTGTATCATCTTTCGTCGCGGAACGCACGTTTGTCAGCTGCTTTTCTTTGCAGATGTTAACGATGATGTCGTTATCGCGCGTATGCTCACCGACGATCATGCCCTCATAAATTTCGGTTCCCGGCTCCAGGAACAGGATGCCCCGGTCTTCAACGCCCATCATGCCGTAGAAGGTGCTCGTTCCGGTTTCGCTGGAAACCAGCACGCCCTGATGGCGTCCGCCGACCTGACCGCTGTGCAGCGGGCCGTAGCTGTCAAAGGCATGGTTCATGACGCCATAACCGCGGGTCAGCGTCAGGAAATGCGTGCGGTAACCGATCAGGCCGCGTGCGGGAATCAGAAACTCCAGGCGCACCTGTCCGCTGCCGGTGTTGACCATGTTCACCATTTCGGCCTTGCGGGAACCGAGGCTTTCCATGACCGCGCCCATGCTCTCTTCAGGCACGTCGATCAGAAGGCGCTCGATCGGCTCCATCTTGGCGCCGTCGATTTCCTTGACGATGACTTCAGGCTTGGAAACCTGCATCTCGTATCCTTCGCGGCGCATATTCTCGATCAGGATGCCGAGGTGAAGCTCGCCGCGTCCCGACACGATAAACGCATCCGGGCTGTCCGTTTCTTCTACGCGTAGGCTGACATCGGTCTCCAACTCCTTCATCAGACGCTCGCGCAGCTTACGGGACGTTACCCACTTGCCCTCGCGGCCGGCAAACGGACTGTTGTTGACCAGGAAAGTCATCTGGAGCGTCGGCTCGTCGATCTTAAGAACCGGCAGCGCTTCAGGATGGTTCGGATCGGCGATCGTTTCTCCGATATTGATGTCCTTGATTCCGGCGATGGCGATGATATCGCCCGCTCCGGCTTCTTCCTGCTCCACGCGCTTCAGTCCCTGGAAGCCGAACAGCTTCTCGATCCGGGCGGTTTTGCTCTTGCCGTCGCGCATGATGACCGTAACCGATTGACCTTGCTTGATCACGCCGCGGTTGACCCGGCCGATCGCGATCCGTCCAAGATACTCATTGTAGTCCATCAGTGTAACGAGGAACTGAAGCGGCTCATCGACCTTCTCCGTCGGAGAAGGAATGTGCTCGGTAATCGTTTCATACAGGGCCAGCATGTTGTCGTCCTGCTTGTCCGGGTCCAGGCTCGAGGTTCCATTCAGCGCCGAAGCGTAAACGACCGGGAAGTTCAGCTGGTCGTCGTTTGCTTCAAGCTCGATGAAGAGGTCGAGTACTTCGTCGATAACTTCGGCCGGACGGGCCGCCGGACGGTCAATCTTGTTGACGACGACGATCGGCGTCAGATTCGCCTCAAGCGCTTTGCGGAGCACGAATTTGGTCTGAGGCATACAGCCTTCATATGCGTCAACGACGAGAAGTACACCGTCGACCATCTTCATAATCCGTTCCACCTCGCCGCCGAAGTCGGCGTGCCCCGGGGTGTCCACAATGTTAATCAGAAAATCTTTATACGTAATGGCCGTGTTCTTGGCCAGAATGGTAATGCCGCGTTCGCGCTCCAAATCGTTGGAGTCCATGGCGCGTTCCTGCAGATGTTCGTGCTTGGCGAATATCCCCGATTGCTGCAGCAACTGGTCAACCAGAGTCGTCTTGCCGTGGTCAACGTGCGCAATAATCGCAATGTTGCGAATTTGATCTCTTGAATGCATGGCTTTTATCCAGATCCTTTCCCTTTCAAATCGTAACGAAGTCTTTCAACAAATGAAGCGTCAGGCGGTAGCGCCGACGCTTCTACATCCCTTATATTATAATGAAGTTTCAGAAAAAAACAAGTGTTTTACAGAAAATAGAGGCTTGATTCACCAGCCGCTCTTCCACTTTCGGTTTCTGGATTTCCCCCTTCCGGCAATCAGCCAAACGCCCAATGCGATCAGCAGCACGGCGAAGATATAGATCACCGCGGTATGAAGAAGGCTGAAGAAGAACAGCACCAGCGAGGCCAGTCCCAAAATGACGGAGGCCGGAAGCAGGGAGGATGGACGCGGCTTTTCAAACAGGTAATACTCGTACATTCCGACCGCGATCCCGAGCAGAAGGGCGGGCCACAAGTAAGACATCAGCCCCCAGCTGATCGTGCTGCACAGTAAAAAGAGCAGTCCGTACACCGTCAAAATACCGCCGGGTACAAGCACCGTGGCACGCGCCCGGTTGCCGAAAAACAGCATATGCAGAACCAGTCCGGGAATCAAAAGGACCAGCGGCCACAGCGTGCGGCCCAAAAAACCGAAAACTCCAAGCTTGCCAAGCAAAATGACGATCCCAGCGATCACAATGAACAGGCCCAGCTTCAAGTCGTTTCTTGAGGACATTCTCCCACCCTCTTCTCTATAGCCGCTCCTTACGCCATACGCAAAAAACGACATATTTTCATCTTTAGTTTATCTGAAACCTGTGAAAAAAACCAGATTGCGCCTGTAATTTTTTAGGCACTCCCGTCCAAAATAACCCTGCAAAAGAAAGGTCCTTCTGCTAGCCCGTTTTAATCCATTCATTGCGATTCTTTATGTTCATAACAAGAAAAAAAAACCGGGTTAAACCCGGCTTTTGACGAGATTGTCCTGTTTATGGACGCGGCCGCAGCAGCCGCTGCTTGATACCGCCTGAGACGATCACCAATCCGGCCAATACGCCGGGAATGAGATGGTGGAATTCCGGCAGAGAGGCGGAGAGTAGAGCGCCAAGCTTGTGGTCCTGGAGGAGCATCTCCCCGGCTGTATAGGCTAGAATGCCTGCCCCGATGTATACGAGCACCGGGAAACGGTGAAGCCAGGTGACGATCAAATTGCTGCCCCAGACGACGATCGGTATGCTGATCGCAATGCCGATCACGATCAGCGCGAGATCCCCGTTCGCGAGTCCGGCAATGGCCAGCACGTTGTCAAGGCTCATAATGAAATCCGCCGCGAGAATGGTTCTGACCGCTTTCCAGATCGTGGAGGATTCCTTCAGCCGCAGTTCATCTTTGTTTTCAATCAGCAGATTTAGGGCGATCCAGATGAGCATGAACCCGCCGACCGCCTGAACATAAGGGACTTTCAGCAGAATGACCGCAATAAAAGTCAACAAGCACCTTAGAATGACAGCGCCGAGCGCTCCCCACCATACCGCCTGTTTACGCTGCTTCTCCGGCAGATCCTTGCTCGCCAGAGCAATCACGACGGCATTGTCACCGCTTAGGACCAAATTGATCATAAGGATCTGAATGAGCAGCCAAATCGATTCCAAAGGTCAACACCCCCACTCTACATCTATGTGGGAGTTGGCCAGGCTATGCTTGACTTCACATGAAAAATTAGCCTATAATGAATCGATTTGCTATTGAACTCCGTATACAGTCATAATAAGGAGTGACCTCATTTGGACAGTGTAATAGAATTTTTAGTCAATTTGATCAAGATCGTCTTTTTGGATTTAATACTGGCTGGCGATAACGCCATCGTAATTGGCCTTGCTGCGAGGAATCTTGCTCCCTCGACTCAGAAAAAGGCTATTTTTTATGGAACCGGCGGTGCGGTCCTGCTCCGCATCATTGCGACGATCGTCGTCGTCTGGCTGCTGAAAGTGCCGTGGCTGCTCGCGCTGGGTGGTGTCATGCTCGTATGGATCGCGTACAAACTGCTGGCCGATAACGACGATCATACGGACATCAAGGCAGGCCAAACCTTGTGGGGAGCTATACGGACCATCATTGTGGCGGATGCCGCGATGGGGCTGGACAATGTGATCGCCGTGGCTGGCGCAGCCCAGCAGAATATCATCCTCGTCATTCTCGGACTGCTCATCAGCGTTCCGATTGTCGTTTGGGGAAGCACCCTGTTTATTAAGCTTATTAACAAGTTTCCTTGGATTATTTACCTTGGTTCGGCCGTACTCGGTTACACGGCATCCAACATGATTACGGAAGAAAAGCGGTTTGCTCCGTTTTTTGAAGAATATCCGCTCCTGCGGGTGCTGTTTATCGTGATCGTAGTCATAGCCATTCTCGCCCTCGGATACCTGAAACGCGCGTCGATGAAAAAACGGAAGGACGAACATTCGTATAGTTAGAACGTACTTTTACCGGCTTGTCAAAAAAAGGAGGCTCTTCTATTGAAGAGCCTCCTTTTTTTGTTTCCTAATCTTGATCTTAGAACCAATCCTCGTTAACGCCGCCTGCTTCGTCTTCCTCTCCAATCACATAATCCTTGGTCAGCACCAGCGTTTCGGTCCGCTCAAAGGCGTCGTGGATCAGCTCGGGGAGCTTCTCGATCGACGCCTCCACCTTCTCGACGACCCGCAAATTCGGATTCGTCGTCGGTGACTTGGGCACAAACAGGGTGCAGCAGTCTTCATAAGGAAGAATCGAGGTATCGTATGTGCCGATCTCCTTCGAAATCCGAATGATCTCGTTCTTGTCCATCATGATCAGCGGCCGCAGAAGCGGCAGCACGGTCGCCCGGCCGATCACGTTCATGCTTGGCAGGGTTTGGCTGGCGACCTGACCGAGGCTGTCTCCGGTGACAATCGCAAGCGCCCCTTCACGCTCGGCCAGCAGTTCGGCAATCCGCAGCATGGAACGCCGCATCAGGGTAATGATCAAATTGTCCTGTCCAATACCGGTGAAGGACGTCTGCACTTCGGTAAACGGCACCAGATGAATCTTGATCTCCCCTGCATACCCTGAGAGCACTTTCGCCAGCTCGATGACCTTCTCTTTGGCGAGGCGGCTTGTAAACGGGTAGCTGTAGAAGTGAACGCACTCCACTTCGAGCCCTCTGCGCATGGAGGACCACCCTGCGACCGGGCTGTCGATTCCGCCGGAGAGCAGCAGCATGGCCTTGCCGTTGCTTCCCCGCGGAAATCCGCCGACGGCAGGAATCGTCTGGCAGAATATATAAGTTCCCTGCTCGCGGATCTCCACATGCAAGGTGAGCTCGGGATCCTTCATGCTCACTTTTAACAGCGGATACTTCTTCAGCAGCGGCGCACCTACCAGATGGTTCATTTCATGGGATGAGTGCGGGAAAGCCTTCCAGACTCGCCGGGCATGGACCTTAAAGGTAACCTCTTCTTCCATGTCCATCTGCGCAAGAAATGCCGAAGATGTTTCCAAAATGGAATCCAGCTCCGTGGAGCTGACGACAACCGGGCTGATCGACGTCAGCCCGAATATTTTTTGGAGCGAGGCAATCAGCGGTTCCGCTTCTTCCCCGTTCAGTTCAACGTATAGTCTTCCGTACTCCTTGCGAATTTTCGCTTTGGGAAAATCCTTAAGAATGGACCGGATATGCGAGATAACCGCATTTTCGAAGCGCCCCCGGTTTTTTCCTTTGAGTGTAATTTCTCCGTAACGGAGCAGAAGCATATCATATTTCAATGGATTTCATTCCTTCCTGTCATTAAAGGCGTCAGCCGGTTGACCGCATCCTGAAGCGCGTCCTTCAACTGCTGCAAATCATTCTTGGTGTTGGTAAGCCCCATGCTGATCCTGATCGCGCTGGAGGCTTCATCCTCGCTCCGTCCCATGGCAAGCAGGACACGGCTTGGCTCCGCCGTCTTGGAAGAGCAGGCCGATTTGGTGGACACCAGCATGCCGTGCTCCTCGAGCGAATGCAGCAGGACTTCGGCTTTCATCCCGGGAAAGGACACGTTGACGATATGCGGTGCCCCATCTTCGTCGCTGTTCAGCACAAGGGCCGGCACCGTTCGGATAAATGCGAGCAAATCGTCCCGAAGTGCCCCGACCTGCTCACCGAATGGCCCCAATTGCTCTTTAGCCATCCGCATCGCTTTGGCCATGGCGACAATCCCCGGATAATTCTCCGTCCCTGAGCGCATGCCGGACTCCTGCTTGCCTCCCGACAGCAGCGGGTGAAGCTGAACCCCTTCCTTTCGGAATAGTACGCCGGCTCCTTTGGGACCGCGGATTTTGTGTGCGGATAACGTATATAAATCCGCCTGCCACGCCTGCAGGTCGACAGGCAGCTTGCCGAAGCCCTGAACACCGTCCACATGGAACAGGGTCAGCGGATTGCACTGTTTAATGATTCGTCCCGCCGCCTCCAGCGGCTGCACGGCTCCGGTCTCATTGTTTACATGCATGATGCTGACCAGGATGGTGTCCTTTCGAATCAGGCTGCGCAGCTGGTCCGGATGGATCCGGCCCTGCCGGTCCACCTCAAGAAAGGTCACCTCGAATCCGTGTTCCCGTAGGTACAGACAGCTGTCGTAAACGGACGGATGCTCCGTAGCGGTCGTGATAATGTGCTTGCCCCTGCCGGCATATTGAAAGGCCGTTCCTTTAATGGCCATATTGTTGCCTTCCGTTGCGCCCGAAGTCAAGATAATCTCGGCTGGCTTAACGCCAAGGGTGGCGGCACATACTTCCCGGGAACGCTTGATTAGTTTGGCGGCGTCCTCGCCCATCCGGTGAATGGATGAAGGATTGCCGTAATGCTGTCTCATCACTTCAGCCATCGTCTGGATAACTTCTTCGTTGGGTGGCGTACTTGCCGCATGGTCCCAATAGATCATCACGTTTCCTCCTTTACACGGATCACCCGAAGCAATATAAAGAGATCAAACTTCGGAAGAAGCGCTTCATATCGAGCCGCTTCCCGTTCTCCCGAGTTTGATCCCGTAACTTACAACGCTATGCGATTGGTATTAACCTTCATATTTTGCCCTGGCATCCGCAATTTTACGGATATAGTTCCTTGTTTCTGCAGGAAGCCGGTCCAAATGCTGCATCAATTCGGCATCGGTCGATACTCCGAGCTTGAGCACCCGGTTAGGCCCCGCATTGTACGCCGCCAGCGCCATGTTTTCTTGTCCACCGAAGCGGCTCAGCTGATACGAAAGGTATTTCGTGCCGGCATCGATGTTCTGGGCCGGGTCGAACGGATCGCTGACCCCGAGTCCCTGAGCCGTGCCGTCCATCAGCTGCATCAGGCCTTTGGCCCCCGCAGAAGACACGACATTCGGATTAAAGGTGGACTCCGTCTCGATGACGGCCTTGATTAGCGATTCGGACACGCCGTACTTGCGGCTTGCCTGTTCAATCAAGTCGTTGTAAGCGGTCGATTTACCGGTACCGGAATGCACCGGCTTGGACACTTCATCAACGTGCGTCACCGGCGAGGCGTTCACCTCTCCCAGCTGCTGCCACAGCAGGCCGTCACTCCACGATACACCGGGCACCGTCGGCTGTACTGAAGCATCAATTTCTCCTGCTGCCGCGCTGGAGTCATCCAGCAGCTGGTTCAGAATAACACCAAAATCAGAGGTGCTGCCATTCTCGATAATGTCTTGGAGAAGCTCGTCTCTATTTTGAATACGGCTGTTGTCCTGCATTGCCAACAACTGCTGCGCTGCAGCCGGATCGATTTGCATAGTCTCAAACCTCTTTTTCCCTCATAATCTCGTCCATGCGGATTGGATTTATTTTACCATGATTCCGCCGCCCTGCGCCAGACCTCTTCCAAAAAACGCTGACAAGAAAAAAGCGCCCTTAGCCGCTTCATCAGCGGCCAAAGACGCTTTATGCCTGTTTGATTTACCGGGCGAACGGAACCAGCACAAAGTAGCTGATCGTTGCCAAAATGCCGAGTCCCATCGCCCATCCGCCCCATACCTTGCTGCCTTGGCTGTACGCATAAAAGCCGATGACCGCAGCCAGGGGGCCCAGGATGATGGACCACATAAACAAGGACAAGACGCCGAAGCCTACACCGACATAGCCGGCCGTACGTCCAAAGTTTTGAACGGTGTCCCGGTTTTCGGTATCATCCGAAGTACGGACCTCATCCCTACGGACCGTAGGTGCCGGAGCTACTTCTGCGGCATACTCCTCGCGGTCATTTTTGTACAAATCCGCTCTCTTCCCGGCGGCATCCGCCTTCCGGTCGTCCCTGATCGAATATCCGGCAGCGCGGCTTGTGACTTCAGGAGATGTTACCTCTGATGCATACTCCTCTTTATGGGCGTCTCTGCGCGGATAATCGGTACGCATCCGTGTGACGATCGCCTGCCGGTATTCGTTATCCCGGGTTACAGAGGAAGTACCCGCCTCAGCTGCATATTCTTCTCGATGATTCGTGCGGGAATCGTGATTCGTTGAAACGGGAGTGATTCCTTTTCCTGCAAATGGGCTATCCGTCTTGTGTTCCTGTTCACGTTTGTTGAATTCATCCATGATTAGAAGCCTCCTCACGACAGATGGATAAGTGCATAAATGGAGTCGGGCGCTTGAATTTAAGAAGTTTTTGGCTTGAAGGTCAGACAGCAGGTAGCCGAAGAATTTTCCGCCCGGTCTTTGTGCTCTCCAAGCTCGCTGCCGTATTCCTCGCTGTACTTGGCGGAGGCGTGCTTGTCGATTTCGATCAGGATTTGCTCGGCTTTGCAGACGTTCTCTTCACCCCAGTAGCTGCAGTTGCTGACGCTGCATTTTACGTAGGTTCTTGGATCCTTCATTATTTATCACCTCAAGCTTCATTGTCCCCTGCTCCATATCGGCGTATCCCTGCTGCATCTTGTCAGTTGATGGTCGTCATGAGGAAAATAAAAAAAGATGCCAACATCAGGCATCTTTGGTGTAATCTTATAAGGTTTAAGCGTGCGAACGCTGGTTGTGCATCCGGCGCTCCGTCAAATAATCGCTTTCGTAATAAGTCAGATCGTCCCGAAGCTCTTCATATACTTTGGTAATATCGAGAATGATGTCTCTTACCGGCCGAACCGGTTTTACCCGGAAACGGATGGCGTCCTGCCCCGTGTAAGCGTAACGGCCATCTTCGGAATAGCTTTCGCTTTTCGGATAAAAGAAGTTGTTGACGCAATGATGATACACATTATAGAGAGCTTTTTCAGCAAAATCAGTGTCAAAATTGGCACGGCGCAATGCAATTCCCAGTTTCTCGGCTGATGCTTCGGAGAACACCAGAAGATGCCGCAGGTCAGACAAAAATCCTTTGTAAAATTGCAGCGTTTCCTCATTATTGTCTGGTGCAAGCTGCGGAATCGAATTCTCATTGAGGAATTGTTCCAGTTTCTCGATCGCGGATTTCAGCTTCTCTTTCGTGGTCTCACACAATTTTTGAACATTACCTGCTGACATAGCTAATTAGCTCCCCCTTAATTTGTTCCTTTCGGTCCCGGAGAGGATCCGAAATTTCATCACCATCGTTTGAAGCAAGGATCAATTTTCATGTACTATCCTAACATAAAACAAACTGGAACGGTATCCC
Source organism: Paenibacillus rhizosphaerae (assembly GCF_014192015.1). Classification (GTDB taxonomy): domain Bacteria; phylum Bacillota; class Bacilli; order Paenibacillales; family Paenibacillaceae; genus Paenibacillus_AQ; species Paenibacillus_AQ rhizosphaerae. Next base: position 275,031 of record NZ_JACHXJ010000002.1, on the reverse strand, counting down.
TTTCTGGTCACGATTTGGACGAATTGAGCAGGTTTTTGCCTGAGTCCGCTGCCAGGGTATAAAATAGCTTCCCATTTCTCACGCTAAAGGTACTTATCATTCTTAAGGAGGTACTTTTTATGTCGAAAGGAAAATGGGTGGGCATCGGAACGGCAACCGTTTGCGGCGCGCTCGCGTTATTTTTGCTGCTCCCGCGCTCGGACAGCCGGCAGCAGGCCGCTGAATCCCCTCCCGTCCCGGCTCCGCATCAGGAGCATCGTTTAAAGAACAGCATGATGGCGCAGGATATCGCTTCAACCGATCATTTGACCCGGCTGGATGCGAGGCAGCATCTGACGGCTATGCTGAACAATCTGGGCAGCGCAAAGCCAAAGCAGATTACCGATTATGTACGGAATTTGCAGAAAACCCATGACCACTTTTCCATGCTGGTGTGGCAGGACCCTAAGCTGGATCAACCGCTTGAATATGCCAAAAAGGACGACTCCTGGACTTCCGAGGACCGGAAAAGGCTGGATCATTATTTAAGTATGGCCAAGAGGCAGGTAAAGAATCACCAGTCGTACCAGTCTCCCTCCTTCAAAATGGCTGGCAAGCAGTACTTCGTCATCGCGGAACCGTCGGCCAAAAGCCGCCAGAGCGTCATCGCCTTAATGAATCAAAAAATACTGCTCGATGTGGAAAATCATCAGAAGAAAAACCTGCGGCTGATCCCTTACCCGAGAGAGGGCAAGTTTAAAGTGGAATCGGTTCACGCCGATACGCTGCGCGATTTGACGGTCAAGACGGGACATGATAACGAAAACGCCAGCCATTTTTACGAGAACGAGATCGTCGTCCGCTTCCGACAGGATCCGTCTCCGGAAGAGATGAACCGGATCAAGGGTGCCGTCAAAGCGGAATCTGCCCGAAAACTCGGGTATGCTTACGTCTTCCGTTCCCGCACAATGGATTACAGCCAGCTGAAAGTGTACTTTTTAAACAACTGGAATCCGCATTATGTAGAACCGCATTATTTATATTTAACCAACGATACCGTTCCGGAAACAGGCAGCCTTCCGAACGTGCCGAATGACCTGCTGTTTGCGAAGTATCAGTGGAACCTCCCTGCGATCGAAACGAATCAGGGCTGGGATTTATCCAAGGGAAGCAACGATGTCATTGTCGGTATCGTCGACACCGGTGCAGACATTAACCATCCGGATCTTCAAGGTCAGCTGCTGTCCGGTTACAACGTTGTGGATCCCGGCAGCGATCCGCTGGACGATGTAGGCCACGGCACGCATGTGGCCGGCATCATCGGGGCCGTGGTCAACAATAATGAAGGCGTGGCCGGCATCAGCTGGTATAACAAAATATTACCGGTGAAGGCGCTTGATAAATCCGGATCAGGCACGACCTATTCGGTATCGGAAGGCATCATCTGGGCGGCGGATCATGGGGCCAAAGTCATTAATCTGAGCTTGGGCAACTACGCCGACTCCCAGTTCCTGCACGATGCGGTGAGATATGCCTATGACAAAGACATCGTGCTCGTTTCCGCGGCTGGGAATGACAACACCGAGCGGCCAGGCTTCCCTGCGGCCTATCCCGAAGTTCTCGCCGTTGCTGCGACCGATGCGAACATGAAAAAAGCCTCTTATTCCAATTACGGGGATTATATCGACGTGGCGGCGCCCGGGACGAGCATTGCCAGCACCTATCCAGGCAACCAGTACGCCGCCCTGTCCGGAACTTCGATGGCCAGCCCGCATGTCGCCGCCATGGCCGCGTTGATCCGCTCGCGGAATCCGGACTTGACCAATAAACAAGTGATGGACATTATGTGCCAAAGCACCATTGACCTGGGGCCGAAAGGTCATGACAAATATTACGGCAACGGTCAAATTGATATCTATAAAGCGTTGCAGGTCGCAGGCGGCGGCAATTCCCCACTTCAGCTGTGGCCGCAGCACGTACAGAACCAGATGAACTCGATTATGGGCAGCGAAAGCGAGAAAACCAAATAAATTTCATCAAAGAAAAGGCAATCCGCCCCTGAAAGTGGCGGGTTGCCTTTTTTAGCGAACGAGTTACCGTGTACGTTTTGCTCTCGACTTGCGGGCTGCGCGTCTCGAACCTCTGTACGCGGAAACCGTACCTACAATGTTTTCGTCGCGAACGACATAGTTATAGCAGTGTTTAGGAACGGGGACACAGTGATGTCTTTTTACGATTTCAACCGTGTGGACAATCGGAACGACCTGCGGATAGTAGTAATCTTGATAAACCACAGTCGGATCGGTATAAACCGGATCTGCAGGAGGACAATTAAAGCAGTGGCTCATTCGATAAGCATCTCCCTTCATAAATTTAATATAGTCTATTATGGAGATCCCAATCGGGATTGTACGTTTGTCCTTAGCTAAATGGTATCCGTCTAAAACAGGCTTGACCCGGGCTACAGACGGCAAAAAGGCGGTATCCCGTAAAATTACGGGATACCGCCTTGATTACGTCATCCTAATAAGAACTGTTGGCAGTTTGGAAAGTTTTACGTAAGCCGGGTTCTGTGCTCGTCGTGGTGCATTCGGGAACTACCCTCCCACGGATAAGCGACAATCATCTATCTAGGCCAATCATTACTGATTGGCTCCAGCGACCAACCCGAACGCGCCTCGGGCAAAGGCTGCTTCTCGAGGAAGCTGCGTTCCATTAGGTCTTGCTCCAGGTGGGGTTTACCAGGAACGAAGTCACCAACGCTCCTCGGGGTCTCTTACACCTCGGTTCCATCCTTGCCTGTGCCGCTGCATTCAGCAGCCATCGGCGGTCCATTTCTGTGGCACTATCCTTCAACTCGCGCTGACTGGACGTTATCCAGCACCCTGCCCTATGGAGCCCGGACTTTCCTCTCGCGGCGCCTTACGCGCCGCCAGCGATTGTCTGTTAAACTTTCCGGACAACAAAAAATATTATACTAGGAATTGCAGCCGGACACAATGGCAATTTCCTATAAATTTAACGAAGATTACCTTTTCTTACATAAAACGAAACGGCTCGGTGTTGATTTGGGACGCGGTGACTTTCGTGTCATAGCGGCTGTCCGACAGCTTGGCCTGCAGCCATTCAGCCGTTTTGGCCTTCATGATTTTCTCGGCATTATGCCCCGGATCGATCAGGGCAATCCCGGCCATCAGGGCATCCTGTGCGGTATGATAATCGATGTCTCCAGTCACGAGCACGTCAGCCCCGCGGAATATCGCGGAATTCACGTAGCGGCTGCCAGACCCGCCAAGAACGGCGGCCTTACCGATCTTGCGGTTTAGGTCGCCAACGACCCGGACATGCGGCACATCGAGCTTCTCCTTGACCACGTCGACGAATTGGGCCAGCGTCACCGGCTCCCGAAGCTTGCCTACCCGGCCAAGCCCGTAACTGCGCCCTTTTAGGTCAACCGGATACAGATCGTAAGCCACCTCTTCATACGGATGCGCCTTGATCATCGCCTGAACGACCTTGTTCCGGATCCCTTGAGGGACGATCGTCTCGATCCGGACCTCCTCCACCTGTTCCAGCTTCCCGGGCTTGCCGATATAAGGTTCCGTTCCTTCCTGCGGCAAAAAGGTGCCCGTGCCCTGCACGTTAAAGCTGCAGTGGCTGTAATTCCCGATGGCACCCGCTCCTGCATCCAGCATGGCAGTCCGTACCTTATCCGCATGGTTGGCCGGAACAAACACGACCAGCTTGAACAGCTTCTCGGCATGCACCTCATCCAGCGGTACGCCGTCTGCAATGCCAAGCGCCTCAGCCATCCAGTCGTTCATGCCCCCCTCGGCAATATCAAGATTGGTATGGCTGATGTAGACGGCGATATCATGCTTGATCAACTTCTCATAGATCTTCCCCATTGGGGTGTCGGTCTGAAGCTGCTTGAGCGGACGGAAAATGATGGCGTGATGCGCCACGATCAAGTCCGCGCCCATCGCGATAGCCTCCTCGACCACCTCGTCATTGACGTCCAGCGCTACCAGTACGCTCCGGATCTCCTTCTGGAGGCTGCCCAGCTGCAGCCCGATCCGGTCGTCCGGTACCGCCAAGTGCTTGGGGGCGAGCTGCTCCATATATTGAATTACCGTTTGTCCTTTTGCAAACATGCAAGCACCTCCCTGATTTGTTTCATTTCTTCAGTCAGTTCTCTGGCCTTGGATTCGGCGGAAGCCAGCTTGGATGACGATACGGACTTCAGAATGCCTTCCATCTTCGCCAGTTCGCCCTGCCATTTGGCTACAAGCACTTCATTTGGATGCTCAAGCAGCCAAGGTCCCATGCGGATCAGCAGATCCGTCGAAAGGATTACGTCGTCGCCGGCTTCCCCGGCCTTCCATACGCGCTCCCGATACAATTCCTCATTCGGCCGGACGGGCGATGAATGCTCCGGTACAGCCGTCAAAATCTCATACATTTTACCGTCTTCCTCGATAATCAGCTCGGACACCAGCACCCAGTCATGATCGAGCAGCCACCGGCGCAGCAAATCTTCGCCAACGTTCGGCTGCAGGATGAGCTGCTTCACCCCGGGCAGCTTGTCCTGCCCCTCGTTCAAAATGCTCGCAATCAGGCTTCCGCCCATTCCGGCGATTGTAATGACATCCACTTCCCCCGGAGAAATGACCGCCAGACCGTCTCCGAGCCGGACCGAAATGTCATCACCCCATCCAGCTTCCGCTACCTGCCTGGCCGCCGCTTGAAGGGGGCCTTGATTGACTTCCCCCGCCACGGCCTTTACCGCTCTCCCCGCCTCAACGGCTGCTACCGGCAGAAGCGCGTGGTCTGAGCCAATATCCGCGAGGCGGCTTCCATGGGGAATCTGCTCCATAATGAGCTGTAATCTTCTTGATAATTTCATATGTCCACCGTCACCATCAGTTATTTTTCCTTCCTATACCCTACCAAACGGCAGGTCCTTTCTGCAAATCGGCAGCAGCAGAAGCAGGGACCGGACCTCTGGAACACACAATTCCAATCTTTGGGTAAATGTCCAGATCATTTGCATTGGCTCGTTAAAAGCGCTAAAATAAAAACAAATTAAGGAAATAATTCTAAAAGAAAACAGAACTTACAGGCAGGCTGTCAGCCGAAGCCTCAGAAATACATAGCCCGTCCGCTGCGATATTGCGATATAAAGAAGCCCAGCCACCAAGGCCACTATCTTATATCAAAAAAAAGGACCTTACTGGCGGCACGCCGCAGAAGGTCCACGTTGGTTTCGCTTATTCGAGAAAATCCTTAAGCCGTTTGCTTCGGCTAGGATGCCGGAGCTTCCGGAGCGCTTTGGCTTCGATTTGGCGAATCCGTTCACGGGTAACGCCAAACACTTTGCCCACTTCCTCAAGCGTACGGGTCCGGCCGTCATCCAGACCGAAACGAAGCCGGAGCACATTCTCCTCGCGTTCAGTCAGCGTATCGAGCACGTCTTCCAGCTGTTCCTTCAGCAGCTCGTAGGCTGCCGCATCGGCAGGAGCCAGAGCTTCCTGATCCTCGATAAAATCTCCCAGGTGGGAATCATCCTCTTCCCCGATTGGCGTCTCAAGCGACACCGGCTCTTGGGCAATCTTCATGATTTCCCGGACCTTCTCCACACTGAGTTCCATCTCGGCCGCGATTTCCTCCGGCGTTGGTTCGCGCCCCAATTCCTGCAGCAGCTGACGGGATACCCGAATCAGCTTGTTGATCGTTTCCACCATATGAACCGGAATCCGGATCGTTCTCGCTTGGTCCGCGATCGCGCGCGTAATGGCCTGACGAATCCACCAAGTGGCATACGTACTGAATTTAAACCCTTTGTTATGGTCAAATTTCTCAACCGCCTTGATCAGGCCCATGTTGCCTTCCTGAATCAAATCAAGGAAGAGCATGCCGCGCCCGACGTAGCGTTTGGCGATACTGACAACGAGACGCAGGTTCGCTTCGGCCAGCCGCCGCTTCGCTTCCTCGTCCCCGTTCATAATCCGCTTAGCCAGCTCCACCTCATCGTCAGCGGACAAGAGAGGCACCCGGCCGATTTCCTTGAGATACATCCGTACGGGATCGTTGATCTTAATGCCCGGCGGCAAAGACAGGTCATCGTCAAAGTTAAAGTCGTCATTGTCGTTTCCTTCAGGGTCGTCGCCTTGACGCATATTGCCGACTTCCTCATCATTCTCATTGACCACTTCAATACCCAAATCGTTCAGATGCTCATAAAACTCATCCATCTGTTCAGGGTCTTGGTCGAACGGCGATAGTTTTTCCATAATATCTTTGTAATTCAGTGACGATCTCTTTTTACCCTGCTCAATCAGCTGATCCTTCACCTGATCAAGCGTAAATTCTGTCTCTAGTTCAGTATGCTGATCATTCGCCATATTTCGACTCCCTCCTCCCTAGAAACCATCGAAGCCAACGATTACTGTCTCTCTAGGGCTATAATCTCACTTGCAATTTGTGCAGCACGCAAAAAGTCTCCGGACCGTTCGGCAGATATCATTTCTTCTTTCTTCTGCTCTATTTTCCGTTTTTGCGGGACTTTTTGTACCTCCCGAATGCAATCATCCAGCTCTTGCACGCTCCACTCCCGCGGCATATCCATCATGGAGATGGAGCTGACGGTTTTCTCGAGGCGATCGTCGTGGAGCGACGACATAAACCGGCTGATATCCGGTGATTTGCCCTGTGCATAATAGGCATATAGATAAGCAGCAATCGCTGCATGATCATCAATGTTAAACGCGTCCCCAAGCCGTTCTTCCACGTAGCGGGCGGCCTCGGCATCCTGCAGCATCATGGCTAAAAGGCGACGTTCTCCGGTATGATAAGCCGGCAGTAATGTCGGGGCGGGAACATGCCCTTTTTTATGCCTACCATTATTCCACCTTTTGTCGTTATTATCCCCATCCGGCATGTTTTTTTGCATCGACTGGCGGATCTCGTTGCAATCCTGCTTCAAGCTGTCAAAGGAAAGCTGCAATTCTGAAGATAATTCCCTTAAATATACCTCCCGTTCGGTGGAAGAAGGCAGCACCGCGATGATGGGCAGGACTTCCTTCATGTAGGCGATTTTCCCATCTTCTTCTAGGAGTATATGGTTTTTTTTCAGATATATAAGCTTAAATTTTGTGGTCGAAACGGCGCCCTCGATAATCTGCCGCACGAACCGTTCCGCCCCGTATTTCCGGATGAATTCGTCAGGATCCAGCCCTTCGCTCAGCACCGCGATCTTGATGTTCAGCCCTACGGTTTCAAGCAGCGGAATCAACTTTATCGCCGCGGCTTGTCCGGCCCGGTCTCCGTCGTAGCAAACCAGCACTTCATCCGCCATCGTCTTCATCAGGGAGGCGTGATTCTCCGTTAAGGATGTGCCCATCGTGGCTACGCCGTTCTGAACCCCTGCTTCCCAAGCCGAGATCACGTCCCCATATCCCTCAAAAAGTACGATCTGCCGCGATTTGCGGATGGACGGTCTGGCCTGATGCAGGTTGTACAGCGTCCGGCTTTTGTTAAAGAGCTTGCTCTCGGGCGAATTCAAATACTTCGGCTGCCCTTCGCCAAGGATCCTGCCGGCAAAAGCGATCACCTTGCCGCTGCGGTCGTGGATCGGAAACATGATCCGGTCCCGGAAACGGTCCAAGTAATCCCCGCCGTCGCTGCGCTTCGTGAGCAATCCGCCCTTCTCCATCTCTTCGAGATCAAAGGAGCGCTTGGACAGAAACTGGACCAGCGTATTCCACGTATCCGGAGCATACCCGATTTGGAACAAATCGATCATCTTGTCGGTAAAGCCCCGCTGCCGCAAATAATCCATGGCTGCCTTGCCATGCTCCGTATTTTTCAGTAAAAAGTGATAAAACTTCGCTGTCCATTCGTAGGCCTGAAGCAGGCGGTCTCTCTCGGGATTCGGCTGATGCACCGGTCCCCCCAGCCCTTCCGGAACCGCGATGTGGCTCTCTTCCGCCATGACTTTAACGGCTTCGGGAAAAGATAATCCTTCGATTTCCATCCTGAATTTGATGGCATTTCCACCCTTGCCGCAGCCGTAGCAGTAAAAGATTTGCCGCTCAGGCGTGACCGTGAAAGACGGTGTTTTCTCCGAATGAAACGGGCAGAGGCCTTTCATGTATTTCCCCTGCTTGGTCAGATGAACGTACCTGCTTACCGTATCGACGATATCGTGCTGTTCCAGCACCGCGTCGATGACTTTTTCCGGAATGCTTCCATGTCCGGCACTCATCATAACCACCTTCATCTCTTTTTGCACGTAAAATATAATTCGCTATCGTTATACGTTCTCCTGCAAATCCTGCAAAAGTTTTGTCAGTTTCTGTTGAAATATTCTTTTATCCTCCGCCGTGATCGATTTCGGACCTTTGGAATGCTTGCCGCTCCTTCGCGCTTTGGCCTGATGGTGCCTGCGGTCGAGCATAAACTCGATGTCCTCGTTATGAAACTGCATGCCCCGAAAGGAGAGCACATAGCAATGTTTCGACAAGGCTAAAGCGGCCAGCCCGTAGTCCTGGGTAATCACAACGTCCCCCCGGCGGATATGATTGGCGATGTACAGATCGGCGCTCTGATCGCTCCGGTCCACCTGAACGGTCCGAACGCCCTCCCCGGCCTGGATCAAATGATCGAACGAAGAGACCATCAGCACGGGAATGCCCCAAGCCTTAGCCGCCGCGGCAATCTCCTGTTTCACCGGACAAGCATCGCCGTCCACAACGATTTGTCTGTCATCCATAGCCGATCGAGCCCACCTGTCATTCTTGGTATTCCGTACTATTATATACGAGCCTGTCCTATAAAAATCCTTCCGGGGCGGACATTACAACTTCTGACAGTGCTGCCGGAAAACTTTTGCATACATAGAACGAACTAAAGAATGAACGTTATAGGCCGCATTGGCTGTTATAACGGGAAGTTCAATGAAAAACTTTAGTTCAATCTATATACATGAAAAAGATACGAAAACGGGACCGTTTTGTTTCGTCCCGCTTCCGTATTCTTTTACCCGAAACCTTTAAAAGTTTACCATACCAGCTTGTTGAAATCGGCAAACTGCTTCAAATCGCGGTCGATCGATGCCAAAAGACCCAGACGGTTAGCCCGGACCCGCTCATCCTCGGCCATGACCATGACGGAATCGAAGAACTTCGTAACGGCTTCTTTGATGTCGCCAAGAAGGGCAAGGGCTTTGGCTCCATCCCGCTCCGACAGCGCTGTATGGTAATCGGCGGTGATGGACTGCCAAGCGCGGAACAGATTGGACTCGGCCTCTTCCACGAAGAGCGGCTCCTGAACTTCCGCCTTTTCCGCTTTGGCTGCCAGATTGCTGACCCGGTTAAAGGATTCCACGGTCGTCTTGAAGTCGTCTCCGCTGTTAACCGCCTGCATCAGCGCTTCCCCGCGGGATACGACGGAGATTACATCGTCGAAGCCGGCGGAAATGACGGCGTCCACTACGTCGTAGCGGAGTGTCTCGGAGAGCAGTTTCTTCACACGGAGGCCGAAGAATTCGACCAGATCCTTGCGGATGTCGTCCGGCTGACGGTCCAAGCTGCGAAGCTCAGCATGCACACCGAGCGCGATGTCGAACAGCTGGGACAGCGTGAGCGGCATCTGCTTAGCCAGCAGAATTTGCACGATGCCCTGGGACTGGCGTCTCAGCGCATAAGGGTCCTGGGAGCCGGTCGGGATGATGCCGATCGAGAAGCAGCCGACGATCGTGTCGATTTTGTCCGCGATGCTGACGATGGAACCCACGAGGCTGGACGGAACGTCGTCCGATGCCGAACGGGGCTGGTAATGCTCGAATACCGCCTTGGCCACATCTTCCCTTTCGCCGGCTTTGCGGGTATAGTCTTCGCCCATGACCCCTTGCAGTTCTGGAAATTCATACACCATTTGCGTAACGAGGTCGAATTTGCAGATGTCCGCAGCGCGGCTTACCGATTCGCTGTCCGTACCGGAAATGTGCAGCGTTTCTCCGATCTGGTCGGCTATGCGGCGGATCCGGCGGACCTTGTCGCCAACCGTGCCGATTTCCTCGTGGAAAACGATGCTTTCCAGTTTGGAGAGCGCGTCCTTGATCTCCAGCTTCTGGTCTTCCTCATAAAAGAACTTGGCGTCCGACAGGCGGGCTCGAAGCACCTTTTCGTTCCCTTTGGCGATCACGTCGAGCGACCGCTTGTCGCCGTTGCGCACCGTTACGAAGAAAGGCAGCAGCTGTCCCTCGCCATCCAGAACAGGGAAGTACCGCTGATGCTCCCGCATGGAAGTGATCAGCACATCCTGTGGAATGTTCAGGAAGGACGGATCGAATGTTCCGTTGAGCACCGTCGGCGTTTCCACCAGGAAAAGCACTTCCTCCAGCAGATCGTCCTTGACCGCAATGGTCCAGTTCTTCTCCGCAGCAAGCGACTCGATCTGCTCCAGAATCATGCCTTCGCGTTCCTTCACGTCGACGATGACGTGCTGGCCGCGCAATACTTCCGAGTAAGCGCCGGCTTCCGCCACGACGGCTTCCGTTCCGAGGAAACGGTGGCCGCGGGTCACGTTGCCCGACTTCACGCCGGTCACTTCCAGATCAATGACATCCGTGCCGAACAAAGCTGTAATCCAGCGGATCGGACGGATAAATTTATATTCGTAACTGCCCCAGCGCATATGCTTAGGGAATGTCATCGAAGAGAGGATGCCGAGCAGTGCTTCAGACAGCAGTGCGGCAGTCTCGACGCCGTTGCTGCTCTTCGTGAGGTAAATGTATTCCACGCCGTTCAGCTCTTTAAACGTAAACTGCTCGGGATCTACGCCTTGCCCGCGGGCGAAACCAAGCGCGGCCTTGCTCCAGTTGCCGTTCTCGTCGAGGGCGATTTTACGGGACGGGCCCTTCACTTCCTCCTGCACGTCCTCCTGCTTCTCCGCAACCGATTTAACAAGCACGGCCAAGCGGCGGGGAGTTGCGTAGGAGTGAACTACACCGTGGGCGATCCGGGACTGCTCCAGCCATTTCACCATGCGTTCTTCCAACTGCTCCATCGCTGCGCGTAAAAAACGTGCCGGTACTTCCTCCAGGCCGATTTCAAACAACAGGTCCTTAGACATTCAGGTCGCCTCCTTTCTTCAGCAGCGGGAAGCCGAGCTTCTCCCGCTCCTCCATGTAGGTTGCCGCCACTTGGCGGGCCAGATTGCGCACCCGGGTAATGTAGCCGGTACGCTCCGTAACGCTGATGGCTCCCCTTGCGTCGAGAAGGTTGAACGTGTGCGAGCATTTCAGGACATAATCATATGCCGGAAATACCAAATTCCGCTCCATCGCCTTGCCTGCTTCCTGCTCGTACATGTTGAACAGCGTAAACAGCATTTTTACATCGGACACTTCAAAGGTATACGTGGAATGCTCCACTTCCGCTTGATGGAACACGTCGCCGTAAGAAATGCCGTCAACCCATTCCAGGTCAAACACGTTTTCCTTCTCCTGAATGTAGGAAGCCAGGCGCTCCATGCCGTAGGTAATTTCCACAGCGACCGGGTTCGTTTCAATACCGCCCACCTGCTGGAAGTAAGTGAACTGGGTGATTTCCATCCCGTCCAGCCACACTTCCCATCCAAGGCCTGCGCATCCAAGCGAAGGGTTCTCCCAGTTGTCCTCGACAAAGCGGATATCGTGGTCAAGCGCATTCACTCCGAGCGCCTTCAGGCTATCGAGATACAGCTCCTGAATGTTGTCCGGGCTCGGTTTGATGATCACCTGGAACTGGTGGTGCTGATAGAGACGGTTCGGGTTTTCCCCGTATCGGCCGTCCGATGGCCGGCGGGAAGGTTCTACATAGGCTACCTTCCAGGGTTCCGGCCCGAGAGAACGCAAAAAGGTCATCGGGTTCATCGTGCCGGCCCCTTTTTCCGTGTCATAGGGATTCACGATAATGCAATTCTGATTGGCCCAGAACTGCTGCAGCGTCAAAATCATCTGCTGAAAGTTCATATACGACTCTCCTTCATTGGAAATTGGGGGGAATAGGCGGCTGATGTCCGCCAATCATGATCACAATTTCTGTACAACAAAAAGCTCCCGCCCTATGCCTGTTGTACAGACATAGGGACGAGAGCTGATCCCGCGGTTCCACCCTACTTGGCTGCCCCTCACATTAGCCGGGGAACAACCCACTTTTCCGATTTCGTATCACGCTCCCGAAGTGCCGGTTCATGGACTCCTTCCGCCAGGCTTGCACCCTCCCCGGCTCGCTAACAGGAATGGAAGACCCACTACTTCTTCGATCATTGCGTGTCAGACAATTTAATTAGAAACTTAATATATACTACAGGAAATGATTCCGGTAGTCAAGATCTCCTGCAAAAGATCCTACAGCCCGTACTTCTCCATCTGATCGAGGAAGCCCCGCGACTTCAAATTCAGCCCCAGCTGCATATCCATAAATGCCCGCATGACGGCCTTCAGCTCCGCCTTGGTCTCTTCCTTCACATCGACGTGGCCAAGCCGCCGCAAATCGAGCTGGGCAAACAGCCGCAGCAGCTTCATCGTCCTTGGCGATATCGCCATGGCCTGAGAATCCAGGTGCTTGCACGCACGGCACAGTACGCCTCCGAGCCGCGGACTCACCCAGTAGCGTTCCTCTTGGGGGGGAATATCCCTTCCACAAGAAATGCAGGATGACAGTTCGGGACCGTATCCTGCAGTCTGCAATATTTTCATCTCATACAAGTTGATAATGACGGCGGGATCTTTGCCCTCTTCCAGCGCGTCAAGACATGCCTTGAGCTGCTGGTACCAGAAGCTTCCCGTCTCCTCGTCCTGAAGCACGCGGTCAAGCAGCTCGCAGGCGTAGGAGGCATAAGCGGCAAGGACGATGTCCTCGCGCAGCACGTGATGCGATTGATTGATTTCCCCCGCGTTCAGCGTGCCGAGTCCCGTGCCGTTTCTGAAAAATACGTATTCCGCTGTCGTAAACAGCTGTGTCAGTGCAGCATGGCGGCTTTTCACTTTCTTTGCGCCCCGGACAAGTACGCCTACTTTACCCGCGTTTTCGGTGCAAATCGTAATGATTTTGTTCCCCTCGCCGTAGTCCATGCTGCGGATGACGATCCCTTCCACCCTGTATAGCATGCTTCTTCCCCCAGCCATTCCCGGAGCAGCCAAAGATCATTCGTTCTCTTCATAGGTATCCGTCTCATCCAGCAGCTGTGCCGCAGCCGCCGTCTCCGCTTCATCCGCCGTCATGCCGGCGGCTTGTTTATAGAGCAAGTAAGCATCCACATCTCCAGTCATCGCAAAATACTTCCACGAAAAATCTCGCATTCGTATTCATCCTTTCTTCGGAAATGACGTCTGCATCTTCAAAAAATAGGATGTTACGAAAGCCGTGAAACTATGTGTTGCAATTCCTGCCAAGACGGGATCCCCCACCGGGAATCGGATGCGTACTAGTCGCGGTTAAAGCCCAGATCACGAAGAATCCGCTCTTGGTTGCGCCAGTCTTTTTTCACTTTCACCCACAGCTCGAGAAATATTTTCGAGCCGAGCAGGTTTTGGATATCCTGCCGCGCCTGCTTGCCGACTTCCTTCAGCAGCGAGCCCTGCTTGCCAATAATGATGCCCTTTTGTGAGTCCCGCTCCACGAAGATCACCGCCGAAATATACACGACGCCGTTGTCCTGCACGCGCATATCTTCGATCGCGACCGCGATGGAATGTGGAACTTCTTCGCGGGTCATATGCAAAATTTTCTCGCGGATCAGCTCCGCGCAGACGAACTGCTCCGGATGGTCCGTAACCTGATCTTCGGGATAGTATTGCGGCCCTTCGGGCAAATACTTCTCCACCTGCTCGAGCAGGGTGTTCACGTTATTGCCCAGCATGGCCGAAATCGGCACGATCTCGGCGAAATCATGCAGTTTGCGGTATTCCTCGATAATCGGAAGCAGCGCCGGCGGCTCAATTTTGTCAATCTTGTTGAGCACGAGAATGACCGGCGTCTTCACCTTCTTCAGCTGCTCGATGATAAAGCGGTCCCCGCCGCCGAATCCTTCGGATGTATCGGCCAGAAACAGGACGGCCTCGACCTCCTGCAGTGTATTCAGCGCGGTCTGGTTCATGAAGTCGCCAAGTTTGGACTGGCGCTTGTGAATACCCGGCGTATCCAAAAACACGATTTGGGAGTGATCCGTTGTATATACGCCATGAATTTTGTTGCGTGTCGTCTGCGGCTTGTCCGACATAATGGCGATTTTCTGGCCGATGACTTGATTCATCAGCGTCGATTTCCCCACGTTCGGTCTGCCTATAATGGCCACAAAGCCTGATTTGAATGACGGTTTCGCCATGTAAGTCATTACCCTCCTATAATGCTTCCTTCAGCAGGAAGACCATCAGGGCCCGCATTCTTCGTACCGCGGTGAAGCATCGATGCTCACCGGCTGCCGAAGATGGGGCCCCAGGTTCATATGTGTATTCAATAACTCGTACAGCTTATTCGCTGGCACTGCGCTTCAGGTCGGACGGTCCAAACGCTCCCGGCAGCAGATCCCTCACCGTGGTTTCCTGGATGTCCCCCTTCAAATTGCCCATGATGACTTTCATGTCGGGAGCGCACAGCTCCAACAGAACCTGGCGGCACACACCGCATGGCGAGATCGGGCCTTCGGTATCTCCCACAACGGCGATCGCCTGGAAGCTGCCGGGCTGATGACCGTCTGCTATCGCGCGGAACAGGGCGGTTCGTTCCGCACAGTTGGTCGGCCCGTACGCCGCGTTCTCCACGTTGCAGCCGTGATGGATATGACCCTCGGCGTCCAGCAGGGCCGCTCCCACGCCGAAATGGGAATACGGGGTGTACGCCTTGGTCCGTGCCTTGATCGCTTCTTGCATTAATTGAGCTGTGTCCACTATATTATTCCTCCTGTAACTTCTAATGTTGTCATCCCAGCCAAGCTGCGACAGGCTCATAGAACACGATGATGGCGACGACGACGGCAAAGATGGCCGTCAGCAGCACTGCGCCGGCTGCGGTATCTTTCGCCGCCTTGGCCATAGGATGTGCCTCCGGCGATACCATATCCACCACGACCTCGACGGCGGTGTTCAGCAGTTCTGCAGCCATCACCATCGTGATCGCGATGAGCAGGAACAGCCACCTCTGCCACGTCAGCTGCAGCAGGGCGGCAGCGGCAATGACCACAACCGCCGCCGCGGCATGAAACCGCATGTTGCGCTGGGTCTTCAAAGCATACCCGATTCCTTCCGCGGCATAACCGAATGAAGCAAGGAAGGAGCGCTTGGCCATTACCGGGTCAACCCCACCTGGGCCAGAACAGCCTCCTGCTTGCCCATCATCTCGGCTTCGCTTGCCGCATCCTGATGATCGTAGCCGAGCAGGTGCAGAAATCCGTGGACGAACAGGAAGCCGATTTCACGCTCCACGGAGTGCCCGTATTCTTCGCTTTGCGCCTTGGCCCGGTCGAGGGAGATAATAATGTCGCCGAGCATCTCCGGCATATCCTGCAGCTCCTCGTCCTCTTCCAGCTCATACACGATGTCCAGCTCCTCGTCCAGGCTCTCATTCATCGCGAAGGACAAGACGTCCGTCGGGCGGTCGATGCCGCGGTACTCGAGGTTCAGCTCATGAATCTGCTTATCGTCGACGAATGTGAGCGCCACTTCGCCGTCCTCCACCCCTTCCGCTTCCCCTGCCTTCTGCAGGATGACCTCCAGCGTGGCGATCAGCTCATCGCTGACCGGATGCTCATTTTGTTCATTGTTCCAAGCCAGATGCAGACCCATCTATCAACCGCTCCTTCTATTCTCTTCATCCATCTTCGTCTTTTTGATTTCTTCCGGATACTCGATCCGGGAGTGGAAAATCCCCATGACGCTTTCTTTCAGCGTCTTTGCGATAATGTCCAATTCCTTCATGGTCAGATCGCACTCATTAAACTGATGGTCGTCCAGCCGGCTCTTGATGATTTTCTCGATCACCGATTCCACCTGGGTGACGGTTGGATTGCGGAGGGACCGTACGGCAGCCTCGACGCTGTCCGCGATACCGATGACGGCCGACTCTTTGGACTGGGCCTTCGGCCCCGGGTAACGGAAATCCTCTTCCGTGAAATCCGGTTCCTTGCCCTGCTCCTCCGCCAGGCGAAGCGCCTTGTGGTAGAAGAAATGCAGGAAGGTCGTGCCGTGGTGCTGCTCGGCGATATCGCGAATCGGCTTCGGCAGCTTGTAATCCTTGAGCATTTCAACCCCGTCCCTCGCATGCGCGATAATGATCGACTTGCTCAGCTTCGGATCGATCGAGTCGTGGGGGTTCTCCATATTGTTCTGGTTTTCTATAAAATAGCTTGGCCGTTTCGTCTTCCCAATATCATGGTAATACGATCCGACACGGCACAGCAGCCCGTTGGCGCCGATAGCTTCGGCCGCCGCCTCCGACAAATTGCCGACCATGACGCTGTGATGGTACGTCCCTGGCGTTTCGGTAAGCAGCTTGCGCAGCAGCGGGTGATTCGGGTTCGACAGCTCCACCAGCTTCAGGGCCGACAGAATGCCGAACGTGACCTCAAAAAACGGCATCAGGCCGATGACCAGAATCGCGGTCAGCAGTCCCCCCGCAAAGGCAAACCCCAGAGCGTACAGCGTGTACATTTGCTGCCAGTCGTCGTTGTCGATCAGGTTAATCAAAAATACGGTCAACGAGCCGAACAAGCAAACCATGATCCCGCCCTTCAGCAGGGTCGACCGCTGGCTTGCCTTATGGATTGTAAAAATAGACACGTAGGAGACGATCAGTGAGAACAAGCCGAACTTAAAATCAAACATTTGTCCCTGGTGCACATTCAGAATGACGCTGGACAGAATACTGAAGACCATGGCGCAGAAAAACGCGAGCGACATGTCCAGCAGCAGCGTAACCAGCATCGAGCCAATGGCCACCGGCGCTAAATAGCCGAGATAGGGCCGCTCGCTGCTCTGCAAAATGCCGGCGACATGCATGGAAACGATCGTAATAATAAAAATTAGAACAAGCATCAGCAGCTGGGAATTGTTATACCCAAACCTGCCCCCGTTAACCTGGCGGATAAACATCATAAGTCCTAATGCCAGCAGGAGGGACAAAAGCAGCAGCCCAAACTGCGGCCAATAGTTGACGTCATTTTTAAGGAGGCCGTTATCGTCCAGCAGGTTGTACAGCTCTTCCGTGATCAGCTCGCCCTTGGCGACAAGCACGCCGCCCTGCTTGATGTATACCGTAGGAGTATTCTCCCTGGCTTGCACCTTGGCTTCTTTCGTGGCCTCTTCATCATAGAACTTGTTGGCCGTAATGGCGATCTTCGACAGCTCCTGCACCACTTCGCGAGCGGTGCGCTGGCTCAGAGAACTCGTACTGACGAGCTCGGCCACCTTGGCCCTCGCGGTCTGGGCGTCCACGATCTGGTCGTTGGTCAGCCGCGATACGATTTCACGCGCCACCGGCTTCATCTCGGTGATATCGGCAGAGGTCAGACGCGGAATTTTGATGAAGGTCTCTTCCGGAATTTTATAGACCTGCTGGCTGGTCACCTTCAGCATTTCATTCAGCAGCGCGTCGGAATAGGTGCCCGAACTCCGCGTATTATTGACGTAGTTCTGCACAAAATCCTGGGCGCGCTGGGGAATCTCCTGACGGTAAATCGCCACCTTGTCCTCGCGGGAAACCTGGTCGTCCTGATTGAGCTTGTCGATGCGGTCGAGCAGCGAGGCGATCAGGCTATCGTTCCGGATGGGAACGATCGTATAAATCGGCTGCACGCGTTCGGCAGCTTCCTCCTGCGCCTTGAGGGTCGCTTTGTTGTTTGGAATCTGCATCGGCGCCGTAATTTCCTTCTCGCTGTGCGTGCCGACCTGAATGTTGTATTTTTCCGGAAGCAAATCCGGCGCCAGGCTCACGTAGAACAGAATGGCCAGACATAAAAAGAGAACATAGCGGGTTGCCGCGCTATGTTTCCATCCGATATTTTTAGTTGAGAAAGATTTGCCTGATGACGCTTCTTTCGAAGTCATAAAGATAATCCCCTCTAATCTTGGTTTTCTGCAGCTTTGTCGTAAGCAACAATGATTTTCTGCACTAGGGAGTGACGCACGACATCCTGCTCGGCGAACTGCACAAACCCGATCTCTTCAATGCCGCTCAAGATCGACTTCGCTTCAACCAGCCCGGACTTCTTGCCTCTCGGCAGGTCAATCTGGGTCACGTCGCCCGTGATGACCATTTTCGAGCCGAACCCAAGACGGGTAAGAAACATTTTCATTTGTTCAGGTGTCGTGTTCTGGGCCTCGTCCAATATGATAAAAGAATCATCCAGCGTCCGTCCCCGCATATAGGCGAGCGGAGCGATCTCAATCAATCCCCGTTCCAGCGACTTTGCGGTCTGTTCGGGTCCCATGACGTCATAGAGCGCATCGTATAGCGGACGCAAATACGGGTCAACCTTCTCCTGAAGGTCCCCCGGCAGAAAGCCGAGGCTTTCCCCCGCTTCGACAGCCGGACGCGTCAGCACGATCCGTTTGACGGAGCCCTCCTTCAAGGCCGCCACCGCCAAAACGACTGCCAAATAGGTCTTGCCTGTTCCCGCAGGCCCGATACCGAATACAACGTCACGTTTGCGGATGGTGGTGACGTAATGCTTCTGGCCGATCGTCTTGACGCGGATCGGTTTGCCCCGGAACGTGGTGGTAATCTCACCCTTGAACAGGTCGAGCAGCTGATCCGCGCGGAAGTCCTTCGCCAAGTCGATCGCATAGGAAACGTCGCGTTCGGTCAGAATGTAACCGTTGCGGACCAGCTGGAGAAGCACCTCGAACAGCTCGGTCAGCACCTGCACGTCGCGGTCGCTGCCGCGGACGGTAATTTCCGCTTCCCTCGACACGATCTGGGCGGGAATTTCCGCTTCGATCATTTTCAGAAAGGTGTCCTGCGGTCCGAAAATGGACATCCCTTCGCTTGCACTTTGAAGTAAGATTTGTGCGCTGTGATTTTTTTCTGACAAATAGCCTCATTCTCCTTGGTTGTGAACTATGGGAAGCTCTTCGGCAATCTTCTCTTCCACTTCGAAAAGCACTTTCATATAAACTTTACCATTCTCTTTCTTCTCATGCAAAATTTTTTGGCTGATGATCTGCGAATCGGTCCCATATTTCGCCAAAATATCCCGTACCGCTCCGTCCAATCCCTGTTTCTTGGCCTCTTCGACGGTCAGCGTTTCCTGGCTTTCCCGCACTTCCATGACTTTCTCCGTCATCCATCCGACAGGGAGCCTCAAGGAGCGCCAGGTTAGAGGATCATGCTCCGTCAGCGTTTCGGAAGCCTGATACGGATCCTTTCCGTAGCCCCACAGCTGCACCGCGCGGTCACCGATCACAAAATAAGACTTGGTCTTTCTTTCCCCGGTATACACTTTATGCTTCTGGACCAGCGGAACCTCAAGGCTGTATTCGTGCCAAACCAGCCCTTTGACCTCCCCTTTGGCGACGACAACCTGGGTGTTCCCGCCTTCAACGCCAAGGATGCCCGATATGAGCACCTGTCCTTTTTTCACGCGGGAGTTCTTCTCGACGAGCGGGCGGCCCTGCTCCGCGTAAATGCTCGTCACCACGGCGTCCGTCCGGCTGATCAGATGGCGCGGGTCGGTCAGCGGCTGCTTCGGCGGTTCGGCCGCCTCCACGATCTGGATCGTGATGGTGGTGCCTTTGCGCTCCACCCCGATCCAGGACGTGCCCGGAAGCCGGATGCTCAGCTCACGCGACAGCTTGTCCGGCGAATCTAAGCGGAAAATCCACTTGAACGGGCGGACCCCCTCCTTCTTCGCTGCTTCGAGCACGTCTTCGGTCGCGATTTTTTCGTTGCCGGTTACCCTGACGTTCCACACCATCGATGACAGCAGGAAGAGCAGAACAAAAAACAGTACGATGCCCACCATAAAAAACTTGCGCTTATACAGCTTGACCAGCGTAAAAGGCAGGCCTATCCGGCCCTGTACATGCACCCGGCAGCCTGTCCGTTTCAACAAGGGACGAAGAGCATGAAAATCCCTCAGCAGCACCTTCATCTCTGCCAAATTTCCGTTTTTGGGCTCGATGTCCCATACCGGTACACCGTTCTCCGCCAATGCATTGATGAAATACTCCACATGCTCCCCCCGGACAGCAATCAGCACGCAGCCGCGAACCCGGGTTAACGTCGGGATCTTCATGGACTCTCCTCCGTTCCTGTATATTTAATGTTCGTTACCGATCCTTCGATCATCACTTCTTCCGGCAGAATCGACCGGATCATAAGCCCGGAGCCTTCGATCTCGAGCAGTCCCTGGGACAGGGAAAGGACCATTTTATCGGGTGAAAAATGCCGGACGCCCCGATGATTTTCGATATAGAGTTCTTTGTTTCCCACCATAGTGATGCGCGGCAGATCGAACAAAACGTCCTGCGGAACATCCAGCATTTCGTTCGTCCACTTCCGCAGCCTGCGGCTGATCCCGGCCATACGAAGGTCTTCCCCCTTCCTGTACTCTACACCTTATGCGCGTAAAGCCCGGTTTATGAAGCTTTTCAGGGGAGATCAGGCCTTAAGATCACACGCCTTGCGCAGCACAAAAGAAAAACGCCTCTCGGCGTATGGTCACAGCAGACAGGCTGTGCGGTCAACATGTATAGTCGGCGAAAGCCAGACCAATTTTTGCGGCAGTCTTGCCCGAGTTATTGTTATAAAGCAAGGACCTTTACAGCCTAGTTTTTCTTTATATGTAAAAAAGGCCTCTTCCGCTGCCCGGAAAGATACGCGGATCTTCCCGGGCCGAAAGAGGCCTCCCTGCTAGATTATCGTTATTTCCGTGGATTTAACGGACGTTTGGAGCGGGGCGGGCCCAGAATTTCGGCCCAGATGATCCCTTGTCTGGCCTGCTCGGCCAAAGGGGACACCGGGGCAGCTTCCTCACGATCAGACGTGCTGTCAGCCGCCGCCATATCCATTTTCGTCGATATTTTGTCCAGAGAAGCGTTCACCCTGTTGATCTCCCGCTGCATTGTACGGGTTCGATCCGCCAGCGTATCCTCTGTCGGGGACGGCTTCTCCTCCGCCCACATCGAGGATACTCCTTCGCCTGTATCATAGTCCGGAGCCGGACGGTAGTCTTGGGAATATGCGGGTGTTTCCGGGGCCGACGAATCATACGATCCGAACGGGGAGCTCCTTCTGCCGGCAGGTTCCTGCGGCTGTGGCCGGGAGCCGTATGCCGGCTCCGGCCGATCCTCATCGTATCCCTCATCCTCGTCCTCGTCGTAATCGTCCGCATCGTCCCGTTGTTGATACGGGCGGCCTTCTCCCCCGAACGTGGGCATGCCCCGGGGCTGCTGCCTCTGCTTCGATTTATTTCCTCTTTTGCTCAGCGCAGAGATGACCGCAAATCCAATGATCAGGATCCAGTAAAAGTGTTCAATGATCCACATGGATGCTCATTCCCTACTTGTTATTTTTCGGACTGCCGCCGCCGTCTCCGCTATCCCCCATTTTGCCCAGCGAACCGCGCATTTGGGTATCGGCTTCAATGTTCTTCAGGTTCATGTAATCCATGACGCCCAGCTTGCCTGAGCGAAGGGATTCCGCCATGGCGAGCGGCACTTCGGATTCAGATTCCACAACCCGCGCTCTCATCTCGACGACGCGAGCCTTCATTTCCTGTTCTTGAGCTACCGCCATCGCACGGCGTTCCTCGGCTTTCGCCTGGGCGATCCGCTTATCGGCTTCGGCCTGCTCGGTCTGCAGGTAAGCTCCGATGTTCTTGCCTACATCCACGTCGGCGATATCGATCGACAGAATTTCAAAAGCGGTTCCCGCATCCAGCCCTTTGGCCAATACGGTACGGGAAATGGAGTCGGGGTTCTCCAGCACGTCCTTGTGCATGTCACTGGAGCCGACGGTCGTTACGATCCCTTCGCCTACGCGGGCAATAATTGTTTCTTCACCCGCACCCCCGACGAGTCGGTCGATATTGGCACGGACTGTTACCCGGGCCTTAACCTTCACTTCAATCCCGTTCTTCGCAACGGCGGCTACGACCGGAGTTTCAATGACTCTCGGGTTGACGCTCATCTGAACGGCCTGCAGCACGTCGCGGCCGGCCAGGTCGATGGCGGCGGCACGCGTAAATTCGAGCGGAATGTTGGCGCGCTGGGCCGCAATGAGGGCGTTAACCACCCGGTCCACGTTACCTCCGGCCAAATAGTGGCTTTCCAGCTGATTGATGTTGAGGCCAAGACCGGCCTTCGTCGCCTTGATGAGCGGATTGACGATCCGGCTCGGCGTGACGCGCCGCAGTCTCATAGCCACCAGCGTAATAATCCCGATCCGGACGCCGGACGCCAGCGCCGAGATCCAGAGCATGACCGGGAAAAAGCTGAAAAATACGCTGAGCACAATAATGATGACAACCGCAATCAGTAATACCGTGATAAGAGAAGTTCCATCCATACTGCCTATCAACCTCCAGGTAATCAATTGGTTTCATGTGACATTCTTTCCAGGTTCTTTACAACATGTTACACGAATCTCGCCAAAAAGCCAGCACTATTCCGGCTTGACGACAATTCTCGCACCTTCCACACGAACGACCTTGACTGGTGTGCCCGCCGCGACAAACTCTCCGTCCGTTACGACGTCGATCCGCTCGCCTTCCACATTCACGGTCCCGGCCGGACGAAGCGGCGTCACGCTAACGCCCGATTTTCCAAGCAAATCCTCCTTCGCATCGGTCGGCACGAAGCCCTGCTCCTTAGTCAGCGATTCTTTCAGGATAAATCGGTTCCAGACGCCCTTCTCCTTAAATATAATCGCGACGATCACCACGACCACGACGGCTGCCGCAAATGCGATCCCGAGCGAGAACAAGGCGTGTGTGGTATCGTAAGCTGCACGGACAACGCCAGCGACCAGGCTGACAGCACCCAAAATACCGAGGATGCCGAAGCTCGGAACAAACATTTCTAGAATCATGAGAATGAGCCCGATAATAAAGAGCAGCCACGTCTCGGATCCTGCGAAACCCGCCACATAGTTACCGAAGAAATACAGTACGAAGGCCACCACGCCCACGATCCCCGGAACGCCAAAGCCAGGAATCATCAGCTCGATGACCACACCGGCAATCCCCAGGAACAGCAAAATGATCATCACGGCTGGATGAGTCAAAAAGGCTGCCACCTTCTCCGCGCCGGTATGCTCGACCCGGAAAATGTCATCCGTCGAGTATCCCATCCATTGAATCGCCTCCTCAGGCGTTGAAGCGATATGATCGGCATATCCGACCTTCAAAGCCTGTTCGCTCGACAGGGCGATGATATCGCCTTTCTCCTTCTTCTCCCCGATCGCTGGCATGTCGACGACCATGTTGATATCCGCCATTCCCTCGGCGATTTTGCTGTCCCGTCCGCTGGACTCGGCCGCTGCGCTCATTTTCGATTTCCAGTACGCAACCAGCTTGGCGTCATCTACGCGCTTTCCCGTACGGTCCACCATGGCGGCGGCGCCGATCATGCTGCCGGGCTTCATGACGATTTTATCGGCATTCAGCGCGATATAGCTGCCGGCCGAAGCGGCATTGCCTTGAATGTAAGCAAGCGTATCGATGCTGCTGTCGCGGATCATCTGCCCGATTCTGTCGGCGGTATCGACGAGCCCGCCCGGGGTGTTGATCTCGAGCACAACGAGCCCGGCATTCATCTTGGCCGCTTCGTTAAAGCCGCGGCGCATGAATTTTTCAAGTCCCGTTTCGATTTCCTGGTCCACCGGTATGATATAGACCGGGCCGCTCTTTGGGCCGCTCTTCTCTCCGGTTTCAGCGGATACAGGGCCAGGAAGCCAGCTGCCGGCAACCAAGAAAATGAGCATCAGCATCATCACAACGGGCTTAAGCCCTTGTTTGGCCAAATACACCTTACCCCTCCTTTCCACATTCCCGTTATAATGTCCATCATATGGTAGTTATTACGCATCATAGAAGGGAATCGTTTCAGAAATGAAAAAACACCCCTGAATTCAGGGGTGTTTCACTTATGTTTATTGCAGAAATTGTTGAACCACTTGGTTCACAAGTTTGCCGTCTGAGCGTCCCTTTACCTTCGGCATGAGCGCGCTCATCACTTTCCCCATGTCGGCTTTCGAAGAAGCACCGGTTTCCTGGATGGTCTGCTGTACAATAACTTTAATTTCTTCTTCGGAAAGCTGTGCGGGAAGATACTGACCGATAATCTCGATTTCTGCTTTGGCATGTTCCGCAAGATCCTCGCGGTCTGCTTTTTGAAATTCTTGGAGGGCATCTTTGCGCTGTTTGATTTCACGACTGAGGATATCAAGCACTTCGTTGTCATCCAAAGTTCTTTTCAAATCTATTTCAAGATTCTTGATCGTCGAACGAACCATTCGAATCGTGGAGAGTTTGAACTTGTCTTTACTCTTCATCGCCTGCTTCATATCTTCGTTCAATCGTTCGCTAAGATTCATGCTAGTTCAAATCCTCCTAAAACTTTCTCTTACGAGCAGCCTCGGACTTTTTCTTGCGCTTTACGCTTGGCTTTTCATAATGCTTACGTTTCTTCACCTCAGCCAATACGCCATCCTTAGCGATGGAGCGCTTAAAGCGGCGAAGTGCAGCATCAATAGTCTCGTTTTTGCGAACTTTAGTTTCAGACACCAGTTTTCCCTCCCTCCGACCAGACCGTCCAAGAGCAATAACACGGTTCATCAAACTTAATTATAGGTGAAAGAGAAATAGGGTGTCAACCTCAGGGCCTATTTTTTCACCAAAGGCCGGATTTGCCGGGGTACAAGCTTATGCGTGAGAGTCGGAAATTCCGGTCAGGGCGCCCAGTTTGGCCCCTCCGAGCAGGTGATAGTGGATATGATGGACCGCTTGTCCGCTATCCGGTCCGCAATTGTTGATAAGCCGGTATCCCGTTTCATGGACGCCCAGATCCTTGGCGACCTGCTGGGCCACCTGATGCATTTCGGCGATCAGCGGGAGATCCTCCTCCTGAACCTCATTCATTGAGGCGATATGCTTTTTGGGGATAATTAGCACGTGCACCGGCGCGGCCGGCTGAATGTCACGAAATACCAGAATTTTATCATTTTCAAAAACCTTCTGGGAAGGGATGCTCCCTTCAACGATTTTGCAAAACAGGCAATCCATTGGATTGTTGCCTCCTTAATATCTAAGAGATTTTCTTTTCTTATCATACCGGATATAAAAACACCCGTCCAATGTCCTCACTCTATCCGGTTAAGAAATAGTCGCTTAGACGCCGAATCCAAAAGAAAAGGGACACCGGTTCTCCCGATATCCCTTTTCAGGTTCGTGCGCGTTACATCAGTGTTAAAAAAACGGCAGCAGCGACAGCGCCGTCAATCCGGCCAGAGGCAGAATCAATCGGTTAAAGCGGCGTCCGTAGAACGGGTACCCAAAGCCGTATCCAAACGGAGGATAGAACCCTGGGAAAAATGCACGGTAGTCATATCCCGGGAAACCTCCGCAAGGGTGGAAGCAGCCATGATGGACCGGCATGACCGCTGGCGCCACGTTGGCCGGAGCTACATGAGCCGGAGCCACGTTTGGTGACACATTAGCAGGAGATACATACATCGGAGCCATGTTCGCGTTCGGTGACACGTTTGCAGGAGACACATACGTCGGAGCCATGTTCGCGTTCGGTGACATGCTTGCAGGCGACACATACGTCGGTGCTGCGTTCGCATTCGGTGACACATTTGCGGGCGACACGTTTTCATGACCTACCGGTACCGCCAGATACAGCTTCTCCTCATCAACACTTTCCACAAATCCGTCGTGTACGCTTCCGTCCGCCATTGTCGCGCGGACATAGCGGTACATATGTTTTTTGCATAACTCTATGGCCTCAAACTTTTCCATTGCCCTTCACAGCCTCCCAATTTCAGAAGATTTACATGAACATCGTATTCAAGGCTGGGCGAATGGCTACTGTCTTTTTCAAAAAAATATGGATGATGGCCTAAAGCGTTTCAGGAACGATCCGGGAGCCGCCCCCGGCCTGCTCGGCAGGCACCACGATCAGCTTGCGCGGAAGGCGGGCCCGCAGCTCGGGCACATGGCTGATGATTCCGACCGACAAATGATCGTTATGCAGCTTCTCCAGAGAAGTGATTACCGTATCGAGCAGCTCGGGATCGAGCGTCCCAAATCCTTCGTCGAGGAAGAAAAACTGCAATGGATATTGGCCCCGGAGCTGAATTTGGGCCGACAGGGCCAGCGCAAGGGACAGGGAGGTCAGGAAGGTCTCGCCTCCGGACAGGGTGGACACCGGACGGCGCACCCCGCCGTTGGCGTCATCCCGAATCAGGAAGCCTCCCCCGGAATCGACCTCCAGCGCATAGCGCTGCTTGGTCAAGAAGCGCAGACGCTGCGAGGCGGCCTGGCTGACCTGCATCAGCTGCTCCTCGGCGATGTATTCGACAAAGGCATTGCCCCGGAGACAGGACTGCAGCTTGGAGAGCTTCTCGGCTTCCTGCTGCCGCTGTTTGCGGATCAGCTCCAGCTGTGACCAGCGGACATGACGCTTCTCCACGTCGTCCAGGTCCCGCTCCGCCCTTGCCCGCTGCTGGAGCGCCGTCTCATCGCGCTCCCGGCAGGCAGCCAGCTCCGCGGAAATCCGCTGCCACTCTTCTTCGGTTACGCCGCGGCCGTCCAGCTGCTCCGCCAAATGGCGGAGCTGCACCTTGATCTCCTGCTCCCGTTCGCGGTGCAGCCGGACCCGCTCCGCGCTGTGCACTTCTTCGTCAGGCGGCATGCAGGCGTCAGCCACTTCCTGCGATGTGGCGAACGGCGAAGCCGCCAGCTGCTCGTCCCAGCGGGCCTGAGCCTTGCGGCAGTGCTCCTCCGCTGATTCCGCCGCCTGGGCTGCCATCGCTGCCGCTTTGGCTGCTTCATGCTTATGCTGCTCGGCTGCCTGGCGCTTCTCTTTGGAGCGCGCCGCGGCTTCGCGAAGGGAGAGCAGGCGCTGCTTGCAGCCATCCAGCAGGCGGTCGGCGGACTCACTGCCGATCCAGGCCTGAAGGCGACGCTCTTTCTCGGCCAGCAAATCCTGCTTACCCTGAAGCTGAGCATCCCATTGAATGAGCGACTTGTCGAGATCGTTGATCTGCCGCTCAAGCAATTGGACCGAGGCCGTTTTCTCCTCGATAAAAGGGATGCTGATCTGCAGCCGCTCGCGGATCTCCTCGGCCTGCGCATCCTTCTGCTGGATTTCCGCGGACAGGCGGTCCGCCTGCTCCGGCTGAAGGTCCGGAAGCTCCCGGCGCCATTCCTCCTGAAGCCTCAGGTATTCCTGCTTCTCCGTTTCAAATCGTTCGCCCAGCTTGGCGTACGTTTCCCGTAGCGACTCGATTTCAGCTGTCCGCTTCACCTGCAGGGCGCTCAGCGCTTCCCCCCGCTCCTTCAGCGCGGCATGCTCACGCTGAAGCTGTCTCGTGGAGGATGCCAACGCTTCGGCGTCCGCCTCCATTTTCCGGATCCGGGATTCCCACGCGGATTTGGAAAATGGCTCCGTTTGCTCCGAATCCGAAACCAGCTCGAGGGCGGCGGCCGCTTCGCCGGCGCCTCCCAGCGGGCCAGACCCGGCCGCGGACGGAACCTCTACCCGCACTTGGTCCTGCGGTTCGTATGGCTCCAGCAAGCTCCGCGCCTCATGTACAAGCTGGCGCCCGCTCAGCCGCAGTTCCTGCAGCTGCTGGCGGAGAAGCCGCAGCAGTTCCAGCAGGCTCTCATCCGCACCTGGCGCCCCGTGATCCGGGGATACCGGTGCCGGATGATGGGATGAGCCGCATACCGGACACGGCTCTCCCGGGCGCAGCTCAGAGGCCAGCGCCAGCGAAAGCGCGTGGAGCTCCCGCTCTTTGGAGGAAGAACGGATCAGCGCCTCTTCTTGGTCGAGGCGGGACAAAGCCGCCTCCATCCGGCTGTCATGGCCCAGAACCTGCTCCACATGGGCCGAAACCGTCAGCGCAAACTGCTTCAGCTCCTGCTGATGCTGCTCCCGCTCCAGCGCGGCCTGCTTCAGCAGCGCTTCGGCCCGGCTCTGCTTCTGACCCTGCTCGGTATATTCGGCCTCAGCGCTTCGCAGCCGCCGCTCGCTGGCTCCCAGCTCCTGAACATGCCGCATCGCCTTATGCAGCCGCTCGCGGTCCTTCGCCTTCACTTCCAGCCCCTTCAGGCCTTCCTGCAGCTCGGACTGCCTCTTGAGCCCTTTGGAGAGCAGCTCCTGCTCTTTGGCCAGCGCTTCAGTCCGTTCCTTGCTTTCACGGGCCGTCTTTGATCGCTGTTCAGCCAACTGCTGCAGCACAGTCTTCAGCTCGTCCCGCTCCCGCTGCAGCAGTACCGCCTGCTCCAGCTGTTCCTGGCGCTGCAGCAGCTTTGGTTCCTCCGCGGCAAGCTCCCGGTGCGACGCATCGTCAGCGGCAGCGGCCTCACGTGCCGCCGCATCCGCGGCCTCCGCCTTCGTCTGAAGCTGCTGTGCCTCCTGAGTGCGCTTGTCCCATTCCTCTTTGATGTCCGTCCACTGCGTATACAAAGGCATAATCGCCCGGGCCGCGGCGGACTGTCCCAGCCGCCGCTCAAGCCGGACAATCGATTCTTCTTCGGCGGACAGCCGATGAAGCTCCTGTTCGCGCCGCTCTTTATCCAGCTGCAGCTCCCTGAATTTACCGGCCTTCTCGGCCTCCTCGGTCATTTGCCGCAGCTTCAGGCGGGAGGCCTCCGCCTCCAAGGCAGCTTCCTTGAGCCTGTTCTTCGCTTCTTCCACCGCTTCTGACCCTGCGCTGCCGAGACCTTGCTGCTCCGCCTCCACTTCCTTCAGTCCTGCGTCGTTTTCCTTCACCCGTCGGCTGAGCTTCTGAGCAAGCAGATCGCCGTATTTCTCCAAATGAAACAGGCGCTGCAGCATCTGCCTGCGTTCACTGCCCTTCAGCGACAGAAACTCGGCGAACTTCCCCTGGGGAAGGACCACGGCCCGGGTGAAGTCTTCCATTTTCAGCCCGATTTTGTCTTCCACGCAGCGGGTGACTTCAGCCAGCTTGTCCGCCATGACCGTTTCGCCTTCCGCGGTGACTTCGATAAACCGGCTCACCGTATTGCTGACCGACAGCTCGTTGATTCTTTTAAAACGGCGCTCCACTCTGTACCGCTTCGGTCCGTCCGCAGAACTGAGTTCAAAGGTAAAGGAGACGTACAGTGCATCTTCCGAGTGGTTCATGATGCCCTGCGTGCCGTTTACCGCACGTTCAACTTTGCCGTACAGAGCCAGGGTCATCGCGTCCAGAAGCGTCGATTTGCCGCTGCCCGTCGGTCCAAAAATACCGAACAGCCCCATCTGGCACAGCTCGTCAAAATCGATCTGCTGCATCTCGCGATAGCTCTGCAGGCCCGATAACTTCAGTGTGATCGGCTTCATGTTACGCTTCCTCCTTTACCTCTGTGTCTTCCGAAGTAAGCGCAAGGAACAATTCGACGAGCGCGTCATCCGGCTCGGCTCCTCCGGTCTGGCGCTGGTAGAACTTCCGGAACAGCTCCGGCACCGGCAGGCTCGACCGGCTGTATTCCACCTCGACCTGCTCCATCTCGGGATACACGGGACGGATATGTACGAACCCTTCGTGACTTTTGCGCAGCCTGTGAATATCCCCAAGAGACATCGCTTCGGTCAGCGAAATCTCCAAATCGATAAAACCGTTCGCATCCCTGCCTTCATCCAGCCAGCGATGAACTTCCTCCAGTCCGCCCTTTGCTTTCCACCGGATCAACGGCCGTCCGCAGGACAAATAAACCTCTTCCATCACAGGCAGCCGTCCCGGAGCCACATCGATAATGGCCACGGATTTCGCTTGACCGGCTTCGGAAAAGCTGTAGGCGAGCGGGGAGCCGCTGTAGCGGATCATCCCCTCCCCCTTGACCGCCTGCGGCCGATGCAGGTGGCCAAGCGCCGTATACTGCGCCCCGACCGTAAGCGCCGATGGGTCCACCGTATACGCGCCTCCGACTTGTATCGGCCGTTCCGAGTCGCTTTCCACGCCGCCAAGCACGTAAATGTGGCTCATGGCCAAATTGACGGTCTGCGGCGTAAAGTTTGACGCCAATTTCCGCATCAGCATGCCTACGCGAGCGCTGTATGCCCGGCGGAGCTCCTCTTCGTCGCCTTCGGCGGCGAGCAGTTCATTCAAGCGTGCCTCGGACGGATAAGGGAGCGCCGCAATCTTGGCGATCTCCCCGGTACGGGCCGCTTGTACCGTAACGGCTTCGGCCACGGGAAGTCCGACCAGCGTAATTCCCTGACGGGCGACCAGCGGCGTCACCGATGAAACCCGCTCAGGCTGGTCATGGTTGCCCGCAATCACCACGAGCGGTGTTCCTCCATCCGTCAGCCGTGCCGCCGCCTCGTAGAACAGCTGCTCCGCTGCTGCGGGCGGATTGACCGAATCATAGACATCCCCGGCCATCATGACCAGATCAACTTTCTGATCATGTACGATCCGGACCAGTTCCTCAACAAATTCCTCCTGCTCTTTCATCCGGCTCCGGCCCTCGAGCGTCCGTCCAAAGTGCCAGTCACCCGTATGAAGTATGCGCATACTGCTTCTCCTTCCTGAGCTTGCTCTCGCGCAAGCCGTGAACCCCGACGGATTTATGCCGTGTATGGGTCACACTTAAAAAATGAAAACACTCAACCAACGATTGATTCCTAAACCCAATCGCGTCTAAGAATACAATCGAATTCTATTAAACTATCGATTCTATTAAACTATCGATTCTATTAAAATATCGAGTCTAAAAAACGATCCATTCAAAAAAACTACCATTTTGAAAAACAATCAGATATATTCACTCAAAATAAGATCTTTCAATCCTCCACTACAGCAGTACGGACTGCTTGGCATCCACAAAATACAGCCATTTCTCCTGGATCGCTTCACCTAAAATATCTTCCAGCGCGCGGGCGTATAGCTCCAGCTGGAACCGGTAGCTCTCCGCCAGAGCGGCTATCCCACCGCGGTGTTCCAGCACCCGGTCGGTTTTATAGTCGACGATGACATATATACCGTCATGACGGAACAGGCAGTCGACGATCCCCTGAATGAGCACCACTTCGTCCGAAGCCCGGGTCCCTGCATCCGATGCCTTCATCGGTATGATGTTCCCCTCGTTAAAGCGCTCAGTCGCAAGCAGCGCTTGGTGCGCCTCATGAGCCGGAAGACCGTAGCTGAAAGGCATTTCCCTCGACACCCACTCCGCCGACTGCAGCCTCTTGCCGATGTCGCTGTCAAAAAAGGAGGCGATTTGCTCCGGCTCCACGATCTCCGCCTGCGAGCTTGTAAGGATCGCCAGATCGACAAGCCGCTGCAGCGTCGCTTCCACAACCTGCAAATCTACCATTCCGGCATCCAGTGGGATGTGCTGCATGACGGTATGGTACACCGTTCCCCGCTCCGTAGGACTCATCCGGCTCTGCTCCATAAATTTGGGCCGGCGCAGGGCGAGCGTTCCCGTCTGCTGGGAGGCAGGCAAGCTGTGCTCCCGCCGGACCCGGGTCTCCTCGACCCAGTCCAGGGTCGGCCCGTCCTGCAGGGTAAGCAGCCTTTTCATTTCGGTCACGGACGTTTTGGCCGAGAGCCGGCTGGCGGCGGCATGCGGATATTGCCAGGTCAGCCGGCCGGAGATTTGATCAGGTGACAGGAAAGAACCATCATCCGGATCATCGCTGCCCGGGTTTACCGTCTCTCTGCGAAGAAGCGAGTGCAGCTTGCGCCGGCGCTCCGGCGTCGATTCTTCCGCTTCCTCCCAGCCCCCAAGGGCCGCCAGCGAGAGATCCTCCGTGGAGAGGATCGAAATGCGCCAATCCGCCGGATCGTTCTCCAGCGCAGGGGCCGTCTCGCCTTCCAAACCGCCGAGCTCGCGCAGCTTGGCGGCCGCCGGGTGGCGGATCAGCGCAGGCCCGACCCAGTCCAGGTAGCTTCTGCCCCGGGCCAGGACATAATCGGGGAGCATCAGCTCCGGCCGGCTCTGCACCTGAGCCCAGGAGGACACCTTTTTCTCCAGATCCTTGACCGTTCCGACCAAGATCATCTTTTCTTTCGGCCGGGTCAGGCCGACGTAAAGCACCCGCATTTCCTCGGCCAGCAGCTCCAGCTGGGATCGGCGGCGTATGGCCAGGTTCGGGAGCGTCGGATAGCTGACCCTCTTCTCGGTATCCACAAATTTCGGTCCGAAGCCAAGCTCCTTATGCATCAGGAACGATGCGTTCAAATCCTGCTGGTTGAACATTTTGGACATGCCCGCCAAAAACACGACCGGAAATTCAAGGCCCTTGCTTTTGTGGATCGTCATAATCCGGACCGCATTGTCCCGGCTCTCGGCCGTGCCCGGTCCGCCCAGGTCCGATCCGTTGTCACGCAGCCTGGAAATAAACGTCAAAAAGCGGAACAGTCCGCGGGAAGACGTCGTCTGTTCAAACTGGACCGCCCGGTCGTGCAGCGCCTTCAGATTGTCCTGCCGCTGCATTCCTCCGGGGAGGCCGCCTACCCAATCCAAATATCCCGTTTCCCGGTATAGCAGCCAGATCAGATCTCCCAAGCTGCCTTGACGGGCAATATTCCGCCAGCGTTCCAGCGAAACCAGGAACCCTGCCAGCTTCCGCTGCAGCTCCGGAGAAAGGGTGAATTCCTCGTCCGCTGCGTCCGTTCGTTCCGCCCACTCCAGCGCCGCGGCACTCTCGGCATAGGCAGGGAGCGTTCCCTCTTCGTCCGGGATCGAGATCGAATCCTCAAGCTCCGCAGACGCGGGAGCCGTCCCTCCTGCAGCCGCCATGACGGCCTCATAGAACGTCCCCTTCCCGCATAACCGTACTTGGGCCAGATCTTCCTCGGTCAGGCCGACGATCGGCGAGCGCAGCACGCCTGCAAGCGGGATATCCTGCCGGGGGTTATCGATAATCTGGAGCAGGGACAGCATAATTTCCACTTCAGTCGCCTGGAAATATCCCTGATTCTGCTCTCCGTCGGCCGGGATGCCGAGCTGGCGCAGCTCCTCCATAATCAGCGGTCCCCAAATATAGGCGGACCGGAGCAGGATGACCATATCGCCGTAACGGACGGGCCGCATCGACTTGGTTTCCTTGTCGAACACTTTCATCGGCCTAAGCGACGTGTCTCCCATGAGCGCGCGTATTTTTTTGGCAATCGCCCTGGCTTCAAGCTGGGCCGTCTCCATTTCGGCGGCCTCGCTCTCCTGGATCAGGCCTCCGCCTTCGCCGCCGTCCTGAGGCTCTTCCTCGAACGCCTCCCCGCTTCTGGCCTTGTCGATCAGCACCAGCTCCGGCGCGTACGGGGACGAGCCCGACATCCCTTCGGCCTGGGCGGCCGGATAAGAAGCTCCGTAAATGAGCTCCGCCCGCTCATCGTAGCTGATCTCCGCCACCGTCTCATTCATCAGCTGGCGAAACACCATGTTCACTGCGTGTACCACTTCCAGCCGGCTGCGGAAATTACGGGCCAGGTCGATGCGGATGCCGCCGCCCTCAGCGGAAGCATACCTGCGGTATTTGTCCAGGAACAGGCTCGGCTCCGCCAGGCGGAAGCGGTAGATGCTCTGCTTGACGTCGCCGACCATGAACCGGTTGCCCGGCAGCTCGCGCGAAATCAGCTTGACGATATCTTCCTGCACACTGTTGGTATCCTGATACTCGTCCAGCAGCACTTCGTCGAACTGTTCCTGATATTCCACGGCCGCGTCCGAAGGAAGAGGCTGACCCGGCACCGAATCCGGGTGGCGCAGAATTTGCAGGCAGTAATGCTCCAGATCGCTGAAATCGACCGCGTTTCTCCTCTGCTTCTCGTGAAGATAGTGGTCACCGAACTCGATGACGATCTCGGACAGCTCTTTCATCAGCGGAGCCGCACGATGCAGCTCGGCGAGAAAGGCGTCGGCCGGCCGGCCGAACAGCGCCCCCTTCAGATCCTGCACCGTCTTCTTGACCGCTTCCCGCAGCTCCTTGACCCTTTCCTGCAGTGCCGGGTCGGTCTCCTCCTTGCGGCAGCTCTTCAGCTTGCTGAACGATACCGTTTGAAAGCGTTCGAACAGCTCGTCCCACGGGCGGTTGTCCAGCGCATCCCGAAGCGACTGGACCACTTCCAGATCCGCGTTGAGATTATCCAGATAGGGTCCCGGACCTCCGGGCAGCAGCGTCAGGCGCCGTGCCTGATCCAGCAGTCCTTCGGCCCCGGCAAGCGCCAGCCGCGCATCCTGAAGGATGCTCTTGACCCACTGGCTTTCGCCCAGACTTGCCGTATCCGGCAGCAAAAAGGACTCGGCCATATCCCGCAGCCACTGATCCGGCCAGGAATGGCTTCGTGAGAAATCGTAGAGCCTCTGCACCAAATGGTAGACGGCATCGTCCGTCCGCTCACCGCTAAACCAATCCACCAGCGCGATAAAATCACTGTCCTCCGGCTGCTCCCCGTATTTCTCCTCGAACAGCTCCTCCAGGATCTCCTGGCGCATCAGCTCGGCTTCGTTCTCGTTCAGGATCCGGAATCCCGGATCGATCGGGATCATCTGATAATACCTGCGGATCACTTCAAGGCAGAAGGAGTGAAGCGTCGTGATGGAAGCCCGGCCGAGCAGGGACAGCTGCCGCCGGAGGTGAGTATTCTCCGGATCCTTCTCCAGCTGCCGGTCCAGCGCATCTCGGATGCGCTCACGCATCTCGGCCGCAGCCGCCTTAGTGAACGTGGCGACAAGCAGCCGGTCCACGCTGAAGCCCTGCTCCTCATTCAATATTTTCCGGATGATCCTTTCCACCAGAACGGCCGTTTTCCCCGAGCCTGCCGCCGCCGCGACCAGAATGTGATCGCCGTGAAGCGAAATCGCCTTCCATTGATCGTCGCTCCACATACTCCCTGCCGGCTTTTCAATTTCGATCATGCGCATCTCCTCCTTGGCGGCTGGACATCATTTCCCATACCTGTGATTTATTCGGCTTGCCAAGCAAATGATAATGGTTGCCCTCGACATTTTCGTCGAACTGGCACACCGGCTTGAACGGACAGAACGTGCATGCCGTCTCCTGCTGGATGCGGTAAGGCTCGATGTCCACGTCCCCTTTAGTGATTCTCGTTCCGATCCGGGTGATGTTGTCCCTGACGGAAGACAGCAGCGTGTCCCACTGATCCGGCGTAGCGACCGATGCGGAGCTGTAGAAGCTTCCATCCGACTTGACGGCGACCGGGAGGATGGAAGAATGACCTTTGTCCAGGGATGCGTCCATCTTGGATATAACGTCGCGGTCGGCCAGCAGCAGCCCCTTCATTTTAAACCGTTTGAGCAGCTCTTCCGCCGCCTGGTCCATCGTCAGCCCGTTGCTCGACTGCAGGATCGGATCATGCACATGAAAATACAGCGTTCCAGCAGGAAGCGCCTTGCTGCCCAGCCAGTGCTCCGCATAGGTTAACAGCACGTCCAGGTAGGTCAGCATCTGCAGGGACAAGCCGTAATACACCTCATGAAGCCGCAGGTCCTTCTGTCCGGACTTGTAATCGATCACGCGCAGCAGAAGTCCGTTTTCGCCTTGGGCCATATCCACCCGGTCGATTCGCCCGATGACCTCCATCACCGTTCCGTTCTCGAGGGAGAAGGTCAGCGGAGGCAGCGGCTTACCCGGTCCAAAATCGAGTTCCAGGCCGATCGGCTCAAAGCTTCCCCGCCGTGCCTGTTCTCCCAGGATGACGGAGGCTCGGCTTACGATATTTTTGAGCTTGCGTGAAATGTAGCCGTAGCGCTTGCTGCTCATCAAAATTTCTCCTTGCAGCATCGGAGCGAGGCGCTCCACGGTCGTCTCCGCTTCGCGCCGGCACTCTTCGGCGGTCAGGCTTCCCCAGCTCCGCTTCTGCTCCTGCAGCCGCAGCGCCATTTGGGTGAGCGCCGCGTGGAACAGCTGGCCGATATCCGGCGCCTGAAGGCGGTACAGCTGCCGTTCGCGCAGCTTCAGCCCATGTGAAGCGAAGTGCGAAAACGGGCAGGCCACGAACCGCTCCATCCGGGATACGCTCGTCCGGATTGTGGCACCGTACAGCCTGCGGCTGGTCTGCGGCTCCAGCTGGCGGGTATCGTTGCGGTAAAACAGCGACCGCAGCAGCATATCCAGCGGCTCCTTCCATTCCCGTTCCCGGATATACCAGTTATACACATCCCACCACAGCTGCGGAATTTCCGCGCCCTGCTTCCATTTGCGCAGCTGAATGATCAAATGGCTGAGGCTCTGGCGCGGGTGGGACAAATACGCAAGCAGCTCTTCTTCCCTCTGCTCTGCCGATGGCTGCGCCGACAGGCGGCGGACCGGCAGACCGGGAAACATTTTGCGGACATGCCGCACCACTTCGGACGGCAGCAGCTCCTTACCTTCATCGTCTGCAGCCGGATAGCTGACCCACACATGGCGGCTGGCCGAGGTCAGGGCGTTGTATATCAGGAACCGTTCGTCGAGCAGTTTGCGCGAGATGCCCGGCGCCAGCTCCATCCCGGTTTGCGACAGCAGGGAGCGCTCCTGTTCGGTCAGCACCCCGTCATCCTGAAACACAGCCGGGATGACCCCGTCGTTGACGCCGAGCAGAAAGGCGTACTTCACGCCACCCGTCCGCGTCCGGTCCATATTTCCGACCAGCACCTGATCGAGCGCAGGCGGAACCAGGCCCAGCTTCAGTTCGCTCAGCCCCGTTTCCAGAATGCCGGCAAACAGCTCGATGGCCATTTTCTCCGCACCCATCATTTCCACAATTTGATCCAGCAGCTCCAGGACCGCGTCCCACAGCTGGCGGTGTTCCCTCGCCGCCTCGGGACGGCCGGACTCCAGCGCTTCACGGCTCCACAGGTCCAGCTTCTCGGGAATGTCGGCTTCCTCCAGCAGACGGAAAACCGCTGTACTGAGTTCCTCGGCGCTGCCCGCCTTCTTCACCCGCTTGCCGAACGCCCGCAGCGGCTCGCTGACCACCCTCCGACAATGCTCCATCAAGCTGAGAAGCTGTTCGCCGGATCTGCGCCGGTCGTAGCCGTTTTCTTCCAGGGACAGGCTCGGAACGGCCTTCCATGGGCGGCCGTCCGTCCAGCGGTATCCCTGGATTCCGCAGGCGAGAGCGTAGTTCTCGAGTACGTCCATATCCTCCCGCCCCAGCGACCCGTCCAGCGGAAGCAGCAGGTCGCTCTTGATGCAGCGGAATACGTCCTCATGCCGCCAGTTCCGGCGCACGACATCCAGTGCGGAACGAATAAACTCCACCAGCGGATGGTGCAGCTCGCTTCGCTTCTGGTCGAGGAAGAACGGAATGCCGTAGTCCCGGAACAGTGGCTCCACCAAGTGCTCGTAATCGCCCAAATTACGGACGAACACGGCCATTTCGCGGTACCTCGCCCCTTCCTCCCTGGCCAGGCGCAGCATCTCCCTCAATGCCCCTTCCACTTCGGTGCGCCGGTTCTCGGCCGCATAGAGGGAAATTCCTTCGGTTATCTGAACCTGATCTCTCTCCTGTCCCTTCCAGGGAATCCTCCGGTCATAACCGCGCTCCAAATGAGCCAACCTCGGGCTGAGGCGAAATTTGGGCAGGTCCGATGCCGGCAGGATTGAATCCTTCGTTTCGATGCCCAGCTCCTCGGCCATTCCTCTCAGCTTGATATAAGTCGTGGCGGTCGGATGAAACAGATCCAGCTCATGCGGCTGCATGCTGCCGTGGTACGGCTTGTCCAGCGTGAGCGCAATCGTGACCGATGACGCATGGGCCATCAGCTCGCGGATCACCCCGTATTCCTGCGGAGTCATCCCGTGGAAGCCGTCGATCCATACGTCCGCACCTTTGACATAAGACGAGCGGCGGATCCCCTCGGCTAAAGTAACGAGCATATCTTCATCATCTATATAAAGCGGTGATATTTCCTGTTCAAAGTCGCGATACACCGTCCATAAATCCTCCAGCTTATAGCGCAGGATCGGGGCGGCCGCCTTCTGCTCCGTCAGCTGGGTCAAATGCTCTTCCAGCACGGCGGAATCCACGCAGTACCGCTTGAGCTCGGTATACAGCTCGTTCAGCTTGCCTATAAAACCCAGCTGGTCACCGGAGGCACCGAACAGCTTCAGCTCCTCCTTGCGGCGCTGAATGATTTTGTACAGCAGCATTTTTTTACCTTCTTCGGTGATGCCGACTCTCGCTGAACCGCCGGTCTCCTGCATCACCCGGTAAGCCAGGCGCCGGAAGCTGAGAACCTGCGC
Organism: Paenibacillus rhizosphaerae; assembly: GCF_014192015.1. GTDB lineage: Bacteria > Bacillota > Bacilli > Paenibacillales > Paenibacillaceae > Paenibacillus_AQ > Paenibacillus_AQ rhizosphaerae. Next base: position 236,642 of record NZ_JACHXJ010000002.1, on the reverse strand, counting down.
ACGGACGCTGCCTTTGACAGCACCTGATGATACCAGGCTGTGCTCCGCCTGGAATGAGCCCTGCTCGGGAACGAGCAGGATCAACGGGCTGCCCTTAGGCTCTGTTTGCAGCCGGGACGTGATTTCGCTTAGGATCGCCGTCGTCTTGCCGCTACCGGATCGTCCGATCAGAAAATGAACCGACATGGTGTTGCCTCCTTCATATGTAAACCTCGAAAACTATTAAATATAAGTATAACATAACCTTTTTTCAAAAGAACGTATGTTTGCGGAACTGTAAAAAGGAGGCACCTGCCGTTTTTTGCAATTATCCGGGTAAGATCAACCCGAAAGAACGCCGTTTCCCGGCATGCCAAACAGCGGTACAGGAGGATGTGATCCTCTTGCACCGCTGTCTCTAGTTTATCTTGATTTTTACTAATGCTGGAATCCAGGCTTCCGTCCAACATGGGGGTCATGGTTCAGTATAGAGCGATTGAATCACCGGCTAGTCTTGCTCCTTCTCCTTTTCCACCATGGTCAGCGGGGCAGGGAAACGTTCGGAACCGTCCGACTCCACGAAGTGCTGCAGGGCCGCCATCTTGTTCTCCCAAAAGCGTTCAAAATAGGAGTACCAATCCTTGAGTTCCTGCAAGGGCCCTGGATCCAGCCGGTACCTCGTCTCGCGGCCGACCTTCCTTTCCTTCACCAGCCCTGCCTCCGACAGGATCCGCAGATGCTTGGAAACCGCCGTCCGGCTCATCGGAAAATGGCTGCTGAGAACCGTTACGGGCATCTCCTGATCGGACAGCAGCTTCAGCAGCTGGCGCCGGGTCGGGTCGGCAACGGCCTGGAATACGTCGTGCTTGGACGCAGTCGCCGTCATGCTTACGCCTCGACGTATCTGCCCAGCTTCTGGTGGAGTCCGGCCCAGCCTTGGTCCATCGTCTCGCGCACGATCGTATGCGGCTGGTTGAACTCGGTCACTTGGTCCGCGCTCCAGCCGGAGTGGATGAGCGTCACTTCCGTTTTGCCGTCCAGCTCCTTCAGCTCGAAAGCAAGCGTCCAGTCCTTGCCCCAGCGGAACGCCAGCCGGTGCGGCGGATCCACTTCGGTCACCTTGCAGGGCGACATGCCGTACGGGCCGGCATTAATGTGAAATTCGTGGCCTACGACGGGCTGCATGTCATTGGGCATGAACCAGGCGGACAGTCCTTCGGGAGTCGCCACCGCCTCCCACACTTTCTGGATCGGAGCCTGGAATACACCGGTGTGGCGGATATCAGGCAATGCATTGTTTGTTGAGTTTTCCATGAATAAGTACCTCCGTATGCAGTAAATCAACCCGGTTTACATTCGAATGCGAAACCATTTGGTTTTATATGAATTATACGAAACCTTTTGGTTTCATGTCAACCCCTTGTCATTCTGTGGCCCGCAGGCCGGAATCCAACGAAAAAAGGAGCCTCTCGGCTCCTTATATTGCTATTATAGCGCATATTGCCAAAAACAAACAGTCTACCAATTTTCACCTGACATTCTATAATGAAGACGTTCCCACTTTAAGGCAAAGGGAGGAAATACGGTGGATATGATGGATTTTTCAAGCTCGTCTGAAATACAGCCCGGGACGGTCGGTTCGGCAAGAACCGCTGCAGCGGACTGGGTGATGCACCATGCCTCAAAGGAAAAAGGATTTATGGGCGCTTACTTCACGGGTTCCACGATTGGGTTGCCGGAAGATGCTCCGATGTCTCCAAGCTCCGATATCGACGTGATGGTCGTGTCCGAACTGGCGGAACCGCCGTTAAAACCGGGAAAGTTCATATATCGGGATACCCTCATCGAAGGCTCTTATATCTCCATATCCGAGCTGTCCTCGGTGCAAAAGGTGCTCGTCTCGCACCATCTCGCAGGCCCGTTCCGCGTCAATACGATTATCTCCGATCCCCATGGTCATTTGCATCGCCTGTATTCAGAAGTATCTCGGCATTTTGCCGACGAGGTCTGGGTAAGGCAGCGGTGCGAAAACGTACAGCAGCAAATCAGACGGTCTCTGCTCGGCCTCGATTTGTCGCTGCCGCTGCACGATTTGTTCATATCCTGGCTCTTCCCTACGGGCATCACCACGCATGTGCTGCTGCTCGCCGCCCTGAAAAACCCGACGGTGCGGCTCCGTTACGCAGCTGTCCGCGGCGTATTGGCGGAATACGGCCTGAGCTCTCTGTACCCCGAGCTGCTTCGCCATCTCGGCTGCGTAGATTTGGAGCCGGAGCGGGCGATGCAGCATGTCAGGTCGCTCGAGCGGACCTTCGACACCGCGGCTGCCGCCGCCAAAACGCCCTTTTTCTTCAGCAGCGACATTTCCCCGGTTTCCCGCCCGATCGCCATCGACGGGAGCATAACGTTAATTGAACAAGGCCTCCACCGTGAGGCGGTGTTTTGGATGGGCGCCACGTTCGCCCGCTGCCACAAAATTCTCGCCGCAGACAGCGATCCGAATGTGCAAAAAGAGCTTTCACCCGGTCTGGAAGCATTTCTGGCCGATCTCGGCTTTCACTCCGTCCAGGACTTCAGCACGCGTGCCGCTGCGGTAATCGACTTTTTGCCGGAGGTGTGGCGCGCGGCGGAAACGATCATGGCGTCCAACCCTGAAATTACCGGCCGTTCCATGTGATCTCCCAGCAGTCCATTGGCTTTTTACAATAAGCCATGTGCCCTATCACCACAAGCTGCAGCAATCAGCTGCATTTCATATGCGGCTCGTGTTACTTCTGGATCTTATACCAAACATACTTGTGGCCGTCGATGTCGATCGTCCCATTCTGATCAAAGCCGCTCTTCTGGAGCACGCGATTGGAGGCGGGGTTGTCCGTCCTGGCAACGCCGTTCAGCTCGGCAGCATCGGTATGGTCAAACAGAAATTTGACCAGCCCCTGTACCGCTTGGGACGTGTATCCTTTACGGGTATGCCGGCTGGACAGCGCATACATGATCTCGCGGTTGGGAAACGGCAGCTCCTCTTTGGGCCCTGTGCAGCACCAGCCGATGCACTCTTTCGTATTTTTGTCCAATATCACCAGGCGCAGCCGGAAGTCGCCGACAGCGCCTCCTTCGGCAACCGCTTTTACAAACTGCTCGTTTTCCTTGATCTCGTAATGTACCATCCAGTCGTACCGGACTTCCCGGGGCACATCCCAATCGGGCAAGTAACGCCGGATCTCCTCCTGCCGCGCCAGCTCGCAGATGGCATCGAGGTCCTCCAGCTGGTACTCCCGCAAAATAATATCGCCGCAATCGATGATAAAAGGGCGCTCCAGGTGAATCGTTTGCTGTTTAAGATCCATGAATATTAGTTCTCCTCTGTTGTTGATTGGGGGTACTCATGTTTTTTTCCAGTCTATGTGATTTATGCCGGAACGTAAATATTGGATATCCATCCAACTCCATCCTTTGGTTTGCGCGCCGATCTCTTGCCTTTATCCCATATACTTAAAAAAGTGCCTATCACTAGAACATGACTTGATTAGGAGGCGAAGACTGTGGACGTGAACGCATTTCAGCAATGGGTCAAGGAGTATTACGAACAACGGGGCTGGTCCCGAGCTGGATATCTTTATCCGGATCGGCTTTTTGGCGGAGGAGACCGGTGAAGTGGCCTGGGTAAAAAAATTCAAAAATCCCTTTTCGCATCCGGCGAAAAGGGATTTTTATTGCTTAAGTCTGCGGCGGTTTGGGCGTGGGTCATATTACAAGCCGCTGTAATAGACCGGCAGCTCGGACCGGTTGGCCGCCAGCCACAGCCGTTTATCCTTCGTCCAGCGCAGCGGGTAGCCGGCGCCGGCTTTGAGCGCCTTCCCTTTCAGAATATCGACAATCCATACGTCACGATTGGCCAGCAGCACCGCATACAAACCAGAGGCATTCCCAGTTGCGGCGATAAAGCGGGCGATGTCCGTTTCCTTTACGTTCGGTGCCTGTTGAGCCAAAATCCGCCAGGCCGCGGCCGGCAGCAATGGATCGGTTTCGTAAGATGCCCCCTCCCGGTTCAGGCGGATATGAAGAACGCCACGGCTTCGACCCTCTTTATATCCGTCAACAGGCACCTTTACGGTCTCGTTATCGTTCCAGACCAAGGGATAAATAAACAGGAATCCGTCGCTGTGTGACAAATAGCTCGCTCTTGGCCGGTGAAGCAGCTTGTTCCCGTCCCGGTCCAGCACAATCAAGTCGGCATCCGGGCCAAACGTGTCGTCCGAAGCAACCAGCAGGGCCACATGATCGTTGTCAGGTGACGCAGCTATACGCCGTATGACCGACAGTCAGAATCCACGCCTGGCACGTCCCTGCCCAACAAAAAAACCTTTCCGTCATGACGGAAAGGTTTGGTTCAAGACCAAAGTTAAGCCCTGCTGCGAACCTCAAATACGGCGAACTTGAGGTAATGGCCTTCATCGACGCCGAGAATTTGCGGGTGGTCTTTGCCGGCCGCACGCCATTCGATCAGGCGCAAAATTTTGCCGGCATCGGCCGCCGCTTCCTGGATCGTGGCCAGGAACAGGTCCGGGCGCATATGGTACGAGCAGCTGGCCGTGACGAGATATCCTCCCTCGTTCACCAGCTTCATGCCGTGCAGGTTAATATCCTTATAGCCGCGGCAGGCCCCTTTCACGGCGCTTTTCGTCTTGGCAAAAGCCGGCGGGTCCAAAATAACGACATCCCACGTCCGGCCGCCCCCTGCGGTCATTTTCTTCGAGGTATCGACCTTCTCCGCGTTCCCTGCGGCCCGCTGCCGCCGTTCCTCCACACCTTTGACCTGTTCGCGCAAATATTGGAACGCGTCGGCCACAACAAATTCCACGCGCTCCTCAAAGCCGTTCAGCACTACGTTTTCCCTGGCGCTCTCAATCGCGTGCTGGGAAATATCGAGGCAGGTGACCTTTTTAGCGCCATATTTGCAGGCGTTCAGCGTGAAGCTGCCCGTATGTGAAAAGCATTCCAGCACCGTGGCCCCGTCCCAGTAAGGGAAGGTGACGACCTTACCGCTTTTGTTCACCGGAAGGCTGACGGCCTGCCCGTCCTGCTCTACTTCCTGCAGCGTAATCCCGCTGCGTCCTCCCCAGCCGGTCATCAGCGGAGCGATCGAAGCACGGTTTTCCCGCTGGTCGAAGAAATAGCCTGTCTTCTGGCCTTCTTCAATGTCGACCTTCACGAACAGACCGTTCTCCATCACGGTCACGTGGCGTGGGCATTCCCCGTACAGCGGTCCCTTGGTCTGCTCAAGCCCTTCCAGCTCGCGGACGGGAACGTCGCTGCGTTCATAGATTCCCTGCGGGCTCAGCACCTCGACCAGCGCGTCAACGATATCCGTACGGTGCACGTCCATGCCCAGCGTCAGCAGCTGCACGACCAGCACATCGCCGAAGCGGTCTACAATCAGCCCGGGAAGAAAATCCGCCTCCCCATACACGAGACGGTAAGCATTGTCTCCTTTTAGGAATCGCTCCCGGTGCTCAAGGCAGCCACGGAAGCGTTCGGCAAAGAAGGCACGGTCCATCGTCTCGACGGGATGGTACGAGATGACCCGGACCGTAATTTGCGAGGCCGGATTGTAATAGCCCGTGGCCAGGTACCGCCCTTGATGATTGACCACATTCACGAGGTCGCCCGGCTCCGGGCTGCCCTCCACCGAGGCAATTTCATTGTTGTAAATCCAGGGATGCCCCTGTTCCAGCCGTTTCTTCCGGCTGCGCTCCAATACGACCGATGCCAATCGATTCACTCCTTCAACGTTTCATAAATGGATTATATGGATTCCGGCAAGCCCCCGGCCGGGGCCGCCCCCTTGGTGTCATGGTTGTCCAGGGTTGGACATATACGTAACTATGTTGACTCCATAAACAACCCAAGGAGGACTTGCCGCGTGTTTCAATCCGTCGTGTTTCCCGTCGTGTACGGGTTTGTTATTTTTATGGCCGGCATGAAGGTAATGGAGGCAGCCCTCGCCAAATGGGCTGGGCCCCTCCTGTCCGGCTTCCTGCAAAAGGCAACCGCTTCGCCGCTGAAGGGGCTCCTCTTCAGCACCGGCATCACGGCCGTCCTGCAGAGCAGCACTGCCGTAACTGTTCTTACGATGGGCCTGGTCAACGCCGGACTGCTGACGTACGAACGCACCCTCGGTATTATCCTCGGCAGCAACATCGGCACCTGCCTGACCACCGAGCTGATCGGCCTTCAGATCGGACGGATCGCCCTGCCGCTCTTGACCGTCTCCCTGATCGTATGGGCCGCCGCGGTCATCTTCAGCGAAAGCTCCCCGCCGGGAATCCGCCGTATTCAGCATCTGATGATGCCCGTCCAGTTTCTGTCGCTGGCCATCGCCGGCTTTGCCATGGTCATGCTGGGCATCCGCGTCATGCAGAAGGTCGGTCCTGCCCTGGAGCAGTCCGGTCTGTTCAGCTGGTTCCTGGACCGCGCAGCCGACAGCGTATGGTGGGGCATTGCCGCCGGAGCGGTACTGACCGCCCTGATGCACAGCAGCGCCGCCGTCATCGGCCTCGCTATCGCGCTGGCCTCCGCGGGAACACTGCCGGTCGACGTCGGCATCGCCATCGTGCTCGGCGCGAATGTCGGCACCTGCGTAACCGCGGTTCTCGCCTCCATCGGCAGCTCCGCCTCTGGCCGGTTCGTCGCCTGGACCCATGTGGTCCTGAACGTCGGCGGAGCCCTCGTCTTCATGCCCTTGATTCCGCAGCTGCACTGGGCCGTGGCGGCCATCACCGGCAGTGAAGGCGCCCAAATCGCCCACGCGCAGACGCTGTTTAATGTGATCAGCTCACTGGCCGCTCTACCTCTATGTTATCTCCCGATCTGGAAAAAAGCCGCGCACGCCTGACCGTAGAGCTCCCGCCTAAGTGTATTCTAGGGCAGACCGTTCCCTTCGGCCGACCCGAAATGATTCTTAAACCTCGATGCCGAGCAGGGACAGCCCTTTCCGGACGATCCGATCGTTGTTATCATACCCGTTTTGATCCTGACGGTGCCAGGCCTCATGCGGCTCATACCAGGCCACGCCGCTGATCTCCTCCACCTGGGGCCGGTGCGATCCGCCGACCGCCTCCACCAGGTAATAATGGACTTCTTTTTGAACCTGGCCATGAATCGGATGGTTGTACGTATACTTAATGATGTCCACGGGGGAAATGATGCTGCCGATAATACCCGTCTCTTCCTCGATTTCGCGCAGCGCGGTCTGCTCTACGGTTTCGCCCGGCTCCATCTTGCCTTTGGCCATCGAAATTTTGCCGTAGCGGTCCAGAATCAGCTGAATCTCCAGCCTGCCGGCGCTGCGGCGGAACACGACGCCTCCTGCCGATATTTCCTTCCTCATCACCCGCTCCTCCTCCTCATGCCATAGTACAAACAAGGATTTCACCTCCGGTGCTGCCGGAAATGAAATCCTTGCCATTCGCCCAAGATCCCGCCATGCACAGGGACCTTGCTATATACAGATTAAACCGCCTGCCCCGGTCTTTCGTCCAACACCCGAACGAGCTGGCCTTCGCACTCGTGAACGCCGGCTTTGGTCAGCTTGACGCGGCACAGCTTGCCTTGAAGGTCTTCCGGACCGTCAAAGATGAGTTGCAGATAGTTATCGCTGAAGCCGTGCATTTTGCCCGGACCATGGGTTCCTTTGGAAGTGCCTTCCGGGATGACATCCAGCACCTGGCCGACGAATTTCTGAGCATACGCCAGCTGCATCTGCTCGGACAGCGCGATTAATTCGCGCACCCGCGCATGCTTCACTTCCTCGCTCACCTGGTCGGTCATCCGCGCGGCCGGCGTGCCGTTCCGCTGGGAATACGGAAAGACGTGCATTTCCGAGAACCCGATTGCCTTCATCAGCTCATAGCCGTTGCGGAACATTTCGTCCGTTTCGCCGGGGAACCCGACGATGACGTCCGTCGTGATGCCGACATCCGGCATCGCCTGACGGATCAGCTGCATTTTGTTGTAGAACTCCTCGGTCGTATACTTGCGGCGCATCCGCTTCAGCACGGTGTCATCCCCCGCCTGCAGCGGAATGTGCAGGTGGCGGCACATTTTCGAGGAACGGTTCAGCACGTCAAGCATCCGCTCGTCGATTTGGCTTGCCTCGATGGAGCTAATGCGGACGCGTTCCAGCCCGTCCACCTTGTCGAGATCCCACAGCAGGTCCGCCAAGCGGTAGCTGTCCAGGTCGTCGCCGTAGCCGCCGGTATGGATGCCGGTCAGGACGATTTCCTTGTATCCCGCTTCCACCAGCTGATGCGCCTGGGTCACGATGCTCTTCGGATCCCGGCTGCGTGAAAGTCCGCGGGACCATGGGATGATGCAGAACGTGCAGAAGTTGTTGCATCCGTCCTGAATTTTCAGAAACGCCCGGGTTCTGTCGGCAAAATCAGGCACGTCCATTTCTTCAAATACGCGCGTCTTCATAATGTTGCGGACCGCATTGATCGGCTCGCGGGACTGGCGGATTTGATTCACGTACGGAATGATTTTGTCCCGGTCCTGGTTCCCGATGACCAGGTCAACCCCGGGAATGTCCAAAATTTCGGCCGGCGAGGTCTGCGCATAGCAGCCCGTCACGGCGACGATCGCTTCCGGATTTTTGCGCACGGCCCGGCGGATGATCTGCCGGCTCTTCTTATCGCCTGTATTGGTTACGGTGCAGGTATTAATTAAATAAACGTCAGCGTTTTCTTCGAAATCCACCTGCTCGTAGCCTTCATTTTTAAACAGCTGCCAAATGGCCTCTGTATCGTAAAAATTCACTTTACAGCCCAACGTATAAAATGCAACGGATGGCATGTTCAAGCTCCCCCCATTTCTCCGGATTCATAAAGCATGCAGGCCAGGGCAACCATACCCGCCGTCTCGCAGCGCAGGATCCTCCGTCCCAAGCCGATGCTGACCGCGCCGGATTCCTCCGCCGCCCGGCACTCCTCTTCGCTGAAGCCGCCTTCCGGCCCCACGATCAGAAGCACCTGCAGGTCTTCAGCAGCGCCGGTCTTCTCTATCCAAGGCTTCACTGCATCCCGCAGCTGAAGACCGTGTTCTTTCTCATAGCAGAAATATACCGCATCATACGCCGAAAACGAAGCCAGCAGGTTTTTCCAAGTGATCGGATAACCGACCTCGGGCACCCGGTTGCGGTGGCTCTGTTCGGCTGCCTCTTTGGCAATTTTGCTCCAGCGGCCGATGCGCTTCTCTTCTTTCTTGGCATCATACTGCACGATAGTCCGCCCCGACAAAAAAGGAACAAAAGCCGCCGCGCCGATCTCGGTGCATTTCTGGATCACCGTCTCCATCTTGTCTCCCTTAGGGAGGCTCTGGGCAATACTGACCTTAACCCGCGGCTCCTGGGTCATGGCCAGCGTCTCGACGACGGCGGTAGTGACAGCCCCTTGATCGATCGACCGGATTTCCACCAGCGCTTCCCGCTCGCGGCCGTCGCTGACGATAAAGGTGTCCCCTTCTTTACCGCGCATCACCTTGGCGATATGCCGCGCGTCCTCACCGGTAATCTCGACGGTATCGCCTTTAAACTGCTCCTGTGACACAAAATATCTCTGCATCTTTATCAACATCCTATTTCCAAAATCACAAACTTCATCATACAACTTTTAGGTTCGCATGACCAGACCCTATTCAACAAGCGAATACGGCCTCGATCGTACGCGTTCCCGCTCCGATTATATCGACACGCCGAACAATTTCAGGAAGGAGAACACGAACTGGTAGTTGATGCTATTGGCCCACATATATAGAGGACTGATCGTATACATCTGCAGCACCGGAATGAACAGAATCAGCAGGAAAATAAAGATGGACCACTGCTCAAACTGCTGCAGCTTAACCCGTACCCGCGGCGGAACGATATCTTCGACGATGCGGTATCCGTCCAGCGGTGGAAGCGGGATAAGGTTGAATAAGAACAGGAAAAAGTTCATGAAACAGAAATAGCGCAAAAACGTCGTGATCGCGAACAGCAGCCTTTCGTTCGTGATCCCATCCAGTACGCCCGTGGCGATCAGGATGGCATAAACGAGCGCCCCGATGATGCCCAGAACGAAGTTGCTCAGCGGGCCCGCCGCCGATACTACCACGCCCATGAGGCGGGGATTTTTGAAGTTGTCGCGGTTGACCGGGACCGGTCTGGCCCAGCCAAACCCTGCGATCACCAGCAGCAGAACGCCGAGAAAATCGAAATGAACCGCCGGATTCAGCGTCACCCTGCCCAGCAGTTTGGCTGTAGGATCTCCAAATTTATAGGCAAAATACGCATGCGAAAACTCATGCACCGTAAAAGCGATCACCAGCACGATCAGGACGAACGGAAGCTCTTCCAGCGGAAACCTGAGAATATTGTTCAGAAAATCCATCACGACCTCTTTCTCGCGACAAAGGCTATCCAGTCCTCGTCACGGCAAACGTCCTCGATCTCAAAACCGGAATCCATCAGCGCCTGCTGAACGACGTCTTCCTTATTTTTGTAAATACCCGAAGCGATGTAGACGCCTCCCGGCTCGAGTGCGCGATATACGTCGTCGATAAAGAGCAGAATGATTTCGGCCAAAATGTTGGCGACGATCACTTTGACGGGCAGGGTAACGCCCAGATCTTCGCGCTGATCACCGCTTAACAGAGACAGCAGATCGCTTTCCTTGACCGTAATCTGATGGTCCAGCATACCGTTCAAATGGCTGTTTTCCTTGGCGCTCGACACCGCCACCGGATCCAGATCCAGCGCCAGTACATGCTTCGCACCGAGCAGAACGGCACCAATAGCCAAAATGCCGGAGCCCGTTCCGACGTCGATGACTTCTTCCCCGCCCTGAATGACCTTCTCCAGTGTGCGCAGGCAGAGCGCCGTTGTCGGATGGGTTCCTGTGCCAAACGCCATTCCGGGATCGAGCTCGATGATCTTCTCCGCCTCGCTCGCCGGCGTGTAGTCCTCCCAGGTCGGCTTGATCGTCAGCCGCTCCGATACCTTCAGCGGTTTGAAGTAAGCTTTCCAGGCGGTAGCCCAATCGTCCTCATTCACCGTCTTGATCTCATAGCGCAGCTCTCCCGCGTCGATGCCGTACTTATGCAGCTGCCCGATCCGTTCCTTGACCTCAACAATGATGTGCTCCACAGGGGACTCTTCGGAAAAATAACCTTTGATCTCCGCCTGTCCCTCCGGAATATCGTTGAGAGGCATCTCGTACCATTGCCCGAACGACGTATCCCGTTTCTTGTTCAGGGTTCCAGACTCTTCGATGGATACGCCGCCGGCGCCGGCCTCATGCAAAAAATTCGAAATCATCTCCACGGCTTCTTCCGTGGTATGTATTGTAAATTCATGCCATAACATAATTCGTTAAATTCCTCCTCGACCTATGCATAAGTACCATTGTACTATACATCGGCGGCCGAGTACAAAATTTAGGGCTCCCTGCAAATAAAAAAACCGCAGGTACGCATCGCGCTTCCCCACGGTTTCGTGCATTCTTAATCTTCATCCGTCCAGCCGGTATCCATTTTCCGGAGCTGACGCTCGTCAGCCTCCTCGCTGCGGCGGAGCGCTTCAACATCTTCCGCATCGGCCAGAGCGCCCGAGAACTCGACGTCCTCGTTCTTCATCGACATCAATTCCTTGATTTTTTCCGTCTTGGTCATGATTTTGCCTTTTTTATCGCGGCTAGCCATCAAAGCTCCCATCCTTTCCTTGAACGGTCTATTCAGCTTTAGAACATGTTACGGTCTCTCTTTTGCGCCTAGACGAAGCCGCCGGCTTCCTCGACGATTCTCCTTGCCTTTTCGAACGATTCTTCCTCGACCACAACGCTCAGAATGATATCCCGGCCGGTCGGTCCTCCCTGTCCGCCGTCGCTCATCCCGCTCGCGGACGGATCGGCTGCGGCCAAGATGGAGACGTCCTTATCGCTGTATGTTGTGCCGAATGTCACTGACGTTAGGCTGGGCATACCGCCCGTAAAAGGGCCTGTGCTGTACAGCGAGGCTCCCGGAAACCGGCTGAAGCGGTCGATGGACAGGTCGACCACCCGCAGAGCCCGCAGCTTTTTGGCTACGCCCTCGGCTTCTTCCGGACTTTTAAAATAGGCCAGAATGCTCTTTTCAGACACTTGCATCACCTGCTTTTTATGTGGATTAAGCGTTTACGGCTTCTCACGTGCGGTTTTAGGCTTTGCATACGCAGTCCCTTTTATGCGCAGGAAACACCGTGGGCCGGGAATTGGAAACGTCAAATAAGGCGGTTCTGATTTCTGAAGCATTTACAGTTTGCATGGTATCTATAGTTTGCATGCAAAAAAAAAAGCCCGGCCGCCACGGCCGGACTTTCTAAATACAGTCCATCTTCCTGAAGGTTATCGGAAGACGTTTTACCTATATACTGCAATTGCGCGGTTACTCCCCGCGGAACGCTTTTTTCATGCGGTCGAAGAAAGACTGCTCCTGCTCATGCGTCTGCTCGCCGTCCAGGGAGGCAAACTGGCGCAGCAGGTCCTTCTGCTCGTCGCTGAGCTTGCTTGGCGTAACGATGACAACCTTCACGTGCTGGTCGCCCTGTCCGATGCCGCGCAGACGCGGGACGCCTTTGCCTTTAAGCCGGAAGAACGTGCCTGTCTGCGTTCCGGACGGAATTTTCAGCTTGACCTTCTCGGTCAGCGTCGGGATCTCGATCTCATCGCCAAGCGCCGCCTGAGCAAAGGTAAGCGGAACCTCGCAGTAAATATCGTCGCCTTCCCGCTCGAAGAAGTCGTGCGGCTTCACGCGGATGACGATGTACAAGTCGCCTGACGGACCGCCGCGAAGACCGCCTTCCCCTTCGCCGGTCATGCGCAGCTGGGCGCCGTCGTCCACGCCCGCAGGAATGCGCACGTGAATTTTGCGCTGCTTCTTCACCTTGCCGCTGCCGTGGCAGGTTGCACATTTGTCCTTGATGATTTGACCCGTACCGTTACAGTTGGAGCAGGTACGGCGGTTGACCATCCGTCCGAACGGCGTGTTCTGGACGACTTCCTGCTGCCCGCTGCCGTGGCAGACGGAACAGGTTTGCGGTTTCGTTCCCGGTTTGGCTCCCGAGCCGTGGCAAGTATCACAGTTCTCGGTTCTAGGAATGGTAATATCCGATTCCTTGCCGAATACCGCTTCCTTGAACTCGATCGTCATCGTATACTGCAGGTCGTTCCCCCGCTGCGGCGCGTTCGGGTCGCGGCGTCCTCCGCCCCCGAAGAACATGTCGAAGATATCGCCGATGCCGCCAAAGTCCGCACCGGAGAATCCTCCGCCCATGCCCTGGTTCGGATCGATATGGCCGTACTGGTCGTAGGTCGCACGTTTCTGGCCGTCGCTGAGCACATCATAGGCTTCCTTGACTTCTTTGAACTTGGCCTCGGCGTCATCCGCCTTGTTCACGTCCGGGTGATACTGCCTGGCCAGCTTCCGGTAAGCTTTCTTGATATCATCATCCGAAGCGTCCTTGCCGACGCCCAGGACTTCATAATAGTCACGCTTTTCAGCCACTCTTCCACCCCCAATATTTCAGTCATGCTCCGGTTCATGGACAAAAGGAAAGCCAAAGCAGCGGGATGCCCCGGCTTTGACTTCCCTATTCCTGAACATAACTTTCTATAGGTTAACCTTGATTTTTGTCCTCGTCAACAACCTCGTAGTCCGCGTCAACGACATTGTCCTTCTTCGCGGAGCCTGCTGCGCCGTCGGCATTGCCTTCGCCGCCTTGAGCCTGCTGCGCTTGAGCGGCCTGCTCATACAGCTTCACGGACAGCTGCTGCACGATTTCGGTCAGCTCTTCGGTCGCGGATTTGATCTGCTCCAGGTCGTCGGAATCGATGGCCGCTTTGACCTTGTCTTTCGCCGCATTAGCCTTTTCGACTTCGGAAGCGTCCACCTTGTCGCCAAGGTCCTTAATCGTTTTTTCCGTGGAGTACACGAGCTGGTCGGCGTTGTTCTTCGCTTCGATCAGTTCTTTACGCTGACGGTCTTCCTCGGCATGTGCCTCGGCGTCCTTCATCATGCGTTCCACTTCATCGTCGCTGAGACCGCTCGAGGACGTAATCGTGATCTTCTGCGTTTTGTTCGTTCCTTTATCGGTAGCCGATACGTTTACGATACCGTTGGCGTCGATGTCGAATGTAACTTCGATTTGCGGCACGCCGCGGGGTGCAGGCGGAATGTCGCCCAGGATAAAGCGTCCGAGCGTTTTGTTGCCCGCCGCCATTTGGCGTTCGCCCTGCAGGACGTGGATTTCAACGCTTGGCTGGTTATCCGCATACGTCGAGAAAATTTGCGACTTGCTGGTTGGGATCGTCGTGTTGCGCTCGATCATTTTCGTAAATACGCCGCCTGCGGTTTCAATACCGAGGGAGAGCGGAGTTACGTCGAGAAGCACGACGTCCTTGACGTCGCCTGTCAGCACGCCGGCTTGCACCGCGGCACCGAGGGCAACCACTTCGTCCGGGTTAACACCTTTATGAGGCTCTTTGCCTGTCAGACGCTTGATCGCTTCCTGTACGGCCGGAATCCGCGTGGAACCGCCGACCAGGACGATCTTGTCGATATCGCTGGAGCTCATCCCCGCATCGCTGAGCGCTTGACGGGTTGGTCCAAGAGTGCGCTCTACGAGATCGGCAGACAGCTCTTCAAATTTGGCGCGGGTCAGGTTAACCTCCAAGTGCTGAGGCACGCCGTCTACAACCGTGATGAACGGCAGGGAAATCGTCGTCGTCAGAACGCCGGACAGTTCCTTTTTCGCTTTTTCCGCAGCGTCTTTCAAACGTTGAACCGCCGCTTTGTCCTTACTCAGGTCAATGCCTTGATCCTTCTTAAATTCGCTCACGAGGTAATCGATGATCACTTGGTCGAAGTCGTCGCCGCCGAGGCGGTTGTCCCCGCTCGTCGCTTTAACTTCGAAGAAGCCGTCGCCCAGCTCCAGGATCGAAACGTCGAACGTACCGCCGCCAAGGTCATATACGAGGATCGTTTGATCTTCCGCTTTTTCCAGACCGTAAGCGAGCGCCGCAGCCGTCGGCTCGTTGACGATCCGCAGCACTTCGAGACCGGCGATTTTACCGGCGTCTTTGGTCGCTTGGCGCTGGCTGTCATTAAAGTATGCCGGAACCGTAATAACCGCTTGGGTTACCGGTTGGCCCAAATATGCCTCGGCATCGGACTTCAGCTTTTGCAGAATCATAGCGGAAATTTCTTGAGGCGTGTATTCTTTGCTGTCAATTGTTTCTTTATGGTTTGTACCCATGTGGCGTTTGATCGAGATGATCGTACGGTCCGGGTTAGTGATCGCCTGGCGCTTTGCCGTTTCGCCGACGATGCGCTCGCCGTCTTTCTTGAAGCCGACAACCGAAGGAGTTGTACGCGCGCCTTCCGGATTCGGGATAACGACAGCCTCGCCGCCTTCCATGACGGCTACGCAGGAGTTTGTCGTACCAAGGTCAATACCGATAACTTTACTCATGTATGGTTTCCTCCTTTGGGATATAAGAAATGGTAGATCAATACTTATATGTTAAACAGCAGTGATTTACATGCTGACTTTAACCATGGCTGGACGAAGCACTTTATCTTTCAGCATATAGCCTTTTTGCACTTCCTCAACGACGATGCCTTCCTCGTATTCATCGCTCTCCACCTGCATGATGGCTTGATGATATTCCGGATTAAACGGCTCGCCGACAGTAACCATGGCCTGCAGCCCTTCTGCTTGAAGAACGCCTTCCAATTGGCGGAAAATCATGCTTACGCCTTTCGTAAAGGACTCCATTTCGATGCCTTCGCCGGCAGCGGCGAGAGCCCGTTCGAAGTTGTCGACAACAGGCAGCAGCTCGGTCACCAGCTTAGAGGATGCGTACTTGGCCAGATCCTCTTTTTCTTTCTGGGTCCGTTTGCGGAAATTATCGAAGTCGGCCTGCGTGCGGATGGCACGCTGCTGATAATCGTCAGCCAGCCCCTGCAGACGCTCCACTTCGCTCTTCAGAGCAGCCGGGTCCAATGCTTCATTCTCCGCAGCCGCCCCTTCGGAAGCATCCTCCGGAGCCGTCTCGCCAGTTTGGCTTGCCTCCGCCTCGGCTGTATGTTCATTCACTTCTTCATTCGCTTGTTGGTTCAATTCGTTTTCATTCTCTTGAAATGGTTGGTTTTCTTTCAAGATGTCTTCACCTCCTTGGTAAACTGATCATGCTTTGTTCATCAGCCCATGCGGTCCCGAAGAACTCAATCTTCGTCCTGACCGCCATAGCCTCTCATTTTGATGACATTATGAATGCGGAGCACGGCGGCCGCCACTTCACCCGCTGCCTCCAGCCCGTGAATCTTGACCAGGGCCGGATCGACGATCCCCCGCTCCTCATAGCGAATGACGAGCCCGGTATCGCAGTCGATGCCCATGGAATCGGAGTCCTCCGCAAGCTGGGCGGCACGCGCTTCCTCCATCTTCTCCAGCGGGTTGTAGCCGGCGTTCAACAAAATTTGCGCCATGGGCTTGCGCAGCGCAGCCGCCACGGCGGCAATGCCGAAGGCTTCCATGCCCTTCACCGCCTCCCGCTGATGCTCCAGCTCGTAGGAGACGGCGAGCTCGGCCGTACCTCCGCCGGGAAGCACCCCGCCGGAGACGGCGGCTTGTACAGCCGAGGCAGCATCCGCGGCAATTCGGGCGGATTCCCCGACGACTTCCGCGGTGCTCGCCCCGACGATCAGCGTGACAAACGGCTCGCGCTCCTGCCCCCCGCTGCTGACCCGCACGCGTTCCAGCCTTTCGTCATAAGCCACATAGGGGGAATTCCCCAGAAGCTTGGCAAGCGAATCGCGCTCCTTATGTAAGGCGGTGCGTCGCATGGGCACCGCCCCCGTCATCTCGCTGACGCGCAGCAGATCGCTGCGGCTCACGCGCGGCACCACCATGATGCCGTGGTCCATGCAGAACTGCTCGGCATCGGGATGGATTCCCCGTTCCAGCAGAACAAGCCCCACCCCGAGTTCGGCCAGAACATGTAGCTCGCTGCTGAAGCGGTCGCGCAGTTCCATGTACCGGGCGAAGCCGGCTTCCGTCGTCAGAACCTCTTCATCCAGCGTCTCCGGCTCGAGCGCGTCATGCAGGACGAGAATCCGCGTGCCCTTCAGCACGGGTTTATCATGCGAATGAAGCGGCTTCTGCTTCAGCAGAACACCTTCATATACTTCATTATCGCCTTTCTCGTGGGCGGTAACCGCATCGGCTAGCAAATAGCCGGGTTCCCTCAGCTTCCGGGTCCCCACCTTCGAAGCGGCTTCCATGACAAGGCGGACGATATCTTCGCGCTCGCGTCCGGCGACATAGGCCGCCTTGGCAAGCAGCGGATCGTCCAGCCCTTCAATAACCCGGGTCCGGCGCCGCAGCGCTTCCACCGCCAGGCGAATGCCCTGCTGCATGCCGGCGACCACTTTGGAAGCGGGGACGCCTCTGACGATTTGCGCGACGCCTTCCTGCACCAGCGCACCCGCGAGCACCGTTGCCGTCGTCGTTCCGTCGCCGACCTGCTTTTGCTGGCTGCGGGCTACCTGGATCAGCAGTCTGGCGGCGGGATGCGTTACGTCCATCTTGTCGAGGATCGTCACGCCGTCATTGGTAATAATGACTTCCCCGCGGGAGCCGACCAGCATGACGTCCAGCCCTTTGGGGCCGAGCGTCCCTTCCACCGCAGAGGTGATGGCTCGGACCGCATTGCTGTTGTTAAGCAGGGCCGCGTAGCGTTCTTCACCTTCGCGAACCGGCTGCTGGCCTTGACTCATCCGTCCTCTCCCCCTTATTTATACCAGTGTGACAGCATGGCCGTCAGATCCTTGGACAATATGTTCAAAATGCTCATCACCCTGGCGTATTCCATACGGGTCGGGCCCAAAATGCCAATGGTTCCGAGCGCTTCCCCTTCAAGCGAGTATGTCGCCGTGATCAGGCTGCAGTTGGCAAACGCCTCATGATCGTTCTCCGTGCCGATCCGCACCTGAATCCCGCCTCCATCCTGGGGAGCCATCATCTTCGTAAGCGTCGGCGTCTCTTCGAGCAGGTCCAGGATCGTCTTCACTTTATCGACGTCCTTGAACTCCGGCTGGGTCAGCATGTTGGTCGTTCCGCTCAAAAACAGGCGTTGATGGTCGGCCTCACCGTCCAGGAATATGTTGTCCAGCACCTTCATGATTTCTTCATAGTTGGAAATATGGCGCTCCATCTCCTGCCCGAGTTCCGTATATAATCTTGTCTTCAGCTTATATATAGGTACATTCATCAGCTTGCTGTTCAGCAGGTTGACAACTTTCTCGATCTCGGAGACCGGCACGTCCGGCGGAAGCTGAACCGTCTTGTTCTCCACCTGACCTGTGCTCGTCACGATAATCGCGACGGCGGTTTCCTCGTTAAGCGGAAGCAGCTGAAAATGCCGCAGTGAAGTATGAAAAACTTCCGGTCCAAGCAGGATGGAAGTGTAATTCGTCATATGGGATAGTATCATGGCTGCATGCTGGATCACCTGCTCCATCGCGCTGAGCTTCTCGGCGAAAAACTTGCGCAGCAAGCGGATTTCCCCCGGTGGCGCCGAATAGGCCGGATCCAGATGATCGACATAATACCGGTAACCTTTATGAGATGGAATGCGGCCGGCCGAAGTATGGGGCTGTTCCAAAAAGCCCAGCTCTTCCAGATCAGCCATTTCGTTACGGATCGTCGCCGGACTGTAGCCGACATCGCCTCGTTTCGAAATGCTGCGGGAGCCTACGGGTTCAGCGGAACGAATATAGTCGTCCACAATGGCATTCAGTATCATTCTCTGACGTTCGGTAAGCATACCATTCCCCCCTTGGTGACCTTCATTTCGAGCATCGTTAGCACTCTAAAGAGATGAGTGCTAAGCGTTAATACAAAAATACCAAACTGACCTGAGCATTGTCAAGTCAGTTCAGCATCTTAAGAACAGCTATTTCATCGCATGCATGCTGCTTGGCACAGTTCACGCAATCGGTCCAAACCTTCTCGGGAAAAATCTCTTTTTCCACTACGGAAAATCCGTTTTTCAGAAAAAACGATACTTCGTACGTCAGGGCCATAATTTTGGGAATGCCTTGTCTTCTCGCCTCTTCCGTGAGCTTGCTCACCAGCTTGGAGCCAATTCCCATGCCTTTATGCCCTTCCGCAATTCCCAGGGAGCGGATCTCCACCAGGTCTGCGCCCAACTGGCAGAGCGAGCCGCAGCCGATCACTTTCCCGTCCGCCTCGGCCACGACAAACTGGTCCAGCTGCTTCTCAAGCACTTTGCGAGAGCGCGGCAGCATGATCCCCTTCTGTGCATAACCATCGATCATTTCGAAAAGCGGTTCTACGTCTTCTGGCACCGCTTTACGGCAAATAACTACCGCCGGCATCGCCATTCCCCCTCACACGTGCTGTCAACGATATGAATAAATATACAACAACACGCATAGAAGTTCAAGCGGTTATTTTGCCGTCAGCGAGCCTATAAATTCGCCGAAAACGTCGTTGCCGAACAAGATTCCCCGTTCGCTGAGGCGGTATCCGTCGCCCGTCTCCTCGAGCAGCCCCGCATTCAGCATTTTATGCAGCGGTTTGGCAAACATGTCTTCCATCGAAACGCCGAATTGCTCTTCGAAATGCGTCCGGGACACTCCCTTCAAGACGCGCAGGCCGACCATGAGGAAATCCTCCATCGCCTCTTCCCGCGGCACCTCGAAGCTTTCCATTCTCGGCAATCCTTCTTTGGTCGCTTCCGTATATGGATTAACCCCTTTGATATTCATATGCCGCATGCCGCCGACATAACCGTGAGCACCCGCGCCGAGACCGTAATAATCTTCATTCAGCCAGTAGGCCATGTTGTGGCGGCTGTGGAATCCGGGCTTCGCAAAGTTGCTGATCTCGTACTGCTCGTAGCCCGCTTCCTTCATTTTCTCCATCAGCAGCAAATACATCTTCAGCTCGTCGTCTTCATTGGGCAAAGGCAATTGATTTTTCTGGTACATCGTATGAAAAAGGGTATTCTCCTCCACCTTCAAGCTGTAGATCGAATAGTGCGGCAGGTTCAGCGCAAGCGCCTTGCTCACGCTCTCTGCCAGCATGTCCACCGTCTGGTTGGGCAGACCGAACATCAGGTCGATCGACATGTTGTCAAAGCCGGCTTTGCGTGCATTCTCCAGGCTCTGGTACACATCATCCGTATCATGGATACGCCCGATACCGCTCAGCAGCTCGTTCTGGAACGCCTGCACGCCAAAGCTTACGCGGTTAACGCCGCCGGCTCTCATCACGGCCAGCTTCTCGGGGTCGGTTGTTCCCGGGTTCGCCTCCATCGAAAATTCAATATCTTCCGACCAGTCCGGGAAATACGTCTTGACCGACTTCAGAAAATACTCCATTTCGTCCGGCTTCAGCACGGTCGGGGTTCCCCCGCCGACGAAGATACTCGTTATTTTACCGGGCGGAACCTCTTTGACGGTTCGTTCCATTTCCCGCTCCAGCCCCTGCAAATATTCCATCACCGGCTGGTTCTTCAGCACATAGGAATTGAAATCGCAGTAAAAGCATTTGTTCGTGCAAAAGGGAATGTGCAGATAAACCGCTTGGGGTTTACGGTTCCCCTGATACTTAACTCTTGGCGTCCCTTGCGGATTCAACATCGCCATCGCAAATTCCCTCCTTATATTTAGAAAGGGAAAGCCGCAGCGGCTCTCCCGTGGAATGGTCAAATGTTACTCTATAAGCTTGGTAAAATCCGACTAGTTGTCATCGATTTTCAGGACGGCCATAAAGGCTTCCTGCGGCACTTCGACGCTGCCGACCTGCTTCATGCGCTTCTTTCCTTCCTTCTGCTTCTCGAGAAGCTTCCGCTTCCGCGAAATATCGCCGCCGTAACACTTGGCGAGCACGTTCTTTCGCATCGCCTTGACCGTCTCGCGGGCCACGACCTTCGTCCCGACCGAAGCCTGGATCGGCACCTCGAACATTTGCCGCGGAATGAGCTCGCGCAGCTTCTCGCAGATGCCGCGTCCGCGGTGGTACGCGCGGTCACGGTGCACGATGAAGGAGAGCGCGTCGACCTGCTCCCCGTTCAGCAGGATGTCCATCTTCACGAGGTTGGAGCGGCGGTAGCCGGACAGCTCGTAATCAAAGGAAGCATAGCCCTTCGTGCCGGACTTCAGCTGATCGAAGAAGTCGTACACGATCTCGGACAGCGGAATTTCATACGTGATCGTAACCCGGGTCGTATCCAGGTATTCCATGTTGACGAATTCTCCGCGCTTGTTCTGGCACAGCTCCATGATGGTGCCCACATAATCGTTCGGCACGATGATGGCCGCCTTGACGTACGGTTCCTCGACGTATTCGATTTTCCCGATTTCCGGATAGTTGGACGGGTTGTCAATTTCGATCGTGTCGCCGTTCGTCAGCGTAATGCGGTAAATAACGCTCGGCGCCGTCGTAATGAGCGGGATGTTGAATTCGCGTTCGATCCGCTCCTGGATAATTTCCATGTGCAGCAGTCCGAGGAAGCCGCAGCGGAAGCCAAAGCCGAGAGCGCTCGACGTCTCCGGCTCGAAGCTCAGCGAAGCGTCGTTCAGCTGCAGCTTCTCCAGCGCCTCGCGCAGGTCGTTGTAATCGGACGTCTCGATCGGGTACAAGCCGCAGTATACCATCGGATTGATTTTGCGGTAGCCTGGCAGCGCCTCGGGTGTCGGATTCTTGGCATCGGTGACCGTATCGCCGACCCGGGTATCGCCTACGTGTTTGATGCCCGCCACGATGAAGCCGACATCGCCGACCTTCAGCTCGTCCACGATCGTCATCCGCGGCTTGAACGCGCCGACTTCGATGACTTCGAACGTCTTGCCCGTAGCCATCATCTTGATTTTCGAGCCCGCTTTGATGCTGCCGTCAATGACGCGCACATACACGATGACGCCTTTGTAAGGATCATAATGCGAGTCGAAAATGAGCGCCTTCAGCGGCTGATCCGGATCGCCGTTTGGCGGCGGTACCTGCCGGACGATCTGCTCTAAAATCTCTTTGATGCCGATGCCGGCCTTCGCCGAGGCCAGAACGGCATCGCTTGCATCCAGACCGATAACGTCTTCAATTTCCTGCTTCACGCGGTCCGGATCAGCGCTCGGCAGGTCGATTTTGTTAATGACCGGAAGAATCTCCAGGTTGTTATCCAGTGCCAAATAGACGTTGGCCAGCGTTTGCGCTTCGATTCCCTGGGCGGCGTCCACCACCAGCAGCGCACCTTCGCAGGCGGCCAGGCTTCGGGAAACCTCGTACGTAAAATCGACGTGTCCGGGAGTATCGATCAGGTTCAACAAATATTCCTCGCCGTCATCGGCGCGATAAGTCAGGTGAACGGCCTGAAGCTTGATAGTAATCCCGCGCTCGCGTTCGAGATCCATCTGGTCCAGCACCTGATCCTGCATTTCGCGCGAGGTGAGGGCGCCCGTATACTCAAGAATACGGTCCGCAAGCGTCGACTTGCCGTGGTCTATATGGGCGATAATGGAGAAATTTCGAATGTTCTTTTGCCTTGCTTGTACGTCTGTCATGCCTTACCCCCAAAAACAGCCTGATGTGTAATCAATTCATTATAACAGTTGGAGGAAAGGCCAGCAATCCCACCTGCTCGCATTATTCCGTTACGTTGCTGAAGAGGGAGACGACGAGGCGAATTCCCTTTTGGGACAGCTCCTGCAGCAGACCTGCCGTCTTATCCGCCAGCACATCGACCGTCGGGGTGCCGCTCTGGTCCACCAGCAGCTGCTCGGGTGTCTTCTCATGCCAGTCCTGGACCTCGACCTGTTCCTGCTGCGGCTGCTCGTCCGCCGCCTTGAACCGGTTCGAGCTTTGGCGCGGCTGGGAAGGCTGCTGCGGAGAAGCACCCTGCTGCGGCCCCGCCTGCACAGCGGCAGCCGCCGTCTGCGCCTGCGGCCCGGGCGAAGGAGCATCCGGACTGGCCAGCTGCATGCCGACCAGAACGCCGATGCCCGCCCAAATTCCAAGCACGCACACTTTTTTAGCCCATTTTGACATGATCATACCTCCCGTGCACTCTTAGCTTTTATTATCCTTCTTGGCGGGGGCCGTTTGACCGGCACTGGCCTTTTCCGCCTTTTGATCCGCGTAATAGACGTCGGCGATCGTCTGTGCCAAAACTTCCGACGTCCGCTTCAGCTCCGCATCGGTGCTGTCGATCCCGCCGACCTCGATCAAAATGCTGTTCTCCGACAGCGACTGGTTATATTCCCCGTTGCCCATGGAGGAATCCTTCCCCCAAATGCCGCGGGACAATCCGGGATAGGCCTTTTCCAACCGTTCATGGATGGAATTGGCGAAGGCTTCGTTTTTGCGCCAGTTTTTGTTGCCGTGCCCGATGATGAAGAAGACCTGCGCGTAGCTTTTACCGTTAATGTCTTTTGTCGTCCGGCTGTGCCCTTGAGAATCCCGGTGAATGTCGATCAGGTATTTCATGCCGCTGTTCCCGCTCATCGCTGCCTTCACCGTCTCACGGGAATATTTATAAGAAAAGTTATAATTATAATCGGCTACCGTCGTCATGTAGTCCTGCTCCGAGTGGGCGGTCCCGATGCCAAGCTGTTCCAGCTTTTTGGCCATGTAGCTTCCGACCAGCATGACGTTTTGCGAAGGAGACGTAGAGCTGGGGTTGTCGCTGGTTTTGCTCAGCAGCGGATTGTACGCCTCCCTCGGATGGGAGTGATAGATCAGGATCGATTTGTTTTTGGAATTCACCGCCGAGGATTGTCCCGAGCCTCCATGGTCCTTGGCAGGCGATCCTTCACCGGAACCCTTCTTGCCGCCTGCTTCCGGCTCTTGAACCGGCGGGTCATTCGGCTCCATCGCCGTGTCTTTGCCCGAGCCGGCGTTTTTTCCGGGATCAGTCTCGGCCTGACCGGCACCGTTCTTCTGGGGATCGGCTGAAGTGTTATTGCTTTTTCCTGCCGTATCCGTTTGTCCCGCCGTTTCCGCAGGCGGATTATAATCTTCGGGAGGAACGACGTTGTCATTGCCTGCCGAATGCCTCAGCAGGACCGGATCGTTCGCGCCCATGCCCGGCATTTCCCGGGCCAGCAGGCTTTTCGGATCCTTAGGGTTGACGCTGGTCAGCATCTGGAATACGAAAGTCGTCATGTTTTCCCCGGAGAAGGTCGAGTTCCCTTTTTCTTTATTCAGGTGGGGCAGCTCCATGCCTAACATATCAATGAAGAAATTGCTTGATACGGAGCCGGCGAATCCTTTCATGGAAGAAACCGGAGAATCGTTGATTTTCTGCTCGGCCATCCCTCCTAATCCCAGAAGCAGGAAAAACAGCAGCGATCCGACCACCAGCAGCACAAAGGTACGTCCCATAGACAGAATATACAGCAGTCTGGCTCTCCATTTGCCGATATTCCAAAGCTGAAAACCATTCCTCTTCATTCTGTTGTCCTCCTGAAATCTCTTATACTTCAACTCTATGAGCCGGAGAGATTCGATAGAACCAAAAAAAGAAAGCCCGATAGATTCGGGCTTCCTCATTATGATAGAAGAGAGAGGAGGGGCTGCACCTCTTAGTGGGTGTAGGCCCCCGTGTTTCCGGGGTCTACCGCGTCGTGCAGCGCGGCGTTCAAGCCGCTCGCGACAATATTGGCGATATCTTCGATAAATTCGTCAATCTCTTTCGGCGTGACGATCAGGTCGTGGCCGAGCGGTTCGAGCACTTCCTTGACCAGAACTAGGCGCTCCTGCTCATTGATATCGTCCAGCATCCCCATGATTTGCCGGGTCTGGTTCGTCTCCTGGCCGAAATGATTCTTCATCATTTCCATGACATTGTTCACAATTGTCGACGCGTAGCATACGGTCGGGACGCCGATGGCAACGACCGGAACGCCAAGCACTTCCTTGGTGAGGCCGCGGCGCTTGTTGCCGATGCCCGAGCCCGGATGAATGCCGATGTCGGCGATTTGGATCGTCGTGTTGACGCGCTCCAGCGATTTGGACGCCAGCGCGTCGATCGCGATGATCAGATCCGGCTTCGTCCGTTCCACGATGCCCTGCACGATCTCACTGGACTCGATCCCGGTCAGTCCAAGCACCCCCGGGGCAATGGCGCTGATTTCCCGGTATCCCGGGGCCACCTGGTCCGGCATCAACTGAAAATACTGCCGGGTGACGAGAACGTTCTCCACCACAAGCGGTCCCAGCGAATCGGGCGTCACATTCCAGTTGCCAAGCCCGACGATGAGAACCGTCTGTTTCTTCTGAATGCCGATGAGCGCCAGGAAATCCTCAAACTCCCGGGCGAAGGCCTCGGCCACCTGCTCCTGCAGCTTCGTGTCCCCGTTGCGGAGTCCGGGAACCTCCAAGGTAACGTAATGGCCCTTGACGCGGCCAATAGCCTGGGAACCCGCCTCATTCAGCACGTTAAGTCGGGTAATCTTGATGCCGTCCTTCTCCGTGATTTCTTCATCAACCCCCGGGATCGGTCCGGCATGTCCCGCCATTTCCCTGGCATCGACCGCCAGGTCGGTCCGCACGGAATAGCGCTGCAAATCCAACTCCATATATATCTGCCTCCTTTGGCTTGTTATGGATAGTTTGCGGGAGCGGCGGCCAGTTTATGCAAAACCTTTTACACCGGACACCGTTTATACGCTGCCGGTCGATGCGCCTCTTAAAATCCAAACCTTTGGAACGCGATGATAGTATTGCTTTTTAGAGTACCCCATGCTAAACTATTTTAAGTTGTGAATCATTTCGAGCTATTCGAATGCCTTACAGGAGGTGAATGCAATGCCAAACATTAAATCCGCCGTTAAACGCGTGAAAACAAGCGACAAACGCCGTGCGCTTAATGCTTCCCAAAAATCCGCGCTTCGTACAGCTGTGAAGGCTGCCGATTCTGCGCTGACGAATAATGAAGTCGAAGCTGCTCAAGCTGCTGTTCAAGCTGCATCCCAAAAACTGGACAAAGCCGTAACTAAAGGCCTGATCCATAAGAACGCAGCCAGCCGCAAGAAGTCCCGCCTGGCGAAAAAACTTAACGCTCTCAGTGCACAAGCCTAAGGGAGCGCTATCCATACGATGAAATGGAAAAGTCCTGAGCAGCTCCCAAGCTGATCAGGACTTTTAAATTTTGTGGATCGAATGAACTGAAGAAATGAATATAGTCGCAAAAAAATTTCCGATAAACGCGTACAGAGCTGCCAACGCCATAGCGGCGTGCCTTTTGCTCTTTTATATAGCACGGACAGCCATGTTCGAAGCAGCCTCACGAAGCAAGTGTACAACCCATGTGCTGTATACTAGGTTTAACAGGAGATGACGTCTATGGAAAGCTGGAAGAAAAATCTATGGGTTTTATGGTTCGGCTCGCTGATCGTGTCCTCAAGCTTCTCGATGGTGGTACCCTTTCTTCCCTTGTTTCTGATTGAAATCGGTGTCACGAAAAACATTGAGATGTGGTCCGGCCTGCTGTTCAGCGCAGCGTTTTTTGCGGGAGCGCTTTCATCCCCGTTCTGGGGATCCGTCGGCGACAAATACGGCCGCAAGCCGATGATCATCCGCGCAGGATTTGTGCTGTGCATCATTTATTTGCTGACGGCGTTTGTCACGCATCCGGTGCAGCTGCTCATCCTGCGTATTTTGCAGGGGCTTCTCTCCGGGTTTATTCCCGGGGCCATTGCCATCGTCGGTACCAACACCCCGGAGAAAAGGGTCGGCTACGCGCTGTCCACCATGTCCACGGCCACGGCAACGGGAAGCATCATGGGGCCTCTGCTCGGCGGCGTGCTCTCCAAGGTGTTCGACAACCGGCTGGCCTTCGGCAGCGCGGGCGTGTTGTGCTTTTTGGCCACGCTGCTCGTTATCTTTTACGTCAAAGAGGAAAAGTTCGTCCCGAGCAAAGGCAAACTTTCGGTGTTTAACACGCTAAAGCAGGCCGCTGTCAACAAAATGCTGATGATCGTTCTGGTGCTCACCATGGTGACGCAGTTCTCGGTCATGACCATCGAGCCGGTGCTCTCCCTCTATATTGTGGAGATCGGCCACTCGGCGTCGGATGCGTCCATCCTGGCAGGCTTCATCTTCTCGCTTGTCGGGATCGCCAGCATCATTTTCGCCCCGCGCTGGGGCAAGCTGGCCGACAAGGTCGGGTTTCAGAAAATACTGATGATCGGCTTGTTTGCCGGAGGCGTCGGTTCGCTGCTGCAAATCCCGTTTCATAACATTTGGGCGTTCTCGGTCGTCCGCTTCCTGTACGGCTGCTTCTTCTGCGCCGTGTTCCCGGCGCTGAACGGGCTTGTCGTCCGGTCTACGCCGAGCGATTTCCGCGGAAGGGCCTTCAGCCTTAACCAGACCGCGAACCAGCTCGGCGGCATGTTGGGACCGCTTGCAGGCGGTGCAATCAGCGGTGTGTTCAGCATTCATACCGTGTTCCTCATCACGGGGTTATTCCTGCTGCTGACGATGGGCCTCGCCTACTGGTCCCAGCGTTACGGGAGCTTGTCCGCTCAGCAGGCCTCGACTAAAGCTATAGACGGCTAGAATCGTTTGTGTTTCGCCATAAGATTGATCCGAACCATGAAACCATTTAAAATAGCCCCCGCTGCCGTTCTTCCGGTTTGGGGGCTGTTTGCCGTCATGAACCAGGATACCTGAAACAGCCCCTTGCAGCCGTCCGGCGATCACGCCGTTGTCGTATATTCCGTGCCGCCCGAAGCGGGTTCACCTTCATGGATCACCAGACCGATCCCCGCTTGGCCGAACAAATGCACCGCGTTCTCATAGCCGCGCTCAATATGCTCGATGCCCGTGATCCGCGTCGCCTGCTCCGACTGCAGGCCGGCCATGATCAGGCAGGTTCCCGCCCGTACATCGGTCGCATGGGCGTAACCGCCGTGCAGCGGTCTGCCGCCTTTAATGATGGCATAGCCGTTCCTCGCCTGAATATCGGCCCCAAGACGGTTTAATTGGGCGACATGGCTGAAACGGTACGGGTATACTTTTTCCCTGACGGCACTGTAGCCCGGCGCCTTCAGGAGCAGGCTCGTAATCGGCTGCTGCATGTCGGAATTAAACACCGGATACATGCCCGTCCGTACCCGCGTCGGTTTGATATTCCCCTGGCTGCTGGCGATGATGTAATCGTCACCGCTTTCAAATTCAATGCCGATTTCGCTCAGCTTGGCCATGATGGACCGCACATGCTCGGGAATGACCTGCTTCAGGGTCAGCGTGCCGCCCGTGATGCCCACCGTCATCATAAACGCCCCCGCAATGAGACGATCCGGGATCACCCGGTACCGGCATCCCGTCAGAGACTTCACGCCGCGTATACGGATCGTATCTGTGCCGGCTCCGGTGATGTCGGCTCCCATCCGGTTCAGCAGCCGGCAGACATCCACCACTTCCGGATCCGTCGCGCAGTTGTGCAGATGGGTTATTCCCGCCGCCAGCGATGCAAGCAGCACCGCATTGATCGTTGCGCCGGATGTCAGCAAATCGAAGCGGAAGTCGGTGCCCGTGAGTTTTTCCGCGGATACCGTGTACTGCTTCTCCTCCAGCGTCACGTCCGCCCCGAACGCCTTGAATATTTTCATATGCTGGTCAATCGGCCGCTCCACGAAATTGTCACCCCCCGGATAACCGAGCGTCACCCGCTTGTACTTACTGAGAAGTCCCCCGATCAGATAATAAGATGCGCGGAACGAAGACGTCAGCGCCTGATCGAGGACGGATGAATGAATCCGGGATGAATCCACGACAAAATGGCCGTCATCATTTTTGCTCACCTGCAGGCCGATGCGGCTTCCGATTTCTCCAATGGCACGGATATCGTAAATATCCGGAATGCCCTCCAGTATTGTCGGTGTGTCTCCAAGAACGGCAGCGGCAATGAGGGCGAGGGAACTGTTCTTGGACCCTGGAATGACCACGCTCCCGTCGAGCGGGCCTCTCTGCTTCACTTCTAACCAGCGCATGCGAACTCCACCATTTCTTTATAGTTTTTGGTCTGGAACAATCATAAGGTAGAATATGCTGCACACTTGCCGGAGGACAATCTGATTTGGAGAAATAGCCTCGCACCCCGGTTACGATACCATAACACGCCTCCTTCCCGTCTTCAGCATTTATGGATTCACATGGGTCTATTTTTATCTATAATAAGATTGATCCACAGGAATGTGAGGTGCATATAACGTTGGAACTGCTTCAGCTTGAGTACTTTCGTACAGTAGCCCGATTGGAACATATGACCGAGGCTGCTGGGGAATTACATGTCACCCAATCTTCGCTCAGTAAGACGATTCAGCGGTTGGAAGAGGACCTTGGCGCCCCTTTATTCGACAGAAACGGCCGGAATCTGCGGCTAAATGCGTTTGGCCGTTCTTTTTATCAACGTGTCGAGCGGGCTTTGTTTGAATTGGAGGAAGGTAAACGCGAAATCGCGGATATGACCAGTGCTGATTACGGAACACTGACACTGGCTGTGAACACCGCCTATATGCTGCCGGATATCCTCAACCGGTTTCGTGAAATTCGGCCGCAGGTTCAGTTCCGTGTAGAGCAGTTGGGAACCCATGAAATGGAAACCAAGGTAAAGAAGGGTGAGGTTGATTTTTGTTTGTCTTCCCCACCCATTCAGGGCAGCGAACTCGTATGCGATGTCGTTTTCCAAGAGCAAATCTATGTGACCGTTCCAGCAACCCACCGGCTCGCGGGCAGAAACCGTGTTCGTTTATCCGAACTTAAGGAAGAACGGTTCGTCAGTTTAAAAAAGGGTTACGGGATCCGCGACTTGATGGATCGTTATTGCGAGCAGGCCGGATTTGTACCCACTAACGCTTATGAAGGCGATGAGCCCGCAACCTTAGGTCCCTTGGTCCTAACCGGACTTGGCATTGCCTTTATACCCGAATCCGCATTGCAAGCAGGGTCACGGGTCAACGTGGTTTGCCTGCAAATCGAGGATCCGGTGTGTACACGGGAAATTGGGCTGACAAGACATCAGAGCCGCTATTTTACAAGTGCAGCCAAGGAATTTCGCCAAGTCATCATCGAGCACTTCCGGAACATGGCTCAATCCGATACATAGCCCCGTTGTGTCTATTTAAAAAATGGCTCAGGGTGAACCACTGGCTTATTCCGGCTGGTTGGATGTTTTCATTCCGACTTCAAACGGTGTGGTAATCCCTTCATAGGACAAGTGCATCGTCATTCCCTTTTCGGCATGCCATAAATTATGGCAATGGTCCATCCAGATCCCCGGATTATCTGCCTGAAAAGCAACCTCATAGACTTCACCGGGTGCTACATCCAGCGAATCGGTCCACCAAGGGCTTCCGGTCGTTGGTTTTCCGTTCCGGCTGAGGACGAGCATCGTATGCCCATGAAGATGCATCGGATGATGATCCCAACCGCGGTTGATAAAAGTGGTTTTTACCCGTTCACCTTCTTTGACCGTTAACATTGGTGTGTCCGGAAAGACGCGTCCGTTGATGGTATATAAAGCGTATAATTTACCATTATAGAACCCCAGGCGCGAATCCAAAACGATTGTGAAAGTGCGGTCAAACTTGCTGTGGATGCCAAAAGGAGCCGGTTGTTTCTCCCCATATGCCCCCGGGTCAAAGACTGGAATGTTTTCATTTATAACCGGGGCTGAATGGGTGACCGCCCCACTAAAGACGATCCCCGGGGTGACGCCTGCCTCACTTCGGCTGCTCAATTTTACAGGCGTTTTTGGCATCGTAAATAAAATATCATATCGTCCGCCGCCGGCGATCAATAGCTTCCGATCCTTTATAGCGGTTGGCGCGTGAACTTCATTGCCGTCAATCGCCGTCACTTTGAACGGGACACCCGATAATTGGAACGTTTGCGGGTAGTTCTGGGCGTTAATGATGCGCAATTTGACCTGGGTGCCGGCAGGCATCGTTTGACGGTCCAGTGTGTCCTTTAACCCATAAGTAGGGGTTAATGCGCTGCCGTCCGACAATTGCCAAGCGTGACTTAGTACGGTGATGTCCTTTGTATTCGGCTGGGCAATATCGTTTGGTTCGACGATGAGCGAACCGAATAGCCCTTTGATGACTTGTTTTGCCGATTGTTGATGGGAGTGGTACCAATACGTTCCCGCTTGTTTGGCTTCAAAACGGTATACATGCGTTCCCCCAGGCGGTACGGAATCTTGGGTCACCCCGGCAACTCCGTCTTCCGCATTCGGCACATTATAGCCATGCCAATGAACCGTCACCCCATCTTCAATATCTTTATTTTTCAAGACGACTTCAACGATCTCCCCTTGTTTCACGCGTAATTCCGGCCCCGGAGCCATCCCGTTAAAGGTCCAAGCCTCCATCGTCTTGCCGGAACTTAATTTCACTTGTTTTTTCTGGGCGACCAATTCGAAATGGCGGTTAGCCTTTTCGGTTTGGGGACCCGTTAGTGCCGTTACACTTATTTCTTTAACATTCATGGCATTTTTCATGGTATGGTTCACGGAATGGTTCATCGCTTGCATATCCATGTTGTGATCCATGCTTCCCATATTCATATGGTCAGGCAGCACGGATGCTTTCATCGATAAGGCGTACCAGCCGCCAATAAGGATCGCAAGGCAGACAAAGGAGATTACAGCATGTTGCAGTTGGGTAGATACCGTCATAGAATGATTGGTGCTGATCCGTTTTTGGCTTAGGCGCTGCTGCCGAAACCACAAAACAACGATAACCGCAGCGAAGGACAGCCATAGCATAACGGCATTCAGGACATTTAACTCAAACGGGTAAACCACATAAGAAAAGTAAAAGCCTGCGATCGAACTGATCAGAGCAGCTTGCACGGGAAGCATGAGCTTGGGTGAAGATAACACCTTTCGATCCGTTTCATCTACAGTGGATTGAAGATTGTCCGATATTCGGCTGGTGATCTTACGGAGGATCGAAAGGGATACAAGTGTGGAGATCGCCGAAGGAATGAACAACGGCATGGTAAGAAGGACCTTCTCTTTTATAAATTCCCATCCATAAGTCCCTAATAAAAACAGGATGACGACTTCGGCAATGACCAGCCCTTGAGCGATAAATAAAGGGATCATTAACCGGGCGATACTCCGCTGCAGCTCCTTATTTGTGGACCGGTAGGGTAGACGGCTCAGACGATTCGCGATCACCCCCCACAAAACAATCAAGAGAAACAAGACGATACAATCAACCAGATAGATCAGTTTGAACATGATAACAAGCTCCTTTCTCTATAAAAGACGAGAACATATACTGATGTAAACCCATCATAATGAACTTCATTCATTTATTCCAACGCATTTAAATCCATGAAATTATGGATTTGAAGGAATGAATTAATCGAATAAAAAACACCGCCCTCACGCTCTAAAGCGCAAAGACGGTGCCTCCTTAACATCTATTCGATTATGCCGCTCTACCCCGCCAGTCTGAGCAGGAACAGCTCCAATCCGAGCACTTTATCGATGGCCCCGGTCTTCATCTGGTAATCGAGATCCCCGAGCCTGCTGAGAATCGCCTTGAGCTGGTTCGGCTGGAACTTGCGTGCCTGCTCCCCGGCAATCTTGACCGCATAAGGATGCAGTCCAAGCTGGGAAGCGATTTGCTGCTGTGAATAGCTTTGGCCGCCGAGGTCCTTCACCTGCAAAATAATGCGGAACTGCCGGGCGATCAGCGCCGCGATCTTGATCGGCTCCTCCTTCTGCTTCAGCAGCTCATAGAAGATGCCCAGCGCCTGGTCCAGCCGCAGATTGGCGATCTCCTCGACGAGGGCGAATACGTTCTGCTCTGTACTCCGCGCCACCAGCCGGTCCACGATGTCCGTTGTCACCGTGCCGCCGCTTCCAGCGTACAGGCACAGCTTGTCCACTTCGGCTGCAAGCGTCTGCAGCTGTGTGCCCGCATGGCGGACCAGCATTTCCGCCGCCCCCGGAGCGAGGCTGCATCCACGCTGCTTGGCCTTCTTCTCGATCCAGCGCAGCAGCTCATCGCTGCCCATCGGCATAAAGGAAAGCGCCGTGCCGGCGCTTTTGACGGCCTTAACGACCTTTTTGCGCTCATCCAGCTTCTCGTTGTTCACCAGGAAGATCAGCACGCTGTAATCCGCCGGATTGCCGATGTACTCGAGCAGTGATTCCATGCGGTGTTCGACTTTGCCCGAGTCCTTCCCTGCGGTAAATACAGCTGCGTCCCGAACAAAAATAAGCTTTCGCTGCACCATAAAAGGAATCATTTCTGCCTCTTCCACGACTTCCTGGATCGGGGTTTCGGCCAGATCATAGTGTACGATCGCAAAATCCCGCTCCTCCTTCTGCAGCAGCTGGTCCTCCATCAGTGAGGTAAATTCATTCATCTGGTATTTCTCGGTTCCGTACAGGAGGTAGACCGGCGATACGTCACCCTGCCTGATCGCTTTCACCGCCGCCTTTACATCCATTGCTGCTCCCCCTTCTCTCTATCCATGCCCATGGATATCTGTGAATCCCGTCCGCAAGGTACATCGTTCCCATGCCCCATCCACCCGGCTGCAAAAGCGCTACATCCATTCTACCAAAAACGGCGGGGAAGAAAAACAGGCCTCCCCCGGCAGGCCGAATCACGGCGAACGCACAACAACAAAAGGACCCCTGCGGTTCGCATAAGGTCCTTTTGTTCCAGCACATCTATTATAAACACCGGCGTGAAAAGCTCTAGAAACTTAACCGCCGGTGGTCATACGACGTTTTGGATCATGCGTAATATAACCTATTCCATATCTCTATCATGTGTGCATGCTTAGCAGCACATTTTTTTATGTTTTTGTCTTCAGGCAGCTTACGGCGTGGAACCGTCCTGTTTGCCCACCTGATACGTCTGGCTTACCGTCGCGCCGCTGGCATCCGTGGTCTGGTACGTAAACACGGTGCTGTCGGCAGACCATACCCCCGATACCCACGTTCCCGGCAGATCAAGGGTACTCACCTGCTTGGAGCTGCCATCCGAAGTTAGGCTGTAGATGACCAGCTTTTTGTTTTCGACGGAGGCTGCATACTGGCCGTCAGGAGAATACAACTTGTTCGAATCTTCTTTAGGCTTGATGGCCATAATGCCCATTTGTTCCGACGTGTCCCCTTCTTGAGATCCGTTAACCTCAGGAGCAGTGCTATCCGCCGCTTGACCGCCGTCTCCATCCGGAGGAGCAATGTCCTTCTGGACATCATCCTGTTTCGGAGGCGTGCTTTCCGTATCGGCCGGAGCGTTTAGAGCCGCCTGGCCTCCATCCCCTTCCTGCATACCGGTGCTATTGTCAGCCGATTCGGTGGACCCGGCTTTGCCGGCATCGTCCTGGCTGCCGGTGTCCGTTTTCCGGCTGATCTCCGGATCCTGGGCCGGCGTGTTGGACAAGTCCTGCTTCTGCGCATAGGTCTGGGCTTCTTGACCGGCCGCCTTGTCGCTCGCGGCAGCGTCGCTGCCCGCGTCTTGGCTCTCGCTGAGCTGCGAAGAATCCGTAGATGCCGGCGTTTGCCCTTCGGAAGGGTCCTGCGCGGGCTCGGAAGAACCTGCATCTTGTTCGACAACGTTGCTCTTCGATGCTTCTGAGCCTGATGTCGCCGCCGAGTCCATGCTGCTGGCCTCGCTGGAGGCCGCCGTATTAACAGGCGGTTCTTCCGCCGTAGACAATTGCTTCGGGTTATAGTTCAGCACCGCCACCCCAAGAATGACTACAGCCGCCGCGCCTCCAAGGGCCGTACGTCCGGCTACCGTATTCCAGAACTTGCCCTTGCGGGCCGGACGGGACGGTACGGGTACCATCTCGGCTGAAGCCGGCATTTCTTCGAGCGAAGCGCTCTTCTCGTGGCGAGCCTGATCGATGGCATCCAGCTGAGGCATGATGGCATCGACAAGACTGAATTTAGGCGTTACTTTCGGCAAATCTTCGAGGTCTCTGGACAACGATTTCAGCAGCCGAAAGGTATCCGCACACTCCGGACATGTCTTCAAATGTTCATAGAGCTTGACGGTTTCCTCTTCGTCCAAGTCGTAATCCAAGTACCGGTGCATCCACTCCACCACCTCTGGACACTTCATCCTGATACACCACCTTTCTGATGCTCTTGGAGCATGTTCTGCAGCTGCTGTCTGGCCCTGAATAAATAGGATTTCACCGTATTCAGCGGCAGGTTGAGACAGTCAGCGATTTCATTGTAGGAGAAATCCTGCAAATATCTAAGGACGATCACAGTCCGGTGATGATCCGGCAGTTGATTGATGGCCTCCTGGATGTCCTGGGCCAAATAGGAGGATAAGACCTCTTTCTCAACATTCTGTTTGTCCTGAAAAACGAGCTCATGTTCGTCGATCGAAACCGTAGGTTTCGTCCGCCGGAACTTGTCGATACAGATGTTCGTAACGATCCGCTGTATCCACGTTTTAAATTGTGCCTTCTCTTCGTAGGAATCGATTTTGGTATAAATCCGAATCAGTGCTTCCTGGGAAGCGTCGAGCGCATCCTGCTCATTATTCAGAATATAAAAAGCTGTCCTGTAAACATGTTGTTCAATTTCTCTTAATAGGGTGATTAGAGCGTCGCGATCGCCCGATTGAGCGGCTCTGATGAGTCCCTGCTCTACCACAAAGGATCCCCCTCTCCCTGCAATCTTACAGACGTGTAAGACCAGCAAATTGTTGCAATTTGTAACCACATTTTTAAAGTTAGTGAAAAGGCAGGCCCCGGAAGTGCTTGCCTTTCCTAAAAAATACCGGATATAAGCTTCAACCGATAGCGGTTTTTTTCTTCTGCTTCGATCCACCCGTAATCGTTTGTCAAATCAGCTTCCCGTAAAAATCCGGGAGGTATGTACGTCAAGGGTGACACCACCGTTTTACTTCATCTGCCGATGAAAACCACAATTAAGAATACCAAATTCCAGAGGCGGAGTCACCTGTAGATTCTGCGGCCAACTTCATCATTCTAAGCGTTTTTCATAGACAAATCATTACGATTTTGTTATCAGCTTGGTTCTAACACGGATTTTCCCGGATTTTACCAAAAATTGGATTTCTCCCTGCAGATCGGTCCTGTAAACGGCCGCTCCTTCCTCGGAAATCCGCTGCAGCACATCGGCATGCGGATGGCCATACAGATTGTTCACGCCGGCCGAAATAACGGCTGCGGCGGGCTTCCACCGGCTCAGCCATTCCGCTGAACTGGCTGTCTTGCTGCCGTGGTGCGCGATTTTGATCACATCCACAGGTGCTTCCAGCATCTCGCTTGCGGTTTGCAGCGCCGGATCATCCACGGTTTGCCTATGATCCGCAACCGCCTGCCGAAGCCGGCCGGAATGCAGCGCCTCAAGAATCTCTGACTCGGACGCCTTGTCCATATCTCCGGTGAAAAGGAAGCGCCCCCCGTTCATTTCGAGCAGGAACACGACTGAATCGTGGTTCTGGTCCTTGACGACCGGCAGCGCCTCCTGATCGGTTTGCGACAGGATCGGGCCGAGAAAAGCCAGATGTGTCCGGCCGTCCGGGTCATATTCCATTCCTTGGTGAATGGCATAAATCGGAATATCCTTGTCTACGGCGGCAGCCATCAGCCGGTCGAAGGCAGCTGTGCCGGCCAGCGTCCCATTGAATAGAAACGCCCCGACTGGAATCTGTTCCAGCACCGCCTGCATGCCCCCGGCATGATCCTGGTCCCCGTGCGTCACGATGACCGCGTCCAGCTTATGAATTCCCCGCTTCTTTAATAATGGAACGAGAACCTTGGCGCCGACCTCAAACGGCTGCTTCCGCTCCTTCCAGCCGTCCTCCGCCTTGCGGAAGCTGACGGTTCCGCCCCCGTCGACCAGAAGTTGCTTTCCTTGCGGAGTCGTGATCAAAATACTGTCGCCCTGTCCCACGTCCAGCACCTGTACCGCTCCTGCCCCGTGAAAGCGCTGCGGCTGGTATCCTGCGTACAGAAGAACGATGAGTATGCTTAGTCCTCCAAGGGCTCCGGAGGCAAGCCGGGCTCTCGTCCGGGACGGCAGAGCCGCTGCCGTGCGGCGGGATGCAGGGGCCACACCCAGCGGCACGGTTTCGTCCGGCTCCGCTGCCATCTGCCGCCGGCCTAGCGCCCATTTTTTTCCGAAGTAGAGCAGCCCATACAGTGCTATAAAATAGGAAGCGATCCAAACCGGCGAAGGTGACTTCCAGATGGTCACGAATTGCGGATACCCGTTCATCCATTTCACCAGCCAAAAAGACAGATCGTCCAGCCACTCGGCTGCCGCCGCCAGCACCCTGCCCCCGGGCAGCCATAGCGAGCCAATGAGCAGCGCGGCCGTCCCCACAGGCAGAACGAGAAAGGTAATAAAGGGAACGAGCACGAAATTAGCCGCAAACGACAATAAGGAGAACTGATTGAAATAATAGATCGTCAGCGGAAAGGACACGAGCTGGGCAATGAGCGTAACGCCGACCGCACCGGCGATTCTGGACTGCAGAAAGGACAGCTGCGGATGGATCAAGGGAACATAGACCATCAGGCCTGCCGTCACGAGAAAGGACAGCTGGAAGCTTACGCTCAGCAAATAGTATGGATTCCACAGCAGCATGAGCAGCGCTGCCGCGCTGAGGATGTTCAATCCGTCCTTCAGCATTCCCTTTCTGGCTGCATACAGCCCGATCATGCTCATCATTCCCGCCCGCACGACGGACGGACTGACGCCTGATAGAAGAACATACAGGGGCACGAGCAGCATGACAAGCAGCAGCGACTTTTCACGGGACAGGCGCAGCAGGGAAAAGATATAGAGCAAGCAGCCCACGTACACGGCGACGTGCATGCCCGAGATCGCCAGAATATGGGTCAGGCCCAGTTGGGAAAACTCTGCGTAGGTTTCGGGGTCCAGGTCGTCTTGAAGCCCGATGATCAGCCCCTTCATATAACCGGCATGGGGTTCCTGGAAAATCCGGTCGATCATCCCGCTTAGGCTGTTCCTCGCCTGATCGTTCCAGCGCAGAAGACGGGTCATGCCGAAGCCTGACGGAGGTGAAGACTGGACATTGGAGGCGCCGGCGGCTTTGAACAACCAGTGAATTTTCTGAGTTACCAGGTACTGCCGGTAATCGAAGCCGCCAAAGTTCCGGGCGGGCTGCGGCTGCGCGAGACTGCCGGAAATCCGGACCCGGTCCCCCCGCTGCCATAGGCGGGCTGCATCCTGCTCCTGCCGGCTTTTTAGCTTGACTTGCACCATGACCTTTTCGGATACCTTCCGTTCGCTGCCCGCACTCGTTCCGGCTTCCCGTGAGTTGGGTTCGCCGCCGGCCCCGGTCCCGCCTGCGGATACCGCTTGCCGAACGCTCATGACAAAATCGGCACGGTCCCCGTCGACCTCAACGGCGGAGGCAATCATGCCTGTCATCCGGACATTGGCTCCGTCCATTCGGGCAGCATCAGCCGCCTGAAAGGCTTCAGGGAGCTTGGATATATTTGCGGCTTCCTGCAGCTCCCAATACGCTCCCGATGCCGTTAAGGCACACCAGATGATGATCACGGTTCGGAGGAAGCTTCGCCGGTACATACCGAGCGCTGCCAGCAGCAGCGATGCGCCTGCGAACAGGAGAAGCAGTCTTGATCCCGAGCAGGCATACGCCGCGCTGCTGCCGGCGATCCAGCTTACCGTGAAAACGATCAGCGGTCTTTGTTTCATATCACACACTTCCCTTCTTTACATAAAGGCTTCCGACGGTTTCTCATGCGCACTTCGTATGCGACCCTCTTTCCGGAAACCAAAAAAGGACCCCTGCCGGCAGCCGTGCTGCGGACAGAGGTCCTTCCCCTAATGATTGTTCATTCCATATTTCCCAATAACCCTGTATAATCGTATGTTCCGTATTTCCGCCCATTTTAATCCGCCACCGTCATCACCGTTTCCCGAGGCGGCTCATAGACGGGCAACCGGCGGAAGGCAATGCCCTTCTGCCGCATCATTTCCGTGACCTTCTCCGTATCCTTAGGATATGGACGGTGATACACGATCTCGGTCACGCCGCTGTTCGCCAGCATGTTGGCGCAGGTCCAGCACGGCTCGTCCGTAACATAGACGGAGCTGCCTTCCCGGTCGATGCGGTCAGTGAACAGCAGCAGGTTTTGCTCGGCATGAATCGTCCGGACGCAGCGCTGCTTTTTCACCATTTCCTGCTTTCCGTCCACGTCCACAAGCTCGTACTCCTCAGCGATCATGCAGCCCGCTTCCGAGCAGTCCGGCACGCCCATCGGCGCTCCGTTATACGCGGTGCCGAGCAGCTTCTTTCCCTGGACGAGCACGGCTCCGACATGGCGCCGGGAACAGCGGGAACGCGTCGATACCATGTATGCAATATCCATAAAGTAAGTGTCCCAGTCTTTTCGGGTATCAACCGTCATGTATCCATCACCTGATTTCCGTAGAATGTGTACATATTGTAGCACAAGAAAAACGTTTACCGAAATACCTTCCAGGGAGACAGACCGCATTTAGCGCCTAAAAGATAACCTACAGTTCTATGTACGGCTTCATTTTTTCCAGCATTTTGGGTCCGATTCCCTTGACCTTGTCCAAATCCGTTACCGATTTAAACGATCCATGCTGATCGCGGTATTCCAGGATGGCTTTGGCCTTCGCCTCACCGATCCCCGGAAGATCGGTCAACTCCGATAGTCCCGCGGTATTGACGTTGACCTTTTTGACCTGCCCGCCGGCATCCGTCTGCGAACCGGACCCTGCATCAGCCGAACCTCCAGCCGACGGCTGCTGGGACGGAGTCCCTGCCGGCCCTGACGCCGCATTCGCCGCGAGTTCAGCGGCAGAATGGGTACTGCCGTTTACCGCTTGGCCCGGCGCCACTTCATCCCCCGAACTCTGCGCTTTGTCTGCCGTATTTCGGCTATCATTCGCTTGTGCCGATTCCGATGGTACGGAATCCTGTTTGGCGCCCGGTTTGACGTCCTGCTTAGAGCCTTGCTCCTTCTTTTGTTTTTTATCCGCTGCCGCGGCATCTTTTGCCGATTCTCCCGCTGTTTCGCCCGTTTTTTCGCTCAATAAGCTTTCAACCCTGCCGTTGAGCGGCTGCCACTGCTCTATGCCGCTGCTTGTATGAACTCCTGACAGCAGAATGGCCCCGCTTCCCAGCACGGCACAAAGTGCGCTGACGACTGCCGATATCTTTCTCACAACATGACACCCCGATTCTATGAAATGAATTGAAATAACCCGCTGTCGATCCATAGATGAAGTACTCAATAACATAAAACGCAATTGCTCGAACTTTGGTAAAAAAGCCGTCATTCGGGCCAAGTTCTAATGCATACACTAATGGGAACGATCATGTCGTTACTGCGAAGCACGAAAGGAGGGAACCTATATGAAGGTAGGATTTATCGGAACCGGCAGCATGGGCAGCCTGCTGCTTGAGGCCCTGATTGATTCGGGTTCGCTCGCTCCAAACCAGATCTATGCCAGCAACCGTACCCCCGAGAAGGTTATCCGGCTCCAGCAGCGACACCCCGGACTTCATGTATGCACCAGCAACGCGGAAACCGCGCAAAACAGCGATCTGATCTTTTTGTGCGTGAAGCCGCTTCAATTTAAAGCGATTCTGGATGAAATCGGGAGCACAATTCGGCCCGATCAGATGGTGGTATCCATCACGAGTCCGGTGCAGATCCAACACCTGGAGGCTGCTTTGTGCTGTAAAGTGGCCAAGATTATTCCGAGCGTGGCCCACCGCGTTCAAAGCGGCGTCTGTCTATGTATGTATGGCAGCCGGATAAAAGAGGAAGACAGGCAGCTCATCGAGCATCTCCTGTCTCCCATCAGCAAGCCCATCCTCATCGATGAGTCCTTTGTCAGGATCACATCGGATTTCTCCAGCTGCGGGCCTGCCTTTTTAAGCTTTTTTCTGGATCAGTGGATCAACGCCGCCGTAGAAACGACCGGCATGGAGCGCGGCGAACTGACGTGGATCGCCGGGGAAATGCTGCTCGGTACGGGTAAACTGCTGACGCAGGGAGGCTTTACGCCCCACGAGCTGCAAAAGCGGGTAACCGTTCCCGGCGGCATTACCGCCGAGGCGCTTGCCCTGCTGGACAGCAGCTTAACCGGTGTCTTTCACCGTCTGATCGCCACAACCCACGGCAAATACGAAGAGGATCTAGCCAAATGTGACGCCCAGTTCGGCGGCTCCAGTGCCGATTAGTTGGCGACGATGTTCACAAGCTTGCCCGGTACCGCAATGACCTTGCGGACGGTTTTTCCGTCAATGGCCTGCTGCACGTTCTGCAGCGACATGGCGTGTTCCTGCATGGCTTCCTGGCTCATGTCCTTGGCGATCATCGCCCGCTGAACGATCTTGCCGTTGACCTGAATGACGATTTCCACTTCCGATTCCACGGTCCAGGATTCGTCATAGGACGGCCACGGTACGTAAGTAATGCTCTCCCGATGACCCAGACGCTCCCAAAGCTCTTCCGCGATGTGCGGAGCGAGCGGAGACAGCATCTGCACGAAGTTCTCGATCGCCAGACGCGGCAGCGAATCCGCTTTGTAGGCGTCGTTAATGAAAATCATCAGCTGGCTGATCGCCGTGTTGAAACGCATATTCTCCAGGTCGTCGGTCACTTTCTTGATCGTTTTATGCCATGTCCGTTTGAATTCATCACTGCCGTCGCCGTCCGTAATTTTGCTGCTGAGGCTGCCGTCCTCGCTGACGATCAGGCGCCATACGCGGGACAGGAAGCGGTGAGCGCCTTCCACGCCGTTCTCGTTCCAAGGCTTGGTAGCTTCCAGCGGCCCCATGAACATTTCGTATACGCGCAGCGTGTCGGCACCGAACTGTTCTACGATTTCGTCCGGGTTGATGACGTTGCCGCGGGATTTGCTCATTTTCTCATTGTTTGTTCCCAGAATCATGCCTTGGTTGATCAGCTTCTGGAACGGCTCCTTGGTCGTGACGACACCGAGATCGTACAGGAACTTATGCCAGAAACGGGCGTACAGCAGGTGAAGCACCGCATGCTCGGCTCCGCCGATGTACAGATCGACAGGCAGCCACGCCTCCTGTTTCTCCATCGAGCACAGCTCATCCGGATTTTGCGGATCGATGTAGCGCAGGTAATACCAGCAGCTGCCGGCCCATTGCGGCATCGTATTGGTCTCGCGGCGGGCCTTCATGCCCGTCTCGGGATCGATCGTCTCCACCCAGTCGGTGACGTTGGCCAGCGGCGACTCCCCTGTACCCGACGGTTTGATTTGATCCACATCCGGCAGCAGCAGCGGAAGCTGATCCTCTGGAACGGTCTTCATTGTGCCGTCCTCCAGGTGCAGAATCGGGATTGGCTCGCCCCAATAGCGCTGGCGGCTGAACAGCCAGTCACGCAGGCGGTAGGTTACCTTGCCCTGGCCTTTGCCGTTCTCTTCAAGCCACGCGATCATTGTAGCGATGGCTTCCTCGGTGTGCAGTCCATTCAGCGGGCCCGAATTCACATGCTCCCCGTCCCCGGTGTAAGCTTCCTCCTCCACGTTTCCGCCTTTGACCACTTCCACGATGTTCAGGCCGAATTTCTTGGCGAATTCCCAGTCGCGGGAATCATGCCCCGGCACCGCCATAATGGCTCCGGTTCCGTAGCCTGCCAGCACGTAATCCGCAATCCAGATCGGCAGCTTCTCGCCGCTCACCGGATTGACTGCATAGGCTCCGGTAAATACGCCCGTTTTGTCTTTGGCCAAATCGGTACGCTCCAGATCGCTCTTGCGGGTTGCCTGCTCCTGGTAAGCCTTCACCGCATCCTTCTGTTCAGGCGTCGTAATGCGCTCTACCAGCTCCTGTTCCGGAGCGAGTACGCAATAAGTGGCGCCAAACAGCGTGTCGGGACGGGTCGTAAATACCGTCAGCTTGGCGTCATGCCCCTCGATTTCGAACTGTACTTCGGCGCCCTTCGATCTGCCGATCCAGTTGCGCTGCATATCCTTCAGGCTCTCGCTCCAATCCAGCTCATCCAGATCCTCCAGCAGCCGGTCGGCATACTCGGTAATCTTCAGGATCCATTGGCGCATCGGCTTGCGGACAACCGGATAGCCGCCGCGCTCGCTCTTCCCGTCGATGACTTCCTCGTTGGCCAGTACGGTCCCGAGGGCTTCACACCAGTTCACAGGTACTTCGGCGACATACGCGAGTCCGCGTTTGTACAGCTGGATGAATATCCACTGCGTCCATTTATAATATTCCGGATCGGTCGTGCTGATCTCGCGGTCCCAGTCATAAGAGAAGCCGAGCGACTTGATCTGACGCCGGAACGTGTTGATGTTCTTGATCGTGATTTCCCGCGGGTGCTCGCCCTTATCCATCGCATGCTGCTCCGCCGGCAGGCCGAATGCGTCCCATCCCATCGGATGCAGCACGTTATAGCCCTTCATCCGTTTGAAGCGGGAGACGATGTCCGTCGCCGTGTAGCCTTCCGGGTGGCCGACATGAAGTCCGGCTCC
The DNA here is from genome assembly GCF_014192015.1 of Paenibacillus rhizosphaerae. Taxonomy (GTDB): domain Bacteria; phylum Bacillota; class Bacilli; order Paenibacillales; family Paenibacillaceae; genus Paenibacillus_AQ; species Paenibacillus_AQ rhizosphaerae. Next base: position 193,041 of record NZ_JACHXJ010000002.1, on the reverse strand, counting down.
GGACGGGTACGGAAACATATCCAGCGCGTAAAATTTCGGCTTCACAGGATCCTCGGTCGTCTTGAATGTGTGGTGCTCATCCCAATACTTCTGCCATTTCGGTTCAATCACCTTATGCTGGTAGCCTTGGCCTTGAACCTGCTCTTGGTTACTCATGCTCATTTGCCTCCTAAAATGCGCCCGCTGCCCGCCCGTTGATCCGGGACGGACTCGGCTCGCGTCTTTCATGTTTGCAACAAAAAAACCTCTCATCCATAGCGTATCATCGCTAGGGACGAGAGGTTTGATTCCCGTGGTACCACCCTAGTTAGCGGAGGACATGCTTTATCCCCGCTCCCTTTGCACCCTTAACGCGGGTGAGTCGATGATCCTTGACGCGTTCGTGCACGCGCTTCACATCATAGCTCAAAGGCGAGTTCATCCCAAATCGTCAACCGGCTTGCACCTACCGCCGGCTCTCTGCATGACATCCCCGGGACTAATACCCCTTATCATCGCTTCATTTGCAATTTTTTTCATGGTTGAAACATTGAACCATATTATATATAAAAAAATCCATCGAGTCAACGTATCCCGCAGTGGCGGACAAGCCACGCTTTTCCCGCCACAAAACCCGCCAGCCGGAATTATTCCATGTCCAATGGGGATTTTTTTGTTATGATTGAACCATAGGGAGGCGGAAAGATTGAAGCGTAACCTCAAAAGGTACATGAAATCCAAGCTGTTTTTAAAATATATCTGGTCTTATCTGTTTATTTTGCTGCTTCCTCTCGTTTTTGTAACCGTCTTCATCTACCAAAACGCTGCGGGCAATCTCCGGGAGGAAATCGAACAAAGCCATCTGAACCAACTGACGCAGGCGGAAAGCATCGTCGACGGACGGATGAAGGAGCTCGGCGAGATCGCTTCAAGAATCGCCTACGACGACCGTCTGATCTCTTACCGGGTCCATGATCCGTTCTATTCCCGGGAGGCGATTGACGCTCTGGATCAATATAAGTCAACCAGCTCCATCATCGGAGATGTATTCTTATATTTTCATCACGACGACCGGATTTACTCTTCGCAGGGGCTGAGCAGCCTGGATGTGTTCAACGAGAAGTACATATTCCAGAATTGGTCCAAAGACAGCCTCAAGGGCGATTTGAACGACGTGTCCTTTCCCACGATGCGTCCGGCGGACCGGGTGATCCGGGGCACTTACAGGCAGCAGTCGCTGCTCGCCTACCTGGTGCCGATTACGCCGAACAGCCCGAATCCCCATGCAACGGTCATGTATTTGATCGATGAATCGGAGCTCACGGGTCTGATCGATTCCATTCTCGGCAGCTACAAAGGGCTGGCGTACATTTTCGACAACCACGGGCAGGTGCTGGCCGCTAACAATCACGGCGAAACGATCAGCGGCCTCGACACGGGACACCTATTTTCCCTTGATCCGGGCATTCACAGCGTGGAGCTGGGCGGAAAGGCGCATTCCGTCGTGTCCACCAAATCGGACATGAACGGCTGGACGTATGTGACGCTGATGCCAAGCGATCAGTTTTTCAGCAGCGTGCTGCACATCCGCAGCTTTATCATCATGCTGTTCAGCATCGTGGTGCTGGCAGGTATCGGCATCGCCCTGCTTCTGGCCCGCAGGCAGTATCACCCGATTTCGGCCCTGGTCGATTTCGCCAATTCCAAGTCCAGAAACGACCGGGGAACGGGGGATGCGCTCCTCCCGGGCAATGAGCTGGAGCATATCCGCTCCGCGCTGCAGGAATACAGCTCCCGTGCCGACCTGCAGGAACCGTACGCTCGGAACCATCTCCTGTTGAGACTGCTCCAGCAGGGAGAAGACCGGGAATTGGAGCCGGATCTGCTGGAAGCCTTTAATATCCGGTTTGACCGTTCGCAGTTTTTTGCCATCGCCATGGAACGAGGCGAACTTGCCGCCCCTTCCCAGGATTACCAGGACTGGCAGACGCTCGCCTCCCTCCTTGCCGAAGTGGACATTCCCGGGCTCCGGGCCTCCGCCTACAGCGTGGAGCTGCCGCGGCGGGATCAGATGGCCCTCATCGTCTGCTTTGACCCGCACCCGGCCATGGAGAGTTTCATCCATATGAGCCGGATCGTCGATGCCGTCCGCATCAATATCCTGGAGGCGTTCGATTTTAACCCCATCATGGGGGTCGGCACCGGATATTCACAAGCGGGGCAGCTTAATCAGTCGTTTATCGAAGCCTGCTCGGCGCTGGAATTCCATACACCGTCGGATAAAGGCGGCATAACGTTCTTTGAAAAGCTGGCACTGGCGAGTGAGGAAGCCTTCTGGATTCCAAAGAACGTACTGATGAAGCTGTCCCAGAGCTTGAAGCAGGGCAGCCATGACGTCTCTGCCCACATGATCGGCGAAGCGGTGTTGAGCCTGAGGGCGGGCAGCCCGTCACCGCTGCTCTCCCGCTGCATCTGCTTTGACATTCTCAATACGATGCTGAAGACCGCTTCGGAGCTTGGCATCCACCATATTACGCAGGAGATTCCGACCAGCAGCGCTTTTCAATCGCTGGATGAATTCGAGGGGCAGCTCAGGAAGCTGGCCTCCCATATCTGCACGCAGGTTCAGCAGGAAACCAAGCATAAGGAGAGCTCGCTGAAGGATCAGATGCTTGGCTATATCGACCAGCACTTTATGGATCACAATCTCAGCCTGGAGAGCCTGGCGGATCTGTTTGAAATTTCTCCTTCCCATTTCAGCCGGACGTTTAAGGAAAACGTGGGGCTGAACTTTACCCAGTACATCTGGCAGAAAAGAATGGAGCAGGTCAAGCGGCTGCTCGTGTCGACCCAGGAACCGCTCAAGGAAATCATCGGCCGGGTCGGGTATGCCGACGCCCCGAATTTTATCCGCAAATTTAAAAAGGAAACCGGCTATACGCCGGGACAATTCCGCAAGCTGAACCATCCGGAAGGCGCATTGATCGGTGAAATGCTCCAGGACTGACAACGAACAGCTGATTTGTTCAGCTGTTCGTTTTTCTTTTAGGAAAAGCTGCGAGTGTGGTAAGACAAGGCGTTATACCTGATATTTTTGCGTACGGATTGCAAGGCTTTATTTTCGGTACTCCGTATAACAGCGCGGCAACAACTTGTACGAAATGGAAGTTTGGATCCCTGTCATTAAGCCGTAGTTAAGCTCTAGATGCAGTGCCGCATCCCCCCGGTAATACGGGCTATTTCCTATAGAAGGTGTGAACTAGATGGAACATGCAATCATCGCGCAGCACGCGCTAGCTCAGTACGATATAAATGTTGTATCCGTGTCGCCCGTAGCACAAAGCGGTGCCGCGGTTTTCAAAATTGAAGATTATCAAGGATTGCTATACAGCCTGCGTGTTCACATTTCTAAAATCAGTACGCTTGAAAAGATGTGGACGCGCCGGGATGTGCTCGATTCTGAGCTGGTATGGCTGGATGCGCTTAATCGCGGCACCAGTCTTACCCTCCCTGTGCCAAAACGCAACCGGCAGGGTTCTTATGTTACACAAGTGGACGATATAAGCTGCACGATGCTCAGTTGGGTGGAAGGCGAGCAAAAACAATACTTTACCAGCGATCAGGAATTGAAGTCCACCGCTGAAATGACGGCAGCTTTGCATCATCATGCCAGGGAGTGGCAGCCCCCTTCGTCTTTCATCCGTCCAACCGTTCATCGTGAACGCATACAGAATGCTCTGGACTTGGTCAAGCAGCAGGTGCAGGGAGGGTTATTAGATGCACACGATGTTCAGATTCTTGAAGCCGCCGGGGAAAAAGCGATGGCTTTGCTGGACACACTCCCTAAAACTAAGTTGACCTGGGGCGTATTGCATGGTGATATCGTTCCCACCAATATCGTGTTTGTAGAGGGGGCGGCCAATCCCATTGACTTTGGCGCATGCGGGTTCGGTCCTTTTCTCACTGACCTGGCCATCACTTTTACCTTTATTCACCCCCATGCCAGACAGCAATACATGGATTGGTACGGAGAGCATTTTCCGCTGCCCAATGATTCTGTTGCACAAATCGAAGCATTATTTATTTCGCTGATGCTAATCGGGATGAGGAACGCTCTTGGTATGCCTGAATCGAGCCATGGATTGCCGACGCATGTGCAAAAGTGTGCATCTCGCGAATTTGGCAGGTATGCAAACGGGGAACACTTTTTATTTACAGGCACGCCATTTTGGGAATGAAAAGCAATTAGACTTAATCCTTTTTCCGATTGCTCATTATACTTTGCAGGCGCGCAGCCGTATCCGTTGAAGCTGTATAAATCATAATCTTCACGTCCGGATTGGCTGGCGGTTGCAAGGTCACATGTTCAAACTCCATCTCTCCGATTAGAGGATCGTACCTTTGTTTGTGGCGATCCGTTACGACCTGAACGTCATGCAGCGGCCAGAGCTCGCGAAACAACGGGCTGTTCTGCATAAATTCCTCAATAAGCTCTTTAAACCTCGTATCATTAGGAAAATGTGCATAATCTGCACGAAAGTGTGCAATCAAGATCTGTGCTCTGGATTGCCAGTCCTGCAAGTCCGATCCGAGCTTGGCATCCATTAAAAGATGTCTCATCCAATTGAGTCTCAGCTGCATATGATTTGAAAACGGCGGGATTCGAAAAACGATCTCAGCTGCTTCGTTCCACAGCAGCAAATCCCAGTATCTTCCAATTACGAATGCCGGATTAGGTTCAAGAGCCCTTATTACCCGTTCCAAACCAATATTTAATTGCTGATCTTCTACTTTTTCCTGTTGTACCGGTCTTGCAAGAAGATGGAGATGAAGACGTTCATCCTCCGTCAATCGCAGTGCTTTGGCTATGTTATTAAGTACATCCTCTGATGGATTGACACTTCTGCCTTGTTCCAAAGAGGTATACCATGATGTTCCAATATGGGCAAGCTGGGCAACTTCTTCCCTTCGAAGGCCCGAGGTCCGTCGTCTTCCATAGGATACTAACCCAACATCTTCCGGAGTAAGACGTTCTCGCCGCGAACGCAAAAATTCACCTAACGACATCCTGGAAGAGGTCCCTTCCATGAATAACTCCTCCTTATCCTGACACTTCCAATCGTACGATAAACGCAGGAAGGTAGCTGCCGGCTCATTCTATTATACTGCCGGTATAGCGTTAAAAAAAACTTAGGAGGATATGAAAATGAACCTTTTCGTAACAGGAGCCACAGGTAAAGTAGGGAGCCGTTTTGTTCCGCGTATGTTACAGCGCGGTCATCACGTTAAATTGTTGGTTAGGGACGCTGCCAAGGCGGATTGGCTTCAGCGGCAAGGGGCTGAGGTTGTAGAAGGCGATCTATTGCAACCGGACAATTACGTTGACGCTCTCCGCGGCACGGATGCTGTGATTCACTTGGCAGCACAGTTCCGTGGTGTAGACGAGAACACCACCAGAATATCAAACTTCGATGGCAGCATAGCTTTAGCTCACGCTGCGCTTACAGCGGATGTGCCAAGGTTTGTCTTTTCCAGTACCAATAACGTGTATGGTTCGGTGAACCGTTCGAGACCAAATCGTGAAGATGACGAGCTCAGTCCCGTTCATCCTTATCCTCAAAGCAAAGTTGAGGCCGAAGAGGCGCTGCTGCGGCTTCATCGCGAACAGGGATTGGGAGTGCGCATCGTTCGGCTCCCATTTGTTTACGGTGAGCGCGACCCCCACATCACGGAAAGTCTTCCGTTTTTTCGCAATTGGAATCCAGCCAAACGAATCCACATGGTACACCATGCGGACGTAAGTCAAGCCCTGATGCTCGCAGCTTCCGCATTTGATATTGATGGCCGAATCTACAATGTTGGCGACGATGCGCCGATCTCCGTTTCGGAGCTGCTTCAGCTTCATCAAAGCGAAATATCGTCAGAAGGGCTGCAGCAGGATTTTGATCCGTGGGACATGGTCGTCGATACAACGCGTATAAGAGATGAATTACACTATCGACCGATCTACCCGTCGTTCTATTCGGCAAGAGATGCAGGTGCAATATAAATCAGCCCCAATGTATCAAAAGAAAGGCCGCCGTATCGGCGGCCTTTCTTTTTTGTGCGTTGCACAGCTCACTGCTGATCGATCTACTTGGACTCCTGACCGTCCCAGCGGTCATAGGCGGCCTGGTAGATTTCCACAATGCGGTCTCCGCCCATTTTCTTCACCTGGGCTTTATACTTGTCCCAGTTCGACAGCGGCTCCTGCCCGGTCACAAACTTGGCTTCCATCTGCTCGACGTAGTTGTTCAGGTCCGACAGCAGCGAAGTCACCTCGGTTTGTTCCTCTTCCGTCAGGAATACGTTCGGATACGGCACTTTGGCATACGGCAAAATTTTCTCCTGGTTCTCCTTTTCGACCCATTCGTCAATGTCGGAACGGAGCCCCTTGCTCACTTCCGGAAGGCTGACGCCCGGCGTTGTGATGCCGTAGTTCGGAGTCAGCTTGCCGCGGTAGTTTTCGCGGTCGCCACCATCCGGTACCGGCAGCCATTCTTTGACGTGGTTTGCCTCGTCTTTGTATTTCCAGAGCACGCCCTCAGGCCCCTGGTTGAACAGCGTGGAGCCTTCATAGCTGTACTGGTAGTCTACCCAGCGCATCGTTGCCTCCGGAGCGGGATTGGTGCTCGAAATCGCAAACGTTCCGTTTTTGGAAATCCCCGAAGACTTGGCCACCACCGGCGAGTCCGGAAAGCCCGTTTTCAGCGGCGTCATGAACGGATTGTCGGTGTTCGGCTCGCCGCCCAGCATAAAGTACGGCAGCCAGTCGTTGAACAAGGCCACCTGATTGTTTTTGCCCTTGGCCTTCTTCTGGTCGTCGGTCTGGGAGAACGTTTCATGGTCAAGCAGATCGTCCTTCCACAGCCGGTTCAGGAAGGTCAGATACTCCTTGAACCCTTCCTCCTGCGGCGTGTAGTGGACTTTCCCCTGCTTGTCGGCATAATATACCTCGTCGTAGATGCCCCAGAAGCCCAGCATCTGCACGCGGATATCCTTCAGCTTGGTCGACGTGAGCGGAATTTCGTCCGCCTTGCCGTTGCCGTTCGGATCCTCAGTCTTGACCCGTTTCAAGTAATCGTACAGCTCGTCCGGCGTTTCCGGCAGCTTGGTTACGCCGAGCTTCTTGAGGAAGCTGCCGTTATAGTACAGCGGGCTCTTGTACCATACCGCGCCTTTATCCACGTAAGGCAGGGCGTAAATATGCCCGTCGGGGGTCGTGATCGACTTTTTGACGTCCGGATTTTCGTCCAGCAGCTTCTTGATGTTCGGCGCATATTCATCAATCAGCTTTTCCAGCGGAATCAGCGTCCCCTGGCTTCCGTACGTCACCTGCTCAGCCGGCGTCAAAGCCGACGCGTAGAAAATATCCGGCAGGTCGCCGCTCGCAAAGATCAGATTTTTCTTGGTCTCGAAGCTGTCGACGGGAACCGTCTGGAACGTGAGCTTGATGTTCGTCATTTTTTCCATGTCTTTAAATACCTGCATCGTATCCCACTTGGCGCTGCCCACGTCAGGCGCAAACACCGACAGCGTAACCGGCTTGTCGACGATCGGGAAGCCTTCCTTATGTACACTCTCCGCCGAGCCGGAGGCTTGGCCGCCGTCCCCGCTTTCTTTCGAGCCGGAACCGCATGCGGCCAGCAGCGAGACGACCATGGACAAGCACAGAACGATGGCCCAAGGCTGTAAACTTTTTCTCATCAGATGATTCCTCCTGTTCATTGTTGTGCGCGGCTTTACGTATGCCCTCGGAGTGTCCCCCTTGAATTCGGACTAAAGCCTACTCCACGCTTTTTTCCGCAGCTCTGGGTGAAGGTTTGCGTCGGCTGCTGCTGCGCTTTGTTTGTTAGCGTTTACAAAAAGTGTAGTAACAGGCTGGTTTCACGTAAATATGTTATTTTTGATATGTTGAATATGTATACAAAATCCAATGTTTAACGGGGACGCGGAAATTAGCAATGCTAAGCCATTGTATAGCAAGTATGTCAAATATGTCATTGGGAAAATCTACATATCGGCCGGATGCCGCATCGCGCAGTTTAGCCGACTATGAATAATTCGCCGTGCAGTAAACAAAAATAACCCGTGTCTATCCAAACCAACAGCCAAAGGAGTGTCGTCATGCGTGAAGGAATGATTCCTGCCGTTCTTGGAACTGTAGTTACCGCTTCCGGCGCCGCACTGCTGGGCAGCAAGTATAAGCTTGCCGCCACGGGGATTGTCGGATTCGGTCTGGCCCACATCGTACTGGGTGCGATCGATCTGATCGAACACCGGTAATCCGTTTGGAGGACCGTCTGCAAGCGTTAAGCGCTTCGGACACAAAGAACCTTGGACATCCCCTGTCCAAGGTTCTTTATTTGCGCAGGCGGCCGGATGCCAATGGAGGTGCACGTCCTGCAGCTGCCTGTTATTTTCCCGGCTTCAGCTTCCGCTTTGTACGGTTTGCGGCGATTTCCAGCAGAATGGCGAAGCCTAGAATAAAGTAGGTGATCGCTCCGATTTCCTGCAGATCGAAATAAAAGCCGCTGGCCATAAACATATCATAGCCGATCCCGCCTGCCCCCGCGGCCGCTCCCATTGCAACCGCCACGGAGAAGTTGATTTCGAACCGGAGCAGCGTCCAGGACATCAAATAGGATAAGGAGGACGGAATGACGGCCTGGAACACGATTTGCCACCAGTTCGCACCGCTGGACTTCAGCGCTTCAATCGTACCCTTGTCCATCTCCTCAAAGGCTTCCGAATAAGCTTTGATCAAATAACCAATGGAGTGAAAGGTCATGCCGATGACCGCGGCGACGCTGCCAAGTCCTGCTGCGACGGCGAAAATCAGCACCCACATGACCGTAGGCACCGCGCGGATGAACGCGACCATACCTTTAATGGCAGCGGACGTGAGCGGCGAGGACAGGTTGCGGGCCGAGAACAGGCCGAGAAGCAGCGCAATAACCGCTCCGAACAAAGTGGCAAGAAAAGCAAGCCCCAGCGTAATCAGCACTTCAAACAAAGCCGCGGCGAAGGTGAAATGGTGTAAACGGGGCTGCAGAAACATCGTCTTCAGGTTCAAAAGTGTTGCATAGATGCCTTGAAAGACCTGGATCCCTTTGTAGTCAAAGCTGACGAAAGCGAGCACGGTCAGCAGGCCTAGCCCAATCAGGGTCAGCCTGATCGTTAAAGCGGTCTTGTTAAAAGGCTTTTTTGGCGGGATGCCCGGAAGTCTTCGGTCCGGACGGAGATGGAGCTCAGCGGCAATCATCTTGTCGACGGCCTCGGCGCTCATCCGATCATCACCTTTCGGATATAATTCGAGGTGAATTCGATGACCAATATGGAGATCACGATCACGATTACAATCAGGCTGGCTGCGTTGTAATCCAGATTCTTATAGTACAGATTGAACAGGAACCCCACGCCGGTACCGGTCAGAATGCCGATCAGCGTCGCATTGCGGATGTTCGTTTCGATCATGAACAGGATCCAGCTGATGAGCTGGGGCAGGGCAGCCGGGATGACGGATTGGAAAATGATGGAGATATAACCGGCCCCGGTTGCCCGCAGCGCTTCCGCCGAATGGCTTCCCGTCTCATCGATGGACTCCAGAAAGGCGCGGGTCAAAAACCCGAACGAGCCGAAGAACAAAGCGAAATAACCGGTCATCACGTTTTGCCCGAAGGAAAACAGAAGGATCATCGACCACGCGGTGACATCGATATTCCGGAATATGGTTGCGATCGAACGGCTGGCCAGCTTAATCCCGGCATGGACGCCGATCGTCTGGGAGCCCAATAGGGCGAAGACGAGCGCAAACACCGAAGCGACGGTTGAAGCGGCGATGGACATCAGCAGCGTTTCCACGAGCGTACGGAGAACGTCGGGAAACTTGGCCAGAGATTCGGCATTGGGATAAAAATGGGTGACGCCCCAAACCAATGCGCCCGGGATGGAACTCACCCCCTGGACGAAATCATACTGGGTCAGCACGGCCGCAGCATAAGTTACAAGCAGGAGCAGCCCCCAAAACAAATACGCATGCCTTCGTTTGGCCGTAAAGTAATCAACCTGCTTGCGTCTCGCCTTGATCAGCACGCTGCTCTCTCCTCTCGCTTCCGTAAACTCGCTCGAGCTCTTCGGATGTCATTTTTCCCGGCGTTCCGTTGTAGACGATCTTCCCTTGATTGACCCCGATGATCCGGTCGGAATATTTCAGGGCCGTCTCCACCTGATGCAGATTGACGATGACGGTGATGCCCAGGTTCGTGGAGATATGCCGCAAATGATCCATGATCACTTTAGATGCATTCGGGTCCAGGGAAGCGATCGGCTCATCACAGAGGAGCATTTTGGGCCCCTGGATCAGCGCCCTGGCGATGCCGACCCGCTGCTTCTGTCCCCCGCTGAGCTGGTCGCAGCGCTTGTAGACCTGCTCTTCCAGGCCGAGAATGCCGAGAATTTGGTATGCCTGCTGCTTCTCCTCTTCCCGGTACAGACCCAGCATGCCGGCAATCGTGGACTTGTAGCCGAGCCTGCCGTGCAGGACATTTTCCATCACGCTCAGCCGGTCAACCAGATTGTAGTGCTGAAAAATCATGCCGATGCTCGTTCGCAGCCGCTTTAGCTCGTTCTTGCGAAATTCCAGGACATTCCTGCCTTCAATGCATATTTCTCCGCTGCTGGCATCAATCATCCGGTTAATGCAGCGGAGCAGCGTCGATTTCCCGGCCCCCGAGGGGCCGATGATGGATACGAATTCCCCACTCCTTACCGAAAAGCTTACATCCGTTAATGCCCGTGTTTCAGACCCATACTGCTTGGACACATGCTTGAATTCCAATAACGCAGTCATCGTACACCTCCAGGCGGTTTGGTATGGAGTTCATATGCCGGCAGCCGGTTATTTGGACAGCTCGCGAATCGGTTCGAACCAGGCGTCGTCGACCGGCAGGAACCGTTCATTACCACTCTCTTGCTTGAACAGCCCGCTGTCTTTAGAATCTTTGGGAAGGAAAATTTTCGGATTATGCGTCACGTCATCGGAAGTAAACGCCTCGGTAATCTTCTTCTGATCTTCCTCGCTGACCGTTTTCGTGTTCGCCACAAATGGGGAGTTAAGGACCGGCGTTACCGAAATCACGACAAACTCTTTTCCCGAGAGCGTATTGAAAGGTTCAGCGGCGCCATCCTTTACTTTATAGACGGCCCCGGGTTTGTTGGCCGTTCCGTCCGCCAGCTCAACGTAATTGGAAACGCACGTATCGCAAAACGCGGCGACGTCCGCCTTGCCGGTCAGCAGATTCACCGCCGAACCCTGATGGGAGCCGCCAAACAGAACGTCGCTGAAAAATTTATCTTTGCCGCCCTGCATCAAATCGTCTTCCTTCAGGTCCTTGTACTTGTCCATCTTTCCAAAATAGCTGATGATGCCGGCAGACGGCACCTTGAATCCCGAGGTCGAGCTGTTGGAAACAAAGGAGAACTTTTTCCCCGGAAGAGGGTCAAGCTTAAAACCGTCCCCGCTTTTAAACTCACCTTCATCGCCTTTCCTGACGTTCAGCCAGGAATAATATACGGCGTCATCCAGCGTACCCGATTCCCCGCTGTTGGTGAACAGCGGCTTCACGTCCTCGGTCTTGTTTCTTGCTTCTACATAACCCTGAGGGCCCATATAGGCCAGGTCCGCGCTTCCGCTCGCAATCGCCTCGATCGCGATGTTGTAATCGGTCGTCATCTTGTGCTCCACTTTTTTGCCGGTAGCCTGCTCCACGATCTTTCCGACCTCGTCGCGCGCATCCTTCAAATCCGCTGCGGATTCGTTCGGATACCATACGATCGTCAGGGTGTCCTTGTCCTTCGAGCCGCCAACGTTCAGGCCTAATGAAGCTGCGCCTGAAGAACATCCGGCAGTGGTCACGGCCAATATCAGCATCAAGAGAAGTGAAATCGATCTTTTCATGGTTTCAGCGCCCCTTTTTCCTTGGATAATGGGATACAATTTTAGGATGAAGATGAACAGTCAGCAGAAGATTAACGGGGTAACAAGTTTGTGTAAGAAAAACGTCTCTCGCCGTACCTTCAAAGTAGACAGACCGCGTTTTAGCGGAAGTCTTTCTTGAGAGATCAGGAAGCCAAGGCTCCGAAACTTATACTTTCTGATCTCTTAAGAAACGACCCGCCGCTTCCGGCGTGCCGCCTTCATGAAACCGGCCGTCCTGCATATGGTATTGGCGGCTGCACAAGCCCTCCATAAATTCCAAGTCGTGAAAGATCCCGAGCATCGTCGTTCCTTCGTGCATCAGCTGCTCGATCAGCGTCTTCACCTTGACCTTGGAAGCATGGTCCAGACTCGCGGTCGGCTCGTCAAGAAGGAGCAGTCTGGGACGCTTCACCATCGCTCTGGCGATGTTGAGACGCAGCTTTTCCCCTCCGGAGAACGTGGCGGGATAGCTGTCGCGAAGCTTGGAATCCAGCTCAAAATGATCGAGCATGCGCTCTGTCTCCCCGGCCGCCTGCTGCGGATCCTTGCCCATTTCCAGCAAAGCCTGCGTGACCAGCTCCCGGGCCGTCGTCCGCGGCATGACGTTCAGAAACTGCGATACGTAGCCAATCTCCCGCTTCCGGAGGTCGATCATCACCCGGTCCGGCGCGGAGGCCAGATCGACTTCACCATAGGCTGCCGATTGGTACCGGATGGTCCCTTTCTGGGGGAGATAGGTCCGGTAAATACAGCGGAGGACGGTCGACTTCCCGCTTCCGCTTTTGCCCGTAATGCCGATAAATTCGCCTTCGTTCACATGCAGGCTGACGTCTGCGGCCGCCTCGATCTGCTGATCCAGGTTATACAGAGTGAACGTTTTGGACAAGTGTTCGATCGTGAGCAGACTGTTCAATCCCTTTACCCCCTTCATGATCCCTGTAATGGGTTCTCTGAATGAGCTTTCCGTCCACAAATACGGCCGTAATGACCGGGAAATCCCCATCGATCTTTTCGATCAGGATCAGATCCGCTTTTTTTCCCTCGCGCACCGAGCCGATTTCGTGGTCCAGATTGACCGCCCGCGCGGGATGAAGCGTCACCAGCCGGAACATGTCGGCCAGATCCTGCCCGCAGCGGTCCACAAGGAAAAATACCGCGTGAAGCAGCGCCGCCGGATAATAATCGCTGCACAAAATGTCGATGCTCTTCTCCTGGATCGCTTCGGCTGCGGACAAGTTCCCGCTGTGCGAGCCGCCCAGGATAACGTTCGGCGCACCGGCCACGGTGTACATGCCCTGCTGTTTGGCCCGCCGGGCAATCTCCAGCGTAATCGGAAACTCGCTGATCGTCGCGCCGAAGCCCTGGACGAGCTCCAGCTTATCGAGCGAGTCGTCATCATGCGAAGCGACCGCGATTCCGGCTTCCCGCGCCAGTCCGGCAATTTCGCGGATGCCTTCGATCGTCATTTTCTCCTTGCTCTGGTGCCTCCGGATCAACTCGTCGATCCCCTCGTCGGTCATATCGTCATAGCCCTTCACCGTGGCCTTGTAAATCTCCAGATCCCGGTATTGCCCTTGGCCGGGGGTATGATCCATAAACGAAACGAGGTGAACCTTCTTTTCGGCAATGTAGTTTCTGAGATTGTCCACCTCCAGCAGGTTATCGATTTCAAACCTTGCGTGAAAACGGTGGCGTACCAAATGCTGGCTCGTATGCGATTCCTCGATCAGCTCCAGCAGCTTGCGCACGTTGTCCGGCTCGCGGATCGGGCGGTATTTGTACTCCGACCCCCTGAAAATGGACAAGGAATGAAACATCGTCGTAATGCCGTGCGTGATCAGCTCTTTTTCCGTTTCCCGGAGGCTCAAACGAAAATCCATCAGCGATGTCGGCCTCGGGGCAGCCATATGCTCGATGTAATCGGAATGAATGTCGATGAACCCCGGAGACAGATACCCGCCTGCGGCATCCAAGACCTCCGTTTGCGTATCCACAGCAATGACGCCTTGCGGGGCGATTCTGCCGATGCGGTCCCCCTGAATGAGCAGGTCGTATCCGCTCAGAACCCCTTCCTCCGTAATGATCCGTGCGTTCGTTATGAGAAACAAAGGCGATTCCTCCTTCGAAAATAAGCTAAAGCAGGGAATGGACCAGCTGCTGGGTATAAGCCTCCTGCGGGTCCTCCAAAATTTGATCGGTCAAGCCCTCCTCCACGACTCGCCCGTCCAGCATGACCAGCGTCCGGTCGGCGAGCATGCGGACCACGCCGAGGTCATGGGAGACGAGCACGATGCTGATGCCAAGCTCCCTTTGCAGCGCCTTGATCAGATCCAGAACGCTGGCCTGAACGGACAGATCGAGGCCGGTGGTCACTTCATCGAGCAGCAGCACCGGGGGACGGTTCGACAACGCTTTGGCAATCTGGACACGCTGCTGCATTCCCCCGGAAAAATGCTTGGGCGCTTCCTTGATGCGGTGAATCGGAATATGGACCTTTTCCAGCAGTTCCATGCCGCGCGTCTCCATCTCGGAAACACGGCGGCTGCCCGCCGCGATCATTTTCTCCGCGATGTTGCCGATGGAGGTGAAATCCATCCGCAAACCGAGCATCGGGTTCTGGTACACTTTTCCCATGAGGTGATTCCGGATGTAACGCTTCTGCTGCGTCGACTCCGCAAACAGGTTGCGCGAACCGTCTTTGTAAGCCTGAAGATAGACCTCGCCACTCGTCGCCTCCTGGTCAAAATACAGACACCTCATCATGGTGGACTTTCCGCTGCCGCTTTCCCCCACCACCCCGATGATTTCTCCCGGGTACAGGTCAAACGACACGTCCTGGCAGGAGTACACGGTATGGCAGACGGTACAAAAGTTTTTGTAAAGCTTCCGGCTGCCTGGATTCATGCACTGCGGGCAGCCTGGCCCGAACTGCTTGTTTAAATGTTGTACGGAAATCATCGGTTGTTCCGACTGGATCATCGGCTTTCAGCACCTTCCCGCCAGGATTGTTCATTCATCCGCTCCAAACAGTAGCTCGTATCATTGCATTGAAAATAAGCCGTGCCGCTGACGTCGTCGTACAATTCATCCATGAACACGCCGGTGGATCCGCACAGCCTGCAGGACCTGTCTTCAAAAGACTCCGTTTCAAACGGGTAGTCCTCAAAATCAAGAGATACGACTTTGGTGTAAGGCGGCACCGCGTAAATCTTCTTTTCCCGTCCGGCCCCGAGCAGAATGAGCGCTTCGGAAGCATTCAGCTTGGCATTGTCGAATTTGGGAATCGGGCTCGGTGCCATCACATAACGGTCATGGACCATTACCGGGTGGTCCGCGCCGGTCGTCATGCTGCCGTAATTCATGATTTGCTCGAACAGCATGAGCCAGGCGCCGCTGTATTCTTTTTCGGCGTGCAGCTTCTTCGTTTCGGCTTCCCGCGGTTCATACATCCGCAGCGGTTCCGGCATCGGCACCTGCAGCACCAAAATTTGACCCGCCCGAAGCGGAATCTCCGGAATGCGGTGCCTGGATTGAATCAGCGTCGCCTGCGCCGTCTCATCTGTGGTCCGGATATCCGTCGTGTTCTGGACCAGCTTCTTGATACTGACGGCATTGACGGATTCATCGGAGCCTTGGTCAATGACCTTGACTATATCGTCTCGGCCGACCAATGATAGGGTGAGCTGCAGCCCGCCGGTTCCCCATCCCCTGGCAATCGGCATTTCCCGGGAGGCAAAAGGAACCTGGTACCCCGGAATGGCGATCGCCTTCAGCGTCGCTCTGCGGATTTCCCTTTTGGAGCCTTCGTCGAAAAACGCGAAATTGTAATTTATTTGCATATTTCCTCCACCTCCTCCTTTTCGCCCGCCCTGGACGCTGCCGCTCCCATCTTTGTTTTCCGCACGTCGTTCATTTTGGACTGGAAGGTGACGTAATGCGGCAGCTTCAAGTGGGACATGAAACCGGTGGATTCCACGGAATCGATATGGTACAGCACAAACTCCTGATCCTGGGTCGGAAAACGGCTGTCTCCCTGTTCCAGGCTGTGATCCAGAATGCCCATGGCAATCGCCTTGGTCTCGTTTTGTCCGTAGCAGAGCCCGTAACCGATCTCAAAGGACAATTCCTTCCCGCCCTGCTCCTTCGCCACCGCGGCAGACATGAGCATTTCCGCCTCCGTTACCTTGATTTCGCCGATATAATAGCTATCCTCATCATCTGAACCAGACCCGAGCGGATCGTCGATGCAAACCGGCACGCTCCCGACCCGCAGCTCGCCGACGGTGGGATGCAATGCGCCGTATCCGCGGATAACCGCGTAGGCGAGCGAGGTTACCGTCCCGGTCTGGCCCCGGGTCAGCACCTGCAGCTTTTGGCTGCGGCTGGCCGGAAACGTAATGCTTTTGCGCGTCACATCATCGGGTTCGGTGTTGTCGTCTGCCGGGCTGATCATGAGCCCCTGCTCGATCAAATAGTCCATGACCTTCATCAGCTCCGGCGGGCGGCCTGCCTCGTTCACACTTCCAAGATCATCCGCAAACGCCTTCAGCCACCGGGCGGCATCCTCATCCGTTTCATGCATCAAGTCAAAATCCAGCAGCCGGTGGCTGTAATCGACCGAAGCGCCAAGAATTTGCCCGCCCGGAATATCCTTGAAGCTGGCGGAGATCCGCCGCTCCACCCTCATTTCGCGCGTGTGCACCGCTCTGGAATAGTGCTTTCGGGGAAGCGTGGAGCGGTAGGCTCTCAGCAGAAACACCGCCTCCTCCGGGCTTCCTTCCGCCTGCTTGATGGCCAGCGCCGCCAACGTTTCGTCGTACAGGCTGCTCTCCGACATGATCTGGTCGATCAGCCCTCTCATCCCGCCTTCGATGCGGCTCACGTCCAGAACCTTCCCCTGCTTGATCCGTTCGAATTTGATCCGCTTCAACGATTCCTCGATGGCAAGCGTTCCGCCTTTTACCGCTACATATCCCATAGCAGCACCTCCCTCTCCTCGATTCGCGACGTCCGGGGCAGGCACAGCAGCTTGTTATTTTTGTCAACGACCAGCATGTCGATTCCCAGGGGATACTCCGCGTTTTTCTCCGCCCGCGCCTCCAGCCATCCGGGAGTCAGCGGAATCCGGACAAAGCTTTCATCCTCGATGCCTGGCCCTTTGAGGCTGAGCTCAAAGTCTTCGGACAGTTCCCCCGACTCCACGATCACGGTGGCAGAGGCGTGCGGGTCGGCCAACGTACCGACTTTGGCACCCTGCAGAGCCTTGAGCAGATCCCCTTCACCCGCGTCGTGCAGGACAAAAATGTAATCCGCCTTCTCCGGCTCCGTCCGTTTGGCGAAGGTCAGCTGGTTCAGGAGCCCCGTAAGCTCCGCTTCCCGCTGTGAGCAGATGCAGAACGTCACCTCCGTATCCAGCAGCATCAATGCGAGCACCCAGGTGACGGGCAGACCTCCCCACTGGCCATCGGCCTTGTCCGCTTCCACCGTCAGATCCGAAATCAAGCCGGGTCTCGACATGGACTCCACCACTTTGCGGTAAGCGCGCTGTATATCATGCACTGCGTCGAAGTTCATCGCTCTCTCCCCCTCTAATCCACATCCATCGTTTCAAAATCGACCTTCGTTTTGGCGATCGCGGCGAAAGCCTGGCTGCGCATGGCATCGATCCGGGCTTCTTCATCCAGCAGCGCCTGATCCCATCCCCGGGTCTCCTCCAACCCCGCCTGATATGCCGCGTCGATCAGCGCGAGCTGGTAGGCCAGCTCATGGTCATGCCCTTTGACCAAGCCGATGCCCATGCTGCCTTCGACCTGCACCTTGCATTCGCTCACCAGCACTTCCCCCAGATAGAACAAGCTTCTCTTGGCGGTCTCTCTCACTTTGACCATAACCAGTCCCTGGCTTGGCTGCTCGACCAGCTTCACTTCATAACGGTCAGCAATGACCTGAGCCATACGGGCGGCGAGTTCTCTTGCGCCTTCAATCAGAATTTCAGTCCGTTGTTTTCGTTTCATCCATTCCGGGCCTCCCTGCATCTTTTAGAGGTTGTTCAAAAAGTCCGCTTTTGAACACGCACCTTTAGAGCTCGTACGTAAAGTAGTCGCTCCGGTACATAATTCTCGTATATTCCAGCGGCTTGTTCGTCTGGCTGTCCAGACAGCCGGTCTCCACCACGAGCATTGGAATGAGGCTGGTGCAGGCAAGCAGCTCCCTTTCTTTCCTGCCGGGATAGGTCACGCTGAGCAGCGTCTTCATCGACTCGAACCCCGTATACCCTTTTCCCCGGTAGTAATCGAACATCGAGGTAATGTCCCGGCCTGTCCGCCCGATGTCCGGAAACATCGACTCCGACACATACGACGCGTGAATCGCAATCGGACGGTTGTCAATGAGACGGAGCCTGCCGATCCGGAACACCCTCTCTTCCGGCTGCGCTTCAAGCGCTTTATACACTTTGTGGTTATACTCGATGGGATCGCAAAAAATGTTGCGTGACTGATAATCATATCCCATGTGGATCATCTTCCGGCTGAAGCTTTCGCCTCCCGAGAAGAGGAGCGGGATGCGCTGATGCTGGTCGCGGACAAAGCTGCCCTTCCCCTGCCTGGAGTAAACATATCCCAGGTCCTGCAGCTTCTCATAAGCTTTCCGGGCAGTCATGCGTGGCACTTTGAACAGCCTGGCCAAGTCGTTCTCCGACGGCAGCTTGTCATCCGCCTCATAGATCCCTGCCTCCATATCGGCTATGAGCTTATCCATGATCTCCATTTCGTCATGCATCCCTTCTGCTCACCCTCCTCTGCTTAAACCCCATACTTACGGATAAAGGAAGCCGTATCGTTCAGTTCTTCAAACCGCTCCTGGATGACCTCCCGCGGCCAATCCCACCAGGCGATCTGCAGGAGCTTCGAGACGACATCCTCCGAAAATCTCATTCGGACCGGTTTGGCCGTAACGCCGACCACAATCGCATACGGTTCGACGTCCTTGGTGACGATAGCTCCGGATCCGATCACTGCTCCGGTGCCGATATGGACGCCCTTCATGATAATCGCGCCGTGACCGATCCAGACATCATGACCGACCGTTACCCGGTTGCCCCGCCGCCGATTGAAGATCGCCTCGTCATCGGTGGCAGCAAAACCGTAATCCCTTCTCCGGTAAGTCATGTGATGCTGCGTAACCCGCTCCATGGGATGGTCCACCGGGTTGATGCATACATGCGAAGCAATCGACGTATATTTGCCGATTTCGGTGTAGTTGATCGTTACGTCGTCCATAGTATAGGTGTAGTCCCCGATGTGGGATTCGATGATTTGATTGCCTGGACCGACGGAGGTCCAGGATCCGAACGTGCTGTGAAGAATATGCGCGCTTTCGTGAATGTCAGGCTCCGGGCTCAGCCGTTTATTTTCCGCTGGGCGATGAATTGAATGCTTTTGCATACATGCTCCCCCTTACTTCGGTCTTCGCTTCTTGAGCTCTTGGACGCAGGAAATGCCCGGATCTTTGCTTCCCAGCCGGACCTCCCTCTCCCCGTAGAACCCGTGGAAGTCGGAGCCTCCGGTCATGACGAGATCGTAACGGCGCGCATATTCCATAGCCCGTTCCTCGTCCTCGGCATCATGCAGCGAATGCCATACTTCGATCCCCTGAAGTCCCATGCCCACCAGCTCGCGGACATATTCAAAGTTGCCGTACTGGCCCGGATGGGCCAGAACCGGCACCCCGCCGGCCTGGATGACGGCCTCAATAGCGTCACGGGCATGAAGGTAGTCCAGCCGGACGTAAGCCATGCCGGGCTCCTCTCCATTTCCTCCGCGGGAAAACAATTTTTTGTACAGCTCACCATATATCGTTTTGGCATAGCCATTGTCGATCAGCGCGTGCATAATGTGCTGCTTGTATACGCCGGTCCCCCCATCCGCATACCGCGAAACCTGGTCCCAGGTGATGCTGTACCCCGCCTCAATCAGGCGTTCAACCATCACACGGGAGGCTTCATGCCGCTTGTGGATCATCGGGGTGCATAACTGCTCCAGAGCCGGATGCCCCGGCTCGATGAAATAGCCCAGGATATGAACCCTCCTGCTTCTTTCCATGTCATAGGCCGATATTTCGATCCCCGGGATCATGTCAAGGCCAAGCTCTCTTCCCCGTTCCAACATGGCGACAAGGCCTTTCGTCGTATCGTGGTTCGTAACCGCCAGCACGCTTATGTTCTCTTTCAAGGCCGCTTCGGCTAATTGCTCAAATGAATACGAACCGTCCGAAATGGTCGTATGACAATGCAGTTCCGTCTTGATCGCTCAGCACCACCTTATCTTGGATAAGCAGACAACCGCTGCCACAACCGATGATTTACGCCCGCTGTATCGCTTCGGCTGTCTGTAGTGACAGTCTAACTTGGTGCCAAGTTACAAGGGTTAATGCACGGTAAAGCTTCTGTAAAAAAAACGCCGCAACCGTAAATTTTGCCGCACTTCTAGCTTTTTCGCACAAAAAAACCCACATTGTGGGGACAGTGCTGCAATATTAATTTTCAGGCATTTTGCGGTACATCGAATACAGCCATACGAAAAAAGCCTGCCTCTTGGCAGATCGGGTTCCGATCCATAAGAGACAGGCTTACAGACAGTACAATATGGTTATTGCGGGTTGGTCGTCCAGATGCCGGCCGATTTCACGAATACGCGCTGCGGCAGCTTCAGCGTGGCAAGCGCCAGCTCGGCTACGTCTTCCGGCTGCATCATGCGGTCCTCGTCGCCGATCTTCAGGTTGTTATCGCGGGCCAGCGCCGTATTGACGGTGCTTGGCGTCAGCGCAACGACGCGGATGTTGTTCTTGCGCACTTCCTGAAGCAGCGATTCCGTCAGCCCCATGACCGCGAATTTGGACGCGCAGTATGCGGAGCCCGTGGCAAAGCCCTTTTCCCCGGCCGTGGAGGAAATGTTGATGATACTGCCGCTGTTCTGCCCCACCATGTCCGGCAGGACAGCCCGGGACATGTAATATGTACCCATCAGGTTCACTTGGATGATTTGTTCCCACTGCGCCGGATCCATTTCGAGTACGGTCCCGAACGAAGCGATTCCCGCATTATTGATCAGCATATCGATCGTGCCGAGTTCCGCCTTAAGCGCACTCACCGCGCTTTCCGCTTCCTCCCGTTTCGATACGTCCGCCGCTGCGACGGCCACACGGATGCCGTGTTCGCCGGACAGCGAAGCCTTCAGCGACTCCAAATCGGAGGCGGTACGGGAGATGAGGCCAAGATTTACGCCTTCTTTGGCCAGCAGCTCAGCGATCGCCAGGCCGATTCCTTTGCCCGCACCGGTAATGACCGCCGTTTTTCCTTGCAGATCCATCAAACTCATCATGTTCTCTCCGTTTCTGTTTGAATTTTTTGGGGACGATGCCTCACTTGGGCATCTCCCTGTATAGAATTAGCCGCAAATAGCCCCGGAACCTTCGTTCCGAGGCAAAATCCCGCAAAGCGTGCTCTCCGAAGCACAACTTCATGCTTTACAGAATACGATGACCTTAACTATTTGACCGCAACGAAAAACAGCCGCTGCGCCTCGTCGTCCGCTTCCACCCACTCAAAGTCGGCATAGGTCTGCACGTCGCGGAATCCGGCCTTGAGCAGCTCGCTCTTCATCCATTTCGGATCATAGCCCCGCTGCACATGCACTTCTTCAAAGCGCCGGTACAAATCGCTGTCTTCTTCCTTCGCAAAGATGCTCAAATGATGCTCGATTTCGCACCGCGGCGCATCCAGATCGCAGGTCCAAATGTACGAAACCGACTTGTCGTCCCATACGAACGGCTGCTCCTCGTCATAGCGGATGATCGTATTCGGATGATGCACGTCAAACACGAAGATCCCTTTTTCCTTCAGCCCGTTATAGGTCTGTCTAAAGGTCGCGACGATATCAGCTTCTTCCAGCAGGTAGCTGATACAGTCACAAAATGAAATGACCGCATCGACAGGCTCGGGCAGCTCCCAGGCGCGCATATCCTGCTGCACCCAGCGGATGGAGCCTTCCCGGAAGAGGCGGCTGCCCTGCGGCGTCTTCTCCATTTTCCGTCTTGCTATGGACAGCATGTCCGCCGACAGGTCGATCCCTGTCACTTCGAACCCCGAGTTCACAAGTGGAATGGTGATGCTGCCCGTGCCGCAACCCAGTTCTACCACACTTTTCGGCATGCCGTATTTTTCCCAGGCCTGTCTTGCAAACCTGAGCCAATCGGGATACGGCATATCTTCCATCAGTTCATCGTAAACATATGCAAATTTTCTGTAAGAGGACATGATGACACCGCACTTTCTGTTAACGTTCCGAAAATCCTCCCAGCCCTATTAGGACGGATCGGCGTTCCCGCCCGTTTCCGGTTTGGAATCTTCCGGCTGAACCAGATAAGTCCAGTTCTCCTTCTGCGTGATAAGACCTTCCTTCATCAATTTGCCGAGTGCGCGCTTGAATGCCGACTTGCTGATGCCGAAGCGCTGCTTGATAATGTCCGGAGGCGTCGCATCCGAATACGGCATGCCTCCGTTCGGACGTTCCTTCAGGAACGTCAGCAGGCGGTCGGCATCCAGATCCCGGCCTACTTCCTTGCGCTGAGCCATGGACAGGTTGACGCGTCCATCCTCACGAATGTGGCTGACCCGCACCTGCAGCTCTTCGCCCAAACGCAGCATGCGGGTTCGCTCCGAGGAGTGGATCATGCCGATGGCGCCGAAGCCGAGCACTCCCCCGTCCACGATCACGAACGTTCCCATCTGCAGCGGGCGGTACACCGTCGCGGTGAACCACTGGTTTACCCAGGACTGCGGCGCGTGGAATGCATGCTGCGACAGCTCCTGTTCGCCGGCCAGCTTCGCGCGCAGCCGTCCCTGCTTGTCATGCTCCATGATAACGAACACCGAGTCTCCGACCCGTGGATGAAGCTCTCTCATTTCCGGGAGCTCGCGGATCGGCAGCAGCAGCTGCCGGCCAAGCCCCATTTCGAGAAAGCATCCCAGCCGAGGATGCACGTCCGCCACAACGAGTTTCGCCATCTCGCCCAGGGTCAAATACGGCTTTTTCATCGTTGCCGCCAGCCGGTCTTCCGTATCGTAAAAAATAAACACTTCCACGCGCTCGCCCGGCTCAATCTTCCGGGTCAGCTCCGTGTAATGGAGCAGGACATCCTGTCCGCCGGCATCGAGAAAATAGCCGTAAGGCGATACTTCGCGTATCACCTCATAAGTTTGAATCGTTCCTGCAATCGGACTCATACGGTTTCCACGACCTTGGCATCCGACCACAGGCGTTCGATGTTGTAATAATCCCGTTCATCCCGGTGGAAAATGTGCACGATCACGTCGCCCAGGTCCATCAGCACCCAGCGGGCGGAATCCAATCCTTCCACACCGCGGATATCGAGGCCCGCTTCATGCACGCGCTTGCGGATTTCGGTCGCGATCGACTGGACCTGGGTATCCGAGTTGCCGTGACAGATGACGAAATAATCGGATATGAGGGAAATTCCCCGCAGGTCGAGCGCCACGACGTTCATGGCTTTTTTATCTTCAGCGGCAGCCACGGCCAAGTTTAACAATTCTTCAGGTTTCAAGGTCATACATTCGCCTCCAACTGTTTAATAAGATCATTGCGGGCAAATACGGTCAGCGGGTAAATGATCTGACGGCGGGAGATAAGCAGGCTGATCGTGGAGTCCAGTCCGGCGATCAATCCCTCTTCAAGGCTATGGTTGGCCAGTTCCCGGATATTATTCACGCCCGGAAAATCCCTTCCCGGTTCGATGTAATCCGCCAGGCACACGACCTTGTCCAGCAGGGTCATGCCGATGCGGCCGGAAGTGTGATACCGGATCGCATCCAAAATTTCGGGATCGGTAATGCCGTAATCCCGTTCCGCTACAAAAGCACCCACTTCGGCATGCCAGAGCGGCTTATCGTAAAACAGCAGATCCTTGGACAAATCGTTTTCCTTAATGATCGCTTCCATTTGCTTCACCGGCCAGTACTTGGCCACGTCGTGCAGAATCGCCGCCGTTTCGGCCTTAACGGGGTCTGCCCCGTAACGCTCCGCGAGCATGACCGCAGATTGCATGACGCCCTCCGTATGCTGCCAGCGCATGGCAGGCATTTGTCCCGACACGGCTTTAATCAGTTCTTCGCGGCTGAATGCCATACATTCCCCTCCTTCTGATATAGTCGTAGACACTGTCTGTTACCATATAACGAATGGAGTGTCCGGTGGCCAGTCTTTCCCGGATTTCGGTCGACGAGATGTCCACCTGGGGCATGTCGGCCAGAAGGATTTTCCCCTTTAAATAAGCGGGGAGCGCGTCCAAGTTCAGCGTGGAGCCCGGACGCCCGACACCGATAAAGCTCATCAGCTCCACCAGTTCCTCGATGCCCTCCCACTTCGGCAAATAATTGACCATATCGGCACCGATAATGAAATGAAATTCGATGTTCTCAAACGAGCTGCGGATTTCCTTGACCGTGTCGATCGTATATGAAACGCCGCCTCTTCTGATTTCGATATCGAGGGTCCGGAAGCAGGGATGGTCCGCAATCGCTTCGGCGACCATGCCGAGACGCTGTTCGCCGGTAGCTCCCGCCTGTTCCTTATGGGGCGGAATATGACTGGGCATAAACCAAACCTCGTCCAGTCCGAACGTGTCCCGGGCCGCCTCGGCAGCGAGCAGATGTCCGATGTGGATCGGATCAAAGGTACCTCCCATGATACCTACCTTCATGCTGATCCCTCCCGGTTATGGCAATTCAATCTGCTTATGATCTTTGGATTCTTTATATAAAATAATCGTGCTGCCGATGACCTGCACCAGTTCGGAGCCCGATTTTTCGGCCAATTCCTCGGCAATCTCGTGCTTGTCTTCCAAGCAGTTATTGAGAACGCTGACCTTCATCAGCTCTCTCTTCTCGATCGCCTCGACGATATGACGGATTAACTGGTCATTGGTTCCGCCCTTGCCAACCTGAAAAATCGGGTCCAAATGATGCGCCTGGGACCGGAGATAGCGTTTTTGCTTACCTGTTAACATAAAATGTCAAAACTCCTTAATCTTCAATGTACAATTCGATAATCATGTTTCCTTCATGCTGGCCAGAACCGCGCTGCGCATCGCCTCTACCGGGGCGGGCAGGCCGGTCCAGTACTCCAGGGCAAATGCTCCCTGATTCACAAACATGCCGAGACCGCCATGAATGACGCAGCCTTTCTTCTCGCAGTCGGCTAGCAGCCGGGTCTTGAGCGGATTATAGATCAGGTCGCTGACCACGATTCCCGGAGGGATCCGATCGGGATCGAGCGGTGTTCCGTCCATATGCGGATGCATGCCGACCGATGTCGTATTAATGATCACGTCAACTTCACTGAGCATGCCGGGAACGCCGTCCATGGCCATCCCGCGAATGTCCGCCAGCTCTTTCCATTCGGCCGCCAGCGCCTGGGCTTTATCGGCCGTCCGGTTGGCGACGTAAATCCGGTCCGGATGCTCCAGCGTCAGAGCGTATACAATACCTCGGGAGGCTCCCCCGGCTCCAAGCACCAGAATGTTTTTGCCTTTCAGCTCGGCGATGGCCTCCTCCTTCAGGGAACGGACGTAACCTATACCGTCTGTATTATACCCCGTGAGGTGGCCTCCGTCATTCACGATCGTGTTGACGGCTCCGATCTTCAGGGCCGTTTCGTCCAGCTCGTTCAGGAACGGAATGACTTCCAGCTTGTGCGGAATCGTGACATTGATTCCCCGAAAGCCAAGCGCCTTGATTCCTTCCAAAGCCGTTCCTACCTGCTCCCGCGCTACCCGCATCGGGACATAGGCGCCCGGGATGCCGAGCGCGGCCAGCGCCGCCTTATGCATCACGGGCGATTTCGAATGGGCGATCGGATTCCCGATGACGCCCAGCAGCAGCTCCCCTGTATGTTTCAGTAACTCCGGTTTAGCCAAATTCATGGTTTCCCCTTTCCCTGCTCCCACCTGTCAGCTTGTTCAACGTTCTAAGGCAGCGTCAGATTAAAGAAGGCCTTGCCAGCACCTTGACTCCCCGCGGCGCATGAATAGCGCACAGGGCTCCCTGGTCGCTGTTCACTTTAACCCAGCCCAATCCGGAGACGAACAGATCCATGCGTGTTCCGCGCTTGATGCGGAATTCATGCCTCGTCCATTCCGGCAGCTTCCCGATGTTCTCCCGGTTCGGCGGAGACAGCAGCTCTCCGGCATGCTCCGCGTACAGCTCATCGGCACGCTCCAGCTTGGTGCGGTGTATGCCTACGCGGCTGCCGACAAAGCAGGTGAACGATTGGCGTTCACCCTGAATAAAGTCAAACCGCGCCATGGCTCCGAAAAACAGCGTCTGTCCTTCGTTCAGCTGGTAAACGGCCGGCTTCAACGGGTTGTCCGGCATGACGGCGCCCAGATCTTCCCGGGTGACGAGCTCGCTGTAACGCCAAGGGTATACGATCCCCGGCGTGTCGATCATAAAGCGGCCGTCGTCGAGCGGAATGTTGACCATATCCAGGGTCGTTCCCGGATAACGCGAAACGGTCAGCTCCTGCTCCAGATCGCTGTAGTCCCGAATCAGCCGGTTGATCAGCGTCGATTTGCCGACATTGGTTGCCCCCACCACATAGACGTCGCGGTCTCCGCGATAGGAGCCGACCGTATCCAGCAGCCGGTCGAAGCCCTGATTTTTCTTGGCGCTGCAAAGGACGATTTCTTCCGTCTTGAGGCCGTGCTCCTTGCATTGTTTCTGCACCCAATTGAGTACCTTGTTCCAGTTCGTCACTTTGGGCAGAAGGTCGATTTTGTTCACGGCAAGAATAACCGGATTGTTGCCGACAAACCGCTGCAGGCCTGAAATGAGGCTTCCTTCAAAATCGAACAGGTCTACAATATGAATAACGAGCGCGTTCTTCCCGCCGATTTGGCTTAGCAGACGCAGGAATTCATCCTGGTCGACGGCAACGGAAGAAGCCTCGTTGTAGTTTTTAATCCGGAAGCAGCGCTGGCAGATGACCGGATCCCGGTCCATCGCTTTCTCCGGGGTATACCCCGGAAGCTCAGGCTGCTCCGTTTGGATGGCAATACCGCAGCCGCTGCATTTTACGGCTTGACTGCCGTCTATCGGGTCTTTCATTGTTGGTGTTCCTCCTCCAGCCATAATCCCTTTTTCCGCAATCGTGCGAGCGCAATTTTCTCCAGACGCCGGTTCATGCGCGTACCCCAGCCTTCATCTTGAATGGAAATCGGGAGCACCAGCACGGTAAACAGGCCGAGCCGGTTGCCGCCGTACACGTCGGTCAGCATCTGGTCGCCGACCACGATCGTCTCCTCGCTCTTCAGGTCCATCATCTGCATGGCTTTCCGGAAAGGCGCGTTCGACGGCTTGCGGGCTTCATGGACAAACCGGATGTCCAGCGGGGTGGCAAAAGTCGATACTCTCGCCATTTGGTTATTGGATACGATGACAAGCTGGAATCCCGCCTTTTTCACCTTCTCGAACCAGGCGATCAGCTCGGGTGTGGCCAAGGGAGCCTTTGCACCCACCAGCGTATTGTCCAGATCCGTAATGATTCCACGGAATCCCTGCGAATACAGCCGCTCCAAATCCAGATCAAACACCGTTTTTACCTTCATTTTCGGGATAAGCATTTCAAACAAATTGATGTCACCTCAGTTTCATAGGACAAACTATACCATAATCTGCGTAGTTAGTAAAAAACTTATGTTCGCGCGAAACAAAAAAGAAAACGCCCGGAGGGCGCCTTCTATCAAGTCCGTTACGCTGCTTTCTTCGGTATCTTTTTCATCGCAGCTTTCAATTCCTTGGCATGGGCATGGACGCTTCTCCATTCCGATTCCGACACCGACGAAGGGCTGTAGCGCGCCTTCTCGAACAGCTGCAGCAGCGGCTCCAGGAAGGAACCGAGCGCCGGGGACCGTCCCTCCCAGCGGCTGACCGACTCCCGGAGCGTTTCGTCCGCGCCGCGTTTGAGCCCTCTTCGGCGCAGCTGCTTGATCCACCGTTCGGTCATGACGATCACCTTCTGGTCGGGAGACAGCTTCTGTCCCGTACGAAGGCGGAGCCATCCGAACCGGAGCTGGAGGCGATTCCGCCACAGCACATACACTGCAAAAGCTGCAAGGATGAGGAGGGAAGCGCCGTATACGATTTTGACCGCCGGTCCGCGATCCTCGCTTTGCGCTGCCGGTTGCGGCGACTGCTCAGGCTGGTCTTCCTCCACTTCAGGCTTTGCCTCCGGCTCGGCCTGATCTTGGGCTTGGGCGTCATGCGTGAGCAGCGGCATGCTGAAACCGGGGGTCGCTTCCACCGGAATCCAGCCGTACGGCCCGAAATAGACCTCGGCCCACGAGTGCGCGTCGGCATTGGTCACCGTATACACGCCGGAGTCCGAAGTGCCCTGCACGCCTTGGACCTGCACGTCGGCGCTGCTTCCCTGCACCTGGCCGGGAGCATACCCTTTGACCCACCGGGCCGGGATGCCGAGGGAACGGGCCATCATCACCATCGAAGTCGAGAAATAATCGCAGTATCCTTCCTTGATTTCAAACAGGAAGCTGTCGACGAAATCGCCGCTAACCTTTTTGGACAAGTCCGGTTCGTTCGTGTATGTGTAGTGCGTTGTTAAATAGTTTTGAAGCAGACCGATTTTTTCATACGGCGTTTCTCCGGAAGCCGTCACTTCTTCCGCGAGGTCGCGGGTCCGCTTCGGAAAATCGTTCGGCACCTGCAGATAGGCATCCTCGGTCCCTTGGGAGCCGTACAGGTCGGCGAACGACTTCAGGCGGATTTCATCCTCCGAAACGACCGGAACCTCGGACACCACCGTATAGGTTTCCGGATAACGGTCCCGCCTTGACTCAGCGGTCCAGCGCAGCTCCGATTGGGAGCTGTTCCAGCGGAGGCTGCCGGTATTCTTCCCGTCATCGATAAGCTCTACCTTGGACAGGTTATACGCACCGAACAAAACGGGATACTGATTGTCGCTCAGCATCGTAACCGTCTGTCTTACCGTCATCGAATCGCCGGCCGTCGGTTTCTCGCCGGAAAGCTCCGTATCCGCCTTCACCTCATCGGTCTCCCTGCCGGAATTGCGCTCGTCCCCCCAGCCATTGCCGGTATACAGCCGGCGGGTTTCCCCGCGCCAATAGCTTCGCTGGTCCGAGCTGATTTCCATCACCGGCGTATAGTCAAAATTGAACCCTCCGCCGAGCTTGGTATCGTTGCGGCTGTATCCCGAGGAAGTCCTCATTACCGATTCGCCCGGATCCCCGTCAACGCCAGCCGTGGCAGCCGTCTCGCCTTGGACGACCCAAGCCGTATAGGGATCAGTCAGGGATGGCGGCACTTCCGGCATGTTGACGCCGACCGCAAACACAAGCGAAAAAATGACCGCCACGTTCAGCAGCATTTTCAGCGGGTACTGCCGAAGATAACGCCAGCCATGCGGGTATTTCAGCTGGAAGCGGCGGAAGTGCTCGCTGACCAGCCAGCCGAGCGCCGCAAACACCGTCCACGCAACTTCCTTCCATAAATCGTACATGGTGAAGGAATCTAGGATGGAGAACGCCACGATCAGCATGCCAGCGAACACGAGGATTCTGCGCTGGTTGTTGACCAGCTTGGCGCTGAGCAGCAGCAGAATCCAAGCGCCTACGGCAAAGCCGAGGTACGGCAGCGCGGTGCCCGTAAACTGCTGGATCCGGTTCGGCAGGCTTCCTGCCGGAAAGTAAATCCAGTAAGCGATCAACTCCCGGTGAATGATGTATAGCACGGCGATGCCTTGCAGCACGTACCGGTAAATGCTTTTGATCGGCAGCACGATTTCGATCGCCGTGATGACCGTCACGCTAATCATGACAATGGCCGTCGTTTCGCTGTACCATATGTTGTTCATAAAGTAAATCCACTGCAGCGCCATAATCCACAACCACACCAGAGACAAGGTGCGGAAAAACGAGGTGCGCAGCGAATACAGCCAGTTGATCAAACCCTTCCACCCCCTAATGCAGCCGGCAGCTCACTCAGCGATTGAATGCTGCACGCAAAGGTTCCGCGGGATGCGAGCAACGCTCCCCATCCTTCCACGCCTTTGTCACGCCCGGAGCTGATCCGGATGTGCGAAGAGCTCATGCCCCGGGTCTCGGCCCAGCGCAGAATCTCCAGCACCTGCTGGCCACTGGCCGGCGAAATGAAAACGAGGAAGGCCCCTGCCGGGAGAAACCGTGCGTTCTGCTCCAGCTTCGGGAGCAGCTTGCCGTAACCGTCGGCGGACAGATCCACCAGATGATGCATCATCCGCTGGCGGTCTCCCTGCACGCTGCTTGGCGGAAACAATTTAAATGCGTCGCCGAGGGTAGCAAGGCCCATATTCATTCTGCCGCGCCCGCCATACTCGAGCAGTGATGCCGCCGTGGAAACGGCCAGCTCAAACTGCGCGTCGGAACCGTAATGAGCCTTCGTAGCGTCAAGCAGAAGCATCGTTTTCGGGACGGAATCGTACTCGAATTCCTTGGACTTCCACTGACCGGTCTTCGCGGTGGCGTTCCAGTGAATCCGTGAAATCCGGTCCCCGTACACATAATCGCGGACGCCGTTAATCTGAGTCGTTTCTTTGCGTGAAGCCGCCGAGGCGGTCTGCGGTCCCGCAAGCGGGGAATTCCGGTCGAACAGCTTCCAGGCGGGGATAAACACGGTTCGGGGCATCACGCGAAACTGGCCGGGCACATGAAAACGGCCTTTATGCTCGATAAAGCCGAAGATATCCTCACTGACGCATTCCGTCTCGGTAAAATAATATCTTCCCCGCTCCAGCGGCGGCGTCTGGAACATCAGCGTACCGCTGCCCCTGTAATTGGGAATGACGCTTTCCTCGAACGACCAGGAATCGCCATTATGCCGCTTCATGACTTCACGGATGATGATATAGGGCATCGGAAGAAATCCCGGAATCGAGAAATGGAGCCTGACCTTGATCTGCTCGCCGGCGTGAAGCACGGTGCCTTGTCCCCTTTCGGTGGACAGCTGGCGCGTTCCCCGGGTCAGCCGGACGCAGCTGATGCCAAGCACGATCAAATACAGCACGATGACGCTGATCATGACAAACAGCATCAGGGACGTCTTGCCCCCCTGAAACAGAACATAAAACAGGCTGGCGACCCATACGAGCAGCACGGCCCAATACCTAGGGGTTTTGAGTCCGGATCGGATACCGGTTAACAGCCTTGTCATCATTTATCGCTCCATCGCCACAGGCACATGCACCTGCTGAAGGATGTTTTTCAGAACGGATTCCGGACTGACGTTATCCAGCCGGGACTCCGGACGAAGGATGATACGGTGGGCGAGAACATAAGGAGCGAGCGTCTTGATATCGTCCGGAAGGACGTACTCCCGCTGCTGCAGGAAAGCGAATGCCTTAACCGCGTTCAGGAACGACAGGGAAGCGCGCGGGCTGGCTCCGAGCAGGACGGAGGCATGCTCCCGGGTGCGGCGGACGATGCTCAGCAGATAGTCCGTCACCGCCTCGTCGATATAAATGCTGCGGATTTCATGCTGCATCTCCGCGATCTGATCCATGTTGGTCACCGGCGTCAGCCGGTCGACCGGCTGGCCCTGCTTGTGCTGGTACAGCAGGCTTTTTTCCGTAGCCGCGTCGGGGTAGCCGAGGCTGATCTTCATCATAAAACGGTCAAGCTGCGCTTCGGGCAGCATGTAAGTGCCTTCAAAGTCGATCGGGTTCTGGGTAGCGCACAGCATGAACGGACGGGGAAGCTCATACGTTTCGCCGTCCACCGTCACGTTGCGCTCTTCCATGACCTCAAGCAGGGCCGACTGGGTCTTGGTCGTGGCACGGTTGATCTCGTCGGCCAGAAGAATGTTGGTCATCACCGGACCCGGACGGAAGTAGAACCGCTCCTCGCGGGGGTGAAACACCGAAACGCCGGTAATATCGCTCGGCAGAATGTCCGGGTTGCACTGGACACGCCGGTAATCGCCGCTCATGGACCGGGCGAGTGCCTTGATGAGCTGCGTCTTCCCCGTTCCGGGTACATCTTCGATCAGAACATGCCCTTCGGCAAGCAGAGTGGTTAGAAGGAGCTGTATTTCAAATGATTTTCCCAATATGCAAGATTCGAGATTGGATCTTACTGCTGCAATAATATGAAGAAATTCGCTGCGTACGGGCATATCAGTTCCTCCTAGAATTCGTAATCAATGAACATGCTCGCAGATGCGTTCACTGGTAAATCGATAACATCGTAAAATAGCTGAATACATTAGGTATAGATTGAACTAAAGTTTTGCATTTAACTTCCTGTTAGCACGGCCCAATAGTGGCCTATAACATTCATTTCTTTAGTTCATTCGATATAAGTATATATTTTACATTGTACATGAAGGAAGAACAGAAAGTATATTGGGCACATTTCCTAAAATCGTCGTATACCCCCACATACCCGCCGAAATGAACAGCAAAACACCCCGGAATACACAATTCCGGGGTGTTTATTCAGGCTTTCCATTTTAGTTTAAGCAAAGAAATGCAAACGGCGGATTTTTGGAGTTACCCGCGAGGACGGACGAACAGCGCGGCGATAAACGAAAAGATAATCGCCGCTGATATCCCCGCGCTGGTGACCTCGAAGATGCCTGTCACAACCCCGATCCAGCCGTCCCTCTGAAGCTCCGACAGCGCCCCGTGAACAAGCGAGCTGCCGAAGCTGGTAATGGGAACGGAAGCGCCGGCACCGGCAAATTTGACGAGGGGATCGTACCAGCCGAGACCGTCTGCCACCGCTCCCGCCACCACCAGCGTGCTCATCGTATGCGCCGGCGTCATCTTGAACAAATCCATCATGAGCTGGCCGATGACACAAATCAGACCGCCGATAATAAACGCCCATAAAAACTGCATTGGTTAATCCTCCATTTCCAGCGCCACGGCGTGGGCGATGCACGGGATGCTCTCTCCCTGCTGAACCGATAAAGGGGAGTGCAGCGAGCCGGTCGCCACGACCAGCACTTTATGTAATTCGTGTTGTAACATCCGTTTGACCAAATGGCCGTAGGTCACCGCCGCCGAGCAGCCGCAGCCGCTTCCGCCAGCCAGGACGGCCTTCTGCTTCTCACGGTTATAAATCATGAGCCCGCAATCTCCGAATTTCGTCTCGTCCATCCGGTAGCCTTGCTTCTCCAGCAGCTCCTTTGCAATCGGCAGACCGACGGAAGCCAGATCGCCGGTCACAACCAAGTCATAATAATCGGGAGACAGCCCCGTATCCCGGAAATGCGCGGCGATCGTATCGGCAGCGGCGGGCGCCATCGCGGCGCCCATATTGAACGGATCTTTGACCCCCAGGTCCATGATCCTGCCGATCGTCGCCCTGGCGATCCTCGGGCCGGCTTGGCCCTGCCCGCCTTTGGCGATGACGCCGCAGCCGGCCCCGGTAACTGTGTATTGGGCGGTCGGCGGCTTCTGCGAGCCGTATTCAGTCGGATACCGAAACTGCTTCTCGGCCGTGCAGTTATGGCTGCCGGTTCCGGCCATCACCCGTTCCGCGGCCCCCGTGTCGACCATCAGGGCTGAAATTGCCAGGCTTTCCATGGACGTCGAGCAAGCCCCGAATACACCCAGGTATGGCACGCCAAGCTTGCGGGCGGAGAACGTGCTGCTGATGATCTGATTCATTAGGTCCCCGCCTACGTAGAACTGGATCTGTTCCTTGTCCAGTCCCGACTTGATGACAGCCAGCTGGGCCGCCTGCTCCAGCAGCCTGCGCTCCGCCTTCTCCCATGTCTTCTCATTGATCTCGAGATTGTCGTACACATAATCGAAATCGGGAGACAGCGGGCCCTGTCCCTCATCGGGACCGACGACGGCGGCGCTTCCGATCAGAACGGGCCTGGTGTCAAACTCCCAGGTCTGGCCGGTCAGCTTCATGGCTGATGCACTCCCTCAATACCGAAGATAGCGTAGACGAGTCCCACGACGAAGGCGGCGACGGTTCCGAACACGATTACGGAGCCGGCGAGCTTGAACATGCTGGCTCCTACGCCAAGGACGTAGCCTTCCGCTTTATGCTCAAGCGCTGCGGAGCACATGGAGTTGGCGAAGCCTGTAACCGGTACCGCCGTACCCGCTCCGGCCCACTGGGCGATTTTGTCGTACACGCCAAAGCTTGTCAGGATGACCGATATGATAATGAGCACCGCAACGGTCGGATTGCCCGCTTCTTTGACCGTCATGTCGAACCAGCTCATGAACGCCCGCTGAATCGCTTGTCCGATCAGACAAATCAAACCTCCGACCACAAAAGCATTTACACAGTTTTTGAATGTGCTGCGCGAAGGAGAATGCTTTTTGCTGATGGATTTGTATTCCTCGGGTGTCAAGGAATCGATCTTGAATCCGGTTCCCCTGTTCTTCGTATTGGCAGGCATTACAGGCACCTCCTATTCATCATTCCTTTTCATTATTTGTCATTTGCAGGAGAGTTATGTATATGATGAGAAGGTGTGCAGCAAACAGCGCCAGGCAGCCGGGCGCTCATGTTTAAACCTGGCGGCTGTTTAATGAGGGTTATCCATGGCAGGCGGATTATAATAAGAAAAGAAGCACAATGACCAGCAAAATCAACAATACGAGGATCAGGATGTTTTCTTGGCGGCGATCCATGTATATCGGTTCCATAACCAGGCTCCTTCCGGCTGACTTCAGGGCATCCGTCCAGGATATCCTATTCAACAGGTTCGCCATTTGTGCTTCTGCCGCCGATCGTGGACAATCGGATCAAGTGGGTTCATACTAGAATTGAAGTCAACTACTATAGAATGAACTAAAGAAATGAACGTTATAGGCCTCTATGGGGCCGTTATAACAGGAAGTTCAATGCAGAACTTTAGTTCAATCTATATACATAACCACATACATGATAAAGGAGATAAGGTACGATGGATCAAAAAACGAAGGATATGTTCCGCAAGCTGACAGAATTCCCCGCGGCTTCCGGATTTGAAAAAGACCTGCGCGCATATTTCAAGGAGACGGTTACCCCTTTCACGAACGAGTTCGTACAGGATCGTCTCGGCAGTCTGTTCGGCGTCCTCCGTGGAGATGAGAACGGCCCGAAGGTCATGGTGGCCGGCCATTTTGACGAGGTCGGTTTTCTGGTCACTGGCATCACCGAAGCCGGAATGGTGCGCTTTCAGCCGCTCGGCGGCTGGTGGAGCCAAGCCGTGCTCTCCCAGCGGCTGCAGATCATAACGCCGACCGGTCCGGTATTCGGGGTCGTCGGATCGACGCCAACCCACCTGCTGGATGAATCGCAGCGCAGCAAACCGGTGGACATCAAAGCCATGTACATTGACATCGGCGCGGATAACCGTGAGGAAGCCGAATCCTTCGGCATCCGTCCAGGGCTTCAGGTGCTGCCGGTCTGCGAATTCACGCCGCTGGCCAATCCGAAAAAAATTATGGCCAAAGCCTGGGACAACCGTTACGGGGTCGGTCTTGCGATCGAACTGCTGGAGGCACTACACCAGGAGAAGCTGCCGAAT
This sequence comes from Paenibacillus rhizosphaerae, assembly GCF_014192015.1. Lineage (GTDB taxonomy): Bacteria > Bacillota > Bacilli > Paenibacillales > Paenibacillaceae > Paenibacillus_AQ > Paenibacillus_AQ rhizosphaerae. Next base: position 157,417 of record NZ_JACHXJ010000002.1, on the reverse strand, counting down.
ACGCTGTACTGCGGCGCGACGGTCCAGGAAGAGCTGGGACTTCGCGGCGCGCGTACGTCGGCCAATCTTATCCAGCCGGATATTTTCTTCGCACTGGATGCGAGCGCAGCCAATGATATGACCGGCGACAAGAGCGCCTTCGGCCATATCGGACAGGGAGCGCTGCTCCGCATTTTCGACCCGACGATGATCACCCACCGCGGACTCGTGGAATACGTGCAGGATACGGCGGATACCCATAACATTAAGTATCAGTATTTCGTATCTCCTGGCGGCACGGACGCCGGGCAGGTGCATTTGAGCGGAATCGGCGTGCCGTCCACCGTCATCGGTATTTGCGCCCGCTACATCCATACGTCTTCGTCGATCATCCATACCGACGATTACGATGCAGCCAAGGAGCTGCTGACCAAGCTGGTCAAAGGCCTCGACCGCACGACGCTGAACACCATTATCGAAAATGCCTGAACCACAGCTGACCCTCCGGCGGCGTAAGCTCACTGCTTGCTAAAAAGCATGCTTCCCCGTCCATAAGGTCCGACCTGATAATACGAAAAGCCTGCGCGCTCCAAATTCCAGGATTTGGGGTGCCGCAGGCTTTTTTATAGAGAAATGTTGTTATCCTTATAACCTGAATCCGTCCAGGCCGTTTGCAGCTGCCTGCCGTACAGCTTCTTCCAGCTTCCCGAGCATACCCTTCAGCCGCTCGTTCAGCCCCTCGTCAACAATCTCTCCGGCCCGAAGCTTCTGATTGAGAAAAGGAACCGTGAACGATCCTCCTTCCACCAGCTCAGCCGTCATCATCCTAAGCGTCATCAGCAGAGACTGATGCGCCTTCTCTCCACCGGTTTCCATCGGCGATCCGCTGACGACAGCGACGGGCTTGTAGACGAATTCTCCGGACGATACCAGCCAGTCGAGCGCGTTCTTCAGCACGCCGGGGACGCCATGGGCATATTCGGGGGTGCTGATGATCACGCCGTCCGCCTGACGGATCGTGTCCCGAAGCCGTGCCACCGGATGGGCCGGGTCATCTCCGTCCACATCCGGGTTAAAATGGGGCAAGTCTCCGATGCCTTCAAATATCGAAATCTCCATCGTTTCCGGCGCCAGCGGAAAGAGGGCGTGGAGCAAGCTCGTATTGGACGATTGTCTCCGGAGGCTTCCGGAAATCGCCGTAATCTTCATAGGACTTGGATTCAAGGGCATTCGTCCTTTCTCGGTCTGACGTTGACAGGCGACCGCGCTTGCCGCAGCCGTCTATGACTATTGTGGGCGCAATGGAAAATTTGGTCAATATTTAGTCAATATGTTGAAGCGTTTTGTCCAAGTTCACAAAAAAAATCATAAAATTCACAAATTTGCTCTTATGCAGGACTAAAAAGTGTGATAGAATTGAAAGCGCTAACACTTTATCATCTTCTAAAAGGGGGCTTTGGTAAGATGACTTCATCCGACAAGGTGCTGCAGGAATATCATCAGTTTGATCCGGTGACGGACGCGTTTTTCTTTAAGGTCGGCGGTCAGGGACAGGTTATTTTCCACGGCAGAAACTATATTATCAAGAAACGGTTAACGAGCCAGGAAATCTCCGCTTTGATCTCCCAGCCTAATTTTGTCCGAGCCGCATCCAACATCTATGTCAACGTGAATAAAATTACTTCCTTTGAAGGCAACGTCCTTCACTTCCGCGATGATTTTGCTTACCCCCGCACCATTTCCGTTTCCAAGCGCATTTTGGAGCAGATCAAGAAACGGATGTCCAGCCCGCTGACGGATATGACGCTGAAGAAATAACACCAACCAAAACCAAGGGGTCATCACAGAAAAAAAGCAGCAGCTGGCCGGGCTTCCCGGACACTGCCGCTTTTTTTTGAGATCAGAATGTATCTCCGAGGCCAAACATCCTATCTCTCCAAAAAATCTTCCACTAAACGCGGTCTGGCTTCTTGGAATGTACGTCGAATTGCCTGAGGTGTTGACGGTATGAGTCTACCCGCGGCGGCTTCCGGCAAAAGTCCGGATCACCTGCTCGGCCGACATCTCCAGCAGCTCTCCGGCACGGGCCATCGCTTCCTCCAGCGCCATTGGTCCGTTCACGATGCTGTGCACGCTGACGATTCCCGCCTCATACAGCGGCTCGATCCCCAGCCCTACCGATCCGGCCAGGGCGATGACCGGAACCCCGTGCTGCCGCGCTTCCTGGGCGACGCCCATCGGCGTTTTGCCCGATGCGGTCTGCGCATCCATCCGGCCTTCGCCGGTGATGACGAGGTCCACGCCTTCCAGGTACGTCCTGAACCCTGAATGCTCGATCACGAGATCGATACCGCGCCTCATCCCTGCTTTGAAAAAAGCGAGCAGCGCCGCTCCTACGCCGCCGGCCGCGCCCGCCCCAGGCAGGTCATGTACCCGCAGGCCCGTGGTCTCCAGGATACACTCCGCCCAGACGCGCATCCCCTGCTCCAGCATCGCGACCATCTCCGGCGTCGCGCCCTTCTGCGGGCCATACACATGGGACGCGCCGCTCGGGCCGAGCAGCGGGTTCTGCACGTCGGAAGCGATTACGAAGGTCGATTCGGCAAGCCGTGCATCCATTCCGCCCATGTCGATCGCCGCTACGCGCTGCAGTTCCAGGCCCCCGCGTCCGACCGGCTGCCCGGCCTCGTCCAGCAGCCGCACGCCCAGCGCCTGCAGGATGCCGGCGCCTCCGTCGTTCGTGGCGCTGCCGCCGATCGCCATAATAAATTGGCGGCAGCCCGCATCGAGCGCGCGGCGAATCACCTCGCCGGTCCCGTACGTCGTCGTGCGCAGCGGGTCCCGCTCCTCAGCGGCGAGCAGCTCAAGCCCGGACGCGCTGGCCAGCTCCACCACGCAGGTGGACCCTCCATGAATGAGGCCGTACTCGGCGTCGACCGGCCTTCCCAGCGGATCGGACACCTGCACTTTGGCCTTGGTGCCGCCAAAGCGGGTCAAGCTGTCCAGCGTCCCTTCCCCGCCGTCCGCCATGGGGACAAGCACCGTTTCCGCGCTTGGCAGGGCGCGTTTAACGCCCCTGTCGATGGCGGCCGCCGCGTCGGCGGCACGGATGCTGCCTTTGAACGAATCCGGAGCGATCACGATTTTCATTCAGTCCAACCCCTCCCTTTGTAATCTCCCCTTGCACTATGTCTATGCCTCCCATGCACGGATTCAGCCCGTACAATCAAAAGAGCCTCCATGCCCCTAACGGCATGACTCCGTTCTCAGCGGGAGTGCGGCACAACCGTGTTCACCGGCCGGCCTTCCAGGAATGCGGCGACGTTGCCCGCAGCAATGCGCATCAGCCGCTCCCGCGCTTCCACCGCCGCCCAAGCCATATGGGGGGTGATGATGCAGCGCGGAGCATGCACAAGCGGATGGTCTGCCGCGGGAGGCTCCGCTCCGAGCACGTCGAGTGCCGCGCCGGCAAGCCGGCCTTCGTTCAGCGCATCGGCCACATCCTGCTCCTGCAGCAGCCCGCCGCGGGCGGTATTGATCAGGAAGGCCGAAGGCTTCATCAGCGCCAGGCGTTCGCGGTTGATGAGCCCTTCGGTTTCCGCCGTCAGCGGACAATGCAGGCTCACCACGTCCGACTCGGCCAGCAGCTGCTCGAGCGGGACACGCCGGTCGGCGCCGTCTTCGTTCCCGCCTGCCTTCCCCGGTCTGCCCGATACCAGCACGCGCATGCCGAAAGCCTCCGCCAGCCGAGCGACCTGACGGCCGATCCGGCCATAGCCGACGATCCCTATCGTCTTTCCCCAGAGCTCGATTTGCGGCGACAGCGTATAGGAGAAGTCCACCGCCTTCGTCCAATCTCCCGAGCGTACGCTTTCTCCATGCCGCCCGATCTGGTGGCACAGCTCAAGCAGCAGCGCGAACACAAACTGCGCCACGGACTCGGTCCCGTATGCCGGCACATTCGTCACGGTAATCCCCCGCGCTTCCGCCGCTTCAATGTCCACCACATTGTAGCCGGTCGCGAGCACGCCGACATAGCGGAGGTGTTCTGCCGCCTCCAGCACCTCCCGCGTCAGCGGAGTTTTATTCGTCAGCACGATTTCGGCGTTTCCGATCCGCTCCGGAATCAGCCCGGGGGGAGTTCGGTCGTAGACCGTCACGGAACCGAGCTTGCTCAGCTCGTCCCAACTTAAATCCCCAGGGTTCAGCGTATGTCCGTCCAGTACGACGATGTTCATCATGTCAGCTCCTGTTCTTAAAAGTGTAATGGATTCCCGCATCTACAGCTTGCTGCAGGATGGTTACATCTACTATACCATTCGAGCAGGACCCGGTGAACAAGTTAGTCTCAACAAACAGCTCCGCACGGGGAGCTATGGTTCAAGATCTGGCTGCAGATCGTTTGCCGGAACCGCGGACATGCAGACTTGAAAAAAGCAGCCCCCGCGAAAGGAGGCTGCTAATTAGGCTTGCAACGATTAAGTAGGAGCGTTATTCGTCCGCGCCGATATTGACGCCTCCTCCTTGAGCACGGGGCTGCCCGTCGATATCGAGCGAACCGATGTCCGAATCCGTCAAGCCCTTATCCATAGCGGGGGACCCTGTCTTCAGATGTAAATCGCCAGCAGCGGGGTTCACAAGGAGCGGATCGGCGAATACGGAGTGCGCGTCATTCCCCGTCCCTTTTTTATAAGCGGCATACCCGGTGTATTCTTTGTTTTTCCAAGTCCAGGTGGCATCCGAACTTCCGCCTGGGGCGAAGTACAGATTGTAATCCACGACGTTGCCGGAATTTTTCGTGTATTCATTATAAATGAGCACATCGGTAGAACTGGCCACGAAAATGTTGTTACGGATGACATTGTTCTGGGTATCGTATTGCACGTAGAGCTGACCGCTTCCGTCGCCAAGGGTATCATTTTTGTACAGCGTATTGTTGACGATGCGGCAGCCTACCGTAGAGCCGCGCAGCGTATCGTATCCGCCCATGGCGATCCCCGTCAAACGGTTGCCGTATATGAAGTTGCTGCGGACCGTAATGTTGCTGGTCGCCTTGCCGGCATGTTCCGAGGCGATTTCCACCCCGATATCGTTGTTATAGCTGTAATTTCGCTCGATGATGCTGTCCTTGCCTCCATCCACATAAATGCCGTCCGCCGCATTACTGTTGTTCGGAAGCTTTTTCCCATACGAAGGATTGTTGTTGGACGTGATATTGTACACCTTGTTGCCGCTGATGATTCCGTTTCGTGCCTGGTCGTACGCGGAGTTCGGCGATTTTCCTTCGAATCCGATCACGTCGATGCCAATATTGTCGTTGTCGTGAATGATATTGTTCGTCACGGCAAAGGTATCCACATTTCCGTTAAGAACGAGCGTCTCGCTGGAACCCAGCACCAGATTGTACAGCTCGTTGCCGTCGATCGTCACGTCGTGAATGGATTCCGGTGCCTTGGTTCCGTACACGGCGATGCCGTGTGCATCTCGGCCGAGCAGGTCGCTGCCGGCAGGAGCTGATGTGTTTTTAATATCATGGATTTTGTTTTTGGACAGCGTAATGTTGCCGCCTGCGCCGTGAACATAAATCCCGACAGGCATGACGTTGTTTGCCGTCGTCGTAAAATTGCGGATTTCGAATCCCTGAATGGTTACGTAATTGACGTTGGCAAGGTCAACGATGCCTTCCGTACCGCTTACGGATAGTCCTGTTCCGTCAATAACTGGCGTTTCGCCGCTGTAATTAGCAAAAGTGATCGGCCCTTGATCTGCGGAGCCCGACTTCGTGATCTTCAGCTTTTGGTTATATACCCCGCCCCGGACATAGACCGTGCTCCCCGGTCCGGCCGTGTCCGCCGCATGCTGCAGCGTTTTCCACGGCGCGGCGCTCGTTCCCGCATTCGCATCGTTTCCGTTAACGGCCACATAATATTCGGCGCCTGCAGCCTCTGCGGTCTGCGACGCCGCATACCCGATTCCAAGCCCCAATACAGCCAGACTGATTCCTGCAATCAGTGTTTTACCGAACTTCACGAAATATCAACTCCCATGATTAAAATTTGTATTGAATTGAAAATGATCCGATTTTGACCTGCTATGTAATGTGCCGATCATCCCCTTTGCCGACGGCTCCGGAGCGAGACCCCCACCGCCGGAGTACTTATTGGAGCGGCCGTCCTTGCAGGGCCGTTACCGCCGCTGCCGTCGGCAGATGGCCCGTTCCCCCCACGCCCAGTGTGGACAGCGCGCCGCAGGCATTCGCGTATTCGAGCAGCTCCCTGCCGGTCAAGCCTTGGAGATAACCGCGAATCATCCCGGCATTGAAGCAATCTCCCGCCCCTGTCGTGTCCACTGGAGTGACCGGATAAGGAGACGCGGACACGACCGAGCCGTCAGGAGACCGGAGTGATGCTCCCTCTGAGCCTTGTTTGATCGCAACCAGACCTGGAGCGGCAACCAGTTGACCGAATACTCCTTTCACGCTCTCCTGCTCAAAAATATGCAGCGCCTCCTCCTCGCTGGGGATAAACAAATCCGTAACATCCAGCAGTGCGCGGATCCCGGCAGCATCCCACCGGCCACGGACATCCCATCCGGTATCAAAGGATGTGCTGACCCCTAAGTCTTGCGCCTTCCCGAACAGTTCTTTCCAATGCGGCCTCATGCCGTCCTGCAAATAATAGGAGCCAAAATGCAAATGATCCGCCTCCTGAATCAAAGCGTCAGGAATATAGTCAGGCTTCAGCAGCGGAATGCTCCCGGGATACGTAATCAAACCGCGGTCGGAAGGCGTCGAAAACGATAGGGTAACCCCCGTTTTGACCTCGGGCAGCACCGCTACATGACCGGTGTTTACGCCCAGCCGCTGCAGCTCACCCAGGCAGAAGCGGCCGAAGTCATCCGCTCCCACCACGCTGACGAACCGCACGTCCAGGCCAAGACTGGCCAGCGCGCTTGCGGTAATCGCCGAGGAGGAGCCGAGTACAACGTCAAATCCGTCAACCATTTTCTCCCGGTTCCATTCCGGGATCACGTCCGTTCCCGAAATAATGATATCCACGTTCAGCTCGCCGGCCACAACGACAATCGGTTTTTCCTTGTCCGCTCTCATCATTTCAACACCGGTATGAAGTCGCGCTCCGCTTCATACAGCTCCTCGAACATGTCGCTGATCTCATCCAGCGAACAGACGGCGGCGGACAGCGGATCGACCATCAGCGCATGGCGGGCCATTTCTTTGTCGTTATTCAGCACCGCGCCGACGGCCAGGTCAAAGAACGCCATGTTGGACCGGCACAGCGCGGCGAGATGCTCCGGAAGGCTGCCGAAACGGCATGGATTTACGCCATTACGGTCGACCATGCAGGCCACTTCGACTACCCCGTCCCTGGGAAGATTATGAATGAGCCCTTCATTCGGTACGTTTCCGTAAATCACCTTCGGCTCATTTTTCAGCATCGCTTCAATAATGATGGCCGCGTATTCGTTGCTTGGCGCAAGCTCGATCGGGAGGGAGCCTTCCAGCTGCTTGACGATTTTTTCATCGTTTTCCCGGCGCCAGATCGGCCAGTTATCCGCATAGTAACCTGTCGCGCCATTATACCCGGTGCTGCAGTGCTTGTCGATTAAGGACTGCCGTTTGCGGTAGTACGGAATGTATTCCGAGAAATGCCCGCTGGACTCCGAGACGAAAGCGCCCAGGTACTTCATGGCGTCAAAGCGCACAGGATCCTTTTTCAGCAGGTCGGGATTCTGGATCTTCTCCCGGAGCACAGGATACAGATCTTTCCCCTCATGGGTCAGCTCCACAAACCAGGACATATGGTTGATTCCTCCGGCCCTCCACTGCATGTCGTCGTATGGAACGCCGGCATATTTGGCCAACTGCCGGGACGTATTCTGGATGGAATGGCACAGGCCGACGACCGGAATGGAGGTCACCCGCGACGTCAGCAGGGTCACCGCCGACATCGGATTCGTATAGTTCAGAATGGTCGAATCCGGGCACAAATCCTCCACATCGCGGATGATGTCCATCCAGCTCGGAAGCGTACGCAGCGTTTTAAACAGTCCACCTGGCCCCAGTGTATCGCCAATGCATTGATTGACTCCGTATTTCAGGGGAATCTCGTACTCATAGCGGACGGTTTGCAGCCCGCCCACTTCGATTTGGTTGATGACGAACTGCGAGCCTCCGATGACCTCCCTGCGGTCGGTCGAAGCGATGACGTTCCAGCGCTTGCCGGACAGCTCAATGATTTTCCCGACCAGCTTGCGGGCGATCTCCAGCCGCTCCGCGTCGATGTCCACCAAAGCGATCGTCCCGTCCTCAATGCCTTCGATCAGCAAAATGTCTGTGGCGATGTCCTGCGTAAAAGCGCTGCCTGCGCCGATAATCGATATTTTAGTCATGCCAGTTTCTCCTCCTCATTTGTTTTTCTCTTTTTATTTCATGCCTGTCATCGTAAGTCCTTTAATAAACTGCTTCTGGAAAATCAGGAACACCACAATGACCGGCAGGGTGATGAGCACCGCCGCCGACATAACGACGTTATAGTTGACCATATGGGTTCCGTTAAAATAAACAAGGGCGAGCGGCACGGTCATTTTGCTCTCGTCGTTCAAAATAATGAGCGGCCATAAATAGTTGTTCCAGGCATTCATGAACGTAAAAATGCCAAGCGCCGACAGCATCGGCAGAATGAGAGGCGCAATGATTCGGACCATCAGCCGCAGCTCGCCCGCCCCGTCGATCCTTGCGGCATCGAGCAGATCCTGGGGAATATCCTCAATGAACTGCTTCGCCAGAAACACCCCGTAAGAGCTGACCAGATTGGGCAGGATAATCGCCAGCAAATGATTGACCAGCCCCAGCTTGGCCGTGATCAGATAGGTCGGAATCATGACCACCTGAAACGGAATCATCATCGTTGCCAAGATAAGAATAAACAGCAGCTTCTGCCCCTTGAATTGATGCTTGGCGAAAATATAACCCGCCAGGGCGCTCGTAAATAACGTCGCGGCCGTAATGACGATCGACGTCATCGCGCTGTTCAAAAACCACCTTCCGAACGGAGCGTCCTCAAGCACGGTCCGGTACCCCTCCAGGCTGGGATGCTGCGGCAGAAGCGCATGCGAGCCGGACACGATTTCCATGTTGCTTTTGAAAGAAGACAAAACCATCCACAGATACGGCAGCAGCATCAGGCATCCGGCTGCGATCAGCACGAGCATGACGATGCCGTCGAACCATCTATTCCTACGGTGCATCGAAAGACCCCCTTGTCAGTACTCCCACTCGGTGCGCCCCCACTTCAACTGCAGCAGGGTCACCAGTAAAATGATGATCAGAAATACGGTGGCCATCGCGGACGCATATCCCATGTTGGAATTGGAGAAAGCCTGCTCGTATATATGGAGGGCCAGCACCCGGGTTTCGTTAAACGGCTCACCCTTGGTCATGGTCTGGAACTGGGCGAAAGCCTGAAAATAGGAGACGACCGTCGTCACCGATACAAACAGCATCGTGCGCCGGAGCAGCGGCAGCGTCACATGCCAGAACGAATGCCAGCGGCTCGCCCCGTCCAGAATGGCCGCTTCATAATACATGTCCGGAATGGAATCCAAACCCGCGATAAAGAGCACGATGTTATATCCGATATCGGCCCAAAGCGTCATCAGGATCACCGAATACAGCGCATAATGAGGATCGCTCAGCCACTGGACGGGAGCCATGTGGAACTGGGTCAGCACGATATTAAACAGCCCGTGATTGTAATTGAACATCGTGCTCCATACGATAGCCGTTCCCGCCAGCGGCGCGATCGTTGGCAGAAAAAAGACGGTGCGCATCAGGTTCCGCAGCCAGCCCGTACGGATTCGCTGGATCGCGACGGCGAACATCAAGGTGATGAGGATGTTGACCGCAACGGCAATGACCACGAATTTGAACGTGACCCACAGCGATTTGATAAAAATGGAATCGCCCAGCATGCGGATATAATTGTCCGCTCCGACGAACAGCGCGCTTGCGCTGAGCGGATTATATTTAAATACCGACAGTCCCAAACTCCATCCAATAGGAATGAAAGCGAATACACCAAATAGCAGCAGAATCGGCGCCAGCGATAAATAGATGAACCAACGGCCTCTTCCTTTCTCCCCTCTGCGGTTCGGGATACCGGGGACGATCCCTGGACTGCTGCTTGCTGCAGCATCATGCTTCATGGAAACATCACTCCGATCATTTATGTTGATCCTGACTGTCGTTGATGGTTTTTTCGATCTGCTGCAGACCGCTTTCCACCGATTCCTGGCCCGTCGCCATCAATTGGAAATGATCATTGATCGTTTTAAAGAAAAAGTCCCGGTCGGCAATGGGCCCGATCCACTGACCCAGCTCCAAAATATCCAGCGGTGTTTTCATGTAAGGATTTGCTTTGACGTAGTCCGGGTTTTGCGCCACCGCTTTTTTGGCCGGAACCGTGAACGTGCCTTGGTTCCACTCGAGCAGATTATCGTCGGATGACATGAATTTGATAAAATCGACGGCCGCTTCCTGATGCTTGCCCTTCTTGGACGCTACGAGCCCCCAGCCAGATTCGGCCGCATAAGAAGGCGGATTTGCCGTAAAGGAAGGAACGGGCACATACTCAAAGTCTTTCACCTTGTATGTATTCAGCCCTGCAGCAATCGTCCATGGACCCCGGTAGGTCATCGCCGAGCTGCCTTGAAAGAAGTAGTCTGAGGTGTCAAGTTCACCGCCAAACGTGGTGAGGTCCGCCACTTTATCGGTGGCGATCAAAGAGGTTAAGGCGGTCATCGCCTTTTGTGCTTCAGGGGTTTGAAAGTTCACATGGTCGTTATCGCCCCAATACTTGCCGTTTTGCTGCAGAATCAAGGAAAGGAACGTGAAGGTGATATTGTCGCTGGAGACGAAATCGAATCCCTTCACCTTAATGCCGTTCGCGTCCTGCACCGTCAGCTTCTTGGCGTCTTCGACCAGTTCGTCCCATGTGCTCGGGGGGCTAGCGATGCCCTGATCCTTCAGCATTTGCGGGTGGATCAGCATTCCGCCGTTCTCGATGTTAAATTCGAGCGGCAGTCCGTACAGCTTGCCGTTCAACGTGTATCCTCCGAGTGGAGCTTCATAATACTCCTGCCGCAGCTGCTCGCCTCCCGGTATCTCCACAAGCGCCCCGTTTTTCGAATATTCCGGTACCCAGGTACCGAACATTTCTGCGATATCGGGCGGGTTTTTGGCGGAGAAGGATGCCTTGAGCTTCTGATTGTACACGTCGTAAGGGAAAGTCTGATAGGCGATTTCAATGTCGGGATGCAAAGATTGATACTTGGCGATCAACGCTTTATAGGCGTTCATAATGGCATCTTCCTGATGACTCCAAAACACAAGTTTGGTTTTGCCTGCTGAACCGGCAGTGGTGGCCGAAGCATCAGAACCGTCATTCTTTGCGCAACCAAACAGCAAAAACACCATGCAAATTAGAGCAAAAACAGAGAAAATCTTGAAATATCGCAATGACATAACCCCTTTCCCTTTACTTTTTTGCTTATATCACCTCAATCTCATGAAAATCATACCTCTGATGAAAAAGTTAGTCAATCAGTTTTTGCAATTATTTTGCAATAATTTTATTATAATTTGCAAAATATTATCACTGCTTTTCAGTTGACCTGTGATTTTATTTTACTTAACATATAGAGTAAGCAATCCAAACGACAGGTTTTGCAGAATCCTCATCTGACATTAAAGGCAGGTCATGACATGCCCACATTAAAAGATATTGCCGAACGCGTCGGCGTCTCCATCTCGACCGTTTCCCGCGTACTGGCCGACGATTCGAACCGCTCCTCAAGCAGCGGGACCAAGAGGAAGATCTGGGACGCGGCGCAGGAGCTCGGATACATGGCAAAGATGCCGCCTCAGGACCAAGCCGCGGTCAAGAAAATCGGATGCGTCGTATCCACCATGCAGGGGCGGCGCTACCATCCCTATTTTTCGGTCATTTTTGAGGGAATTGAGAAGGAATTGGCCCGTCACGGATACCAGATCGCTTTTACCTACACGCAAGAAGATTTGCAAAAAAATGAAATCTTGCAGCAAATCTCCGGCAAAGATTCCATCGACGGTTTAATCGTTATCGAGGGCATTGAGCCCAAATTATACAGCTATCTTAAAAAACACGTTCCGCATGTCGTGGGAATCGACGTTTCCGATCCGAGTATCCCGACCATTTCGTATGACCGCGTTGAAGCGGCGTCAATCGCCGTCAGGCATTTGACCGGACAGGGCCACCGCGAGATTATGTTTATCGGAGGCACGGGCTTGTCCGGTCAATTCGACCGTGAGAAAAGGTACCGGGGGTACAAGCAGGCTCTGGAGCAGGCCGGCTTGTCGGTTCAGCCGGAGTATGTGCTGAATGCCGAATGGGAGCCCGACCGGGCCTACCGCCTCATGCTGACCTTTTTGGAGGAGCATCAGGGCAAGCTGCCGACAGCGGTCTTCGCGGCCAGTGACATCATGGCGATGGCCGCCATGCGGGCCATTTCCGAGAAAGGCTACCGCATGCCACAGGACTTCGCCGTCGTCGGCTTTGACGACAACGAACCGTCACGATATACCGTTCCTCCGCTCTCCACCATTCATATTCCGACGTTTGAAATCGGCGTTATGGCCGCGCGAACGATTCTGCAGATCACCGGAGATCCCTTCCCGCTCCCGGTCAAAATCGTGCTGCCGTTTGAACCGATCTTCCGCCAGTCCAGCATCTGGCAGGTGTAGCCGCAGCGCAAAAGGCCCCTCTTTCCGCTCTGAAGAATGAACTTCAGGCGGCAAGAGAGGCCTCTTTTATTTAATGGCTTGAGGAAAGATCGTATATCTTCATGAATTAATTTCTGGTCACTTCCTAATGTCATCAAATACTCAGAATTTTGTAGACACTCTATCATGTATATAACGTGCACTTTCTTTATACAAAGATTCGTCTAACTCTCCGTACAAGATCCTTATTGGTTGATTCATTCTATCTAACTCTTTCATGGTCTTGTCAATATCATCGTTACAGTAAAAAGTGAAGCATCGCTGTTTCCTGCGCCGCAGGCTATTGCTTGGATTTATAAAATTCATGGTACAGCTTCATCAGGGCGCGCTTCTCGATCCGGGACACGTAGGATCTGGAGATTCCCAGCTCCCTGGCGATTTCGCGCTGCGTCCGTTCTTCCCCGCCGTGCTCCAGGCCGAAGCGCCCTTTGATGACCTCCTGCTCGCGTTCGTCGAGAATGTCCAGGTTCCGGTAGATTTTGCTCTTTTCAATCTTGAGCTGGACCATATCGGCCACGTCGTCCGCCTCACTGCCCAAAATATCAATTAACGTGATTTCATTTCCCTCTTTGTCTGTTCCGATCGGATCGTGCAGGGAAACGTCCTTCCTCGTTTTCTTCAAGGAACGCAAATGCATCAGGATTTCATTTTCGATGCAGCGGGCCGCGAACGTGGCCAGCTTCGTGCCTTTATTCGCCTGAAAGCTCTCAATGGCTTTGATGAGCCCGATGGTACCGATCGAGATCAGATCCTCCAGATCTTCGCCGGTATTATCGAATTTTTTCACAATATGCGCGACCAGCCGCAGGTTATGCTCGATCAGCATATTGCGGGCGTGGGCGTCTCCTTCCGCCATCAATTGAAGGTACTTACTTTCCTCTTTCTCTGTCAGCGGCTGCGGAAAGGCGTTGTTTTTGACGTACGATACCAGCAGCGTTAATTCTTTGATGAAAAGGGCGATAAAGCTGAAAAGTCCGGGCAAAGATGACACCTCCTGCTGAATGACTGGGTCACCGCGAAAACCATGGCTGCTGCTTCCTGCTGTTGGGCTGCGGTCTGTTCATTCTATGTGGGCGGAGGCCCATCTGTGCCTGTACGTAGAAAAGAAAATCCAGCCGCGTTAGGCCTGCCTTGCTTCCGAGGATGCTTCCCCGGCGGCATCTTCGGCGGCTTCGCGCAGCTTATCGAAGGTGAACCGCTCTACAAAACGGCGGTAGGACTCTTTCCTTTTTCCATGCTCCTGAAACTGGGCAATGAGCCGAGTGACGGCCGGAATCAGCTGTTCCGCCTGAAGCCCCGTCAAGAGCTGCTTGGCCAGTCCGGCCTTGATCCCTTTCGGCTCACCTCCGACATAGAGATCATAGCTGTCTTTCATCTTGACAACGGCGATATCCTTCAGCAGCGGTTCGCTGGTTCCGAGTGCGCAGCCGGCGTATCCGATCCTCAGCGGACTCGGTACCGGTAAACCCGCGATCGCCACATCCAAAGCCCTCGCCACGTCCAAACCGGCATCTTCCGCTCCGCGGCAAAATTGGCAGGCGATCAGGCTCTTGGTCACAAAACCCGGGGGGTGAATTTGAAGCCCGGCGGCCTTGAGTTCCTCCTGAACCTCGTCCAGACGTTCTTCTTCTGCCGTCACGTACAGCTGCTTAAAGCCGGTCATTTCCACTTCGACGACTCTGTCGGCTATGCCGCCGATCGCTGCAAGCTGTTTCGGGGAGAACACGGTTCCCCCGACCCCGAAGCCGGGGGTGACCGCAAATTTACGCTGACCCAACTTTCCTCACTCCTTATCGCTTCGAAATATACCTGGTGACTGCCCTCTGCAGATTACGGCACGTTCACGACGAAGGGAACGGTAATGACGCGCCCGTCGCGCTGGAACTGTCCCCATACTTTATAAATGCCGGCGTGCGGAAAGGTCGTCATAAACTCGGCCTTTGGCCCGGAGCCTTTTTCATCCATCGGATGAACGTGCAGGTACTGCTCCGCATCCTCCGACAAAATGACCACGTGTCCGACCGCGCCCAGGTACGGCTGCAGGTCGGTAACCGGCATTCCGGTCTTGGCATCCTCGATCACGTACGTGAGCATCAGCTCCTGCCCTGCCGCAAGTCGGTCAAAAGCCAGGGTCACCTGCAGTCCGTCCACCGTCTTGGCCAACTCCCCGTCCGGCGTCACGGGAGTAGCCGGCAGCGGTGCGCCCTTAACCTGAAGCCACGCCGATTTATTCATCGCGCCTCCGCCTTCCGGAACAAAGTCGGCGATCAGCTTGTAATCTCCGCCTGCGGGGAAGCGGTTGTTAACTTCAAATACGCCGCCTCCCTGGTACTCCGGATGAATATGGTGAAAGTAAGACAGATCTTTGCTGACGATAATGAGATGCTCTTTTTGCTCATGCGTCGTTTCGAAGGATTCCATCGCCTTTCCGTCATGCATAAATGCCATCCGGATCTTCGTATCGGCGCCGGACTCCGGCGCTTGGCCATCTGCGTACGTCCAGCTTACGTTCACGTCCTTTTCCTGAAGTCCTCCGGTTTGGCCGCCGCCGTGCTCATGCGCGGTACCCTCTGTGCCGTTCGTCTTTGCCGGCCCATGGGCCGATTGATGATCATGCGACATGTTCATTTGTTCTCCATCTCCTTTTATGGCATTTGTTTCGGACTCGCAGGCTGTCAGCACCGCGAGTCCGAGCAGTGCGGCGAGTCCCAATGAACGTTTCATGCGGCCTGCTCTCCTTTCGGGTTCGTCTGCAGTTTCATCCGCTGCAGTCTGAGTGCGTTCAGGACGACCGAGACCGAGCTGAGCGCCATCGCGGCCCCGGCAATCCAAGGAGCGAGCAGCCCAAGGGCAGCGACCGGAATGCCCAGCGTGTTGTAGCCGAGCGCCCAGAACAGGTTTTGGCGGATATTGCGCATCGTTTTCCGACTCATTTCGATGGAATCGGCAATGCTGTTCAAATCGCCGCGCATCAGCGTCACGTCCGCCGCTTCCATGGCGACGTCCGTCCCCGTTCCGATGGCCATGCCGATGTCGGCTTGCGCCAAGGCCGGTGCATCGTTGATGCCGTCGCCGACCATCGCCACTTTTTTGCCAAGCGACTGCAGCTTTTTGACTTCGGCGGCTTTCCCTTCGGGCAGAACCTCCGCAAGCACCTCGTCAATGCCGGCCTGCCGGGCGATCGCTTGAGCCGTACGTTCATTGTCCCCGGTGATCATAACCACTTGAATGCCTAAGCCTTTTAACCGGCCGACCGCCGCCTTGGAGCTTTCCTTGATCGTATCCGCTACGGCGATCAGTCCCGCGTACCGTCCGTCTACTGCGACAAGCATCGCCGTTTTGCCCTCTTCCTCCAACTTCGTCATGCTGCTCTCCGCATTCCGGGCAAGGATGCCATGCTTCTCCATCAGCTTGCGGGTTCCGGCGAGCACCTCACGTCCGTCCACGACGGCCCGGATGCCGTAACCCGGGATGGCTTCAAACTCCCCGGCTTCGCTAAGGGCAAGGCCGCGGGCCTTGATCCCATCTACGATGGCCTCAGCGAGCGGATGTTCCGACGGCTTCTCCGCCGAACCGGCCAGACGCAGAAACTCGGGCTCATCCATCGATGCGGTCAGCACATCGGTCAGCTCCGGCTTCCCTTTCGTGACCGTGCCCGTTTTGTCCAGGATGACCGTGTTGATTCGATGCGTCGACTCCAGATACTCGCCGCCTTTGAACAGGACGCCCAGTTCGGCAGCGCGGCCTGAACCGGCCATGATCGACGTCGGTGTAGCGAGACCGAGGGCGCATGGGCAGGCGATGACCAGAACCGCGATCGCCTTCTCCAGTGCACTGGCAAAGTCGTACGGGGTCACCCAGAAGTACCAGACGACGAAAGTCAGGAGGGCAATGCCGACCACGATCGGGACGAAGATGCCGGAAATGACGTCGGCCACCCGCTGGATCGGCGCCTTCGAGCCCTGCGCTTCCTCAACTACTTTGATAATTTGCGCGAGGGCCGTTTCCCGGCCGACCTTCGTCGCTTGAATTTTCAGCCTTCCGTTTTTGTTGACGGTCGCGCCGAAAACGGAATCCCCGGCCTTTTTCTCAACCGGGATGCTCTCGCCGGTCAGCATCGATTCGTTAACGGCCGACGCCCCTTCGAGCACGAGTCCGTCCACCGGGATTTTTTCGCCCGGCTTCACGAGGACGATGTCCCCAGTCAGAACCTCTTCGACCGGAATGGTGAGCTCTTCACCGTTTCGGATGACGACGGCATTCTTCGCCTGCAGCCCCATCAGCGTTTTGATCGCTTCGGATGTCCGCCCTTTTGCGAGCAGCTCGAACAGCTTACCCATAATGACCAGCGTGATCAGCACGGCGCTTGTTTCATAATACATTTCCGGACCGTGATGAATGCTTCCGCCTCCGGCAGCCCACTCGATCGTTAAATAGAGGCTGTAAAAGTAGGCGGCCGATGTTCCCAAGCTGACCAGAACGTCCATATTGGCGCTTTTGTTGCGGAGGGCGTTGAACGCCCCCTTATAGAACTGCCTACCAATATAAAACTGTACCGGGGTGGCGAGCGCGAGCTGGAACCACGGGTTCATGAACAGCTCCGGCATCCAGATCCAGGACAGAAATGAGAAGTGGCTGACCATGGACCACAGCAGCGGCAGGGACAAGAGCGCGGAGATCAGCAGCTTGCGCTTCTGCTGCGTAATCACCCGGCTGCGCTGCTCCGTAGGATCGGCGGTCTGCTCCCGCTTGGGAGCCGCCTTGTATCCCAGCTTGTCGATCCGGTTCTCCATGTCGGCCGCGGTGACTTCCAGCGGGTTAAATTCCACTCTGGCCGTCTCCATCGCAAAATTGACATTGGCGCTCTTTACGCCAGGCATCTTGTTCAGCGTTTTTTCAATTTTGACCGCGCAGGCCGCGCAGTACATCCCGGTAATATCCAGATCGACCACTTCTTTGGCCGTATCGTACCCCAGCTTTTTGACGGCTTCCTCCATATGATCCGTGCTGGTCCGTTCCGGATCATAGGTAACCGTGGCGCGCTCCATCGCAAAGTTCACATTGGCCTCAGACACGCCATCCAGCTTTTTCAGCCCCTTCTCAATCCGGTTGGCACATGCGGCACAAGTCATGCCTGTGATCTGCAAAGACGCTTGTTCCTGCTGCCTCAGCTGCTCCTGCTCCCTAGTGTAAGTTTCCATTGCAACGACACCCCGTTTCCTTTATTCGTTAGGCGACCTCATAGCCTTGATCTTCAATTGCTTCCTTAATCGATTGAAGCGACAGCTTCACGCTGTCATACGCAACCGTGACTGTTCCATCTGCCAGGTTGACCTTGGCGTCTGCACCCAGCGCCTTCATCGCGCCTTCGATAGAATTGACGCAGTGCATGCAGGACATGCCGTTGACTTGTAATGTAACTTGGTTCATATATCATCTCTCCTCGGATCGTTATTGTTGGAAGATGGCATTTGGCATGAGACCGAATTATTGATCACCATCTCCTTGTCATGTAGTATACCCCCCTACCCTATATTAAGTCAACCATTATTTTACTATACCCCCCTAATCTATATTTCCGCCCATAAAAAAAACGTCTATCGACGTACCTTCAAAGATGACAGACCGCGTTTAAAGGTTACTTTTCTTGCAATATCAGGAAGCTATGGCTCTGGAGTTTATGCTTTCTGATATTATAAAAAAAAGGATTCTTCCGAATCCTTGGGTTCTGAGCCGTATTCGATTATTTCATTAATTTATGAATCGTTACGAGCAGTTCATCGATCACTTCATTCTCCCCGTCCTGAATGCGTTCGATCAGGCAGCTCTTCATATGATGCTCGAGCAGAAGCTTACTGACCCCGTTCAAGGCGGATTGGACCGAAGAAATCTGGTTCAGTACGTCGTCGCAGTACGTATCCTTTTCGATTAAGCCTTTAATGCCGCGGATCTGCCCCTCAATCCGGTTCAAGCGGCTGATCAGGTTGTTTTTCGTTTTGGGGGAATGGTGGCTCTTCCGTTCGCCTGTTCCGCAAGACTCGTGCTTGACGGATTCTTCCATGGTCTCTTCCACACGCATCCATCCTTTCTTACTGGCTATCTCTATTGTACCATCCGTTCCCCCGATTGATGAGTCCGGATCGTGCATCCGGTGTCCGGCTTCGCAAAAATCTTGAACAGCCGGGAATCGAAAGCCCGCCGGACTTTCAGGGGAATATGGATCTAGTAGCGGACAGCCCACACGCAGACCGGTTTGGACACCTCTACCGAATGGCCTGTATAGGTCAATTTGCCGGTATCCTGGTCTACGGTGAAGAGGGTCAGGTTATTGGTATCCCGGTTGGCCGCGATCACATGCTTACCGCCAGGAACGATGGAAAAATGGCGCGGGTGCTGGCCTTCTGTCGACACGTGCTGCACTGTGGTCAGCTTGCCGGATTCCGGATCGACCGCATAGACGACGATGCTGTCGTGACCGCGATTGGAGCCGTACAGGAACCGGCCGTCGGCAGAAATCGTAATTTCCGCGCAGCCGTTATCCCCCGTCCACTCCGCGGGCAGCGTCGGCACGGTCTCCAGCGTCTCGAGGGTTCCCTGCTCTGCGTTATATTGAAAGGCCGTAACCGTCGAATTCAATTCATTGATGACATACGCGAATTTTCCATTGGGATGGAAAGTCAGATGGCGCGGTCCGGCGCCTTTCTCCACCACCGCATCGCTCACCGGGACGAGCTTGCCTTCGGCTTCGTCGATCCGGTATGTACGGATGAGATCCAGACCAAGGTCGCACGCGAGCAAAAAGCGCTGATCCGGGCTGTAGAACGAGGAATGCAGATGCGGAGCGACTCCGCTGTAGTCGCCTTGTCCGACATGCTGCTGGATGTCCAGCACGCTTCCCACCTTGCCGCCGGCGTCCATTTTCACCAAGCTGATCGTGCCTTTATGATAACTGGTCAGCGTCAAATATTTGCTGTCTGCGCTGCGCTGGATGTGGCAGGCCGGACCGTTCAGCGCGTATGCCCGGCTGGATTCGGTCAGCTTGCCTGCTTGCGGATCAATCGTATAAGCTGCGGCGTCGCTCGTCTTCGATCCGTCTTCGGCCGCCGTTTCGCTGATTGCATACAGCAGGTTCCCCGCCTGATCCACGTTCAGGAACGTCGGATTTTTGTTGCCGTCCACCTTGTCGAGCAGCGTCAACTCGCCTTTCCCTTCATGCAATTCGTATACGTAGATTCCGTCGGATGCCGCTTCGGCATATGAACCGACGAACACCAGCATGCGATCGTTCGCTGTCATGATCACTTCGCCTCTCTCTTTGTGTTTGTATAAATGATTGTATCATTGTTAGTGGCATACGGCAAAAGGGGCTTCTCCCTCATTTTCTCCCCTCCATAAGGGAAACGGACGGATCATCGGGTCCATAGTGTAATTATCCTTCGGAAGGAACATAGTAATACGGTCGGTGTTATTGGCGGATGCTTACAAGGAGGTTCCATGTCTACAATGTCATCCAAGCGATTGCCGTATCACTGGCAGATCTGTTCAAACGTCATACGGTCATTATGGTACGAACGACATCATCCATAAACATAAGGAAATCAGATTTCCAGCCGGCCGTAAAATCATTTGCGCGCTTCGAATAGAACGATAGAACGCAAGCAAAACCCAGCATCAGGAGGCTGAACAAACTTATGAAATTAGCGGATCATACGATTCTCGTCAATGGAGGCGCCGCGGGCATCGGCAAGGGGGTCGTTATGGCTCTGGCCAAAGAGGGAGCCCGGGTCGCATTTTTCGACAGCAGCGAAGAAAAGGGGCGCATCGCGGAGAAGGAGATCAGCGAAAGAGCGGAATGCATGTTTGTTAAAGTCAATCTGCTCGATAAAGATGAGGTCGCTCAAGGCTTCAAGCAGGTTATCGGAAGGTTCAAAACACTCCACGGACTGGTGAACTGCGCGCAGGCTTCAAGGAACGTGCCCTTTCTGGATACGACTGAGGAAGAGCTCAGACTGGCGCTGCATACAGGCTTTCTGCCTGCTTTTCATCTGATGAAGTGGAGCTATCCATACTTAAAAGAAACGCAGGGCTCGATCGTGAACTTTGCTTCCGGAGCGGCGCTCGATGGCATGCCCACGCAAACCTCCTACGCAGCCGCCAAGGAAGCCATGCGCGGCATTTCCCGCGTGGCGGCCAAGGAATGGGGGCCGGATCAGATCAATGTCAACATCGTCTGCCCGATTGCAGCCTCCGAAGGGGTTCTGGAATGGAAAGAAAAGATGCCCGAGGCTTACGAGAAAATGGTCAACAACATCCCTTTGCGGCGGCTTGGCGACTGCGAGCACGACGTCGGGCGTGTCGTCTGCTTCCTGTTAAGCAGAGACGCCAAATTTATTACCGGGCAAACCATCATGGTTGATGGAGGCACCATGATGCTGCGGTAACATTCAAGCTTGAGTGATGCCGGTATCCCGCTGCGGCGGCATGGCGGCTGCGAGCATGACCTTTTAAGCAGGTCGACTGCTTGCCCGTTTGCCGTGACGCCTTCCATATCTTCAGATATACTTGGGAGCAAAGGAGTGAGATGATGAATTCACACATTCAGCTTGGACACGATGTCCCGGAAGCCGAGGAGTACAACAACCTGCGGTTAAAGGCCGGCCTCAGCCCCAAAGACCTCGACGCCTCCCGAAGGGGACTTCAGGGCTCCCTTTTCATCGTGACCCTCCGCCTGCAAGGGAAACTGATCGGCATGGGCCGAGTCATCGGGGACGGAGGCTGCATGTACCAGGTCGTTGACATCGCCGTTGATCCCGGTCATCAAGGCCAGGGCCTGGGCAAGCGGATCATGGCCGAAATCACAGGCTACCTGGACCGAAACGCTCCGTCCACCGCCTATGTCAGCCTGATCGCCGATGTGCCGGCCGACCGGCTGTACCGGCAGTTCGGCTTCGAGGAGACGGCGCCGGCATCGGTCGGCATGTACAGGCGGTTCTAGGGCGGAGCGGCCAAGGTGTTAGTCCACCTTGGCACCGTAGGCCCGGGCTACGCCGACCGCCTGCTCCAGGTCGATCCGCACCCCGGTGAGGTCGATCGACCGGAAGTCAAAGCGGTCCAGCTTTGCGCCCCGCAGATCGGCACCGCTCATCGCGGCCTTCGCCAGCCGGACGCCGCTCAAATCCGCCTCGCGAAGATCCGCTTTTTGCAGATTGCATTCGGACAAATCCGCCTCCACGAGGCGGATGCCCCGCAACTGCTGCTTGGCGAGATTGACGTGGCGCAGGTTCGTGTACGACCAGTCCCCGCCCTGGATCGTGATGCCGTCCAGCGATGCGCCGGAGAAGTCGCTGCCCGTCATTTTGCAATCCTCAAACTTGCTTACGAACAAATTGGCCCCCGCAAAACGGCAGTTCGTAAACGCTGACCGGACATGCAGCGAAGCGTTCAGTGTCGCTCCCCCAAAGTCGCATTCGATAAACCGGCAGCCGGTTGTCCAAACCTCATCCAGCGCCGCCCCGCGAAAGCTGCACTGATGAAAGGTGCACCCCTTCAATTCCCCTTCCTTCAGATCGGCTTGGGCAAAATCCACCTTTACGTATTCCTCATCTATGTACTGATACATCCGCTCATCCCCCGTTTCTTTTCTAACCCTTTGTTTCGTTTAGACAGCTTATTTCCTATCCTATCAAACATATGTTCCATTCTCAATCGCGTGAAACCTCCAGATTTTCCGCAAAATGCCCTGGTCTCTGCCGGACGTTTGCTGCTATGGAGCGATTTCAGCTCCGAAGCACTATACCCTGCCCGTCGGCATCGCGATGATGCAGGCCCAAATGCAGTACCGTACCGAATGGGGCCCCCTTTTCGCTGGTCTGCTCATCACTATCGTCCCGGTCCTGATCATGTACATGTTCTTCCAGCGGCAGATCGCCATTGGAATTACGGCCGGGGCCGTCAAGTGAGCCCGGGGTTGCCGGGTTACATCACTCATAGCCATACAGAAAAAAAGCCCGGGAATCCCGGGCTTTGCTTTGTCCTGCACGGCAGAAGCTATTCGGCTGTTTACACTGCTCGCCCTGTTACCGGATACCGGAACAACGACGAGCGCCAGTCGCTTCGTACTAGCACTCTTTCAGCGTCACTTCCGGCCCCAGCGTAATCTCAAACGCCCGCTCCCAAATGAATGCCGGATTTTCGTAGTCCAGAGACGCGCAGGCATACGTCGCATACGACCATCCGGACGGCTTAATCCGCCACACGTTCTGCGACACGCCGAGCTCGAATGCCTTTCTGGCAGCCAGCGCCTTCGTGTTCGCCTGCATGCGTTCGCGAAGCATCTCGACCAGAACCTCATCGTCTTCCGGCGAGTTAAACAGGCGAATGTTTTGGTCCGCATACGGTACGTTGGAGTATAGGGTGTGTGCCCGCGAGTACGTCCGGATTTCGGCAATCGTGATCTTCTTATAGTAGTAGTCCTTGAGGAATCGCTTGAACAGCAGTGATCCGTGTGCATTCACTGCCTCTTGCAGTGCCGGCGGCCGCTTCTCCGTGCCAAGGTATACGAATCGGGCCTGGGCCATGCCGAGGGCCATGCCAATTTTGTTGCCGGCCGTGTTCCAAGCGCTGTATCCCAGAAGCTGTCCGGTGGACACGCTGTCGAGCAGCGCTTCGGTCACGGTCGCATCGGCGGCGCCTCCTCCGACAAAATCAATCACAATCGTCGGAACCCGGCCGGCGCTGTTCGCTTCCATCCGGCTCACGGCGGCGCCGATCTCGCTGGCACTGGTAACCGCCACGATTTCGATATCATAGGCTGCCGTGTCAACGAACTCTCCGCCGACGATGTCCACATGATGCCGGATATTATCGTGCACGCTCATATACTCGTAAGGATTGACGATGGTCGATCCGTCCGGCCCAAAATATTTGACGCCGTATTTCGGGAGGGTGCTATAGCGGTGAAGCTCCTTCGCCATCCGGCCCAGCAGAGAGTATCCCAATGCGTCGGCATCGGGGAGAATGATCGCTTTGTCCGGATTTTGGCCGCCGGTGCCGCCCAAATGCTCATTCACAAAGGCTTCCAGGTAAGCAATTTCGTTGGCCTGTACCCCTTGGGTATAGGAGTCATCCACCCCCACTGCGAGAAAATCCACGTAACCCTCACGGACGAGCCGTTCAATGATATATCGGTTGGTCTTGAATTTATGCCTTCTGGCATTATAGTACTGCTCCTTGTCAAAAAGGGCAGGCTCTCCGAATGAAGTGCCGTCGGGCTTCGTATCGTAGCCTTCCAAAATGTCCTCGAATGTAGTTGCGACCGCCCGTGGCTGTTGGGCAAAAGCTCTCGCCTCGTCGTATGCAGCCTGGGTCAGCCCTTCCACAAACACGGTGGTCGCCAGTCGCATGATCGTATCCAGCACATAGACCGGCTTACTTGGGTAAGCCCGCTTGACTTCCCGAAAGACGTCCAGCAGTTTGGTGGTGTCGGGGTCATAATCAGGGTAGGCGCCACCAGCGCTTGAACGGAGCCGTCTGCTGCCGATTAACCCGCCGTAGGCCAGCATATCTGTCGAAATGATAAATCCGTCTGCCTGAGCGGCGTGTTCCCTGATAAAACGGCGGATATTCCGCGTCTTTCCGTACGTGGGCGATGAGGTGCTAACCAGTAGACCGCCTTCAGCCATGGCCTTGGAGTCGAGGCGATTTGTAATATCCTCCCGGTCGGGGACAATCAGCTGGATCCCGGCGGATCTCCCCTGTACGATCACATCATCCAAATTGGCAGGACGGTCGTCCAGCGGGACATAGAGCACTTTTTTCATAAAAACATCTCCTTTGCATGCTTGATTTGTCGTATTGCTCGGCTCTGCTGAATACGGTTAAACTCAAGATGGCTTATCATGCCGAAGGAAAGCTTACGCCATGGACAACCGTAACGGATGACCGGATATCCGGCGCTGCTTCGTCGTTATTTAAGGGGGCACCTTTCATCTTCGGATGATTCGGATCCGTGAACCTATAATATCATATACCGTTACGGTACGCAATATAATATTTTTTTTTATTTCCTCCCATCAATAAAAGAAGTTGCCCCTCGAAATTTGCGCGGGCAGGCGGACTTTTTTCCAAAATTTCTTGAATTCAATCTCATCTATAGGCCGCTTGGAAATTGCGTCTTAAAGCTAAGCTGATAGGATGCTTCCGGTCACTTACTATACTTTCAAGTTGACTATGTATGCCCTGTTCATCTACAATATATAAGGTAAATTTACAAGAACAGGTGAAGAAGCAATGACAACGAAGCAAGACTACCGTATTTTGTTATATTATAAATTTGTCAACATCCCTGATCCTGAGCAGTTCACTGCGGAGCATCTGCAGTATTGCAAAGATCTGGGCGTCAAAGGCCGCATTTTGATCGCTTCTGAAGGCATCAACGGCACGCTGTCCGGCACCGTGGAGCAAACCGAGAAGTATATGAACGACCTGAAAGCAAATCCGCTGTTCTCTGACATCGTCTTCAAGATCGATGAGTCGGAAGGCCATGCGTTCAAGAAAATTTTTGTCCGTCACAAGAAAGAGCTCGTCACTTTCCGTTACGAGGAGCCGCTTGATCCCAATGTCATCGGCGGGAAGCGTCTGACCCCGGAAGAGTTCCATGAGCTGCTTCAGCAGGATGACGTCATCGTCCTGGACGGCCGCAACAACTATGAATACGAAATCGGGCATTTCCGCGGCGCTATCCGTCCGGATGTCGAGTCGTTCCGCGAATTTCCGGAATGGATTCGCAACAATATGAGCGAGTTCAAGGACAAGAAAATTTTGACCTACTGCACTGGCGGCATCCGCTGCGAGAAGCTGACCGGCTTCATGATCAAAGAAGGCTTTCAGGATGTTGCCCAGCTTGAGGGCGGCATCGTAACATACGGCAAGGACCCTAAAGTCCAAGGACATCTGTGGGACGGCAAATGCTACGTCTTTGACGAGCGCATTGCGGTACCGATCAACCGTACAGATGAAGACGTCGTAATCGCCAAATGCATCCACTGCGGCAAAACGCATGACCGCTACATCAACTGCGCCAACCCGACCTGTAACAAACAGCATGTTTGCTGCGAAGAGTGCGAAGAGATCCATCAGTCCTTCTGCTCCGACGAATGCCGGGACGTCATCATGGCGGCCAAGACCAATTGATCGGATCCACCTATCATCATAAACGGCAGTTCCTCTCCCTGAGAGGAGCTTGCCGTTTTTTTGTTAATATGACGTGGTGGATGGAAAGCCGCCGCTTTCCCGCATACTCCAGACACGCAAGCAGCCCGTTCCTCGAATCCCAGGGAACGGGCTGCTTGCAGAGTTGCTGTAAGTATCCAATCGTTATCGTCATTCCTTGGGCGGGGCAATCGGACGTTTTCCTGTATGCTAGAACGCTCCGGTTCCCCCGCCTCCGCCTCCCCCCCCGCCGTCACTGAAGCTCGACGAGGAGCTGCTGCTGCCTCCAACACCCATCGGCTTCAGAAGCAGGTGATTTTGCGTATAATTCAAGGATTCCATAATCTCCACGCTGAATAATGCGGGCACGGCTGCGGCCAAGGCGGCGCCTGGCGTGCCGTTCTGCTTACGGTGTTTAATATACCGCGGAACGGTACCAAGCAGTGTGGCATACTCCGCAGCCTGCTCCGATTCCAGCGGTTCGCCAGCGTAGGACATCTCTCCTTTTCCAAGCGTATTCCGAAGTGCCTTGAGTGCAAAACGGTAGCGATGCGTCTCCCAGGACAGCACATGAACGGGAATGCTCCATACAAACAGAGCGGAACAAACCGTCAGGATTAGATAATAACCCGAAATATCATGCACGATTTGGGAGCCCATAATAAAGCAAGCGAGCAGATACAGAAAGATCCACAGCTTATTCCGAAAGCGGATGGACGCCCATACCCCTCCAGCACCAAGCAGCACGGCGGTTAGCACGATCATGAGCGTGGACGCCGCGTCGGTGTACAGCAGATACAAGAGAAGTCCGTAATTCACCGCAGCCGTCAGCGGAATGAACAGCTTGAGGAGCGGATTGGGCCGGACCTGCCCCGAATAAGGCTGGGTACGCGACAGCAGCCTGATCCACTTCCTCAGCCGGTCGGCATGCTTAACCGACTTTGCCCGGTACTGGCTGACGATCCTTGCGCTCTGCCGCTCCTTAAACGTTGGCCCTGCCAAGGAATCCAGCTTGAAGATCAGACTGCCGTTGATTTCTTCAAACAGCCAGCCGACAAGATGCTTCTCCGCCGGGTTGAGCTGGTCCATGCTGCCCTTAAAGGTGAACAGCAGCGTGAATTCGGGAGCCGTCGGCTCTTCCTGAAAACGTTTTGAAGCCGGGACCTGCTTCACGGTCACGTACCCCTTCTGGCGCAGCGATAACAATCCGGCCATGAAGTCTTCCCTTTTTAACCGGCCTTTGCGCAGCATATACATGAGAAGCAGCGGATCCGCTTCATCAATGTCCTGCCGGGTGACATCCCCGCGCCGCAGCCAGGCCGAAATTTTTCTCCACGACAAAGCGTACAGCAGCGCGCCTACAATGAAAACAGCCATGCCGACTTGAACAACCGGACGGATGGCGTCCATTCGATCGTCACGGGCGGCAAGCCGGTCCTGGTATTTCTGCTCGGCGGACAGCTGCTTTTGCAAAGACACCTGTTCCTCGGAAGCCGTCATTTGGGATAGCTGATCCGGTGGAAAATAGACCACCATATGCGCCGTCCCGTCACTCGTCAAATCATCGTTTTCATAGTGGACCGCTGGCGGCCCTTCGCTTGTAATCTTTCCGCCCGAACGGTCATGCAAAAAGGCATGAACGTCTCCGTTCTTATAATCGCCGGGCATAAACAAGTCGACGGACACGTGGTGAAGATCCTCTTGGTTATTTTTGAAGAAGCTCCATTCCATTTTGCCCGTTTCGCCGTACCTTACCGCCGCATGGTCAATCCGATAGCGGTAATAGACCTGCTTCGTTTCGTTCTGCGCGGCATCGTATATGTAATACGTATCATTGTCGTCGTCCCATTGGACATCCAGCCGCTGCAAGTTTTCGTAGGAGAAACTGCCTAGCTTCGGATGTTCCGGGGGTACGTAGGCTTCAAAAAATTCAACCCCCTTCTGATCCGCCCGATCAATCGCACGCGTCATTCCGTTAAAGCTGCCCTTAAAGGTATACGTAAACAGTTCTTCGACATACAAGTCTCCATCCGGCCCGAGGTAAGCCCTGGATTCCACGCGGTCCATCGAGTAGCTCTTCTTGTCTCCACAGCCGGTTATCCCAAGGACCAGGACAAGGCTTCCCAGCAGTAGCCACCATCTCCTCATGCGCTCACTCCCATCTCCATACTTCTTGCTCTCTCTACTGGCTATGCACAGATCTAAATGCCGCTTCCCTGTCATTCAAAGAGCTGTATACTTCGGGTTACAGCGGCTGCCATAGACGTTTTCTATTATATTAACAAATGCCCCCTAGTGGAAAACAAGTGTATATGGTACCAAAATATGAGTTTTTTCGCCATTTATTGTTGGAAAATACGCCTTCCGTCGCATACTTGCAGCGTCTTTCGGTATGTATTCATTGGAGGACAGACCGCTTCATTTTATGGGTTATCGCCTAAAAAAAAGACGACCTCCGGACCAACCGACACAAAAGGTCGGTCACCCAAAGGCAGCCTTCAGCATGAACATGCCGATTACAGAAGGTCGTCAACCGGTTCAAAACCGGTACCGGGATCGTACACCATCCGGTGGGGACAATGCATCAGCGCTTCCAGGCAGCGTTCACGACCTGCATGATAGCCGGCAAAAAACTTTCGGTCGATGCGGATCGACAACACCGTAATGTACTCCTCCTGCCCGGTCTTTTCGTTCATTTTGGTGTCCCTCGCCTGCACGACGACCGTGTCCAATGGGAGCAGGGCAAACAATTCTCCGGCAATCCGGAGAACGGAGCCGCAGATGTATTTCAGCTCCAGATCATTGCGTTCGCGGACGGACAGCTCAGGCGAAGCCACTCCTGCTTCGGTGCGGACTTTCGCCTCACGCGGGATCACCTGCTGGGAATTAACATCCAGTTCCACTTCCACCTCGGAGCTGCTCCGGACGCTGAACTCGAGGCCGCTCCCCAGCAGGGTCAATTCCTGCAGCGGAGCCATCTCTTCTAGAACCCGCAAATAGGCAGTGCGGTTGCCGTCCAGGATGTCGTGGGCAAAATCGTTGGCTGCTTTCCATGCCAGATAGTCTTTACGATCCTCTTCCCGGGCCAGCTGTACCTGCCTCTCCAGCTCTTCCCGGATCATGGCGTCCTGCTTCAGGAGCTTCTGGATGCGGGTCGGCTGGAACGCCGCCCAATTCCGCTCCGCCAGCTTCTCTTTCGGTCCCTGTTCCCCTCTCGGGAACGGAGGGGCCATGGCGGCAAGAACATCCCAGAACACCGGCTCCCCGTATGTTTGATCGATCGTCGCGATCCACTCCAGCTGATTGTCGTACCAGTCGGCCTCAAACGATAATTTCTCCGCCTCGTTCCATGCGGTCTGCCCCTGCTGCTGATGCTGCCGGTTTATAAGTTCATGGCGCTTAAGATAAGCGCTGCTATAGGTCGGTGTGGTCGAAAAAAGTGAGGCTGCCGCTGCCGCTGACGCAGCCACACTTTCGTCACGAGGCATATATCCGCTGACAGGTGGCGAATCTGCGCCCTGTTCGCGGCTTCCTCCTGTATCCATGCTGTACAGATGAGGCCCTGAATTGGTTAGGATACCGTGATTGTATCGATTTCGCATACATTCTTCTCCTCATTCCCAAGTCCGTGAATGGATCACAAGTAATAGGTCATTTATACTATAAGCATAGAGGTAAATTTCGCCATTCCCGTTCACATTCCTGCATCTTCTCCATGAAAATTTATCGGGATCAAATGGAACTCCGCCGGTTCTCGCAGCTGAACAAGAAAAAAAGCGGCCCCTTCCAGGTCCGGCTCATGGTGCTCCCATGAAATAAAATGGCTCTCTATAAGGCAAGCAGCTCGCGGATTTCCTGCTCAGTCAAGGTCGTGACCGCGTCATCCGCCGACTCCATCACTTCGCGGATCAAATCCTTCTTCCGCTGCTGCAGCTCCAACATCTTCTCCTCCACTGTGCCCTTCGTCACCAGGCGAATGACCTGGACTACGTTTTTCTGCCCCATCCGGTGGGCTCGTCCCGCGGCCTGCTCTTCCACCGCCGGATTCCACCACAGATCGTACAGGATGACCGTGTCCGCTCCGGTCAAATTCAGGCCTGTCCCCCCCGCTTTGAGCGAGATCAGGAACACGTCGTTCTCTCCCTGGTTAAACCGCGAACAGGTCTCCACCCGCTCCTTGGCCGGAGTCTGCCCATCCAGATAAAAGACTGGAATCCCCCGCTGGCCCAGCTCGCTTCGGATGATCCGGAGCATGCTCGTAAACTGAGAAAAGATCAGGATCCGCCGCCCGCTGCCAAGGCATTCGTCGACCACGTCCAGCAGCTGGGAGAGCTTGCCGGCCGGGCCTTCGTACCCGTCCACAAACAGCGAGGGATGGCAGCACAGCTGACGGAGCCTCGTGATGCCGGCCAATATTTTCATCCGGCTCTTCTGGAACCCGTCCATCTCCAGGTCACGGATCGTCTCTTCCTTGAATTCCTCCAGGTAAGCGGCGTACAGCTTCTTCTGCTCAAGGCTCAGCTCCGAGCGCTGAACCGTCTCGATCCGTTCCGGCAGCTCGTCCAGCACATCGGCCCTTAACCGGCGCAAAATGAACGGCTGCACAATCCGGGAAATCTGGCCGCGGGTCAGACCACGGAAAGCCTTCTGACCTGTAAAAAGGCCAGGGAATACCGCCTCGAAAATCGACCACAGCTCATCCACCGCATTTTCGATCGGCGTGCCCGTGAGCGCAAACCGCCGCTCCGCATGGATTTCCCGAACCGCTTGAGCGGTCTGCGTCGCGTAATTTTTGATCATCTGGGCTTCGTCAAGAAACAGGGTGCTGAAGCCCATCTCCCGGTACAGCCGGATATCCTTGCGAAGGGACGGATACGAAGTGATAATGACGTCCGCTTGCTGCGCAGCAAAGCCGCTTGGGGATTCGGGTTCTGCGCCCGCAGCCGCCATGCGAAGCAGGGAATCGCTGCGCTCTTTCCGCGCGCCCAGGGCCACGTGAACCTGAACGGACGGAGCGAATTTCTGAAACTCGCTCTCCCAGTTATAGACGAGCGATGCGGGGGATACGATCAGGACCGGCAGATGCCCGCTGTCTCCCTCCTTCTTTCTGCGCTCCGACACAATGTAGGCAATGCTTTGCAGCGTTTTGCCAAGCCCCATGTCGTCGGCCAGAATCCCGCCGAACCGGTAATGGCCGAGCGTTTTCAGCCACTGGAAGCCGTCCCGCTGGTAATCCCGGAGCACGGCGGCCAGCTCTTCCGGCACGATGAAGTCCATCTGCTCGGGATGCGTCATATGGTCAATCAGCTGCCGCAGCGTTTTCCCCATCTGGACCCCGTAAGCCCGGCCTTCCTTGTCACGGAGCTGCAGACCCTTGACCAGTGGAAGATGAATGCGGCTGCCGGTAATATCCCCTTTCTTCATCCCGAGCTCGTCATACAGCTCGCCGAAGGTTTGGAAGGCTTCCTTTTCCAGGGACACATACGCACCGCCGGGAAGACGGTAATACTTCCGCTTCTCGATCACGCTTAGCAACAGCTTGCGGATTTCTTTGTCACTTACATGGTCCAGCTCAAAATTGATCTCAAGCCAGTTGGTCGTATGGTCTGTGTCCGCCTTGATTTTCGGAGGCTTGTTCGGATTGTGCATCAGCTGCTTGACGGCGGGAGTGGCGTAAACTTGGACCCATTTCTCGAGCTTGGGCAGCAAATGAAACAGGATGTCGTATACGCTGTCTTCTTCCGACAGGTCCAGCACCATTTCGCGTCCGTTCTGCACAAACTCCGTCCCCTTCAAGGCCTCGATCAATCGCCGCTCCTTGTCGGTATCCCGGACCAAAATAAAGTCGCCGTCTTTCCGGGCATCCGTATCGGCAAAAGCGTCGATCACAATTCCGTCGTACACGAATTCCAGCCTCGCGGACAGCTCGGTTTCGTCCCGGTCCAAATACAGCTTGGCCACCAGATCCGGCTGTACCAGCTGATCCCGGACGCTGGCGTCCATGCCAACCTTCCCGATACGCCGCAGGCCGGGAACCACCTTCTCCATCAGGGCGTCCATCTGGTGTGGTGATATGTTAATCCGCTTATGGTCATAGCGGTATATCAAGGTTTTCATCTCTGACAAAAGGAGCAGGTCGCGCACCGGCAGCCGGTATATTGTTCCGTCAACAGCTGCGCAGCCGTACGCAGTCATCACGACGACCCGCTTGAGCCCGTTGATTTCCAGGTGATAAGCCTCGCCGCTATCGATGCTGCCTACATGAAACGACAGCGGCATCTGGCCTTCACCCAGCTGAATCGGCTGAGGCGAAGCATACTCTCGCTCCATCGCGGCCCCAGCCTTGACCAGCAAAGGCAGCAGCTCGTTCCAGCCCAGCGGCGGGATCGTCAGCATCCGTTGGCCGCCCGAGGCTGCGAAGCCAGGAATGGATCGGCCTGCTTCATCATACGCGAACTCGCTGCCGCAAATCCGGATGAGCATGTCGATGACGGCCCAGTCCTCGGGCCGGAACGTGTGCTGCTTCGGGCTGTATGTGAACAGCTTGGTAAAAGGCAGGCTTCTCCCTTCCTCGATATGAAGCAGAAACTGCCTGATATTTTGCACGACGTACAGCCGGTTCGGTCCAATCTTCATCTCGATCCGGAATTTCGGTTCCGGCTGATACTCGTCCGTCACTTTGCAGATCCATTCCACAGCCAGCGTTTCCTTAAGCACGCTCGCCGCTTTTTGGCCGGTCTTCAGCCGTTCGCTGTCGGCTATCTGCTCAAACAGCTCGATCAGTCCGCTGGTGAGGCGCACGTCCCTGGAGGAAACCGCGGGCGTCGGAATCGGGACAACCTCCCCCCGAGGCTGAAGCCGGTCCGTCCCCCCCTTTTCTTCTTCCAGCAGATAGATCAATACGCCGGCGATATGCTTGCAGTAAGGATAATATCCGCCGAAGCCCGCACAGTGGCAGGTTGCGCTGAAATCCGCACCGTCGATATCGACCTCCACCCGGTACATATCCTCGTCCTGCACCACCGCCTCGATGTAACGGTTGTCCTCATCGCGTTCCACGATCATGACCTGACCGTAGGCGCAGTATTCCTCACCCCGTTTAAAGGCGGATGCGCCGCATAATGATCTGATTCTTTGCGAAGTAAACGCCAGCATGTCTTCCGTCCTTTCCGGTCTCCAGTCCTAAACTCTCGTGTAATCAATATACCATAGTTCGGCTCAGGAAAGCGAAAAATTAGGAACTCCTGTTCTCTATCCGTTAGGTGAGATAGTGTTCTTTTTCCTTGGTGCAAGCGATCATTAATGGCGCTTTGCGGTTTCTTTGATCAGCTTGAATACTTCCGCAAGCGCGTCCGTCTTTTGGCTGCTTGCCATGGCCGATACGTAGGCATCCCGATGGGCATGCAATGCCCGAACCCGCTCGAGCAGCTTTTGCGGAGACAGATCTTCCTCTTCCAGCACTTCCGCATACCCTGCTTTTTCGAACGAGCGCGCGTTAAGGATTTGATCGCCCCGGCTTTGCTGCCGGGTCAGTGGGATGAGGAGCATCGGCTTGCGCAAGGAAAGAAACTCAAAGATCGAATTGGAGCCGGCCCGGGTAATCACCAAGTCCGACATGGCCAGCACATCGGGCAGTTCATCGCGAATGTATTCGAATTGACAATAGCCGGGAACCTCCAGCGCCGGATCGAGCTGCCCTTTCCCGCATAAATGCACGACTTGAAAAGCTTTC
Source organism: Paenibacillus rhizosphaerae (assembly GCF_014192015.1). GTDB lineage: Bacteria > Bacillota > Bacilli > Paenibacillales > Paenibacillaceae > Paenibacillus_AQ > Paenibacillus_AQ rhizosphaerae. Next base: position 123,659 of record NZ_JACHXJ010000002.1, on the reverse strand, counting down.
GTCAGCTCAGGCAGCGCCTGGCGCACCGTCTTGTTAATGCTCTGTGCGCCAAGACTGCCGCCCATAACCAGCAGAACGGGCTTCCCCGGAGTGAACCTGCACAGCTTCCGTCCGGCGGCAGCGCTGCCCCGTTTCAGTTCATCCCGGATCACAGCGCCGACATGGCGGCCCTTGCCCTTGCCGATATGGGCTGCCGCTTCCGGGAACGTTGTGCACACCGCTTCGGCCATCGGGATGGCAATCCGGTTGGCCAGCCCCGGCGTAATATCCGACTCATGAATGACGACCGGTACCCGGTTCAGCCAGGCACCGATGACGACAGGCACCGATACGAACCCGCCTTTGGAGAACACAATATCCGGTTTCCGTCGGCGGATCAGACGGCACGCCTGATAGACGCCCTTGGCGATCCGGAACGGATCTTTGGCGTTTTGCCGGTCCAAATATCTGCGCAGCTTTCCTGTCGCTATCGGAAAATATGCCACGTCCGGAAGCGGCGACACCAGCTCCCGCTCGATCCCATTGACCGAGCCTATGTATTCCACCGCCCAGCCTTCCTGCCGAAACAGCGGGATCAGCGCCAGGTTAACGGTGACATGTCCGGCGGATCCCCCGCCAGTAAACATTATTTTTTTCTTCATGGGGCCCTCCACTCGTTTCAACAACTGCATCTTATTGTATTATAATGCCGGTCTGGAGATAAATGCCCGTCCCGCTTTAACAAACCGGCCCGTCCACACTGGCACCCGTATCGACGGTTCGAAACCCCAATGGGATCACAACTCCAAAAACTGCTGGGAGGTCTGTTCAGGGTCAAACGTCCATTTTTTATAAAATGTTCTCGTTCATTGCTTGCTTTTAATGCTCGTTGTGGATACAATAAAGCTAACTTTTTTTAACAGGGAGGTGAGGTAGAAGTGGTACGCAATTTGGGAAACGACCGGATTAAACAACTGCCGATGATTTTGTCCGGCATTTTTTACAGAGTTTCCGCTAACGGGATCCGTCTGTCCATTTTTAACAATCCGGTTGTTTTACAAAATTGCGAAATGCCGCTCCTACCTTAACTTCAACGGATAAGCGTTGAACGTTCAAGCCGCAGGGACATTTCCCTGCGGTTTTTTTCTGTAGATGCGGCATCTATGGAGGAAAAAACGATGATGATTCAATGCAAAAACATACAAAAATACCACGGAGCTCAGCTCGTTCTGTCCGATGTATCCTTTGAAATCCGCGAAGGGGAAAAAGCGGCGCTGATCGGTCGCAACGGCTGCGGGAAAACGACGATGCTCCACTTACTGAACGGCGGAGATAAGCCGGACCGAGGCGAAATCTCCATTTCACGGGGCGCTAAGCTTGGCTTTCTCGCCCAAATTCCCCATGCCGGAAACGGCGAAACGGTGTATGACTTCCTGCTGCGCGCCTTTGCGACGCCGCTTGAATGGCAGCGGCGGATGCGCGAGCTGGAGGCGCTGATGTCCGGCTCCGCCGCTTCCGGCGGCAAAGAGCCGGAGAAGTGGCTCGCCGAATACGGCAGGCTGCAGGAACGGTTCGAAGCGGCGGGCGGTTATGAAATGGAAGCGACGATTGACCGCATCGCCGGCGGCCTTGGCATTCCCGCGAGCCAGTACAGCCGTCCCTTCGCCTCCCTCTCCGGCGGAGAGAAGACCAAAATCGGGCTTGCCTCCCTGCTGCTTGAGCAGCCTGATGTGCTGCTGCTGGATGAACCGACCAACCACTTGGATATGGCGGCGATTGAATGGCTGGAACAGTTCCTGAAGGAATACCGCGGCACCGTGCTTACGATATCGCATGACCGTTACTTTCTCGACAAGCTCGTGACCAAGGTGGTCGAGATTGAAGACGGGGAAGCTTTTACCTACCATACCGACTACAGCGGTTATCAGCAGGAAAAGGAAGCGCGGCTCCTGCAGCAGTTTGCCGATTACCAGGAGCAGCAGAAAAAAATCAAAAAGATGCAGGAAAGCATCAAGCAGCTGATCGAGTGGGGCAACCGGTCCAACCCGCCTAACGCCGGGTTCCACCGCCGAGCCGCCTCCATGCAGAAGGCGCTCGACCGTATGGTGAAGCTGAAGCGGCCAGTGCTGGAGCGTAAGACGATGGATTTGTCGCTGCAGCAGGAAGACCGGTCCGGCAAGCAGGTGCTCGTGTTCGAGGAGCTGGGCAAATCGTATGGCGCACACACCTTGTTCACAGGCGTAAACGAAACGCTCCGGTACGGGGAAACCGTGATGCTGCTCGGCGGCAACGGAAGCGGCAAGAGCACGCTGATCAAGCTAGCCCTTGGCCAGCTCGAGCCGGCGGAAGGCAGCGTGGCCGTCGGTTCGCGCGTCAGCATCGGTTACCTCGCGCAGGAGGAAACGCCGGAGTCCGTCAAGCAGAACGTGCTTCAGTACTACCGGGAGCAGGCCGGTATCGAGGAAGGTGAAGCCCGCGGGCGGCTGGCGCGATTCCTGTTTTACGGCGCCGATGTATTTAAAGACATCCGCAGCCTCTCCGGCGGGGAGTGGACGCGGCTGCGCTTCGCCATCCTGATGGAGCAGAAGCCGAATCTGCTGATTCTGGACGAACCGACCAACCATCTGGACATTGACGCCAGGGAAGCGCTGGAAGAAGCGCTCGAGGAGTTCCCCGGCACCATCTTCGGCGTATCCCACGACCGGTATTTTATCAACAGGCTGGCGGGCCGAATTTGGAGCCTGGATCACGGGCGGGTCCGCTCCTTCATCGGTAACTTCGAGGATTACAAGCAGGAAATCCGCAAGCGGATCGAAGCCGAAACGGCGGCGCAGGAGTGGAATTCAGAGGCCCGCAGTTCAAGGGCTGCGGCAGCCGGCAGCCACGGCAATGGGCCGGTATCCAAGCCGGCTGATCCGCGCGCCGATGCCGGCGAGCGGTGTTCCCGGAAAAGCGGCGCCACCGCTTCCGCGCCACTCGAGCAGTCGATCAAGGAGCTCGAGGCCCGGCTCGGGCAGATCGACACCGACATGCTGGAGAAAGGCGCCGCCTCAGACCTGGCACGCCTGCAGCAGCTTCATGCGGAGCGGGAGCAGCTCCAGGTACAGCTGGAAGCGGCGTATGAGCAGTGGCTGGAGCTGCAGGATGCGTAAGCCAATGTGAAGCGTGCACTGGCACGCCCCCCACTGGTCGCATACAGCTGCGCGTCTGGCATTTTACGTTCTAGACAGTGCAGCTCACAACGCCACATGTTACTAAAAACGCTAAAAACCCCTGGTCGTAAACGACCAGGGGTTTTCTGTACATACATGTATATGATATGCCGTTTTATTCGTTGTTGTCTTCTGCAGCGGTTTCCGCCGCTTCTTCTCCCTCCGCTGCCTCGGATTCGTCCGCAGCCTTGGCCTCCGTTGCCATGCGGGATGCCGTTACCGAAGCAACCAGCTCTTCAGGTGAAGCTACGAGCGTTACGCCGGATGGCAGCTGGATATCTCCGGCCACCAGCTTGTCGCCGATTTCCATATGCGATATGTCCACCGCAATCGAGGATGGCAGGTTTGCAGGAAGCGCCTCGACTTCAAGCGCGGTCTCCTGATGCTGAAGCACGCCGCCCACCTTGGTGCCGGCAGCCATACCTTGGAAGTCGATCGGAACGCGAACCTTGATCGGCTTGTTGGCGGAGATGTGCATGAAATCCACATGCGTCCACTCGCCGGCTTTGCGCTGGTAATCCTTGATGATCACGTCCAGATCCGACGAGCCTTCCACCTTCAGCTTGAACACTTCGGACCGGCCTGTTCTGGCGACTTTGGCCAGCTCCTTTACATCGACGCTGATCGGCATGCTCTCGGTCTGCGTCCCGTAGACCACCGCCGGAATGCGTCCGCTTTGTCTCAAGCTGCGCAGGCTCGAATGCTTCGTGTCGGTTCTTCGTTCTGCTGTAAGAGAATGAGATGTCATCTTTTACAACCTCCTCTGATATTTAATCTGTCTGCTACAGAGCACAGGCATATCTATGTATTACCCATTTTTGGCGAAATCAAAACCCTGCAGCAGGAAAACAGCCCATTTCATCTGAAGCAAAACGGGGTACACCGCCTGGCCGGATGATACCGAAGACAGGAGCATTAGATCTAGACAAAACGCCTAGCAGCGTACCTTCAAGGAAGCTTAGCCGCTTTTAGTTGTAGTTTCTCTTGCGATATGAGAACCGGATCCCGAAGCTTATCCTTTCCAATATCATAAAAAATCCCGCAGCGGTCATCGCAACCGTGCGGGATTGGGGCACACCAGGCGAAGCGGAACGCGTGCCGCTGCCGAGGTTTTATTTTCCGGATATCATCGTAAAATCGTCAAAATGAAAGCCGGGGGAAACGACACAGGAAACGAATACCGGCTCATCGCCGAGCGGTTTGGCCGCCTGCCAGACATTGGCCGGAACAAGCGCCTGCGGCACCTGGCCCTTCTCGGCGTCCATCCCCAAAATGATTTTTGTCTCCCGGCCAGGCTGTTCTCCATCGCCTGCGAGCAGCAGCTCGAGCGGACTGCCGGAATGCCACAGCCACAATTCATCGGAATAAACGCGGTGCCACGCGGAGGATTCCTCCGGATGAAGCAGGAAATAAATCGAAGTCGCCGAAGGGCGCGAACCCGAATACTTGGGATCCAGCACGTCTTTCGGGATTTCAAAGGACGCCTTCCATAACTCCTTGTACCACCCGCCCTCGGGATGGGGCAGCATGTCAAAGGTTCTCACCAGAGGCGACAGCAGTTTCTCGGTCATCGTAAGCCTTCTTTCTCTGTTATATATCACCCTATCCAAGGGAATCTCACTTTACTTTATAGGAATCACCCGTTTTTGTAAAATGCATGCATCCCTATCCCCGGTTACAGAAAAGAAGGCCACATATTTCCGTCGTGCCGCCGCCCAAGCCTCTAATCTTCTCAGCTTACCAGCTTCTCAAGCGGACAAACTTTCCAACCTGTGAAGCCGCCCAGCTCCAAGGTTGCCATACGCTCAACCAGCCACCTTACACGGCCACACTCCTCCCGGCCCTCGGGCGTCAGCTGATCTTCTTCCAGTCGTCCGATCCGCTCCGGACAAGCACCTTCTGCTTGCTGTGATGCCATCCAAGCTTGATAAACCGATCCTGGTCGCAGTCCTTCGCCTCCCAGTCGTTCAGCCGCACGATATATCCGATTTCCTGCACGTTCAGCGGGACATATATAGTCGCCACCGCGCGTCCGTCCTCCATCCGGTCAAAATCGACCCGTCGTTCCCGCATGCCGCTGCCCCATACCCATAAGTTCCAGCCGTCATATTTGCGGTCCTGGCGCTCATAATGCAGCTCCACCGTCTTGAGCGGGCGCGGACGGCCGCCTTCTTCCTCATACAGAACCATGACCGACAGGCCGGGGACGTTCACCGTCTCGTCGACGATCATCTCCAGCGCCCCGTTCCGTGCCTGAAGATTGTTGACGGCCACCTTCCAGCCGGTAATGGAAAACGGAATGTCGACCTGCGCCTCCCGAACGTTTGCATTGTAGATGACAATGATATTTTTCCACGTATCGCCGTTGGCATGATCCTTCAGCCGGTAAGCGACGACATTGCCGTCGCAGCGCATGACCTCCATGCTCCGTTTGATCTGCTCCTTGTCCGTCATACGGAACGCCCGGTGGGCGCGGCGCAGCGCGATTAGACCTTGGTAATACTCGAATACCGGCAGGAACCGGGACTTGTTGCTCCAGCGGATGGCGTTGATCGCATCCCCGCTCCGGTAGCTGTTGTGATCGCCGAATTTGCTGCGAAGCATCTCGTCACCCGCATGAATGAGCGGAATACCCTGAGAAGTCAGCACGATGCCGTTGGCCAGCAGCGCTCTCCGGACGCTTTCGTTCTCCAGCAGACGGTCCCGGTCGATGCTCCGGTAAGGATCGGCGGCTGCGACCGCTTCCTCAAGGCTTCCCCCTCCGGCCAGTCGGCCGTTATCGATGCCGCGGATCAGGTCACCTCCCAATCCCTGCGTAATCAGTACTTTATCCCACAGGTTAAGGTTGTCGTGGACCGTCACATAGTTGATCGTCTCTATGGGTGAACCGGTGAAATCGTCGATCGCCCCCTGAACGCCGGCCAATACCGCCGCTTCCTTGCCGGGCTGCCCTGTGGCGAAGCCCTTTCCCGCACCGTCGCTGTCTCCCTTGATCGCCCCCCGGAAGTTGTCGTTGAAGACGGCAAAACCTTTGCCTCTTTGGGATCCCTTCAGAGTTTGCTGCTTCAGCGGCGTTTCACCGCCTGTCCAAGGCTCCCCGTAAATCAGCAGTCCCGGGTGCTCGCGGTGGAGCTCCTCGGTAATCTGCGCGATCGTGTCCGTGTCGATCAGACCCATCAGGTCAAAACGGAATCCGTCGATATGGTATTCTTCCGCCCAATAGCGCAGGGAATCCTTGATGTATTTGCGGACCATCGGGCGCTCGGTTGCCAGCTCGTTACCGACGCCGGAGCCGTTGCTGAACCGCCCTGACGCATCGGTCCGGTAAAAATAACCCGGCACAAGCTTTTCAAACGGGCTGTCCCCCGAGGAGTAGGTATGATTGTACACCACATCCATCACGACCCGGATTCCTTTGCGGTGCAGCGCCATGATCATCTCCTTGCACTCCCGGATCCGGACGTCGGGGCTTAACGGGTCGGTCGCGTAGGAGCCTTCCGGCACGTTGTAATGCTGGGGATCATAACCCCAGTTGAATTTCGGTTCCGCCGAGTCCGGATCATCGACCGTCAGCTCGTTCACCGTCGCATAATCAAAAATCGGCAGCAGATGGACATGCGTCACGCCGAGTTCGGCCAAATGATCAATGCCTAGCCGGCTGCCGGACGCGTCCCGCACACCCGTCTCCGTAAACGCCTTGAACTTGCCTTTATACTGGAGCCCGGAATCCGCGCTGATCGAAAAATCCCTGACATGCAGCTCATAGAGTACCGAGTCTTCCACCCCCAGAAGACCGGGGCTTTCATCCTCCTCCCAGCCCTCCGGGCTCGCGGCCTTCACATCGACGATCGCCGTCCGCTGCCCGTTGACGCTGACCGCCCGGGCGTACGGATCGGCCGTATAAACTTCCCGCCCGTCCGGATGCTCCACCTTGTACATATAATATTTTCCGGCCAAATCGCCTCTGAAATGAAGAGACCATACCCCGCCTTCCCCGCGTCTCATGCCTATTTCGAACCCGCCGGCGTGGTCAGTAAGCGCTCCGCCGTCATAAGTTCCGGCATCATCGTACAAGGCGAGGGTAACCTTCGCCGCCGTCGGCGCCCAAACTCTGAATATACTTTCAAGATGCGTATAATGACATCCCAGGTCGCCGCCTTCATATATTTCCACGTTATTCATCATGATTCATCTCACCACCATGGTTTACCTGAATATATGCTACAAAAAATCGCTTTCACTACATCCTATGTTACTTTCTTGCCATTTGTAAGGGGTTCTATAAGCTTTTCCCTGCCCAAATTTACGGGACAGCTGTGACTGCACTGTGAAATCATTATATGCTTGTACGCTAGCATTTACCCCATAGTTGCACGGTTCTTCCAAATCATAGAATCATAGATGCGGGGCAGTCTTACGAAAAACGTCGATCGACGTACCTTCAAAGAAGACAGACCGCGTCTAGCTCCGCTGAATATTTATAAATTTTATCATCATAAGAATAAGGCGGCTTGAGGGAATGGTATAAAAATAACCCGCGCTGCAGGTGCAATAAGCAGTAAAGGCGTAACGGGCCGTCGTATCAAGTCGGTCGTATAAAATCAAAGGGGCTGCGGCACAATGTGCCACAGCCCCTGTCTTGATGTCGTTATTATTCGTTCAAAAATTGCTCATACTGCTCTGCCGTCAGCAGCGATTGCAGCTGCTCGTCCAAGTCTCCTTCAACCTCTACCTCGATCATCCAGCCTCCGTCGTACGGCTCGCTGTTGACGAGTTCCGGCTCTCCTTCCAGCGCATCGTTGATTTGGGTCACTTTGCCGCTTACCGGACTGAACAGATCCGACACGGTTTTGACCGACTCGATCGTTCCGATGCTCTCTTCGGCCGCCACGTCGGCGCCGGCTTCCGGCAGCTCCACAAACACGATGTCCCCCAGCTGATGCTGGGCGAAGTCGCTGATCCCGATGCGGACCACAGATCCGCCTGCCTTTTCCACCCATTCATGATCCTTGCTGTACCAACGGTTCTCCTTCACATTGCTCATCGATTTCGCGTCTCCTTTGATTTCAATTTTGGGGCTGCCGTTCATGTTCTAATCTTCCTTGGCAGCCGTCTTAGCTTCTTTGGCCTTTCTGCGGCGCTGTTCCACCAATTCCTTGGTCAGCTTGCGGCCTGTCGGCGTCTGAGCGAGTCCGCCCTTCCCGGTCTCGCGGTGCTTGGCCGGCATGGCGCTTCCGACCTCCAGCATGACGCCGATCACTTCATCGGCCGGGATGACGCTGCCCACGCCGGCAAGCGCCATGTCCGAAGCCGCCAGGGCGGTGACGGCCCCCAGCCCGTTCCGGACGATGCATGGAATTTCCACCAGCCCGGCGACCGGATCGCAGATCAGGCCGAGGCAGTTCTTCAGCGCCAGGCCCACGGCATGAACGGCCTGCTGGGCCGTACCGCCGCGCAGCTCGACCATCGCGCCCGCGGCCATGCCGATCGCCGAACCGACTTCCGCCTGGCAGCCGCCTTCCGCCCCCGAGATCGAGGCGTTATTGGCTATAACATAACCTATGGCACCGGCACAGAACAAGCCCTTGACCAAATGTTCGTCCTCCCAGCCGAAACGTTCCTGAGCACTGACGAATACCCCGGGGATGATTCCGCACGAGCCCGCCGTCGGTGTCGCGATAATCCGTCCCATCGAGGCGTTCACCTCCGATACCGCCAGCGCGTAAGCCATCGCCTCGGCCGCAGGGCCGCCAAGCGATGTTTCCCCCTGCTGCATGTAATCGGACACCTTTTTGGCATCGCCGCCGGTGAGCCCGCTCCGCGACTTGGTGTTACCGGTGAGCCCCTGGCGCACCGCTTCCTTCATCACACCGTAGTATTCGGCCATTTGCCTGAACACTTCCTCGCGGGAGACGCCCGTTTCCCGCGCCTGATCCTCAAGCATAACCTCGGCAATCGTCTTGTTTTCCTGGCGGCAAATGTCCGCCAGCTGTTCGAGGGTCTCGAATCTCATATGACGTTTAGCTCCTTTTGGTCAAATCGATCATCGTTACTTCCTTGATGTGGGGGAGCTTGCAGATGTCCTGAATGGTGCTCTCCCCTGGAGCGGAATCCAGTTCGAACACCGTCATCGCATCCCCGCTGCGGCCCTTGCGGTCCACATCCATATACCCGATATTATATCCATCCCGGCTCAGCAGCGCGGTCATGTTGGCCAGAACTCCCTGACTGTCGGAATGCTTCGCCGCCAGGGTCGGGTATTCGCCCGTGATCTGCACGTCAAAACCGTTCACCGAATACACCGCGATCGTCCCGCCGCCAATCGAGGCCGCTACGATTTCAGCTGTCCGTCCGCCCCCGGTCAGCTGGATTTTGACCGAGTTCGGATGGGGTCCATTGCCCCGGCCCTGAACCCACTCCAGGGTCATGCCGGCTTCTTCGGCCAGCACGTCAGCCTGCGGAATCCGCTGATCATCCGTTTCATAATCCATCAGCCCGGCAGTCAGCGCCAAATCGGTTCCATGCCCCCAATACGTCTCAGCAAAAGAACCGAACAGCGTCATCTTGGCCGTCTCCGGCTGGCAGCCCAGCAGCTGCCGTGCCACTCTGCCGATGCGTACCGCTCCCGCGGTGTGCGAGCTGGATGGCCCTACCATGGAGGGACCGATGATGGAAAACACATTTTTAAATCTCACTTGGTTCTACGCTCCCCGTTAGCTATTTTCGACGCGCTTTGCGATGGGCTGGACAAAAAAAAGGACAGCAAAAAAGGCGTCAGCACCTTTTCTCTGTCCCTTGTACCTGAGAGTTTGTGCGGCATGGTGCGCCGCGTTCCCCTTGGGTGGCCGTATAGCTCTCTCCAGAGCCGCGTCCCGCGGCGGTTCCTTGTACCTGAGAGATTAGCTGCCTGCATGTGCCTACCTGCAGCTTGCTCCTTCGGTGCCGCCCTTATACGATGGGCGGTCTCTCCCGCGCGCGTTCATCCGCTGAATATTCAATTACTTTCCAAGCGTCCGCTCTACTTTTCCAAACTCTGAACTAAGAATAAAGCAGAGCGAATACGGGTGTCAATATAACATATGCGGCCTCGTCTAAAACTCCATTCCCGTGCGCAAAAATTGCATCGCTCCGAGCGCCACGATCCGTTTGACGTCTTTCGGAGATGCAAAGGAGCACGCTTTGAACATGTCCGGCAGCGTATGCTTCTCGGCCGTCCGCAATGCGCTGTCCATATATCCCGGGTACGTGGATGTGCTGCCGCCGATCACCAGAACGTCCGGGTTAAACAGATGCAGCACGTTGGTGATCGCCAGCCCGCAGTAAAAGCCGGCACGTTCAAGCAAAGCCAACGAATCGCCGTCCCCATCCCGGATCTTGGCAAGGAAGGCGTCGATATCGCAGCCTGCCGCAGTGAGAATGCCGATGCCGCCCGCCAATTCGTCCACCTTGCGCGGCCCGGCTTCAGTCGCAATGACGGTGTAGCCCAGCTCTCCCGCAAACCCGCCAGCGCCGGTATACATCCGCTGTTTGGAATAGACCCCGAGCGCCAGCCCCGAGCCGGCCATGATCACCGCGACCGTATCCTTTTCCGGATAATTGGCCGCTTCAGCAACCGTCGCCGCTTTCACGTCATTGATCAGCCGGCAGGGAAAACGGCCTTTGGCAAAATCGTCTGACGTCACCCCGCACAGCGCGCGGATATCGGAAAACTGCAGACGGCGGTCTCCCTCAACGAGTCCCGGAAGCGCGATGCCGAGCCCCTCCGGCTCATACGGAAGCCCTGAAATAAAACGGTCAATCTCACCCGCCAGATATTCCAGAGAACAATCCAGCCCGGTGGGGACCTTGTGCTCGACAAGCTGTCCATCCGCCTCGGCAACCATCAGCATTTTCGTACATCCCATATCGACGCCTACAATGTTCTTCATCATCACAGCTCCTCCTCATACATCCTGATTTGCTTCACTCCCGGCAGGCAGCTCAGGGACGAAAAATCCCCCTGGAGGTTCCACCTAGATCAAAACACCTAAAATCGAACATTATAAACATAAACTCATTGTAATATTCGTAAATAGGCATTATGATAATGTTGTTGACACGAGTTTGTACTTTGAGTATTAATAATATATAGAACGAACTCGAACATTTGATTCGAGCTTTATGATGTCGTGAACAAACAATCGTATAGCGGATGATGGTAATGGGAGAGATTACTGCCGAGCAGTAACGCCGAAGGAGTAAGCCCGGACCCGGGTGAATCTCTCAGGCAAAAGGACGATTACCGGACGCATCTCTGGAGAGAATTCTGAACGTAAGAATCACCCAAGGGGAAACTTGCTTGTTGCCCGGGGTTGATGTGGGGCCCGAATTTCGCCTGTGAAGTCCCGGGCCGCTCCATTCACCGGCATCCGTAGTAAGGTAACTCTCAGGTACCAAGGACAGAGCTTGAAAGAAAGTGTGCGTAGGGCGCATGCTTATTCTTTCGCCCTGTCCTTTTTGCGCTGCATGAAAGAACTTTTTGTGATGAAAAGCCTAAACAATCCGTGGTAACACGTGAAAACCGAGGTGACTCATGTCCGAATTAAAAAGAACACCGCTTTTTCCTCTCTATGCGCAGGTTCCCGGCGTCCGCTGCATCGATTTTGGCGGATGGGAGCTTCCCGTCCAATTCAGCGGCATCCACAAAGAGCATGAGGCTGTCCGCGAGGCTGCCGGGCTCTTCGACGTTTCCCACATGGGCGAATTCAAGGTGGACGGCCCGGGATCGGAGGACATTCTCCAGCTCGTGACCGTCAATGACGTATCGGTTCTCGAGCCGGGGCAGGCGCAGTACAGCGCCTTGTGCTATCCGGACGGGGGCGTTGTCGACGACCTGCTGGTCTATAAGCTCGGCGAGGAGTCCTACATGCTGGTCGTGAACGCCTCCAACATCGACAAGGATTGGGCCTGGCTTCAGGAGCACCGGCCGGCCGGCGTGAACATGGTGAACGAGTCGGACGGCACCGCGCTGCTGGCTCTTCAGGGGCCAAAGGCTGAAACGGTGCTGCAGCCGCTCGTCGATGCCGATCTGGGGCAGCTCGCCCCGTTTCATTTTATCCAAAATGTGAAGCTGTTCGGCGCAAGCACGTTGATATCCCGCACCGGTTACACCGGGGAAGACGGCTTTGAGATCTACCTGGCCGCACAGGATGCTCCTGCGGTCTGGAGCGGATTGCTTCAGCAGGGCGAGAGCGCGGGCCTGATTCCGGCGGGGCTCGGCGCCCGCGACACGCTTCGCTTCGAAGCGAAGCTGCCGCTGTACGGACAGGAGCTGTCCAAGGACATCTCCCCGCTCGAAGGCGGCATCGGCTTCTTCGTCAAGCTGGGCAAAGCGGCCGATTTTATCGGCAAGGCGGCCCTGCAGCAGCAGAAGGAGTCGGGCGTGCCGCGCAAACTGGTCGGCATCGAAATGATCGACCGGGGCATCCCACGTTCCCATTATCCCGTATATGCGGGAGATGAGCAGATCGGCGAAGTGACTACGGGAACCCAGTCCCCGACGCTGAAGCGCAATCTCGGTCTCGCGCTCGTGCAAAACGGCTATTCCGCCCTTGGAACCGAAGTGGAAGTTGATGTCCGGGGCAAGCGGCTCAAAGCCAAGGTCGTGAGCACCCCTTTCTACAAACGCGAGCGAAAATAAATCGCTGGGCCAACGCAGCACAGTACGATTTTCAACCTAACCTAAAGGAGCTGACTCCACTTGAAACACCGTTATCTGCCCATGACCGAACAGGACCAGCAGGAAATGCTGAAGACGATCGGCGTCTCCTCCCTCGAAGACCTGTTCAAGGACATTCCTGAGGAAATCCGATTCAAAGGCGAACTGCCCGTTTCTTCCGGACTGAATGAATATGCGCTGACGACACACCTGTCGGAGCTTGCCGCTAAAAATGCCAACACCGACCAGTATGCCAGCTTTCTGGGTGCGGGAATTTACGACCATCACATTCCTTCGGTCATCAATCATGTCGTGTCCCGCTCCGAATTTTACACGGCCTATACACCATATCAGCCCGAAATCAGTCAGGGCGAGCTGCAGGCGATCTTCGAGTTTCAGTCCTACATTTGCGAGCTGACCGGCATGGCCGTCGCAAATGCCAGTATGTATGACGGGGCCACCGCCCTCGCCGAAGCCGGCTCCCTGGCCAGCGCCGCCACAAAGCGCAAGCAGCTGCTCGTGTCCAGCACGGTGCATCCGGAAGCCCGTCAAGTTGTCCGCACGTATGCCAAAGGGCTCGGACTCGACGTCGTGGAGGTCTCTTCCGCAAACGGCGTCACCAACCTGGCTGAGCTGGCCGAAGCCGTATCAGACCAGACGGCCGCCGTGCTCGTGCAGAGCCCGAATTTCTTCGGAGCGATCGAGGATTTGCCCTCCATCAGCGACCTCATCCATGCCAGCAAAGGGCTGATGGTCGTCAGCACCAACCCGATCTCCCTCGGCATTCTCGAAGCGCCGGGGAAGCTTGGGGCCGATATCGTCGTCGGCGACGCGCAGCCGCTTGGCATCTCTTCTTCCCTGGGCGGGCCAACCTGCGGATTCTTTGCTGTGTCGCAGGACCATATGCGCCGCATGCCCGGACGGATCGTGGGCCAGACGGTCGACCGGAACGGCAAGCGCGGCTTCGTTCTGACGCTGCAGGCCCGCGAGCAGCATATCCGTCGCGAGAAAGCGACGTCCAACATCTGCTCCAACCAGGCGCTGCTCGCCCTCTGCGCGTCCGTGTACCTGTCGGTCATGGGCAAGCAGGGCATGATCGAGATCGGACAGCTGAATCTCCAGAAGAGCCATTACGCCGCACGCCGGCTGGGCAGCATTTCAGGGGTAAGCGTGCCGTTCACGTCCCCGTACTTTAACGAATTTGTCATTAAGCTGCCGGAAGGAACCAGCGTGGCCGGAGTCAATTCGAAGCTGCTGCAGAAAGGCATCCTCGGCGGCTATGACCTCGGCAGAGCTTATTCCGAACTGGAAGGACATATGCTGATTGCCGTCACGGAACGACGCACCAAAGAACAGATTGACCAATTCGCTCTAGCGCTGGAGGGCTGCATATGATTCAGGAAAAAGCGTTGATTTTCGAGTTGAGCCATCCTGGACGGATTGCCTACTCTTTACCCGACTTTGACGTCCCTGTAGTGGAAACGGAAGAGCTAATCCCAAGCTCGATGCTGCGGTCGGAGCCGGCCGCGCTGCCGGAAGTGTATGAAGTGGACGTCATCCGCCACTACACCGAGCTGTCCCGCCGCAATTTCGGGGTGGACAACGGCTTCTATCCGCTCGGTTCCTGCACGATGAAATATAATCCGAAAGTGAACGAAGATGTCGCCCGCTACCCGGGCTTTGCCAAAATCCATCCGTACCAGCCGGAGGACAGCATTCAGGGCGCGCTTGAGCTGCTCTACCGTCTGCAGGACGATTTGGCCGGACTGACCGGCATGGACGCCGTGACTCTGCAGCCCGCTGCCGGCGCGCACGGAGAATGGACCGGACTCATGATGATCCGCGCCTACCATGAAAGCCGCGGCGAGCAGCGCGACAAGGTCATCGTGCCGGATTCCTCGCACGGCACCAATCCGGCCAGCGCCACCGTCGCAGGTCTGAAGACGATCACGATCCCGTCGACCGACAAAGGACTCGTCGACCTCGACGCCCTGCGTTCCGCTGTCGGCAGCGACACCGCGGCGCTGATGCTCACCAATCCGAACACGCTCGGCCTGTTCGAAGAGCAAATCCAGGAAATTGCCGCCATCGTCCATGAAGCCGGAGGCCTGTTGTACTACGACGGAGCCAACTCCAACGCGATCATGGGCATCACCCGCCCGGGAGACATGGGCTTTGACGTCGTGCACCTGAATTTGCACAAAACGATGAGCACGCCGCACGGCGGCGGCGGTCCGGGAGCCGGTCCGGTCGGCGTGAAGAGCCGCCTGGTTCCGTTCCTGCCTCGTCCGCTCGTATCGAAAACGGCTGCAGGCAAATATACGCTCGAAGGCGGCAGCGACCAGTCCATCGGGCGGGTCAAAGCGTACTACGGCAACTTCGGCATTCTCGTCCGCGCTTATACCTACATCCGCAGCTACGGCCCGGAAGGTCTGCGCCGCGTATCGGAGTGCGCCGTGCTGAATGCCAACTATATGATGAGCCGGCTCGCTCCTTACTTTGACGTTCCGTATCCGGGCGTCTGCAAGCATGAATTCGTCATGTCGGGCTCGCCCCTCAAGCAGTACGGCATCCGTACGCTGGACGTGGCGAAGCGCCTGCTCGATTTCGGCTATCACCCGCCGACCATTTACTTCCCGCTTAACGTGGAAGAGTGCATCATGATCGAGCCAACGGAAACGGAGAGCAAAGACACGCTCGACGCCTTTATCGACACGATGATCCGCATCGCAAAAGAAGCGGAGGAGCAGCCCGAGCTGCTGCTGAACGCGCCGTACGACACGCCGGTGACACGGCTGGACGAAACGACCGCGGCACGCAAGCCGGTGCTGAACTGCGCCTGCAGCTGATTTTCAGATTTCGGATTTGGATTTGGATTTAATTCGAATTCAGATCGTGGAGAGAATACCCAAGAACACCCTTTTGAGGGTGTTCTTTTTTATATACTTCTGTAATGCGGAGATATACCCACATGAAAAAAAGCCAGCATTCCGAAGAATACCGGCCAAACTTGGATAAAGATATGCGTTATGCGTGCAAAACATAACGAAGCTGAGGTTGGTAAAAAAGGATGGTAGTCAATCGTGAGAGCTTTCTAAAGCCCCTCCGGCCACATGCGGAACCATCCACTACTGAACGCTCTGCACCAGCTGCGTCACTTCCTCCGCCGTGCTGAGCTGAAGCGCCTGTTCGGCGAGACGCTCCATGTCCGCCCGGGACAGCTTGGAGATCTGGCTTCGTGCCGGAAGAATGGACGAGGCGCTCATGCTGAACTCGTCAAGTCCGAGGCCGAGCAGAATCGGGATCGCTACGGCGTCTCCGGCCATTTCGCCGCACATGCCGACCCATTTGCCCTCGCGGTGCGCGGCGTCGATGACCATTTTGACCAGGCGAAGAATCGCCGGATTATAGGGCTGATACAGGTACGATACCTGTTCGTTCATCCGGTCGGCGGCCATCGTGTACTGGATTAGGTCATTGGTGCCGATGCTGAAGAAATCCACTTCCTTGGCGAATACGTCCGCCAGAACGGCCGTCGACGGAATTTCGACCATGATCCCGATCTGGATGTCGTCCGCGACAGCGATGCCTTCCGCCGCCAGCTTGTCCTTCTCTTCCAGAAGTACGGCCTTGGCTGCCCGGAACTCGGCAAGCGTGGCGATCATCGGGAACATGATGCGGAGGTTGCCGTGCACGCTGGCCCGCAGCAGTGCCCGCAGCTGAATCCGGAAGATGTCCTGCCGGTCCAGGCAGAGGCGAATCGCGCGGAATCCGAGAAACGGATTCATCTCCTTCGGCAGATCCATATACGGCAGCTCCTTGTCACCGCCGATATCCAGCGTGCGCACGACCACCGGCTTGCCTTCCATCTGCTCCAATACGGTCTTGTAGGCGTTGTACTGCACGTTCTCCGACGGCAGCTTGTCGCGGCCCATGTAGAGAAACTCGGTCCGGTACAATCCAACTGCTTCGCCGCCGTTGCCAAGGACGCCCGCCACGTCGTTCGGCGTACCAATGTTGGCCGCCAGCTCCACGTGGACCCCGTCCTTCGAGACGGTCGGTTCCGTACGGAGCTGCTTCCACTCCTCCATCTGCTTGGCGTATGCCTGCTGCTTCGACGTGTATTCGGCGATAACCTCATCAGTCGGGCCGATGATGACATTTCCTTCGATCCCGTCCACGATCACCAGCTCGCCGTTTTGCACAGAGTCCAGAACGCTCTTCGTGCCGACCACCGCCGGGATTTCGAGCGAACGTGCCATGATGGCCGAGTGCGACGTTCGACCGCCGATATTCGTCGTAAAGCCTTTCACGAACTTGCGGTTTAAGCCGGCCGTGTCCGATGGGGTCAGGTCCTCGGCGATCACAATCACTTCCTCGTCGATTTCCGACGGGCTAACGTATTGAAGGCCGAGCAGATGCTTCAGAATACGCTTGGTCACGTCCCGCATATCCGCGGCGCGTTCCTGAAGATAAGCGCTTTTCATATTTTCAAACATCCGGATGAACTGCGCTGCCGTCTCATCCAGGGCATATTCCGCGCTGACTGCTTCGCTCCGGATTTTGTCCTTCACCGGGTCGATGAGCTCCGGGTCGCTTAATATAAGCAGATGCGACTCGAAAATTTCGGCCTTTTTCTCGCCCAATTCCGCCAGCGTCCGCTCCTTGATGGCCTCAAGCTCCGCCCGGGACTTGGCCAGCGCATCATCCAGCTTGGCCAGCTCAGCCAGAACGTCATCCGCCTGCTTGCGGGTTACCGCATAATCTGGATCCTCCAAGATGAATGCGCGGGCGATCGCAATTCCCGATGACGCCGCGATTCCCTTGATATTATTCATGAACCTCGCCCAGCCCCTCGCCTACCATGACCTGCTCAAGCGATTCCAGCGCCGCGCGTTCATCGCCGCCTTCCGCGATCAGCGAAATGATGTCGCCCTGCTCCAGGTCCAGGGACAGAACGCCCAAGATCGATTTTAAAGTGACCTTTTTCCCGCCGGATTCGGCAAAGCACTCCGTATCCTTGAATTTGGTAGCTGTATTGACAAGCGCCGTCGCCGGACGCGCATGAATTCCGTCTTCATCGATAATTTTAAACGTTTGCTGCATGATGATCATCCTGCTTTCTGCTGAAATTTTGTAAATACCAAAAAGGCATGAGTATCCGCTCGGGATCCTGGTTTCTACCGCTAAGCGATAGATTGCCCCAGTAATGGGCAAAACAACCAAGATCTACAGGTTTACTCATGCCTGATCGTATCAGTAACACGTATGCATGTTCAATTGGGTTCATTACAGTCAGTATTGTAGCACCCATCCCGCCAAGTTGCAAGCGCTTGATATTCGAAAAAGGCGCCTGCGCTCCTTTAAAAGTGAAAGCGGCGGGACCATACGCCATCAAAGGCGCTGCACGCCGCACGCGATCAATCCACGCGCCCCTGCTTTTTGTGAACCAGACGCTGGAGATGGATCGTCAGATATCCCACTTCCGCTGGATATACGGGCCGGCCGAGGCGCTCCTCCATCACTTTGGTCAGCTCTTGGGCAAGCCGGTACGTATCCGGGTATTCCCGCTGCATCAAGGCGTCGAGCGTGTCCGTTTCCTCCACGGCCTCGCCTCTGCGGATTCGCTCCAAAGCAAAGCGAAGGTGCGTAATCAGGCGGGAGTAGTCGAGCGAATCCCGCGGGACCCGGAAGTCCATCTCCGTCTCCACGATGTGGACCAGATCGCTGATCAGCTCGGAATGCTTGCGCACTTCGGAAATATGCTGGTTGGTCAGCGCGCCGTGGATATGCAAGGCGATGAATCCGGCTTCCTCTTCACCCAGGTCCACGCCGAGCTTCTGATGAATCAGCCGGACGGCGAATTCCGCCATCCGAAACTCCTCGGGATACATTTCTTTCGTCTCGTACAAAAAGGGATTATGGATATAAATGCCCTGCTGCATGCGCTTGATCGCAAATGCGATGTGATCCGTCAGTGCGATATGGACATGCTCGTTCAAGGCCCCTGAGCTTGTCTGGTCGGCATGCAGCAATATTTCGTTGACCGCTTCAATCAGTTTCTCGTCGACCTGGGGCAGCAGCTGCTTGTACTGCTCCTGCTCCTCCGGCTTGGTCAAAATAAACATCTTCTCTACCTCAGCCAGCGGAATGGCCTGCCCGGTCTTCCGATTAAAGCCGATCCCTTTGCCGATGACCACCACCTCACCGTGCTGGGGATGCTCGGCAATGATGACATTGTTATTTAACACCTTGCTCACTTGCAGACTACTCACACTATGCACCTCGTTTGCTGACGCCTGATAAGTTTATCATCTCTGACAGACAGAAAAAATATCAGAAATCAGCCGATTCGTCAAACCGGGCGGACATGGAACCGTGCATTCCCTGTTTTAACCGCCCCGACCCATATCTTGTGGATGCGATGCAGCCAGCCTGGCGAAATAGTTCACGGCAAAATCGCGAAATGACGCAGCCGTTTGCGTCAAATACCGTTCCTGCGGCCAGGACAAGGCAATCGAGCGTTTGCACCAGCTTTCTTCGAGCCGCAGCAGAACGACGTCCGGCCCAGTTGAACCCCCCCAAGTAATAGCCGGCAAAAAAGCAACGCCTTGACCGACCCGGATCAAACCGCGAACCATGGCCGGGTCGTCGCTCTCAAACCGGACACGTGGAGTGAAGCCGGCGAGGCGGCAAAAGGCATCCGTCGTTTCGCGCAGCGATTTGCCCGGGGGCAGCGTGATGAAGCTCTCTTCCCTCAGCTCCTTCAAGCCGACTTGCGTACGGCCAGCGAGCGGATGGTCCGCGGGAACCGCGACGAAAATTTCTTCTTCCAGCAAAGAAAGCGACGTTGTTCCTGGCGGCAGTTCGGCTCCGTCGGAAAGGCAAAGGTCGAAGCCCGCCGCCCCTTCGAACGTGGAATGCTGCAGCAAATGGAACTCGGCGGCCGGGCATTCTTTGCGGAAATCGGCCAATAGGTCCGGCAGTAAATGCGAGGAAACGCGGACGTCGAGTGTAACGGCCGGAGAAGCGGAACCGCCGAGGTCTTGCAGCTGCAGCCTGCCGTCTTCAAGGGCCTGCAGGGCAATATCCACCTGACGCAAAAATAACTTGCCGCGCTCGTTCAGCCGTATGCTTTTAGGCTCCCGCTCAAACAGCTTCGTTCCCAGCTCGACTTCCAGCGAGGCAATCATTTTGCTGAGCGCTGGCTGCGAAATATGCAGGCTGCGGGCTGCCTGGGTCATATGCTGCATCCGGGCGGCAACCTGAAAGTATTTTAACTGCAGCAGCTCCAATCCAGATCCCTCTTTCCTTTTTAACATAACCTATAAGTTATGATAAATATAATTCAATATATATTATAGTTCATGGGATAAACAAGTTATAATAGTTCACAAATCAATAGGAAGAGGAGACGAGCACCTTGATCGTACAAACCGCATCAGGCAAAGTTTCAGGAGTACCTTTACAAGGAGCCTATGTATTTCGGGGCATTCCCTATGCAGCACCGCCGACGGGCAAACGTAGATTTCAGCCTCCGGCGCCTGCGCAATCATGGCCGGGCGTGAAGAAATGCGATCAATTCGGCCCTCTCGCCCCCCAGCAGACCGATCCGTCAGGAGGGACTACACGTATACGGTCTGAAGATTGCTTGTATTTGAACGTGTGGACCCGGGGATGTGAAAAAGAACCGATGCCCGTACTGGTGTATATTCATGGCGGCGGATTCGTATCGGGCAGCGGCGCCGACTGCGACGGTTTGCGGCATGCGGCGGAGGATGGCATCGTCTATGTATCGGTCAATTACCGCCTTGGCGCATTAGGCTTCCTCCACTTGGGTGAGGTGCTGGGGGAGGAATATGCAGCCTCGGGAAACAACGGTCTGCTCGATATTGCGGCCGCGCTGCAGTGGGTCCAGCGTAACATTTCCGCCTTTGGAGGCGATCCGGCCCGCGTGACCGTTATCGGGAATTCCGCCGGTGCCAAGTGCACCGCTTCGCTCTATGCCATGGAAGCGGCACGAGGGTTATTCCACCGGGCAGTGGCACAGAGCGGGGCCACCCAAGCGATCCGGGATCGGCACACCGCCAACGTCACCACCCTCCGGATCCTCGAAGAGCTGGGCTTGTCCGGTTCAGATCCAAGCCCGCTGCTGGAGCTTCCGTTCGAGCAGCTCATCGAAGCGCAGTCCGCCGTCGGATCGGACACGTCGCGCGGCCTGCACATGTTCGGCCCGGTGGCGGACGGTCAGGTTATTCCCTTGGATCCATTGGCAGGCATTGCGGCGAGCGCCGGTCTGCCGCCGCTGCTGATCGGCACGAACGAAAATGAAGCATCGATATTCATCCGGGACGATTCCACACTCCAGTCCCCAGGCATGGAACCGCTTGACCGATTTTTTGGACGCCATGCTCCCGCCGTATGGGATGCCTATCAGCGTTATGCCGGGGCGATGTCCCCAGCCGCTGCGTGGTGTACGACGTTAACCGAGCATCTGTACACGATTGGGGCTTTGCAGTTTGCACAGGCCCTCGCTTCCTCGGAAACCCCGGTATGGATGTACCGGCTTCACGCCGGCAGTGTACTCGGAGCGACGCACGGCTATGAGGGCAGCCTTATTCATTGGGATCCGGAAGCGCAGCCCCCGGCTGCCCTTGCAGCCGGCGATCCGTACGCAGTACCCGCCGAGCAATACCCACTTACAAGAAGTATGCGGAAAGCCTGGGTCGCGTTCGTACGAAGCGGGAATCCCAATACCGACGCGCTGCCTGCATGGCCGGTCTATGGGACGAGACCGGCCATCATGGTGCTGGACACGGCCAGCCGCGTTGATGATGACCTGCCGGAACCGGCTGGGATCGGCATTCCCCATCAGGTGTGGAGGATGGACTGATGAAGCTGATCGATATTTCTGCCGTAATGATTTTGCTCGGTCTGCTCCTTGGCTTCGTGGGCGCGGGCGGCTCCGGTTTTATCATCTCGATCTTGACCGTTGTGTTTGGATATCCGATTCATATCGCGCTGGGAACCGCCCTCGCGGCGATGTTCTTCTCATCCCTTTCCGGTTCCGTCAGCCACTACCGTGAAGGAAATATGCTGCTGAAGTCGGGCGCGGTCGTCGGTTTGGCCGGAGCGGCGGGGGCGTGGGTCAGCTCCAGCTGGTCAACGCTTATTCCGGAGGATAAACTGGGCTGGATGACTTCCGGCATGCTGTTCGCTTCGGGGCTCGCGTTATGGCTGCGGATGGCGGTCGTCTCGCGTCGGCCGGATGCGTCCGGGAACCAGGCTCCGCCTGCCGCCAAGGGACTGCGGTATTGGGCGTGCGCGCTGCTGATCGGCGTTGTTACCGGCATGCTGTCCGGCCTGTTCGGCATCGGTTCCACGCCGTTCATCCAGTTGGGGCTCATGCTGCTGCTCGGCATGCCGATGCGCTATGCGGCAGGAACGACGATGATGGTCATCATTCCGATTGCGCTGGCGGGCGGAGCAGGCTACTTTACGATCGGATACCTGGATTTCCGGCTGCTCATCGCGGTGGTGTGCGGCACGATGGTCGGCTCTTACATTGGAGCGAAGTTCACGAAGCTCGTTCCCGCCCGTTGGCTGAAAACATGCATGGTCATCACCCCGATGATGGGTGCGGCGATACTGCTGCTGTAATGTCATCCATGAACATGGGAACTGATGGCCCTAAAAGCCGGTCCGCAGCAGGAGACCGGCTTCTTTTCTATTTTGCTTTTTCATTCCGCTTTCATTCCGCTTTCCATTTCGCTTCTTCATATCGCTTTTCCAATTCGCGTTAAAAGATCTTTCGATATCCCGTGTGGCCGTTACACGCATGCTATTGACAAAACCCCAAACTAAATCGGCGGCTCGCTTTGGAAAAATACCCCAAGCGAGCCGCCGTTTAAACGATCTTTCCTTTACGGTCTAATCGAGGGCGGGGATACCCGCGTCTTTGCATGCCGTCAATTCGGCAGCTCATCGCCGGTTAGCCCGCATAAAGTTCCTTCATTCCTTCGTTGCTCCTGCTTCGAGGGTAACCAAATCCTGCTGCGCGGCCGCAGGCGCCGCGGATGCAGCCGGAGGCGTTTTCCGCCCGGTCAAGCCTTGAATGAGGCTCTCCACATCGATGCCGGACACGTTCTTGAGCATTTCCGGAGCCGTCGACATCAGCTCTGTGACGTAATTGCTCACGCGTGCCGCGCCTTCTCCCTTGCCGGTATCCACCACCGTCAGCTTGTCGATGGAAGCGATCGGCTCGGCAATTTTGCCCGCCAGGTCCGGCAGCATTTTCACGATAATATCGAGGATGGCCGCTTCGCCGAACTTCTGGAAGGCTTCAGCCAGTTTCTCTTTCGCATCGGCTTCCGCAAGACCCCGCAGGCGGATGACTTCCGCCTCGGCGGTACCTTTGGCCCGTTCTGCGTCGGCAATGGCCTGACCGTCCAGCCGCTTTTGCTCGGCCGATGCCTTGGCCTGGGTTTCGATGGAGTACTGCAGCGCCTCAGCCTCCAGCATTTTTCTCGCCTTGTCGGCTTCGGCCGCCACTTCAACCGCATACCGGTCGGCGTCCGCTTTCTTCTTCACTTCGGCATCGTACTGCTTCTGCCGCACCTGAATTTCCTTCTCCTGCAGGTCGATCTCCCGCTCCTTGCGAACGAGCTCTACCTTCATCTGCTCTTCCACCATTGTCTGCTTGGCGCGGGCTTCCTGAATGTGGTACGCCTGGTCGGCTTCCGCCTTGGCAGTGTCCTGTTCCTTCTTAAAGGATGCTACCTTCAATTCCTTCTCCTTCGACGCTTCGGCGATGTTCGTATCGCGCAGCAGCTCGGCCTTCTGCCCCTGCTCCTCGGCGTTCGCCTTCTGAATCCGCGCGTCGCGCATCGCTTCCGCTTCGGCGATTTCCGCATCCCGTTTCACCGCAGCAATCCGCGGTTTACCGAGCGCGTCGAGATACCCCTGCTTGTCGCGCACGTCCTTAATCGTAAAGGAGACGATCTGCAGGCCCATTTTCTTCAAGTCCCTGGCCGCTACACCTTGAACCTCCTGGGCAAACTTGTCACGGTTCCGGTACACCTCTTCCACCGTCATCGAACCGAGAATAGCCCGCAGATGCCCTTCCAGCACTTCCTGCGCCTCGCCCTTCAGGGCTTCGATCGGCTTGCCGATGAACTGCTCCGCCGCGGTCGCGACGTCCTCAATCGAGCCGCCTACTTTGATAATGGCCACGCCGTCGGCGATGACGGGCACGCCCTGTTCCGTGTACACCTCCGGCGTTGACACATCCAGCTTGTGGGAGAGCAGTGATATGAATTCCGACTGCTGGAAGACGGGCAGGATAAAAGCCCCTCCGCCCCGAACGATTTTGATTTTCCGTCCGGATTCGTCCTCCGATATGTTTTTGTTTCCCAGAAACGATCCCGTCACGATCATGGCTTCATCCGGTCCCACCGTTTTGTATCGGGCCCAGAAAGCCAAGCCAAGCACGACGATTACCCCTATAACGATCAGCGGTATTACCAGGTATTCAGGCACTGTCATCAAACCACATCTCCTTTTCTCTCTTCCAGTCTGGTCACGCGCAGGACGCCGTCCAGCACATCCACGACGACGACACGGGTTCCGGCGGGCAGCGGAAGGCGCTCCAGACTGGAGGCGATATGCAGCGTATTGCCTGCTCCCAGCCTCACCATCACCTCGCCGTACCCTTCCGGCGGAATAGGAATCGTAACTTCACCGATGCGGCCTTCGAGCTCGCGGATGGAATATCCCGTGGAATTCTCGCTGTTCTCCATCGGCCTGACATACACCGTATAGACGACACCCGCCACACCAATGGCGCCGATTCCGGCAATAAGTGCGCTTAAGCCCTGATGCAAACCGGTGTAACGCAGCAGCAGAATACCTGCGCCTCCGAATACGGTCACCGCCGTCGCAATTACCATCGGCTTCAGCACGTCAACCGACAGAAAATCGAGAAGTCCATCCAGCGCATGGCTCAAAATATCACCGAGCACCACGCTGACCACCGCAAAAATAATTCCGCCTGCCAGGCAGCTCCAATAAAGCGTTTCCATCCTCCGTTCCCCCCTGTGCGTATTCCTGACTGTCTATATAAGGGTATACGTTAGAAGTGCCTAATTTGTTTCAAAATTTTCCTTTTTCGTTAGAATTCCGGGGATTTTCCGCCAAAATCCTCCTTTTCCCTCCGCCTGGCTCAGGGTTATAAATTCAGAAAGCCGAATCGTTTCGGCTGGCCGGCCAAACCGCACTCCGCTTCAGGGGCTGTTCCTATCATCTGCGAATCAATGAAATCCAGGATCTGCTGAAGAGAGTCCATCTGTTCCCTGATTTTCGCCCGATGCTCCACAATCAAATCGTGCAGCTCCGGATGCTCGCTGATGTCATCGCCGACGGACAGTTTCAAAAACGGCTTCATCTCCTCCAGCGGCATGCCCGTCTTCTTCAGACAAGTGACCAGCCTCATCGTCTCCAAGTCCTTTGGCCGGTACACCCGGTGACGGTTTTGTTTGCGCTCTGCGCGCGGCAGAAGCCCGATCCGTTCGTAATAGCGAATCGTTTCTTCGGGGATGCCGGTATGCTCCGCGGCTTCTTTGATCGTATATGCATCAGTCATGGCATTCTTCCCTTTCGTTTCTGATGTTCATACCATCATACAACTTGGAGCTGACTCCAGGTCAAGTCTGATAAATTGTTCGAAAATGGGGATTGACTTGTAGCCGACTACAAGTTGTAGAGTGGCTTTACCGCAAATCCAAAATCTAATCATCTCCAAGGAGGCACATATGAAAACAAACTCAATCGCACTGATTACCGGGGCAAACAACGGCATCGGCCTGGATCTGACCCGCAGACTGCTGGGTGAAGGGTGGACCGTCCTTGCCTTGGTCCGTTCCGCTTTCCCCGGCGACGACGCCTTGATCCAGAAAGCTCTCGCAAGCCGGCAGCTTCGTCCATATAATGCCGATCTCGCCGATTTCTCCGCCTTAAAGCGGGCGCTGAACGAGGTCAAGAGCATGGAAGACAAGATCGATATGCTGTTTAACAATGCCGGGGGCAGCTTCCCTGAGCTGGTGTATTCCAAGCAGGGACGGGAGATGCATTTCGAACTGCAAACCGTAGTTCCCTATATCATCTTCATGGAGCTGAAAGATTTGATGAAGCAAGGTTCCTTCAAAACGATCATCAACACGTCGTCCTCGGCGATGAAAATGGTCCGCCGCTTTCAGCCGGCAGAGCTGGCCTCTCCGCGCACATTCAAGAAGCTGTTCGGTCCCTACGCTGCTTCCAAGCTGGCGTTGTCGCTGTGGACCCGCGAAGCCGCCCCCTTGGCAGCCGTCGAAGGCTTGACGATCCGCAGCGCCGACCCCGGGGGCAACAATACGATCCGGAAAGGAAAAAATGCCGGGCTGCCTTGGTATATAAAAATAGCCATGAAGCTGGTCATGAGTCCTCCCTCCAAGGGCGCTTCGCTCCTGTATGAAGCGGCTTTCGGCAAGCACAAGAACCTGAACGGCGTATTTCTGTTGAAAAACGAGCCCACAGAGTTGAAGTATGCCGAAGCCGGCAAACCGGTGCTGGAACTTGTGCAGGGCATATATGAAAACGAGTATGCCGGACGGACACCATGATCATAGGACGGGAATATACTTGTACGGAGAAGCTGAATTATGATTTGTAACCATCCATCCCTACGGCAATATGCTCATCAACAAAAAATGGGTGTGGTTGACAGTCCGGGAAACGGTATGTTTTAATGTGAATGAATTTAAAAATATTCATTCTAAAGGTTGAGGGCTCATGGATATCAAATCGGACATTTTTATACACGGAAAGGCTTTGTTCAGCACGAAGGGATTCAAACAAACGAATATTAAAGAAATCGCCCAATCCGCCGGCATCGCCGTTGGAACGTTCTATAACTACTATCCGTCTAAAGAGCAGCTGTTCCTGGAAATCTACATCCAGGAAAATGAGAGCCTCAAGAAACAGCTTATGGAATCGATCGATGTGGATCAGGAGCCGCTGAACGTCATTAATCAACTGATCATGCGCAATATTGAGGCTGTTCATACCAACCCCATTTTGCAGGAATGGTACAGCAAGGACTTTTATAAAGGACTTGAAAAATACTATAGAGCTGAAGGCAGTAAAAATATCGATTCCTTCCGTGCTTTTTACATGGAATTATTTAAAACCTGGAAGGCCCAGGGTAAGATCAGGGAAGATATCGAGGAAGAGCTTTTGCCCGGTTTCCTGGATTCGCTGGTCTACCTCGATATGCACAAAGAAGAAATCGGAATTCAATATTTCCCGAAAATCACACTGTATTTAGCGGAATTCATTATGCAGGGACTAACAAGAGATCACCAATGATTGATGTTGGTCTTTTTTTTCGCTTGGGATGAATGAACTTAAAAATATTCATTCATAAGAACATGTTGAAAAGAGGATGGGATAAGATGAAAATGAGGTTGAAAATGAGATTGGCAGCCATAATGTTATGTGGTCTGTCCATTTTCCCCCTGTTGGCATCAGCGCGTGATGGGGAAAGCACGAAAGTAGAGCGACCAGGAAACGTTGTCTTTTCCGAAGTGGATGCGTACATTGCCCGTGAAATGAATCGGCAGCGTCTTCCGGGGCTGGCTCTCGGGATTGTACAGGGGGATCGGATTCTTTACGTCAAAGGATATGGTCAAGCCGATTCATCCGGCCGTCCTGTAACTCCTGAAACGCCTTTCGGAATCGGCTCCATCGGCAAATCGATGACGGCAATGGCCGTTCTGCAGCTTGCCGAATCCGGTAAAATCGACCTGGATGCGCCTATACAGCGCTATATCCCTACCAAGTATAACGGTGCAGACTTCATTACAGTACGTCAGCTGCTTAACCAAACAAGCGGCTTCTCCCAAATCTCCACTTTTAGCAACACGCTGTCTAGCATTAACGACTCCAATCAAGACGCTCTGGAGAAAAACGCCATGTCTTATGCGAAAAAGTTTTTGAAGGAGGCCAAGCCAACCGAACATCCCTACAGGTATTCGAACGCAAATTACGTATTGCTCGGCTATATTGTGCAGCAGGTGTCCGGCCAGTCGTATGGCGACTACGTAAAGGAACATATTTTCAGCCCGCTGTCGATGGATCACAGCTACGCTACACTCGATGAAGCAGCTGAGCACGGATTGGCTACGCCCTACCGGCGGATATTCGGATACAACGCTGCCTACGATGGCCCTTATGTTTATATTCCAGGGGATGCGCCCGCCGGCTACCTCTATGCAAGTGCGGAGGACATGAGCCATTATTTGATAGCCCAAATCAACGGCGGCCGTTTTGAAAATAAGTCCGCGCTCTCTCCGGAGGGAATTCGGCTAATGCAGACCGAGCCTGCTCCAGGAACGTACGCCATGGGTTGGATGACGGCACGTATTAACGGTTTGCCGGTGATCGGTCAGCCGGGCGGCTCGATCGGCTTCCAAGCCCAGGCTTATATTGTGCCGGAACAACAATTGGGAGTGATCGTGTTCGCTAACGTGCTTGACGCGATCGATTCCACATTATTCAAATCGCACATCATCACGACGACCCACATTGCAACCGGGGTCATCAGCATCTTGAATGAGCAGCCGACAGGCGGACCTTTTCTAAGCATTTCGCAGAAATACCTGCTTGCTAACGGAATCATGATCGTACTCAGTGCATGGTTATTATACACGGTTGCTCGAACGGCCAGACGCTGCCTTGGACCATGGAGAACTGCCCCTTCCGGCTTGTCCGCAATGTCTTTCAGATTATTGATAGCCAACATGGTTCTTGAATTCGCAGGTTTGTTTATTGTGCTCATATTGAGCATGACTCAGGTCGTGCCGGTATGGCATATTGCGGAAATTTATCAGCCGGACGTCATCCTTTGGCTGAAGATAGTCACCATCCTTCTGGCACTGAAGGGAATGATGAAGACGATTTGGTTGGTCCGGTATGGGATGCGGCGAAACCTTCCCATGAACCAAGACCGGGAGATTCAAACCGGCTCAGGAGGTACAAAGTAAGCGGTCTATTCAGCAATCAAGGGTGCGGTCATCAACCTGTACCCTCTACGCCGGATAAGCGGCGGAACGGCAAAAGGGGCTTTCCCGGTCGGATCGACCTTTGGGAAAGCCCCTTGGCTATTACGCCTTACAGCGACATTTTGTAAATTTCGATGACATCTTCCTTGTTCAGCTTGCGGAAGTTGCCGAACGGACCGAAGCGGACCGATTTCTCGGCCATCACTTCAATCTGGCTGTCGTCGATGTCGTAATCGGCCAGGCGGGCCGGCGCTCCGATAGAGCTCCAGAAATCGCGCAGCGCCTGAATGCCCTCTTCCCCAACCTGTTCGTCGCTCTTACCGGCCGGATCCACGTTAAACACGTTGACGGCAAGGCGCTTGAAGCGGCCCGGATCCACGCTTAAGTTATATTTCATCCAGTTCGGGAACAGGATGGCCAAACCGCCGCCATGCGGAATGTCATACACGGCCGATACGGCGTGTTCAATATTGTGGGTCGCCCAGTCGCCGGACATGCCCATGTTCAGCACCCCGTTCAGCGCCATTGTGCCGCAGTACATGATCGTAGAACGGTACTCGTAGTTTTCCAGATCGTTAATCAGCTTCGGCGCCGTTTCGATGACGGTTCGAAGCACCGTTTCGCAGAAGCCGTCCTGAACCGGCGTGTTGGTCTCCTGGTGGAAGTAATGCTCCAGCACGTGGGACATCATGTCTACCATGCCGTAAACGGTTTGGTCCTTCGGCAGGGAATACGTGTTCACCGGATCCAGGATGGAAAATGCCGGGAAGGCAAGCGGGCTGCCCCAGCCCATCTTTTCTTTCGTCTGCTCGTTCGTAATGACCGAGCCTCCGTTCATTTCCGAGCCCGTCGCCGCCATCGTCAGCACCGTGCCGAGCGGAAGGGCCGCCTGCGGAGCGGCTTTGCGTTCTACAAAGTCCCACATATCACCGTCGTATTTGGCGCCGACCGCAATCGCCTTGGAGCAGTCCAGGACGCTGCCGCCGCCAACCGCAAGGATCAGCTCAATGTCATTCGTCCGGCACAGGTCCACCCCTTTATGTACCGTTGATAAGCGCGGATTCGGCTCTACGCCTGCCAGCTCGGTTACCTCGGCGCCGATTTCCTTGAGCAGCGCAAGCACGTTGTCGTACAGGCCGGAGCGCTTGATGCTTCCGCCACCGTATACCAGCAGCACTTTTTTCCCGTATTTCGGAACTTCGGTTTTTAATTTATCCAGCTGACCCTGGCCGAAAATCAGCTTGGTCGGGTTATGAAATTCAAATGCCTTCATTGTCGGATTCGCCTCCATGATGTAATAAGTTGCCCTAAATATTATAACCCTCCGGCCGCAGAAGAAACAAACCGCCCTTCCCGTGCAGGGAATAAGCGGTTTGTATAGAGGGACGCATCCCCCGAATATAAGAAATTACGCCTTGGTATAGCCCATCGAAGCAAGGAAGCGGCGGAACGCCTGCTGCCCGGCCTCCGTCCGTTTGTAGACGCCGGCGTGGCCCAAAATTTCCACGAAAATGCGTCCTACCTCCTCGCGGACCCACTCCGCGGCGGCAGCTTTGTCCCGCTCCATGCCCTGTTCTTCCACCAGGCGGGTGATCCATGGTTTGTGAACCTGAAGCGAATGGTTGTCGTCCTGAAGAAGCGCTTCATACAGCCCGCGGTTTCCGGATAGAATATCCGCGACCTGATCCAGCTCTTCCTTCAGCCGTCCCGGCAGAATCGCCAGGCCCATCACCTCGATGAGGCCGATGTTCTCCTTCTTGATATGGTGCATTTCGGCATGCGGATGGAAAATGCCCGCCGGATGCTCCTCGCTGGTCCGGTTGTTGCGCAGCACCAAGTCCATTTCGTATCCGCCGTCCGGCGTCCGATGGACGATCGGGGTCACCGTGTTATGCGGCACCCGCTCTCCGCCCTCTTCCGTAAAAGCATAAATCTCGGCTTCCGGATCGCTGTACTGCTTCCAGGCCTCGTAAATGGAATCGGCGCATTCCAGCAGGACGGTATTGTCCGCCGAAGTAAGCCGCAATACAGACATCGGCCATTTGACGATGCTGACCATCACGTCCGGAAAGTGCGGGTGGGTGAAGGATGCTTCCTTCGGCGCGTTCTGAATCGGGAACGTATGGCGCCCTCCCTGGAAATGGTCATGGGTCAAAATGGACCCACCCACGATCGGCAGATCGGCATTGGAGCCGATAAAATAATGCGGGAAGACGTCTACAAAAGCGAGCAGGCGCCGCAGGCTGTCCTTCGTCAGCTTCATCGGCACGTGATCATGGTGGAACACGATGCAGTGCTCGTTGTAATACACATACGGCGAATACTGGAAGAACCAGTTTTCGTTGTTCATCTCAAGCGGAATAACCCGCAGGTTTTGGCGCGCGGGATGGTTCACCCGGCCGGCATAGCCCACGTTCTCGCGGCACAGCTGGCATTTGGGATAGACCGGCGGCGGCAGCAGCTTGGCCATGGCGATTTCCTTCGGACTTTTCTCCGGCTTGGACAGGTTTATGGTCATTTCGATGTCGCCGTATTCCGACGGATACGTCCAGTACACATTTTTGCTGACCCGATCCATCCGGATATAGTTCGAGTCGATCGACAGCCGATAAAACCGGTCGGTGGCCGCTTCGATTCCCTGCTCCCGTGCCGTGCGCTCGAAATCGGCGATTACTTCCGAAGGCCGCGCCATGAGCAGGCCCATAATTTTGGCGTCGAGCAGGTCGCGGTAGGTGTCGGTATTCTCCGGCATCAGTCCGATCTCAAACGCGTAATCCAGCAGCGTATCGATCATCCGCTGCGGACTGTCCGCGGCCTCCGGCTCAGTCTCGCTCAGCGAAGGCTCGCTTGCGCCGAACATATCCAGCAGCAGGTTGCGGCTGTAATCGGTGTCTTCAGCCTGAATGAGCCGGTGTTCCAACGCGAAACGAACGAGGCGGTCGATCGCCTGCAAGGCTTGTTCTTTTAAGGGATTCGTGTTGTCAGTCTGTGGATTCAATGCGCTTCCCCCTTATTCTTTGCCGTATCCGTCAGGATGGCTTTGATGCCAGCTCCAGGCGCTCTCGATAATGTCCTCCAGCTTGGTACGCGAAGGGTTCCATCCAAGCACATTGCGGGCTTTTTCAGAAGATGCAACGAGCACAGCGGGATCTCCGGCACGGCGGGCTTGCACGACGACGGGAATGTCCAGGCCGGTGACCTTTTTCGCCGTCTCGATGACTTCCTTGACGGAGAAGCCTTCCCCGATCCCCAGGTTAAACACGTTGCTGGCCTCGCCCTTGCGCAAATAATCAACCGCCCGCAAGTGCGCATCCGCCAGATCGCTTACGTGGATGTAGTCCCGGACGCAGGATCCGTCTGCGGTCGGATAGTCTTCGCCGAAGACGGCGATGCTCTCGCGCTGCTTCAGCGCGGTTTGCAGCACGAGCGGAATGAGATGGCTTTCGGGACGATGGTCCTCGCCGATTTTGCCGCCGTCATGCGCCCCGGCTGCATTGAAATAGCGCAGGGCCACGTACTTGATGCCGAGCACCTGGTCGAACCAGGACATCATGCGCTCCATCATCAATTTGGTCTCCCCGTACACGTTCGTCGGCTGCGTGCGGTCGCTCTCGACGATCGGCACGCGTTCAGGTTCGCCGTAGGTCGCCGCCGTGGAGGAAAAGACGATCCGGCGCACGTTCGCCGCGTCCATCGCTTCCAGCAGGCAGAGCGTGCCGTAGACGTTGTTGTCATAGTACTTCACCGGCTTCTGCATGCTTTCGCCCACGAGGGAATTCGCTGCGAAATGGATCACCGCGTCGATCTCGTTCTCGGCGAACAGCTGCGCCAGCAGTGCCTTGTCCCGCAGATCCCCTTCGTACAGCTTGCCGCCGAGCAGCGCGCCGCGGTGCCCCGTCTGCAAATTGTCGAGCACGACAACCTCCTCGCCGCGCTCCAGAAGAGCCGCTACCGTATGCGACCCGATATATCCTGCTCCACCCGTTACGAGAATAGCCATGTTAGTGATCCCCCTTCAGTTCCTTGACTCCGTCTCCAGCGCTGCACACATAGAAATCCGCTTTGAGCCCCGTTCTCGCCTGATACGCTTCGCCGACCTGCTGAATGAACCGTTCCACCGCCTCTTCATGCACGAGCGACACGGTGCAGCCGCCAAAGCCGGCTCCCGTCATCCGCGAGCCCAGCGTGCCTTCGATCCGCTGCGCTTCTTCGACCATGACATCCAGCTCTTCGCAGCTGACTTCATACAGGTCGCGCAGCGAGGCGTGCGAAGCGTTCATCAGCTGGCCGAATGCCTGCAGATCGCCCTCTTTCAGTGCTTCCACGGAGTCCAGCACCCGCTTGTTCTCTTCGACCACGTGCCGGGCGCGTCTCACAACCGTCCCATCGGCGATGGCATCCTTCAGCGATTCGAACTGATCCGGCGTCAGACCGGCCAAATACTGAAGCGATGGCATCTTCGTCTGCAGCTGGGCCAAGGCGGTTTCGCACTGCGAGCGGCGTTCGTTGTAGGCCGAATCCACAAGGCCTCTGCGCTTGTTCGTATTGCTGATAACCAGCTTGTAGGTTCCGGTGCGGAACGGAACATGCTTGTATTCCAGCGTGTCGCACATAAGCAGGATCGCATGGTCCTTCTTGCCGTTCGCGACCGCAAACTGGTCCATGATGCCGCAGTTAACGCCGACGTACTGGTTCTCAGCCTTTTGCGACAGAAGCGCGATCTGTACGGTGTCCGTACTGTAGCCTTCCATCTTCTGCAGCGCATACGAAGTGACCACTTCGATCGAGGCTGAGGAAGACAATCCGGCGCCGTTTGGAATATCGCCGTGATAGAGGATGTCATAGCCTTTCGTGACCGGACAGCCGATATTGGCGTTCTCGACCATGACGCCGACGGCATAGTCCACCCACTCGCCCGTTTTGTGGCTGCCGATTTCCTTGACGGTTAGTTTGTATTCATAAGGCAAATTCGTAGAGGCCAGCTGAATCACATCGTCTTCGCGCTTCCGAATGAGCAGCGTTGTGCCGAACTCCAGCGCCGCGGGAAGGACATAACCTCCGTTATAATCGATATGCTCCCCGATCAGGTTAACCCGGCCCGGAGCATGAAACACACGTACTTCCTCGTTGTTCTCACCGTATTTCGTCTTGAATTGCTGCAATAAAGTATCCGATGTCATAGGGATATGCACCCATCCTTTCCTTATGGTTCTGCTCTTTCATTATAAAAGGAGTTCCTGTCCGCGTTAATGCAATTATGTTGACTCGATATGGATTTATGTGACCTCAAAGCTTATAATGGTGTAAGTATGACTGCATTTATTTTGATGTCTGTGAAAGGATCGATGAATCGATGATTCCGCAGGAGACCTACTCCGTTGCTTCAAACCCCGTATATCATGTCGACGGCCCGCTGCACGTGCTGTTCGCGGGAGAGAGCCAGACCAAGCCGGTGCATGCCGTCGGGCCAAAAATTTATGACTACTATCTGCTTCATTATGTAGAAAAAGGAAAAGGGACGTTTCGAACCGAGCAGCGCACCTATGAGCTTGGACAAGGAAGCTGCTTCCTCATTCATCCCGGCCAGCTGGTCAGTTACGCCTCCGACGCCAGCGAGCCTTGGCGCTACCGCTGGACCGCCTTCTCCGGCAGGGAGGCGCAGGGGCTCCTCGCGAATGCCGGCTTCGATCCGCTGCATCCGGTGCTCTTTACCGACGGGGATACGATGATCCCCGGCTCCATCGAACGGATGCAGGAGACGTTCTATACGAAGCAGGAAAGCGCCGATCTGGCGTCGCTCGGCTATCTGTATCTGATCTTCTCCGAAGCGCAGAATATCCTGTCCAGCCATTCCCGGCTGACGGGAACAGAATCGCAGGTACAGCGGACTGTCAAGCAGATGATCCACTATATGTCGGCACAGTATGCCCATCCAGTCTCCATTGAGCAAATGTGCGACAGCCTCGGTTATAACCGGGCCTATCTGTCGCGGATTTTCAAGAAGGAAACCGGCTGTTCGCCGGTGACCTATTTGCTTAAGCTCCGCATCGATAAGTCTCGCCAGCTGCTGCGCGAACGGCCGGAGCTGTCGATCGAGCAGGTGGCCGCCTCCGTCGGGCTGACGGACGCCCTGTATTTCTCCCGCCAATTCAAGCGGCTGTGCGGGCAGTCCCCGACGGCGTACCGCGCCGTCGTAACGGCTCCGGACCTTGTAACGTCCGCACGGCCGGACTCCCAGCGCGGATCCTAAGCGCCAGGGCACACAATAACCCGCATGCCCTGCCCTCCGGCAGACAAGCGGGTTATTGTGAGTTAGGCCCGATACAAGCGGGTTATTCTGTCTGATGGGACAAGGCAAGCAAGCTAATGCGTTTAAAATGAATGCAAACCAGTCATGTGCATGTAAGGTCGACTGCAATCGGGTGATTGGAATTATCCGGGTTATGCTTGCAAAGTAACGAATATGGACTTAAGTTTCCGTCACCGGAACCTGCCTCTTATTTATCCGCAGGATATACGCAGAATCAGGATTCGCTTTCCGTTTTCAAAATCGCTTCGATCCGGTCCAGTTCCTCTTTGCTGAATTCCTGGTTCTTCAGTGCAGCCACGTTGTCTTCGATCTGGCTGACACGGCTGGCTCCGATCAGGGCAGAAGTGACGCGCCCTCCTCGCAGCACCCAGGCCAGCGCCAGCTGGGCCAGGCTTTGGCCGCGGGCGGCGGCAAGCTGGTTCAGCGCCCGAATCTTGCGAAGCACGTCCGGCGTAATGTTGCTCTCGTTCAGGAAGACCGACGGGCTCGCGGCACGCGAATCTTCCGGAATGCCGTTCAGGTATTTGTTCGTCAGCAGCCCTTGAGCCAGCGGGGTAAAGGCAATCGTGCCGATCCCCTGCTCGTCCAGCACGTCCTGCAGGCCGTTCTCAATCCAGCGGTTCAGCATGGAATAGCTCGGCTGGTGGATCAGGAGCGGCGTACCCAGCTGCTTCAGGATCGCGGCGGCTTCCGCCGTCTGCTCCGCCGAATAATTCGAAATGCCGACGTACAGTGCTTTGCCGGAGCGTACAATATGGTCAAGCGCCATCATCGTTTCTTCCAGTGGAGTATCCGGGTCAAAGCGGTGCGAATAAAAAATATCGACGTAATCGAGACCCATTCGCTTTAGGCTCTGATCCAGGCTGGAGACGAGATACTTGCGTGATCCCCACTCCCCGTAAGGTCCGGGCCACATGTAATACCCGGCTTTGGACGAGATAATCAATTCATCCCGGTGGCTCTTCAGGTCCTGGGCCAGAATCCGGCCAAACGTTTCTTCCGCCGAGCCTGGAGGAGGACCATAGTTGTTCGCCAGATCAAAGTGGGTAATTCCTAAATCAAACGAGCGGGTGATCATGTTCCGCGCATTTTCATACGTATTGATTCCGCCAAAATTATGCCAGAGTCCCAGCGATATGGCCGGGAGCTTCAGTCCCGAACGGCCACAGCGGTTATAAGTCATCTCTTCATAACGTGATTCGCTTGGTGTATATGCCATTGATATCCGCCCTTCTCTCTCACGGTTAATAGACTTCTAGAACCATCATAAATCCTTGGCAAGGCATTTACAAGAAACCGATTACACGGGCTGTAGGTCCAGGGTTGGACTAAGCTGTTACCACGCTTGCTGCGCTGTATCACAACTGCCACTAACTAAATACCCAGTTTCCGCTCCACCTGCTCCATCACTTCGCCGATTTTTTCCGTGATCAGCAGATCCGCTTTGCGGTCATATGGAGTGGGATCCATATTCAGGAGAACGGTGCGGCTTCCCTGAAAATAGGACACCAGGTCCGCCGCCGGCTGAACCGTCAGGGAGGTGCCGCCGATGATGAGCAGATCCGCCTCGGAGATCGCCTCCACCGCACCGAAAAGCACCTGCTGGTCCAGGGGCTCCTCGTACAGGACGACGTCGGGCTTGATGATCCCGCTGCAGCTCGGGCAGCGCGGAACGAGCTTGTTCGTCGCCATGATATGTTCCAGGTCGTAAAACGCCCCGCAGCCCATGCAGTAATTGCGGTGAACCGAGCCGTGCAGCTCCAGCACCTCTTTGCTTCCCGCCTTCTGATGCAGTCCGTCGATATTCTGGGTCACGATCGCCTTCAGCTTGCCGGCTTGCTCCAGCTTGGCCAGCACCCGGTGGCATCCGTTCGGGGCCGCATCGGGGTGGAGCATTTTGCTGCGGTAAAAATCAAAGAACACCTCGGGAAGCTTCATAAAAAAGGACCGGCTCAGCATTTGCTCCGGCGGGTAAGGCAGATGCTGCTCGGTCTGATACAGCCCGGCGGCGGAACGGAAGTCGGGAATGCCGCTTTCCGTCGACGTTCCCGCTCCACCGAAAAAAACGATATTGCCGCTTTGTTCAATCCAAGAGGCAAGCGTATCTATGTTCTGCACGATATGGTGCACCTCCACAAGTGTTGGTCCTTTTGATCCGATCCGCGGCTTCTCGCTTCATATGGAATAAGGGACCAAGCCCGCCTCCACATTCGGGACGGCAGGCTGTATGGTGTAGTACCCGTTACGATCGGGTTTGATTCAAAACGCTTGGGTTTTACTTGATCATCATTCCGTTCAAAATATTCCGGCCGTTTACAGCTCTGACTTCGCCTTGCGGTAAGCCTCCATGTACTGCTCCGCTTTGCTGCGGACATGGCTTAAATCCCCAGTCTTTACAGCCTCGTTCGTCAGGTCCGAGCCAATACCGACGGCCACCGCTCCGCCTTTGATCCAGTCGCCGAGATTGGACAACGATACCCCGCCCGTCGGCATAAAGTCTGCTTGAGGCAGAGGCCCCTTCATCGTCTTGATGATGGACGGATCGTACAGGCTGCCAGGGAACAGCTTCACGATGTCGACCCCGAGCTCGAGTGCCTGCTGCACTTCGGCGATCGTCATGACGCCCGGCAGAATCGGCACGCGGTACAAATTGCACAGCTTAACCGTTTCGGGATTAAGCGAAGGACCGACGACAAACTGGGCTCCCGCCATAATGGAAGCACGCGCCGTCTGAGGCTCCAGCACCGTTCCCGCGCCGATGATGGCGAATTTGTCCGGGTCGCTCGTCTCCCAGCTGTACATCCTGCTGAGCTTCTCGATCGCATGCAGCGCTCCCGGCACGGTCAGCGTAACTTCGATGACCTTGATGCCGCCAGCGATCGCCGCCTCCGCCATGTCAAACACCTGATCGGCCGAATCTCCGCGCAGAACGGCAACGACGCCGTTATCGATAATTTTTTGCAAAAGCTGGATTTTTTTCACAATGACCGCTCCTTTGTGTTCATTATATGGAAAAGCCTGAAAGATGTCTATTTCCAGGGTGCTCCTAAAAACTTACCCCTTACCTCTCGATATGCGCCTTGTTGCCGAGCTTCGCCTCGACCTGCTCCCAAGTGGGAAGCGCTTCCCAATCGCCCACGGCCTGAATAACCATGGATCCGGTTAGATTCCCCAGACGGGTCGCTTCAACCGCGCTGCTGCCCTTCAATAGCCCGGCGATAAAGCCGGCACAAAAACCGTCCCCTGCCCCGACAGTATCCAGTACATTATCGGCTTTGAAGTACGGAACCTCCGTTACGTTCCCCTGTTCCAGCACATAAGTCAGATCAGGACCGCCTTTGACGATCGAAACGGCTTTCAGTTTGGAAAGGCTTGCAAAAATCGCCGAGTCATCATCCGTATCGTACAGCAGCTTCAGCTCGTCGAGCCCCGGTAAAAAGTAATCCGCCTTTTCGGCTAAACGCAGCAGCACGCCCCGCGCCTCTTCCAGACTCCACAGCTTCAGGCGGAGATTGGGGTCAAAGCTGATTTTGACGCCGGCTGCCGCGGCGATGTCTATAGCCGCTTCGACGCAGGCAAGCCCGGTCGGGCTGATCGCCGCCGTGATGCCGGTCACGTGCAAAATTTTGGCTCCGGCAATATAAGAAGCATTCAGCTGATCCGGCTGCATCCGGCTTGCCGCCGAGCCTTTCCGGTAATAGTACACCGACGTGCGGCCCGCCGTATTTTCCCGGATCATCATGCCTGTCGGCGCGTCGACGCCGCGCACCGTCTGCGACACGTCGACGCCTTCACCGCGGATCGACTTGTAAATCATGTCCCCGAGAGGATCCTTTCCCAGCGCCCCGAACCAGCCAGAGGTGCGACCCAGACGGGCGACACCGATGGCCACGTTGCTCTCCGCTCCGCCAAAGGATTTATGTAAGGTGGAAGCATACTCCAGGCCGCGGGAATCCTGCGCCGTGAACAGCCCCATGCTTTCTCCGAACGTAACAAGCTCGGGTGATCCAGGTAGGTTACTTTCCTGCATGTTTTCTTCCCCTTTCCGTTACTTGGTCTGTCCCTATTGTCAGCGGAGGAAGAAGGGTTGTCAATATGTAACAATTGAAGCAAGTTATTTACCAATGATTGCATAATTTAATTGTTTCACACCAAGAAAGCCGTGGTAAGTAAAGGATGCGCGCAACTAAATATAGAGTGAACTAAGGCTAACGTCATCCGCGCTTTCTTCGAGAGGCGGGTACGGACTTCGGGTCCGGAGGTACACTTTAGTTCAATCTATATCAATCAAAAAAACTACTTTCCAAGGAGTGATTTGAAATGGCACGCAACAACGATAATAACGGTAAAATGAGCAGAGAAGAAGCAGGTCGTATGGGCGGGGAAGCAACGGCCAAAAATCATGACAAGGAATTTTATCAGGAAATCGGCCGTAAAGGCGGCGAAGCCACTTCCAAAAACCATGACCGTGAATTCTATCAGGAGATCGGTCAAAAAGGCGGCGAGGCCACTTCCGAGTCTCACGACAAGGAATTCTACAAAGAAATCGGCCGCAAGGGCGGCAAAAACTAATCCCTGCCTGACGATCAGACAACAACGAGTGATTTATTGACATAAGCCAAAAAGGCACCTTCATTCCCAGCGAATGGAAGGTGTCTTTTCCTGTTTGCCCGCCTAGGCCTATCGTTCCCCGAATCTTTCGAACCATTGCTAGAAAAAGCTTTCATTTTGTGATAGACTCATTTAAAACCGTTTCGTTTTATACGGGCACTTTCATAGTTAACCGCGCTAAAGCGCGATACTTACAGTTAGGGGGAAAAAGACATCATGGCAGCTAATAAAATGCGCTCTGACATGATCAAGAAAGGCTTTGACCGCGCGCCTCACCGCAGCTTGCTCCGCGCGGCGGGCGTGAAAGAGGAGGATTTCGGCAAACCGTTTATCGCCGTGTGCAACTCATACATCGATATCGTTCCCGGCCACGTCCACCTTCAGGAATTCGGCAAATTGGTCAAGGAGGCCATCCGCGAAGCCGGCGGCGTTCCGTTTGAATTCAACACGATCGGCGTCGATGACGGCATCGCCATGGGGCACATCGGCATGCGTTACTCCCTGCCGAGCCGCGAAATCATCGCCGACTCACTCGAAACCGTTGTCTCCGCCCACTGGTTTGACGGCATGGTCTGCATTCCGAACTGTGACAA
The DNA here is from genome assembly GCF_014192015.1 of Paenibacillus rhizosphaerae. Taxonomy (GTDB): domain Bacteria; phylum Bacillota; class Bacilli; order Paenibacillales; family Paenibacillaceae; genus Paenibacillus_AQ; species Paenibacillus_AQ rhizosphaerae. The sequence continues at coordinate 83,163 of NZ_JACHXJ010000002.1, read as the reverse complement.
AATTACGCCGGGCATGCTGATGGGCGCGCTGCGCGTCAACATCCCTACGATCTTCGTCAGCGGCGGTCCGATGAAGGCCGGCGTCGACAGCAAAGGACGCCGCCTGTCCCTGACATCCGTATTTGAAGGCGTCGGCGCTCACCAGGTCGGCAAAATCAGCGACGACGATCTGCTGGAACTCGAACAATACGGCTGTCCTACATGCGGATCCTGTTCGGGCATGTTCACCGCGAACTCCATGAACTGTCTGGCGGAAGCCCTCGGACTGGCTATGCCGGGCAACGGAACAATTTTGGCTGTCGCCGAAGAACGCAGAGAATTCGTCAAGCAATCCGCACGCCAGCTGATGGAACTTGTGAAGATGGATCTGAAGCCGCGTGACATCGTGACCAAGGAATCCATCGACAACGCCTTTGCGCTCGACATGGCCATGGGCGGCTCCACCAATACCGTGCTTCACACCCTGGCCCTCGCCCAGGAAGCAGGCATCGACTATCCGCTGGAGCGGATCAATGAAGTCGCCAACCGCGTGCCGCATATCTCCAAGCTCGCACCGGCTTCGGATTACTTCATCGAAGACGTTCATACCGCAGGCGGCGTAAGTGCCGTGCTGAACGAGCTGCTCAAGAAGCCGGACGCATTGTACGGCGACTGCATGACCGTTACCGGCAAGACGCTGGCCGAGAACGTGGCCGGCTGCGAAATCCAGGATAAGAACGTTATCCATCCGATCGACCAGCCATACTCCGAGCGTGGAGGTCTGGCGGTGCTGTACGGTAACCTGGCTCCGGAAGGATCCATCATCAAAGTCGGCGCCGTGGATCCATCCGTCGGTGGTTATCATAAAGGTCCTGCCATTTGCTTTGACTCCCAGGAAGAAGCGCTGGAAGGCATCGCGAACGGCAAGGTTAAAGAAGGTCACGTCGTCGTTATTCGTTACGAAGGACCTAAAGGCGGCCCGGGCATGCCGGAAATGCTGGCGCCTACGTCCCAAATCGTCGGCATGGGCCTTGGAGCCAAAGTCGGCCTGATCACGGACGGACGCTTCTCCGGCGCTTCCCGCGGAATCAGTATCGGCCACATTTCTCCGGAAGCGGCTGAAGGCGGTCCGATCGCTTTCGTCGAAGACGGAGACATCATTGAGCTCGACCTGAACAACCGCAAAATCGAGCTTCTTGTCAGTGACGAAGTGCTGGCCGAGCGCCGCACCCATTGGAAAGGCTTCGAGCCGAAGGTCAAAACAGGCTATCTCGCCCGTTACTCCAAGCTCGTCACCAACGCCAGCCAAGGCGGCGTCATGAAAATCTAATCCACTCTGTATCGAAGAAAGATGCACCCGAGGTGCTTCATAAGTCGCTCCGACTTGTGAAGCACCTTTTTTATATGAAGAAGCAAGGAGCTATAACCGTTAAGGCTGCTTTATTCAGATCGCGGTTCAAAATCAAAAAGGGCTGTCCCCGGCTGCGGTTATTAGCCACAGCCGGGGACAGCCCCAATCATTATTAATTCGTATAATTGCTGTTTGATTTACATAGCAGGCGGCGTGCTGCCGATGCCCTGCGACGAAGCAACCAGATTCAGGTCAAGCAGCTCGCCCTTCTTCTCCTCTTGCGGATCGGACGGCTCCTTCACTTGCTGCCGGCGGTGAGATCCGCTCTCGGAAAACCGCTCGACCAGCTGAGCGACGGGCATGACCAGCAGTTTCGGAACCATCTGTTCGGAATGGTCCTTCAGCCGTTCCTGTCCGGACGGATTAATGATCCGCAGCAGGAATCTCAGGTACAGCTTCGTCGACTTGGCGAACAGCCCGTCTTTTAAGTCGACGATTTTGAAGCCGAAGTTCTTTGGCCCCCGGTTAATCATCGTGATTCCGTATATGGCCTTCGCCTGCTGCAGTTCAGGGTCGCTCAGGATGATCCGGGCCAGTTCCGGGAACTGATCTTCGGTGCCACGAATCATCTGGATGGCCAGGTGCACCATCGATCTGGACCGGACACCGAGCCGGAACAGCTTCTCGTTATCGAAGTGCAGCTCGATCACTTTATCTCCCTTGGACAGCGTTGCGCCGTCATTCATCTCCACCGTTTGTCCCTTATAGGTTCGCAGCCGGTAATGGATGAACGGATCATAAGGACGGATTGATTTCAACCGGTACATCGCGTGAAACAGCGTCTCCCACAGCAGCCATACTTTGACCGAAGCCCGTTTCAGCCGCGGCAGCTTTCGCTCGGGTGCTTTCTCCTTCGCTTCGATCATCTCGTCGATCCGGATGGCTTTCATTCCTCGGCGCTCCGCTTCTTCCAGCACCCGCTCCAAGGCGATCAGCATCTGCTGCGGCGCGTCCGGGTTAGCCCCGGCCGTCAGGCCGCAATCATGCAGCAGCATCACTTCTCCCGGCTGTAACTTGTTCATCATCCGTTCGGTCAGCCGGTCCGCGCCGATCCGTTCACGCCAGTCGCCGAACATAGACGACCACAGGACGATCTTGAACTGGCTCCGCTTGGCAAAATCGAACAGATTCACGATTCCCCACGGCGGACGGTAATAAGAACTGCGCTCACCGGTAATCGTATGAATAACCTTGTCGGTCTTCATAATCTGTTTCTTGACCGTTCCGGGCCGCATCAGCCAGTTCGATTTATGGACGTAATTATGAATGCCGATCAGATGGCCTTCGTCATAGATCCGCTTGACGATTTCGGGATGTTTCTCCGCATGCGAGCCGACGACGAAGAAGGTGGCCTTGGCGTTGTATCTTTTCAGAAGGTCCAGCAATTTCGGGGTATAGACCGAATCGGGACCGTCATCGAAGGTCAGCGCGTATTCATGCTCCGTAATCCCTCTGCGGAATACGCGGAAACCGAATATCCGGGTAATCAAGCCGGGAATAAATGCGTAAAACGATGAGATGTAAAATAACCAAAGCAGCAAAGTCTGCATGTCATATCCCCACTTTTCTCTGTATTGACTTTGACTTGCCGAAAGGCATGTGTAATTTGATGGCTTTGATTTTTATAGACACTCTATAAAAATCGCTACCTCTTATTTTATCACAGTGACTCAAGAAATAGGCGTTTTTTTATAAATCGTGTACAATGAAAAATAATCTGTTGTGAAAAGGAGAGATCCGCCCGCGATGCTTCCATTGTACAAAAAATACTGGCGAACCTTTGTGGATATCGGGTTCATCGTACTTACCGTTTTCCTCGTCATGTACATATTCAGCAAGCTGTACCAAATCGCCGCGCCCGTATTTTTATCCTTCGTCGTCTTCTTTATGATCGAACCGCTGGCCAAATTTTTACACAAGAGGGGCATGCCTAAACCGTTCGCTTCCGCCATTTCCGTACTGGTGTTCATTCTGGTGATTCTGGGGATCCTGTTTGGGGTCGGCTTGATCGTCGTTTCCCAATTCGCCCAGGTCCAAGATAATTTGCCCAAATACACGCATATGATTCAGACGGAATTTACCAAGCTGACGCAATTTCTTCAGGAGAAAATCGCAGCCCTACCGCCGAACGTCACCGCAAAAATGAACGAGTATTTTACGACGCTAACGGATTATGCCAGCGGCTGGGCCACCGCTTTCTTTAAATATATGGTCGGACTGTTCAGTTCGTTCTCGTCCTTTATGGGCAACTTCGGCATCGCCATCATCCTCGCGTTCTTTCTCAGCACCGAAATCGGCAGCTGGAGAAGAGTGATGCGGGACAAGTCGCCGAAGACGCTGAAGAACGCCTACACGTTCCTGAAGACGTATGTTCTGAAAGCCATCGGTTCCTACATCAAAGCCCAGCTGATCATGGTGCTCATCACCCTCGTCCTCGTGTATGTCGGGCTGCTGATTCTGCGCACAGGCAACGAGCTCGCACTGGCCTTAGTTTGCGCCGTATTTGATATTCTGCCGCTCGTCGGGGTTCCGGTCATCCTGATCCCCTGGATCATCTACCTGTTCATTGTCGGCAATATCAGTCTCGCGATCGGACTTTCGGTTCTGCTCGTCGTGGTGCTTCTCACCCGGCAGCTGCTCGAACCGCGAATCACGGGCAATTCGATCGGCGTATCGTCGGCCTTCCTGATGCTCTCGTTCATGATCATCTCGCTGTCGATCTTTGGCATCGCCGGACTGATCCTCTCTCCCGTGCTGCTGATCCTGATCAAAGAACTGCTTCAGCAAGGATATTTGCAGAGCTGGATCCGCCTTCCGAAGGAAGAGTTCGACGTCTCGCCGTTTGATATGACTACCCGCACGCCGGACACTACGCCGGATGAGCCGCAAGCAGGTTCATAATACGTCCGAACAGCACCGTCGCCTGGTTCCGGGAGGACGGCGACATATTTTGATACAGTACTGCAGCCGCGTATTTCGGTTGGTTCACGGGTCCGTACCCGATGAACCACTGATGATTACGCGGCTGCCCGTTTATGGTCACCTGGGCCGTTCCCGATTTGCCGGCTAGCGGCCATGCCGTGCCGCGGATCGACTGACCCGTTCCTTTGGTGACCACCTTTTCCATCCAGCCAGTGATCAAATTAGCGGTGGCAGGCTGGACGGCTCCAAAAGACGACGGAGCCAAATGGGGCTTAAGCTCCTTCATCAGCTGGCCGTTCGCATACGAAACGCTCTCCAGAATTCGTGGCGCATGGACTTGTCCCTGCTGAAGAAGCGTCACGATCATGTTGGCGGCCTGCAGCGGGGTCACCTGAACGTCACGCTGACCGATGCCGGTCTGTGCCCGGATCCCCCCGTCCCGGTTCGCCTGATCTGGATCGGCAAAGATCTTTCCGCTGTCCTCGTGATCGAACGGGCGCAAAAGAGGCATGCCGAGAATGTCCTTTTCTTCCCAGCCCACCGTTCTGCCCAGGCCCAGCTTATGGGCGGCCGCTTCGATTTCGCCTGCGGACAGCCGCTCCGCCAGTTCGGCAAACACGGCGTTGCACGATTCGGCATAAGCTTCCGCCAGTGTAATCACGCCATGCTCTTTGGGGCAGGAGAGTCCATATTTACCGTATGCGCCGGTGCACGCAAAGGTTTCATCCGGAGAGGTGACGCCCGCCTCCAGAGCCGCTGCGGCAATGACCGTTTTGAATATGGAGCCGGGCACGGCCGCTTGCAAAGCGCGGTTGTTCCAGGCCCTTTGCTCCGGATGAACGTCCAAGGGATTGTAGAACGGCAGCGACACCATGGCCACCACATCGGCTGTTTGAGCATCAAGGAGGACAACGGCGCCCTCCTTCATCCCCGACTCCTTGGCCAGCTGCCCGATCTGCCGCTGCAGCGCCAGGTCCACCGTGGTGCGAAATTTGAGCGGATAATAGGCGTTACCCGGTCCTTTAATCCGGATTCCGGTTCCCGGAATCGGCTGATCGCTACCATCGACGGTATAATAGGCGGTCGTCGGACCCATCCCGCGCAGGAGCGGCTCCAGCGTCTTTTCGAGCCCGGCCGCCCCTTCCTGGAAGGCATACCCCGTATGAATCAGATGCTTCTGCCCGGGCTGCTCCGTCAAATAGCCGAGCCACTGCATTCCGCTGGCAGCATCCTCATACCGCTTGGTATACGGCAGCACTTCGATGCCGCTGATTCCGGCCTTCGTTACCCTCTTCGCCTCGCTGTCCTTTAACGCCAGCGGATCGCTCTTGCGGGAATCCGGCCACACGAGAGGGACGCTCAAGTGGTCCCACACCTTCAGGAAGGCGGCCTGATCCGTCTTCAGGACCCGGGTGACCGCATGCAGCTTGTCCTTCGCCTCTTGGCGGATGGAACCGGAAACCGGGAACAGCACGGCGGCGGAGACGGTCTTTCCTGTTAAGGGCTCTCCGTTTCTGTCGTAAAACTTGCCCCGTCCGGAGTCCAAAACCACGCCGCGTTCCCGCTGCAGCACCGACATTTCCTGCATCGTGAACCGGCTTCCGGGCAGCTCCGACACTCTCATGACGAGCTGGATGTAGGCTAACCTTAATATGAGTACCGTCATCATAAACGAAAGGATGACCAGCACATAGAAAATGCGCTGCTTATGTTTTACGCTCAAGAAGAACCCCTCTTTATGCCTTTTCCACTCAGTATATCCTTCAGCAGGCATGTCCAACCCGGCCATCTTAGGCATCGCAGTTCCCGGAGAATCAGAAAGCCAACGCATCCCCGGGCGGGGACGCGTTGGCTTACCGTAAAGTCTGTTTATTCGGTTGGAGAAACGTTGCCATCGTTGTTATATGCGAAAAAAGTCAAGCTTTGAACGTGCTTCCTTTAGTTCAGCGTAAACCGGGACAGTGATTCCTTCAGCTGAATCGACACGTTTTCCAGTTTGGCGGAAAGCTCAACCAGATGATCGCCCACGCTTTGCTGCTCATTGCTGAGCGAGGCAACTTCCTCGGAGGTCGCCGAGGATTCCTCTGCAACCGCGCTGACGTTGCTCATACCTTCCGAAAGGACGCTGTGCGAATCATGCAGCGCTGATATCGATTCGGTTACGGATTGGAGCCGCTGCGTAAAATCCCCCATCTGCTCCTGAACCGAAACGAAAATTTCGTTCGTTTCCTTCACCGCATTCATTTGGTGCTGGAACAGCGGATAAGCGTCCGATAACGCTTCGACCGTTTCATTCATCTCGGACATGATTTGACCGGTGATCTGCCCAACCATGTCAATCGATTGTCTGGATTGGTCCGCAAGCTGGCGGATTTCGTCCGCCACGACCATGAAGCCCCGTCCGGCCGCTCCGGCCCGCGCCGCTTCAATCGTAGCATTCAGAGACAAAATATTTGTCTGCTTCGTAATGTTTTGCAGCACGACCAGCACTTTGTTTACAGAGCTTGCGGTCTGCTTCAGGGCGTCCACCTTGTGCATCAGCTCACGCGTCATTTCTTCCGTTTGATGCGTTTTGTCCAGCAGTTCGTTCAGCTGTTTGGTTCCGTACTGGCTGGATTGTTCAACATGACGCGCGGCGCTGCCCATTTCCTCATTGGCCGTGATCACAAGTCCCATCTGTTTGGCCATATGCTCGGTCATCTCGTTTCCGCGTTCCGCCTCGGTAGCCAGGCTGCTCGCCCCGTTGGCGATTTCCTCGGTCGCGATCGCAATTTCTTTGGCCGAGATCGCCGTCTTCTTGGAAGCATCGGTCAGCTCGCCCGCTGTTTCAAGCACGAGCTGCGCCGTCGTATTCGTCTGCTGAACGAGCTTCGTAATTTGGTCCACCATCAGATTGAATGCCTGTCCCAGCTGACCGATTTCATCCTTGGACTTATGCTGCGTCCGCACGTTCAGGTTGCCCTTAGCCCCCTCCAGCATCAGATCCTTCAGCTTGCTGAGCGGACTGGCGATCATGCGGGCCATCCAGAAACCGATCAGGGTGGCGACGACGATCGATCCCACAGCCAGCCCCATGGTCAAGATGAGAATCCCCTTGGCATCCTTGACCAGCATTTCGACCGGAACGGTTCCGACCAGCTTCCAGCCCGTCGTCTCGAGGGTGTTGTATACGGCAAGGATTTCATTCCCTTCGCTATCCTGCGTTTCCAGCGTTTTCGCTGGTTCCGTCTGGCCCTGCATGAACGAAAACGTGGACTTGGTTCCTGCTTCACTGCTCACTGTAGAGGCAACAACTTGTCCGTTTGCGTCGCCAACCTGCAGCTTGCTGCCGTCACCTAGGCTGATTCCGTTCAGCTGGTTTTCGATGAGGTCTGTCTTAAGCTCCACGATAATGACATAGGCTCCGCCGCGTGACAAGCTTTGCAGCGAGCGAACCAGTTCAAAGGAAACGCTTCCATCCTTCCCCTTTGAAGAAGGAACCCATGATGTCTGATTTGTTTTCTTCGCATTTTTAAGCCACTCCGCTTCGCGGATCGTATTGATGTCCAGACCGCCTGAACCGGAAGAAATGATCCGCTGCGACTCTTCGGGCGGAACCAGATAAATCGCTTTGATTGAAGAGTTGCTGTTCAGCTGATTGGACATTTTTTTGTTGATCTGATCCGTAAGCACGAAGTTCTGGTATTCATCCTGCCGGTTCCGTGCCAGCTCGTCGATTACGCTCTGCATTTCCGGATCAAAAAACATCTGCATCGCCATATCTTCATACTGCTTCAGAATGATATCCAGCTTCTCCTGTGTTTGCTGGATCGTCTGGCTGTTGGCCAGCGCCGTATTGTTCTTGATGGTGCTTTTGGCTTTGCTATAGGATGTTAGACCCAGGGTCAGAACGATCGCCGCTATCGCCACAAAGAAGATCAGGAACAGCTTCACGCCCACCGACTTGAACGGGTTTAAATTTTGCAGCTGTGCCCCGCTGATGCCCTGCAGGCCGGCGAACCTGGACGGCTTCTTCGGTTCCCCCGGCCCTCCTGATGCGGCTGGAGCCGTCCGCTTGCTGCCGCTTTGCTCCTTTGAGCTAGTGCTATTCTGTTTCTGTTTCTCTTCCCCCATATCTTTCTTTCGAATCCATCCCACTCTCACTCACCGCCGTTTCAATTTCTTGCATTACGTCGTATGTAAGTTTAAAAAACGAATGCCTACTTTATTCTTCGACATTTTCCATCTCGAACCTTTGCTTTTTTGGCAATTTTTTTATAACTTTTTTCCTAAATCTCATAATTCTATTGAACTATGCATTGAAATGCCCATTAAAGATGATGAAGCAGAGGCTGCCAGAGGCGGAAGACCTGATTATTCGACGAAAATAGCCAAGCTTAGGATTTGTCCCAGGCGGTTCATCTCATCACCAGCTACCTTGAAATGGAGGCAATCTGGGACTCGCCATCCATCGAACCGCTCACTCCGGTTCACCTGAATGTGCAGGCATAGAACTGGCGGCATCCTGATGCAGCATAACTTGAACTAACAGCTGGTTGGAATCCCCCATCAAAAAAGGCCGCAGCCCTTCTGTCCGCCTTCGGACAGGAGTCTGCAGCCTTTTTTTCAACCATGAAGCCTTCCCATTCCTGCTAAGAAACACATTCTACAGCGCCTTCATCCCGCCTCCGTCTAGCATGCCATCCTTACGACTCCGAAGGCTGCTCATGTACATCCGCATCCGGCTGGGTCGTCGCCCATCGGATAAAAGCCACTTTGAGCCCCGCACTCGTCGGCGCGCACAAATACGGTCCCGCCTGCCATTCATCCGGAGAAAGCCGGCATACGCGGACGGTTCTCCAGGCTTCTCCTTCCGTCCGGGCTCTGATGATAACTGCATCCTTCAGACGGGACGCCCGGATCGTCACGATCTTCTCCATCCATTCCGGGACGGGTGCAAGCGACCAGTCCGAACAGCCGTGGGTCACGACCGCTCCGAGATGAGGGACGCCGTCATTCATCTCGATTCCGGCTTTGATCCACTGCCGCCCATGGCTCCACAGCATCAGGCCCGCCTGATCATACAGATGATCGAAGGTGGTCAAACGAAAGGCTACCTCCACAGCCTTTTCCCCATCCCATGGAAGCAGAAGCGAATGGCCGTTGTCCCGTTCAAAACCGTACATGGTCGTTTGCCAATAATCACTGCCCTCACACGCTTCAACGACCAGTTCCCCTTCCTTTTCTCCCCAAGAAGCCGGTTCCGTCGACCAGCGGCCGCTTGTCCACGGTATCACTTGTTTAGTCATATCGATGCCTCCCTCTCCCAAAACGAATTTCAACTTTTCAACCGTTCCCGCTCGACCCCACAGTACTTAAAAAAGCACCCCGGACCCGGCGGAAGCTTATGTCTCCGGCTGAGTCTGGGGTGCTTTAGTGCTTGCAGCGGCACAAGGACTCTAGGCGACACTTGCCCCGCAGCTACTGCTTCGCATTGCTGTTGCTTTTCTTGATGTTGTTCAAATGCTCCTGGTACGTCTTCGCAAATAAATGCTCATGCGAGCCGTCCTTCTTGGTCACGTAATACAAATAGTCGGATGCTTCCGGCGATAACGCAGCTTCGATCGAAGCGATGCTCGGACTGCAGATCGGTCCTGGCGGCAGCCCCGGATGCAAATACGTGTTATAAGGGCTGTCCACCTTCAAATCCTTATACAGCAGCCGTTCCTTCGGCTCCTTCAAAGCGTATTGCACCGTTGCGTCGATTTCCAGCTTCATCTCCTTGTGCAGGCGGTTGTAGATGACACCCGCCACAAGCGGACGCTCCTTGTCGACGACAACCTCCCGTTCGACAAGCGAAGCCACCGTAAGCATCTCATGTAAAGTAAGGCCATGAGCCTTCAGCTTCTGCTCCAGATCAGGGATCTGATCCAGCTTGCTCTGCATTTGCTCCAGCATGCGGGTCAGGATCTCTTCTTGCCCGGTCCCTTTTTTAAATTCGTACGTGTCCGGGAACAGGTACCCCTCCGCCTTGTGCTTTAACGAAGTATTCGCGGGGATCTCCTTAAAGGCCGGTACGTCCGTCCGGGCACCGGTATCCGCCAGCTTTACGAACGCGGCCGGATCACTCTGGATTGCTTCTCCCACCGTCTTCGCAATCTGCTCCAGCGTATAGCCTTCCGGAATCGTAATGCGGATCATTTCCGCCCTCACCACTTCGCCGCTGTTCAGCTTGGCAATCAGCTGGTCGTAGGTTACCCCCGGCTTCGCCTCATAGGTTCCCGCCTGAAAACGGGAGCCTTGGTTTTTCCATTTCAAGTAGATTTTAAAGAACATATCGTTTTTAATGAGTCCACTTTGTTTAAGAACCCCAGCAATTTGCGAGGTCCCCATTCCCTGCTCAATGGTAAACTTGACGGCATTCTGTGAAGCCTTCACCGGCTGCATGCCGTTCCAGACGTAATAGGCCCCGCCGGCAATGATCACCAAGACGATCACCAGCACCATCAGAGCCTTTTTGGCAGCTTTCAAACCGATCCAACCCTTCATAACCAAAAAAATCCCCACAAAGCAGCGCAATGCTCCGTTTCACGCATTCCGCTGTCTTTGCGGGGACTCCGGAGTTATCAATTTTGGTACTTGATCAAACCTTGCGCCCGATTAATCTTCGCTGTCCTCAGGAAAGGTCATTTCGTCGTACAGCTCGCTGATATTTTCCCATTCATCGTCATCATCTATGGTGACAAGCCCAAGAGTTCCTTCAGGCGAGGAGACCACTTTCAGGATATCGAATTCTCCGCTTTGATCCCCTGGTTTTTGAAGCACAGCATAGCTCTGACCGTTGATTTCAAACTCAGCTGTAAGATCGTAGACGGAAGTAGCTCCGTTCTCATCTTCCAGTTCCACAGTTGGACCAAAGGCTTCCTTCAGCTTGGAAGTCCATACGGCCTGATCTGCAGAGAAATCATTCATGTTCATTCCCTCCATCAAGTTCGGCAACCAGCGTATTGAACGTTTCCTCGACGATTTCCCACTCTTCATCGTCCTCGATCATATACAGCTTCAGATCGTCTCCGTCCTCCTCATAGCGGAAGGCATAGACCTCGTCGGAGTCATCATCCTCGGAGTCAAGCGGAACGACCATCATATACTTGGAGTCCGAGCCATCAACCTCGAATTTCATGATGACTTCAAACTCCTCTTCATTGCCTTCGTCATCGGGAATATAAATAATTTCCGGTTCTTCTTCTTCCATACGATTACGGTCATTAGCCATTTGTATCACCCTCACCTTTTACTCTTAGAGTCCAAATAGTTTTGCAAAATCAAGCTGGCAGCCATTTTATCCACGACCTGCCTGCGTTTCTTCCGGCTGACATCCGCTTCAAGCAGCGTCCTTTCGGCGGATACCGTCGTCAACCGCTCATCCCACAGATGAACCGGCAAGTTCAGCATGTCTCGCAGCTGATCTGCGAACTCAATGCAGATTTCGCCGCGCGGACCAATGCTGCCGTTCATGTTCTTCGGGAGGCCAACCACGATTTCTTCCACTTCCTGCTCGCGGACCAGATCCGCAATTCGCTGCATTTCCGCCCCGTCGCGGCGGCGTTCGACCACTTCAAGCCCCTGGGCGGTCCAGCCGAACATATCGCTCACGGCTACCCCGATTTTGCGGTCCCCGTAATCGAGTCCCATAATTCTCATAAAGCTCTCCTATCGGTGATTGGCTAGATAGAACCGGACCAGCTCTTCAATCAACTCATCACGCTCTTTTTTTCGAACCAGGCTTCTCGCGTTGTTCTGGCGCGGTATATAAGCGGGGTCTCCGGATATCAGGTAGCCGACGATCTGGTTGATCGGGTTGTAATCCTTCTCCACCAGCGCGTCGTATACCGTCAGAAGGATATCCTTTGCGGAGGCCTCCTTCTCATCACCCTTCACGTTAAACTTGACTGTCTTATCCATGGAATCCATTTGTGACACCTCGCTTCTTCAAAAACATGTCCATGCATGTTTTGACGAATTGAATCTTTAAGGTTTCCTACTTTTTCTATCATACCATACCGGGCCGCACCGAAGGAAACTCCACGGAAATAAAAAACAAAAATTTTACAAAGTCCCGGGCAGCCCCCGGAGTCTTTACAATGTATTGGATGCAGAAGGCAATGATGATATGCCTAAACTCCAGATCCAACCAACTGCTCGGCCAGCTTCAAAGCCTCTTCCAGCTTGCTGGCGTCCTTACCGCCGGCCTGGGCCATATCGGGACGTCCGCCGCCTCCGCCGCCGCAGACTGCCGCGATCTCTTTCACCAGCTTGCCTGCATGAAGCCCCGACTTCACGAGCTCCTGCGGAACGGAAACGACGAAGTTCACCTTCTCGTCCATGGCTGCGCCGAGAACCAGCACGGCGTTCGGGAGCTTGCCCTTCAGTTCATCGGCAATCGAGCGCAGGCCGTCCATACTTCCCGCATTGACGCGGACAGCGAGCAGTTCTCTTCCGTTCACCTGCTTCACCTGCTCGGTGAGCTGGCCGGCTTCGATCGTGCTCAGCTTGCTCTGAAGCGACTCGTTCTCGCGTGCCAGCTCTTTCAGCTGGCCGTGCAGCGCTTCGATCCGTCTCGGCACGTCGTGCAGATTCGATTTCAGAAGCTCTGCGGACTGCTTCAGCAGCGACAGCTGGCCTTCCAGGAATTCGTATGCCATGCGGCCGGTTACCGCCTCGATCCGGCGTACCCCCGAGCCGATGCCGCTCTCGCTGACCAGCTTGAAGATTCCGATTTCGGACGTATTGTTCACGTGGCATCCGCCGCACAGCTCCAAGCTGTAATCGCCGACCTGTACGACGCGGACAATGTTGCCGTACTTCTCGCCGAACAGCGCCATGGCGCCCATCGCTTTGGCTTCGTCGAGCGATTTATATTCAATTGTTACATTCGTGCCCTTCCAAATTTGTTCATTCACGCGGTGTTCGATATCCGCCAGCTCTTCCGGTGTAATGCTGCCGAAATGCGAAAAGTCGAAGCGCAGGCGCTGCGGCTCAACGAGCGATCCGGCCTGATTGACATGGGTGCCAAGTACTTCCTTCAGCGCTTTGTGAAGAAGGTGGGTCGCCGTATGGTTCTTTTCGATGTCTCTGCGTTTGTCATGATCGACCTCCGCCTTGACCGTCTCGCCGACCTTGAGCTCACCGGCTTCCACCGTCACCTGGTGCACATGCTGTCCGTGCGGCGCCTTGAAGAGCCCCTCCACTTTGGCCGTCACCGATCCGCCGCGCAGCAGCCCCTGGTCGCTGACCTGGCCGCCGCTCTCAGCGTAGAACGGAGTGACGTCAAGCACCACCTGGGCGCTCTGTCCTTCCCCGGCGATGTCCACCATGGCGTCATCGACAATGATCGCCACAATCTTCGACTCGGTTACCGTGTCATTATATCCAACAAATTCACTTTTAACCGTATAGTCGGACAGGACGCCGCCCTGAACCTTCATGCCGCCGCTCTCCTGACGGGCTGCACGCGCGCGGTCGCGCTGTTCCTGCATCGCTGCGTCAAAGCCTTCGCGGTCAACGGTCAGTCCATGCTCAGCTGCATAGTCTTCCGTCAGGTCGAACGGGAAACCGTACGTATCGTACAGCTTGAACGCGTCGCTGCCGCTGATTTGCTTCGTGCCCTGCTCCAGCGCCTGCTTGCTGATTTCCTCGAGGATCGCCAGGCCATCGGACAGCGTCTCATGGAAACGTTCCTCCTCCGTGGAGATCACCTTTTCGATGAATTCGCGTTTCTCCACCACGTTCGGGTAGTACACGCCCATAATGTCGCCGACGGTTTCCACCAGGCTGTACAGGAACGGACGGTCAAGACCCAGCACTTTGCCGTAGCGTACGGCGCGGCGCAGCAGGCGGCGGATGATGTAGCCGCGGCCTTCATTCGACGGAAGCACGCCGTCGGCTACTGCGAACGTAACGGTACGCACATGGTCGGCGATAACCTTCAGCGCGATGTCACCCTCTACGCTGGCATTGTATTTAACACCGGCCAGCTCGGCCGTTTTTTGAATGATCGGCTGGAACAGGTCAGTGTCGAAGTTGGAATCGACATTCTGCAAAATGGATGCAAAGCGTTCCAGGCCCGCTCCGGTATCGATGTTCTTGTTCGGAAGCGGCGTGTAGGAACCGTCCTTGTTGTGGTTGAACTGCGAGAACACGAGGTTCCACACTTCCAGGAAGCGTTCGTTCTCTCCGCCCGGGTACATTTCCGGATCGGACAGGTCGCCGTAGGCTTCGCCGCGGTCATAGAAAATTTCCGTACACGGACCGCAAGGGCCTTCGCCGATGTCCCAGAAGTTATCCTCCAGCTTCACGATCCGCTCGGCCGGCAGGCCGATCTTTTCATTCCAGAGCTTAAAGGCTTCTTCGTCCTCAGGATATACCGTGACGGACAGGCGCTCCGGATCGAATCCGATCCATTCCTTGCTGGTCAGAAATTCCCATGCCCATGTAATGGCCTCTTCCTTGAAGTAGTCGCCGATGGAGAAGTTGCCGAGCATTTCAAAGAACGTGTGGTGCCGACGGGTCTTGCCTACATTTTCGATATCGTTGGTGCGGATACATTTCTGCGAATTCGTGAGCCGGGGATTTTCGGGACTGATGCGTCCGTCAAAATACGGCTTCAGCGGGGCCATACCCGCGTTGATCCACAGCAGGGAAGGATCGTTATGCGGCACGAGCGAAGCGCTCGGCTCGATCTGGTGTCCCTTGCTTGCGAAAAATTCAAGCCATTTGGAACGAATTTCACTTGCTTTCATATTCAACAGCCTCCAGCTCTCTCGTAAATTGCATGCAAATGGACGGTTAAACGTAAAAAACGCCCCTGATCAGATCAGGGACGAATGAATTCGCGGTACCACCCTGGTTACCGCCTGAACGACTGCCGGGCGCCATACGCCGGCTGCCAGCTTGAATGATCAGGCGATCGCCTTGTTAAGGCCGATAACGGGGCCAGCCGGTGAATTTGTCACACTCCGAAATCAGCTTTCCGGACAGTATCGCTTGGGGGCTCTTGCAGCCGTCACGCTTACCGTGAAGGAGCCCTTCTCTGAACAAGGAGGAACTGCCGTACTTCATTTCATCGCCGTTTTGTCCATTTTTGCATAGTATTGTCTGAATTATATCCGATATCGCGGACGCTTGTCAAACCGCTCTACGTCGTCTTCCGCTTGACGTAATAGGCAAAGAAATGCTGAACGATGACCTTGAGCACAGCAAATAAAGGCACCGCCAGAATCAGTCCTACGACCCCTGCGATCTCTCCGCCGACCAAAAGGGCAAAAATAATCAGCATCGGATGCAGATGCAGCTTCTTCCCCACAACCTGAGGCGATACGATATTGCTCTCCAGGAGCTGGCATAACCAGTTCACGATGATGACCATCAGCACCATTTTCCAGGATATCGTCGAAGCCATGACCACCGCAGGCGCCGCCCCCAGGAACGGGCCGAGGTAAGGCACGATGTTGAATACCGCGACGATGCTCGCCATCAAGAGGGCATACGGCATGCCGATGATCATATATCCGATATAAGCCAGAATGCCGACGATGAGACATACCAGAAACTGCCCGCGGACGTAATTGCCGAGCGCCTCATCGATCTCCTTCAGCAATCTGACGGAAGCCTTGCGCCGGGTCCGCGGCAGCAGCGATACGACCGCCCGCTCAAAAACGTCGAAGTCCTTTAATATGTAGAAAATCAAAAACGGGATGATGAAAATGTTCAGCACGATGTTAATGGTACTGCCGATATGGTCCATGAAATTGGAGATGCCTTTGGCCAGGCGGTCCTCCCACTGCAGCAGCCACTGATCTACGCCCTCCTTGATCCCCACCGGAAATCCCCGATTATCCAGGTTGTTCATGATGTTCTGGGCATGCATCGTCATCTCCGGCAGATGCTCGTTCAGTTCTTCCATCTGCTCGATCAGCATCGGGATCAGATTGATCAGGATCACCGCAAGGCATGTCAGAAAGACGGCGTATATGAGCAGTACGGCGATTCCCCTCGGCATTTTCCGCGCGGCCAGCATGCAAACGACCGGATTGAGCACATAAGAAATGATCATCGCCACGACAAAGGGCGCCAGGATCGCTTTCAGAAATTGATAGATATTCATGAACATCGGCCGCAGCAGCCAAACGAAATATAGAATAATCAGCCCGAGCAGGACCCAGATCATCCCCCGGAACCATTTATTGGCCGTCAGTTTTTCCACCCTTGTCTCCTCCTTCCGGACGTGCTGTCAAGTTAGTATATGTCCCGAAATTCGAATTTAACCTATTGGCGGGCCATAGGAGGAGATATATAGGCAAACGCAAAGAAACCCGGATACCGGCGTCCGCCATGCAGGCAAAAACGGGTATGGGTTTCCAAGATGACGGCAATTAGACCGTGTATCGTTCTTCCGCTATAGATGCTATGTAACCAATAAAAGGAATGAAGCTGCCTGGGTGAATTCCCCTTGCGGGCCGTGGCAAAGTGAAGACAAACCACAATTAGCGGAAGGGACGGCTCCATTACGCAGCATAAATCAGAAAAATACTCGTTAGAACCCGAGGGTTCGCGGAAATGTTCTGACCGGTACATGCATATTGTTTAAGAGGAAGCGTGCAGATGCGGGAAATCCTGAGGGATCTCCTCAAAGAACAAATCGTCCAGCGAGCTGAGCGTACCGTCCTCTTCTACCTGGTATACGGACATTTTCTCCCCGTTGACCGTCAGTTCGATAAAGCAGCCCCAGCAGTAAAATTGGTGGGAACCGATCTTTCCTATATCTTTGGAATTGCAGTTAGGACATCTCATATTCATTGATCACCTATCCGTTAACAGAATTAATGGCTTTTTCCAAACGCTGTTCGCTCATAGGCGGAACCATGACCGCATTCTCCCCTATGGACATTTCCGTGGTGCAAGGCAGCCATTTCCGCCCTTCAATCAAATCCGAAACAAATCCGTCGCTTATTTCGAGACCTAATATTGTATTTCCCATTTCCTGGTCAAAATAAACGTCCGTCACTTTACCGAGCATCGTCCCGTCCTCAGTAAGCACGTCCAGATCCTTTAATTTATTTTTACCCAAAAGATAGGTGTATTGTATGTCGTCGGCATCCGTCTTGCGAACAGCCTGTTTATTACGAATCATCACAGCATCTTCGCCGTAAGCAACGACGTCCTCCCAGGACACCGTCTTCGCCGTGCTGGAGAACAATCCTTTGCCTTCCAGCTCTAGACCTTGAATTTTCCAATCTTCGGTGATGATAATATCGTATATTTTGCCGATCTCCTTGCCTTCTTCCACGTCAAATACGGCAAGTCCGATCATCTCTTGGAATTTCATGGCCAGGATCCCACCTTACCCTCTTCTAAATTGAAACAAACCCCCTCGCGTTACCAATGCCAGCCAATCCAATGCGGTACCGCGGGTCGATTTGTCTCGCGAACGGTATGGAGCACTCATCCCTCCCTCTCCATCCATGGAGAAATCCCTACCTTTCTTACGTAAGACGACGCAGAATGGTTCCAATTTTTTGGGCGGTGTACTCCATATCTTCAGTAGTATTACCCAAACCAAAGCTGAATCGAATCGCCGAGCGCAAAACATTTTGAGGCAGCTGCATGGCCTCCAGCACATGGGACAGCTCCAGCGAGCCTGATGTGCACGCCGAACCGCTGGCCGCAGCGATGCCCTCCATGTCCAGATTCATCAGCAGCGTCTCCGTGTCCGTCTGCGGGAAGCTGATGTTCACGATGTGGGGGAGACATTCCTCTTGGTGACCATTAATGACAAAAGCGTCACGGCCGATCTCCTGCTCCAGCGCGCTGATCAAGGCCTGGCGCAAACGCAGATCATGCTCTCTACGCTGCTCCATCTGCCCGGAAGCAATCTCCACGGCTTTGCCGAAGCCGGCGATTCCGGCCATATTTTCCGTTCCTGCGCGCCGCTTCTTCTCTTGGAGTCCGCCGTGCAGACGCGGTGCGATGACCAGTCCTTTACGGACGTACAGCGCCCCTACGCCTTGAGGGCCGTTGATTTTATGCGCGGAAAAGCTCATCATGTCGACAGGAAGCTCATGGCAATTGATAGGCAGCGCTCCGAGAGCCTGAACGGCGTCCACATGAAAAAGAATGTCCCTGCTTCGGGCGATCCTTCCAATTTCCTCAATCGGCTGAATCGTTCCCACTTCGTTGTTCGCATACATGATGCTGATCAGAATCGTATCCTCCGTTAATGCCGCCTCCAGGTCCCCGGCCTGAACCCGTCCGGTGTGGTCTACCGGCAAGTAAGTGACGCGGAATCCTTGCTTCTCCAGCTCTTCGCAGGTGTGGAGCACGGCATGATGCTCAATGGATGACGTAATGATGTGATTGCCCTTGGACCTGCGCATGGAAGCTGCGCCGAACAAAGCGAGGTTGTCGCTTTCCGTCCCCCCCGCGGTAAAGACGATTTCATCAGGCAGGCAGCCGAGAAACTTGGCGATCCGGTCCCTTGCCCCGTTGACGGTGCGCTTGGCCTCACGGCCAAATGCGTGAACGCTGGATGCGTTGCCGTATTGCCCGGTCATGACGCGCATCATTTCTTCCGCGACTTCCGGATGGACCGGAGTGGAGGCCGCATGGTCCAAATAGATTGATTTCATGATTACACCACCTTGGTCTTGTGTAGTCTTACGCTTATGATGTCCGTGAAATTTTTGTACTCAGATCAGGAATTTGGAGCCTGTTCATGCAAGGTTTGGCTCGGATAGATTGGTTTCCTGGCAGTCATAATATGTCGGTAATCCAATACCAATATGGAGGTAATGAAATGAACCCGTATTCCCAATCCCAGCAAATCAACCAACTCATCCACCAGCTGACGCAGCAAACCCAGCAGGCCTCGATGACATACCAGCAAATGCTGAAGCAGGAGCAGCAAAATGCGATGCAGCTGGAGCAGCTCGCTCAGCGTGAGCAGCAAACGTCGCAGATGATTCAATCCGCCCTTCAAGGCCACCAGCGCGCCATTCAACAGCTGCAGCAAATCTCCAGCTTGGCCCAGCAAATGGTGAGCTCCGTATCCCAGCCGGTATCGGGTTATATGGAAACGCAGCAGCCGCAAGGCTTCCAAACCGGGTTCAACAACCAGTTCCGTCAACAGTAACAGCCGGAAACAGACTCGCCAAGGCGAGTCTGTTTTTTTATCTGGAAAACATTTACTTACATAACTTTGGAAGTTCATGTTTCTTACAAAGGGTACGGCGTCAGCAAAGCCGAACGCCACTCGCAAGGGGCGAGTGGCTGCAGCTTGTAGTCTAGATGTAGAACATGTAGTTCTCGGACTTTTCTTTCTCCTGGTAGGAAATCAGGTCGGCAAGCGTCGTCGAATCCAGCACGTTGGCGATTCCGTCACGGATCCGCAGCCAAAGATTACGTTTGGCCGGATCATCCTCTTCCGTAAAATCGACCGGCGAAATCGGCCCCTCGAGCACGCGAATGACGTCTCCGGCCGTAATCTCGGAAGCTTCACGCGATAAGATGTAACCGCCGTAAGCTCCGCGGATGCTCTTGACGAGTCCGGCGTTCCGGAGCGGAGCGATCAGCTGCTCCAGGTAGTGTTCAGAAAGTTGGTTTTTCTCGGCAATGCTCTTCAGGGATGTCGGCCCTTCGCCGTATTTGGCGGCAAGCTCCATCATGATTGTCAAGCCGTAACGGCCTTTTGTCGATATTTTCAAAGGTGGCACCTCTCTCAAGTGAAATTCATGGTATCTATATAGAATGAACTCAAAAACCTCATGTTGAAGGGCTTGGATAAGCCTATTACAACAGGGGTTTCAATTCGATTGGGTTCAATCCATTTAGCTCTTACTCATGTATCGTTATCAATGGCTTGGGTTCAGCATGTCGGTGGTTAATCCAAAAGAAAACAGCTTATGTAAGCTTTTCCATATCTGCGTATTCCGATCATTTCCCTAGCCTATGTTAACATATCCAGCTCCGTTTTGGTTTAAAAAACAATGACAAAACAAAGAAATGTTCGCGACCGGTGGACAACCTATGTGGTGTGATCTGTGGACAAATGTGTTAAAATAAGGCTATGGGCACAATCTCATATGAAAATGGTGATGACTTTTGTCTACAGATAATCAAAATACACGTGTCGTCGTCGGAATGTCCGGCGGTGTCGACTCATCCGTCACCGCGCTGCTTCTGAAGCAGCAGGGATACGACGTCATCGGCATTTTTATGAAAAACTGGGATGACACAGATGAATTCGGCAACTGCACCGCGGAAGACGACGCCGAAGACGTCCGCCGCGTCTGCGAGCAGATCGGTATCCCTTATTACACGGTGAACTTCGAAAAGGAATATTACGATAAAGTATTTTCCTATTTTCTCGATGAATATAAGTCGGGCCGCACACCAAATCCCGATGTCATGTGCAACCGGGAGATTAAATTCGGCGAATTCCTGACGAAAGCGCTGAATCTGGGCGCCCAATATGTAGCCACCGGCCATTATGCCCGCGTCGTCGAGCAGGACGGCGTCTATACGCTGCTGCGCGGTGTGGACAGCAACAAGGATCAGACCTACTTCCTGAACGCGCTCAATCAGCAGCAGCTGTCGAAGGCGATGTTCCCAATCGGACATCTGCCTAAGCCGGAGGTCCGCCGGATTGCGGAAGAAGCCGGGCTTTACACCGCCAAGAAAAAGGACAGCACCGGGGTATGCTTTATCGGAGAACGCAATTTCAAAGAGTTCTTGAGCCAATACCTGCCTGCCCAATCCGGCCAAATGGTCGATATTGCAACCGGCGAGGTCAAAGGCCGCCACGACGGCCTCATGTACTACACGCTCGGACAGCGCCAAGGCCTTGGCATCGGCGGTTCCGGCTCGGGCGAACCATGGTTCGTCGCCGACAAGGATCTTGAGAAGAATATTCTGTACGTCGTGCAGGGGGATCAGCATCCCAGCCTGTACTCCACCGGACTCATCGCTTCAGGCGTGAACTGGATCGCGGGACAAGGGGCCGTGCCCAAAGAGCCCTTCCAATGCACCGCCAAGTTCCGCTACCGTCAGCCCGACCAGAAGGTTACGCTGGAATGGCTGCCGGACGGCAACGTTCACGTTACGTTTGCCGAGAAGCAAAAGGCCATTACACCCGGCCAAGCCGTCGTGTTCTACCAGGACGATGTGTGCCTGGGCGGCGGAACGATCGACAAGGTGGAGAAAGTTCAATACGAAGCTGCCATCTAAGCGCAAAGCATATGTACAAACCGCCGGCTCTTTCGAGGGCCGGCGGTTTTTGCATGCCGTCCTTAAAGATTCTCCCTGCCGCTATTATTATCCTGCTGTCAACGTAAAACTAATCCCCTATCAAGTATGCTCTGTGTGCTCCCGGGCACCGGCGGTTTATGACTGATCCTTCCGGAGCTGCTGATTGTGCCGGATCTTCGCTTCATTGCCCTGCTCCGACGCTTCATAGAATACCCGGCCGGCGATTTCCTTCGGCAGGTAGTCCTGCTTTACATAATGGCCGGGATAATTATGCGGGTACTTATACCCTTCATGGCCCAGCTTGACGGCGCCCTTATAGTGCGTATCCCGCAAGTGAAGCGGCACCTCCGCGGATTTGATCTCGTCCATAGCGGACATCGCATTCGAAATCGCCGTATAAACCCTGTTGGATTTCGGGCTCTCCACCGCAAACAGGATCGCCTGCGCGATATTCAGCTTCGCCTCCGGCCAGCCGTTGTTCCGGTAAGCGTCCAGTGCGCTGACGGCCTGAACCATCGCCTGCGGGTTCGCCAGCCCGATATCCTCGCTGCTGGCGGCAATCAGCCGGCGGATGAACACCATCGGGTCCATGCCCAGCTTCTCCACTGCGTAGAGGAACCAGAACAGCGCGGCATCACTCGAACCGCGGATGCTCTTATGAAACGCCGAAAGCACGTCATACTGGGTCGACTCGTCCGCACGCACGATCGGCCGGCGGATCGACTCCTCCGCCACTTCGAGCGTGATAAGGACGGTTCCGTCCGCCTCGGGAGGCGTCGTCAATGCGGCCAATTCCAGCGCATTCAGCGCGCGCCGGATATCCCCATTCGCCATCGTCGCAATATGATCGAGAGCTTCCTCGTCGACCTTCAGGTTCATGAAGCCAAGCCCCTTGTCCGGATCCTGCAGCGCCCGCTTCATGGCCAGCATGGAATGCTCCTTCGTAAGCGGATGAAGCTGGAACAGTGTCGAGCGGCTCATCAAGGCGCCGTTCACATAATGGAACGGGTTCTCCGTCGTCGCTCCGATAAAAATGATCGTCCCCTTCTCCACCGCCGGCAGGAGTGCGTCCTGGCGCGAGCTGTTAAAACGGTGCACCTCGTCCAGAAAGAGGATCGTTTTCGTTCCGTACATCGATTTATTGGTCTGGGCCTGGTCGATCACCTCGCGGACATCCTTGACGGAAGCGTCAACCGCATTTAGCCGGACGAAGTCCGCCTGCGTATGCTGCGAAATGATATGGGCGAGCGTCGTCTTGCCGCATCCGGGAGGCCCGTACAGAAGGATGGAGGATACCTGGTCGGCTTCGATCGCCCGGCGGAGCAGCTTGCCTGGACCGACGATATGCTCCTGTCCGATATATTCATCCAGCGTGGTCGGCCGCATCCGGTCGGCCAAGAGCCGTGCACCCGGATTCGCGTCCTGCTGGAAAGAGAATAAGTCCATTCGATTCACGTCCTTGAAAGTCTAAAATGCTTGTCCCTGCGGACCAAAGCTGTTCTTCTATCATACCATACCCGGCCAGAAGAGTTCATTCCCTTCTGTTTCCGGGCGAACAGGCGGTGAGCTCATGACTTGCCCGGTCGGCGGTAGGCCTTTTCGTGAAAGCGCAGGATCGACTGAAACAGCTCCTCGCCGCCGTCATGCGATTCGACGGGATGAGCGGGATCCAGGCTGAGGTACATCGCCCGGTACGTTTCAGGTACCCAAATATACGAATGCACGTACGCCGTCGGCGTAAAACCGGCCTTTTTCCAAAAGGCGATTCTGCCGGCGTTTTCTTCCGACGGATCGGCTTCCGCTTCGATCACGATGCCTCTGCAGCCCCTGCTGCGGGCCCATTCACGCAAATCATGGAGACAAGCAAGTCCGGCGCCTTGTCCCCTAAAACTTCCCCGTACCGCAATATAATCGATGACCAGCAGGTTTTCCTTGGCATCCATCCCTGTCAGCGCCATGGCCGCTGCGGTTTGGCCGTCGCTCCAGACATGCAGCGCACATAATCCCCTTTCAAACATGCGCATGATGATCGCTTTTGTTTTCCGTCCATGCTCCGGAAAAGCCTCCTCATAAACCGGCTCCGCCTGCTGCCACATCGCTTCATCCCATTGTTCCGTCACCTGATGCTGCATCGTTCGTGTTCTCCTTCATATAAGAAAATGGATGGTCATGCCTTTATTATAATGGCCTACATGACGAAAAACACCGCAGAGCCGGTCTGCCGGACTGCGGTGTAAATTAAACAATCACTTTTCTTCGCTGCGCCGAGTTACTAAGCCTCGGGCTTTCCCCCAAGCGTCGCCTTGACCAGCACGGCGATTCCCCGGTCCAACGCGACGGCAAAGCCTTCAGGGTCCGTCATCGCCACCGGCCGGGTTTCGCGGACAGCAGCCATGGCTTGCTCCACCGTCTCGTCCCGGATTCCGGCGGCTTGCAGCAGCTCCAGGCCCTTCTCCAGCGTATCCGCCAGCCGCATCGGGCCGTAGGACTGGGGCTCGCGGTAGAGGGCACGGGCGCTGGTCAGCACATAGGCCGCAAAATCCAGCAGCCGCTCCCGCATGTCCCCGGCCCCCAGATTAGTTTCCATAGCGTTCAAACGAAATCATCTCCTTCGGCGGCTTCGACGTTTTCGAACGCGGCGGCTTGTCGGCGTAGCCGAGGCTGATCAGCAACTCGGGCTTCACTTCCACCGGCAAACCGAGGATTGAGGCAATGGACGGCGCGTGGAACGAGCGGACCGGACAGCTTGACGCACCGAGCGATTGGGCGGTGAGCATCATCGCGGAAGCGGCAACGCCCAAATTAATAAAACGCAGCGTGTCTGCACTGTCTGCTCCGCCCCGCGCCAGCGCCTCCTGATGATTGCTGCAGAGAACGACCACGGCCGCCGGCTGCCCCGACAGCCCCTGCGCAAACCGCTTGATATGCCGGATCCGTACTTCGTCCTGAACGATGACAAAATGCGATTCCTGCGCATTGCTTGCCGACGGGCTGTGAAGAATGGCTTCCTCGATCGCCTCCACAATATGCGGCTCAAGCCGCTTGTCAGCAAAAGAACGCGCACTGCGCCTTGTTTTGATGGTTTCCAGTACATTCATGATGTTGTCCCCCTCTCGCCTAACGCAAGGAAAATCCTCTCCGCATCAAAACTTCCCGGCAATAGGCATTCCGCTCAAAAGCATTGCAGGGTTCAGCCGTTCAGCTCCCCATCCTTCATGATTTGACGACCGTCCAGATATACATCCGGCTTGCCGACGACGCAATCGATATGCACGCCTGCGGCAACGACGCCGCCGAACGTGTTGTTGCTGCCGAAAGCCACGTGAATGGTGCCGTAGACCTTCTCGTCTTCCAGCACGACACCGGTGATGCGGGCTTTCTCGTTTGTGCCGATGCCGAACTCGCCGAGCAGTCGGCCGTCCCCGTCGCCGAGCATCTGCAGCAGCTTCGCTCCCTCCGGTCCGCCTTCGGCCGCGGTCAGGCGGCCCTTTTCCACGGTCAGCACGATCGGGCCCGACAGCTTGCCAATGCCGGCGATGGAGCCGTCAACGACGATTTGACCTTCGGCTGTTCCTTCGACAGGAGCGATATAGGCTTCACCCGAAGGCAGGTTTCCGGATTGTCCCGGCTCCAGGTACATGCCGGTGCTGGGCACCCCGTCCCGCCCCTGGATGGAAAACTCCAGCGAGCGGCCGTCCTTTTCGATGCGCACCGTTTGAGCGCCTGTCAGCATGTCCGTCACTTTCTCGGTCAGTGCTTTGACCTGCGTATAATCGGCGGCAATCGCGCCTTCCAGGAACATGTCCTCGGTGATGCCCGGCATGGTGGCCAGACGCGCTCCGGCGGCTGCCGCCTGCTTGCGGGCCTGCGTATGCGTCAGCGAGTGCTTCGTAATGCACACCACGACCTGCGCTTTGGTCATAGCGGCCGCAATCGCCTCAGGCGGCTCCTCCCCTGACTTTGCGCGCTCCTTCATGAGCGCCAGCATCGACTCGGCACCGAGACGCTTTCCAGCTTCATGCAGCGCTTCGGCCAGCTCCTTCCGGCTCTCATCGGTAACGACCAGAAAAGTCTCTCCGGATTTCAAGCCAAGGCAATCGGCCAACGTGTTCATACTGATTTCAACGATCTTTTCATTCATTGCGAAACAGCTTCCTTCCTTATGAGAAATAGGGCTCGACCGGCTCAAATCATTTCCGATACGATTTTAGCCATAATAGCATTCGACAGAATGACCGGCAAGCCGGAGGCTTCGGCCACGATACGGCGCGCTTCCTCCGTGTATCCCATACAGTCCAGCAGGATCAGATCCGTCTGGTCCTTCAGCGCTTGTGCGGCGGTTTCGAAATTCCCTTCATCAAAAATGTACGGCGAAGCAACGGCATACACCGGATGCAGGCCATGAAGTTCAAATTTTGACTTCATGCTGTCCTTCTGCTCCTCCAGCGGAACGATGACGCCCAAACGTCTTGGGCCTGCCATTGCTTTCACCGCCGGGGGAATGATATGATCCGGCTCGATCAAATAGGAAGATTGGGCAGCGAGTCCCGGAAACACGCCTGTGCACAGCAGCAAAATCTGCCGGATGCCCTGCTCTTCCATGACATGAATTTTCTGCTGAAGGAGCGGCTGCATCTTGCGTCTTCCCATGACGACCGACTGCCCTGTCGTTAACCGCGAGGTGAGCGTATGGTCCCCTTCCTCCGGCTTCAGCTTGGCGTCGATTTCTTCCTTGGTCATTCCGTCCAGCACGCCGGCCTGGACGATATCCACCCGGCTTGGCAGATGCTCTTCCAGAATCGGCGTAACATCCTTCCGTGGCGCCTGCCCGATCGTAATTACTCCCAGTTTCGTCATACCGCTGCTCCTCCTTCGCCATGAACAATATCGAGTGAAACTTCCCCAATACACACTGCTCGTGATCCCCTTGTTTCGTCATGTTTGAATCGTGAGGAAACGGGGGGTCTCCCTGCCGAAAAAGGGAAGACGGCCGTTTGGCCTCTTCCCTCTTCCATGATGATTCAGGCATGCCCCGCCGTCTGCAGCACCTTCATCGAACCGTACAGCTTGACGATCCGGTCATATTCATCCGGATTATAAAACGCGCAGGTTCCGTTCGTGACCTCCTTGGCGACTTCAACCGCAAAGCGGACCGCGGCGGCGATGTCGATCTCATGGCTCGCCCCTGTGCCGCAGCCCGGAACGACCGACTGCGCCGTGACGGCTACACCTACAACCGGTGCCGAGGTAGCCACGGCAGGCTGTAAGATCGAGTTGATGTGGTACAAGTCGTTGCCGTAAGGCGTAATGTCCTGCATCGTGATCGGGAACGTCACCGGCAGCAATCCCGTCGTCATTTCCATAATGCGCAGCAGGTCCTCACTCACCCGCAAAATGTAACCTTCCTTGACGGTCGGCGAAATAGCAAAGCCTTTATGGTTAATGACCCGGTTGCCCTTCGTCGTGTCGATCGAGAGAACGGCGTCCATTTCCGGCAGCACTTCGTGGGCGTTCATGGCACCGATATCGACCGGCGAATCCATAAAATCAACCGGTTCATGCGGACGGGTCGGGGCGTTGGGACAAATATGCGTCGTCACGATGACGTCGCCTTTGAGGCGGTCTCCCTTCACCTGCATGTCCGCGAGCTTGAGCGCGGAAGCAACCGCCGCTACAGCCCCGTCAGCGTCGGAAACGAGTCCAATCCGGCTTGGACGGGCGCCGATGCCGCCAAGGCGTCCAACGATGCCGAGGGTCGGAACGGACCCGCCCTTGGACTTGCCTTCGGTTCCCGGAATGACGATTTTAATAAAATCGGTGCTTCCCTTTTCACCTGTTACTTTTTGCACCTCGACGGAAACATCCGCATAGCCGGCGAACAGCGTTTTGACCTTCTCTCCCGTTACATACCCATCATCCATCGCATCCAGCGAAATCATCGTTTGCTTGAGTGTCATCTGACCGATACCTCCATCTTCTGTCTGTTGTGCGGGTGTTTTCTCCGTAACCTTCGAACGATCCGTAACAATTTAAAACAAATATTCCAGAACCGGCTTCTTGATAATGTCTTCCACCGGCAGCATCAGCTTCTTGTTGCGCATCGTGCTGCTGAGGAGCAGCTTCTCCTTCGGTACAACGATCACGGCGAGCTGCTGTCCCTTCTCTAAAGCGGCGGTGACGACCGGTCTGGCCGTCTTGGCGTCCAGGGTCATGATCAAGTCCGGGAATGTCCCGAAGCGTTCCCCGTCCTTTTCCAGCGTCATGTATTCATTCCAGAACGTCATTTCGAACCCGTCGATCTGCACGGTACCGACATCGAATCCACCGGTCGTCTCGATCTGGAAATCCGTTACTTCTCCGGCTGCAACGATCCGGCCGCCCAGCTTCGCGACAACCGCGTCGATGGCGGCTTCACCTTTGGCGCCGAGCAGCGCACGGCCGACCTCGATCGCCTGCGAGATGGCTCCCGGAGCGCCGTTCTGCTTCGCATAGGCTGCGGTCACCGGATTTCTCGCCACAGCGACCAGACCGCCCGCTTCAACCGACGCCTTGCGGACCATCGACGCCGCTTTGCCAAGGGAGCCTGAAATGCTGAACTCCAGATAATTGTCGCCTTTGCCGCCGATGGCCGTTTGGTGGGACACGTAATCTTCCACCTCCGATAGATTCAGTGCGCCCATCGTGCCTGTCGGATGCGCTCTGCCGTTGCAGGCGAAGTCGACCAGCGGAATTCCCGTGATGACCGACTGCAGCCATCCGTTGACCGTTGTGCCGGCCCCATTCTCATTGGTGTGAATGGCCGAGATCGGCTTGCCAAGCAAGCCGGCCAGCATATCTAGCGCTTTGGAGTAGTGAATGGGCTTCAGATACTTATCCTTTGCCCCTGGGGCACCGACCAGCGATACGGTCACGAGCGTGTCGTTATCGGCGAATTCGTCGATAGTACGCAGCTCCGGCTGCCCGAGCTCGAGCGCGAGCCGGCCAATCTGCAGGCCTTCCTCGATCCAGCCGCCACCGCCGCCGCCCAGTACCGCGCCGCCATAAACGGCGCTCTCCATCATGTTTTCATCCAAAGGTATACGTGCCATTAGTGTTATGCACCTACTTTCTGATTTTGAATATCGAGTTAAAGAAGCTGTACAGCGCGTCCCCTGCGATAAAACCGGCTGCCAGGATACTCATCGGCGTCTCGGCTTCCTTGCCTTTTACCTTCAAGACGACGATCCGGATCAAGAGACCCGCCAGAACAGCCCAGCAGGCGTTCGGTGTCGCAATGAGGAGGCCAGTCGCAAACATGACGCCGATCTGGCGCTTGGCGCCGCCGACGAGCTGAAGAATTGCGCCAGGAATCGCCCACAACAGCAGCTTCATTGCCACATCGCCCGAGGTTCCCGCTTGAATCGTCGATACGTAGACCGTATCGATCGGCGGAACGAGCTTTTGCGAGAAGTAGGAGTTATACGTCAGGGCAACGACGATGACGGCTACGCCGAAGGCGATCATGCCTGTCATGTACTGCTGTTTTCTGCCCCGCTTTTCAAATTCGGGGTCTTCCCCGTTGCCGCGCAGAATGTACCCTGTCTTCAGGTCGTATCCCATATCCGCAAACGCCGGGCCCGTAGCGGCACTGAATCCGGCCAAAAGGGCCAGCGCCACCGGCGGAAAGCCGATCAGCATGCCGAACAAGAGCGTAATGAACGCGACGGCAAAGGCTGGGAACCAGCCGGAATGCATGGCGGCGATGCCGACGATAATTTCGTGCACAAACGCGGCAAAGGCCGCAAAAAACAGGAAGCCGATCAGCATGCCAAGGGACATCTTCGTCATCAGACCGCCGATGATGGCGATAATGAGTGCTATAACCAGGTAAGCGACAAAGCCCAGTCCCAGAGAGCGTCTCGCTTCGCCCTCCGTGCGGGTGTACTTCGAATCGTCAGCTTCCCGCTCCGATTTTTTCGGCCGCTTGAAAATCAGGATCGCGGCTTGGACGAGGGCAACGATCCCTGCACCGATCATGACACCATGGGCGATATAGAGAGCCTCCACGTCAATGTTGAACCACGGAATGGAATACTGCCGGATCAGAAGGCCGATGCCGAACATGCTGAGCGCCCAGATGTTGCCGATAAAGGCGACGCCGAAGGCCGACATCGAAATGTGGAAATAGGAACCGATGAGTCCGAGCGCCGTACCGACGCCGAGCAGTCCGGCACGCTTGCCGCCCTTATCGCCGGCTATGATCGATTCGGCGGTCGCTACGCCCGGAGCCCATGTCCCCGACGCCGGGAACAGCTTCGAGTCGAACAGCTTGTACAGCAGCGCCGCATCCACGAACATGGCCATAGCCGCGCCGATCAGCATCGGAACGATCAGCTTCGTCTCCCCCATTACGAACGGAATGCCGATCGGAATAAACAAACTGTTGGCCGCTCCGAATGTGGCCGAGGATATCGAAGTCTGCACCATATTTTGCCGGTGTACCGACTTGTATTTCTTAAAGACCGCGATCGGAATCCTCGCGATCAGCATCGCCACGAGCGCTCCGATAATGGCCGTATTCGGCGTAACACCAAGCGTGGTAACGATTTGTATACCGACGATGGCACCCAGGATGCCGGTAACGATGTTGAGTATCAAGCCGAAGGGCTCAAAAATGCTGGGGTGCTTTTCTTTGCCGCCTGCTTGTTCTGCTTCGTGTTTTACTTCGCTCATGATAACGCCTCCAATATATATGAATTTCACTCGGCACTTTAAACGTTCATTTCTTTAGTTCAATCTATATTGCAGGCCGCATTTTGAAGGATATGTTTTATGCTGCTCCACAAGCGGTGTTGTTTTGGTCCAGACGGCCACCGCAGGTAGTAGAAGAATTCCAGCCACCCAACCGTATAAGAAAAGGAGATTCCATTGCCTCGCATCAGGGGCATACAGTACTGGCAAATCCGAGCGATCAGGAAGCGGAAATAATCTGCTTATAGTAGTTTGCGGCCATCAGGCCTTCCGCTTCTACGATATCAACGACGGGAACCTGGAGCTCTTTCCGGATCACGTCGGCAAAAGAGATCGTAGAGAACCCGGTGCAAGCGAATACAATCGCTTTTGCGCCCTTTTGCACCAGGGACCGTGCTCCTTCCAGCGCTGTCTGCCGTCCCGCTTCCGTCAGCAGATCCGTCGTGTTCGACACGCCTTCAGGCCGGCAGTATCCCACAATGAGCTCATCCAGCAAAACTTTCATGACCGGCGGAATCCCTTCGGTGATCCCCAATAATCCGACGGGCTCACCGAGCGAGAGAGCGACCAGGGCAGCCGAGCTTCCGGCCCCGATCACGGGGATCGACACGCGGCTGCGCAATTCCCGGACGCCCGGATCGGCGGCGCAGCTGACAATCAGCAGGCGGCAGCCTTCCTGCTCCATCTGGATGCCCAGCTCTACGATTTTCGGAAGGGCCAATTCCTCCGACGCATCATCATAAATGCCCAGCGGTTGATCGGGTATGCTTCTGCTCATGACAGGGACTTCAAACTGCTTATGAATCAAGTTTCCGTGCGCTTGCAGCACTTCATTATCTTTCGCCGTAAATACACGAATTAATCCTATCAAGTCGATCACCCCTTCGTTCCTTTAAACTATTGATGTTAAAATATATTACATTAGATTTTATGCCTTTCACCACGATGGAACAATGTACTCATCCACCAAAACTGAAAACGACCCTTTGTGCTCCTGGCACAAAGGGTCGCTCTGATCCGCTAATGATTTAATAAATAAAATGTCGTGCATAAATACAGTTCGAAACGGCACCGTGGATTGTTAAAATCCAGGTCGATAATCGATTTAATCCGGTCCATCCGGTAATTTACCGAATTGCGGTGAATAAACATCCGCCGCGACGTTTCGTTCAGGCTGCCGCCTGTCGCCAAATAATGATATAGCGTCCTGACGTAATTTGTGCCGTGGGTCCTGTCGTGTTCGGCGAGCACGCCTACTTTTTCCTCGACGAACGTGCTTAGGCGGGTGGGGTCGGTCGATTCCTGCAGCAAGTGGATCATCTCCACTTCCGTGTAGGTGAACATCCGGCGTTCCTGGTTCAGCCGGTATCCGATCGACACCGCCGTTCGGGCTTCGCCATAGCTACGGTGCGCCTCAACCAGGGAGCCCGGACGGCCGATGCCAATCCGGACTCCTTCCCACGAGCTCAGCTGCCCGGAAAGGGCATCGCACCATGGAAGCGGCACATCCTTGTCCACGGTCCGGCGGTCCTGTCCCGCTGGCTTGGCGGAGGGCAGAAACAGCACGATCCTTCCCCCGTGGATTTGAAGCTGGGAACGGACCTTCCGCGCGGCGGACTCCTTGCGAATGAACGCCTGAATGTTGGTGACGACAGCGCTGTCCTCATTGTAAAAAGGCTCGTCCGCCTCTACGACAGCCACTTCCCACAGCCACTCGGGCGAAAGGCCAAGCTGCCGCCCCCTGGAGGCCGTCACCCGCTCATCGGACACCGTGTTTAAAATCAGCTCCTCGAAAAACGTGCCCCGAAGCCGGTTTTCCGTGTCCTTGGCAATCTTGTTCCTCATGAGCTCAAGCGAGAAAACGAGCCTTGCCTGCTCAATCAGCATGAGATCCAGCTCATTCAGCTCCCGCTTCTCCACCGCGAATTTACCCAGCATTTTGTTGTCGACGCTGACCTCCCACTGGTGATGTTTCCCCGAAGACCGGTAAGGATACCCTTCCGGCGACGAGGCCAGCACCTCTCCGGTCTTTCCAATGATCCATATCGGTGAATCAATCAACTCCGAGACGTTGTCGGCGACGACCTGAATGCCTTTATTGTTCAACACCAGACGGGTCAGCGCCTTGTTGACCTCTTCGGCCCGCCTTAGCAGCACGGCCTGCCGATTCAAAATTTGATCCATAACATGATACGTTATGTCAATGTAAGCCATTCCGATAGGAAGCTGAATGATCGGAATATCGTATTGGTTGCTTTTATCGATCATTTCCTGCGGGATATGGGGAATAAAGCGTTCCGGCTTAATGGCCACCCCCGCCCCGTTCACTTTGGCGAGCTGTTCGATCATTTCGACCAACAGCGACGGGTCGTTCCGGGTCGAATAGCCTGTCGTCAGCACCATCTCGCCTTCCCGCAGCCAGTTTCCGATATCGGGAACCTCCCAAATATCAATATATTGCACGATCCGGTCCAGGCCGCGTTCCCCGCTGATCAGCTGCGCATGCTCCATCACCGGCAGCTTCAGCATCTCCCTGACCGTCAAACCTTTCGGACTCATAGCATCACCTCGCGGTTCACGGATGTCTGGGTGCAGCATGTCATCATGCTTTTTGTAACCGCTTGAATACGCCCCTTTTTTATTGTACCTTACCACTAAACCCGGATGCCATCGCTTTGTAGCCGCAGCCAAAAGAAGGAAAGAGCCCGACTCCCGGGCATAAACAGCAAAAAACCGTTCAGCATCCGAACGGTTTCTTTAGAAACGGCCCGCCTGCTGAGCCATTTCGAGCATATGAAAAAGGTGGTTTAACGCTGCGTGCTCCCATTACGGCTGCCGCATTTTGGAGCGGAACAAACGCGAGAGCATACCTGGCCACGGACTGTTCCAGCCGGCATGCAGCTGTACTGTGCTTTCCACAGGTTTTTCCTTTGCACGCAGCAACCGGCTCCTTCGTCTGTGCAGATCCGCGTGCTTGTATTCCATCAATTTCTCTTGTACATAGTGGTGTTCCATCATATTTTTCTCCTCCGATCTATATTACGCATAGATGGGGAGGTGTTCGCCTACTGGCGTGCCGACACTTTTTGTTTCGAGGCATCCTCGGCATGTTCCGACCGTTTTTTAAAAATCACCTTACGGATGCTCTCCTGAGACAGGTGAAAAGCCTGTTTCAAGTATTCGATTGAATGACCTTGGCAATGAAGAGCAAAGATCTCCTCGTTTCTGCGTTCGATCATTTGCCGTGTCCCGCTGTTTACACCCCATCCGACGCGTTCGTTGCTTCTCTTCGGGATGTAAATCAGCTCGCCCTCAATATGTTTCTGAAGTTCCTTCAGTAAACTAGGGGGAAGCACATCCCTCCCGTTTTTGTAATTCACGATAAACGTCCTCCTTAAACTTCAACAGATGTCCAGTTCCGACGGTTGTTTCAAACCCGCTAAATGCTTGGATCATGCTGTTTTCGCCTCCTTTCGAATTATGTACCCATATATTTTAATAAAACGGTATAAGGGGAGCCGATCGGCCCCCCGATACTGCGGGGCTTCGCTTACGCGAAGACCACCTCGTATTGTGTGATCAAATTGCATCAGCCTCCTTTCGTACAGAATCGTCGGCCGTCCGACACCTTTATTAACTCATATTTTGGGAATTCCAGCAAGTGAAAGAACGGATATAAATATTCTTTACCTCTTCAAAAATTACAGGATAAATCCCCGCACCCGCGTCAGCGCCGGGCTACCGTAGGAGAATTCCCATCAGCAAGCCGCTTTCCTGCCGCCAATAATCCGGCTGCCCCGGTACCTCCTGCAGCATTAATCCCGTCAGCAAAGACAGGTAGAGAAACAGCAGCCGGCGGGGATCTCCTTCACGGAATTCGCCTGCTTCCTGGCCCTTGACCAAGATCGGAACCAACTGCTCGATCGTATCCTCTGGCGAATACCGCCCGATCATTTCCTTCGCCCGCTCCGGAACATCGCTCGAGGTTTGGGCCTGGTGGATGAGCAGAAAGGCATCCTTATTGTCGCCCTCCAGCATAGCTTCAGTCAGGACGCGGAATTGCTCGGCGGGGCTGCCCGGCATACGCCCCAGCTCATTCATCGAGTGCTGCGCCTCCTCCATCGCCTCCTGCACGAGCTCGGTAAACAGCTCTTCCTTGGAGCTGAAGTAGCGGTAAGACAGCCCTTGGCTGATTCCCGCTTCGGCGGCAATCATGCTCATTTTCGTTCCGTTGATCCCGTGGCGGGCGAACACCTTAAGCGCCGCTTTCTTGATCTGTTCCCTGCGTTCATCGTGAATCTGTTCCAACTGCTGCTCGTTCAGCGGTGCCACGTTGGCGCCCTCCTTTTTGTCAGTCATATCTGCTTTTATTGTATCCGTCGCAAGCCCGGTCCGGCAAGGAGTCCGGTCTGCTCTTCACTCACCTGCCACAGACGGCTCGCGCCGGCTTCGGCCCGCGCAGCTTCGGAAGGGGTCTGCAGCTTCATGTCCGCGTAATAACCGCCGCTCTCCAGCAGATGCTCCGGTGATTCCGCGAGCCATACGAGCGTCTGTGCACCTTGTTCCGGCGTTCTGGAGAAAGGCTTCATGCAGGCCATCGTCAGCCGGGCCAGCCCTCCGTTATCCTGGTTGAAGTTGGTCGCGACCAGGCCGGGATCAAAACAGTGGGCCGTAACTCCCGTACCCTTGAGCCGTCTGGCCAGCTCAGCGGTGAACAGAATATTGGCCAGTTTGCTCTGGCCATAACGGAGATTCGCGCCTCCGAGAAGCGCCTTCGATCCGCTGTACAGGCGGTCACCATTTAAATCGGTGAAGTCGATCCCTCTCTTCACCATTTTATGACCATGGGAGGAGGTCGTAATAATCCGGGCATCGCCGCTTTCTTTCAGCCGATCGAGCAGTAGATTGGTCAGGAGAAACGGACCCAGATGGTTCACCGCCCAGGTCATTTCCAGACCGTCCTCCGACAGCTTTTGCTTAACGAACATCGTCCCCGCGTTATTGATCAGTCGATCGATCCGCGGAACGCGGTCCAATATTTCGGCCGCTGCCCGGCGAATATCCCGCTGGGATGACATATCGGCAATGAAGCAGTCTACCTGGGCTTCTCCGTTCGTCATCTTACCCAGCTCTGCTGACAACTCCGCAGCTTTGCTGCGGCTCCGTGCCAAGATGCCCAGCTTCGCCCCTTTCAGCACCAATGCCTTGGCCGCCGCGTGCCCAATGCCGCTGGTAGCTCCCGTGATCACGATATATTTGTCTTCAAGCGTCCTGCTATTGTTGAACCATGCCGTATTGTTCATCTTCGATCGACCGCCTTTACCCGATTTATGAATGAATTATTCATTCATTTGTCTTCAGTATATATTTCCTCCCAGTAACTGTCAATCGTATTTTCAAAAAATTAGTCAACAAACCGGTATCCCAAAAAAAATAAGACCGCCCCTTTCCCAAGGGACAGTCTCGTTCAATGCTATTTCCACCCGCTTGTCACGATATCTTCCTGCGGGTTGTTCAAATATTGCGGCACCTCATCCTCATGCATAATCCACAGTTCGTGCAGCGCGCGCGTGCAGCCGACGTACATCAGCTTGGCATCCCAGGCCTGATCGCCGTAATGGGCAAGATCCGCATCGGCCACGATGACGGCGTCGAATTCCAAACCTTTGGACAAGTACACGGGTAGAACCGATAAACCGCCTTCGTACGCCTTTTTGCCGCCGTCAATCAAATGAAGGTCGGGCATTCCGGGGGCCAGCTGCTCATACAGCCGGGCGGCGTCGGCCAGCGTCCGCGTTAGAATGGCTACGGTCCGGTAATCGCCGCCGGCCAGCTGCTGCAGCCCTTCCTGAAGGGAGCGGAACCTCCCCGCTTCTCCCGTAAGGTACGGAAGAATGCGCACCGGATTGCCGCTGCGGAAGACGGGTACGGCGAGCAAATCGCTTTTCACGCCATGTTCCAAAATGCCGTTGGCGAATTCGATAATTTCCATCGTCGAGCGGTAGCTTCGCGTCAGGGCAAAGTAGGCGGTGTTTTCCGGAGCGAACAGCGAGCTCATTTCCTCCCAGCCGTGGACGCCGCGGTAGGCGTGAATCCCTTGGGACAAGTCGCCGAGGATTGTGAAGGAGTGCCCCCGCACGAACAAGTCCAGCACCGCCACCTGAAACGGGGAAAAATCCTGCGCTTCATCGATGACGATATGGTCAAAGCGCTGCTCCCCCGTAATGTCGTTCAGCAGGTAGTGCATATAGAGGAGCGCCGGAAGATCCTCTTCCCGGATGACATCCTTTTTCAAGTCGGACTGGGTAGACTTCAGCACCGCGGCAGGAATGCCGCTCAGCGCTTCCTCCGGCCAGCCGCCGGCCGTTTTGACGGCTTTGAACATCTGCCTGTACAGCAGCAGCGGCTCGTATTTCGGCCATTTGTTCGCATAGGACTTTTCGCGCTGCGCCGCCTTCTTCTTCCGGTCCTTGAGCGCTGCGGCCGAAGGTGACTTCTTCAGCTCCATTTCGACCCAGCGGTGGATTCTGGCCATGACCCTTTCTTTTCGTTTCGCCAGCGGGTACGGCTTATATTCCTCATTGAACCAGTGCAGAATCGTCTCTCTTGCCAGGGTTGCCCCTTCCCACGGCATAAAATCGCCGGGTGGCACCGAGCTCGACTCCATGGATGACAAGCAGTCACGGATCATCTGCATGAATCGGATCGATCCCTTGAACCGTCCCGGCACGTCATCGGTGATATCCGGCATGCCCCCGGGCGTCTCGAACCAATGCCGCAGCGTTTCTTCGTTATCGGCCAGCGGAAGGTCAAGCCCCAGCAGCCGCATGGCCCAGTCCGCAAACGTGCTCTGCTGGATATCTCCAACCCCGAGCTCAGGCAGCACGTCGGAGATGTAATCCAGGAACATGTGGTTCGGGGCAAAAATGATCATTTTGTCCGCCGACACCTGATCCTTGTACTGGTACAGCAGAAAAGCCAGGCGGTGCAGCGCCACGGTTGTTTTACCGCTTCCCGCCACCCCTTGAATGATGAGCGCCGTGTTCCGCGCGGCCCGGATGATCCGGTCCTGCTCTGCCTGGATCGTCGACACGATGTCCCGCAGGCGGTTGTCCTTGTTCTCGCCCAGCCGGTACACGAGAAACTCGTCGGACACGGCGGGCTGGTCGCTCTCGCGGTTGTATGTATCGGCCACCCTCTCCAAAATCTGCTTGCGGATCACCACGTTTCGCTTCAAATACACCAGCCCTTCGATGATGCCATCAGGCGCTTCGTACGAAGCCGTTTCTTCCCCGCCCGTAAACGAATAGAACAAGCTGGCCACCGGCGCCCGCCAGTCAATCACCATCGGCTGGTCGCCGACCTCCGCTTGGTCCACGCCGATTTTTCCGATGTAGAGCGGCTTGCGTTCCCCGCTTCCTTCCTGGAAGTCCAGCCGGCCGAAATAAGGCTCCTGCAGGCTTTTGGCCAGAGCCTGGCGCTTCTCTTCCCGCCCCGCTTCCAGCACCTGTTCCGTAAAATCATGCCCGGTATATACCGGAATGCCGCGCAGCCTCTCCAGCTGGCGGTCGATCTCGGCGATCGTCGCATTCAGCCTACTCTCTTCCTCTTGATAGGCACTTTGAAAATCGGTCTCCACTTTCAGTTACCTCCTAAAAGTATTCAGGAGCGGACGGACCGCTCCTGCTCTTGTAAGCCAATGCTTAAGGTTTATCCATAAGCCGCGCTTAAAAAGGATATTCAGTATATCACAATCCGGAGGCACTTTACCATAGGGGATTTGAGATCCCCGAGAATCGTGAAAGGACTACATACGATCTATATTCCTTTCGCTGTGACTTTTGCAAGGTTTACTGCAGCTTATTTTCGTACCTGACCTTCCCCTCGCGGTCCAGTCCTTTGATGGATTGCCATCTGAAATCCCGTCCCTCCGTTTTCCACACAAACAGGAACATGTGGTCATCCGATATGCTTTGCCGTTCCGAACCCGACGTCGCCGTATTGCTGCTGCGATCCTCCATCACCACATCCAGTTCCACGGTAACGATGTCGGGATCGTTGACATAACCGTAAAATTTGGCCAGCCCGCCATCCGATCCGGTGCTGTTGATGTCCCAGCTGTAAGCCAACGGTTTTTCCGGGTTTTTGGGCACACCTGCGACACCTCCACTGGGGTGCCACTTCAAATGGCTCCTGGTGACCGTATCGGCAGAAAACCACTGCTTGTAGGTGCCGAGGAACACCACGGTATCCTGATCCACCTGAACCTTCCTCACCACCTTGGACGGCCCGTAATGATAGCTTCGCTCGGAAAGCTCATGGGCGCCCTGAGCCGTAAAGCTGCCGCGATCCAATCCAGATACCCATAGCAGTATCATGAATAAAATCAGGACCGCACACCATTCCAGCACTCCGCCCAGCCTGCTGATCTTCATTCGGTGCTCTCCTCCTTCTCCAGGAGAATCAGCAGCTCGCCCTGCCGGTCATACCAATCATAGCGGAGGGTCAGCTTGTTGATCCCCGCGGGCAGCGGGTCAAAATAGATCCATCCGTTCTCTCCCCACGGCACCCCGGTGCTGCTCGCCCCGTGCTGGACCAGTTCCTTCCCTGACGCGTTCAGCAGTTTGACGGAAGCCGTCGGGAAGGACCAGCCGTCCCGTACCTTTTTGCGGAAAGAGTAGCGGATAGCGGTCCGCTTAGAGGTGGTGTACAGTTCCTTTAATGTAAATGTATCGTCATCCATGTTCAGCTTCCGGTTCACCGGATAAGCCGTAACCCGGCCGTCGTTTTTCAAGTCCGCGATCATGAGCCGGTTGCCGTCTCTCCAAGGGAGCCAGTCGACCAGCTGGAACAGCAGCAGCGTGGCAAATACGAAAATAAGCAGCCTTCGTGCAATCATCCCCACCGTAACATTTTTCAAGGGCATGCTCCTTAATTTCATCAGGGATCTCAATAGCCATTTGTCCGCAACCCAATTCCCGGTGCAGCGATCGTTCTTCCGCTCCAGCCTCTTCACACGGTGGAAGATCCGGTCGCCTAATGCGTTGTTTTGCCGCTGAAAATCAAAAAACAGCCAGGGCGGGTCAACGCACACTGACTGTTTTAACATTCCCCATTATTCATGAATTCAGGATGAAATCTCGTATGAAGTCCGGAAATCAGACGAAAATGCTCACAACGTTAAGCTTTCCCGTATTTCGAACGGTAAAACGCCTTGTTTTCCAGCGCCCGCACCGGCGTGGTCCATTCATCCGTCATGGACATCGTATCGA
The DNA here is from genome assembly GCF_014192015.1 of Paenibacillus rhizosphaerae. Taxonomy (GTDB): domain Bacteria; phylum Bacillota; class Bacilli; order Paenibacillales; family Paenibacillaceae; genus Paenibacillus_AQ; species Paenibacillus_AQ rhizosphaerae. The sequence continues at coordinate 43,566 of NZ_JACHXJ010000002.1, read as the reverse complement.
TGGCGTCCTCGGCGGCCTGCAGCTTGGCATCCATCTGGTCGATGAGATGAAGGGCAAGCGCCTCCGGGATTTGCGGCTGCACCGGACTGCCCCACTCGGCCAAATTATGATGGGCCAGAATAATGTGCTGCAGCAGCACGATTTTCTCCGCGTTCAGGTCCATGCCGTGAAGCACCGCCGCCTCCGTGATCCAGCTGACCGCCAGCGGAATGTGGCCGATCAGCTTACCGGTGAAGCTGTACTCGCTGACGATGCCCAGCTCCGCCGTCAGTTCTTCCGTCTTAGCGATATCATGCAGAATAATGCCCGATACGAGCAGATCCCGATTCAAGAACGGCCGCTGCATGCACACGAACTCGGCCAGCTCCAGCATCCGCACCACATGGTAGGCCAGGCCGGCGTAGAAAGCATGGTGCATCCCTTTGGCAGCCGGATAATGCATGAGCTTATCCCCAACCTTGCCGTAGCAGTGCTCGATAATTTTTCGGAGCTCCGGATCCTGGACGCTTGCCGCCGCTGCCTTAATCGTATAGACCAGGTCTGCCGGCTGCACGGGAGCCGACCGTACGAAATCGGTGATGCTGTACCCGTCTTCATCCTTAGCCGGCCGGAGCTGCGTTACTTTAAATTGCAGCCGCTCCCGGTACAGCTGGACGATGCCCCGCACTTTGACGAGCATCGGCGCGAAGAACGTCTCCTTGTCCGTCGAGGAGGTATCCCACAGTTTCGCCGGGATTTCCCCGCTCGTATCCGATAAGATCATATCCAAATAATCCTTGGGCGGCGTGGCGTTCGTCTGTTTGACCTGCAGCGATTTCAGCAGATAGAAGCCCGTAATTTCCTGCCCTTCGGTAAACGATTGAATAAGTGTCATCTCTTTAAATCCTCCTAAAATAATTCACTGAAAAAACGGTTCAGGACAGTTTTCCTAGCTGTCCCTATCCATTACCCCAAACCGGAAAGATCCACCCGACCTATATCGGGTTCCCTTTCGCGCGCTTCCACTTTCGCGATTTATGCCTTAGAGGAATGCATGCAGCACGAAGTTCGCCACAAACAGCGCTGCAATGCCGTACAGCACAGGCGAAACTTCCCGGCCTCTGCCCTGGGCCAGCTTTACTCCCGGGTAAGCGATAAAGCCGAAAGCCATGCCGTCCACAATGCTGTACGTAAAAGGAATCATAACCATAATGAGAAACGCCGGAAACGCTTCGGTCAAATCCGCAAACTCCATCTCTTTGACGTTCTGGACCATCAGCCCGCCGATCACGATCAGGACGGGCGCGATGGCACTGTCCGGTATGTAGCTAAGAAGCGGGATGAAGAAAAAGGTCGCTCCGAACAGCAGGCCCGATACGAGCGCCGACAGCCCGGTTCTCCCCCCGGCGGCGATCCCCGCTGAGGTTTCCGCGGCCGCCACCACAGGACTGCTCCCGAATATTCCGGCGAAGATGTTCGATATCGACAGTGCCCTCAGGCTGCCTTTAAAATGTTCCGGCCTGCCGATCATCTGGGTTTGGGCCGCAATGAGGCCGATATTTTCAAAGACCACGATCAGAAGCAGCAGAAAGACCGCGATCCAGAACACCAGACTGCCGATCCCCGCCGCCGACAGATGGCCGAACAGTTCCCCGTACTGGCGGAAGGTATGTCCGGATTCGAGCTGTACCGGCTTGACGGCACCGAGCAGATAAGCCAGACCCGTTCCTACCAGAATGCTGATGAGCAGTCCTCCCTGCACGCCCCGGATAAACAAAATCAGGGCAAGCAGCAGTGTAAAGCAGGACACGATGACGGCCGGGTCGCTGAAATGCCCGATGGTGACAAACGTCGTCTGATGGGCGATGACGATTTGGCTTTTCTGCAGTCCGATAAACGTCAGAAACAGCCCGATCCCTACCGTGATGCCGTGCTTCAGGTTGTGGGGGATGGCCTCGCTCACGATCCGGTACAGGGACGTAAAGGATACAATCGAGAATAACACGCCCGTGACCGCTACGACCATCAGCGCTTCCTGCCAGGACAGCTTCATGGAATGCACCAGGGTATACGTGAAGAAGGCGTTGATACCCATGCCCGGAACGACCACGATCGGCGATTTGCCGCCAAAAGCCATCAGGAGGCAGCCCACAACGGACGTCAGCAGCGTTCCCACCATGGCGGCCTTCAGCGGCATCCCTGCATCGTGCAAAATATTCGCGTTAACCATCACAATATATACGACGGAAAAATAAGAAACAGCACCCGCAATCCATTCTTTCTTCCAGCTGTCCCCCGGCAGCAGCCCAAGGCTGCGGTGCCAAAAACTAGATTTCAACAATAGTCCTCCTGTTCGCGAACGGTGTCCAGCCTATGTTATTTATACCATATTTGTAAAATAAAAAGCGCGAGCGCCGTTATACGGCCTCGCGCGCCATCACTTGCTTCAGTTATGCCCGTTATTTCCCGAGCGTCTTCCCCTTGGGCTTCAGGATGTTCGCTATACCTGAATCCCTGCTTTGGCCAGCAGGTCCTTCACGGCAACGCTCACCATGATGAGGCCCACGACAGGAGGTACGTAGGCGTTGCTGGCCGGCGGCTGCTTTGCCTTGCGGATCTCCGGCGCATTCTCCGGTACGATTTTTTCCGTAACGTCCACGCGCGGCTTGATCGGCTCTTCGGTCGAGAACACGACCTTGACGCCTTTTTTGATGCCGTCTTTGCGCAGCTTCGTCCGGATGACCCGGGCAATCGGATCCATCGTCGTCTTGGAAATATCCGCAACCTGGAATTTGGTCGGGTCCATTTTATTGGCCGCACCCATGCTGGAAATGATCGGGATTTTGCGGTTCAGGCACTCTTTGATGAGATGGATTTTGTAGGACACGGTATCCGATGCGTCCAGCACGTAATCCAGCTCATACTTAAACAGCTCCTGATAGGTTTCTTCGGTATAAAACATGTTCAATGCGATCGCATCAATGTCCGGATTGATCAATTTGACTCGCTCTACCATCAGATCCGCCTTCTTCCGGCCGATGGTCGTCGTCAGTGCGTGGATCTGGCGGTTGATATTGGTAATGTCAACCACGTCTTTATCGATTAAAATAATGCGGCCGACCCCGGTGCGGGCCAGGGCTTCCACCGCAATGGACCCCACCCCGCCGATGCCGAGGACCGCCACCGTGCTGTTTTTCATGACTTCCAGGCCTTCCGGCCCGATGGCCAGCTCCGTACGTGAAAATTGATTAAGCATATCGTCAGGTGGCCTCCCTTACCTTAAGAATGAACTTTTTTTTCTTCCCCCGGCTTTTTCACGAGCTTGATGTGAAGCTGTTCAAGCTGCCCTTGGTCGACCGGCGACGGTGCATCCATGAGCAGATCGGTCGCACTGGCCGTTTTCGGGAAGGCGATCGTTTCGCGCAGGTTGCTGCGTCCGGAGAGCAGCATCACGAGCCGGTCCAGACCAAACGCGATGCCGCCGTGAGGAGGCGTGCCGTATTCAAAGGCATCCAGCAGGTGGCCGAATTTGTCTTTGGCATCCTCAGGCGACAAGCCGAGGGCCGCGAACATTTTCTCCTGCATGTCGCGCTTGTAGATCCGCATGGAACCGCCGCCGACTTCGTAACCGTTCAGCACGATGTCATAAGCCTGGGCCAGAATGCTGCCCGGATCGGTTTCAAACAGATGCTGGTCTTCGTCGCGTGGACGGGTGAACGGATGGTGCAGAGCAACATAACGTTTCTCTTCTTCATCCCACTCGAGCAGCGGGAAGTCGACCACCCAGGCAAATTTGAACTCATTTTCGTTGATCAGGCCGAGCTGTTTGCCGATTTTCAGGCGAAGCGCGCCAAGCACGTCGGCTACCACTTTTTTATTGTCAGCGGAGAAGAGCAGCAAGTCGCCTTCTTCGGCTCCGGTGCGCTCTCTCAGCGCTTCGATCTCTTCAGGCGTAAAGAACTTCACGATCGGCCCTTTGAATTCGCCTTCCTTGACTTGAATCCAGGCCAAACCTTTGGCGCCGTAACGGGCCGCGAACGGACCCAGATCGTCGATTTCCTTGCGGCTCCATGTGCCACAGCCTTTGGCGTTCAGCACTTTGACCTCTCCGCCTTTTTCAACGACGGAAGCAAACACTTTGACGCCGCTGGAAGCTACCAGATCGCTGACTTGGATCAATTCCAGCCCAAACCGGAGGTCCGGCTTGTCAGAGCCGTATTTGTCCATCGCTTCGGCATAAGTCAGGCGCTGGAAAGGCAAAGGAATGTCTACGTTAACCGTTTCTTTGAACAGGCGGGCCATCAGCTGCTCCATCATGCCCAGAAGCTCGTCCTGGTTCATAAAGGATGTTTCGATGTCCACCTGCGTGAACTCCGGCTGACGGTCAGCGCGCAGGTCTTCGTCCCGGAAGCAGCGGGCGATTTGGAAATAACGCTCGATGCCGCCTACCATCAGCAGCTGCTTATACTGTTGAGGGGATTGCGGCAGAGCGAAGAACTCTCCCTCATGCACCCGGCTCGGTACAAGATAGTCGCGTGCGCCTTCCGGGGAGCTTTTCGTCAGGATCGGCGTCTCGACTTCGATGAAGCCTTCGCCGTCCAGGAAGTCACGGAATATTTTCGATGCTTTGGAGCGGAGCAGCAGCGTTTTTTGCATTTCCGGACGGCGCAGGTCCAGGTAACGGTATTTGAGGCGAAGCGACTCGTCAACTTCCACGCCGTCTTCGATGAAGAACGGAGGCGTTTTGGCGCTGTTCAGCACTTCGATTTCGGTAATCTGCACTTCGATTTGGCCGGTCGGCAGGTTCGGGTTGACCGTTTCCGCATCGCGCTGCACAACTTTACCTGTGACGGACAGCACGTATTCGCTGCGCACTCGGTCGGCGATGGCCAGGGCTTCGCCGGAGTATGCCGGGTTGAATACGATTTGCACGATGCCGCTGCGGTCGCGCAGGTCGATAAACAAGACGCCCCCAAGGTCACGGCGGGTCTGCACCCAGCCGTTTAATGTTACCGTTTCTCCAATGTTCGCGGTGGTCAGGCTACCGCATTGATGGGTCCTATGCATGTTTTGTCATTCCCCTTTAAATTGGTATATTTATTCAGCCTTATCGGCGGATTTACGTAATGCCAAATGCAGTTCGCTGAGCTTCACCGTCTGCTGCTCGCCGGTTTCCATTGACTTCAGGGCGATTTCCCCGCGCGACAGCTCGTCGTCCCCGAGAATCGCGGTATAACGCGCCTTCAGGCGGTCAGCGGACTTCATCTGCGCTTTCATCTTGCGACCCAGGTAGTCACGCTCTGCGGCAAAGCCTTCCTTGCGCAGCAGGTACAGCTGCTTGGTGATTTCGCGGTCGGCCGCTTCGCCGAGGGCCACCAGGTACACGTCCAGCGGCTTCACCGCTTGGAGGTCGATCTCCTGCTTGTCGAGGATCAGCAGGATCCGCTCCAGGCCGATGCCGAAGCCGATGCCCGGCTGGTCCGGCCCGCCGATCTCGCCGACGAGGCCGTTATAGCGCCCGCCGCCGCCGATCGTATCGATCGCGCCGATACCCTGCGCCTTGTATTCGAAGGCGGTGTGGGTGTAATAGTCCAAGCCGCGCACCAGCCGGTGGTTGACTTTGAAGTCGACCTCCATCGCTGTGAGGTACGCTTTCACCTGCTCGAAGTGCGTGGTGCACTCCTCGTCCAGGCTGTCCAGGATCGACGGCGCGTCGGTGAATTTGTCCTGGTCGATCTTGCAGTCCAGCACCCGCATCGGGTTGCGCTCCATCCGCGATTGGCAGTCCTTGCACAGCGTGTCTTTCATCGGCGTCAGAAACTCGAGCAGCTTCTCGCGGTATGCCGCCCGGCTGGCGGGATTGCCCACGGAGTTGATCTCCACAGTCACGCCCTGCAGGCCAAGGTCTTTGCAGAACTGGTATCCGAGCGAGACGACTTCCGCATCGATGGCCGGATCCAATGCCCCAAACGCCTCGATCCCAAACTGATGGAACTGGCGGTAACGTCCCGCCTGAGGACGCTCGTAGCGGAACATCGGGCCGATATAGTAAAGCTTGGTGACATCGGGTTCACCGTACAGCTTGTTTTCGACGTAGGAGCGAACCACGCCGGCAGTGCCTTCCGGGCGCAGCGTCATGCTGCGGTCGCCCTTGTCCCTGAACGTGTACATCTCTTTTTCGACGATATCCGTCGTTTCGCCGACGCCGCGCTCAAACAGTTCGGTCTGCTCGAACAACGGCGTGCGGATTTCGCGGTAATTGAACCGCCGGCACAAATCTCTGGCTTTTTCTTCGACAAACTGCCATTTCTCCACCGTGCCCGGCAGCAAATCTTGCGTGCCCGTCGGTTTTTGGTAAGCCATAGCAACCCCTCTTTTCATAGATCATTTGTAGCTAACAAAAAAATCCCTCACCCCTGCGCTTGAACAAGCCAACAGGGACGAGAGATCGTTATTCATTGATTCCCGTGGTACCACCCACATTCCGGATACTTCTATATGTATCCGCTCCAAACGATTAACGCCCGTTCAGCGCAGCACGTCTACTCATGAGCCCGAACAGCGCACTTCCTGCGCCGCAAGCCACTTTCGCCGCCTGTTCTCGGGGAAGTCATTCATCCGGTCATCCATAGAATCCTCTCAGCCTAAGGGATTCCTCTCTGCATGGTGGGGCACGGACTACTTGGTCCCGTCATCAAATCGATTTTCGATTATTTTTAGATTGTAATGAACCGCTGCACTAAAGTCAAGAGCCTCTGTCACAAATTGGATGCAGCTGTCAGTTTACAGACATTTCTGCAAAGAAAAAACCTACAATCAACATTGTAGGTTCAATAAGGTAATATATTAAAAAAGGGGGTCATGCTGTTATTATAAACAGCTAATATTAAGGAAATATGAATCTAATATTACAGTTATATTACATAAAAGAAAGCGCTTTATTCAGCGCTTTCTTTGGAGCTGTTATATGAGGAATTTAGTCGAAAATTTCCACATATCCGCCGCTTGCCCGCAGTATATTGACAACGTCCTGATAAGTATCGTCAGGTACTTTAGCGGCCAGGACGTATTCCAGGTTCCGGTAATCTTCATCATTCGGAGATACGTCAACCGCTCCGGAGAGCAGATCGTCGCCCTCATCCGCACGGCGTGCGCGTTCCACCTCGGACAGCTCGTCCGGATCCCGGTCGTCCACCACGGGAATGCCTGCGGCCGGATAAGCGGTAGGCACGCCTACCGCACCTGACGTTCCTGCGGCATTAACACTGCCGCTTAAATTGACAGGAGCGATCGGGAGCAGGATGCGGCGGTCGCTATCGATCCCGTCTCCAAGCCGGCTAACCTCCAGGTGCTCCGTTTGGAAGCCAATCAGCTTCGTTTTTGCGCTTTCCGCGTCATCCTCGGATTTGAAGTACGCTTGAATTTGCTTCGTCATGATACATTACCTCCATCTCTATTTAAAATCATGAATCACAAAACGAAAGCTTCCAAGGCACTCCCGGAGCCTTACAGCACGTTCAGCAGTTCCCGGACAAAGGCCGGTTCGTCTTTGGGAGTCCGTGAAGTGATGAAGTTGCCGTCCAGGACGACCTCCTCATCCTGGAATTCGGCGCCGGCGTTCACCATGTCATCCTGCAGCGGCGGGTACGAGGTGATCGTTCGGCCTTTCAGCAGACCGGCGCTAATTAAAATTTGCGGGCCGTGGCAAATCGCGGCGATCGGCTTACCGGCGCTGTTGACCTCTTTCACGAATTTCAGCACATCCTCGTTCAGCCGCAGGTTCTCCGGAGAAGAGCCTCCGGGAATGACGACGGCGTCGTAATCGGCCGCCTTCGCGTCCGCGATGGCTTTGTCCGCCGTATAGGAGGCTTCGCCGTTTTTGCCGGTCAGCTTCTCACCCTGCTGGAGGCCGATAATATCCGTGTCATGGCCCGCTTTGTTGACTTCATCATATGGGACTTTCATTTCCGAATCTTCAAATGCGTTCGCTAGCAAAAATGCAACCTTGCTCATGGAATATCGTTCTCCTTTCATGGATAATGGTCCACGCCTTGTTATTACCCGAAACGCGCACGTTTATAACATGAGTCATGGATCCATTCGCAAGGAAAAAAAGGAGAAAGGGCGGAATTTTCGGTTTGCGAGCCCGACAAGTCTAATTGGAGGTTGATTTTCGTGATAAACTTGGGACGGATCATCTCAAATTATTGCAAAGAGGCACTTTTCTACAGCAAAAAACCCTCTTTCGCAACAAAAGAGGGTTCTGCTTGGTACTATTTACTTGCCGCAATCTTTAGCCAACTACCGGATGATCTGCTGACGGCCGATTCCCTTCGTGTACAAGGTCCATAAGGGAAAAGGAATTTCCCGTACGGCCTGCATCGTCTTGGCGGCTTCGTGCAGCGAGGCGACCGGCGCAAGCGGCAGCGACTGCAGTGTCTGGGTCTGAGCGGATTGGCGCATATCGGATGAACTCCTTATGTGTATAAATGGCTTATGCTCATCCCTATTTTGCCCGAAATTTACCGTTTCTATGCCCCTTTGCTGTCGATAATCAGCGTGACGGGCCCCCAGTTGGTAAAGGTGACGTCCATCATCGCCCCGAACCGGCCGGTGGCGACCTCCAGCCCTTTGTTTCTGAGCTCGCGGTTGAAGGATTCGTACAAACCTTCCGCTGCATCCGGCTTGGCCGCAGCCATGAAGTTCGGACGTTTGCCTTTTCGGCAATCGCCGTACAGGGTGAACTGCGACACGGACAGTATGCCCCCGCCTACTTCCATGACGCTGTAGTTCATTTTCCCTTCGTCATCTTCAAAAATGCGCAGTCCGGCAACCTTATCAGCCAGGTATTTCGCGTCTTTCTCCGTGTCATCATGGGTCACGCCGACGAGTACCATCAGTCCCTGGCCGATCGCCCCCGTGACCTCCCCATCTACCGTAACCTGCGCTTCCTTACAGCGCTGTACAACCACTTTCATGCGGTCTCTCTACACTCCTTCGCTGGTTCCGCTCTCCCGGACATCCAAGTTTTCAATGAATGCTCCGGTGTGCAGCGTGCATTCCACGGGCTATCTACTGAATGATCCGGTGTACGGTGTACACATCCTTCACGCGTTTGATCCGTTCCACAACCGACTGAAGATGATCGGTGTTGCGGATCAGGATCGTCATGTGGATGAGCGCCATTTTGTTTTTGTCCGAGCGCCCGGTCACCGCGGAAATGTTCGTTTTGCTCTCCGATACCGCCTGAAGCACCTCGTTCAGGAGCCCGTTCCGGTCATGTCCCGTAATTTCGATATCGACACTGTAATTCGCCTCGATCTCGGTTTCCCACTCGACTTCGATCACGCGTGCGGCTTCTTCACCTTCGCCAGACGCCGGAATGTTCGGACAGTCCGCGCGGTGCACCGATACGCCGCGGCCGCGGGTGACGTACCCGACGATATCGTCGCCGGGCACCGGATTGCAGCAGCGGGCGAACCGCACGAGCAGGTTGTCGATTCCTTTGACCCGGACCCCGTTGGTTGGGCGTGATCTCTTCTCGGCCGGCTTGATTTCCTTCTTCTCGGTCGTGAGCTCAAGCAGGCTGGCTTCTTCCTGCTCCTTGCGAAGCCGCTCCGTCAGACGGGTACAAATCTGCGGTGCGGTAATACCGCCAAAGCCGACACCCGACAGCATGTCTTCGATATCGTTGAACGAAAACTTCTTCGCCACTTCCAGCAGCTTCTCGTCGGTCATCCATTCAGAAATGTCTAAGCCGCGGCCTTTCAGCTCGCGCTCGACCATTTCACGGCCCTTCTCTACGTTCTCTTCCCGTTTTTCCTTCTTGAACCACTGCTTGATCTTGCTCCGCGCATGCGAGGATTGGGCGATCTTCAGCCAGTCGCCGCTCGGTCCGTACGAATGCTTGGACGTCAAAATCTCAACGATATCCCCGGTTTTGAGGCGGTGGTCCAGCGGTACGATCCGCCCGTTCACCTTGGCGCCGATGGTCCGGTTCCCGACCTCGGTATGAATCCGGTAGGCAAAATCCAGCGGCACCGAGCCGGAAGGCAGCTCGATAACCTCGCCTTTCGGCGTAAACACGAAAACAAGATCCGAGAAAAAGTCCATTTTGAGCGATTCCACAAATTCCGAAGCGTCCTTGGCTTCATGCTGCAGCTCCAGAATCTCGCGGAAAAAGGTCATTTTATTCTCAAAATTGCCGCCGACGGCGGTTGTGCCTTCCTTATAGGCCCAGTGCGCCGCGATCCCGTACTCGGCGGTCCGGTGCATTTCCCAGGTCCGGATCTGAACCTCGGTCGGCTCGCCGTTAGGCCCGACTACGGTCGTATGCAGCGACTGGTACATGTTCGCCTTCGGCATGGCGATATAATCCTTGAACCGGCCTGGCATCGGCTTCCAAAGCGTATGGATAATTCCCAGGGTGGCATAACAGTCCTTAATGTTATCCACAATAATACGGATCGCGAGCAAATCGTAGATTTCGTTGAACTGCTTGTTTTTGGTCGTCATTTTGTTAAAGACGCTGTATATATGCTTCGGCCGTCCCGACAAATCGCCCTCAATACCCATTTCCTCGAGCTTTTCGCGGATACGGACGATGACGTTTTCGACGAATTGCTCGCGCTCGGCCCGCTTCTTGTGGATCAGGTTGGCGATGCGGTAATACTGCTGCGGGTTAAGGTAACGGAGGGACAAATCCTCCATTTCGCTCTTGATCGCTGAAATACCTAGACGGTCGGCAATCGGACAAAAGATTTCGAGCGTCTCATAAGCGATGCGCCGCTGACTCTCCTCAGACTGGTACTTCAATGTCCGCATGTTGTGCAGGCGGTCGGCCAGCTTGATGACGATGACACGAATATCCTGCGCCATGGCGATAAACATTTTACGGTAATTCTCGTTCTGCTGTTCTTCTTTGGAACGGAACTGGATTCGCTCCAGCTTGGTCAGTCCATCGACAAGCATGGCACAGGTGGCGCCAAATCGGGTACGGATATCCTCGAGCGATACGGTCGTGTCCTCGACCACGTCATGAAGAAGCGCGGCGACGATGGACGTCGTATCCATCATCAGGTTCACGACAATATCTGCAACCGCAAGCGGATGCAGGATATAAGGCTCGCCTGATTTGCGCACCTGGCCGTGATGGGCCTGTTCCGCAAACTCATAGGCTTCCCTGATGCGGTCCAAATCCGGCTCTTTTATATAGGCTCCAGCCTTTTCAAGTAATCGCTCTATGCCCATTCTAGTCGTTTCCGTTTCCCTTCTATATAAAATAGAACCCGCGTGATAATCCATCTTTGCAGGTTCTGTCATGTAATGATTTTATATAATTATGACGCTTGAACGGCGTTACGTCAACATTTCCTGCCAGGAACAGGAAGCCTGGGAACAACAAACAAGTTTTTTGGCCAAATTGCGCCCCGAAAGTGAAAAAAAAGATTGAAAAATGTCATAAATCCAGATAAATTAGATTGAATGTATTTATTGGTATGGACGAAATCACATATGGGAGTGAACGAATTGCAACGCGAAATTCAAGTGAATGAGAAGCTTCCGTTTGGACCGGGGCTTCTGCTCAGCCTGCAGCACCTCTTCGCCATGTTCGGAAGCACGGTGCTCGTGCCGAATCTGTTCGGCGTCGATCCGGGCATGATCCTGCTGATGAACGGGATCGGCACCCTGCTGTACATCCTGATCTGCCGGGCCAAGATTCCGGCGTATCTGGGCTCCAGCTTTGCTTTCATTTCTCCGGTGCTGGCCGTGCTCGGCAACAATCCGAAGGAAAATTATCCGCTGGCCCTGGGCGCCTTCATCATTACGGGCATCATCTTCGTCATCGTGGGCCTGATCGTCCAGTTCGCGGGCACGGGCTGGATCGACGTCGTGTTCCCGCCGGCCGCCATGGGCGCGATCGTCGCCACGATCGGACTGGAGCTGGTGCCGACCGCGGCAGGTATGGCCGGACTGCTTCCGACGGCAGACGCAGCTTCCGGTGCGATGACCTATAACATGAACAGCATTATCTTATCCATGACGACGCTCGGCGTAACCGTCATCGGCGCGGTCCTGTTCCGCGGGTTCCCGAAAATCATCCACATTCTGATCGGCATCGTCGTCGGATACGTCCTGTCCTTCTTCATGCCGGGCATGGTCAATAAGGATGCGATCGCCGGCGCCCACTTCTTCACGGTGCCGACGGTCACTACACCAAGCTGGGACTGGGCCGCCATCGCGACCATTATCCCGGTATCCCTGGTCGTCATCGTTGAGCATATCGGCCACCTGCTAGTCACGAGCAACATTGTGGGCAAAGATTTGTCGAAGGACCCGGGGCTGAACCGCTCGCTGCTGGGCAACGGCATTTCGACCATCCTCTCCGGCTTTGTCGGCTCCACGCCGAATACGACGTACGGGGAAAATATCGGCGTCATGGCGCTGACCAAAGTGTATTCGGTCTTCGTCATCGGCGGCGCGGCCGTCATCGCGATCCTGCTGTCCTTCTCGGGCACGGTCTCCTCGGTCATCTCGAACATTCCGACGCCGGTCATGGGCGGCGTATCCCTGCTGCTGTTCGGCGTCATTGCCGCTTCGGGCCTGCGGATCTTCGTCGAGCAGAAGGTCGATTTCTCCAAGCCGACCAACATGATCCTGGCGACGCTGGTTCTGGTCGTCGGCATCAGCGGCGTGCAGCTCAACCTTGGCCCCGTTCAATTGAAAGGCATGGCGCTCGCCACGATCGTGGGCATCGTGCTCAGCCTGTTCTTCAAGCTGATCGAGGTCACCGGGCTGTCCAACGAACCTGGCGGCAAGGAACAGGACCTGGTGGAGAAAATTCCGGATTAAGTGAGTAGGGTTCGGATAGCATAGGGAATAGGAATGTGTCACAGGGAATCGGAACAACAATAGAACCGCCAAAACATAAGCAATGTAAGAAAGCCGGACAAGCATCCGAAAGATGCCGTCCGGCTTTTTCGTATATTCATGGCGTCAATCAGGGCACCTACATTTCCAATGTCCCTTCCGGCCAGTGAAGCTGAACCCCATACCGCTCCAGCATCGCCTGGTAATCGCATAAATGCGTTGCCGAGGCCCTTACTTCACGCGGGGGAATGCCGTGCATCACCGCATAAGCGGCCAACAGGCCCGCGGATTCGCCGATATTCCATTCCGTCGGATGGAGCCGGTAGCAGCCATTGGCGATCTGCGTCATGCCGATATTTTTGCATGCCGGAAGCAGGTTGGTCATCCGTACCGGAATCAGCGAACCGAGAGGGATTTCATAAGGATAGTTCGGAATGAAGAAAGCCCGCTGGTTCACCGTCGTCGGGTGCAGATCCAAATAATAGCTTCCGACGCCAACGCTGTCTTCATACCGCTTGATTCCCTTCTCGCCGCGAAGCTCCTGACTGACATCATGCTCGGTGATCGTGTACTGCGCGCGGATCCGCCGCGACTCCCGGATATAAGGGGACTTTGCCAAACCGTCTTCCGTGCCCAGTACGTCGCCGCGAAGCCGAATGCCCGGATACCCGTATCCCCCGTCAAGCCGGGGAGCCTCGGTCTGCAGCCAATACACAAGCGACAGTGTAAGCTCGCGGGCCGCCTCCAGATGACGGTTGCGCTCCTGCTCCGAAACGCCGATCACGGGCCCCAGATAATAATCGTTCATCGGCCAGTTAAGCAGCGTCACCTCGCCGTCGCTCAGCGGCACCCGCCACAGGGAGGGGTCCACGATCCGGCGGTAATCCCACAGCGACATGATCCCCTGATCGTTCGGAAACATCGTAAACCGCCGCAATTTGGACGTATCCTCGGCTTCGTTCGAGTACCAGCTTAAGATCGGATAAGTGGAAAATGAGGGCTTGTAGTCATGCCAGAAATCGTAACTATCCGGTTTTGGGATCGTAAAATTGCCGCCGGGAATGTATTCCACCGCCGCGACATGGGTGATGGACTGCATATCGAGCGGATCGGCCTGCTCCAATGCATGCGGCTCGTTCGTTTCGCTGCGCGCCTCGGCTCCGCTCACATATTCCGCCCCCGCCAGGGGAAGGAGCTCCCCGGTTTCGGTCGCGTCCAGGAAATACGCGCCGCTTAGCTTATACCGGGTTCCTTGGTCCGCATTCTCCACCGTCACCGACATCACCTGGTCGCCTGCCGTCTCGCTGTGAACGGGACGCGTGTTGAGCAGCACCTGGATCCGGCGAGTATTCACAAAAGGCGCCAGCATATCCTCCAGCACCTGCAGCGCAACCTTCGGCTCATGCGCCACCCTGCTGACCCAGGCGTTCCCCGGATTGAGCTCCGGGTCATGTAGCGCCTGTTCGTTAAGCGGGTAATTGCGTTTGTAATAATCCCTGACCCGGTTTCTGAACTCCCGGTAGGATGCCGTGCAGCCGAAGCTTTCGATCCAGCGGTGCTCATCAGGCGGAACCGCCTGCGAAGTCAGCTGTCCGCCCAGCCAATCGGTCTCCTCTGTCACAATCACCTTCATCCCGGCTTTGGCCGCCGCCAGGGCGGCCGACGTTCCGCCGAGTCCTCCGCCGATGATAATCACATCAGCCACCAGCTCTTGTATCACCGTATCCGCGCTCCTTTCCATATTCGGCTGCCATATTCCATGGACCATGACGCCCGTCCTACTCATGCTCTCAGCGACTGGGCCGCCTTCCGGGCCGCGTTGGAGAAGCGCCGCGTGATCTGCTGCGGCCTTGAAATGGCCCCGCCCACCACGACGGCGTGCGCGCCGAGCTTGAGTGCCTCCTCGACCTGGTAAGGCTCGTGGATCCGGCCTTCGGCAATGAGCGGAATGCCCAGCCGGGCCGCCGCTTCTTCAACCAGCTTCAGGTCGGGACCTTCGAGCTGCGGCGAATAATCCGTATATCCCGACAGCGTCGTCGACACGCAGCTGACGCCGAGGGAAGCGGCATGAACGGCTTCATCCAGCGTCGAAACATCCGCCATGCTGGCAACACCCGCCTGATTCATCTGCCGGATCAAATCCTCCAGCCGGGCCCCTCCGGGCCGCTTGCGTCCCGTGGCGTCAAAAGCGATCATGTCCGCACCGGCTTCAAGCAGCTCATCTACCTCTTTGAGCGTAGGCGTAATGTAAACGTCCGATCCCGCGTACTCCCGCTTGATAATCCCGATCACGGGGATTGAAACCGTAGCCTTGATCGCCCGGACGTCGTCCGCCCCGTTGGCCCGGATCGCCGATGCCCCGCCTTCTTCGGCCGCCTTGGCCATGCGGGCCATAATGTGCGCACCGTGCAGCGGCTCATCCGGCAGCGCCTGGCAGGATGCGATCAGGCAGTATCGCAGTGATTGCAGTATTGGCTCCAGTATGTCCACCCTCTCTCATCTTTTTTGTGACTTATGATGGCCACTATTATCTATATATCGGCGGCTTCACATGAAAGCGCGCTTGTAGTCCAACTTCGAAGGTACGGTTCCAGGGCATGAAGCAATCCGTGATCTCCACAACCCCTTGATCGCTGTTTATGCGCTGATCCAGCATAGCTCCAAGACGTTCCTTGACCAGCCTGGACACTTCGCCGCGCTGGCCGTCCAGCTCGAATACGCTGAGCCCCAGTTGCTCAACCAGACCCGCGTTCAGCTCCATCCGGACGCCCGCGCAGTAGCAGACATCCTCGGCATACCGCAGCGCCAGAAAGTCAAGATGCTCCTGCGTCCTGCCATAACGCAGGTACAGCATGGACTGAGCGATGACTGTACCGAGCGAATTGGAGCTCGTATTCCACCCGGCATACCCTGCCAGATTAAACAGCATCCCTTTTTGCCGCAGCAGCTTCACCAGCTTCAAATCGCCGCCGTTCGCGTACCCGACGTCGGCGACCGCCGCCGGCTTGCCCTGAACCCGCATCGCGTAATCCCCATATTCCACCAGCTCGATAATGTTCCGGTTGATGTCGTAACCGAAGATCGGGTGCTCCTGGGACGCGGCTTCGACCATCGTTTCTCCCGGCGTATTCACGAGCAGCGCCAAATCCGACTCACTGCAGCCGGATCCGATTAACCCGCCCGCCGCCATGATTTGATACTTCAGCGTCTCATAGAAGAACCGGTCCTCGTACAGCGGTGTGACGAAGCTGCCCTGAACCGCCGCAAGGCGCGGATAAATGAGTGGCGTACTCCCCTTGATTTCGTTGACCATCCGAGCCAGCAGAGTGCATCCGACCTCATCGGCGCCGGGATACATGTAAGCCCGCAGCTCCACATCGAGCTCGGAGATCAGCGCCCGGACCTTCTGCTGGTCCTTGGCCGTATAACCGTATGGCGCCGAGTCGTCTTGAGGGAAAATCATAAAATCAATGCCGCCGTCTGCAATCACATCCAGCACACGGCCGATCGCCCCGATGTTCACCGCCCGGCGGTCCAAGTAATCCTGCAGCACATCGGCGGGCAGCCGGACATCGATCTCGGCCAGTTCCATGTTTTCTTCCGCAGTGGCTAGCCCCAGCTCCTGCCGGTGGCTGATAAAGCCTTTACGGAAGATTTCCCTGCCCCAGTCGCCGTAGTAATCCGGCTCCTCGTCGGCGATCGAATACTGCGGACAGCGCATGATCAGCTGAAAGGCGAAGAGCCGCAAGTTTGGATTCCGCGCCTTCAGCCGCCGCAGCCGTTCCACCCGATTCGCAAGCTCTCCTGGCTTCAGATAATGCAGCCGCGACGGGATGATGCCGCCATACAGCAGTGTGTCTATGGCAATGATGGCCCCGTCGGCGTCAGCTGCCTCCTGCTCCAGCCAGGCCCACAACCTCTCGGTATCGCCCGGGCGCTTTTTGAGACCCATCATGTCCATCGGCGGCCGGACCATCTCAAACTCGGTTCCCTGCGCCAGCATATACGGGAATTCATAGTTGCAGGGACGTTCGTCCAGAGGGACGAACACCAGTTTGTGACTCTTCTCCATGTCTGCATGCTTCCTTTCCTGGCGTAAATTAGCCGTACCTTACCCTTTGATCGCGCCGGCCATGCCTTCCATGTAGTAACGCTGGGTAAACAGGAACACGACAATAATCGGCAGCACCGAGATCATCGTTCCCGCCGCGATCCATCCGAAATTGTAGGAGAATTGGCCGTTCAGGAACGTCAGCGCCGCGGCGAGCGGATACTTCTGCGGATCGTCCAGCACGACGATCGGCCACAGGAAATTGTTCCAGAACGCCATCATCTCCAGCAGCGAAATGACCGCAATCGCCGGCTTCACCAAGGGCAGAATCAGCTGGCACCAGATCCGGAATTCGGAAGCACCGTCCATTTTTCCCGAGTCACGCACGTCCGAAGGAATTCCGAGAAACGTCTGGCGCATCAAAAAGATGTTGAATACCGACACGGCGGAAGGCAGTACGACGCCCAGAAAGGACCCGGTTAAATGCAGGGACTGAATCGTCAGGTAATGCACGATCATCGCCGTAGAAGACGGGATAATCATTGTAGCCACCAGCAGGGTAAATACGAGATCCCTGCCTTTGAAGCGAAAGGTCGCCAGCGGATACGCGGTCAGGCTGGAGAGAACGACGTTGGTCACAACCCCGAGCACCGTAATCACGACCGTATTATAGATATACTTCGGAAAGTTCATGAACTGCCAAACCTTCACGTAATTGTCGAAGTCAATGAACGTCGGCAGGATAGCCGGCGGGTTGGCGAACACGTTTTTGCCCGGCATCAAAGACACGCTGAGCAGCCAGAGAAACGGTCCCATCATAAACAGAGCCAGAGCGACTAACAAAATGTAGACGATCGTCAGCCGGATCCCTGTTTTCACTTGCTTCATCCCACGATTCGCTATCATCAGTATGGATTGACACCGCCTTTCCGGTTAAATCGGAACACAAGCACGCTGAATACGGCGATAATGACGCTGACGATGAGCCCCAGCGCCGAGGCGTACCCGAAGTTGAACTGTTCCAGACCTTTTTGGAAAATATAGACGCTCGATGTCAGCGTTGACGTACCCGGTCCGCCTTTGGTCAAAATATAGATTTCGTCAAAGACGCGGATCGCCCCCATGAGGGAGATCAGGGTACAGAATAAAATGTGAGGTCTCAGCAGCGGAATCGTAATGTTCAGGATCAGGCGCAGCCTGCTGGCTCCGTCCACCCGCGCCGCTTCATACAGATCCGAAGGAATGCCTTGGAGCCCGGCCAGGTACAGCATCATGTAATAGCCTAAGCCCTTCCACATCGTAATGAACATGAGCACGAACAGTGCCGTACTGCTGGTGGCGAGCCAGGAAACCTGGTCGCTGATGATTCCCACCTTGATCAGAAGAAAATTGACAACCCCGTTGTTGCTCAGAAGCCAGCTCCAGATCAGCGCCACGGCGACCATGGAGGTCACGACCGGAATATAATAAGCGGTCCGGAAGAACTTCACGCCCGGAATTTTCCCGTTGACCAGAATCGCCATCAGGATGGACAAAATCTGGATGATCGGCACGACGATCACGTACAGCAGCGAATTCCACAGCGAAATGAGGAAGTTGTGGTCTTTAAATGCGTTCACAAAGTTATCGACGCCGACATAATGCGTTTCGGAAATAACCGAGTAGTCCGTAAAGGACAGCGGGATACCGTAAATAATAGGCCAAAATACGAATACAGCGACAACCAGAAGTCCCGGGGCCATAAAAGCCCATGCCGTGAATGACTCCGACCGCATCCATTTGTACACTCTGTGATCACCACCTAACTAGAATGTACGGGGGAACCCAGTCCCCCCGCACGTCTTCCGTCAACCGGCCCAATTATTTCTTGAGCACCCCGTTGACTTCCTGTTCCATTGCATCCACCGTTGACTTGACATCGGCCCCGTTCAAGAAAATTTTCTGCAGGCCGCGGGCGATGGCGGAGTTGATATCCCCGGCGTTCGGCACGCCGACCATATAATCGACCGCCTTATCCAAGCTGTTGGCTGAAGCGATCTTGGCTTCCGCTTCCAGCGACTTGTCGGTTTCCGTAAAGAACGGATCCTTGATCGATTCCTTGGTGGACGGGAGCGTGTTGGCCGCTTTGGAGAACGATGTCTGATTTTCGGCATTCGTCACGAAGACGGCAAACTCGACCGCTTCCTTCTGATGTTTCGATTTGGCCGGAACGACCAGGTCCATAGAGTTGGACAGGCGAACATCGGCTTTTCCGGTCGGCAGCGGGACGGCAATCGTGTTCTTATACACGTCCGGAGCCGAAGTCTTCAGGAAGTTGATAAAGGTCGGACCGGCCAGTTCGAAGGCCACCTGCTCTCCGGAGTAGTATTGGATCTGCTTCGTAAACGGAACGTCTTCTTTCATGATGACACCGTCGGCGATGTTTTTCTGAATCGTTTCGATCATGCTGGTCATCTCAGGTGTGTTAAAGGCTGCGGCCGTTTTGTCATCATTCAGAATCGGAATGTCGTTTACCGGAAGCAGCTTCGAGGCGAACTGCTGGGAATATCCGAGTTTACCGGTTTTCGCCTTCACTTGGCGCGCCCAATCGGCCAGCTCCTCCATCGTTTTCGGCGGATTGGCCGGATCCAGGCCGGCTTCCTTCACGATTTTCGTGTTCATAAAGAGCACCTCGGTGCCTGTGTACCAAGGAAGGGCATAAGCCTTGCCGTCGATGACGGTGGAGTTGAAGATACCGTCAAAATAAGCTCCCTTCTCTTCATCCGTCAGGAATCCGTTCAGATCGAGCACGGCCCCTTTAGAGCCCATCTGGCTGGCAAATTCGGTGTTCAGGTTCACGACGTCCGGGCTGTTGCCGCTGGCGATGCTGGTCAGCAGCTTGTTGGTCACCGCGTCATAAGGATAGTCCTTCCAATCGATCGTGACGCCCGGATGACTGCTCTGGTAATCGGCAATAAGCTTATTAAAGTAGTCCGTGAATGTAGGCTGCAGCGCGATGGTCCAAAACTCCAGCTTGACCGGATCGCTGCTCTTCGTCTCGGTGGACGGCTGCGGTTCGGAAGATTGCGATTGCGGAGCATCCGCCTTATTCCCTCCCCCACAAGCGCTGAGTACGACCGACAACAGCATGACGGACAGCAAAGTCAGAACAAAACCTCTACTTCTACCTCTTCCCTGTTTCTTCATCAACAATGGCCTCCCCTTTGATCATAAAAGATGATTCCAAGCATATGTTTCCTGCTTTAGGCAGATTATAGCAAACCACATAAAAATAAAAAAGATATTTTTCATAACTATTAAAAAAAGTGGAGTTATTTTCCCAAATGGGTTGACCAAGCTCCGTTCCTATGCAGTCACTCTTCAAAAAAAGGCTCAATATATTGCTTTTGCATTGGCGAGCTCTGTTCATCGCCCCACAGCGAATCGGCGTTCTGCCTGACGAGCCGAAACCAGCCTTCATGCGAGCGGCGTATTTCCTACCCGTTATCGTTAGCAAATACACCTTTGTACGAAGTTCGCAGAAGCACCGATATTCCATCACAACAACAAAAAGAGAGCCGCCTGAAAGTCATTTCGACTTCAGACAGCTCTTCATTTATTTCCCGGGAAACGAACTTCCGGCGTTTAATCTTCGTAGGACATGAGGGAGAATACTTCCACACCCGGCAATTTACCGCGTCCGTTCAGGGCCACCAGCTCAATCATGAACGCTGCCCCAACCACGTTGCCGCCCAGTTGGTTAACCAGATTGACGGAAGAGGAAATGGTACCGCCCGTGGCCAGCAGATCGTCAGCGATCAGAACGTTCTGGCCTTTCTTGATCGCATCGGTGTGCATGGCGAGCTTATCCTTGCCATATTCGAGATCATAACCGACTTCAATCGTTTCGTAAGGCAGTTTGCCGCTCTTGCGGATCGGCGCAAATCCAACGCCCAGCGCATAAGCAAGCGGCGCCCCGACGACGAAGCCCCGGGCTTCCGGACCCGCAATGACATCGATTTTCAGGTGAGACACCATAGCCTTGATGTCATCGATGGCCTTTTTGTAAATTTCCCCGTTTTGAAGCAGGGTCGTAATATCTTTAAAACTGATTCCAGCCATCGGGAAGTCCGGAATCACCCGGATATAATCTTTGTAATTCAACATAATCTCTCCTTCTAGAGTTTTACGAAGTAAAACTGACTTTCGTAAGCGTTGCTTGAGGTTACGGTATTATACGGACCCTCGTAGGCATTCATTTCGACCGATCCTCCCCGGTCACGAAGCCCCCCGCATGCGGGAAATGAACCAGCTCGTGACCTGCGGCGTGCTGGCATACAGCAGATGCTGTTCCATTTCCGCTAAGTTCCCTAGCGCAAGGAAATGGCGGGATGAAGCCAAATCACGCTTGGGCGGTTTAGGTATAAAACGGATAAGGCCTTCCTGCCTGTCTATAAAAGACAGCTCCTCGAACACATCCATCATCTTTGACACCATGCGGATGCTGCACGACGCCTGCTGACTGAGCCTCGATAAGGCAGCTTCCTCCCTGACGGGTTCGGCTGCGATTTTCGACAACAATATATACAGCTTCTTGAACTGATCCCTGTCCGGCACAGCGAGTCTCTCTCTCTTATGTACCTGATGAAGCAGAAATACGTTAGACAGTCTCGGAAAAGAAAACAGAACCGCATCCAGCTGCTCCGGCGTCTCCGGCGCGTTCAGCATGAACAGCGTCGTCACGTCGTCC
This sequence comes from Paenibacillus rhizosphaerae, assembly GCF_014192015.1. GTDB lineage: Bacteria > Bacillota > Bacilli > Paenibacillales > Paenibacillaceae > Paenibacillus_AQ > Paenibacillus_AQ rhizosphaerae. The sequence goes on along the minus strand of NZ_JACHXJ010000002.1, from coordinate 21,937 downwards.
TGGCCGGACCGCTCCTCGTTCGGATGATACGCCAAAATTCCAGCATTCTTATCATATACCCAAAGGGTGGATTCATTCAAACGGATTTTTGCCGGATCCAGAAACTCCCGTTCCATGACCGCCGCCACCTGCGTCGGCCCCAGTCTGAAATGCGATCCGATCAGCTGGCTGACCCGGTCGATCTCCTGCCAAGGATCCTTGGATCCGCGTAAGTCGAACACCTGCGGCTGCGTAAGCTTCAGATCTTGCAGCATCAGCTGTGGTCTGCGCGAACCGTTCCACTCATTGACGCTCATTTCGCCGAGCAGATCAAGCTCCGCGCCTTCCGTCAGCACTTCGGCCAGCTCGCCTTTGCCGAACGCGACCGCTTCCAGGCGGACGCCGTCCTGCTGAACGACCAGCTTGAGATGCTTGCTGCCACGTCCCATCTTCCGGGTCTCGAGCAGCCTGCAGCCCCTGAAAATAAACTTGGGCACAGGATTGTCCATACCGAAGGGCGACAGCATTTCCATCTCATCGATAACCGGCAAGGGAACGTCCGGCAGCCGCCACTCTCCGTCCGATGCCGCGACAGGAATAAAATCGGATTCGGTCAGAACCCCGGCGGCATATTCGTTCAGTGCCTGCTCGAAGGCGTCCAGCTGATCTCTGTGCAGGCTCATGCCCGCAGCGGACGGATGGCCGCCGTAATGGTCCATCAGCGATTTGCAGGAGGTCAGCGCCTCATAGATGTCCAGCCCCGGTATGGAGCGGGCTGACCCCTTGCACATACCGGTATCCGGATCGATACCCAATATAATGACCGGGCGATAATACCGTTCCAAAATTTTGGAAGCGACAATGCCGACGACGCCCACGTTCCAGCCTTCTCCTGCCAGCACGATCACATCGGGCACCCGGTTCCCATCGGTCTTAGCCAAAAGCTGGCTGGTCGCCTCCTTGACAATATCGTCGACCACCTGCTGCCGCTCCTTGTTGAGCTCATCCAGCCCATGGGACAATCTTAATGCCTCATCCTCATTTTCCGTCGTCAGCAGGGCTACGGCCGATCCTGCATGATCCAGCCTACCGCTGGCATTAATGCGCGGAGCCATGCCGAAGGCGACATTGATCGATGTGACATTCCGCATCGTAATGCCCCCGACTTCCATCAGCGCGCGGATTCCCGGAAACGATGAGCTGCGCATCTGCTGCAAGCCGCGGCTGACCAGGATGCGGTTCTCACCGCTGAGCGGCATTAAGTCCGCAATGGTACCGATGGCCACGATTTCCGTCCATTCCACCGGCGGCTCGCCAAGCATGGCCTGAGTCAGCTTGTAGGCTACCCCGACCCCGGCCAAGCCTTTAAACGGATACGGGCAGTTCGGCTGCTTCGGATTGATGAGCGCATAGGCGTCTGGAAGCACTTCCGGCGGCTCGTGGTGGTCGGTGACGATCACATCCATCCCGAGCGAGTTGGCATACGCGATCTGATCAACGGCGCTGATGCCGGTATCGACCGTAATGATCAGGCTGACCCCCTGCTGATGTGCCCAATCCAGGGCATGGTTGTGAAGTCCGTACCCTTCATTGGATCGATGCGGAATATAGATGTCGTAGGATGCTCCAAGATAGCGCATGAAATGGATCATGAGCGAAGTGCTGGACACGCCGTCAGCGTCATAATCCCCGTAAATCAATATATGTTCTCCGGTCTCGACCGCTTTTTGAATCCGCGGAACGGCCTCTTTCATGCCAAGCAGCAGGAACGGATCATGCAAAGCCTCCAGGCTTCCGCTTAAAAACAAGGCGGCGTCTTCCGCATTGTTAATTCCTCTGGCCGCCAGAAGCGAGCCTACCAGAGGAGAAACCGACAGCTCCTGTGCCAGCCGGCCCGCCTTCTCCGGATCCGCTCCGGTAATCCGCCATTCATATTTCGAATCAAACAATCGTCTTCACCTTTCTTTCCCCGCCCCGTCTTCTGTTCGTATAGACCATGAGCAAGCTATTGGAGCAGTGTCGGCTGCTCATTATCCGTCAGATGATGGTTCGACTTGTACGGATAACCGGGATCATAAGGGACGACCTGGATATTTACGATGCTGACATGCAAAAAACGGTGCATCAGAAGCTTCTTGACCCGGTCGGCGATCTCGGCGCCCTCCTGGACGGTAATCCGCGGATTGACGCTGATCTTCAGATCGATCGTAATGTAGTGTCCCTGCTCCGATGCTTTCAGGTCATCCACCGTAATGACGCCGTGAACCCGCTGCACCGTATCGATAAAGTTAATCGCGTCCTCCTGCTCGGTCTCCTGTACCAGCTGTCCGTACACGGAGCTGACGATAAGCCGGTACCCTCTGCGCAGCAGCAGCGCCGCGACGATCAGAGCCGAGATGGAATCCATATACTGCAGCATGGACCACTGAATGGCGCTGCCGGTCATCGCCAAAATGACGCCGATCAATACCGTGATGGACGAGTACAGGCTGAAGCGGTGGTTATCGGCATACACCGTGTGCATGCCGTCGCCCTCCTTCTTGGATTGGCGGTACTGGAACTGAAAGAGCGCTTCTTTGACCGCAAGCGAGACGAGTATCGCAATCAGCGTAAACTGCCCGGGCTCCTGCACACGGCCTGAAGCCAGGTCCCGGACCGCCGCGACGGCAATTTGCAATCCGCCCATCAGCACAAGGACCGAGAATAAAATCGCCAGAATCGGCTCTGTTCTTCCGGTCCGCAGATCAGCCTGCTGCGCGCTCCGGAGCTTTGACGACGTCCGCCATGGAATGCGCCGGGCCAGCGCGCCGGCTGCGTCCGATGCAGAATACAGCGCATCTCCCAGCAGTGCCTTGCTCCCTGTAAAATATCCGACCACGCCTTTGAACAAGGCAAGTAACAGTTCACCGGCAATTCCCGTCCAGGCGACGGTACCCGATGGATTTGAACGCTCTATACTCATGAAAGCCTCCCCCCGGCAATCTGAATACCGATTCTGATCTGTTATTTGGAAAAAGATATGACATTCACGACAATACGTTAAATAAAATTCAGATAAGTTCCAGCGGAAAAGCCGCGCCCAATCAGACGCGGCTTTCCTTCATTACATTCGCTTCACAAGGTTACGCCTTGGAAGGTTTGGCTGGCTTGGCACTGGTCTTTTGCTTGCTTTTGAGTACGAGCCACAGCGGACTGGCGATAAAGATCGAAGAATACGCTCCGAACAACAGCCCGATAACCATCGCCAACGAGAACATCTTGATCGATTCCCCGCCAAACAGGAACAGGAAGAAGGCCGCTATAAACACCGTCAGCGCCGTGTACAAGGAGCGCATAAGCATTTGACTCACGCTCTTGTTCATAATCGTTTTCAAATCGTCTTTGGTCTTCTGCTTGCCGAACCGCAGATTTTCGCGGATCCGGTCGAAGATAACGATGGTATCGTTGATGGAGTAACCGATGATGGTCAGTACCGCCACGATAAATGTCAAGCTGACTTCGAGGCGGAAGATCGAGAAGACGGCCACGACCATGAAGGCGTCATGCAGCAGCGCCACGATGGCCGCCAGGGCGAACCGCCATTCAAACCGGATACTTACATAAATGATAATCCCGATACAGGAAATCAGAACCGAGTAAATGGCATTCCGCCCGAGCTCCTTGGCCATTTCCGTATCAACCGTGTTGATCTCGAACGAAGCTGTTTTATCCAGCTCCTGAATCGCCGACTTGAGCTGTTCACTCTGGTCTTCGTTAAGCTCTTTGGTAAAACGGATGTTGACCCGCTTGTCCCCAGGAGCAACCGTTGCGCCGTCGCTGAGGTGGATCTTGTCCAGCAGCGGCTCTACTTCAGCCTTCGTCACGTTCTTCGACAGCTTGACGTCGACATTGGAGCCTGCTTGAAAATCAACGCCGTAGTTTAATCCAAAAGCGGAAAGGGTAATGATTCCCGCAATCGTCAGGACGATGGAGAAGATGAACGCGTACTTGCTCATCTTCATAAAATCGTAATCTTTTTTAAAGTGCACGAATATCACTCTCCTTTACCCCGAACTGCTTCGGCTTCTTCAGCACGCCGGCTTTAACCAAGAGGTTGAGCAGGTAATGGGTGAAGTACACATTCGTGAGAATACTGAGTACGATTTCCACGATCAGCACCAGCGCAAAGCCTTTGACGGCGCCTGTACCGAAGGCAAACATAACCGCTCCGACGATAATGGTCGTAATGTTGGAATCGAGAATCGTACGGAAGGACGACTTGTTCCCTGCTTTGACCGCAGACATGACGCTCTTGCCGTTCCGCATTTCCTCCCTGATCCGTTCATTCGTAATGATGTTGGCGTCAACCGCCATGCCGATACCGAGAATAAACGCCGCGATCCCCGGCAGGGTCAGCGTAAAGTCGGCCCAGACGAAGACGAGAATGAGCAGCCAGGTGTGGGCGATCAGTCCGAAACTGGCGATGACACCCGGCAGGCGGTACATGGCGATCATGAAGATCAGAATCAGGATGGAAGCGATGATGCCCGCTTCAATCGTTTTATGCAAAGACTGCATGCCCAGCGTTGCGCCCACGCTCTGAGAGTACTTCTCCGTCAGCTTCAAAGGCAGCGCCCCGAGGTTGATCGTATCGCGGATCTGATTGGCTTCGTCAATCGTATAATTGCCTGTAATCGATGCTTTGCCGTCCGTCAGCTCCTGCTGTACGGTCGGAGCGGATAAAAGGGTATCATCCAGGAAGATGGCAAGCTCTTTGCCAAGCAAACGTTTGGTCACGTCGGCAAATTTCTTTTTATCTTTGACTTTGATATCGATTTGCGGCTGGTTCAGCTGGTTATAACCCACCTGTGCACCGTTTTCCACGAAATCGCTTCCGATGAGTTCGATTTTACAATAAAGATCTTTCGGATCTACCGTGCCGTCTTTCCCCGCTTCGGGAGTCTTACATCCATCCGCACTGCGGAAGGTCAGCGACGCCGGCTCCTTCATTTTCTTGCGGACTTCGGCTTCGTTCGTCACGCCTGCGATTTTCAGACGGATCCGGTTCGTGCCCTCGGTGGTCACTTCAGGCTCGCTCGTTCCGAGCGCGTTGGCGCGTTTCTCCAAGCTTTCCGCCGTCCGTATGAGGGACTCTCTCGTAATCTTCTGCCCCTGTTCAAGCGGCTGGGCCTCATACAGAATCTCAAAGCCCCCTTTAAGATCGAGACCGAGTCGTACGTTGTCGAGCAGCGCAGGGCTTGTCCCAGCCATGACCGCAATCGATACGAGCACGACGATGATGAAAGTGACAATTCTTTTCATGCCGTTCCTAGTTCCCCTTTCGTTCTCAATATTCCTATTATAGCCATGCGCCAAAAGGCAGTCAATTTATCAATATTTGTCGTTTTCCGATTTTACAGTATCCTTCATCCCTTTTAACATAAGCAGAAAAAAAGATCCCTTTCAATCGAAAGTGGATCCTTTATATGCGGATATGGTCATAAAATTCATAAACGTCATCACTTTCAAAGAGAGTATATCGTTGACCAGCATGTAGAGCGGCGGAATCCCTTCCTTCTCATATTTGACGCTGACGCAGTTCCAAATGTCCTTGCTGGTGACATGCTCATAGCCGACGAGTCTGAATTCCTCCGCCTTGCTGCGGCAGAGCGATTCAATCGCTTCCTCCAGCTGCCTGTCGTTCATTTCCTCAGAGCTCACTCTACGGCCTCCTCTCGATTGCCTCTTTCCACGCACGATCTGTTTTGGATGTCCTATAGTCCATTGTAGCACTGATTCGTACTATATTCGACCCCACTACCCTTCTTTCCTTCTTTTGTCCAAATGTTACTGGAAAGGATGAATGAGTTGGGACAGGTTCAGCATATCCATTAAACAAGGTCTGACATTACCAAAAGTGGCAGCACAGCTTCGACACGGGAAGAGGGAGTGGACAATTGAACAAGCATCCTAAAAATCCAGGCATCAAAAAGCAAACCTTTATCCAAGGCACGATGATTTTGCTTGCCGCCGGCATCGTGAACCGCATTCTCGGGTTTATACCGCGCATCGCCCTGCCCCGGATCATCGGTGCCGAAGGGGTGGGGATTTACCAGCTGGGCTATCCTTTTTTCCTGGTGATTATGACACTGATCACAGGGGGGGTTCCGCTGGCAATCGCCAAGCTGGTGTCGGAAGCGGAAACCGAAGGCAAACCGCAAAATTCAAAGTATGTCCTGCGGGTCAGCCTTGGGTTGACGGTGGGTCTCAGCGTGCTGTTTATGGCTTTATGCCTGTGGCTGGCCCCTTGGATCACGACAACGATTATAACGGATTCCCGCGTGTACTACACCTTTGTCAGCATGACGCCCATGCTCGTTATCGTGGCCATCTCGTCGGTCTACCGCGGCTATTTCCAGGGAAGGCAGAACATGATTCCGTCTGCGACCTCTTCGATTATCGAGACCATTTTCCGGATCGTGTGCACGCTGTGGTTCGCCTACCTGTTGTTGCCAAAAGGCATAGCTTATGCGGCTGCGGGAGCCATGCTTGGCGTGATGGCCGGGGAATTTTTCGGGCTGCTCGCCCTCCTGTGGCAGTACCACCGGGACGAGAACTGGCTGTCGTCCAGACAGGCCCGGAGAGAGAAAGCAAACCAGCACAAAAAAGGCGGCCTTGAAGACAGTTCCGGCAGCCAGGTCAGCCGCGGATTGTTTCCACGTTTGCTTGGCATTACTGTACCGGTCACCGCCGGGCGTTTGGTCGGCTCCTTTTCTTACCTGCTCGAATCGATTATTACAGCCCAGAGCCTTGCGCTCGCCGGTGTCGTCACCGCTGTAGCAACCGCCCAGTATGGCGCGCTGCAAGGCATGGTCATTCCGCTGCTGCTGCTTCCGGGCGTATTGACCTCGTCCCTCGCGGTCTCGCTCGTGCCATCGCTGTCCGAAGCCGCTGCCCGCAAAGACAAGCTTACCATCCACAAACGCTTAAACCAGACGATTCGGCTCGCGCTTGTCACCGGCGCCCCTTTTGCCGTCATTATGTATGTCCTTGCAGAGCCGCTGTGCCTGCTGCTGTACAACAATGCGGACATTTCCAACATGCTGCGCACGATGGCGCCGTTTGCGCTCTTTCTGTACGTTCAGGCACCGCTTCAGGCCACCCTGCAGGCGCTGGACCGTCCAAGCCGCGCGCTGTTCAACACCTTGGTCGGAGCCGTCCTCAAGCTGTTTCTGATCTGGTACCTGTCCTCCCAGCCGGAGTACGGCATTTACGGGGCCGTCATCGCTATAATCATCAACAGCATTGTGGTGACGTTCCTGCATGGGTTCAGCGTCAGCCGGCTGCTCGCCTACCGTTTCCGGATGTTCGATCTGCTGAAGCTGGCCGGAGCCATGATCATCATGACGGGCATTACCCAATACGGCTATCTCCATCTGCCATTGGGAGGGATCGCTTGGATCCGCTTTTTGGCAGCCATGTCCATAGGCATGATCGCTTTCCTGGCCGCCGTGTTTGCTCTAAAGCTGGTGTCCCTTCGAGATCTGTCCCGCATGCCCTACCTTGAAAAATGGTTCAAACCTAAAGGCCCAACAAACCCCAAGACGCCAGCCGCCTGATCTGCTGCATGGAAGTTCCGTCTTATTTGCGGTCGATGAACAGCCGGCCTTTATGGTCGATGGAGCAGAGAAACACGTCTTTAAAATCTTTGATCCCCTGCTGCCGAATCTGATTTTTCAGCCAGAACCGATTTTTGTTCAGCCGCTCCAAATTGTCGTCCTGTACCTTTCCGTCCATAATGAGCGGGATCGGCAGGATGCCATAGGTAAATTTTCCGCTGGGAACCAGAATTTTTTTGCTGCGGTTTCTTGTTGAGATCCGGGACGGATCGGTATATGGGGTTCCATAAGCCGATTTCGGCTTGCCGGCGGTCTCCTCTGAACGTGCAACGGCTGCAGCATTGCTGGAGGGGACTGGAAGCTTGCCGTTACGATTCGGCTTCTCCTGGGAACCAGGCATGTCGGACTTTTCTTTTCTATCACTCCGTTTGGATTTAGGAATAACCGTTAACTGCCCGGAGTTTTCCAGAATCGCAAATTCCACGTCCGCCACGTTTTCGATACTTCGCCCGCGCAGTTGAAGGAGTAAATCGTCCAAATTATACCGATGCTTCCTCATTTCTTCACGGTTGAGCTTGCCTCCCGAAACAAGGATAGCCGGTTTTCCTTCGAACAGAAGACGGATTTTCCGGCTCTTCAAGCTGATGAAAGCAATCGTGATCTGAATCAAGACAAGCGTAGCCATCGGAAAGAGTCCGTCCGAGATCGGACGTGACGTATCCTCCAGTACAAAAACGCCGATTTCGGCGATCATGATCGAGATGACCAGGTCAAAAATGGACAGCTTCCCGATCTCCCGCTTGCCCATAATCCGGAGGGTCAGGTAGATGACAAAGTACATCAGGACGGTTCGGAAAACAGGAATCAGTATATCGGATATCACAGCCACCTGCTCCTTTCTGCGCCATTCATCATGCCAATTAAGGATATTCTGACCTTTCTGGAACACGGACATTCAGAAGCCGAAGCGATAAATTATTGGAAAATTACTTGTACTACTGGGGCAAGCCGTCACATAAATTTACATTAAATTGTGGAACTATGAAGGGGGTTCTCTTATGCATTTGATCCGTCGCCTGTTCTCTTTTCGGATCTCCAATCCCACTTTGTCGGGACTGTATTATTCCTTTTTCTGGATGATGGTCGGGGCGCTTATTCTTTCTTTCCTGTTGTGGTCAAGCGGTATGAAAGAACAAAACCTGTCCCACTACATTTACGTGGTTCATGCTGCCGCCGCGGCATTTGGAGGTCTTGTATCCGGGAAGCGTTCAGGCAGACGGGGTTGGTACCAGGGCGGATTAACCGGCATTTTGTATGGTCTCATGATCATCATGATCGGATTTCTGGCCCTGGACAGCAGCCTTCGGCTCGGAGACCTGCTGTTGATCGCAGCCGTTATCGCTTCGGGAGCCATCGGGGGGATGTTCGGGGTGAATTTAAAAAACAATCGTAACCATTAAACTCCTCGCATGTGCTACACTAAGTGCACTTAAAGCAAGAGGAGGACGTCCCGACGTGTTGTATGACTCCATGAATTATATTTCGGCAGCAACGCTCGTTATGGCGATCGGGCTGATCTGGCTGGGCACCCTGCGTAACCCTCTGCGGGCCGGATGGCTGCTGATCCGGGAGTTTGGTATGAACCGCAAATTTTTGACCTTGTTTGCTTTGATGGCTGCGATCCTTCTGTTCAACAGGTATGAGCTGCAAATCGAAGCAGGCATGCATGTGAAGCAAGACTTCACCCCATGGGTTTTCGGGATAGAGGGGCATTTCGTACAGCACCTGCAGCAGTTTTTTCACAGCCCATACATTACGCCCGTATCGGTATTTTTTTACGTGGTGGTGTTCCAATCCTTACTCATCGCTTTGCTTGGAATCTTAGCGGCCGACGGGAACAAAGCCTTTCTCATGGCTGCCTGCATAGCCGTCATCATCAATTATGCGGTGGCCATCCCGTTTTACCTCTTCTTTCCCGTGAACGAGGTTTGGTCCTTTCCGCCATCCGGCGCGTCGTTCTACATGCTGGAGGTTTTTCCGAAATTCGAACAGGCGTACCGCCCATTGTCCGGAATTAACAACTGCTTTCCAAGCCTGCACACTTCGATTTCCATCACGATGCTGCTGCTCGGGATCCGTTCGGGGAATCGCCGTCTGGCCTTCATGACGCTGGTCAGCGCCGTCATCATCATTTTCAGCATCTTCTATCTCGGCATCCACTGGCTGACGGATTCGGTTGCCGGTACCCTGCTCGGTTTGCTTGCCGCTTCCGCCGGTATCTACTGGGGACGGAGGCTCGCGAATCCAAAGCGGCGAAATGTGAAGCCCATCGTCTTCGATCTCTGATACCAAAAGGCTGCACCCTTGTCCTGTAGACAAGCAGTGCAGCCTTTTGTCATCCGTAAGTATGAACATCTGCGGTAGCAGCAGAGTTCCCTCTGCCGCTATCGTTATGTGATGTGCCTGGTCTTACTGGAAATGTTGCTGTGAACGTATTCCCGTGTATCCGGATCGTTTCTAGGACGATTTCTCGGATTCGCCGGAGCTCGAGCTAATCGCGTGGCTGATGGATCCGCGATCGAAGGTCAGCTTCGTCACGTCGTTCACCCGCAGTACCACGATATCGTCCGTAATTTCCATAATCGTTCCGTGCAGGCCGCCGATCGTGACAACCTTATCCCCTTTCTTCAATGCGCTCAGCATGGAAGTACGGGTCTTCTGTTTCTTCTGCTGCGGACGGATCAACAGGAAGTAGAAAATCGCAAACATCAGGACGAGTGGCAAAATCAAGCCGACAATGCCGCCTCCTCCGGAGCCGCCTGTACCAGCTGCTAATTCAAAGGTTTGAGATTGATTGAACATATGCTTTTCCCCCCTTTCAAATACAATACTGCAGTTGAAGCTTAAAACCCTTTATCATTGTCATAAAGCCCGTATTGTTCAAAAAACTCATCGCGAAAATCAAGCAGCCTGTCCTCCATAATGGCCTGACGCACCTGCTTCATCAGATTGATAAGGAAATGCAGGTTGTGGTAAGTGGTCAAACGGAGTCCGAAGGTCTCATCCGCTTTGATCAAATGCCGCAGATAGGCTCTTGAATAGTTCCGGCAAGTATAGCAGTCACATGCTGGGTCAAGCGGGCCAAAATCTCTGGCGTATTGCGCATTGCGAACGACTAGCCGTCCCTGGCTGGTCATGGTCGTCCCGTTCCGGGCGATCCGTGTCGGCAGGACGCAGTCAAACATGTCCACGCCGCGGATGGAGCCTTCGATCAGTGCATCCGGCGAGCCTACGCCCATCAAATAGCGGGGCTTGTTGTCCGGAAGCAGCGGAACGGTGTAATCCAGCACTTCGTACATCAGCTGCTTGGACTCTCCTACGCTGAGTCCACCAATAGCATACCCCGGGAAATCCATGGAAGTCAAATCACGTGCGCTCTGTTTGCGCAAGTCTTCATACATGCCGCCCTGAACGATGGCAAACAGCCCCTGATCCTGCGGTCTGGCGTGGCTGTTCAGACAGCGTTCAGCCCAGCGGGTCGTGCGTTCCAGGGACTTCTTGACATAGTCGTATTCGGCCGGATAGGGCGGGCACTCGTCAAAAGCCATCATGATGTCCGAGCCAAGCGCGTTCTGGATTTCCATGGCCACTTCCGGCGACAGAAACAGCTTGTCCCCGTTCAAGTGGGACCGGAAATGCACGCCTTCTTCGGTAATTTTGCGCATCTCGCTCAAGCTGAACACCTGAAATCCGCCGCTGTCCGTCAGAATCGGACGGTCCCAGTTCATGAAACGATGCAGTCCTCCGGCTTCGCGGACAATGTCATGTCCCGGCCGCAGGAACAGATGATACGTGTTGCTCAAAATGATCTGCGCGTTCATTTCCTTCAATTCTTCCGGGCTCATCGTCTTGACCGTGGCCAGCGTTCCAACCGGCATAAAGATCGGCGTCTCGATCACGCCATGCGGCGTATGCACACGCCCCAGCCGGGCTCCGGATTGCTTGCACGTTTTAATATGTTCATAAGTAATTGCTGCTGCCATGATTAAATACCATCCTCTTATATGCCGATCAACCGGTCTTAATAGATAAACATCGCATCGCCGAAGCTGAAGAAACGGTACTTTTCCTTCACGGCCTCCGCGTATGCGTTCAAAATATGCTCGCGTCCCGCCAGCGCGCTGACCAGCATGACCAGCGTCGACTTCGGCAGGTGGAAATTGGTGATCAGGGCGTTTACGACTTTGAACGTATACCCCGGATAAATGAAAATATCGGTCCAGCCGCTGCAGGCTTCGAGCAGACCGCCTTCAAAGCGCGTCCCGATCGTCTCCAGCGTACGGCAGGAGGTGGTCCCTACCGCAACGATCCTTCCTCCGCGGGCTTTGGCCGCGTTCAGGATATCCGCCGTCTCCTGGGTCACCGAGTAATACTCCGCATGCATGACATGATCCTCCACGCGTTCAACCGACATCGGCCGGAAAGTGCCCAGACCGACATGAAGCGTAATGAAGGCGACCGTCACGCCTTTGGCACGGATTTGATCCAGCAGCTCTTCGGTGAAATGAAGGCCTGCGGTCGGAGCGGCAGCGGAACCTTCATGCTTGGAATAGACCGTCTGGTAACGCTCCTTGTCGTCCAGCTTCTCCTTGATATAAGGCGGGAGAGGCATTTGGCCCAACCGGTCGAGAATCTCCTGAAAAATCCCCTGGTAGGTAAAGGTCAGCTTCCGCTCACCCATTTCCCCTTCATCCTCTATGACAGCCTGAAGCTCGTCGCCGAACCGGATCACGCTGCCTTTTTTCAGCTTTTTTCCAGGCTTTACGAGCGCTTCCCAGGTGTCCCCCTGCAAATTTTTCAGCAGAAGCACCTCGGCTTTAGCCCCCGTCTCTTCCTTCACGCCGAACAATCTCGCCGGAATGACCCGGGTATCGTTGAGAACCAGTGTGTCCCCGGGCTGAAGCTCGTCTGCAATATCTTTGAAGGTGCGGTGGGCGATCGATCCATCCAGCTTGTTTAACGTTAACAGGCGGGATGCCGTCCGCTCCGGCAAAGGAGTCTGTGCAATTAATTCTTCTGGTAACTCAAAATCATATAAGTCTACATTCATCTGGTCGTCATTCCTTAACAATAGTTACATTCTGATAATAGTGTTTCAAAATGTCCTGATAGCCATACCCGGCATCCGCCATTCCTTTGGCTCCCCACTGGGAGAGTCCGAGGCCATGGCCGTTGCCGCGTCCCACAAACAGAAACGCTTCTCCGGCTTCGATCCGGCGCGCCTTCGAATCCCCATTCATGACGATTGTGCCTTTTCCTGCAATAGAAGTAGTCCCTGATGCGGAAATGACCGACGTGTCGGACGTGCCGGAAACCTTCGCTGTTGTCCCGTTTGCGCTTAATACAGTATAGCTTCCTGTAGGTACAATATCAAACAATGTGCTTGGCAGACCGTTCAAAGCCGAACGGAACATATCCGGATAGTTCACATCTAGAATCTGCCCGTTGGCCTTAATTTGTACCGCCCGTCCGGACGGTCCCCGCTTGGTGACCTCCAGCGTGCTGATCGTGGAAGGCGCAGCCGTTGAGGTCTTGCCTTTCAGCGTTTTGACCAGCTCGGCTGAAGTGTAAGGTCCCCGAACCCAATCGTAGGTCCCCGATTCCTTCACCTGCTCCAGAACGACAGCGGTATCACCGGGGTTCATCTGAGCGGCGGGTTCGACGTTCGATTGAATGAGCGGAAGCGGACGCACGTTGGTGCTCTTGGCCGTCACCGTAACTTTTGCAAGTCCGGCAGCCGTCGCCGTGCCCAGTTCCTTGACATTGTCCTCTCTGACATACCCGGTGATCCCGTTGCTGAGAAGTACATGGTACCAGGTTTTAGCCCCGTTTTGTGCGGCCACGTCTTCCTTGCTGTCCACGGTGCCGAACGCATCTCCCCCACTGTTCCATACCTCAGTCGGGTCGGCCGATGCGCCTCCGGCATTAGAAGAGAACACGGCCTCGACTACTTTGCCGTTCTGCATCAGCACTTCGCCCTGCGTGGCATCTACGGCATTGATGACGCTTGGCGCTTCGGATGCAACTCCATTGTAAGCTTGGCTGAGCGTCGTATCCACGACGTCCGCCACCTTGAATTTATTGCTGCTTCCGATCTGGAAAGCCGCGTAGCTGCGCGCAGCCACGGCTTGGGCTTTGAGCGATTCCTCCGGCCAGGACGCCGGCACTTCGCCGCCGACGACGGCATAGAGGTATTGTTCAAAAGGCAGCACGTTCACGAGCGCCAGCTGGCCGTTCACCATGCTAATCTCCATGCCGCCCCGGTATGTACGCCCCGATCTTTCCGCTACTTTAATTTGGTCACCGCTGCTGGTGATCCAGCCTTTGGCATCGGTCCCGCTGACCACGATATGTTTCACCGCGGCTGAGCTTCCCGGACTGCTCCCGGCATCGCTGCGGAGGATTAGTACCGGCTGCGATGCATCCACTTCCGACAGCGTGACCGCTGGAAGCTTCGCGCTTACCGCGCTCCGCACCGCCGCCAGGCCGGATGCGTCTGCCGCCTCGCCGACCCATACGGCATAACTGCCGCCGTCTCCGCCCGGCTGAACCGCCACAAACGCATCGGCGCCGGATGCCTGGATTTGCTGGGCTGCAGCCGCCGCTTCAGCCTCCGATGCGTAGGTCCCTGCCGACAAGTGATTGCCGCCGGTCACGATCGGAATCTGTCCGTTCAGCTGTCCCGCGGCCGTCTTGGCTGTCCGTGCCGCTGCATCGTTGGCTGCCTGCTGACTTGCGTACATGCCGGTATACACCTGATACACCGTTCCGGCACCTGTCGATGCGGCATAGATGACCGGCTTGTCGGCCGTCGCATTCAATTTTTTATAGGCGTCCGCCGCCGTTTTGGCATCGGAAGTGGCGAGTACCTTCACGCGGAATCCATCCACGCTGAATTTAGCCGTTTCGTTAGCCCCAAAGGACACAAGAGCCGGAGCCCCCGAAGAAGCCGCCGATACTCCCGCAGACCATGACTGTCCCGATGACAGTGTGACGACAGGCGTCGTTGATTTATAGGTACTGCCCAAGTCGAGAAACAAGCCTACGCGGATTTGATCCGGGCTCGTTCCCGCGGCATCTGCGGTCACAGCCGGCAGCTGCAGGACTCCCGTCGCCAGCACGGCAGCCAAAATCCCTTTGCTTCCCCACTGGACCGCTTTCGTTCTCCACCAATTTCCCACTCGTCATTCTCCTCCCGCTTCTGTCTGAAAATGTGTTTGAACCATTTCACGTTCGGCAGCCAGGCAACAATGACCCATTACTGATCCGTCGGCATAGGCAGACCTAAATGCTGATAGCCCGCAGCCGTCACCATTCTCCCCCGCGGCGTCCGCTGGAGAAATCCGATCTGCAGCAAGTAAGGCTCATATACGTCTTCGATCGTCTGGCTCTCTTCGCCAATGGTGGCCGCGATCGTATCGAGGCCGACCGGACCACCCCGGAAGCTCGTAATCATGGCATGGAGCATTTTATAATCGATCTGATCCAGTCCTTTCGGATCGACCTGCAGCATCTTCAGCGACTCCTCCGCGATGGCCGGCGTAATCATGCCGTCACCCCGGACCTGGGCAAAATCCCGGACCCGGCGCAGCAGCCGGTTCGCGATCCGCGGCGTCCCCCTGGACCGCAGGGCAATCTCGTCGGCCGCATCCCCGATAATTTCGATGCCGAGAATGTCGGCACCCCTGGAGACGATGTAGCTGAGCTCGTCCACCGTATAAAACTCGAGGCGGCTGACGACGCCAAAGCGGTCCCGCAGCGGTGCGGACAGCAGCCCGGCCCGTGTCGTCGCTCCGATCAGGGTGAACGGAGGCAGGTCCAGGCGCACTGACCGTGCACTCGGCCCTTTACCGATCATGATGTCCAGCGCAAAATCCTCCATCGCCGGGTAAAGCACTTCCTCCACCGTCCGGTGCAGCCGGTGGATTTCGTCGATGAACAGCACGTCTCCTTCCTGGAGATTCGTCAGCAGCGCCGCCAGGTCTCCCGGCCGTTCAATGGCCGGCCCCGACGTCGTCCGCAGGTTCACGCCCAGCTCGTTGGCAATGATATTAGCCAGTGTCGTCTTGCCGAGGCCCGGAGGCCCGTACAGCAGCACGTGATCCAGCGCTTCATTGCGCATTTTGGCCGCTTCGATATAAATTTTCAGGTTTTCCTTCACCTGGTTCTGTCCGATATATTCCGCAAGATAACGAGGACGCAGGCTAAGTTCCACCGCCTGGTCCTCCATCATCAGATTTGCCGATATGATACGGTCATCCATTGCTATCGCTCCTCTTGTAACGCCCGCTTACCATAACTATCCCGCATAGAGCTGCTTGAGCGCCCGTTTCATTAAAATGTCCACCGAATCTCCAAACGCCGTGTCATCCTTGATCTTGTGCCATACCCGGTCCAGCTCGACGTCGGTATAACCGAGCGCCTTAAGGCCCTCGCGCGCTTCGGACCAAGCCGATCCGTCGCCTTCCACAGGTTCAGGAACCGCAAACAGCCCTGTTGCCATGGCCGCCGTGCCAAAGCCGTCAAGCTTGTCCTTCAGGTCCAGTATCATGCGCTGCGCGGTCTTCTTGCCGATCCCCGGCAGCTTGGTCAGGAACGTGATGTTCTCCTGATATATGGCCGTCACCACATGATCCGGTGTGCCCCCTCCGAGAATGCCCAAAGCTACCTTGGGGCCGATCCCCGACACATCGATCAGCTTGCGGAACAGCTGCTGCTCCTCGCGCGTCGGAAAGCCGAACAGCAGGATGGCGTCTTCCCTGACATGGTGATGGGTATATACTGTGACCGGACCATCCGTCTTGGCAAAAACAAAAGGGTTCGGGCAAAATACCCGGTAGCCTACTCCCTGCACGTCAAGCACAATGTACTCATTCTCCAGATGGACCACGGGTCCTCTCAAAAAGTCGATCATTTTCTCAATACCTCATTTATTCTGGAATTTAACGTGTACGAATGGGCGTGGCAGATCGCCACGGCCAGCGCGTCGGCCACATCGTCCGGCTTGGGCACCGCCTGCAGCTTCAGGAACATCCGAACCATTTCCTGCACCTGCTTCTTCTCCGCTTTGCCGTATCCGACGATAGCCTGCTTCACCTGCATCGGGGTGTACTCGGCAATCGGCAGCCCGCGCTGCGTCGCCGCCAGAATCAGGACGCCGCGCGCCTGACTGACGGACATGGCCGTCGTGACGTTTCGATTAAAAAACAATTTCTCGAAAGCTACGGCTTCCGGCTGATACTTATCAATAAGCTGAAGCATCGCCTCATAGACGTGCAGCAGCCGTTCTTCATCAGGTGTATGGGCTTCCGTCTGAATACATCCATATTGAACCGGAGTGACCTTACTGCCGTTTTTATCGATAAATCCGAATCCGACGATCGCAATCCCCGGGTCAATTCCTAAAATTCGCAAGTCATTTCTCTCCCTTGGCATAAAGCGAACATATGTATTCGTTCTCTTCATTATAATGTAAAACTTCATACCAAGTCTATGATTCTACCAAAAGAGGTATGCCTGCATCCGGGACCAGTTTAAACAGGCTCCGCCCCGGAAGAGTTGAAGGTCCGGACGAGCTCGTTGATAAAAGCAAGCATCGCCGTGTTCAGATACGTCTGCTTCCGGTATACGATGCCCACCTTTTTCTGGGGGACAGGATCAATGATCGGTACAGTGCAGATCGAAGGATCGGAGCCTTGCAAAAGGTAAGATCTCGGGAGTATGGTCGCGCCGACCCCGAGCCGGACCATCTGCAGCATGGAGTCCATCGTCGACAGTTCAAATGCCGGCTGAAGCTGCACCCCGGCTTGAGCGCTGTAGCTGTCCACCATTTGACGTACCAGAAACTTTTCCGGAAAAAGGATCAGCGGCACCTCTGTCAGTTGGTCCAGTTTCACGGTTTCTGCGGCCGCAAGCGGATGCTGATCCGCCACAGCCAGGCACAATTCTTCGGTATAGAGCTCTTTGCTGACCAGCTGCTCATCCTCCAGCGGGAGAAAAACCACACCCAGATCCAGCTTGTTGGCCAGCAGACCGGCCCTCGTTTCCTCCGTCGCCAGCTCCACGACCGAAATCGAGATGCCCGGCTGCTTCTGGTGAAAAGAAATCAGCGTCCTCGTCAGCAGATGGTTGCCTGAGCACCCGATCGTCAATCTCCCCCGCTGCATCCCTTTCAGTTCATTGATTTCGGACTGCGCCTGCTCCAGCTCATGAAAAATGTTCAACGCATGCTCTTTCAGCGTTTGCCCCGCTTCCGTCAAATAATTCCGTTTTCCGATCCTTTGAAAAAGGGGCATTCCCACCCGCTCCTCGAGCAGGCGGATTTGCTGGCTGAGCGTCGGTTGGCTGATGCCTAATTGAACGGCGGCTTTCGTAAAATGAAGCTCTTCGCATACGGCAAGAAAGTATTCCAGCAGGCGGAAATCCATAAGCCTCCCCCTTTACCCAAACCATAGTTGATAACTATCATTTTAATTGATAACATTGAATTGACCAATCATTTTTTATTCCCTATAGTGAGAATAATAAATTTTTATAGATGAGGTGAGCGTTTCAATGACACAAGAGATCAGCATTCAGTTAACTACCGAGCCGCGAACACGTCCGGACAGCGAGCATCTTGACTTCGGCAAGTATTTTACGGATCACATGTTTATGATGGATTATACGCTGGAGAAGGGATGGCATGATCCGCGGATCGTTCCTTACGCCCCGCTGCAGATGGATCCGGCTTCGATGGTATTCCATTACGGGCAGGCGGTGTTTGAAGGTTTGAAGGCATACCACACTTCTACAGGCGAGCTCCTTTTGTTCCGGCCGGACAAAAACATGAAGCGGCTAAACCGCTCCAACGAACGTTTGGGCATTCCTGAAGTGTCGGGCGACTTTGTCATTGAAGCGATCCGAACCCTCATTAACATCGATCGGACTTGGGTTCCCACGGCTCCAGGAACATCGCTGTATATCCGGCCTTTTATCATTGCTACTGAAGCTTGCCTCGGCGTCAGAGAATCCCACACCTACCAGCTGATCGTCATTCTGTCGCCTGTAGGCGCTTACTATTCGGGTGGGCTTGCCCCGGTTAAAATTAATGTGGAGAGCTCCTACACCCGTGCCGTGCAGGGCGGAATCGGGCATGCGAAGGCAGCTGGCAACTACGCCGCAAGCATCAAGGCCCAAAGCAACGCTAAGAAAGGCGGCTACTCCCAGGTGCTGTGGCTCGATGCGCTGGAAAAGAAGTACATTGAAGAGGTTGGCAGCATGAATATCTTTTTCAAAATCGGCGGTAAAGTAATCACCCCGGCTATTAACGGCAGCATACTGGAAGGCGTGACCCGGGCCTCGGTTCTGGAACTGCTGGGCAGCTGGAACCTCCCGGTGGAAGAGCGGAAAATATCGATTGAAGAGATTTTTGAGGCTAATGCCAAGGGCGAATTGGAGGAAGTGTTCGGCACGGGTACTGCAGCTGTCATTTCCCCTGTCGGTGAATTATATTGGAATGACCGGCAGGTCCTTATTAACGACGGCCAAATCGGCCCATATTCGCAAAAGCTGTATGACACCTTAACCGGTATCCAAACCGGGCGGCTTCCAGATCCATTGAAATGGACGATGCCTGTTTAATTCCCGATTTGATAATTGCAAAAAAGCTTTCCCTTTCGCTTATCGCGGATAGGAAAGCTTTTTTCATTTCGTTCTATTCCTTTTATCGAACATCCGGGTATCTACCCTTTCCGGGCGTAATCGCTGAATGTGGACAGCACACTGTTGTATTCGTCAATGTCCTGCACCCGAATGCCGTCATAAAGCTGCTGTACGGCTCCATCCGGCAGGGAGGATTCCATCGAGTTGATATCCAATTGGAAAAAGGTTTTAATGACCTTTTCGTGTGTCGGCGGTCCCTCGAACAAGGTCAGATTCCCATCTTTGTCGAGGCTGATGTAAGCCTGTTCCTTACAGGTCGGTGAAAGATCCGAAATGGTTTCTTCAAACAGGATCTGTCCCTTACCGGTAAACTCGCCTTTCCAGGTTGGATGCTCATTCATCAGGGTGTAGATGTCATCGCTGCTCAGTTGTCCGAGCACCTGTTCCTCCTCACCGCATATATAAACTTGGCGAACGGTTACTTCGTTTGTACCCTTCGTTTGATTCAACGCCTTCCAGAATTCCGAATTATCCACGGTGTCATCGGAACCTTCCGTCTGCTCATAATGCTGGAGCGTTTCAATGGCAACTGGCGGTTCCGTGCTGAGCAGGCTCTGTACCTGATCCGGAAGATATGACCCGAGCCAGACCAGGGCAAGCATTAACGAAGAGATCCCCAGCGTCAACGCTCTGCGTCTCCAACGTCTCCATTGCTTTTGTATTTTCTTTTTGATTCGCGCTGCATTCACGGTAATCCCCTTCTATTCTCTATCTTTTCCTTTATTGTGACCGGGGAAATACCAAATTATACAGCAAAAAACCACCGAAATTCATTCGGTGGTTGATCTGATCGGGACGACACGATTCGAACATGCGACCCCCTGGTCCCAAACCAGGTGCTCTACCAAGCTGAGCTACGTCCCGTTATTCATATGAAAACGTTAAAATGCCGGTGAAGGGACTCGAACCCCCACGGTTTCCCTCACGATTTTGAGTCGCGCGCGTCTGCCAATTCCGCCACACCGGCTCGTTAGATTATAAGTACGCGCCCTAAGAGATTCGAACTCCTGACCTTTTGATTCGTAGTCAAACGCTCTATCCAGCTGAGCTAAGGGCGCAGGTAAAGACAAAAAAATGGAGCGGACGACGGGAATCGAACCCGCGACCCTCGCCTTGGCAAGGCGATGCTCTACCGCTGAGCCACGTCCGCAAAACCAAAAATAAAACTGGTGAGCCATGAAGGACTCGAACCTTCGACACCCTGATTAAAAGTCAGGTGCTCTACCAACTGAGCTAATGGCTCTCAATTCAACAGGATTCTCATCCCTGAAGCAAGTTAAAATGGCGGAACCGACGGGATACTCTCTCTTCGTTCGAGACTGCGATGCAGCGCTAACGAAGGGAATGCTTCGACGAACCCGTTACTCGGATTCTCAT
Organism: Paenibacillus rhizosphaerae; assembly: GCF_014192015.1. Lineage (GTDB taxonomy): Bacteria > Bacillota > Bacilli > Paenibacillales > Paenibacillaceae > Paenibacillus_AQ > Paenibacillus_AQ rhizosphaerae. The sequence goes on along the minus strand of NZ_JACHXJ010000002.1, from coordinate 1,220 downwards.
CCCTGAAGTAATTTAAAATGGCGGAACCGACGGGATTCGAACCCGCGATCTCCTGCGTGACAGGCAGGCATGTTAGGCCTCTACACCACGGTTCCACGGCCTTATGGATCTCCATCTTAAGGAGATAATTGCGGGGGCAGGATTTGAACCTGCGACCTTCGGGTTATGAGCCCGACGAGCTACCGGACTGCTCCACCCCGCGTCATTAAAAATATTCTGTTATGGATCCCCTTAAAAGTATTCGAAATAAACTACAAAGCTTTCTGTTCACTTCTTGGGGATAATGGTGGAGGCTGAGGGGATCGAACCCCCGACCCTCTGCTTGTAAGGCAGATGCTCTCCCAGCTGAGCTAAGCCTCCATATTGATTTGTAACTTATAGGGGATTCTCATCCCTGATGATATTAACGAAAGTGGTGACCCGTATGGGATTCGAACCCATGTTACCTCCGTGAAAGGGAGGTGTCTTAACCCCTTGACCAACGGGCCATACTATTAAAATCCAAGCTGGCGGAGAGAGAGGGATTCGAACCCTCGAGACGCTTTTGGCGCCTACACGATTTCCAATCGTGCTCCTTCGGCCAACTCGGACACCTCTCCACAAGTGGCTCCCCGAACAGGACTCGAACCTGTGACAACTCGATTAACAGTCGAGTGCTCTACCAACTGAGCTATCAGGGAATATGTATCGCTTGGCAACGTCCTACTCTCCCAGGACCCTTCGGTCCAAGTACCATCGGCGCTGGAGGGCTTAACGGTCGTGTTCGGGATGGGTACGCGTGGAACCCCTCCGCTATCGCCACCAAACGGAGCATTGGTTATTAACCAAATGCATAATTCAGGTTTCAGCATCGCCAAATGCTGAAAGTCATGCATGTTTTTCTCACCCGCTTGGAGTGAAACCAGCACTTTTGACTCCCTGAAAACTAGATACGAAACGAATCTGTGTTTTAAGAATTACTGGGTCCCCGCCAAAGTACTCGGAATCAGCTTCAACGCTGTTCTTCACTTTGGTGGGTATTCTTTTGGATAAGCCCTCGACCGATTAGTATTGGTCAGCTCCATGCATTGCTGCACTTCCACCTCCAACCTATCTACCTCGTCGTCTACAAGGGGTCTTACATACTGGGAAATCTCATCTTGAGGGGGGCTTCACGCTTAGATGCTTTCAGCGCTTATCCCGTCCGTACGTAGCTACCCAGCCATGCTCCTGGCGGAACA
>NZ_JACHXJ010000001.1 GCF_014192015.1 Paenibacillus rhizosphaerae | reverse complement strand
CCGTTTGTCTTCGGCAATTTGCGCGGTTGTCCAGCTTCCGAAAGGAGGAATGAACAATTCCTGGTCAAAACAGGACAGAGGCGTCTGATCCCCTCTTGCAATCGGAGCAGTGGTCATGACGCGTTCTTCAATAAGAATCAAAATTCCTATTCGTAAAAGATTGTACATATTTGTTTAGATCTTCTCGAAACACTTCAGTATACTGGCCAGCGGTATAGTGGTTTACTACGTCCCGCCAAAAATGTATTGATGGTACATTTGTTTTCATCTGGACTACTTTCCAATTAGCACGGTATAGATTAAATGCTTGTACTGCCGCCAACTTTCCTAATCCTCTTCTTCGGTATTTACTTAAGATCAAAAAATCATAAATAACATGTGTTGGATCAGGGTCAGTATCGAAATTTTCAAAGAGGATAATTAAAAAACCTATAATCCGCTTTTCACTCCATATCAAAAAAGGATTCCACCGTGGATCTTCCCAATAATGTTCCAAGTCAATTTCAAAGCGCCCTTCAAGGCCTAAATCTTCTTCGGAATACGGACTAAAATCATATTGGTAATATTGATAAAGATTATAGAGGACGTCTTTGTTTTCTATATCAACAGCCTTAAGTGTTATTCCCATGATCGTTTCCCCACTTTTAGAATAATATAACACAGCCTTTATTAGAGTGTTGGAAAAAAATATCATTGAACTATCCTGCCCGTTAGTTGAGAAAAAAGGCAACAGACTAAAAAGCCGGTTGCCTTAAAATGACTTCATTGAGCTAACGTTTCCCGTTAGTTGAATGACATCATGCTGGTTTTGCCTCGCTTAAAGCAAGATAGTCGTTTGCTGCGCTGCTCGGTTAGCCGGGTGCAAGGTTGTCCGGATGATCCTCTTCGAAATGCCCCTGACGGATCATAGGCCGAATGGCCTGATGAGTGAATATGGTTTCATCTGTTGTTGCCCGCTTCTTCGAGTTGACCCGCTAATATACCAGCTCTTTTTATTATTTCAATCCGTTCTTCTCTTCCTTCAATAGTCTTTATCATATCTATTGCTGTTTCAAAATTTGTAATTATATAACCAGTCTTCTCAAATCCTACGGGAATATCAGTAAACCTTTTGACTTGAGTTAAAAAATAGGCTGTATACGTTTTTGTTTCTTCCCAAAACCAACAGGCAAATGGAATTCTTCTATCCATTATTTCTATACCAGCTTCTTCAAGCACTTCCCGATCCAGACCATCTTGTAAAGTTTCATTCGTTTCTAATCTCCCACCTATTGTAGTTAGAACTCTCTCATCTCGATCCCAGACCATCATTAGATTTCCATTATCAAATACAGGTATACAATGTACACCAGCTATCGGATAATCTACGGGAAGTTCAGAAATAAATCTTAGCATCTCTGGTTCTCCTTTAAATGGTTTTATTCAAAAGGTATTTGGGCAATTGCAGATAACGTCTTATTCACGAACTTCGTAAATAATCCATATGTAGGGTTTTCGCGAAAACTCTTGAGTAATCCTGCCCGTTAGTTCAACAAAAACAGCAGCCATTACTAGCCGGCTGCTATTTGTTGTTTTGAAGTATTGTTCCCCGCTAGACAAATGACGAAGGTCCTTTTAAGGAATGCGCCACATCCTTCCCCACCGCTTAGTCGGTGCGGATGTGTCCGGCTGATCTAGCTTCCCCGACTCTGAAATGGCTCTCCGAAATCTATTCTAGCTTCTTGCTGGTTCGAGGGGCAAATGCTCGTAGCGTTAACATGTTGTTATACGTAGTTTCTATTTCTTGCAATTACCTACAACTATTATTCCGAATACGCTTGAGACCAATGGAAAGGCTGTATTTCTTTTAACTTTTTAAATATTATACTTCCGTCATTTGTGAAAATTGCAGCTTTAACTTCTCCTCCAAAGTAAAAAAGTCTTTCTTGACATATACCGCATGGAGTAAGCACTTTATAGTGAGACTTCTCATCATCCCGTACAACACAAATTGAATGAGTTATTTTTTCGTTTATTTTGTGTGCTTCGCAGATTGCTCCTGTCTCCATACATAATTCAGTCGAATCATTAATCACTCCTGGAGCAATACTTGTCAATATTGTTCCATGATCAGTCAGCATTGCAACTGCTCCTCCCCATCCTTCAGGATATCTATTTTCAATTAATTCTACTGCTGCTTTAAATAATTGCTTTTCAATATTCATGAACTTTCTCCTTTTGTTTATAGTTTTTGGGCAATTTACGTATGGCATCTTACTCACGATTTTCGTAAATAATTCCATATGTAGGGTATTCGCGAAAACTTTTGAACTATCCTTCCCGTTAGCTTAATGTCCGAATCCAGTTTAGTTTTGGAACTCCGTCGTCTTTGCTGAAATGTGATTTCCAAGCATCGCCATTTATGGTCTTTTGTATTAAACTTGTTCTGGGGTGATGTTATGATCAAATTAAAAAGAGTTAAAATAAATTTTAGAAATCAGATGAACAAGGCACAAAAAGATTATATTGAGGATTTAGAGCTTGTGAGGGTCGAGTATGATTAAAAGAATAAAATTTCGCACACTGCTCCTAGGAGGATTCATCACCATCATCTTTGTTGTTCTGTTAATTCGTGTATTTTTACTGCAAGTTATCAATGGGGATGAGTGGCATGTTCGTGCGGTGGCCCTATGGACGAAAACAGTCCCGATTCCGGCTTCCCGCGGTATGATCACGGACAGGAATGACGATATTCTCGCATCCGACGTGCCGGCCTATACAGTAATCGTCAATCCCGCTGTTATCCACGAGAACGGGCTGGGGGACGAGATTGTAGAGGGTTTGCACAAAATTTTGGGCAAGGCTGAAGGCGAGCTTAAAGCCCTCGTGACAGCCAAAGACAAAGATGGAAATTACCGGACAAACCGGGAGGTCCGGAACGAAGGGTGGAAAATTGACGAAACGAAGAAGGCCCAGATCGATGAACTCAACAATGAGTTGAAGGTGCAGCTTAACAAAGAGAAGAAGGTGCTCGAAACCGGGCTGGACATGATCAAGGAGCAGAAACGGTATTATCCGAAAGGGACGCTGGCGGCTCATATTTTGGGTTATATCAACCGGGATGGCGAGGCTGTTGCCGGACTTGAGGCAAGCGAAGATAGTTACCTCAAAGGCACCTCAGGACTCATGAAATACGAAAGCGACAGGCAAGGGGACCAACTTCCCCAAGCGAATATGGTGTACAAGCCGGCTGTTAATGGTAAAAATTTAAAGCTGACGATCGACGACACGATCCAGTATTTTATCGAAGACGCGATGAAAGAGACGTACGAGAAGTACAAGCCAATCAGCATGACGGTCATCGCAGCCGATCCGAAGACAATGGATATTCTCGGGATGGCCAACCTGCCGACGTTCGACCCGAATACGTATTGGGACCCCGCGAATGAACAGAAGGACTTCTTCAACTATGCCGTCAAGGCTACGTATGAGCCGGGTTCGACGTTCAAGATCGTGACGCTCGCCGGGGCGGTGCAAGAGAAGTTGTTTAACCCGAACGCCACTTACCAGTCCGGACAAATCTATGTCAAAGGGACTCATACGCCGCTTCATGACATTGTCCGCTCAGGTTGGGGGCAGATCACGTACCTGGAAGGCGTGAAACGCTCCAGTAACGTCGCCTTCGTCAAACTGGGCTCGGAAATGCTCGGGAAAGACCGGCTGCTGAAATATATTAAGGATTTTGGTTTCGGCCAGAAGACAGGCATTGAGTTGCCCGGTGAAGTCTCCACCATGATCAATCTGCCGGGTCCGGTCGAAGTGGCGACCGCGTCCTACGGACACGGCGTGTCCGTGACGCCGATCCAGCAGCTGGCGGCGATCAGCGCGGTGGCAAACGGCGGTAAGCTGTTGAAACCTCATATTATTAAAGAAGTCACGGACCCGGATACCGGGAAAGTAACCCAATCCTCAAAGACAGACGTCGTCCGACAGGTCATCTCTCCGGAGGCCGCCAAGGAAACGAGCAGCTATCTGGAGCAGGTCGTGGCGGACCAGGTGATCGGTACCGGACGAGAAGCCTATATCGATGGCTACCGCGTCGCAGGTAAAACAGGTACCGCGGTCAAATACGGTCCCGACAAAAATCCGGATTATTCGAAATCCGTCGTCTCCTTTATCGGCTTTGCTCCGGTAAACGATCCGAAGATCGCCCTCATCGTCATCGTGGACCAGCCGAACGACCCGAAGGCCGGCGGCGGCAAGGTGGCTGCTCCGATTTTCAAAAAAATCGTATCCCAGGCCCTGCCGTACATGGGTGTGCCGAAGGCCACCACGAAGAAAACGGCGGACGGCAAAACGACAGTGGATCGCCCAGCCGCTCCGACGCTTACGAAGCTGGCCGTCAAGGATGCGAAGCAGAAGCTGCTTAACGTGGGCATCGACTTCGAGACGATCGGCAAGGGCACCTCGGTCATCCGGCAGTTCCCGGCAGCGGGAACCCCGATGATTCCGGGGCAGCGCATCTATCTGCTCACGGAGGAAACCGATAAGATGACGGTACCGGACCTAAAAGGCGAATCGCTACGCGATGCGCTGGATATTCTCACCTTGCTGAAATGCTCGGTTACCGTCCAAGGTGAAGGTTAACGAAAATTACTAAACAAAGCCCCTTATTCAAGGGGGCTTTGTTTGATTCTCCAATTAAACAATCAACCGAGGAATAAAAATTATTTGTTGGGAAACAATTACATTCATGAAAGGTGGTAAATAAATCAAATGTTCAAAAAAATATCTTCACTAATTTCTCTAGGAACAGCAATCTCATGCCTATTAGTATCTACAGGTTCGGCAAATCCTGGCGAATATGGTGTTTCTGAACACAGATATATAGGCCCAGAAGAAAACTTTCAACAACAACTTGCAACACAAGCAATCTATACAGACTTTGGTGAATTTGTTCGAGTTAAAAAAAAGGGTGATTTTAAAGAAAAGGAAATCGCACGTTCCTTTGAAGAGATTAATTCAAAAACTAAAGAATTGGTCTTTGACTATGGAGTTTTTATAAAAAAATGAGGAAGCGATTTTACATTGCTTCCTCATTTTTTTAATTGACGTATCCGTTACCATCTACATCTGGAATACCTTGATTTACTATTCGGAAATAATATGTTCCAGCAGGCGCATTTGTAAAAGTTAATGTTGTATTTGTACTTGTATAGTTTTTATTAACAGAAAGGGTAGCTACTATATTCCCATTTCTCATTAAATTATAGCGAACATTTGCGGTACCTCCACTCCCACTCACAGGATATTGCACAAGAGTAAGCTTTATATCTTGAGTAGATGAAATCGTAAATGCGTCTGTATCAATGGATTCATTCGGGTATAAATCATGGAAGGTATAGCTCATTTTAGCGGCAAATGGAACAACCATATCTCCTATATTACTCGTACTTTCACTTGTCTCGGGTGCAATAGTTGCTTGAATCAGCATACGCACTAACTGAAGTTAAGGACATTAGAGCAATAAGAGCTAAAGAAAATACCGTTCTTTTCACTTTTTTCATTTACAGCCCCCACCTTATTCCGAATATGTAATTCTTTCATCTATAAAACTATCATTATGGATCAACTTATTGAATAGTTAAAATTACCCATTTTATTGAAAATATTTCAAAAAATATGGTGGATATAGTCGAATTTTAAGATCAAAGCAATAAACATATGTACAAAATATTTCATTTGATGAACCGTGTCTGCGCCCGCTGGTTCACGAGCCAAGAAACACGAAAAAACGGCCCAATCGCGATCGATGCGAACAGAGGCCGTTTTTTTGTAGCTTACGGCATTTTGAAAATCGCAAATCACGAAAACAAAGTGAGAGCGTTGAGAGGGCCCATTTAAACCCCTGCTCTGCCAGCGATGGGGTTCTCGCTTCGCTCGATTCCAGAAATTTGGCTGCGTGGCCAATCCACCTGCAGAGGCTCAAAAACGAAACAAAAAAGCCGCCGGATGCTTTCCGAACGACTACGGATTATATGGTAAAATGGGGGGCGACATGATATGGTCCACGATGGCTGTCCGTGTTGAGCCATGGTAAAACTTGACGTTCTGTGATGCGCCATGACAGGCCAAGTCATGGTGCGTGGACTAGGGACACATAAACCGTATGAAGGCGCACGTTCTTGCTTTCACTTTAACCCTTGCATCCGTTACCTTAAGAAATCCGGAGTTTTTTCAAAAATTGCCGATTCTTTTAAAAAAAGAGGAATCGCTTTTTCTTTTTGGCACTTCGTTGTTCCTGGAGCTCTCGTAGTAATATCATCAAATGTTCATCGTGATTTTTGAGATACTGCTCCATCTGCTTCTTCTGGTCATCCAAGGTCCAACAAAGGAGCGATCGTACACTGTTCTATGGAAACCAAAACAAAAGAGAAATGGGTTAATTGCCACATCGCGGTTCAATGGATCCTCATCTACTGGACCCTATTCCACTTTACCTTAACGGGAACCGTTTATGTAGAGATCAATAACCGAGTCCGAGTGAATACAGTGTTTCCGCTTTTGGTTGCACTGACCAATCTTATCGTCCTGTACAGAAAAAGGACCCATCATACACAGCAAAATAAACAGCCTTCGGAACCTTGACCCCCCCAGTAATGGGTGATACGATATCCGGGAATCACCTTCTATGGCGTCAGGTCGTTAAACAGCCAATGGATGCACCAGGGGCTCTGGTTGGTTGAAATCTCCACAACGGAGCCTTTGCCTTTTTATTGACCCTATTTCAGAGAAATGTTAATTTAAAAGTAACCCTTAGATGAGTTATTGATAAACACCTGTAACAAAGCATGTACATCAAACGGCTGTCCTCCATTACCCGGAGGGCAGCCGTTTCCTATGCAGAGGTGATGTAATGGAAAAGCGTGGACCCATCACGGCAGAGGATACCGCTCTGGTTAAACGTTATCTGATCGTCCCCATGATCCTGGACGCGTTTGAACGCGATAAACAAATCATCGAATCCGGATTGCTCAAGTCCCCCACGCTTTACACGGATTTAATCGACAAGGCTATGGAGCAGGCCACAAAAGAATTAACTTACGTACGACGGGCCTTTAAAGAACATGGCATCAAAGTGTATGACGAGAGAAAAACACGAAAAGGCGTAGAAGCGAAATACCTGTGCCGGGGATACCATAAGGAAATGTCCATGCTTTGGACATTCATCTCAGCAGAGGCGACCGTGCTGAGGCGGCTGTTTCTGGGGTTGAATATCGAAACAATTGTCGATCGGAATATTCCGGAAGCGATGCGGCAGGTCCCCAAACTGTTTTACCAAGAAAAGACCAACTCATGATTAGAGTTGGTCTTCTTCATTAAGGGGTACTGCCAACAAACGGGAAAAACGTACGCTAAGGAAAGAAATCCAGTAAACACACCGATTTTCCGTACACTAAGGAATGCAGCACAAAGTCAATTGTGTTGTATTGTTCGGGGATTCAAGCCCACACCATCTAACGCAAATAATTTAGCCGTTTACGGCTGAATCACAATGCAACACAATTGTTAGCGTACGATTTTCGCGTTTTGCTGTCTCTACCCCAAAAAGTAAAAAACAAATAATATGAAAATACTTACATAAAAATCATTTACGAAAGCTAAAAGAACATGTTATATTTTCCAAGGATGTTCCTATCTTTTTTTTGAAATAAAAGTAATTTTAACCATGAGGAGGATTGATTATAAAACTAAAAGGGACGGTTGTAGCAGCGACTATTGCTGTGAGTTTTGGTTCTAGCCTTTTTATATGAATTTGCCAGCCAGTGCAGATAAGGTTACTTCTTATGGCGCACTGGAGAATGACCACGTTGTAAAAAGCGCTGAAATGCAGTCTACTGCCTTTAGTGCTCAGCAACTGATCACCCCAGAAATGGAGGCAAATGCCCAAAAGGCCATTTTCGACTCTTACGGTAATCAGGTGAATGTAGGCGACGATCAAGGTCGTCAACCGTCTCACGTTCGCTCCGCAGCAACCAATAACGGCGGAAATGGAGGATAATTCGAAGAATGCAATTGAAGCGTCCCTACTTCCGTCCGAAAATCCCAGCCCTCTAAGCGTGCAGTCTGCTGCAATCTCGTATTCATTCACAAATTTATTGCCTGGGCACTATTCAAGCAGAACCCATCGAGGTTCAAAAACAAAAAAACTTTTAACTGTTACCAAACTTCCCTAGCATCTATTCGTTTATAGAGAGGGGAGTATTCCGGTCAGGACTGTACCTAGTTAAGAATAAAGTGAGGTGGTAAGGAAATAGTTATTTCGTCTTTAACGAACCAATAACAAAATCAGGAAAGTGGATGGTGGTCTTTGTGAAAAAACTAGTATTTTCGGCGACTTTTGCTCTTATTCTTGCAATTCCTACTGTTACATCTGCGCAAACAACAACACAGACTGAAAATATCCCTGACCAATCAGTGAGTTCCATGCCTAACGTTGTTCTCTCTAACTATGGGGAGAAAGATTATTCGAATGAGACTCTAAATTCCATGGTTGCACACGCAAAAAATGTACTAGAGAAAGAGAGGGCAATAACGTTACAGAGTAGCAATTCAGATCAACAAACAAGCAGTCCTCCTTCCTATGCATATTATTCTTTAGACCCCAATAACAGCTATCTGTACGAAGAACCCAGTGGTGGCACACCTCAATTAGTTTTGTTCGATAACACCCAAAACGCAGAACAACAATTAGCTCCATTAGCTTCGGGTCAAACGGATTTTATTTCCGATGGTGTTGGGGGAAGGAATTATATAGCACCATCCGGTTCATCTAGCTCATATTTGATGAGTTCACTGCAGTTGCCGGTTGATTCCTATGTTGTTCCTAAAACTGCGGCTTATAATTACATCGGGTTTACTAATTCCCAGTATGAAGCTGACTTGGGAACGGTTTTCGTGACAGCAGCAGGTCCAAGTAGTAACGAAAAAGGCTGGAGACTCGCTTTTAATGCTAAACACAACGGCTCCAAACTGACTTCGAGTTATGAGTCTGGTTATAATGAAATGTGGGATAAAAATGCATTTCTCTCCAATTCATCAGTCACACTGGTGGCATGGTATAATTATGCGCAGACTGTTAATAGCATAACGACTCACACCATTCGCTTAAAGATCACGGGCAAGGCCACCTGTGCAGACCACGCTTGCAATAACCCAAATGACACTTCGTTAATTGCAATAGCCGACTCTCCTGATTTAGGATCCAATGCAGCGACTTCAATTACCCATTGGAAGGTACTTTCAACTGTAGTGTCAACGGACAATACAGGGAGAAACAAAGGGATATTTTCTAACATCAATATAAACGGAACAGCCGTTCCCAGCAGTTCATTTTCAGCCCCTGAACAGGATCACGCATTGATAACGCGTACCAATAATAATGTTACAATTGATGTGGACTCTAACACATATAAACTTTAATTATTTAGGTTTTAGTTCGAAAATTACTTGTGGTTTGGAGTGATGAAGGTTGAAATTTAAGTGGAAGCAATCGTGTTGGTTGTCTGTTATGTTGGCTGTATTTCTTCTAGCCGTTTTCTCACCAAGCACGGTACAAGCAGCCCAGGTAGCTGTTCACGGCTCGGTTATAATTGATGGTAAGGAACTTAAAATGGATCCCAAGCCGATTGTAATTAATGGCAGCGTTATGGTTCCATTTAGGCAACTCTTCACAGCACTGGGACTGACAATCGATTGGGTTAAGACGGATGAAAAGACCCAAACGGTAACTGGGAAGAATGGGGATACTGTCATTCAATACCAAGTCTCAGCTAGTAAATGGACGGCTACTTTGAATGGCAAGGAAATTGAATTAACGCAGGGCCCTTTTATTGACCCCGAGACGAGCACGCTGTATGTTAACTTGCGTTTCATTAGTGAATCCGTTGGAGCAGCGGTAAGTTGGGATAACATCCATAAAATCGTATCCATCGACACAGTAAAAGATAAGTAAGTCCAACTAATTGGGCTGATCAAGACTGACGGACTTCGAAAGGCAGTTAGGTGACTACTGGGATCAAGTTACATGACGACACAATGAATGACGAGAGACACCCAAGGCTCATTCATTTCGTTAGAGGCGACGGCCGTTACTGGGGCGTTAAACAACACATGTTGATCGGAATATTCCGGAAGCCATGCGGCAGATCCCAAAACTGTTCTACCAAGAAAAGACCAACTCATGATTAGAGTTGGTCTTCTTCATTAATGATTCGAACTAACTGGCTTACATAACCTGGGGTAACCCCGATCATCCTTGCCCATTCACTTTGAGAAGCCTGAGGGTAGGTCCGCATAACATCGGCCAATTGCCTCAAAACTTCCTCTTTTTTTCTTCTTGTCCTTTTTCCTGTTTCCTCTGACGGCGTCTCTGATGGCTTTTCAGACGACTTCTCTACGCTTTCTAAAGTGACAGCACTTTCAAGCCGGCCTAGGGTTTCTAACTCCATTTCCCGTTTACAGGACTGGCAGACATACCGGCCCCGGAAATAGCTTAACGACTCCATCGACTCGCAAAACAAACAACCGGTGTTATACTGACGCAACATTAATTGGTTTTTCTCATCATCCACAAAAATCTCGAGCGGATCTCCTTCATTGATCCCCATTACGCGCCGCAATTCCATGGGAATCACGATCCGGCCGAGTTCATCTACCAGCCGGACAATACCGATGCTTTTCATCCAATTCACGCCCCAACCGGTAAATTTAATAATTCCAGCGGCTAAACATAAGCCCCTGTGGTTTTCTTGGCTTAATTCGTTCCACTTCACTCAGGAAAAACAAATGGAGCTCACCGACAAAATGCGTTGAAGACAATTCGTAAACCGCGGAGTCAAAGGCCTCCGAGCTGATCCTATCTTGACTAAAGTCGTTAATATGTACCATAAACTTAGATTGGATCGGTTCAGGCAATACCTGAGCCAATGAGATAAGCTCCTCAATGATCCCGTTCTTCTTTGACATGATGAATCACCTCGAATTCCGGATTCACGGCCATTACTTTGTTCGAGTGGCCAGCATTATAATCTATTTCCGTTTGCAGCACTTTTTTGAGATAGTCTAGTTCGAAAACGGAGACCAAAGCCCCCAATTAAGAACCAACTCATTCCTCCGAGTTGGCTTTTTTCGAACTTCGGATTAAATAACTGACATAACTTTGGGTGACCCCAAGCATTCCAGCTAATTCGACTTGCGTAGCATTGGGGTGCGCTCGCATGACCTCAGCCAAACGTTTCCGAGTATCCTCTTGTTTTCCCCTTCGCTTCTTTTCTTCCTGCAGTTTCACTTCATTTTCCAAAACGACGCCGCTGCCAGGCTTGACCCATTGTGCTGTGGGTGTATTGATATTTCGTAACTCTTCTCCCATTTTCTTCTCCTGCAGCATAATTTCGCTTTCTAATGCAACAGCACTTTCAAACTCGGCTAAATGCGGTTTGGGGCACCTGATATCCCGCATACAAGACGAACAGATGAGCTGCCCCTTGAAGTAACTTAACGCTTCAATGGATCCGCAAAACAAGCACCCCGAAACTAACTTACGGAACATCAAATACTTAGCCTCTTCATCGATAAAAAACTCAACCGCGTCTTTTTCGTCCACCCCTAGAACACGTCGCAATTCGATAGGAATGACAATCCGTCCCAGCTCATCCACCTGCCGAACCATTCCGATATTCTTCATCATCGCACCTACTTCCCTATTACCGTTCTAAATTCAATCACTATGATCTGAGTGAAAAAAAGTTATTCAACTAATAAGGATACCCAGAGGAACAAGAAATACAGTACCAGAATGACGACAATAACACTGATAGGAATGATCCAAAGCAAATGAGTTTTAAAGGGTCTTAGGGCGTGAAGAAGTTTCCCCTTCTCTGACATCAGCTCAAATTCTGCCCTGGTTAAGATTCCCCTCACCTGCTCGTCTTCTCGTTCCAGAAAACTGTTCCATAGCTGATGGTATTGTTCCTTTATTTCTTCTAGTTCGGGACTATTTTTTAATAAGGCCATTACAGATCCCCCTCAGTAAGAAAATCGGTAAAGCAGCTCCAGTCTTCTTATTGGACGTAGGCAATCTATACAATGTTGTATAAATAATTACCCCCTGAATAAAAACATGAAGTGTTCCTGATACATCGTGTAAGAGAAAAGCAATTTAGTTCCAACTGATCGATTCAACAGCCCTTTTTAAATCATCATAGCTTGGTGTGGTGTAAATCATGGTCATTTCAATATTGGGGGTTCCGTCTTCCTTGAAATGCCCCATGAGCATAGCGACCACATCTAAAGGAACCGGCGGATCTGAAGTTACCAGGTCGTGCCCAAACGTATGTCTCAGGGCATGACACGTCAGATGTTTGATCTGTGTACGAGCTCGGTATTTTTCGATCAAGTGCTGAATTGCTCGTGTCGTACATTTCTCCGATCGCTGGCTGACAAATACATACGGGCTGCTGTCGTCACGTTCATCCAAATAAGCTTGAAGGGAGGCACGAACCTCTGCATTTAAAGGGACCTCCCGATCCTTATCTCCTTTCGCCCGAATATAGGCCATCCCTTTTCGTTCACTCATTTCCAAGTCAGCCTTTTTCAGATCGCACAGCTCCTGAACCCGTAGCCCCACTCTCAGCAGCGTAAGAATAATAGCGTTATCCCTTTTGCCTCCAGCATTTCGCACTTCCCGCAAAAGCGCATTTTGTTCGGTTCGCATAAGCCACTTCGGCATACGCCGTGCGGCAGGCGGCTTTTTAACAGGCTGCACCGGATTATTCGGTATGTATCCCTTTTCAGCGAAAAAACGAAAAATGGCATTCAGATGAACAAACGTGATCTGAAGCGTCCCCGGTTTTGCCGGTTGGCCATCACGTCCTCCGCCCTCCTGGGTAAGATATTTTTTGAAATCGGATATATCCTTCTGCGTCGCAAAAACTGGATTTACCTCGATCATGTACTGGGATTGCTCTTGTTGGATCCATCTTACAAATCGCTGCCAGCTGGTCACATAATTTCGGATCGTCAGATCGGATACCCCTTTACCTTTTAAATAGAAGAGAAATTCTTCAAACATATCAATCACCATTTTTCTGATTATAGAATATGACGAGATTTTCAGCCCTTAGCAAACGGTGCTATGCGGATTGGTTGATCCCATTATATCAATTTTCGTCATATTTTATATAGATAATATGACGAACGAAGTTCCGCCTTCAATGAACTTTCGCTTCTACTTAAGCATGGGTATTTATCAAATAAAAAAAGCCGAACTCATCTAAGATGGGCTCGGGCTATAAAGTAAGCACTAAATAAATTATTGGTAACTAAAAGATAATAGTACTTCTCCAGAAGAAGCGTCAACAACAACATGATTTTCAGTAAACATTACATGTTCTGTTTTACCATCTTTAATATTTCCTCCAGCCGAGGGGAAGGAAACACCTTTGAATGTGACAATATAAACAGGGGTTCCATTCAACCCGTTTTCCTTTAGCTTCCCGTTTTTACGAATTGCATCTTCTGAAAACTGTTGAATGTCCGGGGCAGTTAAAAGTTGATATTCCGTCTTAATACTCTTTGCAGATGACGACAAAGGGAAATAATCTGATGCTGCCTTAATTGCATCACTTTCCGATATTGTAACCGCTTGTGCGGCAATACCATTTGGTTTGTTGAGCTTCATATTAAATCGACCAAGGGCATTTTGATCGATCGAAGTCTCAGCTGTCTCCAAGACTGGAGGTGCTGCTTGAATTGTATCTTCCACTGCAGGTGTCGTGTTCTTAGGGGGAGTATCGGCCGGCATTTACTGCTGAAAACGAGGGTATAGCAAGAGCTGAAAGTATTACCACTGTCATAATAATATTTTTTTTCTTCATTATTACACACCTCCTAAATCATACGATGTCCAAAATCCAGATGAATTATAATTACCTGAATTAATACCGGACGAACCCTCATTTATGAAGTTTAAAGTGGGTTTCTTCCAGACCCATTTGGATGAATCAGTAGAACTCGCACTACCGTCCCAATATTGCACCAAAGAGAACTTCAATGGGTTCGAGATACTTGTTCCCATCCACGTCTCTCCATCATCGTACGTTTCATTTAAATACTCAACTTTTATTGGAGAAACACTTGCTGTAGTGGAACCAATCGGGTTTCCATTGTAATACCCCTTCCAATAGCCATTTTCTTTTTTGACTGTATAAGTAACTCCAGCGCCTTTAGCAGATCCGGAAGCTAATCTAGCTTCTTGATAACTCCTCCTGATGGTCTATACCCCAAATAATGATGAGGGTTTACTGAACTTACCAGAGGTTCAAACGCAAAACCTGCTTGTGCAATTGCAGGTGCATTAGCGTTTCGACTTATCTGTAGAATTTTGTCCCTCCTTTAAATCGGACGGTCGCTACCGCACATCTCCTGCTGCTTAAAGATATGTAAGAAACCAAGGAGTACTGATGCAGTAATGACCATTTTCATCAATACAAAACCGCTCCTCAATCCCGAGCGCCCGAAACTTGATTAGCTACCGTTCCGGATTCTGATATTTGGCCGATACTCGGCCATGTGCTAACGACCGCCTCGTTCATATCAGCTTAAAGAAAGCAGCCGGTCATTCAGCTTGGAATATCGTTCTCCGTTGGTTCAATAAGAATCACAATTCCTATTAGTAAATCTGCTGAATTACCCACTCTTATCCATTACAATCCCTTTTTTGCAACGAAAAAAGAAAGCCCCCAATTTAAACAGCCACTCGGCAATCTAATAGGCGCTTTCTATTTTCGTCACGTCCAATATTAAATTCAGAACCTGACTTTTTATGTTAAAATAAATAATATTATTTTTACATCAAAGATTACTTCAGAAAGGAGCATGCCGGTGAGCGATTACAACCAGAAGGATCCTAAGAGGAACAAAGGTGGTTTTAATTTAAGAATCAACTTGTTCTTTTTCAGTACCTTTATTATCTTCTGCGTCATTATTATCAGGCTCGCCATCCTTCAGTTTGTAGAGGGTCCTACACTTACTGAAAAAGAATCCAGTAACATCGTGAAGGATGTCCCCCTTCCACCTATTCGGGGAACAATCTATGACGCCTCCGGGGTGAAACTGGCCTATTCGACACCTACACAATCCTTATACATTACTTTAATGAAGGACTACAGTAAGAAAAACGGTATGAAAAACCGCCCCGAAGCCGAAAAAATGGCGGATAAATTGCTTGCAGTGTTCACTACGTATGGAGATTCAACTGGTGAGAAGATGACCAAGCAAGACATTATAGATGCGATGGACCTGGATTATAAACAGTATGCGGGTTACACCCCACGTCGAATCAAGACCGATCTTACGGATGACGAGATTGCCTATTTCTCAGAACACAAATCAGATTTTCCCGGTATTTCCATTGAAGAGGACAGCATCCGTCATTATGATCCGGACACTGTCGCGGTACAGACAATCGGTTATATCCGTACATTCAAAGGTTCTAAAAGCTTGGACAAATACAAGAAAATTGATGAAGATCAGCGTAATGGCGATACTCAGAAGGATCCAGGATTACTTTATACAGAACCGGAATACGTTGGCTTTGATGGCCTCGAGTTAATGTACCAAGATGAATTACGTGGGAAAAACGGGTACAAAAAGGTCCCCATCGACCCACGTAACATGCCAGAAGGTGTAGAGGATATTGTTCCTCCAGAAAAGGGACATAACATCTATTCAACGATCAATAAAGAAGTCCAACTCCAGACCGAACAGGCAATTACCGACCAGCTTAGTTGGCTTCACACTCATCCGGTATCTGGAAGGCTTCATCCCAACGCAACAACGGGATTTGCAGTAGCCATGGAGGTTAAGACTGGTAATATTGTGACCATGGCCAGTATGCCGGATTATGACACAAATATGTGGAAAACCGGCAGTGTATCGCCAGAAAATTGGGATAAAATTCAGAATATTTACCAAAATGGCACCATTCGTTCCTTCAACCCAGGAAAATCTGGTAGTCATCCGGAATCAGTCGTGCTTCTTGGATCTACAATAAAACCTCTCAGCGTGCTGATCGGCCTTAAGGAAGGCCTAATTAAAACAAACACGTATTACAATGATACAGGGGCAGCTTTCTTTGGAAAGGAGGGGCACCCAACTCGTGTTCAGAACTCTCAAGGGCACGTTTATGGTGGAATGGATCCAGCCAGGGCCATTGAAAAGTCCTCTAATGCCTTTATGGTCGATGAGATCGGTAAAAAGATTTATAATAAATATAAAGGGAAAAGTATTGATGTCTGGGATAAATACATGACTTCTTTTGGACTTGGAGTAACTACGAGCAGCGGCTTGCCAGGCGAATGGGAAGGCCGTAAGGAATACTTAGATGTTAAAGCTGCGGGTTCCACGCAGGCTGCCATGGCCTACGCTTCCTTTGGGCAGCAGGGGAAATATACGACGCTGCAACTCGCCCAGTACGCCTCCATGCTGGCAAACGAAGGCAAGCGGATGAAACCGCAACTTGTAAGCAAAATCACGGATGAAAATGGTAATATTCTCAAAACATTCAAACCTGAAGTGTTGAACACTGTGAATTTTAACCAATCATATTGGGATGAAATCAAACGTGGGATGAAGAGTGATGTTTCTTCCTTTGAAGGTTTTCCTTACAGTTTTGCTCGTAAGACAGGAACCTCGACCCAAAGCGTCGGTGGCAAACTGATCGATAACGGGGTATTCATCGCATTTGCTCCGAAGGAAAATCCGGTTTTGGCCATCGCAGTGATGATTCCCGAAGGTGGATTCGGTTCACAAAGTGCGGCTCCGATCGCACGCAAAATATTTGATGCGTATGATGAGGTTTACGGACTGGACGGTGTTCCTAAAGGCAAAAAAAGTAACTAGTCCATAAATTGCGTAATCGCTCAGATGCTAGGCACAGCAAAAGCAGCTCTCGTTTAAACCCAAGAGCTGCTACTTTCCTTTTGTGTGACGGTTTTACTTTTATGATGTACCTATATCCACCGAAAAAGAATCAACGAACGGGTTAACCGCCCATTCATAGTTGAGATTGGCAGGCGGATTAAGATGAAGACTCTGGAGGAGCAGAATGTAAACGTATCAGAGTTTGCCAAAAATCCCCGAAGGAACCGGTGTTTTTCCGGAACGCTCGGGGATTAATCTAGTAGAAAAACAAGAAATATTGGCATACTCTTTGCAGAGTATACCAATATTCCTAGTTGGTAGCGGATAGATCTTTTGCCTTGATGCTACTGTTGTTGAATTCAATCGTAGTCGCCTCGATACGGTTGGTCTCTTCACCTTTGTCATTGGTTTCGCTGAGTTTGAGGAGAACACCAGTTTCAGAGTCTACCCAAAGCGTGAAGTGAGTCGCATCATGTTTAATGGCCATATCTTTGTCATGAGTACCCGAAATAACGGTAGCTGTACGACCGAGGAATGATTCCTCGCCCTCAATTTTATAATTCTTTGTATCATCATTCAACCAGAAGGCGTACGACTGGGGAAGAATAACATCCTGTGCAGGACCTGAAAAAGAAGGATCAATGCGATTAATAAATACCGCTTCTCCCTTGGCCGTTTTGGTCTTGCGTTCGCCTTTTGGTTTTCCTACATTTGTACCCGCAACATTTTTTGA
The DNA here is from genome assembly GCF_014192015.1 of Paenibacillus rhizosphaerae. Taxonomy (GTDB): domain Bacteria; phylum Bacillota; class Bacilli; order Paenibacillales; family Paenibacillaceae; genus Paenibacillus_AQ; species Paenibacillus_AQ rhizosphaerae. The sequence continues at coordinate 1,936,239 of NZ_JACHXJ010000001.1, read as the reverse complement.
ATTTTTCCCCTTAGCATCTTTTGTTGTAATGATGGCTCCGTTAAACGAATTTTCTTGAACAGCATTGGTTTTATTGTCTGTAATTTTGACATAGCTGCTTGCATTAGCTCCCTCAACGATTTGAAGATTCATCGTTTCATCCACACCAATTGGCTTCAAAACTGTTCTGTAGGTCGCTTGGACAGACTTGAAGTAGTCCACGCTATTAAGCATCTTTTCTTGAATTGTCGCTTGCGTCGCTACGACAGCGGCGGGTTCGTTTTGAGCAGTGGTCGTTGGAGATTCATAAGAAACGTGCGGAAGACCTACAGGCTGCTCTTCGGACTTATCATTCAGTTGTGCTGCGAAGACCGTTCCTCCGATAGCTACAGTAACTAAAGCAATACCAGAAACAGAATAGATTAATTTCTTTTTCATAATGAACACTCCTTTGTTAAGGGGTTACGACCTCAATAGCGTCGGCACCTGTACTATATCCGCTGCTTGTGGTTGCCTTAACGTCAATTTCAATAGAGTCGATTAATCCACTGGTAGTATAACTACCTACCAAGTTCCATCCACTACTAGCCGAATATTGGTTGAGCGAACCACGAGCATTTTCCCTTTCAATTTCAAGACAACAATGTCTGAAATAACAGAGCAAGGTAATCCAATTATTGAGTAACCGATCGCAGTATACAAAAAATAGATTGAAAACGGGGCATAACCATGAAATCTGACAAGAATAATTGAAAGAATTGCTGCCATGAGTATACTGGAGATCAACTTCCTTCCAATCCAAACTATTGTGACTACTGTGAATTCCCCCTTCATGAACTACGGAGCACTATTTTGAAAATGTTTCCAATAATGAGAACGTAATAATTATGTAATAGTTGCACTATCCTGCCCGTTAGCGTAATGAAGCTACCGATCAGCACCGGCAGCTTCTTCTTAGTCGTTTATTCAACTAACGTGTCCCGTTAGCTTAATGAAGTTTCTGTAGTCATACGTTAGCTGAATAGCTCTTCTAAGTAGCTCTTTATAATATCTCTTCTAAATTCTTCATCTATTAAATGAATTTCATCTTTAGTAACCCACTGGTACTTAAATCTGCTCCCTTGATCGCCTCCATCACCTGTCCCAATATATTCCCACTTTTCTGGTAGTTTTCTATCAGGTATAACAAGAAAATCATGTCGTTCCACATTTGAATCTATAAATGCTTTGTAATAATATTGAACTCCGAGATTATTCGCCATCAGTAAATTAGTCAACCCAGACTCTTCCAACATCTCTCTATATAAAGCCTCTTCAGCCGCTTCTCCAGGATCAATATTTCCACCAGGTAACCTGAACTGTACACCTGGCTCATTCGAGTAAACTAATAATTTTTTTCTTTCCATTTGATCAGTTTGTACGATAAAACCGAAGGATTTTCTCTTTAGGGGTTTATTAGCCTTCATTGAGTTATCTTCCTCTGAATTAGATTTTATACCGTTGCATGCTTTTCACATAACGTCTTATTAACGAACTCCGTTAATAATTCTATATTTAGGGTATTCGCGAAACTTTTAAACTATCCTGCCCGTTAGTTTAATAAAAGGGCGTCTGCCGCCGTCGATGAGATCAGATCGGGAATGTAACCATGTTCTTGTCATCAGTCGGGAATGTTATCAAGTTCTTGTCATTGTGTTTTGACAAGAACTTGATAACATAAATATATAAAGCCGCATAATCAGCGGCTTCTAATGTTACTATGTTTTTGTCACCCGACAATAAATGTTGGATGGCAAGAACTTGATAACATAAATGACAAGAACTTGATAACATTGCCACGATCCCATACTCAGCCGATTATATTAATAAAAAACAGCAGCTGATCTAAACCGATTGCTGCTGTTTTTATTAAGCTATCGTTCCCGTTAGTTCAACCACCATGAGTTATCAAGAGTTATTATTCAATACTCTGAAACCATTCAGGATGTTCATCTCTAGTTATAACCATCCATAGGGAATTGTGGCAAACAGGAGTATGTTCTGTTCTTCCGTTCATTTAATTTTAGTCTTACTCACCTACCATACCGTCACCATCACGATCATCCATGTATTTGTATAACCAATGTTATATTTAGGTTAGGTAAGTTAAACAGTTGAAATTAAAAAGACCACACATATTAGATATGTCTAATATGTATGGTACTATTTTATCTTTCTTCAACTAAAGTTTCCCGTTAGCTTAGCGACTCTGCGTTTGAATGAAGTTCAAGAATCTCAATTACCTCAGCTGTTGCAACCTTTCTTGAGCCTTCCATAAAGTACCCTTTGACTCCATTCCTTAACTTATTTATGTGAACTCTTTTCCGCATTTCAGGGAAAATAATCCACATCCTTGCTGTCCCTTCTAAGGGAACAGGTGTTGTATCATCTAAAATAATATTTCCGGTAGCATCTTCGAACTCTGGATGTATCATATATATTCCGTCTTTTAGATTGTCCCCTTCATAGAAGAAATCTGAACGGTAGCCCTGATGTGGAAGGGTCTTTCTCCCTCCTTCTTCTTGAGAAAAAAATTTATATCTGACCCTAAAATCAGGTTCATGTTTTCTTATTTGCGTATAAGGAATCCACATCAATTTTTTCCTCCTACAAAGAATAATCACATTTTGATTATATACGATAATTAGTAAAAATAGCTTAACGCAAAAAAGGAGCAGCTGCTGCGGCGGCAAACTACTCCCAGGATCATTTAACTAAAGTTCCCCGTTAGCTTAGAACGGCTATACTACTATCCTGTAGACTCCTGCCTCACCGAGAAAATCATTTCTTGTTAATCCTTTTTCCCCAAGTAATATCCGATAATTCGTTATGGTACCATCATGCGAGATAATAAATACTCTTTTATAAATTTGTGGAATCCAATCTAATAATTGCTTTGCATATCCCTCGAAAACATCTTGGTCGATCCTATTTATACCTTCTTTCCAACAGTCCAAATCAAAATCAAGAATTTGAACATCTCCATATAAGTTTGTAATTTCATTTTTAGAAAGGATCTGGTCACAAGATAGAAAAAGGGACTCCGGATTTTGAGGGAACATTCTTGGGCCAACAAAAGGGGAAATAATGAAGTCTAAACTATTGTGTAATATAGATGCTGTTTCAATTGTACGTTTAGTTGGACTTACAAGCATCAAATCATCAGGGTTAATTTTTATTTTCTCTCGTAGTTGTGTCACCTGAAACTCGCCGTATTCTGTCAGACTAGGGTGTAGAGTATTCAACCGATTGGGATAATCTTTGAGGTGTTCTCCGTGACCGTGTCGAATAAATAAAAACTCCATCTATCTGCCCCCTAACTTTAAAACCGATTCTCTTAAGTATAGAGTGTTCTATGTCATAGATGTAATCAGTAATTTTGAGAGGTGCCATTTATTACATTTATGGGAATAAGAATGAACGTCCTTTAACATGTAAAGCTACCGAATATATCGGCAGCCTCGCCAAGGTGTGTATTCTGCTATCGTTCCCCGATAGCTTAATGTCACAATGTTAAAAATGCTGGTAATAAAATTAATAATGTAGAGATAATAAGAAAAACTTGGGTTGCTCTTTTGGGTAACTTTACTCTTCCTGCCCCTTTGTACCATCCGCTAAATTGTAGTTTGTTCCTATACAAAACAAAAATCAGAAAGAAAATTCCAAGCAATATTGTCCATTCATATTTTTCACTGTATAACCCGGCTTTGGTGTACAGTGTTTTTAATATGTATCCAAAAAGAGCTTCGAGGATAATAACAATAAAAATAATCCCGAAATAGCTCCAGTATCACTCTTAACATCCACACCTCTCCCATATAGAACGGTTAATTACTTAAGTATACCACATATTGGAACTATCCTGCCCGTTAGTTGAATAAGAATTATATCTTCATAAAGTAATTAGTAAGCTTTTCATTTTCTTTTTCACGTAATCGTTTATTTTCTTGTTCAAGTTCTTTATTATTTTTTTCCAACTTTTCAATCTTTCTCTTTAGAGAAGCGATTACTGCATTTTGATTGTTCTCGTCACGTTTAATCCTCGAATCCACAAATGCATTTTGTTGTTGATTTCGTAAGAAATCGATACGTTCTTTGAGCTCAGTATGATTGTATAGGGTTGCTTTACTCACTCCAGCTTCTTTTGCTACACTATTAAAGTTAATAGCCTCAGAACTCTTTATAAGGCGTTTAATAGCTTCTTCAACCTTTTCTTTAGTATCTTGCTTTCTCTTTTCATGTAACCGCCTTAATTGTTCCTCACGATCAAAACTAGCCATGTTTAACACCTTTCTTTTTCTCACGTTCTAATTGTCTCTTCATTCGGTCAAATCGGCCAAAAATAACATTTCCATCTTTGATTGTTTCGTAAATATTTTGGTACCTTTCCAAGTTTTTTTCGTTTGCTTTAATCATATCTTCACGACCATATTCTTTCGACGCTTCAATCCACTTCGTAGTTGTTTCTATGAGAATCTCATACTTCTTAACATCAAAACTTGACATACCTACTGCTAAATCAAAACAAGGTTTTCCATTGTTTGCAGTAAGACAAGGGGGTTCAGCTGCTAATGGGCAATTCCCATTGACTCTTGCACGACAGGTCCCATAAGGGTTATCTAAGGCATTTAACTTCTCGTCTTTCCACAACATATCAAGAATGTCTTTAGGGACATCTTCCCTTTCTGAGATTTTGTCAATTTCCCCATTAATGTTAAATGTAAACACACCTTGTTTCACAACCTTCTCGAACTCTTTACGTTTCGTATCATCTAATAGACGAGCATATTGTAACGTCATTTCGGGTGATGCATGGGCTAATAACTCCTGCACCGTTAAAATATCAGCTCCACCATTTATCATTTTTACTCCAAAAGTATGTCGAAACTGGTGAGGTCTGAAGCGAAACAACTTGCCTGATTCATCAGTAATATTTTTTTCAAACGCTAATTTGTTTAGTTCTTCTCGAACAAAACCTTGACTAAAGGGCCTTCCCTTACGGGGACCTCGGTAGCGAACAAAAAGGTATTTTTCAGGATTATTATCATCATTGCTGTTTTGCTTAGAATGGTCAATTAAAACTGCAACTATATCTGCTAGATGATCATCAATGGGTATTTTGTGACCTATTACATACGTCTTTTCAATATCTGTTGTAAGATTTGATTTTCCGTTTATTTTACCTAAACAATCCTGCGTCAATTCCAAAGTATCGCTTAAGCGTAGACCTGTTTTGAAAGCAATCCAGACAATTGGCTGTACATCTGGATGAAGGTCATTAAGATTATTGAACAGTTGTTCCAATACATAGTCAGGTATGTAATCAATATCATCCAATGATTTTTTAGGGAGATTAGGAAAGTCTTCAGGATATATTAGACGAAACACCATTTCTTCAGGTGCAAAATCTTCGAACTTCCCTAAAATTTGAAGATCTCTTATAAAGGCACGCACAAACTTTAATGAATCACGAACATATTTTTTAGGATTGGAACTTGTCTTATTTAATTTGGTTCTTGTATACGCATTTAACTCTTCTATGTACGTTTCTATATGCTCTCTTTCAAGTTTTTTAAAATCGTTCCACTTAGGATTTTGTTTTGCAATAGAGTTTAAAAAAGGAGTAGTGTATAATTCATAACTTCGAGCTGTACCCCAGGTAAAGTTTTTGCCGCTGATAAGACGACCTTTTATATATTCTTTAAATAATATACGGAAATTTTTATTCTCTATATTTGAAAAAACAATGCCATGACCACTAGTTGATTCATTGAAATCTATTAAGTATTTTTTATTCAGTACCCGTACATCCCATCGATCCTTCTCCCATTCATCACGAGTATCTGTTAATTGGAAAAGTGTATTATAAACCCTTGCTAAAAATCCATCTATTTCCGTGCGGGCTACGAGTTCTTTCCCTCTCATCTTCTTGTTGTAACTCGTCTTTTCTCCCTTACCATTCAACCAAAAGGTCCAAAGCTTTTGCTCTTTATTGATGTCTAAATCAAGAAGGGAAGTGAGATTTGAGTGCCTTTCGTTTAAGTATTCAGCCAGTTTTTTTAGCGAGCCTGATATACTTTTAAATATAGTCCTTATTCCCCAACGGTCTGAGAAAATTTGATTGTAGTAAACAAACTTAATCTCCATGTTGACGTTTCGATTTGCACAGTTGAAGTAAATGTTATTTACTATTCCTTTTCTCTTGTTATATTGGTCTTCAAAATTAGGGATTTTACCAATCTCATGTACATTCCAAACGTCATTGACTAAAAAGTAATTATCATTCACAACTCTTCTGGTTACTTTTCCATCGTTGGAAATATTATTAACCTCGTAAGTGGATAGTGTAGAAGTGATTAAGTCCCAGTATTCACTTCTGGGGATTGAATTGTTTAGTATGATTTTATCCAATGTATGTCCTCCTACAATACTAATTTACCGCTAAAAAGGAACTACCTCGTCTGGAATACCTGATCGAAATATTGCCTCTTTGTTCTCTATATCTCGCCCAATTTCAAAGGCATGAGAGGCTTTCTCCCAATCCTTACGAATATCTTCTTCAGAAGGGTGAACATATAGGTCAATGGTTGTTTGTATTTGTGCATGACCTAGACGTTCTTGTACTGCCTTTATGTTCTTTGTTTGAAGATAAAATATGGTTCCATGTGTATGACGAAATAGGTGAGGAGTAATATATATGCCTGTTTTCCTTTCTATCTCTTTAAGAGTTGCATAAACATCTGAGTATGTAAGAGGCTCACCCGCGTTCTTCCCCCAAACCTTTACAAATACAAAGTTATGGTCAGGATTATATTCATCTAGCACTTCGAACAAATAATCATCATACAAGTCCATTAGCCCTTGAGAGATGTCAATCTTTCGTTCTCCAGTCTTTAACTTTCCCCCGTTTGGTAGCTCCCCTCTATCTGTTAATTGGATTTTGTGTTTCCTTTGTATTGCGTCAAATTGAAAGTCTTCAAGAAACAATGAGAGAACCTCACCTACACGAAATCCACTTTCAAAAAGTAACCTCACTAAAAATCTATCCCTAATGTTAGTAGTAGATTGATAGATTTCATTAACTTGCTCCTTTGTAAATATCTTCACCCTTACTCTAGGTTCTTCTAATTTAAGCACATTTCTGAAACGTGGTTTGTCTTTATTTACATGGTATAAAAAATCCTTATATCCATTTCCACCTGCACCTTGGAACATCTTCTTCATCAACTTTTCAACAACATTTGATTCAACAAATTCTTCTCTGTATAGATAATCATAAAATGATGTCACTACCGTGAGGTAAGTGTTTACTGTTCTTTCACTACGTTTAGCCTTAACTTCCTTTTGGGGTACTACTTTATTGCTTTCATATGGATTTCTGAGCCAAGCAACGAAGTCAGATATTATTTGAAAGCTAACTTGCTGATAATCAATTCCTCTTTGTTCTAAGTATGTAAAGTAATATTTCAAAGCCGTACAATAAGTCTGTAAAGTATTGCTACTACTCTCCTTGTTATAGTGAAATTTCATATACATCGCAACGGATTCAATGGGCGATCCATTTGAATCAATAAGCATATATACTTTTCTATTCCCAATCAATATTTGTTCTACCTTCATAAAAGCATCTCCAACCAATTGTAATTTACGATAGTGCTGCTACTTGTAATATTTACCGTAATTGTTGTTTCTTTAAAGTCCTCCAAACTATCGTTTCTGCGGAGTGACTGTCCTCGCACCGAGGCTACGTCCTTCTTAAAACGAACAAACGTTCGTTGTTTATATATCCATACTAAACATTCTAAACTATAAGTTCAACCGTTATTTATTTAATCTATTATGTAAATAAAAAAGGATAGCTAGTCCCCATAATAGACTAACTATCCTATGTATTATCACCTATATTTAACCAATGATCACTCGTTATTGGCATACTATAACCGGCTGCTTTCGCTTCTTTTATCGTTATCTTCCCGTTACCATTGGTATCAACACTAGAAAGATCATCTTTTGTATTTGGATTAGTCGCTTTTGTGTTAGAACTTTTTGAATCAGAAGGCTTACTGTCTGTTAAACCAAGGGTTTTGTTTACTTCGTCAGGATTCACATTATCAAATTTATCGACAATCACGTTACCCTTTAACGTATAGGTGTATTGATAACTGGAGGGAATCTGCGTTTTCGTGTTCGGGTAGGTGATAATTGCTTCAAAATTAGTAGCTCCACCTGCTTTGCGTATAGCGTCTTCCATATATGCTTGATCACCATGTCGGTTGAGCGTACTATCTTGTGGGGTGATATTATAAGCATTGGATACACCGCCAAGAGAATCAGCTATGGCATGTCCTTCGTCTAAAACAGCACTCTCAACCCCAGGGACCTTTGCTTCATCAGCACAATACCTACCAGACGATGAGACAGGCTCTTTATTGTCATCTTGTAGAATGATTTTATCAGCAATGACACGTACTAGTTGCCCGTGTTCGTATGTAAATGCCCAGTATTCACGCTTCCCGTAACCAACATCCACAACGACGTTAGGTTCACGATGGCCAGACAAATCACAAGCATCCACTTCAATACGTTCGTATCCTGAGAATAGATCGTTATTTGGTTGGGTTGGTGTTTCCTCGACTGCCGGTTCATCAACAACCTTTTCTTCTCCTTTTGGTTCCTTAATGGCCTCGGTAATAGTTCCCTCTGCTTCTTTATCAACTTTGGTTACTTCTTGTATGGCGTTTTCTCCATTTGTAATAGGCGGATCTTCTACATTGGTACAACCAACCATAAAGATGATCGTTAAAATTAAGATTAAATAGTTCATTTTCTTTTTCAATTTAGGACTCCCCTATAATTTCATACTGTTCATTCTAAAAACGACGACTATAACTTATCTTGTTCTATAATCTTACCATAAAAGACTAATATCCTATTGAATTATCCTGCCAATTACAATAGAACAGGGAGCAGCGTCGCGGCGTTCTGCTCCCTGTATTGGTTCAACTATCGTTCCCAGATAGCTTAACGTTGCATCCTTTTTCTTAATTCCCCAAACAGGTAAATTGAGACAAAATAAACAGGGAAAATCACTAATCCTGCGAAGGCTAAAAATATAGCGATTGCAACTCGGTTATCATCATTCCATGCATCCACATGCTGTATTGAATAAACCACATAAATTAACCAGCAGACCATCATTAAATAACCAATTTTCAGCGCCACCCCGTAGTATACCCTCCTTTACTTAAGAAAGGATTCCCAATATACTGACGCCTCTACACATGCACTTGTTGCCGTAAACGCCCAATTACTTAATGAAAAGAAGCAGCTGCCGCGGCGGCAAACTGCTTATGGATCGTTGAACTAAAGTTCCCCGTTAGCTTAAAGAGTTGTGACTCTTTAACAATAAAGCAATAGCATTCATTCCAGCCAATATGATCGGATAGAGTAATAATCCTGCAATGATAATTACTCCGGAAGCAGGATTAGCTTTATCCGCCGGATTCGTTATTGGAAATTGGGATGCAAAAATACTAATGTATAGCCAGTAATATGGAACCCAGGTTATGGAGGAAAATAAGTTAGTCTTTTTAGAGGGGAGAAATCGTTTTTTTATCATGAACACAAACGTTATGATTGAAAAGGAAAAGCATAGAAGACCGATAACTGTATTAACCCTATCTATAACTGCTATTTCAACGCCAGTAATTCGATTTATTCTATAGACATTAACTAACATTTCACTCATTATAAATGGTAATAATGCAAAGATAGCGCTCAGAGCATTTATCATGAGAAAGTAGCGCATCAGTTTTCCCCCTTAAACTGGGTTCTTAATTAGGCATCTATGGTCCACTTTAAGTTGCGTCATGTATAGGGGGAGCAGTTGACTTCCTATAACCAAAGATATACCAATTTACCCCATTTAAATAACCACATATTGGAACAAACCTGCCCGTTAGCTTAATGAAGCTGCCGATTAGAATTGGTAGCTTCATCCTTGTCGGTTATTCAACTATCGTTTCACGTTAGCTTAATGTCATACGGAAGTTGATAGGAAATCAAAAATGTCCAACGGAGTATAGGCCAACATTGTTGGGCCAATCGCCTTAAGTCGTTCAAATTTACCCTCTCCCCAAAGTGCTGCAATACTCCTCATTTGTGCAGCATCAGCTGCTTTTATGTCTGAAGGTTGGTCTCCTATATATACACAATTCTCAGGGGAACATTTCAGGCGACTTGCCGCAAGCAATAGGGGATCAGGGTGAGGTTTATGTTGTAGGGTGTCTTCTTGGGCTATGATAACATCAAACAAGATGTCCAAAGCTTTTGACTTCAATTCATTCACAACATGAAAACGTCGTTTAGAAGATACGACTCCCATTCGATAACCTCTTTGCTTCAATTCTTTCAGTAACTCTGGGATACCTGAGTAGCAGGGGATTTGTTCTGCCCGTTCTTGGTAGTAGTGTGTTCCCGTATCAAGAATCTGTTTTGCTAGTACGTCATCAAACCATTCTTTGTAAACTACTGGAACAGGACGTCCGACAAGCTGAGCGAATTCGTCTTCCGTTGGCTCCCTACCAAGCACCTCTTTAAATCCATATCGAGTCCCTTCCTTAGCAAGTGACTCGCTATCTTGAATAGTTCCATCCAAATCCCATAGAACAATGGCGATCAAATAATAATCATCTCCGTTCAATGCCCGTTAGCTTATTGAAGCTGCCGATTAGAATTGGCAGCTTCATCCTTGTCGGTTATTCAACTATCGTTTCACGTTAGCTTAACGTTAGAATACACTTTTTTACTTTCCTCCAACATGAAACACTCCAATTACGGTTTTACCATCAACGTCATACAAGGGAATATCCCGTCCTTCCTTATTTCTTTCCATTGACGCAAGGGCTTCCTTAGGTGATTTTGGCTGTTCACCGTCTAAATCTTTTTTCATCACATATCCCTTGGTGCCATCCACACCAAAAGCACTGATTAATTCAGGTTCCGTGTCGGAAGAGGCGGCATCCGCAGCAGAACCGTATGTCTGTCCGTTTTCATTTCTCGGAAAGTTCACAACATTGGCGCTTATATGAAATGAACCAAGTATGGTTTTCCCATCAACATCATATAGTGGGACATCACTTACACCTTTTAGATAATCGCTTTTCAACACATATCCTGCAACGCCATCCACACTTCCTCTATGGATTAAATCGGGTAGCATTTCATAAGGAGTGGTTTTTTCAGCAGAACCGTAAGTCTGTCCACTTTCATTTAGAGAATAGGTTTGCGAACTAATGCTACTTTGAGTAGTTGCACTTTTTGCATATACCTTCTGGTAAGCTACTGCACCACCCACTCCGACAGAAACGATAACCACAGCACCAATCAATAATTTTAAGCCTTTAGAGTGGACCATTTGCTTTATTCACTCCCTAAAAGATTCTCACTCTTAACTCAATAATTACAATCCATATTTTACCACACAACCTTTATACGCAAATAATAATGAGTTTGTTGCGTTAAACTGCCCGTTAGTTGAATAAAGCCAGCCGGTCAAAGTAATCGGCTGGCTTCTTGTTCATTATTGAACTATCGTTCTCCCGATAGCTTAATAAAATAATTTACGAACTAGATCGATCAAGAAGGGAAATTGAACCCCATTGTCGGTGAGTATATACGGAGTTACATCCTCTGCTCCTTTCGGGATATTCACCCCGAATTACTCTTCACATAATCCGGAATCCCAGAACTCTAGGTCTAGGACGATTACGTCATCATATACCTTAACACTTTATACCATGCCAGATCTTAACCTCTTCTGGTCTGTATACAGCCAGCAGGTCCCCATTCCGATCCGCCGCAAACAGGACGGACCGGTCTCTTTCTAGTACGAAAGAGTAGTCCACACCTGTGTCCGCATCCTGGACAGCAATCTCTGCATCGTAACCACTCTCTGATACGAAGATATACAACGCACCATCTGGGAACGCCAGCTTCCGACCATAGACTCCGGGTAACTCTCCTCCCCGGATCCAACGAAGCTCCTTCGTGACCCCCGCCAAATCCAAAACATAACGATAAACGTGTGTCATGGCTTCCGGGCTGTCGCTGCATTCCACAGGAAGAGGACACCACAAAAGCTTGCCCTTGCCTAAGTCGTATTCATGAAGCTTGTTCATTCCGTCGAAAATCCCTACTGGGATTTCCTTCACAAGCTCTCCGATCCGGTTTTGCCCAAAAGCTATGGATAACTTATCTCCACCTACTTCCAGCATCTCTTCTCGGCAGACATTAACTAGTCTGGTGTCACCAGTAATCATTTGTAAACGGCCGGAGGACTTCCAATATTCGTCTAGAGAAAGTGGTCCAGTTAGTAGTAGCGTGCTTCCATCCTTCCTTACGCGTTGCAGTAGCTGCTCCAGAGCATGGCTGGAAAGATTGTGGGCGGAAGGCACGATCATCAATTTAGCTCCGGATCCGGTCTCCTCAGGGCTCAAATGATACTCGCTCCAGATACGGAATGTCTGCTTGAGCTGATAACTCAATACTCGGGATAGACGGGTTGTTGCGTCGAAGGCAAAGTGCCGATTAGAAAAACTATTAGAATATGGAAAGATTACAGCAACTTCCTCAAGACGTCTGTCAGCGAATACACCATGAATCTCACCCATAAATTGTCCAAACCCATAAGATACACCGACTTCTGGTTTCTCTGTCCCATCCGCCCGAAGTGCACCAATATTAGACTCATTCACACTGTTCAGATATGGATTGATATTCCATATCCATTGAACCGCTCCGGCTGCTCCAGCGGCGAAGGCGTACGCATACTTCCGCTCCAGCATATTGCGGAGCTCCGGTTCAGAGCGCTTAGCCATCCCCGATGCCGTCTCCACATACATCATTCCCGTTTCCTGAACGAGATTAGGCTTTAGTGGTGTCTTACCGACTAAGCCATCCCATAACAGATGGTCGTTAAGCCACCAAGTATGCACCGATGTATAATCCACACTGTCTGCATAAAAGAAAGGGGATGGCCTTTGAGCCATAACTGCCTCATCCTGTCCCACCGTAATAAGCTGCTTGGGACTTGAGGATCTAATCGAGTTGGACAACTCACCGACCCAGCGGTTGTGCATGTCCATAGTAAACAAACAATAGTCAAGCCACCGCAAGCCTCGTTTCGCTTTGCCCTCCGTGGGATTAAAGTTGATCTCCGCCTTCTCGGGCGGATTAGCGGATTCAAAATCAGGCAATTCCTCTGGCGTCATGCCCCACTTTTCTTGAAGGCCCCTGATATCGTTCCCATGACGCTTACGGAGCCAATTCCGGAAAGCCACACGCTCGCTCACATCCCCGACTTTGCGTGGCCCGTCGAAAATCCGGGAAGGATCAAATAAAGAAGGTTCGTTAATCAGATCCCAATGGACATTCGTGGTATTCGCATGCCGGGTTACGATAGAACGGATAAAGCGCTTCTGCGCTTCTACACTTCGGGTATCCAGATATGGATTGGATCCCTCCCACATCTCCGGGGTGAATGCAAAAAAAGTAAAAATCACTTCCAGACCATGGCGGGCAGCCGTTAACAAGAACGCATCCATAGAACGAAGCACCTTATCAGATGGGTGCCCGTCCTCGAGCATTATATGCCGCCAAGCTGACCAGATGCCCGTCCGGATCAAGTTGATGCCGGCCCGCTTCATTTTTTCCATATCCCGATCCCATACATCAGGATTCGGAAGGAAGAGAAACTTTCTTCCGGTATCGCTGGCCATATAAGTCATACCCACGACGGGCATCGGTTTGCCGTTCCTCATAAAATAATCACGACCGCATGCCAAAGACTCACCTTGAGTCAAAAGATTATTGTCTTTGCACCAGAAACCTTGGGACAAATGCATTCGCTCCCCGTTGGATGAAACAGCTCTTGCTTCCATCCGGTATAGCCCAGGTTCCAGTGTCATCTTCAGCGGAAGCCATTCGTAGATTATCTCACGCTCAACAGAAAGCACCAAACGTTCTTTATGAATAACCGAATCTTCAGTCGCGGAAGCCTGAGATACCGTAATCTCAACATTCCAGTCTGCAATAGCAGAGTCTATCAAGGCTTGCATCTGCAACAGTAATGCAGGATTCTCGCCTACTTCGTAACTGGCATATCCCGTCTTCAGCCAAGCTTCTGTAACTCCTCGACCGCAGAATTGAGCCCATCGGGCAACAGCTTCCGGACCACCAGAGATCCAAAACCGATGGCGGATCTCCTGGTTGATAAACAACCACCGACTACCGGCATAGGTGCCACGGACGTTCTCCATCAGCACAGCCGGAGCCGCCTTCTCCCTGCCGTTTTTGTCGTTAGCGATCATGACTGGGTGGATCCTTGCATCCATCGGTCCGCTGGAGCCAGGCTCCCGAGGATGGTCAGGGGTAGAGGAAAGGGTAAGCACAAAGCTGCAAGTTTCCGCTGGTTCGAAAAGTACCTCCATGCCTTCAAAGAGGGGATAGATTTTTCCGCTACCGGAGTAGCACCAGTCCTGCTCACGCTCAACTCGCTGGATCTCATGGATTCGAAGTCGTTGATGGTAGGCAGGTTGTTCACGCTCTTCTATCCAGCCATTCTCCGAAGAGTATACAGGTATCCGGAAAGGGGATCCCCCTATATGTACGAAGCCGCAGCCGCGCTCCAAGAAGCGTACGATTACACTCCATGACGCTTTGGGGAAATAAGGGCCGTGCAGCCATACCATCGTTTCCGCAGGCTCGGCTCGGTCTAGGCGTCCAGCCAACTCCTCCACTCCAACGATTTCCCCAAAAGAAGCGAGTTTCTGAAGGCTTGCCTCATCTGGTCTCACACCACCATAAGGAAAGGTCTGATCATAAAATATTATCATCTGCATTTCACTCCCTTTCTTATATCGAACAATCAATTTTGTTTGATCCTATAAAGCACCGTTTAATTTAACTCTTAAGAAGAACGTTTTAGGCCATTTTCTATCTCTATCTTCGGTTAAAATAAAATCCTCCAATAACTTTCAATTTACCACGAGATTTTTCCTTACCACAGACAACATGCGTAGATCATAGATCTTTGATGTCGACCAGTGCATTGAAACTCGGTTAGTTATAAATAAAAAACCTCGATAAAAAAGAGAGCAGGCCCTGATTAAGGCCTGCTCGTATCATCACATAACCTCTATTATTGCGAAGTCAACTTCCACAGCTGAGCATCTGAACCGTTCCACCAATAAGTCTGAAGATCTGTTCCATTCGTTGTATTCGAGTTTGGCAGATCAATGACAAGACCACTGAGCTTGGAAACAATTCGATAGTACCCGTTACCTTGATCTTCGATTTTCCATAACTGACTATCCGCTCCGGTATATGTTGATTGCTTCAAACAGGACTGACCCGTAGAATTGTTGCAGATGTCGAGTACTTTGTTGCTATGGGTTGCCGTCAGCTTGTAGAAGCCTCCCCCAACATCTTCTGCCTTCCACTTCTGATTGCCGCCTCCTACATAATCCCAGACCTGAACCGCTGCCCCGTCTGCTGTTGAAATACTGTCGACATCGAATGCCTTATTCCCGTCTACTTTGCTGGAAATTTCATAGGTTTGGCCAGAAGTAATGCCGCTCTTTTTCCACACCTTGACATAGTCCACTTCCATATACTGTGGCCATGTACCCGCATCAGGATTACCCCAATATCCGTCGTTCCCTACTTCCGTCGATAAAATCAGGAACATATCCTCGCTAGGTACGCCCGTCGTAATCGAACTGCCAACTTGTGTCCCATCAACGAACCAGGTCAGCTTGCCTGGTTCCCACTGAACCCCGTAGGTGTGCCATTGACTCGGATCGAGCGCTTTCTCAATGCCTTGATATTGATGAGCACCGTTTGAATCACTGTAGTGTTCAAAGAAATGCGCTTTCGTTGCCGAGTCTGAACCGGCCGTTTCCATCACATCGAGCTCAGGTGGCCATTTATTAGCGAAAGGTGCCAACCAAAAATCGGTGATATATCCTTTCGCCGAGGAGTTAAACGTCTTGATCCTGGCTTCATAGTAACCATATGTTTGCTTGAATCGCGTACTCGATTGCAAAACACCTGCCGTGTAGTTGTACGTTTTGTTTTCCCAGGACACATATGTGTCTTCCTTAGCCGTTCGCAAGCGAACTACCTTGCCGTTACCGCCTGCACTGGTATCTGTCACAATCGACACATTCTCGTCTGGATAATACGCAAGTTGCCGGGTCCGATTATCCTCGCGGATGGATCCATCCCACCAGTACGACCAGGCAGTTTTCCATTTCGTCGAATCAAGTGAATCGAAATCATCACTAAATGTTTGTTCCCAACCTGATCCGGACGGAGCGGCACTTGCATGCTTCTGACTTGAAACAGCCAATCCCCCCAATACAAGTACCCCTGCAAGAAGTATCTGGGCTGGTTTCTTCCAATTCCTCCACCTTAGCCTTCTCACTGCCATCAATTCTACGCTCCTTTCAAAATTTGTTTAGGGTTTCCACCTATTTCGTCGTGCAATCACTAATATAGTGTGCGCTGCCTAAATTTAACAGATTATTGAACAACGATTTATTATTCATTATCCATGAAATATCCGTTCTTATTTAGTCGTTGATTTTGAATAAGCTTTCGTTATGTCTCTCTACTAGCTGACTCCTAAGAAACAAAGATAAACTACGTATCAGCACCCGGTGCAAAAGATATTGAACAGGAGGACGATATGAAGCAAAATTTAGCCAAGGCCGCTCCCCAGATTCAACCCCGATCGAACAAGCCTTGGAGCTCAGTAATACGCAATCAATGGCAGGTGCAGCTTATGGTGCTGCCAGCCATCGTATTTCTGATCCTATTTGCCTATGTTCCGATGTGGGGCGTCTTGTCAGCTTTTCAAGAGTACAATATTTACAAAGGTTTCTGGGCAAGTCCTTGGGTCGGGTTGGATCAATTTCGAGCGTTCTTCGAGGCAGATGAGTTCTGGCTTGTTATGCGGAATACTTTCGTTATCAGTCTTTTAAAGCTCTTCATTGGATTTCCGGCTCCGATCGTGCTAGCCCTTATGTTCAATGAGATTCGAAACCGATTCTTTAAAAGGCTGTCCCAGACATTGACGTATTTGCCCCATTTCATGTCATGGGCCATTATTGGCGGATTCGCAGCCTCACTTTTCGCAGTTGATAACGGAAGCGTAAATATTTTACTTCAGAAGCTTGGACTCATTCATGAACCGGTCAACTGGTTGTCGACCCCCCATTATTTCTGGGGTATTCTTGTTTCCACAAACATCTGGAAGGAAATCGGATTCAATTCGATTATTTACCTTGCGGCGATTACAGGCATCGATCCGCATCTATACGAAGCGGCAGCGATGGATGGGGCAAGCAGATTTAAACAAATCTATCGCATTACGTTGCCCTGCATCATGCCAGTCATCAGCGTTTTTCTGATTCTGGCTGTCGGCAATATCATGAATGCCGGCTTCGAAGATATTCTGGTGCTGACGAACAATGGCAATAACGGGATACTGCTGGATGTAGCTGATGTCATTGACACCTATGTACTGCGAACTGGTATAGGCGGTCAGCGCTATTCGTATGCCGCTGCCGCAGGGTTGTTCAAATCCCTGGTCAATGTCGTGCTGCTCCTCTTGGCTAATGGGATGGTGCGCCGTATGGGAAAAGAAAGTTTATGGTAGAGAAAGGGGCCTTACTTACTTATGAAGCTGAGCTTTAGTGATCGCGCCCTGTCCGTTTTTTCGTACATTGCCGTTGCTGCGCTATCGTTTCTGACATTGTATCCGTTCTGGAATTCGATTGTGATCTCATTTAACACAGGAAGTGATACCATGCTCGGCGGGCTAACTTTCTGGCCAAGGCATTGGACACTGGAAAACTATGAGATCATATTGAAAAACAAATCTATGTACCAGGCGGTTTTGATTAGCGTGCTTCGCACTGCAATCGGTACGGCGCTTGCCATTTTTCTTACTTCTTTATTTGCATACGGCTTATCGAAGAAGTTCTTGGCAGGGCGTAAATTTTATTTTATCGTTGCGATCATTACCATGTATTTCAGTGGCGGGCTGATCCCAACATTTCTATGGTTCCGTGAACTGCATTTGTACGATAGTTTCTGGGTCCTTGTGCTCCCAGGCATGGTCAACGTCTACTATATGCTTATATTTCGAACCTTCTTCTCTGAACTTCCGGATGGGCTCGAGGAATCGGCTAAGATCGATGGTTGTACGGATTTTGGGATTTTCTTCAGAATTGTGCTCCATGTTTCCGGACCGATTCTAGCGACCATCTCGCTGTTTACCGCCGTCGGGCTATGGAACGAGTGGTTCACGGCCAGCATTTATATCAATAACCAATCCCTTCTCCCTCTGCAGACTTATTTGATCAATGCGATGAATTCAAGCCTGTTCTATGAGCAGATGACATCGGCTCTAAATTCCGAAGCTATGAAACAAATGTCACAGCAAACCATAACGGCAAAAGCGTTGCAAATGTCCACCCTGGTCATCGCTACGATGCCTATCATCATGGTTTATCCCTTCGTTCAGAAGTATTTTGTTAAAGGGGTGCTCGTCGGTTCAATTAAAGGCTAACATCGTCCGTTCCCGGCATCAGAGATGGCTCCGCGAGCCCTCTCACACTTAAATAAAGGAAATAACAGAAAGGGGTCATTTAAATGAAAATCAAAGTCACCGCCAACGCACTAGCAGCCATCCTTGCCGCAGGCCTGTTGCTCACTGCTTGTTCCAGTAACAGCGGAAATAGCAGTGAGCCCTCCCCATCGACGAAGACAACGGCCGCCACAGAGGGAGGAGCTTCATCTGAAGTGCCATCTGACAATCCCGGGAAAATCGGCATCGAACCATTGAAGTACTCCTGGTTCCCGAACTACGACTGGTGGAACCCTGAACCTTACGATCCAAACTCGCCAACGCAACGTTATATCAAGGAACAGCTCATGATCGAAGTACAGGGTATCTCTCCGAATGGGAATGCCAAGCAAAAGCTGAGTACAATGATCGCTTCCACTAATCTTCCCGATGTCATCACCCTCGAGCGTTCTGACGCCAATAAGATGGGGAAGGAAGGCGCGCTCGTTCCACTTAACGCGTACTATGACAAATATCCAAACTTGAAGAAAGCCATCGGCGAAGATACATTAAACTTGCTGAAAGCACCCGACGGCAATATATACGGCATTCCGTCGTGGTATACAGGCGATATTAAAGCAGGCAACTCGGGCTGGTGGATCAATAGAAAGATCTACAAGGAGCTCGGCTCGCCGAAACTGGTAACGTTTGATGATCTTTATAACTACCTTAATATGGTGAAGGCCAAGTATCCGGATGTGACACCAGTAGCAACTCAGCAGTTCAACGAAGGGCTGACCGCCATTACGGGGCTCGTATGGGCCGGCATGAAAGAAGGCATTGTTGGAGACTTCGCCCGGGCCGTTCACGTGTTTGCTGTCCCAGAAGGCAATGAATTGAAGCCGCTATACGCGAACCCGGATTACATAGAAGCTCAGAAATACGTGAGCAAGTTGTTCCGCGAACGGCTTCTGTCCCAGGATACACTTACCCAGAAGCAGGATCAGATCAAGGAAAAGCTGAAAACCGGCAAAATCGCTGTATATACCGGCTTCGGTGTCGTAAATGATGCCTCCGAGGCAGATCGACTGCTGCGCGGCAAAAATCCAAATGACGGATACGATATCGTCTGGCCGTTCGTCAAGCCTGGTGTGGATCAGAGGAAAATCGTCGTAATCGGCTACAACAAGCTGGGCTGGAACTATAACTCAATTACGAAAAGCGCCAAGGAACCCGAGCGGATCTTTGCGTGGTATGACTACGCGACCAGTCCGGAAAATTCGCGGACATTGATCTATGGCCCGCAAGGCTTGTATTGGGATAAGACAACGGAAGATGGTGCACCGATTCCAAACGACAAATTCCTTGCGCTGAAGCCTGATGAGCTGCAAAAGCTCAAACTCGATGCTCACCCCAACAAGCCAATGCCTATTTATGTGCCTTGGGACCGTGAACGTGCGAAATACTTATCTGCAGATCAGCAGGATATTTATGGCGATGTCGTTAATAACACGGTAGCAGATACCTCCGTCTTCTTTGATATCAATCCGCCTGTCGATGCGCCGGAAGGATTGATTCAGCAAAATGTGGTGGATATTGCCACCAAGACCACGTCCAAAGCGCTTTTTGCCAAGGACGATCAGGATGTGGAAGCAATACTCAGCCAAGGATTGGACGATTTGAATAAAGCCGGTTACGATAAGCTGCTGAAATACAAAACAGAAAAATGGCAAGAACATGTAAAGCAGCTGGGTAAATAAATAGAATAATCTTCAGCGGACTCCCTCCTATTACAGGACCTGGGAGTTCGTTTTTAACTTTATCATGAAAGAAGGTACTTATTGTCCAGAATTTGTTTTGTTATACTGTTCCACAGAAGATTAGTTAAGACCCCAAGGAGGTTTGAATCGTGTATAGAGTCATGATTGTCGATGATGAACTGCTGGATCTGGAATGGCTCGCAAAGCGCGTTCCTTGGGTAGCACTCGGCCTTCGGCTTGAAGCCCAGGCATCCAGTGCGTTTATGGCGCTTCGGTTACTACAAGAAGAAAAGTTTGACATGCTGATTACCGATATTCAGATGCCCATCATGAATGGTCTTGAACTGGTCCGCAAGGCCCGTGAACTTCAGCCCAACCTCCAGGTTCTGATTATCAGCGGCCACGAAGATTTCCGTTATGCGAAGCAGGCCATAGAGATGAAAGCGGTCGGGTATATCCTGAAGCCCGTGGACACCGATGAACTGCTCATCTCGCTCCGTTCCATGATCCAGACATTGGATGAATTCAGAATTCATCAATCTAGAGCCGTCACAGTGGAGACTGCCCTCCCTTACGTCCGGGTTGAACTACTTCTTCGCTGGCTGTCTGGCGAAGATACGATCCTGCAGCCGGATGCTGTGAATCTATACGGATTAACATTGTCGGCCCCCCTGTTTAACGCGGCCATCATTGAGGTCGACGATCTTGAATGGAAGCTTCCTGAAGACATGCGATCTCAAACTCACTCCCGATTAATGCAAACCATCGAACAATTTGCCGATGAATGGCCGATAGGCCAGCTGTGCAAGCTTCCGGCAAGCAGCCGTTATGTCTTGTTGATGGATGGTTATGGGCCTACAGCTGCAGACGCGCTTCAGGAACTGATTCGTACAATTCACGCTCAGGGCTCCCTTACGATTTCCATTGGCATCGGACTACCGTGCGAAGACATTCGTGACCTCCCCGGTTCTTTTCGGCAGGCAAAAGAGGCGCTTGCGTGCAAGCTGTTTCTGGGTAAAAATCGTCTGATCTCCTACGGCCAGTGGCAAGAACGTCAAGAAAAATCTGAAGGTGTGCCGGGCCAATGGCTCGAGGACATGTTTGAATCGGTCATTGCTTACGATCTCGTCGGGATCGACAACTGCATGGAAGCCTTATTCAAAAATCTCGGACAACCTTCCAACCGGAGTTCTGTTCATCATTTCGCGATGGGCATTCTGTCCAAACTGGATATCCTACTCCATTCGATCAACGAGGATTTGTATCATGTGCTCGGGGTCGATTTCGAGCATCTCGACGTCATTTACCGGTTTGAAACGATCAGCGATGTGAAATCGTGGTTACGGCGGCGGATGTTTGAGCTCTCTGAGCTGCTGAAACACAAGCGCGAGAACACAAATCAGAAACTGGTTCAAGAGATCGAGAAATACGTCGATGAACATATTGGCGAGAAGGTCACCCTACGCGATCTAGCGCATACGTTCGGATTTTCCCCTAATTATCTCGGTTACTTATTCAAAGAAACGACGGGCACCCATTTCAGCGACTTCATGATTCGCAAGAAGCTTGACACCGCCTGCCGACTTTTGCTCGATCCCAAACTGAAAATTTACGAAGTTGCAGGCCAGATTGGCTATCGGAATATCATTTATTTCAATCGTCAGTTCAAAGAAACGCTGGGCATGAGCCCAACCGAATACCGCACAAAACATAAGGTGAAATAATGAAATTGAAATTCTCCTTTGCCAATAAACTGATGCTCTCTTATCTGGTGATGGTTTTAATCCCGGTCGTGCTGATTGGATCTTACAGCTATACCAACTCGGTCCATTCTATTCGGACCAACTCGAAAATCAGCGTTGCCCGGACGCTGCAGCAAATACGTGAAAACATTATGGGCAATGTTGCCGAGGTCAGTAAAATATCCGAGCAACTGTACCAGGATGTCACGCTGTCGCGGCTGCTCACGGAGAAGTACCAGGGGTATAACGTATACGAGGCCATGATGGATTACATCATGCCCCGCCTGGAATCGTCAGCTAACTGGTCCAGCCATAAAATGCGCCTCTCCGTCTATGTCAAGAACGACTCCCTGAGAGAACGCTACAATGTACTGGAAGGTAACCCGCTGGCGAATGGAACACTGATAGATCTCTATTCCATTAATCGGTTGAGCAGCGAGCCATGGTACGCCGACTACAAACAAAAATACGGAGAAGCCGATCGGATCGTTGGCAGTACTGTCTGGGCACAGCTCGGCGATGACGCTGCCTATGGGAACATCTCTTATGTCCAGCACCTGGTCGGTTATGATAAATATACGGCTATTGGCTTTGTGCGGATCACGGTCAAGCTGGGCGATTTGTTTGATGCTGTCGATACCTTCACCGTGGGAGATGCAGGGCAAGCAGCTGTCATCGACAAGCAAGGCAACGTGCTGTACGGGACAAAGGGAACCGAGGCCGGCTGGTCCCCTGTGCCAAGCAGTAAGCAGCAGGTAACCGAGGAAGCGCTACCCGATACGGATTGGAAGCTGTTCGCCAGTGTGCCAAATGATGTTCTGGAGAAAGGCGCCAGGAAAGTCGCACGCCTGACGATCGTGATATGCGCGGGAAGCTTCGCGGTACTCGGGCTGTTCGGGGCGGTCGTTTCCCGTTATTTTTCTCGGCGTATCTATAAAATTATCGCCTCGCTCCGTGCCTTTCAGGGAGGAGATTTCAGAAAGCGGATCCAGTTTGGCGGTTCGGACGAATTCGGACAGATGGCCCATGCGTTCAACGAGATGGCCGGCACGATTGAAGAATTGATCAATAAAGTCTATGTGACGGAACTACAGAAGAAAGACGCAGAATTGGAAGCGCTTCATACACAGATCAAGCCTCATTTTCTATATAATACCCTCTCATCGATCAATAGCTTGGCTAATCTGGGCGAAGTTGACAGGCTTAGCCGCATGGTATCAGGGCTTTCTAAGTTCTACCGATTGACGCTAAATAACGGGAATACTTTCATCAGCATTGTTCAAGAGGTTCAACAAGTAGCGGCGTACATCGATATCCAAACGATTAAATATCGAAATCGCCTAGAAGTAACCTACGATGTTGATCCTGCTGTTCTTTCACTTAGTACGGTCAAAATTGTCCTTCAACCATTCGTGGAGAATGTCCTCAAACATGCCTGGTACGACGAAACGATCCATATTTGCATCCGCGGTTCATTGCATGATGACACCGTCGTTCTCTCGGTCGTTGACAATGGCGTCGGTATGAGACCGGAGACGACTGAGAGCATTTTGAAACCAGGAAAACAAATCGCCGGATGCGGTATCCGCAATGTCGACGAAAGAATCAAGCTTCATTTTGGCCAACAATATGGTGTGACGATTTCTAGCCGTTTGGGTATCGGAACGTCAGTAAGGATTACTTTTCCGGTGCTACATTATCAAGATCGTCGTTTTTGAATAAAATTTCGTTGTTTATTCCTCTGTTGATAAGAAACCGCTTTCCGCTAAAGTTAGTTCGAGAGGTGGTTTGGCCGATCAGGTGGACCTCACCTTAGGCCAATAATCCCTCGAATAATAAAGGGGAGCGTGTCAAATGGGATGAGCAATAAAAAGAGGTGGTTCAGTTTATATTTAGCAATCTTTCTGGCTGCATGTTCCTTCGCTCAATTGATCAGTCCTGGGTCGGTCTGGGCTGACAGCGAAGAAAATAAGGACAGCACCGCCTTGGACAAGACGGGGTGGACAGCGAGCGCGACCTATTCCTCTACATGGTCAGAGGAATTTCCGGTCAAAGCGTTGGACGGAAACCCAGAGAGCCGCTGGTCAAGCGGAAAACCCGCAGCGAAAGGAGTGTACTTCCAGGTTGACATGCTGCAAGTCCGTAATTTTGACCGAATTACGCTGGATGCGTCGAAATCATGCTGCGGAGACTATCCAAATACCTATGACATCCTGGTATCAAATGATGGGACAACCTGGGGCGATCCGATTTACAGCGGTACGGGCAGCAAAATCATTGATGCCTCCTTCCCCCTTCAGACGGCCAGGTATATACGGGTTGTGAAGACGTCCGACGACGGGGCATGGTGGGCCATCTGGGAGTTAAACGTATATCGCCCGATGGACACGTCCCCTCCGTCTGCACCTGCCGATCTGGAAGCACAGGAAATTAAGGATCGTGCCGTCACCCTGCAATGGAAGGCATCGGAGGATGACCTCGCCGGCATTGTACGTTACGATGTCTATGGCGCTACGGTAACGGAAGACACTTACGGGACTCCTGAAAAGATGGGTTCGGCGGTTGGAACCGAAACCTCCCTTCCTGTCACCGGCCTTACCCCTCAGACAACTTATCGGTTCACCGTCAAAGCTGTTGACGCGGATAACAACGTATCAGACGAAAGCAATCCGATAGATGTCACAACGAAAGAAATGGATCCATGGACGATGGTCTGGCATGACGAGTTCGACGGAAAGGAGCTGGATCGGACCAAGTGGGACATCGCTGACTGGAAAGCCGACTACAACAATGAGATGGAGTATTATACTCCCGAGGATGTTTATCTGCAGGACGGCAATTTGGTTATACGGACCCAGAAGCGGGAATTTGGCGGCATGCATTACTCGTCCGGACGCATTCACTCTGATGGCAAATTCCAGTTCAATTACGGCAAAATCGAATTCCGCGCCAAAGTTCCTACCGGACAAGGAATCTGGCCGACTCACTGGCTGGCCAATCAGATATCGTGGCCCCCAGAGATGGACGTCATGGAGATGATCGGTCAGGAACCGAATCGTAACTACATGACGTATCACTATGGAGTCTACCCCAATAATGCTTATACCAGCGATCAATGGGATGCCGACGTCGATTTGAGCAAAGACTTCCACGTATATGGAATGGAATGGGAGCCCGGTGTACTAAGGTGGTACGTCGATGGCGTGCTGCGGCGTACTTATGAAAATGTTAATGTTACTGACCAAGATATGTTTATCATCATCAATACGGCAGTTGGCGGATTCGCAGGGGCTCCGGATGCAACGACGGTTTTCCCACAGTATCATCTGGTAGATTACGTTCGGGTCTATACGAAAACAAACGGCGCAGTCGACAAAGAGCCTCCTGGCCCGCCGCAAACCCCTTCAGCAGAAGCACAGGACAACGAATTGCGTCTGACCTGGAAGCCGGGTACCGATGATACTGGCGTTTATGCTTATGATGTTTATCAGGACGACAAATTTCTAGGCACGACAACGGCATCGTTTTATCTCATGCGGAACTTGCCTGCAAATACGACCTATCATCTGAAAATTCGCTCCCGTGACGCATTTGGAAACGTCTCAGAATTCGTGCCATTCACGGTCAAGACTCTGGAGCTCGATACCGAATCTCCAACGGCACCAACGCACTTAACATCAACAAGCGCCACGGATACCTCCGTTGGTTTACAATGGGAGGCATCGACCGATAACCGTGGCGTGACCCAGTATGCAATCTATAACTCCTCGACGGAAATTGCCCGCGTTGATGGCTCGGTACTGAAATATACCGTAAGCAACTTGCTGCCTGATCGGCAGTATACCTTTACGGTTCGGGCGCTGGATCGGCGGGGGAATTTGTCCGAAGCCAGCGATGTCCTGAAGGTGTCTACGCAGGCTTTTGCCGGAACCAAGCTAAGCTACACAGCCAAGGCTCCAGTGATCGACGGTAAACTTGATGAGACCTGGAACGATCAAGGTTCTGAGAAACTCGGCAAAGTGATTATGGGCCAGGATAATATTTCTTCGCCTGATGATTTGTCTGCCTCTTACCGAGCCATGTGGGATGACCAGAATCTTTACGTCTTTGCCGATGTCAAGGATTCCGTTAAACTGGCCAACAGCGATGCCGTCTGGCGGGACGATAGTGTGGAGGTCTACATTGATGCGAACAATGACAAAGCCGCCAGCTACGACGATAATGACTACCAGTATTCGTTCCGTTGGAATGATAAGAAAGTGTATGAATCGAAACATCCCGACCGTTCGATAACCGGCGTGACGTTTGCGCAAGGAGATACGGACAGTGGCTATCAGATGGAGATCAAGATTCCATGGTCGACGCTTGGCGGCTCTCCGGGCAGTGGCGTCTATATGGGATTTGACGTTCAGGTAAATGATAACGACGGGTACAACGGACGTGAGACCAAAATCGCCTGGAATGCGGAAAAAGACAACGCTTTTACCGACCCTCGCGCCTTTGGAACCGTTCAATTGACGGTACCTCAAGGCGGAGGTGACGGTAACCCGCCAACAGCCCCTACCGGGTTCCGTGTAACTAGTAAAGACGACACCAGTATTCAGCTTGCCTGGAATGCTTCAGCGGATGACACCAAAGTAGCCGGCTATGTGGTATACAGCGGCAAGGACCAGCTCGCATTTACGAGCGGAACCTCGTTCAAAGTAACCGATCTGACGCCAGATACCTCTTACAACTTTAGCGTAAAAGCCCGGGATTTTTATGGAAATCTCTCGGAGAACGGCCCTTCCCTCACGGTATCGACGGCTTTGATCCAAACACTGCCTCGTGACAACTGGACCGCAACTGCAAGTTCATCCTGGCCGGACTCGCCTCCTGCCAACGCGATAGACGCCAGCAAAACCACGCGGTGGGCGACCGGCGCCGGACAGACGAATGGCCAATGGTTCCAATTAGATCTGGGAAAATCGCAGACATTTAACCGGATCGTACTTGACGATGGATTGACGAATGGAGATTATCCGCGCGGTTACCAAGTATACGTGTCCGAAGATGGTTCAAACTGGGGAGACCCCGTTGCTTCCGGTCAAGGAAGCCAAAATAACGGCACCGCTATTTTGTTGTCTGGGGAGCAGACCGCAAGGTATGTCAAAATTGTGCAGATAGGCAACGCAGGCGGCACCTGGTGGGGCATCTATGATATCAAGCTGCAACGATTCTCTTCTACGGATGCGCAGGCTCCTAGCGCACCGGAACATCTTCGTGTAAAAAGTGCGACGCGTACGACTGCAACAGTTCAATGGGATGCTTCCGGGGACGATGTCGGCGTTACCGGCTATGTCTTGTACAATGCAAATACGGACCAAAAAATAGGCGAGGTTGATGGTACGACAACCACTTTTACCTTGTCTGAACTTACGCCAGATTCTACCCTCTCCATTTACGTCAAAGCGAAGGATGCATCGGGCAAGATGTCGGAGGCGAGCAACAAGGTCGAAATTCATACATCAGACAAAAGCATTCTTTTATCCGAAACAGCCTTTTCAAATCTTGAGGGCAAGCCAATCAAACGTCTGAATCCAGGAGAGCGAGTGAAGATCACTACGACTTTGAACAACAATACAGAAGACGCCCTGGATGCCTGGTTGGCTGTAGCATTGAAAACGCCGGATGGCGTGATCCGGAACAAGTACTATGTTCAGACGAAACTTAAGCTTGGCGAATCCCAATCCGTCACAACAGCTTTGACTCTTCCTTCCAATACGGCGGGAAATTACATCGAACTGTTCGCCGTTAGCAATCCAGAGACGGATACCATCATCTCCGAGAGTGTCCGGTTCCCTAAAATGGCCATCTCTACTGCCGATATTGAGGGACTGCTTCAAGATGCTAAATCTTCTGAAAAGCTGTCGAAGAAGCTGTATGACAAGCTGAGTGAAGATTTATCGAAAGCGGTACAAGAATTATCTCGTGGCCGTAAAGACAAAGCACTCGATAATATGAACGCCTTCATTCGGGATGTAGAGCATGCGAATGATCGGGATATTGACCAACTTATAAGATTAGAGCTAAAGGATGCGGCTCAAGCTCTGATTACAGCCTGGAAGCGTTCGTGATAGAAAGCAATTTTCTGATAAACCGCAAAACCCCGACCTGTTTCTCAAAGGTTCGGGTTTTGCGGTTATATAGATGATACGACAGCATGCAAGTGTTTGGTAATTCAGCTAGTCCAACGGAAATTTGACTTTGATAATTTCCCTTATACTGGCAATAACCATTTCCTTTAATTAGTTCAACTTGTCCCGGGTTCATAATAAACGGGTGGTTGCCAACGCTTTATAATCCGGTTCAATGACTATTACAAAACCCTCCTAACAAGCAGAGATGGCCACCGAAGTAATCGGTGGCCTTTTTCACGGTAATTCAATGAACGCTAATGATCAATAAATCAGTGTTTCACCGTGAACATAATTAGATCTATATACGAAATCGTTCTAATTATTGTTATTTGAGCTCGTCCATGATCATCTGGAAAAGTTCCAAATCCTGAAGATAGTCTTCAGGAGTCGTAGTCGTTTTGGCCAGGCATTGTCCATTTACTACCTCGTAAAAATGAATCAATTTCCCTCTTCCCCCACGCAGACAGACCTTTTGGGCATGCTAATTAGTTCACTCTCATAGCCCATAAGATCAAAGGTCCCATTGTCTTCGATGAGTCAACCAACTCCTCAATGCTCCCCACGGTCCGCTTACAATTGACTGAGCCACAAGTGGCTCTCTCGCCTCTGTGAGGGAGCCCAGACAAGCATAGAGGACGCTTAGAAGCGCCCTCTATGTGAAATATTAGCCCATAACCTTAACACAAATGTCTCAAAGAATTTTAGATATTATTTTACTATATATTTCTTTCATTTGGGGTTCGTTAGAATATTTCTCTATATCTTCGAACGGTACCCACTGAACACCACTGTTCTCATCCTTTTTTATAAATAGTGGCTCATTCTCGTCGCACTCCAATAAATAAGCAACGGACAAATGTAAATGTGGGGCGACGTATTTCCCTCTTTTCTCATGTCCAAGTACAGGTAAGATATCCATGGATAAAATATCATTACTAACAGATCTAAAGTTTCGTACTCCTGTTTCTTCTTTAGCTTCCTTTAATGCAACCTGTAATAAATCTTCTTCTCCATCTGCATGACCTCCTGTCCAAGACCAGGAATTAAATATATTATGATGTACCATTAAAGCTTTATTTCTCTCTCTATTTACTATAAAAGCAGAACTCGTTATATGAGCGATTTCGTTTTCTCTAGTAAGAACATCTTCAAATATCTCCAAACAATTTAAAATTATTGCTTTATCCTTTTTTTCTTGTTCATTGCAAGCAGTATAATTCTTTATAGACTCAACCCATTTCATGTTTTTTCCTCACTTTATTTATATCAATTACTAATTTTGAACCATAGACGCAACGAATCTGTCAACTTTAATCTTAAAAGTGCATCGGTTTTGCGACAGTTCAGAACCGCCAATATTTCGGAATGCAAGAAGTAAAAATATATAGAAAGAAAAACCAGCAAAAATGTTGATATATAAAAGTTTGATAGATTAATAGGTATCACACCATTATAAAAATAAATTATTATGCCTTAAGTTTCAAGCGCAAAATGTCCGGGCGTCGTTCCTGTCTCCGTTTTAAATTGGCGTATAAAGTGGCACTCGCTTTCATAGCCTGCCATCTCAGCAACCTGCTTGACAGACAGAGACTGATTCGTCAGTAAATACCGTGCTTTTTCCACGCGAGCCTTAATCAGGTCTCTGCCGGGTGAAACCCGAAATGCTGCCTTATATACGGCTGAGAAACGTGACGTGCTGAGACTGGCTCTTTGGGCCATTTCGCTAACGGACCACTTGGCCTCTGGTGTTTGGTAAAGTACTGTACGGATATACTGCAGCTGCTCCAACGTCTGGCGGTTGACCATCCTCGTTGGCAGCTTCCCTTTATGTGCGCCCGAAGTTGGTAAGTTAGCCAAAAACTGCAGCAGCCATCCGCTTCTCCATACCTCACCCTCTAAATCGCTGAGAAGTGTATTCTGGCATAGCGCTTCAAAAGCCTTTCCCATTACGTCGCTCCCTTTGCGCGATGCATTCAGCTGATTGAGCGGTATGGAGAGACGCTCCAGAAGTCTTTTTATTGCAGCATTATCCTTTCCAAAGAAATAAAACCAATCCGTAATGACCGGTGAATCCGGCGAATGAAATCTATGTGGAAACTCCGGCGTGAATAATATCCAGGAGCCTGGATCCGTCACACTCTTCACGTTTGCCAGTTGAATATATACAGGGGTGCGAAAGCGAATAAATAAAAATTCTCCGCTCCGCCTCGGCCGATCGATTGTAAATCCCAGATCATTCTTTATTTTAAATCCATATCTCCCTAGAACTAGCAATATCGCTCAACCTCCAAGATTTTAGTCGAATACGTCAATTAATCAGTTGGATATGCTATCGAGCTTTCCTTATATCTTCTCTACAATGAAATCTGATGAACGTCGGTCGACGTATCTACTAAAATTAGAAAGTTCACATGTAGTTAATCACTTAGGAGGAATAAAAATGACCAAACCCATTGTCGGCATTCAATTGTATACGTTGAGAGACCAAACCGAGAAGGATTTTCTGGGCACGATTCGAAAAGTTGCAGAGATGGGCTATCAGGCCGTTGAATTCGCTGGATTTTTCGAAACACCTGCAAAGGAGATAAGGGCTTTACTCGAAGAGCTGAACTTGAAAGCACCGTCTGCTCATATTGGCTTAAATTTTAGGGAACACGACAAGTTGTCGGCCGATCTGAACAAACAAATTGAATACGCTAAGGAAATAGGTCTGGAATACATTGTGGTGCCTTGGTCGCCGCTGCCGGATACTCCAACAGAAGCCGACGTGAAACAATTAGCCAATATTTTGGAGCAAACAGGCAAGCAAGTTACGGATGCCGGTCTGAAATTCGGCTATCACAACCATGATTTTGAGTTCAAGTTGGTAGGTGGCAAACCAGTCATCGATCACTTGCTGGAAATCGTCCCCGCGGAGTACTTGTTCGCCGAGTTTGATCTCGGCTGGGTACATTTTGCAGGCTTTACTCCAGCTGAATATGTAAAAAAATATGCTGGCCGCGTGCCCCTTGCACACTTTAAAGATTTCGCAGATGGTCACAAGGATACCGAAGTTGGGAAAGGTTCAGTCGATTTGAAAAGCGTCCTCAATATTGCAGAGGCATCAGGAATTCAGTACTTCATCGTCGAGCAAGAAGAGTTTGCATCATCCTCTTTGGAAAGTGCGAGGCTCTGCCTTGAATTTTTCCGCGAAAACGGGTTTTAATCACTTCCCCGCTGCAACGACGATTCCAAGGCCCGCTATGAATTAGCGGGCTATCTGCGTTGTCACTTGTTTTCATCCATAGGATGTGCATCATGGATACCTTCGATAAATATGCTCATCATATCTCCATTGGGTTGAAAAGAGAATGGTGGTTTATGTAGATTCCTGTACCACTATTCGGCTATTTAGGCAAGGTAAGCGCTTCAACATATGCTGAAGTATGTCCCACTACGTCGACTTCACTACCGAGGCCATACATTGCTCGAAACTTTCATGGTACATTTCTACGGTCCATTGGCAAAATTTCCACAAATCTGTGACCGGTTGATTGGTGAACGGCAAGGTATGGAGATAGCCTGGAGGTCCGTATTCCGGCGTAAACGTTAATTCGGCCGCACCGTTTTTCTTACTGGCTTTGGCGATCCGACTAACCAGCAGGCTTAGTCCAGTACTGGACCGGGCTGTTCGTGCAAATTCGGCCTGAATCCTTTAATAAACGGCCATCCGTCCTCCCAAATCATTGGATCCATGAAGAGAGGGCGTCTCGGAGCACCATTCGGCAGGTAAGGCTGAACGGCCTCAATGGCATGGTACACCATCCAATCTTGTCCTGTTGTATCGGTAAAAACCGAATGGTGTCCTGGTCCAACAATATCATTTGACCCTACAGGTTCTGATAATTCGCCTTTGATAACGAGTGTTCCACCATTCTGTGTTAGCTCCTTTCCTTCTTTATCATGATAAGGCCCAAACAGGCTGGAAGAACGTCCTACACACACATGATAGGTACTTAGTGCCCCGTCGCAGCAGGTTCCCCGTGAGCCGAAAAAGTAGTAGTAACCGTCCCGTTTAATGATATGTGCGGCTTCATAAGCGTCGCCAGCCAGCAGAAACTTCTCCCCAATTTTGCTTAGACCGTCCTGGCTTAGCGGAATGCCGTAAATTCCATTAAAACTTCCCCAAATCAAATACGAGGAACCGTCATCATCGATAAAATGCATGGGGTCAATCGAATTGTATACGCCAATATCCATACTGCGAATGATAGGACCTTTGTCAACGAACGGACCCTCCGGCTTATCGGAGACAGCCACACCAATTGCCGGAATTTCATGGTCGCCCCAAACTGCAATCGAATAGAAGAGGAGATATTTTCCGTGTTTTCGTGAAATATCCGGTGCCCAGATTCCAGCTCCCTTCGGAATCCATGCTGGTCTAGTCTCGAAGGCGTCGCCAACGTCCTCCCAATCACTCCCGTTTACCGTTTTCAAAATCGGAATCAGACGTTGCCCGCGACCATCACCTCGATCATCCGCGGTTGCATAAGCATACAGTCCATCGCCAGACTCGTAGATGACGGTTGGATCTGCAAACACCGGCGTGAACACCGGATTAGATATATTTACTGACGACATAAAAGACACTCCTTCGTATTAGAATGATACTGCAGCACGGCCCTGAAGTACGTTCTCGGGTCTCCCCAAACCCATCCCGCCGGTGCAAAAACTCTAGCTTTTTTGTTATGAGAAACGGTATGACGAACTACAGCGATGGACACTGGTAACTCTGTACCCGTTGAAAGTTCAGGCAGAGGCGCTGCTTGGCGGCCAATTGATAATACAACCTGAAAACCACCTTCGGTATGCAACCAATGACCGCACATATGCTTGGTGGCCTCGCTTGAGAAGAATGTTCCCATTCCAAGTTGATCAAGATGCGTACCGGGTACGGCATAACAACTGCCGTCCTGAAGCAGCGCGAAGCTGAACTGAAAATGGCCAATGCTGATCCAAATGTGGTCCTGTTCCCATATACGCTCTTTAGAATTATATAAATGCAGCGGTTCCCCTTCCAATCGCAGGTTGACCTGAAGACTATTCTCACTCCAGCCAAGAGAAGCAACAACCTTTAATTCATCAGTATCTCCCTGATCTAGCATAAACTGATCAGTTTCATCATTTTTTTGGGCAGCGCAGAAGTAATTTACAGGTTTTATGGGACCTTCCGCCTTATCCACATAAACGCCAGGAGTTCGCTCTTCAAAGTTCCATTCATCGAACCATTCGATCGCAAGGCCGTTCTCCTCGAATATCATGGGAAGCCATACATGACGAGTGTCCGATAAATTTGGAAAGCGCCACCGGTCTCCCATTAAAATCACAATATTTTTATCTTCAACAGGAAGCGCAAATGTCGGTTGTGAATAAAATGTATTTGCAGCTCCGGTTCCTCTAGCAATCGACCCCTGAATTTTCCACTCCCCTAACATCGAATCAGCAACCGCATAATAGGAAGCATTAGGACTGAAACCCGTACATCCTGAGGCTATCAAATAGTAGGTGTCACGGTGCTTAAAGACCGCCGGCGCTTCTCGGTACAGCCCCTCACACGCCTGCGTCCATTTGCCTTCCATTGACAGGTAATCATCGGACAGTAAATTGATATGCAGAGTCTGGTTATTCTCAGAGGCGTGTATTAGATACGCCGACCCGTCATCGTCCTGATAGAGCGTCATATCTCGGCTCTCCTCATCATTAGGTCGACAACTGCTAATATACTGGTACGGACCTTCCGGCCGATCACTAACCGCGACCCCGGCATGAGCGAGACTATAATCTTTATTCTCAATATGCATCCACATCACATATTGTCCGGTCCTTGGATTCCGGATCACCTTCGGCCGTTCAACGATCCTATTCGGGTGAAGATCATGCCCATCTTCTTCTACCGGCTTTAGCGCGTCATCCAAACGCTCCCAGTTTAGCAAGTCGGTAGAGCGGTAACAACTGATACCCGGGAAGGTAATAAATCCGTCCCTTTTTTCGCCAAACCAATAGTACGCGCCATTGTCTTTCAGGATACCGCCACCGTGCGAACGAATCGGATTGCCTTCCAGGTCGGGCCAAATTTGGCCCGGTTTAAAAAATGTATTCGTTTCCATTTTGCTGCCCCCCCACCCATCTTATAATGCCATACCCTCTTTAACAGTGTTCAAATTATAGGACTATGGGATGCCCCTCACGAGTTCAATCGTCACGGCATCCCTTACTATCAATGATATAGATACTGAAGTGTCGCGATTACATTTCTTGACCCACGGAACACCCCTCCGTGTTAGAGCTTGATTTTCTTTGATCCAATCTATATGAAAGACACATCAATTCTTACTGTAAATCAACGGATTGAGTGGGCTGTCAATCAAATCACCCGGTTTCAAACCAGGCATCCAGTTCTTGAGATCAGAGCGCCTTGCATTGCTGTCCGGCTCCAGAACTTTTACACCATCGGCCACATAAATAACCGTCATGACTTCCCGCACATTTGCTGTTGGATTTCCAGGTGCACTGTGCAGCGTCCATCCTGCATGGAAAGTCGCGTCACCTGCTTTCATACCACCATAATTCACTTGCGGCAAGTTTTCCTTTTCAATATAATCTGTCAATGTCTTATGAGATAAATCAGAGATTTCCAGCTTGCTGATATACCCTCGCTCGTGGGAACCTGATACGAAAGTCATCGATCCCACTTCAGCCGGGATATCAACAAGCGGCATCCAAAGTGTAATTGTCTTGTTTGTGTCGACAGGCCAGTAGATTTGATCTTGGTGCCAAGGTGTATGTCCACCGCCTGGCTCTTTAAAAAGAGCTTGATCATGGTACATACGAACTCCGCTCACTCCCATCAGCTCTGCTGCCACTTGTGCAAACCGTTTCGCAAGAACGAATGGGCGAACCGCCTCACTGTGTTCCCATAGGTTCTGGATCTGTAAAAAGGCTTTTCCGTACGTGTCCCTCTCTTCAAGCGGTCTCGTTTCGCGATTCAATCTTCCTACTTCTTCTTGGATCAGAGGTCTATAATGGCTGATTAGCGAAGGACTAGCCAGATCCTTGAGCAAAATGTGCCCATCTTTCTCATATTGTTCTAACTGGTTTTGGCTTAATGGATAAGCAGTATTCAATTCTGTTTGCAGTATGGTATCATTCATGTTCATGGCTCCTTGTCATTAAATTTACGTTGATCTTACCATCCATTGATGCCCTTGTATTTAGAAGATGACGAACGGTTTGTGGACTTTTCCGATCACATCATATCTTGAACTTTGATATAAAATATCATTGTCATCAACACGAATAAATGGTAGCATCAAAATCAAATTTAACCTTCCATCAAAAGTTGGATTATTCTGAACGAAGGAGACACTCCACCATGAATCAAGGTTTTGCCGGTTTCTACAGGCAGACATCCTACCAAGATCTAGCTCCGACAGTGCACTGGGCACAGCGTCATGAACGCGATTTCGGAACCCATTGGTCGCGTCGGATCTATGACTTTCAATTGTTGTTTGTCGTGCGAGGAAAGATTCGTGTAACGTTACAAGATAAAACAGTTATTGTAGAGAACGGACGGATTCTTCTTATTCCTTCTTTCCTATGGCATACTGTTGAAGTGATTTCAAAGCCAAATGTCCTGCTTTTCGGGATCCATTTTGATTTTTTCGGAGATCTCTCTGTTTGGAGCGACTCTGATATTATTGTCGAGGAGCCTTGCGACTCGGAGAGGACATTCTGCACCATGCCTGTGATTCAGAATCAACCGCTTCTTGACTTACCACCGGAGGGGATTGATACACCACCTAGCATCATCCATCTGATGGAAGAGGTTATCGCCGAATGGAATGACCGAAAAGCTGGATATATGATGGCGTGTCGTGGCATGTTACTGCAGATGTTTACAATTCTTGCACGATCATCGGAGGAACAGTCACGAACAGGAATTTTCCAAAAATATGAGGCGAGCATAAGAAGGCTCGTCCATGAGATGGAAAAGAATTGCGCTCACCCATGGACACTGAAAGAAATGGCTTCCTATCTGAATGTTCATACGGATTATCTAAGCCGGTTATTCAAAGCTCGGATGGGTATAGGTCCAAATCGATATTTACAGACACTACGCCATAAGCAGGCCAAACAGCTGCTCCGCGAAACAACACTCAGCATTGAGGAGGTTGCCTCCGTCATTGGCTATAACGATATGCACTACTTTAGCCGCATTTTTCGAAAGTGGGAGGGGCTCTCCCCGCTGCAATTCCGCAAATTATCGCAACGACTGTAAATGACCAATCCGGAGAAATAGAATTTCTATTTTGTGGATACCGTAAACCAGTTGCCTCACTTTTTAATAGTTACGGTCCGCTGTTCTTTTGATATTCAGGTCAGATAATAATAATGGCGGCACAGTATAAAGATCTGATACCGCCATCGTTCATTATATTTAATATCCAAATGATCTTCATATTTCTCTATGTGAAACTCAGGTGTATTTAGACTTCAATACCTGTTCGCTCTTTTTTTTCTCAATAAGTGCCCTATGCATTCTAAAAAACTGTGCCCGTTCTTGAATGGATAAAGTATGGGCTGGCAACAGGCCATATTCAGGTAATTGCCTCAAACACCAGCATAACCTGTGCAGCTTCGATTCATGAATCCGCTCTTGCAGCGTGCTTACACCCTCCATGTCCATGCGTAGATTCCAGTTCAGAACTTCATTTCAGAATCTGCAGTGGAAAATTTCTGAAGAAATTCTGCCTCTCTTTCATCGTAGGGTGTTCCGTCCGATCGCAGCAGATCGTGCTGCCAGATGGCTGGTATTGCAGCGCCCTCTTCTGATCCCCAATGCATGTAGGTTTGCGTCTTACCGGCAACGAGTCCCCAGAAATAGGAACCGATCCGGTGCTCCCTGAATAATGGCAACATGTTCTCAAACCGATTGTTATCCTGACGCTTAAGCCATTCCGTACATAAAACCGGACGGCCGTAGGATAAACAAGAATGCAACGTAGTGCTCCCTTCCTCACTCCCGGGATCACCATAGTAATGGAAGGTAATAATATCTGACAATTCGTACAGTCGCTTCGACATCGATCCTTGGAAGTCAATCCAGGCACCAACCGTCAGCGGTTGCGACACTTCCAACTCACGTGCCCATTCAAAGCTAGCTTCCACCAGCGGAAGGCTTCGCTCTCCCCTTTCAGAGTTGCCAGGCTCATTATACAGATCCCATATTAAGATTCGATGA
This sequence comes from Paenibacillus rhizosphaerae, assembly GCF_014192015.1. Taxonomy (GTDB): domain Bacteria; phylum Bacillota; class Bacilli; order Paenibacillales; family Paenibacillaceae; genus Paenibacillus_AQ; species Paenibacillus_AQ rhizosphaerae. Next base: position 1,898,626 of record NZ_JACHXJ010000001.1, on the reverse strand, counting down.
TCGTCAGAAAAAGTAAGAAGCAAATCGTCCACATATTCGCGAAGTTCCGGCCACCTTGTTTGGGTATCTGCCAGTTCAACCCCCGGACTCGGTGTCCACCCGCTGTTGTGTACCCCTGGGATCGGGGCAGATTGTTTTCCTAAATACGGCTGTTTGCCTGAAAAAGCACAATCGTCGAATAAAACCGGCATGATACGGATATTATGCTGAGCGGCTATTTCCAAAAACCGATCAAATCTTACCTTAAATCCATCAGGGTCTTGCCTCCATACCGCATATGGCAGAAATACCCTAGCCCCGTTTAAACCGTACTGCTTTGCCCAAGAGAGTTCTTGATCCATGATCTTTTCTTCGAACGTCTCCGCTTGCCACATTTCCGTGGAATTGACTGCATTTCTTGGCACATAATTAAATCCCCGAATTTCACCAATACGATTCAGCCATTTCCAAGCTTTGTCCTCACTCCACTTGCCCATTGGCATAGATTGCTCCTTTCTTCAAGAACGATTTTTCTATTTTTTATGAATTCTCTCTATATTGTTCTTGATATAGCAACTAAGGTCCATGGATAAAAGAGTAAAAATTGTGGATATATCACTCACTTTTAACATCATATAATTCAACAATCATTCCCCATTTGGCTTAATTGCTCGGAGAATATCCGGCGCAAACGATCTATCGTACCTAAGTTTAGTACTTGATTCCAAGCGATCAACACACGGGCCGCTCCTTGGGGGTCGTTCTCCTCAATGGACCCACGATTCCAACCAAGAGAATAATACTATTCATTTCGATCTGGGGACCTATTCCAGCTCTCGATACTCCTGTGGAGTCATTCCGTAATGTTGCTTGAATACTTTGATGAAGTAGGGAATGTTTTGGTATCCCAGTTTTGCACCAATTTCATAGATTTTGTCCTCACTGTTCTTCAGAAAATAAACAGCCCACTCCATTCTCAAACGATATAGATAGTCACTAAGATTCTCACCTGTTTCCAGTTTATATATTTTACATAGATGAGTGTAATGCACATGCACGTGATCGGCCACAGCTTTAAGGGATATATTACTGGATAGATTGTCCTCGATGAATTGCTGAGCTTTTTTTACAATATGTGCACGCGAGTAGCGCACCTCTTTTTCCATGTCGTTTTCGATAACCTTTAAGATTTCCAGTGCCCACTCGCGAAGCTGCGAAGCGGATCGAATGGAATAAGGCGAGCAAAAAATATCGTTGCCTTTCTCTAAAACTTCCGATGGCTGACGGTTATTGCGATGGATGATATAAGAAAAGGACCCTGCTATCGAAAGGTAAGCTTCCGATATATGATCGAGTGAGCCTGGCCACTGCTCGGCAAGTTCCTTGCACACATCTTCCAATTTCCTCCTCGCTTCGTTCCACCGCCCGGTATCAAGTAGTTGCTGCAAGGTTGGCGGTTCATATAGGCTTTGCAGCTGCCTTGACTTGGAATCCATATTCTCTAACGGCTCCGGGTAAAGGGAGGCGTCTTCCCGAATAATATAATCTTTATCCCCTCCCGCTCTTTTACGAAGCGTAGTTAACGATTTCAAATAAGTGGAGCGAAGATCATCGGGAAATTTTCCCCAGCCACTGATCAGAATCGTTACCTTGCCTTTCAGAAAATTACGAATGCTACCCTGCAAACGAATCGTGAGCCGTTCGATTAGCTGCCTGCGCCACTCCTCATCCTTGCCTAACCGTTCGTATTCCTCCTCCTTCTCTCTATTTAACCGAATAAGCACCGCTATGTGTTCAAAGCTGTCTTTACAGTGCCATATTCGGCAGACATCGTTAAAAATCTCATCAGCTATATTTGTGACTGCATATTCCAAAAGCGCAAGACTGTGTGAATCCACAGACAAAAATTCGTCTTCCATCCGAATAAGCAGCAAACAGCATGCATCGCCCATATCAAATGAGAGCTCAAACATCGTCAATCTATCTTTAAGAACTTCGCTTCGAATCTTCCGTCCCAGCAGCAAATCACCGAGCAACCGGGCTTGCAAAGAGGGCATGTTTTCCTTAATCAGATAGCTTGAACGTGCATGCTTAGTGATTTGCTCCCATTCCAAATTCAGCGCCTCTATTGCATTACGCACGGTCTTAATGAGCACCTCGTCTTTAACGGGCTTCAATAAATAATCAAATGTGGATAGGGTAATAGCCCTTCTGGCATATTCGAATTCAGAGTGGCCAGAAAGTAAGATGCACTTTACTTGCTTCCAAGTGGACCGTATATTGTCAATGAGCTCAAGACCAGACATTCCAGGCATCCGGATATCGGCAATGACAATATCGATCGAATATAGAGACATGATCTCCAGTGCTTCAGCCCCGGAATATGCCTTGTGTACCGTATCAATGCCTAACTCAAACCATGAGATCGTGTCGGCAATACTTTCAACGACATAGTTCTCATCATCTACGACAAGCATTTGTAAGTTCAACATTCTAATCCTGGTCTCCTTGTAGTTTTTCTGCTTCATTTTTGCACTTCCATCTCATCGTTACTTGGAGTCCCCCTGCATTAGAAGCCACTACCTCAATCCCTGCCGTCCCGCCGAAATTATAATGCAGTCTTCGATGTACATTGAGAAGTCCAGTACCTATCTCATCCCCTGCATGCTGCTTCAGAACGTTCTGCAAGCGCGCAAGCGCCTCAGGCTCCATACCCGGCCCATCATCCTCAACCGTAATTTGGTAATCTTCTCCCGAATATTCGCCTACGATCCAGAGATAATGAGCTTCCTGCTTCTCCTCAAAACCATGAATAATTGCATTTTCAACAATTGGCTGAAGCAGTAGACGCGGGATCGGAATGTCCATCATCCTTGGCGGAATGTCGATTTCATAATCAATCCGCTGCATCCGTAAATTCTGAATACTAAGGTAATGGTCGACTAACTCTACCTCTTCAGCAACAGTCGCCATTGGATTGTCCACGCGTGTGGAATATTTGTAATAATCCCCTAAATTATTTGCCATAGCAATAACCGCCTCTTTCTCCCCAAGCTTCGTCATTCCAACAATAAAGTATAGACAGTTATATAGAAAATGAGGATTGATCTGAGATTGAAGCTGTTTCAGAATCGCATCTCGGGAACGAATTTTTTCCTGCAGCACATTTTCAACCAGCTCCTGTATTTTCATGGCCATATCGTTGAATTGATCAAACAGATAATCAAATTCGTTTCCGGCCCGTTTGGAAATTCGTGTTGAATAATCACCGCCGGCTAACCGCCTGACTTTGCGAATCAGTGTTAGGATGGGCCTCTGTACATGACGATAGATGAGAAATGAAGCGAGAATTCCAGTAAACAGCAGAAGTACCATGCTCAAGTAAAACAGATTACGACTCGTCGTAATCGGGGCGAGAATTTGTTCAAGCGGTAAATAATCAATCATGTACCAGCCCAGACTTTCAGATTTGACCACATTCACTAGGAAACCTTCCCCATATAAATCAACGACAAAGCTGCCATGATCCTTGAGTCGGTCTGGTTCCAGTTGTCCTGTCAATTCCTTAATTAAGGGAACGTTCGCGGTATGATTCATAATCGATTGATGCCCCGGAGAATACAGAAATGGATCTCCTTTGCCGCCTCTCTTATATAGGTCCAATTCGTTGCTGATGTTATGGGCGGGAAACATCACTTCGATGATCAGCTTGGAACGGTCAGGTTGAAACAACGCAGAGAATGGCTCAACATTATCCCTGACGAAGTAATCCGCATCTGGATCCGATGCTTTGCTGTTGAGTACGGCCGGACTTACCCGGTATCTCCAGGTTGCATTCAGCGTATGGTCCGCAAATAACTTGTCTACCTTAATGGTCGGCATGCTGGATGTAATCAATTGATGCGAAATGGCCGAATATACAACCAATTGATTCTGCCATTTGCTCATCGCACTTTGAAGTGTCAGTTTCTCGGCGATTTTCTGCTGTAACTCAAGATTGTCATATATGTCGCCGCTGTTTAAGTGTATATCTGCAAAATCAGTTATGCTGGGATCACGGCTTAATGTAAACGTAAACAGAAACAGCTGATTGATGGTTTCATCCATCTGTCGGACCGTCTGACTAAGCTGGCTAAGGCTTGCTTTCTCCAGTTCCGTCTTGACAACGCTTACGCTCGTTAAGTTCGAGTAGCTGTAGAGACAAACAACAGGTATGAGAAGCAGAAAGACAGTGATGACCACTTTTCCAAATGTATTGATCCTTGCAGTCTGCATTTTTGTTCCCTCCAAAAAACCTAACAAATTGATATAAGGACTAACGGATTCGTCTATTGCTTTCATTAATGAAGACATACAATGAATATTATATTAACCTATCAGAAAGTGAGGACGACACATGAATACCTCCACCGAGACTAAAGAAGCAACTCTATTGCACACTGGCCTGCGCAAAAAAGAAAAAGCAGGAAATTTAAAACGTGCATGGCCGCTCCACTTGATGGTGCTGCCCGCTATTCTGCTAGTCATTGTATTCTCCTATGTCCCGATGGCGGGTGCAGTGATCGCCTTCCAGGACTATAAGCCATGGAATGGATTTATCCACTCGAAGTGGGTAGGACTAGAGCATTTCCGCACAATGTTTGAATTTCCTGATATCAGGCAGGTTATCTGGAACACACTAATCATAGCGTCCATGAAAATCATCTGCCTCCTGATTGTTCCGATCCTGTTCTCTCTTCTGCTTAATGAGGTGCGAAGCATTGTTTTCAAACGAACCGTACAGACGATGGTCTACCTTCCCCACTTCTTATCCTGGGTCATATTGAGCGGCGTGCTTATCGATGTCATGTCAGATAAAGGGCTTGTCAACCAAATCATTGCCTTCTTCGGATTTCAATCGGTCTTCTTTTTCGGTGACGGTAACTGGTTCCGTGTCATGCTAGTTGTAAGCGCCGTCTGGAAGGAGTTCGGGTTCTCAACCATTATTTTTCTGGCAGCGCTCTCTGGAATTAATCCGTCACTTTATGAGGCGGCTGAGGTTGACGGTGCCAACCGTTGGAAACAAACTCTGCACATTACCCTCCCTGCAATTGTGCCGATCATTTCTGTCGTTGCCACTTTATCACTGGGCGGTATTCTGAATGGCGATTTCGATCAGGTATTCAATCTGTATAATTCACTGGTATACGACAAGGGCGATATTTTAGATACCTACGTTTACCGGACTGGCCTGGTCGGCACCAAATACAGTTTTGGGGCGGCCGTGGGAATGTTCAAATCGGTCGTAAGCCTAGTTTTGATCCTTATCACGTACCGTCTTGCCTATAAATTCGCAAATTATCGCATTTTCTGAGGAAGGAGAGAGACAGTAATATGTTATACAGATCACCTGCTTACCGAATCTTCACCTGGCTGAACTACTGTTTTCTGACGTTGACAGCCATCGTGTGCTTACTCCCTTTAATTCACGTCCTTTCCGTATCTCTTAGCGGTAAGGCCGCAGCAAGCGCCAACCTTGTCGGTCTTCTTCCGGTCGATTTTACCACGATGTCGTACAAGGCAACCGTTAACAATATGCATTTTACAAAAGCTCTGCTTATTTCCGTCGAGCGAACTGTAATCGGAACTTTCATAAGCATGCTTTTCATTGCCTTAGGAGGTTATGCCCTCTCCAAAGACGAACGAGCTTTCCGCGGCCGCACGGTTTATGTTTGGATATTCCTGTTTACGACGTTGTTTGGCGGCGGAATGATACCGAGCTATATTCTAGTGAAAAGTCTGGGACTGATGAATTCGATCTGGGCTCTGATTTTGCCGGGAGCAGTCGCCGTATATAACATGATCTTGCTAATGAACTTTTTCAGAAGCGTACCCAAGGAGTTGGAGGAAGCGGCACTCATCGACGGTGCCGGTCATTTCAGAACACTGTTTAGCATTTATCTTCCCATTTCCTTGCCGGCAATTGCTACGTTAGCGTTATTTACAATGGTTGGCCATTGGAATTCCTGGTTCGATGGCATGATTTACATGACAAATCCGGATAAAATCCCATTGGCAACCTACTTGCAGCAAACGATCGTTCAGCAGGATTTAAGCAATTCAAATGTTGATCTAACTCAGGTCAAAAACAACTACTCAGGACAGACGATCCGTGCAGCACAAATTTTCATAGGAGCATTGCCGATTATTCTGGTCTACCCTTTTCTTCAAAAATACTTTGTTAAAGGCATTGTCATTGGTGCAGTTAAGGAATAGTTGGTCATAAACAATCAAGAGGCTGATCTCAAAAGGTTATAAATTTACCTGGAGACAGCTTCTTTTTTGGTTTAATCAAACCAGTTCCGATACTTACCTATAAAAGGATGCTCTCCTCCTCTTTCAGCCACTTCGTATGTGTATCAATTCGCTCAAGGAGAAGTTGTTAATCTATTGAGGATTACTTGAATGTCGGTACAAATATACTTTCGTATTAAGGTGAAAATTTTCGAGTGCAAATAATTATAAATGCGGCTCGAGGTCAGACAGAAATGAATTCGCGGTCGAACGAGTCCCTTGATCCTAAACATTTTAATAGAGTAAATATATAAAAAATGAACTTGAATAAAAATGGACCTTATTTAAATCAAAGATTTCTTCCGAGATATGATGGATGAATACAGAACTTATACCTTGAAATAATTTTCAATAACAAGAAATGGTGGCGCAGGATAGCTCCTTGCACCACCATTCTTTGATAAATTAAGGATATTCCGCGAACCCAGTAGCCTTTAATCAAGTAAAAGATTTAACACATGATATTCTCTATACCTATTAATTATTTGGGTGAAGTTCTTTGTACCAAGCGTTGACTTCTTCTGTAATTTTATCGCCCCCCCCGGATTTCCATTGTTTCACGAAATCATCGAAAGCGTCGAGCGGCAACTTTCCATACAAAATTTTCGAAAACGTTTCTCGTTCCATCTTATCAAGAAAATCTTGCCGATCAACCATTGTTTGTGTTGGAGCTCCTGTAAACATGGAATTTACAGCGCTATCCTTTTGGGACAGCAGCACCGGCGCAGTTGCAATCGATTCCTGCCGAACACCATAGATATTGGACTTCTTCCCTTGCAGGATCAACTGATAGTCTTCAATCATTTTGGATGGTATTCTTGCAACGTCGTACTGAATGGCATTCATTTTTTCCAGCTTAAGGTCTGGTTTCAGGTTCTTAGCGTCATCAAACACATATTTTTTTCCTTTGATTGTTGCCCAGTCCAGATTTTCCTGGAATCCGTATTCGTAAGGACTGCCGACGGCTGCATTGGCATAGTTATCATACAGCCAGTTCTGATATACAAAATAAGCTTCTGGATTTTTACAATCCTTGTTGATCAGAATGACACCGTTACGAAAGCTTGAAGCATGGAACATTCGCTTACCATCAGGTCCTACCGGAATTGGATACGCCTTTATTTCGGCCCCTTTCACGTTCGTAAACAACCCGCCGATCGGCCATCCTGCAGAATACTGGGGCCCGGCAAACATTCCTGTTTTGCCTGCAGTTACAGCATCCGTTGCCTTAATTCCGTCCATGATGCCGGATTCTTGATCGATATAGCCCTTGTCCAACCATTCCTTAAGTTTGGCTAAACCCTGCTTCATCGCCGGATTAATGGAGCCATACTCAAGGCTGCCATCGGCAGCTTTATTCCATTGATTCGGCAGCGTGCCGAATTCGCCGAAAATCCAGCCGCTGTCCGACATCCAGGTATTGAGCGGATCTTTTAGGCCAGCTGCATAACCATACGTATCTTTCTTACCATTACCATCGGGATCTTTATTTGTAAACGCATCCAACAATACTTCAAAATCAGCAAGCGTCTTCGGCTCCGGAAGTTTCAGCTTCTTGCGCCAATCTTCCCTAATCCAGAGAACAGGATCAGCGTTATATTTATAGTCTAGCTGAGGCAAAGCCATCCGCTTGCCATCTATAACAAATGAATCCCAAACCGTCGTATCCTCATTCATCGCCTTTTTCCAAACATCGCCAGCATATTTATCGAAGAGAGGTCCTACTTCCATAAACTGTCCCGAGCTAATTAGTTCCTGGGTAAGCTTATCGTCACGAAGAGAAATAATATCGGGTAATTTCTCGCCGGATGCCAATTTCAGTTTCAGCTTGGTTGAGGCATCGCCTGTTATTATTTCAGGGTAGACGGATTCAACTCCGACCTTGTCGACCATAAACTGAATGAATGGATTATTCTGGATGGTCTTGCCCCTGGCATCCGGCTTGCTGTCATAGGCATTTTTCCAGACCGTCAATTTGACCGGAGGGTCAAATTTGCCATTCACAAGTTTTGTTTCTGCCAATTTACTTGATGAATCACTCCCGCCACTGCTTCCAGAGCTGCAAGCAGCCAGCAAACTTGTACATAAAACCAAATTAACAGCACTGGCGACCCACTTCATTTTGCTTTTCATACGTAGCCCCCTACAAAAGATTTTAAATAATTTATACATCCTTATCATAAAAACGATGCTGAGCGTGTGAAATATCAATATTAAAGCTTCTATAACAATCTGTTAGGTATGTTTCTTGTATACGACTATTTCTTATCAGTCGTTAAAATATGCTAACCATTCTGTCCCTATCCCTAACGATTACGTTGCCGCATCATCTTTCAAATCGATATAGACAGGGTCACTTATTTCTCCGCGATATTCTTTCAAGACTTCAATACTCTGCTTGATCCTGATGTTATAACGAGTATCCTGTCGCTATCCTGCCCGTTAGCTTAATGAGTTGTCGTTAAGAATGGTTAGAAGCTGCTTGTGCAAATTGCCAGCATCCAATTCGACTGTCCTTTTGATCTGGATTAGTATTTCGTATTTCTTCATAAATGGCAAATGATAAAGGCCTCCCTTGTGTTTTTGGTACTCCTGTCGTTCCTCTAAATAAAGCTGCCCCCCTGTACTTATAAATAATGCACAGTTTATGTCCATTGTCCTGATTCTCAGTTGCCTATTTATCGAAGTTCGCTAATCCGTACAGGCGCTTCTGAATTGTTAAGCATACAGTAACCATGTATTTACGAAAAAGGAGTGGATAAAATGTCAAACGTAGTTGGTGGTGCAACCGGTGGAGCAGGTATGGCTGGTTATGGCTGGGGAGGAGGCATAGGAGCTATTTTAGTCCTGTTCATCCTGCTGGTCATCATCTCTAGAGCATTTCTCTTTTAAATAGGGTAACAAAAACCTTGCCAAGGTCGGCAAGGTTTTTTCTCTCTATAGAAGTGCCCAGATTGGTTTAATCATCATTCTGCATCAGTTTCGTATTAAATTTCTGTATATTTCGCACTATTGATTACAAATAAGCATCTGAGATCCTCTCCGGAAAGGAACCACAACGCTTCCTAAAATCCATGGTTTCCGTGTCCAGTATTCGTATCTCCGGCCCGCATTTCTGTCATCGTCTAAAGAATCTCCTTCCTGGTGCCTCGCCTTTTTGAAAAAAAGCAAATAATCATGATAGCTAATGGTTCGTTCTTGCCGAACTAGCTGAAGCAAGCACGTGAGAAAATAGCTGTCCTTCCCCAATAAATCTCTGGTAGAAAGTTCTGCTGCCTCAAGAGAAGTTGGCTCATCGAGTGAAATTTGCTTTCTTGATCCGTTTTGCTGTATCTCGTTGTCCAGCAGTTCCAAATCACAAAACCGGCAATGATACCTGTGTTCTCTTTCCTCAATATTCGAACCGTAAAACGGACAAGTTGGCATAAAGGCTCTCCCCTTTAATGAATTTCTTGCTTTTCAAAAATCGATTAACCATTCCCTTTAGTTTATTCTAGACGTCCTTCATTCGATTGTTCTTCTGGCCAATCATAAAGAAGCCAAGATATATCGAATTCGTGTTTAAATCTAGAAATAACATTCCCGCCGAACAATGGAAATGAATATATTGTTGAAAATGTACTCAACAAAATCTTTTAAGCCAAACACAAAAAACCGCTTTGTAGGCAGCGGCCGCCTCTGCGATCACATCCTTTATCCGTTGCAGTCACAGAACAGAAGGTGCACTCTGAAATGAGTCAAGGATGGAATTATATAATATATGGTTCACCCGAACCTTTTGCCATCTAATTCCGCACAACCAATATGAAGGATTGCGATTTGGGTATAATTGCAAACAATATTTTAGTCATGAGGAAACAACCTGAATTCCCCTCTCCAAAATCATTGTAATATATGTTAAATATCCTCTGTCTCGCAATAAATTAAGTGTATTCGAAACATCCAGAATTTCTGATTTCTCCAAAAAAAATGAGCGCAACAATAAGCGCTCAGCAAAGTAGGTCTTTTGAAATTTCAGACCATAAATCCTCAAAAAGATCCGTACACTGCAAAATGCTACCTGGTCCATTCAGCCCTTTTGGTTAACCATCCGTAGGCTTCAATAGGTCAGATTCTGAGCCATTAATCAGATCATCCACCAGTCAACAGTTCTGGATGCCCTTATTGAAGCCCTAAAATAAAACATGCATGCTTTATTTGGGCAGCAGCCACCCCTGCGATCACACTCTTTTCACCGTTGCAGTCACGGATGATGATAATTACGAGCGGAGTAATATATATGTATGCCCTATCGCTTGACTTGGTGAATGACAATTTTTTTGATTTAATCTTTAAACCCCTCAATGGTCAATTTCCATCGCTTCATATTTGACCTATTTTGGGGCCAATGCTTCAAAAGTAGGTATCTTGTATATCAATCCCACCGATTTTTAAATGGAGTCTCGGACTATGCATACATTTGGCCTCGAATAAAAATGAATGTAATTATTTAAAATAACCAAAATTATAGCATCGAAAAGAGCATGAAAACCACGGAGGATTTTGTCGATGGCGTGTTCGATTTGTACAAAGTAGATGGCAAATACAACTCCGTTACGCAAGTAACCAGCTTCGGCTTAACGATGGTGTACAACAAAGATTTATTCAAAAACGCCGGACTGCCCGACCTGCCGACGGATTGGAATGATCCTTCCTGGACTTGGGATAAGATGGTCGAATATGCAAAAAAGCTGACAAGCAACTACGGCAAAGGCATCAATGCCCAGTACGGTATCGCTTCCGTTACGGATAATCCGCATACCCTTTCCTTCTTGTTCGGAGGAAACCCTTATTTACCTGAAACATACACGACCAGTTTTGCTGAAAGCAGCAATTTGGATGATCCGAAGGTCATTTCCGCGTGCAGGCCGCCGCTGATTTGATCTACAAAGATCAAGTATCGTCGACACCGGCGGAGACGCAAACGTTGAAGCAGCTTGGCGATATTTTCGCCACGGATCGGTAATCGGCCCATGTTCTTGTCCATTACGGCAATCGGTACAAGTTCTTGTCCTGGGCTCGGGACAAGAATTTGTACCGATAAAATAAAAAAGCCGCCAAAATAGCGACTTTCAATGGGAACATGTTCTTGTCCCTCGACAATTTACGGCTAACAGAAAACGAAGGTAATCACACATGTCGTGTCGGATGACAAGAACTCATAATGTATTCAAGAAACGATTGAATTATCCTGCCCGTTAGTTGAGTAAAGCCAGCCGGTCAAAGTGATCGGCTGGCTTCTTGTCTTTATTGAGCTATCGTTCCCCGTTAGCGCAACGAAGTACGCCTATCTGGATCGCAGCAGCCGCATTTGCTTGGATTGTATCCCTACAAGTCAATTCTGTCTATGACTCCGTTACGAGCTCTTGTAACTTTAATGCAAAACTATCCCAGTTTGTATCAAACCTTCTATTAAAACTCCACCCGCTAGAACGCAGCTTCTCGCCTAAATAGATGTAATCGGCACGTTGCTTATCGTTTAGACTAATATCTAAAGCAAAAGTTCCGTCACCAACCACGAACTTTTTCATGTAATCGTGCAATTTCCAAAGGAGCGTTTCCTTATCGTTATCTCTTTCCATTCCGATGCGCATAATAATTGAATCCATAGCATCATCCAGTTTCTGGACAACAAGAGCTTCATTTTTCCAATTATGATCTTTTTGATCCTGTATCGTTACTTCAAGTTGGGCTAGATCTCGATAAATGGATGTATTCAATAACTCATATTTCAATTCTTGATTTCGGTTATCATGTTTATGATTCATAAACAAAAAAACATTCACGAACAATGATAATGCTAGAATTACTTTGATCCAATCAATTTTCCTCATACCATCCTCCAATCACTCAACAAGTTGTTTGGTGGTCTGCTCAATCGGGTATCCGGTTCCAATGACCTTCAACCCTCACAGTTTCCGGTTCTACATTGCCTACAAAGCCAAAAATCGATAAAACAAATAGGAGAACATGAATGCTAATACGAACGATAGAACAGATAACGTCCGATTACTATTCCACGTTCGAAATCCGTTTGCCACTTCTAAAACAATCACTGAAAAGAGAGTTATTAAAATATTTTTCCAAAACAGCAACGTTAAAAGTATAGTTAAGGCAGTCAAACACCATATAACCGTAAACCATAGTGGATACTTTGATAAATATTTTTTAAGCATGGAGATCCTCCTAAAAAGCCGCAATGAATTATTATAGCTACGTAATAGTGCAACAGCGATTATTATCAATCCACTTAAAAGGAACAATGGTGCAAAAATGTTATCACTGAATCCCGGAATTTGAGGTGATGGTACTTCTCCAGTCATTCGTCCCGCATAAAAACCTGCTAATTTAATATTACCAGCTATATTGCTTACAGCTCGTTCTATGGTATAAATTAGCCCCGATACAACTATAAACATTGACCCAATTATAAACAAATATCGTGTTCTCATGAAATTTAGGCGCTCCTTTACCTTTATTCATCAAAGTAATTACGATATGTATATTTTAACATATGTAAGCAACTAACCTGCCCGTTAGTTTAATAAAAGGGCGTCTGCCGCCGTCGATGAGATCAGATCGGGAATGTAACCATGTTCTTGTCATCAGTCGGGAATGTTATCAAGTTCTTGTCATTGTGTTTTGACAAGAACTTGATAACATAAATATATAAAGCCGCATAATCAGCGGCTTCTAATGTTATCTATGTTTTTGTCACCCGACAGCAGGCTATGCGTGAACAGAGTCGGTTGGAGCGGCCGAAGGTTGGAGCGCGGAAATAACTGTGGGAAGGAGGAGGCGGTATGCCCTCTCCTTTTCTATTTTAAAATTTGGCTATTGTGAGATGTATAGGCCAAGCTACTCTTGTCTCTAGACCTCTATCCTAAACTTGCCGTTTGATTATTTTCCCAGAATGTCGGCGACAAGCGTAGGCTCAACAGGTTCCCAACCGAGCTTCTCTCGTGTCCAGACATTTGACGTCGGATTGTCCATTAAGACGAAAGGCGCAAGCCATCCGAACTGCTCCTCAGCAGCTTCGGGGGAAATGCTGGAGACCGGCAGGTTTAGGCGCTGGCCGATGGCTTCAGCAATATTCCGAAAGGGAATCGCCTCTTCACCAGCGCCATGCAACCGTGAACCAGCAGGAGCAGATTCCAGAGCCAACCGATACAGCTTGGCCGCATCGAGCCGATGCAGGGCAGGCCAGTGGTTCGCTCCGTCGCCTACGTAGGCTGAAACACCTTTTTGACGGGCAAGCTCAGCCAGAAGTGTGGCGAAGCCCTGACTAGTGGCGTCATGTACACATGGAGCGAGCCTCACCGCAGATGACCGTACATCACGCACAGCCAATGCAATTGCCATGTTCTCCGCTATACTTCGCGGTAACCCGGGCGATCCGTCCTGCGCCTGATCATCTTCAGTGGCCGGTCTCCCCAATGACGGAACCATAGTTGTTACCGACGTCATCACAATCGGTTTTCCAGAGCCGGCAAGGACATCTCCTATTACTTCGATGGCCTGAAGATCGTCTGCAATTGCTCCGGCAAAATCCGTGAAACTATTATCAAACGCTAAATGAATGACGCCGTCGGCTTCTGCAGCTCCGCTGCGCAGGCCATTAGGGTCACCCAGACTGCCGCGAAGCGCTTCGGCCCCCATCGCATGGAGCGCGGCAGCGGCCTTATCTGAACGGGCAAGTCCGACAACCTCATGACCGGCATGTATAAGTTCCTTGACAACAGCAGAACCAATAAAACCTGTAGCACCTGTAACAAAAACACGCATATTAAAATCCTCCTAAGCACTTCATAATAGGATCATCCATACGCCAGCGCATGGAATACTCAACCTCAACCCCATTATTACTGAAGTCTCAAAAAGATTGTTGCCTGTTCCACGTAACTTATTGCCTGATTCTCCTGTGATGAACATTAATATTTATTAGCTTCTATTATTGATACATTTCACTTGTGAGTCTGCTATGCAGTTTAGCCATATCCCTTCTTGGCGGATTTCCAAAGTAGCTGCGGTAATCACGGCTAAACTGTGAGGCACTTGCATATCCCACCAACTGGGAAGCTGTAATTGCATCCATTTGCTTGGATAACATGAGGTTCCGGGCTTCCTGCAAACGCAGTTCTTTTTGATATTTCAACGGGCTTATAGAGGTAACAGCCTTAAAATGCTTGTGAAAAACAGAAACACTCATGTGGGAAAGACTTGCCAACTCTGAAACTTTCATGGGCTGATCGAAGTTGCTCCGCAGCCACTCGATTGCCTTAGCGACTTGTCGAACCGATGTGTCGGCAAAACCCATTTCGGCGATGTGAATCCCGATCGGGCTGAGCAGCAGCCGCATTAGAATCTCATCCTTAACAATGGGCGCAAGTAATTCCGCATCACTTGGATGGTGCAGGCATTCTATCAATCTCGCCACAGCATGGATTATACCTGTGTCAGCCTCAGCAGTATAACCTGCACACCGTGTTTGCACAGAGGGCAGCCCCCGTGGATACACTTTTGGAACAAACTCCGCTATTTTTTCCGGATCAAGAGTCAATCCGATGCCGATAAAAGGTTGCTCCGCATTTGCCTGTATCGTTCTCAGCGAAACGGGTAAGGCAACCGGTATCATGAACATACGGGATTTGCCGATTTGAAAAGTTTCCTTCTCAAGCCTGACCGTCTTGACTCCCTGCGCAACAATTAAGACGGAAGGCAAGTAAAAAGCTTTCTCCCAGTCCACACCTGTCCTGGAATAGCGCCTGATATGCAGTCCGGGAATAGGCTGGCTAAAGGTACCGTCACTTTGAACATAATTGTTGATCAAGCCTACCAACCGACTTAATTCTGCGTCATGGAGTGTAGTGGCATTCATTGTTGCGGATTGTTCCAAATAACCGTCTGTCAATTCAAATACCTTCTTTCCGAGAACTGGCCATTTTCCGTTAGTAATGATTATCCATCCTGTACCAAGAATTACATCCTTTTCAAACCTTCGCCCTATAATTATAGCCGCTATATTCTAAGGGTAACCATTGCCTCTCCACTGTGCTATTATTTATGATACGGTTCAGCTTAACGGTGCTATCGGCGAAAAGTGCGAAAGGAACATGCCGCAGTGCATATTGGCCAACCTTTCAGGAACCAATTGACGGGAGAAGCTTCGCCTTACTTGGAGATCTCCAGAATAATATCTACCTTATGAAGATCGTCCCTTAAATGCTTTACCGATGCGAGGGTTGGCAAACTTCTATTTTAGTAGGTGGAACTTTCAATCTTAAAATCTAAATTGATGCCGAAATCGCTTTAAATCCTCTTCAAAAATCATAAAAAAGACTTTGTTTTCAACGGTCGAAAATGTATTTCAAGTTTCTAGAGCTTGTACCGATTGGATGTGCAACAAAAAGCAAGCCTATATATGGATCATAATCGAACCCCATGTGCGGGGAAGTATAAAGGAGCTCCGATCAGGAGCCCCTCTTCGTTTGTATGGACAATTAGGCATCTTTATTGAGCTATTGTATCCCATCGTCTTCCCTAAAGCATTACTTCAGAATGTGTCAGTAACCACTCACTAAGACGCAAAAGGGGCATTCGCTGTTTTACAGATTTAATGGAATCGGCTTTAAATCCGTCACTTGCAACATGGTAGAGAGGCACTGAAGCTGTGTAGGGTAAGAGAGCCCTTCTTTCATCAACAGTGATGCGTGAATTCGCAGCATCCTCGTATGCTTCAATAAACTTCGGGATATTTCTCCAGATAATGTCCTCGGGGTCTTGATGTGCATTAGCCGCGAGAAGCATAAAAGCAATGGAATAGGAAAGATCATGGATTCGCGGCCTATGGGCTAAGAAACCAAAGTCCAAGTAAACCGCCACGCCTTCTGCAGACCGACAAATGTTGCTGAGACGGATATCGCCATGCACGAGTTGCATCGGCAACCTGGTTGCTGGTATCCATTGAGTACGGAGCCGTTTGATCAGGTCGCGAAGTAATTGAACGTTGTCCATAGCTTCTGAGTCACATTGAACAGCTGACTCAGTCACCGAGAGCCATCCGTGCAGTGTAGTTGGGGTAGCCCAAGTAGCAACCAAAGGTCGTGGAACCGTAAGATCAAGAGTCGTTAGAATCCGATGGAGAGCCCCCATTGCACTAAACATTCTAGTATATGAGTTTAACGACGGTTGATCTCGATGGTGAGGTATAAACTTCTCTAACTCTGCCCATCGATTCCCACAGCGGAAAACAGTCGAATTGCCCCATTGGATTGCCGTTGGGACGATAAGTCCAAGGTTACTAAGTTGTCGCCGTACCGCTTGAACAGCAAGTATCCGACGTTTTGAAACGAACGGTTGATGAACACGAAGGACCACCCCTGCGGGGTCAAGCTTCAAGTTGAGACTCATGGTACCACCGAGATCTTCCACTTGGCTTCCAGGACTAATATTGGCAACTAATCGCCGTACGTCAGGGTTGTTCACAGATGGGCGGCCGTGATCTAAGTCATCATCAGCCCACCACTCAAGGAGGTGTTTGTGATTGCTTGGTATCATTTTTATTTGTTCTCCCTAGCAAATAATTCAACCGCGCCTTTGTGGGGTACTTTCAGTTGTTTATTCAACTGAAGAATTCAAGTTTCCTGCTTTCCTTATTTTTGGTGACCCAAATTATGAAAAAAAGGTTCCAACCAGTCAATGGCCAACTCGAATGAATGAGCTGGCCTTTTCCTAAAATAATTCGAACTAACTAGCTCTGAGGAACAAAACCACTGTTTTACTAACTAAATCGCTTTATTTCTGGATTCTTAATTGAATTGTACATCCCTATTGAGTATTCCAATAGCTGAATCGTACTCTTAGGATAGGCTGCATCTGGTACTTCGGTTGGTTCAAAACCCATTCTTTCTAATTCATGTATATAAAGATCTTCAACAACTTCAGTCAATTTCGAGATTTCTGATGGATAGTGTATCCCTCTCGCAATTAAATCACCAACTTCATTCCCTAATAGGGATAATTTTCGAAATTCTGTATAAAGCCATTTTTCATATGGTGCATACTCGCGATTTAAGAGAAAACCAACTTTCATCGTATGCTCTGCAAATTTCCCCCACAGGAGTCCTGCTGTTACAATATCACCACGGTTAACTGACCGTGTTACATATTGAACATTCCATTTCCATACTTCTTGAAGATGATATGCTAATCGTTTAATCCACACATCATCAGGATAATATTTCTTGAAGGAATTAAAACGCTTTGTAATTTCACCGGCAGCATCGTAAAAAACGGGGAAATGCGTTACTTCAAAAATTTTTTCTTCAGGAATGGCTAACCATTCAACATCTACCACAGGTGCCAATTTCACTCCAACTTTTACATTCATAAAATCATCAATGTCAAGAATCGGACAAGAATGCTCTGCCTCTTCATCATCGGCCCAGCCATATCCCAAATATTTTTTTGGTAACGAATTGAGAACTCTCTTTAAATCTCTTTCAAATTGTGTTTTAATATCCTTTTCCAACCAAATTGCGAAACCGGGCCCCCATCCATGATCACGGGACACCTCATCGTCGTTACCATGACATTGTGAGCCGCCCCCTAATCCTACGGCTAGGTAAGGCAAAACCTCTGGTATTTCTTCCTTAATCTTTGGAAAACCAACATCGAAGAAGAACTGTTTACATAGTTCAAGCCCTTTCATTTTAGCCTCCTTAATGGAACTTGCCTCACAATCCCTAATTTTCGCTCTTCCATTTTTATATTACCTGCCTGCTTGGCAAGGAAATTGGTTCTCGCATTCGTCGCAGTGACCATCTTTATTGTTTGAACCACCCACTGTTCTAATTCGGCCATAAAAAGGACGATAGTTTACTGAAATTCGTAACAGAATGTATATTATGTTACGAATAAAGTATCTAAGAAAAAACCATCATTCCCTAGCTGCAAGAGGTTGAAGGTTCTTATGCAGCTACAATTTTCTGATTCAACTAACGTTTCCCGTTAAAGTGACAAGTCAGTAATTATTATTTTATTGGCCCAAATGTTTCTTTTTTTCCTATCACAGCAAACATTAAGGGCAAATTGTCTACGGAATTATCGTCCCGTTCCAATTCATCGACTCTGATTAATGAGAATCCGGATGTTAGAAAATCATTCAAATACTGCGAGAGTGGACGATGATATGCTCCTAAAGTAGAACGAATCGTACCAACTCCTTCTGATTTCCAAAATTGCGAATCATACTGAATTATCTTCCTCGAACCATCACCTAACGGTTGACTAAATGGTGATTGAAAGCAAGGATGCATGATCACCCAGATCATAATTCCATTTGGTTTTAGAATACGATATGCTGCTTCATACACCCGTTTATGATCCGGAACATCCATTAGCATCACGCTGGAAACAACATAATCAAAGGCTTCGTCGTCTATTTTTTTCAGCGACATGGCGTCGTCATGGACCCAGGAAACTTGATTAGTGCGATTACGGGCGTACTCTAAAAGCTTGTCACTTAAGTCGACTCCAGTTACTTTTGCTCCGAGCAATGATAAACGGTAGGCTAATTCCCCTTGGCCACAACCGATGTCGCATATTTTTAAGTCGGCGAGATCAGAAAGACTATGTAGTTGTTGTAGAATATACCTATAGGAACCCTCTGGTCCCCCTGAGTTCACCATATCGTTATATTGTTTCGCATAACTGTCATAGCTCCCCATATTCGTCCTCCTTTTAACGTTTAGTCCAAATATATTCCGTGGTTAAGTTATGTAATCCTGCTCGTTTAATTGAGAAAAAAAAGCAGCCTACCAAAAAGCAGGCTGCTTTTTTGTTGATTAACTTCTAAATATCTACTTCTGCATCTATAAAGTATCGTTCTTTTACTCCGTTCACAACTTTGAAGGCTTCATCCGTAACTCTGCGCTCCCATTCTGGGTCTTTCCACCAATTATCACGTTGCCCTACTGATCGATTATCTGGACACCATATCAGCTCGATCCACGGAGGCATAAAAGTTCTACACATTAAAATACATCTGCGCATATGTCCTGGAGAACTAACAAGCAGCAAGCGTTTTATTTTATGTAAACCAAATTTACGTTCTAATACTAAAAGAGAGCAAATGATATTTTCCAGTGTATTGTTGGATTCAGACTCAATAATTGTTCTATCTTCTGGCACCCCTAATTCAAGTGCTTTATTTCGTAACATAACTGCTTCAGAAACACTATGTTGACCGTATTTATCCCCTCCAGTAAACAATATATACGGCGCACTTCTATTATTAAATAATTCAACTGCCTTCTCTGTGCGTTCCATATATGTTCCACCAAATACAAAAATGCAATCCCCTATAATATTGCCTTTATCCAGTTCAATGTTCTTGCCATACAAGAGATTAGTTATCTGCTCACGATTCAACGTATTTATAGAAATTTCTGATATCAGCATATTAGCCTCCCATATTAACTCCTTATAAGCGTCTTATTCACGAACTTCGTAAATAATTCCATATCTTGGGTATTCGCAGAATTTTTGAACTATCCTGCCCGTTAGTTTAATGAAATAACGGATCATTTAGCCGGCAACCTATTTGTCATGATCGATATATTTACTCCCTATGCTGTATTCACTTTTTGAAGCAATGTTCCACTTCATAAAAAGATTTATATCATCGATAGAATCATTTATTCTCCAGTTGTATTCATGATTCTCACGGAGTTCTCTAAGCACGATAGGTTTTACAATGTGTTTTTCCAACTGTCCTTTTGTCCTCGCAATATATGCAAATCCTAAAACAGCATTAGCTCTAACGATAGGAGATGCGTGGCCAGACAGTCTAACGCAAACGTCCTGCGCAAATTTCCAATTAGGGTGATTCTGTCCTACTGAAAGCGGCAGAGTTAGGAGCTCCTTTTCTTGGTTTCGTCTAAGAATTTTATTTACTTCTTCGGTTGAGAGATCATCAAGTGGTTTGTATATAGGTTTTTCGTTCATATACCTCTTCCCCACTAACTTCAAATTTTCCGATCAAATTCCTCTTTACTTTATTTTATAACCAAACTATCCTGCCCGTTAGCGTAATGAAGCTGCCGATCAACGCCGGCAGCTTAGTCTTGGTCGTTTATTCAACTATCGTGTTCCATTAGCTTAATGAAGTTTCTGTAGTCATACGTTAGCTGAATAGCACTTCTAAGTAGCTCTTTATAATATCTCTTCTAAATTCTTCATCTATTAAATGAATTTCATCTTTAGTAACCCACTGGTACTTAAATTTGCTCCCTTGATCGCCTCCATCACCTGTCCCAATATATTCCCACTTTTCTGGTAGTTTTCTATCAGGTACAACAAGAAAATCATGTCGTTCCACATTTGAATCTATAAATGCTTTGTAATAATATTGAACTCCGAGTTTATTCGCCATCAGTAAATTAGTCAACCCAGACTCTTCCAACATCTCTCTATATAAAGCCTCTTCAGCCGTTTCTCCAGGATCAATATTTCCACCAGGTAACCTGAACTGTACACCTGGCCCATTCGAGTAAACTAATAATTTTTTTCTTTCCATTTGATCAGTTTGTACGATAAAACCGAAGGATTTTCTCTTTAGGGGTTTATTAGCCTTCATTGAGTTATCTTCCTCTGAATTAGATTTTATACCGTTGCATGCTTTTCACATAACGTCTTATTAACGAACTCCGTTAATAATTCTATATTTAGGGTATTCGCGAAACTTTTAAACTATCCTGCCCGTTAGCTTAATGAGATTGCATGGATGTTAGATACTTATCTTATCGGTAATCGGCTCATGTTCTTGTCCAATACGGCAATCGGTACAAGTTATTGTCCTTCGACATTTTGACCTAATGCTAAAATGTAGTGCTTAATTAATCGTTATTCCTCTCATGAATTAAGAATATCCGACCAATTGCTTTTCACTAGCGTCTATAATAATAAGATACGACCAATTCTACTTGATGGAGGTTATGCAATATGGCTATCAAAAAAATGATGAGTGCTTTCTTAGCAGTGTGCTTAGTATTAATATTTGCTTCTGTCCCTACGCATGCAGAATCAAATGTTAAATTAATAGTAAACAGCGAAATAATCACTCCTGATTCACCACCCGTAGTTATCAATGGCAGTACCCTAGTTTCCTTGAAATCCTTAAGTAAACTAAACCTTAGCTTAGTTTGGAGCTCAAAAAATAAAAGCGTTACCGTAACCACAAAAGAGAATAAAAATAAATTGGTACTCAAAGTAGGAGAGAAAGTATCTACATTCGGTGATCAAAAATTACCTCTTGGAACACCAGTTCAATTAAAAAATAATCGTGTAATGGTCCCTTTACGATTTATAAGTGAAGCTTTTAAAGCATATGTAAACTGGGATAAGGAGACAAATACTATCGTAATTCGCAGCTTGGATAAACTTGATAAGTATTCTACGTTATATCAAGTCGATGATTTAGCTGCCGCACGAAAAGTTGCTGTATCTCTCCCCCAAATTGGTGAGAATACATTTTCTACAAGTCAAGAATTATCATCTCATCAATTGTTGTTTCCAGAAGGCGAAGCTTTACGCTACTATTATGTTTATGGGAATCACATAAGCTATTACGAAGTGAAAAATGATGTGAGCTATTTGGTTTGGGAAGGCCGAGAAGGCGATCAACCAGGTACTTATTCAAAAGAAAATGGAAAAAGACCTGCTCCGGAAAAAAGTGAAGTTCATTTCGATCTCGAAAGAGATTCAACTGTTGTGACCTATGGAAAGGTAAATTCCGGAGAGGAATTAAAAGGAGAATTGGTGAAATCTAAAGATGGGTTCTTACCGGGGATGATTTACACGATTGCAGGTGAAACTCGCACAGACAAAAAGGCTAAATAAATGCTTTTTGATACCTTTGTTCGGACCCAAGGTATTATTGAATTAAACTGCCCGTTAGCGTAATGAAGCTGCCGATCAGCACCGGCAGCTTCTTCCTGGTCGATTATTCAACTATCGTTTCCCGTTAACTTAATTCTAAAGTGCTTTACTGCTTATCATCAAACAATATTGTGCGAACGAAATTCATTGATAAAGCCCTCTATCCACTCTTCTGAATAATCAAGAACTCCAAAATCATTTGGAATAAAAGTGACTTCAAGACCCATCACCCAAAGTTGACGGGCTTTCATGAACAATTCAATCGCCGATTCATCTTGATCGGAGAAATCTCTGATGGATCGATAGCCCGAGATTAACGCATTCCACAACGGCGCTTTTTTATCCTCTAGTTGGCGCTTTCTACCCCGAACTTGTGCCAAGTCGTAGGCGCGCCATCCTTTCGCCGACCATTCAAAATCATAATGAGTGAAACTGTCACCTTCTTGGAAAGCATTATTATTCCCATGCATATCTCCATGGCAAATGCCCCAATCTAATCCATGGCTGGTTACAGTGTTAATGCGCTCAATTAGCGCATTGCCATATTCACGTAGAAATGATGTTGCGCTATGTTTCTCTCCAATGTATTTCACAATACGATTTAGCGGCTGGCTAATGAGAAAGTTTGTATCCAAGGCGTACCTAGATTGGTTTAATGTAATTCTGTCCATCGCTGTATGTAATTCGGCAGCAGATTTTCCAAAAGAAAAGCACGATTTCTCGTCATGAAGCACATTCTCAGTGCCTGTCAGATAGCGAAAAATCACTGCAATTCTTTGCCCTTCTGGCGCACTTACAACGGTGTATAAGCTGTTGTCTTTTTTGTAAATTGGTTCCGATACTTTTGTGGACACCGAGTTCAATTCGCCTTTTAACTGAGTTAACAAGGATAACTCATAGGCAACATCATTCTCTTCTATTGAAACGCGATAAATACGAAGTATATAAAAGCCGCTTGAGGTTCGAATCCGATAAGTATCGTTTAATCCGCGCAGCCAATATAAACATTCATCCCACTCGCCAATATCGTAATGTTTGCTCAGGGAATACTTCAAGTATTTTGGATCGAGAACGGAACGTAGGGTAGTTGGTTGAGTATACATTCTACTATTACTCCTTCAATATTTTCCTTAATGATATAACATTTTGTTTTCCACAAACAGGGAAAGTTCTTAAGTTGCTTTTTTCATACACATGTCCCCTTCCGCCCTTTATTACCGTGATCTTTCAAGTCTCCATTCCGATGATGCATCTCTCCTTCCGTTGGATCTGACGAGGATTGATTAAACTATCCTGTCCGTTAGCGTAATGAAGCTGCCGATCAGCGTCGGCAGCTTCTTCAAAAGTTTGTTTATTCAACTATCGTTTCCCGTTAGCGCAATACCTACATTTCCGTTCGAGCAAATGCCCATAAAAAAAGAAAAAGGACGCCCACAACCTTGCGGACGCTCTCCTTTGATTCCGGCATTCTGACAAAGTATGTTCACCATAAACACCTCGTTCGGGACATCGAATTGCTATAGTTCAAAGCTGTGTGGTCTCGCTTGTTCGAAACCGAATTTTAGGTAGTACGAGGGGTGCCCGATGAGAAACACATGCGTACCGCATGAAGTAACAAGTTACTTTTTCTTCACAGGAATCCAAATCTCCCCAGTAACATACTCTGCCGTTCCATAGTACATCTCGAAACTAGGGCATTCAACCTGTTCGTATTCCGATGTCGGAAACCATTCAGAATAAATCCTTCCCCATAACTTTATTAAATCACATTGCGGTTCTGGGAAAATCGCCCACGTTAGTGCCGGGACAGAAAGTTTTGTAAATCTCTCCGGAATTTCAAGTCCTTTTGGCAAAAAATAACTCACCATGTATTTAAAAGATGTTCCAGTATGATCATATAAGGCAGCGTGCAAGATGGTGTTACTAAAGCGTCCCAGTAATCCATTCATCCCTTCAACACTGCCATCCACATCACATTGCTGACGGAACTGAGCAACTTCATCATATACTTTTTGGGGATCGGAATTGACCAGACCATAAGCTCCAAACATCTCAAAAGGCCCTTTTGATTCGATGCGATAATTCATTTCGACATCTCCTTTTATTGAAATATGAAAGGACATTCGAGGATAGGCCTTTAGAGAAACGCCTTTATCGCGCGCAGATATCGGCATGATCCCATGAAGATTCTTAAACGCCCGTGCAAACGCTTCTGGCGAATCATATCCATATTTCATAGCTATATCAATAACCTTTGTATCTGTTGTCTGCAGTTCAAATGCTGCCAATGTCAACCGTCGACGTCGAATGTACTCAGATAACGATACTCCTGTAATAAACGGAAACATTCTTTGAAAATGATAAGTAGAGCAACAGGCTCTCTGCGCTATTTCATCATATGAGATATTTTCCGCTAGGTTTGTTTCAATATATTCCATGGCGCTATTCATCCTGCCCAACCAATCCATCGTTTTCCCTCCTTTCAAGATAAATCTTATCGCAGATAAAAAATAAATACCGTGCATTTTCTGCACTAAAAAGTCAGCATGTCGATGATAATATAATTTTCCTTGTAATGACAGTAACATTAAACTATCCTGCCCGTTAGTTTAATAAAAGGGCGTCTGCCGCCGTCGATGAGATCAGATCGGGAATGTAACCATGTTCTTGTCATCAGTCGGGAATGTTATCAAGTTCTTGTCATTGTGTTTTGACAAGAACTTGATAACATAAATATATAAAGCCGCATAATCAGCGGCTTCTAATGTTACTATGTTATTGTCACCCGACAGTTTATGCCACCCCTGCTAGCGCATTTAATGTTGCGGTCCCTTCTTGCTTCATTTCATTGCAACCAGCAATTAGTAAATCAACTGCTTCATTTTTCATTTGCGTCACTTGCTGTGCATTTAATTTACGTCATAAAAACACGTCATTAAAAACTAACGATAGTAACGCCAATTATTAATCTGAAACGCAGATGTTTATAAGTGACTTCTTAAACTAATCGTTGTAAAAAACAATATCATCAACCTAATCATTTTTTATATCCATCTATTTAAAATAATTCTAAAAACATTAAAACCGCGCTAAGCGCGGCTTATATTGAACACTTTTCTTTTACTCGTACATGTTCTCTTAATCGTACGTGTTCCCTTACATGTACTTTCCCTTACTTATACACTTCCTGTAATTGATTGTCACTTAACTGTACTTGAATCAATTGACACCGGCAGCATGCCCTCGGCCTTCAGTTGGCCGAGCAGCACTTTGATACCGGCGGCTGTATTGGGCTCCTGCTTGCCGTATACCGCAATCCCCGAACGCATGTTCTGGATATAAATCGTCTCGTACGGATTGCCCAGCGATATCAGCGTATATCGCTTGTTCCGTTTGTTCATCTCATCGATCAACGTTTGATAATCGGTCCAGCCAAACTGACTGGCCACGTTACGGAACTGATATGAAGCCAGGATGACATAGTCCGCCTGATCCACCGCCTGAAGCGCTGCATTCGTTTTTCCTTGACCGACTAAGGCTGTTTCTGTTTTCAGCGATAGGTTAGTTGCAGCTTGCTTCAGCTGTCTCTCGAGCTGCTTCGCCTGCTCCTCATCGGCCGCGACAATCGCAACCCGATCACCTTGACGAATTTGATCCGGCTGCGCACCATCACGGCCGGCTAACAGGGTAACCGCTCGCTCGGCGATTTCCCGCTCTACCGTACGATGCTCCTCGGAACCAATGACATCGTTAAGCACGGCCAGTTGAGACGCGAGGCTCTCACTGCGATCAAACAAACCATATTTCGCTTTCAGCTCCAATATACGTTTCACTGACGAATGGATGGTTTCGCTCGGAATCCTCCCGCTCTTCACCGCGTTCACCAGCGTTTGAAGCGCAGCTGCCGGATCTTGCGGCATGAGGATGATATCCACACCTGCGGAAACTGCGCGTTCCACCGCTTGATTTTCGCCAAAATGCTCCGCGATCGCATTCATCGTAAAGGCATCGGAAATGATGACGCCTTTATAGCCAAGCTCGCTCCGAAGCAATCCGTTCAGGACCTTCTTGGATAACGTAGCGGGAATTGGCACGCTGCTTCCGTCTTTGAGCGAAGTGACATGTTCGTTATCTACGGCAGGAAACGCAATATGTGCAGTCATGATCATCTCTACTCCGTTATCGATGGCAGCCCGAAACGGTTTGAGCTCCACCGCATTGAGCCGCTCCCGATCATGCGAAAGCACCGGCATTCCCAAATGGGAGTCTACTACCGTATCACCATGGCCGGGAAAATGCTTGACCGCCGGGATCACCCCCGATTGCCGCAGTCCTTGGATCTCTGCGATACCCAGTCTTGTCACTAAATCCGGATCGGAGCTAAACGACCGCATTCCGATAATCGGGTTGTCTGGGTTGCTGTTTATGTCGAGTACTGGCGCAAAATTGACTTGCAGCCCGAGCGCCTTTAGCTCCTCCCCTGTACGACGTCCGGCCGCTTCGGCGAGCGTCGTATCTCCGATTGCGCCCAGTGCCATTTGACCCGGCAGATTCGTACCCCCGGGGATTCGTTTCACAACGCCGCCTTCCTGGTCGATGCCAAGGAACAGCGGGATGTCACCCGCCTCCATCTGCAGATCATGCGTCATTGTGGTGACCTGCCGAACATCTACGATATTTTTATCAAAAAGAATAAGTCCACCTAAATCTTGATCATGGATGCTGCGTTTAACTCCTTCATTGACCGTAGTCGTCACTTGCCCGTTCCATTGCCTGATGTCAGGCATGAGCATTTGGCCGACCTGCTCGCTGACCGTCATATAGGATATCAGCTTATCCCAATCCTGTGCCTGAATGGCTCCTTGACGTTCGAAGCGAATGACCCTCGACATCAATACGGCAAACTCCGCACGCGTAACGGATCGGTCCGGACGATAGGTGCCATCCGAATACCCGCCGATCAATCCGTTGGAGCTCATAATGAGAATAGGCGCTGCCGCCCAATGCTTTGCTGTATCCGTTAATGTTACGGGTTGCTGGCCTTTTACAAGTGAATAGGCCCGTGTAAGAAACGCAGCCGTTTCGGTACGGCTCATCGGTGCATCCGGATGGAACGTGCCGTCAGGAAATCCGCTGGCCAGCCCATGTTTTGCAGCGATGGAAATTTCAAGATTAAAAAGATGGTTCTTAGGCACGTCTGTATAGGTCATGCCGCCGCCGGCTACTTGCTGCAGCTCTTGCGGGTAGAGCTCCCGCACCATGAAAGTGACGGCCTGCGCTCTTGTGACTTGCCTTTCGGGCATAAACTTCCCGTTACCGTATCCAGCGACGGTTCCCCGTTCGGCCATATAGATGATGCCGTCTTCCGCCCACTTCGAGTGCTGCAGATCGGTAAATCGTTCTTCTGCAGCTGCACTTCCTGCCCATACGAGCACAGATCCGAGTACGGCGCCGAATATCGTCATTAGTTTCACATTCATCTGTTCCACCCCTGTTGCTGTTCTATGTACGATGATTAGACGCGATGGATATACTTTTGTTGCGTTCATGCTATGACACCCGGCACAGTGAAAAAATACGGATTCCCTACTCTGCAGGAAATAAGCCATTACTCTCCAGCCATTATTCCCAAGGCACTGCACTCCCGCTTCAGATATGTACGCTGCTTTCAAGCAAAAAAAGACCGCCGGCTCAAATGCCGGGGCCTGATTACGAATGGTATGACGAACCATCTGCGTCGCTATTTTTTTAAATGATACGGTACTGTCGTGACAACAACATCTTTGCGGAACAAGAGATAAGTCCGGATCATCAAACTCGTCTGGTTATGCAGCAGATTGTGCCAGCTCCGCTTTGGAATAAACTGAGGAATGATCACCGTGACCTGGTAATTGGATTCGCTGGCTTTCCGATGTACTGTATCGATAAATTTGCTGAGCGGATGAATAATGCTCCGGTAAGGAGAGTGCAGCGTCACAAGGCGTACGTCGGGCCGCCATTTTTGCCATTTTTCCTCAAACCGGTTCTCTTCTTCCCGTTCAAACGGAATATAGACCGCAATGATCTGATCCGCCGCCAGCGACTGCGCATAATTCAGGGAATGCTCCACGACATGCGTAATGCCCGACACGGGGAGAATGATCACATTGCCTTCAATCGGTACCGCCGGCTCGCACGTCGACAGCCGCAGCTGCTCGCCAACCGCCTCATAATGCTTCTTGATCCGGTGGAACAAATACACGATCAGCGGCAAAAAGATCAGTATCGGCCAGATTTGCGCAAACTTTGTTGCAAAGAACATCACTGACACCGTGAAGCTAATCAGCGCACCGATCGTATTGATGACGAGCTTCGTCACCCAACCCTGCGGTTTTTCCCGGATCCACTTGACGATCATCCCCGTTTGCGAGAGCGTGAAGGGGATAAATACCCCTACCGCGTACAGCGGGATCAAATGTTCCGTCTGCCCGTGGAAGGCGACAATCAGCACGATGGACAGGAATCCAAGGATGATGATTCCGTTTGAATACCCCAATCGGTCGCCGCGGACGGTAAACATTCGGGGAATGAACCGGTCTTTGGCTAAATTGACCGCCAGCAGCGGAAACGCGGAATATCCGGTATTGGCCGCCAGAATCAAGATCAGCGCCGTCGTGCCCTGGATAAAAAAGTACATAAAATTCCGCCCGAACGTCTGATTGGCGATTTGGGATACGACCGTCTCCTGGGAATTTGGGGATATGCCCAAATAAAAAGCTAGAAATACAATGCCGGAGAAGAGGACGGCCAACAGAATCCCCATCGCCATCAAGGTTTTGGCCGCGTTGTTCGGGGCCGGCTCCTTGAAGTTCGGGATGGCGTTCGAGATCGCTTCGACCCCGGTCAGGGCGGAGCTGCCCGAGGCAAAAGCTTTTAAGAGCAAGAACAGACTGATTCCCGCCACCGGCGTCCCGACCGGCGTATGCAAATGCGGTGAAACGTGACCGGTCGCGATGTTGTACATACCGACGCCGATCAAAATGAACAGCGCAAAGGCGAATAGATACACCGGATAAGCCAGAATAGAGGCTGACTCGGTGACGCCCCGCAAATTCAGCAGCGTGATGAGGATGACGAAGGTGACGGCAATCCCCACCGTATGCGCATGCAGCACCGGAAACGCGGAAGTCAGCGCGTCCGTGCCCGCCGAAACGCTGACGGCAACGGTCAGAATGTAATCTACCAGCAGCGAACCGCCGGCCACCAGTCCGGGATAGATTCCAAGATTCTGCTTGGAGACGACGTAAGCCCCGCCGCCATGCGGATAAGCAAAGATGATCTGCCGGTAGGATAAAATGAGTGCAGCCAACAAAATCAGTACGCCGATTCCGATCGGTATCGAATACCAGAACGCCGCTGTGCTGACCGTGATCAGAACCAGCAAAATTTGCTCCGGCCCATACGCTACGGACGACAGCGCATCGGAGGATAGAATGGCCAAAGCTTTTTTCTTATTCAGTTTTTGTTCTCCCAATTCGGTAGACTTCAGCGGCCGTCCGATCAGAAGTCTTTTCAATGCTGCCATAAATGTTTGTCACCGCCAGTGTTAGAGTTGAAATGCTCATGATGTACCCGTATGACACGTGCTCAACCCTTTTTGGGCACAACAAAAAAAGCCGCAGGAAAGCTGGACCTTCCCGTGGCTTTATGCGCACGACAAATCCCTCTTTCATAACGCTTACGAGGTTAGCTGACGGATTCGGGACCGAAAGTATCCCTACACTCAATAAACGAACATCAAGTGATTCACCCCTGGGAATGAAGCATTGCTTCTTCCCTTTGGTTCCCCCGCTCCTGATTTCAGAATTCAGCGATCAAGGAGTATTACGTTTCAGGTTCACAAGTTCACGATTACGAATTGAATCTTACTCCTTCCGGATGCCTGCTGTAAAGAAGCAAACGGTTTGAGATAAGGATGAAAAAATTCAAAAGAACTCCATGTCAACGCTTACAATGGCGGCAATCTATTAATTTCTTGCTGTAGCTGTGCATATCGCTTGTTTACGCTATTAAAATCATATCCTGCTTCTAAATATTTCGATCCGCCGCATCCAGCAGCGAAGCCTCCACGGTATCCAGTCGGTTCAAGCAGTGATGCCGGACCATTTCGAGGTCATTCTCCAGCTGATCCGGCTCCAGGTCGCGATGGAGAATATTCAAGCACCAATGCGTCAGGTTTCTCAAATGATGGCGGTATGCATAAAAACGCAGCAGATCCGGATTCAGCTCCATCGGTTGTCCTAGCTCCTGCTCATACCCTGTGAGAAAATGATCCAGACCGTCCCCGATATACCCTACGATATCCAGCTCTGGCGGTGCAAGCATGGCCGCTTCCCAGTCCAGCACGATAAGCCGGCCGTCTGCGGTTTCCATCAGATTCCCTCCCCACAAATCACCATGGCAGAGCACTTGGGGGGCCGGATCAAGCACGAGACGTGCACGAATCTCTGTCAACAGGTGCAGCAGCCCGGTGATGCGCGTTTGCTGAGGGATGACAAGCTCACGCAGCACCGGGCTAGCGGGACTTGCACCGGGCCGAAGATGCTCAAGCAGCTGCAGGCAATTGTTCAAATGTTCGGAAAAGGATACATCATACGTTTCACTCAAAAGGCCGGATCCGATAGTCCAGGGAGTCAACTGCCGGATTTGCGCCGCCAGTCGTCCGACACGCTCCAAGTTATGCTTGGAGAACGGGTAAGCCTCAGCCCAGGTCTCTCCTTCGATAAATTGAAATAGCACCGCCGTGCAACCGGAGAAGGAAAGCAGGAAAGCGCCGCTTAAGGTTCGGAAAGGACAAGGCAGCTCCATAAACCGGCCGGTTTGATGCAACTCCCACATCAGCGGCACATAGCGTCTGCAGCGAAGGATGCCTTGGCCGTGGCTGTCATTGCCATGGTCAAACAGTTTCAGGTAGTATCGCGTCCCGTTTTCTCCCTCCACCCGGTAAGAATAAGCCGAATCCCCATAAGGGATAAAAATAAGCCTCCGGGCAGCGATCCCGTAAGCCTCATTCAAGTGATGCACAAAAGCCCCTTCATCCATTCGATAAGGCTGCTTCACTTTGCTCTCCCCCTATCCCCTTTTCATTACGTGATCTGGATAAAGCAATCAAGCCCGGTGTCAATATAACCCGGACTTGATCGCAATCACTTTGTATGACAATAGAATCATCTATCATTCGCTCTAGTTAACCGATATAGACGACCGCACCGCCGCGCCTGTACGCTTTCGGCAGTTCCGTCTCCAGCAGCTCAAGCCTGCGTAACATGTGGTCCAGGTCGTCCCCATGCATATGGTTACACGCCCATTCTTTAAGCTGGGACACTTCTCCCAAGACAGCCGGGATGTCCTCGGACTCCACGTCCGTGCCGTCCTGGAAAAGTGCGGCCCACTGCAAGTTCAGTTCTTCCACCGCCGGCACCCAATATTTCTGGAAAAAGGACTCCGTCGCCACCGGAAGCATAAAGGACCGTTCAAACTCGTCCTCCGGGTCCACAATAATTGCGCTGATTGACATGTTATTTCACCCCAAATCGAATGTTGAAGGTATAATCCGGAAATTCTTGACGCAGCTTGTTCAAGCTGTTCTCTGCGGCTGCCCGTAAAGCAGGCGAGTCCCCGTCCAGCTGAAACTCGAAATGCCGGATTCCTTTGATTTGCTCCAGCGTCGGGATTTCCGCCGTTCCATCAGGCGTTGTTCGCGTCCCGACTGCCTTCTGCATCAGGTTGTTGATCCGCACCTTCGTTTTCTGGTACAGCTGCTTATCCGTAAATTGCTGCGGCGTCTGCTGCGGCTTGCCCGTTTTCGGATGGATGCGGTCCAAGCCCTTGGCCGATTTGGCCTCATAGAAGACGCCCTTCTCCAGATCAACGCCGTCAAATTCCCCAAGTGCTCCGTTCTTGGCATCGTGGAGCTCGACCCCTTGGTACTTCGCTTTGCTCCAATGCACATAATCCTCCGCTTCGTTCTTCGGCGGCTGCTCCTCAGGATCTTTTTCCTTCTTTGGCGGTGGATCCTCCCCATCCGGCTTATGCGGTTTCTTGGGCAGCTCGGGATCGGGCTTCGGTTCCTTCTGCCGTTTGAGCAGCTTCTCCAGCCAATCCTTAAGCCTGCTGCCGCCCTTCTTGCCGAAGCGTTCGGCCAGCCTGCCGAACGGAACACGGCTCAGCGCCAGCGCGAGCAGCGCAGAGATCGCGTTCTCGGGTGTGAGCAGCCTTTTTGGATCGCGGATATCTTTGGCGATTTCGTGGCCGCTTGCCGGGATGCTCGCCGCTGTTAAGGCAATGCCGAGCGCCGGCCAGAAGCTGACGAACACTAAGGACAAGGCGAATGCCCCGAGCACGATGGCGCTTTTTTCCCAAAAACCGAGGCGGTCCCACCAGTTCTGCAGCGAATCGAACATGCACGAGAAGCATGCCGGATCGGCAGGATGGACGTTAGCCTGGAAATAAGCGGCGAAGCCCGCTAGCCCGGCGAACACCAGAAAGACCGCGGTTACACCGGCGGCGGCTCGGAAATGTTTCAGCATCCTCGTCTGGAGGTCGCCCTGCAGCGCGGCGGCTTCCG
Source organism: Paenibacillus rhizosphaerae (assembly GCF_014192015.1). Taxonomy (GTDB): domain Bacteria; phylum Bacillota; class Bacilli; order Paenibacillales; family Paenibacillaceae; genus Paenibacillus_AQ; species Paenibacillus_AQ rhizosphaerae. The sequence continues at coordinate 1,865,730 of NZ_JACHXJ010000001.1, read as the reverse complement.
GATTGCCGTACAGGAGCGAGAACCCCAGTTCCCTGCGTTCCCGGGTCCAGGACATGACGCTCGTCAGCCGTTCCCTGCGGGTCAAGAGAGACTCCAGCATATACCACAGCTCTGACACCGGGTTGATCCATCCTTCGCCTTCCATTCTTGGAAGCCGGTTCTTCACACGATTCAACGAGACGTAATCCAGAATGAGACCAATGGCCAGCATCAGGAGGAACACGCCTTTCGTGCGGTATCCGCTGCCGGTCAATTCGCTGATCTTCATAAACCAGTCCTGCAAGGAGCCCTGGCCGTTATAAGCGGCGTGCTCAATGATCGACCAGACGAGCAGCAGTGCGGGCAGGGCAAAGATGGCGGCCTTTAGCCGCTTGCTGTACCGTACGGCTAAACCGAGCCCTAGGGCGACCATACCGGTGTGCACGGGATGACTGACCGACATGATGGTCGGAAAGATGCTTTCTTCAAACCGGCCGGGGAACAGCGTCCAAAAATCCCAATGGATCGTTTCTCCTCCAAGCATCGTCACACTGTAGCCGTACCTCCGCCCGATGATGCCGGAGTTCAGCCAGCGTCGTGTCAGCTCTTCCATCAACTGAAAACCTACGCCCGCCCCGGCTCCGGCCAGCGTATAATCAGCGAGACTCATGGAAGAGGCGCGCCGTGAAAAGAGCAGAAACAGACCAAGCGGCAGCAGCTTCCACACTTCCTCGAAGATCGGGGTCAGGACGGCCTGGGACCAGGTTTCCCGCGTATCCCCGCCAAACAGACCGTGCGCTGCGAGCAGCGTAAGCGCCGTGACCGGGATGACGAGAAAGATGCCCAGCAGCATAAACATCGCTGCTTGTTTCCAGGTAAACGTTTTGCTCCGGCAAAGAAACCAAAACTGCAGCATGACATAAAAAGACCATAAATACTGAACGAGCATCGTGCGTGAATCCCGGTACAGGAACAGGCCTAGGATAAAAAACAAAAGGGATATCCAGCACCATATCGTATATAAGGTTTTGAGCCAGGGAAGGCGCCGGAGTGTTTCCTGCCCCCATCGATACACCCCTTCGGCGATATCCCTGATTCCGTTTCGGATGTTCCAGATCGTATCCGTTTCAATCTCCTCCTTCATGGCATCCGCCTGATTCTGAGGGGCTGTCCTGACAAGAGTTGCGAAGATATGAGATCCGCTTCTCCCCAATATACCTTATATTCGTCTTGGGTTGGGCAGTGAATATGGGGATACAAACCAAAACTGGACTATTTTCCCCCTCCAAGGGGACTAAGGACAGCCGAAATGCCGCCGCAATCCGGTTGGAGTGGTGCATAGCTCCTATCATCAAAGCCCCCCGTTCACTCGTTTCTGAAGAGCTGCTGGACAGTATCCGAAATAATCTGTTCCGAGACGTCTCCGTACAGCGTAAACCGAAAACCGAAAACCATCCTTTACGAAACGATACACCGATTCATCTGTTCGGTCATCGCGAAGCTTATCTGTGGATGGAACGGTTTTTTGGTGAGACAGAACCGGATAAGGGGACGGACCACGCAGCCGGGTGACGGACAAGCGCAATCCATTCGAATAACTGATTCGAATCTCCGGTTCCATAAATTTATCGTCATACACCTGAACAGACCGAATCTGATCTTCATCGGGAAACCGAAGCCCGCTTCGAAGGAGCACTTGCGCCTCCTGCATCGTACTGGGGCGCAGGTTTCGGTCTAAAAAATGGCCGGAACGCAAAATAAGGAGTACGACCAAGGCTGTAACAAACAGGGCACTGATTAGTATAATAAGAAGCTGTTTGTGTTCCTTTTCCAAGTTCCCGCTCCTTCCCGTAGACGTTTTGGATATACGTGTTATATACAACGTAAATTTACAGTCAAGGGTTACGGGTTTAACCCGAAGTGAAATATAAAATTCATTAAGCTGCACGCAGAAACTGCTGAAGGTATCTTGAAGTAGCTTTCAAATTTGATTCAACTTGATATCAGCCTATAGACACGGGGCAAGACTCTTCCGGGACTTGATGGGAATGGGAAGGAATATTCATTAATGATATTTATAGTTAATGACATTAATTATAAGGTGTATTTTCCTATATTTCCGTTAACTTCGTGCCCATGAAACCGAAAAGCACGTTTCCCATTACAGGAATCGTGCTTTTCCACAGTGATTCGACCATTATTTCATCCCGTTAATCATCGGGATTTTCTACCTGTTCAACCGGGTTTCATTTCCCTTCCGGTTCCTGCGCCTCCTCCAATCTTCGGCGCTTGGCGTCCCGCATTTTCCGCCAAACGGAAGCGAGAATGATGCATCCGGAGAGAATGATATTGATCCAAACCGACAGAACAACCACCACATACGGCCCGGTGCCGGGCTGTACCGCCGTCAGGGATACGAAACAGAGCAGCAGCAGGACTAGCGACATCGAAAGTACGATTCTGGACAGTGCTCCGAAGTCGCCCATCACACGCTTTTTATGGCGCCGATATCAGCCATTTTGCGCTGCCACAGCTCATGCGCCTCCTCCGCATAATGACAAGCCGTCTGCTCCGAGCCTACCGAGCGGAGCTGAGGCTCTTCCGAGGAGCAGCGATCCGTGGCCATCGGGCACCGCGGATGGAAGCGGCAGCCGGACGGCGGTTTGGCTGCGTTCGGCATCTCCAAGCTGCGCAGCGGCAGATCCGACATCGCCTTGGCAATTTCAGGATCGGGCGTCGGGACGGCGGACAGCAGCGCCTGCAGATAAGGATGCTTCGGCTGGCTGAGGACATCGTTGACGCCGCCAAGCTCCATCACCCGTCCGAGGTACATGACGGCCATGCGGCCCCTCCCTGCGATGTAGCGGGCCGTTGCCAGATCATGGGTAATATAGATGATGGCGATATCCATCTTGCGGTTCAGCTCCGCCATCAGGTTCAAGATCGAGATCCGCAGCGACACGTCGATCATGGATACGGGCTCGTCGGCCACGATGATCTTCGGATTCAGCGAAATAGCGCGGGCCATCAGAATCCGCTGGCGCTGGCCGCCTGACAGCTGATGCGGATATTTATCGAGGAAGCGTTCCGGCGGCGTCAGGCCGACGGTCTGCAGCAGCTCGACGACGCGCGCCCGGGCCGCCTTGCGGCCGCGGACGATTTTACGCTGCAGGATGGGGGCGGACAGCGACTGGTAAATGGTCCGCATCGGGTTCAGCGCAGCGTAGGAATCCTGCTGCACCAGCTGCACGTCGCCGCGGAATTGGTTCGCTTTCTCGCCGCTCAGCTTCGTTACCTCCTGCCCCTTGTACAGCACCTTGCCTGAAGTCGGCTTCTGCAGGCCCGTGATGATGCTGCCGAGCGTCGTTTTTCCGCATCCGCTCTCGCCAACCAGCGCGATGATTTCGCCGGGATGAATATCCAGGCTGACATCGACGACGGCGCCCACCTTCTGGGGAGGACCAAACATGCCCTGGCTCCGTTCAAAGTACATGCTCACGTTATCGAGCCGCATCAGCACCTCGGAATTCTCCGTTCTGGCCGCTTCCCGCAGCCTCTGTCTGGGCTCCGCCTCAAATTCGATATTTCTGGCATTCATGACGTACGCACCTCCGCAACCGACTCGGGATTCGGGTATAAATGACAAGCGACTTCATGCCCGGCGGGCGTATATACCTTGACCGGGTTCTGTTCCTTGCATTTCGCATGCGCATATTCGCAGCGCGGGTGAAACGGACATCCCGGCGGCATGTTGAGCAGATCCGGCGGTGATCCGGGGATCCCCTTCCGTTCCGACACGTCTTCATACAAGCTTGGAACAGCTTTCATAAGCTTCGCGGTATAAGGGTGCTTCGGCCGCTTGAACATATCGTAGACGTCGCCGGCTTCGACGACGTTGCCAGCATACATCACGCCGACCCGGTCGGCGGCTTTGGCGACGACGCCGATATCGTGAGTCAGGAGCAGCATGGTAATATTCATGTCTTTGTGGATCTTTTTCAAAATATCGAAGATATAGGCCTGCGTAATGACGTCCAGCGCCGTCGTCGGCTCATCAAGGATGACAAGCTGCGGATCGAGCAGCAGGCTGAAGGCGATCATGACCCGCTGCTTCATCCCGCCCGAGAGCTCGTGGGGGAACGAATTCAGCACCCGGTCCGGATCGAGCCGGACATAGTCGAACAGATTCCGCGCCTTATCCACCATCTGCTTCTCCGTATACGATTTGGAATGGGCACGAAACGTCTCGATGATCTGTTCCTTGATCCGGACGACCGGATTGAGCGCATTTTGCGCTGCCTGAAACACCATCGACACTTGCTCCCATTTATACGCCTGCAGTTCTTTTTTGCTTAGGCTCATCACATCGCGGCCGTCAAACGTAATCGATCCGCCCGACACGCGTCCGGGAACCGAAATCGCCCGCATGATGGCGGATGCCATCGTGGATTTGCCGCTTCCGCTCTCCCCGACCAGGGCGGTAATCTGTCCCTTGGGGATGACAAAATCCGCTTCATCGACGGCCCGCAGCAGTCCTGCGCGCATCGGGAATTCGATCGTCAGCCCCCTCACTTCCACCAATGGTTCCATCATTTTCTCCTCCTTCATCGCCGGCCCTTACGATCTCAGTCTCGGATTCAGCGCCTCTTCCAGCCCGTTGCTGAAAAAGATGCAGGCCATTTGGAACAGCCCCAGGCACATGATCGGCGAGATCAGGTAGATATAGCCTTTGGGGTTGAAGATGCCGCCGGTGTTCTGTACGGCCAGCTGGATCATCATCCCCCAGTTGGTCGGGGAATATGGAGCAAGACCGAGCATCATCAGACCGACGCTGGCAACGATGGCCCCCTGGGCCGCCATGATAAAGTTGATCGCCAGATACGGTGTCAGGTTCGGAAGAATTTCCCGGAACAAGATATAAGGCGTTTTAAGCCCCATAATCCGGCAGGCGACAATAAAATCACGGTTTTTCAGCGACAGCAGCTGCGACCGGATCGCCCTGGCAAGCGGCGCCCAGGACCATGCCGCCAGAATAAAGGAGAACATGATCGGATTTTTGATCTGCACAAGCGCAGCTACGATCATCAGCACGGGAAAGCTCGGAACGGTCAGAAACAGGTTGGTGATGAACATCAGCACCGTATCGGTTTTGCCTCCGGCAAAGCCCGCTACCGCTCCGATCACGAATCCCAGTACCAGCGTAAACAGGGCGGCGAACAGCCCGATCGACAGTACGTCCCGAGAGCCGTACACCAGCTGCAGGAACGTATCCCGTCCGCCGTAGTCGGTGCCCAGCCAGTGAGCGAACGACGGGCTCTTATATCGGCCATCGAAGTTGACGGTCATGTCCAGCGACGCCATCATGGGTCCAAAGATGGCCATAAAGATGAAGATCGCCAGGATAATCATGCCTGAGAACGCTTTCTTGTTGCGGTACATCGTCTGCCAGAAATCGATAAATCCTTGACTCATCCGTCAGCCCTCCTCCAGCTTGACTCGGGGATCCAGCTTGGCATAAATAAGGTCCGAGGCCAGATTGGCCAGAATGACCGCTAAGCTGGTCACGAGCAGCAAGCCCTGCATCAAAGTATAGTCGCGCTGCTGCGTTGCTTGCCCGATGTAGTAACCCATGCCGGGATAACTGAACACATTTTCGATCAGGGGCGATCCGCCGAGCATGAAGCCGAAATTGACGGCCAGCGTCGTAATCAGCGGCAGCATGGCGTTGCGCTTGACGTAGCGGCTCATCAGCGTCCGTTCGGAGACTCCGCGGATGCTGGCGGCGACGATATAATCCTCGCCCAGCACGTTGACCGCGCTCCCCTTCATCGTCAGCGCCCATGTCCCGATCGTCGTAATGACATAGGTCAGAATCGGCAGCGCGCCGTGATACAGCACGTTTAGAATAAATGGAAGGTTGAAGCCGGGTTCCACGATGGGGTCATAGGCCCCGTTGACCGGGAACCAGCCGAATTGAAAGGCGAAAATAACCAGCAGCAGGATGCCGACGATAAAGTTGGGCACCGAAGAGGTCAGGATCGCATAGATCGAGATGATCGGATCTAGTACCGTCTTGCGCTTGAACGCCATCATGGCGCCCAGGTTAATGCCGATCAGGAAGCTGATGACGAGCGACACGCTGAGCACAAACAGTGTCCAAGGCAGCGCGTTGGCGATGATTTCATTCACCGAAACGTTCTGATAGATCATGGACATGCCCAGATTGCCGTGCAGCAGCCCCCCCAGATACCGTCCCAACTGCGTGAAGATCGGCTCCTTCGGATTGTAATTGATCATGGCCGTGATCTGGCGGTATGCTTCCTCCAGACTCATCCCCCGCTGGGTGGCAAAATCCCTTGCCCACGTATCGATTGCACTGCCGGGCGTCATCCGCAGCAGGAAAAACGTAAGCAGCATCGCGAGGAAGACCGTGATCAGGGAAACGCCGATTCTTTTTAAAACCCCTTTCAGGCTCATTCCTGTCACCTCCAAGTGTTTATCCGGCTCGTTGCGGCCTTATCGCGGCCAATACTCTTCCGGCATATACGTTGAGTTGAAGCCGTTGTTCAGGTGGGTGATGGCCATCTGCTCATCCGGATCGGTAGCAAGCGGCATATCCCGGTTGTATTGAACGATTTGATCCATCATCGGGAAGTTCCCGGACATCATCTTGGTATTTATCCAGGCGCCCGTGGCGTTCTGGAAGAAATTCACACCCCAGCAGTTTTCGTTGGCGATCCAGGCGAGGTTATCAACGATTTGACGGCGTTCCTGTTCGTCCTGAACATACGGATACCGTTTCATTTCCTTATCGATATCGTACATTTTGCCGTCGATGCCCTTCAGCTTCAGATCGAGCTTACCGGTATCGACTTCGTTGCCGTCCGCGTCCTTCTTCTTGATGTTCGGGAAGCCGACCTTCGTTTTCGTTCCCTGCCAGAACAGCACCCGCATCGAGCTCCACGGATTCTGGAAGCCCCAGGATACGTCAACCCAGTCCATGGACATATCGTATTGTCCCTTGTCGGCGTTGGAGAAGTAAATGGTGCTGTCCACGGCCTTCAGCTTGGTCGGAATGCCGAATTTGGTGAACTGCTCCGCGGCGATCTGCGCCGAGTTCACGCCTGGTGCCCAGTTGTTCGGCGCTCCGATGATGAAGGAAGGCACCTTGCCGTCAGGATCGCGCCATAAGCCGTCGGATCCTTTGGTCCAGCCGATTTCTTTTAGCAGTTCGGCCGCCTTATCCAGGTTCGTTGTATAATCGGTCATCTGATCAAGCACGGATTTATCGACTTCTTTTTCAAGCGACGAAGGCATGATGCCCGTCATCGAAATTTTCGGGTACTCCTGGCCATAAAAGTTGCCGATTTCACGCAGCTTTTTCTTATCCAGCACATAGGTCAGCGCCTGCCGGAATTTGAGGTTGTCAAACGGCTTGTTACGGATGTTGTACATCAGCCCCACGCTCGCCGGATCATACATCCGGTAGTGAAGCAGATCTTTGTTCTGCTTCAGCAGCGATTCCAGGATGTCCTTCGGCGGGGTGCCGTCGTACCAGTCGAGCTTGCCGGCCTTGACGAGAGCGTATTGCGCCGAGAGTTCCGGCACGTTTTTGATCCAGATCTTGTCAAAATGGACCGCGTCGGGTCTCCAGTAATCTTCGAATTTATCCAGCAGCATATCGGTCGTCGTCACTTTTTCAAACTTATACGGTCCGGTGCCGACCGGAATTTTCGGGCCCGCACGGGTGAATTCATTCCAGTTCAGGGCGATTTTTTTGCTGAGCTCATCCGTGATATCCAAGTTAAACGGTCCGTCCTTGGATTTGTCTGTAAGCGGTTTCGCTTCTTTCAGCAAAGCATCGGCCTTATCCACGTATTTCTTGTAGATGTGGTAAGGGATTTGGCCCTGGAGATCCTGGGCGAGGAGCAGCTTTCTAAGTTCGGTATACGGCGCAGGGTTCATCCAGTGAAAAACAATGGTGTAGTCATCGGGGGTTTCGATCGAAGTCAGGTACTTCGTCACTTCGGCCCCGTTGTTCAGCCGGTAGTACGCCCATACATCCTTGCTGGTAAAAGGGGCTCCGTCATGCCACTTTACGTTCTGTTGCAGATGTACGGTCGTCGTTTGCTCGGTATCCTCGGAGGATTCCGCCAACCGGTTGTACACATTGTTCATTGACCGGATAAAGAAGAAAAGACCCTCAAACATGTAGCGGTTGTTCGTATCCCCGGTTCCTCCGGAGCCGAACGGGTTGCCTTGGTACAGCGGGGGCTTGGGCCATCCACCCAAGACGTGCCAAATCTTGTCCTTGTTGTACTTGATCTGCGCATCCGGAACCGGCTGCTGCATATCTTTCACTTCGCCGGCGCTGAGCCGGTCCACCAGGCCGGGAGCTGAGGTGCCGCAGCCTGAGACGATCATACTGGCTCCGAGCACAATGCTTAAACAAAGGCCTGATATTCTTTTGCGTCCGCTCAAGAGGTTCATGCAGTTCCCCCCGTCTAGGTTATCTTCTCCGGAAGATTGGCTCCCGGAGTATTCCCTATTATAGCGAACGATTCTAAAATCAAGTTCATAAAAACGCTTACATCGTCTCCTGAAAATGTATAGAATCGTTTCGTTTTCGACGGTCGAAAATATTTATATTCATTCTCTACCAAATGGCTTGAAAGCAGCCAGAACCTCCTCTTAAACACAAAAGGCCCTTTGAACAAGGACCTTCCATGCTTGTTTATGGCATTAACTTTCCCCGCTCCGCCTCCATTCCATCGGCGTCATCCCCACATGCTTGACGAACAAGTCGTGAAAACGGCTGGACGAGCTGAAGCCGACTTCGGAAGCGATAAATTCAACGGGCTTGCGAGAGGTGTGCAGCAGCCGCTTGGCTTCGTCAATCCGCAGGGAAATAATGTACTGTTTGGGTGACATGCCGATGCGGTCGGTAAACTTTTTGCGAAATATGCTTTCCGACAGATAATGGTTTGCTGCCAAATCCGACACCTTCAGCGATGTATGGTAATTTTGGTGAATTTCCTTCAGCGCGTCCTGAATCATTTGCTCTTCAGGATGCTCTGAGGGAACTTCAGCCGCTTGATCGCAGGCTCCCGTATGATAAGCCAGCAGCAGAGTTTCCAGAGCGTTGCGCAGCAGATCATAGGAATATTCGGTCTTCACTTCCCGCCTGCATTCTTCCTCGATCTGGCGCATGGCGGCTAACACGCGCTCCACGGCGCCAGGGGTCAAAGATGCCTTCAGGATCGGCCCCGGACGCTGCGAAAACGCATGCGATATTAAATACTGGCAGTAAGGGGGAAGATTCTGGTCGTAGATGTGCAGCGAGTATCCTTCCCAGGCTTTGACGCAGACGTAGCTGTGCTTCAGGTCAGCCGGAATCAGCAGTAGATCCCCAGGAAGTGCTTCAACATTCTGTTCTCCTGCGGCATAATAACCCTCTCCCCTCACCAGGAGGGTAATCTCGGCGGATGGGTGGGTGTGGGATAGAAATAATCCCTCCTTATGATCCTTGTCGCTCGGATTCGTATGAAAATACACGATGCAGTCCATAAATCCGATATCCATCAGTGATCCCTGTCCTTTTCATCTGTAATTGTAGAGACGGTAGCCTTACGATAACACATACCCTACAGGCTGTATGTCAGACCGAAGTATGGGGACGAATGGCCCCTGCCATTATTAAAAAGGGGCCTCTTCATGCATTGACGCCCGTCCCGCCTTGCATGCTCCTGCAACCTCAGCGCTTGACCCACACATCCTTGTAATTGATTTTACCCCAGGCATCCAGAGTAATGCCTCCAAGGGATTGATCATGTCCGACGATGTGGATGCTGTGGTACATAAATAACAGGTGATGGTCTCTCTTTAACTGGTCTTCAATCCGTCTCAGCAAAATCCTTCTAACCGTGTAATCCGGTTCCGCCAGAACTTCGGACAGCGCCCGGTCCACCCCGTCCCTCACGGCTTCGTCCAAGTGGTTGCGGACATATCCGTAATGCGAACGGTACATTTCGATCAAAGACACGGACGGTTCGTTACCGAGCACCTCTCCGGCATAAATCATATCGGCCTGTTTTATGACGCATGGATTCGTAAGCTCACGGATCGGCATCACATGGACTTCCACAGTCACCCCGATGTCTTCGCAGGCCCGGCGGATCCATTCGGCATCCACCTCGTTGCTGGTCATTTCGTAAGTGTACAGGGTCAGCGTTTCTCCGCGGTAGGCGGATTCGGCCAGGCAGGCTCTCGCGAGCATCAATTCCCCGCCTCGCCCGTACGCCTCGTCATGGTCATACGGATTAAAGCCCGAGGATGGCTGTTCTCTCCTTCCTCCGAGTTCCTTGACCATCCGTTCGCGGTTGAGAGCTGCATGGATAGCCTTCCGAAGCTTAACGTCATGAAGAATTCCGGCTCTCGACAGATTGAAAGTCAGATAGGTACTGCCCTCTTCAAGACGGGTTAGCAAAGGGCCCGTTTTCTTCTTATCCGTCGGTTCAAAATAGAGTACCTGCGCGTCACGGTCCTGAAGTCTGTCGGGCTTCAGATGCTCCAAATAGTTCGGCCACACCCAGATCTCGATGCGGTCCATCATCGGCCGGCCATGGAAATACCGCTCGTTCGCTTCGAGGATGATGCCATTATCGTTGTTCTCCTTGATGATAAATGGGCCCGTACCTACCGGCATCCGCCGAATATCCCGGGTCGCCGCAAGGCGGTCCAGATCCTTAGGTACGATAGAGAAGCGTTCTGAGGCCAGTAAATGCAGGAAAAGGGCGTTAGGTTCACTGAGGTGAAAACGCACGCTGATATCGCTGAGGATCTCTACCCTTTCTACATTCGCTGTGAACCAATCCGGCGGATTCAGCTGCCCAAAACGCTCAAACGTAAATTGGACGTCTTCAGCCGTCATTATCTTCCCGTGATGAAACAGTACTCCTTTACGCAAATAAAAGGTCCACTCGGTATACCCGCGATCCGATTCCCAGTAATGGGCGAGCCCCGGCTTAATTACATGACCGGCCGTGTCGAACTCCACCAGCGTGTTCAAAATCTGTCGAATCAGGTGGGTCTCCGTGCGGCGAATGACGAACAGCGGCTCTAGATCGGGCACCGGCCGGTAAAACGGGAATCGGAGAACGTCCTTGTGGTCGGAAGCCTTCTGCGCACCAAACTGCCCGGCCAGCCAATCCGAAAATTGGGACTCGGTCAAGGGATCCGTATGTGCATGCAGCAGCCCGAACGCTTCGCCGACATGTCCTTTCAAAGCCAGTTCTTTCGCTTTTTCCAGCACAAGCTCCTGTGCATCCGCAACCATGACGAGCCGCGACATATTGCCCCGCCCCAATCCGCTCTGCCAATCAATTAGCCCCAGCTCCCTCATTTTTTGAACGAGCAGCTGTGCATTTCGCCGGGTGCATTCCCATATGTCCTCCAGCTCCTGCATCGTCACCTGGATCGAAGAGCCTCGGGGCTCGGAAGCAAAGTGTTGATTCAGTTTATTGTAGTAATGGACAACGTCCATATGAATTCCCCTCCTTCGCCAAAAAGGTGAAAAATCAGCATGATGATTTCGCCTTTCCCTTCGCCTTTTTCAAAATTATAATTTGACTTGTATGAAACGTAAAGAGGAGGTATTGAAACATGTATTCGGCAGGTGCCTGGCGAGGTTCGAGCGCCTGCTGTCTTGCGGAACATAGCTACCATGTTGCCGGCGCCATCACGGCTTTACCGAAAATATATGAACTGGCGCTACCCTCCTATGTATAATCTTACATAATCTTTGCTCTTCATGTCTATCATGCGCGGAATTGATGCTCTCCCCATTCTGCTGACCGCCATGTTCATAGGCGCATATTGATGGATCGGGCCGACAAGAATAGATGGCTGATCGCGGCCATCACGCTGCAGGGTATCATGGTAATCATCCTGTTCATTTCCCTGGAAACGGTCCTTCGCCAATCCTGGTGGGTCTATACTGCCGGGTTTCTGCTGATGATCTTCGGTGACTGGGCCGAGCCGGGCCGAAGGACGGCTGCTTTGGTCGATAACATCATTGTGTTCCTCGCCCATTGTGCTTCCGGAGTGATGGTTACGATCATTATCTTGTAACCCACAGATCACTTGGAGCTCTCGAGCACCGTATTGGGCTTCATTTTCTCTGCAACTCCAGCCGGCTGGAACAATAACTCCGCTTGTTCAAGGACGGGTTGTCTGATCGTCTGCATGATGGATCTGCTGATCGCCGCCGTCTGATTCGCAGGCCCATTGTTTAGGCATCGGAACCAATAACAGAACACCACAGGATCATAAATGTCGTGGATCGCAGTAGTGAAATTTTCGGCAGCTATAACTTAACGACTACATTGAAATCTGACTATCGAGATCTAGGAGGACATCGCCTTGTCCGGCTGCCCTGGCGTTGCTCCACATGCGGACTCGGCTTCAGGTCCTTCTTTACCTAAGCGTTGCTGAATGTGCTGAAGAAGTTCCCTCACCGTGAAATCCGCGCTCAGATCATCAAATTATTTCTTGGGTAATCGCAAAAAGTTCTTGTGTTCGACATCCTGGTATGTCCCACTATGTCGTTCATGTAGTTAAATGATTGAGGCAATCTGTCGAAATAGCACCGATTGAAAACGCTGCAATTTCCGATTATACTAGCTCCGCAGGTAACTCAACGAACAACGAACGATTGCGGAGGATGATGCTGACATGTTCTATTTATTGCCTCTTATGCTGGAAAGAGTCGGCATCCTGATTATCGTCGCCTTTTTGCTGTCCAGAATGCCGTCGTTCCGCCAGACGCTGCATCATGAGGATCGGCTTCCCGCGAAGCTGCTGCTGATCGTCATTTTTGGCGTGTTCGGCATGATCAGTAACTACACCGGTGTAGAAATTCATGGAGGTGCCATCGGCTCCGAAATCTGGCAGGCTGGCGTGCAGGTTGACAGCGCACTGGCCAATACGCGGATTATGGGCGTAGCCATCGGCGGCTTGCTTGGCGGACCGCTGGTCGGACTCGGGGCCGGGCTGATTGCCGGCCTCCATCGGCTGACGCTAGGCGGTTATACCGCTGTCGCCTGCTCCATATCTACCATCCTCGCAGGCGTGGTGACCGGCTGGATCGGCAGGCGGTTCCGCAGGTCCGATCCCGGCGCACCATGGCGCGCGGTTGCCATCGGAATTCTGATGGAATGCGTACAGATGGGGATTATTTTGCTGATCGCCCGCCCTTTTGACGCCGCAGTCCAATTGGTTTCGGTCATCGGCCTGCCGATGATCGTTATGAACGGGTTCGGCACGCTGATGTTTATGCTGATCATCCAGTCTATCCTGCAGGAGGAGGAGCGGACGCGTGCCCTGCAGACCAACCAGGTGCTTCATATCGCCGACCGGACCCTGCCCTTTTTTCGCCAAGGCCTGAACCCGGAATCGTGCCGGGAAGCGGCAAGCGTCATTCTGGAAGCCACCGATGCGGATGCAATCTCGATTACGGATCGGGAACAGGTGCTTACACATGTGGGTGCGGGCTCGGACCATCATGTACCGCTCCACAGCCTGGCGACTCAGCTTACCCGGTCCGTACTGGAGCAGGGACGGATGTCCGTTGCGACGTCGAAAGAAGACATTCAATGCTTCCATGACGGCTGCAGCCTGCAGGCTGCGATTGTACTGCCGCTGCAGGTGCGGAGCGGCACCGTCGGGACGCTGAAGCTTTATTATACGAACCCGGAACGGCTGGACCGTGTACAGCGGGAAATGGCGGAAGGTCTTGGCCGCTTGTTTTCCACACAGCTCGAGCTGGCTGAGGCGGAGATGCAGAGCAGACTGCTGAAGGATGCCGAAGTCAAAGCGCTCCAGGCGCAGGTGCATCCCCACTTTCTGTTTAATGCGATCAATACGATTTCGGCGCTGTGCCGGACCGATCCGGACAAGGCGCGGGAGCTGCTCATTCAGCTCGGAATCTTTTTCCGCAGCAACCTTCATGGCGCACGGCAGATCCTGATTCCGCTCAGCCAGGAGCTGAGGCATGTGGAAGCCTACTTGACGCTGGAAAAGGCGCGCTTCCCTGACAAATTCGAGATGACATTCGATATCGAACCGGAACTGGCCGATTTGGAGATTCCGCCGTTCACGCTGCAGCCCTTGGTCGAAAACGCCGTGCGCCATGCCTTCCATGGCCTTGGTGCCCACCATAAAGGGAGTGTATGCATTGCCGCGGGCCAGAAGGGCCATGAAGTCATGATTGTTACGGCAGATAACGGCAAAGGCATACCGCAGGAGCTGCTAAACCGGCTTGGTGAGCAGGCCGTCCATTCCGAAGATGGAACCGGCACGGCGCTGCATAATATCCGTAGGCGGATCGCGGAGATCTACGGCAGCGAGGGCTCGTTCCGAATCGAAAGCGATGCGGACACCCCTGGAACCCGGGTCGTGATCACGCTGCCATTACATCTTGCACATAGGAGGGAAATGCATGCTTAAAGGATTCATTGTCGACGATGAGCCGCTCGCCCGGGATGAACTGGCTTATCTGCTTGGCCGTACCAGACAGGTTCATATTATCGGAGAGGCCGATTCGCTGGAGACGGCACTGCAATCGATTGCGGAGACGGCACCGGACGTCGTGTTTCTCGACATCCAGTTAGCGGAGGATAACGGACTGGAGCTGGCCAAGCAGCTCTCGGTTCTGGAGCAAGTCCCGGATATCGTTTTTGCCACGGCTTACGATGAGTATGCACTGCAGGCATTCGAAGTGAATGCCCTGGATTATATTCTGAAGCCATTCGAGGAAGAACGGGTGCGGAAAACGGTCGACAAAGTCATGAAGCTCCGCTCCGCTCGTGAGAAAAGGGCAGTCCCTTCTCCCCCGCTGGGACCCGACCGTACAGGCAAGCTGGCGGTCAGCGCGGAGGAGCGGATTCTGCTCATTGATATCGATAACATCGTGTATGTGGGATCCGAGGACGGTAAGAGCGAATTGGTCACGACAGGCGACCGGTACAAGCTGAATGAGCCGCTGGTCAATCTGGAACGCCGGCTGGCTGGAACTTCCGTCGTCCGGGTGCACCGGTCGTACCTTGCGAACTTGAACGCGGTCACCGAAATTCAGCCGTGGTTCAACTCCGCCTGTATCCTCATCATGAAAGACGAATCCAAGGTCCCCGTCAGCCGGTCCTTCACCAAGGAATTGAAGCAGCTGCTCGGATTGTAGCTGAGGATCAGCCGACTTACCATCATTTTTAGGTCATGCTTTTAGCGCGGCAGGTGGCTGGTGTCCCTTCCATGTCTGGTCCATGGGTATGGTTCACCCTGACTGCATCTGCCTGCCATTCACCGCTTTCTTTTTGCTGTTCATCCTTTCCTTCCGGCTTTTCAGCCTGAAAACACCATGGATCGATTTTCATCAGGTATAGTACGGATAACATCTATTCACCCGTGACAAGCGGGGTGTGAATAAAGGAGGAACTCCAAAAATGAATGCGGTTACAATCGTCATTGCATCCATCTGTATTCTCATGATCGCCTACCGCCTGTATGGGACGTTCATGGCTGCCAAGGTGTTGAAGCTCAGCAATAGCACCCCTACGCCGGCCCATGCCCTCGAGGACGGCAAGGACTACGTACCGACGAACAAATGGGTTACCTTCGGCCATCACTTCGCGGCAATTGCCGCAGCGGGGCCGCTGGTCGGGCCGATCCTGGCCGCCCAGTTCGGCTATCTGCCCGGCTTATTGTGGCTGCTGATCGGAGCTGTCATCGGCGGCGCCGTACATGACGCGGTCGTCCTGTACGCGTCCATGCGCAAGCAGGGCAAGTCGCTGTCCGAAGTCGCCAAGGAGGAGCTTGGACCGGTCGCCGGCTTTTGCACCGGCCTGGCGATGCTGTTTATCATCATTATAACGATGGCGGGCTTGTCCATGGTCGTGCTCCATGCGCTTGAAAACAATCCTTGGGGTACCTTCGCCGTCGGCATTACGATTCCGATTGCCATGGGCGTCGGCCTGTACTACAAAAAAACCGGCAAGCTGAAGACCGCGACCACCGCAGGATTTATTCTGCTCATGATCGGCGTATTTGCCGGTCCTTATATTCAGGAAACGGCCATCGCCCAATGGCTGACGCTGGATGCCAAAACGCTGGCCGTGATTCTGCCGATTTACGCTTTCTTTGCGGCGGCGCTGCCGGTATGGCTTTTGCTCGCTCCCCGGGACTATCTGAGCAGCTTCATGAAAATCGGCGTGTTCGTCGCCCTTATTGCCGGTGTGTTTATCATTAACCCGGTGATCCGTTTTCCGGCTTTTACCGAATTCGCCGGTGGCGGGGGCCCGGTCATCGCAGGTCCTGTCTGGCCTTTCATTTCGATTACGATCGCCTGCGGTGCCATTTCCGGTTTTCATGCGTTCGTCGGCTCCGGAACGACGCCCAAAATGATCAATCAATGGACTGACATCAAAGTCATTGGCTTCGGTGCGATGCTCGTCGAGTGCGTTGTCGGGATCATGGCGCTGATCGCCGCCACAGCGCTGCATCCCGCCGACTATTTCGCCATCAATTCCGCCCCGGCCGTGTTCCAGACGCTTGGGATGCATGTGGAAAATTTGCCGCAGCTCAGCAAGGAAATCGGAATGGATCTAGAAGGCCGCACTGGGGGAGCGGTTACGCTCGCCGTCGGCATGTCATATATTTTCACAAAAATTCCGTGGTTCAGCCATCTGGCACCGTTCTTTTTCCAGTTCGTCATTATGTTTGAGGCGGTATTCATTCTGACAGCGATCGATTCCGGGACCCGTGTCTCCCGTTATCTGATCCAGGACTTTTTCGGCGAGCTCTATAAACCGCTGAAGCGGACCGATTGGCTGCCCGGCAATATTTTTGCGAGTGCACTCGCCTGCTTCATGTGGGGATATTTGCTCTTTTCCGGTGATATCAGCTCGGTATGGGCTTTGTTCGGCGTCTCCAATCAGCTCATGGCTTCCATCGGCCTGATTATCGGAGCAACCGTTATTTTAAAAATTGCGGATAAGCCGATCTATGCACTGACCTGCATCATTCCGCTTGCGTACCTGTATGTCACGGTGAACTACGCCGGTTATTGGATGGTACGTCACGTGTACTTGAATCCGGAGGCTTCGGGATATAACGTTCTCAATGGTGTGCTCTCGATCATTATGCTTATCTTGGGTGTCATTATCTTAATCACGGCCATCAAAAAATGGATGGAGCTATTAAGCTCGCCGACGTTACATCAGGGATCATTAATTCCTTGATCCGCCTAAAATAATTATCAGTTATCTATCAACCAGCCGCAAGAGCCTCCGTTTTAGGCCGCGCGGCTTTTTTTCAATCTCTTCCGACACGGCAAGCCAACAATTAGCATTTGCTTCCAATATCAAGGAATGATAATATGTATAGCGGCCTTCTGTGGCTGCATAAAATCAAGACAATTCAGGAAGAAGGAAGTAATTAACTACATGAACAACTCGATCCGTTTATTTAAGGTGTCAGGCATTGTGCATAAGGATCAGCTTGTCGTTTGCGTCAAGGAATGGAAACTCCTGAAGGAAACCGGGCGTTATTACGAAATCAAGTCGGAAGATGCCAGCGTCAAGCGAGTTTATAAAGAAAAGCTCGGTGTTATTCAAGACGACACCAAAACCTATGCCAACGGGCTGATTTCAAACCACACCTTTTGTGCACAAGAGGACATTGAAGCCATGAAATCGCTCATTATTGCAGAACTCGACTCCAAAATATCTTCCTACCTGCAAGACCTGATGCTGAACAGAAAAGCACTGGAACGTCCTCATGAAAACTCGATTTCACTTCATATTACTAAGCTGAATCGTTAACTTATAAATGACATAAGAACTTACGCAAGGGCGTCCATCCACTCGGTTGGCGCCCTTCGTGCTTGTAATGAGAATCATCTGTACCTGCGGTCTGATTCCTGGATCGGATAATCGTTAGCGCTCATATCCCGTCTTCGCATCAGTCCTTCTTCATCAAACTCCCAATGCTCATTTCCATGCGTTCTCATACACTGTCCCGTGTCAGCATCCCGCCATTCATACTCGAAACGCACCGAAATGCGATTGTCTTCGTAACACCACAGCTCCTTCATCAGCTTGTAATCCAGTTCCTTCTCCCACTTTCGTTTCAAAAAATCACGGATCGCCTCTCTGCCCTTAAAAAATTCGGTGCGATTTCTCCACTCCGAGTCGTGAGAATAAGCCTTCGCCACCAGATCCGGATTTCTTGTATTCCAGGCGTTCTCGGCAGCTTTTACCTTGGCAAGTGCCGATTCATGGGTAAAAGGGGGTTTAATGACATTAGACATGGACTTCACCTCATCATAGGAACTAACCGCAAAAATGCAGTCGTTATGGTTAGTATGATATGTACTTTTCATTAACCTGTCAATCCATTATTATTAGGTTAGTTTAAAAATTCGCCGGTTGGAGGAAAACTTCATGACATTAAATAACACAGGTTCGTTTCCGTTGGTCTCCGGTCATCCTTCACTGGATTTGGTCAATACCCAGTTAGTCCGCCGAGGCATCCGCCATGATCTGCTGGTTCGTCCGGATGATTTAACCGCTTGGCTTGATGTATTAAATATGAAGGAAAGTCTGCCTTCACTTAAGCATGAACCATCGGTGATTACGGAAGAAGCACTGAATAAAGTTAAACATTTTCGGGGTGTCGTCAGAGACATGTACGAGCGGCTGGCTGACGGCCAAGAGGTCACCCGCTCGTGGATCCGCCTCATGGAAGAATGCATTGCCAACGCTCCATTGTCCTATCACTTCATTGACGGAAGACTCGTTCCCGTTCCGCTGGGGTCTGATGTAGATGCCGTCTTGTCCCTGGTCGCCCTGGATGCGCTCCAATTACTGGGAGCCGGTGAATTAGCGTATCTTCATCGGTGTTCCAATCCCGAATGCGTCCTGCTCTATGTCGACCGTTCGGGACGACGGAAATGGTGCTCCATGAAGATTTGCGGAAACCGGATCAAAGTGGCGCGAAACCAAGCAAAAAAAGACCACCATCAAGGGATGTAAACACAAACACAAACAAAACAAGCATGGTTCGCATTACATTGTTTATTTACGGGGTTAACAAAAGACGGTTAACAAAATATATATTATGTTAACCAAGATCTGTGCGGATTACCAAGACGCCCTTTGAGGCTGTCCTGGCTCCACGAAATTGGAGTTACAATAATCATTTTTTTCTTTGTTAGGAATGCATAAGCTGTTCGTAATAGTCCAATTTGGTCCGTGCTTCCGAGATCGTCTTGTCCAGCGCCTGCCGCTGCTCCTCCAACCGGTCCAATTGAGCCGATAAAATGGACATCCGGCTTTGGATTAACTTCAGCTCTTCATCGTCCAAAGCTTCTTTATTTCTGAAACACTGCCCGTCGGCAATGAACTCCTTAATATCCTCCAGCGATAAGCCGCTTTGCTTTAAGCATTTGATCGACATCATATGGTGAACATGATCAGCACTGTACATCCTTACGCCGCCGCTTTTCCGCAGCGTCGGATGGATCAGCCCCATTTTTTCGTAATAACGCAGTGTGTCGAGGCTAAATCCTGTCATTGTGGAAGCTTCCCGAATGGTATACACAAAAATTCACCGCCCTTCCCCTGTATTGTAAACGCTGGAGCTGACTCCAAGTCAAGATATGGATACGTCCCTTAATTTCTACGAGACCTGTTGAGGGAAGTCTCAACTTTTAGATTCAAATTTGAAGCAGTGGGGTTGGAATTAGCATCTGAGGCGACATTTTGATTTTGGCTGGATCGAATCAGTCATTGGAGCCATTCCGTAAGACCAAGGCCACGTTCAAGGTGGACAACATTCATGAGTTTTATGACTACCTAAAGAGTTCAGGTTGCAAAATCTTTCGGGATCTCACTAGAGTTCCAACGGGCACAAATCTTACGGTACTACATCCAGATGGCGAGATTTTTGAATACGTTCAACATCATGATAAGAGTAATCGCCCGCTAGTCAATCAAAACCCATCAATTATAAATGTTTAAAAAAATGAAAAACGACGTCTTGGTTAACATAATGAATATTATGTTAACAAATGAATTCTCAACCTCTTGAATGTCACTCAAGGACATTCGTGCTTTCGCCAATCATACTGTTCCCATAAAAAAATCCCATCCCTGCTTACAGGAATAGGATGAACTCGTACTGCGTCTATGCTTGCTGTATTCGGCGTATCGTTGCTTGGAGCCGGTCCCAATCCTTTTGAAAAGGACTGAGCACGCTGTATACTTCAGCGCCGGATACCTGTTTCCACAGATGCTTGGTGAAGTTGGCCAGCGTTCCGGACGGCCCTAGATCAACGCAAATATGCTCCGATGGGTTCAGACGCTGCATCGCCTCCAGAAACCGGATTGGATGGCGGACCGCATCCCAGGCATAGTCTGAAGATAACGACGTGATGCCCATTCCGTACAGGCCGGACACCAGCTTCACCTGCGGCCGGTTAAAATGGATTTCGTTCAGGTAGGGTTTATACGCCGCCTCCGCTGCGTCGATCGATGCAGAGTGAAATCCGTAGCGCACGGGCAGCACCTGATGGGCGATTCGATTTTGCCTCAAAAACGCCTCTGCCTGCAGGATACCTTCGGCTGCGCCGGAAACGACAAAGTGGGAATGATCATTCACGGCCGCCAGCTCGGTATGCGTATACAGTTCGGCGGTTTGCCCGAACATCGCGGGATCACTTGCGATGGCGATCATGCCACCCGGCTCACAAGTATGCTGCACCACGTCGGCCTGAGCGGCAGCAAGCTTCAAAGCCGTTTCCCAGTCGATTACGCCGGCAACGGCGCAGGACGCAAACTCGCCCAAGCTCGTCCCAAGCACGATATCCGGATAGATTCCGTTTTCCATCATCACCTGCGCCAGGGCATATTCGACCATAAAGATGGCCGGATGGCTGTAGGATAAATGATCCAGCGGTTCCTCTGCTTTACGGCCGCTGCCGTACAATTCCATAACGACAGACCTGCCCGCCGACGGGTACAGCCGCCGATCCATGCGGTCCATCCATTCCCGGTATCCGGGATGCCGTTCGTAGAGTTCGATTCCCATCCGGTAATATTGGGAGCCTTGACCGGGAAACAAGAAAACGACGGGTTTTGCCATAACCTCATTGACCTCCGTAAGGTAGAAAAGTCTTGATGATGATATTCTTCTACCAACTTATCATTTCATGTCTCCTGCGTCCATCTCCCCTACAAACGGACCCTTGGTCAAACCGCATATCCGGGTTCTAACCGCAAAGTTGCCCCTGTCTCCCCTGCCTTCCGCACCTGATCCAGCAGCTCGTGAACCGCAAGCGCGGTTTGAAAATCCGGCGCTTCGTGCGTGTCATTCGCCAAATCCCGGTGGATCTGCTGGTAAATCCCCGCCACATTGTAAGCGGATGTTCCCATCAGCTCGGCTGGAGGCAGAAGGATATGCTCAGGCACCGTCAGTTCCCTTAGCTCTCCGCTTCCCTGCGTCCCCAGCACGGTCAGGTCATCAATTTGGTACATAAAATTTTGACGTGAGCGGATGTGTAAATCCCCTTTCGTGCCGTTGATCTCAATCGCGAAGCTTCCCGCATGTACGTTGCGTATTTGAGAGCTGAATACGGCCTGGCCCGGCAAGATCCCGCTGATCACGACATGATCCGGTGCCGACGCACGGATGATTTCACCCGTCTCTTCCACTGGGACATGCTGCGCTTGCGTCTTCAATATGGCCGAAATTTCGGAGAACGGACCAAAGAGATACATGATCCCATCCAGAAGATGTCCACCGGCGATCGTCAGCTGATTGGCTCCGTTCGCATCGTCCAGTAAATACACATGCCCCTGGTCGATCTGCTTGGAACGGATAGGATAGGTCGGTACGGCGTAATTGACGTGAACGGCAAGCACGTCCCCGACGTAACCTTCTGCCAGCAGCTCCCGGACGTAGCCGATGACGGGATTGGCGCGCGACTGCAGCCCGGCGAAATGGCGAACTCCCCGTTCCCGGGCTGCCTTCAGCAATGTTGCTGATTCCGCGGTCGTTCGTCCGAGCGGGAACTCGCTGTACACATGCTTGCCGGCTTCAAGTGCAGCACGAATCAGCCGGTCATGCTCCGGAACCCGGACGGATACGGTAACCAAATCGACCTCTGGATGCAGGGCAAGCTCAAACGGATCGGAGAAGGCATGCCGGATGCCAAAATGAGCGGCGCTCGCTTCCGCGCTGGACTGCCGCGACGCCCCGACGGCGGTCACAACGTACTCGGGCAGCGCTTTCAGCGCCGGAATGTGTGCCCGTCCTCCCCACGCACCGTTCAAACCGGCACCGATGATTCCGACACGAAGGGGGTGATGATTTTTATTCATAAATAAAGCCTCCTTGAAATTAATAAGGGATCCACCCGTTTCTGGAAAATTGTGGAGGGGGGGTTCGGGTTGGTAGACATAGATTAATACAGTGAGTACAATGTGAAAAGAAGGCACTTTTCGGTTCGTTACGAACCTGTAGGTGCGTTAGGAGGTGGATGATGGAAAACATAAAAGCAGCGGAACCCGTATTTTCGGTCACGTCCTGCACGGCTCGGCGTGTACTGGAAATCGTTTCGAATAAATGGGCGGTCCTCATCATTTTCGTATTGGAGAAAGGCACCAAACGGTACGGTCAGCTTCAGCGAAGCATCGCCGACATTTCCCAAAAGATGCTAACCCAGACGCTCCGCCAGCTGGAGCGGGACGGACTCATTGAGCGCAGTGTCCTTCCAGAGATTCCGCCTGTGGTGGAATATACCCTGACTCCACTAGGAGAGAGCTTGATCCCCTACCTGCGCCAACTTAACCATTGGCTGAACGAGCATTATCCTCAGATCGAACAAGCCCGGAAAGATTACGATGCGAGAGAAAAATTTCGAGAAGACAAAAGCACGCAGACCGTTTAGGTTTGCGTGCTTTTTTAGATGCATGAATGGTGTCAATACGAGTCGGTGCTGTGGCCTTTCCGTTCGGCTTCCTCCACCGCTTCATGAGTGTGAGTGGCGCCCAGCGGGCCATGGTGGCTGCTTGGTCCATGCTGTTTGATCCCTTCGGCGACGCGCCGGCCGTATTCCTCGTCGCACTGGGTCAGATGGTGGATCATCTTTTCCTGAATGACCGGGCTGCAGGATGACAGCGCGTTAACCAGATTGGTGATCAGCTCGTTCTTTTCAAACTCGTCAAACGCACGGTACGTCTCCCCGGCCTGCTTGTAATCGTTGGTTCGTTCGATGCTGGCCTGCATCAGCTTGCCTTCCACATGCGGCATGTAGTCGATTTCCTTCCGGGGAGCTTCCTTCAAACCGTTCAGCGAGGACGGTTCATAATTGATATGGGGATTCTGCCCGGGAGCCATATCCACATAATACGTCATCTGGCCGTCACGCTGATTGGTGGCCACCCGTTTCTTCGGCGCGTTGATTGGCAGCTGGAGGTAATTCGGCCCAACACGGTAGCGCTGGGTATCCGAATAGGACAGCGTACGTCCCTGAAGCATTTTATCATCGGAAAAATCCATCCCGTCGACGAGCACACCGGTTCCGAACGCCGCCTGCTCCACTTCGGCAAAATAGTTCTCCGGATTTTTGTTCAGCACCATCCGGCCGACCGGTCGCCAAGGAATCTGCTCCTTCGGCCACAGCTTGGTATCGTCCAGCGGGTCGAAGTCCAGTTCGGGATGGTCGTCGTCGCTCAAAATTTGCACGAATAGCTCCCACTCCGGATAATCGCCGCGCTCGATCGCTTCGTACAAGTCCTGGGTCGCATGGTTGAAGTTTTTCCCCTGTATGTCTTCCGCCTCGGCTTGGGTCAAATTTTTGATGCCCTGCTTCGGCTCCCAGTGGTACTTGATCAATACCGCTTCTCCCTCAGCATTTACCCATTTATACGTGTTGACCCCTGACCCCTGCATCTGCCGGTAGTTGGCCGGGATGCCCCATGGGGATTGAATGAACGTCACCATATGCATCGTTTCCGGCGAGTTGCAGCAAAAATCGAAGAACCGCTCGTTGTCCTGGATGTTCGTGACCGGATCCGGCTTGAAGGCGTGGATCATGTCAGGAAACTTGATGGCGTCGCGGATAAAGAAAATTTTCAAATTGTTCCCGACCAGGTCCCAGTTTCCGTCTTCGGTGTAGAATTTCACGGCAAAGCCGCGCGGATCACGCAGCGTCTCCGGGGAATGGCCGCCGTGGATAACCGAGGAGAAACGGACGAAGACCGGTGTTCGTTTGCCTTCTTCCTGGAACAATTTCGCCCGCGTATACTTGGAAACCGGTTCATCTCCAACCTTGCCGTAGGCCTCGAAGTATCCGTGCGCTCCCGCTCCTCTTGCATGCACGACGCGTTCCGGAATGCGCTCACGGTCAAAATGCGTAATTTTTTCGATAAATTGATAGTTTTCCAGCGTTGCCGGTCCGCGGCTTCCCACTGTCCGCATGTTCTGGTTATTCTTCACCGGATGGCCCTGGCGCGTGGTGAGAGACATTTCGTCTTCGCCCGGAGCCATGCGGCGATCAAGGGCATCGCCGGAACCGGTCACCGAAGTGCCATGTTCCATAGGTTTTTGTTGTTGGTCCATGCTGCAGCTCTCCTTTTTCGTATTTATGTACATAGACAGGTCAGTTTTAGATGGCAAAGATATGAAGTAGCGTTTCCAGCGGATTCCGTTTTTATGCGGTTGAACATTCCGTGGTAAAAAAGGCCGCAAATCAAAAAAATCCACATTACATCAATTTATTCCGATTGATCCCCCAACTGAAATCGCTTAGCATGAATCTGAGCACGTCCAATAGCGAGTCTCGAACAGCCCACGCCCGCATTCGACACTAATCAAGCAAGAAGAAAGGGATTAGGAGCCTGTACATTGTAGATCAAGGAGGAGCAGCCAAGGTGGAAAGATTATTCGTAAACCATGAAGTCCGTTTAAGCCGCACTATAGAAAGCACTTGGGATTTTACCGTCGTCGACGAACCCGATTTGTCCGTTCATGCCGGCCAGACCTTCCCCTACCGGATGACGGTGCCATCCTGCTGGGAGACGCATCCCGATTTCAGTACATATCAAGGCGTTGGTGCCTATCGAACCGTTGTACATATCCGGCGGGAGGCATCTGTCCGGCTTGTTTTTAAAGGGGTAAGCCATACGGCCCACGTCTACTGGGATGGGGTGAAAATCGCACAGCATTATAACGCCTACACTGCGTTTGATGTGGTGATCCCGGATGTACGGCCGGGTGAGCACACGCTGATCGTCGCAGCCGACAACCGCTTCAGCGTAGAATCCGCCCTGCATATTCCAAACGATTATTACACTTACGGCGGTATCATCCGCCCTGTCGTCCTTGAGGAGCTTTATAGCCCTTATGTGCGGCAGCTTTATTTTACTCCTGAACATCATAGTGGTGTATGGAGCGCCGAAGTCCAAGCCGTCGTCAGCAATCCGGATGACATGGAGCGAACGGTCAAGGTAACCGGTACTCTCGCGGGAATCGACTTTTCGCTTGGAACCGTCACCTTGGCGCCAAAGGCTGAAAAAAAGCTGCAAAAGTCGTTTGCCTTTCCGGACGTTTCTTCCTGGTCGCCGGAAGAGCCCTCGCTGTATCAGCTTCATCTCCGGCTATACGAAGAATCGGGCAGCCTGGCGCTCGATGATCTGATTGAACGGGTCGGCTTCCGGACGGTAAGCACCGAGAACGGCAAACTTCAGGTCAACGGCAAAGATGTGGTGCTCCAAGGCTTCAACCGGCATGAAGATCATCCGATGGCAGGAGCGGCTCTTTCCGTATCTTTGATGCTGCATGATCTCGACCTGATGCGTGATATGGGGGCTAACTCCGTCCGGACGAGCCATTATCCGAACGACGAACGTTTCCTGGATCTATGCGACGAACTCGGCTTTCTGGTGTGGGAGGAAAATCATGCGAGAGGCTTGTCCCTGGAGCAAATGCGCAATCCGAATTTCGCCTGGCAGTGCGAACAAGTCAACCGCGAAATGGTCGAACAGCATTACAATCATCCTTCGATCATCCTTTGGGCGATCCTGAACGAATGCGCCAGCGATACGGAGGAAGGCCGGGAGCACTACAGCCGGCAGCTTGGGCAGCTGAGAGCGCTGGACGCCAGCCGTCCGCTGACGTTCGCTTCGCATCACAGGGAGCGGGAGCTCTGCTTTGATTTGGCGGATATCGTTTCCTTTAATCTGTATCCCGGCTGGTATACGGACGAGGATCCAAAGGCTCTCTGCGAACAGGCGCGGGCATGGGCTGACCGGGCAGGAGGCGCCGGCAAGCCGATGATCATGAGCGAGTTCGGCGGGGATGGATATTACGGTTTGCGCGACAATGCACGGATGCGCGGCACCGAGGAGCGGCAGGCGGATATCATTGAAGCCAACCTCGCTGCATATACAGCAAGCCCCTTCCTGTCAGGCATGTATATTTGGCAGTTTTGCGACTGCCGTGTCACCGATGCGACCGGCTGGCTGTTATCCCGTGCAGGTGCTCAAAACAGCAAGGGCATCGTCGACAGGTATCGCAGGCCGAAGCTGGCGTACGACGTGGTTAAGCGATATTTTAAGGGGTCACAGAACGTTAAATCGATGAAATCATGACGCTTGCATACAAAATAAGGATGGGTAAGTCCGGCTTAGAACCGGGCTTATCCATCCTTTTGCTATTTTAAGATAATGAGTGGCTGAGCAGCCAGGCATACAATTCCTTGTTGGCGTATGTCTCGGTCCAGGAATTATGGTTTGCATCCGGATACACCGTAAATTTCACGTTTCCGCCGATTTCTTCCAGCGCCTTCACGATTTGTTCGGATTCCGACAGCGGTACGACATCGTCCTTGGCCCCATGGAAAGCCCAAATCGGGATATCCTTGATCTGCTCGGCATATTTCGGTTCCATGCCACCGCAAATCGGCACGACCGCCGCCCACCTATTTGGATACATCGCAGCCAGCTGCCATGCCCCGTATCCGCCCATACTTAATCCTGTTAAATAAATGCGCTTTGAATCCACTCGATAGTGACGCTCCACGTCCTCTAGGAGAGCCATCAAGGCGTCTTCCTCCATCGCCCAGAACGAGTCTTCCGGGCATTGAGGCGAAATGGCAATGAACGGAAACTGCGGATCCTGTTCCGCGATCTTCGGAATGCCGTGCACCTTGACCAGCTCCACATTGTTCCCGCGCTCACCCGAACCGTGTAGGAAGAGGATCAGCGGCCATTTTTTCTCAGGCTCACTTTCATAGGCTTCAGGCAAGTGCAGCAAGTAGTCCAGTCTGACCCGCTTTGTAATTTCTTTGTCCAGCCTTTTGGCACTTTGGCTCATGTTCTTTTTCCCCGCTTTCCAATTATGTAATGATTCCTCGGTTCCCTATATGCCCGGACGCTGAACCTGCGCTTTCATCGTGATCGAAGTGCCGGACATGCCGACTTTCGTAAAACCGAAACGTTCATACAGCCTAATCGCACGGTTTCTGGGGTCCACGCTTAAGGATACGGCCGGTATCCCTGCAGCGTACAGCTCCTCGAACGCCCGCTGCATGAGCAGCGTTCCAATCCCCTTGCCGCGTTGTTCCGGCAGGATGGCCATGCCCAGCTCCGGCGTATTCTCGTCCACGTAACCGTATCCGGGATGTTCCGCATCAAACAACCGGAGCGTGACCGATCCCAGCTGCTCACCCTCGCCGGAGACGGCGATGAAAGCCATGTCGCCTTCCTTTCCCCAATCGTCCAAGTACTTCGATATTTCAGGGCGTGCAAGGATATCACGGGATAACGGCGGCTCTCCTTCCGGCGTGTACATGGAAGCGTACAGCATCTCCCACAAAAACGGGAGATCCGCAGCCTCCGCCGGCCGGATGTTGATCGCTTCAGGCATTTCTACACCTCCATCGTTGTACGAGTTATATAAGTTAAAACATCGAAATGGTTGTTGAGTACACTCCGTAGTCTTTAGTTCAACTTATATAACATTCGTTTTAACCACGCTGCATTCCAAGATCAACATAACAGATCGCTGAATTGCTGGTCAATTGTGGGAATGTATCCGCTTTAAATTATGCTTGAAATCCCAAGTGAATGAACTATAATGAACAATATAGAACTTATATAAACCATTATGAACTTATGGAGGTACGAACATGGAAATTAGATACGCATCCCATCCCCAAGAAGTGAAAGCGTTTGATACGGCTCGCCTGCGTCAGGAATTTTTGATCGAGTCGATGTTTGTAGCGGATCAGCTCACGCTCTATTACACGCATGTCGATCGCTTTATCGTTGGCGGCGCGGTTCCGGTGAATCAGAGTGTCAAGCTGGAAGCCGACCCGAAAACGATGGGAGCCGATACGTTCCTTGAGCGCCGCGAAATCGGCATCATCAATGTCGGGGGACCGGGTACGATCAGCGTAGACGGCACGGACTATACCATCGATTCGAAGGACTGCCTCTACGTGGGGCTCGGCGCCAAAGAAGTGGTGTTCAGCAGCAGTGACAAAGCCAATCCGGCTAAATACTACCTGAACTCCACCCCTGCCCACAAAGCTTATCCGACAGTTAAGGCGGCCATCAGCGAAGCTTCGCCGAACAACCTTGGCAGCTTGAGCAATTCCAACGAGCGCACGATCTACCGTTACATCCATACCGGCGGAATCCAAAGCTGCCAGCTCGTCATGGGCATGACGCTCTTGAAGCCGGGCAGCATGTGGAACACGATGCCGTGCCACACGCATAACCGCCGTTCCGAGGTTTATTTCTATTTCGACATGCCGGAAGACGGCAACGTCTTCCACTTCATGGGTGAGCCGCAGGAAACCCGCCACCTCGTCGTCCGCAACGAACAGGGCGTCATTTCCCCAAGCTGGTCCATCCACAGCGGCGTTGGAACAAACAGCTATACCTTCATTTGGGGCATGGCCGGCGAGAACCAAATCTTTGAGGATATGGACCCTGTCGGCATGGATGAATTAAAATAAGATAAAACTCGAACGAATGGATGAATAACCAATGAACCCTTTACGCCGCTACGAAAACATCATGGAGCTGCTCCTGGCCAAACAGGAGGTGACGGTTGCCGAACTCAGTGAACAGCTGAACGTCACCGGCAAGACGATCCGCGAGGATCTGGCGAAGCTGGAGGACAAAGGTCTGCTCCAGCGGGTGCATGGCGGTGCGATTTTGGCGCAAAGCGACCAGCTGGGCATTTTGTCCACTAAGGAACCGCTGGCGCGCCACGCTTCGGAGAAGGCGGATATCGCCCGCCTGGCCCTATCGCGCATCGAACCGAATGACGTCATCGCCCTGGACGGCGGCAGCACGACGCTTGAAATCGCCAAGGCGCTGGATAACCAGCCCCTGACCGTCGTCACCAACGATGTCCACATCATTTCGGAGCTTGCCCGCAAGGACGCCATTCGGCTTGTCGTCCCGGGAGGCTACCGCGTGCGGAACATGCTGGCGGGGCCGGAAGCGGTCACCTATGTTCGGCGGCTGAATATTCACAAGGCGTTTCTGTCGGCAACGGGCCTGCATCCCGAAGACGGGCTGACGATCTACACCGGAGAGCTTCTGGACATCAAACGGGCGCTCCTTGAGACCGCGCGTACCTGTTACGCCGTGGTGGACCATCACAAATTCGGACAAAGCGCCCTGCTGACGTTTGCGAAGCTGAACGAAGTGGAAGCGATCCTTACCGACTCGGGCTGCAGCCCCGAATTGGCTGATACCGTTCGCCAAGCGGGCGCCCGTCTCGAAGTAGCGAATGCGCAGTGAAGCATCCAACCTATCCCATACAAAGGACTGATATACGATGTTTGATTTGACGGGTAAAATCGCCCTCGTCACCGGCACCTCCGGCGGCCTGGGACAAGGCATGGCTGTTGGCCTGGCGGAAGCCGGCGCCTCGGTCGTATGCATCTCCTCGACGAACAGCGACCGGACGGTCGAGGAGATTCGCAAGCTGGGCGGGAAGGCTGAGCAAATTTCCGCTGACTTAAGCGACACGGACGCCTTGGATCAAGTGTTCGCGCAGGCGCTTTCCTATTACGGCGGTATCGATATTTTGGTGAACAATGCGGGCATCATCCGCCGTACGCCGGCAGCGGACCATGCGCGCCAGGATTGGAACGACGTGATCAATTTGAATCTGAACACGGTGTTCTTCCTCAGCCAGCTCGCCGGACGCCACATGCTCGAGCGCGGCAGCGGCAAAATCATCAATATTGCGTCCATGCTCACCTTTCAAGGAGGCATTAATGTGCCCGGCTATACAGCCGCGAAGCATGCGGTTGCCGGGGTCACCAAAGCGCTTGCCAACGAATGGGCCGGAAAAGGCGTCCAGATCAACGCCATTGCCCCCGGGTACATGGAGACGAACAATACGGCGCCGATCCGCTCAGACGAGCAGCGCCTGCAATCCATTACCGAACGGATTCCTGCAGGCCGCTGGGGCACGCCGGAAGATTTGAAGGGTCCGGTCGTCTTCCTGGCTTCCCAGGCATCCGATTATGTCAACGGCCATGTTCTGTGTGTCGACGGAGGATGGCTGGCAAGATAACGCCGTTAATCCCAAAAGAGCTGCCATTTCAGACAGGGACCCGTTCCCTTCTTCTGGAATATGCAGCTTTTTTTATGCTGAATCTCCTGCTCTAACCGCGTGTTTGAACCGTTCCTGGATGGAGCCATATTCGAGATTCCGGTCAAATAAGCGCCGCCGTCCTTCAAGTTCATCAAAGATCTGAGTACGGCAAACGCCAAGCAGAAGAAATCATCCGGATGGGTCTATTTCATTACGTAACATTGTTCCGTACCCCTGTGATTAAGGGATGAAATAAGCCGGATTAATAGAAATTCAGCATCCAGCCGATAAATTCTCCCCCTCCACCCTTCGACATGATGTGCACCGAGGGTGCTTTATATCGACAAAAACGACATCCGTGGTGAAAATGTCTCAATATCGCGCGATCGTACAGCTAATGAAACATAACAATGTTACGATATAATACATAAAAATATCATCTTCTTCTATTCCTGAACTCGTTAATATCTATTCCATCTTTATAATTATTCCATGGCCGCGCTCGAGCCATTTTCCATAAAAAAAGGCGACCTGCCGCTGGGAAGTTCCCCGCAGCAAATCGCCTTTTGAACTCTCTTATTAAGATAGATAAACCTTCAGACCCAAGAGACGTCACCGTCAGCCCAAGTACGGGGTAACCAACGCTCTTACCCGATCAATGCCGTCCCACATATCGCCGGGACCGTCATAAACGATCGTAATCGGTCCTTCGTAACGATGCCCTTTCACCAGCTCCATACATGAAATAAATTCCGCATCGTCGAGGTTGCCCTGTTCATCCTGCTGTGCCTTGGCGTGGATGGATTCGCTCCTGGTTATCGTACGGGACAGCTCACCAAGCTTGGTCGGTCCCTTAAAATTGCCGAAATCCGACGTCAATCCAAGCCCGGTGCCGCAAGCATCCAGCAGAGCCAGACAGTTGTCCGCGGTGGAGGTCATCGCATGAAAATTCTCGGTGACGATGCGGACCTGTTTATCCGCCGCGTAATCGATCAGCCGCTGCAGCTGACTGGCGGCCAACCGCAGTGCTTCGGCATCGCCGGGATCGGCATCGCCGCCGATAATCCGGATCCGCTCCGCGCCCGCTGCGGACGCGATATCGATCCAGTGCTGCAGCCATTGCATATCTGCTTCCCGGCGCGTGTCATCCGGATTCGTAATGTCACCGTAATCCGCCAGCAGAGTATAAAAGCGCATCCCCGCCTTCTGAATCGCTTCGCGAAGCTCCTGAAGATAGCTGCTGCTCGTATCCTTGAAATGAAAGTGGCAAATTTCCATCGTGGTGAAGCCCTTGTCTCTCAGTACAGCCGGAAGTTCAATCAGCGAGAGCTTCTCCGGCTGCTCCTCTATCCGGGTGACGTGTTCCTTCCGCTCATTGTCCCACTGTGTCCAGCGCAAAGGACCCAGATTTCGGTGGAGGCTCCACGTCGTCAGCGATAAATTTGGCATTCAATCCCCACACTTTCCTGTAGTTGCTGCCCGTATTTTGATCCTATGGTAAAAGTCCATACAAATCTCTTATTCCATAAGAAATCGGGCAGTTCAATCGCGTTCCCTAATGCGGTATTAATCGGGTCGAACGATAAGACACGGTTGTGGACGATGTCCTGCCGGCCCAAACACCTCCGCCTTGAAAGCGATTGCATCTCCCCCTAATATTGTAACTTCCGTTTACCGTTGTCAATACAGGCTCGCGACATTTCAAAAAAAGGAGGGGATACGCTCAGGTGGCATCATGAAAAATAACCCCGAGCGTATATCGAATCCCAGTCTGTACCGTGCTTACCCCATGACGGAGTGTGGTCCGGTAATAGCCTCTAGTCCCTTGAACCGGCCGGTAGTTCGTTGGGAATATCAGCCCTTCCCCCTGTTCGAGCGTGATCACATGTCCCCGGCTCTGCGCCCGCGGACGCTGCTCTACCAGCAGAAACTCCCCGCCGGTATAATCCCGCTGCCTTTGATTCAAAGCGAACACGACTTGAAAAGGAAAATACGCTTCGCCGTACAAATCCTGATGCAGGCAATTGTAGCCCCCGGCCTCGTACTTCAGGATCAGCGGCGTTGACCGCTGCTGTCCTTGCCGATGGCACTCTTCCAAAAATTCGTCAAGCGACTCCGGATACCCCGCATCCATGCCGAGCTGTTCATGCCAACGGTTGGCGGTCCGGGCTAGTTCCGGGTACAGGTTTTCCCTGAGCTGTTGGATCGGCACTGGCAGCGGGCGGTCATAGTACTTATATTCCCCGCTCCCGAAGCGATACCGGGCCATCGAAATCGTGCTGCGAAACAGTTCATCGTTGGCGTAGGTTGCAATCAACGCATCGCATTCTTTCGGGGATAGAATGGCAGGCAGCTTGGCATACCCTTGATTGTCCAGCGTATTCCGAAGCGCCTCCCAGTCTACCCCCCGGATCCGCTCCCGGATGCTAGTTGGCATGATGCTGTCCCCCAGCCGGGATGGATTGCCCCGCTTCCAGCGCAAGCAGCCTCTCTTTCATTTCCAGTCCGCCGCGGTATCCCGTAAGCGCCCCGTTCTTCCCGATGACACGGTGGCAGGGCACCATGATCAGTACCGGATTGGCTCCAATTGCGGCGCCGACCGCCCTCACAGCTGCCGGCCGACCGATCTGATGAGCGATCTCGGAATAGGTTACGGTCTGCCCATACGGAATAAAGCAGAGTGCCTGCCATACCTCCCTCTGGAATGGGGTGCCCCGGTCATCCATCGGGATCGTGAACTCTTCTCTTGTTCCCTGGAGATACTCCGTGATTTCCGTGATGTAAGGGAACATTGTCTTTTCATCACGAACCCATTGATGATTCGGATAACGCTGTGCCGCCCAGGCTTCAAGTTCATCAAACGATCCGCCGTGGGAACCGACATAACCAAGCCCTTGGGCCGTGGCGGCCGCATAAAGGCTCCAGCCGTTTCCGTCGAGCCTGTCCCAATACAGAGCTGCCAGGTCAGTTTTGCTTGCCGTGGTCATGTTCATATTCATCCGTTTGCACCTCCTGGGCAGCGCCGTGCTGCCATATTTGCCGGAATTCCAGCGGCGTTTGGCCGGTCATTTTTTTGAACAGCGTAATAAAATACGGGACGTTCGGGTTCCCAACCCCTGCGGCAATCTCCGTGATGGATTGGTCCGTGTGTGCCAGCAGGTGTTTAGCTTCCTGTATCCTTTTGCGCTGGATATATTCAACCGGGCTGATTCCTTGCACCCGCTTAAAGGTCCGCTGCAGATGAAAGGGGCTGCCATGACAGACATCAGCTAAATGTTCCAAAGACAGCTTATCCCGAAAATGACGGTCGATATAGTCGGTGATTTGATTCACCCATTCCTGATCGGGCAGCTTCTCGCCGGTCGGCTTGCACCGCTTGCACGGCCGGAAACGAGCCGCCAGCGCCTCTTCCGCGTGTTGAAAGATTCGTACGTTCTCCTTGTTGGGCGGTCTGGATTTGCAGGAAGGCCGGCAGAAAATCCCCGTCGTGCTGACCGCGTAAAAGAAACGGAAATCATACGCCGCATCGTTGGAGACGATCGCCTGCCACTTCTCTTCCGGAATATCCTCTTTTATCCGGCGCTTCATCTCGGCCGGGTCTGTATCCCGGTCATTCCATGGATCTCTCATCAGCCTCACCTCCACCCCCAGTATACCCTTCTTTGTGCCGCTTGGGATGGACTTGGGAATGTAAAAGCAAGATATCGAAATGAAAGCGCAGCGGTTTCGGTATACACTGGTAACGTAAGCAAGATGTAAAGGAGGGCCTCCAGTGTCCACTCAATGCCGACAAGAGACGATGCATTCGGTTTGGGACGCTCCTTATTTTACGGGCGTTACGACGATGCACATTTACTGCACTCCATGGTGCAGCGGTCATCCCAAACCTGAAAATACGATCCGCTTTCATACCAGGGAAGAAGCCGAGCTTGCGGGATACCGTCCATGCAGAAAGTGCTGCTCCACCCTTCCCCGCGGCTCTTGGGAGGATCATAAACACGAGATCAAGCTCTTCATCCCGGCGGAGTTCAATTTCGAGGAAAACTTCAAATATTTGCTGCGCTCCACCAATGAGTGCCTGCACCGGATTGACAACGGTCGGATTTACAAAGCGCTGTCCGTCGCTGACGAGACACCGGTGATCGAAATCCGTGCCGGGGACTGCCGGGAGCTGGTGGTCCGTTTTCTTGGCGAAACGGCCCCTTCCCGCAAATGGGTACGCGCCGAGGTGGCCCGTTATGTTCGGGAATGGTTCGATCTCGACCGGGATATCGCCCCTTTCTACCGATTGGCGGAATCCGATCCCCTTCTGAAAGATCCCGTGCAATCCTTTCGAGGCTTGCGGACCGTCGGCATCCCCGATTTGTTCGAGGCCGTCACTTGGGGAATCCTTGGACAGCAAATCAACCTGACCTATGCCTATACGCTGAAAAGACGCCTGGTGGAGAACTTCGGAAGGAGTGTGGAGTGCGAGGGCGAAACGTACTGGATTTATCCGACACCGGACAAAATCGCGGCCTGTTCGGCGGAAGATCTTGCTGTGCTGCGGATGACGGTCAAAAAATGCGAGTACCTCATCGATACCGCGAAGCGAATCACTTCCGGCGAGCTTAGCAAGCTGGGGCTGCTTCAATCGGGAAGCCATCAGGCGGCAGAAAAGATGCTGACGAGCATCCGGGGGATCGGGCCATGGACAGCCAACTACGTATCCATGCGGTGCCTGCGGTTTCCGTCGGCGTTTCCGATCGACGATGTCGGGCTGCACAACGCCATGAAGCATATCTTAGGGAGAGACAGTAAGCCATCCAAGGCGGAAATCCGGCAGATGTCCGCAGGCTGGTCGGGCTGGGAGTCATACGCCACCTTTTACCTGTGGAGAGTCTTGTACTAGGTTTATCCCAAGAACACATCGAAAAGGGCCATTCGCGAGGAACGCGGAATGACCCTTTTTGGCATAGCCTGT
The DNA here is from genome assembly GCF_014192015.1 of Paenibacillus rhizosphaerae. Classification (GTDB taxonomy): domain Bacteria; phylum Bacillota; class Bacilli; order Paenibacillales; family Paenibacillaceae; genus Paenibacillus_AQ; species Paenibacillus_AQ rhizosphaerae. The sequence continues at coordinate 1,830,110 of NZ_JACHXJ010000001.1, read as the reverse complement.
TGGTGACGAGCTATAAAAGTAGTTCAATAATTATTCATTTAGATAAATCGGGTTGGTCAGGCAGGTCATTACCTGTGCCCCCAGTTCCCCCATATCGCGTCTGGACTCCATCCGGTAAAAGAGCCGGTCCTGAGGCAGCTCGCAGGTCAAGGTTAGCACGTCATTCGCTGCCGTCCACTGTCGCTCCAGCCCCCGGTCGGACCATAGGCTGATCTGATCTCCTCGGGCCCGGCGGATCACGGCTTCAAGAAGAACGGTCCCACACTCAGCGTTCCGCTGCAGCTGATCCCCGGCATAAGCACCATTGATCTGAAAATCGATAAACGTGGAGTCCGGATCCAGCGTCAGTACAACATTTCCCCGGCGAATTCCTTCCAGAATACCGGCTGTGGTTAGCGACTCCGCCCGCACGTGCGCGGTCGGCCGTCCATGCTGAACCCAAGGATGGGGACCGTGGAAATCGCTCCCTCCCACAGCCACGATCCGACGTCCTTCGGCCAGACGCTCCTGCCACCAGTGTACCGCCTTTTCGTTTAGTTCCCGCCACGGCCCGTTCCATACCTCGATCGCGTCGAACGGAACGTCGAAGCCGAATTCCCACGGGCAGTCCGGACAGAAAGGATGATTCAGCACCGCAAGCGCTCCCCTTTTCCTTCCTTTGGCCAGCTGTTCCGAAGCTTGCTCCACCGTATACACCCTGAAATCCTCAAGTGCATCCAGCTGTCCGAGCAAATTCGCATGACCCTTATAATTGGTCATCTCGACGCCTGGGATGAGCAGCAGCTCTTCCGCCTTTGCCTGGGTGTTCCGGTTTTGGGAGAACGTATTATGGTCGGTCATGGCAAGAAAGGCAAGTCCTTTGTCCAGACACAAGCGGGACACCTCGCCGACGCTGTGTTTGCCGTCGCTGTAATACGTATGGGCATGCAGATCGCCCGAAATCCATCGTTTATGCTTCAAATGAATCCGGATGGAGACCGAAACTTCCGTTCCTGCATCCGGCACTTTATAAGCTCCCAGCAGAACGGCCCACTCTCCTGCGGCGATATCGCCCGATGCATATCCGGGCGTCGCGGTTTCCAGCCCGACGAACATTTCCGTTCTGGCGCCGCCGCTCCAGCCGACGATCCGCTCCGGTGAGCGCAGGCCGAGGTCGATCACCGTCTTCCCGTCTGCACGGTCATATTGATAGGCGACGCTGATCCGTTCGGCATCGGCCGGAACGTCAAAGCTCACTTCCAGGTACGTTTTCTCCTCTTCCGGAGATATGTTCACTTGCCGCCCGATCGTTACGACCGGCAAAGATTCCGTCTCTTTCACATGTGCCTGCATACGTGCTCCCCTCTTTCGTTCGATTATTCTTTCGTGGCACCCAGCATGATCCCTTTCATAAAGAACCGCTGCACAAACGGATAAATAACGATCAGCGGCAGGATGGCAATGATGATTCCGGCCATTTTCACATTTGTGGTGATGAGGTAGTTGCTGGAAGACGTGCTTGAATCGATAATCATGGCTTTCAGAGCCACCTGCAGCGTATATTTTGAACTGTCATTGATGAAGATCAGCGGTGCTGTGAACATGTTCCAGCGTCCCACGAACTCAAACAGCGTCACGGTAGCCAATCCGGCGGTCGCCAGCCTCATATATATGGCCGCGAAGATCCAGAAGTCGCCCGCACCGTCGATCTTGGCGGATTCCGAAATTTCGTAGGGGATGCTCATAAAGAAGTTCCGCATCAGTAGAATCGAAAATCCCGAGACGAGTCCGGACAGCACCAGCACGGTCAGCGTGTTGATCAGATGAAAGTCCTTGTTGACCACATACAGTGGAATCAGCACTGCCTCCTGCGGAATCATCATCGTAATCAGGATGAAGGTGATCATCAGCCGTTTTCCAGGTACCCGGGGATGAATCAGCACATAGCCCGCCAGCGACGACAGCAGCACATGCAGCAGCGTTCCGAAGACGGTCACGATCGTGCTGTTCAAGAAAGGGCGCCATAGATCCAGGCTGTTCCAGATCGTGCGGTATCCATCCAGGCTGAATTCTTTGGGAAACAGGATAATATCCGGCCTCATGGACGCAACCCCGGAGGACAGCGAGAGCGATACGACGTTCAGGAAGGGAATGATCATCGTCAGCATCAGGCAGATAATGAACAAGGCGTTAAGCCAATCGAACACCGTCATCCGTTTGGCGTTCAAACCGTAATTCGCATGTTTCATCATCTATTCCACCTCGTCAAATCGGGTTAGTGTCCGCACGGCAAGCGTCAATATCAGCGTAAAGACCAGCACGAAAAAGCTCGCGGCCGCCCCTACGCCGACCTGCATTTCCATGATGCCTTTTTGAAACGTGTACATCATCAGCACATCGACCTGGGAAGAGGTCGACGGATTGCGGAGGACAAAGACCTGGTCGAAGATTCTCAGCACCCCGAGCGTATTCAGCAGGATAATCACTTTCATCGTTCCTTTCAGCTGGGGAAGCGTCACAAAACGCACAAGCTGCCCTCTGGTGGCCCCGTCCATGCGGGCCGCTTCGTACAGGGACGGATTGATCGAAACGATTGCGGCCAGAAAAAGGATACAGCTGTACCCCATGTCTTTCCACGTCGAGACCAGGATCATGACCCATCTCGCCCAGGTGGACTCGGCCAGAAAATGGATAGGCTCAATGCCGGCCACCTTGTGCAGCACCAAATTGACGATCCCCGTGTCGGGCGAAAGGAGGAAAATCCACATTCCCCCGATCACGACCCAGGACAACAAATGCGGGATATAGAGCAGCATCTGCGCCGTTTTTTTAAACCATGCCGTCATGACTTCATTCAGGGACAAGGCGATCACCAGGGGGGCGACAAATCCGAAGACCAGAATGCCTCCCCCGATCACCACCGTATTGCCCAGCGCTTTCCAGAAAAACGGATCATGCCACACCGCAGCATAGTTCGCGAATCCGATATAGGGACGCTCTCCCATCAGCTTGTAGTCCTGAAAACTGATCTGCAGGCCCCTCGCGAGCGGATAATAACCGTAAATGATAAAGTAAATGACGACGGGAAGCATCATGGCATAGAGTACGCCGTATTTACGAATCGCTCTCATCTTGTCTAACGTCACATCCTATCGGGTAAAATCAAACCGCGGGAGCTATTCGTCGATCAAATTCGCGCTCTTCAGTTCCTCCCGCATTTTCTTGACGGCATCGGCGGCGGGCATTTCGCCGGACATGGCCTTCAGCGCGTAATTTTGCACGATTTTTTCCGCGTCCGGCCAGCCCGGCAGGGCTAATTCCAGCGTTGCATTCTGCTTGACCAGTTCTTGGGCGGCTTCGACACCGGGCAACTTGTCAAACGGGGACTTGATGTTTTCGTTGTACCAGAACGGCACGCCATGGTCCATGTTGTGCTCCTTGCCCTCCGCCGTCAGCGTATATTGGCCATTGCTCTCGGTATAATCAACATCTTTAATGCCGAGGCTGCCGAGGGTGATGCCGTCCTGGGAGTTCCAGAATTCCAGGAATTTCTCGGCCGCTTCCACATGCGGCGCATTTTGCGGCACGATCCAGAAGTCAGGATCGCCCCGGCGCATCAGGATCTTGCCGTCCGGACCGGCGGCGCTGGCGATCGCTTCTGCCTGGAATGTTGTATTCGGATCCTGCTCTTTACGCAGGTTGTTGAACATGCCGACCCAGGCATCCCAATACGTCACCATGCCGACCCGGTCAGTCAGGAACAGGTTGCGCATTTTGCCCGTATCGTTCGTTACGAAGTTCGGATCCATGATGCCTTCCTTAACCAGCTTGGCAAACCATTCATACATCGGGATCGCTTCGTCGGAAGCATACGGGATCGTCCGTTTGTCGTCCTTCATCACATAGCGGTACTTCAATCCGGCCGCGCTCATGAACCCCTGGATGTCATATAATCCGGACGTGCTCAAGCCGTAAGTGTCGTTTTTGCCGTTGCCATCCGGATCCTGCTCTTTAAAAGCTTTCAGCACCTGATAATAGTCGTCCAGCGTTTTCGGCTCCTGGAGATGCAGCTTATCGAGCCAGTCCTTACGGACGATCGGCATCGTGCCGCCCTGGAATTTCGTGAAAACGGCATGGATTTTGCCATCTTTGTCTTTTAGCTGATCCCATTCGGCAGTAGGAATTACCTTCGGATCGGAGAGCGTGCTCGAACCCTTAACAAAATCGCTTAGATCCGTCACCGCTCCCTGACCGACAAACTGATCCAGCTTGCCCAGATCGCTGAGCTCAATCAGATCGTATTTCTCACCCGAACCCAGTACGGTCAGGACTTTCTGGTCGTAGTCGCTCGCCGGCTTTTCGATCGTTACGTCAATGCCGGTTAACCGCTTAATCTCGGCCTCGAACTGTTTCATCTCATCCGGGGTTTTCCCGCCGACGTTGGCAGAGAGAATGCGAAGCTTCATTTCCGGCTGCTTGCCGGAATCCGCTCCCCCTTCCGCCGTCGTACCCGTGTCGCTTCCACCGCTGCTGCTGCATGCCGAGAGCAGGAGTGAACCCGCCAGCATCGTTACCATCAAAATGCCTGACTTTCTTTTCATTCAAAACACCTCCAACAATGATTTTTGTTATAGATAGCAATGTGTTAACGGTTTAATGGGTGCATGCGCAGGATCCGCGCTCGACCAGTTCGGACGGAAGGAGTATCCGCTTAACCCCAGCTGCGCCAGTAGTCACCTGCTCGATGAGCAGGCGGGCGGCTTCCATGCCGATCGTTCTTGCATCCAGCCTCATCCCGGTTAATGGCGGATGCATCGCGGGCGGGAAATGCTCGCCGCCGCTGAAAGCGATGACCGAAAGATCTCCGGGTATGACAAGACCAAGCTCTTCCGCCGCTTGATAAATGCCCATCGCCATCGATTCGTTGTCCGCCAGGACGGCGGAAATTCCCGAGTGTTCGCGAAGCATCTGCAGGGTCATCTCGTATCCGAAGCGGATCGAGGTTCCATCGTCATCCGGTTTGTTTAGGATTAGTCCTGCCAGCGGATTAACACCGGCTTCGCGATGGGCCAAATAATAACCCAGCTCCCGATCCTCCGCCACAGTCCGGTCCTTCGCCGAGTTGAGAAATAAAATCTGCTGGTGCCCTTGCGACAGCAGAAGCCTAACCGCTTTGGCAGCTGCCGCGATATTGTCGTTATCGACGGAGCATACCTGTCCGGCCCGTTCACCTGATGGGCGTCCTACCACAACGATGGGGACGTGTCGCTTCAGCCGATCTTCAATTCGGGGGTCATCATGAATCGGGTCGAGCAAAATTTCGCCGTCCACCGGATCTGAAGCGATAAGCTCCACCTGCTTCAGCAGGGAAGGCTGCAAAATGTTAATCAATATCCGGTATCCATGTTCATAACAAACCTCCATCATGCCGTCGAGCAGGTCGTGCTGGAACGCGTCCAGCGGCATTTTCTCGCTTCGCATGTTCAGCCCGATAATGTTGGTTTTCCGGTTTACGAGGCTCCTTGCCCAGTAATTCGGCCTGTAGTTCAATTCCTCTGCCGCCTTAAGCACACGCTGCGTGACCTCTTTGCTGATGGGACGTTTCTTGCTGAACACGCTGGATACCGTACCTTTCGAAACCCCCGCAGCTTTTGCTACATCAGCAATCGTAACCACGTTCGCCTAATCCTCTCCTTCATGTCTTGGCTTGGAATTTGTCTCAAGTACAAGTCCTACATTAAACCGGTTTTGTTAAAAACGTTCCATGTTCATGAAATATGTATGTAAAACCTGAACAATCGATGATCATTTCCGGCATGAAACCGTTTTTTCTTGTCCAGCGGTTTGGCACAACCCGCCCCGCATTTCGGATCTCAGCACGAAAAACCCCCGCAAAGCGGGGGTTTGCACCGATGCCATATTCAGGTATACTGCGGTTTACTCCACAAGCCGAAGCCCGATGACACAGCCGATAACGCCCATGATGCAAAACAGGCGAACCGGCGTTTTCGTTTCCTTGAAAAACACCATGCCTACAACGGCCGCTCCAACCGACCCGATCCCGGTCCAAACTGTATATGCCGTCGACAGAGGGATCGACTCGATCGCTCTGACCAGCAATGAAAAGCTCGCAATGAAACCGCCGATAAGAATGAGGTTATTGGTCCAGTTATTTTGTACCGATACCCTTTTGATTCCGATCACTCCGACGATTTCAAGCAATCCGGCAGCGATAAGCAGCATCCAGGCCATCAGCTGTGCTCCTCCCCGCTGGTAAGTTTTAAACCGATGATAAACAGCAATAAGAGCAAAATAATGCCGACTTTCAGCAGGCCAATACCACCGGAATAAACAGCTTCCACAACCACGGTTCCGATCGTACCAATCCCGGCAAAAACGGCGTAGGTTGTCCCGACTGGCAGAACCTTTGCTGCTCGGATCACCAGATCAAAGCTCGTCAGCAGGGCGATCAGTACGATGATGGAGGGAATCTCCACATATTTGAAGCCTGAGGCCCAGACGATTTCAAGTACGCCCCCGATCGCCACAGAAGCCCACGCCTGGTTTTTACTTAACGGTTTGCCCGGTTTAGCGTTTTTCGCAGGAGTCGATGTTTTCACCTGTTCATTCAATGCAATCCCCTTCCTTTCCATGATCCGTCTGCTGTTCTTGTTCATGTCGCAAATAATCGTCGACGATTCTGTCGATATAGGCCATCGTTTCTTCATCCAGGCCGAGGACCCTTTCGCTTCCCCCGGCTTCCGGACGAATCCACTCCCAATATTTCTCCAGTACGTCCTCCCGGCCATCAAACCAACCCTCTCCGATGGTCAGCAATCGCTTCGCCAACCGTCTGGATGCAGGCGAATCCGGCGGCTCTTCCAGGTGATGATGAATGTCCCGCAGCAAGCCGATCCATTCATCCGGACGCGGATCGTCCTCATCTATCTTCGGCAGCTTCTCGATAATCGGGAGCTCGTCGGGAGCGAACTGCCTGACCCTGTTGTTCCGCTGGATGGATTTGGATGCCGAATCGGCTTCTCTCGAATGAAGCATTTGGATGAACAGGACCAGCTCTTCCACCGGTACGTCATTCCGGAGCTCGACCGTGCGCAGCGTCGTCAGCAGCCGGCGTTCGAGCAGCTCGAGGCGATGCTTTTCATCCTGGAGCAAATCAAGCTGATTCCGAATGGCGCGAGTCCATTTTTCAGCGTGAGACCCTCCGGTTTCCGCTTCCAAAACGTTTCGGATTTGTCCCAGTGTAAACCCAAGCTGCTTCAACGTCGTAATATGATGCAGCTTCATGATGTCGTCCTCGTTATAGTACCGGTATCCGGCATCTGATACGAAAGAGGGGGTCAGGATACCCATTTCATCGTAATAGCGCAGCGTGCGGATGGAGATACCGGCCTCCTTGGCCAATTGTCCGATTTTATACATCATCTTGAGCACCTCCCATATCCATACTAAACCCTCACGTATAGGAGAGAGTCAAGAAGAAATGCCGCTGGTTTTCCCAACAAAAAAAGCACCCCTTGTAGATCATCGGAACAGCCCAGGGCTGTCCAATGTCTGTTAAGCGGTGCATTCGTATATTTCGTTAACTTTAATATTTCCCTCTAAAGCCAGTCCGCCACGTCGGGTACAGCGGTTTCCATCCCAGCCCGCGCGCCTTGGTGTTCGCCGCACCACGTTCCCACGGCTGTCCCTCGCCTGCAGCCGTGGCTGGCAGAGAAACACCGACCGACTCTGCAAAGATCGGGAGCCAATCCGTGCCCCGTGCCGGCTCGTCATCCACAATGTTGTACGCACCGGACGGCCAATCCAGCGCCTGGCATGCGGCATAGGCAGCGTCTTCAACATGCACGAATGAGGACACTCCTTCATTTGCAGACATTCGTCCCTCACGCACCTCTTCTGCCATATACCCGCCGCTTGTATACCAAGTCCCGGGACCATAAAACAAGCCGTAGCGGAGAATGACATGCTCCGGAATTTCCGCTGCTGTCTCCTCAAGTGCAGCAACGGCATCCACGGTACGCTTGCGCAAGGAATCGACCGATTTGACATCCAGCGGAACATGCTCTTCCGCCGGCCCATCCCCTGGCTGGTAAGCCCAAGCGATGCTCTGGACAACGATTCGTTTCACGCCGGTTTCTCGAGCGGCATCGACCAAATGACGGGTTCCTTCCACCCGAATCCGGGAATTTTCCGAGAAAACCCGGCTGCCGAGGGATGTCAGCTGGTGGATGACGATTTCCGGCATCGATTCGTGGACTGCCGCAAAAGTAGCATCCCGGTCAAACGCATCCGCGACGAGGGCTTTAGCTCCCAATGCTTCAATGACCTCTATATTTTCCGGTCGATGAGTCGTACCTGTCACCGTATGGCCGGCCTGGACCAACCGCGGCACCAGTATACGGCCTACGGCTCCGGATGCGCCTGCGATCAAAATATTCATGCGCCCTCTCCCCTTTCATGCATCGTAAATTCCATGACACGGCTATTGTAGCATGAGTCATTGGCGGGATTAAGGGCCAGTCCGCATTGATTTGGAGCAGACCAATTTGAAGACGCAGCTCAAAGTTGAACTCAGGTATTCCGTGTATTTTTTCTAGATGATCTCCCCTTCATCCTCTGGCCATTCTTCGGCAAGCGGCCGAAGCCGTACGGCACTAACCTTGAAATCCGGCATTTTGCAGTATGGATCAAGCTCTGGGTTGGTGGCCAAATTTACGTTTTGGGCGTCTCCCCAATGCATCGGAATAAATATGGTATCCTCGCGTATTTTGTCAGAATAACGACTGCGTACGGTAACGGTCCCCCTTTTGGAACTGACGCGGACGAGCGCTCCGTCTTCGACCCGGAACTTACGGGCGGTCAGCGGGTGAATTTCCATGAAGCTCTCCACAAACTTTGCGGCGAGCACAGGACTGCGCCGGGTTTGAACGCCCGTCAAATAATGCGGAAGCACCCTGCCGTTGGTCATGATCAGCGGATATTCACTGTCCGTTTCCTCGCCCTGGGAAGCAACAGGTACCTTCTGAAACCGGGCTAATCCGTCCGCGTGAGCGAAAGAGCGTTCGAACAACCGTCCTGTCCCCGGGTGGTCGGTTGACGGGCACGGCCAGTAGATGCCTTCTTCCCGCCGCAGGCGCTCGTAAGTGATCCCGTAATAGTCGGCCATCCCGCCTCGGCTGGCTTTTCTCAGCTCGTCAAAGATTTCTTCTGCACTCGTAAACGGAAAATAAGCCCCTCTTCCGAGTTTTGCCGCAACCGAGCACAAGATCTGCCAATCATGGCGCGTCTCGCCCGGCGCTGGTCTGCCTGCTTCCCTCAACAGCACGCGGCCTTCCAAATTCGTCAGTGTCCCTTCGTTTTCCATATAGGAAGTGACCGGCAGGACAACGTCCGCGTATCTTGCCGTTTCCGACAGGAACATATCGGCGACGACCAGGAAATCGAGCTTTCGGATGCCCTCCTCCACCAGCGAAGCATGGGGATTCGAAACGACGGGATTCGAGCCCATGATGAATAACGCCTTGATCTGTTCCTCGTGTACGAGCTCCATCATTTCATAGGCGGATACCCCTTTTCCAGGAAGCTCTTCGGGTTGGATTCCCCAAACGGCTGCCACGAACGCGCGGTCGTTTTCATTTTCGATCGAACGGTAGCCGGGCAGCTGGTCAGCCTTCTGTCCATGCTCTCTGCCGCCTTGTCCGTTCCCCTGACCCGTAACGGCACCGTATCCGCAGCCTTTCCTGCCGATTTTCCCGGTAGCCAGGACCATATTCAGAAAATTACGGACCGCCATATGCCCGTCGGCATGCTGCTCCACGCCGCGCGCAGTAAACACCATGCCGGTATCTGCTTTGGCGTAAGTCACAGCGGCGGTTCTTATCTGCTCCGCGGGAACGCCTGTAAGCTCGGCAATCCCCTCCAAGTCTATCTGGAGCAAATCAGCCTTCAGCTGGTCAAAATTCTTTGTACGGCTCTGAATAAACGCCGAATCAATCAAGTTTTCGTCTACGATGACCTTCAGCATACCGCTCACCAAAGCGCTGTCGGTCCCCGGTTTCACCTGCAGATGAAGATCCGCCAGCTCCGCCGTGGCGGTTGCCCGGGGATCCATAACGATGATGAATGCCCCATTCTCCTTCGCCCGGATAAAATAAGGCATGAGGGTCGGCTGGCACTCCGCGATGTTCGTGCCGGCCAGGATGATACATTCGGCCAGCGGGATTTCCGACAGCTGATTGGTCAGCCCCCGGTCGATCCCGAACGTCTTTACCCCGGCCGATGCCGCCGCCGACATGCAAAATCTTCCGTTGTAGTCGATATAACGGGTCCGGAGGGCTACTCTCGCAAATTTGCCTAGTGCATAGGCCGTTTCATTCGTCAATGAACCTCCTCCATACACCCCGACGGCATCACGGCCGTGCGCCTCCTGAATGCCTGAAAACCTGGCGGCGACAATGTTCAATGCCTCAGCCCAAGACGTGCGGACTAATTCACCATCCTTCCGCACCAGCGGATACAGGAGGCGCTCCCGGCTTGAAGCATGCTGGTGTGCGTTCATCCCTTTCACGCACAACCGCCCCTCAGACGCGGCATTGGGGATTCCCGCGACCTGATAACCCGATCGCTGCCTGGCCTCCCCGGGTGCAATCTCTACGGTCATTTTGCACTGCACGCTGCAAAAGGGGCACTGCGTATTCATCGTCAGCGTCATATGCCCACCGTCCTTTCTTCGGAATGTATATCAGAATGTGTATTGATCTCAACCGATCGACCTATTTCCATCGTTTCGAGCAGCGATTCGCGCTCATCGGGATCGAGCAGCTTCTCCCGTAAACGCTGAAGCCCGTATCGTTCCACCCACTCCCACATCGGTTCCCGGTAGTAGGCAGAATCCCGGTACAGCGCGAGGCAGCCGAGAGCCATGTCGGTGATGTCGCCGTCATCGGGCAGTACACCTACCAGTTGACCTGCTTTGACCGGATGCTCCATATGTCCACCGGCGTACAATTCCCATCCGGCCGGGGATGCAGCGATACCGAGATCATGAACAAGGACGCCCGCCGGGTCGCGCGGACTTGGAGACACCGCGATGCGTATCCGTGTCGGCAAGATCCATCCTGTGCTTCTCCGCTCCAGTTCTAGCGCGATACGCCCGGACTCCGGCTGCAGGAGGCCCGGTGAAGTGGGGGCGCTTGCCGACACGCGGATCATGGGCTCTCCACCGGCAGCCGTTCGATGAATGCCGAGGTAATAAGCCGCGGTCGACCGGCACACCGGGCAGCCTTCGGGTCGCTTCCATCCCAGCCGCAGCATGGCTGCCTGGACGCTCACATCGCTGCCCGGGCTCAGGGCGGCCCGGATCGATGCACGGTCCATCTCCGTGCAGCCGCAGATCGGTACCGATGCTGAGGCCTGTACGGGCTTCTTCCGTTCGGAGGATTTCGCCAGCTCCAGCATCGCGGCCACCATCGGCTTGCAGCCGCCGCAGGAACCGGATGCCTTGGTTCGCTCCCGGATCTGATCAACGGTTTGTGACCCGTCCAGCCAGACGGTTTCCATAATGGCACCCTTTGTGACACTGTTGCAATTGCACACCGTCTCCTGATCTTCCATGGCTTCGGCCGACTTGACCAATGAAGAATTTCCCCCGGCCGACTGCGCCTTCAAGGCGGACACCGGTGCCTGCCGTTTTAAATAACCTAACAGCTCCGTCCCTTCCGAAGTGTCGCCAAAAAGTACGGCACCGGCAATCCTGCCGTTTTTCATCGTCACCTTCTTATAAGTCCCTTTGACGCCGTCGTAGTGCTGCAGCGCCGTCTCACAATCTCCTTCTTGGATCAGCCCGGCGGAAAATACCTCCACGCCCGACACCTTTAGCTGTGCATAAGGGACGGAGCCTGGATAGGGCTCCGTGTGCCGGCCGCATAAATGCATGGCGAGTACGCGGGCCTGCTCATATAATGGAGCCACCAAGCCGTAGACGATGCCGCGGTGCTCTGCGCATTCCCCTACGGCATATACATGGTCGGCACTCGTCTGCATATAATCATCAACGACAATCGCCCGGTTCGTTCGAATGCCGCTGGCTTCTGCCACGGAAATGTTCGGACGGATCCCTACGGCCAGTACGATCAGGTCAGCTCCAAGCCGGCTGCCGTCAGAGAATTGCAGGCCTTCCGCACGTTTTCTGCCGAGGATTCGCTCCGTACGTTTTTCAACCAGAAAGCGCATCCCCTGTTTGGTCAGCTCCCGCTTCAGCATCTCTGCTGCGGCGCCATCCAGCTGCCTGTTCATCAGATACGAAGCGTTATGGATGACATCGACCTCCATACCCAGGTTTAGCAGCCCCCTTGCCGCTTCCAATCCGAGGAGTCCTCCGCCGATCACGGCTGCATGCTTATACGTTCGAGAAGCTTCCATCATCCGCTCACAATCCGCGATATTCCGGAAAGCCGTAACTCCAGGCTTGTGAATGCCCGGGATTTTGGGCATAAAAGCCGAGGAGCCTGTCGCGATAATCAGCCGGTCATAAGGCTCTACACGCCCGGATTCCGTGTAGATCCGCTGCAGGCCGGGGTCGGCCCGAAGCGCGGTTTCCCCTGTATACAGGGAAATCCCCCGTTCTTTATACCAATTCCAATCATGGATCGTAATATCATCTACATTTGTTCCCCCTTGGAGCACTTTCGACAGCATGATCCGGTTGTAGTTGGGATGGGGCTCATTTCCGAACACCGTGATCTCATACCGATCGGGTGCAAAATCGCATATATGCTCCACGCATCTCATTCCTGCCATCCCATTGCCGACTACGACAAGCCTGGGCTTCCCCATTGCAGTCACCTCCGCTAAAAAACTGTGTAGGCCAGGCCTAAAAATGAAAAAACCCGTCCCTTGGATTTCAAAGGAACGGGCGTCATTGCCAGTTTGCCAACAGGTACACCGTTGTACCGGATAATGGATTTGAACTGAGCATAATCGAAAACAAGTTTTATGTCAATATATATTACATAAGAATCCAAATATTCACCAGGGACACTCTGATTAATGTCCGAAATTAAAATTTATGTATAGTTTATTGACATGATTTTTACATTCCACTATAATTCATTTCGAAATCACAAAGACGTGATCTTTCATCCGGGAAGAATACTTCCCATGGCAATGAGGCCGCTGGTTGTCCGCTTAAGGGCAATCTGCGGCTTTTTGTTTTGTGAGTACGCGATAATAAAGGACACGGAGGAGATGGAGATGGAGAAGAAAGAAGGCACGACGTTTTGGAAAAGTGGGCATAAACCGTCTTTATTCAGCGCATTTTTCTATTTTGACATCAGCTTTATGATTTGGGTTCTCCTCGGCCCGCTGAGCGTCATAATGATGGAGGATTATCCGATGACCGCATCCCAAAAGGCGAACTTGGTCGCGCTGCCGGTGCTCGGCGGATCGGTACTGAGGCTGGTCCTCGGTTTTCTGACCGATTATATCGGGCCGAAACGCACCGGACAGCTCGGGATGCTGCTGACGATGGTTCCGCTGATCTGGGGCTGGCGTTTCGTGGACTCGCTCGGCGAGCTGCATATCATCGCCCTGCTGCTTGGTATCGCGGGGGCTTCGTTCTCGGCTGCGCTTCCGCTCGCCAGCCGTTGGTACCCGCCGCAGTATCAAGGCCTGGCGATGGGCATCGCCGGAGCCGGCAACAGCGGCACGGTGCTGAGCACGCTGTTTGCGAACCGGCTGGCGCAGCATTTTGGAGGTTGGGAAGCTGTATTCGGCATCGCTTTAATCCCGATCATCATCGTGTTTATCCTGTTCAGCATCTTTGCCAAAGATAGCCCTAACCAGCCTGCCCCCAAAAAATTGTCCGAGTATGGCTCGGTATTAAAACAGAAGGATACCTGGCTCTTCTGCTGGTTGTACTGTGTCACGTTCGGCGGGTTCGTCGGCCTGACCAATTACCTGACGATCTTCTTTCATACGCAGTACAACCTTTCCGCCGTGCATGCAGCGGATTTTACGACCGTATGCGTCATCGCGGGCAGCCTTTTCCGTCCGGTGGGCGGATACTTGTCCGATCGAATCGGGGGTGTCCGCATGCTGCTCGTCCTGTATGCCGGGGCGGCCGTTATGCTCGCCTGCGTCTCCACTCTGCCGTCGCTGTATGTGATCTCCATCCTTCTTTTTGCCGGCATGATGTGCCTTGGCGCCGGCAACGGCTCCGTCTTCCAGATCGTGCCCCAGCGGTTTCGTGATGAGATCGGCATCGTGACAGGCATCGTCGGGGCTGCCGGCGGGTTCGGCGGTTACTTGCTGCCGCTTGTGCTCGGCGGATTGTACGAGTCCACCGGGTCTTACACGCCCGGGTTCCTGATCTTGAGCGGTGTGGCCGTGGCCAGTCTGCTGGTGGTGATGGCGGCGAAAGGCCAATGGAAGAAAACCTGGTTCACTGCGTCTACCCGAAATAAGCTTATGACGGATCCGGTGAATGCCGAATTCAAATCGTAATTTACGAGCGCTGGCATATAACAAAACTTCTTCTTACATTGCTGCGCCCCCTGGCAAATCGTTTGCCGGGGGGCGTATTTTATCCGCTGTTAGCCTATTACCACAGTGAGTCCTTTACCTCAGCCACTGCAGTTTCTCTATTACTGCATTTTGCCCGCTGGGCAGCGCTACATCCAACCGAGCCGACTGCTTGTCAGTTAAATCAGCTATCATCTTCACAACACATCGTACACTAGGGATACCATCTGCCCCATCGGTTTGGCTGTGACCAGCTTCAGCCGGGTGGAAGCCGTTCCTTCCGGAAACAGCGGGATGCCCCCGCCGAGTACTTTAGGAACGACCGTCATTTCGATTCGGTCCAACAGTCCTTTTTCCAGAAAAGCCTTAGTCAACTGCCCGCCTCCCACCAGCCAAACGTGCCCGTTTGCCTCTGCTTTGACCTTCGGGACCAAAGAAACCAGGTCCTCGGCCGTAAACGTCACATCGGGGGAAGGAGGCTGCTCCGAACGGGTCACCACATAGCAAGGCTTCCCCTTGTACGGAAATTCTTCCGACAGCTTAAGCACTTCGTCGTAAGTAAGCCTGCCCATAATCAGTGCGCCGATGCGCTCGTAGAATTTCGCATATCCGTTGTCTCCGCCATCGCCTTCAACGTCAAACAGCCAGTCCACCGATCCGTCCGGACGTGCGATATATCCGTCCAGACTAACCGCGAGATACAACACCACTTTCGAGTTTTCCATGTTTTATCGCTCCCTTCTATTTCATATGTTACAATGTATCTACGACATAATTTGACGTAATTATTAGGAGGATATTATGAATGAGCGGAGATTAGCCATGATGCGGATCATCGACTCAAGGAAGAAATTTACGGCCCGCGAATTGGCGGAGCGCTTTAACGTCTCGGTCCGGACCATCCAGCGCGACCTGGATTACCTGCAGCAAATCGGTTTTCCGCTGTACAGCGAACAAGGGGCTCATGGCGGATACCGCGCGCTGGAGAACCGCATCCTGCCCCCGCTGCAGCTGACCCGGACCGAAGCGCTCGGTTTGTTTCTGATGCTCGAAATGCTGGAGAAGGTGCCCGATTTCCCGTTTGACGCGATCCGCTCCCACTTGGCCGTGCAATATTACGGGTCCTTGCCTTCCGACGTACAGACGAACATCGACCAGATGCGCAGTCATATTTCTTTCCGAATGATGCAGCTGCGTGAGCCTGCACCCTGGACGACGGAAATTTTAGAAGCGGCGATCGCGAAGCAGGAAATCCGGATCGTTTATATGTCCGCCAAAGGGGAAAAGGAGCACAGCGTGTACCCCTTCGGCATTTATTTTGAGAACGGCTATTGGTATATGCCCGCTCTTAACCCTGAAAAGACGCTCCTTTTTCGCGTGGACCGTATCCGGAACGTGGAGCGAACCGATGCAATTGACGCGGCCGTGCCGTCTCTCGCCGAGTGGATGCAGTCTGCCGATGAGCGTGACAAAGCCGAGGTGGTGCTGCGGTTTACCCCTTTTGGTATGCGGCTTGCCAAGGACGATCCGATTTTGCATACGGCTGCGGACGGTCAGTGGAGCGGCCCGGTTCCGCACGAGGAGTTCCCGTTTACGGCCCGGAGGCTGCTCCGCTTCGGCCCGGATGTGCAGGTTATATCGCCGCCCCGGCTGAGGGATTTGGTGCTTCAGCTGCTGCAAGACAGCATAAACCAGTACAAGGAGTAAGCCAAAAAAAACACTCCCCAGTGGGGAGTGTTTTTACTGGTCTCTGATCCAAAAGGAATTGGTATACACATGCCTAAACCCTTGGACCAGCATATTGTTATGGCTTGGCGAGCCAAACTCCACATCGGTGTACACCATCGACAGCCCTGTCCGCTTCGCCTCCGCCAACCGATGGCGGATCAGAGCCGTTTGGCATCCCCTGCCTCTAAACTCGGGCAGCGTATAATCGTTGGCCAAATAGCCTCTGCCCTCATGGATAAACAACGACCCGATCCCGGCCAGATGGCCATCCGCAAAGGCGAGGTAATTTTTAAATACCGGGAGGGTAAAGTATGGTTTTTTTCTCGCCAAAACCTCGGCTGGAACGCCTCCCATCAGCTCGCTGACGGCCTCCAGCAAAACGTCGGCATTGCCTTCGTGTACCGGTTCAATGGTGATGTCCGGATGCACTGCCGCAACTTCCATCGGCTCAGCTTCCAAAAATGCCAGCTGTTCGATGGGCAGAAATCCTTTGCGGTGCAAAGCCAGCGCAACCTGTTCGTCCAGCCGGCTTGGCGCCATATCAAAACAAGGTCGGGCATTTCTTTGCTCGTATTCCCTAACGATTTGGTCCAAAAGCTCCAGATCTGCGATACCAAATCCTTTGACCCGATTGTAGTAGAGCGAATCCGGACCGGTAACCTCAATTAGCAGCCGCGCACCGCCGATTCGAAGTTCTTCAAGACGCTTGTCCTGAGAGGACAGCGCCCGCCCTGCATTAAACCGGGTCAGTTCCAGCTCGATTTCCTCGATATCGTTTACTTTCTGATGAACCTTTTGCCGTATCAAATGTTTCCTTCCCCCTTACTCGGCTGGGATGCTTCACTCCCCCGGTGCTCATACCAGGCTGATGCTGGCCTTGATGCCGGATACCCGAATTGCTCCCGGTATTTCTTCCTTTCATCGGTAAAATCAGGCCATTCCCGCTTGCTGTCCGGATGGTTCGCATGGTGAACCAGACAGCGAAGAGCATCCTCCAGGCAAGGATCCTCCCAGTATCCGAGGTGCGCCTCCATTCTGTCTATGAAGTCCGCACCATCCAGGTCCTTAATCTCATCCAGCGAGTAGTATCCCATGTCAACCACTCTTGCGGCCACTTTCGGACCAATCGAGGGTACGGATTGAAACATGGCCAGACCCTTCAGCATGTGGGCGCGTTCGCGCGTGATTTCCAGCATCTGCGACAGCTGTGCGGCATCAAGGGCAGCGATATCGTTCAGCTTCGCTTTAAAGGATTTTAAATGGGCCCGTTCCTCCGGGGTCAGCGGGAGCTTGGGCGGTGTTTGCTTCAACGGTATCACCTCATTGATGGCTTTGGATTCAGGCAGGTCTGCCATTGAACCGCCATTGAAACCCGCCATTGAAACCCCATTATATACCAGGAAGCTCAGGGCTACAATTTTCCTGACGACATCTCACCAAAGCTTTGGATTGTCTAAAATATAAACAAAGCCCGGTATCAACCGATACCAGGCTTTGTCCGCTAAGGTCACTTCTGATGATTTACGGGTACACGCTTAATGAACAGCGCAATTACAAATCCGATGACTGCGATAATCATCCCAAACATAAACGCATTTGACACGCCTGAAGTCAACGCATCCAGCGGATTGCCGCCGGGATGCGCCTCGGCGTAATGCTCCTGGCCTGCCGACATTACACTGACAGCAAGCGCTGTGCCGATGGCACCGGCTACCTGCTGCAGCGTGTTCATGATGGCTGTGCCATCTGGGTAGTATTCACGCGGCAGCTGATTCAGCCCGTTCGTCTGTGCCGGCATCATGACCATCGAAATGCCGATCATCAGGCAGGTATGCAGCACGATCACGAGAAACGCCGCTGATGCTGCCGTAACTCCCGAGAAGAACCACAGGGATGCGGCAGCCACCAGAAATCCGGGGAACACGAGCCATTTCGGACCGTATTTGTCAAACAAGCGTCCCATGATCGGCGACATGATCCCGTTAATGATTCCCCCCGGCAGCATGAGCAAGCCGGCATAAAAGGCCGATTTGCCAAAACCGCCCTGAAGGAACAGCGGCAATACCAGCATCGAGGACAGAATGATCATCATGCTGATGAAGATCATCACTACGCCAACGGAAAACATCGGGTATCTAAAAGCACGCAGGTTAATCATCGGCTGCTTCATCGACAGCTGACGCCATCCGAACAGCAAGAGGCCGACCACACCGATGACCAGCGATACGATCACTTTGGTGCTTGTCCAGCCACCGCTGCCTTCACCGGCACTGCTGAAGCCAAACACAATGCCGCCGAATCCGACGGTGGACAGCACGATGGACAACAGGTCGATCTTCGGCTTGGTGATGCTGGACACATTTTGCATAAACGCGATGCCGAACACCAGAGCCAGAACCAAAAACGGCAGCGACAGCCAGAAAATCCAGTGCCAGCTAAGGTTCTCAATTAATAGCCCCGCGATCGTCGGTCCGACGGCCGGCGCAAACATGATGACCAGCCCGATGATTCCCATCGCGCCTCCCCGTTTCTCCGGTGGAAAAATGACCAAAATCGTATTAAACATCAGCGGCAGCATAATCCCGGTTCCAATCGCCTGCACGACACGGGCCACCATCAGAAACTCAAACGAGGGCGCAAGCGCCGCAATCAGGGTCCCGACAATCGAAAAGCTGAGCGCGGTAATAAACAACTGCCTAGTGGTAAACCACTGCAGCAGCAGCCCCGATACCGGGACCAGAATGCCTAAGGTCAGCAGGTATCCGGTCGTCAGCCATTGCGCCGTTGAAGGCGTGATATGCATGACCTGCATCAAATCACTGAGCGCAATATTCAGCGCCGTTTCACTAAACATGCCGATAAAACCGGCAATGAGCAGCGAAATCATGATCGGTAAAACTTTAAATTTATTTTCCGTTTGCATTTGAGCTTGCGTATGCTGTACGGCTGCTTCCACAATCCCATCCTCCTGTCATATGTCCAATGTCTCTCTTATCTCTCTCAATATCTCTATCTATTTTCTCTGATATCTGTAAGCTCTCTATTAAACTATTTACAATCAATCTTATTTTTCTTTATTCGCTTCATCCGATGTATTTTGGGCTAAAAGGCGGTCCAGCAAGATGCCGACGTATTTGGATGCGAGAAACATCGGTCCTGTATCCTTGTTCGTCTGGGCGATCAGCAGCGATCCTTCAAGCAATGACAGGATGACTGTGGCGGCTTCGCGCGAACGGGACGGCTCCAACCCGGCATCCTGAAGCCGTGTGGTCAGAACTCTCTCCCACTCCTGAAGTACGCCCTGACAGGCTTCCCTCAGGCTGTTGCTGATGCAGGAGGTTTCCACCGCATTCCAGAAGCTGAGCGGGATAAACCCTTCGAAATCGGTGGCTTTGGCATCGGCCGCGATCACATCAATACAATGCTGAATGGCCTGAGACGGATCCTCAAACCGGTTAAAAGCCTCTTCCCACTTGTCGGATACCGCATTTTTAATCCGTAAAATGCATTCTTGGGCAAGCTCCTCCTTACCCTCTGGAAAATAATAGTACAGCGAGCCCTTCGGACAATGGCTTTCCTTTATGATTTGGTTTAATCCCGTTCCGTGATAGCCCTGTTTGGCAAAAAGCCGTGTTGCCGTCTCCACGATGGATTCACGGGATTTGGGCTTTTCCGACATCGCGATAATAACCTCCTTTCAAAATTATAACGAACGGTCTACATATTATAGTCGATGAAATGCGCTTTCTGTCAACTCATTTTTTTATGAAAAATGTGGTTTGCCTGAACTTTGCTGAAGAAAATACAAAAAAGCATTCCGACTGCCGTACAGCCGAAATGCTTAATTTGTCCCTGTTTTAAAACGTCGTAGCGTACGTTGCCGTTTGATCCAGTCCCTTTTGAATAATGTTCTTGGCTTCGGCCGGGAGCTGGTTATGTCCCTCAATGATGATTTCTTCCGGTGTGATCCCCCACAGCATCAAGTTGGATTTGACGAACCGAATCGCTCCTTCAAACGGAGCCATGTCTTCGTTGGAGTAAATTCCGCCGCGGGCATTCAGCAGGACCACTTTCCGGTCCCCTGCAAGTCCGACAGGACCCTCGGGCGTGTATCGGAACATCGTTCCGGCTTGCGCCAAATAGGATATATACGTAATCAGCGGTGCCGGCGCAGCGTAGTTCCAGAGCGGGAACGCGATGACCACCTTGTTGGAGGCGAGGAACTGATCGATATGAACGCGGACTAAATCGGCGATATTCGTCTCTTCGGGCGTCAGTTCCTGTCCCTGACTGCGCTTGTACAGCGCGGTAAGTGCGGTATTACCGTAATTCGGCAGGTTCAGGGCGAATAAATCCAGCTCGGTAACCACATCCCCAGGATGAGTGTCCCGGTACGTTTTGACAAAAGCTTCATACATTTGGACGGTAACCGATTGCTCTAACGGACGGTCATTCGCCTTAATCATTAAGACATTGGACATGTTGTTGTGTGCCCTCCCATTGCATAATTGTTTCTTAAATGAAGTACATAAGTTCGGTGATGGATGCATTGCAGACTCTTGATTTAGGTTTCCGCATTCCGCAATTTTTTATGAATGAACGGTAACGATTCACTCAAACACCACCTAAATCGTTGTTTTTTTATTATTGAGGGGGAGGGCCTATGGGTTTATCGTTGTGTTAACGATACTAAGGACGGCTTCAACGGATAATGGCCGCAAGCCATGCGGTAACCGCAACGACTGTCTTCTTCCTCGACCGCAGCCGCATGGGCTCCAAATGTGACCTATACACCAGGCACACTCGTTACCTATAATGGAGCGACCTATGAATGCCGGCAGGCTCATACCTCGCTGACGGGCTGGGAACCGCCGAACGTTCCGGCGCTCTGGCAGTTAAAATAACGAAAAAGCGGCCTTCTTCCCCGATCCTGTTGGAAGAAAGCCGCTTTATTTTGTGATTGTTTAGCTCACTTTACCCTAGATAACCTTAGTCCACTGGTCTTTTACCGGGATCCATTCCGGAATCGGATACCGTCATCACCGGCTTGACCGTCAGGTCGTTATGTACCCGAATTTGGCAGGACAGCCGGATATTCGGCTCGTGAATACCTTTCGTGCTAAGAATGGCTGCTTCGGCTTCCCCGACAGGGCCCGCATCGCCTTCCAACACTTCCACCCGGCAGGTGGTGCATCTGGCATTTCCCCCGCAGCGATGCAAAATATCCACTCCGTTGTCCTCTAAGGCCAGGACGAGCTTCTGTCCTTCCTCTGCTAGAATAGCATCTCTGCCTTCCACTTGAATCGTTGGCATACAAACAACTCCTTTTATATATTGGATCTAACAGTTCCATGATGCTGGACTTCAGCTCCAGCCTTCTATTATTTCTTATTTCCGGTCTGAAAACAAATAGAACTTTGTTCCGGATGCACTTTATGTTTATTACCCTAAAGACAAACTATAGAAGCGCCGCATACCATTGCCGGACATCATTTTCCAATCGCTGCGCAATCTCGGGAAACTCATCCTTCAGATTGACCCGCTCGCCCGGATCCGACTCCAAATCCGACAAATGAACGCCGTCGGGCTGGGTACGGTCAAAGTCGAGCTTGCCGCCAAGGACGAGCTTCCATTTACCCTCCCGAACCGCGAGCTGGCTGCCGTACTCCCAAAAGATTTGCTTATGCGGCGTTCCTGCCCCTTGTGTCAGCATCGACACGATAGTGCTTCCGTCGATCTCTTCCGCCGAAGGTACGGGGAGACCGGCGAGATCCATCACGGTCGGTACGATATCGGCCATCATGCCGATGTCATCCTTCGTCTGTCCGGCTTCGATTATTGATGGATAGACGAGGATGGCCGGTTCCCGAATCCCGCCTTCGAACAGGCTGCCTTTATGCCCGCGGAAGATTCCGGCGCTTCCGCCATAGTACACATCCTCCGTTCCGTCCAGGTAATTACGCGACTCCGAAGACGGTCCGTTGTCGCTCGAGAAGAATATAATGGTGTTTTCATACGCCCCCACCCGTTTGAGTGCTGCCACAATATCGCCGACACCGTCATCAACGGCCGAGATCATGGCCGCCATCAGCTGACGGTCCTTTGGGAGGTGACTGTAGCGGTTCATGTATTTTTCCGGCGCATGCATCGGGTAATGAGGCGCATTATAAGCGGCATACAGGAAAAACGGCTTGCTGTCAGACCGGCTGGCCTCGATAAAATCGACGGATTTGTCGGTGATCAGATGCGTCAGGTATTCGCCGTCCCGCCATACCTCTTCGCCGTTGCTCCATAAATCGTGCACGGGATTCACACCCGGCATTCCCCAATAAAAGATGTGAGAATAATAGTCCACGCAGCCGGCTTGAAAGCCGAAATAATCATCAAATCCCTTGGCATTGGGCTTGGTGTCCTCTGCGGATCCAAGATGCCATTTCCCGAATAAAGCCGTTCTGTAGCCATGTTCTTTGAGCCTCTGCGCAAGGGTCTTGGCGTCGGCCTTTAATCCGTCCGTTCCCCTCTTTCCGCCTAAAATATGGCTGACACCTGTTTTGGCGGGATATTTTCCCGTCAGCAAGGCCGCTCGGGACGGTGAACATACCGGTGAGTTGGAGTACCAGTTGGTAAATCGCGCCCCGTCTTGTGCAAGCGCATCCAGGTGCGGTGTGCGAATCGCATCGGAGCCGTAGCAGCCCAAGTCTCCGTAGCCCAAATCGTCACAATAAATCACAATCACATTCGGTTTCGTCAAAGTTGAGTCACACCTTTTATGTAGTTTAGGAATGCATTTTTGCCCCTTCTTATTCCTTCGCCACCGAATGTGAGATCCCTTGCCTAATCGTAATTTTTAAGATTCTTTGGTGACAAATCTCTCGTACACTCAATACTTGAGGCGAAAACCAATGTGTACTTAATTTCCATATACAGATATGTGACTTCGTATGAGACGAAAAAAAAGAGGACGCAGACTAGACTGCGCCCTCTCGTTATAACGGCCATCTGGATTATATTGACCTCGTTACTATTGCGAGTGTAGTGTCATCCTCCCCACTCGGTAAACCGGCCGTCGGGGGAATCATAAGCTTGTGCCCAGTAGTACCCGGGCGACAGGATTCTGCGGGCCGCAAAGCCGGCTTTACCCGCGGCCGCATTGATCGCCTCGGATGAAGCGGTGTACGTACCGGTCGCTGTAGTGGCGCCACCGACATATTTTCCGCCCATAGACGTAAACCGGCCATATACCGATGCCTGAAGCCCAGCCCCAGTCTCTTTGTCGACGACCTGCAGGGATACGGTCGCCTTGGTTCCGTCGTATGTGACCTGCATTTGCCCAACAATCATCGGCTTCAGATCGGTGTGCCCCGTCGTTGCGGAGAACGGCTGGCTTGCTGGCCCTTCATTACCGGAAGAATCGACGGCTGTTACTTTATATACATACGTCGTATCCGGCAGCAGCCCGACGTCGCGGAAATTCAATTTGTTCGATATGCCAGCCAGGTGGGCTGGATCCGGTTCAAACTGCGGATCCGTGCCGCGATAGATGCGGTATTCCTTCACGGTGGCGTTGTCGGATGCCGGCCCGTAAGAAATGTCGACCCGCTGATAATCAAAAGCGGCTGCCTGCGGTGTGCCCGTGACAGCTGAAGGCGGTTCGCTGTCCTGCGGCGGCTGCCAGTATACTCCTCCCGGTCCCCATGCGGACGGGAATATCCTCAGGTTGCCATAATGGTGCATAGCGATCCCTCCGAAGGCAGGGTCTCCTTCGAAAGCGGCGTACACTTTGTTCAGCTCCGACTCCATGTACGTCCGGCCTTCCTCATTGAAGCTGATGGCCTCCGGATCGCCGCCGTCGGCAACATCGATCGTCTCTACGCCAATGACGACCGAATTCGGCTTACCGATCTGATTCGCATAATCGATTTCTCCCCGTGCCTGTTCAATGATCCCAGCACTGCCGTCTGCCTGATCCCGGTAGTCCATGATCGAAATATAATCGAGCGTATCCTGAACATGCTGGGACATCCATTTGACCGAGCCGTTCCACGAGATGCTGCTGGCGTCCACCGATGTGTCGAACCAGCGCGGGATGGCGGCTCCGACCTGCAGATCCAGACCGGAAGCCTGCTTGCGGTCCATCAATGCCTTGAGCATGTCAAGGTACTGCACCTGAACCGAAGGTTTGGCGCTTTTAAAATCACCGAGGCTGTAAGGCTCCGTATCAATGTTTACGCCGTCAAATCTTTCCCTTGGGTCCGAGGATAAGTTGTAATTCAGAATACCTTCGAACTCGGCCACCGCCTGAGTCCGGTATCGGGCATAAGCTCCGAAATAAGGCGGCGTCGTACCGCCAGCGATCAACGCTTCCACATGGTAGCCCCTGTCATGGGCCCAGCCGACGAAATCCCTGACCTCCGGACGTTTGTCCTCCAGCATACTCATGCCGAAATATTTACCAACCGCCAGGTACAGCGTGCGGATTGGTCTCTGGCCGAACGTCGACGTGTCGGATGCCATAGCATCCAGCACATTGCGGGATCCCGGGTTCATGATCAGGGGGTACGATTCATTTTCCCAAATCCACATAGCCCGATCCTGGCCGTACACCTGCTGGGTAACGGTCGTTGAAGTGGATGCTGCTTCAACCTGCTCGAAACCAGGATCCGCACTCGCAGGGATCTCCGCATCCGAATTCACTTCTTCAACTGCATCTCCCGAGAGAGATGGCGTCACCTCATCTTGTGCCGTGTCGGCATCTTGAGCTGTTGGGGCATCATTCGATGACTGGACATCTTGAGCTTGCGGTACATCTTGTTCTGTTGACTTATCCTGTACTGCTGGAGCATCTTGTATTGTTGAGTCATCGGGTGCTGTTTCGATATTTGGCACCGTTTGAATATTTTGATCTTTTTGAGCGTTCTGGTCAGTCTGGACTTCCTGTTCCACTTCGGTATTCTGTTCTGACCTGATATCTTGATCCGTCTGGACATTCGGCTCCGTCCAGCCTTCTTGTTCCGTCTGGTCTTCCTGCAGCATTTCCAGGCTTGAGAGGTTCGCGACTTTCAGATATTTTGCGCTGCTGTATCCTGTATTTCCG
The DNA here is from genome assembly GCF_014192015.1 of Paenibacillus rhizosphaerae. Taxonomy (GTDB): domain Bacteria; phylum Bacillota; class Bacilli; order Paenibacillales; family Paenibacillaceae; genus Paenibacillus_AQ; species Paenibacillus_AQ rhizosphaerae. The sequence continues at coordinate 1,804,768 of NZ_JACHXJ010000001.1, read as the reverse complement.
TTTGAATCCACGGCTTTCGCTTCAAGACTGTTAACCCGTCCGGCATAAGCTGCCGTTTTCCACTTGTATTGGTATTCTGAACCTTTGGGAGGCACATCCTTCCACTCTCCACCGTTAATCCGGATTTTTACTTGGCTAACCGGGTTTTTGCCCTCTGCCTGAATGAGGACATTAACATTCCCCTTCACGGGGCTCGTTTCGCCGGGGCTTGTAATCTGCACTTGAGGAAGCGCGGCCCCCGGATTATCCACCTCCACCGACATAAAAGGAGACCATGCCACATAGCGGGTCACGCTGTCTTTACCCCTAGCCGCCAACTCTACCGAACCGTCGTATTTGGAGAAATCGACGTCGGCATACCAGCTTCCACTGCCGTCCGCTTCGGGATCATCCATGTGGGCACTGATGAGCGAATCGCCGCCTACGGCGAGCTCCATGTCATACACACCCGAAAACGTTCCGGAAATTCGGGACACACCCGGCCCCAATGTTCCGGCTGCAGGCGGGTCGATCGTGATGATCGGCGAAGCAAAAACAGGTAAAGGAGGAATTCCAAACACCGAAAGAACGACCGTGAGGATCAGACAAATTCCGACGTGACGAACTGCTCGCGGGTTTCGGGCATGTCTCTGGGCATGCCCTTGCTTAATTGCCATAAGTCTCTTCACTTCCTTTACATAATGTGTGAATGACCTTGACATCGCAACTGAAAAAAGGGCTAGAGGGAAGGGTACAAGCTGAGGAATGTTAGTTTGAAGCGTTTACTTTTTCTTATTATGGCGAACGTGAGCTTAGAACCAGATGTGACAAAAATGTGAACAATAAAAAGGGTTTCAGCAATTTTCCGCGGTTTTTCTACCCGAATTTTATCATCCCGCCGAGCACCGGTAACTCTCCCATCACTGGCTGACCATAGGTAACAACCACCCATTCACCGATGGGGGTGTGAACCTAACACCACCGAAACAGCGCCATTATTCCACTTATGAAAGGCTGCCCTATACACCGCTTTTCTGTTCGGATATAGTGGATGTAGAGCAATGAGAAGTTCTTTTCCAACACATATTTGGGAGGAATTAGGATGGAACCTTTTGCGCAGAACTTGTTACAGGACAAAGTGGTGTTGATCACCGGGGGAGCCACCGGTCTGGGCCGGGCCATGGGTGAAAAGTTCGTGCGGCTTGGTGCCAAGCTGGCGATCGCAGGGCGCCGGGAAGAAGTGCTGAAGCAGACAGCCGAAGAATTTCTTGATAGCGGTTACAAAATATTCTATGCACCTTGTGACGTCCGGGAACCGGCACAGATTACCGAGTTGGCGGATGCCGTTGAACGGCATTTCGGACGGATAGACATTCTCGTCAACAACGCCGCCGGCAACTTCATCAGTCCTACCGAACGGTTGTCCCCTCGGGCCGTAGACGCGGTACTGAACATCGTTCTGCACGGCACGTTCTATGCGACTCTGGAGATCGGCAAACGCTGGATCGACCGGGGACATGGGGGCACCATGCTCAATATCGTGACGACTTACGCCTCAACCGGGTCTGCGTTTGTTGTTCCATCCGCTGCGGCTAAGGCCGGCGTGCTGTCATTAACCCGTTCTTTGGCGGTGGAGTGGGCGCGTTACGGGATTCGCCAGGTGGCGATCGCCCCCGGCCCCTTCCCGACCGAGGGCGCATGGTCTCGCCTCTCTCCTACGCCTGAGCTGGAGCAGCTGATGATCGATCGTGTCCCGTTGCGCCGGGTCGGGAACAAAGAGGAGCTCGCGAATTTGGCCGCCTACCTGGTTTCTGATTACGCAGGATATATCAACGGGGAAGTGATCACGATTGATGGCGGAGAATGGCTGCAGGGCGCAGGCGAGTTCAATGACCTTCGCACGGTCACTGAGGAACAATGGGATGCTCTCGCCAAATTAACCCGGAAGGGGAAGTAAACGAACCAATTTTTACTTGTTATAAAAAAACAGCACAAATAGGCTGCTTTGCATAAGGCAGCCTATATTTTTGCATTCATCGATGACGCAAGGCAGGTATTCAAGCCTGATATTGCTTCAGGATTTCCTGAAGCTTCAGAGCCAGGCCAAGACGGCCGTCGATCCGGAGCGATCCGGTCATATACGCCATCGTCGTGTTCAAGTCGTTCCGCAGCAGTTTGCGAAGATGGCTCTCGGACATCGTCAGGGTGCAGTCGGCATCGCCCGAAGCGTCCTCTACAACCCGCACTGTTCCGTCATCAAAATACACCTGCAAATGTTTCCCCGTATCCTTAATATGAAAATGGTAGGAGGCGTGCAGCCCATCCAGTGCCCTTGGCTGTTCATTCATTTTTCCGGCTATCGCTTCAAGCTCTTGTACCACGCTCATCCATCATCCCTCTTTCTTTGCTCTCTGATTGCGCTTAAGGGACATGCCTTTCAAGCACCCGGAACGTGCCGGTGCCGAAGGCGAGCAGATCCCCGTTCTCTTTGCGCGCATAGGCCTGGGCTGTAATCAGCTTGCGCGAACTGTGGATGATCTCGGCCGTCACGATGACGCGCCCTTCACCCGTGGAAGCCACGTAATTCATGTTCAAATTCACCGTCACCACATTGGCTTCAGGCCTGGCCAGCATAATTAGTATGCCCATGGCGGAGTCGATGGCCGAGGCATGCATACCGCCGTGCACGATCCCGATGAGATTGAGATGATGGGGCAAAATGTCATAGGCTACCACAACCTGATCGCCTTTAAGTTCGACCAGTTCGCATCCGATAAAATCCCAAAAGGTATGCTTCGCGGCGTTCTCCAGCTGCTTCAGCTTCAGGTTCATATTCAGGCTATCCGTCGTTTCCGGATCCATGTCCGTGCCTCCTTCTCATTCGGCGTCGCCGTGTGTCATCTCCTACAAGTCAACCTTCGATTGATTGACCAGCTTCTCATTCTCTTCTTCGATCAGTTTGCGGCGGAGCACCTTGCCCACCATCGTCTTGGGCAGCGACTCGCGAAACTCGTATATCTTGGGCACTTTATACACAGCCAGCCGTTCCTTGCACCACTGCTTCAGCTCCGGCTCAGTGACAGACGAGCCTTTCCGGAGCACGATGTAAGCCTTTACATTTTCGCCGCGGTAAGGGTCGTTCACGCCGGCCACGACGGCTTCCTCCACATCCGGATGTTCGAACAGCACCTCCTCGATTTCCCTCGGGTAGATGTTGTAACCGCCGGCGATAATCAGGTCTTTGCGCCGGTCCAAAATGTAAAAAAAGCCCTCTTCGTCCATCCTCGCCAGATCTCCGGTGTACAGCCAGCCGTCCCGAAGGGTGCGTTCCGTATCTTCCGGACGGTTCCAGTACCCCTTCATGACCTGAGGGCCGCGGACGATCAGTTCACCGATTTCGCCAAGAGGCACCTCTTCCCCCGTTTCGGGATGCACGATGCGGGCCTCGGTATCCGGGAAAGGAATGCCGATCGAACCGGTTTTGCGTTTCTCCCATATGTTGTTGGCATGCGTAACCGGGGACGCTTCGGTCAATCCGTAGCCTTCGATCAGCTTGCCGCCGGTAACCTCCTCGAACCGCTCTTGTATCTCCAAAGGCAGCGGAGCCGCTCCGCTGATACATATATTTATGGAAGAAAGGTCGTACTTGTGCACTTCCGGATGATGAATCACCGCAATGTACATGGTCGGTGCCCCGGGAAACACGGTCGGTTTCCGGCGGTCAATGATCTTCAGCACCTGATTGATTTCAAAGCGCGGAACCAAGATGAGTGTTCCGGCATTATAAACCGCCTGGTGGAGCAGGACCGTAAGCCCGAATACATGGAAAAAAGGCAGCGCGGCCAAGTATTTTTCCTGGCCAATCCGTGCCCGGTAAAACCACAGCTGGGATTGAATCGTATTGGCTACCAGGTTCATATGCGTGAGCATCACGCCTTTGGCGAACCCGGTCGTTCCTCCCGTATACTGGATGAGCGCCAGGTCCTGTTCGGCATCGATGTCGACCTGGACCGGGGTGTCACTTGATTGTTTCATAAGGCGGGTAAAGGATAAGATACGTTCGTCGTAGGTGACGGAAACTTGAGTGCCGTCCTTTTTGGCGGCAAGAGGGTACAGCATGTTTTTCGGAAAAGGCAAATAATCTTTGACCGACGTGACGATCAGCTTGCTGAGCGGCCTATGGGTCATCGCCTGTTCCACGCGCTGCACCAGCGCATCCAACGTCACGATGATACGGACGTCCGCGTCGGATAACTGATGCTGAATTTCCCGCGGTACATACAGCGGGTTGGTCATGACCACTACGCCGCCCACAAGAAGCACACCATAGTACGCAATGACCTCCTGCGGACAGTTAGGCAGCATGATGGCGATCCGATCCCCTTTGCGGACACCCAGCCGCAGCAGGGCGTTCGCAAACCGGTTTACCGAGATCATCAGGGAACGGAATGTCATTTTCTTTCCCATAAAATCCAGAGCAATATGCTCTGGATATTGGGAAGCGGAATCCACTAAAAATTGGGCAACGTTTTGCTTGGGATACTCGTAACTGTGCGGGACCTCACTAGGATACTGATTTAACCAAGGTTTACTCGACATCCAGGCCACCCCATCTCACGAATTGTTACAGCACGTATTTTTCCGCGGCAATGACCTTTTCGGCGATTTCGCGCTTCAATCCCAGCGTATTGACAGGCGATTTTCTCGTCAGCTTTTTCAGAACGGACAGCTGCGTCCGGAGCGTGTCGCCCGATTCCATCGCGGCGAGCACTTCCTTTGCCCACGTTTCGATTTTATTGAATTCGTCATGAACGAATACGGTCGTCATCAGAATCGGCAGGCGAGCCTTGTCTTCGCCGGAGCGGTCGATGATTTTTTGCGTACGCAGCAGCGCACTTTCCATCGCATAGACGGAAATCATCATATCGGACAGATGGCTCAATACCTCCTGTTCGTCTTCGAGCTTCAGTTGATATTTCTGTACAGCCTGGGCGCCGGCCATCAGGAAAATCTTCTTCGCCATTTTGATCAAATGGGCTTCTTGGTCGAGCGTGCCCTCGAAGGTCTGAGCAGGAATCGGCTCCAGAAGCTCGGCCTGCAGCGCCACCGCTTTTGGCATCAGCGGCAGCTGGCCCTTCATGGCCCGCTTTACCAAAGTGCCCGGAATGAGCAGGCGGTTGATTTCGTTTGTGCCTTCGAATATGCGGTTGATCCGCGAATCCCGGTAATTCCGCTCTATCCGATATTCTTGAATAAAGCCGTATCCGCCATGGATTTGCACGCCTTCGTCGACTACGAAATCGAGCGTCTCGGAGCCGAACACCTTGTTGATCGAGCATTCGAGCTGATATTCGGCGATGGCTTTGGCCGATTGATAGCCTACTTCTGGACTGCTGTGATCCACTTCGGCAAGGCCAATATCGAACAGACCTGCCGTGCGGTAAACCATGCTCTCGAGCGCGTATGTTTTCGTGTTCATGTCCGCCAGCTTTTTGCCGATCAGTGGGAAGGAGGAGATTTTCCGGCCGAACTGCGTGCGCTCGTTGGCATAATTGGCAGCCAGCTCGATCGTATCTTTGGAGGCGCCTACACAACCGGCGGCCAGCTTGAAGCGTCCGATGTTCAGGATGTTGAAGGCGATCAAGTGCCCCTTGCCTACTTCCCATAACAGATTCTCTACGGGCACTTTCACATCCTCCAGGATTAGCGGACAGGTGGACGATCCTTTAATTCCCATTTTTTTCTCTTCCGGTCCGATGCTGACGCCTTCCATCGTGCGCTCCACGATAAAGGTGCTGAAGTCCTTGCCGTCCACTTTCGCGTACACGATGAATAAGTCGGCGAAACCGGCATTCGTGATGAACTGCTTGCTGCCGTTCAAAACATAATATTCACCGTCCTCCGATAAGGTGGCTGTCGTTTTCGCCCCCAGCGCATCTGAACCGGAGGAAGGCTCCGTTAAGCAATAGGCGGCGATCTTTTCACCGGTTGCCAGAGCAGGCAGGTATTTCTGCTTTTGCTCCTCGGTGCCGAAATAGACGATCGGCAGCGTGCCGATGCCGACATGGGCACCGATAGACAACGCAAATGCAGATGCCTTGGTCAGCCGCTCGCTGATCAGTGTCGAACTGACCTTATCCAGGCCGAGCCCGCCATAAGCCTCCGGTACGTCGGCCCCGAGCAGCCCGAGTTCACCAGCTTTGCGCATCTTTTCCACCGTAAGCTCATAATTCAGCTTTTCGATCGCTTCATCATGGGGGACCACTTCACCGGCCACAAAATCCTCTGTCGTCTCGGCAATCATCCGGTGTTCTTCCGTAAAATCTTCCGGGGTCACAATATTGTGGAAATCCGTGTCTTCGATGATATAACTGCCGCCGATCACCTTGTTCGTCGTTGTGCTCATCGTTCCCGTCTCCTTTGCGATATGAATTTTTTAAAAAAAAACAACTTCTCCCGGCAGCTGTCCTTACGGATGAACCTCAAACACGCCCGCGGCCCCCATGCCGCCGCCGATGCACATCGACACCACGCCGTAGCCACCGCCGCGCCGCTTCAGCTCGCTGATCAGCGTCGTCGTCAGCTTTGTACCCGTACAGCCCAGTGGATGTCCCAGCGCAATTGCGCCGCCGTTCACGTTCACTTTCTCCTCATCGATGCCAAGCTCCCGGATAATGTGCACGCATTGGGAGGCGAACGCCTCGTTGATTTCAAATAAATCCACGTCCTCCAGCGTAATACCGGCCATCTGCAGCGCCTTCGGAATCGCTTTTACCGGACCGACGCCCATAATTTCCGGCTCGACGCCGCTGAGCGCGAAGGAACGGAACGTGGCAAGCGGCTGCAGGCCAAGCTCCTCCGCCTTCTCCCGGCTCATAACAACAACCGCCGCAGCCCCATCGCTTACCTGGGAGGCATTCCCCGCCGTGACCGATCCGTTCAGCTTGAACGCCGGCTTCAGCTTGCCCAGCACCTCCACCGTCGTGTCGCTCCGCACGCCTTCGTCCATCCGGAAGTCGAAGGTTTTCGTCTGCACTTTGCCCTTCTCATCCACGCTTTTCAGTTCGGCCTGGACCGGCACGATTTCTTCCTGGAACTTGCCTTCCGCAATCGCCTGCGCCGCCCTGGCGTGCGATCTTGCAGCGAATCGGTCCTGATCCTCCCGGCTGATGCCGAAGCGGTCGGCCACCTCTTCCGCCGTATGCCCCATGGCGATGTAGACCTCCGGCATCTGCTCAACGATCTTCGGGTTCGGCGACATCTTAAAGCCGGTCATCGGCACATGGCTCATGCTCTCCACGCCCCCGGCGATCAGGATGTCGGCATGCCCCAGCATGACACGCTCTGCCGCGAAGGCGATCGACTGTAGTCCCGAGGAGCAGAACCGGTTGATCGTCAGCGCGGGCACCGTCACCGGGAATCCGGCGTACAGCGACATGATCCGGGCGAAATTAAGCCCCTGCTCGCCTTCCGGCATGGCACAGCCGATGATAATGTCTTCCACGTCTTCTTTTTTAAGGCCCGGTGCGCGTTCCACGACGGCTTCCAGCACCGCTTTCCCGAGATCATCGGCCCGCGTCTGTGCCAGGCTGCCTTTCTTGGCGCGGCCTACTGCGGTACGCGCCATCGATACAATGACTGCTTCTTTCATGGAATAACCCCTCCCGTGGATGTTAGTTGCGGAGCGCCTTTCCTTTGGTCAGCATGTGATGCATGCGCTGCTGCGTCTTCGGTTCGCCGCACAGGCTCAAGAAAGCCTCGCGCTCGAGGTCAAGCATATACTCCTCGCTGACAAGGGATCCTGCCGGGACATCACCGCCGGCGAGAACATGGGCCAATTTTCGGGCGATGAGGTAATCATGGTCACTGATATATCCGCTTTGCTTCATGCCGAGCGCACCGAGCTGAAGCACGGCCTTACCTTCCGCCCCAACGACCCGGATCTTCTCCTGAGGCATCGGTTCATAGCCGCTGCGATCCAGACCGAGAACGGCCTGCTTCGCCTGATAAATCTGAACATCCTGACTCACCGCAACACGGTCGCTTGGCCGCAGATACCCGAGTCGCTTGGCATCGTGGCCGCTTGTCGATACCGTCGCCGTCCCTACGGTTTGGAAAATGTGATTGATGTACGGCTGCATATCTGCATCCGGAAGTCCCGCCGTTTGGCTTGCCCGCAGCGCCAATTCTTTGCAGCCTCCGCCGGCGGGGATCAGGCCGACGCCAACTTCGACAAGGCCGTAATACGTCTCCGGCGCCGCGATAACCAAGTCTGCCGGCATGCAGGATTCGACCCCGCCGCCGAGGCACATCCGGTGTGGGGCGGCAACGACCGGCTTTTCAAACCGTTTCAGCGCGTACATCGTGTACTGGAACCTGCGGATGATTTCGTTGATTTCGTCCCATTCTTCATCCTGGGCTTCCATGAGGAGCAGCATAATGTTGGCTCCCACGCAGTAATTGCGCGCCTGATTGGCAAGAACAAGTCCCCTGAAATTGCTGCGAACCTCGTCGATGCTCTGCGTAATCATGGACAGAATGTCATCACCGATCGCATTGTTGGGCGAGTGGAACTCCAGGCAGGCGACGCCGTCTCCAAGGTCGATCAGGCTGGCGCCGCTGTTTCCTTTCACGACCTTGTTTTGCTCTTTCAGGCTGCGCAGATTGATGACTTCTTCCGGCTGTTCTACCTGACGATAGGATCCCGAAGCCACGTGAATCGAGTACAGCCGACCTTCCTCCTGCTTGTAAAAGGACTTGTTACCCGCAGCGATCCACTTTTTGACCCAGGCGGGAACGCTTATACCTTCGGATTCCATCCGCTCCACAGACCCGGCCAAGCCGATGGCGTCCCATGTCTCAAAGGGTCCCAGTTCCCAGGAGAAGCCCCATTTCATGGCATCGTCGATTTCCTTGACTGAATCGGCGATTTCGCCTACCTTTTCGGCCGAATAGACAAGCACCTGCTTAAGAATGTCCCAGGCCAGATCCGAGTACCGGTCCTTCGCACCGAGGAGCGCCTTCGTTTTCGCGCTGGCTCCCTTGGCCAATTTCGCAGCCTCCAATGATGCCGATTTGGGCTTCGTCTGCGGCACGTATTCCAGCGTTTTCAAGTCAAGTGATAAAATTTCACTGCCGGCCGGCGTCTTCTTTTTCAAATAGAAGCCCTGCCCGCTCTTCTCCCCGAGCCAGCCGCGCGCCACCATGCCCGTCAGCACGTCCGGCGAAGTGAAAACCGCTTGTTCGCGCTCATCCTCGACGTTTATCCGGACGTTGTCCGCGACATGAACAAACGTGTCGAGCCCCACCAGATCCAGCGTGCGGAAAGTAGCGCTCTTCGGACGTCCCATCGCAGGTCCGGTCACCGCATCGACCTCTTCCACCGTGAAGCCCTTCTCCGTCATTTCCTGCAGGGTCACCAGCAGGCCGTAAGTACCGATCCGGTTCGCAATAAAGTTAGGCGTATCCTTTGCGATGACGGCCCCCTTGCCAAGCACCTTTTCGCAAAAATCCTTCATACCCGCCACGAGCTCCGGCTCCGTGTCACGTCCGGGAATGATTTCAAGCAGCTTCATGTAACGGGGCGGATTAAAGAAGTGCGTGCCCAAGAAGTGTTTTCTGAACGCTTCGCCGCATTCAGCCGCCATCTCGTTAATCGAAATGCCGGACGTGTTCGAGCTGACCACTGTTCCCGGTTTCCAATGCTGTTCTACGCGTTTCAGGAGCTGCTTCTTCACGTCCAGATTCTCGACCACCACCTCGATGACCCAGTCGACGCCGGCAATCTGCGGCAGATGATCTTCGAGGTTACCCGGCGTAATCCGGGAAGCAAACGAAGGATCATACAAAGGGGCCGGCTTGGTCTTACCGAGCCTCTCGATGGCCGAGGACGCAAGACGGCTGCGCACTGCCGCATGCTCCAGCGTCAATCCCTTCTTCGTCTCTTCTTCTGTCAGCTGTTTCGGAACGACGTCCAGCAATAAGCACGGGATCCCGACGTTGGCCAGATGTGCAGCGATGCCGGAACCCATAATTCCTGAGCCGATGACGGCTGCCTTGCGAATGGATTTGTTCATTGTGTGCTTGCCTCCATTTCAAATCCTTTATTGTGAGCAGCGGAATCCCCGAACACGGACAGCTCCAAAATTTCGGCGATATCCTTTGCCTTCACACGCTCTTCCACTTCCTTCATCTTCGTGCCGTCCTCCATCATGGTCAGGCAGTAAGGACAGGCGCTGCTGATGATGCTTGGATTCACTTCCAGCGCCTGCTCCGTTCGGGCAAGGTTCACCCGTTTGCCGGACGTCTCCTCCATCCACATCATGCCGCCCCCGGCGCCGCAGCACATCGCATTTTCCCGCGTACGCTTCATTTCAACGAGCTCCACACCGGGAATGGCCCGGAGAACGTTACGCGGCGGGTCGTAAACGTTGTTATAGCGTCCCAGGTAACACGAGTCGTGGTAAGTGATCCGCTCCTTCACCTCATGCCTGGGCTTTAGCTTCCCTTCGCGGATGAGCTGATCCAGCAGCTCGGAGTGATGAAGGACTTCCACCCCTTCAAGCCCGAATTCGGGGTATTCGTTTTTCAACGTATTGAAGGTGTGCGGACATGCGGTCACGATTTTTTGGACGCCGTATTTATCGAAAATCCCGATGTTTTCCATGCAGAGCTGCTGAAACAGCATCTCATTGCCCATCCGGCGGGGCGTATCCCCCGAATTTTTCTCCTCGTTGCCGAGGATGGCGAAATTGACGCCGGATTCGTTCAGGAGGCGGGCAAACGCCTTGGAAATTTTGCGGCTGCGCAGATCGTATGAGCCCATCGACCCGACGAAGAACAAATATTCAAACTGCGGATTGTCCTTGACGGTCGGCACCCGGATGCCTTCCACTTCGCCGGTCCAGTTGGCCCGGTCGTTGCGGTTCAATCCCCAGGGATTGCTTTGCCGTTCGATATTTTGCAGAGCCCGCTGCCCCTCTGCCGGCATGCTTCCCTCCATCAGCACGAGATGGCGTCGCAAATCGATGATTTTATCGACATGCTCGTTGCCGACCGGGCACTGATCCTCGCAGTTGCGGCAGGTGGTACATGACCAGATCTCCTCCTCTGTCATGACGTCGCCGATTAAGTTCACGTCCTGCGGACTTGTGTCCTGATGGGTCCAGGTAGATTTCTGCCAAGCCAGCGTCGGTCGAATATCCGTCACACCTTCGGCTGACGACCAATCGGGATGGGTTTCGGCAGCGGCTGCGCCCAAAGCATGCGCTCCACTGACGGCAAAAGCATATTCGGGAACGTAGGGCGACTTGCCGGTCACGGCCGTACCCTTTTCCGTTAAATGATCGCGCAGCTTGGTTATGAGATGCATCGGCGACAGTACCTTGCCGGTATTGGAAGCCGGACAGACGTTCGTGCAGCGACCGCATTCCACGCAAGCGTAGAAGTCGATCATCTGCTTTTGCGTAAAATCTTCGATCCTGCCGACGCCGAACGATTCGGCTTCTTCATCTTCGAGGTCCAGCTTGCTCAGCTTGCCGACAGGCTCGGAGCGGCCCAGCCAAATATTGACCGGCGCCGTAATAAGGTGAAAGTGCTTCGATTGAGGAACATAAACGAGAAAAGATAGCAGGATAAGCAGATGAGCCCACCAAAAGATGTAGAACAATACGGATGCTGCCGTTCCGGACATGCCGGTGAAGATGGCCGCAATGGCTGAGGATATAGGTGCATAAGCGGATGGCTCGAGGTCGAGCCGGACTCTTTCGAAGGTAAGCGACAGCAGCACGGACAGCATCAGGGAGAAGATGAAGAACACGACAATGCTCGGCTTCCACCCTTTCTTGAGGCGCGCAAGCTTCTCACCATACCGGCGGTAAGCGGCATATCCCATCGCTACAAGGACCAGAAACACCGTGATCTCCTGAAGCAGACCGAATACGTCGTACGCGGGGAGCGGCAGGTGGCCGCCGTCCGTCAGTCCTTTAATAATCAGATCCAGCGCGCCGAACTGAAGGATGATGAAGCCGTAAAAGATCACCACGTGCATGATGCCGCTTTTCCGGTCCTTCAGCAGCTTTTGCTGGCCGAACACCTGCCCCAGAAACTCGCCCCATCTGCCTTCACGCTGCTTCCGGAAATCCACGGGCTTGCCAAGCTTCACGTACAGGATTCGGTGATACACCGCTTGGTAAAACAAATAAATGCCATACCCGGTCACGGCGAGAAACAGGAGTAAATTGACGATTGGCCACACCATTTGTCATCCGTCCTTTCTTCGTATTCACCTAAGCTTGGTGACGGGTTACATTTCGTAAGCGGTTACAAAGCTTGTTTAAAAATAAAATCTTACTTTGAAAACATTGACAACTGGCACGGTTTCCCATAAGATTAAGAAAAATGAATGAGGATTCATTCAGTTATCTGAATTCTAACACCGGGGTGGCCTGATGACAAGTAGAAAATTGGAAAAATATGAGTTGATTTTGGATGCAGCCTTAAAAGTAATCGCGGAGAACGGCTATCACGGCTCCCAGATTTCGAGGATCGCCAAGGAGGCAGGCGTCGCAGACGGTACGATTTATTTATATTTTAAAAACAAGGAAGATATCCTTATTTCTCTGTTTCAAGCCCGTCTCGGAAATCTGGTCTCCATGTTCAACAGCAGCGTGAAGGAAACGAATACCGCCGATGAAGCCCTCCGCAAAGTTTGCGAAATTCACTTTACCGAGCTCGAAAACAACATCAATCTGGCTTACGTGACACAAATCGAGCTGCGCCAGAGTTCGTTGGAGCTTCGCAAAGCTATCGGCCTTGTCGTTAAGCCCTACATTCAGCTGATCGAGCATATCATTGAACAGGGGATTGCCGAGAAATCGTTCCGCGCAGACCTGGATGTCAAACTGACACGGCTGCTGATTTTCGGGGCGATGGATGAAGTTGTCACCTCCTGGCTTATTTCCGGCCGAAAGTATTCCCTTTCCGCCCAGGTGGATAAGACAGTAGAGTTTTTCTTAAAAGGTTTAAAATAACGCATTTTGAGAGAGGAGCTTGTCTGCATGAATATCTACGTTATGCTGAAGCAAACCTTCGACACGGAGGAACGAATCGTCATTTCGGATGGACAGATTTCCGACGACGGGGTCAAATACGTCATTAATCCTTACGACGAATATGCGGTTGAAGAAGCTTTGTTGCAGCGGGATGCGCACGGCGGTACCGTAACCGTCGTCTCGGTGGGACCGGAGCGCACGGCCGAGGCGTTGAGAACGGCGCTGGCCATGGGTGCCGATGAAGCCGTGCTCATTGACGGCGACAGCATTCCCGGCGACGAGTTCAGCATCGCCAAAGCGCTGGCGGCCTATTTCGGCCAGCAGTCCGTAAACCTTATTCTCGGCGGCAACTTTTCCGTGGACACCGGCGGGGGTCAGGTCGCCGTACGGGTGGCCCACCTGCTGGGCCTGCCTCATGCCTCCTCGATCACGAAGCTGGACATTGCCGGCGGAAAAGCGTCCGTGCAGCGGGATGCCGAAGGGGATACCGAATCGCTGGAGGTCTCGCTTCCCGCGGTATTCACCGCGCAGCAGGGGCTAAACGAGCCGCGTTATCCGTCGCTGCCCGGCATTATGAAGGCGAAGAAGAAGCCGTTCCAGCGTCTCGGGCTTGGTGATCTCGGCCTGACCGAGGCGGATGTGGCCGCCAAGACGAGCCGCCTCTCCCTCACCCTGCCGCCTGAGCGCAAAGCCGGGCAAGTGCTGAAGGGAGATCTGGCCCAGCAGGCCGCGGACCTTGTTCAGCTGCTGCGTACCGAAGCCAAGCTGATTTGATGGAACCCATGCTTTTCTCATCTAAAAGGAGGATTCCCGTATGAGTAAAACGTTTGTGGTCGTTGCCGAGGTCCGCGGAGGCAGCCTGCGTCAGGTTTCGTTGGAAGCGCTTCAGGCGGCCTCCATTGCCAAAAACGCAGAAGACGCCGTCGCTGCGGTGCTGATTGGTTCGCAAATCACGGCCCTTGCTGCAGATCTGGCGTGCTACGTGGAAGGCCGGGTCTACGCTGTGGACCATCCCGAGCTGGAAATCTACAACGCTGAAGCCTATTCTGATGTGCTGCAAAGTGTGTTTGAGCAGGTGACGCCGGATGTCGTCATCCTTGGTCATACGGCGTTAGGCCGGGATCTCGCGCCAAAAATCGCCGCCCATTTGGGTGCCGGACAAATTTCAGACGTGACGGCGATCGAGCAAAACGGAGGCGAAGCGGTCTACACCCGCCCGATCTACGCAGGCAAAGCGTTCGAGCAAAAGTCGTTCACCGGCGGCCCGCAGGTCGTGACAATCCGCCCGAACAATCTGGCCCCAGCACCGAGCGTATCTTCTCCTGGTGAGGTTGTCGAGATCGATTACACCCCTGCCGGCTCCCTCCGCTCGATCGTAAAGGACATCGTGCGCAAAACGTCCGGCAAGGTGGACTTGACCGAAGCGAAAATTATCGTCTCCGGCGGACGCGGCGTCAAAAGCGCCGAAGGATTCAAGCCGCTCGAAGAGCTGGCGGACGTGCTGCACGGCGCGGTAGGCGCTTCCCGGGCGGCCTGCGATGCGGGCTACTGCGACTATTCGATGCAGATCGGCCAGACCGGCAAGGTCGTGACGCCGGAGATTTATATCGCCTGCGGTATCAGCGGCGCGATCCAGCATTTGGCTGGGATGAGCCAATCGCGGGTTATCATCGCGATCAATAAGGATCCCGAAGCACCGATTTTCAAAGTGGCGGATTACGGTATCGTCGGGGACCTGTTCGAGGTCGTGCCACTTCTCACCCGCGAGTTCCGTAAGGTGCTGGTTTAATGGCACGTTGACCGTGATGAGGCTCGGTGGTTCTTATCTCAAAATACAAAAGCATTCGGCAGCCGGATCATCACCGGTCTGCCGAATGCTTTTTACTTGTGTGTCGTTTATGAAGCAGTATTTAAAGGGATAGTGCGGGAGTTCAGACGCTTGCCGAAGCTAAAGCTTCTTTAATTTTCCGGTTCACCCATTCGCGCTTGGCGATCAGCCATTCCTCTTCCCGTGGGTAGCGGCTGAACGTGATCGGCTCGGGCAAATTTTCCTCCAATGCCTTCAGCACGTTGTCCCTGCCGATTTTCGATTCGAGCAGCTGGAGCGCACGCAAATCCTGCAGCGCTTCGTTCATGACCTCAAGCCGGATCGATTCGACCGGGACGCCGCCCGGCCCAGGGTATACGATAAACGGATCGCCTGACGGAAAAGCTTTGCCGGCATCGGTCGTCTCGTACGGGTCGATCTCGCCTTTGGAGTACTGCGAATAATAGAAGTTATAACCCCAATGCAAAAATCCGGCAGCGTCAAACTTGTACAGCTGGTAGCCCAGAATCCGATTGCGGGCCGAAGGGAAGCACATGAAGCGGTTAGCCACCTCTTTATACTGGGAACAGCAAAAGTAAGTCCAGAGCGGCTGGACGTTATGCTCCAGAAACGGCTCGATATGGTTGCTGGCCGGAATAGGCGTCTTCACCAAACCATTCTCGAAGAAATCGTAGTCCGACAGGGCGTCAATGATCGGGAATCCTTGCAGCAGACCGCCAAGCAGCTTGCTTGCATATCCATAAGACTCCAGGTGATCCGCCCCAGGTTCGTCGGAAATGTGGAAATAGCTTCGTTCCGACAGGTTATTGGCATGAATCCATTCGGTCAGCGCCGGAACAAACTGCTCCAGGAACAGACGATACGTTTCACCGGTGGCATCGGTCTCCCATCCGAAAATCTTCTGTGGATTTCCGTCTACGGATGCAACGATTTTCGGCGCATGCTTCGCCCCCCACTGCGTGAACAAATGGGAAAATTCAAAATAGCGGATGCCCTTCTCATCGCACAGCTCAACCCATCTGGCGAGCCGGTCAAATCCGAACGCGTATTGATTTTCTCCTGTGACGGTCACATCCACAAGCTGAACCGTCGGCCGCTCCCCGCCGACCTCGGTGTCGAGCGGCGGCGTAAAGACGGGAGTCAGAATCATGTTCATGCCATGCTGCACGGCCGTATCCATGTACTGACCGATCACTTGCCAGTGCTCTTCGCTGAATACGTCCAGCTTGTAATAGGTTGCCAGACAGTCTGTATGGAACCATTCGGTATGTATCAGCTTCTGGGGAGGCAGCTCCTCTGGAATCATTTCCAGCTGGAAAGTCTCCGTTCCGGCAACTCCCCCATCCCCGGACTCAAAACGGACGGTGATCGGGTAGTTGCCTGGCGGCGTCAGACCATTCGGCTGAAGCGTGATCCATACACTCTGCCACTCTCCCGGTGCGGCCGGAATGGCTTGTTCTTCATCCAGCGGATACAGCGGATCCGGAAATAACCCCGGCTCCGCACGCAGGACATGTTCATCATGATCCGGATATACGGGAAGTTCCGACGGCACCAGACCAACCCGGCGTACCGTAACCGGCAGTGCGGCCGGAGCATCCACGAAGACCCTGAGATCATTCACCGGGGCGTCCGTCCGGTAAGCGGCTTGAAAAGCATACGTTTCGTTGCTGAGCATCGACCCGCCGGTCACGGGATTTTCGGTCCCTTGTCCATCCGGAAATACTTTGGATAACGAGCTGAGAAGCCTGGTTTGAAATACTTGATTCTGATTCATTGAGCCAATGATCCCTCGCTTTCAAACGGTATGCTTTATCCTTCGCTGTCCGCTCTCAGCATCCTCTTTGCAAATCCACAAAATAAATAAATTATTTTATTCCGTAAAAACTTCCCCATCTTCCGGAATGACTACGCGGCTGCTGTAATCGGCCTTTTCCACCGCGCTTCTCAGATCTTCCCTAGTGACGAAGCAGTGATTGATCGCTTCCATGTGAACGGCGGCCACCCGAGTTTCCGGTTCATGGCGTAGAACCGCAATTACGTCCTTCTCATCCATAATAATCGGGGCCCCTGTCAAGAATCGCGCGCCGCCGGCGTTGACGATCGTCAGGTCCGGATGGTAGGCATCAAGCGCCTCTTCAACCTCCCGGCACCATATCGTATCGCCCGCAATATAGACCGTCGGTTGTCCTTCGGCTTGAAGAACAAATCCGCACACGGGCCCCATCTGCTTACCGATCTCACCGGTTCCGTGATGCCCTCCGGTCCGAATCAACGTGATTCCCCGGAACGTAACGGCTTGTTCAACCGGCGTTGTATGGCTAAACCCGGCTGCCCGAATCGGTCCTTCGTCCTCCGGCTGGCAGAATACCGCCGTATCCTTGGCGATCTGCTTCTGAGCGGGCTCATCCCAGTGATCCGGATGACGGTGAGTAACCAGCAGCGCGTCCGGCTGCACAAGCTTTTCCACCTCCACGGGCAACGGTACCAGCGGGTTGCGCAGCTCGTTGGCGGTATTGATCACCGGCGGGTTGGCTCCCTGCTCGCTGAACATCGGGTCTACGAGCAGGGTTACTCCGGCATATTCAATAAACAATGTGGCATTGCGGATCAATTGAATTTTCATTTCCATTCACTCCCGGTTTGGTTTATGATTCTGTTATTCATGGTATCAGTATAGAACAGGGAAAGGCGTTTTTTACATAGCCTGGCGAAACGATATCGGACGTTATATTTTCACGGTGAAAGGAATGAAAGGACAAGATGAGCAAACAAGATATCGATGAGATCGACCTTAAAATACTGCAGCTTCTGGTGGAAAATTCTCTCCTGTCCAATAAGGAGATCGGGGAAAAGGTGCATCTCACCGGTCAGGCGGTGGGTGCCCGCATCCGGAAGCTCCAGGATCTGGAGGTAATCGAGGGTTATACACTGCGATGCAATCCGGGTAAACTCGGACTTCAGGTCATTGCTTTTATTACGGTCTTTATGAAATCCGCGGAAATGCATTCTTCGTTTCAGCAATATATTCAGCGTTCCCAGCCTATCGTGGAAGCCCACCGGATCAGCGGTGAAGGCTGCTATCTCCTTCGGGTGCAGGTGCCCACCCCCATGGACCTCAACGAGCTTCTGGCAGAGATGGTTCAATTCGGCAATTATAAGGTCAATTTGTCCATCGGCCAGCTGAAATAGCTAAACAAAAAAAAGAGCTCCCCATCCAGTTAGTGATGGAATGAGAGCTCTTTTTTTCGTAGGGTATTGTCTAAGGCCGTATGCCGTCCGTTATCCGACTTAATGGGTTTCGCGTGATGCACCCCGTTTATTAACGCCTTGTTATGGGCTTTTAATAACTCAAAATGAGAATTCGGTGAATCTGCAGGGGTGACCGGCTCTTCAGTTGGCTCAAGATAGCCCATTTCCAGCACCGCAACAACGCGCTCATCCTTGTGAACACCATATCGCCGAATGGAGTTTTGATCATATATCCAATCGTTCATGGTCATTCGGACATGAAGCATATTTTCCTGGGCGAGCAGGCGAAAATTTTGCATGAGGCAGCATGCCGCCGCAAAATCTTCTTCCCTTTGATGAGGATCGCGTTCTTCCTTGATCACTAGGATCAAATACGCCGGCGCCTGTCAATTCATGTTCGGCCCCCTCTGCTGCAGGTTCCGTGATCCGGTTTGGTAAACTGTTCACACTTACCCGGACGTTAGTACCTGTACTAAAAGTGCGTACTTACAGGATGGCGGCGTATTATTTATACTCAAAACGAAGTCGTAAAAAGAAAAAAAGGAGGACCAATCCGATGAAAACCTTAGTGATCGTATCGCATCCAAGCATTGAAACATCCGTCATTAATAAACGGTGGGTTCAAGAGCTCCAACAATACCCGGAAAAATACACGGTCCATGAATTGTACAAGGCGTATCCTGACAGAACCATCGATGTGGAAAAGGAGCAGTGGTTGGTGGAAACGCATAGTCATCTGATGCTGCAGTTTCCAATTCAGTGGTTCAACTGTCCGCCTCTCCTGAAACAATGGCTGGACGAAGTGCTGACATACGGCTGGGCTTATGGTTCAAATGGCGGCGATAAGTTAAAGAACCGCAAAGTCGCTCTTGGCGTCTCGGCAGGCATCAAAAAAGCAGATTACAGTGAAACAGGCAGATACCGGTATACGTTGGAGCAAATATTAGCTCCGTTTGAAACGACCTTCCGCTACTGCAATGCGGACTATCGTTCGGTTTTTACATACTATGGTACGGAAAGCGAGCCTGGAGAAAATGTGCCGGGAGCGGAAGCTGAGCAGCCCGTGAACGAATTGGAACAAAGTGCGCTGGATTATTTGAAGTTTATCGATTCCCTCTAAATCGACCATTAAATTAGGCATTAAAAAAGAAGTATCTCCCTGTACGGGATATACTTCTTCAATTGAGCCGTAAGCGGGATGCCTATCGCTGAACAGCCTCAACGTCGGGAACAAAGTTTTTCTCCCCCCACTCGCACATCAGATTCAGTACAGGGATGAGGGAAATGCCGCGTTCGGATAACGAATATTCGACCTTCGGGGGGACCTGAGGAAATTCTTTGCGCACGACAAGGCCGTCCGTCTCCATTTCTTTTAACATGACGCTAAGCGTTTTAAAGGAAATGGTTCCGATACTCCGCTGGAGTTCATTAAAACGCATCACTTGATGTTCGGACAACCAGTACATGATGATCATTTTGTATTTGCCGCCGATTAAGGACAGCGTATAACCGAATCCGGTATCTTTGAGCTTTACGCCGCCCGGAACACAGGTTTCCCGCACTGGAGCACCTTCCTTTCGCCAAGACGATCTGTTTCCATTATATCTGCAACATCTTCAGAGCAAAAGGGTACTAGGGGTTATCAGGGCCGTGCCCGGCAATCGATGCTTACCTAATCATTTCTGCCGTATGCTTCAATCTGCGTTAGTGCCGGAAACGGGGTATCATCGCCTTTGATCAGGCGCTTGAGCACCAGCCATTCGACCGCGCGGGGAGAGATGTCAAAATATTGGATGCTGCGGATTTTTGCAGGATGGAACTGTTCCTCTGACCCATCGGAAAAAGCGACAGTAACTTCTTTCCACCAGCTGTCATGCGGAAAATCGCCGCGCAATACGAGGCCCAACCGGTCAATCTGCACCTTCCGTCCGAAATCCAGCGTCAACTCGGCATCCGCCTGCTGATTAATTCCCCAGGATTGATACGGGTAAGAACCGTGGCTGTGATTGGCATAGACGCCGTCAATGGCGTTGCGGGCAAAGAAGGTCGGTTCGTTCCGGGTCTCCACATTGGCATGAGCATGGGGGAATGCGCCCGAATCCTGCTTCTGGTCATGAGGGTTTAAGGCCAGGTTACGGTATTGGCTGATCTCGTTCTCCGTCGCATACCGGGCAGTAACATAATGCTTCGATCCGGTAAAAGCGTTCTCGGGATAAGCTCGTTTGTACGCTAACGGAATCTCATATTCCCATACGGTTCCCTTTACATAAACCAAAGACGGATTGAGCGTCTCATCCATCTGAACCACGATATACGAATCAGGCTGCTCCGTCGTGACTTTGAACCTGTCGCCCTCGGCGTACTCCACATGCTGGCAGGCCAGGTACGTAAACCCTTCTTCTTCCCGTTCCATCAAATGAACATGCGTGGTTTGCGAATCACTGTACTCCTCCGTCCTCACTTCATATTGACGATTCAGTAACTCGAGCTTGATTGTCGGCATAACCGTTCTCTCCCCATTTCGTAACATTAAGTGAACTTAATTGGATTGATATAAACCAATAAGAACATTATATATCGGTTCATATGAACCCTAAAGAGATTTTTTATCGTCTTATGGTTATGTTTAAGCTCCACTGGGCAAAAAAACCGTTTTATTAGGAACGAGAGACCTTTAATCTGCCTAAAATCCACTCCCCATTTATTTGTGCCAAAAGCGCCCTGACTTATCGCGTTTTTTGTTATACTAAAATTGCATTAAATCTATATTTAATGCAATTTATCTTTAAAACGATCAGGTGGGTGCCAAGCTGATGAAATATACGGAAGTTTTTGAACGATATGAACGCGAAACGAAACTGTTTGTTTCCTATATGAAGGATCGTGAATATTCACAAGAAACGCAGAACGCCTACTTCCATGATCTCAAGCATTTCTTGACGTCATTAGACGGTAAAGCCGTCTCGGAAGTGTCGGAGATTGATGTGATGTATTTTCTGACCCGTGTGCGCGAGAGCGGCGCCGGCGCCCGATACCGCAATCGGTGCCAGTCGGCCATCCGCCTCTTTTATAAAGTCATGATTCGATTCAGGTTAACGGACCATAATCCGGCCATGAATATTGAGAAAGCCAAAGTCGAGAAGAAAAAACAGCCTGTGTATCTGCAAAAGCAGTTTCTCGATGCATGCCTGGGACTGGTTGAAGGAAGATATATGATTCGGGACGTGTCTATCGTTGCCCTGATGGCTTATGCGGGACTTCGTGTCAGTGAAATCGTAAGATTAAACATTTCGGATTTTGACCAGGAAGGGTCCAACATCGGTGTGCTCGGAAAAGGCGGAAAATGGCGCTACATCCCCCTCCCTGCCGAAATGACCCGCTTACTTCAAACATGTCTCAGTGAACGGATTTCTCCCCGGAATGCCAAGGAATCGGCCTTTTTTATTTCCCAATTCCGGCGCCGGATCAGCAAACGAATGGTACAGAGTATCGCGGAAAAGACCTTTCAAGCCCTGTTCGATAAGTATCCGCATTTATCGGGAAAAACGCTGTCCGCCCATAAACTGAGACACTCCTTCGCTACGGACTTGCTGCACAATGGAGCCGACCTGCGTACGGTTCAAGAGCTGCTTGGCCATGAGGATATTTCCACCACCCAAATCTACACCCACGTTTTAGATGAGGCCAAAGAACGTGCGATGCATAATATCCGGCCGGCCATCCCGGAAGAAATGGTTAATGGACAAATTTGAACGGCGTAACTTCTTATCCGGTGACATAAAGCAAAAAACTCCCGAATGACCGACCTGAACCATTCAGGTCGGTCATTCGGGAGGATGAAGGTAAAAAGCTAACTTTTAAGCGATGAGGTCGTCCGCTGGCAATCATTCAGCTTAGCCCCGCCCAGCAGCTGCCTCTGCATCCACTGATTTGAGACGAGCGCATCCCCGTCCGCTTTCAGCTGGTGATACAGCCGACCACGAAGCTCTTGCAGGATGCCGGCATGCTCAGCTTCGCTGACGACATTATTCAGTTCGCCGGGATCCGCTTGCAGCTGATACAATTCGTCGATATCCGTTGGATTCCAGATGTATTTCCACTGCTTGGTCCGGATCATACGCTGCGTGTACAGTCCGAACTGCTGACCATTATATGTGGATACGACCGCTTCCCGCCAGGGCTCGGCCAACGGCTCTCCGGCAAGCAGCGGCATCAGCGATCTTCCCTGCAGATGGCCGGGGTCACATTCCTCAAGTCCCAGGATGGACAGAAAGGTCGGAGGCAGGTCCAGAAAATTATACACGAAATCATCGCAGGTACGACCAGCCTGCTGAACGCCGGACCAGTGAATGATGAGCGGCACGCGGACCACATCATCGTATAAAATATAATGCTTATCCATCATGCCGTGCGAGCCGCACATGTCCCCGTGGTCTGCAGTGAAGATGACCATCGTATTCTCTGCGGCCCCCGTGCGATCCAGCGCTTGCAGCACTTTGCCAATGGCATCGTCAAGCTGGCTGATCAATCCGTAGTAACGGGCTACAATGGGCGCCCAGTCATCCCATGTATAATGCTCGACGCCCCAGCTCAGCTGCTGCTGCCGCTGGATGTACGGCTTGCCCGCCAGTGTATCCCTGAATCCTTCCCATTCCTGTATGTCGGCGGGATCGTACATGTCGTCATACGGCGCGGACGGCCTGCACGGCAGGTGCGGTTCGGAGAAATGCAGCGCCATGTGCCAAGGCTCCCCGCTGGATTGAAGGCGTGCCAGTTCCTCGGCTGCGCGGTCTGCAAACCAATGCGTCTTTGCGTCTTCCAGCGGAATGGGATTATTTTCACCAAAGTATCCGCTTGAAAATTGCACGTCCGGGTACTTCTTCTTGGCAAATTCGTCGTACTGCGCTTCACCGACATACGAATGATAACCATAGGCCGTCGCATCGTAATCGGGATTCACGCCCCATTTCCCCAGGTAGGCGCAGGTATACCCTTTCTCTGCAAGTGTCCTCGCCCAGGTGTAGGCGTCAGGCGGCAGCGCCGCAACAGGAAGCGCCCCGCTGTAGTTCCACAAGGCGCCAAACGTTTCCGGCCGGCTGCCATGAAGCAGGGACTGCCGGGCCGGGCAGCAGACAGGAAGGACGGAGTACGCATGCGTGAAAGCCGCTCCGCCTGCAGCGAGCCGGTCCAAATTCGGCGTGCGGACCGGATGCTTACGACTGTAACCCACGCAGTCGTACCGAAGCTGGTCCGCGGTGATCAGCAGCACATTGGGACGTTGTTTATGCATGTGCACCGCTCCTGAACTCGCTCGGTGAGCAGCCGGCATGCCGCACGAAGAGCCTGCTGAAGAACGACGGATCGTCGTAGCCAACGCTGGCGGCCACGGCGATCACCTTCTCGTCCGATTCGGCCAGCAACCGTTTGGCCCGTTCAATCCGGATCTCATGGAGGACGTCGAATACGCTCTTTTGAAATTCCTCCCTCATGATACGGTTAAGCTGGCGAGTGCTGACGTTAAATAAACCGGAAAGGGATTGGAGTGTGATCTTTTTATCGAAGCTGCGCTCCAAATACCCATAGATCCGGCGGGCTGTCATCACCCGGTCCAGCTGGCGCGGCGAAGCATAGCTTTTACGGCTGTGCATCAGCGCGTAATATCGCGAGAGAAGCACCAGCAGCTCCACCAGCTGAAGCTTGATCACCGTCGTATGCCCGAGAACGCGAGCTCCGATTTCCCGTATCATGCTGTCAAGCAGCGTGAGGACGGAGGCCGCTTCCTGTCCGAGCAGGTTTAAATGATGATTGAAACGGACGTCATGCTTCAGGAAAGGATGGACATAGAAGTAATCCATCGAAGTGGTAATCTCCAGCTCCCTGAGCAGTGCGTCCGAAATGAAGGACGGCATGAACAGACAGTTGATGATTTCCATCTTCTCGCCTTGTTCCACCTCATAAGCATGCGTCTCGCCCGGGTTGATGATGAACACGTCCCCTGCGCAGATGTCATACCGTGTTCCTTGAAAGATATGGCTCCCTTTTCCCTTCACAACGTAGACGAGCTCTACGAATTCATGTCCGTGCTCGGCAAGCGAACCCTGCTCGGTCCTTGTGATCCAGAACGGAAATTCGTCCTTCATGTAGCCCCGGCTATTGAGAATTTCCTGCATGCAGCAGCACCTCCTTCTGACCGTTAGCCATTAATGGCGGGACGTAGCTGCCTGATCAAACCGCTCCCGCCGCGGATCCCGCTGCCATTCGTCCCAGCTCATGCCGGAAGCCGACAAAATTTGCTCGATCCGCCTCCGGAACGGCAGCCCGGCCTCGGCGAGCTGCCGCATCATCGGGTCCTCGCGGCCGCCGAGCTTGCTGATGACCCATTCGCTGAGTTCCTGTTCGAATCGATCGGCGAGATCCGGAAGTTGATCTGCCAGATTATCTTTTTCCTCCGGGTCGTCGATCAGGTCATACAGCTCCCTCGGCGGACGGGTAAACGGCCCGGAATCGTACGTGCGAATGAATTTGTATCTCGGTGTCCGGATGGCTCTGGCCGCCTGCCAGGCACATTCGCTCAAGAATACCTTTTCCACGGTTCCCTCGGCTTCTCCACGGATCGCCGGCCATAAACTTTTGCCGTCCAGCCCAATAGGATCTGCAAGCAGAGTAAGGTCAATATGTGGCGGGTGCTCATGACGAATGGAATCCAGAACGGTAGGCAGCAGGTCTACCTGCTGAACCAGCCCCTGTACCCTCCTTCCGGCGGGAATTCTTCCCGGCCAGCGCATGATGACGGGAACATGGACGGTCGGTTCGTACAATCCGCAGTGGTCCCAGTATATATCGTGCTCCGTCAGGCTTTCCCCATGATCCCCAAAAAGAATCAGCAGGGTATCCTCGGCGATCCCCAAATGCTCCAGATGGTCGTCCAGCTCCTTCAACCGGTCGTCCAAATAACGGATTTCGGCGTCATAGAGCGCATCATAGTAAGCACTGTCCGTTACCGGGCCAACCAGATCGTAGTGATGGTGTTTAAAAAACGGATAGGCCGGGTGATTATACGCCTGCTCCATGCTGCGGTTGGCCGGATCATAGGGGTCGCGGCCGCTGTCGTAAAATTCGGGAACATAGTCTTCTGGCGGCAGATAAGGCGTGTGGGCATCCCAATAATGGAGGAACAGAAAAAAATCCTCCTCCCGATGCGCCTCAATCCACGGGAATGCCAGCTCGTTGACCGTCACGCCGTCGATCCAGCGGTTGCCGCCGACGCTGTTCGTGTAATAACGGTAGCCTCTGGCGAACCATTCCTTCAATTGATACAAATTGTCTACCGCCGAGGTTGTGAATCCGGCACTACGCAGCATCGTCGGCAGCCACGGCATTGACTTCGGCAGATGAGTCAGCTCAGAGCCATGCGATACAACGCCAGTCGTGAGTCCGATTTTGCCCGTAAATATCCCGGTATGCGCCACTTCGGTCGGAATATCCGCGGCGTACGCCCGTTCGAAGAGAACGCCTTGAGCGGCGATCCGGTCTATATGCGGACTCGTCGGCTTGGCGTAACCATACCCGCTTAACCGGGAAGCGCGAAGTGTATCCAGTGAAATCAATATGATCTTCATCCGTCTTTGTCCTCCTAAGGAGCTGCCTTTTTTAGCGGTGCCCTGCGATTCAGCCAGGATAGAATCTGATCACTGTTGTGCTGAAGCGAATGGGATGAGGTGCAAATCGTGATGTCGGGATCGGAAGGGATGTCGTAAGGATCGGATATTCCGGTGAAATGCTTCACCTCTCCCCGCCTTGCTTTTGCATACAGACCCTTCACGTCACGACGTTCGCATTCCTCCAAAGGACATTTAACATACACTTCGACGAATCCCGGGATTTCCTTTCTGGCGTAGTCTCTCATTTCAGCATATGGGGTGATGGCGGATACAAGCACATGGACACCGTTGCGGGCGAGCAGCTTGGAAACGTAAGCGATTCTTTTGATGTTCTCAAACCGCTCCTCACGGCTGAAACCGAGGCCTTTGCATATCGTCTCCCGCAGCTCGTCGCCGTCCAGCAGCTCCGCGCGCACTCCCCGCTGCAGCAGCTCATTCGCCACGTAACGGGCCGTCGTCGTTTTGCCGGCGCCCGAAAGGCCGGTAAACCATAATACCGTTCCTTTCTCTTCCTGCCTTATGTTCATTCTTAAGTACCTCCTGCTTATGGGCTGGTCGGCACCTCTACGGGTATTCCGCCGGACTGATGCGATCGTATGGCCGCTTCGATGACTTCCTGTGCGGCGAGCGCATCCGAGCCGGAAGCCTCGATATCTTCGGGGGAAACTCCTCCCTTGATCTGTTCGATAAAACGGTTGATCCGGTGCTTGAACGTGTCGTCAAAGCCCTGCATCCCGCCAAACAATGGATTACGCAGCACCGTAAGCTCATCCGATTGATGCGGATAATACGTCATGCTCTCATAGACGTTGTCGATGACGATCCGGCCCATGGTGCCGCCAGCTTCACAAAACTCGATCGGGTGGCGCATGGAGGCGTCGTAACTGCCGGTCAGATGACCGACCGCTCCTGAAACGAACTCCATGTTAACGGAAACGGTCGACCACGAGCTCCGACCCGGCGCCTTCGTCATGAATGCCTGCACCCGCTTCACGTCGCCGGCGAAGTAGCGCATGACGTCGATCGAATGCGGATGCAGCGCACGCAGGTGCAGCCACTCCGTATCCTCCTGCCGGTTCGCGATGGTAAGCCGCATGTTCATATACAGCATGGAACCGAGCTTGCCTTGTTCGATGATTTCTTTAGCCTTGTACGCAGCGGGCGTAAAGCGGTGGTTAAGATTGCAGGCAAGCCTTACGCCTTTTTCCCGGGCCAGGGCGACCATGCTGCGGGCCTCTTCGATCCGGTTCGATATTGGTTTCTCGACGAGCACGTCTTTTCCTGCTTCCATCGCGATGACAGCAGGCTCGAAATGATGGCTTCCCTTCTCGACTCCCGCCGTCGCTACGGCCACGATATCCACAGACTCCGCGGCGAGAAGCTCACGCAGATCCGTGTAGAAAGGAACACCATGCTCGAGTCCCGCCGCCTTGGCGCGGTCCGGCATCAGGTCGCATACGGCGACAAGCTCCGTATCCGGGTGCTGCTTGTAAGCACGGCAGTGAATCTTGCCAATATTATTGACACCGACGACAGCAACCTTGATCATCGGGATTCCGCCTTTTCCTTCGCCTGCAGCGAACGCGCCTTTTTGATCGATCCAATGTGCAGGGAATCATACACTTCCTGGGACGAGGTGAATTTCTTGCCTGTTCCATGCCAATTCAAATTGGTATAGATCGGGTTCACTCTCTGGGTCTCCTGCTCTCTCTTCGCAATATGATCTTCCATCCGTTTCGTTAGCAGCGCAACGACCTCCGGCTCCTGCTCCGCGACATTATGATTCTCTTCGGGATCCAGAATGAGATTATACAGCTCCACCTCAGGCTTGAAATGGAAGTCCGGTTCAAGCGCCCGGATTAGCTTCCATTCCGGTGTACGCCAGCCATGCTTGCGCATCCAGGTGCACTCGGTAATATAAAATTCACTGATCCGGTTCCGCTCCTCGCCTGCGACCGTCTTGCGCAGACTGCGCCCATCGAACTTGGTCTCCGTCGTAATGCCAAGCAGATCAAGAACCGTCGGCATCACGTCTGAAATGACGGTGACGTCGGATACCCGCTTCCCGGCCGGCACGCGGCCCGGAAACTTGATGATGAGCGGGACGACCAATGTGCAGTCGTACATCCCATGATGGTCGAAATAACAGTCGTGCTCATACAGCGTCTCGCCGTGATCGGCGGTGATGATCACGAGCGTATCGTCTTCCAGGCCCATCGCGCTGAGTTTGGCAAAGATGGTTTGAATGCAGGCATCCATATAGGCGACGGCCCCGTCATACTGCGCAGTCACGTATTCCTGGTCGGTTACGCCTTCCGGAATCCATGATTTCAAAAAATCGGCAAACGGTTTGAAGGCGTAAACCGGTTCCATGGAGCGGTTGCCGGGATCCTTTTCGTCACTGCCATAAAACATCCGTTCATACGGCGCGGGCGGCAAATAAGGCGAATGCGGATCCATATGCCGCAAAAAGAGGAAAAACGGTTTGTTGTCCGCTGCCAAGCGTTCCAGCTCCGGTACGGCGACTTCGTTCAAATTTTGCGCTTTCGGCGTTCGTCCCGTTTCATCGGGCAGCCAAGACTCGTAATCCAGATACGTATCGAATCCACGCGAGGACGGATTGCCGGTAAAACCGATACAAGTCGTGTTATAGCCGTGATCACCCAGCGTTTCGGCCAGAGTCTGCACATGATCGCCTAATGGTCCTTCATGGCGGAGTGCCACGACGTCCGTTCCGAATACGTCCATGCCGGTCAGCATAGATGCGTAGGCCGGGGTGGTCGGAATGCTGGGACTGAAATGCTTCTCGAACAGGACACCGTCCTTCGCTACGCGGTCGATATACGGGGTCGTCAGCTTTTCGTAACCATACGAGCTCATATGATCGCGCCGAAGGCTGTCGATACCGAAAATGATCACGTTGGGCTTACGCTTAGGCTCGTTTTTACGCTTACGGTTGCTCATGTCGATTGAGTTCCCTCCTTACCAAAAATGGATTTTACCGTGCGCTCAAACTTTTGAGGATTGCATTCAAGTAGCCATACGATTCGGCGGCAACGATCGAAACCTGTGCCAGCGAGTGTTCCGGTGAGGCACCGATGACCTCTAACACAACCGGGCCGTCGTACCCCCCGTCCACCATGGCTTTGCAATATCCGAACAAATCAATGTCTCCCCTTCCGCACGCCTGCAGCTCTATTGGACCCGGTCCTTGCTCCCTCCCCAGGCAGTCGCGGATATGGATGTGTTTCACCCGTGTTAACACGGCGGGCAGTGCCTCTTCGGCCCGTTCGCCGGCGCGGTGAATATGGCTTGGGTCCATGTCTATGCCGAACGCCGGGGAGGGAATCTCCCCCATGGCCCGCAGCGTTGTCGGCGTATTGTGGATCGCGTTGCCTACATGGGCTTTGACGCACAGCGTTACGCCAAATGACGCTGCCTTCTCAGACATGATGGCCAGTTTATCGATCGATGCATTGAGGTCTTCCTCGACATTCATCTTGCCGCCTGGACCGACGTTCACGATCGGGATATTCATCTCGGCGGCCGCCTCGAACGCAGGAAGCAGCCTCTGTTCATCCAATGATGCCACTTCAGTCGACAGGAACGTCAAACCGTTCTCCTGAACGATTTCGAGCAGCTCGTTCTTCTGCTCCTTCCAGCGGATAAGGTCCAGATGTTCGCACATGCCCTGAATCGCGGCAATCTCGACTCCGTCGTAGCCGCAGAGCGCGATTTGCTTCGCCGCTTCCGCAAAGCTGAAATGCTTGAATAATACGGAATTGACCCCTAACTTGATCATCTCGAGTTTTCCTCCTTGTTCTTCGGATAATGGATAATGTCTACACTCCTTACTTCAAGTACAGCGGATCCCCATGCAGCGGAGGCAACGGATGCGGCCGAACGACTTCACCGCCGAGTTCGTAAGACTCCTGAACCGCATGAACGTATTCCAATACGGCCAGTGCATCGCGACCGCTGGCGCGCAGCTGGTCCTGTGACACCTTGTTCTCTACATCCTCCAGGAAGGCGTGGAGCCGGTTGTTGAACGTCCGGTTAAAATCGTTTGTTCCGAAATCGGTGACGACCGGTTCCGGTTGAACGCTGATCGCGGCGATGCCTTTCTCCGCTTTCCAGAACGAAACCTTCTCGACGCAATTTTCGATGCAGAACGTTCCCTTGGATCCAGCCACCTCCAAGCTCCACCAGCCGCCGAGTCCATACACCGCATCGCCCCGCTGGCTAAGCAGATACCCTACGCCGCCATTGGCAAACTTGACATGAATGCTGTTGATGGACACCATCACGTCACCGGCACTGCGGCGGAACCCCGGCCGGTCCGAGAACGTTTGGATGTGGGTGATGTCCCCGCAGAAATGCCGCATCACGCTGAAGGGATGCGTTAAAAACGCCCGCATGTGAAAATACGGATGTCCGCTGATTTTCGCGGAGCCGGCAGGCGCATAATTCGCTTCGCCGCCATTGAAGCCCATCTTGGCGAGGCAGTAGACTAGCTCGCCGATTTCTCCGCCGTCCATGTATGCCTTCGCCTTCTCGGCTGGAGCCGTGAAATAGTGATTCAGGTTGCAGCCGAGATACACTTTCTGCTTCTCTGCGAAGGCCACCAGTTCGCGGCCTTCGCGGACATCATTGCACAGCGGCTTTTCGACGAGCACATGCTTGCCGTAACCGATCGCTTCCATCGCCGGCTCGAAATGCCAGCTTCCGTTATCGATCCCTCCGGTCGTAATGTCGACAACCTGCAAATCCGGTTCATTCTCGATCATGTCCTTCACGCTGTAATAGGCTTTTACACCGTGTCTTTCCGCAGCGGCATCCGCACGTTCCCGAACGACGTCGCACACCGCTACGACGTCCGCCAATTCGTCTTCCTTATAACAATTGGCGTGGTTATTCCCGATTCCATTCATGCCGACGATTCCGATTTTGACCGCCATTTCCTCATCCCTTTCATCCGTCATTGATTCGTTGCCCCACAAGCAGAAGATCTGTAACCGTTTTCTAATAACATCATAATCCCCGTGATTTCCGGATTCATGGTCGATCGGGACAGAAACCGTACCGATCCGGACGATTTGTTAAGCACATTCAGCCGGGGTCATCCTTCTATCCTTTGACCGCCCCTGCCGTCATCCCCGCCACGATTTTTTTGTTAAAGAAAATAAAGAGAATGAGCGGCGGGATCGAGATCAGCACGATATCCGCAAACAGCAAGTTCCACGACGTCGTGAACCGGCTCATGAAATTGTACAGCGTCAGCTGGATCGTGGCGTTGTCCGCGCCGGGGAAAAAGTAAAGCGGATTGACAAAGTCGTTAAACACATTGATGGACGTCAAAACGATCACGGTCGAGGTGACCGGCTTCAATAGCGGAAAAATGATGCTCATAAATAACCGGCCGCCTCCGCATCCGTCGATCAAGGCGCTCTCATCGACTTCGCGGGGAAGCGTCGCAACGAATGCTTTGTACAAAATCGCCGCAAACGGAAAATGAAGCGCGACTTCGATCAGCGTGATCCCCGCCAGCGTCTTGAACAAGCCGATGGAATCGAGCACCCAGATCGTCGGCACGATGGCCGGCGGAATCATCAATCCGGCGAGCACAAGAAAATTAATGAAGGAGGACGTCCTCCCGCCTTCCCTGCGCTGCAGCACGAAACCTGCCATCGCCGCCACAACAACGAGGATGCTGATGGACAGGACGGTGAGCAGCGTGCTGTTGATGAATGCGCGGATCAGCATATAATCCGAGGCGGTCAGGACGGCTTTATAATTGTCCAGAAAATGAAAGCTGGTCGGCCAAGCCATGCTCATATCCGCGGATTCCGCCTGATTTTTAATCGAATTGATGATGACAAAGTAAAAGGGAATCCAAAAGATCAAGGTGCTCAGTACCAGAGCCACGACACCTATCGTGATTCTCTTCACGCGTTTGGTTAGCCTGCCTTCAACATGCTCGCTCCTGCTTCCACGAATGCCCTTGATCATGTGATCGCTGCTTAGACCTTTGCTCATAAGTTCACCTCGCTTTTCGTCAGGAACTTATAGAGCGGAAACGCCAGCACCGAGACAGCGATGAACAAGATCACGTTACCGGCCGTTGCGAGCCCATAAAAACCAGCCTGGTACTGCTTATATATGATGGAGGCGATCAGGTCAGTCGTGAAACCGGGTCCTCCCTTCGTCATCGCCCAAATCAAATCGAAGGAGCGCAGGCCGCCGATGAAGGCGAGGATAATGACGGAGTTCATGGCCGGCCGGCTCAGCGGCAGCGTGATGTTCCAAAAAGCGGAATAGTTGTTCCCTCCGTCGATCTTCAAGGCCTCGTAATATTCCTGGGGAATCGCCGATATTCCCGCGATGTAGATGACCGTCGCGACGCCGACACCCTTCCAGACATCGACCATCGCAACGGACAATAATGCGATTTTGGTATTGCCCAGCCAATCCGGTCCGGTGATGCCGAGAGAGGCCAGAACGGTGTTGAACATCCCGTGCGAAGGGTGCATCATCGTGGAGAAAGCGATCCCCACGGCGATCGTACTGAGCAAGGTCGGAAAAAAAATGACCGAACGCAAGTAGTTTTTGAACAGGACCCTTGATGTCAGGAAGGCACCGAGCAGAAGACCAAGCACGACTTTTAACCCGCAGGTCACGACGGCATACACAAGCGTGTTCCGGAAACCGATGCTCAGCGACGTTTCGGAGAAGAACGTGGCATAGTTCTCAAAGCCGATATACGTCCATTTCGTTAAGGTCCATCTCGTCATGCTGAAGAAAAACGACAGGATGGTTGGGAGCAAATAAAAGACGAAGTATATGATGCCGGCTGGTAGTAAAAAGAAATACGAATACGTTCTCATCTTGGTTTTGGTCATGAAGTTCTCCTTTCTCGGCGATTACCAGCCAGGAAGATTCAGCTGCTGCGCCTGTTTCTCCACGTCCTTGTCGTAGTCTTCGGCCCCTTTCTTGCCGGTGCTGATGCCGCTGCCGACGGCAACCGTGATGTTTTCGAGGTTCGGTCCTTTGACCGGGGAGACAAATTCAAGCGCCGGAGCAGTGTGCCCCTCGTCGAAATAATGCTGCATATCTTTCACGGCACCGTAAGAATCGTCCGGCAGTGTGGCGCCTTTGATCACGTATGGTCCCGCCGCTTTTACCTTGGAAGCGAACACAGCCTGCCCTTCCGGAGAGACAAAATACTCCACCCATTTCTTTGCCGCGTCGGCGTTTTTGGTGTCTTTGTTGATATACAGGCCGCTCGGCATCCAGATGGTCAGCCCGTTTACGTCCGCGCTGTCGCTTGGCTGGGCGAAAAATCCGATGTCGTCGATCTGGTCCGGCGTATTGGCCATGATCGTATCGAGTCCGCTGGACAGCATCGGGTAATGCACGCCTTCGCCGGTAGCCAGCATTTTCAGCGCCACGTCATAGGTCGTTGCCAGAAAATCCTTATTCATATAGCCCTTCTTGTACACTTCTTCAATCTTTTCGAAGCCGCGGAGCGCCGCAGGCGTGGTCGCATACTTGACCTTGTTAGCCGTGTAATCCGCCGCGAAATTCGGAACCTGCGCCTGAACGTTATAAAAGTCGGCCAGCACGAACAACTGCGAAGTCCAAGTATCCTTGTAGGATGCAAGTACGGCGGTTTTGCCGGCGGCCGTGATTTTCTCGTTGTTGGCCATAAACTCATCCCATGTTTTCGGTACGGACAGGCCAAGGTCGGCATAAACCTTTTTGTTGTACAAAATGCCCCCTGCATTGGTGGAGCCGACAGGAGCGCCGTACACTTTATCGCTGGCTGTGACGACCGTCTTGAAGGAATCAAGCACATTCGTCATAAAAGGTTCGTTCGTGACGTCCATAAAGTGCTCTTCCGGATTCAGCGCCAGGAAAAGCGATCCGGTGTTATAAACGAGCAGATCATCCATATCGCCGGTGGCCAGGCGCGTCTTGACCAGATTATCACCTTCCCCGCCGTCCGGTTTAATATCGAATTCGATGGCGATATTCAGCTTTTTCTCAGCCTCCGCCGCTACTGCCTTCAACGCCTCCAGGGTTGTACCGGTGTTGCCGACCATCAAGGTCAGCGTCGTCTTTTTTGAAGTTGAACCGGCGGTTCCGGTATCGCCTTCGGCGGCATTGCCCCCTCCCCCACAGCCTGCGAGCAGCGTCATCATCAACACGATACTGGTAACGAATGCAAGCAGTTTGCTCTTCGTCATCCTCATGTTTCACAACCTCCCCTAACTGATTCCTTCATTTGATCCTGCGGATTGCTAAAAGGTTGAATGCGTTTCGATGGAAGAAACGATGCAGCATCAAGGGCCCGGGTTCCCTCGTATGTTAAGATTAGATGGTTTACGGAGGGGTGAACACCTGTGTTTTTGCCCATTTTCAGGGGGTGAATTTTCTTTTTTGCCTTTGAGCGTATGTTTTAGGGGGGGCGCCGACGATTCGCTTGAATACATGGCTGAAGTGCTTCGGGTCTTCATAGCCGACAAGTCTGCTGACATCTGTGATGCGAGCTCCCTCACGCAGCAGGGTTTTGGCTGCTTCGATCCGGTGCCTGATCAAATAATCTGAAAAAGTATGCCCCGTCTGGGTTTTAAACAAGCGTGACAAATAACCGAGGCTGACGTGATGTTCCGCAGCAAACTGCTGAAGTGAAAGATCATGCTGATAATTCGAATGGATCAGATTTAACAAAATGGGGACGAGTTCTTTGGGTTTCTGATCTAGAGGTGTCTGCCCCCCGAACAGCCCGAATACTTTACGGGTGAGCCAGCCGGACAATTCGTCATACGTTGTGAATTCTTGAAGGACATGAATATCTTCATGGAGCGCGGTGATTCGGGTACCCCGCTTCGAGGAAGCATGTAGGTTATATTTGAGCGAATAGAAAAGATCACTTACGAACATCATGAGCTGCTTTAAAGTCAGTTGATGATGCTTCAGTTCATAGACCATGCTGTGGATCGACTCTTTTCCTTTTTGGATTTCCCCCTGCGTGATAAAATTTTGGAGCAGCCTGGCCCGATCCCATATTTCACCGATTTCCGCCTCTACACTGCGCGTGTCCGGAGTCACAAATGTGGACATTCCGAACTTCCTCTGCTCCTCGATCATTTGGTTCAACGACGTATAGCTGGAGTGCAGGGACTCCCCCCTCTGCTTGACCACATAGCCCATATGCACTTGAATTCCGGAGCGGGTCAGTTGTTGATAAAGCGTTTGAAGGCAGGATGTGCAATAAGCAATGAGATGCTCATTATCTAGGGCTGCCAGGAGGACCTTACGCTTTGCGCCAACGTCGATGCAGTGGATGTCTTGTTCCCGGAGCTGCGTCAGAAATAACGATTTTATGCTGCCGTCCAACATGTCTTCTTCGCCTACTTCCGTGATATGGACTTTTGTTTGCAGTAATGCTGCGAAATATAGACTTCCGGTAACGGTTGACGTATACTCATTCTCCGGGCTCTCTGAAGATAAGAGCATCTGTGCGACAGCTGCATGCATACGTTCGGTTTTTCTTTTCGTATCGTTTGTAATATGAAGGAGCGTCTGGTCGATGGCCGCGTATAAAACCTCCTTGCGGACAGGCTTCAGCAAATAGTCGATGACTCCCAATTTCATTCCCTGCTGGGCATAGGTAAACTGGTCATGCACGCTCAGCACGATGGCTTTGAGGTCAGGATGGACGCCGATTAACGCTTTGATCAATTCCAGCCCGTCCACACCCGGCATCGTGATGTCGGTTAATACCAGGTCGGGCGTGTTCACATAGGCTGCGGCCAACGCTTCATCTCCGCTGCCAAACGCAAAAATGCGGTGCTCCGCTTCATAGATCCGGAATAATTCGACGAGCTCCGCAAGCGCCCAATGCTCATCCTCCACCAGAAATATATTCATCCGAAGCCTCCTCCCGATTCCAGTTGTCTTGATCCGTAAACGGCAGCGTGATCCGGACGGTCGTCCCTCTGCCTTGGCTGCTCTCCAGCTCCATCCCGTATTCGGCTCCATAGAACAGCCGGATCCGTTCACGGATATTGCTGAGTCCGATTCCATATGACTGGTCTTGAATGCGGCTCGAATGTGCAGTATGCTGGAGTGCATTCCTCAGCTCTTCCAGCTGCTCCTTATCCATGCCTTGGCCGTTATCGGACACCTCGATGACGAACGAACCGCCGCTTTGCATAGCCTGAAGTTCGATCCTGCCGCCGGCTTTCATTTTTCCCAGTCCATGAATCATGGCGTTTTCGATCAGCGGCTGAATCGTTAATTTCAAAACCGATGCTTGGAGCAGATGCTCAGGGACGGACACGTGAAGCTCGAACCTGCTGCCGAACCGATGATGCTGGATGTTCATGTAATTATCGATATGGTTCAGCTCCTCCCGGAGGGGCACCGGGTGCTGCAAATTTTTCATACTGTACTGAAACAGCTCTGCGAGCGATTCCGACATTTCAGCAACCTCCTCGATTCCCCGGACACGGCTGATCGATTTCATGATGTTCAGCGTGTTGTACAAAAAATGAGGATTGATCTGCGCCTGCAGCGCCGATAACTGGGCATTTTTCTCCGCCAATTTGGATTCGTACACTTCGCTGATTAAACGGGAAATGCTGTCCAGCATATTGTTGTAAATCCGGCTCAGCCTGCTGATTTCGTGATTTCCTGTAACGGCCATGTACTGGCTGAAATCACCTTGTTCGACCCGCGTCATTTTCTTCATCAAGTTACGCAGCGGGATCGTAATCTGGTGGGATAAAATATAAGAAACGAAGGCGATCAGAACTGTGGCGAGCAGCCCGGCTAGAACGAGGATATATTGCGATTTCTTCTGCTTGGACAATAAAAAATCTTTCGGCGTAAGAATAACCGTATTCCATTTGGTATAATCCGAATGCTCGATCGTGTACAGGTATCGCTGACCCATCCACGTCAGTTCCCCCGAGTGAGGCGATTTCTGAAATGCGGACTTGCCCAGTCCTGAATGGGTGTTACCGGTCAGTTCGTCCTTGTCATCGTAAACGATGTCTCCCTGGTCCGTAACGATGAGAACCCTCATGCTCCGCTCAAATTCATTGGCATCGGACATGACGAGCATGTCATTAATAACGTTCACATTGATGTTAATCTTCATATACGCGAGAATATCCCGGTAAGGAATGCGGTTGATGTTCCGCACGAATGAGATGACCTTCTCCCTGCGGTCTCCCCCGGTATTTTCCTCACAGACGGGAAGCAAAATGAACTTGTTTTTAATAATTTCGGCTGTCCGGGGATACCAGATTTCATCTTTCAGATGAAAACTGACTTTAGGTCCGCTGGCTTTCGATACAAAATAAGCATTTTGGTCTAAAGTAAATAAGTAAATGCTCTGCAATTGGGATCGCGACTGTAAATGCGTGAACAGCCGATTGTTGATCGTGAGTTCGATTTCGTTCTGTATTACAGGATCGCCTGCGTGGTAATGATCGATCAGGCTGCTTTGGATGATGGAATCCCCGATGATCGACACGGATAATTTTTCAATGTCCTGTACATACAGCTCGAACGTCCTGCTGAACTGCCTCGTAATCGTATCCGATAGCGCGAACGTCTGGCTTTTGATATCGCTTACATTTTTGTAGTCGAACATCAGGCAGGTCAGCGTCACGATAAACAGGGATACCGCCGAGAATGCGATAAACATTTTTGTCTTCAGCAAATAGTCGTTCCACCGTTTGATAGGCCTCTCCTCCCTTTATCCATGCCATGTTCTTGATGAAATCCTCCTATTTCAGATCGCTCTGATCACCACCTTTCTCCAACGGCTTATCGTTGTCTTTCCTTAGATGCCTATGCGCCGGATGATTGTCCTGTATTCGCTAACCGCCGTCTGGAACCCTTGTCACACAAAAAAACGAATGCCCGGCGGCATCCGTCCCTTATGGAAGCTGTGCGATGATCGTTATGATGCGCTTTTTTTATGGGTAAGGAAAAGGCCCGGGATGAAGATGACCGCAAGGACAATGGCGGATACGAAGAATGCTGCATGATAACCCTTCAAGCCGTTGGCTATCGTTGGCTGCACTCCGCGCAGGGCTGATGCGACGACGGTTGCGATAACCGCTGAACCAAAGCTTGAACCCAGGTTTTCAATCATATTGATCCCGACACCTGCTTGCGGAAGTTGTTTGCTGTCGAGCCCTGTATAAGCGTCACTCGTAAGCGGAAGCATAATTCCTCCAAAACTGGTACCCCGGATGAACAATACGATGGAAACCCAGATCATACCTGTCTGACCGGTGATAAAGATCAGCGGAACGGATCCTATAAGCGATATGACAAGGCTGACCAGAACTACGTATTTCGCGCCGATCAGATCAATCATTTTTCCGATCAGCGGCCGGGTAACGAGCATCCCGATACCTTGGGGAATTAACGCAAGCGCTGCTTCAATGGCCGTGAAATGCCGGATGTTTTGGAAGAACAACGGCAGGATGATCATCGGACCCATGACGGCAAGATTCGCGAAGAACAAACCAATACTCGATGCTGTGAAGCTCTTGTGCGCAAATAAATTCACTGGGAGCACGGTTTGATTTTTTCGGATCCGATTATATACGAAGTAAATGACGGCTAACGCAACACCCACGCCAACCCACAAGATGGTTTCACGATTGTTAAAGGATGCATGGTCCGCTGCTTTCGTAATGCCGTATATCAATGCCGCACTCATGAAGGACAAATCAATAATTCCAAAAACATCGAGTTTACTGTCTTTGTCAAACGGTTCAAAGTCGGGAATCTTTTTCATCATCAGGGGCGCAGCAATCAGAACTATGAACACGTTGATGAAGAATATCCAATGCCATGATGCGCCTTGAACGATAAAGCCCCCGATGACTGGCCCAAGGATTGGTCCAAGAATCATAGGCGTGCTGACGATGGCCATCACTCTCCCCACATTTTCCCGACCTGCGGTTTGAACCAATAGGGTTGGCATGAGTGTGGTAATGACCCCAGCGCTGAATCCTTGAAGCAAACGAAAAAAGATGAAGCTGGAAATATCCCAGCTTACGCCGACTAAAACAGAAATGACACCAAAGGCGATCACCGCTCCAATAAAGATTCTCTTTCCGTTACATGTATTCATAAGCCATCCGCATACAGGAACTGCAATCGCAAGGGCTAAAATATAACCTGTAATGGACCATTGAACGGTATCCAATGTCGTGTTGAAATCCTTAGTTAGTTGGTCGATGGCGATGTTCACCATCGTTGAGTCCAGCATGGGGGCAATGGCTCCAAGGGCAATCGCCCAGGCGGCGATGAGAATTTCTTTGGATAATCCTGATTCCTTGGCTTTAACTTTTGCCATGTTCATCACCTCTCAGAAGGTTGTTGTTTGTTTCCTTGTCAACAATAACGCTAATTTGTTTCCATGTCAACAAAATATTCGTAACAAAAAAGCAGCCATGCTCCATAGAGCCGACTGCTTGTGGTTTCCTATTTATTATTCGAATTTGCTCCAACTTAATGAATACCAATGCCCTGTTTCTTAATTTCTGCATTTAAATGCCTGCGATACGCTTCGATGAAGCGAAGCATACTGTCAAATTGTTCCTCGGTTACCTGCTCAAATACGGCTTGATCACGCTCTTGAAACTCTTGGTGCAGTTTCTCATGAATGTTATAAATGTCTTCTCCTTGCTTGGTAAGCTTAAAATAGATTTCTTTCTTGTTATCCGGCTTCTGATAGCTTTCGATCAGGCCTTTCTCCATGAGCTTCTTCGTTAACTTACTCAGGGCACCTCTCGTCATATAAAGGGACTCTGCAAGTTTGGTGACGTTGGGTTCCGCGTTTTTTCCAATGGCTTCGATGCAATGGACTTCAGAAGGTTTATGCCCCTTAAGGCTCTCTTCCATTTTCGATTTATTAAGCCAAGCCATCTTGTTAAATAAGTCCCTGAAATCCAACATAACCTGTTCTTGTTTGTTCATGGTCCGCCCTCCCGCCCGTTGTTGCATGATCCTATTATATTGAGATTTTGTTTCTATTTCAACAAT
Source organism: Paenibacillus rhizosphaerae (assembly GCF_014192015.1). Classification (GTDB taxonomy): domain Bacteria; phylum Bacillota; class Bacilli; order Paenibacillales; family Paenibacillaceae; genus Paenibacillus_AQ; species Paenibacillus_AQ rhizosphaerae. The sequence continues at coordinate 1,764,917 of NZ_JACHXJ010000001.1, read as the reverse complement.
ATGCCCTATTGGCGTTTATTCAAGCATGTTGTCATTTATTCATGATACTCGGGATGATGATGCCGCTCGCATCCAAACAAGTAGCAGCTGGACCGCAAGGAAGTGTCATATTTCATGGGAGGATTATAGCCTGCCGAAATACGCTGGAGCAGCCCCTCATATGTCTTCTGTTCATCAGCTAGTTTCTGGAAATACTCAGCTATTTCATCCTCCGTCCAATCGTCGTCAAACACCTCTTTGTCCGCGTCGCCGATGTCCGCAGTTTTTTGCTGAATGACTTCACTAAGGACTTCATGTGCGCGTGCAACCTTGTTGATTTTCAGTAAAGCGTACACAAAGCGGCTGACCCAGTCCGGAGTCTTCCAGTATAACTTCCAGCCTTTTTCAAACCATTCAACGGCCTGCTCAAAGGAGTCCAATTCAACATACAATTCCGCCACTTCGACCTGGCCGACAAATTCTTCATCTTCTTCGGAAAAGGCGTCCAGTTTTCTTTTGGCTTCCTCCGCTCTCCCAAGCTCGATCAAGCATTTCATATGGCTGTACATCGCATAATCGGAGGGCTGTGCACAAAGCTGAAAATAGTCGGCAGCAGTCTGAATATCACCCAAATGATACCTCGCGACGGCTAGGTTATTGTATGCTTCCTCCGAAGGCTGAATCGCTAAGGATCGGACCAGTATGTCCGATGCTTCCTGCCATTTTTCCATAACGATATAAACCTCACCTAACAAATTATATGGAAAATAAGATGCCGGTTTCAAAGCAATGGCCTCTTGGAGCAATGCCAAGGCTGCCTCGTAATCTTCCTCTTCATGCACAAAGATCCACGCAAGATTGCTCAAGGATTGAACATCCCGTGATTCTTCTACGGCCTGTTTGAAAAGCGATAGCGCTTCATCGTATTTGTTTTGTTCAAGGCACGAGATGGCCTTTTGATTCGTATTCAAACGGTGTTTTCTCCTTTGAGCTTAGGTTATAGACATGATGCAGCATATCAGTCGCTACACCAAAATGTTATGCGCTATAACCCTCTGTGACAAGCTAAAAAATGAGTATAACCAAACAAAGGAAAAAAGCTCCCGCTGCCGGAAGCTATAATGACCAGGTTCATCCGCGGTCGCAGATGACACATCGTTATTTAGTTGAAACCGCCGTTAACCCGGATCGTCTGCCCCGTGATCCACCGGGACTTGTCGCTGACCAGCAGCTCGACCGCATTCGCGATGTCCTCCACTTCCCCGAGACGACCGAAGGCATTCATACGGCGATAGGAATCGATCAGTTCTTCTGATTTTCCGTTCAAGAACAGCTCAGTGGCTACTTGTCCTGGGGCGATGGTGTTAATCGTGATACCTTTGGGGCCGAATTCTTTGGCCAATTGACGGGTTATCTGTTCGACGGCACCCTTGGTTGCCGCGTAAATGCTGTAACCCGGGAGCATAGCTCCTGCAACCGAAGTTGAAAAATTGATGATTGTCCCGCCTTGCGCCATATGCAGGTTTGCTTGCTGGCAAGCGAAATACGTTCCTTTCACATTGATGTCAAAGTTTCGGTCGAACAATTCTTCCGTTACGTCCGCTATCGTTGCAACTTCCATAATGCCGGCATTGTTAACCAAGATATCCACGTGTCCGAACCGCTCCAGCGTCTTCGTAAACAACGCTTCAACTTCGCTTAGCTTGCCAACATTGGCGCGGATGGCAGCGGCTTCCCCACCAGCCTGTTCAATCGATTTCACCAATTCGTCCGCTTTAGCCTCATTCGAGATATAATTAACGACCACCTTCGCGCCGGCTTCTGCCAATTGTAACGCAATTTGTCTTCCGATCCCTCTCGATGCTCCGGTAACGATGGCAACTTTTCCATTCAAACTCATATCCGATTCTCTCCCTTTATTGTGTATTGGCCGTGCCGTTTTTCCCATGCCCGACCTTATGTACTCATTATAGGGAAAGATGGTTTGACATCGTTAGAACATACCTATTCAATTCTTGCCTATTTCTCTTCGGAGAAGGATTGGAGCTCAATGTAGCTCATCATTTCGGATATGCCGTTCATTTGGTTTTTCAACTGCTCATTCAGCTTTTGCAGAGCCACCTTGAAAGAGCGTTCAATCGCGGCGAGATCAGATGTCTCTAAAGCGGCAAGGAGCTGCTTCATATTTTCAATAAAATAGACGGTTTTCCTTAGACTGCTCAGCACGATGATCTTTTTTAATTCTCCCGACGTAAAAACCCGATATCCATTTTCCGGGTTCCGTTTGGAGCGGATGAGCCCCTCCTTTTCCCAATGCCGGATCGCCGAGGGGTTTACACCAGCGATTGCGGCCACTTCCCCGATCTTCATTTCTTCCGTTACGTGGATATTCCTGTACTTGGAGAAGTCGGTTTTTTGGATCAGGCCCATGATCTCTTCCACGCGTTGTTTCTCTACCTGAATGTTGTATTGGTGGAGATTGATTTTCCAAAGGGCCTGTTCGACGTACCCTTTTTTTAGCAAACTCATGACATCGTAACTGACCGGGATTTCGAATCCTTTGATTAAGGCACGTAAAGCAATGAATGCTTGAACATGAAGTGGTGTGTAATATCTCCGGTTACTGGCTGTGCGAGGTACATCTGGCACCAAACCGAGTTCTTCATATCTTCGCAAGGTGGTGGTGCTGACATGAAGTCTCGTGGCCATTTGCTTCGGCGTATAGTTTGTGTCCATGGACGGTCCCTTTCCTTAAAGTAAAACCGTAAACTTAAGTAACCATATTATAAGAATTAAGTGCCGTCCCCACAAGGATTACTGGATATATCCGCATCCATACGGCGCTTTTGCCGCTTGTTTCAAACCTTGCAGCGCAGAACCATATATTTTACGCCGATGTACGATATAATTAGGGATATGTCTATAAGAGGTGAACCTACATGAGCAAGAACGACTCAACATTGCCCAAGTACCAGTTAGTGAAGGATTACGTGCTGTTGCAAATAGAAAATAAAGAGCTTGGCACCCATGACCGAATTCCGAGCGAATCCGAGTTCTCCAAACTGCTGGATGTCAGCTCGATTACGGTGCGGAAGGCGCTGGCGGAGCTGGTCAATGAAGGAGTCATTTACCGCATTCGAGGCAAAGGGAGCTTTGTCGCCGATCCGGCCGTTTCTGTACATAAAACATCCAGCTATGTAACATTTATGATTTCCGGCAATGAAATGTATGACGCTTCGTATATGCAGATCATTAAAGGGATTCAGTCGTTCGTAAACCAGCAGGACTGCAAGCTCATCATTGAATTTGTGGAAAACGACGTGGATCAGGAACGCGAAGTCATTCAAAAGCTGATCCAATCCGAGAACCGGGGACTGCTAATTTATTCCGCCCATCCGGAATTGGCCAAAGGATATTTGAGCGAGATTCGCAGACAATCGATTCCCTTTGTCATGCTTGATCGTTTTCCTGCCGGCTATCCCGTCAATTGTATTACTTGCAACAACCATGACGGCGCCTACGAAGCCGTGGAGTATTTGATTGCCCAAGGTCATCAAAAGATCGGGTTTGCTGCTTATGATTTTCATTTGAGCACCGAGGTTGATCGGTTTACCGGCTACCGGAATGCCATGACTCATGCCTCCCTTGCCCCGGTTGACGAACTGATGTACCTGGAGCGGCATCTGGACTATTCCAAGCTATGCAGACAAATTCAACAAGGCGAGCTGACCGCACTTTTCTGCGTGAACGACCGGCGGGCGCTAGAAGTGATCGAGCAGCTAACCCAACGGGGCGTCAAGATTCCCGAACAAGTATCCATTATGGGCTTCGATGACATCGAAAGCGCCAAATACGCCAAAGTATCGCTGAGCACCGTCAAGCAGAATTTTGATGAACTCGGTTACGAGGGGGCAAAGCTATTGTTCGAGAGCAGCAGCAGTGATACGCCCAACAGTTACAAAAAGGTATTGCTGTCCACCCAGCTTGTCATACGCGAATCGGTCAAGAAGCTGTAGCCTTGCTGCGGCCGGTCCTAAAAAAACCGAATGTGTTATAGCAGGGTCGTTGTTTTGCAACCTAAAAACTCTAGGATTTCATGGAAAAGCGTTTGTCTGAATTCCCTCCTTTTCGCTATAGCCATAGCGAAAAGGTCTCTCAAGGTACTTCCAGGATATCGCTGCGATGACCAGAACGGCGGGTCCCGCAGATCATCCAAATTAGAACGGCCAGTCCGGCAAATCCTATGACATCCGTTGCGATTGTCGAAATGCCAGGTCTCCCCCTCTCCTCGATGGCCGGATTACCTGCGGGCCGGCACAGAGCAAGTCCGGCTCCCATCAACAGCGAGAACGCACGCGTGTCGGTTCCATAATACACCCGGCTCGTATCCAGCAGCCCCGATACGTAGAGGAAGAACATGGCCAAGGCTGAAGCCAAAGCGCCCATAAGGACCAGCGCCAACATAATCTTGCGGTTGGTAATGAAGCGGAGCCCCAGCATGAGCAAACCCGGCCAGACCAGATAAAACTGCTCTTCAATGGCTAAAGACCAGAAATGCATGAGCGGCGAAGCCGTACCGAATCGCGAAAAGTAAGCCGTATCGTTAACGATAAACCACCAATTGGTTACATACAGCAAGGACGCTGCAGTATCGCCCCACAAATCGGCCAAACGCGAGGTGTGAAACACGGCGAGCCAGACGATCACGATGAGCAATACGGAGCACAGGGAGGAAGCAGCCTCCAGGCGCGCCGGATCCAAAAATCCCGCAAGTCGATCCGCCCGGTTCCTTCCCACTGCCGGATGAGCAGATCCGTAATCAAATACCCCGATAAAACAAAGAACATGCCGACACCCAAAAATCCGCCGGGAAACCATCCCAAATTCAGATGGTAAGCAATGACTGCGCATACAGCCAGCGCCCTGATCCCATCTAGACCGGGGATATAGCGAGCTTGTCCCGGATTATTCATGACTTGTCATATTCAGATGGCTTTCCGCTTTTTTAAGAAACAGAGGATAAAACTCATCTTTGAAGTGAACGCCATCCTCGACATGAAGATCCGAACCCGTCTGGAAAATGGACGACAAGTCGATATAGTCCACTGTTTCATTATCGGCCATCTGTTTCAGCGAACGGTTATAGTCTGGAATTTGTTTGTATCGCGGTTCTTCTTTTATTACTTTGTCCGTCACCGGCGTAACCGATAGGACGTGGATGTTCACTTTCGGTACGGACTTCCGGATTTCCTCGATCAGCTTGGCATAATGGTTCATCGAATTGGCGATAGGATCGTCAACCGGCATAAGCCGGTCATTGGATCCAAGCATGATGAACACATGATGCGGCTGCTTTGCGGCGATTTGATCCACGTCTTCAATGGCAAATTGAGCGGTTGCTCCCGCATTGGCGATGGTTTGACTTTTGTCCACCCATTTAGCGATCTTTTCTACAAACGAATCCCCGGCGAACATGCTGGAGGCAAACGCCGACGGTGCAGAATTTGCTCCTTCGTCCGTTTCCTGAGTCACTGATTGCGGTGTATCCGTTGAAACGGAGTTGCCATTCTCACCTCCTGAGTTATTACAAGCCGAGATGGAACAAGCCATCGCTCCGGACAGCAGAATGAACCCCATTTTTTTCTTCATGATGAAGAACCTCCTTATGATCTGTACTTTTATCTCTGTTCGTAAGACAGCATAAAGGAGCTATATCAAGATCAGATAAAGATGGAATCAACAAGAACTAAAGATTAATTCGCTAAGCCGGACAGTAAAAATTACGCCCATCCTGCACTAAGCAGAACCGGCGTTGTCTTGTATTTTAACCGAAGCCCGTTTTATGTACCGATTTTGTACATCAGTCCAACGACACCGTTGGAATAGATTTTGGTTTGAGTCAACTTCAGCGATTGCTGCTGTCCGGCCAGCGCGAATAAATGCTCGCCATGGGATGCGACGACCGGATGAACCAGCAGCCACAAATTGTCGTAAAGCCCGTGTTCAATAAAGGTTTGCCACGTCTTCACGCCGCTCTCCACCGAAATTCGCTGCACGGCTTTTTTACGGGCTTGGAGTTCATCAGCAAGAGAGTGCTCGTCCTTCACCAGCAATAATTCCGAGTTTCTCCAGGTTAATTCTACATCGGAGTGCGTGACCACCAGCTTAGGGATGTCATTCATCTTTTTGGCAATGGCCTGCTCCAAGGCATCGGATGAGTTTTCTGCCTGCTGCCAGTATTCGGCTAATGAGGCGTACGAGTTTCTGCCGACGATGATCGTATCGACTGTCTGATAATAGTCCAAATAATCTTTGAGAATTTCCTCGCTCAGGGTCATCCATAGATGCTCGTCCGACACAATGCCATCCAGTGAGACTTGCATGGTTAGAATGATTTCACCCATTTCAAGAACAACCTCCTTTAAAAGCGTTGTAATGAAATACATTATATCCGTGATCCCCGAAGCACGTTTCTCACCGATTGCTCATTCTCCCATTCGGCCAATTGATGGGCTGCGGATGTTGGTTAGCAGACTCGTTGTTCTACCGGCGGATCAGTGTATCGACAGCTACTTGAAGCAATTGTACGAGACCTGCAATCCTGGAAAAGACACAACCTTGTTTGCTTCCGATGGGCCGCTGCTTGAAACGTTTGAATATTTGGAACGGCATGCGCACATCTACGAAACGTTGTTGACAAGAAGAGGAACCCACGCGTTCAGAGGCCTAATGATGGCGTTCATCATTAGGGGTATCGAGGAACAGGTCCAAATTTACGGCCTTCCGCAAGGAGTGAATCGGGAGATCACGGTACAATTCGTGGCGGCAGCAATCACAGGTCTGGTAGAGTGGTGGATCGTACATTCGATGCCGTATCCGCCAGAAGAGATGGTTAAGCAATTGGTGATGCTGCTGGAAAAGCATCTGCCGGCGGTTTCCTGATGCAAACCAGACACGCATCCAAACAGCAAAAAAAACCGCCTGACTGGCGGCTCTTCGTGTGTACCTCCTATTAAGCTCGCTGTCTGATTTCTTCCACTTCATCATTACACAGCCATGGAATCGAGTATCAATTTGGAGAATGCAACGAACGCCTTGCTGGAATAACGATCTTTTCGGCGGATAAGACAGGTCTGCGTATACCTGTACTGTTCCGGAATCGGGAATGCCCCAAATGCTGAATAGTCCGCTGCTAAGACGGAAGCCGGCAGCAGCGTGGAAGCAAGTCCGGAGCGTACGCACCCGATCAGCGTCTCCAGCGAGCTGAATTCGATGATGTTATCAAAAGAAACCCCCTCGCTCCGCAGCCAGGCTTCCAATGCCCGCCTGAATGGACAGCCTGCCGGTGATACGGCCCATCTCGTCTGTGACAAATCCGGGAATCCGTTCATATTTGGCGGGGTTACCAACGTTAATTCTTCGCGCTGGATATGTTCAGAAACCAGATGCGGAGAGGCAAATTCGCCGATAACGAACGCCCCATCCAATTGATGTTCCAGCACTTTCGTCAGAAGATCCGGTGACGTCCCGGACCAAATGGACAGCGAAACATCGGGATACCGACGTTGAAATTCGGCTAGTGTATCCATGAAATCCAGACAAGTTACGCTGTCCACCACGCCGATCGTAAGCGGTCCGCTAGGAAATTCCGTTTCTTTAACGACTTGCACCGCTTCTTCCGACAAATTCAGAATGCTCTTCGCATATTCACTGAAGGTCACTCCTTTATCGGTCAACGTTACACCTTTAGGATGTCTGTAAAATAAGGGAAGACCTAGCTCTTCTTCCAACTTGCGAATTCTTGCCGTCACATTCGATTGTACATAGCCCAATCGTTCGGCAGCCCGGGAAATGTTCCGTTCTTCTGCGATGGCCAGAAACACCTTCAGATCCGATAGCTCCATTTACGACGAAACCTCATTTCAATATCAATAATAATGATGCTTGCATGATTTTCAATCATTATACGCCATGTCGATCCTGCCTTACAATGATATTGCCGAGGGACGTTACCAAACGCGAAACTACGGCAGAATACACGGGGAGGAATCAAAAAACATGAGTGATATAACGGTTATTGGGGCGGGTCCTATGGGTTCAGCGTTAGCCCTGACCTTACTGCGTAGCGGCAAGAAGGTGACGGTCTGGAACCGGACACGCGAGAAGGCAAGGGCACTGGTTGAAGAAGGAGCGGTTTTTGAACCCAAAGCCGCACTTGCTGTGAATGCCAGCCCAATCGTTATCGTATGCGTGGCATCCTATGAGATTTCGCGGAGAATTTTGGGATCAGAGGATGTCGCCGCTAGAATGGACGGTAAGTTATTGGTGGAGCTCAGCACAGGGACTCCTCAAGACGCAAGGAACAGCGAGGCGTGGGCTCATGAGCAGGGTGCCGATTATCTGGATGGTGCCATTATGGCAACACCCCATCAGATAGGACTGCCTGATACACCTTTATTTCTGTCAGGTTCGGAAAGCACATACCAGCGGAGTGAGCCGGTTCTTAGAATTTTAGCCGGAAATCTGATATATCTGGGCGAATCGGTTGGATCCGCCTCTGCATGGGATTTGGCCGCCCTTTCCACGATGTTCGGCTCGATGTTCGGCTTCTTTCACGGCGCCCGCATTCTTGAATCCGAAGGCCACCGGATCGATGCGTTTGGTTCTATGATTGCCGACATCTCCCCTGTTTTCGGGCAAATGATCAAGCATGAAGGAGAAGTGATTCAGTCGGAGACTTATGATCAGCCCCAAAGCTCGGTCAAAACCTGCATGTCAACGGCAGAGTTATGGGTGAAGCAGGCACGCGAAGCAAGGATCAATCCGGATTTCCCCAATTTCGCCAAGGGAATATACGAAAAGGCGATACAAGCCGGATACGAAAACGAAGAGCTTGCTGCGGTCATAAAAGTTCTTCGGACGGGCAATGAATGAGTCGAACTGATAAGTCATATTGTCTATAGAAATCCAGCGTGTTAGAATGTAAACACTAAAAATCGGAAATAAAAGGGGAATCGACAAGATATGCTCCTCACTGGCCGTTCTGAAGTGCAGGCATAATTGCATACGAAAGCAGGAAATCGCCATCTTTGACGTTCTGCCAATCAGCAGAGCTTTGATTCGCTGCGCCTTTTTCCTGCTTCCCACTTCAGAACATCAGAACAACAAAGCAGCACTTCGGCCGAAGGCAGCCGCCCTTTAGCGCGTCCTCAGTATCGAAGTTACATGCTTCCGTGGATCTGCAGTTCCATGGGAGTTTTTTTTGCTGCCATAAAAGGAGAATAACTATGTACCCTTCTAAAGCGATACCGTACGTTTTTTTTGGTTTGCAGGGTTTTTCCATGTTGGGAAGCCGCATGACCTCCATCGCGATCGGATTAAAGTTATTTCATGAAACGGGTCAATCGACTCCCCTGCTGCTGCTGGCACTTTTCAATGAGCTTCCTCTCTTGTTCTTGGGCGGCTGGATCGGCATTGCCGCTGACCGCTGGAAGCGCAAAACGGCCATTATCGCCGGAGATACGGGCCAGGCGGTCTGTACGCTGCTGCTAGTGATATGTCTGATTAACATACCTTCCACGCTGTGGCCGGTCTACGGCATTGCCGCCGTGCAAGGATTGTTTGTGGCGCTGCAGAGTTCGGCGACCTCCGCCATAATTCCGCTTATGGTAAGGGATGAGGAATTGGATCGGATGAATGCCCTAAAAGAGCTGCTCTTTCCGCTTGCAGGGGTGATCGCCCCTTCATTGACAGGTGTACTCTACGAACCATACGGTATTAGCATCATATTGACCGTAGATCTGCTTACCTTCCTGGTTGGAACCGGCGTTGTCACTTTACTCCCTATGCCTGAGATGAAGCATGAAGAGAGACAGTTGGAAAAACCACGCATGTGGAACGATTCCGTCCAGGGTTTCAGGTTCTTGTGGACAAACAAACCCCTGCTCCATCTGCTTTTGTATTTTGGATGGTGGAATTTTGTTTTGAACGGGCCGCTTGAGCTGGCCATCCCTTTTTTCTTGCAGCGTACGGGGAGCGGCAACCTCACCTTTCTGCTCGGAGCAATGAATGCCGGTGCCTTGGCCGGTGCGGCTGCTGCCGTATGGTGGGGACATTTTCCGCATAAAATCAGGTTCATCTTCGCCGGCTCAATCCTTACTGCCTTGATGTTTGTTATGCTCGGAACGAGCAGGCATGTCATCATGCTGGGAGCCGCGGTGTTTCTGCTTATGCTGCCACTGGCGATGACAGGGGCTTTGTTTTACTCCATTTTGCAGCGAAAAACGCCCCTTTCCCTTCAAGGACGAGTATTTGCCGCATATGGCCAGTTATGTGCTGTCACGGCACCTCTATCATTCCTCATTACCGGGCCGCTGGCTGATCAATGGCTTGAAACTCTCTTCCCGGAGGCGAAGCTGCCCCCTTGGCTTAGATGCTTTATCGGTTCAGGCGATGCGACTTGGATTGGGGTGATCTTTGTCGTAAGTGGCATTCTGCTCCTCCTCGGAGCAATGTGGACGCTATCCTCACGCCAGGTTCGTCGCTTAGATTCAGACATTGACCTATAGGATGGAAAATGTAACGCCGCCGGTATACTACCGACGGCGTTAAGGCTTTAATCTGATTGGATTAGGCAGAGAATAATTCCCGTATAGGACTTCCCGCACGTTGGTTTATCGCTGATCAATCGTTGTACCTTCGGTCAAGAAGTAAACGTGATAGCTCTCCTCTTCTACGTCGGCAAGAGGAAGAAACGTCAAATCATTCTTTTTATAGCGGAATTGGAGACCCTGCGGTCCGCCTTCCTTTACGAATTGGCTGTCCAAATCTCCTTCCTGAAGCGGAAGCCGCAGGTACTCTTTCGAGTCTGACAACGCAGCCAAAATATACGGCCCGTAAGCAAGCGATACGCAATCTTTGCGGTCAGGAGCCGATTCCAGGCGAATTCGGCAGTCGAGCTTCAAACGAATTACATCGCCGTCCTTCCAATCCCGGTCCATGGACCAATAACCGTCTGGCCCCGGCATAGAATCGACCTGCCGGCCGTTGATCTCCACGTTGCCGCCTTCCGGGCTCCAGTAAGGTCGGCGGATTTTCAGAATAAACTGTCCATTTCCCTGTAACCGCAGTGTAACCTCCCCTGGTTCATCCTTCTGCGCAGAAAGTGCTATGGTGATCCCCTTCTCCGCCCAATGCAAATTGGAGGACACAAAGAGATTGACGAACAGCGACTGATCATCGTAAAAATAGATCGCTTCCGGGTACTTAAAATGGTTTTCCAAGCCGGTGCCATGGCAGCAGGTGTTGCTGGATGAATCATATGACTTTCTGCCTCCCGGACCGAGCGGCATGAAGTACGTGCTTCCTCCCGTTGGTTTGCTGTCGCCCGAAGCCAGGATATGATTAAACATCGTCCGTTCGTAATAATCCATGTATGGAGTTGTTGGATCATAACCGAACAATGCCTTCGTCAGCTTTAACATATTATAGGAGGCGCAGGTTTCGGCGGTTTTGTCGCTGAGGTATTCCGCAATCCTGCCCGCCTGCCGAAACATTTCGCCTTCTCCCGTTCCTCCGATCGAATAGATGTGTGCGTTCGTCACAGCCTGCCAAAAGAAACGGGCGATCTCATAATATTTTTTCTCGCCGGTAGCCCGGAAGATGTTCAGAGCACCGATGACCTGCGGAATATGCTGATTGGCGTGAAGCCCGCCGAGAGCATCGATGTGCTCCTGCATCGGAACGAACAGCCGGTCATTGTCAAACCATTTTGCCGCCGCCAGATGGCTGGGTTTTCGCGTCAATTGGTACAGCTCCGCAAGCGAATCGTTCATGCCGCCGAACTCGCCGGCGATATACATGCTCCACATCGTTTTCAACACGTGGTTGGGCAGCCTGCCTAATCGGTGGTATACCCAGTCGCCGAGGCGGTCGGCGATCCTGAGTGCGGTGTCACTGCCGAGAACGCGATGCACGTCAAGCAATCCGGCGAGGATTTTATGCAGCGTATAATAAGGCGCCCAGATTTCCGGATATCTCGTAAATGATTCCAAGCGGTCAAATTGCTCCTCGGAGTAACCGCTCAGGAATCCCTCATGATAACCGGGTTTTGTGAAAAAAGCCTGCTGGCATTCCTCTAACGAGGCGATCATATAATCCGCCTTTTTCTTGATGTCTTCATCCCCTGTTGCCGCATAGCCAAGTGCCAGGGCGGACAGGTAGTGCCCCGTCGTATGTCCTCTGAGCAAACAATCCGGCGAATCCCAGCCGAGCATTTCCGGGGCCCCCTTCGTATCCAACCCGGAAGCAGCCCGGAAATTATACAGCATCTGATCGTCATTGACGGATTTCAGAAATGCCAAGCTTCGGTTTTGGGCGGCCTGAAAGGCTGTTTCGGCGCCTAGCCGGACTGCGATTGGAGAAAAACTTTTTACAGCGGGAAGCGGATCCATCTTTTCCTGCTCAACTTTGGCTTGAACTAAAATTTCCGCACTGACCGGAATTTCCGTATCTCTGAGAACACCCCGAACGGCTGCGGATCCGGTTTCTTGAAATATGCGTTCTTCCCCGCCTTCCCAATCCACGGCATGGGTAATGACCTCCTGTTCATCGGTTTCAACCACCGCCACGGAAGGCAAATATACCTTCTTACCGAGTTCAGCCCTCAGGGATACGGGATAAATCCGGGAGACCTTGATGTTGTTTTCTTCTTCCAAAATGGTCACGTTGTACACTTGTTCCTTTACGCATTCGCCATAGCGGAACGTCGCAATAAGCGGAACGGTTCTCGTGCCGAGACCGTATTTGGGACGTGCTACTTTGCCGTCATCCTTGATGAACCGGCTGTCTCCCGACTGCCAGGAGATCTGCGATCCGTACTTCCCCTCCTTGGGCAGGCTGATATCGAATTCGACTGTGCCGAGATTACCCAGATACAGAGCTTCCATGTCTTTTAAGACGATCATTTCGTCATCGGGAATGGATTGCATTTGTCACCCTCCTTCACCATTGCAATACTTGAGTCCAAGGGAGCGCATTAACCCATTTTCCTTTCGTTCCCCCTCATCCCTGTTCCTTGATCCCGTGCTTCTCCCTCTGAAAACCGCCCCACTTCCGATAAAATTGCTCCCTGGCCTCCTGTATGCCCGGGCGGAATTGAATGAGCGCGGTGGCACGCACGCGGCGGACATGCTGCATGGCTTCCAGCACTTCGCGCTCATGATGTTGACCGAGCAGGCCTGCGTCAGCGCAAATCGTGGCGGCCGCAAGGCGCCCTTGAGCCATGGCTACCAGCGCGCTCTCGATTCCCGTAATATTTCCGGCTACGTACAGACCTTCGACCGGAGTCCGCATTTGTTCATCGTGAACCGGTACGTGGCCCCCCAGCTCTTCCGCATACACAAACGGGCAGCCGGCCACCGACGCCAATTCCGCCAAAGGGTATAACCCTCCGGCGATCGCCACAAAATCGACAAGCTCCTCCCGGTGGCTTCCCGGAATGACGGCGCCTTCACCGTTGACATCCGCAAGTGTGACCGACTGCACTTGGCTGCGCCCGTTAATGGATACGGCGACGGTTCGCAAACGTAAGGGGATATCCCATATCTTGATTCCACTCCTTGGAATGAATCTCGATACGAGTCCCGCCATACCCAGCGCGTTTACGGCCTTTCCTCCGATCCGCATAAGCGGTGAAGGCGCCAAATGGGCCAATCCCATCAGTTGCTGCAGGCTCTCTTTCGGTGAAGCTTCTTTGCCGGTTATCGGCCCAATCCCAGGCAAAACGATGCCTGCGATTGAAACGCCGCTCACGGACAACTCTTGGGAGATCGCCATGGCGAGTACATTTACGCCTATGATCAAGCCGCGGCGTCCCGGTTTGACGTAATGGACATTAGCCATCACCTGCGCGGCGCCGATAGACATCACTCCAGGCAGCGTCCACCCCGGCAGGGGATGAGGAATTTCGGCGCTGCCGGTGGCGAGCAGAACGTTTCTGGCCTGCATGGAGCCTTCTGAGGTCTTTAGGACCCAAACGTCGTCGCTTCGCAGTATACTGTGGACGGATGCTCCGCATCGGATTTTCACTCCTAAAGCGGAGCACCTGTCGAGAAGCTGCTCGGCCACCTGTCTTCCGACCCACCAGTGCCCCTTCTCCTCGTGAAACTGCCCTATCATACGCCCACCTGGTTCGGGGAATTCGTCCACCACGGCCACGCGGAGATCGTGACCGGCAGCTTCCACTGCCGCCGACAATCCTGCCGGACCGGCACCGACGATCAACAAATCATATGGATTCACCTGCGTCATGGAAGCCTCCTCCCCGTAATCTCATTGGGAAGCCGCTCCCCTTCCGAGATGTACATCCCCGCTTCCAAAGGAGTCAGGCAGGCTCTCACCAAACCTTTGCCCTGCACGTTCAGCCGGCACTCCATACAGTGGCCGATGGAGCAGTACAGACCGCGGGGACTGCCGGACTCCTCATGCCGACGCAGCGTTCGTATGCCTGCAGCGAGCAGCGCGGCCGCAATCGGCTCGCCTTTCAGCCCGGCCACTTTCTCACCGTTAAACGTAAAATCCACGGGTTCCCGCGCTGATTTCCTCGGTCCCAAGATCGGATGATTTTCAATTCTGTCCATTACACTTCTCCCTTTGCCAGCTGCCCGAACGTGACGGGACGGATCGGCGGACGGTAAGACAGCTGCTCCGCATCCCGGGGAGACTGCGGGTTCTTCATATGGACCCAGGCGTCGAGCATCTGTCTGCATACCCGGCCCTGGCAGGCTCCCATCGTCGCTCTCGTTTTCATCTTGATCTGTCTGGCTGTACAGCAGCCCGATTGGTATGCTTCCTCCAATTGTTCCAAGGTCACCTCTTCACAACGGCAAACGATCAGGTTTGATGTATTCATAGCCGGCCTCCTACCAATACCGGATGGCGCAGGTTTTCAGCTCGGAATAAAAATCGAGTGCCGCTTGCCCCTGTTCGCGCGAATGCGAGCTTGACAGCTTCAAGCCGCCGAACGGGGATTGATACTCTACACCCGCCGTTTCCTGGTTGACGCGGACCATCCCTGCCTGAGCCTCATCCAGAAAACGATGCGCGTAAGACAGATCCCGGGTGAACAACGAGGCACTGAGTCCGTATAGGGATTGGTTACATAATCCGATTGCCTCCTCGAAATCGGCAGCCTTCAAGATCGCGGTAACCGGTCCGAAAATTTCTTCCTGAATCAACGGATGGTTCGGATCTACGCCCGCTGCTGCGATCGGCGGAATATAATATCCCTCTTCGTTCGCCTCAGCAGAGCGGCCTTCGGCTATGATTTCAGCCTGCTCCCGTGCAAGCTTCACATAGGACATCACTGTTTCATACTGGCTTGCGGAAGCGACAGGTCCAAGATAGGCCGACGGATCCAGCGACGGAGCCAGCTTGATTCTGTCGATCGCCTTCTTCATCGCTTCAATAAAAGCGTCATAAATTCCGGATTCGACGATGATTCGGCTGGTTGCCGTGCATTTCTGGCCGGCCGAACGATACGCGCCACTCACGATCATCGGAACCGTCTTCTCCAAATCGGCGTTACTCAGGATCACAGCAGCATTTTTTCCGCCCATTTCGGTTTGATATTTCATGTTTCGTTTCGCACAAATTTGGGCGATGCGGGTTCCAGTCGCCGTTGAGCCGGTAAAGCTTACGGCGTCAAGGGAAATCTGCTCCAGAAGAGCGTCGCCGATCTTGCTGCCTTTGCCGACTACCAGGTTCAGGACACCAGGCGGGAGACCGGCTGTCTCAAAAACTTCGCACAGCAGGGTGGCGGTCAACGAAGCGTTCTCCGCCGGCTTCCAAATCACCGTATTGCCGCAGATCAGCGCAGGTGCGATTTTCCATAATGGGATCGCAACGGGGAAATTCCATGGCGTTATGATGCCTACCACGCCCAAAGGAACCTTCTTCGTAAGCTGGAGCACGTTCGGCTCGCTTGCGGGGATGACCACTCCGTTCGAGCGGACGCCTTCCGCCGCATAATACCGGAGCAGGTTGACTCCCCGGAGGACTTCGCCTTGCATTTCGGTAATCGGTTTTCCCATTTCCATGCTGGCGAGGCGGGCGACATCCGCGGAGGTCGACTCGAGCGCAGCCGCCATACGATACAAATGCTCACCCCGGGCGGCACCGGTCAAACGGGACCAGGAAGCATACGCGCCTCGCGCTGCCTGCTCCGCCTGTGTGATATGCGATGCATCCGACAGATGAAGCACGCCGATCTCCTCGTGAATGTTGGACGGGTTCTTCACGGCCAGCTCATCCGACGCGGGGGTGATCCACTCTCCGCCAATCCAATTTCGGCTGTGTACCATACGCTAACCCTCCTTTAGCAATCTCTTCTTATGAACTCGTCGCTTCACCGGCAGCATGACGGTTGACGGCGTACTCAAATGCTCTTTGAATCGCTTCGTATTCAGCTTCCGGAAGCGGAAGACGCGGAGGTCTCGTTGGACCGGCCGGGAATCCGGCGAGCTCCATCATGTACTTGATCGACTGCACTAACTGGGGACTCGCATCATAATGGAACAACGGGAGCAGGCGGCGGTATAGCGCAGTCGCTTCCTGAACCTTACCCTGTCTGGCCAGGTTAAAGAGCTCCACGCCTTCCTTCGGCAATGCGTTCGGCACCCCGGAAATCCAGCCCACGGCCCCCATTAGCGGACCTTCCATAGCTAAATCGTCGACGCCGATCAGCACATCCAAATCGGTATACTCCAGGATGTCATGCACCCTGCGGATATCGCCCGAAAACTCCTTCACCGCCACGAGATGCTCCATCCTCGAAAGCCTGGCGAGCAGCTGCGGCGTCAAATCGACCTTATAATCATGGGGATTATTGTAGGCGATCATCGGCAGGCCGACCTCATTCAACGCTTCATAATGAGCAATGACCTCATGCTCCAGCGGACGGTACTGGATCGGCGGCAGGGCCATGACGCCTGAAGCGCCCGAATCCTTGGCATGCCGGACCCACTCGGCGGCCTGCTTCGTGGATGGCGCGGCCGAACCGACGACAACGGGTACGCGCCCCGCAGCGGCTTCGATGACGGTATGAACGACCTTGGCCCGTTCCTCATTCGTCAACGTGGCGTATTCGCCCAACGATCCTGTTGGGACCAAGCCGTTGACGCCCTGCGAGATGAGCCAGTCGCACAGCTCAGCGAGACGCTTATAGTCCACCTCAAATGTGGCTGTAAACGGTGTGACAATCGCAACATAAACCCCTTCAAATTTTGGCATATCAAGTTGTCTCCCCTCTTATTCATGACATGGATTCTAGACCTAATAAAGAATGAAGCCGTCAGATAGCGGATCCGCCGGATCCAATACGAAATTCATGAAACCCAATATATAGGCGGTTCCCGTGAGCTGAGGAATGACGGTTCTATTGCCGGACAGCAAGCTAACCCCAGCGATACTTCCGATGGCCCGAGCCCCGCTGATTCCCCGATACACGGCCTGCTGCCCGGGTTCGAGCAACCCGCGGGAGTTAAGGACCGCCAAATGAGCGCATACTCCAGCACCGCCCGGCGACCGGTCAAGCTGCTCCCCGGCAAAGATGCAAGCGCTTTGGAAGGACAGTTGATCCGGCTCGCGCTCATCCCGCTGATAAAAGAACACGCCGTGAATACCGGATACCCAATCCAGCTGTGGATGCTGAAGTTCAAGCCGGCTTTCGGCTTCGCTGCGGATCCTACCTGCCCATTCCCGAAGCTGATGGGGCTCCAAGGAAGTCGCTCCGAACTCGCCCATATCCACCACGGCATAAAATTCCCCGCTAAAGGCGACGTCTACGGTGATCTCCCTTCCTTGGAGCGTCACAGGAAACCGCTCCGTGTGCTCATAACTGGGTACATTCCGGAAGGACACTGACCGAACCTCTTCTCCCTCCATATCAGCGGTCACCCGGACGGTTCCCGCGGGGCAATCGATCAGGATGCCCTTGGCCGCATCGGACGGGGAGATTTGCCCCGTCACGGTCCAAGCCGTGACCGAGGCGACGATTCCATGTCCGCTGACGGATGCAAGACCTTGCTGGTTCAGAAACAGCAAACCGAAACGCGCCTCCGGCGTCACCGGCGCTGTGACAATGGCACCGGTCATTGCATAATGGCCGCGCGGTTCCGACATCAGCAGCTTCCTTGCGTCATCATTATGCTGCTGGAAAAACAAAGCCTTGTCGCGCATCGTAGAGCCTGGCAATTCCGGCAGGCCGCCCGTGATGATCCGCAGCGGCTGTCCGCAGGAATGCACATCGATCGCCGCATACCATTTTTTCGTTTCCATATTGCTGGCTCCCGTCATTATGATGTTTAAAGCAGGAAGAAACCCGAATTCAGTTCATCCCGTTCCTGAAGAACGAATTGGTGGAATCCCATTACCCAAGCCGAGCCCGAAATCTGCGGAATCACAGCCGGCAGATGGCCGACTATCGTATCTTCCAGAACGCGGGCGCGGAACATCGAACCTACGATGCTCTCATGGACAAATTCCTCTCCGATTTCCAATTCACCCTTTGCACGCAGTACGGCTACTTTGGCGGATGTGCCCGTTCCGCAGGGGGAGCGGTCAATCCCTCCGGGAGGGACGACGACCGTATTCCGGCAGTGGGCCAATTTCGATACCGGATCACTGTAGAACTCGATATGGGTCAGTCCGCGAATGACGGGAATTTCGGGATGGACGATTTCAAACCTGTCATTCACCGCGTCCCGGATCCTAACGGCAGTGCGAACGATTTCTGAAGCCCGCTGAGGAACCAGCGGCAAATGCAGCGATCGGGCATCGACGAGCCCGTAAAAATTGCCGCCGTAAGCAAGATCCAAGGAGACCTCGCCAAGCACACCGACCTGCACCCGGATATCCTGCTTGTAAAGAAAAGACGGGATGTTCGTAAAGGTGACCTGTCTGACCCTACCTTTCTCGATCTCCAGCCTGGCTTCCACAAGACCAGCCGGCGTGTCGAGCCGGATGATGTCTTTGCTCGCCGGATAGAATCCCCCCTCGATAAGGGCCGTGCACAACCCGATCGTATCGTGACCGCACATCGGCAAATACCCGCCGGTTTCGATAAATACGACCCCGATATCGGCCTTCTCATCACAGGGAGGAGTCAAGATGCAGCCGGACATGACCTCGTGCCCGCGTGGTTCGAACATCAGCGCTTGGCGGAAATCGTCATGATGCTCGGACATGTAGACCATCTTCTCGGACATCGTCTTTCCAAAGAGCTCCGGAGCCCCGGATGTAACGGTTCGGGTCGGGTTGCCGCCGGTGTGCGTGTCGATCGTGGTGACCATCTTGGACCATCTCATCGAAACACCTCCTGGGGGTGCGATTTGCTCCGGAAACGGTCATAACGAAGACGGTCCACCGGAATGCAGGTCTCCGCCCCGCTCAGCATTTCGCTGATCACTTTCCCGGTAACGGCGGCCAGGCTGATCCCGTCCCCTTCATGCCCTGCTGCCACATAGAACCCGGGAACCTCGTCGATTTGAGAAACGATCGGCAGATGATCCGCCGTCCACGGCCTCAAGCCTGCATAGGTTCTCAGGAGAGGAATCTGTTCCAGCACGGGAAAAAAACGAATGGCTCTTTCCGCAATCAAGCTGATGACCTGCTGATCGACGCGGCTGTCCATTCCGACAAATTGGCGGCTGGAGCCGATCAGGAAGTTTTGCGAAGCGGTAGGTTCAAAGACGAGCGCAATGCCATATCGGTCGAATTTGGGATCCACTGTGCGGGTGCCGCCGAATTTGCTCATCAAATATCCGAACTCCATCACCTTTCGTTTCCCGATATTTGCCCACCGGGAAGCGACTAGAATATGTCCCTTACGGGGCTCGATCGGAATATCAATGCCTACCATCCGCCCGATATGCTTCGCCCATACCCCGCCCGCATTAATGACGGTATTCGTGCGGATCATACCCTCCGAGGTCTCGACGGCGCGTACTTTCCTCTCCTCGTCAAGCTGAATGCCGGTGACCGGCGTATGGGTTCGAAGCCTTGCCCCATAGCGCCGGGCCGTTGAGGCCAGGGAGTAGGTCAGCAGCACCGGATTGACCGTTGAATCCGTAGCGCATTCCAATCCGCCCGGCAGATCTTCGGCCATGTAAGGCCATTCGTCCCTAAGATCCTTCTGATCAAGCATGCGGAAAGGAAGGCCGGCTTCGCGCTGGCGTGCAACCCAGGATTCGGCTGCGGCCATCTCTTCGTCCGTCTCGCAGACCAGAATGCTCCCGGGAGCCCGGTATTCGAACTCCTCATCGAGCTCCTGTACCCAACACTTGACCAGTTCCTGCGACTTCAGCGACATCTGGCTGTCGAAGCCCGGATCCTTGTCGATGGCGAGAATATTGCCGTCGCATTTGGAAGAAGTACCGCCGGCAATTTCCCCTCGCTCCACAACGAGAACGTCCATGCCGGCTTTCGCGGTATAGTAGGCGATGGACATGCCGATGATCCCTCCCCCGATGATGACAACTTGTGCGGTTTCATCACGCATGGATGCAATCACTTCTTTCGTTTTATAGGACGATCAGCTCTTTGTTTGATTTCGTCAGCACTTCGATCCCGGTGTCCGTCACGAGAATGTCATCTTCAATGCGGACGCCTCCAAAGTCGGGCAAATAGATGCCGGGTTCCACGGTTAGAACCATGCCGGGCTCCAGCCGATCCTCCGTCTGTTGGGAAAAGCGCATCGGCTCATGGATCTCCAGGCCGAACGCATGACCGAGACCGTGACCGAAAAACTCGCCGTATCCATAGCCTGCGATGCAGTCCCTGGCCAGGGAATCCCCTTCCTTCCCCGTTATCCCCGGTTTTAATCCTTCCAAGGTCTTCCGATTGGCTTCAAGAACGATCCGGTAAATCTCCTGATGACGCTCCGTCGGTTCGCCGATAATAACCGTACGCGTTAGATCCGAGCAGTACCCCTCGTAGTTCGCCCCGAAATCGAGAGTTACGAATTCGTCCCTTCCCAGCAGCTTCGAGCTGGCCAGACCATGCGGCAGCGCCGAGCGTACACCGGAAGCCACGATCGCCGGGTACGCTGACGAGACGGCACCGTTTTTGCGCATGAAGTATTCAAGCTCTGTTGCGATATCTCTTTCGGATACGCCTGGCTTCATGAAGTCCAGAATATGCTCAAAGGCCATGTCCGTAATTTCGATCGCCTTCCGAATGTAATCCTGCTCCCGCTCATCCTTGATACCGCGCAGCTTTTCGACGATATTTTGCGTCGGGATGAGTTCAAAGCCCTGAAAGGTTTCAACATAGGTTTGATATGACTCGTAAGTGAGATGATTTTGCTCAAAACCGAGCTTCCGCACCCCTGCAGCGCTCAGCTTCTCCCGGATCATTTCGAGCGGTTGGCCCGTATGCTGTTCTACCTGATATGCTTTGGCCTGTTCCGTTGCTTGGCGGGTATAGCGAAAATCGGTAATCAGCCAGGCCTGATTCTTCGTAATGGCAACAAAGCCTGCTGTACCCGTAAATCCGGTAACATATCTGCGGTTATACGGGCTAGAAATCAAGACTCCGTCGATCCCTTGACGCTCAAGCTCTTCCCGTACCTTGTTGAGACGCTGTGCTTCCATGGTAGGTTCACGCTCCTTATTCATCCTCGCAGCCGTAAAGGATGCATTGGTTTGTTCATAAATCAATTAGCTGCACAGATCTGCAAATTTGCTTGCTTATCCCTTCATGCCGGTCAGCGTAATCCCTTCAATAAAATACCGCTGTCCGATGAAAAACACGATAATGACCGGCAGGATGACCACGGTGGAGGCTGCCATCAGCAAATGCCACTGCGCGCTGTGAAGCGACTGGAACATTTGCAGCCCAAGCGCCAGCGTAAACTTGCTTTCCTCGTTCAAGTACACGAGCGGTCCCATGAAATCGTTCCACGAGTTCATGAACGAGAATAAGCCGATGACGATCAGAGGCGGTTTGGATAAAGGAATGATGATCCGCCAGAAAATCGTCCATGGGCCGGCACCGTCCACATAAGCCGCTTCATCAAGATCTCTCGGGATGCCGGCATAAAACTGCCGCAGCAAAAAGATGTCGAATGCGGAACCGAACCAAACCGGCAATATCAATGGCACGTAGGTGTTGATCAGGTCGGCAAGCCTCCACCCGATAAACGTAGGGATCAGCGTTACCGCACCGGGAAGCATCATGCTGGCGAGCAGCAATCCAAAGAAAAACTTCTTGCCCGGCCAATCAAGCCTTGCGTAGCTGTATGCCCCGAGCGAACTGCTGATGAGCGCTCCGATCAAACAGCTGGCGGTGATCGTCAGGGTGTTTCGGAAGAACCGGAGAAAGTCGATCGTCGTCAGCGCCTCCGTATAGTTTTGAAACCGGAACGGCGAGGGAATCCATTTGGGCGGCATCTCAAAAATTTGCATGGACGACATCATGGAGCTGCGTACCAGCCAGAACAATGGCAGCAAACAGAAAACACTCCCCAGGATGAGTATGGCGTATACAATAATTTGCGAGACCCGGCGGCTTTTCCTCATGGGCGCTACACCTCACTTTCATAAAACACCCAGGTTTTAGAGGTCCGGAAAAAGATCGCCGTGACGATCAGGATGATGATAAAGAGAATCCAGGCGATGGCAGAAGCCTGCCCCATCTCGCCGAACTGAAAGGCTTGACGGTAAATGTAATAGTTATAGAATAAGCTGGCGTTATTCGGTCCTCCCTGCGTCATAATCAAAGCTTCCGTGAACACCTGGAAAGCTCCGATGGATCCCATGATCAGGTTGAAGAAAATGATCGGCGTCATCATTGGAATGGTGATATGACGGAATTTCCGAACCGCACCTGCACCATCGACGATCGCGGCTTCGTACAAGGATCTGGGTACACCCTGGAGGCCCGCCAGAAAAATAATGATCGTGCTCCCCATTCCCCACAAGCTCATGATGACGATGGAAGGAACCACCGTATTTTCGGAGTACAGCCAATTTAGGGTTGGAAGATTCAGCGCTTCCAGGAAGCTGTTGAACAGCCCGAGATCCGGGCTGAACAGCCAGATCCAGATCATCGAAGACGCGACGGCCGGCACGATCGCCGGCAAATAGAAGATCGTGCGGAACACCGATTTGCCGCGGATAAATTCCATATTCAGCAGGAAAGCGGCGATAAATGAGACGATCAGTCCGAGCGGAACGCGGAGAATGACGTATTTAAAGGTCACCCACAGCGAATTATAAAAATAGGGATCGGTTCCGTCGAAGAGCCGCTTATAATTCGTAAACCCGATGAATTTAGGCGTATTCACGATCCGGTAATCCGTAAAGCTGAGCAATAAGCTGGTAAGCATGGGCAGAATGACAAACAGCATAATCCCAAAGATGCTGGGTAGGGCAAAGAGAATGCCCGCCACGGCGATACGGCGTTTGTGCAGCATCCTGAATCCCTCCTTTCTGGATCGGTTCGTTCGGACGGGGTTATTTGCCGTAATAGCCTTCAATCAGCGGTTGTACTTTGGGTTCGATCTCTTTCAGCGCTTCCTCCGCCGACTTTTTGCCGGTCCAGACCAAGTCGAGGGCAGGAGTCACCAGCGCATTGATTTTATCCAGGTTCTTCACTTCAAAGCCCGGGGTCCGGATGCCATTTTCAATCGTCTGTTTCATGTAAGCATCTGTGTACCCCTCCGGGTGAGCCTTGTTCCCCGACGCCCATTTATTGATGAGATCCGGGTTCGTATACCACTCTTTCTTGAGCGGCATCCATAAACCGCCTTCAATCAGCGGCAGAACCGATTCAGGATCCGCCATGTACTTATACAGCATCCAAGCCTCTTTCGGATGCTTGGTGGATTTGAAGATGACCGTCGGTGCGCCGTCCAGCAGTGTGTTGCTTTTCATCAATTTAGGCAGGACACCGACACCAAGATTGAAATCCTGTTCCGCAAAAGCCTGGAGTGCCCAGTTGCCGGATACGGTCATGGCGACCTTCTTCGTCTGGAGCGCCATGTCGGGCAGACTCTTGGTCTGCAGCGGCGTTGGCGATACGTGATGCACATACATTAAGTCCGCCAGCTTTTGAATCGCGTCGATCGCCTCCGGCTTCGCCAGCCCGAATCCGTTTCCGTCTTCCGTCAGGAAATTGCCGCCGTTCGATACCACCGCTGCCATCATGTTGTACGGATCGTATTGGAGGCCGAACTGCTTGATCTTATTCGGATTAAAATTAGGATCAAGCGCATTTCGTCCCTGATCGTCCAGGGTCAGCTTCTTTGCGTACTCAATGAACGTGTCCCAGTCCCAGGCCTTATCTGCCTGCGTGGGAGGAAGCTCGACACCCGCTTCAAGGAGCATATCCTTGTTGTACATGAGCCCGTATCCTTCGACAGCCGTACTCATGCCGATCGTGTTGCCCGGAGCAATTTCATACCAAACTTGATCCAGGTAATCTTCCTTCTTGAATTCCTTGTCTTCCTCAATTAGCGGTGCGAGGTTCAGCAGCTTTCCGTCTTTCCCCCAGCTTAGTGCCGCGCCGGACGATAAATAACCGAGGTCAGGTGCAACATTACCTGCGACCATCGTTGTCAGCTTGGTCAAATAGTCGGCCGGAATGTGCATGGGCTCCACTTGAATGCCGGTCTTTTGCTCAAAACTTTTAAGCGCATCCGTGACCGTTTTCTTTTCGATCGTGTCTCCCCAGAAGGCAAACTTTAGGGTGACTTTTTCTTCCCCTTTCCCCCCTTCCTTGCTGTCTCCTTCACTTTGGGCTGATCCTCCGCTGCCCGAGCAGCCCGAGAGGGAAACGGTTACCGCCAGTAAAGCGGGTAAAGCGATCCCAGCGAGAAATTTGGAAAATTTCATTCTTTTACCCTCCAATCACACTGAATTGATGTTTGTAAATTCATTGTAAAAAAGCGGAGGTTCAAAAAAAATTCGAACATTTTTGGAATGGTGGACAATTTTTATGTGTTGTTCATACCGGCAATTTGATCATGACGGTCGTTCCCCTGCGTTCTTCCGAGGTAATAGTCACTCCATAAGAATCACCGTAGATCAGTTTGATTCGCTGATCCACGTTGCGAATGCCGATGGAGCGACTCTCCTCCCGTGTCAAACCTGCCAATTTGTGATGTGGGATGCCGATCCCGTTATCTTCCACCACGAAGATCCGCTCATCCCCCTTAAGCCGCCCCCGGATCACTATCTTTCCACCGCTGTGCAGGCGGGCGAAGCCATGAACGATGGCATTCTCGACAAACGGCTGCAGGAACAGCTTCGGGACTTTGAATAAATACAGTTCAGGCGAGATGTCATAGGTCACCGTGAATTTACCCTCAAACCGCTGCTCGGTGATCGAGAAGTAATGCTTCAACCAGTTCAGGTCTTCCTCCAGATCACCAATGTCCTGATTGCTTGCGGAAGTATACTGCAGCATGGAAGACAAGCTGACGATCATGGAACTCAATTCGTTTTGCTCGTTTTCGAGTGCCGTCCAATTCATGATGTTGAGCGTGTTATACAAAAAATGCGGATTCAGCTGAATGTTCAGGGACATAATTTGAGTTTCTTTTTCTCTCAGCTTCACTTTATAGTTTTCTTCGATCAGGTTGTTGATTTTTACATTCATTTGATTGTACTTGTGGATGAGCAGTCCCATCTCGTTATAGGACTTGACCGGGATTCGGGTATCGAATTCCCCTTCCCCCGTTTTTTTGATCGCTTGAAGCAGCTGTTGAATGGGCTTGGTGATGGAATTGGCCAGGAAAAAAGCCAAGAGAAGCGAAACCAGCAGGAGGATCAGCGTCAAGTAGAACGTGTATGACTTTACCTCCGGCAAAAAGGCGCTGCCGAGCACCTCCGGTGAGATCGTGACTCCGGAAATCCAGCCGGTTACATCCGAAGTGTCAAAGCATACGATTAGGGGCTTACCGTTTCTTGTGATCGTGAGGGTGCCGCTTCTCATCTCCGCCATTCTTTTCAATGAGGCTTCATCAAGCGCGGGATCTTCCTCCTGCGAATCGGCTACTCTCTGACCGTCCCGGCTCATGACAAAAAAAGAAGCCCCGGTGGATGGGAGCACGCTGGCGAAGCGGGAACGGTAATAATCGGGCTGATAGGTGATGACCAGCACGGGAAGCTCGGCTGCCCCCTGAAGCTCGATCACCTCCCCGTTATTAATCTGAAACAATTTCAGCAGGCGCACGCCGGCCAGAAGCTGAACGTACTCGGAGGGCACGGGAGAACCGGCATCCCGATGAAACATGTCGCCAAACGAAAACGTCGGGACCCAAGCCATTCCTCCGTCCGCTTGTACGGCAGCCTGATAGAGGGCTGTTTGATTAAACCCTTCATAAGGGATAAAGGGGGTAGCGCCCGTTGGGCCGATGTCTGAATAGCTGGTAATTAAATGGATCGAGTACATATGCTTCAAGTCTGGAAAATATGTATTCAGCGCCCGACTCACCTTTTTCTCCATCGTGATCATTTGGTATTCGTCTTTCGGATCGGCCGTGAGGTATTGTTCGTACAGAACCTGCTCCGCGATCAAAGCAAGGCTGCTGTCTTCGACCCTGGCGAGCTCGGCGTCCATGATTTCGTTGTTCTGCTTCACGATGGAGTACAGATTCTGTCTGGCAAAGTCGGAAATAAACCCGCTGCTCGACACAAAATATTTGTAGCTAAGTATCGTTAGGGGAATCGTGACGATGAGAGCGTAGGACAACAGCAGTTTGGTTCGATAGCTCAAATCCTGAAATCGCGGCATCATTCGGCGGCTTCTCAATGAACATCCCTTCCTTATATGCGGGTAGCGGATAAATGGCGGTATTCATCCGGGCTTGTGCCGTACTCCTTCCGAAACAGACGGATAAAATATTTCACGTCCCTGTAGCCTACGTTTTCGGCCACTTGGTATACTTTCTGGGAGGTTTGCAGCAGCTGGCTGGCCGCCGCCCTCATACGGATGTGGGTAATGTATTGGTGGATGGTCATGCGGGTGTGGTTTTTAAACAGAATACAAAAATACGAAGGGTTAAAATGAAATCTCATGGCCAGCGTGCTGAGGGACAAATCCTCCTCGCCATAGTTGGTTTCAATATAGGCTTTGCAGCTGTCAATCACGGCCTCGCTTTTACACTGTCTACGTTGGTCCATATGGTCCGCCATCTCTAGAACCCACTGGAAAACTGTCTCCCGTAATTCGTCCATGCGGCTGCAGCGCAACAATGCTCCTTCAAAAGCGGCACTCGGGATATGTGAGAGTCCCTTTTCCATTAAAATTGATGTGACATGTTGAATCGAGGCGGCGACGGAATACTTCATCCTGGAAGGATCGGGATAACCATGGGCCAATGTACGATCTAACTCGGTTTTCAGACACGCATAAATGTCATCCTTTTTGCCGGATAGAATCGCCTTGGCCAGTTTGCCTGCATCCAAATGGATGATCGCGGACGGGCTTGTCGGGTTTACTGGGTCAGATTTATACAATTTCCCTGGCCCTTCGTAGAATAAGCTTTGAAGCGCAAATCGCGCCTGCAGATTAGACGAATGCGCGCCTTGCCTCCACTCTGTAAAGTCATTGCCTAAGCCCAATGTTAGTTCCTGTCCGTGCTCTTTCTGAATATGATCCATCAGTTCCTGCAGCTTCAATTCAAGTTCGCAGGTAACGTCAAATGATCCATCGGAGCTAAGGATTACACCCGTCAACCATTGATCCGTAGTGTAAAATGCATGGGCAAGACCGGTTTCCTCCATGATGTGAGCAAGCTTTCGTTTAAGCAGGGACAGCATCAGCTTCCGGTCCGCAGCGCTTGTATGGACCATGGCACCCAGCGAGATTCCGCGTCTCCAGTCTGGAAAGGAACTCTGCAGCAAGGTGATGTCTGCTTCGGAAGGATTTCCCTCCAGCAATTCGGACAAAGCCGATTCGATGGTCGCCTTACGCCGTACGCCCGCCTTATGTTCGGCTTTCTGAAGGAGAGATGTAACCTTCTGGGCTTCCACCGGCTTGAGCAGGTAATCGTTTGCCCCGAGCTGCAGCGCTCGCTGCGCATAGGCAAAATCCGAGTAGGCGCTTAAAATCACGACGCTTTCGCTCCCCCCGCGGCGGGTCAAATGCTCCACAAATTCAAGGCCATCCATGATCGGCATCTGGATGTCGGTAAATACCAAATCGATCGGATGGGCCTCCATCCTTTCGAGTGCCTCCGCACCATCCCTGGCATTAAAGATGTGATACTCCGGCCTCAGATTTTTCAGCATCCGCGACAACCCTTGTCTGTGCTTCGGCTCGTCGTCAACGACTAAGACGTTCAGCATATCCAATCCTCCCTGCGTATGAATGGTATGAAAAAATGCCCATCCGGGTTTCAAGTAAATTGAAGGTATTGGCGCTGCCAACCGTTTACAAGAATCCTGTATGAGCATGGTACAACATGGACAGAAATCAACTTACCAGGCTTTGTCAGACATACGGACTCAAGCTTTGGAATCCGAACAAAAAACCGACAAATACTTTACTTCGTCCGTGACGGGCGTATATTTATGATTTTCGTAGGAATCAAAGTACAGGCTGTCACCTGCATGCAGTGTATAAGCTTCCTGGCCGACATAATAAATCATGGTCCCTTCGAGCACATAAATGAATTCCTGCCCGACATGGGAGACCGTCCGCTTCTCCGTCTTTCCTTTCTTAGCCACAAAATAAAAAGGCTGCATCAACTTCTCGGGCCGCTCGGCCGCAATGGCCGAAAACGAATATCCTTTCTCCGACGCGACCATCTTATCCAGGGTTGCAGTCATCGTGGTATACACTGTCCCGTTTTGGTCGCTGTCATCAAGCAAAATGGATATTTTGGTTCCAAGCGCTTCGGCGATTTTGATCAGCGTACCGATGGGCGGAACCGTTTTCCCATTTTCGATTTTGGAAAGCAGGCTTTTGGTAAAGCCGCAGGCATGGGCGATTTCGTCCAAGGTCCGATTTTGGTCCTTGCGAATTTTCCGGATTTTACTCCCCAATTCCATCACATTGATCTCCTGAATAGAATGAAATTCAACTTAGTTTAATAAAATGAAACAATATTTAATGACCATTGTCAATAAAATTTTCCAATTTGTTCAGGCATTTTTGCCGTGCGGAAACCATCATACACCACAAAAAAAGGGAGTATCCTTCTAGGACACCCCCCTGTTCTCATAAATTAATGTCATAAATGATTAATATCATGAAGTGCGGTTAACTTCAGTTCCCGCATAGCCGTACCCCAGGACAGGAAGCAGTATGCTTTACAAAAGTTAATAACATTAAGAACCGCGCTTTCTCTTTGCCAGTCCCCAGTGCGTAATTGGATGATCAGGAGTATGGGAATACCTGCAATCAGAGCATCTAAAAGGTTTGCAGCAAATCTGATCCAACATCCTGCTTTGCGTTCTTGCATCCTTGGCGACTTTGAACAGGGAACAACCAAAATGCTTCATGTTCATAATCCTGATTTCACCAATATTTAGGGTTGAAGGCTATACAGCTTTGAACAACATATAAAGCATGAGCGCTAATTCCAAAAATACTTCATTTCTCTGTATCCGAGATCCCACAATCTCGCATTTCCCTCAATGATGATCGTAAGGTTATTTGCTTTTTCAATTGGAATTTCGTACGTTTCTACTTCTCTATCTTGATAGGTCGGTGCTTCTGTGTGCAGGAGCTGCTGCCCATCAACCCTAATCAACAACGTTCCTCCCTGCTTCACATCATGGCCCGCTCCTCCATACTTGAAGTAAAGAATGATATCTCTTCCGCTTAGATTCGAAGTGTAAGCTGCAGCAGTTCGTTCTTTGAAACTGAAAACATTGTAATGAGGCACCACCTGTTCGCTGCTCAACTCAAAGGGATACGGTGTTGTGCTTTGAACAGCATTTCCGCTGCCGTTCTTCAGTTCGTTGATGGCAATAAATGTTCCTTCCCTTTTGGTGAAAGCCACTTCTATAACCTCGCAGAAGCCCCATACTGCGGCAAATAAAAACAATGTGGACAAGCCTGAAATGACAAGCTGGTTCCTCATCGTCTTAGCGTGTGATCCCAAGCTGTAAGCAGCGTATCCGACGGAAGCACCTATTGAATTTTGAATCGCGTCGTTGATATCACCACTGCCTAGAAAAGTGAGCATCTGCACCGTTTCGACCACCAAAATGGACAAAAAGAACAGGGTAATAAATCGCATGTAACGCATGGGAAACAACATTGGGATCAAAAAGCCGAAAGGAATAAATGCAGCGAAGTTGCCAAAACCAAACAGAGCCATCAAGGAAAAACGAAACAAATCCGGCAAATCCGGCACATGATAAAAATAACTGGGCGCAAAGATAAACTCGTACTCCGTTATCCGCTGCGATGCCTCGATTCTGCCAAAAGCAAACAACATAAAATACAAAATCAGTAATGTATAAAGAATGATGATGATCATGATGACCTTGCGGTTCGTTGCCATAAGTTCTACTCCCTATTGCGAAATAAGTGGATTATCTTCCGCAAGTTTATCCCAAGTTTTATACTTCTCCTAGGGCTCTTCCTTACACCAAACTTACACGGCTGTCATACAAGGGTAAAACTCAGAAAAAAAGAGCATCGGGTAAACCGCGCACCCTGTGCTCAAATGGTAATCAAAGGTTATAGGAAAACTTTCCCTCCTGCCTATTGATGAAGGGTTATAAACGCCAACATCCTGATCTTTACTGCTGATAACAGCTTTAGCCGTGCTTCACGATGTTTTCCGAAGTCCGGAATGCCAAAGCTAGTATCGTCAGCACCGGATTCACTCCGCCATTGGTGACATGCACGGACCCGTCACTCACCCACAGGTTGTCGTAACCGTGTACGCGTCCCGTTGGATCGGTGACCGAGGTAGTGGGATCATTCCCCATCCGGAGCGTGCCTGCCTGATGCTGTCCGGCACTCAGCCCGGTTCCCGGACTCGTTCGCCAAACCTGGCGGGCACCGGCAGTCCAAAGCCACTTCTCGGCCTGTTCGCCCAGCATCCCCGCCGCACGCAGCGATTCCGGATGAACACGACCCGAAAGCTGAGCGACTGGCATACCGAAACGGTCTTTGACCGTCCGTGAGAGCCGGACTCTCGATTCCGCCGTCGGGATCTCTTGAATTGGCCCCTGGATCTGGCTGGTGCGTAAATAGCTGCTACGCATCGCTTCTTTGCCTGCGAGTCCCCATCTCGGGGCGTCGGGGGCAAGTGCCCTGTACCAATGGATAAGGGGCAGCCGGGTGAATTCGTTGGCGAGGAGTCCGCCCCCGATCACGCCGCCGCCATTGTCATGGGCGAACCGAAGCGTGGCAATGCTGACACCGGGACCAAGGCCGTCTTGGACCGGATCGTCCATGAGACCGTACGCGCCCGTGTAGACATGGCCCTGCAGATTTCGGCCGACTTGGCCGTACCGGTTGCCAATGCCGTCCGGCTCCGCTTCGGTAGCCGAGTTCAGCAGCAAACGCGCGCTTTCGATCGCGCCGGCGGCTACGATGACTTGACCGGCTGCCACCCGTTGTCGCCGGATCGTCCCGCCCGCTTCCTGCACCAGCCGAACCCCGGTGGCCCGCTTGCCACCTTCGGATTCAATCCGCTCCACCATCGTATCGCAGATGATATCACAGTTGCCGGTTGCGGCTGCTCTCACAAGCATCGTGTTATGTCCCCCGTTTTTACTATTGGTTGGACAGGCGAAACCGACGCATTGACCGCATTGGCCGCATGCCGGCCTGCCGTCCCGTTCGACCGAGTTGATCAGCAGCGGGACCGATCCGGCGTCCCAACCCAAACGGGCTGCCGCTTCCGCCAGCCGCCGCGCTTCCGTCGTCAAGGGCATCGCCGGCATCGGATAAGGTCGGCTCCGCTTGGCATGCCCAGCGTGGGCGTTCCCGTCTCCGGATACGCCAACCTCCCATTCGGCCCTTACATAATAAGGCTCCAGATCCTCGTACGTGATCGGCCAGTCGCTAAGGGAACTCCCGTCCGGGATGCCGTAGTGGCTGGCCATTCGAAAATCTTCCGGATGGAATCGCCACGCCTGGGCGCCGTACACCCGTGTACCGCCGCCGACTGTCATGGCGTTATTGTGGTAATCTCCTTCATAAGGAGCCGTGATTCTCTCTTCCCCTGCGGCGGCCAGAAATGTCCGCGGACTGCCATCCAGATCCGGTCCGGTATTGTGGCCGTATTTGCTCAGCCGGTGGTTGCGCAAATGATCACGGCCTACCTGGTCGTATCGAAGCCAACGGCCGCGTTCAATGACGAGGACGCGCATGCCTGACTCAGCCAGCACCGCCGCCGCTACGGATCCGCCCGCCCCAGCTCCAATAACGACGGCATCGTAGTGGGCTTGTAGCTGATCGAACGTTCGCAGCGGCAAATCTGCTTCAGCGGGCAGTCCCTGTTCGCCGGATACCGGACCCGGCCGGAAACCGATCATTTCCCATGACTTACCCTCGCGATTGCCGCCGGATTCAGGATTTCCATAGTAGCCTTCGACGACAAACTCCAGCAATGCGTTGAAGAACACGGGAGACGAAACCGGCCAATCGCGGACTCGGTCATGCTGGACATCCTGCAGCAATTTATCCTGTTGATCGTCGGTCAGTTCTGAAAATGCGCGCCCATACCGGGACGACGCTTCCGACTCGAGTGCGTGAAGGCCCGGTTCAATCAGCTTGCTCCAGGTCGAGGGATCCTCATCAGCCCTCCGTTCCATATAGACGAGTGCGCCTCCGCTGGCCGCTGACGGCCACTCATTTTCCGGAATAAATCGGTTGGAGACTGCTTCCAATATGGAATGCCACTCGATTAATATGGATGTTTGATCGATCTGATTCATTTGCTGCCACCTTTCTTCTTGTTCGGATTCTCGCTCCTTGATTGTTCGTTAACCTTGGAACAGACTAAGCCAGTGCATCAATCAAATGTTTGCCGGTTCACTGTAACCGTTATCACTTTAAAGAGATGCATCTATAATTCTCTTTATTCATTCCTAAACCCTTCTTAAAACTACGGCCTTTCCGCAAATGGACCCAATCATCCATCAAAGAATTTGATTTGACTATATCCGAGTTAAATCATATATTTAATTATATTTAATTTGTAAGTACGTAAGTTTAAGTAAGCAGCCAGGACATAACTGTAAATTTTCATTTGAAAAGGAGAGAAATCGTATATGAGCAACGTTCAATCCATCGTCAATGAAATATTGCCTGAGGTGCAAGGTCAGCGTAAATCCGAATATCCGGTAAGCCCGCTTTTTCTGAACCGCTGGTCTACACGCGCATTTTCCAACCGGAAAGTCAGCGATCAGGACCTTTATACCATCCTTGAAGCCGCACACTGGGCCCCATCCTCTTATAATGATCAGCCATGGCGCTTTATTGTCGCTAAAACCGATGAGCAGCTCAGCAAGTTCCATTCATTTTTAAGTGAATTCAATCTAACCTGGGCGTCCGGTGCGCCAGTTCTCATTGTCATCGCTTCCGACAAACTTAGAGAAAACGGCGACCCGAATGGTGCCCATGTTTTCGACGCCGGTGCAGCCTGGGCTTCCTTGGCGATTCAAGCGACGATCCTCGGTCTGCACACGCATGCCATCGGCGGTTTTGACCGCAATAAAGCCCGTGAAGTATTGAACATACCGGATCAAATCGAGCTTCATGCCGTGATTGCCCTCGGTTATTTGGGCGACAAATCTGTACTGCCGGAAGCGATCCAGCAGCGCGAAGTGCCGAATGACCGCCGTCCGCTGAACGAGCTTGTTTTTGAAGGAAAATTTGAATAAAGTAAGCCGCTGCGCCACATCTACTTAACCAATACGAATACAGATAAGTTTAGAAGCTGGCCGATCCTGGCCAGCTTTTACTATGCTGCATACGTCCCAATGAAAAAAGAACAACCCCTTGGAGAACCAAGGGGTTGCCTACTATCAACAATTTAAGCTTTGACGAGTTTACATAATATATTTTATGTTAACTGAATGCGATTATGCTTCCGTTACAGCCAGAAGCTCGGCGATGTCACCCATCTGAGCATCCGTTAACGGGCCAAATTCCAGCGCTTTTGCATTTTCCGTCACTTGCTTGACGGTACGAAAGCCCGGAATTGGAATCGTTACGTCGCTTCTGGCCCATATCCAGGCAAGTGCGCCTTGGGCCAGCGACCGTCCTCCCGAGGTCAATACCTCGCGGATTGAACGCAATTGCCCGGTCAATTTAGGCGACGGAACCCCATCTTTAAAATACGTGAGCCAATCCAAGTCATTGCGCTGCCGAATATCTTTCGAATCCAGCACGTTGACAATTTCAGAGTATTTCCCCGTCAGCAGGCCCATGGCAAGCGGACCACGGTTAATACTGGCTAACCGGTTGCGTTCGCAAACGTCCAGCATTGCATCGTTGTCAATAAAGACGTTGAAATCATGCTGGATCGCCGTACAGTGCTTGCTCTCCGCGAAGATTTCTGCTCGATCCGTCGTATCTGTAGACCAACCGAAGAAGCGAATTTTCCCCTCCGTTACCAGTTCCTCAAGCACGTCGACGACTTCCTGGGCCAAGTCTATCGGGTAATCACCCAGATGAAATTGATAGAGATCGATATAATCCGTACCCAACCTGCGGAGTGAAGCCTCGCATGCCGATTTGATGTATTCGCGGCTTGCGTTCGATCCTGTCGCTAATTTGGTTTCTTCGTTCGTAACATACCCGAACTTCGTTGCCAACACGGCCTGATTCCTTCTCCCCTTCAACGCTTGTCCGATCACCCGCTCGCTGTGACCGGCTCCGGAATTATCGGAGGTGTCGATAAACTGGATGCCGCTATCGAGCGCACAGTGGATCGCGGCAATGGATTCCCGGTCGTCCACTTCACCCCATCCGAACGGCTTGCCCGTTTCCTCGTCAAACCAAGGTCCCCCAATCGCCCAGCCTCCGATGCCAAGCGCGCTAACCTCGATGCCCGATCTTCCCAATGTTCGTTTAAACATTCCTTCTCATCTCCTTTGTGCGTGTGCTTCAGCTTCAGTATAATGAAGGTAATTGGTCAACATAAGAACCAAAAAGAACGTGTAATTTAAGAACCAATTAAAAGGAGACACCCCTATGTTCGGCTTTAGAGCAATGGCAGGTGCAGGTTCCGTAACCCAGCAGTTATGCGGCTACCTGCGCCAGGAAATTGAAAGCGGTGCACTCGCACCCGGTCTTCAGCTGCCGCCGACGCGACGGGCCGCCGTGGACCTTGGCATTGCACGCAACATTGTGATCGAAGTGTACGAGCAATTGACCGCCGAAGGATATTTGAACTCCAGAGCCGGCTCCGGAACGTTTGTCGCTGAAGGTATCGAAGCCCGCAAAGTGATGAAAATCGATCCCGCTTCTTCTTCGGCACCATCTGCCCGGGTCGAGTCCGTTCCTAAGAAACCGAAGCTTATCGACTTTGACGGAGGTCTGCCCGATTTATCTCAATTTCCCCGCAGGCTATGGAGCAAATACGTGCGGGAGATGACCGATTCGGCGGCGGAAGACGTATTTTCTTACGGCAATATTCAAGGGCTGCCTGCTCTGCGGGAGGCCATTGCGGGTTATTTGTACCGGGTGAAGGGCATGGCATGCAGCATGAACCAAATCGTCATTACGTCGGGGACTTCCGAAGGAATGCTGCTGCTGGCGTCTACCCTCTCGGCTCGTTTTCATACGGTTTACGCTGAAGAGCCGACGATCGGGTTTGTCGGTGATATTTTCCAAAGATTAAACTATAACATCCATCCGGTCGAGGTTGATCATCAGGGGATGCAGATCCACCGGATCGAGCCTCATTCACCTGCCGGTCTGATCGTGCTGACGCCCTCCCACCAATACCCGACAGGCAGCATTCTCTCGATTCAACGGAGGCAGATGGCCATCGCGCTTGCTGAAAAGGCCGGTCACTATATCATTGAGGATGACTATGACAGCGAATTCCGGCATAAAGGCGCACCGGTCCCTCCGCTGCAGCTTCTTGCCCCGAACAAGGTCATCTATGCAGGTACGTATAGCAAAACGCTGTCGCCTGCCCTGCGGATCGGATTCCTCATCGTCCCCCCGGAAATGATCGAGCCGGTTATTCGCACCAAAATAGAACTAAACCTGACGACTTCCGGTATCATGCAGTCGGCGCTTGCACGTTTTATCCTGGACGGTCATTTTGACAGGCATATTCATAAAATGAGAGCGGTATACAAGCGTAAGCGCCTCTACATAGCGGAACAATGCCGAAGCTTATTCGGTGACCGCGTTGAACTGCTGGGAGATGAAGCCGGGATGCATGTCCAGCTCCATTTTAAGCAGGATGTTTACGGTCCGATGGACTGGCACAAAATTGAAGACTTCGGCGTCCGCCTCTCCGCCTTTGAAGACTATGCCAGGTTGAAAGGCTGTTCCCCCGGCAAGGTGGTGCTCGGATACGGGAATCTGACGGAGGGGGAAATATCCGAAGGGCTGCGTAGAGTCCAGCTGTTTACGGAATCGTGGAGATTGACCTGAGTTATAGTTAACATTTCATAATTGGTATTTGTTTCGATGAATATCGATTCACTGGCGATGTCTTTGCTTAAAGTTGAACCTTCAAGTGCTGCAACAATATTATTTCGCGATAAACTCAAGTATATCAACGAAAAAAACCAGCAAAACCGAAAGATTGCATGAATGTTATATGATGACTGTATAGACCATTTGGGAGTGAAGAATATGGAAAAAGTCATCAAGCTCAAAGATTCGTCCGACATCAAAGTCGGATTGGCGGGACCGGCCGGAGGCAAAACGATCATGCTGCCTGTCGCCAAGGAATCCGTGTACGGACAAGAAGCTGATAGCCTCAAGCTGTGGGGTGTCGATCCCGAATCCGGACAGCATTTCGTCGAAGGGCTCGCGGATGCATTCCAAGTCTTGTACTTTGATTATGAAGGTCATCGCATGAAGCATCCCAATCCCGACCAATTAACACCGGACCAGATCGCAGAAGATCTGCTGTTCATCGCTGATGAAATGAATGTCCGCCGGTTTAGCTACTATGGCTACTCCTGGCTGGCACTGGTCGGGCTGCAATTGGCTATCCGCACGGATCGTCTAGAAGGCTTGATCATGGGCGGATTTCCGCCAATGGACGGGCCTTATAAGGAAATGATGGTGGTGACCCGCAGTACTTACGAACAAGCAGTACGCAATCAGAATACCCCCGCAAGGGAAGAATGGCAGGAATCGGGCAATCCGGAAAAGGTGGATTGGGATCAGGTGCAGGTTAAGATCGACACCAATCAAACCAAACAGTTTATGACGCTGTACCAGCATTTGATGGATTTTGTCGACCGTGAGGTGAGTCTGAGCCCGGACGTTCCGAAGCTGGCTTTTGCCGGTGAGAAAGATATGATCGTGTACGGGGAAAACTTCGGCGGAGTCACTGTGGACATTGCCGGTATTTTGCGGCGAAACCAGCAAGTTTTGGAAGAAATGGGCTGGGATGTTCGCATCTTAAACGGCGACGAGATGGATCATACCAAAGCCATGCACCCGGAGACGGTGCTTCCGGTCATCAAGCCCTGGCTGCTGTCCAATCTGCTAACCGATTAGAGATGTTCCGCTAACGCTTTTCAAGATGATCCAATCGATTATCATTCAAATAATATACGTTATTCATTATTCATTTAAAGGCATCCGGTTTAAGGAACCGGGTGCCTTTATGCGTTTTATCGACAAAAATTCATACTCACCTAACGTTTTTTGACTATAGTATCAAGTTTGTTATCTGGATGCATGGAATCTTCCTTTTATACAATGAATTTACGAAGCGCAAGCTGCAATAAGAGAAACAAAACCACCGGAAGGAGTGACTAACATGAGTTTAAAAGCCGAGCAAAGCCACAAGCGTAAGCGCTTACGTCCACGTTGGCACAAGCAGGATACGGAACTGACCCTGCTCGCCTTGCCGACGACCATATGGTATATCCTCTTCTGCTTCCTACCTATGTTCGGGATTATTATCGCCTTTAAAAATTTTAGAATTAGCGGCGGATTCCTGAGCAATGTGTTCAACAGCCCGTGGATCGGCTTCAAAAACTTCGAGTTCCTGTTCAAATCGAACGACGCTTGGATCATCATCCGCAACACGATTGGATACAACTTGATCTTTATCGTTCTGGGCATCGTCCTCCCTGTTCTATTCGCCATTATGGTAGGACTGCTGCACAGCCGGAAGGCCAGCAAAATCTATCAAACGATGATGTTCCTTCCCTATTTTTTATCTTGGGTTGTCGTATCGGCCGTTGGGTGGGCTTTCCTTAGCTTTGACAAGGGAATCGTCAACCAAATGCTTGTCAGTATGGGCAGCGACCCGGTGAACTGGTACATGGAACCGAAATACTGGCCGTTTTTCCTGATTCTCTTAAACGTCTGGAAAGGCCTGGGCTATGGAATGATTATCTACTTGGCCACCATCACGAGCATTGACAGCACTTATTACGAGGCCGCGGTGATCGATGGCGCCTCGATCTGGCAGCAGACGAGATTTATTACGCTGCCGATGCTGAAGCTGGTCATCGTCATGATGTTTATCTTGGCGGTCGGGCGCATTTTCTACACCGATTTCGGCTTGTTCTACCAGGTCACGCGGGACTCCAATTCCTTGTTCAACGTGTCTACGACTATCGATGTCATGGTATATAAGCAGCTGAAAACCGCTACTGTCGGGATGGCCTCCGCTGCTGCATTCGTGCAGTCCGTTCTGGGCTGTGCCACCATTCTGATCGCCAACTGGATTGTCCGCAAAATCGATCCGGAAAGCGCAATGATGTAAGGAGGTAGGGACGATGTCAACACGAACGGCTTACGATACGGGCCTGGAGAAATTTAATCGTACCCACAGAGTCGTCGATGTCATTTTCCATCTGATATTTATCGTCTTGGCGCTGATCTGTGTCATTCCTGTCGTTGTAGTTCTGTCCATCTCATTTTCCAGTGAAGACTCGATCCGTGAGACGGGATATCACATACTGCCGACCGTACTATCGGGTGATGCATACGCCTATATCGCCAAACAGGGGACGACGATTCTGAGGGCGCTCGGCGTGTCGGTTCTCGTCACTGTGATAGGGACCGTGCTCGGCGTCCTGCTGACCGCTTCCATGGGATACGTCATTTCCCGCCCCAACTACAAGCTGAAGGGGTTTCTGACCTGGATTGTATTCATTCCGATGGTGTTCAACGGCGGTTTGGTGTCCAGCTACTTTATCAACACCAATTTATTGGGTCTGAAAGACAGCATCTGGGCCCTGATTCTGCCGCTGGCCGTCTCATCGTTTAACGTGATCATCTGCAAAACGTTTTTCAAAAGCACGATTCCCGACGGACTCATCGAATCGGCGGAAATCGATGGCGCGAGCCAGCTGAGGATCTTCTTCTCCATCGTCCTCCCGATCTCCCTGCCTGTGATCGCGACGATTGGATTGTTTCTCTGCTTTGCTTACTGGAATGACTGGTTTCAATCGATGCTGTATATCGACAACCAGAACCTGTACTCGCTGCAGGCCCTGCTCAACAGCCTGATGAGCAATGTCGATGCACTGGCAAAGAATGCCGCAAGCATGGGCGTCAGCTACGCCGTACTTGTCGCGACGATGCCGAAGGAATCCGCGCGGATGGCCGTGGCGATTCTCATCGTTTTGCCTGTAGCCTGCGCCTACCCGTTCTTCCAGAAGTATTTTATCTCCGGGCTCACGGTCGGTGCTGTTAAAGGATAATGACGAAATAAGCCAAGACATCTTGGTTTATGATAAATCACTGTTTCAAGGTGATCTAACATCTATAAGGGGGAATTGGAATGAAAAGATCTTTCAGGTTCATCTCTACGCTCTGCTTGCTGACCCTTCTGGCCACAGCTCTGGCAGCCTGCGGCGGCTCGAAGCCTGCATCTACACCCGATGGATCGCAGACGACCACAGAGCCGTCGAAGGAAACGTCGACAACCAGCAAGGATGTTCCGACATTGGTCTGGTGGACAATCGGCGGCCAGGTGCCGAGCAACTTCAGCAAGGCGGTTGACGCCATGAATGCCTACACGGCCGAAAAGATCGGCGTGAAAGTGGACATCAAGGTAGCCAGCTGGGGCGAATGGGACACGAAGATGAACACCATCGTCAATACCGGCGAGCCTTTCGACATTATGTTCACGAACAGCGGTAAGTACAGCAAGCAGGTCGCGATGGGTGCTTTTGCCGATATTACCGATCTGGTTCAAAGCGAAACGCCTGACCTGTACAAGCTGATTCCGCAAAATGTCTGGGACGGCACCAAAATCGGCGGGAAGTATTATTCCGTCCCGACCTATAAGGATTCCGCGTTGACGCAGTATTGGGTATTCGATGACAAGTATGTGCAGAAATACAATATCGACATCAACAACATCAAGACGCTGCAGGATCTCGACAAGCCGCTTCATGATATGAAGGCCGGCGAAGGCAAAAGCTTCTACCCGCTGCCGATGACCCAAGGTGAAGGCCTGAACGGATTCTTTAACGATTATGACGATTTAACGCTGGGCTTCCCTCCGATCGGCGTAAAAGCGGACGATGCATCGCGCAAGGTCGTTTCCGTTCTGGAACAGCCTGACGTCATGGCCAACCTGAAGCTTCTGCATCAATGGTATCAAGACGGCATCATCAATCCGGATGCTCCGACCAAAACCGAAGCTGACAAAGGCAGACCGTTCTTTGCGGCACAAGCCTTCCCTGGCGCTGAAGTCAGCTGGCAAATCAATGATAACGTCCAGAAATACGACATGGTTCAACATTACGGACCGATCTACACCACGAGTACAATTCAAGGTTCTCTGAACGCGATTTCGGCAAATTCGAAATATCAGAAGGAAGCATTGAAGTACCTTGAACTGGTCAATACCGATCCGAAGCTGCGCAACATGCTGGCCTTTGGCGAGCTGGGCGTAGACTACAAAAACGTCGACGGCGAAAAGGTAATCGAGCGTACAACCGATACTTGGCCGCTGGCTGCTTACACCCAAGGCACGTTCTTTAATCTGGCGGTGACGAAAGGTGCTCCGGAAGATCAATGGGAACAGGTTA
This sequence comes from Paenibacillus rhizosphaerae, assembly GCF_014192015.1. Lineage (GTDB taxonomy): Bacteria > Bacillota > Bacilli > Paenibacillales > Paenibacillaceae > Paenibacillus_AQ > Paenibacillus_AQ rhizosphaerae. The sequence continues at coordinate 1,723,758 of NZ_JACHXJ010000001.1, read as the reverse complement.
AAAAATTGAACGAGGCTGCCTCCTCCTCCACGATCCTTGGCTTCGCGCTCGACATCAGCAATCTGCAGACCGAAGTGGCGAACTGCCAAGCCGTATGGGACAAATACAAGTATGAACTCATTACCGGCGCATCCGATCCGGAGAAAATGGTGCCGAAAATTACGGCTGAACTGAAGTCGGCCGGCATGGACACGATTATGAAAGCGGCTCAAGAGCAAATCGATAACTACTTCAAGTAAAAGAAATGGAAGCGCATCCCTTTATGAGACTCTCTTAAGGGATGCTTTTTCCTTCCCATCTATGAAGTTTCGTAAGAAACGTGGTACCTTTGCACTATTCGTGGTACATTGGGATTAGCTATTCATGCTTTCGACGAGTTGCTGTAAATCGAGGTGTCTTATGGGCTCTTTTTTGCAAATCAAAATTTACCGTCACAAGTTTATCGCCTATGTCATCTTCGTTGTGAGCATCGGGCTCACGCTAAGCACGCTGACCTGTGCCATGCTGCTGAACCAATGGGTCGGCAATGCCCGGATCGAGGCGGCGAACGCTTTCTCGCGCGTGGAGAATGAACTGCAGTATGACGCCGACCGTATTGAGGCTTACATGCAGCGGATATACTCCAATCCGGGGTTGCTCAACGATGCCAGAAGCTTTGCGAGCAGCAGTGCTGAAGGTTACTTGACGAGCAGGCTGGATCACAGCATTTACTCGCAGCCGTTGGTTTCCTTTCCAGAGGATCTTAAAACCTATTTATACAGCTGGGCGCAGGGCGAGATCACGCAGATCAGCCTGCACACCGGCGAATACGGCAATGTGGTGCGCTTTAACGATAACGGGATTGCCAGTTACACGTTTGGACTTCCGAATAAGGATGAGGCTTTTCATGACACGATTACGAAAGGTTTCGTATACCGCAAGAAGCTGTCGCTGGGCTCTCAGGAATTCGGTGACTTGCGCTTTTTGGTCAGCAGTGAGCAAGTTTTCAGATCGGTCCAAAATTTCCGGGTTGGCGAAGCAGCGGCCGTCAGTGCTGCCGGCGATATCTACCCGATCGGCATCGGACACGACGAAGATTTGGTGCAAATGTCCCGTCTGGCGGCGGCAAATGGACGAACTCACGGCATTATTTCAAGGGGGATGCTGAAGCCGATATTTTATGTTACCTTCGCCTCCACCAAGTTTAATTTCAAATTCGTCAGCATCATCGATTTGTCCACGCTGATTCGTCAGCATGCCGGGATGCTGATCACCCTATTCCTGATTGTGCTGGCCGCGATGGTCAGCGTACTGCTGCTCATTGTCTATAATTTAAGGGATGATGCCCTCTTCCTGCACCGCATCATCCAATCGATCGGACGCGTCAAGACGGCCAATTTTACGACGAGCCGCCCAGCCCGGTACCGAAGAAACGAATACGGTATGATCGCCCGTGAATTGGATGATATGATACAGCAGCTGGATAAGTACATCCGCAATGAATATTTGCTGAAAATAAAACAGCAGGAAACCGAAATGAAAGCGCTTCAGAACCAGATTAATCCGCACTTCCTGTACAATACGCTGGAGGTGATCCGCTCTACGGCTCTGGTCAACCGGGACACGGATACCGCAGACGCTATTGCGACTTTAGGGACGCTCTACCGCGAAATCGTGAAGAAGGAAAATATCATTTCGGTCGCCAGCGAGCTGGAACTGCTGCAGAAGTACTTGGAGATTATGGAGTTTAAGTATCCGGGACGTTTTTATTATCAAGTCAATGTCGAACCGGCCCTCCTTTCAATCCCGACCGTGAAATTTTGGATGCAGCCTCTCGCTGAAAATTTTTTCATTCACGGCTTCGATGCCGGTCATGAGTTTAATTTGTACGTCGTCAATGGCTGGGAAGCCGATGACGATTATGTGCTCGAATTTGTGGATAATGGGCAGGGAATTCCGGCGGAGCGGTTAAATACCGTTCGGCGCACGCTGTTTAACCAGGACGACGCTTCCTCCAGTAGTATCGGGCTTCGCAACGTATACACGCGGCTGCATTTCTTTTATGGGGACGGCTGTACGATCGAGATTGCGAATAACGAGGAAGCCGGGGTCAAGATTGCGGTACGGATATCAAAAGAGGTGATTGAACATGTACAAATTGATGATTGTGGATGACGAGCCTCAAATTTTGGAGGGCATGAAACGGATCTTGGACTGGAATCAATATGGCTTCGGCCGGATTGAAACATGTGAAACGACAGAGGAAGCCCTGTCCAAAGTAGTTGAACTGCAGCCGGATGTCGCCATTTTTGATGTCTGTATCGGCAAGACGCTCGGCTATGAGGCAATCAGCAAACTTAACGAATTTAAAATTCCGACGAAATACATTATTATGAGCGGCTATAGTGAATTCAAATACGCGCAGGAAGCCATTCGCTGCGGCGTCAAAGACTATCTGCTCAAACCGGTGGAGCGCACAAAGCTGCAGCAAGTCATTGAGAAGATTATTGTCGAGGATCTTAACGGTACGATCGGCAATAAGAACAGCGAGGACCTGAACAGGGATCCCGTCTTAGGGGTTCAATATGAGCAACTATCCAAGCTGGTCAACCGTATTTTGCTGATGATCAAGATGGAATACGCCCAGAATATTACGCTGAAATCCGTGGCGGAGCGCTTCCAAATGAACAGTACTTACCTGGGACAGCTGTTTCTTAAAGAAACCGGAATGAAGTTTTCAGAGTACCTCATGGCATATCGGATGCTGCTCGCAGAGGAACGAATCCGTTCGACCGAAGAGAAAATATCTTATATCGCGTTTTCCGTTGGCTACAACAATCTCAATTATTTCTATACGCACTTTCATAGCTTTTTCGGAAAATCTCCTTCCGAGCTTCGCGGAAAAGCTTAGGCTGCGTACCCTTCAGAAAGGAGGCTGCAGGTGGTCATGAACCATAGTCGCAAGTCGATCATAATGACCCTCTCTCTGATTCTGCTGCTCGTATCGTCGACTGGCTGCTTTCGTCAGTCGGGCCAAGATAGCGATTCCAATGACGGCGCCCCGGTCAACCTGATTTATTACACGATCGGAGAACCTGATAAGGACTTACAGCTCGTCAACGATAAGATCAACGAAATCATGGCACCCAAAATCGGCGTAACCGTCACATACATCAAAGTCGGTTGGCAGGAATATGAAGATCGGCTGCACACGCTCATATCCGCCGGCAGTCCATTCGACATCGCTTATGTTCCCGATTATGCCCCCACGGCGATGCGCGGTGCCTGGCTGAGGCTGGATGACTTCCTCCAAGGTCTGGGCAAGGAGATGTATGACGCGGTTGATCCGATCTTTTGGCAGGGAGTGCGCTTGAATGACGGCGGTATATACGGCGTACCGACCAATAAAGAGCTGGCGGTGCGTGATCAATGGATGTACCCTGCCTCCATCGTGGATAAATACCATATCGACATCTCCAAATACGATACGCTGGAATCGCTTGAACCTCTTCTGCGGATGATTCAACAGAACGAACCGGATTACGTACCGATGGAGCTCGACAGGGACTCCCACAATTTCTTCGCCCTTGACGGTTATGAGTACATCATGAACAATAAGATTCCCTTAATGATCAAATCGCTGGATCCGAGCGCCGAGGTCGTCAATATATTCGAAACCATGGAAGCGCGGCAGATTCTGGATACGCTGCGACGATATTATAAAGCGGGCTTCATTAACAAGGACGCCGCGCTGCGGGAGCCCGGAGGCTTGAAGCGGGGAGCCAAAGTATTCTGGAAATCCTCCGGCGGCGGTCCCCTTTCGGAGACAACCTGGAGCAAGGACCGCGGCTACAAGGTCGTGGCGAATCCCGTCACGCCGAGCGTTGTCACCACGGAATCGGTCCGGGGAGGAATCATGGCGGTCAATGCCAACACCAAGCATCCCGCCGAGAGCATCAAGTTTTTGAATCTGCTGAATACGGATCCGGAAATACGGAACTTATTTAATTACGGTATTGAGGGCGTGCACTACACGCTTGATGCCCAAGGGCAGGTTGTCCCCATTTCTTCAAAAGATAAGGATGGAGCCGATGCCTCTTCCCGTTATGCGGGAGTACAGTATACTCAGGGGAATTGGTTTATCCTGAATACGATGGGCGGCGACTACCCGGATCCCCTTAATAAATGGGAGCAGTTCCGTCAATATAACACTGGAGTCGTCAAATCGACCGTACTCGGATTTACGCCGGATCTTAGCAAAATGACGGCTCAAACCGACAACATCGAGATGGTCTGGCAGAAATACTACCCCAGCCTGATGACGGGCTCCGTCGATGTAGGCGTGATCCTCCCCAAGTTTAATCATGAACTGAAGCAGGCTGGTATTGAAGAGGTGCGTAAAGAAGTGCAGAGACAGCTGGATGCATGGCGTGCAGTCAGCAGGTAGCCGTTTGCGAATTTAACTGTATACCGGTCATCATTTCTTCCATCAACTAATTAGTGTTTCCCGGCAGCCGGTCATGCTGCAATTTGACCGCTGCCGGTCATTTCATCGAAAGATACTCTTCTTTCAACAGTCCGTAATACACAAGATCCTCGTACTTCCCCTGCTTTTTAGCATGCTGTGTTTTTAATTCAAGCGAAGGACAAAAAAAGCCGCCGATTTGCGGCAGCAGAAGGGCTCATGTTCCCAGCTTCTCCGATTTTCCCGCTAGCCCTGTCGATGATCACTGCTGAACGGACCAGCTCAGCCCGCCGTCAGCCGTCACGGCAGTACCCTGCAGGAACTGAATCCAGCCATGCTGCGGATCGGAAAAGCCAATCGATCGGACGTCTACCATCCCGGCATCTGTGGGAAAAGGATGATTCACCCAGGTTCGGCCCCCGTCATTCGTCATCAGGAGACGGGTGATCACACCGTCTGTGGCTTCGAAATCTTCAAACAGCAGATACCCGTGCGTTTCATCGCGAAAATAGACCGCGTCCGGATACCAGTCCTTGTCAAGCGTCAATACGGTTTGCGCCGAATGGTCCGCACCGAAGCGAACGAGATCTATTGTCCCCTTTGTATTCGTCTGCTTCAACAGCCATCCGCTGGAATAAGAGGTCAAGGAGACTTGCATCTCACTATTTTCCTTGCTTAACAGCGTTTTGTTCCAGGTCTTCCCGCCATCCGAGGTGCGGTAAAGAGCCTTTCCTTCTCCTGTGGCGAACAAGACGCCATGATTTGTGTCAAAAAAACGGATGGCCGAAATGTCGGCTATCCCCAGCTTGCTCAGCGATTCGCTGGAAACTTCATGCCAGGTGAACCCGCCGTCCTGGGTTTTCAATAAAACTTGATGGGGCTCTTGATCACGGAAAGCCAGAACAAAGCCTTCTTTCTCACTGACAAAGCTGATTTTCTCCAGCCGGGTATAAGAATCCAGGGAAGCGATGATCTTCCAGCTTGCCCCACCATCGATCGTTTTCAGTACCTTACCGCTGTCCAGCTGGGTCCCGATGCCAAATCCGAGCAGACGATCGATAAAAGCCATGTCCTCCTTCGGTCTGCCATACGGCTCGGATAACGCCCGGGTGCAGCGAAATCACGCCGGTATTCCCGTCGATCAGCTGAATTCCGCTCACATAAGGACGTCCCGTCCGCTGCGTGCTCATTTTAGTCCAATGCTTACCACCGTCAACGGTACGGTAGATGTCCCCGCTCAGCATCCCCTTTTCATTCCTCAGCAGCCAGCCGGTATTTTCATTCGCAAACTGGATTTGAAATGCGGACAAAGGTGAATCCTTCGCTGAGATATCCAGTTGTTTAGACCATGCCCGTCCAGCATTATTGGTTTTTACAACGACAAGCTTGGTATCATCCTTGCCGACAGTACCGATGACATAGCCTGTGCCGGCTTCCGGAAAACTGGCGCTGATTGGTGTAAAGTCCTTCATTCCAAACACAGCCGTTTGAAAATGATCTCCCCCATCCTTTGTGAGGAACAGGCGGCCGTTCACAAGCACCGCGCCGCTTTGCTCATTCATAAAAGATAATTTATGCAGAACGGGAGTGCCTTGGCTATGGTCCTCTTGAGATTCGGACTTCCATTTTGTGGTCCAGGTCCGGCCGCCGTCTCCGGTTTTCAGCAGGCTGATCTGTTTGCACTGCAGCTGTCCTTCACTGCTGGAACAGTTATTTTCGATCAAAGCGTACCCGTTTTGGGCATTGACAAAGTCCAGGCTGCGTATATACTCCCCAGGCAATTCCTGTTCCTGCCAATGCTTTCCGCCGTCATGGGTGGATAATAGCGTTAGGTGAGCGTCAGTGCGCTCTTTGACCGCAAATCCCGTTTTGGAGTCGACGAAATCGATAACGGGAAGATCATACGGAACATCCCCTTTCCATTGGAGCTCCTTTCCCTGCTGCATCTGGATGGGAATATCAGCCGAAGATAGCGCGGCCGTTGCCCGTTCTGGCCCCTTGGCACAACCCGTAAGAGCGGCTGCCAATATGGCCATCAGGACTGCCGCCCTGAAAAACCCTCGTCTTGTTCTCATGTATAACACCTCCTAAACCCGCGCAAAAAACCTTCTGAACGATAGATCTCCTATACTTAAACCGTCCAAGGCTCACGATTGTTCTTGACAAGGTTTATTATAGAGTTTGCTTTTGTACGATGGGTTAAGGATTGTTCTCGTTTTGGAGTCAAGTTTTTCATATTTTCAAGACTCATGGATTGTGAGGAGTTGTTTATCGTTTTGTGATCTTTATAGAACCTCATTTGTGATATTCATTTGTTACGTTTCTACTGCGAATAAAAACCGCGTGAGTCTTATAAATGGGCTTAGTGCGAAGAGAAAGGAAAAATCAATAATGAAAAAGATGTTTGCATTATTCATGTCGTTGGCATTGGTTCTCAGTCTGGCCGTCCCCGCCGCAAGTGCGAATGCCGCAGCCGACAATCAAAACCAGAAGAACAGCCTTCATGTTCAAATTGTGCTGTTCGATGGATTTGATTTGCTGGACGCCTTGGCGCCCTATGAAGTATTCGCCGCTGCGGGAATGTATTCAGGTGACAAAGTTACGGTCGAACTGGTTTCTGCAGAAGGCAAGCGTTCTGTTCCGAGCGGGCTGGGCGGACCCTCTCTCGAAGCGCAATCCAAGCTGGACCCCCATCAACCGGGAATTATCGTGGTGCCTGGTGCGGCTGGCAAGCCGGCGGGAAATACTCCTGATACCATTCGGAACATTCTATGGAAGGCGAAGCAAACGTCCTTAACGAGCATGATTAAACAGGCCATGAATGATAAGGAAGTGACGGTCGCAACAGTATGCGGTGGTTCCTTATTACTTGCGATGGATGGACTGCTGAAAGACCGTCATGCCGTGACCAATCCGATTGGCATGGCTGCGCTAGGTGCCGCGGGCGCAATCCCGGTAGAGGCCAGAGTCGTAGAAGATGGACCACGACTGGTTAGCGGCGGAGGCGTAACTTCGGGATTGGACGTAGCGCTATATTTGGTAGAGCGCGAGGTGGGCCCGCAAATCGCAAACGCGGTAGAAAACCTGTTCCAATACGAGCAGCGCGGCATAGTGTGGAAAGCCGAAGGCGAAGCGCCCGTTGACTTTTCCAAGAATACGGCTGGAAAATGAGCGAATGCGGTTCTTTTGATAAGTCGTGGATCTTCCAATAAGCTGGAAATGTAATTAGGAGTATAAAGGACACCACTAAAATGCCTGAGGGCAATTTTAGCGGTGTCTTTTAGTTAACGCTTCAGGGTTGATCCAGTTGAGCGGACCTCGTCAGCATGATAAAGGTAAGTTTGCGCCGATGGCTGAGCTTTTGTTATTGAGGTTTGCTGCTTTAGAGCTGCTTTAACTCCAGATCGTGAGCAATTTCGGAAATGAGGCGGTCAAACCACGGTTTTCCTTGGGGAACCCATTTCCTGGCCGCTTGGGCATACCATGCCAGATGAAGAAAATGATACATCTGTATGATACCGATCGGAACGTACCGAGCAGCATCAACACCCAGTGAAAGTAATAAAGTAGCGGCATCAAGCGAGACCGGCCCCCAAATCGGGCGCTGCCAGTCGAGGACCCGGTACCCGTCGTTTGTCGCTAGCACATTTTCCGCTTTAAGGTCTGCATGAACGAGGCCTGAAGGTGAACAAATTTCGGCAAGTAACGCCGGGGCTTCACTCCACTTACGAAGTTTGTTGACCTTGGTGAAGTCCACTTCTTTGAAGCTTCCTTCATGAATACATTCGGAAATATCACGAAGAGCAGCCTCGATATACGCGGTCCAGCCTTCCTCCGTGCTGATGTCAATCATGACAGGCAAATCTCCATCAATCCGGGAGATCATGGTCATCAGATCATTGGCGGTGGCGGCTGCCTCCGATTCTTTTAAAGGAATATCCTTCAGCCGCGGCGCCTGGATTTCTTCCATTAGCATAGCCGTCATATTGTCCTTAGCTTCGATCACGCGAACCGACACCAAAAGCAGAGATTGGGCGCGAGCATAAAATTGGGCTTCAAGCGTCGGCGGAGCCTGAACTTTGTAAATGTGACGGTCTCCCTGCTCCGTGACAATGCGCTGAACGCAAGATAAGGGCCATTCGTGGATGGTGATTCGTTGTGAGATCGGACTGCCTAGATATCCTGCCAGTTCTTCGTCGTCGTGAAGGAGTAATTCAAACGATGGATGACGATACATGTGATCCTCTGCTCCTTTTCAAAATACTCAGCTTAATGATACTAGGTACAAGTTGCGGAAACCAATTCGGAATCCTTTTTATTTCGTGATGGCGATCGGTTATCCTCCATGGTCCATTCGATTATTCTCCCCCTGTACCTCGCTGATGAACGGATCGGAGGGTGGACGTAGCAGCAAAAAAGCCGCTCATTCAGCGGCTTCAGTACGTGGCTTAAATAGAGAGATATCCGTCACGGGTCCTTATGGTTTGTTCATAACGCGTTTAATGCTTGCTCTATTGATGTTTCACCGCTGGTCATATCAAAAGCTTTGCCAATCGTATGAGGATTTTCCAATGATGCCAGTATGGCTTCAGCCACATCTTCGCGGGGAATTTGCCCCCGATCGAGGTCAACCGCAGCTGCGACCTTTCCTGTTCCGGGTTCATTGGTCAGCCCGCCGGGGCGAATAATCGTATAATCCAGCCCACTGTGCTCGAGCCAGATATCCGCATAATGCTTTGCGGCGCTGTAGTAAGGCGCACTTTCCATCCAAAGCTCGCGGTGATGGACCCCGATCGCACTCACCATAATGAAACGGCGCACACCGGCTTGCTTGGCAGCCTCCATCGACTTGATTGCACCATCCAAATCAATCATCATCGTTTTGTCGGCTCCTGTATGGCCGCCCGAGCCTGCAGTAAATACAACCGCATCCGCTCCCTCGACTGCGCGGGCCATCTCATCGACAGTGCCTTCCAGGTCAGCAAGAACCGCTTGTACACCTTGACTTTCGAAAGCAGCTTTCTGATCGTCTTTTCGTACCATTGCGATGGCACGGTGCTTATTGGATTCCTGCAGCTTTCTTGCAAGATGCCGGCCAATCTGGCCGTTGGCCCCGATAATCAGTACGTTCATGATCAATCCTCCCCTTCTTATAAAATTCGGTCATACGTGTTCCGTCTTAGGCTTAATTATGTATAGATAAGATTGTTTTTAACCCAAAAAATGAATCTCACCTTTTTCTTTTTTGGCCCGAATCACAATTTTTCCCAGACAATGCTCCGATTCCTCACCATTGCTTTCCGCTTCTTCGAAAGCTTTATTTAATAGGGTAATGACTTCGGCTAACGTTTTGTCCTCTGATAGATAATAGGCCCGAGTAAGCTCGGTGCTTTTAAACGCGTCAATGGTTCCTTCGATATTTTCTTTTCCGAACGCTTTGACTTCAATTTCAATCTTCATGCCTACCTCCTAATAAGTTCCCGCCTTGCTGTCCATAGTTGTTATGGATCAGGGCTATCTTTTGGTATAATCATCCTGAGGTGTTTAAGCGATGGATGGAAAAAGATTTGTACTGATCATGGTGATTGTTTTAGTTGTGATAGGCGGCTTTTTTATATCATTTATGCAGCTTCTGAGTTCAATAGGCAAAATCTGATCGGGTCTGCAGCCAGATCCGTTTCTTATTGCGGGCTAACTGTATACAAGATTGGCCAGCATTCCCTCCGCAGCTGCCGCTAAGTCGTGTCCGCTCAGAAAAATTTGCAGCCCCCGTCTTCCTCCACTAATGCTGACGAGTTCCATGGAGCTCACGGTTGCATCCAAATACAGCGGGTATTTCTTTTTCATGCCCAGCGGAGACACGCCGCCCCGGATATACCCTGTTAACGATTGAATTTCTTTGACGGGCACCATTTCTACTTTTTTATTGCCGCTAGCTGCGGCCAGACTTTTCAGATTCAGTTCCCGGTCGCCTGGAATACAAGCAGCGAGTACTCCTGTCTTATCCCCTTTTAAAATAAGCGTCTTGAACAGCTGGCCGGGCTTCAGCCCTACTTTCGCGGCAACCGTTGCCGCATCCAGCTGATTTTCGTCCCATTCATATTCGTGCAGCGAATACTTCATTTGAAGCGTGTCGAGTATTCGGCAGGCATTCGTCTTGGCTGACAATTTCCTCACCGTTCCTTTTCAATAACTATTCGTCAAATAACTAGCATTTGAATGACTACGTACTATTTTATCATGGTAACGGACGCCCAGAAAAATTCTGAAATCACTGCCAATAGAAAAACAACCTGAGCATGGTCCAGGTTGTTTTTCGTCTTTTCATGTAACCAGCCAACTCGATAGTGATTAAAAAATGCTGTCTGGAACGTAATAAATTTTCTGGGTATTCTGCTTGCTGTCGGGATTGGTTACGATATTAAAATAAACATTCCCGTTTTTGTTTTGTACGCCCTCGATTTCATGTTTTCCCACGTTGGTGATTTTCACCAGACTCTTGTAAGCTCCTGTGTTAGACATCATGGCAATCTGCGGAGTGTTTCCTTCAGCGCCGCCAGATGTATAAATTTCAGTTTTGCCAAGCAGGTCGGCGCCTTGGAAGGAACCGTTCGGTCTCACGATGGCACTGCCCGATTGGGTGAAGCTGGAAACACACGCTGCTTTCGCCGCCGCACTATCCAGACGGACCTGCTCGTTGCTGTCCAGCAGCTTGTTCAGTTTAACCGTATCATAAACGGACCAGGTGACCTTTCCTTGTTTGGTTTGAACCCGGAAATAGGTATAGGTGCTGTTTCCGCCGCCGTCAACACGATACGTGTCCCCTAATCTTGTGCCTTTTTTGTTGGCGTAATTCATATACGTGAACCGGTGGAGGTCCGTATAATCAAAGGTCTTACCGGCCGAATATTGAAGTCTGGCGACTTGGAGCGACCAATAGTTGCTTGTTGAAGGATCGGCTTTTGAGCTGAAATAAAAATAGTTGATCCCCTTGTAGGTGTACATATCGAGCGTTTGCCCGTGACCGGCATTGGTGATCTTCATTTCATCCTTGTATGTAGCGGTATTGCCGTTGATCACCAATCTTGACAGATAGACCGTCCCTTTAGACCGCTGGGTAACATATACGTATTTCGAAGCGATATAAGCTTTCTGAACCGCCAATTTATGATGCAGTCCTTTAAGATTGTAAGCGAGTTTCGCCGAAGCATTGACGGTTTTTCCCGGGGATGCCGCAAAGGCGGTCAGACTCGACATCCCAAAGATCAGGATGGAAAGAACGACGAAGCAGAACAATTTGAAGTGCTTGTTCCGTGAGATGAATAACTGAAATGAGTACATCTTGTTGATACCTCCATTGAAAGTTCTTAGCATTATGCTAATAGAAATATCTGGCTATGAAAACCGTTTTTCAAAGAATTAGGGCTAAATACTCACGTGTATTGCCCATATACGGGATTAACCTCATTCCTAATACGGTAAAACCATTCTCCCAATCATCAGAAATACGGAGATTTGCAAACATAAAAAAGCGCCATATCGGCGCTTACTTCTGTGTGTGATCCGGTCCATTTGTATGCATAAACCTCTTAATCGAGCTTCATTTGCCGTGCCAAGGTGGAAGGGATCTCCTCTTTGTCCACAATCACGTCAATCACAAACGGCTTATTGAGCTGCAGAGCGTGTTTAAAAACATCTATAAATTCGCTGAGCGTCGTGCAGCGCGCACTGTCCGCTCCCATTGAAGCCGCGTACGCGGCTGCATCCAAAGGCTGCTTAAAGATCGTTCCGTCGGTTCTTCCGGTAAACTCGCGCATCCCTTTTAGCGCCATATCCAGCTGTCCGTTATTGATGACGATAAAAATAACCGGAAGCTGTTCGGCGACGCAGGTCGAGATTTCGGAGCCCAGCATAAATAAGCAGCCGTCTCCCGTCAAGCAGATGACGCTTTGGTCCCGGTCGGCAAATTTAGTACCAATCGCCATCCCGATCGCATTGGCCATCGAGGCGAAATAGGAATCGAAGAAAAAAGTGACTCCCGGCTTTAGGTCCAGCCAACGAACCGCATGGTACCCGTGTGCGCCATCATCGGCAAAAATGGTGGTCCGCTCAGGAATAATATCCCCTACCGCCTGGCAGACTTCCGCGACCGAAAGGGTCTGAAGCACAGGCAGCGGATCATGATACCGCTCACCAACCCCCATGTCATCATTCACGCGATCATTTGGGTACAGGCGCAGCAGTGCCTCAAGATTCGTTGCGATATCGCCGAACACATGCATATGCTCAGCCTGTATAATGCCGCCCATAAATTCATATGAGATATCAAACTGAATGATCCTTTGCGGGAAATAAGAACGGTCCAAGCCCGCCAATGCGGTATCGCTCAAACGCGATCCCATCACCAGCATCAGGTCAACGCCCGATTCCAGCAGGTGCTTGGCTTTTTGGTGCCCGCCCAGGCCAAAGGGGCCGTGGTATAGCGGATGCAGCGAATGTACGCTCCCCTTGCCACCGGGAGTTGTGACGATGGGAACCTGAAACTGCTCGGCGAACCTTGCGAGGGGCTCCTGAGCTCTGGAGAGGACGACCCCTTTTCCTGCCAGAATGACGGGGTTTCGGGCGGCTCGCACCTGATTCACCACGTCCGACAGATTGGTTGCAGCATAGTTTACATGGCTTGACGGAATATGGATATTCGGCTCGGCCACGGGCGAGATCATGACATCAAACGGTATGCACAGATGCACAGGTCCTTTCCGTCCGGTCATGGCTTCGCTCAGCGCATGATTAAGGATCGCCGGGAAGGTATCGGCGCGGGAGACCATCGTGCTGAACAGCGTAACGGGTTTCATGATTTCCGCCAAATCGATGCCGAATAACGAGGAATCCTGGCATTGCGGTATCCCGGTTTCTGCCGCGGACTGATGTCCCGTGATGAAGAGTACGGGGAGACAGTTCATTTTCGCATGGGCTGCCGCAGTGACCAGATTGGTCCCTCCCGGTCCAGAGGTTCCGACGACCACCCCCAGCTTTTTACCCGCAAAAGCATAACCTCCGGCTGCAAAACCCGCTCCGCTCTCATGTCGCCCCAGAATAAATTCGATTCCCTGGTTGCCAAACTCCAGAATTACGGGGGCTACGGATTTGCCCGGAATTCCGAAGGCATGCTGAATATCGAGACTAACAAGCGTTTCAACTAAGAGCTCTACGACATTTTTCACACAGGACACTCCTTTAAAATGCCTGACAAAGGTAAGCGAATATTGAATTCCGTACCTGCACCCAATCTGGAATCGACGGTGATCTCTCCGTTGTGGTTGTTAATTATGCGATAGGATACGGATAGACCCAAGCCTGTTCCGTTCTCTTTGGTCGTAAAAAAAGGATTTTGGATTTTTGTGAGGTTTTCAGGACTAATACCGGCGCCATTGTCAGATATAGTGATGGTTAGTTGGTTGTTCTGAATGGTAGATTTCAAGGTTACGACTTCTTTGGGTAGCGACGCTTCAACGGCATTTTGTAAAATATTGATCAGAACCTGCTTTATTTGCGAAGCATCCGCATACAAGATGTCCTGGTCACCGGTATAATAATCCCGGATAAACCGGATATCATGCAGAGCGGCCTGTCCTTCCATAAAATCAAGCACACTGTCAAGGAACAAGTTGATTTCGATCGGCTTGACGATCGGAAACGAAGGCTTGGACATCGTGACAAAATCCGATACGAGGTTTTTGACGCGCACCAGCTCCTCGTGTACGAAACCCAAATAACGGGCCGTGTCCGGAGCAAGCGGCCGCTCACGGATAATTTGCACAAAGCCCATGATGGCGGTAAGCGGATTACGGATTTCATGGGCTAAACCTGCGGCCAGCTTGCCGATGGCCGACAGCTTTTCGCTGACGATGACCTGCTGCTCCAGCAAATAACGTTCGGTAATATCCCGCAGCTGCGCATAGGCGCCTTGGATGATCCCATTTTCAAATATCGGAATGATATCGGCAAGGCAAACGGTGTGTGTCCCGCCGGCGTGAAAATGGACCTCGATTCCCCGCTGCCGCTGGCCGTTAGCAATCGTTTGCATAAAGTACGGGCCCAGCTCCGTAATTTGATAAGAGGACTGCCCGACGGAAATATAATCGGGAATGAGGGTTAGGGCGACGTGGTTAAAATCGACTACGGTACCTGTACGGTCAGCCAGAAGAATTCCGGTATCCAAATTGTCGACCATGAGATGGTGAAGATCCAGCTGCCGCTGGTTCGTTTTTCTCAGCTTCAGCTCCCTTCCCATGGATTCCGCCATATTGACGAGCATGGCGAGCTGGTAATTGCTGAAATCGACGATGCTTGTCATCAGTGAGATCGTTCCTTCGCGCACCCCATGATTTCCTGGGAACGAAAACGGGACGCTGTGGCAGGCGGATTCGTGCAGGACCAGATGAAAATGATCCGTCCCCACCGTTTGAAACGGAATTTTGTTCTCCAGCGTGATCAACGTCGCACAAATACCTACCTCCTTCTCAATCAGCAAGCTCCCTTCTTTAATATTCAGCTGCGATAGATTTTCTCTCATAATCCGATCACCGAAGGAATCAATAACCAAACCTTTGTCATCCGTGACAACGAATGAAACCATTTGCCCGTTTAGTAATTGAATCGTGTTTTCTCCAAATCCCTTGGTAACTTCCAGAATGTCGGCATATAGCCGCTTCTGTCTCTGTAGATGCTCTTCGGACACGGTTGTTAAGGGTGAGGGAACATCTGTTGGCTGCATTCCATAGGCGATGCAACGTCGTCGAACCTCGGCGAGGTAATTGTTTTCCATGTGGTCGAACCCCCAAATTACGACTGTACTTCCTATATCTTATAGTAAATCTAACGTAAGGAATATAAATATTTTGGGGTTTGGGTAACATTTCCGATGTTTATGTCGAATCAACAAAGAGGCTGCCCCCAGGTCCACGGACTCAGGGGCAGCCACTCTTCACGATGCCGATTTTCAAATGGATTCATCGACCGAAATGGCTCCAACCGAAGAGGAAAGCGTAATGACCGGGCCTCCGCCGTTGAAGTCGGTGGAACCGCTCGATACACCGGAAACCGTTCCGAGTTCGCTCTGAACGTTCAAGGTGCAAGACAAGGATGATGCAATAACCGCTTGGACTCCGCCTACATCGGTGCCTACCTGAAGACTGCTGTCCTTCTCCATTTCCTGGATGCCCACACGGACGTTTCCGGCATCTGACTTGATTCTGGATTTCCCGGCAACATGCGCTCCCTCAACAATTATACTACCGACCCTATTTTCAACCTGATCCTATCCGTTCAGGTTTTTCATCGTTATGCCGCCGACCTCGTTAACAATTTCATAACCGGTGATCTGATCCGGCACATTGACGACATACTCGATTAACAGCTCGGATTTCCCGTAACGGGACTCTGCCCAATCCCATAAATCTCGTGTCGGATCTTCCTTTGCATGCGTCACGATTTCCATCGAGCATACGGGGTATAGGTATGACAAGTGTATACGACAAAAACAACAGCCTGGAACATCCCAGGCTGTTGTTCGGTATACCAATCATCAATTCAGCTTTTGGACGGAAGCTGTTTTTCGCTGTTTTTGCCAAAGCCGGACTCATATACTGTAAAAAAAGAAATGTTCGAAGTTTGCACCTGATGCTCATTTAATTCTACCCATTCCTCGCTCTTCAGCCTGGAGATTACACCGCTGACGTCATCGGATATGATATTGAGTGCTTCTCCGCCGACAAAATGAATCGTAACGCTGGTCTCGCTCATCGCTCCCACCTCCCATTCATTTCCTATTGGCATAGTATGGCCCAGGCTGTTACTTCTTATTTACACAAATCAGAAGGAAGGCAATCTGACGGAGGAGCGGTGATTCTGACGATAGCAGCGTGTTGACATGGCGCGCTTTTAAAAAATACGAAGCTATTTAAACAAGTCGGGATACATTTCTTTGGCCAGCTTTTCCATTCCGTCGATCGTATTGTACCCATAGCCAAACATGTAGTTGTAGTCCACCGCATAGATCTGCTTGTTTTTGATCGCCTTCATACTGGACAATTTGGGATTGGCGTAGAGCGCCTCTTTGAGCTTATCCTGGGTCGTGCCGCCCGTCGTGCTCCAGTCCGGGATGATGAGTACATCCGGGTCTGCCTGAATCAGCATTTCGACGCTGACATCGCCCGTTTCATTTTTAAAGACGTTGTCCAGCTTGACCATGTTGAACGCATCATTAAAAAACGTTTCTTGTTGTGCCGCGTATACGCTCACTTCCTTCGGGTCGCTCATATGGAGATAAGCGAATGATTTCTCGCCTTGGATACCCGCTAATTTGGAAGCGATGCCTTCCTGCTTCCCCTTCAGCTCTTGGATGAATGACTCGGCCTTATCTTGTACGTTAAAAATTTCACCTAGATTTTCAATATCTTTGTAAATCGAGACATAGGTTCCCCCGGTAACAGACGATTCCAGAACATAAGTTTTGATTCCCATGCCGTTCAAGGTGTCCACCGTGCCGACTCCCCAATCGGCGTTATCGAATAAGCCGCCCCGTCCGTAAACCAGGTCAGGATTGGTACCCAGCGTAACCTCCTTGCCGACATACTCGTCGCTAAGGATATTCAGTTTATTATAGTCCGATTCGACCGCTGGATCCGGTGCCCCGAAATTTGCGCCGACCCCGGCGATTTTGTCGCCAAGTCCAAGGTGGAGCAGCAGTTCCGCCGCCGGCCGGGTATTGGCCATGATGCGTTCTGGCGCCTTATCGAATACCTGCTCTTTTTTTTCCCAAGTCGTTCCGCCTTCCGCCTTCGTGAAATTTTCGATTCTCACCGGATAGTGGCTGGCAGCTTGGGCGTCCGGTTCACTGGTGTTCGCCGTATTTCCGCAGGCGCTGAGCACCAGCATGGCCGCAATCCCAGCAATCAGCAGCAGCTGTCTTTTCACTTGTCTTCCTCCCCTTTTATAGACCATAAGCAAATCCCAAACCGTTCGTAACCGGATTGATATATGTCTTACACTTGATCTGGTACAGAGCTTCAATGTTCTCCGGCGTCAGCACCTCTCCAGGCGTGCCATGCGCGTAGACCTCGCCGTGTCTCATGGCATAGAGATAGTCGCAGTAATGAGCGGCCATTTCCAAATCGTGAAGCGCGGCCAGCACCCCGATATTCAATCCTTTTACGCAGGTTAAAATTTCGAGCTGATACCGAATGTCGAGATGATTTGTCGGTTCATCCAAAATCATGAATTCGGGCTGCTGTGCGATCGTTCGTGCCAAAATGACCCTCTGCTTTTCCCCGCCGGACAGCGATAAATAGCTGCGCTCTTGATAATCCAGCAAATTCGTTCTCGCCAAAGCTTCTTCCACAATCGCTATGTCTTCCGCTTTGTCGGATTCCAGCAGCTTCTTGTGCGGCGTTCTGCCCAGCATGACCATCTGCTGGACCGTTAAATCAAAATTCATTTCATTGAACTGACCCACGACACCAAGCCGCTGCGAGACTTTCTTTTCATTCGTTTTCAGCACATCCAGGTCGTCTAAATAAACGGTCCCTTTCTGCGGAACGAGGCTCTTGTATATGCTTTTTAACAGTGTGGATTTCCCGCATCCGTTTGGACCGATCAGGCCTACGAACTGCCGGTTTTTGACCTGGATCGATACGTTCTTCACGATATCTTTTTTGCCGATCCGGACTTGCATTTCCTTTGCGGTCAACTCCATATCTCACCCTCCGAAATTGTAGCCTTTTTTCACGATCATGTAGATAAACAGCGGCGAGCCGATCACCGACGTAATGATCCCGATGGGCAGTTCCACATTATGAATCAACGTCCGGGATAAAATATCCGACCAGATCAGGAACAATCCGCCCAGCAACAGCGTTCCGGCTGTCAGCCGCTTATGATCCGCGCCAAAGATCCCCCTGCCGATATGAGGAATGATTAAACCGACAAAACCGATCATGCCTGCATAAGCGACCATCGTACCGGTAATCAGCGCCGCGGCGATCATATAAAACTTGCGGTAGGCGCTTAAGTTAATACCGAGCGTAATGGCTGACTCGTCTCCGAGCAGCATCGTATTCAGCACACGGTGCTGCAATAGAAACAATGTGCAGCCGAGCAGCACGACCGCCGCCATGATTGGCGTTTTATCCCAGCTGGAGGAAGCCAGGCTGCCCATGGACCAAAACGTGACGGTCTTGATACCCTCCGCGTTGTTGGCAAAATATATGACCAAGCTCGAAAAGGAACTGCACAAGGCACCGATGACGACGCCGGATAATACGAGCTTTACCGATGTCGCTTTGCCTCCGATGCTGGATAACACCAGCACGGCAATCGACGTCACCATGGCCCCGGCAAAAGCTCCAAAGGCGACGCCGAACTGGGACAGCAGCGCACCGCTGCCGAATCCCACCAGGATCGCAAAGGTTGCCCCCAGGGACGCGCCGGAAGAAATGCCGAGAATATACGGATCGGCGAGCGGATTTTGCACGACCGCCTGCATGATCGTTCCGCATAAGGAGAGCCCCATGCCGATCAAAAGGGCAAATATGACACGCGGCATCCTCACATGCATAATGATGTTTACATATGAGTCGCTCTCCACATGGCTCAGGGATCCCCATTTACCGCTGCTCAAAGCATGTACGATGATTTCCCATGCCTGCCTGAATGGAATATGTACCTGTCCAATCGATACGGAAAAGACAGCGGATAACGCTATCAGAACAATCAAGATCGAAATAACTGCATAATACCCGCTTCCCAATCCTGTAGTTGTTCCTTCCTTCGTATTCAAGAATTCACCTCCTATCGATGCGGTAATCTGTTTGTGTATTCAATGATAATGATTATCATTATCGATTATATTAAGGTATAATCTTCCGCATGACAATCCCTAGTTGAAAAAATAAGTTGCAAAGAGCGCTGGGAGCGCAAAAAAAGCTGGTGCCGTTAATTATTCGGCGCCAGCTCAGTCAAGCAGCATTAGGTATCGATCCGTATATGTACAACAGCATGCTTATATTCGCCGCAAGAGTCCCTCGTACCGCACATTCCATGTTCCATCACCCGGAAATCCCGGAGCATGTGAGTCGGGGCCGCCGATCCAGCCGGCAGCCATCAATGCGGCGGCCGAGAGCAGTCCGCCGTTGCCCGGAAGATAGCAGAGCAAATTATCCCGCTGATAGTTATGGCCGTTGATGAGATAGCTGTTTTTGACTTGATCCATCAGCAGCATATCGACGGCCAGACCTGGTTCGTCGAGCCGAGCCGCGGCCATGGCGGCCATCGGAAAATCCCATCCCCACGATGTTTCCCATTTCCAGTCGTCACGGACGCGGTAAAGCGTCCGGAGCATCGTCTCCCTGTCAACAAGCTTTCCCGGTAATATGCCGCATGCGCCCAGCATCGACGGATGGTCGATGTTCGCTTTCTCGAACGTATCCGTGATCAGCTCGTGCGCTTCATATACACCATGGATTGCATTAGGCCTCGACAATTGGGCTCGGACTTGCTCCCACTGACGTTCAGGCGGGAGACCAAGCCGGCGCCTCCACTCCAGGGCGATACCGAGCCCATGGAACCAATATTCCAGCTCAAACGTCGGATTCATCGTCCCATCGCCTCGATGGTTCTCCTGTGCCGGGATAACGGGCGGGCCCAGCACGTAACGGCTGCTTTCCTGTTCCCATACGGCGTAGGAAGCCATGAACCGGGCGCTTTCCATCACGACGTCCCGGTATCGCTCTAGCGTACCCTGGGTCGGCTCGGCCTGATAGCAGAGTTCGGCCAGGTCGATCGGGTGCGGCTGCTGCCAAATGAGCAGCGCGCCGACATTGGACGGGCTCTGATCGCCTTCCGGTCCGACCATTTTCGGCCACCGCGCCCCTTGATACCCTTGAGAGGCCGCGAGCGCACGCGCCTTGGGGAGAATTCGGTTATACCAGTCCATGCTTTTGCGAAGCAGATCGACCCTCCCCCACTGCGCAAAATGAGCGGCGTGCCACCAGTGCATTTCCAGGTGAAATTTACCGAACCAGCTGTTATACATCAGCCCGGTTTCCTGCGGCGGAAGCGAACCTGCGGAATGAAGCGCGGTCAGAAACTGCGACAGCACAACGCGCCGCTCAAGCTCAACCGCCCGGGGATCGCGGCTGTCCGCAAGTTCAAGTGCGCCTCCGCGCTGCCAGAACCCTTCCCAGTGTCGGCTCGAAGCTTCGATGGTCGCTTCGAATTCTTCGCAGGCTTGCGGTTCCTGAGGTGACAGGCTGACGGCAAACTCAAAACGGTCCAATGAAGAGTTTGGCATGACACGGAAGGTGTGCGGTCCCTCCTGCAGCAATTCCCCTTCAGTCCACGCCATTCTGACGTGGTAGGTATCCTCGTCCATCATCCTCTCGATTTGCGCTCCCCGGCGAGTTGCACTTCGGCATATCGATCCATGCAGATTGGAGTCTTCCCAATTCAAACCGATACTGCTCCCCCAGCCGCGGGCTTGCGGATGGGGGGCCGGAAAGCGGACGACGATGGACAACCTTCCCTTGGCGATCAGCGGTGATTCGATCCGGATGCCGATCTGATCGGTATCCGGATGACAGGCCGTCACGACATGGACGATCTCTCCTCCTGCACGGAAACGACTAGTTATCACGCCGCGCCACAAGTCGAGCGTCTGCTCAATGTCCTGGAGCTCATTGAGCTCGATGTGCTCTCCATCTTGAGTGCGCAGGTCGAGCCCGAAAACGCCAAGCTGCACGCGATGCGGGTTTTGCCTCAGCCAATGAAAGGCTTCCTCTTGTCCGTTCGCGTTCGTGGGATAGCCTACGTCTCTCCCCTGCGTGTCGAATGGCTCCAGCCGAAGCTGTTCCAGCGTGTGAACGTTTCGCCCGCCCGTGGAATGCCATCCCCAATGAGACTGCGTTCCAAGCGGAAAGACGTAAGCGTCCGGGTAGCTTTGCATGCCGGTGATGTCCACCGTGTATGCCATTTCCCCGTTACCGACCGAGAGCGGTGCCATTATCTCTGGTTGGCTCAGGACGGGATTGTGCCGGGAGACAAGCTTTCTCCGTTCAATCGGCTGCATGCCTGTTCCTCCTCGTTACTTTTGGTATTGTTTGACTTTGTCGTACCAGGCCTGTGCCCGCTTCGTCACTTCGTCCCCGCCGGATTTCTTCCACTTGTCCACGAATTCGTCGAACTTGTCAATCGGCCACTCCCCGATCACGATCTTCGACAAGTATTCCTGGAACAGTTTATGGGACTGGATGTCGGGGTACCCTTCGTAAACGGACACCGGCATTCCGTCGCCCGCAATACGCCGCGCGTCGGCGGTAGACGTCGCAAAAATATCCTTGATCATCTGCACGCGGTCCGCCGGGAAGGTTTGCTCGATGCGGACATCCATGGTTTCCTTCGTGTTGTAGTTCAGCATGCCGAGTCCGATCGTGCGATTATCGTCTGCAGGCAGCAATTGTTTCTTCCCGTCGACGACCTCGTGCTGGATTCCTTCGATGCCGAACTGGACAAAATCCGCATTTGCCGGATCATAGAAGAAATCGAGCAGCTTCAAGGAAGCTTCCGCTTTGTCCTCGGACACTTTCGGAATGAGCCACTCCGGCTCACCGACGCTTTTCTGCGTAACGAAGCCCTTAAATCCTTCCACGGTCGGCATCGGCATGCCCTTGATATTCACATCGGGTGCAAGCTTCTCGATCGCATCAAGCCGGCTGTTCAAATTCGCCGGAAGGTGGTACCAGCTGCCGACCAGGTTATTGTTGATCTTCGCCGTCCATATTTCTCCTTTGTTCAGGAACGTCTCGTTATCGAGCAGCTTTTTCTCATACAGCTCCCGGATAAATTGGATGGCTGCCTTCATATTTGCGGTTACACCTGCGTATTGCAGCTTGCCGTCATAGATATCCCATTCGGGCTTTCCTTCCCACATGGCGACGCCGTACATGCCGAACAGGTGGTCCATCCATGTGCCGAATTCCCGGCCCGTCGTCGGCAGCTCGTCTTTCGTGCCGTTGCCGTTGGGATCCCCGTTCAGGAAAGCGGTCAGCACGTTCACATAGTCATCCTTGGTTTTGGGCATTTGAAGCCCCAGCTTATTGAGCCAGTCCTGACGGATCATCGGTGCACGCTCGGGTATCATGTAAATTTTCGGGACGTAATAGATCTTACCGTCATCAGTCGCGGAGCGAACGATATTCCACGCCTCCTCCGGTATGCGTTCCCAGACGTGAGGCGCATATTTCGGCAGCAGATCGTCCAGCGCCAGCGCCCCACCCTGGGAAATGAGCGTTTGCTCCACTCCGCCTACCGGACGCATAATGTCAGGCAAATCGCCGGAAGCGATCATGACATTCATGCTTTCGACGGGATCGCCGCCGGATGAAGTTGTGACCAGGTTGTACTGCACGCCGGTTTTTTCCGCGATATACTTCACATGAGGATCATCGCTTTTAGGCAGCTTCCCTTTCCCGAGGTGGGTTTTGTATACGTTTACAACAGGATAGGGAGAATCTTTATCCCCAGCCCCTGAAGATCCCTCCCCCGTTTTGCCGCCGCTGCATCCAGCGATCACAGCCGTACCGGTCACCACGGTCAGCAGCAACCGCAGGCTTTTGGCCCATGCTTTCATCTCGACCTCTCCTTTTCACTATCATTTATTTGAAATCGTCCCGGCAGCTTGCTGCGATAGCCCCTACTCTTTCAAGGAGCCGAGCATCGCGCCCTTCACAAAATACTTCTGCAGGAACGGGTACGCCAAAATAATCGGTGTCGCGGCAAAGATAATCGTGGCCGCCTTCAGCGTGGTCGTGTTGTATCCGATGTTGCCCAGCATGTCGGCGACTTCGAGCGTCTCGGGAGTCATAATATATTCCCTGAGCTTGACCTGCAGCGGATGCAGGTCCGAGTCGCGGATAAACAGAATCGCCCGCTGAAAGGTGTTCCAGTACCCTACGGCGTAGAACAAGCTGACGGTGGCGAGCACCGGCTTGGACAAAGGCATATAGATTTGGAACAACACACGAAAATCGTGGCAGCCGTCGATCTGTGCCGAGTCCTCGAGCTCTGAAGGAATGCCCATGAAGAAGGTCCGGATGATTACCATATTGAACGTGCCGATCGCGCCGGGCAGGATCAGCGACCAGATCGAATCCAGAAGGCCGAGCGATTTGACCGTCATGTAGAACGGAATCAGCGGCGCGTTGAAAATCATCGTAATGACGATCCCGAACATCACATGCTTGCGGATAAGAAACTTGGCGTGCGCCAGCGGATACGCGGTAAGAACGGACAGCAGCACACTGACGAGCGTTCCCACGACGGTAATAAACACGGTGACGCCAAACGACTGCCATAAATCCTGCCTGTGCAGGATATAAATCCACGAATCGGCCGTCCACTCGACCGGGAGGAGAAACACCTTTTTCGAGTCAGCGGCAACCGGCGAGCTCAGCGAAACTGCCAGCATTTGCAGGAGTGGAGCAATCATTGTAAAAGCCGCTGCCGTTAGCACAACATAGTTGACGACGGTAAACAGTTTTTGACCCAGCGTTGTTTTCATCACCATAACCCCTGCTCTGTTTTTCTGGCTAACCTGTTAAAAATCCACAGCAATATAAAGCCGATGATCGATTGGAACAAGCCGATCGTCGTCGTCATGCTGTACTGCCCTTGCAGGACACCGGCACGGTAAACGTAAGTCTCGATAATATCCCCGACCGAGTAGGTCATCGGCGTCAGCAGGTTAAAGATTTGCTCGAAGCCGAGTTCGAGAAAGTTGCCGATGCGAAGCAGAAACAGGACCGTAATGGTCGGCAGCAGCGAAGGCAGCGTGATGTATAGCGTTTGTTTCCACCTGCTGGCGCCATCCACAACCGCTGCTTCGTACAAATTCGGGTTGATGCCTGCCAGCGCGGCAAGATAGATGATTGTTCCCCATCCGATCTCTTTCCAGATGCCGGAGATGACGACAATCGAGCGGAACATTTTCTCCTGCTGCATGAACAAAACGGGCTCATAGCCAAACCAGCCCCGAACGACGTTGACGATTCCGCCTGTCGCAAGCAGTTCAAACACAATGCCGCCTACAACGACCCAGGACAAAAAGTGAGGCAGATAAAAGATGCTTTGATACGTCCGCTTCATGACCATGCCGCGAATCTCGTTGAACAGGAGCGCCAGCACGATCGGAGCCGGAAATCCGAATACGAGCTGGTACAGGGCGATCAGCGCCGTATTGCGCAGCACTTTCCAAAAATCGGGATAAGAAAAAATAAATTTGAAGTTGTCCAGGCCGACCCATGGACTCGCCCAAATCCCCTTCATGATCTGATAATCCTGAAAGGTGATGATGCTCCCGGCAAGCGGAACGTATTTAAATACGATGTAGAACAAAATGCCGGGCAAAATCATGAGATACAGCATCCAATGCTTCCTAACGTTTTTCAAATAACGGTTCCCTGATTCCCGCTTCCGGTTTGCCTGACGGGGCATCTCATGAGAATATGCCATCCCCTTATCGACCGCCTTTCTTCCGAAATGAATCTTGCGATAGCGCGCTTCTAAATCATACGGTCCCCTTCAGGCTCCCGGCAATGAATCATTCGGTTTTGGCATGAGCAGATAAAGAAAATCCACCCAATTGAACGTTTCGCTCATCGGATGGAGAATTGGTTGATTGCCCGTTTAGACGGGAAACTTGTTATACTTCTTGTGCTCCCGGTATTTTCCGGGGGTAATGTCCTTCAGTTTGCGGAATACCCGGATAAAACTGTTTTCATGCTGATACCCGACCATTCGGGCGATTTCCGATAGCTTGTAATCCGTTTCAATAAGAAGCTCGCCGGCACGCTCGACACGCAGTCTTGTCAGATAATCATGAATGGTTTCTCCCATCTCCTGTTTGAACAGTTGGCTGGCCAGGCTCACGCTGATCGGAACGGAAGCGGCGATTTCCTGCACGCCGATATTTCCGTCCAAATGGCGGTTCATGAAATCGACCATTTGCTGGACCATCATAAATTCTTTGCTGCCGCTCAAACTGCGGAAGTGGTCCGACAGACGGCAGGCTTCCCTTTCCAGCAGTCGAAGGATATCGTGAAGATCCAGCGTTTCGAGTTCCAGTGCAACCTCCGCTTCATCCCATCCTGAGCCGGATTTCATGCCATCCAATTTGAGCAAACCTTTCCGGATTGCCGCCAAAAATGCCAGCGCTTCGGAAGGAGACGGCTCCTGGTTGCCAAGGTGCTCGCCAAGCCGTCCGAGCATTCGGAGCGCCTGCTCCGTTGAACCTGTCTGCACGGCCTCGAGCAGATTCGCCGTTTGAGCTGCATCCTGTATCGGTTCCGCCGAATGTCCAGACATTTCGATTTCCCTATACGGAATGACTGTACGGTAGCCGAGATAAAGACGGTAACTGACGGCGGACTGCGCCTCATAGAACGCAAGCCTCAGCTTCAGAATGTCATCGAAAGGCAGGCTGGCACCAATCGATATGTCCGTTCGCAGCATGCCCTGTGCCATGCGTGTGGCTTCACTGAGCCGATGCAGGAGATCGGGCTCCTGCCCGTCACGGCCAGATGCGTGCTGCACCAGCAGCGCAAGTTTATCTCTTCCGAGGTCAAGATTCACGCAGCGGTAATCGCTCGCAAGCAGCTCCTCTACAATATTCAGCATGGCGTATTTATACAGAAAACGGTCGTTGTCCGAAACGTTCTCCGCCCACGCCGTATACCGGTCGATCGAAATGACGATGACCCGCAGAGGTGCATCGGTCCATTCCTGAAAATATTGGCGCCAGCGAGATTCGATTTCCCGCTTCCCGGACAAGTTGCCCATCGCCACGTCCTGCACAAATTTGGAGGCGGCTTCCGATTTCGTCAGCCGGATCTGCCGGGACAGCTCTTCATGTGACGTTAGCAGCCGGGACGTAATGCTTTCCAGCTTCCCGAAATCCGCTCCGTCCTCGTTCCGTTCATAATCCGCCAGAAGCTTTCTCATTCTACGAATCGGCCGGAACGAAACGTAGTGGATATGAAAAATAAGCCATGCGCCAAGCACTAGTGTAACGAAAGAAACGAGAAGTACGACCGTTCGGATCGTTTTCGATTTGGCCAGCACCTGATCCTGGGGCACGATAGAGACGTAATTCCACTGCGTGATCGGCGACGGATTATAGGTCAGCAGCAGCCGTCTGCCCTCATGGTTGAAATCACCATACAGCTTATCGCCAAGACGGCCGATCGTTTGATGGATCGCCTGCTCGCCAATCAGATTGCTTCCGAGAGCATAGACGAGATTTCCGTCCTTGTCCAGGATGTATTGGGAGTTGCTAATCGGCGAGACGCTGTTGAGGTGCATCTGTGAAAACAGCACGGAGCTGTTGAAATTCATCGCGATCAGTCCTCGGGTCTGGCCCTGAATCACGATTTTACGGAAATAAGTCAGCTGGCTTCGCCCCTCATGATCCGAGGAGGCGGACAGCTGTCTTGATTTCACCAGCATGGGTTGTTCCTTAAGCTCCTTTTCGACGCCGACCCAATCCGAGTCCGGAAAGGTGCTGAACCTGGAGCTGTACCCCTGCGGATACGCAATGAAGCTGCGGGTGTCTATATTGAATATGTATACGCTTTCTAAATAGGGCAGATTAACGACGATCGACTTCAAGTAATCGGTCAGCTGTTTCATGTCTCGCTGGGACGCCTGCGCTTCCTCCGTTAAATACCAGTAGACCCCGTTGTTGAGCGCCAGCTTGATCGCACTGCTGTCCGTGTCCTGGATGTAGCCTTCGATAAAGTTCATTTTATCGCTCAGAAGCTGATGATGCATCTCGCTAAGTTCACTTTGCAGCACTGATTTGGACGTGTAATACGAGGTCAGGCTGACCGCCAGTATAATTACAAATACCGCAATCGTGAGGACAAAAACCAGCCTGGCCTGCGTCGTCGACAGCAGCGTTTTTGCCCAATTGGATAGCTTCATCATCGTTGCACATGCCTCCCGACTAACTGTATGTTCTCCTAATGTTACCACATACGTCCCCGGTTCAATGACATGAAATTGGAATTAGACCGGATTTTTTGTAAACGCCATCATTTCGGTAAGGCAAAGCTGTCTCCCTTAGCCCCAATGGAAAATAGCTGGTTGCGGTATAATTTCAAGCTTGAGCAAAGCAAAAAACCGGGCTTGCGCCCGGAAATTTACAGGATAAAGCAGCGTAGCAGGCGGCAATGATCAGCCGATGGCCTGAGCACCTGAGTTGCCTTGGGCTTCAGGTCAGAACCACCGTTTTAGATCACGACCGTCAAGCCAAGCACGCCGATAATGATATCGTTCGCTACTGCCCGAATTTTTACCCGGTCAATGTCTTTCGGCTTCACGGCGATATCCTTCACCTGCGCGTAAAGCGATCGGGCATAGATTGGGTTCAGCTCATGCCAATCCGGGCCATCCGGTTCGTCATAGCTGTCATTCCAATGCTCCGAGTCACGAATATCGCCGATGCGTAAGCGGTACATCGGAACAGGGCCGTAGACATCCCGGTCACAATCCCGCTCCGTCTCCGGTCCTTTCTCCATGGACCTGAAGTCCTGCGGAGCTACCAATGGGTGGATTTCGGCTTCACCGTCACGGTAAATGACTTCAATGTCCGCGTTGATAACGCCGCACTGCATTTGGTTCGTATAGCCGGTCAGCAGCATATAGATCCGCCGTCCGCTGCAGCCGACCGGGAGCTCAAGAGAATCCGGAAACACGTCCCAGCGGGAAGCAAAGGCACCGTTGGGTACCTGCGGGTTCCGCTGCTGCAAAAAAGATATCCCCGTTTCCGTCACCACAAGCCCGTGATCGTTTACCTGGCGGCTCAGCAGCCGGTCGTTGATGAGTTCCATGCCGATCGATCGGGTTACGCACCAATTGGAAGGAATTAAATGGATCGGAACCTGCAGCGAGCAAAAGGGACTTCTCGGCGACAGATACTCCTTGCGGAACAGATCGCCGGCTCTCGCGTTAAAAGCCCGATCGATCGGAATATGGCGCAGCTTCACACCATCCGGTAGCTTTAGGGTCCAATCCGTGTACAAAGCTTCCGCCTCCAATTGTTCCCCGTCCGGCAGGGATAACTTCAACGGAAAGCGGTTAGTCCCCGGCAGCGCCTGTGCCCCGTTCATCCGAAATGTCAGCGGATCGGTACTCTCCCCTTGCCTCAGCCCAATCGGGTAGGAAACCTGCCCGAAGGACGCTTCGAATTGCAAGTATTCCTGCGTATGATTGGTGAACCGTACCCGGAACTCTTCATTTTCCGGGCTCCAATCGACAGACTCGGTCTCGATAGGCTGCCGAACGTCGATATGGAGCGGCTCCCATGATGGCAGGCCGTGTTGTAGGACGCGAACGAAGGACGTATGTCTCCCAACGGCATCCTGACGGACTGCACATTCGATCGTATCCTCCCCTGCTTCAATCGAGGTATCCCGAAACACGCCTTGCGGATCGTAAATCTCCTTGGCCAGCATCCCTTCCGGCATTCGCAGCCTCAACCTCCGGCCGGCGGCGGCGGTAAGCTCAGGAGGCATCGCTGTGCGTGCGGTCCCTGAGTAACGAACGGACAAGCTTACCTCCTTACCCGCCGGCAGCTCGATTCCGTCCACGATAAGATAAGATTGTCCGATGCCTGCTTTTAGCTCGAATGACATAGGCGATCCGTTTGCCTTGGCAGACAGCACAGTTGAGCGAGCCTTCAGCCTCACCCGCAGCGAAGCCTTCACGGACGACCGGAATACATATGTTTCGGTCTGGCCTTCCCGGCTGTAGCTGTACCCGATTTGCTCCGAACAGAAGGACGCATGTTCCCATCTCTCTGGAAAATTGGGTGAAATTTCGTACCGGCCATGCTGCAGCTTCGCCTGTATGCCGTACAGTCCTTCGGTCACCGTTCTGGCAAACATGCTGGATGTATCGGTAAAGTCAACGCTTTTGCCCTCGTATACGCACATGAACGCTCCCGGGGACACATGGCGGGAGGTAGAGTCGCAAATGGCGCCGAGCAGTAGCTTATACCCCTCTTCCGCCTGCCCGATTCGGTAAAAGCTCAGTGCCGCGTGCAGGACATCCGCATAATCGATGTCCCGGACGCTCCAAACATAGGGCGCCCAATTGCTGTTCCATACGAGCTCTCCCAGACCTTCGCTGGTTTCTACGGCAACGCGCTCAAGCACGTGCTTTGTGTACTGCAGCGTCTGATATATTTGAAAATCGTCCAAAATGCCGGATTCGATCGTATGCACGATCGTCGGCAGACTGGTCGAAGGATGGACCAATTTGGCGCCGTATCCGTCTTGCGATTCCGCGATATGTCCTTCCCGGACGAGCCACAGCCTGCCGTGCACCGCTTCGCGAATTTGCTGCGCGCGCCGGCGGAATGGCACCGGATCTTCGCCCAGCTGTCCGGCCAGCTCCGCCGCGCCTAAATGGGCGCGGTAATTATAAGCGGAAGCTAGGGCGCAGCCTGCTCCCGAAGCAAAAACGCCGTCGCTGGCCCAATAGTTGGCGTAGTTTTCGTACAAGCCGTCGCCGTCAGCGTCAAAGCACCGTTCCTCCCAAGCCAGATGCCGTTTCAGCGCGGGGTAGAGCTGAGCCGCGAACGTCCGGTCTCCCGTCCATTCCCACTCCATCAGCAGCTGGTCCATAAACACCTGCTGCATATCGTATTTGGCCGTCCCCTCCATGCCTTTCGTGTAAGGAATCATCCCTTCACTGACGAAAACGCTGCGGCCGCTTTGCCTTGCCAGCCCGAATTCGGGATCGGGGTCCGGCCGCCCGGTGCCTCCGGAGCCACTTTTTAGCTGCATCCCGATAAAGTGGCCGGCCGCCGCTCGTACACGCTCATGCCAGCCGAGCTGAATGGGTCCATACATGCTGCGCCAGCCCGACAAGCGGCTGTTCCAGGACCACGCTCCGTGAGCGAACACCGGGGACAGCCAGGCCCCTTCCAGCGCGGCACAGGCGGTTCGGAGCGCTGCGTTCAAGAGCTCGCTCGGCGTATTGACTGTCGCGGTTGTCGCAACCTGTTCGTAACAGGCGGAAGCGTCCTGGTACAGCTGCTCTGCTTCGGAAACCGTGAGTGGAACGATCTCTGCGTCGCCGTAGCGAAGCACAATGTAATGCGGTCTGCTCCAATCCGTATCCTCACCGCTTTGGAAGACGAGCAGCGGCCTCTTCGCAGACGGATCCATATTCGGTAATGGATTCACCGGCGAAGCACTACCGGATTCTTCCGGTCTCGCCCCGAAATCTTGTGGTGCCGATCCAGGATCGGAAACGTAAACCGATTCGCCGTGAAACCACACCCGAGTTTCCATGGCGTTCATAACCTCAAACGTGCCGGGCATTGTCGTTTGTCCCGTGATCCGGCCGCCCTTCATCCAACCAGCGGACAGCTCGAAGCCGTCACCGCGTGCCTGGATCTTGTTCCCTTCGCAATCGGCCTGTTTCAGCTGCGTCACGTCCTGAGGCGTGTAGCCGGGGTCCAGCGTCCTGGCGTGGGTCTGCCCGGACGCCCCGCCGTATGCCGCCGCGACCGTTAATCCGTTCAGGCCGCCGGGGGCGTCGATCTTCACCACCATCCCGCCTTCTGCCGCGAGCGGCATCACCTCCAGCCGCAGCATTCCCCGCGGTCCAAGGATCGGGTCCGTAATCTCGTATAGCATACGTGCCCCGTCATATCCGGCTTCGATCCGCTCACATTTGCGCAGCGGTTTTATGGTCCGCCCGTCCCCGAGCCCAAGCAGCAGCCGGCCCCCGTCGCCGGGCAGGAACATCATCCACTCGGGAAGGTCGCCCGCAAAGACGCGGAACCGCTTGCCGATATCCGGCAAATAGGCGCCGTACAACGCCCGATTGTATACTTGAGGTCCGTTTGCGACACGAAAAACCCCGTCCTTCGTGTGATATGGCGAAGGGGTTCGGCCAGACAGATACGTTCTATTCGGCATGGGCGGCTGCTCCCTTCGCTGGCTCTGACCGGGTGGCGAGATAGGTCCGGAGCCGCTTCGTTTCGATGCCGGCAAGCAGTACGATTCCGATGCCATGCGTATCGTTGAGCAGCCAGGACAGCCGCTCCTTGTAATAGAGCGGTGAGAAAGAGTAGCCTGAACCGCGGCAGACGCCATAAATATTGCCGTGCTGATCGATGCAGTGCCGGGTCAGCGCCTCGAATCCGCGCAGCGCGGCATGTGCGAAACGGCCTGCATCCGGAAGCCATCCCTGGCGGACGCCTTTGGCGAAGGCATAAACAAACATCGAAGTACATGAAGTTTCCGCGTAGGAATCCGGGTCGGTCAGCACTTGATGCCAGAGTCCTTCCGTATCCTGCAAAGCTGCATAACCGCCGCACAGCTCCCGATACCACCGGAGCAGCTCGCTTCGCCGGGGATGATCGTCCGGCAGAACGTCCAGCAGTTCCGTCAGCGAAAACAGCACCCACCCGTTTCCCCTTCCCCAAGGAACGGTACACGGCTTGCCGAAACGGATGTTATAGACGTGATGCATAATATTTCCCTCCGGCATGTATAGACGTTTTCGATACAGCAGGAACTGCTCGGCTGCGTCGTCAAGAACATGCTTTTCTCCCGTCAAAGCAAAGTATTGGCACAGAAACGGCACGCTCATATACAAATCGTCGCACCAGATCGTATTCACCATCAGCTCGCTGAAGCTTCGGAGGCGGTACAGCGTCCCGTCCTCCAGCCGGTCCTGCTCCTCCATAATGTACCGCGCGATTCGTTCTGCCGCCCGCTCGGCACCCGGAAGGGTTCGCTCTTTATGCGCCCGGAGCATGGTCGCGCCGAACGATCCGCAATCATCCAGGCTGTCGATGAGCGCCAGTTGATGGTTGGCTCCGGGCGCGCCGTGTCTCTCGGCATCCCACAAGACCAGCTCGTCGATCGAAGTGCACTGCCCGATATGCTCTGCCGCATAATCGATGTAATCGCTGCGCCCGAGCTCTTTGCCGGTTTCAAGCAAACCGTACAGCGTCACCCCAAGCGGGTAGTTCCAACGGCCGAACAAGCGGCTTTCGGTATAAGGCCGTACCCGCATGTTCGGCTGGTCCGTTCTCCAGAACGTGGCTTCCGGGCCTGTGCCGAGCAGCCGTTCGACTGACGCCGACTCTTCTGCCAGGGGAGGATTTTGGAAGGGACCGGCGAACAGCCAGCAGCCCTCCATCCCTTCGACCGGATGCGGCTTGATCCAGCGAACGCCGCTGCCCTCCTCCAACGGATCAAACTCGAACCCCCATACGTTTCCGCGGCCAGCCGACTGGACGATGATGTTATGGACGCCGATGCTTAAGGGAAAGGCGGCCGTAAAACGGCCGGTGTCCTGATTCGCTTCGCAGACAAGGCGGCCGTCCGCGAATATGCGAATCGTTCCCTCACTGTTTCCGGATAACCTGACGGTACCGTCGTAAGAGGGCCTAGTGCAATCGAGCTTCGCCCAAGCCATTCCCGTCAAGCCGTTCCCGCTGCCTAAAATTCGTGTAAACGCGCCGGCCCGCCGTTCATCATTCGTCCATTCCCTCCTCGGCAGCCATGCAAACCCTGTCTCCGTTTCAGAGAACGCTTCGATGTTCCGGCCGGCAAACAGGCGGACAATGTGGGGGTCCATGGCTTGTGCGGAAACCTCCTTGACATTCCCCGGCACAAGCCGGTTCCGAACCGGCCCTGTGTAGATCCAACCTTCCTGGCCAACCCGCTCCGAACTTGGTGCAAGAAAATGAATGGGCGCTCCCTTGATCGAGCCTGTACCAAAGACAGCGCCGCAGCCTGTGGCTGTTTTTTCAAATTCGAGGACAAACGAATTCCAGCCTTTGCGCAGCTGTCCGCGAATATCGGAACGGGTGTCCGGCAGCACGTCATCACGGTGATTGGATTCGAAAGCCAGCTGTCCATTGATAAACAGCCTGGTGTGGCTGTAACAGCTGATCCGGAGGGGCTGGCTGTCCTCATCATCCGCCCACAATTTGGCCCAGGCGTAAACGAACTCTCCTTCCTGCAGGTTCGGGAGTTTGGCGTCGGCGTTCATATCGTATCGGTAATCCGGCATCCGGCGAAAGCCTTCCGCGTTCATCGTCCTGTACACCGGTGCCTGCGGCGGGTTCTCCCCGATGTACCGATTGGCGATGGTCGCCAGCACCTGTGCCTCGGTTGTCCATCCCCCTTGACCGATCGCATTTCTTTCATCAACGTAGCCCATGGCGAACCTCCCTATCTAAATTTGACCAGGTCGTCAATTTGAACCGCCTGTCCCGTCCTGATCGCGCGGTTGGCTGCAATTCCCGTCAAAATCGATTTTGCGCCGTCGATGTGGTTGGCAGCCCGCCGAAAACGGTCTTCCACCGGGTCTCCGAAAATATCGCGTAACAATGCCGGATCGCCTCCGCCGTGACCGCCCGCGGCCAGCTCCACCTGAACGTCGTACGGCTGGCCGAACATCGGGATGACGCGGATCGATCTTGTTTTGACGGCGCCTTCCTGCGCCTTGTCTCCTCCCGCATTCACGTAGGATTGCTCGCCGACGGCCATTTCGATGCGCCCTTTCGTACCGTTAAATGCGATTCGGTAGCCTTCCCACGGCATGTAAGCATTTAGCGAGTACGTCAGAATGGCGTTGTTTTTGTAGCGAACGAGGACGCCCATCGTGTCTTCGATGCTGATCCCATCGCTAAATACGCTCCGGTCACGGATGTAGCCGTCCTCTTGCTCGGCATCCAAATACAGCGCCTTCAAGCTTTCGCTTTGATCCATATGAAGCGCAAACGGGTCCTCCTTCGCGTTCGGGTGGCCGGTCGACCGGTCATAGAATGAGGTGGCGCCGCGCTTCTCTGCGTTTTCCTTCCCGTAGAACAGCAAATCGCCGAATGCGAATACCGTCTCCGGCTCGGAGCCGATCCAGAAATTGACCAGATCAAAATGATGCGTCGATTTATGCACGAGCAGCCCGCCGCTGTTGCGTTTATCCCGGTGCCAGCGCCGGAAATAATCCGCCCCGTGCTTCGTGTTCAGCAGCCATTCAAAGTGGACCGAAGTGACCTGCCCGATCGTGCCGTCCGCAATCAGCTCCCTTGCCTTGGTATGATGCGGAGCATACCTGTAATTGAAGGCGACCCGCACGTTACGACCGGTCCTTTGCACGCAGTCCAGAATTTGCTGGCATTTGTTCTCGTCAACCGTCATCGGTTTTTCCGTAATGACGTCACAGCCCAGTTCCATCGCCCGGATGATGTATTGGTGGTGCGTCCGGTCAACCGTCGTGACGATGACGGTATCCGGCTTTTGCTCGG
This sequence comes from Paenibacillus rhizosphaerae, assembly GCF_014192015.1. Classification (GTDB taxonomy): domain Bacteria; phylum Bacillota; class Bacilli; order Paenibacillales; family Paenibacillaceae; genus Paenibacillus_AQ; species Paenibacillus_AQ rhizosphaerae. The sequence continues at coordinate 1,688,923 of NZ_JACHXJ010000001.1, read as the reverse complement.
CGATCATACGGTCGAATTCACTCGCCGGATAGGTTGGAACCGGACGGCTTCCGTATTTTTCCTCAAGCAGCTTGTTGGCGTAATCCATGCGCGTCCGGTTCGTATCGCAAAAAGCAAGCAGCTCCGCCGTTTCCTTATATTCCGTAACCAATGCAGAATAAAAAAATTGGGATCGTCCTCCCGTGCCGACCAGCACGTACGTTTTTTTGTTTGGCATCTCCTCATTGTCCTTTCCTATTCAATTTGCTGCTGTTCCAGCAGCTCGGTTTCGATGGCAGCCATCAGAAACGACGCCGTTCCTTTCGGATCGTCCTGCCTCGTCGGTTCGCCTATGTAATAGTCATAAGAGCCGTCGCGATATGGTCGCCCGCCAAGTCCCGCGACCTTGCAAATGCCGTTAAGGTGAATTACGCCGTTATCTTCTGAAACGCAATGAGTGATTAACCCTTTGAATCCCCGCTGTGCCGCTTGCACCGCTTCACCCTGCAAATAGCCGAGACGGCTGCCCTTGGCCAGCGCGTATACGAACATGGCTGAAGCGGATGTTTCCAAGTAATTGCCTTCACGGCCCCTTTGATCCAAAATTTGATACCATAATCCGGACGATTGGTCCTGCACACGAATGACCGCTTCCGATAGACGGTGAAACAGACCCACTAGCAGGCCCCGCTTTGGATGGTCCAGCGGCAGTTCATCCAGCACGTCGGCAGCCGCCATCATAAACCAGCCTATGGCCCGTCCCCAAAAGTGAGGTGAACAGCCTGAATCGGGGTCCGCCCAGCGCTGTTCTTTGCTTTCATCCCAAGCATGGTACAGCAGCCCGGTTACTGGATCCCTGGCCTTTCTTTCCATCAACTCTACTTCCCTTGCCGCTTCATCGTACCAGGAAGTTTCTCCGCTTAATGACGCATAGGCGGTCATAAAAGGTGCCGTCATGTAAACGCCGTCCAGCCACATTTGGAACGGATATATTTTTTTATGCCACAGCCCCCCGTCGCTTGTTCGCGGATGACCTTTCAGCTGCAATGCCAGCAGCTCGATCGCCGCCTTGTATTTTCCGTCTCCGGTTTCATGAAGCAGCGCGAACAGCGGTTTGCCCGAATTGATCTGATCGACGTTATAATCGTTCAAACGGTAGCCGCGAATGGAGCCATCCTCCTGAACGTACAAATCCATGTTCGTTTTCACATAATTGAAATACCGGATGTCGCCCGTTTTGCGCCACATTTTTTCCAACGCGGTGAGCAGGCAGCCGATTTCATAATTCCAGGACAGGCGCGAATAAAAAGGCAAGTCCGTAACCAGCGGGTAGCGCTTTATGAAAGAACCCGCCCATTTTTCCGACCAGCGCTCCATGTACATCTCCCCTTTCTGAGCTCCATCCTAGACGGCGCCACACCTTGACGGCAACCGTTCGAATCACCATCAGATAGGCCATTCCCTCATCATGCGGCCGTCTGAAGGATCGGTTTATTTCCCGCAGATTCGGTTGATCTCAACGGGATGGCTAATAGAAAAGGCCGGGCGCTGTAGGCCCGACCTTGAATTCTTTATTTAACGTTTATTAGTTTATCCGTTTTTGATTACCTCGAGCGCCTTCTCCAGTACCGTGTCCCTTCGTTGGTACAGGTTCTCCCTTTTCACCGGAACTTCGATATCAGGAACGATGCCGATATTCTCAAATGGGTCCCTGTTTGGAAAAAAAGAGCGGATGGCTCCGACCATCACAACAATGTTGCCGTCATCGAAATGCTGAACGACCGGCTGCTAACTCCTGCATCCAGCAATTCACTCTCCCTTGGTTTCAATCCGGCTGCGCGTCAGCAAATAAAACTGCTTGGCGAGAAAGGCCGGTGTGTACGGCATGTCATTGCGCAGCCAGGCTACGATCGTACCAATAAGGGCTGCAGATCCATGCCAAATGGCGATGTCCTTGGGAATACCTGCTTTGTAACAAAAGGATTCGGTCCCCATCTCTTCGATTCTTGCCGAAATTAATTCGGTCAGCATATTTAACAGCCTCTCGCTGAATATGGGCGCGCGCCGTGATCCCAAGATCACCTTGTAAAATTTGTGATGCTCCGCAATATGCTCCAGCAGCCGCAGCATCATGAACCAATCCTCTTCCTCGGTAACAGCCGGTTTTTCGGGCTCGATGCCCACCGCCTGCTTGAAATCTTCGATCATATCGTCGGCCATTTTCTCCAGCATGTCGGGAATATCGCGGTAATGCAAATAAAAGGTGACGCGGTTAATGGTGGCGCGTTCGGCGATCCGGCTGATGGACATTTTCTCGATATCCATCTCCTGCAGCAGATCGATAAAAGCATCCTTGATGAGCTGCCTTGTGCGAAGCACTCTGGGATCGGTCGGCTGTTTGGAAACGTCGCGCATTTTCTTCCTTCCTTTCTTCTCGCATGCCTAATAGACAATTTACTAGGAATTTGCAGTAAATCTTATCACTAATCAACATTTAAACGGCGAAACGAAAACTAATTTACATTTTTTGTGAAAACGTTGTTTGTAAGCTCCAACGGTTCTGTCTATAATTTCATTTATACAATGTTAATTATCCAACACATTGTAAATTAAGTCTAGAGAGAAAAGAAAGGAAGGAGTAGATTGAGTCATCATATGAACACAACCAGCAGTTCCGTCAAGAAGGGCCCGATTCTAATCATTATGATTTTGGGCGCCTTTCTCGCAACACTGAATCAGACGGTCATGAGCGTGGCCACCCCGGAATTGATGGTTGATTTCAACATTTCGGCCACCACGGCTCAATGGCTGACCACCGGTTACATGCTGGTCAACGGAATTCTGATTCCGATTACGGCTTATTTCATGCAGAGGTTCTCCACCCGCCAGCTGTTCCAAGCTTCGATGATGATCTTCCTCGTCGGGACCATCGTATCCGCCCTCGCGGTTAACTTCCCGGTTCTGCTCACGGGACGCATGATTCAGGCGGCAGGCGCCGGTATCATCATGCCGCTGTTAACCAACGTGATTTTGGTATTGTTCCCTCCGGAAAAGAGGGGCGCGGCTATGGGGATGATGGGACTCGCCATCATTTTCGCCCCAGCGATCGGCCCGACGCTTGCCGGCTACATCCTGGAAAATTTCAAATGGCAAACGATGTTCTACGGCATGATCCCGCTTGCCGTTATTGTCATTATCTGCGGATTTATTTATTTGAAAAATGTATCGGAGACGGTCCGCTCCAAAATGGACGTCATCAGTGTTGTTCTGTCCACGGTCGCATTCGGCACGCTGTTGTACGGTTTTAGCCTGGCAGGAAGTAAGGGATGGTCCAGCTCCGAGGTGCTGGTGTCCATTGCCGTCGGCGTTATTGCCCTCGGGCTGTTCGTATGGAGACAGCTTGTTTCCAAGAAACCACTGCTGGATCTGCGAGCGTTCAAGTATAACATGTTCTCCCTGACCACGGTGATCAACATCATGGTTACAATGGTCATGTATGCGGATATGATGCTGCTTCCGTTGTACCTGCAAAATGCTCGCGGCTATTCCGCCCTGGAATCCGGGTTGATGATGCTCCCGGGAGCACTTGTGATGGGACTGCTGATGCCCGTCACCGGCCGCCTGTTTGACCGCTTCGGCGCCAAATGGCTTGCGGTTGCCGGATTGATCATTACAATCGCGACCACAGCCGGGTTTATCAACTTGACGGATCATACCACCTATGCGTACCTGCTGCTCATGTCGACAGGACGCCGTATCGGGATGGCGCTCCTGATGATGCCGATCCAGACCGCGGGTCTCAATCAGCTGCCTGCGCGATTAAATGCACATGGAACGGCGATCTCGAACACCGTGCGTCAAGTAGCCGGTGCGGTTGGTACGTCCCTGCTGGTTACGGTTATGTCCGACCGGACGAAAACGCATCTGACGGACATGATGGCGTCCGGTGGCGCTGCGGTGAATCAGAAGCAAATGGTTCTGGAAGCGACCATCCAAGGAATTAACGACGCCTATGTTGTCATTATCGGCATCGGCATGGTCGGGCTGCTGCTCTCGTTCTTTATCAAGCGCACGTCTCGGAGTATGGAGAATACATCCGAAGCTGTGATCAAAAAAGGCGTCGTGAGTGAGGCCTAAGGGTTCGCCCCTGTTCTTGATCTAACCGTTATATCCGGAAAACGGACCTTTAGGCATGGGTCGTTCGGTCGTGGTTCCTCTGCCGATTATATGTTAAATTAACATATGTTAATTTAATCATAACCAAAATAATTCAAACCGGGAGGGAGTATTATGCAGAAGGAAATTATCTCCTTAGCTAAAATCACCCAATTTCGATCCGCCGTGGAAGAATTCAGTCCCTTTGAATGGTACAGGCACCACTTGGAACATGAACCGATCAGCTACAACGAGGAAACGAATTGCTGGAATGTCTTCCGGTATGAAGATGTAAAAAGAGTACTGAGCGATTACGAATACTTCTCCAGCGTGAGAGCCCGGACGACGATCAGCGTCGGCGCCGATAATGAGGAGGGTCAGCACAACTCCGGACGTGTCGATCTCAGTTCGGATCCTCCGGAACACCGCAAAAGCCGCAGCCTGCTGTCGGCGGCGTTCACGCCAAGAAGCTTGAAGCTGTGGGAGCCGCGTATTCATGAGGTGGTCAGCCAGCTGATCAAGGACATGGGTGACGAACCGGTCATCGATATCGTCAAGAGCTTCTCCAGCGCGCTGCCCACCATCGTGATCGCCGACCTGCTCGGCGTTCCGTCCGAAGACCGCTATCTGTTTAAAGAATGGGTCGATCATCTGTTCCTCCCTCTTCCGGCCGACAACGTCGAAGACGTTCAGGAGCTGAAGCGGCAGGCGGCCGTTAATTACTACAACTATCTCTATCCGCATGTCATCGCCAAAAGAAGCCAGCTCACCGATGATATTATCTCCGATCTGATCCAGGCTGAGGTCGATGGCGAACAGCTGACCGATGATGAGATTGTCCGGATGACCATGTTCATTCTCGGGGCCGGCATCGAGACGACAAGCCATCTGCTGTCCAGCACGTTCTATTCCTTCCTGTATGATAACGACCAGATCTATGGTGAGGTCCAGGAGAACCGCGAGCTTCTTCCGAATACCGTGGAGGAAATGCTCCGCTACCGGTTCCACATGGCGAAAATGGACCGTACGGTGAAGCAGGACAATAACGTGCTCGGCGTAGAGCTTAAAAAAGGTGACGTCGTCGTAGCTTGGATGAGTGCCGCTAACCTGGACAAAGAGGTTTTTGAGGACCCGTTTACGCTGAATATCCACCGTTCCAACAATAAACGTCATCTGACATTCGGCAACGGTCCGCATTTCTGTCTGGGCGCACCGCTGGCCCGGCTTGAAGCCAATATCGGCCTGGGGCTGTTCATGGACCAATTTGAGCGGATCGAGCCCGTTCCAGGGTTCAAGCTGGAAGATAACCTGACCCCATCCGCCGCCGGACAGACGCTGATCTCTTTACCGGTACGCGTAATCCGCCGGTAAGCATTTCATCGAAAGGGTGAGACCAAATGCCTTATGTGATTACCTCGGGCTGTATTGATGAGAAGGCGGCAGAATGCGTGGACGTTTGTCCGGTAGACTGCATTGAGGAAGGCCCGGACCAATTTTTTATCGAGGCGGATATTTGTATTGAGTGTGGTGCTTGTGAGGTAGCTTGTCCGGTGGGAGCCGTGTTTTACGATACGGATGTGCCGGAAGAAGAAAAACATATGATCCAAAAAGCGGAGAACTTTTATAAATCGAAATAATGCTATCATAAGAACAGCCTGCCGATCCGTTAATCGGCAGGCTGTTGCTGTTAAGGACAATACGTAGAGATCGGAATTCTCTCTATTACGGCTTATGGCGATATTTTAAAGTTATCGAAATGCGTATGCTTATTGGCCGTTCTGACACCTGCTTTGCCATGCGTGAACGGGTTTAGACTGTTGTCCGTGTAATCGATCTTCGGCTGGTTCATATCATCCACGTAAACTTTAATGTTCGTCCCTTTCGCCACAACTTTCATATGGTACCAGGTGTTTGTCGCATAGGTTTGCGGCGCACTTTTGATGAATGTCCAGCTGTAACTCATCTTGCCGAGGTTAACCCCGCTTGTCGTCAAATAGGCATAGTAGCCCTGAAATGCGTCATAGTTGTTTTGCCCCCGCTCCGAGCCATGGGAAGGATTGGACACCCTGAAGAGCAGTCCACCGTCGCCTCCTGCGTCGATCATTTTGATGTCGGCTTCGACCGTATAATCCGCCCAGTTCGCGTCTCCGATCGTGGACTTGGCCGGTCCCGAGCTTCCCGCGCTGTACTCACCGTTCTCTACAGCCCATGTCCCTTCAAAGCGTGTCCACCCATCGTCATTTCCATCGTTAAAACCATCACTCAGCATTGCGACCTGTACACTCTTATGGAACGTCATTCGTGAGAAATCGGCCTCGCCTTTAACGAATTCAACCCGAAGCTCCCGCTGTCCGGCCTTCAGGTAGACTCCCTTCTTCGTTACGGTCTGCCAGTTGTCCCAGTCCCCCGTGCTCGGCACGTCGATGATGCCCGTAACATCCGTCGAACCGTCCCACAGGCGGATTTGCACGCCGTTCATCGTCGTGGCCATTCGGAAATCGATATCGTAATAACCGCTTGATTCCACGTTGACCTTGTATTTGTACCATTCTCCCGTTTGATTCCAGCCCAGGTTAAACAGCCCCTCGCTATTGAGACGAATATCGCCCGCGTCCGTGCGGTACGCGCCGCCGATATTGTTCGCGGTCGTGTCATGATAGGCGACACCCTCGCCTCCTTTCATGTAGTGAACCGCTTCGATCGTGCCTGGAACCGGTTTGTAAGCATCCCATGCGCTGCTTCCGTTTACATCGTTACTGAAAGCGGCATAGCCGAAATCCGCATGCGTATCTTCCGTTAAGACACCGATTTTACCTCCGCCCAAATTGGCCGTCCGCGTCCCTTTCAGCATGCCGTCCACATAATACTTAAAGGTCGTGCCGGATTTCTCGATGCGAATGCTGTGCCATTTCGTGTAATCGAAACCTGCCGGCAGGTCGAACGTTTGCCACGCCTGATCCACGCCGTTGATCCGGAAGGACGTCGCAAGGCGGTTATTTTTCGAGCTCAGCAGCGCGACGCCATAATTGTTCTCGTCCGTATAGGAAAAGGTGGCGCCGTATCTCGGGCTCGCGGAAGTGCCCCGCTTCATTTCTTTCGTATTGAACTCAGCCGTATAATCGGAAGAGCTGGACGCCGACGATAGTTGTTTGTACCAGATTGTATCCCCAATCGAGTCCTGCCACATTAGCTCCTGATTGTAAATGCCCCAATGGCCCCCATGGATATTGCTCCACCCGCTGCCGATCGATGTCCGGTCGAAATAATCATAGAATGTAGGCATCGCCGGATCGGGCTGCGGCGTCGTAGTCGGACCTTGAACGATCATTTTGTCGTTGTTCCAAACGATGCGGTCCATATTCAGATGGCGCAGCGGTCCGACCACACCTGGCCCCTCCAAGTTGTGATACACGATGTAATGGGTATCGAGGTCAGGGCCGACCACTACCGTGTTATGGCCAAGCCCCACGGTCGGGCCTTCCGTGCTGATTAATGCCGGATTCAGGCTGTCGGCAACGTAACCGGACCGCGGACCTGTCGTACTGACGGCATAATCTACCCGATAACCTTTGCTGAACACGTGATTTCCTGTATATGTCATATAGTATTTACCATCCCGCTTGAACACGGTTGCCCCTTCGGTCCAGCCTCCCATGCCGACGCCCGTAGACGAGCTCGCTCCGATCGAGGTCGGGCTGCTCATCGGCGCCGCATCGATACGTCCCTGTCCGGCGTGGTAGAAGCTGAACGATCCGTCATCGTCGATAAAGACATGGCCGTCGATCGTTTTGCCAAGATTGCCGGTAACGACGTTGAACGGACCGATAGGACTTGTGCTGCTGAGAACGTAATGACCTTGGCCTGCCGGCGATGTATACATGTAGAACATGCCGTTCCAATAGACAACTTCAGGCGCATAAGCGCCATGCGTAATCGGGTCCGTTGCGGCCAAACCGCGGTAAGACCAGTTCACCAAGTCCCTGGAGCTCCACACCTTAACGCCGTCATCCGTATCTCTCGTACTCACATACAAATAGTAATATCCGTTAAATTTCAAAACGTAAGGATCTCCGAGCCCATACTGCCCCCATTCGTCAGGCAGTGTTCTCGGGTTTTGATAGGCAAAGGTTTCAGTAGGCACCGTGGTGATCAGGGAAAATGTAACCGCTAGCATCATTAGCCATCGCATGGATTTCACTAAGATATTACCTCCCTAATTTGTCCGAAACATTACGCTTTTCATGAAAATGATCTGATAACGGCAAGAGCCAAAAGAAAATGTTTCCTTTCGGCTCTTGGTGTTGTTGCGCGGTCATGCCATATTAATCTGTTTCATTTTCTCCAACGGAAATTTCGGCGTACGGTCTTCCATCAGAAGTCCGTTTATTTCCTGCTGTACATCCGTTAGCTGTGTATAGCAGTAGCCGGCAATCGAATCGACGCCCTTGATCGCCATCGTTAATCCCTCGAACCGGTGCAGAAACTCCTCTTCGGTAGAGACCTGACGGCCGTATCCCCAACCTTTGTCTGACTGGAACGCAATGCCGCCGTATTCGGTGATCATAATGGGCTGTCCCTGGTATTCATACCCCTCGGCGAAGGCGAATTTCCATTGGTTGCAGGTCGTCTCGCAATTTAAGACAGCCTCCAGGTTCGAGTACCGTTTCATGAACCCGTCTCCATTTTCGACATAATCATGCAGCGTCAAAATATCGGAAACGGTGTGCTCCCAGCCATCGTTAGTGATGACCGGCCGGTACGGATCGATCGCTTTGGTCAAATGATAAATACCCTCGGTAAATTTCTGCTGTCTCGGGTCGCGAAGGACCGATGCAATCCCCCAGGATTCATTAAAGGGAACCCATGTGATAATACTCGGATGATTGTACTGCTGCCGGACGATCTCCAGCCATTCCTTCGTAAACGCCTCGACCGCCAGATCGTGGAATTCGAAGGTCGCAGCCATTTCGGACCACACCAGCAGCCCTTTCACGTCGCACCAATAGAGGAAGCGGGCGTCTTCGATTTTCATATGCTTGCGAACGCCGTTATATCCCATCGCTAACATACTGTCGATATCTTCGATAAGAGCCTCCTCGCTCGGCGGCGTCAAATGGCTGTCCGTCCAATACCCCTGATCCAGGATCAGTCTTTGGTAGATCGGTACGTTATTCAGCAGCACCCGGCCATGCTCGATCGAGATTTTTCTCATCCCGAAATAGGAAAAGGCGCGGTCCACCACTTGATCGTCCAAAGTTAGGACAAACTCGACATCGTACAGATTCGGGTGCTGCGGAGACCAAAGGCATTTTTTCCACGGCCCGTTCGCCTCATGAATCAGATCGACTTCCACCGTAAGGCAGGGGCGGTCAATCACTAAGCTCACTCGCTTCACGGGCTTGCTCTTCAATGTAACGATCGCCTCCAGCCTCAAATCGCCTGATATTCCCACCCCCTCCACTTGGTAATCGAAGCGGACGATGGACCGGTCGACATCCGGCGTAATTTTGACCGATTCCAGCCGCTGCTCCTCTACATACTCCAGCCAAACCGTCTGCCAAATGCCCGTCGTCTGGACATAAAAGCATTCGAAATTGTTCTTCGTCCAGCGCTGTTTACCGCGCGGTTGGGTGCAGCTCTCGCTGTCCTCCGCTTTCACCGTAATTTGGTTGTCGGCGCCGAAGACCAAGTAAGGCGTGATATCAAAGGAAAAGGCGGCATAGCCGCCCTGGTGGCTGCCGGCCATCCGCCCGTTGATCCACACTTTGGCAACGTGATCGACGGCTTGAAAATGCAGGATGACGCGTTTTCCCCCGGCTTCCATCGGGATATGTACTTTTTTGTTGTACCAAACATAAGGGTGGAATTCTTCGATCCCGATTCCGCTCAGCCGGGTTTCGTACGTAAAAGGAACGTTGATCTTATGAGTCTCAGCGAACGTCGCCTGCCAGCATTCCTGTTCTCCCGCATTAAGGTCGTCGAATCGGAAACCCCACTCTCCGTTCAGACTCACCCAGTCGCCCCGTACGAACTGCGGGCGGGGATAATCCTTGATATAGCCTCTGGTTGTCATTCCGCCACTCCTGCCTTATGCTCTGTTTTGAGTTCTACCGCATAAACCGACGTTTTCCGTAAAGGATATCCGTCCCGCCAGGCGGAGACCGGAACGACACGGGGCACGCACTGGATGCGGTCCGGTTCGAAAACGGAGTTAATGTCTTCGAAAGAGTCGCCTGTGATTTCATGTACAATGGTGTCACCGAAAGGTTCGAATGAACGCAGGTCAAGCTTCGCCTTAACTTCATGCAGGCTGCGGTTCACAATCAACATAGTGATGACACTCCCGTCCTCGTTTACGCCGGCGGTCACGTCCAAGTTCGGTACGGCATCAAGCCCAATACGCGTCTGCTTCGGTGACTGAACGGCAAAGGTGCCGCACGCCGCATCCACCGGCAGGATCCGCCGGATGTCCCGGTTGGCGTACAGTTTTAACACTTCATAGGTCGGCGTTCCGTACACCGTAAGCGGCAAGCCGCTCCAGCCGGGCTTCTTGCCGCGGTATTGGTCGGCATAATAATCGCCCACACGGATGCACCCTCCAAGCCAACCGTTCACCAGATCGGAGAAGCTGCCGATATGCACCATATCGCTGCTGCGCAGCATTTCATTCAGGTTGGCGGCGTTGGCCACGGCGGCCCCCAGTGTATGCTCATCCGGCAGTCCTTTGCGGACCGTGTTCGGAAAGTACATGGTGTTGTACTCGGTGACGGCGAGCTTGATATGGCTATGCTTTGGATTCATGCGTATGAGTTCCTCCGCCTGCCGGATATCTTCGCGGGTCCATTCCGGGAACGTTGCGATGGCTTTATATCGTTCTTCTGCCGGCGTATCGCGGTTCATTCCGAAGCGCCCGAAGCCGTGGTATAGGTGCATCGTCAAGTAGTCGATCTGTTCGCCCGCAATATCGAGCACCGGCTTGTTCCATTCCGGATCGGTATGCCCACAGCCCAAGATGAAGATAGACGAGTCGACCGCCTTCATCGCTAGAGCGAACGCCTTGCAGCGCTCGGCGAATTCGTCGGCGGAGCAGGTTCCCACCTGCCAGTCGCCCCATACTTCGTTGCCGATCTCCCAATACCGTACGTTATACGGATCGGGATGACCGTTCGCCGCCCGCAGCGCTCCCATCGGCGTGTCGATGCTTCCGTTGCAGTATTCCACCCACCGTGCGGCTTCCTCGGCCGTACCAGAACCGTCGTTGACGGAGATCAGCGGCTCCACCTGCAGGTCTTGGCAAAACCGGATAAATTCGTCCGTCCCGAAATACTTGCTCGTCCAGCCTCCCCAAGCTTCGTTGTACATCACTGGCCGCTCCAGCACCGGACCCACGCCATGTTCCCAGTGGTATGCGCTGATGTAATTTCCCGAGAGCCGCATCATTCCTGCATTCAGCGGCCGGGCCATATCGATCACCTCGCGTTTCACCAGGCCAATGCTGTCCTCGGGAAGCAGAGACACGTGATCGAGCCACAGCATGCCGGTGGAAACATGGTCGGTCCAGCGGGGATGATCTGCCGGAACATAGACGCGGATCTCCGCGTCGGCACAGCTTCGTGAGACGGTCAAGCTTGCTTCGTATTCCTGCCAATTGTGGCTTTTCAGATCCATCTCCACACGTCCCAGAAACTCCTCCGTTCGCCGGTCCACCGCTTCCAATACAATATAGCGGAGTTCTACGGATGCGCGGGCGACAATCCGAACCGTATAGGTCATCGGTCCCTTTAGCGCAGCGTGCTGCGCAATTCCTGCGTATGCCTCATCGTCGCTCATGATCCGGATGCGCTGTGCGCGGCCGGAATGCCTGAGGGCAGGCGCTTCGAGCGCATATTGCGTATTTCGTCCATTTGTAAAAGGAAACCAGCTTCCCGATACGGCGCTCTCTCCGGTTTTTTCGCTTTCAAAATCCATATCTTTTAAGGGAAAGGCCAGCATCGCTTCCATATGGTCTCGAATATCTTCCACAAAATGCCCGAAAAGATAAGGGCTGACCGTATGTTCACCAGGCCGGCTGCAGTCGATTGAAATTGTCGCATTCGTTTGCACAATATACCTCCATAAATATGATATTAATCATCGCGGCCAATAAAGGCACCTGCCCTTGTCTATCCTTTAATGGAGCCAATCATGACGCCTTTGACAAAATGCCGCTGCACAAATGGGTACATAATCAAAATCGGCAAGCTGGAAATAATGATGACCGCGTACTTGATACTTTCCGCCAGCAGTACCTTATTCTCCAGTCCGACGTTGCCGTCAACGGCATCGGTTTGGCTGATCAACAGGATTTCCCTCAGGACGAGCTGCAGCGGATACCGTCCTTCATCGCGAATATAGATCAGGGCATTAAAAAATGAGTTCCAATGACCGACGGCATAAAACAGCACCATAACGGCCAGAATCGGCTTGGACAAGGGTATGATGATGTTGACCAACAGCCGCCAGTTGGAGCATCCGTCGATATGGGCGGCCTCCTGCAGCTCCCAAGGGATGCTGCTCTGAAAATACGTTCGCATGACGATCAGATTGTACGTGGAGATCGCTCCCGGAACGATCAAGGCCCACATCGTGTCCAACATTCCCAGATTTTTGACGAGCAAATAAGTAGGGATCAGCCCGCCGCCGAAAAACATCGTAAGCGTGATGATGACCATCAGCACTTTCCTGCCCGGCAGGTCGGGTCTTGACAGCGGATAAGCCGCCAAAATGGTCAGGATCATATTGACGATCGTGCCGACTACCGTATAAATGATCGTATTCATGTATCCCGTCCATATTTTTCCGTTATGAAAAATATTCGTGTACGCGTCCAAAGACACGCTTTTCGGCAGCAGCCATACTTCTCCGTTCAGCACCTTCGCCGGGTCGCTGAACGAAGCGCTGATCACGAAAATGAGCGGATAGAGCACGATCAGAATGATGAGCGATGCGATCGTATACACGATCGCATTGAACACCCGCTCATCCCTGGGTCTGCTGATCACAGCAGCAGCTTGTTTAGACATGGCGCATGGTCCTCCTTTACCAAAGGCTCGTTTCCGACGTTTTACGCGCAAACCGGTTCACCAATAGCAGGAGCACCAGGTTAATGACCGAGTTGAACAGCCCGATGGCCGCGGTGTAGCTGTACTCTCCTTTGAGAATACCGGTCGTATACACAAACGTAGAAATGACATCGCTCGCCTCAAGGTTCAAATTGTTCTGCATCAGTAAAATTTTCTCGAATCCGATGTCCATAAAATGTCCGATGTCCAGGATCAGCATGATCACGATGACGGGAACGATGCCCGGCAAGGAGATATGCCACACGCGCCGCATCCGGGAGGCGCCGTCCATCTTCGCCGCTTCGTACAGCTGGGGATTGATCCCGCTGAGCGCGGCGATGTAAATGATGGATTGCCAGCCCATGTTCTGCCATATGTTTGAGCCGATGAAAATCGTTTTAAACCAGCCGGCCTCCTCCAGAAAACGGATCGGCGAACCGCCGAATGCCTCGATCAGCGAGTTGATCGGCCCCGTCGTGGGCGAGAGGAATACGTTCAGGATGCCAACGATAACGACGACGGAAATAAAGTGCGGAATGAACGTAATATTTTGCAGCAGCTTGCTGAACGACTTACTGCGAATTTCATTGACGATCAGCGCCAGCACGATGGAAATCGGAAAAGCGATCAGCAGCGAGAACAGATTGATCGACAACGTGTTCCACAGCAGCCGCCCGAAATAATACGAATCGAAAAACCGCTCGAAATGATCGAAGCCGACCCAGCTGCTGCCTATAATTCCTTTGGCCGGGTTGAAATTTTTAAAAGCAATTTGCAGACCGTACAGCGGCCCGTAATGAAAGATCAAATACCAGGCGATCGGCACCAGCAGCATGAGATACAGGTCGTACCGCTTGACCATCTGAATCCATATGCGTCTCCCCCGTCTTGCGGAAACCCGGGATGGAGCGGCCGTCGCCTGGACTTGCGCGCTCTTCATAACCATCTACTCCTTACCTCATGACGAAATATCATCCAATTCCATTACTTTTCCATCTTGTCATAGGCTGCTTGATACAGCTCCTGAAGCTTGTCGAGCTTCATCTTTTTCAGCGTAGACTGGAACTCATCCCACTTATCAAAGCTGAGCGCACCGGCAATGAATTTCGTGCTCTGCTCTTCGTAATATTTATCAATATCGTTCCGGAGGATATTGACTTCCTGGGCTGTTTTCTCGTCAAACATCGGAGCCGCATAACGGACCTTCGGCATGTATGGATCCAGCTTCTTCTGAGCTTCCTGCACCTGAGGCGGATTGATATAAGAAGATACTTTATCGCTGATCAGATGCGGTGCCCCGCCCCCTGCGTACGGCGTAATTTTCGGTTGGGTGTCCGATGTCGAGAATTCTGGCTTATAGTAAGGAATTCCGTCTTTCAACTCATAATGCTCGCCTTCTCTGCCGAACCGCAGCAGGGTCGAACCTTCGTCACTGTAGAAATAATCGATCCAGCGCATGGTGATTTCCGGATATTTATTGACAGACGTAATGGCGAAGGCACCAAAGTCACGCGGCACCGGTGCTGTCTGGGCCTGAAGTCTGTCGCCGTTCGGACCTGCTGGAGGTGCAATCCCTACATATTGGTCGGCAATTGGCAGGAAGTTGTTGTTCGTCTGGTCAAAGAAAAATCCGGCATTGCCCGAACCCTGCTTAGCCAAATACTGCGCTTCCTTCTGTGAGAACAGTTCCGGGTCGAGCAGCTTCTCTTTATACAGCTTGTTCAGGTACATCAGCATTTCTTTGTTCTTCTCACTGCCCATCCAGATGTTCACCTTGTCGTTCTCCAGATTGATGTTATAGCCAAGCTGCTGATCAAGACCAAACGATCCGCTCATCATGGTGACGACCGCCAGACCCGCCCGGGCAGTCATCGGAATTTCGTCCTTCTTACCGTTGCCGTTTGGATCCTTATCACGGAAAGCTACCAGCACATCGTATAATTCGTCCGTCGTCTCGGGCTCCTTCAGGCCCATCTTCTTCAGCCACGCCTCATTGATCCACTTCTTATCCGTGCGGGCCGCTGCCAGCGTCACGATTCCCGGGATCGCGTAAATGTGGCCTTCCGGAGTCGTGATCGCCGAGCGGATTTCCGGATATTGTTCCATCAGCGATTTCAGGTTAGGCGCATATTTGTCGAGCAGGTCTTCAAGCGGAATCAGTTGGCCAACGGCACCGTACTGCGTCGCTTCAAGCGGCGAAATGCCTGAGCGGTAAAAAGCGTCGGGCAGCTCATTGGACGCGAACAGCAGATTTTTCTTCTCCTGGAAGCCGTCCGTCGGCGCTTCGGTGAAGTCCACGTGCACATTGCTCTTTTTCTCGTAATCCTGGAACACCGGCATGTCCTTGAATGGACCGTTCACCGGGGCGATCCGGGTAAACATGTTCAGCGTGACGGGTTCTTGGGTTAGCGGAAACCCGGTCTCATTAACCGTTGCTTCGGACGAATCCGCTGTCTTGGCTTCGGATCCCGATCCGCTGTTAGAGCTGCAGCCCGAGAGCAATAGAGCGGAAACGAGCGCTGTGCTCAGCGCATATTTACCCCAAAGTTTGTTCATGATTCTATGACCTCCGTTTTTATGTAATTGGGAACAGTTGAAAGCGTTTCCCTTGGTGCATGTGAGTATTATAATTCACCCGGCATGACAGCAAATTCTACTTATTTGACTATTTACTCCACATATTTTACGGTTTCGACCGCTGTCGCTCCGGACGGAGGCTCTCCACATAAGCATGCGGCGTCATCCCGGTCAGTTCCTTAAATACTTTGAAAAAGTAGTTATATGTCGTAAAGCCCACTTGGCTGCTGATCTGTTTAACCGAATATTGATTGCTCTCCAGCAGCTTTTGCGCCGCGTCGATGCGTATGCGGTTCACGTATTCCGAGAAGTTGCACTGCGTCTCCTCTTTGAATAAACGGCTTAAATAAGAGGGATTGAGCCCGATTGAAGCCGCCACCATCTCCAAGTTGATGTAGCCTTGATACCGCTCCAATATAAAATGGATAGCCTGCGAGACATGCCGGGAATAACTGCCCCCAGCACGCTGACGCTTCAGTAAATTCAGCAAGGCGGTGAAGTAGGATCTCAGCCATTCCTCAAGCTCATCCATGCTGCCGATCCGACCCAGATCGCTTCGCGGCGGGAGTTCGGACATGGCGGCTTCTGCCGCAGGCGTGGAAATTGACTTTTTCAGAGCTTTGTCGCCAGCGTGCAGCAGCTCGCTGACAATCATCTGCACCGCAGGCGAATGAAGCGGCTGATGACATACAGAACCGCAGACGGAGGCGATCAGCTGCTGAATCCTTTCCTGGTCCAGACTTTCCAGGGCAAGAAGCAGTTGTTTCTGTTCCTCAATCGTCAAGGCAACGCGAAGATGCTGCTCGTTCGGTGTTTCTTTTGCAGCTGGCTCGTTAAAGCTCACATGTTTGGATTGTGTCCCGGTCTCCACAGCAGGAGAGGCATCGAGCGCCTTTTCGGCCGATTTATAGCTCATCCCCAGCTGTATCCAACTTGCGCATGGATGCCCAACCGCATAGACGGATTTTAAATTCAGCATCAACTCCAGCGCATGCTGAACTTTGCCCATCCAGCGGTGCGCCTCGCTGCTGCCGGCATGCTCGCTGCGCTCCTTGAACGCAAACACGACGATCAGCCGTCCGTTCTCCACGTAAGCGGCCGTCCGTTCATGGATATCTCCAAGGCTCTGCTGCATCACATCGACCGCCTGCTGTACCAGCCGGTTCGTTTGGCTGTCGCTGAACGACTCCGTCAGCAGGAGGAACGGAATGATCTGCAGTACCGCTGCCGCATAACGGACAGCGCCTGGATACAAACCTTCCAGCACGCCCGTAGCATCAAGATTACCTGTCCCTTCCCTGTTCTCTCTTACCAGTTCTGCAATGCGGTTTCTGATAAAAACGGGTTTCATCGTCTCCGCCATTTTTTTGCTCGCCATTTGTCCTTCCTGCGCCCGGTCTTCTGCCTGTAAATCCTTAACGGCTTTGTTCAAAACGTTCAGCAGCAATGCCTCGTCAAGCCGGTGCTTGAGCAAATAGTCGACTGCCCCGTTTCGCAAGCACTCACGGACATAATCGTAATCGTCATAACTGCTGAGCATGATCGTCTTAACCGCCGGATACCGCTCACGGAGGATCCCTTGGAGCTCTACTCCGTTCATCTCCGGCATATTCACGTCGATAATAGCGATGTGGGGCGGCGACTCCCCGATCATCCCCAATGCCTCCGTCCCGCTGTATGCTTCGCCGATGAACTCAAATCCGTGCTTCTTCCAGTTGAATAACGTTCGAATGACATTGCCAATTAACGGTTCGTCGTCGATCAACAGTACTTTAAACATCATCAGACCACCTCCTGATCAGATTGACCGCGGTTACGAATTTGCGGAAAACGAATTTCCACCTTCGTATACAGACCCGGCTCGCTGTATAAGCTCAAACCGTACGGTTCTCCAAACATTCTCACGATCCGCTCGTTCGCATTCCGTACGCCCATGCTGCTGAAGCGCGACGGCGTATCCTCTCGTCCCGCTGCTCCAAGAAGAGCGTCGATCTGGTCCTGCGTCATGCCCCGGCCGTTGTCCGTGACTTCGATCCGCAATTCTTGATGCTCCGCATAGACCCGAATCAGGACGAAGCCCCCTTTCCCTGAAGGACCGATACCGTGCATAATGGCATTCTCGACAAGAGGCTGGAGCATCAGCTTCAGCACACGGCAATCCATCAAAGCGTCATCTTCGATCTGCGTATGCACCTCGATGGGCTCCAAATATTTGTACTTCACGATGGATATGTAGCTGTTCACATAGTCAAGCTCTTCGCGCAGCGTCAAAAATTCGTTGGAATTCCCCAGTAATCCCCGCATGAGCTCAATGAGCGAACCTGATACTTCCTCGATATTGGGTACTCCGTTCAGCTTGGCCAAGTACTTGATCGTATTCAGCGAATTGTACAAAAAGTGCGGACGGATCTGCGCCTGAAGGGCGGTCAGCTCGGCCTCCCGCTTCTTCTTCTCGCTGTACCGGATGCCTTCCATCAGCCGTTTCAATTCGTCGACCATGCTGATGAACACGCGGTACAGCTGTCCGATCTCGTCCTTCGAGTGAATCTCTGTTCTGGGAAACGACAGATTACCGTCCTTCACCTGCATCATCATCGATCTGAGCCGCCGGATATTTAGCGTGGTCCGCGAAGAGACCTGGTGGGAACCGATCAGGATGACGATGAAGACGATAATCGATACCTCGGTCATCAAGTTACGGATTCGGGTCGATTCGCTAAGTAACGAGTCAAGCGGAATCAGAGCCAGCGTGCTCCAGCCCGTGTATTCGGAATGGCGGCTGACCACGATGTAGGACCTGCCGTTGATTCTCTGCTCCACCACGTCGTTATCACCGGTAAGCTTGCCTTTGATCTGGACGATTCTTTCCAGCGGAGGCGCAAAAGAGGATGGAGCGGACTCGGATTGATACACATAGCCGTTCTGCTCATCAAGAACATACAGCATGCTGTCTGCAGTCGGTTTGACCCCGTATGTTTTTTTAATAAAATCGTAGTCCAAGTCGACCATGACGATGCCGACCGTCTCGCGGTTATAGCGAATCTCTCGGCCGACAGTAATGGCATCCACGGTTCCTTCCGGCTTAAAATACGCATGGCGCGACCCGTTGTGCAGCATATAGTTCAGCATCGGGGTTCCCAGAACGCTCCGGTCCATCCAAGGACCCCCGGTGAAAAATACTTTTCCGTTCAGACCGACGACCGCCATACGGGAAATATAGGGCTTGTACTGAATCAGTCCGGATAAAAACTCCGTAATCCGCTTCTGTTCCTGGAACCATTCATAACTGGGTTCCTCGTTCGGGCTCATGATCGTCTGGATCACCGTATTTTTATTGGTTACGACAACCGTGTTCAGCCGGTCGATCTCCTCCAGCATCACGTTAAGTGATTCATCCGCCTGCCGGATACTGTCCGAGACGGAAGTAACCGCGTTATGCTTGATCGTTTCGCGCATATTCACGTAGACAATGGCAGTTACGGAGACGATGGACAGAAATGTGATCAGGCCGAAGGCCATAAAAATTTTCCCTTGGAAACTCGTTTGCGGCCATAGCCATCTTCGAAGCGTCGATAAATTCATATTATACCACCCTTATTAGTGAGTTTTAAATTCGTTTCTGTATCGCGATGGACTGGCACTTTGTTTGCAAGCGCTTCCCAATCCTTAGAAAAATATGCTCTTGTTTCTCTAAGGTTACAGCTGGATGACATGGTAAGACTTTGTACTTACGCAACAAAATGACAACTTTTAACCTGAGCGAGGTGTTTCTTAACTGGGGAAAATTTATACATATTATATATAGGAAAACAAAATATTGTCGAGTCAACCTGACATATTGCCAAATCAGGGCTATCCGAAAGATAGAAACTGCCGTATATACGTAAAAAAAGCCGGTCGCCCTATGGCAGTGACCAGCTTATCTGAATGCGTTATCCGCTGTATGCTACATCATGAAATGTGCGCGTCTGCAGCTGGAATCCAGCCCGTCAGCCGTGCGCCGCCTTGCGGATCGTTGCTTGCCGTGAGTTCGCCTCCATGCTGCCGAATGATTCGCTGTGATATGGTCAAACCCAGACCGCTGCCTCCGGTCGAACGGTTTCTGGACGCTTCCCCGCGGTAGAGCGGTTCGAACACGCGCTCCAGCTCTTCCGCCGTGAACCCCGTCCCATTGTCTCGGATCATGAATGTGATTTTGCCTTCTTCCTTGTTACATCGGACGTCAATCATCCCCCCGTGCGGGGTGTGTCTTACCGCATTATCCAGCAGGTTGCTCAGGGCGCGCTCTAATAGATGCGCATCACCGCTGACGATGCAATCGGCGGCCAGATGGCTTTTGATCGCAATGCTTTTAAGTCCGGCACTGGGACTCAAGCTGTCGATCGATTGCTGGAGTACAACCGGTAAATCGATGGGCGCCTTGTTCAATGGACGATCCCAATACTCCATTTTCGTAAAAGTAAAAAGGTCTTCCACCAATCGATCCAGCTGCGCCGATTTTTCCTTGCATACCGCTACATACTTTGAAATTTTCTCCGGCGTTTGGGCAATGCCTTGCTCCAAGCCGTCCAAATATCCCCGAAGGGCGAACAACGGAGTACGCAAATCATGCGCGACCGCAGATATGACAAAGCGGCGTTCTTCCTCCAGCTTTACCTGCTTCCGGTATGACGTTCGCAGCCCTTTTACCATCACATCAAACCCATCCCCAACTTCAGCGATTTCCGTAATTCTGGACCTCGGTAACCGCACCTCCCAATCGCCTGAAGCGATTTGTCTGGCGGCCCGGCTCATCTTCTCCAGAGGCTTCAGCAGAAACCTCCGCATTTCGATTCCAACGATGAAAAAGGCGAGCAGCAATCCGGCGAACGCCGATATCATCGGCAGCGTTTTGGACTTGGGCAGGTAAACAACCACCCTTCCAAGCAGATGACCGTTCTCCATGACCGAGAACCGCTCGGTTGATCGCAGACCACCTTCACTTTCGGCTGACCGATAAATCTCCTCACCGGAATCTGATATGATGACCGCATCCAGCTTGGATTGATGCAGCTCGCTAAGCAGCTGGCCTTGCCAATTCGGATCCCGCCATTGGCCCGAGCCCGCCTCGATCATGTGAACGGCCTCGGTTATATGTCTCTGCATACTTTCATCGTACGGCTGGTTTGATCCGATGTTTAGTGAATGGGTTTCCAGGAAGTGCGCCGCAACGTAGAACACCCATGGCACGAGCGTGATCATAAATAAGCAGAGTATCGTAAACGTGCGAATACGAAGTGTTTTCATCTTATCCTCCCTCGAAGCGATACCCTACTCCCCATACGTTGACCAGGTATTGCGGATGATTTGCATCAACCTCTATTTTCTCACGAAGCCGGCTAAGATGAACCCGAATGGTATGCCGGTCACCGATCCCTTCCCAAAACTTGGCAAGCAGCTGCTCATAGGAAAATACATGCCTTGGATGTTCGGCGAACAATCGCAGCAAATCATACTCCTTCGGAGTGAGCACGATGCTGAGCCCATCCACAAACACTTCCCTGGTTGACAAGTTTAATTGAATCCGGCCGTAATCTAGGATCCTTTCATTCGTCTGCTCCCGTGAAGCGGTGCGCCGCAGTACGGCTTTTACTCTGGCAACAATCTCTCCCGGTGAGGCCGTCTTCACGATATAATCATCGCCGCCGAGCGTCAGCCCCCGAATCTTGTCCACGTCATCGCTGCGCGCGCTCAGAAATAGGATTGGAACGTCGCTAACCGCGCGAATCCGGCGGCATAAATCAAACCCGTTTTGTCCCGGCATCATAATATCCAGAATCATGGCGTGAACCGTATTCCGTTCGAATGTGTCCCACGCCTCTGCCGTATCGCA
This sequence comes from Paenibacillus rhizosphaerae, assembly GCF_014192015.1. Lineage (GTDB taxonomy): Bacteria > Bacillota > Bacilli > Paenibacillales > Paenibacillaceae > Paenibacillus_AQ > Paenibacillus_AQ rhizosphaerae. The sequence goes on along the minus strand of NZ_JACHXJ010000001.1, from coordinate 1,667,239 downwards.
GGCCGTGATCACGAGAAAATTGTCATTTTCCAAAAAATCTTTCAATAGTTCGACGATGCTGGGATCGTCGTCTACAACGAGTATCGTATGGCTTCCGCTCATGTACATCCCACCTTCGCATCCTAGTTTATCATCTTTTTGGTGAAGAGCTAACCGCCCTACCCATTTTGTGATGCAATGTTTATCGTTTTGTGACACTTTTATTTCTTCATTTGAGATATTCATTTGATAGGATGTTGTTCGTGAAGGAGGTTGACCATGGAAAACAGCAGTGTTTATGTGTTCAGTGCATTGTTTTGCATCGCACTTTTATGTTTTTTGGCGGTTCGGATCTATTCCATTCGTCACAAGTCCGGAAACAGAAGCCGGGAGGATAACATTGACTGGATCCTCAAAAACAGGATGGCCAAAGGTGAAATTGACAAACAGGAATATATCCGGCTTAAGGACTTGCTGAGCAAATAACGACGAAAATGTAGGAGGATATATCGATGATAACCGTTCAAATCGTTCTTTTTGATGGCTTCGATCTGCTGGACGCCTTGGCGCCTTATGAGGTTTTTAGTGCCGCGGCGATGATGTCCAGTGATGCGCTGGAAGTAAAGCTTGTCACCGCCGAAGGAGCAAGAACCGTGTCCAGCGGCACCCAAGGTTTGCCTATTGCAGCGGGCGGCAAGCTGGACCCGGATCGTGCGGGAATTATACTCGTTCCCGGCGCAGCCGGGGATGTCGAAGGCGACGGTCCCGATTCCGTTCCAGCCATACTGGCACGAACCGCAAATACGGAATTGACCGTCAAGATCAGGGAAGCCCTTGAAAGGAAAGATGTCATTGTCTCTACCGTATGCGGCGGATCCTTGGTTTTGGCCATGGGAGGCTTACTGGAAGGGAGACGCGCCGTTACGCATCATCTGGGCATGGAGGTTCTTGGAGCAACCGGTGCCCTGCCCGTCAAGGCACGCGTCGTTGACGACGGCAATTTGGTTAGTGGCGGCGGCGTGACATCGGGGCTCGATGTCGCCCTGCATTTGGTTGAACGAGAGCTTGGGCCCCGGATCGCGCACGCCGTCGAGCAGTTGTTCGAATATGAGCGGAGAGGTACCGCGTGGCGGGCGCAGGGGTTGGTGCCGAACTCGGAAAAGGCCGAAACAGACAAGGAATCGAACCTTGTACTGAGTACTGAAACGGTGAATCCACCTTCCCCTCTCCTGCAAAACACATCCGAACGAACAGGGCCCGTATTCGACGGAGAATGGGAGGTGACCATTGCAACGCCCGTGGGCAAAATGGATGTCAAGCTCTCAATCGCTACAAATCAGGGGGAAATTCACGGAACGGCCACCCAAGGGGATGAATCGGTCAAATTTATGAATCCCGTTATTCAAGGCAACAGGCTGACCTGGTCCCAGCAAGTGACCAAGCCGATGCGTTTAAACTTAAAATTCGAAGTGACCGTCGACGGAGACGAGCTGAACGGCACCGCCAAAGCCGGCGTACTTCCGGCTTCCAAGGTCGTCGGCAAGCGCTTGAAATAGACTTTCAACAATGATATGAAGAGTTTCGGGGGTTGTGAATGAAGTGAACAAACGAAAAATCTTATATAGTTTGTTAGCCTGTCTCAGTATTTTGTTTATCCTTTATGCTATATTGGAAAATTATATTATCGATCCCGGAGCGGAAGGCTTTTTAAGCCATAAAACCGGTCTAAAACGTGAAATTCACCTCCCCGCGTGGTTAAGCGTCATGCGAATACACGTTGCTTTTGCGTGCATTGCCATGGCGGCTGGGCTTGTCAATTTTTCCAACCGCATCTTTCAAAAAAGCCGCAAATTCCACCGGATCAATGGATACTTATATATGGTATCGGTGCTTCTTGTCGTTATTACTTCCGGGTATATGGCCCCTTACGCCACAGGAGGTAAAATGACGAGCATGGCTTTTAACGCGCTGAATTTAATCTGGCTGTTCATTACGGTGACGGCACTCGTTCAAATCAAGAAGAAACGGGTCATCCGGCACCGCAACTGGATGATTCGAAGCTATGCCTTTTGTTTTACGAACCTGTTGATTCATCTGATCACGTCCTTCTTCGATCAAGGCTTCGGGTTTGAATACGCTTCGAGTTATACCGCCGGCGTCTACGGCTCGATCGTGCTGCTGCTGATTGTTCCAAATATTCTGATAAAAACGATGGGGCCTTTGAGAGATATAGAGGTCAACAATGCGATCAAAACTTCCACTTTCAAAGATCTATAATCAATAGCACGAACTGAAAGTATTTCATCGTGAACAGGCTGCCGTTACTTACGGCGGCCTGTTGGCAATCCGCTGGATGAGAGCGCATTGCTGCCCTCACTCATGTTCTACAACAATTTCTCCTTCCCCCTGAGGCTCTTCGAACGAGTTAAGAAAATTGTTCAGCGTCTCCTCGGTAATAGGAAACGCGGCATTGGCATCGAAACGGTGGCTTCGGACCTTAAGGCGTTTTCGCAACTCATCAGGGTGCACTTTCAAATAAATTAACTTCCACTCCCCTCCCCAATGTTCAATAAGCCGTTTATAGTCATCTCTCGCAGAACGGCTCCAAAAACTGGAGTCGACCACAACCCGCTTTTTGTCTTGAATAAATGAAGCTAGCTTTGTTCGCAAGCTTGCATGTGCTTCATCCAGGTATTCTCTGTATTTTTCAACCGGATAATCGATTCCGTAACGGCCGTGCATATTCCACACCTCCTCGTCGATAGAGAGACGGGCGAACCCTTGTTCCTCCAATCTTTTAGAAAATGTAGTTTTCCCGGAACCGGCGATTCCGCACATCAGCACCACTAGAGTGGAATCGCGATCACGATCCCCTTCCCAATCCAACCATTCATCGATATTCAACGTATCGGTCATTTATCGATCACACCCCATGTTTTAAGTTGTATATACTTACTCTCTCACGGTCATGAGCAGCCGGCAAGTGATTTTAAATGACTTCCTTCGTTGACGCGATTTTGATATAGTGGATAGGAACAAACATTCGGATATTTGGAGGAACCTAATTTGCCTACTACCTTGGATACAACAACCATCATGATCGCCGGGCTGGTTGCCCTGCTCCTCGTCCTATTCGTCATACGTTTGGTCAAAAACCGGAGAAAAAGGATCCGCCGGGAGGCGAATCCTCGCAAGATCACCATCAAGGATATCGATTTAATGGCGGACGGCTCCGAATTTGAGCTGTATCTCTTCCGGCTGTTTCACGAGCTTGGCTACAGGGAAGTGTATCAGACCACGGCCAGCAGGGATTTCGGCGCCGACTTAGTTTTTACGGATCAGAACGGACTCAGGAACGTCTTACAGGCCAAACGCTACGGGAACAGCAATCCGGTCGGCATCGGCGCGGTTCAGGAGATTTATACTTCCATGCGTTACTATGAAGCTGAACGGGCAATCGTGCTGACTTCCGGCAGATACACCGAAGCCTGCCGCATCCTGGCGGCCGTGAACGGGGTGAAGCTGTTGGACAGGGAAGATCTGGAGAATCTGATCGTTCTATTCAAAAGCCGCCGTTACGAGGAAGCGATGGCCATCATCGAGGAACCTGCGGAGACCGAAGAGCCAACGTGGAAGCCGAAGGCCAAGAAAGCGACCTGATGGGGCGTACCACGCTTTCCTGCTTTCTTTCCCGCTGCACGCTTGGGGCTTTTTAAGAGCAGGCTCACCGCGTTGATTACTTCACAACCTTAACTTGCAGACCTTTTGCTTTGCGGCAGAGTTTCGATCTCCACCTTCTCTTTATCTTTCGTCATATACCAATATGCAAGCCCTACGAACACGCTGCCGCCGACCATATTGCCGAGGGTCACCGGAATCAGGTTTGCGGCCAGTCCTCCCCAGGTTACCGTCTCCGGGTGAGGGATGAAGATCGATACCGACAGCAGCGTCATGTTCGCCACACTGTGCTCGAACCCGGAGGTAATAAAGGCGAACAGACACCAGAAAATCATGACCAGCTTTGCGGTCTCTTCCTTCAGCTTCATGGAGCACCAGACGGCAAGACAGACAAGCGTGTTACATAAAATTCCCCGCATGAACAATTCCATAAACGGCGCATTCATTTTAACGGCGGCCGTGCTGTTGATGAATTCGGCCGTTCCCCCTTTCGCCAATCCCGTCCATACGAAGATCGCGGCGACCAGCAAGGAACCGGCAAAATTGCCGACATAGCTGTACAGCCATATTTTAAGCGTATCGAGCCAGGTCGTCTTCTTGTTCAGCGTGCTGACTACCATAACCATATTGTTGCCGGTAAACAAGTCCGATCCTGCCATCAGAACCAGGCTCAAGGCGATGCCAAAGCTGGCTCCCATGACGATCTTCATGGCGGGTGCGTGGACCGGCGCGAGCAGTCCGCCGATCGTAAAGATCAGTATAATGCCGAGACCAACGAACATTCCAGCAAGCATGGAGGATACAAAGTATCTGCCTATACTCCGGTTCATGAGGCTAACCTTGTTTACCCCGGCGGTTTCAACGATCTGGATGGTGTTTTTCATGCTCCTTCAGTCCTCCAATATAGACGTAACCGTCAATGACCGCGGTTTCGTAGGTCTGGATGCAGCCGTCGTCCGGCTTTTGCACTTCCCCTGTCGTCAGCGAAATTTTCCAGTCGTGCAGCGGACAAAAGACAAATTCACCCGACACGATTCCCTCAGCCAGCGGACCGTTCTTGTGCGGACACCGGTTGCTTACCGCCCGCACCTCCCCGTTTGACAGCCGGAACAATGCAACCGACTCATCGCCAACGCGTACCTCCTTGCCAATCTGCGGCTTCAGTTCCTCCAGCCTCATTACTTTCACCATTTCTCTCGTCACGCTCATGCGCCTTCCTTCCCCTTATGGTCTCTCCACGGTATACATCCGGCGGCGTTCTTCGTCTTCCAGCGCGGCCGACCAAGCTTCGCGATACGTTGTCTTCGCAAGCTCGAAGCGGCTGGCTAAACCGGCAATCTCCTGCTCATTGCTCAGCATTTGGCGCACCCAATCCGTGCCCATCCGCTTCACCCATGGAGCGGTGCGTTCGCCGTAAATGCCGGTTTCCCGGTACAGCTGTACGTAGGCTTTAGCCAACAGGATCACTTCGTCCTCTGTCGCCACCGTCGTCAGGCTGTCGCATTCCCGGACCTCGGTGCCGCCGTTTCCGCCATAATACAGCTGGTATCCGTTCTCCACGCAGACGACGCCAAAATCCTTCGTCAATACCTCGGCACAGTTTCGCGGGCAGCCGGTCACGCCCATTTTCATTTTGTGCGGCGTATCGACCATCTCGATTTCCTGTTCCAGCCGGACGCCAAGTCCTAACGAGTCCTGGGTGCCAAACCGGCAAAATCTCGAACCGACACACGATTTGACGTTACGCAGCGACTTGGAGTAGGCGTATCCCGAACGCATCTCCAGCTCCTCCCAAACGTTCGGAACGTCTTCCTTCTGTACGCCGTACAGCCCGATGCGGCTGGCGCCTGTAATTTTCACCAGCGGCACGTTGTATTTCTTCGCCACTTCGCCAAGGCGGATCAAATCCTCCGGTGTCGTTGTTCCGCCATACATCCGCGGAATGACGGAGAATGTGCCGTCCTTCTGCATGTTGCCTTCCATTCGTTCGTTGACATATCTGGATGCCTTATCGTCGGCATACGTCTCAGGATGCAGCATCCGCAGATAATAATTCAGTGCCGGACGGCACTTCGAGCAGCCTTCCTCGGATGCAAACCCGAGCACGATGCGCGTCTCCCGCGGCGACTGCAGGCCTTTCTCGCGAATTGCGGCCACCACCTCATCGCGGGTAAGCGTCGTGCAGGCGCACATGCCTGCCGCCTTCTGCGCCGATGCGTCAAATTTGTCGCCCAGCGTGTGCGCAAGAATCGCCTCGACCATGCCGCGGCATTTGCCGCACGAGCCTCCGGCTTTGGTCACAGCCTTTACTTCGTCGAACGTGGTCAGTCCGTTCTCGAGAATGGCGCCGACGATGCGTCCCTTGGTTACGCCGTTGCATCCGCAAATCGTTTCGTCCGCACTGATCGACGCGACATCGAGCCCGCCGTCTCCCCCGGCTTTGTGGAGCACGGAGGCGCTCGTATATTCCTGTATGTCGCTGCCTTTCTTCAGCAGGCTGAACAGCCGGGTGCCGTCGGAAACCTCCCCGTACAGCACGACGCCGACGATACGGTTATCGCGAACCAGGATCTTTTTATAGGATCCGGCGACCTCATCCTGCACGACGATGGCTTTCGTGTTCGCATCGGCATGGATTTCTCCGCCGGAAAACAGATCGCATCCCGCTACCTTAAGCTGCGTGGACAACACGCTGCCCGCATAACCTTCTGTTGGCCGGCCTGTAAGGTGATCCGCAAGCACGATGCCCTGTTCATACAATGGCGCTACAAGCCCATAGGCAATGCCGTGATGTTCGGCGCACTCGCCGACGGCATAAATCGACGGGTCCGTCGTCTGCATCAGGTCGTTGACTTGAATCGCCCGGCCAACCGCCAGTCCCGCATCCCGCGCCAGCGCTGCATTGGGACGGATGCCGACGGCCATGACGACAAGATCGCATTCGACGTTCGTTCCGTCTTCAAACCGAAGCCCTTGTACTCGCCCGACACCATAGATTTCAGTTGTTTTCTTTTCCATCAGAAACTTCATGCCCTGGGCTTCCAGGTCCTGCTGAAGCAGCTTTGCCGCTGCCGCGTCGAGCTGCATTTCCATTAAGTGGGGCAGCAAATGAACGACATGAACCTCCATCCCCTGGTTCATCAATCCGCGAGCCGCTTCCAGGCCAAGCAGTCCGCCGCCGATCACAACCGCCTTTTTGTACTGTTTAGCCGTTTCCAGCATCATTTTCGTATCTTCAATGGTGCGGAATCCGACGACGCCTTCCAGTTCATGTCCTGGTACTGGTAAAATAAATGCGCTGGATCCGGTCGCGATTATCAGCTCGTCATAGGGGACAACGGTTCCCCGGTCGGTTCGGACTTCCTTCGACGCCCGGTTAATCTCGACTGCCCGTTCCTTGGACAGCAAATGTATGTTATTGGACCGATACCAGTCCCAATCGTTAATCGTGATTTCTTCAAACGTCGTTTTCCCTTGCAGCACAGGGGACAGCATAATGCGGTTATAGTTGGGGTACGGTTCATCCCCGATCATCGTTATCTCGTAGCGGTCGCGGTCCCGGCGGAGAATTTCCTCGATACACCGCGCCCCCGCCATCCCGTTGCCTATCATCACCAATCGTCTGCTCATAAACACGCCTCCCGTGCAACCTTGTGAAATCAATTACATTTACATCGTAACGGATATGGGAGGCTTTGCCTGTGAAGTAAATCACAGCGGCTTGGTTAAAACATAAAATTTGCGACGGCCAAGAATTTTACAGCGTTATCGTGATGACCTCCAGCTGTAAGACGCGCAATGCAAAAGGCCACCCTGATGGATGGCCTTTTCTTTGAACCTTCGTATTTACGTGGGTAAGAATAACCTCTAATTTTCATAAGCTTGCTGCAGCGCTTGGATGTCGATCTTCGATTTCGTCTGGAGTATAGCACGCATGACTCGTCCTGCTCTTGCCGGGTCAGGGTCACAGATCATTTCCGTTAATTGGCTGGGGACGATTTGCCAGGATACGCCGAATTGATCTTTTAACCAACCGCAGACCTGCGCCTTTTCGTCTCCTCCCTCGGAGAGCCTATCCCAATAATAGTCCAGCTCCTCCTGATCATCGCAATGAACGATAAAAGATATGGCCTCATTGAACTTAAAATGCGGTCCGCCATTCAGCGCAACGAAAGACTGCCCTTCCAGCTGAAATTCCACGGTCATTACGGTTCCCGCTACGCCCCTGCCTTCGCTTTCCGGTCCGTAGCGAGCGATTCTGCCGATGTTGGAATCATGGAAAATAGACGTATAAAAGTTTGCCGCCTCTTCTGCTTGCGAGTCGAACCACAGGTTTGGGGTGATCTTGTGCAATTTCATTCGCGTCATACCTCCCGGCTATAATCATTTCTATGATGATTGTAGCCTACCAAGGGAGCCTGCGTTTCTTTTCGATTGCTCAATCGGCAGCATGTATCTGAGGATGGTTCGTATTATCGACTCGCATGCAATTTCTCCAACAATCGAATATTCTATCGAATAGCCTGCTTTGGTCGTGAAATAGCTGATTGTCCGGTTGACCCGATCCCTAGTCATCAGAAATACGCCAGCCCCCTTGTACCCAACCTATGAGGAAACGAAAGGCCGCAATCATAAATGATATGAAAGACAAACCAGAGGCTACAAACCAAATGACCGCGTAGTAGCGGTCATGAACTCGCCTTTTTTCATTTTGGCAATATATATGATTTGTCCTGTATGGTAGTGGACTTCTCTGAACATCGCCATCATCAGATTCAGTGCAGTCGTTTCGTTGTTTACCTGGCTGTATGTAAGCGGCGGCCGATGGAGAAAAGGCTGGGACATTAATTGCTCTGGCTGGGATTTAAGATATTCAAGATACTGAAGCATAATGTCAAACGCTTCCTTCGCATGTTGATATGCTTCTTCTTTCGTCATCATCAGTCCCCGTTCGAATTCCTTATCCCGATCTCGTGTGTCCGGTATGTTGAAAAGAATGGTCTCGACTCGCGAATGGGCGGCCCCTCTGATATGCGCCACCAAATTTGCAATGCTGTTGCTATCCGGAGTCGGGTGCCAGACAATATCTTCCTCCGATACTTGTTCGATGGCTTTAAGCGTCCCTCTTTGTTCCGATATCAGCTTGACCTTCATGCTTTGGATAAATTCGAGTGCAAGCTCCATGTTCACACCTCTTTGTTTGATAGCCCTAAATCGTAGATCCCCTACAGATCCTTATTCGATCCATTGTCTCGGCCCCACCTTGTGAAACAACTCCTGGGTATTATTATAGCGCAGTGCTTCTTCGATCCGTCTGCATGTGAAGTCGCTAATGGGTCTAGGAAGTTCATCTCTTGAATAAAATCCGCATTCTAAAATTTCAGTCGAGCTTGGCTGAGGAGCACGGGTATCTTTATTAGCTGCAAGGAAAACGAAGTGATGGATGTCATAATCCGGATCGTAGTATACGCCTGTTAAGTTCCCGATTAGCACCTCTATACCGACTTCCTCAAACACCTCCCTTTTTGCGGTTTCCTGAGCCGACTCGTTCTCTTCCGCCTTACCGCCGGGCAGGTCCCAATTGTGTTTGCCGTAGCTGTGTTTTACCAGCAGCACTCTTCCTTCGGCATCCAGAATTACTGCCGCTGAGCCAATGAACTTTGGCATGAAAATTCCTCCGATCGGATGTAGAGACATCAAGAAAGACGTTTATTTTTCCATAATTACCCTGTTCATTGTACCAGAGCCTAAGTTCTGTAACATCATAAAAAAAACGACGCTGCCTAAATCAAATCAATTATGAATCCGCTATAATTGGCCTCTTTGCTTTTAAACTATATATAAAACTTTTATAGGACGCTTTTATTCCAAATAGTATTTAATTCACATCCCCGAGTTACCGGACGTGCGTTACCTTATTCCTTAAAATATCAGCAATTGCCCTCGGATACAGCCTGATGTCATCGAGTTGACGAATATCCACCCATTCTACGCCGATCTGATCCTGGTCGGGATGGGTTCCCTTCATCCATGCCGATTGACACGGTCATCGACGGCCCGGTTCCTGAACTTGCCGAGCAGCTGCGCGATCTTCATCGTCAATTTTATGTGCAGATTCGGTAACCCCCTTCCCCCCGACAGGTAAATGGCCGTTCTGAACATTCACTCCATCCATTCTTGCTTGATTTCAGCTCCTTTGTTATTCTTACCGTATGTTTCAACAAGGAGGCGTTTCAATAATGGATCTAGATATGCAACCCACCGGACTTGAACCGTATTTGTCTGAATTATCCGAGCGGTTAAACCAGTTCTTACAGACGGATGGATTACATGTAACAGAGATTCCTTCGCTGCACATGATGCGGGCCACGGCGGCGTCCGAACCTATACATAGCATGTATGCGCCTTCTTTGTGTTTCATTGTCCAGGGCGCCAAATCCGCAGCGCTTGGTCAAGACATTTATCATTACAATCCGACCACGTACCTCGTGACATCCGTTCATCTCCCGATCAAAAGTGAGATTACCCAGGCTTCGCCTGAGGTACCATTCATTGGGCTTCACTTGGAGTTTACGCCGGATCAAATTCTGGATATACTCCAGCAGACGGATCTGACATGGCCTGAAGAATCGGAGCCGGGAAGCGGCATATTTGTCGGCAAAACCAATTCCCAACTGCTTGATGCCCTGCTGAGGCTGGTCAAATTATTCGACCAACCTGCTGAAATCCCAATCCTGGCTCCCTTGATTACACGGGAAATTCTGTTCCGTGTTCTGCAGGGCGAGCATGGCCATTTGGTCAAACAATTTGCGGTGATCGGCAGCCAGGCGCATGCCATTGCGAAGGCTATTCAGCTTATCCATCGTGATTATTCCAAGCCGCTTCGCGTCGAGGAACTGGCCAAGGAAGTAAATATGGCCGCGTCGTCCTTTCATAAGCATTTTAAACAGGTCACGGCACTGAGCCCGCTGCAATATCAGAAGCGGATCAGGCTCCAGGAAGCGAGGCATCTCATGATCAGCGAAAAAATGGGGGCAGCCGATGCCGCTTTCCAGGTTGGATATGAAAGTCCTTCCCAGTTCAGCCGCGAGTATGCCCGATTATATGGTCTGCCGCCTAAAAGTGATTTGAAGCAAGCCTCCATCCAGTAAGGGTTGTCCCTCATTTCCATGAATGGAACATACAATGCGCCGCATGATCAGTAAGCCCCGATCTCAGTTAGATGGGGGCTTACTGTCTTCATGAAGACCCATTTTAATTAATCATGTTAATGATTTGTTCGCTGGTGCGCACCTTTCCGATTCGAGGTAAAATCGCATGGCACACATAATCATGTTCTTCCTTCGTAGATGCGGTCATCGCGCTTTCGGTAAACCCTTGATGGTATCCATGCTGATAGGCTTCAAGGGCTGTCGTATCCACGCCGATGGGTCGAGATACAGTACAGGACGATCGTATCACGATGCCGGGCGCTGAAGCTGCAAGTTGAGATTCGGAGGGCGTGATGCATCAAAGTTCTGGAAGCTGCTTACTGTTCATGAGGACTCCCACTTTTTATTAATGTCATAAATTATTTATCTGTTGAATCATAGAATCGAGGTCCCTCAACTTTCCTTTTTGTTATCAAAAACTCAAAATATCGGAAACTCCCAATACAATCGACGCAATGAGTAGTGAAGTCAGAAGCGATACGACCAAAACAAATCGAATCACCCATTGCCGGAGTCTTGGCAGCATGACCCCGGAAGCATGCGCATAGTACGCGGCTGCCAGTCCGCTTAAAATGCCCATGATCAGAAACCAGGGCTCGTAAAAGCAGAGGTCCCATATAGCAAGCCGTACTTTGTCAATAACCGCCCACCCTTGAAGCTCCAAGGGAATCGCCCCGATCAGAAACAGCGTCTTGGTAACGATCCCAGTTGTCCCATGAGCTATGAGCATGGCGGAGCTGAAAAGCGTGGGAATCAGAATGAACAGGCGCGGGATCCTTTTGTGCCTGAAATGAGGTACCCAGACGGGAAACGTGAGGCCCCAAGGCTTGACAAGTCCAAGCAGAATAAAGCCGCAGATCATGATCAACACACCCGCTCCATAGCTGGCCATGCTAAACGCTCTGGGATCGGAAAGCTGTCCATAACCGCCAATGATGCCGGCAGCCGCTTCATAAAACCGTACTAAAACGGCATAAAGCAGCGCCCACCAGAAGCCTGCATATGCGGGCCAAACCGATCGCTTGGTAAAGCGTTCAAAGGCATTCATGTCCAGGGTCGTTAAAGTATCGCTCATGTGATCTTTGTTCATGTTCGCCCCTCCTAAGGCCGATTGCAATATCCGCAAGCACCTCGGCGACGGTAATAGTATGTGACGGCAGCTATGCCGAGCGCCACTCCCCAAGGCACCCATAATATCATCGGGCCAATGCCCCCTTGAACGGCGTTCAACGGGAAACCATCGAGTGGGATGAAGTTGAAGAGGATACCCAAATAAGCAAAACTAAAAACGACGCCAGCCGCAGTGACCGGAACGGCTACGAACAGTGAGGGAATGACCGCCAGCGATATAGGCACCCTTTTACCCCCTACAAATGGGAACCAACGCGGAAACACTTCTCCCCATTTCTTGATCAGTCCAAGGGTCAACAGCCCGCCGCCAATACATAATGATCCAAACACCCATTCCGTAACATAAGCCATCGGATTCATTCTAGGAAAGTCCCGTACGAAGCTTGAGTCGACCCCTAAAGGAATGTTAAGCGCCCAAGCAAACCGGGAAACCGCATACGGAACAGGGGCTAAAGCGGCAATGACCGTTGCGATGCGCCCCAGCCTATCCATCAGCCGGCGATTCCCGCCTTCCGACCGTCCGCAATGCATGCAGGCACGAAGCGATTTACGCCGATATCCCAATCCGGCAAAAGCCCACAAGAAAGCGCCTAATATGCAGAACAGTTGAAAAAGCATTTGCTCAGTGAAAGCGAATTTAAATAAAAAGGCGTAAGCCATGCTCATGATCAAACTGATATCCGGGATCAACAAAATTAACGCGATTGCGAATCCCCAAGCATAACCTAGAATCAGCCAGCGCGGAAGAATCCGGGTCGGTTCGCCATGCATGACAACACCGACAAATACGCCGGCAATGCAGAGCATCACGAAAATCGCTCCGGCCGGTAGTTGGGGAATATAGGTAATCAGGGCGGAAAATATCCCCATGCTTCCTTGCTTAAAAGGATATCCGTTGCCCCCTAGCAGCCAGTAAAGCTGAAGTCCCCCGTAGATCAGCGACCAGATCATCGCTGCACTTCCGATCCAAGCTGGCCATCGATTCAATAATCCCCCGATTCCCTTTTTCCGTCGAACAATCACAGTCATCGCACTCACCCTTATCATGTATTTTTTGCAGAAGCGAAGGTCTACCATCTTCGGCTTCGTTCATGATGATACATGAGGGTTCATGGTTTGAAACGCTTCCGGAGGACCGTTTCAACACCCGACCGGAGATCCGTTAACGGCAGGACCGGCACGTTCGTTCAGTGGTCTAGTTCGGCCGCATCAACCCTTTCTGCCAGGCAAACACGGCTGCTTTGGTCCGATCCAGCATATGGAGTTTGCTCAAAATATTGCTGACGTGGCCCTTCACTGTTTTTTCGCTGATGATGAGCTTCTCGGCAATTTCGGCATTCGACAGCCCTTCGGCGATCAGACGCAGCACCTCAAGCTCACGATCGCTTAACTCGGCAAAGGGGCTGGCATCTTCCCGCCGTGAGTCTCGAATTTCCTGAACGACACGGGCGGCCACCCGCGGATGCATCATCGATTCTCCACGAACGGATTGTCTTACCGTTTCGACCAAATGGCCAGGTTCGATATCCTTCAGTATATAAGAGAGCGCCCCAGCCCGAAGTGCGGGAAAAATGTGCTGATCATCGTGAAATGAGGTCAACACAATAACCTGCGATCTTGGACTGACCTGCTTTACCATCTGGGTCGCTTCAACACCGCCGATGCCAGGCATGACCAAGTCCATCAGCACGATATCGGGTACCAGTTCCCCGGCCATCCGAATCGCTTGTTCTCCTGAATCCGCCTCCCCAACGACCAGACAGTCCGGCTGTATTTTAAATAATGCGTGCAATCCTTGCCTTACAATCGCGTGATCATCGACAATCAGAATGGTGATCTGTTCCGATTCTGTCATTACGGCTCACTCCCACTCAAGAAATCTTTTATTTTTCGAAACCTCAGCTTATTTCCTTCTGATTACCACGAGAATCGCATTGTGCTGTTATCAAGGTACCTTTGCCTGGTTCACTCCATATGTCAAGCTTTCCACCCAGAGCCGCCATGCGCTCCTTCATGGATGAAAGCCCAACGCCGGGACGGATGTGCAGTTCATCAAAACCGCGTCCGTTATCCCGAATCATTAGCGTTATGGAATCGCTGCACTCCAAACGGACCGTCACTTCCCCGGCACCGCTGTGACGGGCGGCATTGGACAAGGCTTCCTGGGCAATCCGATAGAAAGCTTCCTCGATGGCCGGTAGCGCCTCATTATCGCCGAGGGAATCAAATGCTGCCGTAATGCCGGTCTGCTCCTGCCAGGCACTTACATACTCCGAGAGCGCCCTGGGCAGATCTTTACCCTCCAATGCAATCGGCCGCAGTTCCAATATAAGCGCATTCAGCTCCCTCTGCATATGGCCAATCAACTTTTCTGCTTCCGCCAAATGCGATTTGGCGGCTGCTCCATCCTGTTCAATCAAGGATCTTCCGGTACTTACCCAAATGGAGACCGCAAACATTTGCTGCTTAATGCTGTCATGCAGCTCCCGTGCCAGACGATTGCGCTCCTCGATCGCCGCCAAATCCTGCTGCGTCCGCATCAGCTGTTTGAGCTGTCCGGCCATATGATTTAGCCTGTGACCCAGCTGTCCCAACTCATCGCCGGCATGGTCCTGTACAAACACGGAGAAATCGCCTACGCTCCAGCGGTTCGCCGACGTGAGAAACTTGTGGATCCGGCGGACGAGACTCCGAGATGTTACTATGCCGAATGCAATACCGACAATTGTGGCGCCAGTCAGAAAACCCAACAAACTGATACCGAAAAAACTTGCCGCATTCGGGATAAACTGGCTGATGCTTTGGGATGCCAGATGGATATGGCTCGCTTTGACGACTAGAACCGCCCGGACTTCAACGTGATTAGCAATTGGCGCCACGATATATACAGTATCTTTGACCTTAGCTGTATAAGTTCTCATTGTTTTGGCCACAGTGGGCTCTAGTGCAAAGGCAGACTGGATATTCAGCCGGACTTTATCAGGCAATGGCAGCGATTGGCTCTCTTGCCCAATCTCACCGGAAACGGCCAGCAACTCGCCGTCAGGGCCAACCACCGCCGAATAACCTTGGAATTCAGCGCCGAATTCGGCTGGCCACTCCTGTAGGGCTTGATCCAGTTTGTTTTGGTTGATATATGGCCCGCTGAAGCTTGAAACAGCATTTTGGGCAACCGTCCCTACTTGCATGGCAAAGACTTTGTTCGTATTCAGATTCACAAAAGCGTAATACCCCAATACGGCAATCATCTCGAGCAGGATCATGACGACAATCGTTGTAAGGATATAAAAAAAAGTCAACTTCCACTGCAGCCGGTAAAAAGGCCCAGATTTGTTCGCTAACACGGCGAGTCCCCTCTTCTTCAGATCAAATCATGTCGCACTTTCGGCTTTCGGATAGGCGATTCGATTATAGCATGGAAACATTGACCAGTATATTGAGCACTACGATAATGAATCGACGCAAAAAAGGAAATAAACCTGTCTCAGACAAGACGGGTTTATTTCCAATGGAATCGAAATTTTTTCGGACTCAAGTCCATACATAGATGAAATCATTAACATCGGGAATTGACGGCCATCAAGAAAACTGGAAATGGCTGATCGACACGTGTCCTTTTATGACCAAATACACATTCTGACTGCCGTGTATTCCGCTCAGCTTGCAGGAATAATCCTGCCACGTCTGCGGATCGCCTGAAGTTAGAGTGATCCGGCCCGCAGGCAGTCCTTCCGGGCTATCCAGCCGCACTTCTACGACGGCATCCCCCGCTCCGGCCGCCCGGATCCGCAGCGTATCCGCACCGCTCTCAAACTTCGCGTCCCGGAAAGCGATCCATCCTGCTTGATCCTTCACGACGATGGCGCTGCCGCCTTCCGTACACTCCCCGATCAAGACGCCTTCGTATTCGTCGTAATTGATCGCCTTGGTAGATCGTGTGAGGTCACGCGGCGGGATCGTCTCCCCATCTACAACCAGCTCGGCTATCAGCGGCAGGTTACCCGAAGAAGGCCCGGCCATCATTATATAGGTACCGCTCTCGATGCAGTAGCGCTCGCGGGTGACATCCCAAATCGCCAGCTGATCAAGCGGAACTTCAAAGGACACTTCGGCCGTCTCACCCGGTTGAAGCATCACTCTGCGGAATCCAAGCAGCTGCTTGCGCGGACGCTTGACACGGGACTGATTTGCCCGGCCGTACAGCTGCACCACTTCCTCACCTGCCGCTTCACCGATGTTGGTTACCGTGCATGTGAGACGAACCGCTTGATCCATGCCTGCGGTAAGCTTTTCCTTGGCAAGCTGCAGACCATCGTACCGGAAGGTAGAGTAGGATAAACCATGTCCAAACGGATACAGAGCCTCGCCCTCAAAGTATTGATACGTTCTGCCGTGCTTAATGACATCGTAGTCCATAAATTCCGGCAGCTGGTCGACAGATTTATACCACGTCATATTCAATCGTCCCGCCGGGTTCGTGTCGCCAAACAGCACGTCCGCCAGCGCATGACCAAGCTCTTGGCCGGCATGGGAAGTGTATAGCACAGACGGTACATGGGCGTCCACCCAGTTCAGCGCATACGGGTAACTGCCTACGACGACAACCACCGTGTTCGGATTGGCTGCATAGACCTCCTGAATCAGCTTCTCCTGGGATTCCGGAAGCGTAATATCCGGACGGTCGATCGTCTCCTTGCCGTTAATCAGCGGATGATTGCCAACGAATACGACCGCTATGTCCGCTTCTGCAGCTGCTGCTTTGGCCGTCTGAAGCTTGTCTGTGACGATTTCCAGTTCGAACAAATCCGCGTGCACGATCGGGGCGCCCTCACCGGATACTTCCACAGCACCTGCAACGTTGATCTCGTTTGCGGTTTCCGCGGCTTGCCCGTCACCAACGAGGAGCTGACCTGTTTCGGCGTGCACCGTCACCGGTGTACCGTTCCATGTCGAGAAAGTTACGCACCGCTGCTCATGCTCGGCAGGATGGATGAGGAAGACTTCCTTGGTGAACCACTCCCAAATTTGTTCGGAAGATGCTTTCACGATCTTGTCGTCGGTTGTCAGGTAGCGGCCGGTATCTTCGGCAATCAAGGTGTGGCTTCCCCATCCCCAGTCCGTCATTTCAAACACCGACGCTTCTAACGCGTTTTCGGTTGTTGCAGCCAGCGCGGCCTCAACTCCGTCCTGAATTCGTACATAGCGCCCCGTCTTTTTGGATTTGAGCCGAATCCGGTCCGTTCCCCCAGTGTACAGTGTCTTGCCGTTCGTTCCTGCCCCGGTAAGCTTCTCTTGGATGCCCTGAAGCGGCGTAACGGCATAAGGCAGCGAGCCGCTGTACCAATCCCGGTACACAATCCCGGCGAGCGGCCCGATCACGGCCACTTTGTTCAGCTTGTCAGCACTGAGCGGGAGAAGACCGCGGTCATTCTTCAGCAGCACCATTGCCTTACGGGCGGCTTCCCGGGACAGCTCCGCATGCTCCGGCCGCAAAATTGCGGATTCGTCGATTGCAGCATACGGGTTGCCCTCTTCAGGATCGAATTCGCCGAGCCGGAAGCGGACGCGGAAAGTATTCGTCAGCGCAGCGTCAAGATCACTCTCGGCCAGCAGGCCCTCGCGCAATGCCTCACGCAGCGCCTCCTTGATCACGACCGCATCGTCCGTAATGCTGTCGATTCCGCCTTCTTTAACGGAGCGGGCAACGGCTTCTTTATACGTATCGAGGTATCCGTGATCCCGCACGGTACCGGTCACGTCAAAGGCATCGCTTACGACAAAGCCGTCCATGCCCCATTCGTCCTTGACGATGGCTTTGACGTCCGGACTCAGGTTCGCAGGCACACCGTTGATGGCATTGTAAGCCGTCATCATGGATTGGGCGCCGCCTTCCTTGAACGGAATCTCAAAAGCTTTCAAATAATATTCCCGCATGTTGCGCGGATCAATGCTGACCGAAGCGTCACCCCGGCCAACTTCGTTATTATTCGCAATAAAGTGCTTTAAAGTGGCAACCGCTTTCAAATATACGGGATGATCGCCTTGAATGCCCTGAATGAGCGCGGAGGCCAGTTTCCCGGTCAGGATCGGATCTTCTCCGTAGGCTTCTTCCGTTCTGCCCCAGCGCGGGTCACGTTCCAAATCGACGGTCGGAGCCCACAGCGTCAATCCGTTCACTTCGGGATTGCGGCGATAGAACCCTCTGGCCTCGTCACCGATGACGCTGCCGATTCGTTTCATGAGTTCCGTGTCCCATGTACAGCCAAGGCCGATCGGCTGCGGAAATCCGGTCGCTTCTCCCAGCCACGCCATGCCGTGGGCTGCTTCCGTTCCGTGTTTATACGCTTTCACACCGAGCCGCTCGACGGCAGCTTGATATTGAACCATCAGCTCTACTTTTTCTTCCAGTGTAAATCGGGAGACCAGGTCTCTCACTCGTTCTTCTAGAGGTAAGGATGTATTCTGAAATGGATAGTCGGTCTGTGCTGGCATCGTTATCATCTCCTTCAGGCGTATTTTAAGCCATATCGGTTTCAGGAGATACCCGGATAATTAGAGGCGTTTTCATATAGAATTCATAGAAAGCCTGTCCGGTTAGATAACGATATTATCCTGCGTGCCGACGTGTAACTTTTTCATATGTAGAAGGTCACCTCCGTATGCCTCTATGGATCTAAACGCTGACCAGCAGGAAATGTCACGAAAAATGCAGAACCCCGCGCCAGAACATGGCATTCATACCAGGCCGCATGGTATAGTGAAACGAAGAACAAGCGATGGAGTGTAGAACGAACATGAGTGAACGAAAACATCCCAATAACAAACGGCAGTCCCAAGCAGGGACTCATTCATATCGAAAGGAAGCAGCTGCGCGCAAAGGCTTTCGCAAAAATGAACCGATGAAGCAGCCGCATAGCTCGGCCCGCGATCATGCCGATGAGCTTCGGACCGGCGACCGCATCGTCGTGACCATCAAGCGTTTGGGCATTAACGGTGAAGGCGTAGGCTATTATCGGCGGAAGGCGGTTTTTATCGACGGTGCGCTGTCCGGCGAAGTCGTCAAAGCTGAGGTGACCGAAGTGCAGCCTAAGTTTATCAAAGCCCAGCTCACAGAGGTGGAAAAACGGTCTCCTCACCGGATCGAACCTCCCTGCCCGGTTTTCGGCGTATGCGGCGGCTGCCAGATTCAGCATATCTCATATGAAGGACAGCTGCAGGCCAAAACGGACATTGTCCGCGAAGCGTTCAGCCGGTATGCCGGTCTCGATCAGCTCAAGCTGAAGCCGATTCTGGGTATGGATCACCCTTGGGGATATCGCAACAAAGCTCAACTGCAGGTGGAACGCCGGAATGGCGAGATCGTTGCGGGACTGTATGAAGCGGACAGCCACAGCATCGTGGACATCAGCGGCTGCCCTATCCAGCATCCCAAGGTGAACGAGGCTGTGGAGAAGGTGAAGTCGGTACTGGAGGAACTGCGCATTCCGCTGGCCAAGGAAAACGGAAATAAAGACGGCGTACGTACGATCGTGGTTCGCCACGGTTTTCAATCCGGCCAGCTGCAGGTAACTTT
Source organism: Paenibacillus rhizosphaerae (assembly GCF_014192015.1). Taxonomy (GTDB): domain Bacteria; phylum Bacillota; class Bacilli; order Paenibacillales; family Paenibacillaceae; genus Paenibacillus_AQ; species Paenibacillus_AQ rhizosphaerae. Next base: position 1,647,667 of record NZ_JACHXJ010000001.1, on the reverse strand, counting down.
AGTTTCCGCAGGAAGTAGCCTGCCGCGTCAGGACGATCTCGTCCGTCTGCTCAGGCTGTCCATCGACGGGTTGGCAGGAATCGCCCTGAACGTCAATCCGAAACGGACCTCGCTGATCTTCGGCGACCGCACCATCACGCTATGGGGGGCCGATTCGATGCAGGAATCCTTGAGCGATTTGGAATTCTCCTTGTCCCCTCGCGCGTTCTTTCAGCTGAATCCGCAGCAGACCGTGAAGCTGTACGAATCGGTCCGGGCAGCAGCCGGTCTCACGGGCAGCGAGACGGTCATTGACGCTTACTGCGGCACCGGCACGATCGGGCTCTGGCTGGCCCCGCATGCCAAGGAAGTTCGCGGCATCGAAACGATTGCCGAGGCTGTTGAGGATGCCGCGCGAAATGCCGAACGCAACGGCCGTCATAATGCGACCTTCCATGTGGGCGAAGCGGAGGATCTGCTCCCCCGTTGGGTCAAAGGAGGCCTTCGCCCGGATGTCATCGTCGCCGACCCGCCGCGGACCGGCCTGGACCGCCGCTTCCTGGATACCGTGCTGAAAACAAAGCCCAAGCGTTTCGTGTATGTATCCTGCAACCCTTCCACGTTGGCTAAGGATAGCAAGGTGCTGATTGACGGGGGTTATGAGCTCCAGTGGGCCCAGCCAGTGGACATGTTTCCTCAGACGAGTCATGTGGAGTGCTGTTCGCTGTTTGTTTGGAACGGCAAAAGCGGAAAATAAATGCGGCAATAATTTAAATAAGGCGGTGTCATCGCATGGATCTTGAACAGGTCATGCAGGAGCTTGAAGCTCTCGGCAAAGAGCGGCTCAAAAAGCAGTATATGTCCAATGGAGCGCACGAACCGCTCTTTGGCGTAGCGACGGGTGCCATGAAACCTATCGCCAAGAAGATCAAAATCGATCAAGCGTTGGCTGAGCAGCTGTACGCCTCGGGAAACTATGACGCCATGTACTTTGCCGGCATCCTAGCCGATCCGAAAGCGATGACCAAGGCGGATTTTGAGCGTTGGATTCAGGGGGCCTATTTTTATATGCTGTCCGATTACGTGGTGGCGGTAACCTTGGCGGAAACCGATATTGCGCAGGAAGTCGCTGATCAATGGATCGCAAGCGGCGAGGAGCTGAAGATGTCGGCGGGCTGGAGCTGCTATTGCTGGCTTCTTGGCAGCCGGCCGGACGCCCAGTTTGATGAAAGCAGACTCGCGGACATGCTGGAGACGGTAACAAAGACCATTCATGAATCTCCTGAACGCACAAAATCGGCAATGAACAATTTTATATACACTGTCGCCGTATCCTATCTGCCGCTCCATGACAAAGCGGTCGAGACCGCAAAGGCAGTCGGTCCGGTAGAAATGAACCGGGATAATAAAAAAAGCAGTATCCTAAATGCTTCGGAAAGCATTCAAAAAGCGGTGGATAAACAGCAGCTGGGTTTTAAACGCAGATATGTCAGATGTTAAACACAAAAAATGCACAGCAGGAGAATAATTCTCCTGCTGTGCATTTTATTGTGCGCGTTTATTTACCGCTCCACAGTTCCACTCTGTCTTTGACCAGTTCCGTATATTGTTTTTCCATCTCTACAGCGCCTGCATCGTCAAGCTCTTTCAGCATGCCGTCAAAAACCGCGTCGAACTGCTCCGGTTTTGCCAGAACGGCTTCCGGAATTCGTTTCCGGATAATATCCTGCGTTTTTTGATAGATCACGTTATAATTGCCGTCCTGCGGTGCCGCAATATTCCAGGCAGCCCCCCATGGCTTGACCGGAAATTCCTTGCTCGATGGGAACAAGTCTTTCCAGGTGGTTGCTCCGTAAGCTTTCAAAGTCTCCTTCTCCGGCTCGGTGTATGAGGCGATAATTTGTTCCGGGAAATTCGTCGTATAATAATTTCCTGTGGCATCCTTGACGCCGTCACCGTAATGAGCCGACAGGTTCCCATACAGGCCGATACCGGTGGTTTTCGTAAAGCTGGCGTTATCATTCACTTTTTTGTCCAGCACGTCTTGGGGAATAACCCGTTTGCCGTCCACTACGTTATAGTGCTTACCTTCAATCCCCCAGTTGATCAGGACCTGGCCTTCATCGGATGCAAGGAAGTCGAGAAACTTGATCGCCCGTACGGGATCTTTGCACGCGGTCGTGATTCCAACGCCCCAGCCGGACATAAATCCGGTATCCTGGAAGTTATGATCCTTATACTCTTCCGACATGGTCACCGGAAAATGGGCGTAGGTGCGGTCCGCTTTCCCGCTGGTCTTCAGGGCATTCTCCGCATCCGAATAACCCCATTTGGCATCAATCAGACCCAGAACGCGGCCGCTGGCAATTTTGGACTTATACTGATCGCTCTTTTGAACAAACGTTTCTTTGTCCAGCAGCCCCACATTGTACATGTGGTTCAGCCAGCGGAAGTATTCCTTTTCCTCCGGCCGCTTATAGTGAAGCTGGGCTTCAAAGGTGTCCGGATTAATGTAGTATTCGCCGTCGTCTTTGAGGCCGGTGGCATACACCGCGGGGTTGGTGACCGTGATCATGATTCTCCAGTCATCGGCGTCCAAAGTTAACGGAATGGTCGGCTTGCCGTCAATCGTGGGATGCTTATCCTTATACTGCTGGAGAACGTTTTCAAAATCCTTGACGGTTCTGACTTTCGGATACCCTAGTTCCTTCAGCACCGCATTTTGGATTTCAAAGCCGCTGCCGGCGTCAAAGTCTTGCTGATCAACGGCTGCGTTGCTCGGTACGACATAGATGGATTTGTCGTCATTGCTGTATGGCAGGCGGTTCATGTATTCGCCGTATACCTTTTTCAGATTGGGTGCGTACTTGTCGATCAAATCCGTCAGGTCGATCATAGCCCCGGCTTCCACCAGCTTGTCAACATCCCCTTTGGCGTAAATCAGATCCGGGAAGTCACCGCTCGCCGCCATTAGCGATATTTTATCCGCGCCTGCGCCCGATACCGCGTACTCCGCATCCAGGGTCACCCCTGTTTTTTTGGTGATCTCTTGGCCAACCTCATCCTGCATCTTGTTCCAGTTCGGGCTCGCGTCCGCTCCAAAAAACGAAAAGGTGATCGGGCTCGTGTCGTCCGCTTTGGAATCCTGTGTGCTGCCGGAAGACGCAGCCGAATCGGCTGACTTGCCACCCCCTGAACTGCACCCTGCTGAGATAAGCAGCATACCGGCAAGAAGAAGCAACCCGAATTTTTTTCCAGCTGTACCTGTCATGTTCATCGTTCCCCCTTTTTGTTGTGAAAAGTGCGTTTGCCATTTTCGGTTTAAAAAGTTGATATCAGCTCTCTCATTAATCTATCCGTATGTTCGTTCATTAAAACGTTTTCGGATTATCCTATCTATTGTTGACACATCCCTCCTCTTTCGGTTTCCGGTTGGCTAATAGCTATTGTAATTCGTAATCTGCTGGTAAACCTTGATTTTTAAGTCGCGGTTATAGGATGATATAGACATCAAACCATACTTTTTCGGGTGGGATCCACTTTGAGCATCAACGTATATTTAAACTGGTTTACGACCGACGAGCAGTTTCCGTTTTTTATCCAGTATGGAGGTCATGACGAAGACATGCAGCTGCATAAGCACATCGACTTTTGCGAGCTGGTGATCGTACTGAACGGACATGCAACGCATATCGTCAACAACGAGGCTTCTTTTATCAAAAAAGGCAACGTGTTTGTCATTAATGGCGGCACGCAGCATGCGTACAAAGATCCGTACGATTTTAAAATATGCAACATCATGTTCAACCCCGACATGCTGAAGTATGCCGGCCCGGATTTAAGAGCGTCGCAAGGATTTCAGGCGCTTTTTATTTTGGAACCGCTTTATCGTCATCTGCATCCGTATGAAAGTAAGCTCAATATTCCGCTCTCCAATCTCGAGCATGTGGCCTCGGTCATTTCCGATATGATTGACGAATACCGTAATCGGCACCAGGGCTATCAAACGATGCTGGCGTCACGGTTCATGGAGCTTGCCGTTTACTTGTCCAGGCTGTATGAGAACCAGGATCAGGGCACCGAGAGCAATCTGGTGCATTTGGCAAATGCCGTTTCCTATATCGAAGATCATTACCTCGAACAGGTAACCCTGGAAGAAATCGCGGATAAGTCCCGGATTTCCGTACGGCATCTGAACCGGATCTTCCGGGCGTATTACCAGACGTCGCCAATGGCGTATCTTCAGCGGCTTCGCCTGGAACGGGCCTGCATCCTGCTGAAACAGACCAACCTTTCGATCACCGAAATCTCATACGAATGCGGTTATAACGACAGCAATTATTTGACGCGCCAGTTCAGAAAAACATACGGCATGACACCTAAAGCATTCCGGAAAAGCGTGCAGCAGTAACGGCAGGAGTACCAGTGTCAGCCAACCGGCTCATACTCGAACCAATCGAATGAAGCAGGCGTGGGCTCCTCATTGGCCGATACTGCATACATCGCAGTGAATACCCCGGTGAACCCCCCTGCGACTTCCGTGGAAAGCAAATGGGTCTCTCCGTAACCGGCCTCCGTAAGTTCTGCTCCCGGCTGACCGTAATAAAACACGAATTTGTCAGGCTGTGCTTCGATCTTCAGAACCAGCGGCCCTGCGGGACAAGCATGTTCTTCCTCCACTCTTAATGAACCAACGGTGCGCCGAAGCCGTATCTTCTTGACTCCATTCCTTGAAGTTACGGCAAGATCATAGTGATACTTTTCATTCATATAAACGGTTAACCCAGCTTCTTCCCCGTCACCGGCCGGTTCATACACCATCGCTGCCGATATATTGCAGGAAAAATGGCACAGTCGGCGGCCAACGAACGCCGGAGAGCCGGCATCCGAGAGCGTCGTCCGATTTCCGCGAAGTTCCAGGTGTCCGGGCTGGCGCTGCAGAGACCAACTTTCGGGAACGGGATTACGCAAAAAGGTCCACTCCAGATTGAGTTTTGAACCGTCAAAGTCATCCCTTGCCGGTTTGTCGTCCCAGCGGACGGTAGGCAAATTCGGTGAGTCCATTACGGGTTCGATGTGTCCGTCTGCCCCGATGACCGGCCAACCGTCCGTCGTCCAGGTTACCGGCGCAAGCATCACTTCCCGGCCTAGATGGTGGCGCATCGGATAGGACGGAGGCCGGATTCCCAAACAAACCGCCCACCAGCTTCCATCATGAGCTTGTACCAGATCGGCATGACCTGTTGCATGGATGGTGCTCTTCAGGCTCCGGTTCGACAGAATCGGATTATGGGGGCAAGACTCATAAGGTCCGTAGGGATCGGTGCTTCTGGCGATCGTCGCCATATGTCCGAACTCCGTTCCGCCTTCGGCGATCATCAAGTAATAATAATCCCCGATTTTGTAGAGATGCGGCGCCTCGGGATGCGCCCCTCCGGTTCCTTGCCAGATCAAGCGGCTCTCAGTAAGCATCTCGCCGGTATCTATATTGATCTCGCATTGATAAATCCCGTCTCCCTCGTCTCCCATTCGGGTCGACTGGAAATACACACGGCCATCCTCATCGAAAAACAAGGATGGATCGATCCCGCTCTGTGCAACCGGTATGGGATCGGACCATGGGCCGGCTGCCTCTACACTGGTCACATAAAAATTCCCGATCCCGCTCACATTGGTCGTTGTCATATAAAACATGCCGTTATGGTAACGAAGGGTTGGTGCGTAGATGCCGCCTGAGCTGCCTGCACCAGCCAGCGGCAGCTGCTGCTCGTTCGTCAGACAATGCCCGATTTGCCGCCAATGCACCAAATCTTTGCTGTGAAAAATAGGAACCCCCGGAAAATACTCGAATGTGCTTGTGACCAGATAATAATCGTCACCTACCCGGCAGATGCTGGGATCCGGATGGAATCCGGGAATGACGGGGTTGGTATACTGCATCGATGCTCAGCTCCTAATCGTGATGATTACAACTTTGACTCTCTGAGAGCGGGTACGCCAACTATCCTGTGTTCAACCAGCTCTGTCCCATATTCTAAACGGTTGCCTAGAGTTAAACCTTGATGATCAAGTCAGGAAAATAGCATGATCTAGACATGTAAGCTAACGGCAGGGCATTTGCCCTCAACCGTCTACTCGAAATCGTGCAGCCCAAACAAAAAAAGCCCGCGCTCTGCGGACTTTTCAAATGTCATCATTCAATCTGTTACGAAAACTCATTCAAATGCTCTGACGTCCAGTTTTTCACGCCATTGTCTTCGATGATGCCCAATACGACATCCGATATATCCGGATCCGAGCTGAGCTGGTCCTGAACGCGGAACTTAATATCATCGGCATCGGCAAGCGACAGGCCGCTCCGAAGCTCGATCATCGTGTCCACATGATAGTACCGGCCTTCCTGGATGATCCGCAGACCGTTGATGTCGGTGACGTCCTGATCGGACAAAATGATGGACGACACCTTCTCCGCCACATCGCGGGGCGCGGCCACACCGATCAATCCGACCATATTATCGTAGCCTACCCGGAAAGCAACGGCGACCATCAGCACACCGATGATGACGGTCACGAGGCCGTCTAGTGCTTTAAATGCGGTGAATGTCGTGACAACAACAGCGACAAGGGCCAGAAGCGCACCGGTGACCGCAACCAAATCCTCGTAAAAGACCAGCCGCGTCGGAGGTGCTGAGCGCGATACGTGCTTAAAGGCCATGGGGATGAGGGAGATTCCGGAGGCCTTGATCCTTGCTTCTCGGGCGATTTCCTTCATCACCTTAAATAAAATCGCTCCATCGATCACCAGGTTCAGAATAAGTGCGCCCACGTTAATCCAGAATGCTCCGCCCGCCTTGGCCGGATGATAAATCAAATGCCATCCTTCCCGAATCGTTTCATAGGCCATAATCGTCACCACAATGACGGCGACCATACAGAAAATGTTGATCACGCGTCCGAAGCCGGTCGGAAATTTACGGTTGGGCTTTCTTTCCGCAAGCACGCTTCCGGCAAACACAAAGCCTTGGTTTACACAATCCGCCAGCGAGTGCATGGCCGAAGCAAACATCGCCCCGCTGCCGCTCAAAGCGGCCCCCACCCCTTTGGCTGCTGCGATGACCGCATTGCCGAGCATGGCGATCGCCGATGATTTGTTTCCCTTTTTGATGAGTGCCAGCCAATTTTCCCGATCCTGCTGCTGAGCCATCTTTTGCCTCCTGCTGAAAATCCGACTTGATGAAACATGTTCTTACGATGGGAAAAATAGCCGGGTTTTATGCAGAAAAATGGAAAACAATCGTAGTTCATAGGAAATCAGGAAGCTATAGTACAAAAAAGAAAAGCCCGCTGTTAAACGAGCTTTCGATTAAGCCTTAATCCACGCCGATCATGAGCCCGGTATCTCCGGGATCTTGCAGCCAAATGGACGAGATCGCCCACTGGTCATCAGCAGGCCCAAACCCCTTCTCAATCGTGAGCGAAGCTTTGCCTGTGTCCTCCACTCCTGCGGATGTCACCAGCGGGTAATCGAAAGAGATTTGCACTTTGTCGTCCGACAATGTCTTGGTCGTCATGCTGCTGACCTCACCCATATGAGGACTGGAGCCTCCGGTAACCCAGAAATTGTCCTCAAACTGCCGTTTGGTTTTGGCCTGCAGCGCGGGAGTCATCACCGCGTACTGCATCGGTCCGCTGCGCTTCTGGACACCGCGGATCCAGGTCTTGGCGGCATCCTCCGGCGTATCGGCCTGCAGGGCGTTCATGAAGCCGTTCACTTGCTGAGCCAGCCTGCTCGCTTCGGGCAAAGACACATGAATGCCGTCGCTTTTGTACTCCACTTCGCCTTTCAGCTGCTCCACAATTGCCCGCAGCGAGACCATGGCGGTTCCGTTTTCGATTTTCAATTTCAGAAAAGTGTTGGCGAATTCCGCCCCATTGATAAAAATCCGCGGTCCGGCCGACACCGCCAGCGCGGAGCCCGACAGAATGACAAATGCCGAACATGCCGCAATCATCACCTTCAACCGTTTCTTCATGGATCATTCTCCTTTTAATACGCCGCTACAGACGTAATTCTATGTATAGATGTCATTTCCATTGTAGTAGAATGGTGATCCATGAAGGGTTACGTTCGGGTTACGATTCGGTTAATGTACGCTCATCAATGGCTTTCCGGATATCATAATCGTTAATATCGATATCCAGCTCGATGCCTTTCGCCAGCTTAGCCAACTGATAGCCGATAAATGGACCCACCGTCAATCCGGATGCGCCGAGCCCGTTCGCCGCAAACAGATGACTCCAACCCGGAACGGCACCAATCACCGGCAGAAAATCGGAGGTAAACGGGCGAAAGCCGACCCTGACTTCCTGAAAGGTACCTTCTGCCAACCCGGGCGCCAAGGTTAATCCTTTATTCAAAATCTCCTGCATGCCCCTTGCCGTTATTCGGGTGTCGTATCCTTCCACATCATTTTCATGAGTTGCCCCGATCACGATCTTCTGCTCGTCAAAAGCAAGCAAGTATTGATCCGAAGGCGGCATGACGACTGGCCATGTCCCGGTATCTTCACCGCTTCCAAGCTGCAGGTGCATAATTTGCGCCTTTTGATAACGCACGTTAAAGCGGACACCGAGCGGCTGCAGGAGCTGTCCCGCCCACGCACCTGCGCAGACGATCGTACGGTCCGCTGCATATTCATCCGATCCGACCGTTACCCCGGTCACCCGGTTACCATCCGCCCGAAGCTTTGCATCGCCGTGAATCACGATAGCCCCATGCCTTTGGGCAGAGCGAATCAAAGCGTCGCGCAGGGCACGGCCGTCGACACGGGCAGCGCCGCTGATCCGAACCGATTGATAGCCCCTCTCCAGCAGCGGAAAGGATTGATGGGTTTCTTCTTCCGAAAGCCGGGTAATGCTGCCGATTTCCGGTGCATCCCCTTTGCGCTGCAAAGCCCGCTCCTCCATTTTTCGGATTTTGTCCGGGTCCTGGTGAACGCTGAGGGCACCGACCTTCGCATAGCCCGTCTGGGTCTCGCCTTCTTCTTCCAGTTCCTTGATGAACTCCGGATAAAAAGCCGCTCCTGCCTTGGCCAGCCGGTACCAGGCCTGATTGCGGCGCTGTGACAGCCAGGGACAAATGATGCCTGCTGCAGCATCTGTTGCCTGTCCCGGGTCCTTACGGTCGATAAGAAGGACTTCTTCACCCATTTTTGCCAGCTGATAGGCCGTCGATGCTCCCAGGATGCCTGAACCAATGATGATATATTTCTTCATAATTACATTCCTTTCTTGATGCCTGTTACCCCATTATAGCGAACACTTCTCTTATAGAGGAATTTCGAGCTGATCTTCAGGTTTTCCTAAATGTACGGTTACAAATATTTTTTGAATCCTTTGCTCACAGAGCCGTCATACCCTTCCCGTTCGAAAAATGATGGGCCCTGACCCGTTTGGCATGGCTGAGCAGCATAATCTTATGACAATGCAAGGATCTGCAATATTCCGCTTCACGAATCATAATATCGCATTCCCTCCGTTCTATTGACGAAATGAACATATAACCAACCCTATTTCGACCGGGGAATAGATCACTCCTTATCGGCCCAATCGTCTCTCCTGTTTTCAGTTCAGCGCGTGTATGCCTAATACAGCTGGGTCATATTTGCATTGGAAGTCCGCATAAACCATATAGGAGAGAAGTCATGGAAATGGAGGTCAAGGAATGAAAGATTCCCATCCCAACGGCGCTACCCCTCAGGCCGGCAATGCAGCGAACCGTCAACCAAGTCCAGCGGATCCATATGCGGGGGACGACAGGCCGCATAACGTAAACCAGTCCTTCCCATGGGCAGAAGATCTGCCGGCCGCTATGCACTCGCAGACGGTTGGCGAACGGGGACCCGTTCTGGAACAGGATAACATTTTACATGAAACACTGGAAACCTTTGTACATACGAAAATCATTGAGCGTCCCGTCCACGTGAAAGGCTTTGGCGCTTTCGGTTACTTTGAGACGGTGCATTCCATGAGCGATTATACGATGCTCAGCTTTTTGCAAACGCCCGGTCAGCAGGTTCCCGTCACGGTACGCTTTTCCCTCGCGGTCAGCAATAAAGGCACACCGGATACTTCGCGCAACGTACGCGGGTTTTCTACCAAGTTTTACACCGAGCAGGGAGTCTTTGATTTGTTGTGCAATCATATCCCCGTCTTTTTAGTTCGAGATGCCGTCCGGTTCCCGGAATCGATCCAAGCCTTTCTGCCCTCACCGAAAAACAATTTGATCGATCCCGAACGATTCTGGAGCTTTGTAGCCAGGGCGCCGGAATCCACCCATTTCCTCGTCTGGCTATACTCGGACGTGGGCACGGTGAAGAGCTTCCGCCATATCAAGGGTCACAGCGTGAACACTTACGTGTGGAAAAATGCGAAGGGCGTACGTACCTATGTAAAATACCACTGGATGCCTTTAGCCGGCGAGCAGTACATTGATCGGCAGGAAGCAGCCCGGCTGGCGGGTGAGAACCCGGATATTGCCGGCAAGGATCTGTACGATACCATTGCCGCGGGCAAGACTGTGGAGTACGGGCTGTATGTGCAGCTGATGAATCCTGATGATGCGTCACATCTTCCGTTCGACCCGCTGGATGATACCAAGGTATGGGACCAGCAGCAGTACCCTCTTCGTCCGGTCGGCCGCCTCGTATTGAACCGCAATACGGACAATTATATGGGGCAGGTGGAGAAGATTGCTTTTTCCCCGTCCAACCTGTTGGAGGGGGCCGAATTATCGGATGATAAAATGCTGCAGGGCCGCGCCAACATTTACTGGGATTCCCAGCGCAGGCGGTTAGGCCCTAGTTTTCGCAGCATCCCGATCAACCACCAGGAGGATTGGTCTCCGGCTTCCCTGATGACCAGCGGCAACGGAAGATACGTGGAGGGCAAGCTCGAACGGACCGGCATATCCAAACCGGATAATTTCACCCAAGCCGGGGAGTTTTACCGCGCCATTTCACCATCGCAGCAGGAGCATTTGGTGGATAACTTAGCGGCTGATCTGAATGGAATATCCCATGAAACGCAGCGGATCGTATTAAGTTACCTGTACGAAGCTTCTCCGGAGCTTGGTGAACGGGTTGCGCGGCAGATCGGTATGAAGGGTAAAGGGTGAGACTGCATAAAGGACCTTTTCGAGGAGAATTGAGGATATACGATAGGTTTGAGCTTGGTAGCCGGGAGCAGGGATACGTTCTTTAACGTGTCCCTTTTTCTTGTGTTCAGTCGTCCCTCTCGGGGGACTTTTTGTCGTTCAGCAGAATTTGAGTAACTAAGGCAAAAGGCGGCACGATGGCCGCCTCCTTTGATCATACTCGTTAAACTTTACATTTTCTTCGATGCCGCCTTTTTGGGTTAGAGCGGTCTTTCGTACCAATAGCCACGCGAGCGGCTATCCAAACGCATCAGTGCCTCGAGGAAAAAATAATCGCCCCAAATGACAAAATCGTCCGGCGAAATCCCCCCTCTGACAAAGTAGGAACCGTGCCGCAGGAACCCCTCTTCTTTCGTGCTGCCTGCCGTAAAGTATCCGTTGGCCATAGAGATGACGGACTGCTCCGCAAACTTCTGAAAAGATGCCCGCTCAGGATCCGAAGCGTCCAGATGCTCCGCCAGCTCCAACATTCCGCATGCCGCAATGGCCGAAGAAGAGCTGTCCCTCGGTTCACCTTCCTGCTGCGGGGCGTCAAAATCCCAATAAGCCACGAGATCCTCCGGTACCTGATCCATGAAATACCGGGCCAGCTGCTTGGCCGTGTCCAAGAAATACGGCTCCTTTAAGTAGCGGTAGGCAAGCGCAAAACCGTAAATGCCCCAAGCCTGCCCGCGGGACCAGGTGGAACCGTCGCTGTAGCCTTGATGCGTACCACCCCGGATCGAATCACCCGTTTGCGGATCGAAATAGAACGTGTGATACGATGAACCGTCTCCCCGTACGAGAAATCTCCGGCTCTTGTCCGCATGAATTCGGGCGATCGCGGCATAGTGAGGGTCGCTGGTCTGCCCGGACGCCCAATACAGAAGCGGAAGATTCATCAGGCAGTCGATGATGATGCGCCCGCCGTTTTCCGGGTCCCCTTCCGGACCCCAGGCCTGAATGATTTGCGCAGACGGCCTCCATCGTTTTAAGAGCAGGTCAGCGGCCTGCAGGGCGGTTTGCCGGGCATCCTCATTCTGCTCGACAATCCAGCCTGCCATAGCGGATAAAGAATACAGAAAGCCGATATCGTGGTGCTGTAAGTGGCTTTCCTGCTTCAGTCTCTCCTGAAAAGAACGGATGCTTTGGACCGCTGCCTGATGGATATCCGGATCTTTACCGTATTCATAACTCAACCATAAAATGCCGGCCCAGAAGCCCTCCGTCCAATCAGTATGGTTCACCAGCTGATATTTGCCGTCACCGTGGCTGACATGCGGAAATTGACCTTGAAAGCGGGCGATATTGGCTTTCGTGGTTAACAGCGTTTGTTCGATCGTTGCGCTCCAGTTCATAACAACCTCCTGAAAAATGATGAAGTGTGGATTCCGTGTTGGATCTGCGGGAAGAAGCCCCCTAAAAAAATGTAGTTTAGCCTCATCACATCACGCCTGCATAAGGGCCTATTTCGGCTCGACTTCGTCCAGCGTCAGGCGGAACGCCAAGTCCTTCATGTACGTGCCGTCCCGGTTCAGGAAGGTCATACCGAAGAGAAGGTCTTCCGCCGTCCCGCGAACGATGGCGATGAGCCGGTTCAGCCCGCCCTTCAGGACCGCTTCCTGATCAGGATTCGCGACCTTCTCACCGTTTAAATAGATCTCGAACCACGCTTGGGTGTTGATGCGGAGCTTTCCCTGCCGCAGCTCGTTTTCCCTCCCGGGCACCAGGATGAAACAGCTGAGGAACCATGGCGTGTCTCCTGCGTCTGCAAGGCGAAGCAATCCATCATCCGTGCGCCGTTCCTTTTTCTGCATCCATCCGTACAAGCCTTCGCCCAAATTGTTCAACGAAAATTCGGGATCCGTGTGGTAAGCTTTCATCGCCTCGTAATCGACATGCGGTGGACACGCCAGGGCCATCACCGCTTCAACAGCCCACTGTGCATCTCCCTTCTCGCTGCTGAGCAAGCCATCCTCGAAAGAAGCTCCAAGATTGGCGAGGAGGCGCGAATACAGGCGAAGTGCCTTGTCGCTGCCGGGATCAGGCAGCAGCTGCGAGCATATCACGCTTCCCGCGCCAATTTGGGCTTCGATCACGAATGCCCCAGCGGGTACGGCCTTGGCGCGATTCAGCTCCACCAGCGCCAAACGGCTGTATTCCGCCGTGTAGCCGTTCACGAAGTAGTCCTTCCAGGCGGTGCCTTCCACGCTGCGGCATAGCACCTCCGTCCCGGGTGCTTCGATCCTGTGGCTGGCCAGCACCCGGTTGACCACGTCGCGCGGCGACAAGAATACCTTGTCGAAGCCGAACAGGTCCACCGGGCTGATGCCGCGCATGGCGGCGCTGTCACTCGCCGCCAAGTGATACGCCTCGTGCGGCGTCACCCGCACGGGACGGTCCAGCAGGCGCGCCAGCGCCGCCTGCTGCGGGCCCTCCGCCGGCAGGACGAGCACGCGTCCGCCGGCTTCGGCGTGGCGCCGGACGGCCTCGGCCGCGCCCGGCGCCTCAAGCAGGCAGGCTTCGGCCACCAGCAGGCCGAAGTCCTGCCCGGGCGGCATGGCGGCATGCCGGCCATGCCCGCCTGCGTCCGGCGCTGGGGCGATGCCCGGCGCCGGCCCCCCTGGCGCGGCGGCTGCGCCCGCCGGCGCGAGGAACGGCGCCGCTTCGCCAAGCGCCGTGTAATTCAGCCGCAGCTTGTCGAGGAAAGCTGCGGCCGCTCCGCCGGAGCGCACCAGCGCGGCCGTGCGGGCGGCGGATACGCCTGCGCCCGCGTCGACGGCGCGCCCGGCGTAGGCGAGCAGGTTCCGCAGCAGCAGGCAGGCCTGCGGAACGCGCGCGACGTTCGCCATCAGATCGAGCTGGCTCGCGATAAACATGCCTGCACCGCTGCGGTATTCGATCAGCGGCGACCACAAGTCTCCGCCGTCTCCGAAGTCGCCTGCTCCGCATTCCAGCAGCATCGTAAAGTCGCCGATGACCGGTTTTTCATAGGCCGCATGAATGATCGGCAGCGGACCTTCTTCCCGCAGCTCTTCATGCCAGAACATCAAGTCCTCGTCGCCGATTCCCTTCAGAACCGGATGGCTGTAGCTGCCTGCATGGGCGCGGATGAATGGCCTGCGCGACAGCGTCAGCTTGCCGACCGACAGCTGGTTTTGCTCCAGCAGAATGAGACGGGCGCCGCGTTCCACGAATGCCTTCAGCTGCGCTTCCAGCCAGCCGTCCGCATCCTCGGCATAGGTGCCGATGATGAGTAAGCTGTCCGCTGGCAGTCCTGCCAAGCTTTCCCGCTCTATTGCTGCGCATTCAGGGATCATCCGGCGGATCATGTCATACTCGCCGGCCGGCCCCCAAAAGAATGCTTCCCTGCCGACTTCTACCGCTTCGCTGCGCAGCCTGGCGGGTACCAATCTGTATTCGATACGCAGCTCATGCACAAGCTGCCCGTCATGCATCAGTTGCGCGGTCAGCTCAGCCCGTTCTTCTGCATCCACAGATTCCGGGGTCCATTGCAGCGAGATGATTTGGTGCTCAGCCGGAGCTTGGCGGAAGTCAAAGCTTTGCTCGTGAACCAGCCTCCCTCCCTGCCTGATCTTGCATTCCACCCGGACGTCCTGCGCCGCAAGGGTATCATTGTACACGTCGAAGCTGCGGTGAACCGGCGCATCATCGTAAAAACAGCGATTGTATTCGGCCGCGATGATGGTGGCCGGCTTGAATGCTCTGGCCATGATGGCAAAGGCCGGATTTGGAGAATAAGCCGGATACTCTTCAGGCAGCAGACCGTTGTTCAAGGTCAGTGAATAGGCGGGGATCCGCTTCGGCTGGACGCCGGGCTGGCCGGGTTGGCCGGGATCGGCAGGCGGTAACATCACGTCACGGTCAGGCATCGCCCGCATGAAATAATGCGCAAAGTTGAAGGTCGAAAGGCCGGATACGCCCTGACGCCGGGCATATTCCACAAACAGCCGCTCTTTTTCGGCAAGCCCGGCCGTGCTCTCATCTGTCCCGCAGTAAGCTCGCAGTCCGACATACATACTGCTGTTCTGCGGGCAGATGTACCACCACCCGCCATGCTCGCCGAACGTTAGCGGAACGTCACGGTCCCACTGGCCGATCGTGCCGTCGATATTGTAATGGCGGCTCTCCACCTCCGTATCTTCTTTCGACAGAAGACGGTTGTCTCCTTCAGCAAGAATCGGCCGCGTCGGGTCCTGCTCGCGGATGGCGGCCATCAGGCCGGGGATATGCGTTTTGAAACCGTCACGCCCGTCGACCCAGCGCATCTCATTCTGTACGCTCCACAAGATGACGGACGGGTGGTTTTTGTCCCGCTGTACAAGGCGCCGGACATGGTTCCGGCAGTTTTCCAGGTAAGCCGGATGGTCTGCCTGCATCGATTTGCCCGAGCCGTATATCGCGGTTTCATCCACGATGAGCATGCCTTCTTCATCGGCGATGCGCACGTAGTCCTCAGGGTACGGCTCGGCATGCAGCCGGATGCTGTTCACGCCAACGGAGCGGCACATCCGGTACCAGTTCCGGATGTAGGCTTCCGTCTGCTGCACCCCGCCTTGAAAATGCCAGGAATCTCCGCGCAGATTGATCGGAATGCCGTTCAGGACAAACCGCGGTCCTTCGCACCAGAACTCCCGGAACCCGAACGTAATATGACAGCGGTCGATGACCCGCTCATCCACTAGCAGCTCAAGCTCCGCCCGATAGAGGAATGGGAAATCCGGACTCCACTGATGGGCGTCCGTCCAATCCAGAATGAAGGAGGCGCGGTATGCGGCCCCGTCCCGCTCGTTTTCGCACAGCCTTGGAAGCTGAATAACGGCACCGTCAACAGGAACAGCCGCTGCACTCGCTGCAAGAACCGGGTTTGAATCCGGATGAGTCGCGGATGCTTGGGCATGCTCCACATGATGCTCATTCCCGCTCAACACGCCAAGCTCCCGTACGACAAGCCTGATCTGCACCGTATTCTGCTCCATCTCTCCCGAATTGTGCTCTATCTCGGTGGAAGCTCCTCCGGCAATTGCATGCACCTCCAGTTTCCCTTTCAGGACGGACGTGCGGATGCTGACATCCTCCAGTGACAATTCCGGATAACCTTCCAAGTAAACGTCCTGCCATATGCCCCGGCAAACGGTGCCGAACCAGGAACCGGTAAGTCCGGTTACTTTTTGCGTGCCCGATGGAAGGGTCACGCGGTCAAAGCCCCCGCAAACGACGTGCAGGTGATGATCACGATCCGGCTGCACCCGGGATGTAATATCCAGCCTTAGCGGCAGGTAGCCGTCTTCCCACACGGCGATTTTCTCCCGGTCCAAATAGATGACGGCCTTCTGCATGATACCATCTAGGCGCAGCACGATCCGCTGTCCGGCCATGCGGTCCGGAAGCCGGAAGCTCCGGTGCAGCACGCCCGCCTCGGCGGCGTCCCATTCCTTCGGATAATCGTACAGGTCCATTGGGACATATCCGTATTCGGGTAAGTTCCCAAACGACCGGCCGGTGCCCTGCTTGTAAGTCCGCCTCCAGCTGGATGGGACCTGCACCTTGTGCTGATCATACACGATGTTCTCCGGCAGCTGGCGGGATTGGGGTTGATCATACAGCGGCATGAAATCCCAGTCTCCGTTCAGGCATAACGAATTACGCATGTTGAGCCCCCCTTTTTTCAGCCGGGCTGCGCACTTCAAGCACAAGCATCAGCTTGCGCCAAATGTCCTGTCCGTCAGGAGCCCCCTCCCACTTGATAAAATGAGGCTCCATGGCCTCGGCCCAGTTTTCGGGCTTCAGCGACGTTTTTAACCGGCCCTCATAAGACACAGGTGTGAGCGTCTCCGGCAGCTCCGAGTAGAAAAACAAAACGTTCTCGTGCATGCCGATCATGCCGTACTTATCGCCGTCTCCCGGTTTTTCCTCCTGGTATTGGTAGTGATAATATACATAGCTTGCCGTTTGCTCCGGCTCCAGCAGAGCGATTCTTCCGTAAGGTGTGCATTCCTTATGGACACGGGCCCATTGCGAATTCGACATAGGGTGCTGGTAATGAAAAATATCAGTCATCGGTACCCATCGTCTTCCCGGTGTGCCACCCGGCCATTCCGCGAGCCGCTCTCCGGTTTCAGTAAGCAAGCTATCCGGAAGAACCGGCGTGTCCAGACATTCATAATAAAGAAACAACTGTTCTTGATCGGCAAAAAGACTTAAATGGACGACCTGCAGCCGCTCCATCGCATCGGCAAGCGAAAGCTCTCTTTCCTGGGCCCGAAAAAAAGATCGCGGGCTGCCCTCTCCGTTCCAGACGGCCCGAAATAAACATCGAATCATATTGTCCCTCCTTGAGGTGTTTTATCGTTTTGTCATGGTACAAATCTTTACGTATCCGAGAATATCGCTATCCATGAATAACGCATTGCTCACATTTAGCACGATGAAGACGTATAAGATTCACAGTATCGACCATTGATTCAAATTGAGACAGCGATAACAGACCAGGAATCGTAAAAGCGCTCCCTCCTTTCAGGGAGAGAGCGCCGAAGTAAACCCTAAACAACAGCAAGTTTAAGGAACTACCGAGAAACGGATATCGTCGAACAGCATGTAATCGAAACCGCTCACATAGAAACCGACTTTGCCGGAAGGTTTATGTCCCGGGTCAGTGCCGGATAGTCTCCGTTCCCCGTTCACATAGAGCTGGATGTCACCGTCTTTGACAACCGCCTTGATGTCATATTCCGTATCCGGCTGCAGGTCTTGCGCGGGCAGCGCCTCTTCCTTGATCTTCTGCCAGGCGGTGTCGTACAGCATCCATGCCGAGCTGCCGTCGGTCCTTGTTTTGTAGCCGATTCGCGTCGATCCCGTGGCGTCCTGGCGGTCAAAAATATACAGCACCCCGTCGTTAGGCATGACGGAAGGCGTCTTCAGCTTGAATTCAAGCTGGTAGGACGAGAAGTTTCGGTCCAGCAGGCCAGTGGCGCCGTTTAAGATTTTATAGCGGCGGTTACCGTCCGGATCGGCAGCAATGCTCCGATTGGGATCGACAGGCCAGCCGTTTCCTCCGGATTCAAAATCGGTCTCATGCATGACGTTCGAGACGGTGACCGCGATATCCGCCTTGATCAGCGGGTTTACCTTCGATACGGCCGTGACGACCGTCTCACCCTCATACACGGCGCTGACGACGCCCGTGTCATTGACTTCAGCCACCGATGGATTCGCCGATTGCCAAGTCACATCCGTATCCGGTGTATCCGCGGGATCAAACGTCAGCTGGACCTGCTTGCTCTCTCCGGCAGCCAGCCGAATCCGGTTCTCCGCCGGAATGATGCCGGCCAGATCGGTGGTCAACGCCTTGAACTGGATGTCATCGAACATCATCTCGCTGACGTTGTTGACGTAGAACCCGACCTGCCCCTCGGCGTTATGTCCCGGATCCGTGCCTTTCAGCCGGAACTCGCCGTTCACGTACACGCTGATATCGCCGCCCCTAACGAGCATTTTGACGGCATATTCCGTGCCCGGCTTCAAATCATGTTCAGGCATTTTGACTTCCTTCAGCACGGACCATGCCGAGTTATACAGCAGCCATGACGAAGTTCCGTCAGCCCGGGTTTTATATCCGATACGGCTTGAACCGCTGCCCGCCTGGCGGTCGAATATATACAGCGTCGCGTTTTCGCCGATCGTCCCCGGCGTCTTCAGCTTGAAGGTCAGCTCATAATCGGAGAACTTTTTACTGCTCAGCGCGGACGCGCCGTTCAGTACCTTGTACCAGCGGTTGTCATCCACTTTAACGATGCTCCGGTTGGCGTCCACGGGCCATCCATTTGCGCCCGATTCGAAATCGGTGAACTCCATAATGCCGTCGCCGGCTTCCACGGTTACGTTCACTGAAGCCGTCAGCTGCGGATTTTCCACAGATGCCACTGTGATCACGGTTTGGCCGACAGACTGTCCGGTAATGACCCCGGCGTCATCTATCGTTGCGATCCCCGGATCGGCAGACGTGAAGGTCAGGGCCGGATGGTCTGCGTTCCATGGCAGGACCGCCGTTTGCAGCTTAACCGTTTTCCAGCGGTCGACCGTAACGTTGTCGTTATAGACGGCAACTCCTTGAACAGGGTGACTGTCCTGACCTGTGCTGGTGCCGGCGCTGCCGTTCATGCCGATCTCTCCGAACGGGATGTTGGGAAAGCCAGGTATGGCGCTGAATACGGCCGCATCCGGCCGCAGCGACAAATCACCGCCCGCCAGATCCACAAAGCCCGGATCCTCCGCCGTAACAAAGTTATGGGCATACTGAACCAGCCCGAATTTGTCATACGCTCCGTTGGTATTGGTCGTCGTGCTTCGCGGAATGGTCGGGTTGTAGATGACGTTGCCCTGGAACGTATTGGTATCGGGATAATAACGGTTTTCTGTAAAAAAGTTGGCCAGCTCGGGATACTTGATCAAATAAGGTGTGCCTACAAAATCGTTGTTGGCAGCGAACAGCGCCTGCCATTTCGGCATGTAGTTTTTCGGGATTTGATTGTCCGGCTGATCTCCAAGGTAGATGTCCGCGTAATCATAAGGAACTTTACTGTCTACGAAAATATTGTTCCGGGACAAAATATGTGCGCCGCCGTTGTTCTTGATCGCCGAATTGCCCATTTTGTAGAAGATGTTTTCGTCGATCTGAAGCCCCATGGTGAAGTTGTCGGGATAGACGCCCTCCACGCCGGCCTTGCTTTCTCCAATATTGTGAAAATAATTCCTGCGGATGACGGTACCCCGCTGCTGCGGTGTTTCGCCCGCGTTCATGTAAATAGCCCCGAGGTCCGAGAAGGTTTTGCACACATCGTATATGTTGTTGTACTCGACGACATGGTCGTTGCCGAAGATCAGCACGCCGGGATGTGGCGCGTCATGCAGTTCGTTATGCACCATGCGGTTGCCGACACCGGAGAGAAGAACGCCGGGATTGTATGCTTTATGGTAATAAGCAAAATCATGAATGTGCGAATTCTCCACGACGTTGTTTCCCGGCTGGAGCGTCGTCTTGTCACCGCCCGTCAGCGTGACCGCCGTCCCGCCGATATGGTGGATATGCGTGCTGATGATAGCATGGTCGGTTCCCGGAACGCCTTGGAAATCATTGTAATAGAATCGGCTCTGCGTATTGACCAGCACGCCGCTGTTCGTGAAATTGCGGATTTCGCTGTTCAGGATACGCACGTGGCTGCCGCCCATAATTACCGCTGCCGAGTCGCGTCCATTTCCCATGACCAGCTCGGAAAAGTCGATGTACGAAGCGTTCAGCGCATTGATCATCGGCGTTTTCAGCATTGTAACCTCGATCGTCGGATTCGCCGCTGTAAATTCGGCGTTCGGCAAAAAGTACAGCTTACCCGCCTGGCGGTCGATGTAATACTCGCCCGGCATATCGATTTCTTCCAACAGGTTTTGCGCAAAATGAAAATCCGGATACCAGTTTTTGAGCAGGCCGCTCATCTCTCCGTAGCGGAGGGTAATGGTTTTGGCGGCAATGTCAATGGAGGCGATTTTGTTGTAGGACCATTCCCAGCTGTAGCCGAAAATTCCGTCCAGCCAAATATCGTCCGCCTGGGTCCAGTACTGGGGCCGGTCATACGAATAGGAAAAGGTTCCTCCGCGCGTATGTACCTCCCCGTTCGGATCTTTCCGCGTCGGGCCCGGATCGATGATTTCATCCATCTGTACCGTCCCTTGGTTCGGCCATCTCGCCAAGGTCATTCCCTGCCCGTTGACGTACAGCTCCATCGGAGGGACTTTGCTCAGATCGTTGGCAAGATAGTAGCCGTGGCGGCTTTGCTCGCCGTAATCGGTAATCCCCTCGCCTGCCAAGTCGGCTACCAGCACTTTTTGTCTCGCCTCGGGACTGATGATCCGGTTAAGAGTCGCTTGGTCGGTGACCGGTGTGAAGGCGGATTTTTCAATGCGTTTCGATCCGGACAAGGTCACCTTTTCGCCTGGATAAGCCGTATACTTAATCGGCTTCCCGGCTTCGCCGGAGTCCTGCTCGTTCAAATCAAAGCTGCCTGATCGTTCGTACCGCCCTTCACGCAGATACACCGTCACGCCGCCGGCGGGCAGGCCATCTTTCGCTTTCAGCTTCCGGATGGCATCTCTTGCCTTCTCCAGCGTTTTAAACGGGTGGTTCTTGGATCCATTATTCGTGTCGCTGCCATTTATGGCTACATACAGCGATTTTCCCGTTGGTTTGATGACGGCTTCATCCGCTGCAGCTGGCGGCGGAGACGGGGTGAACGTGATCAGCACGATGGCCGCGAGAAACGCGAGCAACCGTTTTTTTGCCATGGCTTCTCTTTCCTTTCAGCATGGATTAGGGCCGGCTCCGGTCCCGTTGTAAGCTTCCAATGAAGCCGCCCATGACAGCAGGTTTCTCCCCATTATCCGTGCGCTGCTTGCGCTTCTCTGCCTTAAATGAACTTCTTACTTTTTCAACCCCTTGTCTTTCAGGAATTGTTCAAACTGTTTCTTCACCTCCTCCACATACTTATCCTCGCCCGCTTCCTTCAGCTTGCCGTAGAGCACCGGCCAGGTTTCGTCAAAATCGAGCGTCCCGGTCACAAGTCCGCGTTTGTATTCGCCCCATACCGCGTTCAGGTTGGCAATCTCGGTGCTGACGGGCTCCGAATTGAATTTGAACGCCCCGACCGGATTGATTTCGGCTGTTTCGTTGATCTTCTTCGTTTCCTCCCAGACGTTCTCCGGCTGGCCTTCCTTCAGGTAGGAATTGAATACGCTGCCGAACACCCAGTCCATATTCGGTTTATATCGGGAATCCGGGAGTGCGCTAATGTATTCGCCGGACTGCTTCTCGTAATGAACGCCTTCCAGGCCGTTGCAGAGCAGATTGTACAGCTCCTTGTCAGTGTTTACGAGATTCAGCAGCATCATCGCCCGGTCCGGATTCGGCGAAGTGCGGCTGATCGATTGATTGGTGGTCGCCGAATAACCGTTGGAGAACCAGTTGCTGAGCGGGATGATGACCACGTCGTGTCCGCCGTTTCTCGCCTTGACTTCAGCTTCGACGCCCGGTTTCAGAACGATATGGTAATCCACCGCGATCTTGCCTTTGAAGTCACCCGATTTCACGGTCGCCGCATCCTTGTAAATGTAACCTTCCTTGTACCATTTGCTGGCCAGGCGGAAATTGTTCAGCTCTTCTTCCGGATAACGTTGAAGCGTATAGGTCGGGTCATCCGTCTTGATGTAGAAGTGGTCATCAAGTCCCGGCACGATCCAATATTTGTCGTCATGCACCTGCGGATTGATAAAATCAGTGCCGAAGATACCGAACGGGATCATATCCGGTTCATTGTCCTTGATCTGCTTCAGGAACGGTTCAATATCCTCAATCTTTTTAATCTTCGTGGTGTCCAGTTTATACTTGTCGGCAAGCTCCTTCAGCACGATAAATCCGTAGCGGGAACCGTTGATCTGCTGGTTAGGGATGCCGTAGATCTTGCCGTCGACGGACAGGCCGTCCCACATCACCTGCGGCACATCGGATTTCAGCTCCGGCGCGTATTGATTCAGCAGATCGTCAAGCGGCTGGATGGCTCCTTTGCGTACCAGCTCCTCCGGCTTCAGCATGTAGCCGGTCCAGAGAATGTCGAATTTCTCGCCTGCTGCAAGCACGGTGTTCATTTTTTGCACGTAGTCGCCGATGGAGACCGGCATCAGCTTGACGGTAGCGTTGATCTTTTCTTTGACGATTTTGTTGACTTCGTCCTGCACCTTCTGCTGATCGGGCTGGAGCTGGGACAACGGATAATACCAGGTCAGCTCGACGGGCTTCAATCCGCTCTCGTTCTTCACATCCGTTGATCCGGCCGTTTCTCCGCCTCCGTCCGCGCTTTTTCCGCCGCCGCATCCGGCAAGGACGGTCGCTGCCAGCAGGATAAACGCCAGCACGCCAAACCACTTTTTCTTCATCTGTGTGACCTCCTGTTTTTATAATCGCTTGCGTGTATGTTAACCCTTGAGGGAGCCAACCGTAAGCCCTTTCACGAAAAACCGCTGGAAGAACGGGAAGATGATCAGCATCGGTCCGCCGGCCAGCACGGCGATCGCCATCCGGGCGGAATTGTTCGGGAAGCTCGCCAGGTCGATGCCCAACTGCGTCGCAAACTCGGTATTCGTCGTGAGAAATTCAATGCTGTTCAGCGTTCGGACCAGCAGCAGCTGCAGCGGTACCTTACCCGGATCGTCGATGTACAGCATCGCGTTAAACCAGTCGTTCCAATAAGAGAACGAGATCAGCAAGCCCAACGTAGCCAATGCCGGCGTGGACAAAGGGAGAATGATGCGGAAGAAAATCCGGAATTCCCTCGCCCCATCCATTTTCGCCGATTCGATGATCTCAAGCGGTATCTTGGACATGAACCCTTTCATGACCATGATGTTAAACGGTGACAGCAGCACCGGCAGTATGAGTGCCAGCAGGCTGTCTTTGAGGTGCAGGTACTGGGTCATTAAAATATAGGAAGGAACGAGTCCCCCGCTGAACAGCATCGTGAAAAATACGTAAAAGGTCGTCATCCGGTTGTAGCGGTAATCCGGCCGGGAAATGACGTAAGCGGTCATCGCGGTGAGCAGCAGGCCGACGAGCGATCCGATCACCGTGACGGTGATCGTTACCCCGTATGCCTTGATCATCACCTCCGGGGCGTCCAGTAGATAGCGGTACGCCTCCAGGCTGAACGATTTTGGGATAAATTGATACCCGTCCCGGGACAATGCCTTTTCGTCGGTTAGTGATACGGCAATGACGAGCAGAAACGGAAGCACGACCAAGACGGACAGGATGATAAACAGCAGGTTGATCAATATTTTCGACAGCTCCAATGTTTTCGTCAACTTTACGTCACCTCGTTACCACAAAGAATGGTCGGGATTGATTTTGCGCACGATGCCGTTGGCCAGCAGAACCAGGACGAAGCCGACAACCGATTGGTAAAAGCCCGTTGCCGCCGACATGCTCACGTTCCCGATTTCCCGCAGCGCGCGGTACACGTAAGTGTCGATAATATCGGTGGACCCGTACAGGAAACCTGAATTGTTCGGAATGAAGTAATGCAGGCCGAAATCACCGCGGAACATGTTGCCGATGGACAAAATCAGGAGAATGATGACCAGCGGCGACAGCAGCGGGAGGGTGATCTTGCGGGCCATCTGCCATTTGGTCGCCCCGTCGATCCTTGCCGCCTCGTAATATTCTCCGTTGATCCCCAAAATTCCCGCGAAATAGATGAGCGTGTTGAAACCGACGGCCTTCCATAAATGAACCAGAATGAGAATGACCGGCCACGGGGCCGCGTTCTGATACCAGCTCACCGGATCCATCCCGAACGCTTGCAGCGTCCGGTTGATGAGCCCGTCCGCATGGTTCAAGAAAGCATACGCCACGTAACCGACCAGTACCCAGGACAGAAAATGCGGCAGGAACAAGGCGGTCTGATAAAACTTGCTCCATTTCTGCTTGATTTCGTTCATCAGGATGGCGAGCAGCAGCGCCGCGACGGTGGTCACCAAGATGTAGCCGGCATTGTACAGCACCGTGTTGCGCGTAATCCGCCAGGCGGTATCCGTAGAAAATAAATAACGGAAGTTTTCCAGTCCCACCCATTTGCTGCCGAAGATGCCCAGATCGTACCGATAATTTTTAAAGGCGATGATGAGCCCCACCATCGGAATATAGGCAAATATCAGCTTATACAATATTCCCGGCAATGAGAGCAGGAACAGCTCCCGGTTGTTACGGAAATGGCGCAGCTCCTTCCGGATGACCGATTGTTGCTTGCGCTGCTTTGGCGGCATATCCGGTGAGGGTAGTGGTCCGGTTTGTCCCGTTTCTGGCACAATCCGGCTGTTTTCTGTGTCACCCGCCAGTGAAACCTTATTCAACATATCGTAAGCCCCTTTCCTCCTTTGCGCTCTGCCTGGTGTCAGGCTTTGCACATCTAACGATAGCTTAAAACCCTTACTGCTGCGTACTGTACAATTGCAGGATCACTGTACTGACGGGCTGTATAGATGCCGGATTTCTGTATTTACAGGGCTTCAGCCCTCTTGGGCATACAAAAGACCCGCCAGGGAAAGAGGTTCTCCCGTGCGGGTCTACATCACGTTCATATGCTTCTCTCTATGGCGGATTTCAGGCGGTACTCCTTGGGCGTGGTTCCGTAACGGCGTTTAAATAAACGGTAAAAGTAGCTCTCGTTGCCAAAGCCGACCTTATCCATAATTTCCGCCACGGTCAGCTCCTGCTGTTCCAAATACGTTCGGGCATGGGCCAGGCGGGTAGCGTTTATCTGGTCGACGACTGTCGTTCCTTCCTGCGCCTTGAACACCTGCCCGATGTAAACCGAGCTCATCTTCAGCATATCGGCGATCCGCTGCACATTGAGATCCGGATCGGCATAGTGCTTGTCAATCATTTCTTTTACGGTATCGGCAAGCAGCCTGTTTTTGTCTTCACGCCCGTTCCGCCGCTGTTCGAATACCTCGCGAACGACGTCGAGCAGCACCGTTTCGATTTCATCCAACGTTTCTTTCTCGAGAATGCGCCTGTTGATGGCCTGAACGTTGACCGATACCGGGTTCAGATTGTGCTGGTTCATCTCGCCCAGCGTATTGCTGAGCGTGACCGCCAGATGCAGCAGCGCGGAGTACATGTTCTCGAAGCTGAACCCGCCGATCAGCTCTCTCCAGCGGCGGATCGCCTGCTCCGTCTCGCCCAGATCGCCGCTCTTTAATCCTTCCGTCAGGCGCCGCTCCACTTCCTGCGGAATGCGGAACGTATCGTTTGCCTCGCAGCTTCGGACCCGTTCCGGCTCTATTAACGCACCCTTGCCGAAAACCATACGGTAATTGGCGTGGCGGACAGCCAAATTATAATGCATCGTGATTTCGCGGTAGTCATCAAAAAGGTCGCTGAGCGTGACCGTAAAGGTGACCCGATAATATTGAAGGATGGTCTGCTGCAGCTCCCGGAAACGATCGGCAAGCGATGTAAGATCCTTGAATTCCCCGCCGGATATAAAGACGAGATGCCCGCTTTTCATGTCTGCGGCCTCGCAGGACCCCTGTTTGCGGAGCAATTCCTGGCCAATATTGGCTATCGCGAAATACAGCAGCGATTCCGCTTGGGATCCCTGACCGCGGGCAAGGCTCTGTACGTCATCAATCTGGACCAGAGCCAGACGGAGTCTGGATGGATAGGCGATATCGAGCCCGTACTGCTCTCTGATCCGCCGAAACTCCAGCTCGTTTACTCCTTCGCTGAGACCGATCAGGCTGCGCAGATGATAGACCTTGGCGATGTTCCACTGGGATGCCCTCTCCTGCTCGAGCCCCTTCAGCTTCCCGATCATTTCCGTTACGTTGGCGGCGATGATCGACAGCTCATCCTTCGCCGGGGGAGCATCGCGCCGCTGCGGCGGCACGAGCGTCAACAGCTGTCCGACCGGCTTATACAGACGCAACGAAAAGAACACGGACAGCAGCACAGCCAAGACCGCGACGGACAACGTCACAGCCATCTCCGTCCACTTCATCTGCCGGACGCTGCCGAGCACATCGTTATAATTCTGGAGGCTGACGATTTGCCAGTTGTTCAGTCCTTTGCTCAAATACGTCACCTTATATTTAAGCGAGCCGTGCTTATAGATAAAAGAGTCCAGCGTACTCCCGGAAGATTGGATTCGCGGAAGCAGATCCTTTTTGACGCCCAGCCCCTCCGGCAGCGACCGGTCGTTGGAGATCAGCATGCGCCCGTCACCGTCGGTCACGAACAGCATGTCGTTCTCCCTCTCTGCGACACGATTAAGCGCTTTCACGTTATCCAACATCCATCCTGGCTTGACGGTCAAAATCAGGACGTTATCATTTACCGAACCTAGGGATGGTCCGTCATAAATGAAGAAGGCGAACACGTCGATCCCTTCATTTCCGCCGTCCAGATCCAACGGAATCAACTGGAGCTTCGGCAGGTCGCTGCGGGACGACATATAATCCCCCAGCCTTTGATACAGCAGCCTGTTGTCCATATCATGGTTGAGCGATGAGAAAAACCGGTGCTGTGCCCCGTTATAAAAGACGGCAGCGTGGAGATACGGAGACGCCGCTACGGTCTGATTCAGGCGCTCGATCTTCAGAATGCTCTGCTTGTAATCCGCTCCGGATTTCAGTGCGATCAGCTCTTCGTCGTTGAATAAGGATACCGCCAGATCCTTGACGATGCCGTTCATGTTTTCGATGTTATAGTTGATTTGAGTCAGCAGCTTGCGGTCGGCTTCGTTCTGAAGGCTGAGCACCTTGTCGCGTGCGAAGGCGTTCATAAATAGGGAGGCCACCGCCAGCGTGGCGACAACGAGCATAAAGCTGAGCAAGATCCGCTGTAAATATTTCCGCGTCCGCAGCATTTGCAGCAAATTCATCGTTCCTCTGTCCCTCCCCTTTGTTGAAGTGACCTAACTATAATCCGGTTGATTTTTAGGTGTCAATCCGTTTCTTCAGCGAGCGATCTCGAAATCGCATCTACTTCAGGAATAACACCAGGTTCTGCGCCGAACAATTCCTTGAGAAGCGTACGGGCCATAACCCAGTGCCCGGCACGGTTTGGATGAATGCCGTCCCCTGCGCTGTAAGCTGGATCCAGTGCTCTTTGTTCCTTTGTATGAGCCAGCAGGGAACTGCGAAAGTCGATGATCTGGTCGGCCACATCGCCGGCTGACAGGAGCCACGCGGAATATTGCTCGAGAACGCGGTCATACTCCAGGAATGGTGTGAGATAACTGAAATCCGGCGCGTTTTCGGGCAAAAGCTCGGCGTTCATGGAAATCGGGTCAAAGGGAGGAGGCGTCATCAGCACGACCTTTGCACCAACCTCGCGGCTGCGTTCGACTAGACGATACGTCCCCTCTTGATAGGCAGCTAAACGATCCTCGGAATAAGGATGGTAAATCCCGTCGTTCATACCATAACAGGCGGCAACGATTCCCGGCGATGCCGTCTCAAGCGCATTCTGAAGCCGATTGTGTATGCAGGGGCGCGGAAACGGGTGTGCCGCTTCGCTGAGTCCCGATACGGTTTCACTGGGCACGCCGCATGGAACCAGCTTCATGTCCATCGTCGGCCGGTGCTGACGGAGCCAAGCTTCGGTGTACCGGATATAATGACCGCTGGCCGTAATGCTGTCCCCCAGGAAAAGAATAACCGGCTTCACGGGTTGATTCGTCCTTTCATTCCACCATAAATTCATATGTACCTCCCCAAATTGACAATCTCGAAGCCGATAGCAGATCGATCCGCCTTGTGTTGGCCCGTAAACTTAATGGTAGCGCGGGACGCCGATCTTCGCCTTGACGATGCCGACATTGTTTAGCATAATGTGGACATGATGACCAGACTGTTTGCCATGGACATCGGGCTCGAGCCGGGATTTACGTTCCGTATCCAGAAATGTCCGCTAACTCACGAATATTTTGTGCACAGCCACGATTTCTCCGAACTTGTCGTCATTTTGTCGGGCAGCGCCGTACATATCATTGAAGGGAGGGAATACCCCGTTACAGCCGGCCAGGTATTCTTGATTCACAGCGGCGTATCCCATGGATACAAAAACGTCGACAGTATTGAATACATCAACGTCATGTTCCAGCCCGAGCAGCTTCTGCAGCTGTCCGAACTAAGATTACTGCCTGGCTTTCAAGCGCTCTTCTACATCGAACCATTTTACCGCAAGGAAATGAACTTCAAGGGTATGCTGACGCTGAACGAAGCGCAGCTGCAAGAAGCGACAAGACTGCTTGATCTGATTTTGATCGAGTGTGAGCTGCAGCCACAGGGCTATCGTCTGATGATTCGTTCTTATTTTACCGCGCTGGTCGGCCTGCTCTCCCGCTATTATCAGATCGGCAGCGGACCCGAAGACAACAAGGCGCTGCGGATCGGTGAAGCCGTCACTTACATAGAGGAGCACTTTCTTCAGCCGATCACCCTTCAAGCGATGGCCGACAAGGCCTACCTGTCCACCCGCCAGTTTCAGCGCGTCTTTACCCGCAACTATCACACAACACCGATGGATTATGTCATTCGCAAGCGTCTGGACTATTCCTGCACGCTACTTCGCCATCCCGGTCTATCCATCTCCCAGGTTGCGCTTGAAAGCGGCTTTCGGGACCAGAACTATTACGCCCGCCAGTTCCGCAAAGTTTACAACTGTACTCCATCCGAGTATCGGGAGAAGCTGCGGGATTCTTGAAACATAAGAACGGGCCATCACTCAAGCCGATCGGGCGGGCGACTATAAATCAGCACGTTTCATCAAACGGGTGTACAGGTAAATCAATACCGCGGCCAGCACAGCTGCCCATAATAAAATAATCAGAACACCCGCAACCCAATTCACCGGTTTCCCTTGGTTCATGCGAGCATCCGATTTCTTTTTGGCATCCTCAATGACCTCTCCAGGCATCATTTTTATAGCAGCCAATACGCCCAGCGGGATCAAAATCAGATCATCCGCATAACCAATGACAGGTATAAAGTCCGGTATTAAATCTATGGGGCTGAACGCATAGGCAACGACGCACATGGAAAACAGCTTTGCATACCATGGGGAGCGTATGTCCCGATAGGCGTAATAGAGTATGAATACCTGTCTTTTTAATTGTTTGGCCCAAGCTTTGAGTTGTTCCATCATTGTCTTCCATTCTCCTTGGCTTGTTATGACTCATTGTATTATCTTCATTTCTACTTGTTACAAGACTTGCCATGTATTCTTCGCCGCCTTAAACTGACAAACCTTCCTACACTTATTTACCATACGACATCACGAGAAGTGTGATCCTAGAGCAGCAGCAATCCTCACTACTATCATCATCTCCAGACACAGGAATTAAAATCACATTCGGTTCCTTACATTGTTGATTACAAAAAAGGCAGCTGTAATAGGTGCACGAACAATCCTTTCTATCAATCTATGAATACGGTAAAGATAGAAAGGGGTTGAACATCATGAAGAAATCGAGGACAGTTATTTCGATTCTTGGTAGTGCAGGCGGTGTTGCGAAAGCGATACTATCCGTTTTGGAGAAATCCCTCGGGGACGCCCGGGATCCAATCCATTCATTCATTTTGCACAGCAAAATTCACCTGATAGATTTGAATCAACAGGATATGGCATACTATAGCTCATTTATGCCCCGCTTGATTCAACAAGCTTCACTGCACCAATTCGATCTAACCAATCTGGAACGGTTCCGCCTGCATTTGTCGGATACCGGCACGACGCATGTGATTGATGTGTCATGGGCCGATACGGTTGATATGCTTCATTGCTGCGATCAAGCGGGTGTCCATTATATCAACACAGCGCTGGAATGTCCTGCCGTTGATGAAATTGAACGCCTTGCTGAATATTCCCTGCTGGAACGCTATCATGTGTTTCAGGAAGGTCGGAAATCAGTTGCGAATTCGAAAGCCATCATTGGTTCAGGAATGAACCCGGGTGTGGTACAGTGGATGGCTATTCAGCTCCTGAACAAGAACTCCGGTGATAAGCCGCTGGCCTGCTTTATTGTTGAACATGACAATTCCCTGTATAAGGACCGCTCTCTGCTCAAAGGCAAAACGATTTATTCCACATGGTCACCGGAATGCTTTCTCGATGAAGCGATTCTGAACTATCCGGTATTTATGAAGCGACGGATTCCATTCATCATGCAGCTCCCCGTCTATGAGCTTGAATTTAAAGTTACGCTTGGGGATAAGCAATTTTACGGATCTCTTATGCCGCACGAGGAGGTTCTGTCGCTTGGACATGCTTTCGATCTTGAAACGGGCTTTATATACCGTGTTAGCGAATACACGATTGATTTAATTCGCGGACATTTGGATACGATCGACGACTTGTGGGATTGGAATCATCAGGTGCTGGATCCTTCCGTCGGCGAAGTTGGCGGACAGGATCTTGTGGGTGTTCTGCTCGTTTACCCGGATAAGGAACGCTACATGTACAACGTCCTTAGCAGCGACGAGATTTATCCGATCTATCATACCAACGCCACTTATTTTCAGGTTGCGTGCGGGATTTATGGTGCCCTAAGTACACTGCTGAAAGACGATATACCTTATGGCGCTTATTTTGTGGACGAACTCCTCTTGCAGACGGACAGCCGCTATGGGGATTATCTCAGTTATTACATGAAGGATTTTGTAGTGGGGGAGAACCCGTCATCCGACGGAATGCTGTTAGATCGAATGAAGCGGATGCCCGATTCCAGCGGCGGCGGGCCAACGGGTCTACCTACTTCTGTCTCGTAAAAACAAACAAGCAGTCCTTAAATGGACTGCTTGTTCAGCTTCTGTTGAATTTGGTCAAGGCCTCTTTGACAGGAAAATCAGACCTGCAGTGAACCCGCCGTCATCCTTTCCTTCATTACTTAATCAAAATTACGATAATTATTGCTGCCGCAACAATGCTAATTCCATAGAAGCCTAGAAGCCTTAACCATTTTTTGCCCGTATCCTGAAAGTATTGTGGATTTTGTTCTTTATTGCTTGGGGATTGTCCAATTCTCATCGTTGCGAAGAGTCCCCATATTAATACGATCACGGCTAAAACCATCAGCCAGACCATGCTGTTCACCCGCCCGTCAAGTTGATTTGCTGCAGATTCATTATAATCACCATCGGGCGTGAACACACCAGCCATTGAAATCGCTTCTCGGCCCATCCATTTCACTACATGAAACGGGCATGTTCATGAAAACGCAAAATTTTCGGTGAGAAAAAGACGGAAATCATTAAGCGAATCAGATATATTGGAAAGGATGACAAAAAATTGTCGTTCAATTGTTGTTCGAGGAAGTGAAAAGTATGTGGGGTCTTGACCGTGAAAGTAAAAAACCATTATATCAGCAAATTGCCGACCACATCGAGCGGCGAATTTCGTTTGGGGAATTTCCGCCCGGCAGCCAGCTGCCTTCGGAAAGGAAATTGGCCGAGCAGATCGGCGTAAACCGGAGCACGGTCGTACAGGCTTTTGCGGAACTCCGTTCGCTCGGAATCCTCGAAAGCCGTTCGGGCAGCGGAACTCGGGTGAGCCAGTATAAATGGGGCGCTTCACCGAAACATACACCAAACTGGAACCGGTATGCCGAAGGCGGAAGCTTTCTTCCGAATCTTCCGTTTCTCCGGAGAATTCGGGAGGCCCTCAGCCAGGATCCCTCTCTGGTCGACTTTGCAAGTGGAGAACTCGCGGGGGATTTGGCCCCAACAAAGGAAATCAGTGAAATCATGAGCAGTCATCAGTACGCTTCTTACCTGGGATACGACAACCCGCAGGGATATATTCCGCTCCGGCAGGCTCTGGTTCGATATTTGGCCGGATACCGCGGGGTTCAGGCGACGGAATCAACCATCCTGATCACCTCCGGATCTCAGCAATCCTTATTTTTAATTACGCAATGCCTGCTGTCCCCTGGCGACGCTGTTGCTATAGAGGACCCATCCTATTATTATTCGCTGCCGATGTTCCAGTCGGCGGGACTGCGGATCTTCCGGCTTCCCGTAGATCAGGACGGCATGAGGCCGGAAGAAATCCGTGGGCTGTACAAAAAACACCGCATCAAGATGATATTTACGAATCCGAATTTTCAAAATCCAACAGGTACGCTTCTTGCCGATGACAGGCGCCAAAAGCTCCTTTATGCCGCAAGCGAGCTGGGACTGCCTATCATCGAAGACGATCCGTACAGCCTAACCGATTACGAAGGCTTACCACGCATGCCTTTAAAATCAATGGATACGTCCGGTTCCGTCATTTACATCGGATCTTTTTCCAAAATCGCGGCCTCGGGCCTGCGAATCGGTTGGATGGTTGCCCCGAATTCTGTCGTGCACAGATTGGCGGATGCCAGGCAGCAGATGGATTTTGGACTTAGCGTCATTCCCCAGCAGGTGGCGGCGCAGTTTTTGGAATCGGACTTTTTTGAACCTCATCTCAGCCGCCTTCGGACAAATCTGATGTATAAGCGTGATCTCCTAATCGAAGCGCTGCGGAAGGAACTGCCGAGGTTGATTCAATACCATATTCCGAGAGGCGGACATCATTTGTGGTGCAAGCTGTCTGATCCAGTCAACGACGCCAAGCTGCTGGAAGCGGCGATCCGGAACGGCGTCGTTTTCGTGCCTGGCAGCGTGTACGGTTCGGATGCCGGATTCGTCAGGTTTACGTTCGCGCGTGCACAGACGGAATGCATTGGGCAAGGCATCGCCGGATTTGCCCGTGCGCTGCGCAGCTTAAGCCCTAGTTAGCGCCACGAAGATCACTTCAAGGGCAAGCCTCTGCTCTAATTCTGATATCCGGGGCTTTGACTTGCGGTGATGTCTCGTACCTCTTCCGGCAGATGATGAGAGATGCTCGGTACCTTTTTCGGGAAGTATTCGATCACGTCAGACGAGTAGATGGACACGCCCATGCTTCCCCCACCAGCAAACGCGCGCAGAAGGACCGGCTGATTGTACGCGTTGTCAAAGACAAAATCCGGTCCGCCCCAGCTTACGGTTGCATCTCTGCCTGAAGGGACATAGGGAACATGACGGCTGTGGGAGTACCGCTGCACAATCTTCAGCCCTGCCCGATCGGCAGCATTAAACAAGGTGGAGGATACCTGACAGATGCCGCCTCCCACGCCTTCGGATAATTCGCCCCGCACAATGACAGCAGCCCGGCGGTAGCCTCTGCCGGTCGTGCGTATGCCAACCACCCGGTTAAATGAGAACCGTTCACCGGGAAAGATAACCGTACCGTCAATCGCTTCGGCCGCCAGAGCTATATTATGGGAACGGTCTCGGTTGCCGGCGTTGAAATAAGTAATATAATAACCGATTTGCTTGGAACGCAAAGACGCCAGCAGCTCCGTATCGACCTTCGGAAATACCGGGTACGTTGGAACTTCAATCGCGGCCGGCCCGCTCGTCTCGTACATATACGCATAATACTTCATCAAAAAAGCCCTGCGGTCGAGCTTGTACCCGTTCTTCCCCTCGACAATGCGCCCCCCCGCGTCAAAACTCGCGTTTTGCGCTTCCTTATAGGTTTTCCGGTCCAGTTCGTTAACCCACGCGTTATATTGTTCCTTGTCCAGTAGAGGAAACACCCCCAAGCTGTGCGCGTCGCGGTTGAGCACGGAGATGGTTTTTCCTTCATGGGTGACCGTAAGCTTGTCCTGTGCCTGTTCTTGATCTGCAGTCGGATTATGCAGCAGCATGAACAGGAGGCATGCCGCGGATGTCCATCTCAAGCCTCATCACTCGTTTCATCATGGTGTTTGGAGCAGATCCTGCTTATCCTGCTATTATGATGCGATTCCACGAAAATCATTCAGTTCCATTTCTCATCCATTCCCGTTTTATATTAGACATTTATATAAATTCCTTATATATTATAGACATGAAACCTAAACATCTATCTAAAGAATTGGATGTCGCCGATTTTGTTCGAGTGATTGAAAATCTGACCCGGATCAATATTCGACTGCCGTCCATTGAAAAGCTCAGCTTCACCGCCCTGTCGGTCCTGCACACGTTAACCCACAACAGTCCGATGCGCCTAACGGAACTGACCGCCACCGAGCAGGTAACCCAGTCGGCGATCACGCAAATTGTAACCCGGCTGGAGCGGGATGGTCTCGTAGAACGAAGATCCGATCCGAATGACGGCCGCGTAGTTCTCGTACATATTACCCCCCAGGGAGAAAACGTGATCGATTCCCGGCGCCTGGAACGGATCAGAAGGATTGCCGGTTTCGCGGAACACCTTACGCCAGAAGAGAGACAGGCGATAGCTGACGCCATCCCGGCATTGATGCGGCTTGTCGGGATGGCAAGCGACGCTTAGCGGATATTTCGCTTGAATCGTTTGCCTTTTCGTCAGCTCCTAATTCACGTCAGAGGAGGATATTTATGTCCCATGCCGTTTTTCCGCTTAAAGAAAGCCCCATCCATGTTTCTGAAGAAGTGCTTAACGATCTGCACCGTCGTCTTACTTCCGTCAGATGGCCCCTCGATGTGGGCAATGAAGACAGCTACTACGGCGTACGCCGTGAAGATCTGAAAGCGCTCGTCGATTACTGGATTCATGAATTCGACTGGCGTAAATCCGAGAAGGCAATCAACGCCTATGAGCATTATCATGTCTACGTTGAGGGTGTGCCTGTCCATTTTATGCGCAAGCCCGGAGTCGGGCCAAGCCCTGTTCCCCTCATTCTGTCCCATGGCTGGCCATGGACGTTCTGGCATTGGTCCAAAGTGGTGGATCCGCTCGCTGATCCGGGCGCGTATGGAGGTGATCCCTCCGATGCTTTTGATGTCATCGTCCCATCCCTGCCGGGCTTTGGCTTCTCTGCTCCGCTTCCCGACCATCCGGACATGAACTTCTGGAAGATGGCCGATCTCTGGCACACCCTCATGACGGACATGCTCGGATACGAGAAGTATGCTGCAGCCGGATGCGATGTCGGCGCGCTGGTAACCGGTCAACTTGGGCATAAATACGGATCCGAGCTTTATGGTATTCATATCGGATCGGCGCTCAAGCTGGACTTCTTTAATGGGGAACGCGCTTGGGATTATGCCGGCGGACGTCCGATTCCGGATGAACTGCCTGGGGAGATCCGCAATCAATTGCTGCAGCTGGACCGCAAGTTTGCTTCGCATCTTGCCGTACACGTTCTGGATCCCGGCACGCTCGCTTACGGACTCAGCGATTCACCCGTCGGCATGCTCGCCTGGATCCTCGAACGCTGGATCAAGTGGAGCGACAACAAAGGCAATATTGAACAGGTGTTTTCCAAGGACGATCTGCTTACGCACGCTACGATTTTCTGGGTAAATAATGCCATCGAAACGTCGATGCGCGTGTATGCGAATAATAACCGATATCCTTGGGAGCCGTCTCATTCACGACAGCCTGTTATCGAAGCGCCGACCGGCATCACTTTCGTCGGCTACGAAAATCCGCCGGGCGTGACGACGGATCAACGAGTGGAGCATTTTCTCAAGACCGACCGTGCTGCGTGGTACAACCACGTCAATATTACTGCCCACGAAGAAGGAGGACACTTTATACCGTGGGAAGTGCCGGAGCTGTGGGTTCAAGATCTGCGCCGGACCTTTCACGGCCGCCGGTAACTGAAGAAGGACCACCCGCAAAGGGGGGTCCTTCTCTTATGATTTGAACAGGACAGGCAGCTTATCCGAATGACCGATGCCCGTCTCCCTCTGCAATACGCATCATCGGATATTCGCCTAGACTCGTCATCCATTCGGCCAAATTCAAACTCTACCTCCCATGGATCTTGACTCTTTATCATCGATCACAATGATATAGGAATCTTTATCTTATAAGATCTCATCGGATATGTGAACTTCTGGAAGCGGTTGAAGCCTGATTTCGATCCTCGTTCCTTGATCGAGCTCGCTGGTGACGCGGATCTCTCCTCCATGTGCCTCCACGATATCATGCGCAATGGCCATCCCCAGTCCCGAACCTTTATGCTTCTCGCCCGTATGGGTCCCACGGTAGTAGCGGTCAAAAATCCGTTCCAATTCTTCTTCCCGAATGCCCTTGCCGTGATCCTCAACGACAATGTTCACCGAATCCGCCGTTCTCTCAACCCCCACCTCAATGACCGTATCCTCTGCATTGTGAACCATCGCGTTGTATATCAAATTGCTGACGGCCCTGCGAATGAGGAGCTCGTCCACTTTAACCTGAATCGTCTCTTCGCTGTAGCTGAAATCGATGTTCCTGCCGCTGTAGTGGGGATCGTTCAGCACATCGATGACTACGCTGCGGGTCAGACTGACCAGATTGACGCTTTTCAGGTTGAGCGTGATGTTTTTGTTCTTAAGGCGGGTGGACAGGTTCAAATCCTCGATGACGTCTTTCAAGTAGTGAGATTTCTGTTCAATGATTTCCGCGTATTCCTGCATTTCTACGGTCGTGAACTCATAATCCTTGTCCCTCATCATTTCGGCGTATCCTTGGATTGAAGCCAGCGGCGTTTTGATATCATGCGTGATGTTCGCAATCCACTCTTCCCTCATGCGGTCCAGCTTTTTACGTTCGGCCTCGCTGGCCCTCAGCTCCTCGCTCAGCAGGTTGACATGATGGAACACGTCTTTGTAAACCCCTTTAGGCTCGTAATGAATCCCATATTTTTTATGCGCAAGCTGCTTGATCGCATTGATCAGCGTATGAAGCGGCCGGGTCAGCTTTTTGCTGAACAGGTAAGCGATGCACAGCGCAATAACACCGTCGACCACAATGACGGCCAAGCTTCCGATTTTGAAAAATCGAACCACAGAGCGAACATCATACGTTAATACGTTCCGCTCCAAATAAGTATTTTTAAAACCGATCAAATAGCTGTACCGCTGCTGTTTTCCCTGCTTTTCCCCGACAAAAACGGTCGACATGAGCTCCTTTTCGATATACTTGTAAGTCTGGACCATATCGATCGGCGTATATTTGGACTTTGCATCGGGGGGGACGTGGTAACCATAAACCTGCCTGCCGTTCTCATCTAAAATTTGAATCCAGGCCTGATTACGGTCCAGCAGTTCCTTCCCCTCGCCTGTAATTGTCATCCCCGAATCGGAGAGGATTATTTCTTTGCCGAACGACCGGGTAATCAAATCCGGATTGTTCTGTTCGGATTGAAAAGAATAATGGGGAAAGGCAAACTGGTTCAAATAAAGACCGGTCACAACCACGATATTCATGAAAATGACGATGACGACGATGAGAACGACGGATACCAGGTATCTTCCGGTCAGTCTCCATTTCATCGCTTTGCGCCCTCCAGCGCCAGCTTGTACCCCAGACCCTTTACGGTGACCAAATACTGCGGATTAGACGGGTCGTCTTCAATTTTTTCCCGGAGCCGTCGAATGTGAACCATGACGGTATTGTCGTACCCGAAGGTATCTTCACCCCACACCTGGTCATATAAGCTTTCTTTGCTGATGATTTGGTTCGGGTGCTTCAGCAAGTGGGTGAACAATCCCAGCTCTTTCGGCTTCAGCTCGATGATTTCCCCATTTTTCTTTAGTTCGATTTTTTGCTCGTCAAACACAAACGGGCCTGCTTGCACGACATGCTTTCTTTCCACATCATCAGAGGCAGTTTCCTGTCTGCGGAAGCGGGCTTTGATCCGGTAAGCCACTTCCTTTGGGCTAAAGGGTTTCGTAATGTAGTCGTCGCCTCCGATGGCAAATCCGAGTATTTTATCGATTTCCTCCGTCTTGGCCGATAGGAAGAAAATCGGTACGTTCGAAACGCTGCGGATTTGCCTGCAGACGTCATAGCCTTCTCCGTCCGGCAGCATAATATCCAGGATGACGACGTCAGGGCGCTTGTCCTGAAACTGTTCCCAACCCTCTTCCGCGGAAAAAGCGGCAAACACATGCTCGAAACCTTCCTTCAGAAGAACGGTTTTCAAAAGCTTGACGATATCTTCCTCATCATCGACGATCAGCACTTTCTGACTTTGCGGCATACGATCAGTACCTCCTTTCTTCATCATTTCCACCCTGACATCTACTATAACTCTATTTTCAAGCCGCTGTCCTCCTTTGAAACGCCGCCCGTCTCATTCTTGCTCAAAAAACTTAGCCATTGGATTGGCGATTTTCTGGTCGGAGATGATTTTACCTGCCTCATCCATGACGTAGTATTGATAGTAATTCGTGCTGAAGTTGAGGGCATTCAGCATCTGAGCAGGGTAAATCTTCATCGCCGGTTCGCTGAGCGCCTTTCCGTTCCAGAATAAGTGCAGCAGCAGACGGTTTTGGTTGTATGGATGCTTGATGATATAAGCGCCTGAAGCTGCTTTTTGTCCCATCAAGTTTGTCCAGTTCAGACCGATCGACTTGGCGTTTTGCATGATGCCGGGCTTGAGCGCCTGGATCAGGCTGTTCGACCCGGCGCTGCCGATGGCGATCATGTTGCTGGCGGCCAGCTCTTTCTCCATTTGCTTCTTGAGAACTTGACGCTCTGTAATGACATCGGCTTGTATTCCCATCAATTGCAGCGAACTTTGCAGCTGCTCAAGTATCGATTGCTCCTGCTTGTCTGACGTACCGTCTGCCCGGTCGCTCATCACGATCGTAAGGGGTTCGCCCTGAAGCGCCTTATCCACAATGCGGCTCATCGCTTCCTCCCTAAGATTAGGAATCTGGGACAGGGACGAGTGGTAGATGCTCTTGAACTGCCCATGCCAATACGCAGCTTCTTCCGCCTCGGACAGCCGGTATTCGGACTTTAATGTAAAATTCGGATCATGCAGCGCCCGGTCTATTTCCTGCCGTGCATCATTTCCGAGCGTATCCTGAATCGTCTGCAGCAGACCGTCGATGGTTGCGTTTTTATATTCATAGCGCTTGAAGTATTCCCTCATGAACCCATCGAATTTCTCCTCGCCCACCATGCGGTACAGCTGGTAGATTGCCTGACGTCCTTTTCCGTAAAAGACCGGATTCTCTACGTCTCCCGCATCTGCATTGGTTGAAGCGATCGGTTTGTCAATGGACGACAAGTCATCCATCTGGATCGATTGAAATCCACCAAGCACATCGCCTCGTTTTTCCGCAAAATACACTTTGGAGAAGTCGGCAAATCCTTCATCCAAAAACGACTCTGCCTCCGAATTGTTGCCGATTAAGCCGTGGAACCATTGATGGGCGATTTCATGGACGAATACATCATCATGCGCCGGATCGCTGTTCTGAGCGATTTGCCCCATTTGAATGACCCGGGAAAATTCGACAGCAACCCCCTCTACATAAGATTCCGCAATCCGGAATTCCGGATAAGGGTACTTGCCGTATTTTTCGTTAAAAAAACGTATCGCATCAAAAGCAGCGTCGATGTACTGATTCACGAGTTTTTTCTTGTCCGGCATATTATCGAAGTAATAATATTCAACCGTCAAGCCTTCGCGTGTCACGCTCTCCACCTTGTAATTCGGGCTGGCAAAAAAGACGAGCTCCCTGGTGTTATCCGCGATCGCGTTAACCGTTTTTCTACCCGGTTCCCCTGCAGCCTCCTGCGTCGTTATCGTCCCTGGCATTAGGATTTGGTAGGATGCGGGAACATTTAAATGTACTTCAAAATCCGAGGCGTCGTAATAATCGGATTCGAAGGTTTTGCTGTACGGCGCGTTGTCCCATTGATGCTTGCTTTCGTCATAGACCGATGCCGCCGGGAACCAATGCGCACCGTTTACGATATCTTTGTAATACGACAGACGCTGCATCCCATACGGGATCTTGACGTCAAAGCCGATTTGGACCGTCACCGACTCGCCAGGTTTCAAACCCTGCTTCAACTGAACGGTTAACGCTTGATTACTATTCGAGAAATCCGCGGTTTGCCCGTTAACTCCAGCGCTCCGGATGTCGATCCCGCCCAGAAAGTCCTCTGGCTTCTTCTGCGGATTTTCCTTCCGGATCTCCTCATTATTGCGTTCAAACGTCGACGTTTGGGTCGCTTTGGACCGGTTCGCGTCGGCAAATGTGTGGAATACGATCTCCTGCAGCGTATCCTTGGACAGGTTCCGGTAGGTGACCAATTCGCTTCCCTGAATATGCATCGATTTTTCGTCAAGCCGCGCGTCGATCTGATACTTCACCGGAGCATGAACCTGTGCGGATGCAGCGGATAAGAGCGTTGGCACCGCCGGGGCGGCCAGCACATGGGAATAGCCTGCTATGGGACAAGCTGCCAGCGTCAAAGCCAGCGAATAAGTCAGCGCTTTCTGGGATACGCTTTTTAACGTTGTACGATACATTGGATTCTCTCCTCTATTATGTGTTTTATTGAATAAAACGTGGTTACGCAGAAGGGTTAATTCCGCGCATCGCTCAGCTTCTGCTTCGCCCCTTCCGGCAGCTTATCGGCCTTCACTTCTTGATAGGAACTGACCATATCTCCTTTGACATAAATCCGCAAATAAGCATCCCTACGCAGTTCCTTCTGTGCTGTAAAAGTCAGAGCTTTTTCTTTCCCGCTTGGATCAAAGCCATCCAAGGTATATTCGTAATAGACATACTTCTGCCCGTTGTCCGATTTGTCTTCCACTTTCTTTCCGTCCTCGTTAATCTGTACATAATACTGCTGCGTGCCGAGACGGTTTACATTCACGTTTTGGATGAATACGACGAATCCGACCAGTACGATCAAAATGACCGCTATTGCGATAAGCCCTTTTTTCATTTCAATCCACTCCTCACTTTACATTCGTAACGATTTTGTAGTAGCTGTTGACGGTCAGGAAATAATAAACGAGATAAATGCCAATATAAATGCCCATGCAGCTGACCACGGGAACGACCAGGCTGGTCATCATCAGGTTCGATAAAGCCGATAAGGCCACGGCGCAGTGGGCGATGCCTGCGGCAAGGGGCAGCGCAAATACAAACAGCACCTGCTTGGCGACCGATTTGCGGATTTCGCTTTTTTTGACGCCGATTTTATGCAAAATCAAATACCGGGCTTTGTCGCTGCTGGCTTCCGTAAGCTGCTTGAAGTAAATGATGCTGCCCGTCGCCGCCAGGAACACGAGCCCAAGGAATCCGCCCATAAAGATCATCAGTCCGGTTGACTCCATTCCCCGCGCATAATCACTATAGAAGCTTGCCAGGCCGGCGGTCTCCGGCAGAATGGTTTCCAACTGTTTGGTCAGTTCCTTGGCCTTGTCCTGATGCGTGATCTCGTATGCTTGGGCGGTCATGGTTTTGGCCTTGGGCTGAAGCGCCGCGAATAAATCGTCGCTGACGACCAAGGTGGAATAGACGGTCCCGAGGTTCAGTACGTTGTATGTTTTCAATGCGGTAAAATGGATCTTTTCATGGATTCCCTTCCCAGTGAGTAGAATCGTGGATCCCTCATAGGCCGGCGAAATACCCTTCATATACCCAGGCTCCAGGACGGCTGCATCGCTGCCTTGAAGGCTGAACACGTCGTTTCGTCCTTGAAGCTTGGCCAGCTTGTTGAAGGTGTGGTTCGATATCACTGTAAAGGTCTGCTCATTGGAGCCGGTTGTTTGTCCGAGTCCTGTAATATCGGCATCCACTTCAAGCAAAGGAACGGACTCATGGTAGATCACTTTGTGACCCGATGCTTGTTCGATAGCCTGATTCGCTTTGTTCACTGCCGCTTTGTCCCCTCCGATAAACATGTAGCTGTTCGGGTTCGCCAGCGCCACATTAATCCGGTTGTTATAATACAAGCTGTAAGCCGTGCCGACCGCCGTCAGCGTCGTTGCGCTAAGCACGGCGATGATCGTCAGCGTACGTGCATTTCCTTTCATCCGGTACAAAAGCTGGGAAGTTCCGATCAGGTTCAGTCCCCGCCAATAGCTTCTTTTCCGTTTGCGGGCCAGCTTCAGCAGCGTAACGGTCAACGTGTTAAAGAGCAGATACGTGCCGAGAATAACCGAAACCAGAATAACCAGCGGCGTCACCAGCACGCCAATCGTCTTCCAAGCCTCTGACGTCAGCATGTTTTGCAGCGCGAGCCAGTAGCCGAATCCAACAAGCAAGACGGATAGTAGCGCAATCCACACCGATGACCGTGGTTCCTTCTCCCGCTCCTGGTCTGCACGGAACAGCTCGATCAGCTTGAACCGATAAATCAAGCGGTAGCCTTGAACCGAAGTAATCAGCGTAATGATTAAAAACACAGTAATCGTATTGAGGATGGCTGCCGGGGAAATGCCAAAGTCCGGCATGGCATCGTAACCCATCACGTTCATCAGAAGCATGACAAATAATCGGCTGAGCACGGTTCCGAGCGCAATGCCGACCAGCAGCGCCAAAACGCCCATCAGGAAATTTTCATAAAAGAGCATCCGGCCGATCTGCTTTTTACGGACACCAAGCAGTGAATACAGCCCGACCTCCTTTTTGCGCTTGCGCGTGAAAAACGAATTCGAATACCAGATAAAGATAGCGACGAAAATAATCAGAACGACGGCCGCTCCACTGAACGCCGAGCTGATTTTCGGCGACCCGTCCGATGCCGATTGAATGGTATGGTCGTACTTCAACGACACAAACGTAAAATAGATGACGATGCTGAATATCATCGAGGCAAAATATAGAAAGTAATTTTTGAAGTTATTCCGGATGTTTTTCCCGGCGATTTTAAACAGCGTCATGTTCCTCACCTCCAAGCGTAGCCAGAACCTCGAGTATCTGACCAAAAAACTGCTTTCGCGATAGATCACCCTTACGGAGTTCCATGAACAGCCGGCCGTCGTTGATGAAAATCACCCGCTTGCAGTAGCTCGCCGCATTCGCATCATGCGTCACCATCATAATGGTGGACCGGTTGGCCTGATTGAGCGCGCTCAGGCTCTCCAACAGGCGGGTCGCGGATTTCGAATCCAGCGCGCCGGTCGGCTCATCCGCCAAAATCAGGCTCGGATTGGCCACGATCGCCCGCGAGGCTGCCGCCCGCTGCTTTTGTCCGCCCGAAATATGATATGGGTATTTGTCCAGAATTTCGCGGATCCCAAACGTGTCGGCAATCTCTTGAACCCTCTGTTCGATTTCGGCCGCCGGTACTTTGGACAGAGCCAACGGAAGCAGGATGTTTTCCTTGACCGTGAGCGTATCGAGCAGATTATAATCCTGAAAAATAAAGCCGAGTTTATTGCGGCGGAAATCGGACAGCTTCTCCTCATTCATGGTCACGATGTTGTGCCCGTCGATGATGATTTCTCCGGAGGTCGGTGTATCAATCGTCGAAAATATATTCAGCAGTGTGGATTTTCCCGCACCGGAGGGTCCCATGATGCCGACAAATTCGCCCTCTTCGATACTGAGGTTGATATTGTTCAGTGCGGTATATTGGTTTCCTTTGGTGCCAAAGGTTTTATTGACGTTCTTAGCTTGCAGTATCGTTTTCATGA
Organism: Paenibacillus rhizosphaerae; assembly: GCF_014192015.1. Classification (GTDB taxonomy): domain Bacteria; phylum Bacillota; class Bacilli; order Paenibacillales; family Paenibacillaceae; genus Paenibacillus_AQ; species Paenibacillus_AQ rhizosphaerae. The sequence continues at coordinate 1,603,438 of NZ_JACHXJ010000001.1, read as the reverse complement.
GGTATCTCCTTCAGTTGTGTTATGTTCGTTCCTTATCGCTTACATGATTTATGTTAAATCCCGAACCTTTCAGCATGTTAATCCCAACCTTACAGGAACCTTAAATTGATAAAAGGGCGCAAAAAATAAAACTCGCCTGTTTCCAGACGAGCGGCTCAATCATATGGAGGTTAATGGTGATAAAAAGAAAAAGCCCGCTATTGCGGACTATTTTCTCTTACATAGATATGAAACAGCTTTAGAAGCTGACGGGAAGGCTCACCAACGATCGGAGCGTGCTGTAGTGATACGCCAGGTCTTCCGGTTTAACGTCAAGACGCAGGTTGGGAAAGCGCCGTAACAACGAGCCGAACGCGATTTGTCCCTCCATGCGGGCAAGAGGCGCCCCCAAGCAAAGATGGATTCCTCTGCCAAATGCCAAATGATCGGTCTCTTGTCTTGTGATATCCAGCCGCTCCGGCGCGTCAAATCGGCTTGCATCCATATCCGCTCCGGCCAGTGACACCACAACCATTTCGCCTTTTCGAATTTGTGTGCCGTGGAGCTCGATATCTTCGTCCGCGATCCGGCTCGTAATCATGACCGGACCCGCGTACCGCAGCAGTTCTTCCACCGCCGCCGGCAAGAGAGCCGGATTCTCTCGAAGCAGCTGCATTTGTTCTGGATGCTGAAGCAGAGCCAGGGTTCCGTTAACGATCAGATTCACGGTCGTTTCATGTCCTGCCGTAATGAGCAGCCAAATGGTGGAGAGCAGCTCGTTCTCGTTAAGTTTATCTCCCTCGTCATAAGCCTGAAGCAAACCGCTGATGACATCGCTACCGGGGCGAGCTCTCTTTTCAGAAATCAAAGATTGAATGTAGTCGATAAACTCCTGAAGGGCTTCCTGAACCTTATTGGCTTGGCCGGGGTTCAGCGCGGATTCGGCCAGCTTGTGGGTCCACTCGCGAAAACGAGCCTGATGATGGCCAGGGATTCCCAGCATCTCCGAGATCACGATGATCGGCAGCGGATAAGCAAATTCAGATATGAGTTCCATCCTGCCCCGGCTGGCCACCTTATCCAGCAGCTCGTCGGCGATCTGTTGGATTCGCGGGCGGAGATCCTCAATCATTCGGGGCGTAAACGCTTTGGAAACCAAACGCCGTAGACGGGTGTGGTCGGGTGGGTCCACCGTGAGCATATTGGGCATACTTTTGAACCATTCGAGCAATTCATTGACCGAGCTGTTCTCAGGTGAAGATTGTTGCTGTGAAGCGTACTTTCGCCGGTCCGAGAGGAACCGGGGATCTTTCAAAATCGCTGAGACATCCTCATACCGAAAAGCTACCCAAGCTTTACCCACGCCAAAAAAGTCTTCAATCCGGTAAAGCCCTTCTTGACGATAGGCCAGCTTTTGATAGAACGCGTTGAAATCACGCATCGTTTCCGGTGCCACTAAATCATTGCTTGTGATGTCTTTCACGGCCGCTCACCTCTTCACTTAATTTTCCATACCGTATCGGATCATGTCGCAAAAAGCTTCCAATTCCTCCATTAAGCTGTGGGTATAGGCTTCGCTAATATGGCTCATACCGGTCGACTCTTTCAGAAACTTCGTTTCGAAATGTCTGGTTACAGCCATGACGAGCTCGAATGCATACGTTCGATTTACGCCCTCGCGGAGGGGAACCTTGTCAAAAAGCTGTGCGAACATCGCATTACGTGCTTCGCTCACTTGACCGTATTTATCCTCGACTTCCTCCTTCAAGCCATCAGGTGTAGCATAAAATGCCTCATATACTAACTTCCATTCATCAGGGTGCTCCCGAAAATAGTCGAGCTTCGTACGGCTTAACTGAATGATGGCTGTAAAAAAATCGGTGTGTTCCGTCCACTCATCGTAATGGATGCCGGTTCGGACCTTCTCAAAGCAGTGGTCAACTAAGCTAAGATACAGTTTCTTCTTGCTCGTGAAATGATGAAAGATCAAAGCTTTGGAAATACCGGCAGCATCCGCCAACATTTCCGTTGAAGTGTTCTTATAACCGTTGCGGGCAAACACGGTTAAGCAGGCTTGCAAAATCTTATCCCGTTCGTAAAGCTGTATCGGCAGGCTCATCACCTCGTTTCGAATTTGCTGACCAATTGGTTAGTAAAATCATATATCATGCTGATCAATCGGTCAATATAAATGACAAAAAAATCCACCTGCGGCGCAGAAGGATTTATTTTTAGTACAGCTTCCTAATCTCCTCCCCCGCCACAGGAACTGCAAGACGATGAACTGCAGGATGAAGAACTGCATGAGGACGAGCTGCAGGAAGAATCGCTGGATGAACTGCAGGAAGAATTACCGGAATCATCGCCGCTAGAGCTATCGCAGTCCGGAGATGGGCCTGAATCATCCTCCCCTGGATTAGTCGAAGGATCGCTGTCTGAAGGATTCCAATCGCCTGACGAATTGTCATCCTGCCAAGGATCCGTGTCCATGGCCGTCAAAAACAGAATGGAGCTGAATGGATCTACGATCGCCCCGTTCTCCTCAGTGCGGCGAATGCCGGTCGATGGACCCCGGCCGCTTCTGAGAGGCAAAGGCCGGCTTGCTCTCCGTGTGCCGGGCGCTGCTGATTTGACGTCACGATAATGTTTTCTGATCAAGCCGGTGATGTCCAGTTGAACGGCTTCTTGGCTTATTCGCATCAACTTGCTTTCGGCTTTCAATTGGTCGGCAGCGACGTTTGCGGACGTTACGTTAACAAAGACTACTTGCTATGCACAGTCTGAATCTTCCGGAACCCTTTCCAGATCCAGCCTATAATCACGGGTACCAAAAACAACGAAACAAATCCGGCAGCGATGAGAACCCCGGTTTGCGTTTCCTTTTCGCTGGAGAGCATTTCCTCTACACTGCTTCCTATCAAAATCATACGCTGATCTTCTTCCTCGCCGGGCAAATGAATGGGCTCCAAATGTCCGTTAGCGGCCCGGCCGATTACCGTGATCCTTTCGCCAGGCATAAGCGCATGATAACCGTAGGCCGTTTCCTTAGGGCTCTCCACAAGCAGCGGGCGGGAAGTTCCCCCCTCATGGATAAACGCAATCTGGTCCGGTTCCACAGTTTCGTAATCAAGCGGCAGCCAGTCCGAGTAGAATTTGAAACGCTCACTTTCCACTTTAACACCTTGAATGCTTAAATTCCCCCATACTGGCGGGACGGCGTCTTCATTCCACATGTAGTTACATCCGCTTTTGCTGCAGTGCCAATTAAACTTTTCCTTTTGAAGCAGCAGGTAACGCTGCCGTAACTTGCCTTCATCCGCTGCAGCGGCCTCTCCTTCAGCGATTCCTTCTATCCGGACGATTCCGTTCGTGTCTGCCGTCAGCTGCTGGACCGGAACCGCATGGGAGATTAATGAGGCCAACCTGGCCGAGTCCCAATACAGCAGCAATAAGCCGGCTAATACGAAAAAGCCTAGAAATTTTAATAAACCCAGCCAAAAACGGGAAGCCCGGCTTCCGGCCGTTTTCCCCTTCCGCTTGGATTTACCTCTGCGATTGCCTTGATGACACTTTGTGCTGCGGTGCTTTTGTGGAGTTGTCGAATTCCTGGCCACAACTGTTCCCCCTGTGAGCTCAAAAAAATTGTCATTGTAACATTACGGAGCCGTGCTAGATTGGGTTTCAGCAGCACACCTGTGTGCCTATCATTCGCCCACTTTTCCTGTTCCTGATATTCAGGCTTGCAATTTGCAGGATCTTCCATTACCTTTTTGTATGATACTGGCGTGTGCAGCATCTGCTTGCAGGAGTCGGGTTCGATAAATCCGGATATGATCGAATGACGGAAGGTTGATGCCCATGAACGAGTTGGGAGCTCTGGTTTCTCCTCCAACAAGGGTTTGGTACCAAAAGAAAAGAAACATCCTGCGGATCGCCCTGCTGATACTATGCCTGGGAGAACTGATTGCTGCCGGGGTGAAGTATGAAGGCCATGTCCGCCAATTTTTGTGGCGGGGAATCGCCGGATACAGCGCGGCATTAATCTTTTTCAGCTATCTTTTTACATACGTGGTGCTTCGGTTCGGCAAACGGCAACCCTTTACGCGTAAAGCAGACTTGTTATTCGATATAATTATGATCTACTTCTCGTTATTCCCTTTAATTATGCTGGGAAGAGTAACAGTGGATATCGTTCAGGGCCCGGTCGTCAAAATCGTTCACGTCGTCGAAATATGGGATCCTAGACGTGGCGGGGACCGCATACGAACGGCGGATGGAAAGGAATAGAAGCTCGGGTACAGGCAAATTGTCATGGGGAGTGGCGGCACATACCGAATCCAGGCTCTGGAATATTCGGGTATGATTCTGGCGGCCGAGGCGCAGGATTGAAAGAGGATTCGATAGACAGGAAGAAAAGCCCGCTTCACAGCGGGCTTTTGCTATGTGCTCTGTCATCGGCCTCTTCTCTCAATCGTTTGAACTCACTGCAAATTTATTTTCATTTGTACGGTGATGATTTTGCGGCCGTCATCTAGCTTTGAAATTTTCAGATCAAAAGGCCTGAAGGAATGCTTATGGTAGAATGCGAGCCCTCTTGAATTCGCGTGTTGACAGGAGAGGAAGAGCTCCCTCACCCCATAGTTCTCCTTAGCCTTATCCATCATAGCATGCAATAAAAACTCACCGGCTCCTCGCCCTCTGTGATTTGGTGAAACAATGACATTGCCAAGCCAACAAGTATGACCGTTATTATTGTATAAATTAGCATAAGCAGCAATTTGACCGGATTCTTCTTCAATAACGACGGTTGGTTCAAAGCGGTTCATAAGTGAATGCAATATCTGTTCTGGTGTTAGCGGAAATATAAAACTTGGACCTACAAAAAGCAGCTCCTGTTGAGTTTGCGGAAACCCGCAAATATCTGTCAAATCCACCTTAGATAATGCTCTGTGAGTATACATGTGCTTCGCTCCTAAAGAGGCGTTGAGGGGGGAATTGCGATAAAAGATCTTCCGCCCGTGCATTGACAAATGAATTAAACCAATTCGGGAAGAGTAAAGATGCCGTGCTTCTGAAAGTCGCTGATAATCGCCTCAGGCAAATATTGAACGAGCTCCGACTTCGTGGCCCATCTATACTCGTCGTGCTCATGCGATAGGATTACGTGCGGTTCGTCCGACCTGCACAAATAAGATAAAAGTACGAATTGCCTGCCCGGATCCGTAAAAAACGTCGTTGCAAACAGCAATCGATCGATACTTGCATGAATCCCCGCTTCTTCTTTAATTTCACGAATCAAGGCGGTTTCCAAATCCTCGCCAAATTCCAGATTCCCCCCGGCCGTTTCCCAGCCTCCCGCGCCCACATCATCTGAACCGGAACGTCTGAGGATCAGGATACGGCCTTGATGGATGATTACAGCTTTTAAAACGACAATGATCTTACCCGTCATGGTATGGTCCTCCCATTATGCAGCGTTTTCCATTGAGTTAGACGATACATGAAACAGGGTTGGTTTTCAATTCATCAAATCGATTCTTCCGTAATCCATGCAGCGGCCCCTTGAACAAAACGGTTCGGCTCACCGATGCTGTACAGCTGCAGCTCATGCATGGCCCGGGTACAGGCGGTATAGAACACTCGACGCAAGCTCTCTTCTCCGTATTCTTCGTCTGAAGCGTCATAGACGATCACAGCATCGAATTCGATTCCTTTGGCCAAATATACCGGAATGACGACGGTACCCTGTTTGTATTCGATCGAACCGCTGGTGATGAGCTTGATGTCCTCCAGATCGTGAAGGGATTCAAATACGGATGCGCTTTGGGCTGCGGATTTGCAAATAATCGCAACGGTCCGGTGTCCCTGTTCCCGGAATTGTTTTACTTTTTGCCGAATGGACTGATGTAATTGATCCGCGTCGGCAGCTCTCGTGAGTACAGGGCGGCTTCCGTTCCGGTCAAAAGGAATGATCTCTTCCCCGCTGGGGATAATCGCACGTGTAAATTCGACGATCGGTCTGGTGGACCGGTAGCTTCGGTTCAAGATCATGGCATCGGTTTGTTCCTCTCCGTACAATTCGGACAGCATGCCGAAATCATCCGTACCGTCGGCGTGGGCGAAGACAGCCTGGTTGAAGTCGCCAAGCACCGTCATTTTAGCCGCCGGAAAAAGCCTTTTAATAAATTCGAATTGAAACGGCGAATAATCCTGCGCCTCATCCACGAGGACATGCCGGATCGAAACATTCGTCTGAAAGCCTTCAATCAGCTCTTTTAAAAGCAGATAAGGTGTCGCGTCCTCGTATAAGAGCTTCTCTTCGTCCAGCAGCTGGGACGTCATTTCGCCGATCCCGTTCCATTCCGGTGGGAGTTCTGCTCCTTCAACCTCGCCGGCGGCCGGCTGGGAAACCAACATCTGCTTATAGATGGCCGGCATATCGATAAAGCCCATATCTTTAATTTGTTGCCGGATACGCTTGAATTTTTTGCTGACGATTCGGCGCGCGAGCTCTTTGCGGACAAGTTCGAGATCCACATCCTCCTCCGATTCCTCCGATAGCCCGTGTTTTTTTCGGAGATGCGCATAAGCTTGCTGGTATTCATCGTTGCTGACCAGCTCAATGGCGTCCTGCACCCAAGGTTTTCTCCGCTCGGTCTTCTCCGCTTCCTTGACCAGCTCCTTCAGCCACTCCGACAACTTTTCCAGTCTGTTTGCAAAACGAAGCGTCGTATGCTCACGGTAAAATCTTTCCGTGATTTGCTCGGCGGAAACGAGCGTTTTGCCTTTGAAGGAAATATCCCTGAATACCATTCCGGATTGTTCCAGCGCTTGGCGGCAGGATTGAATCCTATCAAAAAAAGCCTTTGTCGCCTTAAAGCGGATTCCCGCCATTCGAACCCGGTAGTTCGGGTCTTCCGAAGCCGTAAGGACGTATTCCAGCTGGGTGTAAGGATCTTCGACGTCGAAGGAGCCGCTCAGCCGGTGGTTCAGATACTCCTGAAACGTGACCTGCTGCATGTTCTCTTCCCCAAGCTCAGGCAGAACACTCGAGACATAACTCTTGAACATGGCGTTCGGTGAAAATAGAAGCATTTGGTCCGCAGTCAAGCGGTTCCGGTATTTATACAGCAAATAAGCGATCCGCTGCAGAGCGGCCGACGTCTTGCCGCTACCGGCTGCGCCCTGAACAATAAGCAGGCGTGCGCTGTCATGGCGGATAATCCGGTTCTGCTCCTGCTGAATCGTCGCCACGATGCTTCGCATGTGCGTGTCTGCAGATTGGCCGAGCACCTGCTGTAGAATCTCGTCACCGATGGTGAGCCGGGTATCAAACATCGACTGGATAACTCCGCTGCGGATGATATACTGCCATTTTTGCTCCAGCGTGCCGTGGATCGGCCCGCCGGGCGTGATATATTCAGCCGGACCCGGCGTGCAGTCGTAATACATGCTTGAGACCGGAGCTCTCCAGTCATAAATCAGAAACTTCTCCCCGGTGGCGTCCGTGAGCGACGAAACGCCGATATACACGCGCTCTGTCTCGCCCATTCCCTCTTCGGTAAAATCTATCCGCCCGAAATACGGCACATCCTGCATGCGCTGAAGCTGGGACAGCCGCTTGGCGGACTGGCGGTGGCTCCCCTGGCTTAAAGAGAGGACCTCGGACTGCTGCCGCAAGCTGATAATCGTTTCAAGAAAATCGTCAAAGTTGTCCGTGTTCACTGTGACGTCTTCCCAGAAATGCTTCCGGATGTCCACGACTTCTTGACGGCGGCGGGCCGTTGACTCCTCATATGCGTCGATCTGATCTTGAATGATGCCGATCACTTGATTCACCCGCTGCTGCTCCTGCGGAAATTCTTGACTCATTAAGCAACTCTCCTTTACATAACTAATCGTGAGTACGCGAAAAATGGGGGTTGACGGAGCCGATTCTTTAGTGTAAGATATAATTAGGAAATACTGATTAATTGCACGAATTAACACATGACGCATATTTTAATTTATCATGTTGCATTCTTTTTGGCAACTTTATTTTTGTTTACTTTCTAACTCCGCCTATTAACGGGAAGCACCTCCCTAAGGCGGAGTTTTTTACATTGCCATACGCAAACGTGATGTAACATGCTGTGTTACACCGGTAGAAATATAAACGTTAAAGGAGTTACACCGCCTGCAGACGGCATAACTCCTTTTCATTTGATCGCGATTCCCCGCTTATTCGGCTGAGTTCATCACTACAATTCCCTATACCTATTCCTTCTTTACCCCTGGACCACCTTGGTATACCCCTTCTTCCTGCTTGATGTCGTCTTCGTCCAGCCCCTGCCGTGCCAGAACGTCCGCCGCGTTATCCTTGGGCACATAACCGATTTTTTCGCGCAGGTAACCGATATCATAATAATTGTCGTCATTCGCTGAGGTCCCGTACAACGTTAAAAAATGTAGGGCTGGATCTGCCTCAATGCAGCATTCGGCCAATTGCACCATATCGCGCCGGGAGATCCAAATATGCGCGGTGCGGTCCGAGTGCGGACGGTCGTCACCCGGAAAATTACCGATCCGGATGTTCATGGAGGACACTCCGTACTTATCGGAATAATAACGGCCCAGTAGCTCGATATAGCTTTTGCTGAGCCCATAAAAGCTGTCGGGCCGATGATTCTCAGGCTTAATATGCTCTCCTACTTTATAAAAACCGGTGGCATGATTAGAACTCGCGAAGATGACCCTTGATACGCCGCCCTTACGGGCGCCTTCATAAATGTGATAAGCACCTGTCACGTTAATGGGAAGCACCTTACCGAGGAAATCGTCTTCGTCTTTAGCCCAGCCAAAATGAAGCACCGTATCAACACCCTCCAGCGCTTTCGCTACAGCCTCTCCATCCGTGATGTCCAGCTTGCCGACTTCATGCTCCGGATCAGGACGAATATCCGTCGCGATCACTTCATATTTTCCTGTCGACCGGAGTCCATCCGCAACACAGCTTCCGATCCGTCCGGCTGCACCGGTAACCAGTATTTTTCGTTTCACAGCTCCCACCTCTTTTCAATATGTTCGATCAGCGTTATTCTTGCTGCCACACATCCTTATAGTCTTTATGCCGCTTGAATTGAACATGGGCAAATGAGCATGCAGGGATAATCTTCTTGCCTTCCTTCCGGGCCATATCCACCACCGCTTTGACCAGTTCATCCCCGATCCGCTGTCCTCGCAGCTCTTCGGACACATACGTATGATCAATGACGATTGTCCGGTCGTCTACGGGCTGGAAAGTAATTTCCGCCACCGCCCGATCATCCTCCACCATCACAAACCCTTGACCCGCTTCACGGATTTCTCTCATTATTCCCACGCTCCTTGTGCAGAATTGTTCCATCGTTCTATCTTCTTTATTCTTCCCCGCCGAATGGACAAGCGAAACCTGCAGATGCCTTAACAGCATAAAATCGGCTCCCCTGAAATTTACTCTGGTGCTTTACCAGAAGAAAGTGTATGATTAATACTTGTCAGTGTTTTTTCAACAAGTCGATGCATTATTCAATCAAAAGGAGTTTAACATCATGACCAGACACAAATTGGGATTCTGGATTTTGACCGCTCTCGTCGTGGGGAATATGGTCGGTTCCGGAATTTTTATGCTGCCCCGCTCGCTGTCCGAAGCGGCCAGCCCTATGGGCGTCATCCTGGCCTGGCTGGCGACAGGGCTCGGGGTTCTTATGCTGGCCCTTGTCTTCGGAAGCCTGGCTGTCCGTAAACCGGAGCTGAGCGGCGGGCCGCAAATTTATGCGAAGGAGCTGTTCCGGGAAGGCTCACACGGCTCTCGCCTGGCCGGCTTCATGTCCACATGGGGATACTGGGTAGGCAATATAGCCGGATTTGTGGCGGTCATTACGACCTTCGCCAGTTACCTTTCCACTCTTTTTCCGGTGCTGACCAGTGATAAGGTGTGGCTCGATACCGGATTATTAACGTTAAAGGCAGGCAATGTGCTGACATTTATCGTCTGCTCGCTTCTTCTGTGGGGCACGCACGCCATATGCATGAAAGGCATGAACGGTGCGGGCCGATTAAATTTTATCGCGACGGCAACCAAAGTGGTTGGCTTTGCCTTGTTTATTATCATTGCTTTATTCGCTTTTCAAAAAAGTAACATCGGTCCGTTTCTGGCTCCTCGTTCCGATGACAATGGCGAAACGCTCAGCCTGCTGTCCCAGGTCAATGCGGCCGCCGTTGGGACGCTATGGGCTTTTATCGGCGTCGAATCCGCCATGGTCTTTGCCGCCCGCGCCCGCCGCAAGCAGGACATCCGCCGTGCTACCATTGCCGGTCTGCTCATCTCCATCGTTCTGTATGTGGGCATCAGCATCCTGACGATGGGACTGCTGACGCAGGACCAGTTGATGGCTTCCCAGAATCCGCTCGTGGACGGCATCACCGCCGTGGTCGGCCCGATCGGCGGCAAACTGCTCGCTGCGCTCGGCTTGATCAGCCTGCTCGGATCGACGATCGGCTGGGTGCTGCTGAGCGCCGAGGTGCCGTTTCAGGCCGCCAAGCGGGGCGTCTTTCTGCCTTCCTTTTCCAAAGAGAACCGAAAGGGCATGCCGAAGACGTCGCTTTGGATCTCGAACGCGGTCGGTCAGGTGTTGCTGCTGTCGACGATCTCCGGCTCGATCTCGGCGGCATTCGATTTTATCATCTATATTGCCACACTTGCATATCTGGTCCCTTATTTGATTGCTTCTCTCTATCATATTAAGCTGATTTGGACCGGAGAAACCTTTACGGCTCGCAAAGAACGGGTAACCGAGGGCATTATCGCGGGTCTTGCCGCATTGTATTCGCTTTGGGTCATCATCGCGGGAACGGCGGATTTGAAAACCTTCCTGCTTGGAATTGCATTGATCGTCAGCGGCATTCTGTTTTACCCGCTGCTGTTCAGGAAAGGCAAGGTACGCGGCACATCAAACTGATCATTACTGTATGAGCACAAAAAGGCGGCCATCTTGGATGGGCGCCTTTTTCATAGCATTCCGTTGCGACAACGGCTTCTATTACTACGGCTTACCGATATACAGCTTACCGTTCGCAAAAATCGCCGAATATCCGAGCTTGTACAGCTCGAAATACGGGGCCAGCGGATCTCCTTCAAGCCCGTAGCGGGGCCATTGAAGGTAGTACGAAATCCAATAGTCACAGGCAATGGAATAATAAGCCTCGCTCAACATTTGAACGGGTTCCTGATCATCCGTATGTTCACTCACCAGCTCAAACAACGATTCGTGTACGACGGGATCGTACTCCTGCCGGATTTTATCGATTTCGCCGCCGGATACGATGAAGACCTCAGAGACCGTTCCGAGATACGTCGATGCCTCTACCGCTTCCTCCAGCTCGGCATGATCGTCCATCAGCTGTTTCAAATCGAGGAGATGCCTATTGCCGAGATCCCTGAGCTCTTCTTCGGATACATGATCAGATGTTCCGTTAAAATACCCAGGCATCGATTCCCCTTGAAAGTCCTGCGGATCCAGCATTTCATAGATCGGGAGGATGCGTTGTAAAAAGATTCAACCTCATCCAGGGGCGCGAACGTGGCTTCCACCCCTTTTCCGCTGGGCATATAGATTTAAAAATAGCCGTAAAACATCTCCTCTTCAATAGGCCCTGTCGAATCTTCAGCCTCTTCTTCATCCATCAATCCAAGCACGTATTTTCCATACTCCTGCTGATCGATCATATCCACCTCCTGTCTGCTAGATTCTGCTAAATAGAATTATGAAACGTAGGGATCCGCCGGGGCAACGATTGGCCGGACATGAATCTTTTCCGATAAAGATTACGCTTGGATTAACGCAACTTCCCGTATTATGCGAGCGTCTTGATTAGTAGATTCATGAAAAAAGAGCACGGAGGATGATCATGAAATATTCCCGCTTTATGCAAGGCGTACTGCTATCTGCAGTAATTGTGGCGGAGGTATCACCCCAAACGCTTTCGGCTGCACCCACTCAACCGGGAGATCGCATGGATGCTGCAGCACGGTTATCAGCTTCCAGCACCGCTGCTATGGGAACGGCTTTCGTTCAGGTGGCAGCCGGGAATTATTATTCGGTCGGATTAAGGGCAGACGGCTCGGTATGGACCTGGGGAAGAAACTTAATGGGCGAACTCGGGATTCCCGATACCACAGCGGTTTCCAGCATGGCGGCACCTATACGGCTCAGCACACTGCCACCATTGAACTCGATAGCTACCGACGGGTATGGTTACCAATTGGGCGTAACACGCGACGGTACGGTATGGGAATGGGGATCACGGCCGGGCTACGTCCGGGAAACCCAGGTTCCGAGAGTACTCCCGGGTTTATCCGGAATCTCGCAAGTAACGACATTGCAAAAGTACAGCTTTGGTCTCGGAAGCGATGGATCCGTTAAAGCGTGGATGAGAGATCAGAAGAGCGGCGATTCGGGCCAGCCGATTTCAGTTAAGGGCTTGAAAAATATCGTCCAGCTGCAGTCAGCATCCGATTATATCTGTGCGCTGGATTCCGCCGGATCTGTCTGGAGGTTTACGGTGAACACCTCAGAGAATCAGCTTCACCTCTCCGTACCGGTCCGAATACAGGGTTTGCCGGCATTGAAGCAAATTTCCACGCAGCATGCCTATGACGCTTATGGAGTAGACAGTTCCGGCAAGGTTTGGAAATGGTCGTCTATCCAAGCTTCTTCCGGCACAGAAAAGCTGTATGTAAAGCCAGTGAGCATTCAGCCGTCCCTTCAGGTTCAAAATGTGTATGCTTCCATCGGTTATATGTTGCTGGTGAGCCGGCAAGGCGAAGTGTGGATGTACGACGGCAAACCGGGCAGATCAGCCGTTAAAATAAAAGGACTGCAGCGGATCGTATCGGCAGCAGCCGGGGATACCCACCGTTTGGCCGTTGATGCCAAAGGTCAGGTATACGGCTGGGGGGCGAACAATTGGAACGAGGTTGGTGTCCCGCGGAATGCGGGTGACGGCATGGAATACGCACCGGTTCCCATTCAACGGCCGATCACCATTCGTATCAACGGCAGCCTGCTTCCCGCCTCCTTCCCGGCAATCAACAAGAATAACTCGATCAGCGTGCCTGTAAAAAGCATAGCGAAAGAGTTCGGAGGCTCACTCGAGGCCTCTACAACTCAGGAAGGGACCACTTACAGGCTTCAATACGGCCAAACTACGGTGACTTTCCGTACCGGCTCAGCCGAAGCTGCCATACAGGGGCGGTCCATGGCATTGTCCGGCCCGGTAAGTATGATCAACGGCGCCGTCATGGTGCCGGCCTCCCTGTTCAAGCAGCTGGGATGCCAGGTCGATTGGAATCCCCATCTTGCCGAGCTGAGCATTCAAGGCAAGTAACAGGCTGTTGATGCGACAAAAGCACACGCCGCTTAATGCGGTGTGTGCTTTTGTTTATAGCGTAAGTGCGAACGTTTTTTCAACTGTTGTTCTTCAATCCATCCGGGAACGTCCGTCCCTCTCCCATATGCCGTAGTCAACCGATGCCACGGAACGTCCAGCATTTTTATATCGTCTGTAGCCCTCATCGTATAATCTCACCTTTCGCTCTCTATCTTGCGTCATGCCGCTGATTTACTTCCACGCCGCAGCCGACGCTTCCTTCCTCAGCTGGTCCATCTCATCGTTGGCATCTAAATTACTTAAATAAAGTTTTTATGTTGACAACATTAAATTTAAAAAATATAATAACTTACGTAAAGTAACTTACTGATGAATTCAGACTGCAGTCGGTTCATAATCAAAATACACATCATAGATGGTTCAGGTGGTGCAAAGATGTCGTTTTTCAAAAAAATATTTGGCACAGCAGCCAAGGAGGAAGTTACAATGAGCAAATTGAACATCGGAATTATTTTGGGAAGCACGCGTCAAGGCCGGGTAAGCCCGCAAGTGGGACAATGGATCAAAGAGATTGCAGAAAAGCGCGGTGACGCTAACTACGAAATCGTGGATATCAGCGATTATCAGCTGCCTTTCCTCGGAACGACAGACGGTTCCGAACCTGGCATCGCCGCCTGGAACCAAAAGCTCGGAGAACTGGACGGCTTTGTGTTCATCGTTCAGGAATACAACCACAGCATTACCGGCGCGCTGAAGAATGCGATTGATTTCGCCCGTGAAGCGTGGAACAACAAGGCAGCAGGTATTGTGAGCTACGGATCCACCGGCGGCGCGCGCGCAGCTGAACATCTCCGCGGTATCCTGGGAGAACTTTTGGTTGCCGATGTTCGCGTTCATCCAACGCTGTCTCTGTTCACCGATTTTGAAAACGGATCGGTCTTTAAACCGCAAGCCCTTCATCTGGACAATGTCAATGCGATGCTGGATCAAGTCGTAGCTTGGAGCGGAGCCCTCAAGACTTTAAGATAATGGTGTAGTCAATCCAAATAAATGCAAAAAAGCTGCCGATTAACCCGGCAGCTTTTTTATATTCTCTTTCATGCTTACTATTACCCACCTGCTTCAATCCCCTGCTGTGACCAGCCGCTTGGTTTCCTGTACCAGCTTGCGCAGAATATCAAGCGCCTCCTGTAACCGTTCGGCATCTGCCGATACCAAGGTAAACATTTGCTGGATCCGCTCTGCATAGGCTGGCGGCACGATATCGAAAGCGTCGGCGATGGCTGTCGCTCCCTTTTCGTTCATGCAATACTGATGATTTATGGCGAACAGCACCTGGTTCAAGCAGGATACCGCCCTGAAGCAGCATCCGCTCACATAAGAGGTGTCTTTCTTGGCAACCCCTTTCATCCCGATGTCAAGCGAAAATTCGGCTTCCCACAAAAACTTGCCGATGACCGCTTGCCGATACACAGCTGGGAAAGGCGCCGTTGTAGACTTCAGCGGGGTAAAAATGTCAGCAGGATCCCATAGCACTTGGCACAACGCGGCTTCCGCCATGTAAATGGCGTTAATAAAGCCGTGAGGATGGCCTGGCTGATAATCAATCGTGACGTTTCCCTTGAGGCATTCATCCATCACCATGGAGACTTTACGGATATCGCGGTACAAAAAATCAACCGGAGTTTGTTCGACTTGCAGCCAGCCCCCGCCGTTGATCCAAGGTCCCCATCCGCCAATCTCCGTGATCAGGTCCTTTCGGCCTTCATCATCGAGGGCAGCAGCGATTCGACGGAGTTCTTTGACGTCCAATCCTTCCCTTGAATCATAATAGATACCGATATCGATATCGGATCCGGGATGATGCGTTCCCCTGGCTCTGGAACCGCCAAGTACGATGGCCTTAACCCCACTCACCTGACTAAGATCTTGTGTAATTCGATGGATTATGGACTGGATATCCATGCCGGCTCACCTCACTCGACTCCATACATTTTATTATAGCAGCCGCACAAACCGGATTTACGGTAGAAAACTTTTTAAACGTGAAAAGCACCGGCTAAAGCCGGCGCTTGGCCTTATTTCCACCATTCATCAAAAGGGGTTACAGGCAGCTCACGTTTATGCTGCGAACGATCGTAACGCTGCTCGATCTTGAGCTGCTCCTGTGGATCAACCTGCTGACCGGTCAAATACTGGTCGATCACTTCATATTCCATGCCCAGCTCGGTTTCATCCGGCTGCTGCGGCTTGTTGTCCAGCAAATCGGCCGTAGGCGTCTTCAGATACAACCGCGCTTCGGCGCCCAAAGCTTTAAGCAGCTGGCGGCCCTGCTCTTTGGTCAGCCCGGTCAGCGGCAGAATATCCGCTCCCCCGTCGCCGAATTTCGTGAAAAACCCGGTGAGCGCTTCGGCGGCATGGTCCGTCCCGATCACCAAACACTGGCGCTCACCAGCAATGGCGTACTGGGCGATCATCCGCATTCTCGCTTTGACGTTTCCTTTATGGTAATCGGGAAGCCCGGTTCCGGTTGATTCAGAATACGTAAGGGCGAAAGCGTTGACGGCATTCATGATGTTGAAATCATAGCTCTCGTCAGGCTTGATAAAATCCAGCGCCTTCTGCGCATCGTCCTCATCCTGCTGAATGCCGAAAGGGAGCCGCACCGCGTAGAATTTCGCCTCATATCCTTCCTTACGCAGCTCCTGGACCGCAAGCTGGGCAAGACGTCCGGCCAGGGTCGAGTCCTGTCCGCCGCTGATGCCGAGCACAAACCCTTTGGCCCCTGCCTTTTTGCAGTAATCCTTGAGGAAACCGATTCGTCTGCGAATTTCCTCTTCCGGCTTAATCTCAGGCTTCACGTTAAGTTCTTGAATAATTTGTTGTTGGTTTTTCATATAAATGACTCCCTTCTATCGGTACAGTTGATGTTGGCACATATAAGCATAGCAGTTGTCGGGAACCAAATAACGCGGCTCTCCGCCTCGTTTGAATTCATCCCTGATGTACGTCGAGCTGATTTCCATCGCGAGCCCTTTGTCGATCAGATGGAACGTTTGTCCGTCGTCGGCGTTACGCAGGATCGGCGATTTGCTGATGGCCGCCAGCATGTTGATTCCGTCCCGGGCCATCACGATAAACTTGTTTTCCTGAATGAGCTCCTCGGATTTCTTCCATTTCCCTTCCCCGATATCAAGCAGCAGGTCCGCTCCCATGATAAAGTAAATGTCGTCGTCCGGGAAAGCCTCCTTGTAATGCTTCAGCGTCAGATAGGTGGCAATTTCCCATCCTGCTTGCTTCATCTCGTATTCGTCCGCGACAAATTTATCATTGCCATCGATCGCAAGTTGAATCATGTTCCACCGATGCTCGTCGCTGGCACGCAGCGATTTATCCGGCCTTTTGCTTGAACAGGGCAGGAAGATCACCCGGTCCAGCCGGCAGCGGTGGGCCACGGTGCTGGCCGTCCACAGATGCACGTTGGTAATGGGATCGAACGAGGATCCGTATATTCCGATTTTCGCCATGTTCTCCTCCTTAAGGCTGCAGCTGCCGCTGTATGTCCCGCTGAATTTCGTCGATCAGCCTCATTTTGTTATCCCAGCATGCCTGGCTCAGGTTCACCGGATACTCAGCCGGATTCAGGATCCGCTGATATTCCTCCCACAGCACCTGAAGGTTGTCACGCGCAAACGCCCTGATACCCTTCAAGTCTGGCAGTTCATACACCAGACCGCCCCTGTCCAAAACCAGATGATGGAGTTCCCTGGCCTCAAAATCGGTCACGAATTTGGCAATATACGTATGCACCGGATGGAACATTTTGAGACCCGTCTCCTTCTGTGGTTCTTCATCCTCCAGCGCAATATAATCGCCTTCCGATTTGCCGTTGTTCCGGTTGATGATGCGATAAACCCGTTTTCTGCCCGGAGTTGTAATCTTCTCTGGATCGAGCTGATCTTGATGGTGTCGACCATTTCACCAGTTTCATTCTCAATGGCAATCAGCTTGTAAACGGCTCCCAGTGCGGGCTGATCGTAAGCGGTAATGAGTTTGGTTCCGACACCCCACACATCGATAAGCGCTGATCGTTTGTTCATCCAGATCGTTGGAAGCATATATTCGGGCTTGCGGAAATCCGGCATCGTCGAGCATTTTTCTGGCCTCTTTAGATAAATAAGCCAGATCGCCGCTATCCAAACGTATGCCTTTAAAGGTGATCCGATCACCGTACGCTTTGGCCGCCTTAATTGCGTTCGGTACCCCGGACTTTAGCGTGTCATACGTATCGACTAGGAAAACGCAGTCCCGGTGGGACTCTGCATACGTACAGAAAGCGGTATACTCATCCCTGTAAGCCTGAACCATCGCATGGGCATGCGTTCCTGCAGTCGGAATGCCGAACAGTTTCCGTAAAGTGGATTTACTTCTTGCTGTGATATATGGAGCTACTGATATCCACATCCACAAAGCGATACAGCTGCGTCGGTTTCTTCGACGTTCGGCTCGTCTTCTTGCCGGCCACCTCCTGGATAAACGGGAGGGACTTGATCTTTCTAGCAAATGCCGCATCCAGAGCAATCGCCGAATCGTTCGTTACGGTGAGCAGTACGCTCTGAAGCTCCGAATAGGTGAACTCCTCAAGCAAAAAATCCTTGGCGGCCGTCGTCTCCAGCAGCTTCCGCCGGATGACGGCGATGGCGTCCTTAATGATGACTTCATGGTCAAACGCCAAGTCCAGAGACAGGACATCGTTGACCGGAAACAGCTCGACCTCGATCGCGTCATCATTGGCTGCTCTCTGGGACAGATGGCGCTCGGGTACGATCGCGTAATGCGCATTCGATATGATCCAGCCCCGCGGGTCCCGGCCCGGCGTGTCGTATACGCCAAAATGCTCCAGATGAATATGCTCGACCCCAGTCTCTTCTTTCAGCTCCCGCTGCGCTGTTTGAAACGCGGAATCCGTTGCTTCGACAAAGCCTCCCGGCAGCGCCCATTTTCCAGCTTCGATATTGGGACGGCCTTCACTGTCCGTCATGCTCCGTTTAATGAGCATAATTTGCAGCTCCATGACCGGCGGTTTAAATGCTTCCGTCTTCTCCGAACGGATGGTAAAGACCGCGATGTCGGACGTATAGCCGTCAGGTGTGCGGTATTTTCGGACATCGTATTGCTGAAGTGCGTGTTCGTTGGACATATTTGATAGCGCCTTTCCTGTATCGATTCACAATTAACATTTTGTTAATTAATAATATACCTGGGTTGGTTTTTTGTGTCAAGGGTTATTTTTACAGATAAAATCCTAGAATTGGGCTTTACACAAATTAGTTTTGCATGATAAACAAAAAAACAAGCCGACTTGCAAAGCGGCTTGTTTCAACTCTTCATTCTTCAGGTTTCACTTTAAAACTTATGAATTCTTTAACCAATCCGGCATCCTCCAGAAAAATAGTTTTCCCTCCTAATTCGGAACCCATGGCCAACTTGTTTCCTTCAGCCATGTAAATACTGACGGAATCCCCGGCAGTGAACTCTACCGTCATGCCGTGGAAAAACGTTTCGGGAAATATCCGAGGCAGCATCACTTCCGTGCCTTCCGAAGTCATTTTTTTAAGGATCCGGCAAACGGTACGAATCCCCTCCTGATCCTGCTTGTTCGCTGCGATCAGCGGTTTGTACGTGATATCTCCATCCTGCATATGAACAGATTTTCACGGTGTCGACAGTGCATGAAGCGGCCATCTCCTGAAAACTGCGCTCTTTGGGCAGTAGGTCAGCCGCTCAGAGTTGGCGTTTTTTTGGAACGGACTGAGATAAGCGAAATCTAATATTCCATACTCAGGATACCCACCGTCCCCGGCGAAGCTCAGCGTATCTCCAGGATACGGTGTCTGGTTCTCATGGGCGTAATTCAGATTCAATAAACGCCTGGAATCAGCTGTTGGTTGCCACCCTGGGAAAATTCTCCGCAATAAATTCACCAGCTTCAGTGCCGCATGTTTTGGTTTGCTCGGCTTACCGCCAAGCGCTGACCCGCTCGGATTTGCGGACAAACATCGACGTTAGGGATTTCGCCCTTGCATCGAGCAGTTTCTTGCGGCCCTCGGGAGTCCGGGTATAGACCAGCTCGGCCGGTCCGATATGCTTTCGCCACAGAACGGCAAACCGCTCGGCATGTTCCTTGCGGCGCCCGATCTCCTCCGGCACGGCATGGTAATCATGCGGCCGGCCGAACCACCGCCACGATGTGCGATAGACTAGATAGCGGGGATTGTCAATCGGATCGAGCAGCTGCTGCAGGGCATTTAGGAACAGTGTCTTTTCATGCGTACTCCCATCCCTCAGCCAGCATACGACCGTCCCCCCTTCCTCCTGGGTTCCGATCAGATGGATGCTCGGAGCGGGTTGAACCAGCTTCATTTCAAACAGCACGGTGTATACGGCTAATCCGACTTCGCGAATCCTTCGTTCCAGCGACTGGTGCTTGATCGTCATTTTTGCAGCCTTGAAGATCCAGGGGCTGGCACAGACGGCAGCCAAACCGGCAGCGATGCTGAATTTGAACCACCCCGGTGCATCCGAGTTCATCATTTGAGGCGATGAAGCCGCGTCAAAAAAAGTCTCCAATGCGAACACCAACGCAAAAATAACAACCGCTTTGATCGTATAAGGAAAAACCACTGGCCTTGGAACAATATTTCCCCCTGCCTTCAGCTCCTCGGTCATCGAACCCTGCAGGGCGACGGCTGATGCCCAGTGCTCTTTAAGCAAATGCCGCTCCTTCGCCCTTTCCAATGTTTGTGCATTGTACAGCTCAATATCCCTTTCCGCGAACTGTCCCGGCACCCATCCCATACGCTCCATGCCGGACTCGATCGTTTCATTCGTAACGGACAAGCCCACCAGCGAGCGGAAACGTCTGGCTAGAGACGCCATATCTTCTCCGCCATCCGCAAGCTCCGTATCGACGCAGGCCAAATGCCATATCACCCCGCTTTTATCCGGATTTCCGCGCTGAGCACGGATCGCACGGCCCCGCATTTGATTGGACAGCATAAATGAGCCTACGTAGGAGGCCATGATCATCGAGTTGATCCCCGGCGCATCCCAACCTTCGCCCAGCAGCGCGGCCGTACCGATAAGTACATGAACGCCACCTTGGTCAAAGAGCTCGGTGACCCATTCGACAATCGCTGAACGATTTGCATCGCGCACTTCAATCGACACGTATTCGGAATCATGGGCGAGCGGTCGCTCCGTGAGCATAATTCCGCGCTGACCGGCCGTCTCCCGTACCCAAGCAGCCGCATCGACTGGCAGGATCACAAGTGAGCCGGTCAGGACGCCGATGGGGAGATCTCGCACGCTCGGTTCTTTTTCTTTAAGCCGTCTGCGTATGGTTTCGAAAATCGGGACCACCCCGAGGCGCTGAATTGGCTGTTCATCCCCCGCTTGCTTAGGCATGTCTTCCTTCCGGATATAATCGGTCAGGATGACCATTCGCAGGCCTTCCCCAAGGACCGATCTCTCAAAATCGAGGATATGCCCGATTTGCTTCAGCTTCGAAACGCTGTGAACCAGCATCTTATCCAGTGCCGGGGTAGTCCGCAAGTACAGTTTTCGCCGTTCAATCATGCCGAGTTGGCTGAGCCGTCTGCGAAGTTCCTTCAGCTCAGGCCGATCTGATTCCACATAGGCATCTTTAAACAATACCCCGTTCAACAGTTCCTCCAGCCATTCGTCGCTAAGATTAGGCGTATCTGCTTCTTTAAGCCCCAGCAGCTTTACCGCATCGCGCCACACCGGCTGATTCGCCGCCCGTAAGAAAATAACCATGCTGGAGTAATATCCCGGAGAAGATAAAATCTCTTCCATATGGGATTCCCCGTTTGTGATCCAAGGATGGCCGGCGATCAGCCCGGTCATGAACTTGTCCCGGATGAGCTCGCCCCGTAGCCTAGCCGCATGCATGCGAAACTCGCGGAGCTGTGCCGCTTCATTCTCCTCTGGCGGGGTCAGCATGATGTAATCCTGATGCGGGCACAACTCGCCATGACGGACAAGCTCCGGCACGCTGATCTCCTCATCCATCGGACCGCACAGCTCGATATACCGCTGCCACTCGTTCGGGTTCACGTCATACGGCGGCGTTGCCGTCAGCGCAATTTTGGTCGGCCGCTCCAGCATGCCGCACAGCTGAACGGCGCTCCTCCACCAGGACACGCGCAAATGATGGGCTTCGTCAAAGATGACGGTGTGCAGGCCCAACTTCTTCAGCCTTTCAATAATCTCCACCGCTGGTGACGGCTGGTCCCCTTCGTCTTCTTTCTCCGCCACCTTCATGTCTTCTTGAATCTCCTGCTCCTCCGGAACCGATCCATGTTCAGTCGCAGCATCTTCTGTATCATCGACCGCCGTTTTCATCCCATGTTCAATTGGAACGTTAGACAGCTTGTCACCCAGCTCCTCAAATTTTTTCTCAGCGGCACTGAGAACGGTATGTAAGGCCTGATAAGTTGTATTCGTGACCATTGCCGGATGATGAATGGAAGTCGACAACCAATCCGGGCGTATGTCTGTATCCAAAAAGAGCTCCATGAAGCGGTTTGCCCACTGCTCCTTAATCGTCAAGGTCGGTGCCAAAATGATCGTCGGCCGGTTGATGCGCAGCATGACTTCCAGGCCCAAAACCGTTTTGCCGGATCCGGGAGGCGCGACAAGATGCAGGTGACGATTGCGCAAATGCTCGTCCAAACGGTCCAGTACCCGCTTTTGATAGGAACGCCACGGATAGCGAAATTGGATATGGTCAGGAAAAACCTTGGTCTGATTCCCTATGGCAGTCCACCTCTTTTCATCTATTTCTGTTCATCCTACCCCTCTTTACGCGCAAAAACGTGCCAGGGATTCGGGGAATGGATATTTTGTAAAATCATTCATGATTTGAGTCAGTGATGAACAATACTATAATAGGGAATCCTTACCGCTGTTGAAAAGTCTTTTATGGAAAAGGGGGATGCTTATGCCTGCATGGCTTATTTACGCGCTGCTTTCAGCCGCAGCGGCTGCGTTGGTATCCATTTTCGGGAAAATCGGTCTGCAAAACATCGATGCCAACGCCGCAACGGCGATCCGGGCCGTGATCATGGCCCTGTTTCTGCTCGGTGTCATTGCCGTGCAGGGGAAGTTCGGCCAGCTTGGAAGCATTTTTACACAGAAAAAAGCACTCAGCTTTATCGTGCTCAGCGGAGTGGCAGGTGCAACATCGTGGCTGTTCTATTTTTTGGCCCTCAAGTACGGCAAAGTTTCGCAGGTAGGGCCGATCGACAAGTTAAGCGTCGTGATCGCCGTCATTCTGGCCTTTTTGTTCCTCGGCGAAAAAATATCTTGGCTGAACTCGGCCGGCGTCGTATTGATCGCAATCGGCGCACTGCTGGTTGCCGTTAAATAACCGGATTACACACCTTTGTTGCCGCTGCCTTGTTCTGCGGAGATGCCAAGTTCCGACTCCTTGAATTTGCGCATGATTTCCAGCAGCATCACATGCAGACTGACCCAGACACCGCCAAAAATGTATCCGGCAAACACATCGCTTGGGAACTGCACCTGAAAATAAACCCGGCTGATCCCGACGGCCAAACAGATCAGGATCACCGCCAAAACGATGGGGATCCGGACGTTACGGAAGTGATAATGCCGCAGCAATAAAAAGGCCGAAAAACCGCATACCGTCAGCGTAACTAACGTCTCCTCGCTCGGAAAAGTATGGAACAGCTGTACGCCAGCTGCCACCGGGCCTGGACGATGAAACAACAGGCGAAGCACCCTGTCCAAGAACTCTCCGCCGGCCACGACCCAAACCAGGAACGTTAAGTCCAGCCTGCGGTCCCGGCTGTGGAGCACGATCCACAAGCCTGTCAGGCATAGAACCGGCCCATACAAATCCAAAGTCCCGAACCTCTCGAATACGTGCATCCATCCCGCCCACTCTGGACCGAACAGAACCGATACTAAATATGAGGCAATTGGGTCGAATTGTCCGTACTCATGCGCCAAGAAATCCTGAATGACGCCGAGCATTAACGAAAAAAACAATACGAACGCAGCAAAGGAGGCCAGCAGCAATAGACGGACCTTCCCGAACGACTGGAAGTGACGCACGCCGCTTACCAGCAAATCCATCAACCGCTCGATCGCTTGATGTTTATACTTGCGGTACACATAAATGGCCGCTGTCACCAGTGCTGAACCGATCCCGAACACGACCATGTACCGATTAACCGTAGAGTGATAGGCTTCCCATTTCGGGCCGAGCACTTTACCAAGTGAAATGAACAGGCCTACCCAAAAAAGAGCGCCGGTGTAGGCAAACAGCGCATAACGCCGGAATGGCATCCGCGTTACGCCGCAAAAGTAACCGGTAATGTGACGGACCCCCGGTATGAAATAAGCGGCAAATAGAAGCTTGTCCCCGTAGCGCTCAAACCAGCCCGTGATTTGATCCATCCTCTCTTCGGTGAGATGGACCTTGCTGCCATGGCGTGAAATAAAAGGGCGTCAGCCGGTATCCGATCCAATGCGACAAAGTCACGCCGGTCAAGACGCCGGCTCCGGCCGACGCCATGCTCAGCAGCCAGTTCAATTTCCCTTCATACACAAACAGGCCGGTATAGCTCATCATCATTTCACCGGGAAGAGGAAGGGCAAGCATTTCCAGGCACAAGAACAGACAAATCAATGCGTAACCATAGTGCTCAAGCAAATTCGTCAGCATACGTACTTCCAGCTCCCTCTGCACTAGCGGTTATAACTTATTTAATCGTATTCATTTACTTGATTGGCTTAATAGATGCCGCCCTCTCTATATTTGCCCTCAATTTCACGCATTTAACATGTGCTGATCCGGTTTCGAATGATACGCAGTATAAATCGACTGTGAATCCTTGCCAAACCGCAGGGTCAGTGCTTGTTGTGCAGATAAATGTAAAAGCGGGCTCTGTAAAGAGCCCGCTTTCGTGAACTAAATGATTCCGTTCGTAATCAGCTGTTCGTAAGTAACCGTGTAGATCTCCAATAACGCTGCTTTGGCCGCGGCCAAATCCCCTTGTACCAGCGCGTCATAAGCCTTCTGGTTTGAATCAAGTGATTTATGCGGCTTGTATTGGGGATACAGCTTGCGGTACGAAATCATCTTGTATAAAATTTTTCCCTTGGACTGCTCCATCACGTTCAGCATATGCTGGTTATGCAGCGTCCGGATGATCGTTTCAATAAAATCAAGGAAGCTCTCATAATAACCGGAAATATCGTCGTCTTCCTTTGCCTGGATTTGACGCTCTAGATGTTTGCGGAGCGTATGCAGATCAAAAGTAAGCTCCCGCCGTTCAGCCGTGTTAATGACATAAACCTGCATCGAGATAAGCAGTTCGAGGATCTCAGCATACTCCCGAAACGTCAAGTCCTTAACCAGCACTCCCCGTCCCCGGAACGATTCAACAAACCCTTCCGTCACCAGAAGCGAGATGGCGGCCCGGATTGGCGTCCGGCTCATTTGCAGCTGTTCGGCCAGATCATTCTCGGAGAGGAGCGTACCGGGCAAGTATTCCGCGTAAATGATTCTGCGTCGAAGTTCTTGATAAGCCCTAGTTTCCAATGTCGGGGAAGACATGTTCCTCACAAATCCTTTGCTTTTTTGATTTTATGTTAGCAAAACGTCCCCCGTTTGAAAAGGGCAGTCAGCAAGCGAATATGGTATCGAGCAGAATTTGCCACCTGTAGCTCTGCAATGAGACAGGAAAGTTTGGAAACAGCCTGGGCCTTTTCTGCTGATGTAACGACTACTCCGCCGTCACCCTGCTTTCTCGGGATTTGACGGAACTCCGCTTCTTGACATACCATGACAAACCGGCAAGGATGATTAATAAGATGCACCCGATCACTGCCCCGAGCAGCGATCCTTTCCGAATACCGGCGTACATTGCGCTCATGGCCACTGTATGCGGAAACACGCCGACAGCCGTCGTCAGCATGTAACGAAATAGGTTGACCTTTAACAGACCGGCGGCATAGTTGACGGCATGATAAGGGATGAAGGGAACGAAGCGTGCGATCAGAAGACCTTTGTATTCACTCGTTCCCAGCCAATCCTCCATTTTGGCCAAATACGGTTCAACCCGCGTACCTGCAAAATATGAAGTAAAAGATCGGGCAAGCCAATACCCTCCGATGCCCCCGATGATTCCCGATGCCCACAGGCAGAGACCTCCCCAATAAGCTCCGTAGATTTCCAGAACCATTACAGCGGTGAGTTCTCCTGGCAGCGGGAGCATATTAAGCAGGGTTTGAAACAGAAACACAGCGACGAAGCCAAGGAATCGATAGTGGCGTATCCACGCGATAATATATTCCCCATCTCCTGTTTGCAGCAGATAAACGGAATATATACCCGTTAGGAGCAGTATCCCGAACCATTTGAACGAGTTTTTCATCGTTTACGGGCGAACCAAAAGCTCATAATCACGGTTTGCATTTTGATGATTGTGCAGCGTCCTCAAAATATCATTCACGATCAGCTCGCCTGCTGTTCCTCTATGAAATTGAGCCATATTCCCGCGGATCCGATCGGATATTACCGGTGCACTGAGAAAGTGCCGCAGCTGCTCCGCGAGCTGACGGACATTGGATGCAATCTGGGCCATTCCGTTATTTTTGAAATACCGGGCGTTTTCCCTTTCCTGTCCGCCGTAAGGACTCAGAATAAAGATCGGCAGCTTCAGAATGACCGCCTCGGATAATGTAATGCCCCCCGCTTTCGTTACGATACATGAGGACACGGCCATCAGATCGTGAATGTTCTTGACGTATCCAAGAATATTCACCTGCGGCTGCCCCGCAAACAGTGCTGTCAATTTCTCATAGGCTTGCTGTTTGCGTCCGCATACGACTGTAATTTCGCAAACTTCTTGATCAACCAGCAGATGAATGAGCTCGACAAGCTGCTGGAACACCGTAAATGTTCCTGCCATCATCAATATACGCTTACCTTTGGCCGTTCCTTGTGCAGCACCGCGCAACGGGGCTTCGGCGGCAGCTGTATAGAATTGGGGGCGCACCGGGATACCGGTAACGCTAATTTTCTCCGCCACGCCGTCATAATTTTGGACCATCCTATCCTTGATCTCGTTGGTAGCCACATAATAGGTGAATGTATCCGGATGAATCCAACGGGAATGCAGGGCATAATCGGTAATAACGGTAAACGTGCGTGCCGCGTGGACGCATTCCCGCTGCGAAACGACGCCGAAAGGGAATGTATTGATGATCGCATCGGGCCGGAAACGGCTGATGGTCTCCAGCATTTTGCGTTTAACGAGTCCGTTCAGGTACCGCATCACCGGACCGGATGGACTGGAATCCCTGGTCATGTAATAGCTCCAGCCATAATAGTCGAAGCCCAATTGGGACGTAAACGTGCTCATTTGATACACTTTTGAGAATAAGGAGTTCAGTACCGGATGAGCTTCCTTCATGAGGTCAATAATTTGCACCTGGTTGACCTGCTGCGCATGAAAATAGTGCAATATTGCCGAGGATACCTGAAGATGGCCGTCTCCAAAACCGGCAGTCAAAATTAAAATACGCGGGTGACGGTTAAGCATGCTTGTTCCCTCCCTATGGTCACATCGGATTTCCCAGGCGACACTAGTCGATGCCTGATCCGGTCAGGATGATCTGCCAAGAGTTTAACCGTGGTTTCGCTGATATGAGAAATCCTTGCCGGGAATGACCAATATATGGTCCAAAATAAATTGCTGCTCTTTCTCGGAAAGGCCGGACCGTAGAATCATATGGCGAATACGTGTTTCCAAGTCATGCATCGACTGCAAAAACAAATCCATATCCTGAAGCTGCTCATACATGCTTCTCACTCCTCCCCATCTATATTCAAATTCCATGGCTTAAATTTCATTGAAGACGGTTTCCACAGATTCCGGATCGGTTGCTGTCTGAGGTGCGGTCAAGATGTGCAAAACCGTACAGGTCTTCCAGTGTCCGCACTCGATGAGAAGATAAGCACTGCTGCCATATCAACAATCAGTACCAGTTTGATCATACCTTGAGATTGTAAACAAATGATAATCCTTCCTAACATTTTCTGTATACAAAAAAGCAGAGCCCCTAATGAGACCCTGCCTTGTATGATGATCTAGTGTTCCCCTTGTTGATGTTCTCCATTTGTACTTTCGGATTGATTCAAGTTTGCAATCTGCCCACCGGAAGCCTGTCCATTGTCAGAGATGACACGACGAGCGGTTACAAAGGTGTCATCCCATGTGCTCCCATCAAAATCGGATACCGTTACACCAATACCGACGCTGTAGGTATGCAGAAGCTGTCCATTGCCTATATAAATGCTGACGTGATTAATGACGCCGTCATGATTTGTATCGGAGAAAACCAAGTCCCCCGGCTGCAGTCGATCCTTGGACACCGGCGTACCAACCTGCGATTGCTCTTTAGATGAGCGCGGCAGATCGATACCGTTTTGCTTGAAAACATATTGCGTGAATGAGGAACAATCGAATTCGTCCGTTCGGCCGGATGTTGCTCCAAACTGATAACGCACGCCTAGAAATTGTTTACCTGTCGCGATGACCTGATCCGACACGGAGCTGTCAGATACCGAGGCTGCGTGAACCGGATGGGCTGGCAGCAGCATACTTCCGGAAAAAGCAACGGAGAGACACAAGCCGATTCCCATATAAGTTTTGACGATACGGCTCTTTCTGATGAGGTTCGTGTTGTTATTCATAAAGACCCTCCCCTAGAAGTCGTATTGAGTGGAGTGGAATCCATTCGTATAACACTTCACCCTTCACAACTAGTTATAGACGATAGATATTAAAAAATGATGAGAATATCCAGTATATCCCATATGCAATTTTATCCAAGCACATGCCGTGAAGTTGAAAGGAAGTACTGCAGGCCATCATCTTGTAAGGGATCCAAATCACCATGGCAACAAATTATGTATCCGAACGCGTAAATTGGCCCAGCTTACCGAACCACAGCCGGTAGCTCATCAGGGCCAGCAATATGCTGGTGAGCGCTGCCGACGAAGCGAACGCAAACATGATCAAAATTTGATAACGGACCGCCTCCAGCGGACTGGCTCCGGCCACGATCATGCCCGTCATCATCCCGGGCAGCTGGACGAGCCCGACGGTCTTCATCCCGTCGATCGTCGGGATCATGCTGAAACGCGCCGAGCGGTTCAGCATGCGATGGATGGCCTGGCGTGGGCTAGCGCCGAGAGACAGCAGCGTCTCTACTTCCCCCCTCGACGTTACCGCTTCCCGCTTCATTTGGTTCAAAAACAAACTGGACACGACCATGGCGTTCCCGATGGTCATGCCGCTGATTGGGATCACATAACGGGCAGTGAACGGGATAATGCTTAGAGCGAGCAGAAGCCCCATCGTTACGACTTCCGTCATCGTGATGGTCAAACCGACGTACAGATAAATGCGCTTAAGCCCTTTTCCGCGCTTGCCCGCATGCCAGGTAGCTACCGCAATCATAACGGCCAGGATCAAAACTATGAGCAGGACATGTTGCGTACCAAATATGTATTGAAGAACAAACCCGACAGCGAGCAGCTGTATCGCGGAGCGGATCGTTCCATACAGAATATCCCGCTCCAATCCGAGCTTTTGCCATATGGATATGCCGACGGATACCGCAATAAAAACAAGTGTCGAAGCCAGCGCGATCAGAGACATGATACCCCTCCCTCCGACAAAGTCCCATTGGAGAGCGACCAGACCTTTTCCCCGATCCGTGCTGCTTGGTCACGGTCATGGGATATCCAGACATAACCCGTTCCCTCTTGCCGGTTGATGTCTGTGATCAAACGTTCCACCGCATATTTGCTGACATCGTCGAGTGAGGAGGTGATCTCGTCCAGCAGAAGAAGCTTTGGACGCAGCAATAAGGACCGCACCAGAGCCACCCGCTGCTTTTCGCCACCCGAAAGGGTGGAAGCTTCTTTGGACAAGCCCATTTCTTCAAGCCCTACGCTTGACAACAGATGAGCCGCATAGGAAGGATCATATTCCGCATGATGCAGCCTGCTCACCGTACGCAGATTATCCTCGACCGTACCCTCAAGCATGACCGGTGTTTGGCTGACGTAACAGACGTTCATTCGCCAGGCTTGCGGATCCCACTGGTGCAGCGGCCTTCCGAGCAGAACCATCTCCCCGCTGTCCGCTTCATCGAGCAGACCAAGAATGCGCAGCAGGGTGCTTTTGCCTTGACCGGACGGCCCGACGAATACGATTTTCTCTCCTGCGAGGACGGTGCCGGCTATTTGCGCAAAGATGATTCGGTTAGAGACCGCGGATATCGTTTTGCTTAAATTCGCAAATGACAAGACGCTATCGATCATTCATATAAGTCTCCTCTGTAAATGGCTTTCTTTTGTAAGATTACAATCCATTTTAAACATTCAGGCAGGAATTGTCATGGCTTATGGATCGATCAGTTGCACGGATTTGCCCAAGTGTCTTGAACATGTCGCACATACTACCGTAAGTTGATGAAAACAGGGAAATAAAAAAAGCCGCGAAGCTCGCGGCTTATCGGGTATTCAATTCGTTCAGGCACCGCATCGCCAGATGGCTGTAATATTCCGCAGCCGGGAGCAGCGCATCCTCTTCCGGATTAAACTTCGGATGATGCAGCGCATAAGGCGAGTTAGACCCTACATACACAAATGCGCCGGGAATGTGCTGGAGGTAATAGGAGAAATCCTCGCCCCCCATGCTTGGTCCGAGCACTTTGGTGATATACCCGGATTCCGCCGCCGCATCGCTGGCGAACTTGGCCCAGTATGCATCGTTGATCGTGGCTAGAGGCCCCGGATACCATTTCAGCTCGGCCGACACGCCCGACGATGCTCCGATCCCGTCAATAATTTGGCGGATCGTTTCCGGAATGCGATGCTGCACCCCCACATCCAGCGTCCTCACTGTCCCTTCAAGTTCCACCGTTCCAGGAAGGACGTTCCACGTATTGCCACCGGAAATGCGGGTCACGCTGACCACGACGGCATCGAGTGCGCTGACCCGGCGGCTGCTGATCGTTTGCAGTGCCAGGATGATTTGGGATGCGGCGACAATCGCATCGGTCCCTTTTTCAGGCGTCGCTGCATGCGCACCGATTCCGTTAATGACAATTTCGAACCGGTCGACGCCAGCGGTAATGGCGCCTTCGCATGTGCCCAATTCTCCAACCGCAAGCTCCGGCGAATTGTGAAGGCCGAAGATCGCCGATACGCCTTCCAGTCCTCCTGAATCCACTACGTCTTTAGCTCCGTGTCCAGTCTCTTCCGCCGGCTGAAAAATAATACGTACCGTTCCTTGAAGCTCATCCTCTTTTTCCTTCAGCAAATAGGCGGCTCCCAAGGCGACAGTCGCATGAAAATCGTGGCCGCAAGCATGCATTTTCCCCGCAAACTTGGATCGGAACGGAACGTCCGTCTCTTCATCGATTGGCAGCGCGTCAATGTCTGCCCGAAGCGCCATGACCGGTTCTTTGCCAGTCCCGATTTGGGCGATGACCCCCGTCTTCAGATTGGGTAAATCCAAAATTTCAATATTGGCTTCCTTCAGCCACGCTTTGATTTTGCGCGTCGTTTCGAACTCTTCATTGGATAATTCGGGCTCCAAATGCAGATTGCGGCGAATGTCCACCAGGCGATCCCGCAGCCCCGTATCGGAACTGGTATTCGTTAATCCAGGTTTGGCCATGCGAATTCCTCCTTTATCGTTTTAATCAGACTAATATGGTAGGGATTCAGATGTCAATTCGTTTATAACAAGTCGGTCAATCATGGAACAAAAAAAATAGAAAAGCCCGAACATTCGGGCTCTTCTCCTCTTCCATATTACAATCAATCAATACAAGCGCTCAAGCTCATCGATCAGGGAACCGACGTAAGCGGCCGCACTTCGGATCGGATCGGGCTGCGACATATCCACGCCGGCCAGCTTCATCAGTTCCAGAGGGCTCATTGAGCCACCGGCTTTTAACACTTCGAGCCAGCGGTCAACTGCAGGCTGTCCTTCCTCCCGGATCAGCTTGGCGACGGCAGTGGATGCAGAGAGACCGGCCGCATAGGTGTATGGATACAAGCTCATATAATAATGCGGCTGCCGCATCCACGTTAACTTGGCTTCTTCGTCGATGACCACGTCCGCTCCCCAGAACGATGACAGGATATCGCCCTTCAGATCGCACAAGGTTACCGCAGTAATCGGCACATTCTTCATGGCCAGATCATAAACTCTACGCTGAAGCTCGCCTTCCAATAAATGCGTAACAAAATTGTGGAAGTACGTGCCGAGCAGCTGCGAAATCACCCAGCGGCGCATTCTAGGTTCATCCGACTGTGCCAGCAAATGATCCGCCAGCAAGAGTTCGTTCATCGTCGACGGTGCTTCGATAAAATACAAGGATGGACGGGCATTCGTCAGCCGCTGGTATTTCCCTGCGAGCATCAAATGGCCGGCATGCCCTACTTCGTGAGCGAGCGTAAACGCCCCGCGCATGCTGTCGGACCAGCTGATCAGAATGTACGAGTGTACACCCGGAATCGACGAGCAGAAAGCCCCCGTGCGTTTGCCGGCATTGTCCGCGTAATCCACCCAGCGGTTGCGGAAGGCATCCGATACGATTTCTCCGTACTCCGGTCCGAGGATGGCCAAGGCTTCCTTGATCCGTTCTCCGGCTTCCTGAAAAGATATTTCCGGGTTGTAATCAGGATCGAGCGGCGCTTTCAGGTCGGCAAACGTCATCTCATCCAACTGGAGCACCTTTTTCTTAAGAGCGGCATATCTGCGCATATGCGGTGCCAGTTCCTCCTGTAAAATATCCAGGACGTTGTTGTACATCTCCTTGGTGACCTGCTGTGGCTGCAGAAGCATATCGGTCACGGACTCGTAACCGCGAAGCCTTGATTCAATGACCTGTCGCTTGACTTCCGTGCCGTATGCCTCGGCAAACGTATTCCGGTACTTGTGCAGTGTGTCGCTAAACGCTTTAAAGGAGCTGCGGCGCAGTTCAGTATCAGGCGATTCGCAGTACTTATTCTCGTATAGTGCAAACGAGACCGGTACTTCTTCCCCTTGGCCGTTCACCGCCGGCTTGAATGTCATATCAGCCAGCTTGCTCCGTTCATAAATACGGTACGGGGCATCCAGTACCTCGCCCAGCGACGCCAGCACCTTCTCCGTTTCTGCCGTCAAGCGGTGAGGCTTGGTTTGCAGGAGCAGACGAAGGCTGCGCTCGAATTCCCGCAGTTCGGGCTGATCTGCTATGTACTGGTCAATCGTCCCATCCGGAAGTGCAATGATTTCGGATTTGATAAAAGACAACGCCGAGCTGACCTGTGAAGCAAGGTCGCGCGCTTTTGAAGCGTTCGTCTGATTCTCCGGATTGATGCTGTCGCCGGACTGATGCAGGTAAGCATACGCTCCTGCCCGGCTCATTCTGCCGGAAAGCGCTTCCTGAGCCTGCAGGCAGGCCAGCAAAGTTCCGGCGCCTTCCCCGAGCTTGCCTTCATACTTCGCGACCGTGCCGATATCCCGCTGAATATCACTTAACTCTTGTTCCCACGCTTCTTTGGACGGAAAAATATCATCCAGGTTCCAGGTGGTTTCCACCGGCACTTCGGCCCGTGTTAAAATTTTCGACATGTACAAAGCCCCTCTCCCAAGTCATTGAATTGACCATTGTATAAATACCAATATGCTCCATTGTATCATAGATGGACGCAGTAACGGTAAGCGTTTTATGGATACAACGAGTGGGTCTTCCGGTAGTGTGAAGGGGACATGCCGACGATTTTAAGGCGTAATGATATGTTACAAAAACCACATAAAACAAATAACGGCAATCTCCTCACAAACTGTGTTGGGGGATTGCCGTTTGTTCACTTTAGACCATTGCTGCTGTTCGGGCAGATCCCAGATACATGGCAGAAATGTTAACTGGGTTCATCGAATGTCATGCCGGATGCTCCGTCAGCTTTCCTTTATCCAGATAAAATACCCGGTCGCAATATGGGAGCACCCTGTCATCATGCGTAACCATCACCGCGCTTTTCCGCTGCTCCTTGACCTGCTTCGCCATCATGGCGACCACTTCCAACCCTCGCGAAGCATCCAGACTTGCTGTCGGCTCATCGGCGAACAATACCGCGGGGTCATTCATCAACGCCCTGGGGATCGCCACCCGCTGCCGTTCCCCCCGGAAAGCTTATGCGGATAGGCATTTTTTCGATGCGTTAGCCCCATCTTCTGAAGCAGTTCGTCCGCCCTCGTAGCGCAATCCTCCCTGCTGCTCCCCGCCAGCTTTGCCACGATCATCAGCTGCTCCTCCACCTTGAGATATGGAATCAGATTGGCATTCTGAAAAATAATTCCCATTTTTCGAGGGCGCAGTTCCAGAGATGAACGGCATATGAACAAACCAATACAAAACCATGCCTCTCCGATTATTTCCCATTGTTCCCAGCCCAGTCTGCATCTAATAAAAGGCTTTAACAACAAAAGAGAAGCCCACTTGGGCTTCCGGCTTCTGCTTACAGCTTACACTTTGGAAAAGATCCGCTCACCCTGAAGGAACGGCTTGCAGTATTGTGCGCACAGGCGCGGCATTCTCTCCCGCATCCACGCATGAACCGTTTCATTCGGCATTTGAAAAGCATAATACCCGATGATTGCCACGAGCGCAAACCCGTCCAGCAGCACTCTATCGTCTGGGCTTATGCTGCGCCCGATCGCTTCGTAATATCCATCCAGCAGCACGTCCCTGTGTTCGGGCGGCACCATGATGGCCCCCATCGCCACGTCCAGAAGCTCGTATCCCTGTCCGAAAAAACCAAAATCGATAAAGCTCATGATGCCTTCGGGTGAAATCAGTACATTGCCTAATCCCAGATCTCCATGGATGAGCCCTAACCGGCCGGAAGGAGTCTCAGCTGACGCAGATAAAAGCTTGTTGATTTCCCGCAAGGTTTCGTCAATGATGTCTACATCGGATGCTGTAAACAGGCCTAGGCCGAGTCCTTTCCCGACCGTTTCGGCCAGCCATTGATTGTAAGCCATCCCCTGGCTGGGCCGATTTTCCAGCGTTTTGTGATGGTAACCGCGAAAAAAAGCATGCAGCTCGCCGATTTGGGTGCCGAGCCTGCGTACCAATTCGGGTTGGCTGACATCCGTTTTATTGAGGTCCCTCCCCTCTAACCATGAGAGCATGGAGCAATTCAGCTGACGTCCATTATGCTCCATCACGGTGATCAAGTTCCCTTCCACATTACGGATCGGGGTCTGGACGCTAAAGCCGCTGTTATGCGATAGCTCCTCCAGCAAATGCAGTTCACCCAGCAGTCCTTCATAGGTGTGCTGCTTACCGGTCATTCCCTCTTGAAAGGGCTGATGGATTCGCAGCGCATATTTGCGACCGGCGCCCGCGTTTACCTTGTAAGTTTTGTTTTCGTTATGCCGGAGAAAATCGAATGACGCCCCATGGATGCCAAACCTTAGTGCCAGCTGATCCAGTTCTTCGTTTGTCATGGATTGTACCTCTTTGAATGGGGATGAATGCTTTCTAATACCAAAAGACTACCATACGTCCACCTGAATTTATAATCGATTTCCATGAATTCTACAATCATTTCCGCGAATCAACTAACGCCCTCACCACTATTATTAATAGATCGAAAAGTTCACGCCATAGAAAGAAAGCCCCATTTTTCTCGCAACGCGCTGTGAAGATACATTATCCATTGAGGTACTGTACAGCGGAATACAGCCGAGCTCCCGAACGGCTTCGGCCCATCCCGCTGTCGCTGCAGCGGCGTACCCCCTGCCGCGGAATGCTTCCAACGTTTCCAGCCCGGCTTCATGCGCCATCGTACCGATGCGGACGCTGCGGCACACGCTGACGGCCCGGCCCCCTTGAAGAACCGCAATACAGGGCTGTGCATAGCTGATCTCGTCCGCAAGCCATTCGAATCCTCCACGCGAGAGCTGCTTTACATTTTCTGGCGTGACTCGCTGTACTTCGGTAGACGGATGCTCCGTCTCATTTTCAATATGAAAGCAAGGCCCCATCGTCGCCCTTTCACCTTGCAGCAGGTTCCAATAGTCCTTCTCATGCTTCGGCCTGGCCTGAAAGTCAACGACCGCAGCCTCTTCAGCACACCAACTCTCCAGCTGTTGGACCAGTTGGTCGGGTACGTCATGACGGAAACGCCAAACGTTCCTTCCCTCCGTCGTCCTTCCCAGGAAAAATCGCGGAGCCGTGCCTGAACCAGGCCAAGGTTCATTGACCAGATGCAGACGCCCTCTGCGGTCATGGGTAAACATAGCTTCCGCATGATATTCCATGAGATCCCGGGCGGAGGGTTTGAGAAAATAGCCATCTTTCAATATTCCATGCCCCCTTAGTCCATTAATAGAATCTCACTGATCCGACGATTTGAGGGAATGTGCGAGTTCGGTAAATATCACGCCTAACGCGTAGGCTCCCGCATCCGGGTATCCGATGCTCCGGTCGCCAACTGTTCCGGCCCGGCCCATCCGGGCCGAAATAAGCTCGGTCTGCTTGGCCCCCTCAACAGCTGCCTCTGCCGCGGACAGGCCTGCGCCGATCAGATCTGTGCCCTGTTCGGCCGCCTTCGCCCAGGCTGCCGCATACGGGACAAGCGCATCGATCAGCGTTTTGTCTCCAACGATGGCCCCCCGTCCAAAGGAACGTTCGCCCGTATCCTGGATCCCCTTAACAGCGGCACTCATCATGCCGGCAATGTCTGTTACGGACAGCTCACTCCGGTTCCCCGCAAATTTGCCTGCCGCCCGGAAGGCCGAACCCCAGATCGGACCGGAGGCACCGCCGCAATGCTCCATAATGATCAGAGAGCAGGCATCGAGAAATCCGCCGATGCCCTGCGTCTGGGAAATGAGCTCCGCCCATTCCGCTTTGAGCTGCTTAAACCCTTTGGCCACGCTCATTCCAAAGTCACCGTCGCCGGCATGAGCATCCAGCTCACAGAACGGAATCTCATTTTCGATAATGACGCCGCTCATACGATCAACCAAATAAATCAGGTTATCCAGCGTAAGCTGATTGTCGTGTATGACCCCATGTGCTTCTTCCGTCACTGCGCCGAAGGATGCCGGTTGTAGTACGGTCTCTTCATCAGGTTCGTACAGTACCGGCTCAAATGGTCCGCGGACAGTCAGAGCCGGCGTATCGCATTCCTTGCTGAGAAGCTGCTTCAACTGGGGATTCAGCTTCATGATCGAGAGTGACGCACCGGCCATATCAATGCTTGTCATGTAGTTGCCGACGAATACTTTATATACAGTGACGTTCCGGGAGGCAAGCTCACGTATGACAGCATAATTCAACAGGTATAGTTCCTGCAGCGGCGTACCGCCGAATCCGTTCACCAGAACGGCCACCTCCGTGGGAGCGCTTTCGCTGACGCGTAAGCTTTGCAGCAGCTCGGCAACCATTCGGGAGGCCAGTTCGTCAGCCGTGATCAGCTTCTCGCGCCGGATGCCGGGCTCGCCATGAATGCCGACGCCGTATTCCATTTCCTGATCGCCGATCTCAAACGTCGGGCTGCCTTTCGCCGGCACTGTGCAGGACGTGAGGGCAAAACCGATGCTTTTGACGTTATCGACCGCATTCTGGGCGGCCTGCTTGACTTCCTCCAGCGGTAAGCCCGCTTCCGCAGCGGCTCCTGCGATTTTATGTACGAGTACCGTTCCGGCGACGCCTCTTTTGCCGACGGTATACAGGCTGTCTTCAACGGCGATATCGTCATCTACCTTTACGTAGTCGACCTGGATGCCGTCCTCGGCAGCCAGATGGGCCGCATTGTTAAAGTTCATGATGTCGCCGCTATAGTTTTTAATGATGAGCAGCGTCCCCTTCTTGCTCGCAGTAGAGCGAATCGCCTGGTACACCTGAATCTGGGATGGTGAAGCAAACACGTCGCCGCACACGGCCACATCCAGCATCCCTTTGCCGACGAATCCGGCATGTGCCGGTTCATGGCCGCTGCCGCCGCCGCTGATCAGCGTCACTTTATCCTGCTGGATCACTTTCTTCTTGATCATGTTATATTTACGGATAAACTCCAGCTCAGGGTGGGCCAAAACGATGCCGCTGCACATCTCCGCGACGAGTGTCTCGGGTCGGTTCATAATTTTCTTCATGGGATCGCGTCCTTTCTTAACATTAATAACCGAGGAAAACCATTTTGTAAAAACACTCCATCTCACTATTCCATTATACCGATGCTGAGATCAATTTTAATGGGGACGACGTACGGAATTTATCAGTCACCCGAATATCTGTTGTCTCATCAAGGATTGCCACAACCGAATGCCTAAAAGATACCTTAGAAAATGAAAAAAAAGCACGGTGGAGTTTGCCTGTTCTATAATCGATACATAAATGGTTACGTAATAATTATTATGTAAACCAATAAAGAGGCCTCTCCCTAAACCGCCGCCATATCGGTTACAATATGGGAAAGGAGCTGTGGATATGAACATCAATACGAAAGAAATCACGGCCAAAACGATCCTCACCGAAGTAAAAGGATACTTGGATGTGGGGTTCACCCATTCGTTAAATTCATACAGCGGCTGTGCCTTTGCCTGCAAATACTGTTATGTAAGGGAAATGCCCATCCAGAAATTTAAAGACATGCCTTGGGGAACCTGGCTGGAGGTCAAAACGAACGCGGCTGAAAATTACCGCAAGGAGATATTAAAGCTGCGGAAGAAAAACAAACCGGTTCATATTTTTATGTCATCCGCCACCGATCCTTACCAACCTATAGAACGCAAAGCGAACATTACCCGGGGGGTTCTCGAGGAAATGATCGGCTATCCGCCGGATTCGCTGCAAATTCAAACGCGCGGGCCGCTCATCACGCGAGACATTGACTTGTTGAACCAGCTCAAGGATAAATGCGAACTGCTGGTATCGATGACGGTGGAGACCGACCGGGAGGATATGAAGCGGATCTTTGCCCCGCAAGCACCTGGTATACACCTCCGTCTCAGCGCCTTACAGGAAATTCATGAAGCAGGCATCGTGACGCAGGCTTCCATCTCGCCGGTACTCCCTTTTACACCTGATTTCCCCAAAGTCTTGAGAGGCATTGCGGATTACGTATGGATCGATACACTGCTGATTGGAGACGGCATGCTTGGCAAACGCTCAGCCAGACTGGGGATGCCAGCTCTTTTCGAGGAGCACGGATTAACGCGTTGGTACGACAAAGATATTCATCATCGGGTATTGAAATACTTCAACAAACATTTCCAGCCTGACCGGATTCGCGTTTCCAAAGAAGAGGCTTTTCCGATGAAACAGACAGATGCTAAGAAGAATAACCTAAAGCTAGACCATTAGATATCACACCGGCAAAAAAGCTGCAGACCGGGTCGCATATGACCTGACGGTACTCCAGCTTTCTTCATTTCGCATCAAGCTCCAGGCCGCCGCCGAAGCTTCCTTATTTAAGCCCGCTTACAATCTGATCCAGCGCTTTCTTTATCGGCGTTAGCGGCCGGCCGAGCAGCTTCTCGAAATCCTGGCTCTCGATCTCGAGCTGGCCTCCCCGGATCCCCTGCTGAATGCCTACAACCATCGGGAGGGCAAACTCCGGTACTCCAGCTTGTTTCATGATGTTGGCATATTGTTCGTCGTCGACCTGTTGGAGCGGTACCTCTTTACCCAGCACCTCGCCCAGCGCAGTCACCAGTTCCGCTTGGGTCAGCGGTTTGCCGGACAGCTCGTATACGGTGTTCTCATGACCTTCCCCCGCTAAAACAGCTGCGGCCGCTTCGGCATACTCCTGCTGCAGTGCCCAGCCAACCTTGCCGGAACCTGCGGACGTCACCCACGACGCTCCGGCTAGGACCCCCTCAATGCTCGGAATCTCATTCTCCAGGTACCAGTTGTTCCGCAGGAACGAATACGGAATCCCTGTCTTCAAAACTGCTTGTTCTGCTGCTTGATGCGGCGGTGCAAGAAACAGCTTGCTCTCAGCTGCATTCCCCAAGCTCGTGTAGGCGATGAAACGGACATTGGCTCTTGCGGCAGCCTCCACCGCATTCGTATGCTGCCGAATCCGGGTTTCGTTGTCTCCGTCTGCAGAGATCATGAGCAGCCGGTCAATCCCGGCAAAGGCTGTATCCAACGTTTCCGGCAGGTCAAAGTCACCATGGCGGACGTCAACGCCCCTGTCCCGAAGATCCTCAGCCTTGTCCGGATTGCGCACGCTGACCGCCAATTGACTGGCAGGGACGGTCTGCAATAGGATCTCCACCACTTTTCTGCCCAGTTTCCCGGTTGCTCCGGTCACCAATAATTTCATCCTGATTCCTCCATTGTAACGTTATGATCTCATTGTCACATGATGATCTTAATTGTAACCATATTGGTAACAAATAAATATGTAACTATTATAGTTACAGGATGGTCAGGTGTCAACCTGAAGAACCACTGCTCATTATTAAAGCCTTGGCTAAGGGTGACCCAATTAACCCTGAGCGTTACAGAATAATAAAAAGCCGCCGGGACATCCGGCAGCCGAAACAAGTAAACGTCTATATGAATTAATCCGCCGTCAGTTGAGTCCGGGAAGAACCGGCCCACTCTCCCACCGGCGTGACGGTGTAGGCCGTGCCTTTCACAAGCTTGCTGTCTGGGGCAAGATCAAAAATGCCAACGGCACCTTTCCGGCTGGAGTATTTATACGTCGCGGTTAACTTATGCCCTTCCGCATTCGTCAGCTCCACGCTGCGGCCCGAGAAGAGCTCGTCTCCCGGATCCTCCGACAGCGTGACAGCGATCGAGGTGTCGCTCATGGCTTCGGCACCGATGATGTCAAGCGGAGCGATGCTTTGCGCCACGAAAGACGGGCGTTCGATCTGCGCCCAATCCGAAGTCACCGTGTAGGTGACGCCTGGAGTCAGGGTTTTGCCCTCAGGCAGACGGAATTTCGGTTCCTGTCTGCCATCGGTCGATTGCGTGAACGGTACATATTTAGCTACCATCGGTTGTCCGCCCTCCGGCGTAATCGTTACCTCCCTGGCTTGTCCAGAGGAAATGATCTGATAAGTCACACCGTTTGCGCGGTTGTTCCCGTCGAGGACGAAGGCATCTGCTCCCCGGCCGGCGCTGTATGCGGAAATGACATATCCGTAGTCAACCACGCCGTTCGCCTGAAGAGATTCCAGCTCAAACGTATCATTCGTTACCTGTCTGGTCTCCGTCATGTTCAGTTTTTCCCCATTCCCGGTAAATGTCCCCGCATTCGCTCCTCTGTAAGTCAGGGAGTATTGGAAACCCGGCTGCTGAACAGAGGTCGGTACTATATAGGTAGCAATGGAACCCGTTTTCAGCCGCGGCAGATTGGTTAACGTAAGACCGCCGGTAAAGGCAAAGTCTTCTTTAGCTTTCGTAAATACCTCTTTGTCCGCCGTCAAGGGCGCATCAAACGTCACGATCAGCGTAATCGCATTCAAGGAACGAAGGCTGGTGATTGTGGCTTTGTCTGACGGAATCGCCCGATGCGCCGTATCCAGTAAAAACGCGGCTTCACCACGGGTAACCGGAACGCTGCCTGAGTCAAGACGTTCGGCCCAGTATTCCACGGATTTCGCATCCCGCTTTAATGCTTTGGTTACCATCTGTACGAGTTCCGTTTTCGTTACGGTTCCGCGAGGCTCAAAACGCCCGTCGTTTGACTGCATGATTCCTTGTGCTGCCACTTCAGCCGCGTATTTCGAAAACCAAGCCTGCGGATCGACGTCCGTGAATTCTTCCTGGGCCTGATCTGTTCCCTGCAGGCTAAACGCCAGGGCAAGCAATTTGGCCAGCTCTGCACGCGTGACAGGTTGTCCTACAGCGAGTGAACCGTCCTCGTACCCCTGCATGATATGAAGACGCGACAGCTGATTGACTGCTTGGCTGATATCTCCTGCTGCCAGCGTGCTTGAATCCCCTGCGGCATGCGCTGCTCCGATAGGCAGGGCGGCTGTTCCCAGTGCTGCGGCCAGCATCAAGCCGGCGAGTTTGTTGGCATGTTTATTCATCGATGGTTCCTCCTTCAATCCCTTTAATGGATTGGTGTTTGTCATGTCTCTATCGTAATCGAGGAGGATAAACAGCCAAGAAACCCGGTATGAACAGATTCGAAACTTTATATTAACAATTTATTAAATCGGTCACACAGTGAACCGGTAACCCGCTCCCCATACCGTTTCAATATACTGCGGGTTGGAGGGATCGACCTCCATCTTCTCCCTCAGTCTGCGGACATGTACGGTGACGGTGGCGATATCCCCGTTCGAATCCATGCCCCAGATCCGTTCAAACAGCTCGCTTTTGCTGAATACCCGGTTCGGATGGCTGGCCAGAAATTCAAGCAGGCTGAATTCCCGTGAAGTAAATATGACCTCCTTGTTGCGGACGTACACCCGGCGTGCCGCCTGATCCATGACCAGGCCGCGGATATGGATTTCGGTCTTGTGAACCGCTTCATGCCTGCTCATGAGCCGTTCATACCGGGTCACATGCGCTTTTGCCCTGGCAACCAGCTCACTCGGGCTGAACGGCTTCGTAATATAATCGTCGGCGCCCAGGTTAAACGCCCGAATTTTATCGATCTCTTCATTTTTGGCGGAGACGATCAGGATCGGAACTTCCTTCGCCTGCCTGATCCGGCTGCACAATTCAAAACCGTTCAATCCCGGAAGCTGCAGGTCGACAATGATGAGATTGTAGTCCGTTTCAAGGGCAAGCTGCAGCCCATCATCTCCATGATGACATAAATCCACATGAAATCCGTTCAATTCAAAATAATCCTGTTCCA
Source organism: Paenibacillus rhizosphaerae (assembly GCF_014192015.1). Classification (GTDB taxonomy): domain Bacteria; phylum Bacillota; class Bacilli; order Paenibacillales; family Paenibacillaceae; genus Paenibacillus_AQ; species Paenibacillus_AQ rhizosphaerae. Next base: position 1,561,071 of record NZ_JACHXJ010000001.1, on the reverse strand, counting down.
ATTGCGCGATGGTCGTCTCGTCTTCAATAATCAGAATGCTGCCGGCCATGTCTGCCTTCCCCCCTCTTGGTCAGCTGTACGTCTCAGTGTGAAGAATAGGCGGGTGCCCACACCTACCTCGCTTTCCACCCAGATCCTGCCCCCGTGCCCCTCAATAATCTGGCTGGCTATGGCCAGACCCAAACCGCTGCCACCGGTTGAAGAATTCCGCGAAGCTTCCGCGCGGTAGAACCGTTCGAAAATATGCGGCAGCGACTCTTGCGGGATCCCCGTTCCGTTATCCCTGATTTCGACGGTTACCCATTCCCGTCCGGGTTGAACGGAGATCAGGATGCTCCTCTGTTCTTTGTCCATGTAGTTCTGTGCGTTTCCGATCATATTCAGCACGGTACGCTTTATTTTTTCCGGATCGGCAAACACGTCAACCGGCGGAATCGGCCGATGAGACCATCCAATGACAACTCCCTTCTCTTCCAGAACGTATCGCTGCTCTTCAATGCAGTCGTCCAGAAATTCAACGATGTCAACCGCCTCAAGCGTAAAGGGCACCTGCTTCAAATCCAGCTTGGAGTACAGGAAAAGCTCATCCACAAGCTTGTCCAGGTCGACGGCCTTGGAGTAGATGATGTTAACGTACTTGTTCATTTTCTCGGGCGTATCCGCTACTCCATCGCGAATGCCTTCAATATAGCCTTTAATGTTGGTTATGGGCGTCCGCAGGTCATGGGAAATGTTCGAAATGAGCTCCTTCCGGTTCGCCTCATCCTCCAGCCGCAGCTGAACCGACCCCTGCAGCCTTTTCCGCATATTTTCAAAAGCTGCATTCAACTGCCCGATCTCATCCCTCGTACTCGGTTCAAGAGAAAACTGCAGATTGCCCATCTGAATATGCTCCGCCAAGTGACGAAGCCGGTCCAGTGGCTTAACAACGCTGCGAGTAATCCAGCGGAATAGCAGCGCATTGAATACCACGATGATGCCTGCCAAGCTAATGACGAATGCGGGAAGAAGCTTTCTCGTCACTTCACCGAACGGACTCCGCTCGCGAATGACGAACACGCTGCCTTTCTGGCCATCCGAGTAATGAAAGTCGTATTTGGCATACGCATAAAAACGTTCACCGATATTAAACGTACTGCGGATTTGGTTGTTGTTCAGATCATAAGGCGGCAAATGCTGTTCCAGCTCAGGCTGGTTGAACGTATACGACTGGTAGATCCGTCCGGTCTCACGGCGGACATAGAGTCCCGCTCTGACCGTTTTGAGCTTGAAATCGAAATCTTTCAGCAGCTCATTATCCTGCAGGCGATCCGGCTCATTTTTGGCAAGATACTTCAATTCCACAAAGATGGACTCTTCTTGTTCCGTCAGCGGATTGAGCTGATAGTGGACTTTGTAAAAATCGCGCAGGCTGTGTACGTCGCCTGTCGCCGCGATCGTGAACAGGCTGGCCGTCATCACAAAAACCAACAGGCTGATGAGCAGCATGCCGGTATAGGATAATAAGAGCTTAATGCGGATGGACAATTGCTCACCTCCGTTTCACTTTGATGTGTACAGAAAAAGCGAACGGTCCTCACCGTTCGCTCTTTAACGCATGGGTTTTCACATGCACAATTTCGGAGGTTATGCTGATCGTTACGAACCTGCTCGTTCCAGTATTGCGGCGATTTCGCGATAACCTTTGCTTTCGGCGTGCTGCAGCGGAGTGATGCCTTCCGCGTCGGTGATCTCCCTATCCGCGCCATGATCGATCAGCAGTTGAACGATTTGCTGATGCTTCCCCCCGCCGTTGCCCAAAATGACCGCTTCCAGCAAAGCAGTCCAGTGCAGGCGGTTGATATGATTGACATCGATATCAGTGCGGGTCAGCAGCTCCCGGACCACTTCGACATGGCCCCGTTCGGAAGCCGGGATCAGCGCCGTTCCGCCATAGCGGTTGGTCAGTTTGGTGTCTGCTCCAGCATGGATCGCCAGTTGGAGAATATCCAGCATTCCTTCTGCTCCGGCGTACAGAAATACATTGTTGAGCTGATGATCCCTGATGTTGATGTCCGCCCCTTGGCTGATCAGCAGCTGGACCATCTCCGTCTGATGGTTGTATGTCGCAGACATGACAGCCGTTCTGCCGCGTTCATCCTGTGCGTTGATATCGGTTCCGTCCTGAAGCAGCTTCTTTACCGCCTCAAGATCACCCGCTTCGGCCGATGGAATGAATTCCCGAGTCACCGTTTCCACCCCCGTTGTTGGCGTTTGTTCCTTCGATTGGTCTGTTGAATGGCCCGGCAAGATGTCGCATGAGCTGAGCCAAAGTATGCAAACGATACATAAAAAGAGACGAATCATGGATCATATCCCCTTTGTCCTACTCAACGACATGCTAACACGCCCATTCCCATATGCAAAATATTTAAAACCTTTGTTCCGCTTACTTTTTTCGTATAACGATTCCTGTGCCGCATCTTTATACGTACATGAAGCGTAAGTTTGGCAAGCATCGAGGCGGGTAATAATAAGAAAGTGAATTTGAATCCGAGGAGGCTTTCCCCATGACAACCCAAGATCCGAAAAAGATACTGAAACAAAAGCATGAGCAAGATGAGCAGAAGACGGAATTCACTGAATTCGCCCGCAGCCAGTCGGGACACACTGAAATGGAGGCCGGCCAGGAATTCGGCCATGACCGCGCGCCCGATGAACAAAACCGCATGAAATCTGTTGAGAATCGTCAGAGCAGCCGTTAAGTAGTATTTTCGTCCTGTTCAGCTATCCATTGAATATAGATGAACAAACAAGCCGCTCCGGATATGCCGGAAGCGGCTTGTTCAAGTTTCTTTCATCATTCGAACAAACTCCATGGACGCCGGTGAAATCTCCGTAAATGAAAGCGCGATGATCCCAATCTCCCTAGTGATGACAGGCGTTATGGGCTTAACGGTAAGTTCATGGGACACGGAAGACAGCGTAAAGTCGAAAACAAGACCGATCCCGAGCCGTCTGCTGACCATATGGATCAAGGTTTCGGCGGTTTGGACGGTCAAGTTGCTTTCGAGACGAATAGGGTACTGTTCAAGTAGGCTGTTCATCGCCGCTTCATGCCCGCCTTTACAATAAATCATGTCATGCTGATATCTTCCGAGATCGACAATCTCTGTATTCTGCAGCTCATGATCATCCGGAATGACAGCCACCATATGATCCTGAACCAGGCTATGATGCTCAAATCCCGTAAACGGGGAAGCGACGAGCCCGATTTCCACGGTACGGTCGGTTACCCATTCCTTGATCTGGTCGGATACCCCCTCACTAAGTTCGATTTGAACTTGAGGATACTTGGCCCGGAACCTGGCGATAGCCTCCGGGAGTAACAGGGTCGACGCAGCGGGAAACGATCCGATTTTGACTTTTCCGGTTAGCAACTGGCTCTCCCGGCTGGCGACTTGGTGAATACGGTTTTCAATGGACTGCATCTGCCTGGCCAATACGAGAATCTCTCTGCCGACATCGGTCAGAATGATCCCCTTCTGCTTATCCCTCACAAAGAGCCTCACTTGCAGCGCATCTTCAAGCTGTTTGATGGTTTTGCTCACCGCCGGCTGAGATATAAACAACGCTTTCGCCGCTTCGGTAATGTTCAATTTCTCGGCGGCTGTCATAAAGACATTCAGATGGTTCAAGTTTATTTTCATCGCGCAATAACATAACCTGACGGTTATCCCCTCTATTCCAAATGTGTATTTCAGTTATGAACTATTATAACGTATTCTAAGGGCACGACAACACTGAGGCACTGTACACATTCGAAGGGTTGTTTGAAAAGGAGGAGATTACCTTGATCGATCATGCAAAAAACGCGGAAATTCCACAGGCATCGGAGGAATCCCGCATATCAACAAGCCGCATCTGGACTACCGCCTGGATCGTAACAGCCGTATTCATGCTGTCCAATTCAGCGACGCCGTTGTATGTACAATGGCAGACGGCGATGGGATTCACGAACGGAACCCTGACGGTCATTTTTGCGGCATATATCATTGGCTTGCTTGGCACCCTGCTCGCAGCCGGCCAATTATCGGACCGCTTCGGACGCAAGGCTGTACTGTTCCCGGGTCTTTTAGCAGCGGTGGCCGCTTGTGCGCTGTTTGCTTCGGCCGATTCGGTCGGCATGCTGCTCGCGGCGCGGCTGCTGACAGGCATCGCCGTCGGTGTCATCGTCTCCGCCGGCATGGCGGCGGTTGTGGACTCCGGCGGCCACAGCAAGAAACAGCTGGCTTCCCTTGCAGCCTCCATGGCTATGGTCCTCGGAGCAGGACTTGGGCCACTGCTGGCCGGAATGATGGCCCAATTTCTTACACATCCTGTTATGCCGGTGTTTCTCGTTCAATTTATCATTTTGGCAACAGCCTTTGTGGTGGCAGCCCGTCTCCCCTCCCGGCGGCATCCTGCACATGAAGAATGGAAACTGCGTTTCCCGTCAGTTCCTGAGCATAACCGTCTGCATCTAGCTTTGGGAATATCCGCATTTGCCCCGGGCATTACCTCGACCTCCTTTGTGCTGTCGCTGGGTCCGTCGCTGCTGTCCAAGCTGCTTCATGTGACCAGTCCCTTCGTGGCTGGAGGAACGGCCTGTATCATGTTCTTGGCGGCGACGGGGATACAAATCGTTGTCAAAAGACTGCCGGTTCGCAGCCTGTTTCTCCTGGGAAGCGCGGCAACCCTTTTGTCTATGATATGCCTGGTTTCTGCTGTCATTTATTCGGCACCCGCGTTCCTTGTTCTGGCCGCGATATCCGCAGGAGCAGGACAGGGATTGGGGCAGCTCGGAGGACTGACGCTGATCAGCGTGCATGTCCCGGCACATCACCGCGCCGAGGCTAATGCGGTACTGAATATCGGTGGATACGTACCTGCCGCATTGCTGCCGATCGGAACAGGATTTTTGATCGATATGACCGGCATTTCTCTGGGTGCCTCGATGTTTGCGGCGGTGCTGGCTGCAGTTTCGGTCGCGGGTGCCGTTTTTGTAACAGTGAAATTACATCAAAGATAAAGCAAAACGACGGTTAGCCCTCTGGGCTGAACGATTCAAAATGATGAACGGGGCGAATTTCGATACGCCAGCCAAACGATTCGCCAGCACTCACCTGAACGGCCGGATGAAGCGATGCCACTCGGGCCGCCTCGTCCAGATCCTCAGCCTCGATCAAAAACGCGCTGCCAATCAGCTCCTTTGATTCGGTAAACGGACCGTCCAGAATTCTCAGCTTTCCGTTCTTGCGCTGCAGGGTCGTCGCGACCTTGTCCAGCCCGGCATCTAGAAGCACCTTCCCGCTTTGATACAAGTGTTCAAGATGGGGCTTGCACTCCTGCATCACTCCGTTGATTTCCTCCTGAGGTCTGGCATCCATCAGCTCCGGCTCAAGGTAACCTAAACATAGATATTTCATAACTTCATCTCCTTATCGTCTTATACAGCATTATAACGCTGCCTATATAAGACGACGAGAGAGATATTCCCGAATCGACATCTCTTTGCGAAGAATTGTAAAAAAAGTTTAGTTCCGAGTTCCGCTTCCGCGAACAAGGCTGACCAGGAGGAAAAGGATCGGCAGCAGCAGCAACGTGATGATGGAACTGCCCGTTCCCCCAGTGGGAAAATACTGCAGCATTTGCTGAAAATTTTTCGCAACCCAAATGCTAAACACGCCGATCAGCAGGCCAACCGGAAATACCAGCGGACGGAAATCCGTCATCTTCATCCATTGGGCCGTCCCCAGAGCAAGCGTATAATACCACATCGAGATTTGTACAAAGCCGCCAAGGATCCAAAGCGCCATCACGATGGCTTCTACATGGGAGAAGAAATCGGCGATATTCACAAAGCGCGAAGCAGACAGGAACGGGAATGTGAGGTTGGCCGTCGATTCCCCAAACAAAAACAAACAAGTAAAATTCGTGATGACCATCGTGATCATCATTAGGAGTACGGCAAACAGCCCACCCTTGAGGCCGTTGCCACCTTGTCGGACGGACGGGTAGACCGATGAAATGAAGATGAACTCCATGAACCAGACGGAAGGCTCCAGTGATCCTTTGAGCGAAGGCATGACTCCGGTCCCCAGAACGGGGAGCATATTGGAATAGTTGTATTCCGCTAGAAGAAACAGAAAAATCGCCAGGACGAAGCACAAAAAAATGGGACCGAAAATCTGTGCGAATCGTCCGATCACTTCAACGCCGGACCGTACAGCGAATGAGCATGTCAAAACAATGCACCCGATAATCATGACCAGCGGGGTTTTGGGCAGAAACGCCTGTACGATAAATTCGGCATATTCCCGGGTAATCAAGCCAATCGCGTCGATTTGGAATAAGAGGAAGACTATCCCCAGAATGCTTCCCATCCATTTTCCAAAAAGCCGCTGCGCCTGCTCGATCAAAGTTAGTCCCGGATTCCTTCGATGCAGAAGCCAAGCTACGGTGACGTTGAAGAAACCGAAAACAGAGCCTATGATCGGCGATATCCACATGTCCTGCTTGGCATACATCGCTGTAAAGGAAGGCACGACGAGGATGGAGGTCCCGCCGATCATCAGGTACATCATCAAGCACAGCTGAAGATTCGAAACTTTCTCCTTGTCCATACCGCCGCCCCCCTTCTAGCCCTCGGGATAAAAAATAATCCAAATCGGTTTCGTCACTTGGTTGATCCATTCGGTCGGACCGGGCAAGCCGGGAGCAAACAGCAGCAGGACCGCCACCACCCACCCTGCGCAAGTAATAACGGCAATCGCTGCCCGTTCCTTCTTCTTCTTGGGGTCTACAATCGAAAAATCATATAGAAACACGGCCGCAGAGAGCAGCGTAATGCCTAGCAGCTTTAGAACGAACATCGCTTATCCCTCATTTATAGCTTTTTCCGGCAAAACCAGGCGATTTTATGTTCACAGCAGAATCGGCGTAGACACTGACTTCCGGGAAAATCTCGTCCCATCGGGACTGTTCCTTGGTCCAACGTTTCGGATATTTTCGCCAAAACGCATCGCCCGTACCAAAAATATCGGCGTGGGTCTCATCCTGGATCTGCCGAAACGTCTCTTTCACCTTGGACTCGATTTCTTTGTTCAGCTGCTGTTCCAATCGGGGCAATTCATTGGGCAGCATCACATTGACATGGCTCTCATTCTGAAGCACACTTGCTTCACCATGAATCCGGACCAGAATACTCCATTGATTTCTGCGAATCGTCGGGATTAATTTCGTATGGCATTTGATTAGCCGGACGGACATAACGCCCCCGCCCTTGCCCTTAATCTCCTGTATAGGAAACGTTACCGTCGTTGATTCCAGCTCGTTGCGGATGATCTGAACGTACCGTTTGGCCTCCCCTTGATATTGGCCTGTCATCTTCCCCTTGATTAAAACCGCTGCCCCGTTAATGTACGGATAAGTATTGCTGCCTCCAGCTTCCTCCTTTCGTCCAACCAGGGGAACAACGAGAGCCTTCGACCGCCCTGTCAGCATCCCGCTCAAATCTTTTAGCGTCAGCCCCATCCCCCCCGATAGAACGGTCAACTCGCGAAGGGTTTCAGCGCTGTCCCGCTCCATCCGCGTGTTTATGCTCAGAATGTTCTTAGCCCTGCCCTTGCTGACAAAAAAATAAGCATGCTCCCTTGGCTGAGGATGGCGAAAGAGGAAATCGACCTGGTCCAATATTCCCCTCTTGGCGAGCTCCTCCCCGGCGATAAATACTTCGCTGTGGCCCCAAAAGACTTTGCGGGGCATTTCCTCCTGCAGCCGTTGGGCCGCATCCGCCAAATCCGTCCCGATGGCGCTTTTCACGATAACCATATCTCCTTTGTTTCCACTGTTCATCATCTCGCCGTCGCTGCTCGTTCTGGACTGGTTGGGCGTGTATACCTGCACGGAGAGCTCTACCTTTCCGTTTGGCGCGGCATCCATCCCAGCGGCCATAATTAAAGCCAGATCGTTCACTTCGGTGCGGTCCCAGCACCCTGAAATGAATGGAATTATCGTACACAGAAGAAATGCAGCGGCAAGTCTTGCGCTTGTCATCTTCCGCGGCCTCCCCGGCCGGGTCCTGGGCGCTGGTTAGCACCTTGGCGATACCTGTTCCAAACGCCGGTTCGCGGCCTTGTATTCATTTTCCAAGATGGGACGCGGACCAGGATGTCCTTCAGCTGGCTGAGACGGGTGGCGGTTGACAGCGAAACATAAGGAACGCCAAACGAACGAAGCGCGAACAGATGCGTCAGGATTAAGGTGAGCCCCATCATCAGTCCGAAAAAGCCCATAAAACCTGCCAGCAGCATCATGGGAAACCGAAGCAGCCGGATCGATATGCCAAAGGCGAAATGGGGAATCAGAAACGAGGAGATACCGGTGATCGCTACGACCATGACCATCGGCGAAGAGACGAGGCCGGCGGCAATAGCCGCCTGACCAATGACCAGCGCTCCCACGATGCTGACCGCGGCGCCAATCTGCTTAGGCAGTCTGACCCCGGCTTCTCTCAGGGCTTCGAACGTGATTTCCATCAGCAGCGCTTCGACCAGAGCCGGGAACGGTATTTGCTCCCTCGATTTGGTCATATTAAGCAGCAGCGTCGTAGGAATCATCTCCTGATGATAGGTAACGATAGCGACATAGAATGAGGGCCCGATGAGAGCAATGAACGTGAAAAAATATCGCAGCCAGCGGATGGCTGTCCCGATGTAATAGCGCTGGTAATGATCTTCCGGCGATTGCAGAAAGGTAAAAATCGTTGCTGGAGCAATCAAGGCAATGGGAGTTCCTTCTACGAGTATGGCCGCTTTGCCTTCAAGCAGATTGGCCGCTACCACGTCCGGCCGCTCCGTCGTCTGTAATTGCGGAAAGGGCGAATATGGATTATCCTCGATAAGCTCCTCAATCATCCCGCTTTCCAAGATTCCGTCGATGTCAATGCGGGTAAGACGGCTTTCGATTTCAGTGACCAGCGAGGATTCGATGATTCCACTCACGAAAGCGACGACAACTTCGGTCTGGGAAAACCGTCCGATCCGGATCGATTTCATCTTCAAGTCGGGCGACTTCAGCTTCCGGCGGATCATGGATACATTGACCATCAGCGTTTCGATAAACCCTTCGCGCGGGCCTCTGACGACGGATTCCGCCTCAGGTTCCGTGATCGAGCGCTGCTCCCATTTTGCCAGATACAGAGAGATGGCCCGGTCTTCCCCATCCATCAGCATGACGACATTACCGTCACCAATCTCCATCAATGCTTGATCCATCGTTTGGATCATGGTATACGAGGACACCGGCAAGCATTTGCAAAAATCCCCCAGGGTGGTGCCTCCGTCTTTGGATATCTGTTTCAGCGTGGGTTCGAGTATGTACCGGTTAATCATATCGCTGTCGGTCAAACCCATAAAGTAGACGATGACCGCAGGCGTTTGGCCGCAGTTGAAGTCGTGGAACACGACATCAAAGCAATCCGCATACCGCTGTTTAAGATGAGATATATTTTCTTGTAAATGATCCGAGAAGATGACCTTTTCATTGGTTTGCATGTCCACACCCCCAACCGGCAAAAGTCCATACTGGTGGCAAAATAAAAATTTCCGCTATATGCGGGTTGGCTTCCTAGAAGTTTCTTCGATACATGTTTTTAGTTAGATATAAGAACAGTCATGGCTTCGTTGAATCGCCCCCCTTATATCGCATTAAAAACTTCCTCTAAACGCGGTCTGGCTACTTTGAAGTTTCTTCGATACATGTTTTTAGTTAGATATAAAATTGTGTAGGCTTCCGAGAGCCATCTCCCTTATATCGCACTAAAAATTTCCGCTAAACGTGGTCCGACTTCTTTGAAGGTACATCAATATACATTTTAGTTAGATATAAGAACAGTCATGGCTTCGTTGAATCGCCTTCTTATATTGCACTAAAAACTTCCTCTAAACGCGGTCTGGCTACTTTGAAGTTTCTTCGATACATGTTTTTAGTATGGTCAGAACAGCTTGAAAAATTCGGTAAACGAGAGTTCTCTAATTTCTCCGGCCTAGCGGATGAACAGAAAATAAGAAAGGAACACCGCTGCACGGCAGTGCAGACAGTGTTCCTCTCAAGGTACTTAATTAATATCCTGCGCATATCTGATCTCGCAGACGGTAGAATTCCTTCAGCTGGTCCTGCTCGTAGGCGTATCCGGCGCGAATCAGCAAGTCTTCTCGATCCTTTCCGGCCACGAGCTGCAATCCTACGGGAAGGCCTTCGCTTGTCAGTCCGCACGGGACGGATAAAGCGGGAACCTCCACCATGTTGAACAACCCCGTATAACGGGTCATCGCGTCAAAGACACTTTCCGTATAATCGCCAAACCGGACTTCGTCCACGCCAATTTTCCGCGCAGGGATCGGGATCGTCGGTGTGGCCAACACATCGATGCGTTCATGGAACAGTTGGTTAAACGTGTTCATGTACATCTCTTTTGTCTTGAGCGCCTCAATATACTGCAGGGAGGTGATATCCCGGGACGATTCCAAAAAAGCTCTCGCATCCGTTCCGTATTGCGCTATGCAGCATTCCATCCGGCTCTTGTGGACATAACCGGCTTCTGACGCCGCGATTATCAGCGATACTTCGCTGTTCCCCTCCACAAAGGAGACGTCCGTATCGATCAAAATGGCACCGAGCGACTCAAGCGACTCAAGTGACTGAAGATACAATGCATAGGTTTCCGGGTCGATGTGCTCGTTAAAATAACTGGTCGGCACGCCGACGCGTAGTCCCCGGATGTCTTGATTCAGATATGGCAGGTAGGACTGCTTCGTCATGGCACCGAACAGGACAGCCAAGTCGGTCATATTGGCCGTGATCGGTCCCACATGATCCAGTGTCCAAGAAACGTAAAATACGCCCTCGGTAGGTACTTTGTTGTACGTAGGTTTTAACCCGACAACGCCACAGGATGCGGCTGGGATCCGGACGGAGCCGCCCGTATCGGTGCCGATGGCAGCTACCGTCAAATCAGCGGCTACTGCCGCGGCTGATCCGCCGCTGGAGCCTCCCGGCGTGTATTCATGATTCCAAGGATTGTGCACAGGTCCGTAATGCGGGTTATTTGAGGTGACACCGAGGGCATATTCATGCAGATTGTTTTTACCCAGCAGGATTGAATCCTGCAGCAGCAGCCGCTGAACGATGGCAGCATTCTTGTCTGGTACGTGGTTGGCGTCAATCGAGGAGCCGTAAGTGGTGCGGATACCTCTGGTATCGATATTATCCTTATATGAAAGCGGAATTCCGTACAGGAGACCGGTCTGCTCTCCCGCAGAGGATTTGGCTTCAAGCCGCTTGGCTTCTCCCGTTGCCCGATCCTTGGCTACCGTAATATATGAATTCAGTACAGGCTCTTTCTTTTTAATCCGTTTCAAATAATACTTCGTGATGTCCTGCGTCGTCCATGAGCCTGTTTTGTAGCCGGATTGAAGTTCCTGAATCGTTCTTCTCCCCATCTTCATTCTCCTTTCTCGATCAGACAAACGAAAACTTCCCTTTCGGGAAGCTTTCATGTCCAGTTCTCTACTAAGCTATGCGGAAATGCTAGAGAACGTATGGGGGAATTACCAATAAAAGGAGATTGGGAGCATTTATAACTTGGCAGGCAGGAACCCGACAGATTTCCACACTTGTTCGTAAACGGACTTTATCGGAATACTGTTCTCTTGGGCTATACGTTTGCAATCCTCGAACTCCGGAGCGCATTGGACGGTCACTCCGTTATGAATGCCCAGTTTTACGGTAACGGCTCCCCATTCCGTAGGGACCTGAGTAAACATTCGTTCCAGACGATGCACCGTTAGGGGATAATACCGAATGCCGAGCGTGGTCGTCTCACGAAAGATGATTTCTTTCATCCGGTCGATCTTTTCTTTGGTGCATAGCAGCTGAAGCATCGTTCCCGGCCGGTTTTTCTTCATATAAATGGGCGTATAGAACACGTCGTTTGCGCCATTTTCGAGGAGAAGCTCCATCACGTAGCCCAGCCATTCACCCGAAATATCGTCGTAATTGACTTCCATCTTCACCATGTCGTGATCGACATGTTCATGATTTGGGGGCAGCTCAGATTTCATAAGACAGGCTCCTTTCGGCTCCAGAGCGTTATTCGCCCACGATGACACGCAGCACGTTCGGCCGGTCGGCAAACGTTTTAGTCCCTGCTCCATAACCGATAGCGGACACCTTTATGGACGGAATAGGTCCGTACTGCTGCGCCAGCACCGATACAATCGCCGCACCCGTCGGTGTTGTCAGTTCAAAGCGGACGTCCGACGCTTCCAGCGGCACCCCCTTCAAAATCTCCAGGGTCGCAGGTGCCGGCACCGGATAAATGCCGTGGTCGATCCGGATTTTGCCCATACCGACCGGTACCGGCGAGGAATGGATCGCTTCAATGCCCATTTGATGGATCAAAATCGAGGCGCCGACAATATCGACGATGGAGTCTACGGCGCCTACTTCGTGAAAATGAACTTCGTCTAACGGAACCCCGTGTATCTTTCCCTCAGCTTCCCCGATCAATTTGAAAATACGGAGTGCCGTGTCGCGTACCTGCTCCTCAAAGCCGGCCGCATCAATCATTTGGACGATATCCTTGTAAGCCCGGTGATGATGGTGATGATGGCTGTGACTATGCGAATGTTCATGGCTATGATGGTGATGATTATGGCTATGCTTGTGATGAGCATGGTCGTGGTCATGGTCATCATGGGCATGATGATGGTGGATATGCTCATGAGGATCGTGAGCGTGGTCGTGATGGTTATCGTGCACATGTTCGTGGCTGTGATCATGCCCATCATTTTGTTCGTGATTGTGTTCATGGCTATGGCTGTGGAGATGCGCTCCATCATGCCCGTGATGAACTTCGCCGGAGCCATCCACTGCGAGATGATCCTCATGGGAATGGACAGGACCCTTCTCTTGCGCTTCTTGCAAATGCACATCAAATTTGGTCGCGGTGATCCCGTTTTTGTTCACCTTGCTCCACTGCAGCGTATATTCTTCTTCGATGTTTAACTTTTGCAGCTCCTTCTGCATCCGCTGCGCATCGCCGCCGGCATCCAGCAGCGCCCCGATGAACATGTCTCCGCTGATGCCGGAAAAGCAGTCAAGGTATAGTGTTTTCAATCCGTTGCCCCCCTCTATGTACAAGCTGATGGATCAGCGCGGCGTTATAACCCCCGCCGAATCCGTTGTCGATATTCACCACACTGATACCTGAGGCGCATGAATTCAGCATGGTGAGCAGCGCCGACAAGCCTTGGAAATGCGCTCCGTACCCGACGCTGGTCGGCACCGCGATAACCGGATGGGAGACCAGGCCGCCGACGACGCTGGGAAGCGCTCCTTCCATCCCGGCCACCACGACGGAGACTGTCGCGTGCTGAATCTCTTCTAGATGGCTGAACAAGCGGTGGATCCCCGCAACGCCCACATCATATATCCGATGGACCGTGCTGCCAAGCACTTCGGCGGTCACAGCCGCCTCCTCCGCCACGCTCAGGTCCGAGGTTCCTGCCGCAATTACGGCGATATACCCTTGCGGATCGTCAGCATGTATTTCTTCCTTTTTCCAATACAAAACCCTTGCCGTCTCGTGATATATGTAATCCGGGCAAGCCCGCAGCACCGTCTCGGCTTTTTCCTTGTCCACACGTGTAACCAGAACGCTGCTGCCACGGGCTTGCAGAGCGCTGGTGATGGAAATGATATGATCCGCCGTTTTGCCTTCCCCATACACGATCTCGGGGAAACCCTGGCGTTTACTGCGCTGGTGGTCTACCTTGGCAAAGCCAAGATCTTCAAATGCCGACAACCGCGCCTTGGCTTCCGCCACGCTCAGGGCTCCACTGCGCACTTGCTCCAGAACGTCGTCCAGCAAAGTTCTCATCCTCCTCCAGAGCTTTCGTTATGCCAAAATTTTGTTCATGCTGCCGCTCTGATAACCCACCAGGTCAAGTGTTACGTATTTGTAGCCGTACTCCTGCAGCCTGCCGGAAATTTGCGAGTGATGCTCCAGAACGATTTGCATGTCCTTCGGTTCCACTTCGATCCGGGCCGTATCCTGGTGCGTACGCACCCGAACCTGGCGGATGCCGAGCGATTTCAAATAGGCCTCCGCTTTTTCGACCTTGCTCAGCTTCTCCTTGGTGATCCGTTCCCCGTAAGCGATTCTTGAGGACAAGCAGGCAAAGGATGGCTTATCCCAAGTGGGCAGGCTGAATCCTCTGGACAGCTCGCGGATTTCTGCCTTATAGAGTCCGGCTTCCAGCAGCGGCCCGCGAATGCCCCTTTCCTTCGCCGCCTGCATGCCGGGCCGGAATTCATTCATGTCATCGGCAATGACGCCGTAAACGATATTTTTATAGGATTGCTCCGTCAGTACGGGGACCAAGTGGTCGAAGAGACTGCTTTTGCAAAAATAGCAGCGGTTTTTCGTGTTTTCGGCATATCCGGGAATGGCCAGTTCGGAGGTTTCAATGACCTGATGCCGCGCTCCGATCCATTCGGCCAGCTCCCTCGCCTCCGCAAGCTCCGTCGACGGATACGTTTCCGAATCCGCGGTCACCGCCAGCACCTGATCGGGACCGAGCGTATCGACAGCCGCTTTAAGCAGAAAAGTGCTGTCCACCCCTCCCGAAAACGCAACCACGACCGAATTTAGCTCCCGCAGGATAGACTGTAGTTTCTCATATTTTTCGGTGAGCACACTCATGCCTCCTTCCCGTATGATCTTAGATCGTCATGCTGCCAAATCCGCCGTCTACCCGGAGCAGCGAGCCGGTGATAAAGCTTGACGCCTGATCCGATGCAAGCAGGATCGCAGCCCCTTTTAATTCATCCGGCGTACCAAAGCGGTTCATTGGCGTGTGCCGCATGATCGATTCCACCCGTTCCGGGCTTAATATTTTCTGGTTCTGCACAGCCGGGAAGAATCCTGGAATGATCGCGTTCACACGGATCCCCTCCGGCGCAAGCTCCCGAGCCAGGAATTGGGTGACGCTGTTCAATCCGGCTTTGGACACGGAATACGTAAACACCTTGGAGAGCGGTGTCGTTGAGGACACTGACGAGATGTTGATGATGCTGCCCTTGCGCTTCTGCTCGACCATGCGCTTGGCGAAAATTTGGCAGGTAAGCACGATGCCCTTCAGGTTCACGTCCATAATGTTGTCCCATTCTTCCATCTCAAGCTCGAAAAAGGGCGTCGTGCTGTTCGTGCCAGGAGCATTAAGCAGAATATCCCATCCGCCTGACCATGCTTCGATATCTGCGGCCGCTTGGACCAGAGACTCCCGAGAACCGACATCCGCCTGAAATGCTTTGGCTTCGCCGCCTTGGCTCCGGATGGCGCTCACGACCTCCTCCGCTTTGTCCAGGTTCCGGCCTACGATCGCCACCTTGGCGCCGTGTTCGGCGAAGCCCTCGGCAATCGCCGAGCCGAGCACGCTGTTACCGCCGACCGCTACCGCCGTTTTCCCCGATAAATCAAACAAACCCGTCATCTAGTGTCTCCCCTCCGTTTTCGGTAAATTTCCGTGCTCGTCAAAAGTCAGATCATACGGCTCCGAGGCCAGCTCCATTTGCGGATGCTGCTTCACATATTCAAACAGCGCCTCGGACACCTCGATTTGGCTCAGAACGAGCGTATTTTTGATCCGGACGATCTTCGCCTGGTTAAAATCCAGCACATTGCTCGTTTTTACCGCCGCCTGAATCGCTTCCTTGTCATTTGGCAGCGTGGTGGCGATCTTTGTCGGCGCAACGACGGTGGACGTCAGCCCGTTGGCATACGTAACCTCCAAATCCATCTTGTCAACGAGCCGCTGCGTCGTAAAGTCCGCCGTGCCCACGCCGTTTGCGTTTCCCTCCGATTGCGGGGTCAGATCCAGGACGACCATTTTGTTGACATCCGGCCCACCATGCGCATATGGCGTCGGATACCGGCCCGTGATGTTCGGATCCATGCCGTCGCCGCTGATGTTTTTGCCGATCTCGTCAATAATCAGCACTTCCAGCTGGTCAAAAAACAGCCTAGGCAGCAGTTCCTTGGCCTGGATCTGCAGCTGCGGTTCCTTGTCGATAATTTCCTCCGGTGTTAGGACCTCAACGACCGAAACCTTGTCAAACGCATTTTCGATCGTAGCTACGCCGAACAGAACCGGCTTCTTCTCCATGATCATATTGGCCATGGCCGGGACATTCTCGGCCATATATTTAAACCCTAGCTGGTGGCAGGCCTCCGCCCCCTTTTGCTTGCCAAGGCCGATGCTGATCATTTTCATGATGCCGCTCTCTACCGGTCCCCGAAAAGCCGTATGCGGCTTGATCCGGTTAATGACGACGATGCCGTCCGCCGCTGCGGCGTATTTGTCCAAATACACCGGAAGACCGTTCGGAAGCGTGCCGAGCTGAACGACTTCCATCGACGAGCGGATTTCGCAGCCGGC
The DNA here is from genome assembly GCF_014192015.1 of Paenibacillus rhizosphaerae. GTDB lineage: Bacteria > Bacillota > Bacilli > Paenibacillales > Paenibacillaceae > Paenibacillus_AQ > Paenibacillus_AQ rhizosphaerae. Next base: position 1,544,548 of record NZ_JACHXJ010000001.1, on the reverse strand, counting down.
GCTCTCCTCCGTAACGCCCAAATGCGCCAGCACCTCCCGCTGTCCTTCCGCCGTGGCACCTCCGTGGCTGCCCATGCTTGGCACGATAAACGGCTTGGCCCCCGCTTCCTTCAATGCTTTAACGGTCACAGCGGTTAATTCCACGATGCGGTCAAGACCCCGGCTGCCGACAGCGATCGCAATTTCCATGCCGGGCTTAATCTTCTCCAGGATATGCGGCCGACGCAGCTTGGCCCCAAGGTCGCCGCCCAAGTCCACGATCTGTTCAGCGTTGAACTGGACGTTGACCTTAGCCATTTTCGGAATCGGAATATCCTTCAAAAGCTCCTGCAAAATACCCATGCGTTTTCCCCTTCCCCGCTATCGTTTCATGAAATAGGCTTCGGCGTTGCCGTAACCGATGTTTCGAACCATCCGTTCCAGAGCCTCCATATCATCCGGCACGAGCCCCTTCTCCACCCAAGTGCCGAGAAGATTGCAAAGAATACGCCGAAAGTATACGTGCCTTGCATAGGACAGGAAGCTGCGCGAATCGGTCAGCATGCCGATAAAATGGCTGAGCAGTCCAACATTCGCCAGGTCCTTCATCTGCTTTTCCATACCATCTATATGATCGTTAAACCACCAGCCAGACCCGAACTGGACTTTACCAGGTACGCCTTCCTCATAAAAGTTGCCCGTCATTGCGGCCAAGACGGCATTGTCTTTCGGATTCAAATTGAACAGCACCGTTCTCGGCAGGGCGTCCTCCTGATCCAGCGCATCAAGGAAGCGGGCCAAACCCTGCGCAAGGTTTGTTTCTCCCACAGAGTCAAAACCGGTATCCGCACCAATGCGGTTTTTCATCTTTGTATTGGTGTTGCGCAGCGCGCCCATATGCAGCTGCATGACCCACTGCTTGCCGGCGTACATTTTGCCGAGCTCCTTCAGCAGGAAAGAGCGGTATGCGTTAATTTCAGTGCCTGACAGATCTTCACCATTCATTCTTTTAGTAAAGACAGGGTTGATTTCTTCCTTCGTGACATCTGCGAAATCCAGGTGCGGAATATCGTGGTCGGATGCGCGTCCGCCATGCTCATCGAAGTAATCCACGCACTGCTGAAGCGCATTCAAGAAAGCATCCAGGGAATTGATGGGTTGACCTGTAATCTCCCCGAGCTTACGCACCCATTCAGTGTAAGTGGGCCGCTCGATATACAGCGCTCCGTCCGGTCTGAACGTCGGTGCGATGATGGTTTGGAAGCTGTCGTCAGCTGCCAGCCGCTCGTGGTATTCCAGCGGGGACAGCGGATCGTCGGTCGTGCCGATGAATTTCACCCGGGCTCTGGCGATCAGCGCCCTCGGCAGGAAATCGGGCTGCTGCAGCTTGGCGTTGCATGCCTCCCAGATGTCGCTGGCCGTGGCCGGGCTCAGGATTTGTTCGATGCCGAATACGTTCTTGAGCTCCAAATGCGTCCAATGGTACAGCGGGTTACCGATCAGGTATGGAACCGTCTCCGCCCAGGCCATAAACTTATCCCAATCCTCCGCCTCACCGGTGATGAGATGCTCTCCGATGCCATGCATCCGCATCGTGCGCCACTTATAATGGTCGCCTCCCAGCCATAGCTGCGTAATGTTGGCCCAAGGCTTGTTCTCCCATACTTCCTTCGGATCCAAATGGCAGTGAAAATCGAAAATCGGCAAATCAGCAGCCGCCTTTTCATATAACCGAACCGCTGCAGGGGTATCAAGCAAAAATTCCGAATCGAGAAAATGGCTCATCCTGTTCTCCTCTCCAAGGATCAATAGAATGGTGAAACCCTTTACAAAAATTAATTTGTTTATTAAACTTACAAAATATATTCGTACTGTACCAACTCCCTACGTCTTTGTCAATCGGGTAATTTCAGAGCGGGAGGGGCTGTTCCGTGCTACAAAATGGTTTATGCTGAATTGTTATTATGTTCAGAAATTGGAGGAAACAAATGGTAACGGGTGACGCCTCATATATTAAAAAGATCAACCGGGCGTTGATTATACGGGAAATTTTGAAGGAAGGAAAGATTTCCAGAGCGGATCTGTCCAAGATCACGGCCCTGACCCGGGCTACGATCTCGGCGCAGGTAGCGGATTTGCTGGAAGAAGAGCTGGTCGTCGAAACCGAGCTGGAGCATAATCCCGTTGGACGCAAGCCGATCATGCTCTCCCTGAATGCCCAGGCTGGATATGCGCTCGGCATTGACCTGGACGCAGGACAAGCGACATTCATGCTATCCGATTTAACCGGCCAACCGGTTGCAACGGACATCATTCCGATCCAAGCTAAGACCTATAAGGATATCGTGCAGCTGCTTGCCTCCTCGATCCGCCGATATCAAAGCCAATGCGCGGGCAGCCGCTACGGAATGGTCGGCATTGTATTGGCCGTCCACGGCCTCGTATCCAATGAAGAGAAAATCAAATTCGTGCCCCGTTTCCAATGGCAGGATGTTGACTTGAAGCAGGACCTGGAGCGCGCAGTCGGTACGGTCATCCATTTGGAAAATAATGCGAACCTCAGCGCTTTTGCAGAACGTGCGTACGCTCACCATACGACCGACAACCTGCTCTGCGTGACGCTATATTCCGGCATCGGACTCGGCATGATCATGGATGGCAAGTTCTTTCGCGGTCATGAAGGCTTTGCCGGCGAGATCGGACATATGATCGTCGTTCCCGGCGGGGAGCCCTGTGCATGCGGCAACCGCGGGTGTTGGGAGAAGTATGCTTCGGAGACCAGTGTGCTTCGGAACATCCTCGCGGCCGAACCTGACGAAGCCTCGAATTATGAATGGATTGGCCGGCGTATTGCCGAAGGCGACGCACAAGTACTTGATGCCCTGAATCAATTCATCTATTACCTGTCGATCGGGTTGAACAATGTCATCAATATGTACAATCCGGACGTCGTCGTCATCGATAGCGAGCTCCTGCGCGTAATTCCCAATTCACTGCAGAGTATTCAAAACCAACTCCACTCGCAAATCAGCCATTACCGGGAGATCACACTGTCCGGCATGGGGCGGAAATCCTGCGTCATGGGTGCCTGCGCGCTGGCGATTTCCCGTTTTCTGGGTGTGCCTGTGCTTAGCTTGCCCTCTGGCGACGACCTTGCAGATTGATTGCTGGATAAGAAAAAAATTGGTGAGATGCTCCCCACCCCCTTTTCACAAGCCCGATACAACGACGCTGCCTATACAAAAAAACAAGCCCGGATCCTTCCCGGCTTGTTTTTCGTTATCGGTTATTTTGATCATACGGCTTCTTTTACAATGACTATCGTCCCAACCGTTTTCCTAAAGGAGTCGGCAGGCCGTCGATCGTGCTACTGTTTTTCTCCTGCCAGTAGTCGTGCAGGCCCTGTTCACCTTTATGCTCCGCCCACCGTTGAAGTGTATCCCGCTCCTTTTCATAGGTCATGAAGGGGACCGCATAACCGCAGGACGTCTGTACTTTATGCACATCGATCGTTATAATCTGCCTGGCCCCGAGCATCGGATCAAACAAAGGGTATAACGTCTCCCACTCGCTGCTTTCCGGTAAAACCACCGCCCCGGTTCCGTACAGCCGCATGATGTTCGCTGGCCCTTCAAACGCGCAGAACATAATCGTGATCCGGCCGTTTTCATCCAAGTGGGCACTGGTTTCATTGCCGCTTCCGGTCAAGTCCAGATACGCGACCCGGCGCTCGGACAAGATTCGGAACGTGTTATACCCTTTTGGGGACAAGTTGACGTGTCCTTCCTGTGATAACGGTGCCGTACCAACGAAAAACATGTGCTGCTTGCGTATAAAGTCCATATGCTCAGGCAGCATGGCCGGAAATTGTTTCCCCATTTGAATCCCCCCATTCGTACTCTGTCGCTTAATTAAATTCATTGTATGTTAGTCCGCTGCATATTAAAAATATATTTTTACCGCGTAATCATACATTTTAGTTATGAGTGTTCATGAAATGGGGGCTCCCCTTCAGACTCGGGCTCGTTTAGGCTTAGATATTCATAAAATCGTCCCTCTCGACCTTGCTCACCCGCAAACCGAACCGTGCGTACCACGCGGTTTTCCCTTTGTCCTGAGCCACCCTGTGCAGGGAATTTTCTTTCCAGGCCTTGATTGCCTCAAGCGACTCCCAATACGAGACGGTAATTCCGATCCCATCCGTTCCCCGAACGCTTTCGACTCCGAGAAAACCCGGCTGTTTCGATGCGATCTCGACCATCTTATCTCCCATTTTCCCGTACCCTCTGTTCTCTCCTTCGGACATTTCCGAAGTAAAAATAACCGCATAGTACGGCGGTTGCGGCGTTTTTGCTATAGCTCCCATCCCTGTTCTCCCCTTATCCGTTTTTTATCTGAATTATACCGAGACTCTTACAATAAATAAAATGAATGTTTAAAATGGTTGTAATGATTATTTTTCATGGCGGGAGTGTTTGAAAATGACCTTGGCGAAATACGAAATTCTCGGAAAAGTCGTCGAAACCGGAAACCTGACCAAAGCGGCGGAACAGTTGAGCTTAACACAGTCGGCAGTAAGCCGTGCCATCATCAGCCTGGAGCAGGAATTGGGCATCCAAATCCTTGCCCGGGGCCGGTCTGGCGTCCGGCTGTCCCATGACGGAGAACGGTTGTGGGGATATATGAAGGAAATGCTCCAACTTCATGAAAACATGCTGCAGGAGGCGGATCAGATCAAGGGGCTGCTGCGGGGAACCGTCACCATTGGAACATTCACCAGCATATCGATCCATTGGCTGCCGGATATTCTTCACCGTTTCCAGCAGAAGTACCCGCAGATCGAAATCAGGCTGCTCGACGGGCATTATCACGATATCGAGCGCTGGATTGCCGATGGGACTGCAGACTTTGGATTCGTGAATATGCCTTCTTCGCATGGCCTGGAAACGAGGACGCTCATACGGGATCTGATGATGTGCGTTCTTCCGGCAGGCCATAAACAAGGCATGAAATCTGCGATATCGCTGGAGGATATTGCGGATGAACCGTTTATTATGCCTGCCAAAGGCTGCGATACGGATGTGAGAGCGTGGTTTGACGGACAACGAGCGGCTCCCCGCGTGCGATTTGAGCTTGAGGACGACCACGCCATCATGGCGATGGTGCGTAGCGGACTCGGCGTCAGCATCCTGCCGGAAACGATCCTTGCTTCAGCTCCCGCAGGGCTGGTGGTCCGGCCGCTGTCCCCGGAAGCTTCGAGGTCCATTGCTCTAGCCGCGGTGTCCTTTAAGAAATGCTCCCCAGCGGCATCTAGGGCGATTTCGTGTATTGTGGAGATGATGGGAGCGCAGAAATCGGATGCCTAAGCAAAAATATGTATTTACCGCTCCAACCAAACCACGAAATACTGCGTCTTACTATTGAAGTGAAAAGTACCCGTACGCTGTGATCTCTGGTGAAGGATGTGACGAATGAAAATCAGATGGCTCATCCTGTTATGTTTCGTACTGATTGCGGGCTGTTCCCATTCCCCATCTACGATCGAAGAAGCAATGAACGAATCCGACATTCCTTATGACGACATTTTAAAAACCTTTGATCCAGACAATAAGCATACGGTGGTTTTCTATAGAAATGACCACCAATACAATGTTGGCCTGCTGAAGCACAAGCGTCAAAGTTGGACCTGGATCGTCGGAACAAACTCGGATATCAAGCTTGAGCAGGATATAGATTGGAGTTACTGCAACTTAAACGAGCTTAGTCCGATGTTTGTCGGAACGGTCAATAACAAGGATATCCGAACCGTCATCGTAGAGACACGCAAAGTAAAGACCGAAGCCCAATTGATCTCAACATCCGACGGCACCGTATACTGGTATGTGCTTTTGGATGAGCCGCAATACCCGCCAATGCGGTTTACCGGATATGATGATCGAGGACAAATCGTTTATGACACCGGCCCACTCGATGACTAGGAGTTCCCTTCGCTGATCAAATACGTCTGCCGCCTAAACGTTCTTATAGCTAAACAAAAAAAGCGTGCCGATGCTCTCGCATCGACACGCTTTCTTTAATACACTAACCGATTATTCTTCGGACTCGATCCATTGGAAATGGAAGGTGCCTTCTTTGTCGACACGCTGGAACGTATGCGCGCCAAAATAGTCGCGCTGCGCTTGCAGCAGGTTGGCCGGCAGACGCTCCGTACGGTAGCTGTCGTAATAAGCCAGTGCGGAAGCGAAGGCCGGAACCGGAATGCCGCGCTGCATGGCAACGGCCACAACGTTTCTCCAAGCATCCTGGTAGTTGGTAACGACCCAGCCGAAGTAATCGTCCAGAAGAAGATTCTTCAGTTCCGGATTTTTGTCGTAAGCCTGCTTGATGTTTTCCAGGAAACGGGCGCGGATAATGCAGCCGCCTCGGAAAATCATCGCAATGCTGCCGAAGTTCAGATTCCAGTTAAACTCTTCGGATGCGGCACGGAGCTGCGCGAAGCCTTGGGCGTACGAACAGATTTTGCTGGCGTACAGCGCCTTGCGTACGGCTTCCACGAACTCCCGCTCATCGCCTTCATATGGAGCGGTGTGCGGCCCTTTCAGGATTTTGCTCGCCTCCACACGCTCTTCCTTCATCGCGGACAAGAAGCGGGCAAATACCGATTCGGTCACGATGGACAGCGGTACGCCGAGATCCAGCGAGCTCTGGCTCGTCCATTTACCTGTTCCCTTTTGTCCCGCCGCATCCAGAATGACGTCAACCATCGGTTTGCCGGTGTCGGGATCCTTCTTGGAGAAAATATCAGCCGTAATCTCGATCAGGTAGCTGTCCAGCTCGCCACGGTTCCACTCAGTGAAAATGTCGTGCAGCTCTTCCGTTCCGAGTCCCAGCACATCCTTCAGCAGGTGATAGGCTTCGCCGATCAGCTGCATGTCGCCATACTCAATGCCGTTATGGACCATTTTCACGTAATGGCCGGATCCCCCTTCACCGATGTACGTCGAGCAAGGATCTCCATTGACTTTGGCTGAGATGGCCGTAAGGATCGGTTCAACGAGCTCGTAAGCGTCCTTCTGGCCGCCAGGCATAATGGCCGGTCCTTTCAGGGCACCTTCTTCGCCGCCGGATACTCCGGCTCCGATGAAGCGGATGCCCTTCGCCTGAAGCTCCCGATATCTGCGCTCGGTATCCGGGAAGAAGGCGTTCCCGCCGTCAATCAGGATGTCCCCCTCTTCCAGATGCGGAACGAGCTGCTCGATCAGTGCGTCTGTCGGTCCGCCGGCTTTGACCATCATCATAATTTTGCGTGGTGTTTCCAGGGACTGCACAAACTCCTCGATGCTGAATGTGCCGACGAAGTTTTTCCCTTCGGCTTCGGCGAGCAGTTCTTTCGTTTTTTCCGGCGAACGGTTATATAAAGCGACTGCGAAGCCTTTGCTTTCCATATTCATAGCCAGGTTTTTACCCATGACGGCAAGACCGGCCACACCGATTTGCTGTTTGCTCATCGTTTCTCTCTCCTCCAGATCTCTCTCTTTTTACTTGACGCTGCTTTTCCAGTCGGCCGCAAATTTAACCAAACCTTGGTCCGTCAACGGGTGCTTGGCGATTTGTGCAATCACGCCGAACGGAACGGTCGCAATGTGGGCGCCAGCCATGGCGACGCGGGTGACATGGTCCGGATGGCGTACCGAAGCTGCGATAATTTGCGTGTCCAGGTTATGCGTGCGGAACAGCTGCGCAATTTTGTCCACCAGTAGAACGCCGTCTTCGGAAATGTCGTCCAGACGACCCAGGAATGGCGATACGTAAGTTGCCCCGGCACGGGCTGCCAGCAGCGCCTGATTCACGGTAAAGATCAGGGTCACGTTCGTTTTGACCCCTTTTTGGGACAAATAACGGCAGGCTTCCAGACCGGCAAGGGTCATCGGCAGCTTGATCGTGATTTTCTCATCGTTGTTGTTGATCTTGATCAGCTCATTTGCCTGCGCGATCATTTCCTCAGCGGTTTCCGCATCCGGCGTCACTTCCGCCGACACAGACTCCACTTCCGGCACAGCCTGGCAAATCTCGGCGATCCGGTCTTCGAATTTCACGCCTTCCTTGGCAACCAGGGACGGATTCGTGGTGACTCCGGACAGAACCCCGATTTTGTAGGCGGATTGAATATCCTGCAGATTGGCGGTATCAATAAAAAATTTCATCTTACAACCTCCTGTGAATGTTCAATATATGATTGGCTCGGTAAACCGAGCATAGAACCCAAAATCAGCTGGCGGTAACTTGCTCGACAAGCGGCTCGGAAGCGGCCTGGCCGGCTTCCCCTTCCTCGTCGAACCACCAATGGAATCCGTCTGCGGCAAGCAGCTCGTGAGCCGCTTCCGGACCGTGCGAGCCGGCGGCATAAGGATGCAGCGGCACCTCACCCGCGGCGAAGGCTTCCAGGATCGGCTGCACCCACTGCCAGGACAGGTCGACCTCATCCCAATGGACGAAGAAAGTCGAATCTCCGTTCAGTGCATCGTGAATCAGCGTTTCGTAAGCTTCCTGGGCTTCTTTGCGGTCCGGATACATATCGATGTATACCGGTTTAAAGCCGTTCGGGTGATCCGGGTCTTTTGCATTGAGCTGCAGCGTAATGCCTTCCTTCGGGCCGATTTCAATGACCAGCAGGTTCGGCACGGTGGCCTGCTCTGCTTGCGTCGCCGTGGTGAGCGGTTCCTTGAATTCGATCACGATGCGCGTGCTCTTCGAGGCCAGACGTTTGCCTGTCCGGATGTAGAACGGAACGCCGCGCCAGTAGTAATTATCGATATGCAGCTTGGCCGCGATAAACGTATCGTTCATCGAACCCTCGGAGATGCCGGGCTCGGCTGTGTATGCAGGAACCGGTTTGCCTTGAATGGATCCGGCTGTGTATTGCCCGCGCACGATGTTGGTAAGCACATCCTGCTTTTGCAGCGGATCCAGCGCTTCAAGCACTTGCTTTTTCTTGAGCTGGACGTTCTCTGCCGAAGCCATGTTGTGCGGTGCGTGAATGGTCAGCATCATGAGCAGCTGCATCATGTGGTTCTGGAACATATCCCGCAGGGCGCCGGCTTTATCGTAGTATCCAGCGCGCTCCTCTACGCCTACAGTTTCGTCGGCCGTAATTTGGACGTTGGCGATAAAGCGGTTCGTCCACAGCGCCTGAATCACAGGATTCGCCTGCTTCAATGCTTCAAGCCGCTGTACCATGGATTTGCCGAGGTAATGGTCGATCCGGTAAATTTCTTCTTCCGCAAAAGCTTGGCTGAGCTGGGCGTTCAGCTCGCGGGCCGAAGCAACGTCATGGCCGAACGGCTTCTCGATCACGAGGCGTTTCCAGCCTGATACGCTGCCAAGACCGCTGTTCTCGATTTGGGAAGCGATCGTACCGAAGAAGTTCGGAGCAACGGACAAGTAGAACAAGCGGTTCGCGTTACCGCCGATTCCTTGCTCCCAGGCTTCCACCCGATCTTTTAACCGGACGAAGTGATCCGTCTCATCAATGTGCAGGATGTTGAATCCGAAGAGCCGGATGAAAGACTGCAGGGAGTCGTCCTCTTTCACGTCCAGCCGGTAAAAGTCGTACAGCGACTGCTTGACGTGAGCCTGGAATGTCTCATCCGTCATTTCTTTACGGCCGAGGCCGATCACGGAGAAAGCTTCCGGAAGCTTTCCATGAATATATAAATGATACAGAGCAGGGTATATTTTGCGCTTGGCCAAATCGCCAGTCGCACCAAACAATACAAAAGTTGTAGGATTCATCTCAATTGCTCCTTCCTTTCAAAGCTCTACGACTTCCACTTTTTGCTGCTGTCGAAAAAGCTCTGGTTTCTGTGTCTTGGATTCACTATAATACAAATATGTGCCATACATGTAATCAATATATTTCTGAGGAGATATAGACCATATCTATGACTAACAATTACGAGTTGTATAAAGTGTTTTATTGGGCCGCAAAGACGGGAAGTTTAACGCAGGCTGCCAAGGCACTGTACCTGACACAACCTAGCGTCAGCCATGCTATCAAGCAGCTGGAGGAGCGGATCGGCGTCACGTTGTTTTATCGCAACTCCAAAGGGGTCAGCCTGACACAGGAAGGCAAGATTTTATTTTCCTATATTGAGCAATCACAAATCCTCATTTCGCTGGCAGAAGAAAAAATGGTGGCCCTCAAAAATTTGGACAGCGGCGAGCTGCGGATCGGCGGAAGCGATTCGTTGTTCAAGCACTATTTGCTTCCTTTTCTCGAGGACTTCCATGTCAAGTATCCGGGAATCAAGCTGCACCTGAATCACGGCACGACACCGGAAGTGATCTCCTATCTGAAGGAGGGACGGATCGACCTCGGCGTTGTTCGGATGCCGATCTTTGACTCCCAGCTGGAGGTAACAGAGAGCATTGAGCTGCAGGACTGCTTTGTGGCGGGCGAACGATATGCGGAGCTGAAAGGACAGGCGCTGTCCATGGAACAGCTGATGGAATATCCCGTAATTCTGTTCTCACGGAACAGCCGGGTGCGTATGGCCATTACAGAGCTGTTTGAAAAATACGGACACGAGCTGAAGCCCGACATCGAGGTGGGAAGCGTCGATTTGCTGATCGAATTCGCCAAGCGAGGGCTGGGCATTTCGTATGTCACGCGCGAATTCGTAGCGAAAGAGCTGAAGGAAGGCTCTCTTTTTGAAATTGAGCTGGATGTTGAGATCCCCCCTTCCAAGGTAGGCCTCATGGTGATGCGAAACATGCCGATTTCGGCAGCAGCAACAAGATTTATCGAGGTGGTCCATTAGTCGTCCGCAGAACACTAGAGAGACCAATGCAAAGAGGATGCCGTTTTAGGTGGCGTCCTCTTAATGCATCATCTTCCCCAAAATTTAGCGCTGCTTCCGGTACGCTGACGGGGACATCGAACAGTAGTTTTTAAAGGCACGGGTAAATGCAAACAGGGTCGGATAGCCAAGGGAATAGGCGATCTCCGTAACGGCGGCCGACGTCCCGGACAGCATTTGCTTGGCCTTGTCCATCTTGACCTTGGCAATATACTCGGCTGGCGTCATCCCTACAAACTTCGTAAACTGTGTCGAAAAATAGGTACGGTTCAGGCCGGCATATTCGGCTACCTGCTGAACGGTGATCCCCTCCGCGGCATGCCAATCGATGTACTCGGTCCACTGGGATGCTTTGCTTTTTTTTATCACTGTTGCAGCGGGCCGATGAGGTTCTTCCGCTGCTTTGGAGCTTGAGATAAGCTGGGATAACACCTGGTACAGCAACCCTTTTAGGTTTAAGGCGGCGGCAACCTGATCCGTCTTACCTTCCTTCCACTCCGCAAACAGGCGCCGGATCAAGTTCGCTGCTTCGGGACTCCACAGCCCTCTGGAGCAGGGTACATCCGGGTGAAAGCCTGCCAGATTCAGCATCGGTTCCATGCCGGAACCATCCATGGCCAGCCATGTTAACTGCAGAGAATGATCGTCGTCCGGCTTGTAATACATATAGGTACGGTTCGGATACATGCAAAAGGCATCGCCTGCCTGGAGCCTGTACGTGTGCCCCTCATATTCAACCATCAGGCTGCCAGCCCTGACAAAATGAATACTGTAGCATTCAATTCTGCGCGGACCGATCCGGTATCCCGGCTTAGCCGTACTCTGACCCGCCCTGACCAACCAGAATGGAGTGCCTTTGTCGATCCTGGTCGGCGTGTAATATAAAAACTCCGCGAATTCGTGATCATATTCCTGCATCATGTATTCTCATCCTCCCAATCACCTTTACATGAACCGACAAAATGATAAATCTATCATACAATACGCCATTCTCTTTGAGCACCCCTTTACATATAATCAGTTCGAGGAGGATGACGGATGAAGAAACCTAATATTTTGTTCATTACCAGCGATCAGCAGCACTGGAATACGATTGGCGCCTTTAATCCTGAAATACATACCCCGAATCTGGACCGGCTTGTCCGGGAAGGGACCACGTTCGATCGGGCGTATTGCCCCAATCCGACCTGCACGCCGAGCCGTGCTTCGATGATTACCGGCATGTACCCGAGCCAGCATGGCGCGTGGACGCTCGGCACCAAATTGCTGGAGGACCGACATACGGTAGGCGAAGATTTCAAGCAAGCCGGTTACCGGACCGGGCTGATCGGTAAAGCACATTTTCAGCCGCTAACGTCGACCGAGGAATTTCCGTCCCTGGAAGCCTACCCCATTCTTCAGGATTTGGAGTTTTGGAAAAATTACAAAGGTGGGTTCTACGGTTTTGACCACGTGGAGCTGGCGCGGAACCACACCAATGAAGCCCATGTCGGACAGCATTATGCGCTGTGGATGGAAGAGAAAGGCTGCCATAACTGGAGAGACTACTTCCTGCCGCCTACGGGCACCATGGACCGGGATCAAACGTATAAATGGCCGATCCCCGAAGAGTACCATTACAATACCTGGATCGCCGAGCGGACCAATGCTTTACTGGAACAATATCATGAAAACGACGAAAGCTTTTTCCTGTGGTCCAGCTTCTTCGACCCGCACCCGGAATACCTCGTTCCCGAGCCATGGGATACGATGTACGATCCCGAACAGCTCACCATCCCGGAGATGGTTCCGGGCGAGCATGACCGCAATCCGCCGCATTTTGCCAAAACGCAGGAGGCGCATCCCGACTTCACATACCTGCAGGAAACGGGACATGGCATTCACGGTTACCGTTCGCATCATTATTACGAGTACGGCAGCAGGAAGCGATTGACGGCCTATGACAAGAAAAAGCTGGTCGCCGTCTATTACGGCATGATCAGCATGATGGATAAGTACATCGGGCATATTCTCGATAAGCTGGAGGAGCTGGGAATGGCCGATAACACGATCGTCGTCTTTACGTCGGATCATGGGCATTTCTTCGGACAGCACGGTCTGCAGGCAAAGGGCGGGTTTCATTATGAGGACTTGATCAAGCTGCCGTTTATCGTCCGGTATCCCGGTGAAGTGCCGGCCGGCAAGCGGAGCAGCGCCATTCAATCTTTGGTGGACCTGGCTCCGACCTTCTTGTCCCTATGCGATCTGCCGGTTCCTTATGCCATGACGGGCATCGACCAGAAGAAGGTATGGCTCGGGGAAGCCGCGCAAGCGCGGGATCACGCTATGTGTGAGTTCAGGCATGAACCGACCACCATCCACCAAAAAACGTATGTAGATGAACGCTATAAAATCACGGTCTACTACAATCAGACTTACGGTGAAATCTTCGATCTGCAGGAAGACCCCGGAGAGCTGAACAATTTATGGGATGATCCGGAGCACGCGGCCCTCAAAACCGAACTCCTGCTGAAATACGCCTGGGCGGAGCTCGGCAAAGAATCCATGCCAATGCCGAGAATTACCGGAGCATAGGACCTGTCAGGCCCGATCCAAACGACGGGAATGCTTGGCTGCGGCGTAATGAAATTCATGTACCTATGAACGTTCGACCGTAAGAGTAACAGCAGCGTATCCAAAAAGGCCGATTCACATCGCTGTGAATCGGCCTTTTCCAACTCATTTATCGTTTCGGATACAGTTCGAATCGATCTCCTGATTCCGTGTCAAACTGGAGCAGCGAGCCTTCCAACACCTGCACTCCGCCGCTCTTTTTCCGCAGCTGAACCTGCACCCCATCCCATGGATTCCGGATACGGCACTTCCCACCCAAAGTGGAAGTAACGAGCACATATTGTACATGGCCGCCCTGAACTGCCGATCTGACGTTAAATCCACCAGGACACCATAACGAAAATTCCGCGTCCCAATCTACAGGGCATGCCGGGAACAGCCGGATAACCGCATCCTGGCCAGGGCCTGCAGGCTGACTTTGACACAGCGCCGATTGTAACGCAGCAGCGGCGTTGCCGAGACGCTGAATGCTGATGCAGTTCACCCCTTCCCTGACGGTCAAACGGTTTTCAAACGATCGGATTTGGCCTGTATCGTCAAAATAGCAGTAATCCCGCTCCGCGTTGACACATTCCAGCTGGGCCAGCACAACCTGCTTAAAAGGCTCGGCCAGCCCCATGTTGGCCAGAACGCGCGCCATGCCCGACATTTCAGAGGCAGCCCGGCTCCAGTCGTGGCCGAGAAGCTCCTCCTGATATCGAATCGTCGCCAGAGTCGTCTCGAACATGTCACGGTTTCTATCGGCGGTTTCGAGGGAACATAGGCTGCCGAAATAGGCAGGCTTTACGTCGATATGGCTTTTATGATCCAACACCGGGCCTAGAGCGCCGACCCATACGGCCGCTTCCCCCTCTCCCGTTTTCAGGACGGCGTCTGCTTGGTCGCTTCGCGGCAGCGGGGCCAGATGCTCGTAAAGCTCCTTCCACGCCGGTCGGACATCGCGGTCCACTCCGAGAATGCCCGATGCCCGGAGGACGATCGGGAAGATTGTATGCATGCCCGCCATCGCGTCCATCGTGTCTTTGCCGCCGTAATATTTTTCGTCGCTGGTCGTGTGATACATATGATACAGACCGTCCTCATCCTTCCGCAGGTTGGGGTAGTGGCGGAAAAACTCGGCGGCGCCCCGGATGATTGGATAGGCCCGCTCACGCAGCCATTCTTCATCCTTGGTGAACTCATAGTACAACCAGTAGTGATATGCAATTCCGACCTGGGTAGCGAACATGTGCGTCGTGAACCCAAAGGGGCCATAGCCTCGTTCCTTGTACGTGAACCTGCCGTCCACATACTTTTCGTGATACTTCCAGTTCCAGCGGCTCTCATGCGGCCGCTTGGAGTAAGCATACTCGCGAAACCGGGCGGACATCTGCTTCCACGGCTTGCGCAGCAAATAGAGGTCCCTCATTTCTTCGGCAATGTCTTCCGACAGCTCCTCCACCCCGTCAAAGGACACGACTTCCGGAATATAAATGCCTTGGCTTCCCCACTGCTGCCTTGCGGCGGCTGCACAGGAGTCGTACATGGCCGAATACATGTTGAAATATGGATGGAACAGCTCATAATGCCCGGTTGGAAGCACGGCGTTATAATACAAATTCATATTGTTCCACCAATGCATGGCGCCCCAGTGCCGAAGATCCCCGCGCGGGCTGAGCAGCATGCCGCCGAAATTCGGAGGAAACCGCGAATCCCGTGAGTTCGATGCCATCAGGTAAACATAATACGTATAATGCTGTTCGACAAATTCGGCACGGCCGTCCCCGCTTCTAAGGCGGATATACGATTTGTCCCAAAAAGAATGCCACCATTGGCGATGTTCCGAAAGCAGCGCGTCATATCCCGACCGCATGGCATGACGTACCGTTCGGATCGCTTCCTCGATGACATCTTCCTGCTCATCAAAGCTGGCTGCACTGCTCATAAAGATATCAAAACTGCCGTTTCCAGGTTGAATACACAGGCGCATTTCTGTTTCATTCGGCTGACCGATCACCAGACTCTCCCGATAAGCGCCGACCGGCTTCCGGCCGCCGTACTCGTCGTTCATCCTCACCTGCGCGTCCCTTCCCGTGATGGCGATGACGACCGCTGAAGCGCAGAAATAATCGCCTTCGCGGAATTGCTGATGAAGCACCATCATTCCGTCCCTTATCATGAGGCGTGATACAGCCGAGTGGTTTTTGGTCACGACCTCTGCCGGACGCAGCATTTTAAGCTTAATGTTGATCACCTGCGGCACCGGCCGGCGATCTTGGATCCGGACGCCGAACACATCATGCCCGGACGCAGCAAAGGCCTCCGCAGCCACCCCAATACCCGAAATCGATGCCGTCGCGTCATACAGACTTAGATGCTGGCGAATTCCTTTGTCATGAAACACATCCCCGCCGTAATCCACCAGGTCGATATCGACAAAGCCGCATCCGTAAGCATAATCCGAGTGCCGCTGGTTGAAGCTGTTGGTACGGCTGTTGTTCGCGTACACATCGGCCCGGTTGATTTGAAACTTGAGCGCCGAGGGGGAAGTCCAAATGAGACTGCCCATCCGGCCATTTCCAAGCGGAAGGCCGCCCTCACTACGCTCTACGGTATGGCGGTAATGCAAATCCGCCCGTGAGACATGCTCGCGCATATCGATGTTTGAAGCTTGAGATTCCACTGCTTTTTTCACTGGCCTGCACTCCCTGCGTGTGTGATAAAAAAGCCTTACGCTTTCACGCTAAATGGTGAATCCATGTCTATAATAAACGTGCGCGGGATACGGCCAGTATGAATAAGTTACGGTGGACATGGAATTTGTTACGAAACGACGAGCCGCACCAATCTAAGGGTGGCGACAAAAAAGAAAGCCGCACCTGGCGGCTTCCTCGTAAAAGGGTCTGACTCATATGGTCAGTTTATAAACGAACGATTTCCCCTGAGCGTACTTCGATGGGGTCCCCATCTACGCTAACCCACACCGATTGGGCCGACGGATTATGAATGAGGCGTGAGTCGGCGGCGTACCGGAGTCCTTCCAAGGCCTTGCAGTAGGCGTAAATTTCCGCATTGGTTGCGTACCAAATGTCGTCCTTGCCGCCGATCATCTCACCGAACCGCTCTACCAAATCCCAGTTATTGTCGTTATCGAATTCATAGCTGTGGCCCCACACGTAAAAAAGCGACATTCTCGGATATCGCTGCTGCATATGAATCCATTGATCGGCGTACTCGACCATTTGCTTATGGTGGCAGGTCGGATGCCAGCGGAGCCAGTCCTCCGGCTTATGGAAGCCGCCATGACTGTTCACCGTACGGGCGTATTCGATACCGATGGACCGCAATAGGGCCACAACCTGATCGCTGTAGGTCCCAAACGGATAGCTCATCCCTTTCACCGGATAGTTGACGAGCTCCTCCAAAGCTTTGCGGTCCGCTACCACCTGCTCCAGCACTTGGTCCGGTGGCGTCTGTTCCAGAAAGGGATGGTCCACCGTATGAGCCGAAACCTCATGACCCTGAAACAGGACCGCGACTTCCGTTTTGTCAATATATCCTGCTTTGCCAAGATTCCCGCTGTTCAGATGAAATGTCCCCTTAAGGCCATAGTCGTTCAGCAGGCGGACCAATTTGCGGTCATGATCCCGCCCGTCGTCAAAGCTGAGCGTAACCGCCTTATTCACACCATTAGGAAAACGGTCCAGTTGGATGCGCATAGATTTTATCTCCTCCCCTTTAGGTAGATGCTTCAATTCGGTCGTTTACTTGTAATTCATTAGATTCCCCATTTATCCAAGCGAACGGTTTGCACTTTCAATCACGCGTTGTATGTAGGATTGCAAAGCCTCAATGAATATACGTCCTGCCTTGCCCAAATACTTATCCGTCCGGTAAATGATGCAGATCTCCTGACTCGGCGTGGGATGCAGGAGCGAGACAGCGGTGATCTGTTCCCGGCCGAGATGTTCGAGCAGCAGCCGGGGAAGTATGCACGCACCAATCCCCTGCTCCACCATGGAGAGAAGCGTCGATAGCGTCGACGTCACCATCGGATGATGCAGCTCCATGCCTTTTTCCTGGCAGCAGGCTCGAATCAGCTTCGTGATCTGGTGATCGGGGCCGAATGTGACCATATCCAGCTCATTCAGCTGTTCAAAGGGGATGGCCTTTAATCGGGCAGCGGGATGATCCGAGCGTACGGCAAGCGCAAACTCTTCATGAAACAGCGGGATGATGGCCATACGGTCGTCGGGCCGCTCTGGCATTGTCGTGACGCCCAAGTCTCTGGTCCCGGCCAGAACCTCTTCATACACGTTCGTCGTTTCACTGACCGAAATGGACAGCTTGGGGTAAGCCCGGTGAAAATCAAGAAGCAGCGCGTCAAACAGCAGGTCCCCATCCCCTGGCAGAATGCCGATGTCCAGCGTGCCGCCCTCCATTTTTTTCAGATCCGAGATGGCTCCCTGAATGTAATCCACCCTTTCAAAGATGAGCTGGCTTTGTTCGAGCAGGATCCGGCCGGCATCGGTTAAAGCAATTTTTTTGCCGATCCTGTCAAACAGCGGCATCCCCAGCTCCTTTTCCAGAAACTTGATTTGCTGGCTCAAATTCGACTGCGTCGTGCAGAGATTTTCGGCGGCCCGGGAGAAATGCATCTCTTTACATATCGCTGCAAAGTATTCAAGCTGTCGAAGTTCCATGGACGTCTCCTTCCCATTGGTTCGTATGCTGCCATATGTAGTGATACATCCAGTATAACGGAGGACGGAAGGATTTCCCATACGATGAATGATCCATTAGTGAAAACGATTCATACCATCGGAATTACGTGATTGTTGCTTAGGATCTGGACCGGTAAACTTGGTAACAAGAACGAAATAAACCACTCCACAAACCACTAAGGAGGAATTACAAATGAGTACACAATCTATTATCAATACGGGCAAGGTGCTGCATCAGCTGGTGATCGGTCAGGTTCAGGGCATACCGGAATCGCTCGTCGACATAACGCCGGCAGGTTTCCGAAATACGATCCGCTGGAACGCCGGGCATATCGTGTTTTGGCTCGATCGATATCAGCAGCTGTGCTTCGGTTCAGCATCGACGGTTCCGGCATCCTATGAAACGTTGTTCAACAGCGGTACAAAGCCGGCCGACTGGACGATTGCGCCGCCATCCCAAGAAGAACTGGTGCAGCAGCTTGCCAATCAGCTGTCCCAGATTTCGGAGATTACGCCGGAAATGCTTGAGCAGGATCTGAAATCCCCGTTCGTGCTGGGACCCTTTGAATTCACGACCGCTGCCGAGTTATTCAACTTTGCCTTGATGCACGAATCTATCCACCTGGGGACGATTACAAGCCAGCAAAAAGCGGTACAATAGCTGGCAACGGATTGCATTCGCGAAAACATACCTCATAGCGGAAGCCCTATCAGCTAAACGAATAAAGCCTCTCCACTGCGGCTCTTGGCGCTTGGAGGGGCTTTGATTTTATGCATGTGAAGCTATCAATTACCGTGTTAAGCTCTTATACCTGATATGGCTTTCGCGCCTTCTATATAGTCTGCGTATTCCGCGGCATACTTTTCCAACTGCTCATCACTGATCTCACGGATTCTGCCAATGACAAACGGCGACCGATAGACCATTCCGGTCAGGTTAGCCGTCTGTTGAAACGGACGGAGCAGCTCGCTGTAAGAGTAATTGTGAAAGCCGCCGGCCTGGTACATGCTCGGAGAGCCCCCGGAGGAGATGGCGATGATCACCTCTTTTCCATTCAGCTTGTCCCCACCTGGCCCATGAGCCCATCCGAACTCGAACACTTCATCCATCCATTTCTTAAGCAAGGAAGGCGAGCTGTACCAGAAAAAAGGAAATTGAAGCACGACACGGTCGTGCGCCAGAAGCAGCGACTGCTCGTTTGCGATATCGATCTTTTCGTCCGGATAGACTTCATACAGCCGATGTACGGTCACATTGCCCCGCCGCTCCAGCTCTTCCGCCAGTCGCCTGTTAATGCGGGAATGCTCCAAATCGGGATGGGCAACGATCACAAGCGTGGCGGTGCTCGAGGTCCGATTAGGCTGGCTGGAATGCGTATCGTTGGTTAAGATAGAAGGACTGGTCATTCAAAAACATCTCCTTATAGTTAAAATACAATTCGTGATATGTCGATGTATTGGATAAAAAATAAATCGATACTACATATCCCGAATTATCGATTCGTTTGGTGAATAAAAACTGAATTCATTGGATTGAATCCAGTCTCTATCGTTACAAGTCTTTCCGGATGTACGTGGCGATGGCCTGAATCGCTTCTTCATCTCGTTTGTAATAGGTCCACTTGCCGATCCGGGTTGCGTGGATCAGCCCCGCCCGCTGCAGCACGGACAAATACTGGGATGTGGTCGATTGAGTCATGTTCAACTTGGCAGTAATTTGGCTTACGCATACCCCAACGTCGATCAAGTCCACCCCTTCCTGGGGGCCAAAATAGGCTTTAGGATCTTTCAACCACTCTAAAATTTGCAAACGCGCTTCATTGGACAATGCTTTAAACACTTCAATGGGTTCTAGTGATTTCATGAGCTTTATTATATCGATAATTCCCGATATGTCAACACGATGTTAAAGGTATGGATAAACCCTTTCTGATTGTGTCACCGTCTTTCATCGGACTCGTCAAAAGCAGAATTAAAGACAAAGACCGGACCATGCCACTGCTCGTTCTGAAGAAATTCTTCGCAATAACGATCGTTTTGTGTATACTCTGAAATCACATGTTTCCAAAAAGCATAGGCCGGCTTATTGCCAACCGTCTGCCTGATCTCCCATGTCCCTTTGAACTCCCCGAATAAGGTAAAGGCAGCTTTTTTGCCTACCCCTCTCCGCCTGTATTTTCTCATGATAAAAAAGTCACTGATTGAATTGGATTTCTCAGCCCTGCTCAATTTCATATACTCCTGTGGTACGTCCAGACTGACCAGAACAAATCCAGCGATTTCCCCGTCCACAGTGACCATAAAGGGCCTCCGGTATTTATCCGTCCATTGGTGATCCATGTATTTGTATAAGTATTGTCCGTGTCTGTTCAGCACATGCCCGTCAAACTCACTGCTGTCGTAGCGATACAGTTGTATGAGATGGTAGAGCAGTGTCTTATCTTCATAAGGAATAAGGCTTAACTTAAAATCCATAAATTCTTTTCCTTTCCTTTGATTTCCGCTGAAATCGTCATTTCGTCAACAATGGTGCTCCGTAATCGGCGTACGTCCCGGACCGGCGGCATTCCAAACATCCGCGCATATTCCCGGCTAAAATGCGACGGGCTCTCGTACCCGACCTGAAACGCAGCTTCCGCCGCATCGATCGATTCGGAGAAGAGCAGCCGGCGCGCCTCTTGCAATCGGATCTGCTTTTGGTACTGGATCGGACTCATCCCTGTGACTTCCTTAAAATAATCGTACAAAGACGACGTGCTCATACGGGCCTCCGCAGCCAATTCTTCTACGCGCAGAGGCAGGGCAAAATCGCGGTTAATCTTCTCAACCACCCCCGCGATTCGCTGTGCGTGGCTTCCGGTAACGGCAAATTGCATCAGAGATGAGCTGTTTTCATTCTGGAGCACGCGGTAAATGATTTCCCGCATGGCATATGGCGCAAGCACCGGAATATCCCGCGGCGTTTCGACCAGCTTCACAAGCCGCAGCACGGCATCCAGAAGCGTATCGTTCACCCGGCTTACCTTCAACCCCCGGCTGGTCTCATTTCCAGCTCGTATGGCATCACCGGATACCTGAATCACATCCAAAATTTGGTTCATATCAAAAAGGATCTGCAGGCTTAAATACGGCGTTTCATTCGATGCCTCCATCACTTGCCCTGTAATCGGTAAATGGACCGAAGCGGTTAAATAGCTGCTAGGGTCATACTGATACGCCTCTTGTCCCAACATAACGACCTTGGAACCCTGCGCCACGACGCAAAGGGAAGGCTCATAGACAGCGTATACCGGCTCGGATAACCGGGAAAAGCGAATCAAGCGCAAACCGGGAACTTCCGTCTCATGCGTACCGTCCTCCGGTGTGAACTTCTCGATGATCCGGAGCAGTTCTAATCTTTGTTTCTCGAACCATTCGTCCATCCTCTTCTTCCCCCTTTGATCCATAAGATTAGCTTTACTTTATCCTCTTCTGGAGGATTAGGCAATCATCTTGTATGATCCGGCTACCGCCTTGATTCCCATTGCAACGATAATGAACATGTAAGAAATGCGATACATGGTCCGGATAACCTAACCGTAGAACACGATGACAAGGCAGGATTCAATCCGGCTTTCGCAAATGAAAGGAGAATATTCAATGACGACTCAAAACGAACAATCCCATCCCTATGTCGGCATGTGGGTGACAAAAGACGGCTACATCCGGCATGAGCTGCTGCCGAACGGGCGGTATGACGAAGCGCGCGGTAATCGGAAGAGCGCATATCAAGGCAGATATACCATCGTAGGCGACCATATCGAATATGTGGATGATACAGGGTTTACAGCGGACGGCGATTTCCGCGATTCGGTGCTCTACCACGCCGGCATGGTTCTCTATCGTGAAATTAGCGGGGAGATGCCCCTTTTTCATCACAGTCGTTCGAATCGAGCAATTTAGCACAAATCCATTCCAAAGGAGAAATGTTCAATGTCCGAAATCAATGGAAAAGTCGTGGTCATTACAGGAGCAAGCAGCGGAATCGGCGAAGCCACAGCGAAGCTTCTTGCGAGCCGGGGCGCCGATGTCGTCATGGGGGCCAGACGCGTGGAAAGACTGGAAGCGTTGGCTTCCCTTATTGAAGCAGAAGGAGGCTCCGCCTTATATCAACAGCTGGATGTGACGAACCTTGATCAAATGCAGTCGATCATCCGCTTGGCTCAAAGCCGTTTTGGACGGGTCGATGTCATCGTGAACAACGCCGGCGTGATGCCGCTATCCCCCTTGGAAGCTTTAAAAATCGACGAATGGAACCGGATGATCGACGTCAATATCCGCGGGGTTCTGCACGGTATTGCTGCGGCTCTCCCCGTAATGAAGGAACAGCAATCTGGACATATGATTAACGTGGCTTCCATCGGTGCCTATTCGGTGACGCCAACGGCGGCGGTATACTGTGCAACCAAATACGCCGTTCGCGCCATCACGGAAGGCTTGCGGCAGGAAATAGGTGCAGGCATCCGGGTAACGCTCGTTTCACCCGGCGTAACGGAATCCGAGCTCGCTGAGAGCATTACGGACGATGAGGCAAGGGAATTTATGAAATCGTACCGGCGCAACGCTCTTCCGGCTTCCGCAATTGCCCGAGCCATCGCCTATGCGATCGAGCAGCCGGCGGACGTCGATGTGAACGAGCTGGTGGTTCGGCCCACAGCCCGGCTTGGATGACAAGATGAGTAATTAAAGCATCCGAATGGCGAATCAGGCAGCCGGTCGACAAAACGATCCGGCTGCCCGATTGTATTTTTAATGGTTACAAGTCCCGCTCATACCGAACTTCCTTCGATACCTCTCTGAACCCCACGGCATGATACAAGGATAAAGCCGATGAATTAGCGGTTTCAACCTGCAGTTCGGCACAGTCACATCCGATATTTTTGAGATAGGTCAGCGCTTGGAACAGCAAATGCTTGGCAATTCCCTGTTTTCGCCAAGGTTCTCTGACAAAAACATCCTCAATGACGCCATCCCCCTCTGCATCCACCCAAGCCATCACGCTTCCGACCAGCGTATCATTCTCCCTTACGACAAAAGAAGTCCACGCTCGATTCTTCCGGTTTTCCATGAGCCGCTCCATTCCAATTGGAGCTTCCGGCCAAATTTCCATGTCTGCTGCCAAGTATTCATGGAGGCCGGCTTCCGACGGTATGTCCCACTGGATACAGCGATATGGTGCGGAAAGAGCGAATGGATCCATTTCTCCAACCAGTTGTCGTTGCATGGTATATAAACTTTTACTGTAGCTGAACCCTTTCGATATAAAATACTGGGTATTGTTCACTTCAGTGGACTGGTTACCGATCCCAATCAACGTCTGGTGAGTCGGAGGCAGGGCTGCTTTCAACTCGTATGCCCTGTTCAGCAAAGGTTCGTATAGCAGATCATAGAGTATGTAGTCACTATCCCTATCCGGAAGCGTCTTTAAGTTGAGATAAATATGGTGTTTATGGTCCTGTGGGCTGCCAGCCGGGATTTCCGAAATGACGCTGACCTGCCCTTTACCAATGATTCGTTCTCCCTCCACCGCAATGAACACATTCGGCCAATTTGCTTCGTCTCCAACCCACCAGAAAACTGTTTCTCCTTTTGAAGTTACGGCAGCATACAAATCACCCAGCATCTGAAAATCATCTTTCGTAAAATGGCGGACTTCAATCAGTGTCATTCACGAACCTCACTTTTTAGTGATCTGTAATGCTTCTCTAATAGGTTTATTTTACCATTTTACGTTACACCTGTTTGGTAACATTCGTTTATATTCGTTTTGGAAGTTACCAATGATCAGATAGCCAATCAGGACATGGCTTGCTGGTCTAACCACTCCTTTTGAGTAAGACCGTAAATGACTCTGTCTACATATTGATCATGTAAACGTTCGTAATTCCGGATAATCCCTTCCTGCGTGAAGCCCAATCGTTCCGGAATCGCCCGGCTCCTGATATTGCCTACAGCTGCGCCGATCTCGACTTTACGAAGCCGCAGATCACGGAACGCATGAGCGACAAACGTTCTGCATGCTGAAGTCATTAAACCCTTCCCTTCAAATTGCGAACCTAGCCAGTAGCCTATTTCTGTTCGACCTGCTTCCCAATCTATCCCTAAAAAACCTATGGATCCTGCAACCTGTCCCTTGTACCATATCCCTGCCCAGTACCCATCGTTATTGGCGAATCTTTTTAACGCCCGGCCAATAAAGGCTCTTGTATCCTCGACTTTATGAGTAAGATCAGGAAACTGCAGCCACTGCCGTATAGATTCACGACTGCTGTCAATTAATTGATAAAGCTCGTTAGCATGCCTGTCTTCCAGAATCGAAATGTATGTATCATCATTGACTATAGCCTTGTACATCAAATTACTCCTCCTTTGTCAAACATAAACGTTCTCTAAAAAGATCTCAGTCTCTCGTATCAAAATTATGAAGTGATATTGACAGCTATACAATGAATTTTTCTGAAGAAGGCATTGCAAATCCTTGGAGTATATTTTATTATGGATATTAAAGATCTATAATATTGCCAAACAGAAAGGAGGATCTCACTTGAACCATATCTCTTCCCTATAGGTACTTTGGTGTGAGGTATACGATGGTTTCGGCCTAGCAAGAGACTTAATGATTTAAACATACAGACAAATTTATTTTTTTGTTCCAATTATGGATATAACAGATCTATGGAGGTTTAAAAGGTCATGAGCGATTTTTTTAATGAAGCCAGCTGGGAAAAAGCATGGAAAGAAGATCCAGATACCTATATCAACAGGTCCAAACAGGCCGGCATCGACCCGTCGCGAGACTTTGATCAGAAAGCCAAGTCTTTCCATGAGCAGTCATTTAGTCCTGAAGGAAGAAGACGAACACATCGGATCCTGAACTGGATTGAGGGACAAGGGGTATCATTCGAAAATGCCTCTGTGCTGGACATCGGTGCCGCTTCGGGCGTATTTTCGGTGCCGTTTGCAGAGCGGGGAGCCCGTGTAACGGCCGTCGAGTCCTCTCCTCCGCAAGTCGAATTACTGCGTGAAAACATAGCCAAGTTTGACGAAAACCAGGTAAAGATTATCCCTGTACCGTTTGAGGAAATCGACGTTCAAGCGAGTGGCCTGAACCAGGCTTTCGACCTCGTCTTCGTTTCGATGTGCCCGGTCATTCGCGACTGGGAGAGCGTCGAGAAAGTGCTTCAATGTGCCCGTAAATTCTGTTATATCAGTCTGCCTGTCTCTTCCGCTGAACATAGTCTGGTCAATGAAATTTGGCCGCTCGTCACCGGTGAACCTTACAGGTCCAAGCCAGCGGAAATGGGATACCTATTCCATCTGCTGTATCTCAAAGGCTATTCCTATGAGTCCCTGGTCACCCGGGAAACCAAAACGGTGGAAATGACGATAGAAGCTGCGCTGCAGGAGATGATGAGCTGGCTTCGCAGACATGGTCTGCCTGCCGATGAGCAAAACAAGACAATCGTTGCAGACTATCTGGATCAAGCATACCCGTCTGGACAAGTAACCTTTCAACAGGGTGGGCGTTTTGGCAAGGTACTGATTCGACTGCAGGATCAGAACATGTACACCAGAGAGATTTGAGGGTCGGGAAATTTATTATTGAAAGGAAGATAACGATGGCGATTCAGCATGCAACAGACTCAACGTTTAAAAATATGATGCAGACAGAAGGCGTAACGGTCGTGAATTTTTGGGCATCATGGTGCGGTCCTTGCAAAATATTTGCTCCCATTCTGGAGGAATTTGAAAGGGATACAAGTGGTTCGGTTAACGTGATTAAAGTGAATGTGGATGAAAACCCGGTGACCTCTTCCCAATTTCAGATTATGAGCATACCGACCACCCTTGTTTTTAGAGATGGCAAGCTCGTTTATCAGGAATCGGGGATTCTGCCGAAGCAGATCTTGAAGCAGCTCACGGCCTAAGCGCTTATCATCCTCAAAACAAACAAAGCCGGAATCCCTTGATGGGGAATCTCCGGCTTTTGCTTATTGTTCAACACCTTGTCTTCTTAAGGTAGCCCAATCATCAATCATCGTTTAATCATTCTGAATCAACAGGATTACTGTAAATGAATCCCCATGACCTTCCAATCGCTGAAGATTATTCCGGAACCCGGCTCAGTCACATTGGATATTGGCAACGCTACATTTCAATCTCACAGCCGTCAAAGGAGCGGCCATCCGAGATGATTTTAACAGCCTCAGTAATAGCATTCCTCTGAAAATCATTCAGTTTGCCTTCATCCCCATCCCAATCCTGCAGCCACCAGAAGAAGGAACATATATTTCGGTAATCCATAAACAATGGAATCCGCTGAATCCAATGGAAGTCCAACGGATGATGCTTGAAGTACCCTGCAAGAAAATCGTCCAAAAATCTCCGGGCAAATTCATTTTTTGACTTTCGGTCTTCTCCTGGGGACCCCCACCAAACCGCGTGTACTGTCGCAATGGCGATGTCCAGTGCGTACCAGGCATAAATGCAGTCGTCAAAATCAAATACGGTAATCGTATCTCCGTCGATCATGAAATTATACGGATGAAAATCGTTGTGGATCAGCCCATAAGCATTCTCCTCCCGAGGGAGCGAATCGATTTGGTCTTCAAGGCTTTGTAATTTTTCGAGAAGCACCCTGTACTTCCCATGCTGCAAATTCGGATTGCTGAACTCGCTCTTGCTCCAATGATCTCTTTGCCTGCCCTTTAATAAGGGTTTATACGATTTCGAATGCCTGTGCATCTGCCCCATGGTTTCTCCCCATGCATGATAGATGTTTGTCCCCCATAAGTGAGGGTTGCCCTTATCAAAGAACTTTCCAGGTGCCATACGGAAAACGGAAGCCATATAATATTGCCCCTCTTTTTCATACACGGCGGTTAACTGTTGATCCTTCGTTAAGATCGGCAAAGATGCGTTTACGCCATGCTGTACCAAATCGTGTACCCATTCCATTTCAGCGTGTATCTTTTCTGCGTAGGCGAGAGGCTTAGCCGATATTCGCAGGAAATAAAATGTATTGTTTTTCGAAAACCGGTATACCTCATTTGTTGAATGGCTAACAAACTCCAGCGTATTCACATCAAAGTCAAACGATACGGCCGCCTTGGACAAAATATCCGCTGTGACCATTTGAACCTCCATGTCTCATGTTAGCGAACTGAGGTACTGCCCGCCATGAATTTCATTACTATTTCTGTAACAGAAATCCCTGAAAATAGGGTGACCCGCTACATACAAGCCGGCTGCATCCAATTCCGTTTCGTAGATTTCCATCAGCTGATCCCCCTGCGGATCCTTTTCCAACAAAGCCTCCATAACAATCTGATCTTTAGCGGAGGGGTTCTTATTTTTGAAGTAATCCCGAATGGTCATTACCGTTTTGTTCTTACCGAATGAGCCGATAGGAAGCTCTCGGCTTGAAGCGATATAGTAGTATTGGGTCATGAGGCTCACTCCTCGAATTCATTAGGCAGGTCTTCGGTTAATCCGAAATGATGGGCAATAATATGTACGATTCTTTTGGAGGCGAGCCCGTCTCCAAATGGGTTTCTCGCATTTGCCATCCGATGATAGAAATCCGAGTCCGTTAATAGTTTGTTGGCTATGTTAAAAATAGAATCCTCTTGGGTTCCGGACAGGTACACAGCATTGGCCGAAACGGCTTCCGGCCGTTCTGTTGTATCTCGCATGAGAATCAATGGTTTGTTGAATACTGGCGTTTCCTCTTGTAATCCGCCTGAATCACTTAATACTAGATGAGAACGTGATAATAGATTGATCATATCTGGATATTCAATGGGATCCAGCAAATGGATCCGATCATGACCGGATAACATATTAAATGCGGTCTCTTGGACATATGGACTTAAATGAACCGGATAAACAATATGAACATCTCGATGTTCATCAGCCACACGGCGGATCGCATTGAACATTTGCCGCATGGGCTCCCCATAATTTTCACGGCGGTGAGCCGTTACTGTAATCAATCTTCCTTGAAGTTCGACAAGATCGTTTAATTGTTCATTATGAAAAGTATAATCCGCTTTATTGGTGAGAATTGCTGCATCGACGGCAGTTTGACCGGTAATAAAGATATTTTCGGAATCATAACCCTCTCTAATCAAATTATCCTTGCTAACAGATGTCGGCGCAAATAGTAAATCTGTAATGACATCGACAATCCTGCGATTCACTTCTTCGGGCCAAGGTGAATATTTTTGATGAGATCGTAAGCCTGCTTCGACATGCCCAACCGGTATCTTATGAAAGAACGCTGCCAAGCTACCACACATGGCGGTTTGCGTATCGCCGTGAACCAGTATCAAATCAGGTTTATCTTCATTAATGATGTTGTCGAGGCCAATAATTGCCGCTGAAGTCAAGTAGGCCAATGATTGATTCTCTTTCATAAGAGCAAGGTCAACATCGGATTGAATATTAAAATGTAGAAGAGCCTGAGACAATTGTTCTCGGTGCTGGCCGGTTACAACCACCTTCGTCTCAAACCACTCATGATGGTGGCGCAATTCTTGAACCACAGGACACATTTTCGTTGCTTCGGGTCGAGTACCAAATATTATCATTATTTTTCTCTTCATTGGCCGATTCTCTCCTTTGGTAAGTCCTCTTCTCTGCCACGATTTTAAACCGTTTCCATAATATTAGTTCGTTGCCCAGCACTACATCTCCTTTTGATTATGGATGACTCCTATCTAACACAAACAGGCCCCCGATATTCGGAGACCTGTAGTTTGTTTAACCGGGTATATCGCTCTGGTGCTTTATTCGTCCAACGCTTTCAAAATTTGACTCGCATAACCATCCCAAGACGCTTCGTCGGTGTTGATTTCCATAGCAGGAATAAGCGATTGTTTCATACACCTTCGCAGAATTTCCTGATCCTCAACAAACTTGCGGCAAGCATCGTCTGCAGACGGGTGATTCGACATTACATATTTCCGCCAGGCTTCACCACGGCTTTCGACAAATCGGCTCGGAATTGCTTCCCGGGATATCGTCAAAAGAACGCATTTTGCATTAAGACTCAGCAATCGCTGTTCCAGAGCCTCAATTTCTGAATGATCTGCGAATGCGGCGCGATGATTAAGATGAAATCTCTCCAAGATGAAAAAAATTCCGTTAGACGGTTTGGTATGTCCCAGAGATTCAATCCAACCGTGAAGCTGTTCAAGATAAGAGATATGCTGATTCAACAGCTTCATATGTTCATTGTGATCCAATGACCGGAGCACGCCGTGATCGGAATGCAGGATTTGCGAATAATGTTCACTTAACGCGATCATCGTTCGCTCGGCATGCGAACTTAAACTATGTACTCTTTTTAATGCAGACAATACGGATGTTTTCCCTGTTGTGGATAAGCCTTCGAGTATGACACCGCGAATCAAACCGTTCACCTCTTTCGATAAACATTCGATCCAAGTAAAAATCTACGGTCCGTAAGAGCCGGTCGGCAGAACCGGCCCTTTGCACCGTTTACCATATCTCAATCATCATGCTTCAGCTGGTGACTTCAAGCCGGCCTTTAAAAAACAGCTCGGAAGGCTCGGTTGTATCCATTTCACCGTCCAAGATCCGCTTCACATCGGCCAGCGTATCATAAAGCGTCAACCATTCACCCGGTTTCTTGGTATAGGGCTCGGATACGTAGAAAGGCTGTGCAAGATAAGCTTCGAGCCTTTCGCCACGTTGGTACAGCTGCAAATCACTATCCGAAATCTTCTCCACCCCCAGAACGGTCACCAGCGATCTCAGCTCTCGATAACGGCGGAGCAATTTCCGTGCCGCTTGCTGGGTGGTCAGATGAACGGCATCCAGATGCGCCCCTTCCAGAACAGTCGAGGTCGATCCGATCGGATCGATCGCAGGATAAATGCCGCGGCTGATCAGATCGGTGTCAAATCTCCAGAGGGTGTCCAAAGGTCCATACGCATTATCATCGTCCGCCGCTTCACACTTGATATCTACAAGGGCAATCGTAATTGGCCGGGCACCCACCTCTTTAAGACTTTCTCGCAAGGATAATAACTCACCGGATAAAACCTTGCTCCGATCAACGCCTAGGAGGATATCTTTCTCTCCGCGGAGCTGAACGATTTGCTGATAAACGTCCTCTTTGGCTGAATAGGAAAACTCGGATTGTGCCTGGACCAGCTCGACTCCCGATAAATCCGATTGCGGGTCCCAAAACACGGTTGCGAATCCCCGTTTCTTCATGCGGAGCATCAGCTCTGCGAGCATCACCAGCTGACCCATGTTCGGCCGCGCCACAAACCCAACCGTTCCCCCGCGAACAACCGGGGCGAGCAAATCCAACGCTTTTACACCTGTCTCGATCATACGAACACCACTCCCTCTAATAATGAGTTCATCAAGACTGCATCCCGCCAAAGAAGCAAGGGCCACCAACGTTCTCACTTCAGCGCGGCCGACGGGGATTTTCCCTGTACATAGATTGGAAACCGTTGCCGCTCTTAGACCAGCCTCACGTGCCGCAGTCGTTAAATTCGGTACGCGTCGGCGCAGCAGCGGAACGTTAAGCTGTAATTCCTCATCCATTTTTAGCACCTCCTTACTCTATATAGTAATTAAAATTACTCTTTAGAGCAATAGATAGTGAGGAGAAATTTGTGAACGGATAAGCCGCCAGGATTTTGTAAAGCCCGAATAAGCCCCTCGCTCTCAAACGATGCATGCATTTATATAGAAAAATTGATGGCCAGTCCATTCTCCGGGCAAAGAGTTTGCAGTACGCCAAAAGCCACCCTTGTTAGGAAACAGGATGGCTCCTCACACGATCATGACAAATGCTTCTAAACTTCATATTAGCTTTCCTTCGGCCGGTGGGTTTTCGTAAATTGTTCGAAAAACGGCGTGGTATCCCGCGCGGCCATCGTCGTTTCACTGCCTGGTGTCCAACCCATTTCAGCCCTCCAGCTGCCGAGCCATCCTTGATGCAGCAAAGCCTGTTCGCTGACCTCCACAGACCGATCCGCATATGGCGCAACGTACAATGCATCAACAGGACAGTACGCTTCGCACATAAAACATGTCTGACAGTCTTCCTGCCTGGCGATCACGAGCTGTCCATCCTCCATATCAAACACGTTGGTCGGACAGACCTTCACGCATATCGAACAACCGATGCACCGCTCCCGGCTGACCAGCTCGATCATAAGACCATCCCCTCCTCCGGCGTGAGTTCGGATGAATGGGGGACCTTTTCCGCCCGGATGTGGATTCGGTCAACTCCCGACACCAGGATGCGGTGGGTTTGGCGGGGATCCAGCCGGGGGTATTCCGCAAGGGCATGTAGACCGCGGCTCTCTTTGCGCGCAAGGGCGGCTGAGTACATCCATCTTGCGGTAGCCACCATGCCTGCCGCTTCCCGGGCACGGACGCGATGACGGTGATCGTCAGATACGCTGTCATGCAAAAAGGGAACAAGCCCGTGCAAACGGTCGAGAGACGCCCTGATGACCGGTTCACTGCGGAAAAAGTTTATCGAGAGGGGAAACACTTCGCTCTGAACAGCCGAGATAATTTGTGGGACGTCCATCAACCGGCCGGCGTCCGAATGCTGCACCAAGCCGTATCGGCCTGCCGGCATCAGATTCCGCTTACCGGTATCCCCTGCTTGGGATAAAGCATACTCGGCTGCACCTTCACCCGCCCAGTTTCCGCTGCATATCGCCCAGGAAGCGTTATACGCACCTCCGCCTGAAATGGCGCCCGTTACTTTCTCGCGGGAGGCGGCATCGCCCGCCGCATATAAACCGGGAACGCTCGTACGGCAATCGTTCCCGGTGAGCCGCAGCCCTCCCGTCCCGCGCATCGTCCCTTCGTACCGGAGCGTGAGCGGAAACTTATCCCGGAACGGATCGATGCCTGCGCGCTCAAGGGGCATAAAGAAAATAGGATGCGCGTGACGAAGAAACCGGCGCTTCTCCTCCGTGTCGGCCAAATTGATCGAGGCATACACCGGTCCATTCAAAAGATGCTGCTGCAGGCTGCCGAAAGCGCGGTCACCTCGGCCGATCACGCGTCCTTCTTGATCATAAAGCGTAGACCAAGCCAGCATTCTCCCCCGGGTCACACTGCCAAAGGCTGAGCTAGGCGCATATTGGCGGCTGAATTCCATCCCGGAAAGCTCGGCTCCCGTTTCAGCGGCCATAAGCAGCCCTTCGCCGGTCAGTACGTTGCAGCCCAATCCATTGCTTAGAAACGCGCACCCGCCGGTAGCCAGAACCACCGCATTGGAGCGAACTTCCCATTCTTGGCCCGTCAGCCGGTTCACGCCCCTTGCTCCTCCGACGCCATTCGCATCGCGGAGCAGCTCCAGCGCAGGGGATTGATCCAATAGGCGCACACCGGCCTGCCGGACCGCCCGGCGCATCAGCTTCATATATTCGGGGCCGTGCAGATGCGTACGGAGCGGATTGCCGTTATGATCTTTCGGAAAGGGATATCCCCATTCTCCGACTTTTTCCAAATAGGTCTCCACCTCATCCAGGACCCGATGAATCCAGGCGTTCTCCGACAGGTAGCCGCCTGCCTTGAGCCTGCTCTGCACGGCATCTTCCCGCAGCTCGACAACCGGAGGTATCACCAACAGGGTGGTTCCTCCGGGGGCCGTCGCTCCGCTGCTGCCCAAGAAGCCTTTATCCGCAAGCACAACTCTGGCTCCCTTGGACGCGGCTCTCCATGCCGCCCAGGCTCCGGCAGGTCCGCCTCCCAGAACCAGTACATCCGTGGTTAATTGAATATCTGCCTTGGGTGCCATAGGCGCCTTCCCTCCCGTCGTCTTGTGCGTGGTTATTTCAGCACCCAGTCGTTCATATCAAAATCTTTTTTCGCCAGCTTTTCTTCTACCAGAAAATTTTTCGTTCCCTCAATTAGTTTTAAGCCCTCATCGGTAAAGGGCGTATCCTTAATCTCGCTGATCGGGCTGATCTTCT
Source organism: Paenibacillus rhizosphaerae (assembly GCF_014192015.1). GTDB lineage: Bacteria > Bacillota > Bacilli > Paenibacillales > Paenibacillaceae > Paenibacillus_AQ > Paenibacillus_AQ rhizosphaerae. The sequence goes on along the minus strand of NZ_JACHXJ010000001.1, from coordinate 1,511,368 downwards.
TGACAATATCCGGAGTCGTTCCCTGCGCATCCGCGACAAACTGGTAGTATTCGTCTTCATGCTGCTTTAAGTCATCCAGCGCCTTTTTACGCGCTTCGTTCCATATTTTTGGAAAGTCGGGGAATTGGGCCAGAAAAGCGTCGGACACGACGGTAGCACTCGTTCCAATGAGATCGGGATGCTTGGTGGCATCGTCAAGCAGCGGATAACCTTCGTCAATTTGCTTCATCGCCTGCACGCCGTTGTTGGTCAACGCGTCAACATCTCCCCTTGCCAAAGCAGCCTGCGCATCGGGAATCAGCATGTGGACCAGCTTATAATCCTTCACGCCCTCCTGCTTGAGCAGGCCAACGACATAGCGGTGCATAAAAGATCCCTTTTGAATGGCAATCGTTTTGCCTTCCAAATCCTTGATGGACGCAGCTCCGCCTTTTTTCGCAAACAAGTACCCGATGGAATAGGTCGCTGGCTGGGAAATCAAGCGTGTTTTCGCACCGGATGCATAAGCGATGATCGCCGGCGTATCGCCAAGGCTGCCCGCGTCCAGCCGGCCGCTGACTAACGATTCCGTCTGGTCGGGTCCGTTGGGGAAGCCGGTCAGGTTCACCTGTGTAATCCCATGCTTCTTCAGTTCCTCCTGGATAATCCCTTTATGGAATCCCCAGCCTTCAGCTCCGCTTGACGGAACATTTAATGTATTGATCCCGATATAGCCATAATTGAGGACCGTCGGCTTATCCGCAGCAGCTTCGGCAGCATCCCCGGAGCGCTTGGACGGTGAGCAGCCCTGAACGACGATGACGGCTAGCAGACCTGCCAGAATGACAGCCGACTTCCAAAAGCGGCCGTATTGGGTGTGTTTATGACGCGTTGTATTCATGATTGGCTCCCCCACTTTAGTCGATAATTAAAATCCGCTCCGCTTCGACAGCTGATACATATATTCGTGACTGGCGACAGGCTTGCGGCCTTTTCCCCAGCCAACCTTTTCCCGGTATCCCCCCATGAAGCCTTGTTCTGACAGCTCGCTTTCCGTGACACCGATAACCGACTCGGATTCCGGGGCGACATACAAGGCGTCAACCGGGCAGTACAGCTCGCACATAAAGCAGGTCTGGCAATCGCTTTGCCGGGCGATGACGGGGATCCCGTCAACAACACGTTCGAATACGTTGGTAGGACACACGGACACGCATTGATTACAAGCAATGCATTTGCTTTCACTAATAACTTCGATCAATGGATGACGACCTCCTTACGGACTTGTTCCGGACGAACCCACAATTGGTCCAATCCGCCTGTGATCAGACGGTAGTGCTGATTGTCGTCCATCCCGGCAAAATCGCTGCGTTTATGCATGCCCCTGGATTCCGTCCGGGCCAATGCGGATGTATACATCCAACGGGCGGTTGCCGTCATGGCTGCCGCTTCCCTTGCTTTGACGCCGTCCACCGTGTGCTCAATAGCCTGCTCCCGCTGGTCATTCCATAAGCCGTTCAGCCTGTTCAAGGATTGGGTCATCACCTCACCGGTCCGGAACAGGTTGCGGTCGTAAGGTTTGACCTCATCCTGAACGGCCTGCACCCATTCCGCTGCCCGGCTTGGTTTAACGCTGCCCTTGCCTTCCTCAACGATCGGCTGGGTGGACTTTCGCTCTAATTTGCGGCTTCCATCATCGGCACCCAGCTTCTTGACATAGGCCGCCGCACCTTCTCCGGCGAAGGAGCCGGAGGACATGGCCCAAGCCGCATTGTGGCTTCCTCCTCCGGTAAACCCGCCGCAAATCAGCTCCCGTGTGGCGGCGTCGCCTGCCGCGTAGAGCCCGGGCACATCGGTTGCGCAGAGCTCATCCGCCAGCCGGATGCCCCCGGTACCTCGGACCGTCCCTTCCAGACGAAGCGTCACCGGGAACGGGTCCGTGAACGGATCGATGCCGCGGCGGTCGAACGGTAAGAAAAAGTTGGTCTGGCCCACCCGAAGCAGCGGCTTCAAATGCTCCGGTGCCTGATCCAGAACGGCATAAACCTGCTTGCCTTCCATAAGGTTGCGCGCGATCACGGAACGCCCCCGCTTGGAACCGGCTCCTTCGACAATCGTGCCGTCTTCGTAATAGAAGCTGGCATAGCTGTAATAAGCCGTCTTGGTCACGGACGAAAATGTAGGACAAATCGCGTAGGCGTTGGAAAATTCCATGCCGGACAAATTTGCACCGGCTTCAGCGGCCATCAGATAGCCGTCGCCTGTGAGGACATTGCAGCCGAGTGCCTTGCTGAGGAAGGCACAGCCGCCTGTGGCGATCACAACCGCTCCGGCTTCCACCGTCCACGGAATACCCGTCTGCGTATTGACGCCCGCAGCACCTCCCACGCCATGCTCGTCGGCCAACAGCTCCAGCGCCGGGCTGTGATCCAGAATCGTCACGCCCGCCTTCCTGACTACTTTGCGCATAAGGCGCATATATTCCGGCCCCTGCAGGCTGCGCCGATGCTGATTGCCGTCGTCATCCAGCGGGAACGGGTACCCCCAGCCTGCCAGCTGATTCATATTGGCATAGGTGCGGCCCAGCACCCGGTTCATCCAGCGGTGTTCCGCCAGCCTTCCGCCCAAGTCATAGCGGCTGGCTTTGGCTTCTTCCCTCAGCCGTTCATCGGGCTTCACATACCACACTCCCGTGCCTGAAGGCGCTGTTGCTCCGCTGGAGCCGCAATACCCTTTATCGGCCAGCACCACTCTGGCTCCCTTGGCTGCTGCCGTAACGGCGGCCCAAGTTCCCGCCGGTCCCCCGCCGATCACCAATACGTCCGTTCTCAAATGCTGCGCCTGTTCCTGAATTGCCATTTGACACGCCTCCCATTCTTTTATTCGGAATTGGATTTAACCTCGGTAAGCATCACGCCAATGAAGCCATCTGCGCTCCAGCAGACGAACGAGCGAATCGATCAGCTTGCCTACAACCGCGAAGATGAGAATGCCGACAAAAATAACCGGGGTATCCGAGTTTTGCTTGGCTTCATTGATCATAAAACCGATACCGGCCGTGGAACCTACGAGTTCCGCAACGACCAGGCTGATCCACGATACGGCCAGCGACAATCTGACGCCAAGCAGGATACTCGGCAGCGCCCCGGGAACAATTAACCGCGTGAACCGTTGATACGGCTTGAATTCGAGCACCCTGCCCACTTCAAACCATTTACCGTCCACTTGGCGAATTCCCGCGTATGTATTGATATACATGGGAAAAAAAGAACCGGAAATAATGATGGCAATCTTGGAGGTTTCTCCAAAACCAAACCATAAAATGATCAATGGCGCGATGGCCAAATGCGGAACCAGCCGCAGCACCTGGATGCTGGGATCGAGCAAATACTCCGCCTTGCGGAACATGCCGGTAAAACATCCGAGCACCAGTCCAAGCAGCCCTCCGATCGCAAAACCGAGGAGCGTACGCTGTATACTGACTCCAATATGGTAGGCAAGGTCACCCGAGGCAACGAGATGAATCAACGAATTCAGAATGACCCACGGCGTCGGCATGAACTCGGGAGAAATCCAACCTGCACCGCCTGCCCATTGCCATAACACCACCACAACAACCGGTATCACGGATGCCCATAATAGATCGGCCCACCAGCTCTTGGTGCTCCTCGGCTGCCTGTTCGTTTGGACGATATCCTTTGCAGCTTTAACTGCACCCTCCCCAGCCTCGGGATGTGAATGCGGAGGTGTATGGATTTCTCGTTCTTGTTTAACCGTTGTTTGCGGAATAGGTATTTCGCTCTGCAAGCTCATTTGAACACCTCCTTACCTGTTATAGCTTTCCTTTCACCTCAACAGCCTGCGTTCCGCCAGCCGAACGACATAATCTGTGATGAGTCCTGCGGCCGCAAACACGATAATGCCTACGAAAACAACCGGCGTATCGGCAAACTGGCGGGCATCGGACATCATATAACCGACCCCCGAGGTTGAAGCAATCAATTCGGCCACCACCAGACCCAGCCACGATAACCCGATCGATAACCGGGTTCCCAGGAGAATGTTAGGGAGCGCCGCCGGGATCACCAGCCTTCTGATCTGCTGGATGCGGCTGTACCCGAGCACACGGGTCACTTCGAACCATTTGTTATCCACATTCCGGATACCGAGATAGGTATTGATATAGAGCGGAAAGAAGGCCCCTTTGGCAATCAACAGAATTTTGGATTCCTCGCCTATCCCGAACCAAAGAATAAACAGCGGCACAACAGCAAGGCTCGGAATCATACGGATCATCTGAAGGGTTGGATCAAGCATCTTTTCGGCCTTCGCAAACAGACCGACCAGCAGTCCGAACAATAGTCCGAGGCCTCCTCCGAGCGCAAATCCTGCAAGTGCCCGCACGGCGCTGATCCGGAAATGATCCCATAAATCACCGGACTGGACGAGGCCGACAAAGGCTTTCAAGATCTCGAGCGGCGTCGGAAACAGCAGATCGGATATATACCCCATCTGTCCGAGGATTTGCCACAGAACAAGGATGCCTGCCGGCAGGATCAGCCCCAGCCCGAGAAGCTTCCACCTTCCGAAGCCTGTTTTTAGGGATGGACCTGCTGATGCTGAAATATCGTGACTCATACAACCACCTGCCTTCCTGACAAGAGTAAAAATTTTTTATATACCGGCCCCATCTGTAAGCTCCAGCTCATTCATTGAGTCCAGCAGCTTAAGCACGCGGAGCCGAAGCTCTTGAAAGGATGACGTCGTTTTCTTTCGGGGATAGGGTAGATCGATCGGCACGATGCTCTTGATTTGACCCGGCCGCGGCTTGAGAATGACGACCCGGTTGGCCAGAAAAACCGCTTCATCAATGTCATGGGTGACAAAAATCATCGTCGTCTGATTTCTGCGCCAAATGTCCAGCAGCACATCCTGCATATGCGCCCTGGTGAACGCGTCCAATGCGCCGAACGGTTCATCCAGCAGCAGCACCCGGGGATTTCGCAGCAGTGCCCTTGCAATCGCCACCCGTTGGGCCATCCCTCCGGACAGCTCCTTGGGATAGGCCTTCTCAAAACCGCCAAGTTTGACCAGTTCAATGAGATCGTCGACCTTGCGTCTAATCTCCGGATCACGCAGTGACAAATCCGCAGCAATATTTTTCTCCACGGTTAGCCAAGGAAATAGACGATGCTCCTGAAAAATAAATCCTTTGTCGATGCCCGGTCCCGTAATTTTCTGGCCGCCTAGCGTAATGGTGCCGGAATACTGTCCGTCCAGCCCGGCGATGATGCGCAGCAGCGTGCTCTTCCCGCATCCGCTCGGACCGATGACCGTAATGAACTCTCCTTCCCGGATATTCAAATCCACTTTGTGCAGTGCTTCAACACGTCCTTTGGCCGTATCAAAGTTTTTACTCAGCGCCGTGATGTCCAGCAAAGTCTCCGCCATATCGCCTCTGCCTCCTCTAGGAATCTAATCATGCCGACAGGTTAAATAATTAATATCCCATCCGTTTACTGGGAGTTATGACAGCACTTTATCATTCTAATTCCGATTCAACAAGTAGGGATTAATAATTTCAATTGCTAATTCAAATTTCTGATCCACTGTCTTTGGCGGGGTATACAGAATCTCCGGTTAGGTCGTATGATAGTACGGTAGATTGGTTTTCAGTAATGGAGGTTGTCATCATGTTCATCCGAGAAATCGAGGAAAAAGACAATAAGCCGGTCGAGCAGCTGATCCGGACATGCTTGATTGAGTTTGGAGCGAACAAGCCCGGAACCGCATGGGCTGATCCCGATCTGGGGAACTTTTATCACGTATACCGCCCTGAAGGATCAAACTATTGGGTTGCTGACGATGAGGGCCGTATTGCCGCCGGATGCGGCATTGGACCGGTGCCGGGCTTTCCGCACATTTGCGAACTGCAGAAAATGTACGCCTACAAAGAAGCCAGGGGAACGGGGATTGCGGCGGAGCTGCTGCGGGTTGCGCTAGATTTTGCCAAAGAGCGTTACGAACAGTGCTACCTTGAAACCTTCCACAACATGACGGCGGCCAACAAATTTTATCTCAAGCACGGGTTTGTTCCGTTGGACAAGCCGCTGAGTGCGACCGAGCATTTTGCCTGTGACGCCTGGTATATCAGGAAGCTGTAACAGCAAAAAAGCACCCGTGCAGGGTGCTTTCATTCGTTTTACACGATCGGTTTTTCCATCACATAATCATCCATGACAAAACCGTTTCCGATATCCGCTACTTGCGTACGCACGGTTTTGAACCCTTTTTTCTCATATACCGCGATCGTCGAGTCGTTATGCCGGTTCACGGTAAGCCAGATGGCGCTTAAGCTCCGTTCTTTGCACAGAGCCTTCAGAAACTCCATGGCCCGGCTTGCGTACCCTTGTCCCCGGTACTCTTTGGCAATGTAAAATTTGCTCAGGAACAGCTTGCCCTCATCCTGCTTGACGCCGATATACCCAATATGGGCTCCGTCGACATTGATGAAGTAATACTCGTATCCCTGATGATGAATTTGGTCGGTCATCGCAGAAACCGATTGAAATTTGTCGACCATATAGTCAATTTGTTCCCTTGAGATGATGCGGATAAAGTATTCGTGCCAAATCCCGAAGGCTAAGTCAGCCAGAGCTGCAATCTCCTCTTCGGTTTTGACTTGAGTTAACGTCACTTCCACTCACGCTGCCCCCTCGTTCCCAGTGCTTAAAGCTGCTGCCATTCTAGCACATCTCATCTTCTCATGACAAACGCGGGGCGCTCGATACACCGCGCTCTCTATTCGGAGGGATACTGCTTGATCCTTACCGTTAGACCCTCTAAGTCAAGTCTGGGAAAACCAGTCAAAACATACTCCCCACCGCACAATTCGACACCGCTTTCAATCCATTCGGCATCCTGTTCCGAACTGCGGAACAACACCTCGACGACAGATCCTGCAGTTAATACAGCGTCTGCGTTTTCAATGACATACTGCCCATCACCGTTCTTAATTAACATGCCTTGGGCAACCACCCGGGCCCCAATGCCTTGAATCATTCGGCGGACGGCGGACAGCTCGTCTTCCACTTTGGCGAATGTCGTACAGAGATACATATCGTCCGGATCAGCCGGATCAAAATGCTTACTCCACGTGCCATCAATCTGCCGCAGGCCATGGATAATTTCTTTCAAATTGGATTCCAAGTTGAATAGTTCCTGTAGTACCGTATCCTTCGTCATGCGAACCCCTTATCCGTTAAAATTTGTTGACCCTCTATCATCAAAAACGTTTTCTTAGCATGGCAATTCCAGCGTGAAAATCCCAGCATGCAATCCTAGCAAACCTGATAGCTCAACATTTCGGTAATCGCTTACAAAAACGGTTTGATCGAACGCACCATTCGTGATATGGTACTCATGGCTGTTCCTCAATACGATGATAAAATTTGTAACAAGTAAATAGGAATTGGCACATTTTTAATCATGTTATCCGGCTTGCACTGACTGGTGGTGGTTGGATTCCCTCATTACTACTATGCTTATTATAAAATTAAACCATTTTTAGAATCCATAGAGCAACTAAATATTATTTGTAATTATTAAATATGGCTTTCATCATGCCGGCCGATCGTTCATTAAAACGGAAAAGGGGTGATCCGCATAAATTTGGAGAGGCTGCAGCATCTCGTTCCCGACGTCGTTTTCTTCGTAGACAGACGCTGTTTTCCGCAATGGGAAATTATTCGCCAGACGATCGACTTTCAGGATTTGACGTTTGTTGTCGAAGGAAAATCCAATTATTTTATTAACGGAGTTAAATATACGGTGGAAGCCGGGGATGTGATTTACATCCCCGTGGGCAGCGTCCGCGAAGCATACACGTTTACGGACTGTCCCATGCACTCTTATGCGTTTAACTTCAAATGGCTTTCTTCCGGTGAATCGGAAGCGCTGCCACTTCAGACGGTGACGAAGAACCTCATCACGAGCGAAATTCTGGGTTACATCAAGCAGTTCACCCAGGTATGGATGCGCAAGCATCCGGGCTATATCATGCATGCAAGAGCGCTGTTTATGCTCATCGTCCATCATGTCCTCATCACCAACGCCTACCGCAGCGATGCACAGCACCTTGTTGACCCTCGCGTCAATAAGGTGCTCGAATATATCATCGACCATTATCCGGAAGATCTGCATTTAACCGGCATGGCGGACATCGTTAACCTGAACCCCGTCTATTTCGGCAAATTGTTCAAACAAGTTACGGGATATTCCTTTAAGGAATATGTGAACCAGATCCGGATCAACCAGGCGGAAATGCTGCTGTCCACCGGAGGCTTCACGGTGACCCAGGTTGCGGACCGCTGCGGATTCCATGATATCTCGTATTTCAGCAACGTATTTAAGTCGATCAAAGGATATCCTCCTTCAGCCGTATCAAAGTCATAACAAAAAAAGCTGTGACGAATCACAGCGCACGGAACAAACTTTTGGACTCAAAACGATAAAATACGTTCAATCACTCGGATCAGCATACTAAGAGCATTCTCCGCGAAATAGATCGAGTGATCGATCAGCCGCCCGAAGCAGGAGATCAGAATGACAAACAGCATGACGTATAGCAGGATGTTCAATAGATGGTTTGGTTGTTTCTCTTCCATACGGTTCACCTTCTCTTTCCCTTTCCTATTTATTCAAAGTATACATGTGAACCGGTTTGCCACCTATTGATTTGACTTACACCTGTCTTACAGACTTGTAAGTTCCGGGGGAAGAGCTGACACCTATAGTAGAATTAAAATAAACATGCCTTGAACCAGCCTGCCTGCCCATTTCTGTGATATATTGAGGTTAAAGATGGAAATTCAATAGCGGAATGGAGAAAAGGAGGACGTAAGGCGTGACCACATTTCCTCATATCCCGGACAATGAGCGGATCAGACGTCTGGAGCATCCTGGAAGACCGGTAAGAATCGTTTTGGATACGGATACCTTTAACGAAATCGATGACCAATTTGCTGTCATCTATGCCATGCAATCAAACACCAGCGTTACTGTCGAAGCGTTGTATGCCGCCCCCTTTTACAACGAACTGTCGGAAAGCCCGTTAGACGGCATGGAAAAAAGCTACCAGGAAATCGTTAAAATCCGGCAGCTTGCCCAGCGGGAAGATATTCCTGTATACCGGGGATCAGGAAGCTATCTACCCGGCCCCGATATGCCTGTGGAAAGTGATGCGGCACGGGATCTGGTCAGACGGGCTCTGGCCTCACCGCCGGACGATCCGCTGTATGTCGTTGCGATCGGAGCCATCACGAATGTGGCCTCGGCCATTCTGCTGGAACCGGAGATTATTAACCGGATCGTCGTCGTATGGCTGGGCGGCCATTCGCTGCATTGGCCGGATACGCGAGAGTTCAATCTCGCGCAGGATCTGCATGGCTCAAGGCTGCTGCTCGGCTGCGGTGTACCTCTTGTTCTTGTCCCGTGCATGGGAGCGGCCTCCCATCTCCTGACGACCCTCTCGGAGCTGGAAACCCATATTAAGCATAAGGGAGAAGTGGGACAATATCTCTACGACACGTACCGGAATTGTTCGCCGGATCATTACGCGTACTCCCGTGTCATTTGGGATATATCCGTAATCGCCTGGCTGGCTGTTCCGGAAGCTTGCCCCAGTATTTTGGTACCCAGCCCGCGCATCTCTGAAGATTTCCGTTGGGTGAATGACCCTACGCGGCATCAGATCAGATATATTTATCATGTGAACCGGGATGCCGTATTCCGCGATTTGTTCAGCAAGATTGCCGAAGCGAAATAAAGAATGAACTACTTCTCACCATTGTTCTCATGAGCTGTTGCTTCCTTTACAGGAAGTATTCGGCTCTTTTTTAAGATAGAAATACAGGTTTCGGAGACACGGCTGCCTTAGTTCGCAAGATAACAACCGCTAAATGCGGTCTGTCTCCCTCGCATGTTTGTCGATAAAAGTTTTTCTAATCATTCGACAAAAATCTTGATTAATTTCCGATATTCTGTTTAATTATAGTTGATTAATGATCATGCACGGGGGTGACCATTCCAAATTGAATAAGGATTTAATTCTTTCTGCAGTTGAAACGAATACAAAAATTACGATTCATCTGGTGAGCGGAGAGTTCTATACCGGAATTTGCCAAAGGACCGACGACCCCAGGACATTCGTTATCGTTTCCACTGACCGTAAACCTGTCCTCGTACCCTTTTGGACCGTCAAACGCGTTCAACGGGTTCTTTCATAAAGACTTTGCCAGTATGAGTGGCAGAGTCTTTCTTTAAATGATCGAATTTGTAAATTTTCAGAGGAGCTGAATCCGTCCCTCTGTTTCCACTATCCGCAGAAATAACGGACGTTCGTCAGGTGTACGGTTAGGAGCATGAATGGTCAATACAAGCTGCCCGTTAAACGTCCGGAATACCATGCCGTGTCCCCCGTCATTGCGATACAGCGCTTCCGGCTGATGAATCCATGGTCCAATGACGTCCCCCGTCGCCGACCGTGCGACGCCCAGCGCATACCGGTTGTCGATAAAGCTGGCCCACAGCATGTATACATGACCGGATTCACCGCGGAACAAAAAAGGTCCATCCGTGACATAATTGGCCGTATCCTTGTATCGCGGAGACTCGTAAGGTGTCGCCCACGGCGCTTCAGACGCCCGAAACAGCGTGACAGGTTCTCCGGCCGGCTCGGATAAATCGGTGCTCAATCGCATCGCGCACACTTCGCCGTCTCCGATCTGCTGCCATTCATGGCAGAAGATCATCCACGGCTGCCCTTCTGCGTCCATAAACAGACTTCCATCCAATGAGCTCCAGGCTTCCGGAGTGACAGGGCCGCGGCTGTGAGGCACGAAAGGACCCAACGGGCCGGATGCCAGCAGAACCGCCGTACCAAGAAGTCCGTTATCGCGGCGGCGAAAGGTGGCGAACATATAGAACTTATCTTGCCATGCATAAACCTCAGGTGCCCAAAAATTTGTATCGGAATAAAAATCGCTACCCGGCCTGAATACGGGGTACGGCCCGTCCCAATCCTCCAGATCGTTGCTCAAATAGGCGTCGAATCCGGTCCCAGGTCCCCAAATATTGGCATCCGTGCTTCCGTATAAATAATATTTGCCTTCCTCTTGGAGAGGTAATACAAACGGGTCCCGAATTTGAATTTCCTTCCTGTTCATGACAAGACCTCCTTAAGAAAAAGTAGGATAAAGGATGCCAACATCTCTGGCTTGTTTCAGTCCCCCCTGACTGTACCTGAGATACTCATTTCCTTTGACGGAAAATGGGATGCTCCGGCCTTCCCATTCCAATCGGCCATTGACCGTCCGCACACTCATCCCAACGATACCCAGCAGGCTTCCCTGCCGATCCGTAATGACCCGGACACCGGAAGGGAACGTCATATAGGCTTGGCCCTCCCGATACATAACAGACTTGTCCCGCAGGTTGACCAGTTCATAGAGCACCCTGTCTACGGATCGCGCGTAAGCCGTTTCGCCGGCGACCTCCTCCCCGTGATCCATCGCAGACGGGAGGAGCCCCGTAAACCAGACTTCCCCATCGGGTCTGGGCAGAATTCCGCAGAGCCGCTCCACGTAGTCGAGCAGGCACAGGATGGCAGGCGAATACGCTTCGGTGAAGCCCTCCTCCCCCGTCCAGGGACTGACGGTCTGCGCGAAACGCTCGGCCCTGGCTAATGAACACAAGATCGGCTGCATTGCCCATGTCAGCTCGACATGCCGGTGATGATGCTCAAAGGCATGCGGAGCCCGGATCAGGCTGAGAAAATTCGACGGTCCCGCCCAGCTGTTGTAGCTGGAGAACGGGTCGAACCGCGGATCATCCATCGCCAAGGAAGTAAACGGATATTTGGCAAAAAACTTGCGCGTGTTGAGCAAATATCGCGACAGCATGTCATCAAAGAATTCGCGGTCACCGACTTCACACGCGAGTACACGCAGCAGAATATCGGACTGAACACGGACAAATCGGTCCTGACGGTCACGGTCGTAGAAGAAGGCGTCTTCCTCGTCGAAGCAGTACCGAAAGAGGTGGTCAACACTCTGCTCAGCCTTGGAGATCCACCCATCACCTGGTAAGCCCAGCTCCTCGGCGATTTTGGCTAAATATAAACGCTGACAATATACGTTCGCCGTAAGGTCCGGCGCCAGAAACGGCAAAACAGGCGAATCCGGATCATACCGGCACGGATCGTTCCGGTGCGGCGTATCCGGAACATGCCAGAAACGCGGCGACAGGTCATGGCCCGTATCGAAAGCGGAAAATGCCTCAACGCAGCCGGTCCCCCGGGTATTGCGATACGTGTCTAGCCAGCGGTCATAACGCTCCATTGCTTGGTACATCATTCGCAGAAACGCTTCATCCCGCCCTTGCAGCAAATAATGATTCCAGACGCTGCGGGCAAGCGGAGTCACGAGCTGAATTTGGCGGTAAGCCGGCCCGCCACCCGTAATTTTGTAAGGGAGCAGCCCATCGGCCCGCTGGTGTACCGCAAAGGAGCGGAACGTCGATTGGGCCACGCTCGGCAGGAAACGCGACAGCAGCTCCGCATTGATCGTGCCGGTGCTTTCGAGCCAGCAGCCAAGGTAAATCCCTCCTTCCTGCAGCATCGGGATGCCGTCTATCATGGCAATGCAATCATGCAGCCTCCGCAGCCCCTTATAATAGACCTCCTCCAGCCTGCCTTCGGATGCGGCAAACCGGACACCGCTCCGTTTCCATTCGGCAGCAATATCCGGGTCCGGCGCTTTACCGGTTTCCCCAATCCGCTGTTCCACGTTCATCGACCTTAATTTTTTTAACAGCTCCTTCTCATCCACAATCGTTCTCCTCGCTTTCTGTGCTAACTTATATCAAGAAACCTATCGGGGTACCTTCTAAGCCGGATCTGATACTTTCTTATATCGAAAGAAAGCCCCGTCAAGGTCGCACCGAAACGGAGGACCCATCGGGGGCATCTTTCATTGGATCGGCGACACAACCGCAACGCTTACTGATTGCTTTGGAAAATTTTCACCGTACCCGCATAGAAGTCGGTCACCGCTTTTTCCACGCTTTCTTTCCCAAAGCCGATCAGCTGGACCGTATTATCCGCAAGCTTGATAAACTCGGCGTTCCCCGGCGGGTTGTAGCTGATGGCAAAAGGCTCTTTTTTGTTCGCTTCGGACACGCGGCTCGTGAAATCATAGACGATCTTGTCTGCAGCGCTGGCCTCGGCCTCCAGCGTCTTGCGGCCTTCCGCCGTTACCGGAACACCACGGTTGCTGCCCAGGATTTTTACCGCTTCCGGATCGTTGATCCAGAAGTTCATCAGCTCGGCCACTTCCTTCGGATGCTGGGTCTTCGCATAGCCAGACATGCCCTGGCTCGATTCAAACACCACACCGGTTCCTTTCGGACCACGGGGAACTTGTACCATCGTCAGCTCATCCTGAGTCAGGCTCTGGTACGAAGCCAGCATATTGGAAGGGAGCAGGGTCATCGCTACTTTTCCTTTGATGATCAGAGACTTGCTCGCATCATTCGGCGGATTGGAGACCTGAAGCTCCGGCGTGACCACGCCTCCTGCCTTCGACGTTTGATCCCAGTACTGGAACCATGGCAGAATATCGGCTTCCTCAAAACCAAGCTTGTTGTTTGCCATGTCATACAGCTGCTTGCTGTTCTGCTTCAAATAAATATCCATGCCGTCGGTCGTGAAATTGTAAGTCCCATAGTAGCCTTTACCCAGCTTATCGGAAATTTCCTTGCTGATCCGGGCGTAATCATCCCAGTTCCAGCCGTCCTGCGGCACTTCGATGCCCGCTTTCTCAAAGAGTGTCTTGTTGATGACGATCCCACGGGCGTTGGCACCTGCGGAAATGTGGACAAGCTTGCCGTTGATCGTTCCGTACTGCACCATCGTCGTGTCCATATCGTCGAGCTTCAGCTCATTGCCTTTATAAGGCTGGAGATCCAAAAGGACGCCCTTGTTGGCGTAGTCCACCACATTGCCTCCCAGAAAAAATACGTCTGGAGCCGTTCCCGAAGCCAGCTGCGTGTTCAGCTTGTCAAAATATCCGTCCTGCGGCGCGAACTCGCCCACGACTTTAATGTCCGGATGCTTCTGCTCGAACAGTTCAAGCGCCTTATTCGTCAAATCCGCCCGCGCCTGGTCCCCCCACCACATCATCCTAAGCTCGACCTGGTCACCTCCGGAATTCCCTTCCCCACTGGATACGCTGGATCCGCTGGAAGCGGCCGGGCCGCCAGAGCTGCCGCATGCCGACAGCAGCACAGTCATGGACGCCAGCACAGATATGAACCATCTTTTTTTCATGTTCATTTCTCCTTCATCGCTATAAATTATAAAGCGTTTGCACAACTCTCCGTCTCGCCCCAGACTGCTGCTTTCTACATTGCAATCTACCCGGTAGCAGTTTTGGCGTTATTTGAGCCCTGTCGTCGCAATACCTTCCAGGAAGTACCGCTGGAACATCAGGAAAAGCAGCGTGATCGGCAGCAGCGACAGCACGGAAATGGCGAGAAGCGCCCCCCAATCGGATGATCCCGACGGATCGTACAGCGCCCGGATGCCGAGCTGCACCGTAAACAGCTTGATATCGCTGATGTAAATCATCTGGCTGAAGAAATCGTCCCACGTCCAGATAAACGTAAAGATCGCGGTTGAGATGAGCGCCGGAGTCAGCAAAGGCAGAATGATCCGCAGGTACAACTTCCCCTGTCCGCAGCCGTCGATCGTCGCGCTTTCGTCCAGCTCCCGCGGGAGCCCGCGTATGAACTGGACCATCAGCAGAATAAAGAAGGAATCGTGCGCCAGCCATTTGGGCAGGATCAGCGGGGCAAACGTATTAATCCAGCCCAGCTTGCTGAAAATGATATACTGCGGCACAAGCGTCACATGGTACGGCAGCATGATCGTCACCAGCATCAGCGCAAACCATACCTTTTTGAGCTTGAACTCGAGCCGGGCAAAAGCATAGGCCGCGAGCGAGCAGGTCACGATATTACCCAGTACGCAGAGGATGGAGATGAGCGCCGAGTTGCCGAAGAAGCGGCTGAACGACACGCCCTGAAAGCCCTTCCAGCCATTTTTATAATTATCAATCGTGAAGCTGTGCGACCATAAACCGGTATCGGTAAAAATCGCTTGATTAGGCTTAAAGGAGCTGCTGAGCAGCCACAATACCGGATACAGCATGGCCAGCCCCACCAACACGATCAGCACGTGTCTGATCACCCGCGAGTAAGTTCCCCTCATCGTCAACATGGCTTACCTCCCCTCTTTCCCATCGCCGTAGAACACCCAGAAGCGCGACGTGGCAAAAATGATACCCGTAAAGACGGCGATAATGAGCAGCATGATCCAGGCGAGGGCCGACGCATAACCCATATCGAAATAGGAGAAGCCCTTTAAGTACAGGTACAATGTGTAGAACATGGAAGCATCCAGCGGCCCTCCATGACCGTCGCCGATGACGTAAGCCGGTGTAAACGCCTGAAATGAATTAATGATGCTCATGATCAGATTAAAAAAGAGAACGGGCGTCAGCATCGGCAGCGATATACTGAAAAACTGGCGTATTTTCCCGGCACCGTCCACTTGAGACGCTTCATACAGATCGGCCGGAACCTGCTTCAGCCCCGCTAAAAAGATGACCATCGCCGAGCCGAACTGCCAAACCGACAGGGTGACGATCGGGTAAATCAGGTAATCCGGGTTGGCGATCCATGCCGGCCCGTCTAGTCCGAACCAGCCGAGGAACGCGTTAATGACGCCTTCACTGTCGAAGATTTGCCGCCAGACGATGGAGATCGCAACACTTCCTCCGAGAAGGGACGGAATGTAATAGACGGTCCGGTAGATGCCCAGTCCGCGAATTCCCTGGTTCAGTGCCAGCGCCACGAGCAGCGCAAAAATGATACGGAGCGGTACGGACAGCAGTACGTACACGAACGTCAATTGCAGGGAGTGCGTAAACGTCGCGTCATTCGTAAAGATCTGCTTGAAATTGGCGAAACCGATCCATTCGGGCGGGCGAAGCAAGTTGTATTTGGTCAGGGACAAATACAGCGAGCCGAGCATCGGTCCAAGCGTGAGGCAAAAAAAGCCGATGAGCCATGGCAGCAAAAATGCGTACGCCGTGCGGTTGTGCGTATGGATCGGCAGCCTGCGTGATGTTCGCATCGCGAATCCTCCTTCTGATGTTGGTAAGAACATCATAAGCAAGATACGGCGCACGCTGAATTCTATTTCTTCGGCTCTTCGCTATCAATTTTTTCAGGTAACCTCTCGCGGTAATCGGAAGGAGAAACGCCGTAAACCTTTTTGAATTTCGAGCTGAAGTAGCTGGCATTGCTGAAGCCCGTAAGTTCGGCTATATCCCACAGACTGAGCTGGGTCTCCTCCAGCAGCCGGATCGCCTGCGTCATCCGCACATCGGTCAGGTACTGAATGAAGGTGCGCCCGACCCTTTTTTTGAACAATTCCGAGAAATAAGAAGGATGATAGTTAAAACGGGCTGCCATATCGCTTAAGTTCAGGTCTGTTGCATAGTGGTCGTCAATATAACGGCGGACGGATTCGATCAGATTGACATCGGCAGCTTCAGCGCCTTCTTCTCGCTGCCTAACGATGTTCCGGGCGATCCCTGCAAGAAACGAGTATGCCTTATCCACCGAATCCAATGAATACGCCAGCTCCGGCCGGATCCACAGCTGCTCTGCGCTCTCGATCGTGACGAGCAAATCGCTCGCAGCCGACTCCAGAGCCAGGTACAGCTGAAAAATGATTTTCACCCGACTTGCCACGGGCCCTGTAAAAGCCTGCTGAAGAATGGGGCGGACAGCCTGCTCAAACGCAGCATATTCACCTTTGGCCAAATACCGTTCGATGACTTTGATTTCATCCGCGCTTATTGCCGTTTTGTCGGTTGATTGGGGAAGGGATTCGGCCGGCAAACGGCTGTCCGTATAGTTCCAGGCCACGAGCGATGAAAGGTAGCCATCCTTCCAAGCCTTGAAGCCTGTTACGGGTTGTCCGATGCCGAAGTCCAGCTCAAAGTCCAGCATCCGCTTCACTTCCGACCGGAGATGATCGCCAAAAGAGAACAGCCATTCTACGGACTCCGTGGTGACCACATGAATCAGCCCCGGATAGTGCCCATCCCGGAAGCACTCACAAGTTCCGGCTGCGTTGTCTGCCTTTTCACGGGAGATCATTTCCAGCGGGAGCAGGAATTGATCGGGTGCCCGATCCGTCCCATGTAAGATATCCCTCACTTTCAGGCCTAGGGTCATAAAGCGTACTCGACGTTCCTCCCACCCGCCAAGCCCAAATTTGCGGGCGCGGTCCGTAACGACGCTCTCTGGCCCGGATTCCCAGCGTACGAGCCTAAGGATAAATTGCTCCTTCATTTCCCTGTAATATTGTGACAGCTCCCACTGAGTTTTGGCCTCGAGTTCCGCTTTTTCCCGTTCCCGGTTCAGCTCGGCGGTGACGTTTTTCAGGACGGAATTCAGCTCATCGCGGGCAACCGGCTTCAGCAGGTATTCGCTCGCCTGGAAGCGTAGCGCGGCCCGTGCATATTGAAAGTCCTCATAGCCGGTAATGACGATGACCCTGACGTTCGGGTAACGTTCCCGGCACACTTCCATAAACCGAACGCCCCCCATCAGCGGCATGTTCATGTCGGTAAGGACGATCTCAATATCACCGTTCTCCAGGAGGGACAGCGCCTCCATCCCGTTCGAGGCTTCGCCGGCCAGCGCAATCCCAAGACCGTCCATGTCCATCTTGAGACGCAGACCTTGGCGGATTTCCGGCTCGTCATCCACGATCAATAAACGATACATCGTTATGCACCTCCCGGATCGGTAACATCAGTTCAATTCGCGTTCCTCCGCCTGGTTTCGCATCCAGATGAGCCTCGAACAATGAGCCATAATACAACCGGCACCGTGCAAGCACGTTCCCGAGTCCGATCTGCCGTTCCCGGCTGGCCAGAATTTGGTCCGGCCGGGCATCGGCCGCTTCTTTCAGCACCGCGCGGATCTGTTCCTCCGTCATCCCAGGCCCGTTGTCCGTGACGGACATGACCACATGGCCGTCCCTTCGGTATACCCTGACGGATACACGTGCTTCGGTCCGATGCGCAAAACTGTACTTGACGGCGTTCTCGAGCAAAGGCTGAAGAATAAACTTGACGCAGGCGGCATGCTCCGGCAGCCCGTCCTCTTCCATGGACAGCCAGAGCCGGTCCCCGAAGCGGATGCGCAGGATGGAAGCATAATCATGAACGTATTTCAGCTCCTCCTTCAAGGCGACCAAATCGTCACTGATCCGCAAGCCGAAGCGCAGCATTTTTCCGAGCGACTCGATGACCTTCACGGTATCGTCCGTACGCCTCTGTATCGCCAGGCTGCTGAGCAGCTCCAGCGTATTGAACAAAAAATGCGGATTAATCTGCATCAGCAGCGCCTTATATTCGGCCTGCTGCCGGAGCAGCTTCAGTTCAAATTCGGTTTTGATATGCTGCCGCAGCCTTCCGACCATGTTGCGGAATGTCGCTGTGGCAAAGCCGACCTCATTTCGGACGGTGCCTTCCATTGGCAGCCGGCTCTCCGCGCTGTCAAAATCTCCACGCTGCACATGCCGCATAGCGGAGACTAGCCTTGACAAAGGCCGCGTAATTCCGTTCGACAGCCAGAAGGCAATGAACAGCGAGACCAGGAGCAGTACCACCGCCAGCACCATAATACGGTTGCGCAGCTTAAGCAGTGGTGCATACAAGTCGCTCTCCGGAACGATCCCGACAAGCATCCATCCGTTTTGGGCCAGCTTTTTGTAAACGAGGATTTGTGCGTCACCCTGGCTGTTCCGGAAATAGACGACGCCCTGCTTGCTTCGCCCTGCCTGCGCCCTGGCAATCTCATTCTTGGCGAGGCTGGCGCTCGTTTCATAATCCGCTTGGGTCAGGAGCGGGCTGCCGTGCTGATCGATTAAATACATCGTCCCGCTCTCTCCCAAATGGATCCTGCTCAGCGGCTCCAGAAAATAATCGGCGCTCACGTTGACCTTCAGCACCGTTTTCGCCTGCTTCGGTTCAAATGCTCCGATCGGCATCAGCATGCTGACGACCGGATGGTCGCTGCGGCGGATTTTCAATTCCACGTCGTCGGTGTGCGCCGGCACCCAGCGGACCGTCTCATCCCGAAACTGCTTGTACCAGGACTGATCGAGAAAGGAGCTTTCCTTGATAACCTGGTTGTCCATGCTGACCCACACGCCTTCCCGGCGGTACAGCGCGACCGATGAGATGCTGGTATAACTATTGGTCGTCTGCGTCAGAAACTTGCTCATCTGGATATGGGCAAGCATTTTCTCCCCTTCCGTTGCCGAGGAATCCGACACGATGTTATCCCAAGTATCGGTCTGGTCACTGTTAAAGACCAGGGATGCCAAGTCATAAATTTGCGTCTGCACCATGTCGATATAGGAACCGTATTCGTTCATTTTCTCAAGCGCGGACGATTCAATATAGGAACGGATAATCGATCGTGATTCGTTAAAAATGAGAAGGGACAATACACCGAACGACAAAACGAACAACAATACGAAAAATAATATCAGCCTGCTTCTGAGCGAGTAGAACATGACGAACCTTCCTCCCGTTAATTTGACAGCGCTTTCGCGATGCTGCTGAACACATCATACCAAATCAGGTTCATCCCTGTGTGCCCATGCCCTTCCATCACACCATTCCGGCAGCAGTAAGTCCCGGACCATCGGCGAAAATGACAAAGACACTGATCTTTACCGGTCAGTGTCTTTGTAACTCTTACCGCTTCGTCAAGCCAAAAAGCCACCTTAGATGCCGCTCAGGTGGCCTCGGCCTTTATCCGTGGAGCATGTTACTTGGTCCCGTAAAACCTTACCAGATCGTCGACTTTCACCGGAAGTCCGGTGGAAATCGATTGATTGGCGGCAATGCCCGTTAAGATCGAGCGCGCGCCGTCGATATGGTTCGCCGCCCGGTGGAATTTATCTTCCACAGGTACGCCGAAAATGTCGTTCAGCAGCACAGGATCGCCGCCGCCGTGCCCGCCGGCGCCTTCCTCGAAGTCCGCCTTGTAAGGCTCGCCAAACATAGGGAATACCAAAATATTAACGCCCTTCACCGCTCCTTCCAGCGCCTTGTCTCCGCCGGAATTGACATAGGACTGCTCGATCACCGTCATTTCGATCCGGCCTTTGGTTCCGTTAAAGGCGATCCGGTATCCTTCCCACGGCATGTAAGCATTCAGCGAATAGGTCAGCTGCGCTTTATTTTTGTACCGGACCATCACGCTCATCGTATCCTCGATCGAAATCCCGTCGCCGAATACGCTTTGGTCCCGGTGGTAGCCGTCCTCCCACTCTGCATCAAGGTACATCGCCTTCAGATGCGAGTTGCTGTCCAGCGACAGCGCAAACGGATCGTCCTTGGCGTTCGGATGGCCTGTGGCCCGGTCGTAAAACTTGGTGACTCCGCGCTGCTCGGCATTTTCGCGTCCGTAAAACAGCAGGTTTCCCATCGCATAGACCGTTTCCGGCTCGGATCCGATCCAGAAATTAACCAGGTCGAAGTGGTGGGTCGACTTATGGACGAGCAGGCCGCCGCTGTTGCGCTTGTCCCGATGCCATCTGCGGAAGTAATCCGCGCCATGCTGTGTATTTAGCAGCCACTCGAAGTGAACCGAGGTCACATCCCCGATGGTTCCGTCCGCAATCAGCTCCCGGGCTTTCGTATGATGAGGCGCATAGCGGTAGTTGAACGTGACCCGGACGTTTCGTCCCGTTCGCTCCACCGCGTCGAGAATGTCTTGGCATTTGGCCGCGTCGACTGTCATCGGCTTTTCCGTGATCACGTCGCAGCCGAGCTCCATCGCCCGGATAATATAGCGGTGATGCGTACGGTCCACGCTGGTTACGATGACGAAGTCCGGCTTCTCCGTCCGGATCATCTCGTCAAAGGCATCGGTTTTATACGTTCGTACCGCGTGGTAATCGTACTTCTCCGTCAGCAGCTTGTTGGCATAATCCATGCGAGTCTGGTTCACGTCGCAAAAAGCGAGCAGCTCCGCCGACTCCCGGAAACGCTGGGCAATCGCACCGTAAAAGAATTCCGCTCTTCCGCCTGCTCCGACCTGCACATAGGTTTTTTGGGCCATATCATTCCCTCTCCTTCTATGAATCTGTTTATTTGCAGATTACTGCAAAATTCGCTTATTGTCCCCGCATTTTATGCTAGAATGAATAAAACCCCGCATTTATTGCGCTTGTGGAGGATCGACTATGGCTTTAAACCAAGAACTAAGGTACGGAAACGCGTCCGATCCCTTTTCTGTGGAATATAACCGCCGCAAAGGACACTTCTCCATGTCGGAGGATCATATGCACAAACATTACGAGCTGTATTATTTGTTTGGCGGCGAACGCTTTTACTTCATTAAAGACCGGGTGTATCGGGTCCGGTCCGGAGATTTGGTGTTCATCCCGGGCAATGAAGTGCATAAAACCTCGGACACCGGTGTGCCGAATCATGAACGCATCGTTATTTATGTCAATGAATCGTATTTCGAGCCGCTCCCTAGGGATGAGGCCAAGCTGCTGCTTGCTCCGTTCCACGGTCCCCACCGCGTGGTGCATTTACCGGATCAAGACAAGCTCCGAATCGAGCAGCCGCTCTATGAAATGCTGCGGGAAATCCAGGACGAGTCCCCAGGATACCGGATGGCCGTCCGGCATGCTGCGGGACAGGCTTTGCTGTTTGCGGCCAGACAGTCCGCAGCTTATAAGCAAGGAGCACCCGAAGATACGGTCTCTCCCGCGGCGGCCCGCATGAACGACATCGCCAGCTACATCTCGGAGCATTACCGGGAGCCCCTGACCCTGAGCGGCCTGAGCGAAAGGTTCTACTTGAGTCCCAGCCATCTGAGCCGGTCGTTCAAGAAGTATACCGGTTTTGGCCTGATCGAATATATCGGCATTACCCGGATCAAGGAGGCCCAGCGTCTGCTGCGCGAGAGTGACGAACGCATTATCCGGGTGTCGGAGGACGTGGGGTTCGAGAACTTTTCGCATTTTGAAAAAGTATTCAAGTCGGTCACGCGGATGTCTGCCCGCAGCTACCGCGCCGGTTTCCGGCGCAGGGAATGAAGCGGACAGGATCTCCGTCCGTTCTAACGGAACGTGATCTCGCGTGACCGGACCCACTCCCCTATAAAAAGCCCTGCCGGAGGTTCGGCAGGGCTTCAACAATCAGAGTCGTCCTTGTTGAACGGACGGCTCTGGCACTAAGCGGTACGTCGTTCCCGCAGTCGTCTGAAATGAGTACAAGTTCTCCCCGGTTCGTTGAACCGGGATGTTGCCTTCATCCGCCGAGATCGTCGGCGCATATGGCGAATAGATCGTCAGGGCCGATCCGGCATGCGAGACAATCTCAGCATCGGCAATCCTTCCTTCTTTCCAATCCAGACTCACCTCAAATCCTCCGCGCGCGCGAAGGCCCTTCACAAATCCGTTCGGCCAGGAAGCAGGAAGGGCCGGAAGAAATTCTAAATATCCCTGATGCGACTGAAGCAGCATTTCGGCAATGCCGGCCGTCGCCGCAAAATTACCGTCAATTTGAAACGGCGGATGGGCGTCGAACAAATTCGCATACACCCCGCCGTGGTGATAATTATCCGGTTCATCTTCGCGGACAAGGCGCAGCAGGTTGGAGAGCAGAGCAAGCGAACGGTCCCCTTCGCCGAAACGGGCCCATAGGGCGACCTTCCAGCCGAGACTCCAGCCCGTTCCATCGTCGCCCCGCCGTTCCAGGGAACGGCGGGCGGCCTCGAATAAATCCGGCGTCATCTGCTTGGTGAGCTGTCGGCCCGGATACACGCCGAACATATGGGACGCGTGACGGTGATGGACATCCTCGTCTTCGAAGTCCTTGGACCATTCCTGAAGCTGTCCGTACTTCCCGACCTGCAGCGGCAGAAGCCGCTCCCTGGCATCCTGCCATTCTTGCCGAAGCGCTTCGTCTTCCTCCAGCGTCTCGGACGCTTCAATTAAGTTGGTGAGCAGGTCCCAGATCAGCATCAGATCCATCGTCGATGCCTCGCTGACTGCAGCCAGACCACCCGCCGGCGTTCTGAATTTATGCTCCGGCGAAGTTGACGGCGAGGTGATCAGACGGCCGCTGCCGTCGTCATGCAGCCAATCCAGACAGAACAGAGCCGCTTCCTTCATCACCGGATAGGCATGTTCCCGCAAATACTTTTCGTCGCGGCTGAATGCAAAATGCTCCCACAGGTGCTGGCACAGCCAGACACCGCCCATCGGCCACATACACCATACCGGATCGCCATGCCCGAAATCGCCTACGGGATTGGACATCGCCCAGATGTCCGAATTGTGGTGTGCGGTCCAGCCGCGGGCGCCATAGTGGGTCTGGGCCGTTTTCACGCCGCTCTGGGACAAGTCGCCGATAAATCGCAGAAGCGGTTCATGCAGCTCGGCCAGGTTCGCCGTTTCCGCAGGCCAGTAATTCATTTCCGCATTGATATTCAGCGTCCAGTTGCTGCTCCACGGGGGGCGCATTTCCTGGTTCCATATTCCCTGCAGATTCGCCGGCTGGGTTCCCGGCCGCGAACTTGCGATCATCAGGTATCGCCCATAATGAAACAGCAGCTCCACCAGCCCCGGATCGTCGGCTCCATAGCGGACAATCCGATCCTCTGTCGATCGTTCTTCTCCTGCCTTACTTAACCCAAGGGACAACTGGACCCGGTCGAACAGCGAGCGGTGATCGGCAATATGCGTCTGGCGCTGGGCCTCATAATTGCCTTGTACAGCGCTGTCCAAATCGTCCTTGGCGGCCCGTTTCTCATCTTTGCCTTGGCTTCCGGGCAGTTTGTCGAAACCGTTAAAGTTTGTCGCGGCGCTGAAATAAAGGGTTGCTGCCGTCGCGCCTTGAACGCGGATGCCGGATTCGCTGACCGCAGCGCTGCCACCCTCCGTTACAGCCGCCAGGCGTCCTTGAAAATGCACCGCTTCCGTCGTATCCGGATCACCATAGATAATGGGATCATCGCTGCGGTAGTAATTGGGCCACACATGTTCCGGTGCGGTACCTCGGAGGACCAGGACGCCGCTCTCCGCCTCCGTCACGCTGCGCAGCGGGCTGCTGAGCGCTGCCCGAAAATTCAGCTTCCCCGCCTCACTGGAAGTCAGACGGACGACCAGCACCTGGTCCGGATGAGATATGAACATCTCCCTCGTATACACCACGCCGCGAACTGTGTATTCAACACGGGAAATGCCTTGTGCGAGATCGAGCTCTCTTTTGTAGCCGGAGAACGGAACTTCTCCATCATGCTCCAACTCGATTTGCAGATCTCCGAGCGGGAGATAGGACTGGCTATAGGCCCCCATCATCCCTTTCGCCGCGCGGTCGGCTTCCTCATATTGCCCGCTGCGGATCAGCTCGCGCACCCGGGGCAATACCTCCAAGGCTTCCGGATTATTCGTGTCCCGCGGATATCCGGACCATAGTGTATCTTCGTTCAGCTGGAGCCGCTCCTCAGCCACGCCTCCGAACACCATTGCGCCAATCCGTCCGTTGCCGATCGGAAGCGCTTCCGTCCATACGGTAGCAGGTTTGTCATATTGAAGTTTCATGCTTCCCCTCCGGTTCCATAAAAAGGTTCGTATTATTCTGCTTTTTTGGTCGTGTCATATGCCTGCTGCATGATTTCCAAATACCGCTTCAGATTTAATGCGTCCAACCCTTTGACGTAGGCATCCCAGTCTTTGTCCAGGTTCTTGGCGCCGGTGACAAACTGCAGGGCATTTTGATCTACGTAGTCCTTGATATTTTGCTGAAGCATGCTTTGCTCGTCGGCAGCCGCTGGATCGATCCAGACCGACCAATTGGGATAGACCTCCTTAGGTTGTTTATTCTCGTACAGGTAGGTCGCTTCCTGCAATCTGCGCTCATAACCCGAATTTTTATAAATATCGGTTTCCTGAATCCATCCATCGCGGAACTCCCGGGTATGATCGTATTGGGCGGTTGCTCCCCACGCACTGTTTCGCGGCTCGGAGCCCGCCGGCTGTTCCAGTGTCTTGAAGATCGGTCTCGCCTTTTCGTTCAATGGCACGTCTCCGTCTTTTGGCTTCGCCCAGTCCTTGCCCTCCTCGCCATAGTTGCCCAGCAGCTGTCCCTCTTCGGTATAAATGTAATCCAGCATTTTGATGGCGGCGATTTGTACTTCTTTGCTTGCCTTATTGGTCAGGACGAAAGTAGCTCCCGGCTCGACCGGGTAATTGAACGTGGCGTATGCGGCATGAGGCCCCTGAAGTGGAGGAATGGCGTCGTAGTGTGAGCTGTACTTGTTGCCCTCCCCGGTATCTGTGAAAATGGCCGGATGCATCGATGCTCCCGCACCGAGCAGTTCGGTTGCGGTATTGTTGCCGATCAGCTTGAACGCGTCGGCGTTCTGCGTGAATGCACCCGGGTCAATCAAGCCTTCGGCATACAACGAATTGGCATAGGCAAGTCCTTCCTTCCACTCCGGCTTGTTGGCCGCGATGTCCACCTGATCTCCATTCACCGTCAGATAGTATTTATCGTCATCATAGATAAAGCCGTTCATTAGAAAAGGAAGGATGTGCACGCCAAAATTTTCGATGGAGCCGCTCAGAGGGACCTCGTCGGCTTTGCCGTTGCCGTTCGGATCCGTGGTCTTGAAGGCTTCCAGCATCTTCTTGAAGTCTTCCGTCGTTTTAGGGACCTCCAAATTGAGCTTCTTCAGCCAGCTGGTGTTGACCCACATTTTGTTGGGGTAAGAGCAGTGAAAACATTCGTTCAGCATAGTCAGCCCGTAGATGTTGCCGTCCGGCGCGATGGACATCGCTTTGTAATCCGGGTGATCGTCCAGCGCCTTCTTGATATTGGGCGCATATTGATCGATTAGATCGTTCAGGGGAAGGATCACGCCCTGCTGCCCGAACTTCACCAGATCCGATTGGGAGAACTTGTCGACCCACGGGATCAGCATGTATAAATCCGGGTAGTCGCCGCTGGCGAGGGAAATTTGGCGTTTCTCCGCTGCGCCGTCATAAGGTACCTCGGTAAACTGCAGCTTGACGTTTGCTTTTTCCTCCAGCACTTTGGTGAACTGGTTTGTTTTATAGTCGATGTTGCCGTCGGTATTGACGAACACGCTGATCGGAACAGTTCCGGTTTCCCCGCCTGTACCCGCAGATCCGCCCTCCGCTCCCGAATCATTCGGTGATGCCCCACCGGAACAGCCTGCAAGGACAAGCACCAGCGCAATTAAGCTGAACCAGCCCCGGTAAACACGTTTCTTCATGAACATTACACTCCCCTTTTCCATTAAAAATTGAAAAGCTCCCCTAACGAAATCGTCAATTATAACGCTTTTAACCCTTGATCGAACCGATCAGCATCCCTTGTACGAAATACCGCTGAATAAAGGGATACAGGATCAGCACAGGCAGGCTTGCGACCACGATGAGGGAATATTTCATCAAATAGGCAAGCTCCTGCCGCTTGACCTGCTCGCTCGCGTCCATATTACCGCCTGAGAAATTTTGAATCAGAATGCTGCGCAGCGTTAACTGAAGCGGATACAAGTGCTGCGACTTGAGATAGATCAACGCGTCGAAAAAGGCGTTCCACTGCGCAACCGCATACACCAGCGTCAACACGGCCAGGATCGGCTTGGACAGCGGAATGACGACGCTGAGCAGGAACCGGATATCGCTGCAGCCGTCGATTTCGGCGGCATCGTTCAGCTCCTCCGGAATAGACGATTTAAAAAAGGTGCGGGCAATAATGACCTGAAATACGAAGATCGCATTTGGCAGGAGCAGCGCCCACCTTGTATCGATCAGGTGCAGGCCCTTGACGACAAGATATGTCGGAATCAAGCCGCCGGAAAACAGAAAGGTAAACGTGATAAACATCATGAGCACATTGCGTCCAAAAAACGTCTTTTTCGATAACGGATAGGCGATCGCCACCGTTAGAATGACGCTGATCAAGGTCCCGCAGCAGGTATAGAACAGCGAGTTTCCGTAGCCGACCAGAATCTGGTCATTGCTGAAGACCGTTTTATATCCGGCAAAAGAGATATCGACCGGCCACAGCCAGACTTTGCCGGATGCAACCGCCTGCGGGCTGCTGATCGATGAGCTGACGATATAAATAAGCGGGTAAAGTACGGCAACGAGGATCAAACTCAACAGGATATATGTGATACCAAGGAAAATACGGTCACCCGCCGAATCGCGAATTTTCCCCCTTGTCGGTATGGAAGCGGTCGTCTGTACAGCAGCCATAGCCTCCCCTCCTTGTTCATGTGAATTACCACAGACTGTTCTCGGATATCCGCCGCGAGACGGCATTGACCGCCACGAGCAGAATCAGGTTGATCACCGAATTGAACAAGCCCACGGCTGTGGCAAAGCTGTAATTGGCGTTCAGCAAACCGATTTTGTAGACATACGTGGAGATGATCTCTGAAGATTGCAGGTTTAACGGGTTCTGCAGCAGATATACTTTCTCAAAGCCCAGCGACATGATATTGCCTACGCTTAAGATCAGGATGATGACGGCGGCCGGCAGGATCCCGGGAATGTCCACATTGATGATTTTTTGCAGCCTGGAAGCCCCGTCCACTTTTGCCGCTTCGTAGAGCGACGGGTCCACGCCAGCCAATGCCGCCAAATAAATGACGCAGGAGTATCCGGTGGTTTGCCACACTTCCGCCCATACGTAAACGGATCTGAACTTGGTCGGGTCGCCGAGAAAGTTCGTGGATTCCATGCCCATCGCATTTAGAATCACGTTCAGCAGTCCGAGCCGCGGGGCAAGGAAGATCATAATAATGGAAACCATAACGACGGTCGAGATAAAAAACGGCGCATACGTAATCAGCTGAACCGCTTTTTTGAAACGGAGGCTTCGCACCTCATTGAGCAGCAGTGCCAGAATGATCGGGATCGGAAATGTGGCTGCCAGCTGATACAGGGACAGAAACAACGTGTTCTTGATCAGCGTCCAGAATTGCGGATTGTTAAACAGCATGTCGAAGTACTTCGTCCCCACCCAGGGGCTTCCCCATATCCCCTTGGTCACCTGGTAATTCTTGAATGCCAGCACCGCGTTCGCCATCGGGAGGTATTTGAAAAGAATAAAGAACAGGACCGGCGGTATCACCAGTAAATACAGCTGCCAGTGCTTCCTCAGACTTTTCTTGGCTTCCTTCCAATAATTTTTGGAAGTGCTCCTCTCCCGGGTCCCCGTCTGCGGCTGAACCGATACAGCCTTCACAAGCACATTCCCCCTTCACGTTACGACTCCGGAGCCGTTTATAATGGTAGCGCTTACAGAATTCATGGTAAAATCCCGCATCACGACCGTAAAGGTACAATTGCGGCGAATGCATCCACAACCCGACCGTACAATCTGAGATCAAGCGTACATTTTGCGATGAAAGCGCATTCTACCGGCGCTGAATCAACGAGCGTCCCCTAATTCAGACGCTTCCCTGAACATGCTGGGAGAGATCCCCCGGACCCGCTTAAACGCCCGCCGGAACGAATGAGCGCTGTTATAGCCGACCCTTTCGGCAATATCGTCGATTTTTAATGCCCGGTTCAGCAGCAGCTCGGACGCTTTATCGATGCGCAGCCGTTCCAGGTAATCGAACCAATGCTCCCCCTCGCTTTCCTTGAATACCGTAGAGACATACTTTTCCGGCCTTCCAACCTGCTTGGCGATGTGGTACAGCGTTAAGTCCGCATCCCCGTACGCAGACTCAAGATAGTCCTTCACCTGCCGTACCGTCTGGTGATGCAGGGCGTTCTTTTTCTCCTCGATCATCGAACAATAGAGGTCGATGAGTTCGCCCATTTGCCCGAGAAGCCTGTCAATCCCTTCAAACGGCTGGATTTGAGCTATGCGGTACTGGAGGTTATCTGTGAACTCGTGATCATCTCCCGCCTTTTGATCCAGCAGTTTGAGCATCGTTCCCTTGAGTTCGCCGATCAGCTGCTCCGTCATTTCACGGGACAGCTCCCTCTCCGTAAAATTCCGCTTCGCAATGTGCTCGAGGATCCGCATCGCTTCCCTGCCATCCCCCGATTTGATCGTGTTCAGCAGCCGCGTTTCCGTCTCGATCGGATAGTAGAATAGCGACGCATCCCGGCTCGAATCCTCATACCGAATG
Source organism: Paenibacillus rhizosphaerae (assembly GCF_014192015.1). Taxonomy (GTDB): domain Bacteria; phylum Bacillota; class Bacilli; order Paenibacillales; family Paenibacillaceae; genus Paenibacillus_AQ; species Paenibacillus_AQ rhizosphaerae. Next base: position 1,482,031 of record NZ_JACHXJ010000001.1, on the reverse strand, counting down.
ACGCCTCCCTCGTCGGTGAATGCCGCATAGTCCAAAGCCTCCGCAGCTTCGCCGAACGATCGCCCGATGTCCGCCAGCGACTCAAATGGCCTCCCCATTCCGAACTGGACGGGCATGTGATAATGGCTGAACAGCGTCCCAGCCAGATCCTGCAGCTTTTGCATGACCAAGGCCTCATCCGGGGCCAGCTTGCTTGTGCGCAGCAGCAGAAAGGCCAGCTTGTCCTGCCCCCAATCCGTAACCAGCATATCCGGATCGGCCTCCACGAGGGACTGGCGCACGATGAAACGGGCCACACTGGATTCCGCGAGCGATTCGCGGCTGTCTGATCCGCCGAAGGTGTTCATTTTAGCCAAGCCGGCGTAACCTGCATCCCCCTTAATGGTGACCCCTGCTTGTGCTGAAGCGGCGGCCAGTTCTTCACCGTTGTAAAATTCACCGACCAACAGCCGCTTGATGAACGCGTCGCGGATCAAGGGCACTTGGCTGCGGAGCTCTTGCTCCAGCTGCCTGTTGCTCGCAATCAGGCTTGAGATGTTCCCCGCGATAAAATCGTAATCCTGAATGCCTGTACTTAGTTCCAATCCGAGCTGTTTTTTGAGTGAATTCATCAGGTTGTTGATCGGAGCGCTGCTCCGGTATGCCAGTAAAAGTCCGATGACAAGTCCGGCAATCAAAGAAATCGCGGTGAGCAATCCGGTGATATTCTTGATTCGGTTCGCGTTGATCATGAGTGCGGCTTTCGGGACGCCGGCCGTGTAGACCCAGCCGCTCAATTCATCCCGAATGGATATGAGCAGCATATCATCCGCTGCGCGGCTGATGTCGCCGGGTTTGCCTGAAGGAATATTCGTTATCTTGGATATGGCGCTGCCGGTGATCCCCTCAGACATAACCGTCTCTCCTTCATGGTTCCTGACGAATGCCCATCCTCCGTACTGATTTGTTATCCCTGATAGAGATGCGGACATTTTCTTCGTATCGATCAGGACCACGACGGAGGCGAGAGGGGTATCGAAGCTGTTTAGGGGCAGGGATTGCACGAAGGTAACCACCGTTTGCTTGTGCGTCTTCGTCACGTAATCGTGCTGGGGAACGACCATGCTGAGGTTGCTCTTCTCTAGAAAGTTCTTCTTCCAAGTCTTAAAGGGCATGCCTTCATAATGGTTCGATTCGTAAAACAGCTCCGGCCGGTAATAGACCGTACTTGGCGTAAGCACCAGATGACTGTTGCGGAGGTAGATGTAGAAATTCGAAAGAAAGTCGTTGGTCTGGCTGTAATTGGAGATATCCCGCATCATTTTCCACAAACCGTATACGTCGTAATCCTGCTCGTCCGCGCGCGCAATCATGAGTCTGGCCAAATCCTGATTGATGGCGAGCTGTTTGGTGAACCCCTGTACTTCTGCGAGCCTGCGCTCCATCAGATCCTTGCTCTGCTGCAGCGACATGATGCTGGTCTCCAGGGAACTTTGCTCCGCTACATCGATGGATGTCCGGTAAGACACATATCCCGCAATCAGCGGGATCATCAGGACGATTAAATAAGACATAAGAAATCTGCGAAATACCGGTGAAATGTTCAGCCATACCCGTTTCATGGAACCACCTGACCTTTCATGGATTTCGAATGAGTCAGCCGCCTGCGGCTTGTTCCTGCCAAGCACCGCTAAGTTGAGAAAAACGACCGTCTTTGTAGACGGCCGTTCTTGATAGGACTTCATTCCTGATATGGACTTACATTTCGACCATCGCTTTGATGACCTTGGTTCCCGGGTCCAGCCAGTGGTTAAATTGTTCGATCATATCGTCAAATGCGGCCCGGTGCGTGACATATGGACCGACGTCGATCCCGCCGGACCGGATCGTATGCAGCACGTGCATGAAGTCTTCGCGCGTTGCGTTGCGGCTGGCCAGCAGCGTCAGCTCCCGCTTATGGAATTCCGGATCGTGGAACCGGATATCCGCCTTGACCAGTCCGACGTAGACCAATCTTCCGCCATGGGCGGGATAGCGGAACGCGTCGGTCATCGACTGTGCGTTTCCCGTAGCGTCAAACACCACCGAAGGCAGTTCCCCGCCGCAGGCCGCCGCAATCTGTTCTTCAGGGTTCTGTAATGCGTTAACCAGCGCATCCGTCTGAACCCACTCCCCGCAGAAAGCCAAGCGTTCGTCATTCACATCCATCGCGAGCACCCGGGCACCGCCGGCCTTTGCAAAGGCCATAACTCCAAGCCCAATCGGCCCGCCCCCGATAACGAGCGCCGTCTCACCGGCCGCAAGCCCCGACCTTCTTACAGCATGGGCACCTATGGCCAGCGGTTCAATGACCGCGGTCTGGTCCAGCGTCAGCCCATTCGTCCGGATCAGGTGGGTCACCGGGACGGAAATCCGCTCACGCATGCCTCCGTCCGTATGAACGCCAAGGACCTGCATATCCGTACAGCAGTTGGTCTTCCCGCTTCGGCAGGCAATGCATGTCCCGCAGTGCAAATAAGGGATGATGCTGACCTGATCGCCGGCTTCAAGCCCTTCGCCGTTAGGGCCCATTTCCTTAATAATACCTGCCAGCTCATGGCCAAGGATTCTCGGATAAGTAAAAAAGGGCTGGTTGCCGCGGAATGCGTGCAGATCGGTTCCGCAAATCCCGACCCGTTTGATCTCGACCACCGCATGCCCCGGCTCCATCACGGGCTCCGGCAGATTCAGGGCCATGTCAAATCGACCGACGGCAGAACATATGATGCCTTTCATCTCACGCCCCCCCTATTTTCGCATTATATTCGGGTCTTCCGCTGGTCCAGGTCCGATTGTGTACAGGCTCTAAAATGGCAAGCACTTCGCTTAAAAGGCGCTCATCCATCGGCTCCTCTACCCAGGAAGCATTCCTGCGGATATTATGCGGATTAGCCGTACTGACCAGCGTGGTAGGAATGCGCTCATTGGAAGTGGAGAATTGTACCGCGAGCTTCGCGATATCCTCCCCTTGATCCGCGCAGAACCGTGCCGCCTTCAAGCAGGCTTCCTTGATTTCCGGACCGGCTGGATGCCAGTCCGGCGTTCCCCGGGTGCTCAGCAGTCCCATGGAGATGGGAGAGGCATTGACCAGTCCCGTATTCTTCTCCTCAAGAAGCGGCATCAAGTCCAGCAGACTGGTATCATTCAGCGAGTAATGGCAGTAGGAAATGATCGCATCGATATCGATTTGCGGCAGCAGCGTTTCAAACAGCGCAAGCGGCAGTCCGCAAATGCCGGCAAACCGGATTTTACCCGCCTGTTTCAGCTTTTCAAGCGCAGGTATAGCTTCTTCCAGGATGATTTGAGCCGGGACGAACTCGATATCATGGAGGAACAGAATATCCACTTCGTTCACGTGCAGCCGCTTCAGGCTTTCATCCAGACTCGTCAGAATCCGGTTATGGGAAAAATCGAACTCATTCTCTCCGTAGCGTCCCGCCTTGGTTGACAGCAGGTACCGGTCGCGCGGAATGTCCTTAAGCGCCTTCCCGAGCACCGTCTCGGCCTTAGTCAATCCGTAATAAGGCGATACGTCAATGTAATTGATCCCACTGTCAATCGCCTCGTGGACGGTTCGCAGGCTCTCCTGCTCATCCGTGTCGCGGAATACGGAGCCTAACGAGGAGGCGCCAAAACTGAGCGCAGACACTTCCAGGCCCGTTTTCCCTAATTTCCGGTATTTCATCTCGATTTCACCCAACCCTTCGTTTCAGTCATTGTCCCCGCAGCGGTATTTGTCATCATGTCACGTTCTCCAGCCGGTAAAATTTAGCGGCGTTGCCCCCGAACAATTTCAGGTTCTCTTCTGCTCCCCAACCAGGTGGAAGCGTCTTCATAAGTGCATCCACGACTCCGTCGTAGCTCGATGCCATCAGGCATACCGGCCAGTCGCTGCCGAACATCACCCGGTCTGCACCGAAACAGTTCAGTACATGACGGACATAAGGCGTGAGCTGTTCCGGCTTCCAGCCGGCATGATCCGCCTCAGTCACCATGCCGGACAGCTTGCAGTACAGATTCGGGTAGGACGCCAGCCTCTTCATGTATCCGGCCCAAGGCTCCATTTCCCCTGCAGCGATGCGCGGCTTCGCCAGATGGTCGATCACCGCACGCAGATCCGGGATTTGCTCGATCAGGCGGATCAGCGTTTCCAATTGATCGGACCGGACCAGCAGATCAACCGGTACGCCAAGGCTCGCATAGTGTTTGAGCGAAGCTGTGTATGAAGGTTCCAGGATCGCACCCGCATCCCTCATATCCTGGATCATGAGGCGGAAGCCGACGAATTTGGGATGCTGCGCGAAGCGCTCAAAATGATTCTTGTGATCATTATCCGCAAGATCCAAATATCCGACGACCCCCAGAACCCGATTATCGTGTGCCGCGAGTTCAAGAATATAATCGGTTTCTTCATACGTTGGTGCGGCTTGCACAAGGATCGTACCGTCAAGATGATGTTCTGCCAGATGCGGAAGCAGATCCGGCGGCTGATAATCCCGGTACAGGACAGGAATGGACGGCGTAATCCAGCCGTAGTCGTCCCGGGCGATGCTCCAGTAATGCTGGTGAGCGTCTACTCGCATTAAATCTCCTCCATTCTTGTGAACTCTTGTGAACCGATGTTCTTTCCTCAATATAACAACTATGGATCGGTTCTAAAAGAGCGAAATCTTGCACAATCATATCCGATTTTGATATGTTCTAGACAAAGACCCATTTGCTGACCGCCTCTCCCTGCTATGAATCGTTAACGGAAGGTGAAGGTTCAGCTGATGATTCCCAATAAGCTTAAGGGGCAAAGCTATGAATCCCATCCGCAAACAATTTGACGCGCAGCCGGAATTCCCTTTCTCTTTGAATTACCGCGACCGTAAGACAGCGCAGCTGGAGCTGCCGCATCACCTTCACGACTGGCATGAGCTGGTGTACGTCCACTCAGGCCAAGGTTCCTTTTTTATCGACCGGACGATTTACGAAATGCGCCGCGGGGATCTGTTCATCATCCCTGGCAGCACGATCCACCAGGCGTTCCCGGACAAAGACGACCCGGTAACGTCTACTGCCGTGTTTTTTAGTCCTGATCTCGTCCGGCAGTCTTCTTTGGGAGAATCCTTTTCTTACTTGCAGTGCTTTGACAGCTGCAGTTCGAACCATGCTTATAAGCTGGAATGCCCCGCCGCGCTGGAGACACAGCTCGAAGACAAGCTGTCAGCCATTCAGTCCGAGTTGACGGGTCAACCCTCGGGCTACCGCCACTCGATCGTGCTGTATGTTCAGTACCTATTGCTGCTGATCCACCGGGAACAAAGTGCCGGGAGCAGCGCCTCCCGAAGCCCGTTTGTGGGTCCGAACTGGATGCGGCAAATTTTGCTGTATATCGATGGGCATTACTGCGAGCAGATCAGCCTGAGCTCTTTAAGCCGGCTCGCCTCCGTAAGCTCCGCCCATTTCAGCCGTGTGTTCAAGCAGTTGACCGGGATGAGCGTCACGGATTATATTAACGTCAAACGGGTGATCCGGGCCAAAGAGCTGCTGCTCCGCACTGATGACAGCATCAGCAGCATTGCCCCGGCCTGCGGGTTTGACAGTATGCCCCATTTTCACCGGAAGTTCAAACAGATTGTCGGCCTGACTCCTTCGCATTACAGGCATAACTCTACGACAGCCCCGATAGAGAGCTCCGCTCATTGAAATAACAGAAGCCCCCATCGGCCAGAATTTACCGGAACAACAACATAACCCCTGCTTAAACCTTACGGTTCAAGCAGGGGCTCCGAGCGTGCCCTATTGAATTGTGGGGAGCTTAGGATTTCGCGGATACGGACGGCGCAGTAATCATCCAACGAACACCAAACCGGTCCGTGAGTTCGCCCAGGTACAATCCGAACGGCTGTTGTTCAAACGGATAAATAACATGGCCACCATCCGCAAGCTTCAAGAATGCCTCGCGGGCTTCCGCTGCCGACGGGTAGTCGATATTCAGCGACATATTGTTGCCTTGAAGATTCGATTCCATCGAGTCTGACATAAAAATATAGTTGCCTCCCGCTACCGATAAGCACATATGAATCACTTTATCCTGCAGGTCATTCTGTACTCCCATCGACTCCCCATGGGTGATAACGGATTCCAGATTGCCGCCAAGCGATCGGATATAGAAATCCGCCTGACTTCTTGCATCTTCCGAGTAAATAAACGGTTTTAATACGCCCATCTTGACTACTTCCTTTCCCTGTGGATTGTTAACTCTTCCAGATCAGCGTATCATAGCGGAAAACCGTTTGTTTCTCATTGATTGCTAACTTGCATTATGACCGTGCGTTGCTTGGACCCCAATCCCGGACCCGAAGCAAATGCCGCAAAATCAAAAGGAACACGTCGAAGGTGCTTCGAGGTGTTCCTTTATGATCAATACAAACAGCTACAGATTTCGATGTTCTTCATTCATGAAATAGCGGACTTCATGATCGATAAATTCATGGGACCGGTCCGCTGCCATCATGCCATGATAACTGATGTCGAGGCCGATCTCCTCTTCCTCCTCGCTGGAACGAACGGGAACGAGGAAACCAATCAGCTTGAGACCGACCCAGGTAAGGACAAATCCCCATGCGGCCAGCGCAACCAGCCCAAGCGCCTGAACGCCAAGCAAATGCCAGCTGCCGCTGTAAAAGAGGCCTCCGTCTGTCGCGAACAGCCCAACGGCGATCGTTCCCCACGCACCGGAGACGGCGTGGACCGGGAAAGCGCCGACGGGATCGTCAATCCGGCGTCCCTCCAGCCAGCTCGTGGCTGCCATCATAAGCAGTCCCGAGATTGCGCCGATTAGGATGGCGGCATTGTCACTGACAAAAGCGCATCCGGCCGTAATTCCGACCAGCCCGGCCAGGGAGCCGTTTATCACAGATGGCGCGTCGGAGCGCTGGTATCGGAACAGCGTGTACACTAGTGTGACCGCTCCGCCGGATGCCGCAGACAGCATCGTTGTCAGCGCGATATGTCCGATGCGGACGTCGGTTGCACTGAGCGTGCTGCCCGCATTGAAACCAAACCAGCCGAACCAGAGAAGAAAAGCGCCTACCGATGCGAGCGGCAGGTTGCTGGGCAGGGCGATCGTGCTGGCACCCGCTTTATTGAATTTACCTTTCCGGGGACCCACGATCCGCGCAGCTGCCAACGCCGAGAAGCCGCCGAGAGCATGGATGACAGCGGAGCCGGCAAAATCCTGCATGCCGAGCTTCGTCAGCCATCCCCCTCCCCAGGCCCAGTGACCGCCGATCGGATAGATCAGGCCGGTCATCAGGACGATATACAGCAAATAAGCCCTGAAATTGATCCGCTCGGCAACAGCCCCCGAAACGATCGATATGACGGCGATGGTGAAAGCCGCTTGGAACAGCCAATACGTATCCAATGATACCGGCAATTGAAGGTGGGTTAAATCTCCCCCAAGGACAAATCCGCTCGTCCCGATGATCCCTCCGGCGTCCTTTCCGTACATGAGCGCGAAACCGAATACATAAAAAACCAAGGTGCCGATCGTGATATCGGCGAATACCTTCATAATGATGTTGACGCTGTTTTTGTAACGAACAAATCCTGCCTCAAGCAGGGCAAATCCGCCCTCCATCAGCAGAATCATAGCGGCGCTGAGAACGACCCATACCGTATCCATTCCCGTTCCCAAAGATTCAAGCGTTAGATTCATTCCTGTGAAGCCTCCGTTTCCTGAAGCAATCTGATTTCCCGGATCAGTTCAGGAGACAGAAATACCTCGTTCGAATCCCTTATCGGTAATCGCAGCCTATCAAGCACCTGATCCAGTTCCCGAATACTGCGCTTAATCGCGTCGATCTTCTTGAACCGTTCTTTGACATGGACCATGTATTCGACGGCCTGATGATGGCTGGCGGGCCGCCCTGCAAACAAGCGGCGGATCGGGGACAAAGATTGATACAAAGCCTCTTCCGCTCGGCGTTTCTGCTCGTATTTATCGATTTTGTTCTTTAACTCTTCTACGTCTAATTCTTTCGCTGCTTTAACGCGTTCAAGTAAAGTGAACAACTCTTGTTCGGGCATATCAAAACTGATATTGCGGTACACTTCGTCGATGATAACCATGTGAGATCTCCTTACACAACGAGTCACTTTAGTTGATTATATGGTCATTAATCATGGAAGTCAATAGATTGATAGAGAAAAACACGTCTGCTGGTAAAAAAGCTTTCATGAACAATTTATATTCATTTTTATCCGTAATTACCGCCTATATCAAGACACTTTAACGGTTAAACGGCCTCCTAACACACGACCTTGAACAGCAAAAAACAGCCGCATCAGCGGCTGCTCCCTGTCCTTCTGAATTTATAATAGGCGGGCGATTGCCGCCTTACGGCTGACGCGAGGTTTGGCAAAAATCATCGATGATTTGCCGCTTCATAGCCTCGACCGGAAATTGATCCGGGTAAGTCGAGATCATGAGCATGATTCCTTGCAGTGCAGAAGAAAAATACAGTGACCTCGCCACCGGGTCGGCTGATCCCAGTTTTTCGAACATGCGGCACTGGATTTGAAACTGGCGGGCACTTTCCTCAATCAGAAGCTTCCCGTATTTGGCGATGGTTTCATCGGCTTCCGGCTGAGTCTGCAGATGCAGGTAGAAGCGGAACACCTGGGGAGAACGCTGCACATTATCGATGGCCCCTTCGACGATATGTCTGAGCTGCTCTGCCGGCGTGTCCAATGCCTCCGCCTTCTCCATGACCTGTATCAATTCTCCGATCCTGGCTTCGACCATGGCCCCGAGCAGTTCTTCTTTCCCTTTGTAATAGTTGTATAGAAGCCCTTTGGACACGCCGGCGTATTTGGAGACGTCATCGATCGAGGTAGCATGGTAGCCCTTTCTCATGAAAAGCTCTATGGCTGCTTCCCTGATCTTCGCCTTAGCCTGCTGACGTATTCGTTCATTCTCTTCCTGCGTACGCGGCATTTAAAGTTTCTCCTCCAAAAACTCGGAAATATGGCTGTGCATCACCTCAGGATGCGTTAAAGGCATCATATGATCCGCCCCGGGAATTCGGACATAACGAACATTCGGAAGGCTCCTGAACAGCTCTGCGACGCATTCATTATCCGGGAGCTCGTTATCGCCGATCATAAACAGCGTTTTCACCCGAAGCTCTTCCAATCGGCCGATGGCCGGAGGCAGAGGCCAAACGGATTCGAAACTCCCCCATTCGGCCGTTTTGGCCAGGTGATGCCTGAACATGTCAACCATCAAACTGCGCTGCGGACTGGACATCACGACGCGGTACAGCGGAGCGCTAAACGCGAGCTCCATGATCTTGTCCGCGTCCGGAGCGGCCGCGTTCACTTCACTCATCCAGCGCTCAAATTCAGGTGAAGGCTTATAGCCCGTCAATGATGGGCCGATGAGCACCAGACCCGAAACTCGGTTCGGATATTGCAGGCTGAAGTCGGTGGCGATTTGACCGCCTCCCGAATGGCCGATGAGGACGGCGGTATCCAGTTGAAGGTCATCCATCAGCTCACGTACGTCCTCGACGTAATTCGCCGGTTCCTTGGGGGAAGGAGACTTGCCTGCACCCCGGCCGTCAAAAGTTATGACCTGGTAATCTTTAGCGGCTAGCGGCGCCAGGAACGACCACAGCCTGCTGTCCGTGCCTCCGCTGTGTATAAAAATAATGGGGTTTCCACTGCCATGAATCTCATAATACAAATCCATCGGTGATCCCTCCATCCAAAATTGAACTGATATGCTATCATTTTATTATTGGGTGAACGGTTAGTCAATGAAAAAAACAAACATGCGCCGAACCCATCGGTTCAGCGCATGAAGCTCAGCTTGTACCCCTTGTAGTGTGCCATTTCGATTTCCCTCAGCTCCCCGCGTTCTATTACCGAAGGATTCAACGCAGCTCCTGAGCGATTTCCCAAATATGCCCGCCCGGATCCTGGAAGCTTGCCGTGCGGATTCCCCAAGGACGGTCCATCGGACCGTTCAGCAGCCCAACACCGGATGACATCAGCTCCGTGCACAATGCGTCCACATCGTCAACGCGGATCGTGAACACAAACCTCGCACCTGCCCCGCGGTCCGCAACAGGAGCTGGATGCGTAAGCTCGTCCGCTTCGGTTATTTTCAGCAGATTGACGCTCATGTTCCCGAAATTATAGACTGCCGAGTTGTCGTCCTCGTAGACGGAGGAAAGGCCGAATACCCGTTCATAAAATGATTTTGCCTCCGGAAGTTCCTCCACGAACAATGTGATGACATCGATGTTTTTGGCTCCCCATTGAATCATCGTCCATCTCTCCCCTTATTGAAATCTGATTAAAGCACTCGTTCTCATGCTGATTCTATCAAAAAATCGAAAGCCGGATTTATTCCCGATTGCTATACTTGCCTAAGGCGTGAATTACTTTCGATGGGGACAACAGCAAAGCGCACAGGCGAACCTGTGCGCTTTACAACCTGGCGTTATTTTTCCTCCAGCTCATCGGGAACATCATACTTATTGATATGCGAAGTCATGGCCGCAACGGCCTCACTGGCGTCGGTCGTCGCGGGCACCTCCCGGACCACATCATCGGTGACGTCATGATCGTTCAGACGATCGGCCTCTTTTTCATTTTGCTTATGCACTTTCATCGTAGCTTCTCTCCTTTTTTTATCCCAGAAAATGATCCTGCTCCTCTAACGAATACAGCGGTACTTCCCGTTCTGCTTCCGGATTGTCCAGCGGATAGATGCGTGCGGTTTCGCTCTGCTCGTCGACATGCTGTATGTAGATGGGCGTACCATCCAGCAATACGTTTGCCATAACTGGCGAGGATGCGATTTCCTGTGCTCTTTGAACGTTCATTTTGTGTAATGCCTCCAAATGTTGAGTAGAGTTCGCTTTTACTATGTACGGGGTTATCCGGTGTTATGCATCCCTTCCCCTAGAATCGTCTCCAACAAAAAAACCGCGGCATCCGCGGTTTGCTGTCATGCATGTTTTGTATAAGGATCAGAATCCTTTGCCTCCGATCGGCCGGACCTTGATGCCGCCGGCTTCAGCAATGAGGTGTCTGCAGCGTCCGATCAGTTCCAGCACCTTTTCGTTCTTCAACGAGGCTGCGTGAGCTTCCTGGCTTTCCCATAGTTCCGTAATCCAAAGATCGTCCGGATTGTCTTCCGCTTCATGCAGAATATAATAGATGCAGCCTTCCATATCCTCCAGCGTCCCGCTGGATTCCAGCATCATCCTTGCGAGTTCATCACGCCGCCCAGGCTTTGCCGTCAGTTTGCCGAACATAGCGTATTTTCCCATCCTCGTCCTCTCCTTCATCACAAATTCGTACCTGATCTTCATTTCATCGCCATTACCATCAGTATAGACGATAATCACTGACAGATACGGTCAGGGATTTTGAAGATATGTCCGAAATCGTGAAAACAAATAGAAAAAGGACCGGATATCTTGATCCGATCCCTTGGGCTTGTTACTTGGCCTGAATATATCCTTCTTCCTTCAGCAATTCGGCAATCAGCACCGCGCCGCCCGCAGCGCCGCGCAGCGTATTATGCGAAAGGCCCACAAATTTGAAGTCATAAATGGAATCTTCGCGCAATCTGCCTGCCGAGACGCCCATGCCGCGCTCAATATCGCGGTCCAGCTTCGTCTGCGGCCGGTTTTCTTCCTCAAAATACGTAATGAACTGCTTCGGTGCACTTGGAAGGCCTAATTCCTGCGGTCTTCCTTGATACGCACGCCAGCGCTCAATAATTTCTTCCTTCGACGTCTTTTTCTCAAAAGAGACGAACACGGTCGCCAAATGCCCGTCTGTAACAGGAACGCGAATGCATTGGGTCGTGATGATCGGAGAGGAGGCCTTAATGATTTGCCCGTTGTCGATGCTGCCCCAAATGCGCAGCGGCTCCTGCTCGCTCTTCTCTTCCTCACCGCCGATGTAAGGAATGACGTTATCCAGCATTTCCGGCCAATCCGTAAAGTTTTTGCCTGCGCCGGAAATGGCCTGGTAAGTCGAGGCAACCACCTGAGTCGGTTTAAAATCAAGCAGCGCGTTCAGCTGCGGCACGTAACTCTGGATCGAGCAGTTCGGTTTGACCGCGATAAACCCGGTTTTAGTCCCGAGCCGCTGTCTTTGTGCTTCAATTACGCCGATATGACCTGGATTGATTTCGGGAATCACCATAGGCACGTCAGGCGTCCACCGGTGAGCGGAGTTGTTCGAAATGACAGGTGTACCCGTTTTGGCGTAAGCTTCTTCAAGCGCTTTGATTTCGTCCTTATTCATATCCACAGCGCAGAAAACAAAGTCAACTCCCGACGCAACCTCTTCCACCTTAGAAGCGTCCTGAACGACAATTTGCTTGACGTCCTCCGGAATTGGCGTAGCCAGTTTCCATCTTCCCTGTACCGATTCTTCATAGGTTTTACCGGCGGAACTGCTGCTTGCCGCAATCGCGGTGACCTGAAACCAAGGATGCTGATCCAGGAGCTGCACAAAACGTTGGCCAACCATGCCGGTTCCACCGACAATACCGACTTTAAGTTTTTCTGACATGAGTGATTCCAATCCTTTCGAAGTAGAGTATGTGATGTTGTCTGCTAAACAAATGCTATGGTGAGAGGCGTGGCTCGTTAAACCGTCTAATAGACACTATTCAAACCGTTTGAATTGGTGTGCCCTTCCGCCTGTGAGCAGCGATAATTACAGGATCATGACGAAAAAATAAAAAATCCCACCCCCAAGACTGCCGTCTTAGGGACGAGATATCATACTCGTGGTACCACCCCAGATTCGCTAAAATGTCGCCATTTTAGCCTCTTCGAGTACGGCATCCATCAACCGATGCATATACTCTAGCTCTGTAACAGGAGCTCCTGGCACACCATCCTCTCATTAAAATCAGGTTCCGGCGTGCTGCTCAGAGGCTTTATTCAATAAAGGACTCAATGCTCCTTTTCAGCGGACGGAGCTCTCTGGGAAATGACTTCCTTTACCTACTCTTCTCTTCATCGCATTTCAAATTAACGGTTCTTACATTACGCTTATAATATCGGAAGTTACGCCTGACGTAAACCTTTTTTCACAAAAAAATTCCGATTTCACAAACCTGGTAAAACAATGGATCAGTCAGCTGCGATTCAGCGGACCGATTTCCATGCCTCATCCAACAGTTCGGAGTTGATTCCCATGCCTGCCAACGCGCCCATGGAAGCCGCGGCAACGGCTTGATACATTTCTGAAGCGGCATCTCCGGCACTGAATACGCCGGGGACATTGGTTTTGCCGATCCGATCGGCCGTTACGCTTCCGGTTTCCGACACTTCGCAGCCCAGCGACTGTGGGAGGTCAGTGGCAGCAGTCAGCTTCGGCGCAAAGAAAATCCCCGTGCAGGAGACGGATTCGCCGTTCTCCAGGAGGATCTGCTTCACCATGCCTTCCTCGGATTCGATTGCTTGAATTGGAGAATCTTTAACGGTGATGCCGTGACGCTCCAGCTCTTCGCGCTGCTCTGCATTCAATTCATCCGGACCGTTCGTACATAACGTTAAATTCGTAGACCAACCCATCAGCACTTTGGATAGATGCATCGCCCCTTCGCCCTTGGCAATCATCACGAGCTGCTGGTCCTGCAGTTCCCAGCCGTCGCAATACGGGCAGACAAACGCACTTTTACCGTATACCTTATCCAACCCGGATATATCCAGAGGCAAATCCCGCTTGCCGGTTGCAAACAACAGCTTCTTGCTTCGGAAAACTTTTCCGTCAGCCATGCGGACCCGGAAGTCGCCATCGCTTCCTTCCACGGATTCTGCTATCCCTTGAACAAACTTGATCGCAGGGTACTCATTGATTTGTTCTCTGGCGATCCGCCGGAACTCCGCAGGAGCGATCCCGTCCCGCGACAGGAAATTATGCATCTCATGGGTTACCCGATTGCGCGGACGGCCTTCGTCAATAACGACCGCGGAGCGTCTTGATCTGCCCAGCGCAAGCGCGGCACTCATGCCGGATGGTCCGCCTCCTATAATAACTGCGTCCAACATTGCTTCTGACATTCCTCTATTTCCTCCCTTTATAGATCTTTATTATCCATAATAAATGCGCAAGAAGTCCATTACTTCTTGCATGCCGTATGGGCATCACATGAGCCTGCCTGGTTCAGAGCCAATTGGATCGTATGCTGCTGGAGATAACGGTTCATCTGCTGTTCCGCGGCATCCATCACTTGTTTGACCGGGCATCCTTCGCCGAAAGCAAATTCCGGCGTTTCCGGCTCGTCCCCCGCTGCTTCCAGCGCGGGCAACGGATGATCGCTCCCATGGAAGCATTCGTACAAATGCTGACGTCCTTCGAGTACCTGAACCACATCCAGAAAAGTAATTTCACTGGCGGCCCGGGCCAGCTCATAACCGCCGTTCACGCCGGTCACCGCACGAACAAGCCCATCCTGCCGCAGCTTGGACATAATTTTGGATAAATAGCTCTCGGAAGCGCCCAGGGATGAGGACAGTTCTTTTATGCCCACGTTGCGGCCCCGTTCCGATTTTGCCAGCAGCATCAAGGCGTGTAAACCGTATGCAGTACTTTTTGAAAATTGCATGCTGGATTCCTCCTTTTCAAGCAGCGAACCATAACTGCGCATTTATTATGGATCTGTAATATCCATTATATGCAATGCAAGATAATAAATCAAGCTTCCTGCCTATGAATGCATCATTTCTTTAAGCATCACTGCCCACCAACTTACTTTATGTTAGCTGGTCCAGATACTTGGATTATATCCAAAGACTTTGCGTTCTTACTGGATTTCGCTTCTCTTCTTATAATCATAACAAGCTAAATAAAAGGTTCTTTGTGAAGGAGTTGTCAACCTTATGAAAAAGTCGTATTCCCCCCTTTTTGATCCATTTCATTTTCCGTCAGCCGATATTACCATAAAAAACCGGATCGTCATGTCTCCGATGACCCATATGAGCTCCAATGCGGACGGCTCCGTCTCCGAGCAGGAAATTCTTTATTACAAACGGCGTTCCCAAGGCGCTGCGATGGTCATCACGGCGGCAACGTATGTAACGCAGCAAGGAGGAATGCTTGGCGCGCCAGGCGCAGACAACGATGCCCTCATTCCCGGGCTCCGCCGGCTTGCCTCGACCATTCAGGGGAACGGAGCCAAGGCCGTGCTGCAAATTTTCCACACAGGCAGACAAGGCTCCAAGACAGGCGATTACGTCAGCGCCGGTAATATTCCGGAAGACCGGGAAGGGGCCCCCGTCCCGCGCAGTCTCACCGAGCAGGAAATTGAAGGCATCATTCATGCTTATGCGGAAGCAGCCCGAAGAGCGGTTGACGCCGGATTTGACGGAGTGGAAATTCACGGTGGGAACGGGAACTTGCTGCATCAATTTTTTTCTCCATTTACGAACCGCCGCACGGACCGATACGGAGGAAGCTTGAAAAAAAGGATGACTCTGGCCTTGGCCATTATTCGCGAGGTTCTTCGAACCGTCCGTAAAGAGTCTGAAAAGCCTTTCCTGGTCGGCTTCCGCTTTTCGCCTGAAGAGGCTGGGACGCCGGGCATTACGATGGCTGAGACCCTGCCGTTCGTCGATGCACTGTCAGGCACCGGGCTCGATTACCTTCATGTATCCTTGACCAGCTTCCGGTCCGCGCCGCGAAGAGGCATTCAGGATAGCCGGTCACGACTGGCGATTATTCAGGAACGGGTCGGTTCGCGCATCCCCGTTATCGGCGTCGGCAGCATTTACACGCCCGATGATGCGCTGGAAGCCCTGTCCTCCGGCATACCACTCATCGCCCTGGGACGAGAGCTTATTATGGAACCGGATTGGGTACAGTTGGTATCGGAAGGCCGTGAACAGCAGATCCGAACGACCATCTCCCCTCTGGACCTACAGGAATTATCGATTCCCGAGCCGCTGTGGAACCTCATGATGAGTATTCCCGGCTGGTTCCCGCTGCGCAGCAACCCGCAAATTGTGGACGCCGAAAGGTAATGATTTTCCCTCAGTTTATTGCTTGTTTTGAAATCGCAGCAGACGGCCAAATGCCGTCTGTTTTGCATTCTCCGGCACGTTACCTCAGGGGCGCACCGCTATCAAGCCGCTAGTTTAAGTTCCCCCGAAAAAGGCAATTATGAAGCAGAATATAAATTTCAAGGTGAGGATGATCATGCGGCCTTTTTTCAAGTCCAAACAAGGTTCCAGTCAACAGCAAGGGAAAAACGAGCAGCCTTCGGAATTTAATATGCCTGAAATCATTCTTTCCAAATACTTGGATGTTAACGTCCAAATGATCAAGGAGATGACGGGCGACAGTTCCGATATTATTATCCGCCGTTTGGACCAGGCTCTGGGAAAACCTATCCATGTCGCCGTCATCTACACCGACGGTTTAGCCGATGAGCAGATTATCAATAATTCCATATTGAAATCTTTGACGCAGATCCAGGCCGATGCTGATAGTTCGCTGGATCCGCCAAAACAGGTTCTGGGTTGGATCAAACACCGGTTTTTAGCCATTGGCCAAGTCACGGACATCGATACCATGAAGAACCTGTTTGACGCCATTCTTGCCGGCAATACGGTCATTTTGGTAGATGGTACGGCCAAGGGAATATCAGCATCCTCTGCCGGGGGAGAACAGCGCGGTGTAGACGAACCCCAGTCCCAAACCGTCATCCGGGGACCCAGGGAAGGCTTTACGGAAAACCTTCGGGTCAATACATCATTAATCCGCCGGAAAATCAAAAATCCGAATCTATGGATCGTTGACCGAACGATCGGCCGCGTAACTCAAACGGATGTAGCCGTCATGTACATCCATGGTATCGCTAGTGATGACGTGGTGCAGGAGATTTTAAAGAGGCTCGACCGGATTGACATCGACAGCGTTCTGGAGAGCGGATATATCGAGGAATTTATCCAGGACGCCACCTTTACGCCTTTTCCGACCCTTACGAATTCAGAGCGTCCGGATGCGATTGCCGGGGCCATTTTAGAGGGGAAAGTAGCCATTCTAGTGGACGGGAGTCCGTTTGTGCTCATTGCTCCCATTACGATATTCAAACTGTTTCAGTCCAGCGAGGATTATTACCAAAAATTCGATATCGCGACGTTTCTGCGGCTAATGCGGATCATTGCATTTGTCTTTTCCATGCTCCTGCCTTCGATGTACATCGCGATCACAACATTTCATCAGCAGATGCTCCCGACGACCCTGCTTATCAGTCTCGCGGCCCAGCGGGAAGGCGTGCCGTTTCCGGCATTTGTCGAAGCGTTGGCGATGGAAATCACGTTCGAGGTTCTACGGGAAGCCGGGGTGCGAATGCCAAGGGCGATCGGCTCCGCGATTTCGATCGTCGGCGCGCTCGTGCTGGGACAAGCGGCGGTTCAGGCAGGGCTGGTATCTGCAGCGATGGTTATTATCGTGGCTTTTACCGCCATCGCCGGCTTCGTCGCACCGTCGGTCAGCCTATCCAATTCGGCCCGGCTGCTTCGTTTCGGATTCATGCTGCTAGCGGCCACGCTGGGGCTGTTCGGGATCATTGCAGGATTAATGGCGATGCTCATCCATTTGGCGGGGCTGCGGTCCTTCGGAATCCCGTATTTGATTCCGCTGGCGCCCTTTTCTCCTTCCGATCAAAAGGACGCATTGGTCCGTGTCCCTTGGTGGGCTATGCTCAAACGACCGACTTTAATCAGCAAAAAAAACATCAAACGCCTAAAATCAATCCAAAAACCATCGCCATCGAAAGATGAACAAGAACAAGAGCAGTGAACATCCAGATCAAACGAAGAGGTGGAAAAGATGCTCCGGAGACTGGGCCTTATGTTTCTCTTGCTGTCGGTCGCGCTGCTGACGGGCGGATGCTGGGACAGCCAAGAATTGAATACGCTGAGCATCATTTCTGCGACGTCTATCGACCGAAACAACGGGAAATGGGAGATTTCGTTCCAGGTCGTCATCCCGCAATCGATTGCCACCCAGACAGGCGGTGGCAGTGCGGGAAGCCAGTCTCCGACGACCATTTTCTCAACCAAGGGGCGCTCAATTGCCGAGGCGATGCAGAATGCCAGCCTGGAAACATCAAGGAAGCTTTTTTTCGCCCACAACTCCGTCCTTATTCTTAGCGAAGAGGTTGCCCGGCAAGAAGGAGTCGGAGAAATCCTTGATTTTTTCCTTCGTCCGTTCGAGAGCAGAGAGACCATGTCCGTCCTTTTAACTAAGGGGAAAGCCTCGAATTTGCTGGAAGTGCTGATCCCATTGGAGAAAATATCCGGCAATGCCATCCAGCGGATCATCGACCTAAGCCAGAAAAATTTGTCCATGGTCCAAAATATGCGGCTTATCGACTTCGCCAGAATGATAGCCAGCCCGGATGAAAGCGCCATGGCGCCCGAGCTCGAGGTATCCGGAGATCTGACCAAGCAGTCTTCTCTCGACGCGCTGAAAAAAACGCGAAATGAGGCTGTCATTAAGCTCGGAGAACTGGGCATATTCCGTAAGGACAAGCTGGTGGGATGGATCAGTCAGAAAGACAGCAGTTCTGTAGCGTGGCTTTCCGACCGTGTCAGCAGCATGATGGTCGTGTTTCCGTGCAGCACAAAAGCCCAAAAAGAACAGCTGATCAGCTATCGCGTAATGAAATCGTCGACCAAGCTGGAACCGAAGGTCATTCATGGAAAATCGATCATTTTCGCCAAGATTCAGGCAACCGGAGCGATCGACGAAGCCGGCTGCAATCTGGACCTGAAACAGCCAAGCGTTATCCGGGAATTAGAACGTACGATTAGCAAACAGATCGGCGATGATGTCATGACGACCTGGAGCCATCTGCAGGGGATGAACGTTGATCTGGGCGGCTTCATGAACGCCATACACCGCAAAGATCCCGCTACTTGGAGAAAATTGATGAAATCAAAACGCCCGATAGAAGACATCAGCCTGCGTGTTCAGGTAAAGATTAACATTGAGCATACGAACATGATTACCAAGCCGTACTCCAGCTTGCTCAAAGACCAAAAATTCTAGCGGAAGGAGTGCCACTACTTGCAAAAAATAGACAAATACGAGCTGATCGCGATGATGATCCTGTTTCTGATCGGGACGACTCCATTATATGAATTGGGCGTAGGAGCCAAGCAGGACGCCTGGCTGGTCGTCATCGTCGCCATGCTTGCTGGACTGCTGCTGCTCCTGGTTTACCTGTTCATCCAAAAGGGGAACGAGGACCGGAATCTCTTCGAAATCCTGAACCAACACCTGGGACGTATTCTGGGCACGATCGTCACCGTCGCTTATATTTTCTATTTTTCCTATGAGTCCATGAGGAATACCAGGGAATTCGGGGATATTATCAACATATCCTTTCTGCCCAAAACGCCGCTGTCCCTCCTGATGCTGATCATGATTCTGCTTTCCGCCTATGCGATATTCAAAGGAACGGAAGTATTTTTTCGTGTCGTCGAATTTCTGCTCCCCTTCACCATCTTCGGCTATTTCCTGATTTTCTTGATGTTCATTGTCTCTAAAAATATTCACCTGGAGCGGCTTCAGCCAGTGCTCGAGCATGGCATCATGCCTGTGATCAGGGAAGCCATTCCGAAAGTCATCAGCTTCCCGTTCGGTGAGGTCGTCGTGTTTCTTGCGTTTTGGAAGCATTTGAACAACAAAAAAAACCTGTCCAAGCTATCGATCTTTTCATACCTGTTCGTGGGGATCCTGCTGCTGATATTCAACCTGCTGAATTTAACGATTCTGAGCCCCCAAATCTTAAGCATCACGACTCTTCCCATGCTCAGATCGGTCCGCTTGATCGAAATCGCTGATTTTCTCGAACGGCTTGATCCGGTCATTATTTTGCTGATATATATCGGCATTTTTGTGAAAATGACGGCTTTCTACTTAGGGGCGGTTATCGGCCTGTCCTACCTGATCAAAATAAGCCACAAAAAATTAACGATCATCGTCGGTGCGTTTATTTATACCATTTCTTTCGCCGCGCCCAATTTTATATACCATACCTGGATCGGCTTCACGAGAAACCTGATGTACGACTTTCCGGTTTTTCAGATCTGGATTCCCCTTGGCCTGGCAGCCGTCGTCATGATGAAAAGGCTCTTTTCCCGAAAAAGGAAGCGGACAAGAGGGACTTGAAAGCAAAAAGGAACCGCCGCCTGCTGTTTCGCAGAGGTAATGGTTCCTTTTCCGTAATACAGCACAATCCGGTTCGGTCAACGCTGCAGCTTCAAGCATCTGGGCTGCATTAAATAACGGCCCGTAATTCTTTCGGCTTGAAGACGGATCAAATACTCCCCCGCTTCAGGAAAACGGAGCCTTCCCACGTAAAACTCCTGGAAGTCATACGGTCCGCCGGTGACCTGCACCTGAGCACGCAATGTCTGGTCTCCGGTGGTCACCCGGAAGGTACCGCCGCCGCCATCCTCGCCGTCGCCGCTGCCATATTCGATGCACACGTCGAACTCTGCGGCGCCCAAGGTCCGGACAGACCAGACAGCCTCGGCACTTTCGTCTGTCCAATCCAGGAGGTTATCTCGGCCCTTTTTCCCGGTATCATACTTCAGTCCCGTTCCGGATATTTCGCTGTCGAATACGCCCAGTTCTTGGATGCTGTCTCCCCGAGAGTCCAACAATCTGACCGGATTGCCTTCAACCGGACCGGAACAGTGGACGGCAATCACCAGCGGTTTAGCACTTTCATCCCCCTCGGTAGACACCGATTCAGGCAGTTCGATCGCCAGATCCTGTTCCGATATTCGGGTCAAATTCAGTTCCCTGCCGTCTTCCAGCATATAAGCCCGCAGAACGTCCGACAATAGGCCGGGAACGACCAGCTTCCGGTCTGCCGGCCGGTCGAAAGCATGCAGATACAACGTATTTCCTTTCACGGTGCACCTGCCCCAGGACGGCCTGGCCGTCGGTGATTCCCCCGCCCCGTAAATACTGTCTCCGCAAGTATCTAACCAACCGCCGACTTCCAGCAAAATCGATTCGGATACCGGATCCCACTCGCCCGTCTCCGTCGGTCCGATATTGATGACCAAATTGCCGTTTTTGCTGACGACATCGATGATCTGCCGGACAATGGATGCCGGAGATTTCCAGTTGTGATCCGACTTTTTGTACCCCCAAGAATCGTTTAACGTAATGATGTTCTCCCAATCCTGGCGCAAAGCCCGCGTCGTCAGCTGATTATCGGAAGTATTGGAGTAATCCCCGAGGGGAGCCTTCCACACCCGGCTGTTCACCAGGCAGTCCGGCTGCAGTGAGTATACGGTGTCCAGAAATTGCTGACCCTGCTCACGCGTCAGCTTGCCGCCGCAGTCGAACCACATGAGGCCAACTTTCCCGTAATCCGTCAGCAGCTCGCGGACCTGGGGAAGCGATTTGCTGTCCAGATAGCGCTCGAAGCGGCTTCGCTTATCCGGATCATGCGCCCAGCTTTCTACGCCGTCATAGGCTCCGATATTACCGGGGTAGTCCCAGGTGTTCCCTTGCGAATCGGGATCATGCCAGTCCATGGCGTGCGAGTAGTATATACCCAGCTCCATTTCTTCCTGCTCGCATGCTTCGGCCAGCTCCCGGAGCGGATCGCGTCCAAAGGCCGCATGCTGAACGATCGAGTAATCGGATACTTGCGAGCTATACATGGCGAAGCCGTCGTGATGCTTGGCTGTGAAAATGATGTATTTCAAGCCGGCCCGTTTGGCGGTGCGCACCCATTTCAGCGCGTCAAAGGAAGAAGGATTCCAGCCTGCCGCCATCTCCTCATATTCGGCGGCCGGAATCTTTGCGCGCAGCATAATATGCTCACTATAGGAAGCTTGGATCTCCTCCCCTTTCCACTCGCCTGCCGGCATTGCATAAGGCCCCCAATGGATGAACAAGCCCAGCCGGGCTTCCCTCCACCACTCCATGCGGTGATTCCGCTCCGCAAAAGTCTGTCTTTCAGAGGCCTCTTCGATTTGGTAGGGATCATCGAGCAGGTTCTCCGTCGTGGACCCTGCTGCGGTTTGTTCGGCCTGCCGTTTCATACCGTATGTCTCCTTTCCCGCCAATTTACTGGCTTAACGCTGATGTACATTACCACAATCTAAGCGACGAACCACGCAGCTTGGATACCGCCTCAACAAAGAAATAATCGCCGTAAATCAGCGGCGTATCGATATGCACACCACCCGGCAAATTGGATGTGCCGGACAGGAGCAAGCCTTCTTCCCCAGGCATATCCCACGTCCCGTAATGTTCGTGAAGCGAGCGTAGGATGCGTTCCGCCGAGTGAAGATACAGCCGTGCTTCCGCCTCGGGTACCAGACGGGACAGCTCAATCAGCCCGCAGGCCGCGCAGGCTCCGGCAGAAGTATCGCGCGGCTTGCCTCCTTCTTCAGGCGCCCGGAAATCCCAGTGCGGCACATGGTCGTTCGGCAGGTTCGCCAGGAAAAAATGAGCGGCCCGCTTGGCCCCCGTCAGGAAGCGTTCTTCTCCCGTGTAGATATAAGACAGGGTCAGTCCGTAGATGGTCCAAGCACTGCCTCTGGACCAGGCGGATTCCTCCGCATACCCCTGACCGGACATGACGCCGATTTTTTCACCCGTCTCGGGATCGAATTGGAGGATATGATAACTGGATCCGTCCGGACGCAGAAAATGCGCCAGCACCGTATCCGCATGCGCAGCGGCGATATGACGGAACCGGGGATCCGCCGTTTCTTCGGAGGCCCAATACAGCAGCGGCAGATTCATCACTGTGTCGATGATGGACCAGCCAGCCCGGTTCACCTGCTCCAGGTCATGCCAAGCGCGGATGAAGCTCCCTTTTACATTAAAGCGGCTTGCCAGCTGGGCGGCGGCCATCAGCCCGCGGTGTTTGGAACGCTCGCTGCCGGTAATCCGGTAGTCGGCCACGGCCGAAAGCGTCCAGATAAAGCCGGCATCATGATGTACAGCGAGCGAATACAGCGGTTCGTCCAGCTTTTCCTCGATCAGCTCGGCAATCCCCTGCAGCCCTGGATGGTGCCCGTCTTCGGCAATATGCCACAATATTCCCGGCCAGAAGCCGGCGGTCCACCAGGACGGGCGCATGTTGTCATAGACCCCGTTGACGGATGCATGCGGAAAACTGACGCCAATCCGCTGACTGGTGCGCTCCACTTTGCTCACGATTTGCTGCCAGGCCCCTTCAGCCCACTGTCGAACGGATTCCGAAATAAGCACCGAGTTCCCTTCGCTACCCTTTTGTTTCGGGACAGTCTCTCCCATATGATCTCCTCCTGTATTTGATAGTTCCATCCTTGATTCAAGGCGAAGTCAGCAGCGGGATCACCATGTTCCAGGTATGCTCCGCCTGCCGGAACCCCCCCGGTCCGTCCGCAACAGCGGCGAACAGATGCGTCGGCTGTCCATCCTGAAACAGCAGGAAGGGCCGCTCAAAGCTGCCCATCCAACGCTCCGTTCCGTCTTCCCATCGGACGCGCCGGGAATAGGATTGGGGCCGGTCCGCCAGCCTCCAGTTCCTCCCATCCGGGGAAATTGCCAACATTCCGCCGTGCTTCTCACCGCACAAATTCCCGTCCATGTCTTTGGCGATCATGGCATATCCCTCCGCCGTGCGCCAAATGAACGGGTCTTCAATATGAAACCGTTCCGGCGGAAACAGCGGCGTGTCCTGAATTACACGATATGGCCCTTCATATCCTGTGGCCTCTGCTGTGCCCAGCGTCATTTGCCCATGGGCGATGCCCTCATACCGTCGGGCTTTATAAACCAGCAGCACGGAGCCATCATCCCGGATACAAGGCGCCGGATTCGAGGTCAGGAAGCTGTCGAACTTGCCCGGCCTCGTCGGCAGGATCGGCGTGTCCAGTCGCTTCCACGGCCCGTAGACGCTGTCGGCGACGGCCAGGCCGACACGCTTGTTCGCCCTTGCCGCAATGACGCGGCAGTCGTCCGCCTCCACCGTCTCTCCAGGCTGCGGTTCGGGGAAGGGATGCGTCGACCCCATGTAATACAGCATATATTTGTCTCCATACCGGATGATGTGCGGGTTATGGGTGCTCCGTCCGTCCCAATATTCCGCTCCCCGCGAAGGGAACACCGTTTCTTCGTAGGTATAGGGTCCTTCCGGAGTATCGGACGAGGCCCGGACGACTTCCGAACGGAGCAGCCAGCCCGGGTGCATCGGCAGCCATTTCGGCCACCGGGAAGCAAACATATGAAATCGTCCGTCGTCTCCGCGAACGACCGAACTGCACCATACCCACCAGCCTTCCATCCGGAAGCCCCCATTCATGGGAGCGGGCAGCATCCGGTCAAGCAGTGAAAAAGTCACGTTCTCCCTCCGTTCATCATTGAAGTTCATCGAGCAGCCGCTCCACCAAGCGCATTTTTTGGCATATACGATACGGCAGTCTTGGGTTCACGATCAGATCGGCTCCCCCAACCCGTACCGTTTCGCCGCACTGCCATGCAGCCATTCCGCAGCCAGTTCCAGCGCATCATCCCGGCTCAGCCATCCATCCCTGACCTGTTCATCCAGAAAACGGGCCAGCAGCTGTTTCACGATCAGCAGCTTGCCATACGTCCATTCGATGCAGCGCGCATCCGAGACGATCAGCGAGCTTTTGAGCGGAGAGATCGCTTCGAGACGGTACTGCATGCTCTGCTTGTATGTGCTGGCACGGAAGTTATACCACCACATGCCGCCTACGTGTACGTTGGCAAAATTCCAGGCTGCCTGTACAACGTCCAAATTGTTCAGTTCTGAAGCAACCACCAGCTCAAACGGAATGGCGTAACGCTCAAACAAGCCATACAGCTTCACGATCCGGAGCGGATCGTTTACCGGGGCGGCCGACGTGCTGCCCCATCTTCGTTCCACGCCGAGGAAGAGCTGGAGGAACATATCCCGCTCCTGGAGACCGGAGCAGATTTCATGGAGCAGCAGCATCATGATCTCATCCGTCCGCCCCGTGGTTTCAAGCTTATAATCCTCATGCGCCGCAGCCTCATAATGGGGAAGCGTCGTCATGATCCCTGGACAGCCCTTTTCATGATAGGACTGCAGCTGCTCGGAAATGAACAATTTCGCTTGCTCAAAACGATGCTGACGTTCGGCAGCAGCGGACGTGACGATGCCGGCCGCAAGCTCCGGCAGCCATCCGTCGATCCGGGGCAGCAGCAGGGCATCCTCCCGCATGCCGTCAAAGGCGGCATGTTCAGGGCGGTTCACAACAAACCGCTTCACATGCAGCCGGTCGGCCACGCTTTGGGCCCAGCCTGGAGTATTTCTCTGCATACGTACAGCTTCGTCCGCCTGAAGCACAGACGCCGCGTCATGAATGGTGATTCCGTATAAATCAGCGATGATCGCCGTAAAAGCACGATTCATCATTGTATTACGGGTAGCCTTGTAAGCTCTGATGAAGGCTTCCGCCCGCTCCGGAACCGGCAGCTGTGCCGCATCCTTCGGATATCCCGCCGTCTGCAGCTCTTGGTTCAACCAGAAATAATCGGCGATTTCCCAAAAGTCGGCCGCACACAGCTTATCGCCTATTAAATGCGTATGCGTATCGATCACAGGCAGACGCATAACTTCTTCAAGTAATGAAGATGGACTCATGATCCTTGTCTCTCCCCTTTCATTAGCTGAATGTCAACTGCAAGGTTAGGGTCTCTCCCTGTTCAAGCATGACAGGGATTTCCCGATTCTCAGGCAGTCTGCCTCCATCCCGGAAGCCGCTGCAAGCTTCGGGAAGCACGAGGGTAACGGGACCTCCAGCCCTCAAAGACTGAAGCCGAACATCAAGCGTGCCCTCTTTCCTGTGCCAGGCAATGTCTACCTCGTAGCCCCCGCAAGCCAGCATTCCAGTGGCGCTTCCGGATGGGAAACGGTTCGGCAGGGCAGGGAGGATCCGGATGACACTTGGATCGGAGTACAGCAGCATTTCCTGTAATGCTGCCGTCAAGCCCATGTTTGCATCAATCTGAAACGGAGCCCACTCCATATCCAGGCCGACGCCCATGCCGCGCCAGTCGTTATGAAGCGTGAAGAAGTTATGGATCACGGCTGATCTGGCCAGCAGATCCAGGCACTCCAGCGCTTTATCCGCTTCGCCCATACGGGCGTACAAATTGGACATATGAGCAAGCGACCATCCCGTCTGCTCCTTTAAACCAACGACCAGCCTTTTCCTTAAAGCGGTCTCGAAGGCTGCGAACAAAACTGGATCTGTCTCCCGCGTTACCTCTTTGCCCGGAAACACGGGGTAAAGGTGAGACTGGTGCCGATGATGGTACTGATCCTCATAAGCGGGATGCATCCACTCGCGGACCGCACCGTCTGCATTGACCTGATACGCCGGGATTTTGGCGAGCATGTCTTTCCAGCCCGCGACTTCTTCAGCATACAGACCTTCCTGGGCAGCCCCATTAACCAGCCGGCTCAGCACTTCCTTGGCGATGGCAAAATCCATCGTTGCATTCATCGCCGTTCCTTTGGGTCCTCCCGCACCGTTACCCGGCCGGTTCTCGGGTGAATTGGACGGGCAGCTGATGTATAGACCATCGTCCCCGGTAATTAGGAAGTCTTCATAGAACATAGCCGCCTCCCGCAGGAACGGCAGAGCCCGGGTTCTTAAAAATTCCCTGTCGCCCGTGTACAGGTAATAATCATAATAGTGCTGCGCGATCCAGCCTGCCGCCCCGGTCCAGTGGATAATATGGGGCGCGATCGTCTTCAGCAGGCCGGAATCCGGTGCGGACGGCGCGGGGATCCAGATCCCCCTGCAGCCGTAGATGCGGCGTGCGTTGCGGCGATAATCGTCCATCTGCCGCTCCACGTAATCGAATACGGGCAGCAGCAGCTCGGGCATATGCCCCGAGAGCGCCTGCCAATACATCATCTGCAGATTCTCGTTGGCCATATGGAACGCCCAGAAGCCGCGATATTCCCCGCACCATAAGCCGTACAAGTGGCAGGGGGCCCCGCCTTCGCGCGAGCTTGCGATCAGAAGATAACGCCCGTAAGCCCACATCTTCTCCAGCATGGCCAACGGGGCCTCACCGCGGTAGGCTTGAAGCAGCAGGTCTTCGTTCGAAGCGTCTCGTCCGGGAGCATCCAGGTTCAGCGTCATCCGCTTAAACAAGCCTCCATGCTCCTCCATATGCGGCTGCCGCAGCTCGGCATAGGAGCGGTTTTCTGCGGCCAGCTCGCGTTTCAACTTTTTCCAGGCCGCTTTACGCGGCTCGTGGACAAACACTTTAACCAGGATCCGTGCCTGATTGGCATCTTCAAGAATGGACTCGCTGCCCGAGCTGCTTATTCTGCCATCTGTCGCCACAATCCGGACGACCGCGCCGAAATCGCTGCCGTCGTCATGGCATGCGGCATACCATAGAAAATCGCCGTCGGAGCCTGATTCGCTTCCTGTCGGCAAAGGAGCGTCAGGTCTGCCTGGCGGACGCCTGACATCCCCGCGATGATGCAGGTCAAGCGCGATCTTCGCCGATATCGTGCCAGGCCCTGACGACCGCAGCTCATAGACGATCAAATCGTCCGCTCGGGATACGAACAATGCCCGCTCATAACGCGTATGTCCGTCCTGCCACCGCACCGTTACTTCACCGGTTTCCATGTCCAGCTCCCGGCTGTAGTCTTTAAAGCCTTCCCTTACGTCCATGCACAAGTTCAGGTCGCCAAGCGGCAGCGGAACAGCCATGACCGGATCGTAACCTTGCTCCTTCAAGCCGTCGACCAGCATATTTTCGGCTAATGTCTCCTGCCCCTCCATCATCAACCGGCGCATGTCCTCAAGCCGGGCGCTCACGTCCGGAAGCTCTGGCGTATGGCTCTGCCACCATAAGCCGCCGTGCGTCAGCATGACCGTTTCCAAATGGACTCCGCCATAGACGGCTGCTCCAATTACACCGTTACCAGCCGGCAGCGCTTCCCTCCACTTGGCTCCCCACCAGGATGACGGGGTCAGAAGCTTCAGCTTATTCCGTCCGTCTCCGGTTTTCCTGCCCATATATTCCCCTCCTAACAGGGAGGAAGCCCTTCGCGTGAAAGGCTTTCCCCGGAATCAACCTATTTACGGCTTTGCTGATCGATAATTCCGTCTTTGTTGTTGTATCGCTCCGTAGCTTCCTTGACGATCTCATCGCCGCCCTTTTGCTTATACTCCTCGATGACTTTAGGAAAATCGCTGATCGGCTCTTTGCCGTAAATCATTTTGACCATGTGGTCGATGATGAGCTTCGGCGCCTGGTCCGGACGCTTGGAAGCCAAGTCAGGGAACTGGCTGAACGATTCCAGATCCGGCACAAACCCGATGCCGCCCACACCTTCTTTGGCCAGCGTATCATCCAGCGCCTTCAGCACGTCTTGTCCGCCGGGGAGCAATTCGGTCCGTTCACGGTTGATCGTTCCGTCACCGACCCAGCGCAGCAGCGAGCGGAATCCGGCTTCGTCCTGAGCGGCTTTGCCTTCCGGCAGCTTGTAATCGATTTTTCCGTCTTTAACCGTGTAATCCTCGCCCTCGATGCCAAAGCTGTAGAAGTTTTTCGCTTCCGGCGTCTGCATCCACTCGAACATTTGAATGATCCGGGCCGCTTTCTCTTTGCTGACCTTGCTGTTGATATACAGCGATGTGTTAACCGAGCTGTACAATCCATAACCCTTCTGTCCGTTGTCCCCTATCGGTGACGGGATGATATCGACCTTGGCGCCAGGAACCGCCGCACCGATCTTGGTCCGGAAGTCGAGAAGGCTGGCGGCGTTGGCCGTCCACATGCCCGCATTGCCGGCTTCGATATTTTCACCGTACTGAGGCGCCTGGATCGTCGCGAAATCTTTCTGGATCAGGCCTTCGTCATACATCGTCTTGTAGACGTTCAGCGCCTTTTCCATATTTTCAGCGTTAAAAAACTTCGGTACGACCTGGCCGTTCATTTCGGTGAACTGATAGCCCAGGGCGTCATACGCACCAAATACGATATCCGCGTATTTAAAATTCTCCCTCATCTGATACGGCGCGCTCACGCCGAGTTTTTTAAACGCACGCAGGACGTTCAGGAAATCGTCCATCGTTTGGGGTGCCGGCAGGCCCGTTTTTTCCAGCAGGTCGGTCCGGATGTAAGTGGCACGGCGGGAAGGGTTGCTGAGCCAGGTTGGCACGCCGTAGATTTTCCCCTTGTAGCTCACTTCGTCCCATGCTTCCTTCGGTACGGCCTGCATCAGGTTCGGAGCGTACTCTTTCAGCAAGTCGTCCAGCGGCATAAACACGCCGGCCTGAACCGAACCGGCCATGGACTTATCCGTTGCCCCGCCGACGTTTTGCACGACGTCCGGAATATCGCCGCCGGCGAACATGACGGCCATTTTCGCATCAAAGTCTTTCAGGGGGATCAGCCTGATGTCCAAATCCACGTTGGCTCTCTTCTCGACCTCCTTGACCCATTTCTCGTTGTTGATATCCTTGGAGCCTTCCGCGTAAGCGTTTCCACTTGTGGTTAAAGAAATACTGAATTTCACCGGTTTTGATGCATCGGCCGCATCATCACTGCCGCTCGAGGCGCTTTTGTTTCCACAGCCTGCGGTCAGACCCGTGACAAGCGCTGCCGTGAGGATCAGACTGACCCATTTTTTCATCTTATAATCCCCTCTCTTCATGCAAAGTGCAAAAGGTTTTCTATTTGCTGCTGTCCCCATCATAAGGCTTAGCCAAGGAAGCTCCCATGGGGCGGATTATTGTCGTGATGTGTTTTTTTGCGGTTGTCTGACCAAAAAAAATCCCATATTCCATACTCCGGAATACAGGATCTGCTTAACTTTATTCATCGTTTGCGCCTAGCCGCTGCCCGCCATGGGCAGCGACCGCATAGGCTCGCCTGCCTCTTGCCCCACTGGGCTGCTCAGTTCTTTAACGCCGGAAATCGGCATCCGCATGATCATCCGGGTTCCCCACGCGGGACTGCTTTCCACGGTTACACCGTAGTCCTCGCCGAACACCAGCTGAATCCGCCGGTGCACATTGGGTACGCCGATCCCGCCCGCGCTGCCCCGGTCCTCCTCATCGGCAAGCCGGTTCTCGCTCAGCTTGGCCCAAAGCTCCTCAAGCCGCTCGGGGGTCATGCCGCAGCCGTTGTCCTGTACGCTGACCCAGAAGGAATCCCCCTCTTCGCCGGCGTCAATCGTTATCGTATGATGATCCTCCACCCCTTGCCTGAAGGCGTGCTGGAACACGTTCTCCACCAGCGGCTGAAGCGACAGGCGAACCATCTTCCGCAGAAGCAGCTCCGGCCTCACCCTCACATCGATCTCGAACGTCCGGCCGATCCGGTGATTGATAATAACCATAAAGTACATGACATGCTTGAGCTCATTCGCTACCGTGATCTCTTCCAGATTGGTGCGTACCGAATAGTGCAGCATATAAGACAGAGCGCCGACGATCTCCGTAATTTCGTCCGAGTCCTGAATGACCGCGTAGCATACGACCGTTTCCAGCGTATTGTACAGGAAATGCGGGTTGATCTGCAGCTGGAGCGATTGGAACTCGGCCTTCTGCCGTTCGGCCTGCATTTCCTTGTTCCTCAGCTCCGCGCGGTACACCGTGTCGACCATCTCTGACAAACGGTTCACCATCAGGTTGTAGCGGATCATCAGCTCGGTTATCTCGTCCCGGTGCTTCGGAAGCGGAATGAACTTCCAGTTCCCCTTCTCCGTCTGGCTCATCCCCTTCATCAGCGTCCGGATCGGGGTTGTAATCGACTTGCCGAACCGGCTCGCCAGAAACAGTGCCGTCAGGAATGTAATGACCGCAACGACGATAATGGAGCTGCGAATCGTAGTAAGCGGTTTTTGGAGCTGGCTGTACGGAATGGACACCACCAGATTCCAACCGGAGTAATCGGCTTTGCGGCTGATGTACACCCGGTCCATTCCCTCCGCCGAACTGCGGAACATCTCGGTGCCGGCCTTGCTGATTTGCTTGCCCAGGCTGGCCGGAACGATCGATCCTACCTTGGCCTGGTCGTTGTGGTATTGAATCCTGCCTTCGTCGTCCACAATGAAAAAATAGCTGTCCTTCCCCAGATCAATCCCCTTCCAGAGGGTGGACAGCTCCTCCGCCTTGACCTCGATCCCCACAAAACCTTTCATGTCCGTGGATCGCAGGCCGCGGATGCGGCGGATCAGCGTCAGCATCGGCGTCTTTTCACCCAAAATGCTGTAATTCATAATGGTCAGCCGGCCGCTCTCATCCGTGTTTTCTTTAAAGTATTGAATCTGTTTGGCGGTATCTTCCGGTTTAAAGGATGGCTCCAATCCGCCGTTATAATAATAGAGCGCATTTCCAGAGTAACCGATGATGTACAGCGCTTCGATCTCGGGATTGCGGATCCACACCGGATCCACGATCGCTTCCCGGATATCGGTCATATAGCGATAATTTTCGTATTCCTCACGGTCTGCCGGCAAATCGATGTATCGTTTGACCTTGAGGTCGGTCAGCAGCGCCACCATCGACCGCTGATAAGAGGACAAATACAGGTTGGTATGATGTACGGCATTGTCCACGATCTGGACCATTTGGCTCTTTGCGCTTTTTTGCAGCTGCTTGGCTGAAATGCTGTAGAAGGCGATGCCAACCGCAGACAGGGACAGAAGAATCACGATGATAAAATACAAAAGCAGCTTCAGCCTAAGGGATACTCTCATCATTCAATGCCAAAGGAAGACCGGTATTCCGATGGGGATACGCCGACGAAATTTTTGAAGGTCTTCGTAAAATGGGGATAATCCTCGTACCCCACCTTGACCGCGATGTCGGTGATCGTCAAGGTCGGTACGGCAAGCAGCCTGCGCGCTTCTTCCATCCGTTTTTTGATCCGGTAATGTACAAAGGTTTCCCCTGTCATTTTCTTGAAAAGGGCGCTGAAATAAGTTCTGGCGAGTCCCACCCGCTTCGCCACTTCCTCGAGCGTGATGTCCTCCGACAGATGCTTGTCGATAAAGGCTTTGGCCTCTTCAATCGGATCCTTGAAGTTGCCCTTGCGGGTCAGCTGTAGCTCTTCGAGAATCCGGTCCATGCTGGCGGTAAAAGCGATTATGGCTTCTTTCTTCGTATTGGACGCGCCTTGGGTACCCCGGCATCCGGACTGCGGCTTCCAGCCGCGCCCCTCCAGCCGTTCTGTGATCATACCCAGGCAGTCGCTCAGCACCGCTTCCATGTTGATCACGTTCAGCCCTTCGAACAAGCCTGATTGTTCGCCCTCTTCGATGACGCGAATCGTTTCGTCCCGCTGCAGCAGCCATATGCTCTGCTCAAGCTGATGCGCCCACTCCACATATTTTTGCACAGGAATAATGCTCCCGGTCATCCCTGAGATCAGCTCCTTCAGCGTATCGTGCACGTCCTGCTGGGTCACCGGCTTCAGCAAATAACGCTTGACCCCGTACGCCATGGCCCGCTGCGCATACTGGAAGTCATTGTAACCGGATATGACGACAACCTGGACGTGGCTGAATTCCCGGTGTATCCGTTCGCACAGCTCCAGTCCGTCCATCCGCTTCATCCGCAAATCCGTCAGCACCAGGTGCGGTTCCAGATTCCGGATCGTCTCGAACGCGGCCTCCCCGTCATCGGCGGTATAAATCGCGGAGAAGGAAGCCGGATAACGCTGAACCATCTTGACCAATCCTTTTTGAATAACAGGCTCATCTTCCACAATCAAAACTCGCAATTGGATCAGACCCCTTCCTAAAGCGGATAGAAAAAGCGCAGCTGCATCATCGAAAAGAAAAAGAAATGTCGCATCCCTATCGGTTGTGCTGGATGAGCACCCCCTGCTTGGCCCGGTATCTCGCCGTCGCTTCCTGAATAATCGCATTTCCGCCGCGTTCCCGGTATTCCCTGACGACCTTCGGCCAATCCGAGATCGGTTCCTTGCCGTAAATCATTTTAACCATATGATCAACGATCACGGGCGGCGCCTGGTTCGGACGCTCTGAAGCAAGGTCGGGATAAGCGCTGAAGGACTCCAGCTCGGGAACGAAGACAATGCTTCCCAGCCCTTCCTTGGGCAGCGTCGCGTCCAAAGCATGGAGCAGATCCTCCCCGCCCGGCACCAGCTTCGTTCTGGCCCGGTTGATCGTCAGATCATGTGTCAGCCACAGCAGTTCGCGGAAGGTCTCCTCGTCCTGCTCCTCTCTGGTCTTCGGAAAATGATACGCAATCGTCCCATGGTCTTCCGTATACGTATCGCCCTCGATGCCGAATGAAAAAAAACGCTGAGCCTCGTAAGAGACCATCCAATCAAAAAATTGGAGAATACCGATCAATTTTTCCTTGGGCACATGCTTGTTAATGTAGAATGAATTGATGACGGAGCTGTACAAACCGTAGCCTTTCGTCCCTTCCGGCCCTTCCGGTGAGGGGATGATATCGATTTGAGCCCCGGGAACCGAAGCCCTGAGCTTGGTACGGAAATCCAGCAATCCGGCGGCGTTCGCCGTCCAGCTTCCCACTCTGCCTGCTTCGATATCATGGGTATATTCGGTTGATGAGACGGTCGCAAAATCCTCGGGGATGAGTCCTTCATTCAGCATCGTCCGGTATACCTGCAGCGCCCTCATCATATGTTCTTCATCCAAAAATTTCGGAACCACCTCGCCGTTTCGGACTTCGAACTGGTAACCCAGCACGTCGTAAGCGCCGAAAATGACGTCCGCGTACTTGAAATTCTCCCGCATCTCATAGGGAATTTCGACTCCCAGCTTCTTGAAGGCGCGGAGCACGTCCAGGAATTCGCCGACGGTTTGCGGTACTGGCAGACCGGTTTGGGCCAGCAGGTCCGATCGGATATAAGTTGCCCGTCGCGACGGATTGCCCAGCCAGGCTGGAATTCCATAAATATGCCCCCCATAGCTGGTTTCCTTCCAGGCCTCCGGCGGCACTTCTTTCCACAAATTCGGAGCGTATGTTTGAATCCAGTCGTCCAGCGGAAGGAACATTCCCGCTTCGACCGATCCGGCCATGGCGGCCGAGCTTGCCCCGCCGATCATCTGCACGACATCCGGATAGGTGTCGCCCGCAAGAATAACCGGCATGCGCCGGTCGAAATCCTTCAGCGAGATAAAACGAATGGACAGCTTTGTATTTGTCAGCGCTTCCAATTGTTTGACCCAGCGGTCCTTGGATGGATCCGCCATATTCACCGCATAAGGACTTGCGCCGTTGGATATCGCCAAGGTGAAGGCTGCCGGCTGCGGGGAGGTTTCATTCACGCCATCCTGCGCCGGTTGCGGCGAAGGAGTGGCCAATCGGTCCGTGCTTCCGGCCAGATAGCAGATCAGGAGAATAACGGCCGCCGCCAGAATGAAATAAGCTGGTCTTTTCATACCGTTTCCCCTCCCTGCATCCATTTGACACCGGTTTGACAGGCTTCGCTCTCTTGTTTTGCGCTGCGCAAAGCCAAATTCACCCGCCAATCCAAACACCCGTCTGCTAGACTGTACTTGAGCGCCACTCAATAAGCCATGGCACTGATGTTTAATATCTTATCACATTTCGCATCTATGAAAACGTATACTTTTTTAGCTGTAAAAGTGATAGCGTCAAGCCTTGATCGAACCGATCAGCATCCCTTTGATAAAGTATTTTTGCAGAAACGGGTACACGATAATGATCGGTACGACGGAAACGATGATGACCGCCATCTGCACGCCAGCCGGAGAGATTTCGTTCACATTTTCAAGCAGGTTACCGGCCTGACCGAGGTCATTGCTCAGAACGATCTCACGGAGGCGAAGCTGCAGCGGGTAAAGCGCCCGGTTGTTGATAAAATACAGCGCCGACGAATACGAATTCCAGTGGGATACCGCATAGAACAGTCCCATGGTCGCCATGGCCGGTTTGGACAGCGGAAGGATAACGCTCCACATCGTGCGCAGCTCCCCCGCCCCGTCGATCCGGGCGCTGTCGATCAGCTCCGACGGAAGAGCTACGAAGAAGGAGCGCATGATGAACAGGTTGTACGCGCTGATGGCCGACGGAATGATCAAAGCCCATAACGAATCAATCAGATGCAGGTTTTTGATCACCATGTAGTTCGGAATCAGCGGCGCCTGAAAGATCATCGTGATCAGTATAAAAATCAGCACGACTTTGCGCATCGAATACTCGGGTCTGGACAACGGATACGCCAGAGAAGCGGTCAGGATCAAGTTGATCAGCGTCCCGGCGACCGTGATGAATACGCTTACCATAAACGCCCGCCAGATCGAGCTGTCGCCCAAAATCACGTGGTAGTTCGTCAGCGTCCAATCGACCGGGATCAGCCTGACCTTGCCCGCATTGATCGCCTGGCTGCTGCTGAACGACTTGGCAAGCACATGGAGGAGAGGGAACACCATCAAGCATCCGACCAGCGTCAGAAAAATATAATTGAATCCGTCAAATAAGCCGCCTTTATTTTTCATTGTGCCATCCTTCTCCTTTCTAGTATAGTCCTTCGCCCGAAGCCCGCTTGCTCAGCGTATTTCCGATCATGACGAGCACCAGTCCGACCACCGATTTAAAGAGGCCGATCGCCGTCGTGTAGCTGTACTGCTGGTCAATAAGGCCGACCCGGTAAATGTAGGTGTCGAGGATGTCGCCTTTGCTTTCATTCAGCGAATTGACGAAGACGAATACGCGTTCAAAGCCGAAATCCAGGAAGTTGCCGATATGGAGCAGGAACATGATGGTGATGGTCGGCAGGATGGCCGGGATC
Source organism: Paenibacillus rhizosphaerae (assembly GCF_014192015.1). Taxonomy (GTDB): domain Bacteria; phylum Bacillota; class Bacilli; order Paenibacillales; family Paenibacillaceae; genus Paenibacillus_AQ; species Paenibacillus_AQ rhizosphaerae. The sequence goes on along the minus strand of NZ_JACHXJ010000001.1, from coordinate 1,446,160 downwards.
GTGATCGACAGGGTTTGTCTCCAGCGGCTGGCACCGTCGATGCGGGCGGCTTCATACAGCTCGGGGTTTACGCTGGCCAGCGCGGCCAAATAGACGATCGTGCCCCAGCCGCTGTCTTTCCAGATTCCCGTACCGACCAGGATGCTCCGGATATACGAATCCTCGCCCAGAAAGTAAATCGATTTGAGGCCGAACGCGTTCAGTACCTGGTTCACGATCCCTGTCGTCGGCGACAATATGCCGATCATGATTCCCCCGATAATGACCCAGGAGAGGAAATGCGGCAGATAGACGACGGTTTGGAGAATCCGCTTGTACACGACTTTCCTAAGTTCGTTCAGGAGTAGCGCAAAGATAATCGGAACCGGAAAAGCAAAAATCAGATCATAGAAACCGATCAGAACCGTGTTCTCAAGAATCCGCAGAAACTCCGGGTATGTGAACATCCGGCGGAACTGGTCGAATCCGACCCATGGGCTGCCTGTAAAGCCTTTGAAGATGTTGTAGTTTTGAAACGCCATGACGGACCCCAGCAGGGGCAGGTATTTAAACACGATAAAATAAATGATTCCAGGCAGTGAGATCAGGTACAGCGCCTTGTATTTGCGCAGATTGCTCATCCCCCTTTTGGGTGCGGGCAAGGCCGGACGGGCGGCTGAGACGGCGGCTGGCGCTTGTTCTGGCATAAATATCGCTCCTTTTTGTGTAGATCGCTTCATCGCTAATGTTAATCGTTTGGTCCGGACCCTCGGAATGGGGATTTGTCGCTTCACTTGTGTTTTATTATGGTGGCCTTCATCCTTTGCGCGCCCGAATACCGCAGCTTTCCTCGGCTGCCAAAGTTACAACATATTCAAAACCGGGATGGTCATCACTGAACTCTTCATTCAAGGCACTGGCTTCCAGATGACCGGAAACCGTCAACTCCAAGGGGACGGGAGACCATAGACGACACAAGCCCGCCTTGGAGGAGCGGATGGTCACCTCATCAAGCGTTCCTTTACTCCAGGACAAATCTACGGTATACCCCCCTCTTGCCCGCAGGCCGTCAACACGGCCGGAGGGCCATGCCTTTGGCAGGGCAGGCAGCAGCCGGATTTCTCCCGCGTGGGATTGCAGCAGCATTTCCGCCGCTCCCGCGGCGCCGCCGAAATTGCCGTCGATTTGAAAAGGCGGATGGCAGTCCAGCAAATTCGGATACGTAGAAGCCGCAAGCTGCTTCATCAGATGCCCGTGAGCCTCCTCCCCCATGCCAAGCCGGGCATAGAAATTGACGATCCAGGCCCGGCTCCAGCCCGTATGGCCGCCGCCTGCGGCGAGGCGCCGCGCGAGCGTCCGCTCGGCAGCGGCCGCCAGCTCCGGGGTGTGCCGAACATCAATCAGTTCCCCCGGATGCAGGGCGAACAGCTGCGAAATATGCCTATGCCCGGGGTCGGCCTCCTCATCGTCGCGCAGCCACTCCATAATTTGCCCGTGTTTACCCACAGCCGGGCGCGGCAAGCGATCGATCGTTTCACGCAGTTCCCCCAGAAACGCTTGATCTGCTTCGCCGATGATCGCCGCCGCTTCCGCACAGGCGGACAGCAGCGTCATCGCGATTTGCGAATCCATCGACGGACCGATGCACAGGCTGCCGCTGCCGCCGTCCGGAAGAAGAAACCGGTTCTCCGGAGATACCGACGGTCCCGTAACCCGAAAGCCCTCTTCCTCGATCAGGTAATCCAGAAGAAACAGCGCCGCTTCCTTCATCGCCGGGTATGCCCGTTCGGCAAGAAAAGCCCGGTCCCCCCCGAATCGGTAGTGCTCCCATAGATGGAGGCACAGCCATGCGGCCCCCATCGGCCACACCGTGCAGGTCATCAAAATCCCTTCCGGCCGGGTTTCAGCCCACAGATTCGTGTTGTGATGGGCGGTAAAGCCCCGGCAGCCGTACATCTCGCGTGCGGTAGCCCGTCCGTTAGCCCGCATCCGGTCGATCAGATCAAACAGCGGTTCATGGCAATCGGGTAAATGGAGCAATTCAGCCGGCCAGTAATTCATTTGGACGTTGATGTTGATCGTGTATTTGGATTCCCACGGCGGGGTATAGCTGTCGTTCCAAATGCCCTGCAGATTGGCCGCTAGGGTGCCCGGCCGGGAGCAGGATATGAGCAAGTAACGCCCATATTGGACATAGAGGGCTGCCAGTCCGGGATCCCCCATCTCGGCTTCTCCAGGCTGCAAATCCCTTGCGTTTCCTCCGCCGCCTTCATGCCCCAACGCATTCTGTAACCGGAGCAGCCGCTGGTCCGTAGGAAGCGCGGCATGCGAATCGCCGTCCGGCGTCAGATCGATCGCAAAGCGGCCGAACCGGGACGCATACTCCTCCGTATGCCGGTTCAGCAGCGTTGCAAACGATTTGGACGCTGCCCTCTCCAGCTGCTCCAGGCAAGCCTCTGCCGGCTGCTTCACCCGAAACGTGCTGTGCGCCGTCAGCAGCAGGGTCACGGCATCCGCTCCTTCGATCGAGATATAGTCACCGATAACCCTCTGCCGACCTCCCTGGATAACGGCACAGATGGCCGCACTAAACCGGACGCCGTCTGCCCCGCATTCCCCGTCCATAATGATGGCTCCCGTAGGCTCGGTTCGGCAGCCATAATCCAGCGGACGGCGCATCAGATTGACGGCCAGCGTAAGCTGCCCCGGCTGGTCCGCGGTCAGCCTGATGACCAGAACCCCGTCCGGTTCACTGACAAAATAGCTTCGCCGATACCGGACGCCTTTGTGCCGGTAGCGAACGTCCACAACGGCCTGCTCCAAATCCAGCTGCCGCTCGTAGTCTTCCGCCGGCCCTTCCTGCTCAAGAAATTTGATCATCAGATCCCCAAGGGGCTGGTATGGCTGCTCATATTTTGGGGAAGCCGTCATCGCCATTCTCGCCAAGTGCTCCGCCTCTGCCTGCCTTCCTTCCTTAAGCAGCATCCGGATCTCAGCCAAATAAGGCTGGGACCGGGGATTGGCTGCCCGGCCCGGACCGCCGTACCAAATCGAATCCTCATTGAGCTGGACTTTTTCCTGTCCCGGCGTGCCGAACACCATTGCACCCAGCCGCCCGTTCCCTATGGGCAGCGCTTCATTCCACCCGGCTGCCGGCCGGGTGTACCATAATCGAAGAGTTTGAGCATCCGCTGATATCTCCTCTTTCAAGCTGCTATTCTGTTGGACCATATGCCTCACCTCACCTATTCTCATGTCTCCCCTGCTGGCAGCAACTATTTTGACACGCCCGCCTCAAAAATGATCGCTTTGATCGGCACATCCCCGTCATTCCGAAGACCGTGCTTCCACCAAGGCTTATTCAGGACGATGTCCCCGGCTTCCACCCGGTACGTTCGGCCATTCACCGTCATCAAGCCGCTTCCTTCGAGCAGAACGTACAATTCATCATCCTCGCGGTGACCATGCAGGCCGATGGATGACCCCGGCGGAATGACCGTATAATGCAGAAATTTCAGCGGCGTATCGAAATCTTCGCTCCCGAACAGCTTGCTTCCATGCACCAAGCCTTCACCCCCATGGCTTATGGAGCCTTTAAGCTCAGCACGAAGAAAATTGCGGATGACGGCCGGCCCATATCCCCAGCTGTCCGAGGGATCCACAGGAATGCCTGTCCGGAGAGACCGCCTCGTGTAATCCGCCAGAGCTTGATTTTTTAAATAATCTCTGGCATTCGTTTCACCCGGACGGTGATCCTCCAGTGACCGCAAAAACTCGGTGAACGGCCCGGGGGCCTCCACATCACTAAAATCCTCGAATCGCCGGATGCCCTCCGCCGTCGCGAGCTCGAGCACGCCGCCCACAAAGGTCAAGCTGCCCAGCGATCCCTCGATCCGCCAATCGCCAGCCCACTGTGTTTCCCGCCCCTGGCTGCTCAAGGAACAGCGAAACGAGGCCTGGATCCCGGCCTGCAGGTCCATAACAATATGAAACACATGCCTGCGCGATGCATACAGCCTGCTCACTTCGCGGCCGGACAAATACCGCAGCAGGTCAAAATGGTGAATGATGACCTCTTCCAGCACCTCGTCCCGTTCCAGCGTTATTTTTTGGCGCTGCCTGAAAAAATCGCATTCCATGGACCGCGGCTCACCGACCGCCCCTTCGTTCAGGAGCTGCTTCAGCTTGCGAACCGCCGGAAACGTACGGTAGTTTTCCGCGATCATGAACGGAATTTGCTCCTGTTCAGCACGCTGCACCATCGCAGCGGCATCCTCGTAATTGTCGGCGATCGGCTTTTCGCAAAATACCGGCAGTTTATGCTCGAAAGCCAGCTCGTTGATGCGTTTGTGAACCTCCCTTGGGGTGACGTTGATCAACAGATCCGGCTGTTCCCGCTCGATGGCTTCCTGTACATTTTCGTAAAAAGGGACTCCATCGGCCTCTACGATCGACCTTTTACCCGGGTCTTTATCTGCAACAACGAGTTCGATATCCGCATGCTGGGACCGGAGCTTCCGGTACCAGCCGCCGCCAAAACCTCCCAGCCCAACGAGAAGCGCTTTCATAAATAGACCTCCTTCTCTTAAAAAGCATCTTTCGTATTTATCCCGCACATTGCGTGTTTCCAGCCTCCATGCTACTCCTGATCCGCCCGTCTCTCCATGGCATAGATTTCTGGCGGTTGTGTTTTTTTATGCTTAGATAAAAAAGAACCATGATCCCGTCCGCCGTACCTCTAAACGAGTGAACAGGGATTGGGAATCATGGTTTGGTTTCTTTCAAGAAAAATGCGGATGCCGCTTTGCTCTAAACCAGCTGTAGGTTACTCTCGTATGTTGTTCAGCGCTATTTTGCCCAGCCGCTCTTCCAGCTGCTGCTTATACAGGCTCTCAACGGTCACATGCTGGCCGTAACTGTCCCAGTATCCTTCGCTGCGCGGACGGGGATCATAGTCGCTCGGAACCAGACCGGGCACATTTTCGCCGACATGACCGACGGCATAGTTCTGCGCGGTCGGCGGCTGCTGGGAGGTGAGCTCTCCCTCCGTGTTCCAGCTCACATAGTTGGCCCCGGCCCAGCCATGACCGCTGCCGAGCCAGGCTCTGTCCCGGATAGAGATCGGGGCTTTGATGTTGTCGAACAGTCCGCCTACGGACCAGCGGTGATGCGGTTCACTGGTGTTGTAGTTTTTGACGGCTTCGCCATCCAGAAACACATTTGGCCCCTGTACCCTGCTGTCAACGACAAACGCGTGCCGCGCAGTCTCCGTGTAGATCCGCTGCACAAAATTCAGCTGGCCCATCTGATGGATAACGTACCGGCGGCCGCCGGTGATGATGCTGACCATGTCGTGCATACTGCTGTCCTGAACGGTGATCCATTTGGAGTTGCGGCTCATCTGCACGAGAGAGTACGACAGATGATACCCCGTCACATCCCGGACCCAGCCGTTTTTCACGCTGTTAAACACGACAAAGCGCTCGGCATGCTTCTCGTCTGCATAATACGGATCGGTCGTATCGTTATCCATTACGGTATCGATGACGCTCGGATCGAAATCCGAATCCACCCGCATATTTTCGACGCCCACCTGCTGAATGCGGGCTTCATCCGTATACTTGTAAATTTCGCCACCGCCCCATTGGCGTTCGATCGCGCTCGCCAGCGGCGCGTCGACCGTAATGGAATTGCCGTTGACGGCCGTGATAACCCGGTCGAAATCCAGGTTGAATGGAGACCACTGGGTTACCGTGCCGCCCGGACGATTGTAAATATAATCCATGCCGATCGCATGAATCCAGTTTTTATCCCCGATCCGGCGGACGACGATTTGGTCGCCTACATGATAGGCTCTGGCGTCTTCCACGTGAAAGGTGCGTGAACCCGATGGCACATACAAATCGGAGATCGTCTGCTTAGAGCCGCTGTCCAAAGTAAGGCCGACATTCTCCCCGATTTCAATCAAATTGCGCGGATTGGCCCCTGTGCCGTATATGAGCGTTCCTTTTTCGTCCTGGCCCATGCCCCGCAGCACAATCCCGCTGGCTTTGACGGTCAGCGTGCCGCCGACGTCATATCTGCCTTTTTTCAGCAGGACCGTCCCACGGAACCCGTCCTTGCCGAGCGGAAGCCGGGCAACTTCGTCGATCGCCGCCTGAATGCGCGCGGTGTCATCACCGTCTCCCGGAGATACGGTGGCTTGAACAGGCACGTTCGGGATTTTTACACCGCCGCCCATGTAGCCGACATTCGAGAAGTCGAGAATTTTGTTGCCGCGGTAATCGCCCACGTATACCATCTCTCCGTCTTTGCCCGAAAAAGCGATTTGGCTTTGTCCGGCAGGTATGCTTTTCGGATCAAGTACCGTAAAGTAATAAGACTCATACACGGGTTCCTTGCCGCTCTGTTCAATCTTCAAGCGGAGCTGATAAGAGCCTTGCCGGTCCGCTTTCCCCACAGGCGTCCATTCCACCGCTTCTCCTTTAGTCAGCGCCGTCTTCATCCAGGTGTCAACTGTCTTGCTTCCATTATAAATCAAATCGCCAGTGACATTTCCGTTCACGGTAGGAGTCAGGGATACGGTCGGATAAACGTCCTGCGGTTCGATGACGGCCGGCTGCCCGATCTCCGTCTTCATCCGCGGATGCGTCAGCGTGGAATTGACGACATAGGCTTCGCCTTGAAAGGCTGCGGGATCATCAACCACCACCCAAAGGTCGCTTGTCTTCAAATCTTCCGTTGTATGTACGACCGCCTGCAACAGCGAAGCCCCGACCTGATTCGCCGTCACGGTTCCCGACGGGGACACGGAAACGTCCATGGTGGAAGACTTATAGGTTTTCGCCACTTCGCTTAAATCCACGACGCTGCCGGATTTCAGTTCACCTTTCAAAAAAAGCGTCGCTTCTTCTCCTTTGTCCAGCCGGATTTCGCTGTTGTTCGGGTATTCCTTTCCGGCCGCATCGGTAAAATAGATCCGCTGAAGATCCGCCGGTGCAGGTGCCTCCGTACTGTTATACACGGACAGCTCGGACAGCTGCACGTTCAGGTCTTTGCTAAGGTTCAGACTCAGCTTCAAATACCGTGCGCTGACCGCCTCAAAGCTGGCTGTTTCCGATGCGCTTAAATCCTTGTTTTTCCTGAATGCTTCATTCCAATTCGTCTGGTCGTTGGAATACAGCAGCTGGTAATCCTTCAGATTGTCTGCCCGGTTCAGGTTGAACATCACCTTGTTGAAGGTTTCCTCCTGACCCAAGTCGATGGAAAGCCACACGTTCATATCATCCTTTCTGTCGGCGGCCAATGGCTGCCATACGGTTTCGCCTTTGCCGTCCACCGCGTTCGCTGCGCTGCCCGAGCTTGCCTTCGCCGTACTGCCAAACGCCAAATTAACGTCCTCGGCTGCAGCGGCGCCAACAGCCTGCTTCCCTCCGGCCATTACCGCTTGGGAGCAGATCATTAATACGATCAGACTTGCGCTAAGCTTTTTCCTCCAACCCGTCAAATCATATCCCACCTCTCTTATTTTGAAATCGCTTACATATTAACAAGGCTTTTCACCGTTTAACATGTCGTTTTTATCGATTCGTTTGTGTTTTCTTATTCCTTCCCCAAACAGGCAAAGACGGCGACCGGCACACATGAAACCCATGCTTCCGGAATCGCCGCCTTTTTGTCTACTATCGCGCCAAATCGAATCATCTGCTGCAGATGCTGCCATGCATCCCGCTTGCCGGACAAATCGGCCAGCCCCGCTTACATCTTCATGACTCTATTTAGCTATGCTTGGCTACAACCTGCTCGTAAACGCTCTTCGGCCGCAGACCGACCAGCTTCTCGACGGCCTCCCCGTCGCGGAACACGATGACCGCTGGAACCGACATCACCTGATAATGGCTGGCGGTAGCAGGAGACTCATCGCAGTCCACCTGAAGAAACTGCACCTGATCACCCAATTCACCGGACAATTCGTCCAGCATGGGGAGCAGCTTCTTGCAGGGAGGACACCATACCGCTCCAAATTCGACTAAAGTGGTTCCCTGTGCGCTTATTTGCGACGCAAACGTCGTATCATTGACCGTTAGGATGCTCACTTAACATTCCTCCTCACCGGAAATAGATCGTTCGAGCAGGATAGAATCGATACGTTCGGTCAAATTGGCCCGGATGCTCGTCAGCACCTGAATCTGTTTATCGATCTCCTGAAGCTTTTGCTGGTAGATCGGCAGCACATCTTTGCAAAAGGCTTCCTTGTTCTGCAGGACGCACTGCAAAATTCCGGATATTTCGTCGGTGGACAATCCAAGATTTAAATACAGTTGAATCGCCTGCACCTGCTCGACCGCAAACGGGGTATATTCCCTGTACCCGTTCTCCTTTCGCAGCGGCGCAAGCAGCCCTTTTTGTTCGTAGTAACGAAGGGAACGAATGCTGGCGCCGGTCCGCTCCGCCAATTCTCCTATGTTCAAGGCCATCTCCTCCTCCCTGCCCGACCGGTCTTTATTGTAAACCCTGACACTAATGTGAGGGTCAAGAGGCAGGCCACCTATTTTTTCATAAAAAGCTTACGTATGCGCTCGGAAAATTCCTGCAAATTGATGTTCAGCGGATCAAGATGATTGTATGCCGTTTTTACGGCTTCGATCAGCCATAGGGGAAGCCTTTTCCCTTCCAGCAGCGGATACACGTTATCATACGCCCATTCCAGATGCTCCCAGCGCTTATCGTTTCCGCTCTGGACATATTCTGACACGTCAATGACTTTCCCGCGCCCGTCCTGAAGCAGCACATTTTTCAGATGAATGTCCCTTGGGTTGAGCCCTTTGCTCCTTACATACGCGCGGGCGGCATTCACATCGTCGATGACCTGCCTTGGCACCGGGATTCCATAGAGGAGGCAGTCATACAGAGTCATGCCATCTTCCCGGCTGATGACGACATAGCGCTCCCCTGCCCCATAAAACACAGGAAAAAACGGACTGCCCTCCAACCGGCTGTACACTAGAATTTCCGCCTGCTTCTTCGGAAGCGCTGCTTCGGTATAAAGTTTATATGCATACGCTGGAAGCGGTTCGTACACAAACACTGCCGCGTCGGTTCCGATGCCGATGCAGACTAAATCCTCCGATTCGCCGGCAATGGCCACCGGCTCGTTGCTGCCTTGCTTCAGCACTTCCATTCGGGATAGAGCATGTTCGGCCTGCTTCCACGCTTCACTGTTGTTCATTGGTTCGACCGCCTCCTGCGAGTTCGATTTTACTTATTCTACTGTATACGGGCCGGGTAATCCAAGTGGACGCAGCTCATTTGTTTCGGCAAGGATATTGCCCCGCTGTAATAAAATAACCACCGCCCCTCCATTAGATAGAAGATACGGTGGTTTTACGTTAAACCGATTGAAATGATGAGTGATATGATAGCTTATTACGTATATTACCTTACTTTGTGTCCAGTTTGATGCTGAACGAAGATCCGGCGTCACCTGCGAAAACAATGGTTCCGTCCTTAGGCAGGACGACTTGGTTGGATCCGCTGACTTCACTCATATTTACGAGGTTGCCTTCAGCGTCATAAACGACGAATCCTCCTTCGGCCGGAAGTTTCACTGTCATCGTTTTTCCGGCGGCTTGCTTCGGAACCGTGAACCATCTCGCATTTCCATCTGCCTTGATGCTGACGGTCGATTGTTTGCCATGGTACAGCGGCTTCACCAGATCCTCGCTGACGAACACGCTGCCAGCGGCCTCCAGGTATTCGGCTCCGTCTTTTTTATAGAAGTTGTACTCTGACGTGTCCCGGCCGCCCATGCCCGGAATCTGCAGGACGCTCGCTGCCGCATTCGGTCCGGTAATTTTTTTGTCGTTTAAATACCCTTGGAAATCCTGGGCCCGTTTCAGCTCCAGCGTAGGTTTCATCAAATACATGATCGATGTGTATTTCTCGTTTACCGGATAGTAGGTTTTCCCTTCACGCTGATCCCAAGCTTTGGCCGTGTCCTTTGTTAGCGGGTTGCCGTCCAGCTTTTGCGCCAGATAATGGGACAATGCCATTTGCCCAAGCTCAGGAAGGGTGCTGTATTCCTGGACCCAGAGGTAAGTCAATCCGTTCTTTTCGTTCACAATGCTGACTTTCGCGGTACCCGCTTCGTTCACGAACGTTCCGTCCGAAGTGTACACATATTTCTCCGCCGGATACTCAGGCACATTCGGAACCGTAACGGACATCATTCCATCCTTCAGGTCGACCTTGACCAGCTGGTTGCTCGAGCCGTAATATCCGGCTTCCTTCTTCAGATCTTCCGGCATGCTGGCAGGAACCGGCTTACCAAACGATTTGTCCGGCTTGATCTCTTTGACCGAGCCTTTTTCTTTCAGCGCTTCCAGCAAAATCTGTGTCGCCAGCAGCTGGTTCGTCGAGCTGCTTCCGCCTGAAGACACGACAGCCGCAGCCATATTCTGCTCCGGAAGGACGATCAGCGAGGCGTGGTATAGAATCGTGTCCCCGCCCTTGACGACTGCCTTGATACCATAATCGTTAAACGGATACAGTCTTACGCTGTCCCAGCCCAGGCCGTAATCGAATGAATTATCCGCATCTTTCGGCCACAGTCCTTTTTTGTATTCGGGCTGACCCATGGCTTCCACCGACTTGGCGGACAGGATGCCTGGCTGTTGCCCGGTAAAAATTTGCGAAAACCGCGCCAAATCCTCTGCCGTGGAATATATGCCTCCCGTTCCGATCACGTTCACCGTTTCATTCGGCAGCTGCTGCTGGATGCCGGGATAATACAGTCCTGCGGTGAGGGACGTATCCACCATATCCTGTGGAGTTTTGGTATTCTTCATGTCCAGCGGTTCGGTGAAGTATTGATGAACGAAGGCGGTAAATTTCGTCCCGCTGACGCGTTCCACCAGGATCTCCGCCAGCGTAAAGCCGTCGTTGCAATACACCGAGAAAGCGCCCGGATCGGCCTTCAAGCTTTGCTTGGACAGCTGCTCAAGCAGGGTGTCGTGCGCGTGAGGGTCCGAGTCTTCAAACAAAAACGCATTATTCAGGCTGGAACCTTGAATCCCGGAGGAATGGTTCAGCAGCATGCGCGGTGTGATTTGCTTGTAGCGTTCATCCTTCATTTTGAATTCCGGTATGTACTGTACAAGCGGGGTATCCAGATTGATTTTCCCCTCATCGACCAGTTTCATAATGGCAGCTGTCGTAAACATTTTACTCGTTGAGCCGATGCCGTACATCGTGCCGCTCGTTAACGGAACTTTACCCCCCTGATCATTCTTTCCGGTTTGGCCGGAGAGTTGGATCTTTCCTTGGTCGATGAGCGCGTACTGTACGCTGACCGTCCCGTACTGCTTCGTGAGCAGTTCCGCTTTCTCCGCGGCGATTTGTTTAAGCCCTTTGGTGGCCGGAACCGTTGCTTCCGTGCCGGACGCCATTGCTGCAGTAGGAACCAGCGGCGTCAATGTCAGTGCGGCAGTCAGAAGCCATGCCATCCTTTTTTTCATGAATGAACCTCCTTTTGTTTGGACTATTCAGTACTACGTCATTCACCCGGATTTGGTTCAGTTTTCCAACAAAAAGGGAACTTCGTCTCATACTGCGGTTCGGCATAGGACCAACTATCTAGCTTACGCTCACTCGAAAAGGCAGCCATCTTCGTGGATGGCTGCCTCAAACAGTACATTTGCGATCATGTGTCCCCTTTTCTTTCCAATCAATATACCCGAATCTCCACGAGCTCGGCGGCGGAGGCACCGTTCGTTTCTTCGATCACAAGGCGCAAAGCATCGGCGGATATGCATTCGCTCAAACCGATCCCATTGCTTCTTCGCCGATTATCCTTAACACTGGCGATCTTACTCCACTCTCCTTGAGAGCGTGCCTCGATCCGGTAAGACTTGACCAGTTCAGGGATGATTTGAAACGGCGTCCGGTGATGATGCAAGTTGATGAGGTCTTCGTTGACGTCGTCGTTCCAGGTCAGCCTTACCTCCTGCAGTGCGACTTCTTTCTCCCATGTCAATTGCAGCCACGCCTCGTCCCCCGGCCCAATCGTATCCGATGCCCATAAATTTGGTCCGCCGAATGGCCGCTTGTATCCGCCGACCGCCTTCGCCGGCCAATAGGCACCGGTCGTACCCAGAACCTTGAAGCAGAACGGCAGCCGGACCAGCGACTTCATACTCCAGGCCACGACAGGCTGATTCTCGTCATGGTCCTCCAAGTCGGCCGAAGCGTTCGGGATTGCCCCTTTCTCAAAAGCGATAACGCCACTGAGCGGTTCGGACGACCGGTACAGGCTGATGTCCGGATTCCCGCGGATGATGACAAATGCATTCTGCGGCGATTCCGGTGCCCATGCCAGCGGTAGGGTTACCCACTGTGCTTCGCCTTTGGAGACGACTGCTTCGGCTTCAGCCACCTTTGAGCACGGAATATAGTTTTCCGGCCGGCCGGTGTCCCACAGTTCCACGGCTAGACGGGTATCTTCGCTCGCGTTCACAAGCAGCTCCAGCCCTTCCACCGCCGGCTCCACCGGAAACAATATCGCGGCGTCCCGCTCCAGCCGGCAGGCTGAATGCGGTTTGGTGACGGCGATGCTGCCGCGGACCGACGAGGCCGATACCTTTGCCTGGCGGGCCAGGTCCCGGTCATCTTCATGCCGCAGGCCGATGACAGACGCGTCCTGCCGAAGCAGCGTCTGCTGCAGCTCGAGCAGATGAGAGCGGTAAATATCTCGCGGCGACACGCCCTTCGCCGCGCACAGCGATGCGGCGGTGCCGGCCGCTTCCCCCATCACTGCGCAGGTTGCCATGACACGCGTGGTGCCAAAAGCCACGTGGGAAGCGCTGATATTGCGGCCGGCGAACAGCAGGTTCGAGACGTTCGCCGAATACAGGCAGCGGTACGGAATATGATAGATGCCGTCCGCGTGCATATGCTTGGAGCCGCTGGCTTCGGCATACATCCCCTGCGGCGGATGCAGATCGATGGACCAGCCGCCAAAGGCGATGCGGTCAGGAAACGGCTCCTGCGCGATGATGTCGTTCTGGTTCAGCACATAGTCGCCGATAAAGCGGCGGTACTCCCTTTTTCCAGGAATGGAACCGACCCATTCCAGCGTCATGGCGTCGGCATCGAACCGCCCTGAATTTTTAATATAATCCCAGACCCCATAGATGACCGACCATAGTTCGTCCCGGATGACTTCATTGTCATGGACCGTATCAAGTTCGCCTCCCCACTCGATCCACCAATAATGGCAGCCCGAGTCGCCGCTGCGGATGACCCGCTTAATGGGAATCGGCGTCTGCGTAATGTCCTTGGCGAAGGTAGGCGGTACGAACCGGACGGGGTGACCCGCGTCCTTCGTATAAAACAACAGCGTACTGCCCAAGGTAATACCGTCCGCCTTCTCCGGCGCCCACGCTTCCCCGTATTCACGGGAGGCCTCCCGGCCGATCCGGTAGCGGGCACCCGCCATAAAGCCGACGAGTCCGTCGCCTGTACAATCCAGAAAGACAGGGCTTTCCATGCGGATGCGCCGCTCGGAGCCCATCATCCAGCCGGTTACCGACCGGATCGTCCGGTTCTCCTCCGGACCGTCCGCCTCAACTTCATGCACATCGGTATTCAGCAGCAGCGTGATGTTCGGCTCCGCCCGCACCGCTTCCAGAATTACTAAATCCCAAAGGTACGGATTGCCGTCCGGATTGCGGTACTGGTTCTCCACGAACAGCTCGCCCATGATGCCGGTCTCCCTAGCGTACCGGTTGATGCCGTGCGCGGTCGCCCCGCATACCCACACCCGCACCTCGCTGCTTGAATTGCCTCCCAGAACCGGGCGGTTGTTCACAAGCACGACCTGGCTGCCAAGCCTTGCCGCCGCAATGGCGGCGCATACGCCGGCCAGCCCGCCGCCAATGACGGTAACGTCGCTTCGTATCGTCTCGGTTTTCATCCTCTCACCCTTTCACCGCAGAGTTGGTCAAACCTTGAATAATATAGCGCTGGCCGATCGCAAACACGACGATCATCGGGATAATGCCCGCAGACGCCGCAGCCATCATGCCGTTGTAGTCCACCGTATTTTCCAGGATAAAGTTTTGAAGTCCAAGTGGAATGGTGTACAGCCGCTCATCGATCAAAAAGACCAGCGCGTTCTCGTAATCGTTCCACTGCCAGGAGAAATCGATAATGGCCAAGGTGGCCAGCGCCGGTTTGGCGAGAGGCAGAATGAGCCGGAAGAAAATCCGGAAGTGCCCCGCCCCGTCGATAAAGGCCGATTCGGAAATCTCATGGGGAATGGACAGGAAGAACTGGCGCAGCATGAATACGCCGAATATCGTGAACAAGCCGGGCAGAATGAGTGCGAGATGCGTATTATAAATGCCGGCCCATTCAAACATGATGAACTTCGGCACGAACAGTACCTGTGGAGGAATCATCATCATGGATAAATATAGCATGAACAGCGCATTTCTTCCCTTGAATTCAATCCGGGCAAAACCGTATGCCGCGAACGCGGATAAAAACGTGGCTCCCGCCATGCCGATCAGGGCAATCTTTAGCGAATTCAGGTAATAGGTACCGAAGCTTTTCGGTCCGGTCCACACCTTGAGGTGATGCTCCCACGTCGGATGCGCGGGAATCCATTCGATCGGGTATTTGAACACTTCGGTCGGAGTTTTCAAAGACGTACTGATCATCCATAGAAAAGGCATAACCATCACGATGGCCAGCGCCAGCATGATCAGTGTCACCATCAGCCTGCCCGGCGTGCCGGCCAGCAGTCGTTTTTGGAGTTCCATGATGCTTCAGGCCTCTCTTTCTCTTAGTAATGAACCCATCGTTTTTGGCCGATCCATTGGATCACTGTAATGATGAGGATGATGATGAACAGCGCCCACGATATCGTGGCGGCGTAGCCCATGTCGTAATACCGGAAGGCGTTCTGGTAAACGTACAGGGACAGGATGGTCGTGCTGTTTCCGGGGCCGCCCTGCGTCGTCGCCTGAATGATGCCGAACGTCTTGATTGTCATGATCATGCCGGTCACCAGCAGCAAAAACGTGGTGGGGCTCACTAGCGGCCAGATGATTTTGCGGAGCAGCTGTCCCGCCCGGGCACCGTCGATCTTCGCGGCTTCCAGCAGCTCCGGCGATACTTCCTGAAGCGCGGCCAAATAAATGATCATGTTATAGCCCATCAGGAACCAAATCCAGATGATGTCGATCGCAAACATCGAAGAGGCGGTCGTCGACAGCCAACCCGGCGGGTGTTCGATGCCGATGCCGCGGAGGAATCCGTTGATCGGGCCCTGCTTCGGCTGGAACAGCAGCATCCAGACAAACGCGACGGCCACCCCGCTCGTAATGTAAGGCATGAAGTACAGGGCGCGCAGAAGCTTTTTCAAATAGATCCGCTGATTCAGGATCACCGCGACGACAAAGCCAAGCGCAATGGACAGCGGCACCGCCACGAGGAACAGCACGGTGTTCTTAAGTGACAGGTAGAAAAGCTTGTCGTGCAGCATCCGGGTAATATTATCGAGACCGACGAACCCGACCTTGGGATTCATGAATTTGTAATCCGTGAAGACCAGACCCAGAGAGTATGCGGCCGGTATGAGAAAGAACAGCAGTACGCCGATCATGCTCGGCCCGATGAAGACGTAACCCAGCCCGCGCTGCCTTCTCATCCAATGGTTGTTCATGTGTTTCGCCTACCTTCTTGTTTTTGATGTCCTCAGTCTAGCAAGCCGGGACGTTTCGCAGAAGGAACAAAACCATCGTCTTCATATCACAAAATGATGCAAAAAAAGCGCCTCGGGACAACCACGCGGCGCTTGTTCATCAAATCGTTCTATGGATAATCAGGCAATCGAATCCGTCTAGGGGCAAGCGTATAAAGTTTCCACCGATCGCTGTTGTTCCCAGATTTTTTTTCCTTGCCTGGGTACTTTCTTTGCTTAGATCCAAGTATCCAGCATGCAGCAAGGGACGGCCGTTAAACTTGGCCGTCCCTTGTAATCAGGTGATCGTATCGCCTCCATTGCAATAGGTCATTGCTGCGGATTGGATTTTACATATTCGTCATGCCGTTTGACCATGGCCGCCACCGTCGCGTCCAGGTCCTGCGATCCCAGGAAGTACTTCTCGTATTCCTGTGAACGCAGATCCATAACCTCTTGTGGAACGGTACGGACAAAAGTCGGCGTCTTGTTGTCGAACATGACGTACATTAAGGATTCCTGATCGTAGGTGTCTCCCTTGTCGCCCAGCATGCTCTTCATCGCCGCATCCTGATCGGCATCCTTCGATGCAGGCAAACGCCCTCCCGCCGCCATCGGCGCCATACCGCCGTCCGCATACCATTTCAGAAACTCCCAGGCTTCCTTCTGATACTTGGATTTGGCGTTGATCGAAATATAATCGCCTATACCGCCGCGCGTCACATAGTTGGCCGCATCTTCTTCCAGCCTCGGTACCGGGGCGAACGCGATTTTGAAGTCGCGCGGATAATCCGTAAAGTTGTTGGAGCTGCGGAGCAGCCATGCACCGATGTTCAGCATCGGCACTTCACCGCTGAGGAACATTTGCTCGACCGGCATTTTGGATGTCAGCTGCTCGCCGAGCGGAGGCGTCGTTTTGTCATCCTTCATCATGCCGTACAAGCTTTCCAGCCATTTGCGCACGAGCGGATGATCCAGGTTGGAGCTTCCGTCCGCCTGGGTATACCCTTCTTTCGCGAGCACGGAGTCGATTGGGTCGACGAACGGCTCTGTATTCTGGATAAATCCATAGCCGTCGCCTTTCTTCAGCTTCTTGGCGTATTCCCTCATCTCATCCCAGGTCCAGTCCTTCGGAACCGGGAGGTTGGCTGCATCCAGGGCATCCTTGTTCAGCGCAACGAAAAAGGAGCTTTTCGTCGTCGGCACGCCGTAATATTTGCCGTCGATTTTCCAGCCGGCCGCTTCGGGCCCCATTTTCTCATCGATATTATAGTCCGTGAAGGCGCTTAGGTCAGCCGCGGCCCCCGAAGCCACCCGTTTTGACGCCTGCGAAGCGGAATAGTTGACGAACAGGTCTACATCCTGTCCGGTCATAATCGCCGTGTCCAGCTTCAAGTTGCCTTCATCATCATTTACAAAGCGCACATATTCCACTTGAATGTCCGGGTGATCCTTGTTCCAGGCATCCACTACTTCCTGCGGCCCGGCCTCCGGCGGAACTCCGCCCCACATTTTCAGTTTGACGGCACCGCCTGAAGCGGACGAAGCGGCTTTTGCACTGCCCGCCGGCCCCTCGGCGTCTCCCTTACTGCCGCCGGAGCAGCCCGATACCACGCCCGCGATCAGCGCCAACGATACGAATCCCGCAAGCCAACCTTTTTTTCTCAATTGAAGCCCCCCGTATCAAAATGAATTGTTTGTTGCAGCTCAAGGATAGCAAAGCGGCGGGCCCCGCCGTAAGTAACAGAATCATGATTCCCATGGAACAGAAATACGCAGTTCGGCGGCTCTTAACGGATACTGAACATGCATTTTGTTCTATTGCTTCATCCGGTACTGGCTTGGGGTCATTCCCGTCATCCGTTTGAAAATTTTAATAAAATAGTTGTCGTTCATAAAACCAACGTTCTGGCAGATCCGATTGACCGGAAGGTCCGTCGTCGTCAAGTATTCGATGGCCTTCTCGACTCTGGTCCGGTGCAGGTAGTGGATCAAGGTCTCCCCGGTTTTCTTTTTAAACAAGGCGCTGACGTAGTTTTCCCCCATCATGACATAACGGGCGAGCGATTTGAGCGTAATGTCCTGATCGTAGTTTTGTTCGATATACTCCATAATTTTGTTTACTTCCGGGTGCGTAATCTTCTCCCGGGCCGCCGGCTGCCGAACCGGACGTTCGATCGGCGACTGCCGGGCAGACAGCTCCCTGCTCACTTTAACCAGCGTCTCCCGAAGATCCTTCACGCTCATGGACAGCTTCAAAATATAGTTGGACGCCCCGTATTCCATCGCTCTGCGCATGGATTCAAAGTCCCCGATGCAGGTCAGCATGACGAATTTGGACCCGATGCCGGCTTTCCGCGTTTCCTGCAGGAGTTCAAGGCCGTCCATCTGCGGCATGACGATATCGCACAGCACCAGATCCGGCGGGTCGTTCTTGATCATCGGCAGCGCTTCCAGACCGTTACTCGCTTCTCCCGCGAGCGTAAAGCCCATCTCCTCCCACCGGATGATCTCCTTGACCGATTCCCTCACGAAGGTTTCGTCTTCAACCAGCAGCACTTTCCACATGCGCTTTCACTCCTTAACAGCTAGATAGAAGCAACCAAACAGAGTCACAGCTCAGACTTAGAACGGTTCACATCCCAAGAAATCAGCCAGATCAAACTTTAGCTCCTCATAGATCGTTCTTTCATGATATCGATTGACGCGTATTCACATAAGGCTCGGACAGCAGCACGGGCAGGTGCATCCGGCACAGCGTTCCCTGCTCAAGCGGAATGATTTCAAGCTCCCCTTTATCCTTGAACAAAAGGCGCAGCCGCTCCCTTACATTTTGCAATCCGATGCTCGGACGCTTGCGGTCTTCGGCCTGATTTTTGCTGGACTGCTCGATACCGACGCCATTGTCCTCGACTTCCAAAGTTAACCGTCCCTGCAGAACACGGCTGCGTCCCATCCGGATCAGAATCCGCCCGCCTTCGGCCCTATTGCCGATGCCGTGCTTGATTGCATTGTCCACCAGAGGCTGCAGGCTCAGCTTCGGCACCAGCGCGTACACCAAGTCCTCATCATAGCTGAACTCCACTTGAAAACGGTTCCCGTATCTCACCTGTTGAATATAGAGGAACGCTCGCGTAAGCTCAATTTCATCACGGAGATGAATCAGGTCCACGTCGGAGTTGAGGCTCGTCTCCAGCAGCTTCCCTAGCGACAAACAAATCTCCACGATTTCTTCGTTTCCGTTCCGGAGGCCGATCCACTTGATCGTGTTCAGCGTATTCAGCAGAAAATGGGGGTTCATCTGAGCGAGCAGCATTTGAAAATGCACCGCATCCTTCTGCCGTTCTTCGGCACGAAGCCGCTGGACCAACCCGTTCATATCGACCATCATCGTATTGAACGTCCGGGTCAGTTCCAAAATTTCTCCTTTGTACCGCTTCTCGGGCAGCCGGATCATCAGATCTTTGCGGACCGCCTCTTTCATCTTCATCTGCATATGGGACAACGGCCTTGTAAACGCATGGGCGATCATGAAAGCAACCGCTATAAACGCGGCGGTAATGGCATAAAAGGTCACGAAGTATTGCTTCTTCAGCGTTTCGATTTCCCGGAACAGCAGGTGAAGCGGAATACGGTCCACGAGGTACCAATCCAGGGAAGATAAATAGCTGTAATTCACCAGCGTATCGGACTGCTGATCCGTCCAATGGCCGCTCTGCGGCATGTTCGCAATTTCTTTGACGGCTGTGGCCGACAGCGACGAATCGGGCATTGACCTGGCGATCACTTCACCGGTACGGGTCATGATGAAGTATGCTTGATCACTCTCGGATTTTTGCAGCATGGATTGAAACCAAAAGGAAAAATCGATACTGATGCGCGCCAAGCCGTAAGCCCGGTTGTTCCGGTCGCGCAGTTCGGCATACAGAGACAGCAGGCTCGGGCTTTTGCTGATATCCCGTGAC
This sequence comes from Paenibacillus rhizosphaerae, assembly GCF_014192015.1. Lineage (GTDB taxonomy): Bacteria > Bacillota > Bacilli > Paenibacillales > Paenibacillaceae > Paenibacillus_AQ > Paenibacillus_AQ rhizosphaerae. The sequence continues at coordinate 1,426,471 of NZ_JACHXJ010000001.1, read as the reverse complement.
ACGTAATTAGCGTCGTCGGACACCCAGAGATAAGAGGACTTGGATTCCTGAAGCGCTTTGAAAGATGCGTTCGAAGTAATCTGGCTGTAATTCAGGGAAGTATTCGGCGGATAAGACGTATACACATGGCCGCTGTTATCGAGAAGCGTGAAATAGACGGACGGATTGTACAGGAAAAAGCTGTTGTTGAGCCCTTTGAACTTGTCTTCCATGATCTCCTTGTTGTCCAGGACCGACCGTTCCTCCGGCTTCTGCAGGATGCGCCTGACTTCAGAATCCTGTTCCAGAAAGATCAGCGTCTTGAACGCGATGCTGAGCTGATCCTCGAGCGACCGGTGCAGATTGTCCAGCTGCTCATGGCTCTGCTCGCTGATTTTATTTTGGACAAGCGATTCGATTTTCTGGTAATTGTACAAATTCAGCACGCTGAACGGTAGCAAAATGACGAGCGCAAACAGGGCAAATAACCGGTATTTCAGCTTATGGGGGACGAGGTGGCTGAGCCATTTCCGCATAACGATGAACTCCTTTTCACACTAGGTGCTCCCATTATATCTCACACCATGTCCCTGGATAACAATGTTTGTTCAAGAGTGTAAATTTGTATCGTACAAGCCCGTTAAAAGCATCAAATCGTTCTATTGACAACCTGCTGCACCTCCCCGTCTAAAGAAAAAGAACCGCATCCCATATGCGGTCCTTCGGATAAACCCTTGATATACTTTACTCTCCCCTTGAAGCTATTTGCCAGCAGCTCCTCAACGAAGCATGACGGATTCCCTGCAAGATGACTTCGAGTCCCCAGCAGAAGCGTTCCTCGCCTCCTGTTAACATCTCTTCTTTAAACGGTCAGCACGGGAAAATGGAGGGGGTCCCGTGATTTGTTAATCAATTTCTTCCGTAATACAGCTTGCGGTTCGTGACGTCCACAAGATACAAAATGTCGACACCGTTATCATTGCGCTCTACACTAAGCCGCTCGATTGGCTTGCCTGGCGCAATGGACGTTTGACTCCAGCCGCCGCCCGACGGTACGGCCATAAATGCGCGGTCCGTACCGCTGCTTTTGGCGTAGTACACCCGTGGCACGGAGCCAGCCCATGTAATATCGATGGCCGCTTTGGTTTCGGACGCGTTATACACAGCCGGACCGGATCAACAGGTATACGTCTCCGTTCGGTGCCGTGGTCAAGACGGGATAGGTGCCTTTAAAGGTAGAAGGCGTCGGCATATCGGCGGAATGGTTTTGCGGCGCTCCCCCTACCGTATCGGACCGGAAATAGTGCCATGCTTCGTGGTGCATCGAAGCGAACACGTGGAACCTGCCGCTTCCGTCCCGCGCGATCGAGGGCTGGTTGTGCCCCAAATCATCACTGTATTCCGCAACCGCGCTGCCGTTCATTACCGGAATGTTGGACCATGATCCGTTCCCGTCACGCCGGGCGATATATACTTTGTGCTTGGACTCGTCGCTTCCGGGTGCGTTATATGCCATGTAGGCATACTCCAAACCCGTTCCATACGTCTCGAGCGGCGTCCACCAACCCGCTTGATTGCTTGAATCCATGGCGTACGGCACCTCGGTCAGTGCCGCTTCAGCGCTGCCCATCCCGGATGGCAGGAGCGAAGCCAGCATCAACGCCGCGGCTCCAATTTTCCACGGTCTTCCTTTTTTCATATATTATCGACCTCCTTTGGGTAAAGTAACCCCTTCATATGCCTGAAGCATGAGACTCTATCCTGTCCACAATGTGAAGCGCTTTCAAATTAATAGGACGCTCATGCGCACGGTTATCGTAGCACGAGGTACGAGCCGGGTGTAATACACAAATTGATGCATCCCATAGAACAAAATCATCTCTTTTTTTTCACTGGAAACAGATCATAGAATCATGGTTAATGTCGACGTAAAAAAACGACGCCGGACACGGCGTCGCTTCTATGAGATTGTTATTCATTGCACTACCCTGACTCTGCCATAAATTAAGTGTTCTGAACTAAGCTGTTTCTGGCGGATAAAACTTGCTCCTCATAGCGTTTCACTTCATGCAGCCACTGCTCGCGCACAGGCACCCCCTGCGAAGCGCAGTAGTAATCCCACACAGCCCCAAAGGGGTAGGATTTGAACTCCTCGGTCAAAGCCAGCCGTGAAGTAAAATCGCCTGCAAGCTCCACCCGCTTCAGCTCATCCACCGGTTCCAGCATGGCCCGGAGGAGCGCTTTGATCGTATTTCGGGTGCCGATGACCCAAGCGGCAATATGATTGATACTGCCGTCAAAGAAATCCAGGCCGATGCTCGTTCTCGGGAGCAACTCACCCCGGACCAGCTCACGGGCGATTTCGAGCAGCTCGTCATCCATCGTCACGACGTGGTCGCTGTCCCAGCGAACGGGACGGCTGACATGCAGCAGCAAATGTTCACTGAACATCAGGATGGACGTCAGCTTGTTGCTGATGACTTCTGTCGGATGGAAATGCCCGGCATCGAGGCAAACCGCTTTGCCCCGTGACAGCGCGTATCCCATATAAAATTCGTGCGAACCCACAACGTAGCTCTCGGAGCCCAGACCAAACAATTTGCTCTCCACCGCATCGATGTTATACGACGGATCGATCTCTTCGCCGAAAATCTCGTCAAGCGAATCGCGCAGCCGCTGGCGCGGCGACAGGCGGTCGACCGGCGTATCCTTGTACCCGTCAGGTACCCAGACGTTGGTCACGCAGGGCTGACCCAGCTCGCGGCCGAAATGCTCGGCAATCTTGCGGGATGCCTTGCCGTGACGGATCCAGAACTGGCGGATTTCCTCATCCGCATGGCTGAGCGTAAAACCGTCGGCCGCTTTCGGATGGGAGAAATACGTAGGATTGAAATCCAGACCGAGTCCCTGATCCTTGGCCCAATCCACCCAACGCTGAAAATGGCGGGGCTCGAGCTCGTCAAGGTCCACCTTCTCTTCGGTGTCAGCATAAATCGCATGGAGATTCACTTTATGCTTGCCGGGGATCAAGGACAAGGCTTTGTCCAGATCGTCTCTCAGCTGACCCGGCGTGGCCGCCCGTCCCGGATAACTTCCGGTTACCGCAATTCCCCCGCTAAGCTCAGCGTCTCTGAACAGGAAACCCCGCACATCGTCCCCCTGCCAGCAGTGGAGCGAAATTTTAATCTGCGCCAGCTTTTCCAGCGCCTGGTCGACATCGATTCCGTGCTGGGCATACAGCGTTTTGGCATCCTCATAGCTCTTCCGAATTTGTTGATCCATGTTACTTGCCTCCCGAGAATTGGATTTGGTAAATGATCATTTCTTCACGATCCTATTCCAGCGTTCCTTAACATCAACCGCGACGGGTTCCGGTTTATAGAGGGTCACTTCAAAAGATTCGGCAACGGCTCTTCTGGCTTCGTGAATATCCGTGAACACTCCGGCATGGATCATTTGGACCATCAAGTTGCCGAGCGCCGTGGATTCGACGGGGCCTGCGCAAACCTTCCGGCCGGTGGCGTCGGCCGTCAGCTGGCAGAGCAGTGCGTTTTTCGCTCCGCCGCCCACGATGTGCAGGACCTCGATGGGTTCTCCGGTCAGCGCTTCCAATTCATCCAAATACGTGCCGTAGCTTAAAGCCAAGCTGTCGAAAATGCAGCGCGCCACCTGGGCAATCGACTCCGGGACCTGCTGCCCGGTCCCGCTGCAAAAGCTGCGGATCTCTTCCGCCATGTCCGGCGGATTAAGGAACCGGTCGTCGTTGCAATCAATCAGGCTGCGGTAAGGCCCGCACTGCTCCGCCATTTGAACCAGCTCAGCAAAGCTGTACCGGTCTCCGTTCTGCCGGCGGACCTCCTGGATTAACCAGAGACCCGTAATATTTTTCAAAAAACGATAGGTTCCATAAGCGCCCCATTCGTTGGTGTAGTTCGCTGTCATCGTTTCCTTCGTGTTCAATGGCTGATCCCGCTCCACGCCCAGAAGGGACCATGTACCGCTGCTCAAGTAGGCCCAGGAACTCCCCTCACGGGCGGGTACACCAAGCACCGCGGAAGCGGTATCATGGGTTGCCGTGACGACAAGGCTGCATAACGGCAAATCGTACTGCTGCTGAAGTGCCGGGTCCAGCCCTCCAAGGGGGGTTCCCGGCTCGGTCAACGCGGCAAACTGTTCTCGACGCATCCCGAGTAAGGATAACAGCTCTGCATCATAATCCCGGCTCTGCAAGTTAAGCAGCTGTGTGGTGGACGCATTGGTCACTTCGTTGATCCGCTTCCCAGACAGGCGGTAATACAAATAATCCGGTACGAGCAGAACTTGGTCCGCCCGTGTCCGTTCGTCCCGGTCATGTGCAAACAGCTGGTAGATTGTGTTGAACGTCAGCTGCTGGATGCCTGTCTTCTCATAGAGGGTTTCGCGGGAAATAAGCTTCTCCAGCTCCGCAGGGGCCGAATCCGTCCGCCAGTCACGGTAGGCGTAAACCTCCATAAGCCTCTTGCCTTCCTTGTCGACCAGTGCATAATCCACCGCCCAGGTATCGATCCCTAACGTACAGGAATCGACCCCAGCCTTCTTGGCTGCCTGCAGCCCTGCGACGATTTGCTCCAACAAATGCTCGATATCCCAATACAGGGAGCCGTCCTGCTCACGGAAGCCGTTGTCGAATCGGTGGATTTCCTCCAGCACCAGCTTGGAATCCTGCAGCCTTCCGAGAACGAGGCGCCCGCTTGATGCCCCGATATCGACCGCGATATGAGCATCCATACCTCCATCCCCTTTCTGAACCAAGTTCGTCCTCCCCATGGAAACGCTTTCGATCCGCACTGTCATTTCAGGAGCAGGTTCCGGCACCAGCCCTTCCGCTGCTTCCATAAAAACTTGTCGTGCGTCATTTCCAAGAGTTCCATGTCCAGATCTTGTTCTATCCTCCTATTTATCATAAAATGATTAACACCCCGGGTAATTTAGGTAAAAGCGACATTTTACCCGGTAATTCCGACATAGCGAGGTTAAAAATCATGCCTAAGCGTACGGTAAGGCTGCTGAGCGGCAGAGAGTATTTCAACAATTGGGATGACTTCTCGATTTTCGTAAACCGCAATGCCGAGTCCTATGAGTTAACCGAACATCACCATGATTTTCTGGAAATGAGTTATGTCAGTGAAGGAACCGGGTACCACCATACAGGCGATGAGGTCATGCCCGTATCTGCGGGGGACCTGTTTGTCATTCCAATCGGCGCTTCGCATGTCTTCCGGCCGGGGTCAACCGCTAAGGACCGACAGCTGATCGTGTATAACTGCCTGACCTCCATGGAGAACGCTACCAAAATTTTGGGGTTGGTACCCGGAGGCGATGAGCTGAGAAGGCTGCTGGCTTTTCATGAAATTATGCACTACCGCGACCGTGACGGCGAAGCCAAAGGCTGGTTTGAACGGCTGTACCGCGAGTATTCGGTAGAGCGTACCGGGAGGGAAACCGCCCTGTACGCAGGCATGCTTCAGCTGATGATCTGCATCATCCGGATTCATGAAGCCACAGTGGAAGGGGCATCGCCGCCCACTGTAGGTATGGACCATGTGCTGTCCATGCTTCATGGCCATTACAGCCGTCCGTTTACCGTAGAGGAGCTGGCCGGTGAGCTTGGGATTGGGGAGCGGCAGTTTCAAAGGCTGTTCGTTAAACATACCGGACTCACTCCCATCAAGTATTTACAGCGAATCCGGATTCAGGAGGCTTGCCGCCTGCTCCGGTCGACTCCCCGCCGGATACACGATATCTCTGCGGCCGTAGGGTATGCGGACATCGCGTTTTTCAACGGGCTCTTCAAGAAGATTACCGGCATGACGCCCAGAGAATACCGGCAGTCACACGCGTCCATGACGAGGACGGCGGCCGGAAGAGAAGACTAATGCGACATTGAAAATATTCAAATATACAATACATACACGCAAAAGGAAGCCAGCCCCCCAAGGGGCTGGCTTCCTTTATGTACTATTCTAGGGACGTTTCCGCAGCAATCCTCACCGTGTCTCGGCCGGCCCGCTTGGCCTCATACAGCGCCCGGTCGGCCAGCTTCAGCAGCCCCCGCAGCTCGGCATCCGGCCATTCGTCTCCTGCAGGGAGCACTCCCGAGATGACGGGATGATGCGGGAGATTAAAACACCCTGGGTGCTTTTCATTCAAAATAGACCGACATATGCTAATCAGAATTATTTAAAATACAGAGCCAGATGCTCGGCAGCTTTCACGATCCCCTGCCGCTCCGCCTCGATTGATCCCCAAAACCGGTGATCCTCGAGCTCGATGCTTACCGCTCCCTGGTAGCCAAGCCGGTCAAGCCTTACGGCAACCTTGCTCCATTCCACTTCGCCATGTCCCGGGATCGTGTAACGCCATGAGCCTTCGGAGAAACCATATTTCTCCCCAAAGGTTGCGGGGATGACTCCGCACTCGTACAGCTCATCGTGCAAAATTTCCGTATCCTTACCGTGGCAGTGAACGACCCGGTCCCCGAATTCGCTCAAAGCGCGGAGATAATCAATGCCCAGCCGGACCAGGTGGGAAGGATCATAGTTGAGCCCGAAATGCCGCGAAGGGATCGCTTCGAACATCGCTCTCCACATTTCCGGCGTACATCCCAGCGTCGGATAATACGGCGCCGGGCCGGGCCAGCCCTCGATCGCCATATAAACACCTTTCTCCTCAGCATGGCGGACCAGTTCTGGAAACGTATCCTTCCAGATAGCGAAGCCCTCCCTGCGTGGCAGTGTATGGTCTTCCGGGACGAGACACATAAACATGACGCTGCCGCCGAGTTCCGATATTCCGTCCATTTGCTGTTTTACTGAGGTTACAGCCGCCTCTCTTACAGAGTCGTCGCGGCTGAGAAGCTTTGCCGTCTGCTGGGCATCGACCGATCCGATCCCGATGCCGGCCTCCTCGCACGCCTGCTTTACTTCCGGAGTCAGCTGCGGGACATCCAGAATATCAAGACCGGCTTCCGCCGCCCACAGAGCCGTTTGCCGGATACCTTCCGCACCGATTTTGGGTGGAATTCGCATTCCGATGGGATTGCTCATTAGACATTTTCCTCCTCTGTTATCGACGCGGCCTGCGGGACATAGCCTGCCGCCTGGTAGATCATCTCGGACAGCTTGACAACCTTCAGAGCGAATTCTCCAGGCACCAGCACTTCGTGCCGGCCCAAGATCGCGTCGATGAAACTTTTGTCCTGGTTCGTCGTCTGCTCTGGCAGTTCCGGAACGATCGGCTCCTGCTTCAGCCGCCGCAGCGTGATTTTTCCGTTGTCATAGAAGATACCGCCGTCCTCGCCGCAGAACACGAAGGTTTCATGCCAGCAAGGTGCATAGCCGACCAGATTCAAACCAGCCACAGCGCCTTCCGCAAACCGGATCGAGGTGAAAGTATCGATCTCGACCGGCGCACCGTGCATATGCAGCTGCGGTTTGACGTCTACCGGCGTCAGCCCGGTGGTCCAGAGCAGCACATCGATAATGTGGCTGCCGGAATCCATCAGGAAGCCGCCCCCGGAGAGCGCCGGGTCTTGCCGCCAGGAACCGGGCGTCCCCTGTCTCCATTCCTGATACAGCGAAGCGGTAACCGAGGTGACTTTGCCAATGACGCCGCTAGCAATGGCATCCCTTATGTACAGGAACTCGGGTTGAAAGTGGCGCTGATACGATACCTGCAAAATTTTCCCCGCCTGCTCGGCGGTATGAATCAGCAGCTCGGCCTCGGCCGAAGAGCAGGTCATCGGCTTTTCGATCAGTACATGCCGACCGCTGCTGAGCACATCCTGCGCCTGCTGAAAATGCTGGGTGTGCGGTGAACAGATCACCACCGCGTCCAGCTCTGCCTGTGCCAGCATATCCTCGTAATTCGAGTACTGGCGGGCTTCACGAAGCTCGAATTTTTCCACAAAAGCATTCCGATTCTTGTCACTGGTGTCCGTCAAAGCTGTAATTTGAACCTCCGGTAGTTCCAGCAGTTGTCTGGCATGCCAAGCGGCGATGCCTCCCGTGCCGATGATGCCTACGCGAACTTTGCTCATGTACACAGCCTCCTCAATAAAATACGGTACAGTAAGGATACTTCCATACGGCTTGCCGGCTTCATCTCAGCAGTAATTTATGTCATCCCCATTATAGAAATGAAAGCGCATCCGAACAATGCAATATAACGACAACTTGACGGCCGTCCTGTCATGATTTCACAGAAAGGCGGCACTTTTGAAACTGCGTTATTGCTTCTGTCTGCCGCTTATTTCCTAAACGCTCGATGATAAGCGGATATAATAGCTCCGATATGGAAAAAGCTGATGTATACTCATCACAAGGACAAAGGAAGCTCGCTCATGGATATGCATGCGATTAACAGCTGGCTCAGGCAGCTCGCCCACAATTACTTTTTGATCGTCATCGCCGCGGTCGTCTTTTTTCTGGGCAAAGCGGTTCTAGGTTATTTCACTTACCGCCATTACGATAAGAAGCTGGAAGCATTAAATCGTAAGCTGGACAGGTTAACGGATGAATTCGGCAAAATCAAACGCGATTGACGAAATAGCACCGCCAGCCTCTATACGTGAGCTGACGGTGTTGAACGGCTCACGCGGGGTTAGGGAATTATGGATACAGACCGATCTCGGCGATCTGCAGCTCCGCGCCTCCATTGTTCGCCGTCACGTTGAGCCGGTAATACGAATAAGCGGACGTGTTGCTAAAGGTATACGTTTTCGTCAGGAAGCGGCTTGCAAAGGTTTGGCCTGTACGGGTATCCAGCGTCGTCCAGCTCGTACCGTTATTCGATCCTTGAAGCGACCAATTCTTCGGATCCCTGGCTGGAAAATCATTAGCTGACGTTACCGAGTAGGAAGTGGCGATATGGGATGCCCCGCCGCCGAATTGATACTGAATCCAGCCCGCATTCGTGAAAATTAGCCATTTCGTTGAGCTGCTCCCGTCAAACGCCTTCTCCTTCTCTTCGCCGGATGGACTACCCATTGCGCTGGCGGATACCGTGCCGCCCGTCGTCAACGATCCGTTAGCGGGTTCGCTCAGCGCACTGTTGATCGCCGCCGCGTAGTCCTCCGCTGAACCTCCGGCCGGATTGTTCAAAATGGCGTCATAATACCAGATAAACCCTCCCTGGATGCCCGCCGACGACTTCCATGCGCTCATCCGGCTGTTGACTTGGGCGGGGGTGTTGCCGCCGCTGGACGTTTGGCTGTCCAATCCCGGCATTACCGTCATTCCGAGCTGGCTGCTCCAGGCTGCCGGATCATTCCCCGCTCCGCCGTCGTATACCTGCAGGTACACGCGGTCCACGCTAGACCCCAGTTGGGATTTGACGCTCTGCCAATAGCTGACGTTGGTATAAGGACACAGCGTGATCTTTAAGCCCATCCCGGACAGCATCTTTCCAAAGGCGACCGCCGAGTTAACGTCGTATAAGTCCTCGTTGTCAAAGCTCACCGCATCGACCCCAAGCGCCGACTTGAGCGCGGCAAAGTTTTTGTACAAAATGCTTCCTGTTCCCGTCCCTTGAGACGCTACGAGATTTTTGATGTTCTGGAAATCGCTCACGCCCCAGGAACCGACGCTGATCTCAAGGCGCTTCACCGAGGTGGGTGCCTGCTTGAGCGAAGCCAGCTCGGCAGGCCATGACGCTTTGCCGATATAGCTGCCGTTAGAAACCACCGGCTGATCGTTATACACCAGATCCCCGTTGCTGTTGACATGGATGGTCCAGAGCATGACCGTCGTGAACCCGGAGGCTTTTAGCGTATTCATCGTATCGGTCCCCCCGGCATAGAACGGACCGCCGCCATAAATCACGGATTCGGGTGCCGTCTCTGCCGATGCGCTCCAAGGCAGCAGCCCCAGCAGCAGAAGGCAGCTCATGAGCGCTTTGAATGCTTTTCCTTTCAAACCAGTTCACCTCTCTACAAAAAATGGATGGTTTCGGATAATCTGCAGCAGATGAAACGTTATGCCATCTAACGATATGTGTCATTTTCGGGGTTCAGAATCAGATCTTGCATGACGGCTTGCGGTGCATGCCAACAATCCGACGTTCGCCTGGAACCTCGGATTGTGGATGTACCGTTTGTTTTATTTAACCTTATTGATATGCAGCATGTATTCACCGCGCTGGAGCGGATTCAGCTGCCTCCGTTGATTGACGGGTATTGGCGATGCAGCGGCGATGTAACCGCCTGGCTTTACCGACACAACGCCTTCTCCGCCCGTGAGACCGTGCAGCTCGGTTTTCAAAATGTCAGCGTTTCGCACCGGAATCGTCCCCATGACATAAACAATGCCGCCATCGAACTTCGGTTCCTCAAAGGTCCCCTCCAGCGCCGTGATCCGAAACAGCACTTTGCTGATGCTGGATTCGGGAAGGCTGATCTGCAGCTCGTTGACCGGTTCATACACTTGGGTCCCCGCTCCTTCCAGCGCCTTCATCAGAACAAGCGGTGTCAGCAGGCGGAAATCCTTTGCCGTGGATACGGGACTGCTGTAACCGCTGTGGGTCAGGGTAACCGTGATATCGGTAACGCCCCACCCGTACAGCCCTTCCTGGAGGACCTCCGTTACGGTTTCCCGGATCGCCTTTTGAAACGACAGCGGAAGCGATCCCAGTTCAACCTCCAGACGGTACACCAGACCGGAATCCGCAGGCCCAGGCTCGACGCGGAAGCCGACCGTCGCCCAGAACGGGTTGTCCGGCTCCCCGATGCTTTCCACGGCCTCCCCGGAAGATACCGGTTTTTCGATACAAATCACCTGCGGTGCCGAGAAAACAGCCTCAATCGCATACCTCTCCCGCAGCGTTTCGAGCAGCACTTCCTGCTGGACTTTGCCAAAGACATGGATGATATTCTCGTGCGTATGAGAATCGTATACATACTGCAAAAACGGGTCTTCCACGGTCAGCTCGCTCAGCGCCTGATGAAGGGAGTGACCTTCTTCCGGCCGAACCGCGGATACCTGCACTTGAATCGGGGGCTTCTGAAAACGGAATACCTTCATGTTCTCCGACACGCAGCCGATCACGTCCCCCACCTTCACCTGTTCGCTGGCAAAAATAGCGATATCCCCGGCATCGACGTGCTGAACCGGATTCCTTTGGCCATCCTTTAACCCGTACAGCTGTTTGATCTTAATCTTTTCGGACAAGCCATTCTGCGCAATGACCGTCACTTCAGCCCGGGCTTGCAGCCGTCCGCCAAACAACCGGACAAAAACGAGCCGTTCCCCGCCTGGCTGGACGATCATCTTGAAGACCAGTCCTGACAGCGGCAGGGCGGACAGCGCCTGAGATGGTTGGACAGGAAAATAACCGGCCAGCCTGGAGAGCAGCTCCCGAACCCCCAAGCCTTTCGCCGCCGATCCGGCAAACAGCGGAAACGCATGTCCCTGCCGGCTTTGTCTGCCGAGCTCCTGTCCCAGCCGGTCTTCGGTTATGACTTCATCTTGGGCGAAATCTTCCATCAGCGATTCGCTGCCCAAAGCCAGCACTTCGATCCAGCCCGAAGCACCGGGATCCGCCGGAATCACCTGAACAGACTCGGTTCCCTCTTGTTCGGCAACGGACACCTCGCATATGCGTTCATCCAGCAGCTTGCGGATTAAGTCCCGCACCCGAATGAAATCCGCACCCGGCCGATCGATTTTATTGATAAAGAAAATCACCGGGATTCCGTGCTCCTTGAGTGTCTGCATCAATACCCGTGTCTGTGCCTGCACTCCCTCAACCGCGGATACGACCAGGATCACGCCGTCCAGGACGCCCAGGGAATGTTCAACTTCGGATATAAAGTCCGCATGCCCCGGCGTATCGATCAAATTCACCTTGAGATCGCCCAGCATAAACGACACGGCTGCCGCTTTGATGGTGATCCCCCTTCTCCGTTCCATGTCCAAAGAGTCGGTGATCGTACTGCCTTGGTCGACCGATCCCACCTCTTCGATCACCCCAGCCTGATACAGAATTTGTTCCGTCAAAGTCGTTTTGCCGGCGTCAACATGGGCCAAAACTCCAATATTTATCGTATCGTTCATATCGCTCTAACCTCACAGGTTTCATCAGATTGGATCCTTTCGGTTTCGTGTCGATATAGCGTTGCCGCATGCGTACCGCCTCCTGTATGATTTGTAAACTTATTGTATCCCTGTTCCGGACATCCGGAAGGGGTATAAAATGCTTATAGCTAAAAAATATCCGGCTACGCATCCTAAATCGCGCCAAAAAAAGACCGCTCCCATCAGGCCGGAAACCGGCTGGATAGAGCGATCCCAAGAAACTTTCAACGATTCAGCGATATTATAATCTAAACGAGATGGATGTATCCTCGATGTTTCGGGACCAGATCATATGATGCTGCCCCTCTCCCCAATGGTTGACCAGTACATAGTCCGCCTCGCCAAATTTCCGGTTCCAGATCCGCTGGGCGTTCCGATACCCGCTGTCCAGGCAGAAGTGCGAGATGCCTCTTGCCTGCAGAGTGAGCAGTATGGCACTCCACAGCGTGCTGCCGATGCCCTGGCCATGCAGCTCGGGGTGAACCAGCACGGTCCCGACTTCGATCACATCTTTCAGCGCATGACCGGTGGATTCATCGATCAGGGAGCTGCAAGGTCCATACTCGATCGTCCCGGCGATCCTGTCTTCCATCCATGCGATAAGAAAATAGCGCAGGCGGCCATGCGTTTCCAAGTCCCGTCTGAGGTAGGCATGCTTTGAGGCGATTTCATGCTCGATATCATCGTGAAGGTGGGCTATGCCTTCTTTCTCAAACGTATCCGTGATAACCAGCCTAAAAAACGTATGTATCCCCTCGACATCTGCTGCCGTCGGTCTTCTGATCTCCAATTGCCGCATAATTCAACCCCCGAATCAGTTTCAATATTCTATTAATATATCATGAACCGAAATGCCGGATGAATGCAAAAAACCGTCCGGAAGGATCCGGAACGATTCATTGCACTACGCTTGTGCCGCGTTAAACGTTAGGAGACGACGAACTGAAGGACCAGTGGAATTCCTCCGTCCAGTGCATCGCCTCCGGGAATGGTGATGGCGGTCGTTGTGACCGAGGACGTGTCTGCCGTCTGGAGCATCCCGTTGATATTGATAAAGAGGTTGTAATATTTATACGCTCCAGGAAAAGCCGTCGCCGCCGTGCCCGCATCGTTCGTAAATGCCGTGGCGGCAACGATGAATGCAGCTCCTGTTCCTGTCCCCGAGCCGATCGTGGACGTATACCGCAGGCTGTTCTGGTATGGCGTTACAATAGGCATCCTTGCTCACCTCCTTTCTCTATCAATAAATACGGTATGATCAGAGAAGTGAGGGCAAGTCTAGAAAGTGGATGAAAACGGAAGAATCATAGACAGCTTTTACCGCTGCATATGTGTCTTCGTCGCGCCGTTGGCAAATAAACGCGATGGGGTTATATCAATTTACACCTGCAAAGCGTATTTCTCGCGGGCAAAGCGAGTAGCTTCGACCATGTTCCGCAGCGAGGCTACCGTCTCCCCGATTCCCCGGGTTTTGAGTCCGCAGTCTGGATTGATCCAGAAGAGCTTCGGATCCAGCACCCGCAGAGCTCGGTCGATCATCCGGGTCATTTCCTCTACGTCAGGAACTCGGGGACTGTGAATGTCGTAGACACCGAGGCCAATACCCAGCGGGTACGTATTCTCTTCAAAGCTCTGAATAAGCTCCCCGTGGCTCCGTGAAGTTTCAATGGAGATGACGTCCGCGTCCATCGCAATAATCGAATCGATCATATCATGGAATTCGCAATAGCACATATGGGTATGGATTTGCGTTGAATTCTGCACCGTGCATGTCGTCAGCCGGAACGCCTTCACCGCCCATTCAAGATAGCCTTTCTGATCCTGTTCCTTCAGCGGGAGCCCTTCGCGAACGGCCGGCTCATCCACTTGGATCATGCCAATCCCGGCACTCTCCAGCGCCTCGACCTCTTGCCGTAAAGCATACGCCAATTGGTAGGCGATTTGCTCGCGGCTGATGTCATCGCGGACGAACGACCAGTTCATAATGGTGATGGGCCCGGTGAGCATGCCTTTAACCGGCAGCTTCGTCTTGGACTGGGCATATTCGGTCTCCTTGACCGTCATCGGCTTCTCCCAAGCGACATCCCCGAAAATAATCGGCGGCTTGACGCAGCGGGAACCGTAGGATTGAACCCATCCGTTTTGTGTAAAGGCAAACCCCGCCAGCTTTTCCCCAAAAAATTCGACCATGTCCGTCCGTTCAAATTCGCCGTGAACGAGCACATCAAGACCGATTTCCTCCTGCAGCTGAATCCAGAGGTCGATTTGCTCCCGGATAAAATTCGTGTACTGCTCGGCGTTCCATTCGCCTTTGCGCCACAGCTGGCGTGCCTTGCGTACTTCCGCCGACTGCGGAAAGCTGCCGATGGTCGTCGTTGGCAGAATAGGCAGCTGCCACCGTTCCTGCTGGACGCCAAGGCGCTTCGCAAAAGCAGCCTCGCGCTGCGCTGGCTCCGCGCTGACAGCGGCCACGGCTTGTTGGATATCGGTGCGGTTGCGTTCTCCGGAACGGATGAGGGCGGTTACCGCTGCCTCACTCTTTTCGAGCTCATCCGAAATCACCGACGCGCCGGATTGAACGGCCTTGCTCAGCAGCACGATTTCTTCCAGCTTCTCATCGGCGAATGCCAGCGCCCCCAGAAGTTCTGGCTGAAGCTTGGTTTCCGCCTGGACTGTGACCGGTACGTGCAGCAAACTGCAGGAGGACTGGATCACAAGCCGTTCAGAAGGCACGATCTCCGCGATCTCGTTCAGCAGATCGAGCTTTTCACGCAGGGATGCTTTCCAAATGCCGCGTCCATCGACGACACCCGCTCCGAGCACTTTATCCTGCGGGAAGCCGAAGTCACGGAAAGATTGCCGGTTCCCCGCCCAGCCGTGGACCAGATCCAGCCCGATTCCGTCGACCGGCAGCTCTGTAATTTCTTGATAGCGTTCCACAGCTTCAAAATAGGTTTGCAGCATAATTTTTACGTCTGGCGCTGCAGCTTTGAGCGTCTTGTAAATTTTCTGCAGCCGGCTGACGTCTGCATCACTTAGCTTCGTTACGAGGATCGGCTCATCCACCTGCACCCAGTTTACACCTTCCTGCTCCAGCTCCTTCAGGATCTGCGCGTACAGCGGGAGCAGCCGGTCAAGCCAGGCGTCCGTTTCTGATCCGGTATACCCTTTGGACAGCTTCAGAAAAGTGAGCGGTCCGACGATCACCGGTTTTCCTTCGATGCCAAGCTTGTCCTTGGCTTCACGGTATGCCAGAAGCGGTTTATTCTCGGTAAGGACCGGGGTAATGCCGCCCAGTTCCGGCACGATGTAATGGTAGTTCGTATTGAACCATTTGGTCATTTCGCAGGCCGTGGCGTCTTTGTTTCCTCTAGCCATCGCGAAGTATACGGATACGGGAACGGGCCCGCCGTTGTATTCGAAACGCTCCGGAATAATCCCGAACATGGCTGCCGTGTCCAGCACGTGATCATAATAGCTGAAATCATTGACCGGGATCAGGTCGATTCCTTGGTCCCGCTGTTTGCTCAGATGATTCAAACGAATGTCCTTCAGCTGCGCGTGCAGCTCCGATTCTTTGATTTTGCCGGACCAAAACGCCTCCAGCGCCTTCTTCCATTCCCGGTTTGCGCCGATGCGCGGATATCCCAAACTGCTGCTGTGTGCCATCTTCGTTACCCCTTTGCAAATTGTTACCAAAAAGATACCACGCGACGTCGGCTGCCGTATAACTGGAAATAACTATATCCAGTTATAGCCGTAAGCTATAACGACCGACTTTGTTCTAACAAAAATAAGCTCCACAGGCTGCTTGTTTATCCACAGCTGCTGCAGAGCTTACATCAACTTTTTATTTAACGGACAGCAAACTGTCCGATATGAACTTCAGCTGAGCTT
Organism: Paenibacillus rhizosphaerae; assembly: GCF_014192015.1. Taxonomy (GTDB): domain Bacteria; phylum Bacillota; class Bacilli; order Paenibacillales; family Paenibacillaceae; genus Paenibacillus_AQ; species Paenibacillus_AQ rhizosphaerae. The sequence continues at coordinate 1,410,485 of NZ_JACHXJ010000001.1, read as the reverse complement.
CCAGTGACACCGGGTCGTTGTACGTGTCTGCCTTCGGATTCAGCTGAAACACATGACCTGCTTTGACTGCGGGCAGGCTTTTCCATACCGGGTTGTCATAGACGATATTCGGGTCGCTCGTATCCCCCGACCACGGGCAGGTGAAAATAATGTCACCGGCAAATTCCGGGAGCTTCTCCATAGAGATCGTAGCCCAGCCGGTTCCGCTGTCAATCGCTTCCTTCTGTGCTTCCGGCGGCGCCTTCAGGCCGAATTCGTCATAAATGATTTCTCCGCCCCGCCCGAAGTTATGGCCAAACACATACAGCCCTTTAGCATAAGGATTCAGGATGGACACCGTTTTGTCGCCCACCGCTTCCTGAATTTTGGGCTTCAATTCATTGATTTTACTTTCCCACTGCTCGACCCAAGCTTTCGCTTCCGCTTCTTTACCGGTCAGTTTTCCGAAATCGATCATCTGATCCTTATCATTTTTTTTGCCGTATTCGATGGCGACGACCGGCGCGATCTGCTCCAGCTGATCGATTCCGTCCGTCCCGGTATAGGTGATGATCAAATCAGGTTTCAGCGACAAAATTTTCTCTGGAGAAGGCTCGTTGCCGACGCTTTCGACACCGTCCAGCATGCCCGCGAAATACGGATTCTCCATGGCGCCTTCCAACACGCCGACCGGCTTAACGCCTAGCGCCAGGAAGTACCCTGTATAGAAATTCGTCAAATCGACGATCCGCTGCGGATGCTCGGGTACCTGAACATCGCCGTTGCCCGCATGGAAAGTAACCGTCTTCCCCGTTCCTGCAGACTCTTGTCCGCCGGTTTGGGATAACGACGTTTCTGACGATGATTCTGCTGAAGAGGAGGAAGCCGTATCACCTCCGCCCCCTGCCGTCCCCGCCCCTGCATTGGATCCGTTCCCGCTGCAGGCTGCCAGCAGCAAAGCTATTCCCAACACACAGACCATCAGTGTGTAAGGTCTTATAAATTTAAGCAACTGTATCCACCCCTATGTAATTGATATTGATAATCATTATCAATATATCATGACACTTCGGAGGTGGCAATTATTTTTTTGGTGTTCTGTTTTACAGAGGCCTGCTCGATGTTTCTTTGTCCAATCCGCTTCTCGTTTTTAACCCCCTTCGTTCGGAAAGAACTAACCCGGCGATGGTCAACAACGCGCCCCAGAGCGCAGCTCCCGTGATCTTCTCATGTAGGATCGAGGCCGCCGCAGCCACGGTGATGGCCGGCACAAGATAAATATATACGCTAGTTTGCACGGGTCCAAGTACACCAACACTCCAGTTCCAGGTGACGAAGCATAACGCCGATGCGCCCAGCCCAAGAAACAGCAGATTGGCCAAGTTGGCTGCGTCAGATAAACGTTCAATATTTCCGGGCAGGCCCCCGGTAAATAAAACCGGAAGCATAAACAGCAGTCCGTAGAAAAAGATCCTCCGCGTGCAGCCGATGGTATCATATCCCAACTGGCTTATTTTGCGCGTCAGAATCGAATAGATTCCCCAAAACACGCAAGCCAGTGCTGCCAAGGAGTCCCCGAGCGGATTGAGCTTCAGTACGGAGCTTCCTTCCAGTGTAAGCAGGACCACTCCGCTCATGGCAACTGCGAAGCCTGCGAAAAACAGCCGGTCCAGCCTTCCTTCTTTTAAGATGAGCCTGGACGTCACGGCCGTGACAAAAGGTGCGACCGAAACGATGATGCCGACGTTGGAGGCAAGCGTATAGGTCAACGCCACATTTTCCAGCAAAAAATATAGGGTCACCCCGCAAAGGCCCGCACCCGCAAACAGCAGCTCTTCCTTGACCCGCCGGAATGGAATCATTCGGGGATGAACGGCGAGCAGTGCCAAATACCCGATCGCAAAACGCAGCAGCAGTATATCGAAGGGTTCAAAATCGTCCAGAAGCACTTTGGTCGATATAAACGTCGTCCCCCAAATCAGAATCGTCAATAAAGCGGTCAGATGGCCCGCAGTCCGGTTTTCGGACAGCTTCATATGTCTTTGGCCCCCTTAGTGGGCAGGGCGTGCTCCTTCCGCCTATCATTCATGAAAATTCGCATATACTGGCGCGGCGTCAGCCCGATGAAACGCTTGAAAAAGTTGCTGAAATGGCTTTGATCGCTGAATCCCGTCAGCAGCGCCGTATCGGCCGGAGGCGTTCCCTGCTCCAGCATTTTTTTGGCGTGTCCGATCCGCACCGTCTCCAAGTAGCTGTACGGCGATATGCCTCGTTCCCGGGTAAACGAGCGTATAAAATGGTACTTGCTGAGCCCTGCCATATCGCTTAAGTTGTCCAGCGAAATGGCCCCAGCAAAGTTCGTCTCCATGTAATCACACACGTCCTGAAAGCCAGCCCTCTCCTCATAGGTGCCGCAGACAGAGACGTCCGTATACTCCTGAATCAGCTGCCCCATCAGCAAAAAGAACTGCTCTTCCTTGATAAAATCCGATTCCCCCTCACAGATCATGGCGTGGAGTTCCTTTAGCGAAGGGGCGAACTCGCTTTGGCACAAAACGGTTTGCGTAAATGCCGGCAAATAGCTTCGGCCCGTAATCTCCCGCGCGATCTCCACCATCCGATGAGACTCGATATTAATACAGCGGTAATCCAGCGCAAGGCCGTCTACTTGCTCGCAGGTATGAACATCACGCGGATTGAAAATGATGATATCGCCAGGATTGATGATGTATTCCCGCTGCCGGCATTCCAAATAGCGCTGTCCGCCCTCAATAAACCCGATCACGTAATAGTCGTGAAAATGAGGGGGAAACTTCTGTTTGACACCCACAAATCGGTATGCCTCGACCTGCAGGCCTGCGTCGTAATGAACCGTTCGAATTTCGTCAGGCATGCCGCCACCTCCTTCTTGGTTACTCTGTAAGGGTATCAGAAAGCCCGACCGCATGGATTGGACGATATTGCTCGGTGCCACCGTGTAAGCCATAGCGAAACGGTATGGTCCACGGAAAAAGCCCGCCAACATCCATATTGGCGGGCTTCGCATCCTTTCACTTGGGCCAGAATCGGCCGAGCTTCATGGTGGAAAGGCTTTACCAGATAGCAACTCCGCCATCGGTCCGGGGATCGGTTCCTCCGCACAGCACACCGGTATCCGGATCTCTCCAGATGACTTGCCCCCGACCAAACGAGCCGAAGTCATGCGCAACCTGAACGTCATGTCCCATACGCTGGAGACGTCTGACCATATGCATCGGAAAGTGGGGCTCTACCGTCACCGTCTTCCCCTTTACCCACTGCCATCTCGGGGCATCGAGCGCTGCTTGCGGATGAAGGCCGTAATCAATCAGATTCATCGCCACCTGGACATGCCCCTGCGGCTGCATATATCCGCCCATCACGCCGAAAGGTCCGACCGGCTGATCTCCTTTGGTGATAAAACCCGGGATGATGGTATGGTACGTCCGTTTTCCCGGCAGCAGGCGGTTGGCATGATCCTCCTCCAGCGAAAATTCCAGCCCGCGGTTTTGCAGAGCGATTCCCGTGCCGGGAACGACGATCCCCGATCCGAAGCCGGTATAGTTGCTCTGGATAAAAGAGACCATGTTGCCTTCTCCATCCGCCGCCGCCAAGTACACCGTTCCGCTAGCGCGCGGCTCGCCTGCCGCCGGAACCATCGCTTCGCCGCCGATCAGCCCTCTTCGCAGCTCTCCGTATTCTTCCGTCAATAATACATGCGGATCGACGGACATATGCGCAGCATCCGTTATGTACCGTGCACCGTCTGCAAACGCCAGCTTCATCGCCTCGATCTGTCGGTGGTAAGACTCAGGCGATTCTTGGGACGCCGCCGGAAATCCCTTTAAAATGTTGAGCGCAATCAAGGCGATCAAACCTTGCCCGTTCGGAGGAATCTCCCAAATGTCGTAGCCGTGGTACGGTACCGACATCGGCTTTACCCACTCCGGCTTAAAGGCAGCCAGATCTTCTTCGCTTAAAAAGCCGCCGGATCGGGAGATAAATCCGGCGATCCGCTCGGCCAACTCCCCGCGGTAGAACGCTTCCGCTTCCGTCGAGCCGATCAGGCGGAGCGTCCGCGCATGGTCGGGCGAGCGCCACATCTCGCCGGCCGCAGGCGGCTTGCCTCCGGGTGCAAACAAGCTCAGCCACGGCGCAAATTCTTCGCCTTCGAGCGTGCTGTAGCGCCGGAAGGCGGCGTGCCAGTTGGCTGCGGCCGTAGGCGATACCGGGTAGCCATCCTCCGCGTAACGGATGGCAGGCTCCAGCGTCTCGGCCAGCGGCAGCCGGCCGAAGGTGCGGGACAGCTCCGCCCAGGCTGCCGGCGTGCCCGGCACGGTCACCGGAATCGCGCCGTAGCGCGGCATTTCGTGATGCCCCAGCGCTTTCACCGCTTCGATCGAGATCGAGGCCGGCGCCGGGCCGCTGCTGTTCAGCCCGTGCAGCTGCCCTTTCGTCCACACGAGGGCAAAGGCGTCGCCGCCGATTCCGTTCGAGCACGGCTCCACCACCGTCAGCGCCGCAGCGGTAGCGATCGCCGCATCGATGGCGTTGCCCCCGCGCTTCAGAATGTCCAAACCTGCCGCTGAGGCGAGTGCCTGCGAAGTGGCCACCATCCCTTTATTCGCGTAAACCGGCAGCCGGTAAGAAGGATACGGATGATACAGAGGATCAAAGGACATGAATGCTTCAGCCTCCTGATTTCTTCGGTTTTGCCGGTAAACATATCATCCGAGTTTTAAACTGTCAATCATCTTTTCATATTCCAGGACCAGGATTCCGGTGGGGGTCTGCCGTTCTTACTCCTAATTTTCAGTCATATATTGTACCGGAAGATTGAATCAGAACTTTGCGGATCTACTGGCCGCAGCGGCTCCCGACTCTTATCAGAAGCAACTCTGATCAGGGTCTTTTTTTCATCACTGTGCGTTCAAAAATGTTGAAGGAGTGATCGAAAATGAATATGTTGACCAGATTTCTCCTCTATTTTGGCAAAGGCCTGCTGATCGCGGTCATCGCCGTTCCTTTCCTGCTGTTCGTCATTATCGGCAGCTATGAAGACACAACAGCCATTGATGAATTTATGTCCCGCTTTTTTTAGGTAAACCTGCGGTACTTTTGATCAGCCGTACAAGTTTGGGCTCCCGATCGATTCCGATCAAAACCATGCCGGCAATGACGAGCAAGCCCCCTGCCCATTGCGCCCATCCCGCTTGTTCTTGCAGCAGCCATACCGAGAGCGCCAGGGAAGTGAACGGCATCATGCCCGAAAAAGCGGCGGCGGTCGAAGCTCTGCAGCGCCGGATGCCGGCATACCAGCAAATAAACGCCAGGGCGGTCACCACAGGACCATACCAGACGAGAGCCAGCCATTCCTGCCATCCCATCTCGGAAAGAGCACCTAAAGGCTGCTCCGCCAAACTGGGGATCAGGCTGATCAGCCATGCCATCGCGGAGACGAGCGTCGTCTGCACGACAGGATGTATACCCTCCTGTTTCCCGCTGCTTTGGACTGCCGCTGAGCGGGATAGAACATTAAACAGTGATTCACAGCCGGCGGCACCCAGGACCAGAAGGTTTCCCACCATATGTTCATTGGTAAAACGGCTTTCCGGCATAAACACGCCCTGGATCAACAATATGCCGCAAATCGTGCCGGCGACTCCAAGAAAATGGGCAGCTTTCATCTTTTCACGCAGGACCAGCACGGCCAGCAATACCGTGATTGCGGGGGTTGCGCCGGTTAATATACCGGCTTCCACCGGACTTGTGCGGATAAGTCCGTAGAGCAAAAACATGCGGAACAGCAGCACGCCGAACAAAGCCTGGCAGAACAGCAGCAGCCATTGCCTGGGCGACAGGATCCGGATCGTTCTCAGCAGCTTGCCCATACAGAAAGGCAGCAGACAAGCCAGCGAGAACAAAAGACCCATGGAAGTAATCGTAAATGTCCCCAGCCTGCCGTTAACAAACGAGGCCGCCACGACAGAGGTACCGGCAAGCCCAAATGCGCATAACAGATAAACATAACCTTTGATTCGTTCCATGATCGGCATCCTCCCCGGTTCAGTAGTTTCGTTTCCAAAAGGCTGTTACAATCATAGTGGAACAAACTGGTACGCAAAAGGACCAGTTCATCCCGAAATGATACCAACCAGTTGGAGGATCCCATGTGGGGAATCGAGTTGGACCGGAGCTTGGACGTTTCATTGAAACGGCAAATTTATCAAAAACTGAGAGATCAAATGATGAACGGGACCCTGAAGGAAGGCTCGCCCCTCCCCTCTACCCGTGAATTGGCGCAGACGCTCTCCGTGTCAAGGAATACCGTGAATGAAGCGTATGACATGCTGATCGCCGAAGGGTACGCACAAAGCCGGCAGGGGGCGCCTACCCGGGTTGTAGGAGGGCTAATACTGGATCAAGCGAAGCAGAATGCGGCCCAGCATCATCAAGAAGGGGCCCCTGCTTCTTCCTTTCTGGCGGACTTCAAGACAGGCCAGCCGGATCTGCGCCAGTTTCCGCGCTATGTATGGCAGCGGGTATCCCAGAAAGCCTTGGGCGAAATGCCGATGGAGCTTCTGGGCTATGGCGGCCCTCAAGGTTTGGCGCAGCTGCGTGAAGAGATTGCCGCCTGGCTTTTGCGCAGCAAAGGGCTAACCGTCGACACCGGTGATATTTATATTACCGCTGGTGCCACGCAGGCGCTCCACTTGGTTGCTGATCTGCTCCATACGGACCACCCGGAAATGTTGGCCGAGGATCCCTGCAATATTGAGATGATCCAGACTTTTATTCACAAAGGATACACGGTGACGCCGGTTCCCGTAGATGGCCATGGGCTTCAGACCGACGCCTTATCCCTGGATCACTGCGGGCCGATATACGTTACACCGTCGCATCAATTTCCGCTTGGGGGCATTTTGCCTGCAGCAAGGCGAGCCGCGCTGATCCGCTTTGCGCGCCGCTGCGGCAGCTACGTCATTGAGGACGACTATGACAGCGAATACAGATATTACGGGGAACCGGCAACACCTCTGTATGCGATGGCCCCGGACCGGGTCATTTATATCGGTACGTTCAGCAAAGTTCTTTTTCCCGCGCTCCGGATCGGGTATGTGCTCGTTCCCCGCGAGCTGCAAAGCCGCTGGAGAAGGCTGCGTACCTATACGGACGTGCAGAATCCGCCATTTGAACAGGCGGCGCTGGCCGAGTTTTTGCGTACCCGGAAATTCGACCGGCATATCGCAAGGATGAAGAAGCTGTACAGAGAACGACGCCAGGCTCTCTTCGATGCACTGGGAGAATGCTTTGGAGAACGATGGCGTCCATGGGGAGATGCGGCAGGGCTGCAATTGGCCGTCGAGTTTTCCGGTATAGCCTTTGACGATTCGTTTCGGGAGCAAGCACGCCGGAGCGGGATACGCACGGTCCCGGTCGAGTATCACAGCATCCGGAAAGGAAGGCACACCGACAAGCTCCTGCTGGGCTACGGTCATCTGGAACCCGATGAAATCCGCCTTGGCGTTCACTATATTCAGCAGTTTATAAATGATTATGTTCAGGAACATACCCTTCATCGTTAGAGCTCCAATAAGTCGTCATAAGTGAGTACATTCGATGTTATTCGCTCAAACGAGCCGTGTTCCAGCATTTCGCCGCCGATTCGGTGGAGCAGCGAAATCACGGCGCGGTAAGGACCGGAGCCGGTGCTGATCCGTTCAATCCCCATAGACTGCAGCTCATGAAGGGACGGCATGCCGGCGCCAGCCAGCAGATTGACCGGACCGCCGATTTCTTTCCGGAGGATGCGGATCGCAGCAATATCTTTAACTCCGGGCACAAAAACGCAGTCGGCCTCTGCTTCCCTGTAAGCCTTAGCCCGTTTGAGCGTTTCCTTCAGCATGTCGGCTGGCGTCCCCATGCGAATCCAATACGGATCCGTCCGGGCGTTAATAAACACCGGGATGCCGAACGGGTTCATGGACTGCCGGATGGCGGCTATTTTCTTCTTCTGATCAGCGATATCGTACAGGCCATCATGGGGATTCATCTTACTGTCCTCCAGGTTGATCCCTATTGCGCCTGATTCGATCACTTGTCTTACCGAACTCGCGACTTCTTCCGGCGTCGATCCATATCCGTCTTCCATGTCTACGCTAACCGGGATACTCACAGCCTGTACAATCTCACGGATCGCAGCAAGCATCGTGTCAAACGGCATGCTCCGGTCCGCATAGCCATGAGCGGCAGCAATACCTGCACTGGTCGTGCCCACGGCCTTGAATCCGCACTGCTCGAAGACCTTGGCGCTTGCCGCATCCCACGCGTTGGGCAGGATGAAGGTCTGCGCATGAAGCTCTCTGAAATCGGCTGCTTTATGTTTTTGTTCCGTCCAGTCCATATTTCGTTCCTCCTTTCGATGTTGTCCTCTGGAGCATGTTGTTTGCATTATAACTCCCTCTTCATTCGGTGGTCATCGAAGTATGGAATACAGCACTTAATCTTTATCTAAGAATGGTAGCGGCGACCGAATCGTTCCGTTCAAAAACACAGCGAGCATTCCGTGAAAAGAAAAAAAGCCTGCGGTGCAGGCTATAACAACGAGTACATCTAAAGATTCGATTTTTTTAAAACAAGTTCTTCATGCGGCCCGCATTCATTTCATTCTTCCACCTTAATCCGCAGTTCACCCTCCGCCAATCCGACCGCAGCTGCGCGGATCACCACTTCGCCGGCTTCCGGTCCGGATTGGACAACCACAAGACAACGGCCACCGCGGGTTTCCCTGCGGCTGCCCTGATAAGATTCGTGATCGCGCAAATCCCCGTTATCGACGCCAATGATCTCGCCATGACCTTGAACGTCGAAGCTTATCTCGAAGTTCGAATTCGGGACGACGATTCCCTGCTCATCCACGATGCTGGCTTCAATATGCGCGATATCACGGGCGTCCGCTCTCAGCAGGGAGCGGTCGGCGTCCAGCACGATCCGATGCGGCGCGCCTGCCGTCCTCATCTCATACCCGGATACTACCGCATCGCCGTTACGGCCGACCGCACGAATGGTGCCGGCATGGTACGGCACATGCCATTCCATGAAGCGATTCGGGTAATCCGACATTTTACGGACGCCATACGATTCGTTGTTGATGAACAGCTCCACGCTCTCGCAATTGGTGAACGTAACCAGCCTCATCAATCTGCCCGCCTGCTCGGGAAAGGTCCAATGGCTCGAGAGGCCCGGCGATTTCCAGTGCAGCGTCCACTGCGCGCCTGCGTCCTCTTGTGCCGGATCGAACACGGCAATATGAACCATTGGCTCCTCGGACCAGAAGCTTTGCTGCAAATAAGAGATCGGTTTGCGGAAGCCGCAGGTATCGATCAGTCCGGATGCCCAGCCTTTGTACGGATACGAAGCTTCTCCCAGGTAATCGATCCCGGCCCAGACGAATTGCCCGATGACATAGTCGTGCTTCTCGACATCAAACCAAGGATTGACCGGAAGGTAGCCCTTCACACGGTTGCCTTCCCCGCGGTAGTACGGGAACGTCTCGGTGCCGACGATCAGCGTATCCGGCATCGCTTCCCGGTAATGCTCATACCACTGCTCCTGATAATTAAGCCCCAGAATATCGACCAGCTCCGCCATCTTTTTCGTGTGCAGCACCTTATCTTCAATCGGGCCTTCGCGCAGGCTGATCGGCACGTTATGCGGTTCGAGCGCGCAGGTGACGGGGCGGGTCGGATCAAGCTTGCGGCAGTATTCGGTAAGCTGCTTCAACATGACCAGCATGGATGGCTGCCCTTGATTTTCGACCTCATTGCCGACGCTCCACAGGAAAATGCTCGGATGGTTCCGGTCCCGGATCAGCATCGCTTCCAGATCCTTCTCCCACCAATCATCATACAAGTGCTCATAATATAGCGACTTCCACTTGTCGAACGCTTCATCAATGACCAGAAAGCCCATACGGTCGCATAGATCAAGCAGCTCCGGAGCCATCGGGTTATGGGCGAAGCGGATCGCGTTGCAGCCCATTTCCTTCAGCCTCTCCAGCCTGCGCTCCATGGCCTGGTCATGGTAGGCTGCGCCCAGGCAGCCCAGATCGTGGTGGATGCACACGCCTTTCAGCTTCAGCGGCACTCCGTTGAGAATGAGGCCCCGGTTCGGGTCCAGAACGACTTCCCGGATGCCGAACGGCGTAATATATTCATCGGTTTCAGCTCCGTCCCGAACAATCGTTGTCCGGGCGTAATACATTACCGGCTGCTCCGGCGACCACCGCAGAGGAGAAGGGATCACGGTCTCCTGTTCGACCATAACCTCTTCTGAAGCGGACACGGTCACAGGAGATTCGCATTTACCCAAGACCACACCCCGGTTGTCCACGAATTCGGTGACAACCTTGCAATCCGCAGGCTCTTCGCCATGATGGCTTACCCGGATTTGCGCCTGGACAGTGGCTTCATCCGGGAGAATTTTCGGGGTAGTAATAAACGTTCCCCAAGCTGCGATATGCAGCTCATCCGTTCGTACCATCCATACGTTGCGGTAAATCCCCGAGCCCGAATACCACCGGTCGGAAGGCATCGGGGTATTGTCTACCTTGACCGCGATCACATTGTCTTGATCCCACTTAAGGTAAGGCGTCAGATCGTATTGGAAGCTGACATACCCATATGGCCGTTTGCCGGCATAATGGCCGTTGATCCATACCTCGCTGTTATGGTGTACCCCATCAAACTGAATATAGACGCGCTCATTGGCGGCGGACGACTTAATATGAAAGTGCTTTCTGTACCACCCCACGTTCCATCGCGGCAGGTAAGCCTGCATGCCGCCGAATTCCATGGCAGGATCCACCTGCTGCTCAATGCTCCAGTCATGGGGAACCTGCAGCTTCCGCCATTCCTGATCTTTAAAATCCGGCTGCTGGGCGCCTGCGTAATTTCCCAGGGCAAACAACCACCCTGTATTGAACGAGCTCATCTTCCTGCTGCGGGTTCCCGCTTCCATTGTCAGTTCTGCCATGAGCTACCTCCTGCTCTCCTCATAAGAGATAATCGTTAATTGACTAATAGATCGTTCGGCCGGCTGCATCCGGGATGCCGGATTTCCGGTAAAAGTACGTATTAATGATATCCCGCCATTCTTTGGCATGCTCCAGTTGAATATGCAGCCGCTCCCAGACTTTCCGGTAGCGCCGTTCATCGATATGACCTTCCAGCTTGCGCCAACGCCCGATCAACTGCTCCACGCCCTCCACACCGTCGAAATGGGTGTCATAAATATGCTGGATCACCGTCTTGCCGGAATGAAGCACATGGCTGTACGGAACGTGATGGAAGAACAGCAGCAGTTCATCCGGGCACGTTTCAAGCGATTCATACCGCTGTGCATTTTCCGGGAAGTATTGGGAGACATAGCCGGTTCCGTCCTTGATCGTCCGGTTTACGCCAATGCCGTGACAATCGGCAAAATGATATGTTCCCCACACCGAATACTCATAACCGTCGACATTCGGCCCGTAATGATGCCCCGGGTTGACCATCCAGCCGACGCCTAGCGGTGAAGTATAGCTCTCGTACACATGCCAGGAATCTGCTAGCATGGGTTCAATTTCTGCGGAGACCAAAGCATCGCCGCCAAAGGTAAGCCGGATCCATTCACCCGTAATTTCCTCTTCAGTCAGATCCGGATTCCAGGCGAGGCGGCCGTAGCCATATAAATTGGCCTGCGCCAGCGTATGCCCAGTCCAATTGTGATCGTCTCCTACGTTGATCACTGCGGCGATCCCGCAGGACCGATATGGATAGACCTCCCCGGAGACCACTTTCTTGACCTCAGTGCCCTGACCTCGGGCAAACGTATCAAAATCCAGGATTTCCTTCCATTGGGGAACGAGATAGCACAGATGCTTCTGCTGCCCTGTGTATTCCTGGGTGATTTGGAACTCCAGCATCTGATTCGTGCCGGGCATGGCTCCTAGGAGCGGCGATACCGCTTCCCGGACCTGAAAATCCATGGGCCCGTTTTTGATCTGAAGAACGACGTTATTTTTGAACTGTCCATCCAGCGGCTTAAAATGATCGTAGGCCGCGCGGGCCCGGTCCGTTGACCGGTCTCTCCAATCCTGGAGGCAGTTATACACGAAGCATCTCCAAATGACGAGCCCGCCGAACGGCTCCAGCGCTTCCGCCAGCATGTTCGAACCGTCCGCATGCGTACGGTCATATGTAAACGGGCCCGGACGATGCTCCGAATCCGCCTTAACGACAAATCCGCCGAAATCTGGGATATATTCGTATATTTCCTTTGCTTTTTCCTTCCACCAATCGCCCACCCGGGAATCCAGCGGATCGGCCGTGTCCAGTCCGCCCAGCTCCATCGGGCTTGCATAGTTGATGCTGAGAAACAATCGGATGCCGTATCGGCGGAAAATGTCGGCCACCTTCGCCACCTCCGGCAGAAGCTGCTGAGTAATCAGCTGCGTTTCCGTGCGATGGACATTGACATTATTGATCGCGATGCCGTTGATCCCGGTGGAAGCCATCAGCCTGGCATAGTCCCAAATTCGGGATTTATCCTCCACAAAGCGGTTATTTTGAAAAAAAATCGACCGGCCGGCATAACCCCGTTCAATGGAACCGTCCATGTTATCCCAATGATTCATCATACGCAGCGGATTGCGCGGGCTGTCTGTCACATCCAATCGGTCCAATTCTTGCCCGGTCCGCAGCATCCGCAGCAGATGAAATGTGCCGTACAAGAGGCCCCTGTCCGTATTCGCCATCACATACAGCGAGCTGCCGCCGTTCTCGGGATGTTGCCGGATGGCATATCCTTCTTCCCCCAGATCCTTCATCCGTGCTGCATTCATCCAGTCTTCCGGCAGCACGATCTCCTCGAGTAAAACAAGCCGGATCAGGCTTGACGCCTGCCGATCCGGGTCTGACACAATGACAGGAAGGGTACCTGTCATTTCATAAATGCCGTAAATGAGTTCGGCCAGCGCGGAATCCAGCACTTCCGAAGCGCCATATACCGCAATTTGGGTCAGTTCCTTGATCCCGCCGAGAGATGCATTTTTCGTATAACTAAGCCAGCCCTGATCCGCTGACGAGTATGGAAGCCTTGCCTCTTGTGCCATAAGCTCCTCGTCCCTCCGATGTTCTTTATATAAAATAATGCGGATATTTCTCTTTCAAAAAGTCCTGCTCCACGACGACAAGGCGGAGATGCTGCTCCATCACCTTCATCGCGTGTTCTTTATCCTGCTGAATGATCAGCTGGTAGATTTCCTTGTGCTGACGAATGATATTTTCCCAGTTGGAGTCTTTGGAGAGCCGGAGCAGCCGCAGCCTGTTAAAATGAATGTTCAGCTGCTGCAGCATCTTCCAGGTCCGCTGTTTGCCGGTGGCATCGAACAGGATCTGATGGTACTCTTCATCCAGCTCAAACAGCTTGTAAAAATTGTTCTGTCCGGCACAAACATCCTGCATGGCAATGTTCGCTTCGATTCTGAATCGGGCGTCTTCAACCAATTGGTCGCAGGCCAGCGCCACGATTTCTTTTTCGAGCTTCTCGCGGATAAACCGGCCTTCCTCCACATGCTTCAGGTTAATGCGGGACACCACGGTGCCGCTCTGCGGGATGATGTCCAGCAGTTCTTCTTCCGCCAGCTTCATAAACGCTTCCCTAACGGGCGTTCTGCTGACGTTCAGCTCGTCCGCGATTTCCTTCTCCGAAATTTTGGTGCCGGGTTCGAGCTCCAAATGAAGAATTCTTTCCCTCAACAGGTTATAAGAATAAGCCCTGGTGGAACCCTTGATTTTCTGCTCTGTCGACATTACGGTTACCTCTTTCTCCTTGCTTTCATTTCACAACACGCGAAGGTTGAAATGACTGCCAAACATTCTTTTTTAAATAATTTAGTCGGACAACACTGCAGACATTTACAGGATTTCAATCATGGTACCGGTGGGAATAAAGTGGACCGGAAGTCCGGGAAATCGGCCGGCAAGCCGTTCACTGATCAGCTTCATCCCCGGTTCCTCGCTGGCTGCATGACCCAGCATCAGCAGCGCTTTGGATCGTCCCTGCGCGGCTGCATCCCGGACATATTCGGGCGTTTCCCACTCCGGTCCTTCGCCGATGATCATCAGATCCAGACGTTCTTGCTCGAATAAAGGGATCGCGTGCTGTCCTCCTCCTCTGTACCCAACGGCAATCCCAATTTGCCCGCAGACCGTTCTGGAATCGCCGACGGCACGCAGGTAGGGCAGGTTCAGCTTCTGTTTTATATGCTCGGCGATTTCGGATAACGTAAGACTCTGCGGCAGCCTCACAATGGAAGCCGTCCCCAGATCCTTGTGCTCATGATTCTCCCAACCCAAAGCTCCGAGCAGTCCCGCCGTGATGATATCCGGACGATAGCTGTGCGGATGATCGTGAAACCGGTAAATGATCATGTCTTCCGACTCAATAACCTTCCGCTTGGCCGCATGAACGGGATCCTCCGGAGCAAGGCCCCTCTCTTCCTGATGACTGTAAAAAGCCCCTTCGTGCGTAACCAGCAGGTTTACCCCAAGCCGGACGGCCTCAAGGACAACCTCGTAGGAAGCAATAAAAGCAACCCCGATTCCGCGGACCTCCGCTTCGGGAGTCCCGGCAATGATTCCGTCGATTCGGGATTCCAAGGCGCCGGCGGGTTCCGTTAAATGCGTTATGACCTCCTGAGCGGTAACAGGCAAACCATTCACTCCTTCGGACCATGGCAGGCATGGAGGTTAGTCGCGGAGTCATGCACGAACGGCATAACGCCCGGCGAGTTGAAAACAGGCTGCCATTTCGCTGGCGAAACGGCAACCCGATTCGTGTAACTTCTGATAAGTTCGTGTTGATGATGACTTACTTCTTTTCTTTATATGCTTTATATGTCTTGTTGGCAAGCTTAACATAATTATCCAGACCCTGTCCCTTGAGCTCGTTCACGAATGCGTCGAACTGGGACAACGGGCGCTCACCAAGGATGAATTTGAGCGTGTTTTGATCCGAGTAGTCTTTCAGCGGCGTGCTCAAGAGCGTCGCCTGCTCACGGTCTTCAACGGAATACGGAATCGGCGGCTCGGCCGGTACGACGGTTTTCGTCTTTTTCATATCTTCCTGGAACTTCTTCTCTTCGTCGCTGAACATCGATTGCAGCAGCTCCGTTGTACCGCCGTAGGCGAACACTCCTCCGGAGAAGCCGTAATCGATACGCAGGTCCTTCGTTCCTTTCGGGTTCAAACCGTTATAGTTGATATCGTCGACCAGCTTCCGGACGCCGTTCTCCTTGGTATACGTTACCCCTTCAACGCCCCACTTGGTGAACTCTTCACCTTCGTCGCTATAGTAGAGCCAGTCAATGAACTGAAGGATCGCTTTAAAGTTCGGGCTTTCCTTCGCTTTGGCCAGAATCATGACGCCGTTCTCCAGACGGGAACCGGACATCAGCTGACCTGCCGGTCCTCCTGGCACCGTAATTTTGGCGACGGAGAATTTTCCCTCCCCGAGCGATTTATTCATGTCAGTTCGGTGCAGCACGACAGTCTGGGAGTTGCCGTTGATCACAAACGATTTACCGGATACGAATTTCTGAATCGCCTGATCATCCGTTTGCGTAAAGCTTTCTTTATCCAGCAAGCCTTCGGATACGAGCTTGTTGAAATACGTCAGCATGTTTTTGTATTCCGGCGTTGTGGACGTGTATACGAACTCGTCCTTGTCCGCCTTGTATGTGAGGCCGTTGCCAAAGCCCCAGCCGCCCTTCGTTCCGAATCCGGTCGCTGCGATATTGAGCGTACTGTTGAACTGGAAACGGTCGGAGAACGGAATCGAGTCCGGATAGATTTCCTTCAGCTTCTTGAGAGCGGTATACAGTTCGTCCCAGGTCGCCGGAATCGGGATGTTGTTCTTTTCAAAAATGTCAGTCCTTACGAGCAGCGTATAATCCGGCCATACCTCTTCATGCATGCCAGGGAGCACATAGTATTTACCGTCTTCCTGCCGGAGTCCGTCTAATTCCTCTTCCATGCCCCATTTTTCAACTTTGTCCTTAAAATTCGGCATCATGTCGATGTAATCGCTAACCGGCAGGATCGCACCGGAGGACACAAAGGAAGATTCTTCCCCCGGATATGTTTTCGGAATGACCAGCGGAGCGTCTCCCGAGCTGATCAGCAGCGACCGCTTCTGGCTGTAATCGCTCATCGGAACGATGGTTGGCTGAAGGGTGACGCCCGTTCTTTTCGTAATTTCCTGGAACAGCATCCAGTCCTTCTTGTAAGGGTAGGCCGGCTGGTCGCTGAACAGGATCGGCAGGTTAAACGGCTCGGTTGCCTTGAACGAAACGTTAGCGCCGTAATTCTCCATCGCGCCTTTGGATTGATCCTTGGCTTCTCCCCCGCTGCCGCCAAGATTGTTGCTGCAGGCAGCCACGGACAGGCTCATCACCGCGGCCATCAGCGTCATTCCCCATTTTTTACGAGAACGTTTGAACATTTGTATACTCCCCCCATGAATGAATATCGGAACTGCAAAGAACTGCAAAGCTATGAAATGAATGCGGTGATCCGGATCGGATTTATCCTTTCACGGAACCCAGCATAACACCCGATACAAAATACTTTTGGACAAAAGGGTAAATCAGCAGAATCGGCAGAATGGTCAATACCATGGTGACCGATTTAATATTCGCGGAGATCTGGGTCAGGTTATCCGCTGACGTCGCCCCCGCGGAGGCGCCACCCGTTGCCCCGGCAATGAGGTTTCGCAAGTATACGGTGACCGGGAACAGTTCCTTCTGATCCATGTACAGGAAGGCGGAAAACCAGGAGTTCCAATGGCCCACCGCATAGAACAGCATCATGGTGGCCATGATGGCCTTACTGAGCGGAAGAATAATGCGGAACAGAATCCCGTACGTATTCAAACCGTCGATGGAAGCCGCTTCTTCCAGCTCCTCCGGCATGTTCTCGAAAAAAGACTTCATGATCAGCATGTTGTAGATGCTGATGGCCCCCGGAACGACGATCGCCCAGATCGAATTGGCAAAGCCAAGGCTGTTAATCAGAACATAGTTCGGGATCAGCCCGCCGTTAAAGAACATGGTGAACACCGCGAACATCGTTAGAAATTTACGTCCCATCAACCTTTTCTTGGATAGAGCGTACGCGAAGATGGTTGTCATGAACATCGAAATGACCGTCCCGACCACCGTATATACGACGGTGTTTTTATAGTTCGTCCAGAACATCGCGTCCTTGGCGACCGTCCGGTATGTGTCGATATTAAATCCTCTCGGAATCAGGTTGACCTTCCCCGCGTTGATATAAGCCTCGCTGCTGAAGGATTGGGCGAGCACGTTAATGAAAGGAAATACCGTGATGAATACGATCAGCAGCAGAATGATCGTGTTGACAACTTTGAACACTTTATAAGAAACGGAGTCTTTCACTTGAGGCACCTCCCTACCATAGGCTTCTTTCCGTTACTTTTCTGGAAATTGCATTGACTGAGAACACCAGAATGAGTCCGATGATCGATTCGAATAATCCGATGGCCGTGGCGTAGCTGAAGCTGCTGGATTGTAGACCGACCCGGAACAAATATGTAGAAATGACGTCGGATGTTTCGTAGATGACGGGATTGTAGAGCAGCAGTATCTTTTCAAAGCCGATCGCCAAGAAGCTGCCCATGTTCAGGATCAGCAGGGTGACGATGGTCGGCAAGATCCCGGGGATCGTCACGTGCAGCGTCTGCTTCCAGCGGTTGGCGCCGTCAATTTTGGCGGCCTCGTACAGGGACTCGTCAATCGTCGTCAGTGCGGCCAGATACAGAATCGCTCCCCAGCCCATACCCTGCCAGACCTCGGAGGTGACATAAATCGCCCGGAACCACTCGGCCCGCTGCATGAAATTAACGCCGTCCCCGCCGAAGAAACGAATGAGCGCATTGATGGAACCGCTCGCCGAAGTCATCTGCAGGATCATGCCGGCCACGATGACGATCGACAGGAAGTGCGGCATGTAAGAAGCGGTTTGAACGAATTTCTTGAATTTCTTGTTCTTCACTTCATTAAGCAGCAACGCAAAGATGATCGGAATCGGAAACGTGAACAGCAGGGTCAATGCGCCGAGAATCAGCGTGTTCGTAAATACTTTCCAGAAGTTCGGGTCCTGGATAAACATCTGGAAGTAATGAAACCCCACCCATTTCTCACCATAGATGTTCCCCCCGGGAACAAAACGGCGAAAGGCGATGACGTTGCCGATCATCGGTCCGTATTTGAAAATGAGCAGGTAAATGATCGGTAATACCAAGAGCGAATACAACTGCCAGTCTTTGCGTAAAAGCCTCCCCACAGAACGCTGCTTCTGCTTCTTGACGGCTCTTTCCTGGGGCAAGGCGGGGCTTACGGCCTTCGTTTCCATTCTTCAGATCACTCCAATCCGCGCAGAACATGTCGCTGTTATTTTTTACATTTCTTGAACCAATCCATCTGATGTCTCGCGCAACCATTTCACATATGAACTTTCATCCCGGTCCGGGCAAGTTGATAAACCGCTTACATTTTGCGTGCTGTGTGCGGCCGTCGACCCTTGAAAAGACCTCCCCTTTCCTAAAGCGCTTACAATTAACCTTCAAAAAATTCAATGCATCAGCAACGCATCGATTTTTTAAACCTGAAAACAACAGACCGGAATAAAAATGGTGAGGCAGTTCAGAAGAAAATTGGAATACTAGTATAACTAGTATGGTAGTTGAGCTGTTTTTATTGTAATGGACCTTTTCCTGGATTTCAATATTTTTCTTTCGAGACTATTAAAAAAGTTATGTCGACAAGTAAACATAAAAAAACAAAGCCTGGTACAACAGGCTTTGTTCCGGCAACATATGATAGTTAAAAATCTTTACGATACATAGAACTTTTGCAAAAAAACTAGCTTTAGCAATGTAAACCCGAGAGGAGAACAAGCATTTATGGTTCTACGATGGCCCTGTATTTTCGCTCAATGTTCGTTCAAACCTGTTAAGAACGCTGTCGGTAACCGGAAGTCCCAGCTGCTCCATTGCGTACAAGAACGAGCCTACAACGGGAGGGAAATGTGGATCCATCAAACGGAAAGGTCTTCCCGGATCATCCTTGGCGATTCGCTTAAGCTTTCCCTGAAAATAACTGCTGTTCGCCACACTGCCGATGCACGCAACCCGCAGCGTTTCGGCTTGGAAATGCCGGCCGAGCAAACGGATGCCGACCACGATCTGGTGGATGGATCGGTCGCAAACCGCTTGGGCTAATGAACTGCCTGCCCCTGCCGCCTCCGTAACATAAGGGGCAAAGGCTCCAAATATCCGGTCCCTTTCGCGGCGGTCATCATGAAAACCGTTCCTGCCCAGGAGTGCAAGCTCCCCAAGGTCGGCTGCATTCCAATGCAAGAGCATATCATGAACCAGACGTCCGTCGGTATCGTCCGTATGTCCGGCAATCGCTTCATAAACGGCGTCATAGGCCAGAAACCTGGCTGCGCTTGCAGCATAGTGATGATAGTCGTAATTACGTATGTATCGCCCTTCTTCATTGATACCGAAAATAATCGAGCCTGTACCGGAAATAACCACGATGCCCGGCTTTGCCATCAATGCACCGTAATGGGCGGCGACCGCATCGTTTACGTGCCACTTGGGGCATGTCATTTCCGGTAAATGGGTCAGTTCCTGGACCCATGCTAAATCCTGATCCCGATCAAAGCCGGCGATGCCTGCGGCCATGCCGCAAATTTCCCCAGGGGAACACCCTGCAACGGAAAGCGCTTTGCGGATCACCTTCCTGACATTATCCGTAGCCTGTTCATCGCGATGCTGCGATGCCGCTTTCTGATCCTCTATGTACGCAGCGATGTTTCCTTCCGGACTTGCGATGATCACCCTGGTGTTGGAACCCCCTCCATCGATACCCATAATCAGCTTGCTTCCAGCCATATGACTCTCCCTGCCCTCTGATCTTTATCTTCCAATCACAATTCCAATATAAGAACTCACATTTTTGTGGAGTTTATTGACTGGTAAGGTTGAATTCGACAAAGCTCTCACCTTATCCTTTGTTCCAACGATCCTTTGTAATAGGTTCTGTGATCCAAGCCCCCTCCCAAGAAAGCTGAAAAACCGGCCCGAGGCACAGCCAGAACGACCCCGTTCTCCAGAACGTCGATAGTCTTTGGCCGCTTCCTCCGGTGCAGCCAAAACTGCGACGTCTTTTATCCTTCACAGAGAATGGGAATACTTTGTTTCGTACCCCGGTTGATCCAGATCCTACGTATGTTCATGCCGGGTACAATCAATCAAGTACAGTTCGGGTATGTATGTATAATGCGGTTTATTATATGAAGGAGGTTGCATTCATGATAGAGGGAAACAGACCGATGCCAACAGAAGAAGGCTTGGATCACAGTTTAACTTTTTTAAAAGAAGGCTATTTGTATATTACGAACCGAACCCTCGGATTTCAATCGGATGTATTCGAGACGCGTTTGCTTGGCGAACGGGCCATATGCATGCGCGGAGAGGAAGCCGCCCGGCTGTTTTATGACGAGGATAAATTTATCCGATTCGGTGCTGCACCCAAACGTGTAATTAAAACGCTGTTCGGTGAAAACGGGGTTCAAACGCTGGACGGCGAAGCCCACCGCCACCGGAAAGCGATGTTCATGTCCCTCATGACCAACGACGCGATGCAGCGTATCCGGGAGCTGACCCGGAAGTATTGGGAGATTGCAGCGAGAAGCTTTGAAACGAGAAAAGAAGTCGAAATTTACGAGGAAGCGAAGGAATTGTTATGCCGGGCTGCCTGCGAATGGGCAGGGATCCCGCTTGCACCGGAAGAAGTACGGGAGAAAACCGGCTGGTTCAGCGCCTTGTTCGAATCTCCCGCTTCCCTCGGAATTCCTTATATGAAGGGCCGGAACGCCAGAACCAAGGCGGAGACATGGGTCAGCGGCCTGATTGAGGACGTGCGCGCCAACCGCTTCACAGCGCCGGAACATACGGCACTGGCCGTCATCTCTTTCCACCGGGACCGGGATGGACAGCTGCTCGAATTAAAAACCGCCGCCGTAGAAATGTTGAATATCCTTCGCCCGATCGTCGCCGTTTCCATTTATATCGCCTTTACGGCACTGGCCGTCATTCAGCAGCCCGAAGAACGGGAAAAGCTGGCCGGATCGGATGAAGTACGGCTGGGCCATTTTATCCAGGAGGTCCGCCGCTTCTATCCCTTCTTCCCCGTGACGGCAGCACGGGTGGCTGAAGATTTCGTTTGGAACGGCTACCGGTTTGAGCAAGGGACGTTAACCATGCTCGATCTGTACGGCACCAATCACCACCCGGACCTGTGGGACAAGCCGGAGAAGTTTATGCCGGACCGTTTTCAGCACTGGCAAGGATCGCCCTTCAAGTTTATTCCTCAAGGCGGTGGCGATCATGATACGGGACACCGGTGCGCCGGCGAATGGCTTACCCTGGAAATCATGAAGGAGAGCCTCGACTTCCTGGCCAACCGGATGAGCTATGACGTGCCTCAGCAGGATTTGAGCTACAGCTTCAGCGATATTCCGTCGCTTCCTCACAGCAACATTGTCATTCAGAACGTTCGATGTGTTTAAAAATAAATTTGCTCATGTTCAATAGACCACACATTCCCTGAACAGAGAAAAAGCCGCAGCAATGCGGCTTTTTAACTTGCCTCGAAATGATCATTTTCGGAACCCGGATAAAAGGACCTGGATTCACATGGCAGCCAGACCTCTTCTTTAGCGTAATGACTTAGCGCTGTTTCCAATCGATTTTGCCCAAAATACGCAGCACGCTGCGTACGAGCATTTGGCAGCTGCCCATGACGAACAGCCACACGCCCGCCGTTTGCGTCGACTCCTGGAAAAACAGCATGCTGCCGCCGATGTAGCACAGCGAAATGAGGATGTCGCTCGCAATCCGCAGAACCTTGCCGGGTTCATGGACCACAAGCCGGTGGTGCGGAAACTTGACCACCCAATGCCAGTGATGTTCATCCGTCTTAAGCTGCTCAAACTCCATAAGATGATGTCGGATAATCAATCAGCTCCTTTCCTGTAACTCAAAGAGGACTGTCTTCACAGGAGCCCGCATTTATTTTATAGAACATCCGTTTTATTTCATTACCCCTCCCATCCTTCATGAATCAATCCCATGAACCGTTTGAAAGGCTTGCCCCTATCTCGGTAATTTTTAGATATAGGCAAATTTTACTCCTAAATGGAAACCCGTTCGGATATGATTGAAGTAATTCTTACGGAAAGGGTGTTTTTTATGAAAAAAATCGCCGTCTTACCTACCAACAGGAGGGCGACTATACTTTAACCCTCCTGCGTTACGGGAGGAATCCAATTGAATTCCAGAATCAAAAAATTCATTTCCTACTATAGACCCTACAAGGGACTGTTTGCCGCCGATATGGCATGCGCTTTTATGTTGTCGGCAATTACGCTTGTTCTTCCGCTCGGTGTCCGTTATATTACCTCGGAGCTGCTTGACGGTAGTCATTCCGATGCGCTGTCCCGAATCTATGCCGTCGGTGCAGGGCTGCTTGCGCTGGTCATACTCCATATCGCCTGCGAGGTGTTCGTCGATTACAAAGGCCATATGATGGGCGCGATGATGGAGGGCGACATGCGAAGCGAGCTGTTCGGGCATTTGCAGAAGCTTTCGTTCCGCTTTTACGACGAACAAAAAACCGGCCAGCTGATGACCCGGACCACGAACGATATTTTGTCCCTTGCCGAACTGTACCATCACGGACCGGAGGATCTGCTCATCTCAATCCTGAAATTTACCGGTGCGTTCATCATTTTGATCGCGATCGACGTTAAGCTGACCCTGATCGTCTTTCTGTTTTTGCCGGTGATGGCTGCGTTCGCGTTTTATTTTAACCGGAAAATGAATGCGGCCCTGCGAATCAGCCGGGACCGGATCGGGGACATCAATGAACAGGTGGAAGACTCCCTCGCCGGAATCCGTGTGGTCCAATCGTTTACGAACGAACAGGTGGAGATCCGCAAATTCGCCCGGGCCAATGCCCGCTTTCTCCAAAGCCGAAGCGACGGATACAAGAGCGAAGCCATTTTCTCCGGCGGAATGATCGGCTTTACGCAGCTGATTACCGTCGCCGTTATCGTCTTTGGCGGGGCTGCCATCGTCCATTCGTCGATGAAGCTGCCGGATTTGCTGACCTTCTTTTTATGCATCGGCATTCTGATCGAGCCCATTCAGCGGATGGTGAATTTCGCGAGGCTGTATCAGGAAGGCATGACGGGGTTTGACCGGTTCATGGAGATTTTGGAGGTGGAGCCGGATATCTGCGACGCGCCGGATGCGGCAGAGCTCGGCCATGCCGAAGGCAAGGTGGAATTCCGGCAGGTCTCCTTCAAATATAAAGATGATCACCGGGAGGTGCTGACCGACTTGTCTCTTACCATCGAAGCCGGCGAATACGTAGCGATCGTCGGTCCGTCCGGCGTCGGGAAAACGACGCTGTGCTCCCTGATCCCCCGGTTTTATGAAGTGAGCGGAGGAACCATTCTTCTGGACGGCCAAGACATCCGCGGATTGACCTTGCGCTCCCTCCGGCGGAACGTTGGCATCGTCCAGCAGGATATCTATTTATTTGCCGGCACAGTTATCGATAATATCCGTTACGGCAACGTGGAGGCCACCCGCGACGAAGTCATCGAGGCAGCCAAAAAGGCCCATGCCCACGATTTCATCATGGGGCTGCCGGACGGCTATGATACCGACATCGGCCAGCGCGGCATCAAGTTATCCGGCGGCCAGAAGCAGCGGCTCAGCATTGCACGCGTGTTTCTCAAAAATCCGCCCGTGATTATCTTTGACGAAGCCACCAGTTCCCTCGATAATGACAGTGAGCAGGCGGTCCAGGCGTCGCTGGAGGAGCTGTCCGACAACCGTACGACGTTGGTGATCGCTCATCGGCTGTCCACGGTCCGGAATGCACAGCGGATCATCGTGCTGACGGATGACGGAATTGCGGAACAAGGTACGCATGACGAGCTTTTGGCGCGGAACGGTACCTATGCGCATTTATATAACATGCAGCTTAAGTTGTGACCGGCTGCTCCCGTACCAAAAAAAACCATCCAGCCCGACAGGGATTTCTCCCTGAGGCTCTGGATGGTTTTTGCTGCTTCAGACTACTCTTCGTAAATTTTGGTAAGCATTTGGCCCAGCTCCTGCAGCGCCAGCTCTTCCTGCTCGCCGTCGGCTTCCAGCCGGATTTCATCGCCGGCGGCGATCCCCAGGGTCAACAGCCCGAGGGAGCTTTTGCCGTTGGCTTTCTTCTCACCTTTGAACAACGTGACTTTACAAGGGAACGTATTTGCCTTCTCTACGAATAGTTTCGAAGGGCGGGCATGAAACCCTTGCGGGTGGATGACGGTAAAAGTTTGGGATACCATAGTTACGCTTCACTCCTTAGTTGTTGGTTGACAAAATCAAGCACCTCTTGCTGGGTGCTCATGCCGAGCGCCTGCTCGGCCAAGCCTGCCCACTCCTCCCGGGACAAGCGGGAAATCAGTTCTCTGGCCGGGAGTACGGACGAGGCGCTCATGCTGAATTCATACAGTCCGAGGCCGAGAAGCAGCGGGATCGCTGCCGAATCTCCGGCCATTTCACCGCACATGCCGGCCCATTTGCCGTGACGGTCAGCTGCTTGAATAACAAGTTGCACCAAACGGAGAATCGACGGATGATGCGGCTGATAGAGATAGGCGACCGATTCGTTCATCCGATCTGCAGCCATCGTATACTGAATCAGGTCGTTCGTGCCGATGCTGAAAAAGTCCACTTCCTTCGCCAACACATCGGCGGCGATCGCTGCAGCGGGAATTTCAATCATAATGCCGACCTCAAGCGTGTCGGACACCTTCGTTCCCTCCTGCTCGAGCTTGGCTCGTTCTTCCGCCAAAATCCGCTTTGCCTCCCGAAGCTCGCCCAGGACTGCGATCATCGGGAACATAATGGCAAGCTTGCCGTGCATGCTGGCCCGAAGCAGCGCCCGAAGCTGGGTGCGGAACAGATCCTCCTTGTCCAGGCATAAACGGATGGCCCGCTGGCCCAGAAACGGATTCATCTCTTTCGGAAGCTGCAGGTACGGCAGCTCTTTATCGCCGCCGATATCCAGCGTACGGATGACGACCCGTTTGCCGTTCATTTTCTCCAATACATGCTTGTAGACGGTATACTGCTCTTCTTCGGAAGGGAATGAGCTGCGTCCCATATACAGAAATTCGGTACGGAACAAGCCGATGCCGTCCGCTCCGTTCGCAAGCACCTTCTCCAGATCGTCAATGCCGCCGATATTGCTGGCCAGCTCCACCTGAACGCCGTCCGCGGTGACCGACGGCCGATCCACATAGCTGCGCATACGGGTCTTGTACTCTTCATATTCGGATTTGCGGGCGGAATATTCGCGGAGCTGCTCATCCGACGGATTTACGATGACCTGCCCGGCCGTTGCGTCGAGAATGACCGTATCCCCCGTCCGGATCGATGAAGCATCCGTACCGGTTCCGACGACGGCAGCCAGTTCCAGGGAGCGCGCCATGATGGCGGAATGCGACGTCCGGCTTCCGATCTCCGTCACAAAGCCCCGGACGAATTCCAGATTCAACTGGGCCGTATCCGACGGAGTCAAGTCTTTGGCAATCAGAATCGTTTCGGCGCTCAGCTCGGACAGCGCGCTGTGCTCCCGTCCCTCCAGCTTGCTGATGACCCGTCCCGTGATATCCTTTACGTCAGCCGCGCGTTCCCGGAGCATCTCGTTATCCATGGACTGCAGCGCTTCGATGATGCTGGAAGCCACTTCGTAGAGGGCATATTCCGCGTTGACGCCTTCGCTATCAATCTGGTCCAGCGTCGTGTCGATCAAATCTGGGTCGTCCAGTAGAAACAGATGCGCCTCGAAAATCTCGGCCTTCTGCGGTCCAAGCCGCTCCAGCGTCGATTCCCGAATCCGGTCGATATCGGCCTTGGCTGCATCCACCGCGCTGCGGAGACGCTGTTTCTCGGCCGAAGGATCTTCGACCTTTCGCTGCTGCGGGATGGACTCATCCGCTTCCAGCCGATACGCTTTCGCAATGGCGATGCCCGGTGATGCGGGTACGCCGGTCAGCATTTGGCTCATGGGCCATACCTCCTTATTTTACGTTGATATTCGTCTATCGTGAATATGCTTAAGTTCGATCGATTATTGCTGATTGTAGGCCTTCAGTACTTTCTCGGTCAGCGTATGGTCTGGATCTAGACCGCTTACTTCGGCAAAAGCTTGGCGGACGCCTTTGTCCGCGATCACGCTCTGCAGTTTGACGGCCTCCGGATCTTCCGCGTAGTCGAATTTAAGTGCCAGCGCCATGACCTCGGTCAAATGCTCAAAGGAACCGCCCTGCTCCCAGGCCCGAAGCGCCGGCCGGACCAAGCGGTCTTCCGGGGACAGCTTACGGATCGGCGAGCGGCCGACCCGGACAACCTCGTCGCTCAAATACGGATTGCGGAAGCGGTCCATGATTGTGCGGATATAGTTCTCATGTTCCTCAGGGTCGAAGCCGTAAGCGCGCACGAGCATGCTCCCCGTTTCCTGCAGCACACCGGTAACCAGCCCGGCGACTTCCTCATCCTTCATCGCTTCCTGGATGGTCTCGTATCCTTTCCGGTATCCGGCATAAGCCGCGCTGCAGTGACCGGTATTTACTGTAAACAGCTTGCGCTCAATATAAGGAATCAAGTCGTCAACGTAATGAACGCCTTGGATTTCCTGGGAGCCGGGGAACATTTGGGATCGATTGATCACCCATTCGTAGAACGGCTCCACCGTGACCGCGAGCGGATCTTCATGATGCTGCAGCGGCACGATACGGTCCACCGCAGAGTCCGGGAAGGCCGCATAAGTAGCCGCTTTTTGCTGTTCTTCGAGCGACAAATGACCCATGACATGTTCTTTCAGCTGCGTGCTGGCGCTGATAGCGTTCTCGCAGGCAATGACATGCAGCGGAGCTGCTCCGCGCTCCATACGAAGCTTCAAACCTGCAGCAATCCCCGGCGCGATATGTTTCAGAATGTTGACTCCGACAGCCGTTGTGACCATATCGGCGGAAGCCACTGCTTCCGCAACCGCCAAGAGATCCCGGCCGTCAATCGCGTCAACGCCTTCTACCTGGATTTGCTTCCCGCGCTCGTCGGCAATGGTGACTGTGTAAGCATGGCGCTGCTGGATCGTTTGCACCAACGACTCGTTCACATCGGAAAATACGACCTCGTAACCCGACTGCGACAGCAGCAGTCCGATAAATCCCCTTCCGATATTTCCTGCGCCGAAATGTAGAGCCTTCATTCTTCCATCCCGCTTTCAAAGATGCTCAAAATTTCCTCGGCGGTCTTCGCCGTACGGATGCCTTCCATGCTGTCCTCATCTGAGCAAACCATGGCAACGCTGGTCAGAATGTCCATATGTTCACCGTTTTGGGCGGCAATCCCGACGACGAGTACCGCCGGTTCATCCCCGCCAAAATCGACCCCATCCGGAATTTGCAGCACGGCCAGACCGGTCGACTTGATCATCCCTTTGGCTTCGTTGGTCCCATGGGGAATGGCAAGACCTGCACCCATATAAGTGGACAATGCGTTTTCTCGCTCAATCATCTTGTCGACATATTCCTGATCCACATGTCCGGCATCGACCAGCATTTGGCCGGCGAGGCGAATGGCCTCGAACTTGTCGGATACTTTAACGTTCACACGAATTTGATCCGCGGATAAAATACTCATGATGATCACTCTCTCTCCAATTTGTTTTTTAAGTATGCACGGAGGTGGGCGGACAATAGTTCCCTGATGCGCCCTTCATCCCCCTCCGCAAGGGCTTCAATCATATCGGCATCCAGCAGTGTTGCGCTGATTTCGCTCAGCACCTCCAGGGTTTCCCGCTCAAGCTGCCGCGGGGCCAGCATCAGCAAAAAGCGCGACAGCTCAACGTCACCCGAGTCACCCAGTCTGAACCGCTGATCCAGCTCAAAGAGCATCAATGCAGGCCGTTTCACCGCATCGCTGCGCGTATGAAACAGCGCCAGCTCCGTGCCGGGAATCAGCTGGGTTCCGTGCTGTTCCCGCTGCAGCAGCAGAGCCGCGACCGCTTCCGGGTCCAGGATCACATCCCGGAGCGCCGGCGCAGTGCAGGCTGCACGCAGCCATGGATCAAGGCTCGGCTGCGCTTCGATCCGCAGCGGCAGCACGCGAAAAGCTTCCAAGAGCTCAATGCTTTGCTGGAGGGTTCTGTGTAATGAACGCAGGCTTTCGATATCCGCTGTGTCAGCCGCTTCTCCGCGGCCGGCAGGCCACTCTCTCAACTCCGGTGCCAAATCCTCCAGCAATCCGGGCAGCGGCTGGGCAACCGCTGCTAAAGGATCCGGCAGCGGCTTCACGCCGCGGCGCCGGATATAATCCCGCAGCTTCTCCGCTTCGGATAAGGTAAGCAGCGGACTCAGCTTCAAATATTGTTCCTCCGGCAGGGGCAAATCGACGGTACTGATGATCAAATCGTAGTCCGTTCTCGGTATCCTGGCAGCTTCATACCATGAAGCCTGTTCAACGATTTGCAGCTGCGGAAATTCTTTGCGCAGGCGGACCGCCAGCATTTTGGAAGAGCCGATCCCGCTCGTACATACGATCACCGCTCGCATATGCTGGGGGATCTGGCCGATCCGCTCCCGTGCGGCTCCGAAATGCATCACCAGAAAAGCGATTTCCTCGTCCGGGATGCGAACGGAAGGAAAGACGGCATCCGCTGCCTGCCGCACCCGGCCGAACAGCTCGGCATAGTCCTTGCGGATCGTATCCATCAGGGGATTCCGGATCCGCTGCCCGGCTGTGATTCGTTCCATTGCCGCTTTCAGATGCATGAACAAACCGTCCCGAAGGGAGCGGTCGGCCGTGTAGTCGTTCGCATCCAATTCCCTCATTTTGCGGATGAGCGACCGGACAGTCCCGGCTAGCTCCAAATCGTCCGCCGGAAGCATTCCGGTCGAGTGCGCCGAAGCTCTTTCGAGGAGTTCTGCGGTATACCTCACTTCAGACAGCGGATATTCCATGTTCAGAACTTGACCCAGCTCATCGCATAAAAGTTCAGCAGACTTTAGGGTATGGTCTTGAGCCGGAATAGCGGACGGCCGGTCGAACCGCCGCAAATTGACGAGACGGTCGGCCTCGGCTTCAGTGACAATGATGCCCGTGCGAATGCGGGCTGCCGCGATAGATAGCCGGATCAGCAGATCGGTATAAGCTTCCTCACTGAAGGATTCTTCCTGATGCCGCTCCTCCCACTTCCATAAGTTCTCTTCGATCGCCGAAATGCGTTCTGCCCCTGCCATGGAGGCGATTCGGGCATCCACAGGATGATGCGGATTATGGTCTGAATATCCGATAAGCGACAGGTCATCCAGCCGGAAGCGGATGAACGTACGAACCGCCTCGCGGATCATGGGCTCCGAACCGGTAATTTCCACCCCGTAGCCGCGCCGGCGGATTAGCAGCAAGCCTTGTTTACTTATCCAGTCGGTCAAATCGTCCAGGTCCGCCCCTACAGTCGGGACCGTGACCTTCATCTCGTGAGCAAGCGTAAACAGCTTCACCGGTTCCCGTGAACCGAGCAGTCTGGCAAGGAGGTACACCTGCCGCTCATCCGCCGAATATTCGATTTCGGCGGGCATGAGCAGCTCTGAGCGGACCTTTTCAATCTGAGAAGGCTCCCCTTCTACACTGAGGCCGGAACCGGCTTTCCGGTAAAGCGTAATCCCGTGCCGATGCAGATAGCTCTCGACCGCGTCCAGCTCCCTGTGCACCGTCCGCGGGCTGACCCGAATGCCGCTGGCGATTTCGGCAACCGTACTCTCCGAAGGGCTGCGCAGCAGCAAATCCAAGATCTGTCTTACACGGTGTGACAATTCCATGCCCCTTAGCCTCCAAAACGACCGCAAAAGGCGCTTGGATGCCGGCCCATATGCCCGCATCCATTCGCCTCAAGCGTTTTTATAGTTATTTCAAGCGTTCGACAAGCTCGTCATATTCCGGACTTTTCAGGAAATTGTCGATGGAAATATGCTCTGCCTGCGGTGCAACTCCACGTGCACGGTCCGTCAGCGTTTTATGCGTGACGACGATATCCGCGTCGGACGGAATGTCGCTGATCGCCGTGTTCGTCACCTCGATCGGCGATCCGGCGGCTTTCATCTTCTTACGAAGGATGGAAGCGCCCATGGCGCTGGAACCCATGCCGGCATCGCAGGCGAAGACGATTTTGTGAACCTCGTCTTTGCTCTTCTGTCCTTCGGCGGTGCTTGCCGCAGATGGAGCGGTTGCTTCTTTCGCGCCTTCTGCCGCAGCGGCCGCAGCAGCAGCCGGAGTTCCTGCAGTTTTCATATCTTTCATGCGTTTCGTGGCTTCTTCAAGATCGTCTTGGTCTTCATCCGTCTTCTTGCTGGTTTTCAGCAGAAGCGCAGCCACGACGAAGGAAACAATCGCAGCGGTGATGACCCCGCTCAGTACGGGAAGAATTTCTCCCCGCGGCGCCATGGCCAAATAAGCGATGATGCTGCCCGGAGATGGCGGGCCAACGAGCCCCGCGTTCAACAGCGAGAACGTGAATGTGCCTGTCACGCCGCCGGCCATTGCAGCCAGAATGAGGCGTGGATTCATCAGAATGTACGGGAAGTAAATTTCATGAATCCCGCCAAAGAAGTGAATAATCGCCGCACCCGGTGCAGATTGGCGTGCGGATCCGCGGCCTACGATCATGTAAGCGAGCAGAATGCCGAGTCCGGGACCCGGGTTCGATTCAAGCATGAACAGGATGGATTTGCCTGCGCTCTGCGCTTGTTCAATCGCGATCGGGCTCAAAACCCCGTGATTGATGGCGTTGTTCAGGAACAGGACCTTCGCCGGTTCGATCAAAATGTTGACGAGCGGAATCAGATGGTGATGAACCAGAAACTCGACGCCGGAGGAAAGCACGTTGGTAACGGCTTCGATGATGCGCCCCACGATCGAATACGCGATCAGAACGAGCACACCGCCGATAATGCCGAGTGAGAAGTTGTTGACCAGCATTTCGAAGCCGGATTTGATTTTGCCTTCGACGGCTCTGTCAAACTGTTTAAGCACCCAGGCAGCTCCTGGTCCGACCGCCATCGCGCCAAGGAACATCGGGATATCGGTTCCGATTATGACGCCCATCGTAACCAGGGCGCCGATCACGCCGCCGCGCTGCTTGTGTACCATCGTACCGCCGGTGTATCCGATCAACAGCGGGAGCAGGTACTTGATCATCGGGTCGACCAGCTTGGCGAGATACTCGTTCGGTATCCAGCCGGTCGGGATAAACAGTGCCGTTATCAAGCCCCACGCGATGAACGCTCCGATGTTCGGCATGACCATGCCGCTCAGGAAGCGCCCGAATTTTTGAACTCCGACCCGTGCAGCACCGGATGCGGAGGAAGAAGTGGATTGGGCCATGAGGATAACCTCCTTGTAAACTTTTGTCGAACGGTATTTTGCAATACGTCGTTCGTCCTATATCCATCCTAGCCGACATCAACCTGACACTCAATAAAATGAAAACGCTATATTGTCAGGAGCCCTGATGACAAAACTTTATGAATCCAGCCTGAACCCTTGCTGTATCAGGTTTTTACAGGCGCCTGGAGGGGATGTCATGCAGGGGAAACATACGGGCTGTGTTCATTTTCCGGCCGGTTGTGATTGTATTCGTTTAATCTGTCATTCTCCCCAATGAAGTTTTCCTTTCTGGAACGTGATTATGGGTAGCTTTTCCCATTAAGTGGGCCTAATTCAGAAAGTAATGATTTTCCTCAAAAAAAAGCGCCCTGGTTTAAGGCGCTAGCGTGTGTAAGTGTTGGCCATATCCGGCATGCAAGACGTCAGCTCCCAAAAAGCCATCCGCCGTTGACATTAAGAATTTCTCCAGTGACATAAGATGCATCCGGCGAAATCAAGTACAAGACCGCGGCGGCTACCTCGTCCGGCGATCACGTACACCCAGTGGGAATATTCGAGATCAGCTGCTGCAGTTTATCCTCACGGTGGCCAAAACCGGTATCCGTAATCAGGCTGGGAGCCACGGCATTCCCCGTTATCCCATATACGCTCAGTACGCAGCGATCTCGCATATAAGCCTGTACTTGGAGTTAGCCAATCCGCATACCGTATGTCTTTTGTATGGAAAAAGGATCACATTTCTCCTCTTCTACAAGGTTTCCTGGATACTATGCAAAAGCTTTACCCTCTGAAGGATAATTCATTTGGGATATAAAAGTTTTTTAACCGCTTTACATCAATAACTCTTTTTGTTACAGTTTATTTGTGATATACAACTAATTCGGGAAAGGAAGTCGGAATAAATGAAGATCGCGATTATCGGTGCCGGAAATATCGGCGGGAATCTCGCCCGCCGCCTGACTAAACTTGGACATGAGGTGTCCATCGCCAATTCAAGAGGCCCACAGACCTTGGCTGCACTTGCCGAAGAAACCGGGGCTTCGCCCAAGGAAGTCACGGAAGTGGCGCGGGGTGCAGAAGTGGTCATTGTGACAATTCCTCAGAAAAACATTCCTGACCTTCCTGCCGGAATCCTCGACCATACCGCGCCGAATGCCGTGATTATCGATACGGGGAACTATTACCCCCGCCAGCGCGACGGTCTCATTGCGGAAATTGAAGCAGGCCTGCCGGAAAGCCGCTGGGTGGAACAGCATCTGAAGCGCCCCGTGAATAAAGCTTTTAACGGCATATCCGCCCAAAATCTGCTGGAACGCGGCCTGCCGAAGGGCAGCCCTGGACGTTTGGCCCTGCCGGTGGCGGGAGACGATCCAGCCTCTAAACAGGTGGTGCTTGACCTGATCGAAGAACTTGGCTTTGATGCTATCGACGCGGGCAGACTGGATGAGTCCTGGCGCCAGCAGCCGGGTACGCCAAGCTACCGCGAGCATGATGCCGACAGCCTTCGCCAAGCGTTGGCGGAAGCCAGCCCTGAGCGCCCAGCGGAATTTAAAGCTTGATCGCCACTTAAACATAACAAAAATCCCCTTCGTCTCCACCTAGCGGAGAAAAGGGGATTTTTGTTTCATTATGAGGTATCGGATCACCTTGCCGAGGACTCGATAAACACTTTCTCAAAAGCCGGAAAGCCCGCTTCCCGTCCCGGATAGTTCACTTCGCCCCGCTGATCGTAACCGAGTCCCCGGTACAGCTTGAGCGCCGGCGTGTTCTTGGCGTATGTATCGAGCCGGATGCTCTTGTAACCATTCTCTTGGGCAAAATGTTCCGCAAAAGCAACCAGCTTACGCGCGATCCCTTGCCCCTGGGCCATCGGGTCAACCGCGATCCGGTGCATCATCAGATGCGGCCCTTCGGTCTCCGTCCAAGGAATCTTGTCATACTGCTCGTCTTGATGTTGATCCAGCACCATGATGCCCAGGATCCGTCCGTCGCCTTCCGCTGCGAACAGCGTCCCCCGGCTGAGATCTTCCCCGATGACATCCCGGTTTGGATACTCGTCGTCCCATTGGTCGCTGCCGCCTTCCTGCATGACCTGAACACATCTGGAGATCAATTCCATGATCTCTCCCAGTTCATCTCTCCGGCCTGTTCGAAATTGAATATTCAAAGCCTGCACCATCCTCGTCCTTTCGAAAATCTAACTGCGATGCTCATATCCGGCATAGTCGATTTCAAGGAACTGGATCACTTCATGATCCCAACGGTCCCTCACAAATGCCACGTGCTGCGGATGGGCGTTATAGGCTTCATAATCCGCACGGCTGTCAAATCTCATGGAGAACCCGAAGTCATATGTATTCTTGGGGCTGATTTCCCGGAATACTTGAAATTCCTTTACTGTAGGAATCGAGCTGAGCGCAGCCCTGCCGTCCTCCAGAAATCGCTGTTCAGCGGACGAACCGTTCTCATGCTTCAGCGAAAAAATGACCGAATGAATGATTGCGCCGTCTTTCACGTTAACACTCCTTTTTCTTCGAAATGACAAACAAATCTCCTACTATTATAAAGGCTAACCCAAGAGATGGACAGCTTCAAAGGCATTTAGCTGATCGGGACGTTCGATAGAGGAATCGGCAGTGATGAACTCCTGCATATGTGTTTCCGTCAGGCCGAATCAACAAAAAAAGCGCCGTTATACGGCGCTGGTTGTTCCTCTTACGACGAGCTCCGGCAGCAGAACCAGCCGCTGCTTGGAGGGCTTGCTTCCGTCGATCTCGCCCGTAATCAGCTGGACGATTTCTTTTCCCATTTGCTGAACGGGCTGGGCCACCGAAGTGAGCGGCGGATCGATAATCGTCGCCAGCACTGTGTTGTCAAAGCCCACGACCGAAACGTCCTCAGGTACGCGCAGGCCAAGCTCCCGGGCAGCCTGCACGACGCCGATCGCCAGCAGATCGTTGCATCCGAAGATGGCGCTTGGCGGATTGGACCCGCTGAGCAGTTCCTTGGCCGTCAACTTGCCCCCCTCCACATGAAACGGACTGACCGCCACCAAATTGTCGTCAAAGGGGATTCCCGCTTCTTCAAGGGCTTTCCGGTAGCCGCGAACCCGTTCCTTCGAGCTCATCACAGCCAAGTCCTCCGCAATCACGGCAATGTTCCGATGTCCGAGCCCAGTCAAGTGGGATGCAGCCAGATAGCCGCCTAAGTAATCGTCCACGAGCACCGTATCCACGGCAAGCAGCGGCATTTCCCGTGCTATGACGGCAACCGGCAGCTTGTATTTCATCAGCTGCTTCATCATGGCGTCGTTTCGGGCACCGGTGGCGATGATGATCCCGTCGGCGCTCTTTTGCCGGAGTACGTTGATGTACCTTTCTTCCCGGGTCAAATCGTTGTCCGTACTGCAGATGACCAGACTGTATCCAAGCTCGTGGGCATGATCTTCGATGCTGCGGGCCAGTTCGGCAAAAAACGGGTTCGCGATATCCGGGATCAGGAGCCCGAGCGAATACGTCCTTTTCTTAGTCAAGGCGGATGCGACGACGCTCGGCTGGTAGTCAATCCGCTTCATCACGTCCTGCACATGCTTTCTTGTCTTGTCGCTGATCCGGCCGGTCTGGTTGATGACCTTGGATACCGTGGCAATGGACACGCCGGCTTCTCGGGCGATATCGTATATCGTCGCCACCCTCGTTCCCCCTTCCTTAACGCTGCTCTGTACTCTAAGTATAGGGAAAGTTCCAGTCTGTGGCAATTTGCTCCATGATCAATAACGGGCCACGACCATTTTCTTACGGGTGTAGAACTCCACCCCGTCTTTCCCGTTGGCGTGAAGATCTCCGTAAAAGGACTTTTTGTAGCCTGAGAACGGGAAAAATGCCATAGGTGCCGGTACACCTACATTGACCCCGAGCATGCCGGCGTCGATCGACTCCCTGAACTCCCGAATCGCTTTGGCACTGTCCGTATAGATACAAGCCCCATTGGCAAACTCGGACTTGTTGGCAATCGCAACGGCTTCCTGGAGGCTGTTTACCCGAACAACCTGAAGTACGGGCGCAAAAATTTCGTCCGTCCAGATGCTCATGCCTGGAGCGGCATGGTCAAAGATCGTTGGTCCAAGAAAATATCCATCAGCATTCGCCGAGGAATGATCCCTGCCGTCCAGTACAAGCTGTGCCCCCTCCTGTATCCCCTTCTCAATGTATCCGATGGTCCGGCTCTTATGAGAGTCCCGGATTACGGGGCCCAGGAAAGCATCCGGTTCCATGCCGTCCCCTACAGGGATGTTCTTGGCGGCTTCGGCCAGCCTGCTCACCAGCTCGTCGGCGATATCGCCGACGGCCACGACGACCGAGCAGGCCATGCAGCGTTCTCCTGCGGAGCCGAAAGCCGCGCTCGTGATCTCTTTCACCGCCAGCTTAAGATCGGCATCCGGCATGACGATGGAATGGTTTTTCGCGCCTCCCAGCGCTTGTACCCGTTTACCATAGGCCGCAGCGGTCTTATACACGTACTCGGCCACAGGCTGGGAGCCGACAAACGAAATCGCCTTGACGTCTTCGTGCTCAAGCAGGCCGTTAACGACGTCATGCGCACCGTGAACGATGTTGAACACGCCGTCCGGCAGGCCGGCTTCCTGGAGCAGCTCCGCCAGCCGGTTCGCGAGCAGCGGCGTCCGTTCGGACGGCTTCAGCACGAAGGTGTTGCCGCATACGATCGCCAGCGGGAACATCCAGCAGGGCACCATCATCGGAAAGTTAAACGGCGTGATGCCCCCGACGACGCCGATCGGATAACGGTACATAGCCGACTCCAGCCCGGAGGCAATATCCGGCAGGTTGCTGCCCATCAACAGCGTCGGGGCGCCGGCGGCAAACTCCACGCATTCGATTCCGCGCAGCACCTCGCCGTACGCTTCCTGGTAGCTCTTGCCGTTCTCCTGCGTAATCATCCGGGCGAGCTCATCCCAGTGCTCCGTCAGGAGCTGCTGGAATTTGAACATGATCCGCGCCCGGCGCGGCACCGGGGTGCCGCTCCATGACGGAAATGCCTCCGCCGCCGCGGATACGGCCTGGTTCAGATCGTCGAGGGTGGATAAAGGGACGCGGGCGATCTCTTCCCCGGTGGCCGGATTATATACCGGTTCCGAACTGCCTCCGCCGGAAGGAATCCATCGGCCCCCGACATAGTTGTGAAGCTGCTGCACTTGATCTTGCACTTGATCCGTCATGTAGATACCTCCATGGTTTTGTCAGATTCCTTGCTGCACAAAGCGGTCGATCCGCTCCTGGATTTGTGAGGCCGTCGGCATTGCGTCGGAGCAGCTGTGGCTGGAGACCACGATCGAAGCAGAGGCACTGCCGAACTGCTGGCACCGGTCCAGACTCCATCCCTGCATCAGGCCGTAAATAAAGGCACCTGCAAAGGAGTCGCCCGCGCCGAAGGTTTTCACCACCTGCGCCGGAAAAACGGCACCTTCGTGCTTCTCGCCATCCGCCGAGAATGCCGTCGACCCATCGCCGCCCCGTTTGACGACTACCAGCTTGGCCCGGTGCTTGAACCACTGCTTCGCAGTGGCTTCATCGTCCTGCTTGAGCGGGCCGTCCAGCGCTTCGATCAGGTCGAACTCTTCGCGTCCGCCGATGATGATATCCGATTTCTCCGCGGCCAGACGGTAATACGTGCCGATCTCATCGGCCGAGGTCCAGGTATACGGACGGTAATCGATATCAAAGACAATGACGACTCCGTGTTTTATGGCCAGTTCCATCGCTTTGAAGGCCGCTTCTCTGGACGGGCTCTTCGCGAGGGCCGTACCGGAAATGAGCAGCGCTCTGGCGCTTTGGATATATTCCTCGCTAACGTCACCTGGCTCAAGCTTGAGATCCGCTACGTTATCCCGGTACATCAGGATGCTGCAATCCGTCGGCGACTTGATTTCCGTAAACGTGAGTCCCGTCACACTGCCCGACCGGTCGACGATGACGTGTTCGGTGTCGATGCCGCATTCCTGCAGGTACCGGGTGATGAAACGGCCGTGGGCGTCGTCGGACACCCTTCCGATGAAGCCGGTACGCAGCCCCAGCTTCGCCATGGCGATCGTAATGTTGGCCGGGGAACCGCCGACATATTTGGTAAAGGTGACCGTGTCCTCCATCGGGCGATGGATCTCATTGGCATTCAGATCGATACATAGGCGTCCTAATCCGATAAAGTCCAGGGGACGATGGTCTGGAAATGTAATGGTGGTCAACGTTTGGGCACCTCCTGTCCAGGGGTCATCAGCCATTCATGCTGAGGGTCGTTATGGAACTTCCAGGTACGCACCGGTCCGGCCATGACGTTAAGGTAATACACGTCGTACCCGGGAGGCGCCGATACCGGATGGTAGCCGCGGGGAACAAGGACGGCGTCCCCGCTCTTCACGGCCAGCGTTTCATTCAGCGACAAGTCGTCGGTATATACGCGCTGCAGGGCAAATCCCTGACCTGGGGACACCTTGTGATAATAAGTTTCTTCCAGCAGGGATTCGTGTGGGAGATGAAGTTGGTCATGTTTATGCGGAGGATAACTGGACCAGTGCCCGGCCGGCGTAAAGACTTCCACGACGAGCAGACTTTCCGCTTCCTCCTGCTCCGGCAAAATATTGCGGACGGTCCGCTCCGTATAACCGGAGCCCCGCTGTTCCACCCCGATCATTTCCGGCGAAATGAGCCTTGCGTCGAGCCGTCCTTCGCCGGGAGCGCTGCACACGGCCACCTCCGTTAATGTAACGGCTTCCAGCCGGAAACGATCGTGGGCCGGAACGTATACCGCATAAGGGGCGAGTGGCTCGAACACACTCATCCGGCGGCCGATCCGCTCATAGCTTTGTCCGCCTGCGTCCACATTCGCCAGCCCGCTGAGCAGCACCAGGCAGACTTCGCGGTCTCCCGTCTCCTGATCGATCGTTTGCCCGGGTTCCAGCCGGTATGCTTCAAAACCTACGTACTCCCACCCCGCCGATTCGGGCGTGATACTGAGCAATTTGCCGTTCTCGTCCGGCTGTCCGCCGGGAACGATAAGCTTGGACATGTTCCTTCCTCCTTTCAGGCTTTCAATTCTTGAACGATTTGAGCGAGATATTGCTTAGACTTGCTGGCATATTCGTAAGGATTCGCTTGGCCGGGGTCCTGCTCTGCCTCCAGAATCATCCAATCGTCGTAACCATGCCGCCCGAAGCTGCGGAAAATCGGCGCAAAGTCGATGCATCCGTCGCCCGGAACAGTAAACACGCCCTGGATCACCGCTTTTTGAAAAGGGATTCCCTCCCTTTTCACCCGATCCAGCACATCGTTCCGAACATCCTTCAAATGAACGTAGGCAACGCGATCCGCATAGCGTTCATACAGCTCCAACGGGTCGGATCCGCCGTAATAGGCATGCCCTGTATCCAGCAGCAAATAAACAAGTTCGGGATCCGTCGTCTCCATCAGCCTCTGAATTTCGTCCGGCCGTTCCACCACAGTTCCGATATGGTAGTGATAGACGAGCTTCATTCCGTTTCGTCTGCACATTTCGCCAGCTTGGTGCAGCCCCTCGACCATGTGGTTCCATTCCTCGTCCGTCAGGGGATGCACGTCCTGCACGCCTTTTGGCCTTCTCGGGTCGCCGATGATCGAACCCCCAAGCTCGCAGGTGACGACATGACGGCTGCCCATCTTCTTTAGAAATTCAACATGCTGCCGATACGATTCCAGCTCGGACGCCCTGCGGCGCGGCTCGGAGAACAAGACGCCCTTCCACTGCGAAGCCATCTGGAGTCCGTGCTCAGCCAATGCCTTCTTGAGAACGGCAGCGTCCTTCGGGAATTTCCGGCTGTTTTCCGTTCCGGTGAATCCCAGCTGCGTGAAATCCCGCATCAAATCTTCGAACGTGTAGTGGTCACCGAGTTCAAGCACATCTTCATTCACCCAATTGATCGGTGATATGCCCAATTTAATCGATCGGATCTCCGTCATCTTCGTCGTATCCTCCCTTTGGACTTATATTTTCAGCGCCTGCTGCAAATGTTCGTTCATCGTTTCCCTCGCGGCCCGCACCTTATCGCTGGTCGACACTTCCGGAACATCCACCCTCCACCAGGATTCGTACCCGCCCGACTGAGTGCCCGGCAGCACCTTGATTTCGATCAGGGTTGAGCCCTTCTCCTCCCTGGCCTGCCGGAGAGCTTCCCGCAGTTCGGCAATACTGGAGGCGGAATATGCCTTGACCCCCATGCTCCGTGCATGAGCCGCATAGTCGACCGGTACGTATTCTCCTGTCAGGCGTTCCGTTTCAGTGCTGCGCAGACGAAATTCGTTGCCGAAGCCGTCGCTTCCGTTTTCCCGCTGCAGGCTGTGTATGCACTGGTACCCGTGATTGTCCAGCAGAATGACATTTACCTTGACGTCTTCCTGAATACTGGTTAAAAGCTCCGAATGAAGCATAAGGTAGCTTCCGTCGCCGACGAGCGCGTACACTTCCTTGTCCGGCTCGGCGAGCTTCGCGCCGAAGGCTCCGGCAATTTCGTACCCCATACAGGAAAAACCGTATTCCATGTGATAGGACTTGGGGGCTTCCGACCTCCACAGCCGGTGTAAATCGCCCGGAAGACTCCCGGACGCCGCAACGATCACTTCATTTGCCATGAACCGGTTCAGCTCACCGAGCACGCGGGTTTGCGCCAATCCTTCTTCTGACTCCAAACTGTACAGCCGGTCGACCTCTTGGGTCCATTCCGCTTTCAGTTCGGCAAGCGCCGGTTCGTCATAAGCTGCCTTGTAGTTCCTTACCTGAAGTGCGGAAGTTAATTCCTTCAAAGCCGCTCCCGCGTCCGCCACCACCTGGCAGGCATTCAGCTTCGACGCGTCAAACCCGCTCACATTGATATGAATAAATTCGGTCTCGGGACGCGTAAAAGCAGTTTTGGACGCGGTCGGAAAATCCCCGAGCCGGGTGCCCACGCAAATGACGGCATCCGCTTCTCTCGCAAGCCGGTTGGCGGCAAGGGATCCGGTCGCACCGATCGCACCCATATTCAGCGGGTGATCCCACGGGATTGCGCTCTTTCCCGCCTGGGTCTCGGCCACGGGAATACCGAACGCTTCCGCGAACTGCAACAGCTCTTCATAAGCCAAGGAATAATGGACGCCGCCGCCGGCAATCAGGATCGGCCTGTGCTTGCGCGAGACCAGTTCCGCCGCACGCTCGATCGCTGCCCCGTTTGCCGGCTTGCGGTCAAGGTAATGCACCCTTTTGCGGAAAAATTCCTCCGGATAATCGTACGCCTCCGTCTGCACGTCCTGCGGCAGACAGATGGTAACCGCGCCGGTTTCGGCCGGATCGGTCAGTACGCGCATC
Source organism: Paenibacillus rhizosphaerae (assembly GCF_014192015.1). GTDB lineage: Bacteria > Bacillota > Bacilli > Paenibacillales > Paenibacillaceae > Paenibacillus_AQ > Paenibacillus_AQ rhizosphaerae. The sequence goes on along the minus strand of NZ_JACHXJ010000001.1, from coordinate 1,369,448 downwards.
GCCTGGATCATCGAGCTCATCAGCTGCTCGGGGCGCGTAATCCGGTCCCAGTACCGGCTGACCGGTTTGAAGGCATCGTTGACAGACACGGTATAATCCATCGGGTGCTCCAGCTGCTGCAGAACCGGGTCCGGCTGCCGGCAGGCGAAAATATCGCCTGGAAGAAGCAGCACGGGAATCCGGTTGACCGTCGCCGTTGCGGCGGCTGTGACCATATTCAGCGCACCCGGGCCAATGGACGAGGTACAGGCGAAGATTTCAAGCCGGTTCTTCTGCTTCGCATACGCAACGGCGGCATGCGTCATGCCCTGCTCATTTTTTCCCTGGATGAACTTGAGGCTGCCTGGTTCCCGCTCCAATGCTTCGCCAATGCCCAGTACGTTGCCATGACCGAAAATACCCATGACACCCTTAACGAATTTGTGTTCCTTTCCGTCCAGCTGCACGTACTGCTGGTCTAGGAAGCGAAGCAAAGCTTGAGCCATCGTTAATCGAAGTACGCCCATTCATAACCATCCTTTCACAGGATATTTCATCAGGTTAATCGCTTACCCTAAAGACAAACAAAAACCTTATGTTGTAGACATCGAATACTCGGACAAGCTGACGGGTCTCTTCTCCAGCCACGACTTCCTGGCCGCATCCGCCAGCAGCTCCGCCTGATACCCGTCCTCCCCGCTGACGGGGACGTCCTCATTGTTCATGATCGCTTTGACGAAGCTCTCGATTTCAAGCCGGTACGCGGTTTCATAACGCTCCAGGAAAAAATGCTTTGGCTTATCCCGGTACACGCCGCCAGCCGTGCTGATTTCCGCCGAGTTCGGAAAATCGTTCTGCACGTTGACCTGGCCCCGCGAGCCGAAAACTTCCACGCGCTGATCGTATCCGTAGGCAGCCTGCCTCGAATTGTCGATGACGCCGATCGCACCGTTCCGGAATCGGAGCGTGATGACCGCTGTATCCACATCGCCGAGCTCTCCAATGACCGGATCCACCAGAACCGCCCCTTGGACATACACCTCATCCACCTCGCTGCCGCTCAAAAACCGGGCCATGTCAAAATCGTGAATCGCCATGTCCATAAACAGCCCGCCTGATACCTTGATATAGTCATGAGGAGGGGGGCTGGGGTCGCGCGAAGTGATTTTGATCAGATGGGGATCTCCAATCTGGCCGGAAGCGACGATTTCCTTGACTCTGCGGAAATTCGGGTCGAATCTGCGGTTGAAGCCAAGCTGAAATTTGACGCCGCCGTCGGCTGCGGCTTGCAGCGCAAGACGGGTTCCCTGGACATCGAAGGAGATCGGCTTTTCGCAGAAAATGTGCTTGCCTGCCTTGGCGGAGCGTTCGATCATGTCAATATGGGTATTGGTCGATGTGCAAATAAAGACGGCATCGATACCTGGATCGACTATGATTTGTTCCGCATCCTGCGTCAGCATAGGGATCCCCAGCCCTTCGGCCCATGCCCTGGCATAATCGATCTGCAGGTCTGCAATCGCTTTCACTTTAACCTGAGGATGCTTGAGCAGATTTTCGGTGTGCAGCCTGCCGATCCTCCCAGCTCCGATCACGCCGATATTCAGTTGTTTACTCATGGACATTCCACCTTGTTCTCACGATATCATTTCATTGAATCCTTCTTAGGGTAACCGCTTTCCTTGATCGGATTATAACACCGCTCCGGACCTTTGCAAACCCTTTTTTGTTATTTAATCCCACATTTTTTTGCCGGTCACTATATGATTGGCTCGAAAGCCTGCTTTCTGTCAGGTCATCCGAATCACGGTTTCCATGACATATATATGAGTTTCCGCAAGTTAACATTCTATTTCCAACGAATTGGAACCCCATCCCATGTAAATATTCCCTTCAATCCTGATCCTTCCAACCCAAAAAACCGCATACCATCACGGCAGCGGTTCGTCGGACTTACGGTTATAGGGCTTGGCGACCAGAAATCAGTTCGTGGGATCCTCGTCCCGCCATATGGTTCTTCCGTCGCGGGTTAAATAAGACATCCGCCGGGCCACCTGGACTTCGATTAGGCCGTCTCCCTTCAGAGTCAGGCTGCCTCTGCCTTCCACCATCGGATATCCTGGCGCGGCTGAACCGCTAGAGTCAATCAAATAGGTGGCCTTCGCATCCGTGACCGATGCCAAGCCATTTTGATATTCCGATACCCGGGTATACCCAAAATCTGTCAGCAGCCTGCCCTCCCAATCCGCAATCGCATATGTCAAGCCGATGGACGGCTGCTCCGGATTTACGGCCCGTGCGAGTGCCAGCCTTTCCTCACCGAGATCAAGAATATCGTGATATTCGGGTGGAACGACGAATTGACCCGAATCATCGATGACGCCGTATCTCTTCGTGTCGCTCTCCGCCGTATTTACGATCGCCCGCTGGCGGCGGAAGGGTGACGCCGAAGTAAATACGGGCTGTATCCGGACTTGGCCGCGCAGATCGACATAGCCGTATTTTCCGCCAGCCTGCTGCTGACAAACGAGCAATCCGTCGCCTGGAGGACCGGCATACTCAAATTCATATTCGTACAGACTTCGCCCGTCCAGCCCGATAAGCGCGTATTCTCCATCCTTCATTTTGACCCAGGCTTTGCCGCCGCCAAAATCGCCGGCTTCCTCATATCTTGCCGGAATAATCTCGTATCCCTGCGAATCCAGATAGCCGTAACGGCCGGTATGTACCGATTCTTCAGGACGCTCCGCTCCACAAAATACGGATCTGCCCTCCCGCATATCGGCGATATACGAATACCCGCTTTTCGTCACAACCTTACCTTGTTCATCGATCAGCTTGCAGTCGCCGCCGTCCGTGACGACAGCGCGGTGTTCCGAGAACGGAGAAATCGAATCGTACACCGGGGCGACGATCCACACCCCGGCTTGATCGATCAATCCGTATTTTCCTCGTTCCCGGACGATGGCAAGGCCGTTCTTCTGAAATTCCTTCGCATCTTCGTATCTGGCCGGAATCACCATCTTACCGCTCGTGTTGATATACCCCCATCGGATCCCTTCGGCAGTTCGGGCCGAAAACCGCAGCAGCTCTGCCACGCGCGGCAGCTGCATGATTTTCCTCTCCAGCGTCAAAAGGGCTTCCCGGGAAGGATACGGCTGGGCAAATCCCAATGCTCTTCGCACCGAATGCAGTGCGGCCTGCGGGATACCGGCCCGATACTGGGCCTCGGCCAGATAGTACCAATAGAACGGATAATCCGGATAGGATTCGGTCATCCGTTCGTAATAGCGGGCCACTTCAGGATAATAAGCCGGATAAACGTCTTCTGCCGGGTGAAAACTCCCGTCCCGCCAGCGCAGCACCTCCGTCCGGTAGGCTTCGCCCGTATCATGTATCCAGAGCGCCAGCTCGGCTCTGCCGTCAGGACCTCCAGGGCCCGGCCAATCCGACACGTCAATATAGCTGTAGCTCATTTCCGTTGGTGCCACATCCGTCAACCCATGTTCCGTCCATTCATATACGGACAGCTTTGACCAGATGGAACCGATCTGCCAGCCTACGAGCAGGTTGTTCCGCTCAGGCTTGGTTACGGGTGCGGCAGTCAACAGCGTAACTCCATAGCCGGGGCCTTGGATCCTGGCCATCGTTCTCCACACCCCTCCGCTAAACTTGAGCACGAGCAAGTACAGCACATCATCCAACCGATAGACGGCGGATATCTCCGGGATCCGGTCCCCTGTGACATCCTCGGCAATCACGGCAGGTTGTCCGGCTGGAGTACTCATCGTCACCAGCTCGGCCCCCTCCGGCAGATACGTGTTGACAAGCTGTACCGGACTTTGCGATTCATTTACGTTCATTCCGCATACTCCCTCTCTCTTTGCTTTTGCCTAATGGTATGCCGAGAGCGGGGAGATATGCCAGGGGTGAGACAGAAAGCCGGAGAACTTGTCCACTATCATATTTCCATCATTGATGTTCCCGCTTGTTTTATGTTTATCAGCAGGGTTAATTACATCTTGCAATCACAAAGTCCAATGCACACAAACCATCACTTACTACAGAAGGGAATTCATGTTTCGTCATCAAAAAGAGCTTCAGTTCGAGGTAAAGGTTGAGCGCCCGGATCCCATGTTCGCACAACAAGTCCAAGAAGTGCTTGGAGGTCAGTTCGGTGAAATGACCGTGATGATGCAAGCAGCCCCTCTGCATTCGGATCTCAATGATAAGACTCTGCAGGATAACGTTTGATAGATGTAAAGAAAACCTAACCCTCACCGGGTTAGGTTTTTTTATTTTGGTTCTGCTGCCGCCGAGGAATCAATTCATTTATGACGGCAGCTCGGTAAGAATATGCGTTGCGGAAACTGTCCTCACCAGTTCTAGGCAGTCCTCGCGACCTGCCATGCCAGAATCCGGTCCCGCCGGAAGGTTCTTGGGGCTCCTGTCATCAGACATACCGCCCTGACGGTGTTCCCTCGAATTTCTTTCACTTCGATTTTACGCTGCGTAATGTTGCCGGCCTGGTCCAAATAAACGATTTCCACGGTTTGCCCTACATATTTTTCTGACATGACAGACCCTCCTAACCGAACGTATGTTTTTATTATATACGAACACCCGTTCTTTATTCCATGTAAATATTGCCCATATATAGCACAGCCCTGGCCGGAAGGGTGTTACGAACCTAAAAAAATTTCATCATCGGGTAACATTTCGATAATATGTCAGCTACACGGAAGGGATTTGAGGGAATTTAGCGAAAAATGTAGTATCATTCTTTTTCAAAAATCATGTGCTGGATCGAAAAATGTGTTGGCGCATCTGTCGTTGCGGCATGCTGCGAGCGCAAAGAAGATGCAAAATTTCTAAGGAGCTGTTCAACCATGGATAACATTATTCGTAAAATTGAAGAGCTTCGGTTGGAATTGAATAAACTGTCCGTATGCAGATGTCTCACCGATCCGGAGCTGATCAAGGCCAGTCAGAAATTAGACCGGGCATTAAATGACTACGACAAATTTTTAAAAGAGAACATGTAACCCAAAGAGGACCTGCTGATCCTGTCAGCAGGTCCTCTTCCTGTTCTGCATCCTGTGCTGGTTGTTATGCACCTGAACGAAAGCCATCGTACATCCGGGCTGCGGTTTCTCTTGCCTGTATCGCCGACAGATGCAGCCTCTCCTCCGTACCAGCATAACCTATCTCCTCTTTACCGGTTTGCAGGTCCCCGAATACCGAGTCGGCAAATTCGTCAAGAGGCGCGCCGAAGGTGTGAAGTCCCGCCCCGCCAAGATCGGTGTTCACCGCAGGCGGCAGCACTTCAATCACCTTGACGTTCGTTTGAGCCAGCTGAATCCGGAGACTGACGGTAAAGGAATGAAGCGCGGCCTTGGTAGAACTGTAAATCGGAACCCATGCTCCCGGCGTAATGGACAGCCCAGAGGTGACATTGACGATGACCGGATCCGGTTGTTCTAGCAAGTGAGGCATAAACAACAGGGTTAAATGAATCGGCGCATCCACGTTAATGGAGATTTCCTGGCGGTAATACTCCCACTCTTTCACCGCTTCGAGCAAATGAACCCGCTGCTGGATGCCCGCGTTATTAATAAGAACGTTCAAACCCGGAAATTCGGACGTCACTTTACGGAACAATTCAAGACGCTGGGATTCCACAGACAGATCACATGCCACCGTATGAATATCCGGATAACGTTCCTTCAGCTCCTGAAGCTTGTCTGCCCGGCGCCCGCAAATGATCACGGTGTTACCGGCCTGAACGAACCGCTCTGCCAGGGCCAGCCCGATTCCGGATGCACCGCCGGTAATGAGTATCGTTTTTCCGCTAATCTTCATTTCTCCTTCACTCCCGTTGGATAAAATAGTTCACGATTATAAGACCGCTCCATTCCATGTATCAGTAAATCTGGCGAAAGCTGCAGGCTGATAAGCATCACGTCATCGATAAATGCTTCAATTTATTGTAAAATAACTATAGGTAAAAAGAAAACCGGACTGATTTTACATGAAGGAGATATCAACATTGAGTGTACCAAACCCCCATCTTTCTGAGGACTTAGGAGACTACGGACGAGCTGCCCTGAGAGCAGACTGTGAGAAATGCTTCGGCCTGTGCTGCGTTTCCCTGCCTTTCGCCGCCTCATCCGACTTTGCCATGGACAAGCAAGCGGGACAGCCCTGCCGCCATCTTCAATCCGATTTCCGGTGCGGCATTCATGACAGCCTGCGCCTAAAGGGATTTCGCGGATGCACCGTCTATGACTGTTTTGGCGCCGGACAAAAAGTTTCCCAATTCACTTATAACGGCAGAGACTGGCGCCAAGCACCGGAGACGGCGAGGCAAATGTTCGAGGTGTTTCCCGCCATGCGTCAGCTGCACGAGCTTCTGGCTTATTTAAGCGAAGCCCTCAGCCAGGAAGACGCCCACCTGATCCACGAGGAGCTTAGATCGCAGCTGAACGAAACGCAGCGTCTCACCGAACTTCCGCCAGAGGAAATATTGAAGCTGGATATACCCGCTCACCGGGCTGATGTAAATATTCTGCTTCTCAAGACAAGCGAGCTTGTTCGGGAGGAGGCACGCCGGCGTTACAAGGGGCCTTCACCTCGTAAGAACCTGAAAGGCCGCGGAGCGGATCTGATCGGTGCCAAGCTGAAAGGTGCAGATCTTAAATTCCAGAGCTTTAGAGGCGCATATTTGATCGCGGCGGACCTTCGGGACGCAGACCTCCGGATCACGGATCTGATCGGCGCCGACTTCCGGGACGCGGACATCCGCGGTGCGGACTTGAGCGGAAGTCTTTTTCTGACCCAGTTCCAGATCAATGCCGCCAAAGGGAACGCAGCTACCAAAATTCCAGCCGCTTTGGAGCGTCCTTTTCATTGGACCTAGAACCTGCCAAGAGTACACAAAATAAAACAACCGCTGGAACCTCGTTGTCCCAGCGGTTAATTATTATTGGATATTAGGCGCGTTCTCCACGCAAATCGGGGAGGGACGGCTCAAAGGAACTGATAAATACGTCCTTCTGCTTCTTCTTGTTGTTCTTCTTCATGACACCAAACAGCGTAATAACAGCATACATCGGCACCACGTAGTAGAAAATCAGAATCAAATAGAACAAGCCGCCAGAGCTTAAATGCATTCCGGACGCAATTGCAAGCCCTGTAAGCAGCAATGTATTCATGACGTTGGCAATCAACACTTCGTGCTTCTTCCCGAAAAACAGCACACCGATCAACGCAGCGGTAAACACACTCAGCAGTATAAAGGTCATGATGAATTCCTCCTTAAAAACATTGGATGCTATATCATACGCAATGGATCAGCGATGATTCACAATTTCGACAAACTGCTTTCACAATTTAGACACAATTAGATTACCTCAAAGATAACACATTTAAACATCGTTGAAAAGGCTTTCACCAAAAATAATTGGAAAAAGTAGCAAGAAAGGCCCCGGAACCCTTGTTCCAGCGCCTTTTAAACATTTCATTTGATATGCCATTTCTGACTTATTCCCTAACGCGACGGCTCCGAATCCGACAGCTGATCGTGAATGGCCGCCTGCTCCTCATGCCACCACAGCGCTTCTTCCGGCTCCTTGAGCACCTCATGGACTTCGTGGGGCTTTTCCACCGCCGGCGCGGATCCCCGCAGCGACCGGCCCGAGGTCTCCGTAAACCACATGGTCACGATAACGAAGCCGATCAGCGACACCGCAATCAAATAATATGCCGGAACCAGCGGTTCCCCGGTCAGATTGATCAGCCAGGCCATGACGAGTGGAGTGGTTCCGCCGAACAGGGAGGCTGAAATATTATAAGTAATCGCCAGGGCTCCATATCGGACCTTGGTAAAAAACAAGGCCGGGAGCACGGACGGCATGGTGCCTTCAAAACAGGTCAGCAGCACGGCGAGGCACAGCAGACCGAGGAAGACCATCCCTCCCCTGCCGCTGCCGATCCACCAAAACGCAGGAAGCGAAAGCACGATCAGCCCCAGCAGACCGCCTTGAATGATGCGTTTGTTCCCGATCCGGTCACTGAAGTAACCCATGAACAGTACGATGGGGATCATGATGAACATGACGATGAGAATGAGCAGCAGCCCTTCCGTCTCCCCGTAACCGAGTACCGCGGTAAGATGCGATGGCATGTATGACAAAACCATATAGTCAACGACATTGAAGGAGCACACCATGGCGATGCAGAGCAGGACGACTCTCCACTGAACCTTCAGCAATTCCCGAAAAGGCACCTTCTGCCTCCCTTCCTCCTCTGCTTTCTCCATGGCCTCGAAAGCGGGAGTTTCCTCGAGATGATTCCGCAAATACAGGCCGATCAATCCGATCGGTGCCGCTATAAAAAAGGGAATCCTCCAGCCCCAAGCCAGCATCCGGTCGGGCCCGAGCAGGTAGCTTAGCAGCGTCACCAATCCGGATCCGGCAATGTACCCCACCAGAGTGCCCACTTCCAGGCCGCTCGCCATAAACCCGCGGCGCTTGTCGGGTGTGGATTCGGCAATGAAGGTCATAGCGCCCGAATATTCGCCCCCTGTGGAAAAGCCCTGGACCAGGCGAGCCAGAAGCAGCAGCACCGAAGCGGTAATGCCAATTGATGCATAGCTCGGAATAAGGCCAATGCACAGTGTAGACACCGCCATCATGACCAACGTGATGGTGAGCACTTTTTTCCGGCCTAGCCGGTCCCCCAGCCTCCCAAAAAACAACCCGCCGAACGGCCGTACTAGAAAAGCGATGGAAAATGTGGCAAAGGTATAAATCAGCTGGATGGAACCCGACATCTCCGGAAAAAACACTTTGCCCATAATGACGGCCAAATAAGAATAGATTCCGAAATCGAACCACTCCATGGCATTTCCCAATGCGGTGGCGACGACGGCCTTCTTGGCGTTGCCGGTGTCCACAACCGTAATATCTTCTTTATGAAGCCGGAGTCCGGATTTTTTTCTAAAGGGCAGCGTCCATTTATTTTTTTCGTGATCGTTGCTGTTCATGATCGAAGACTCCTCTACAAGCGGAATACCTTGACCAAACTAGTATTCGCCCGAAGCCTTACACCAATTCATCGAGGACTCGGCAGCACTCCTCGTTTCCGAAGTCGATCTTCTTGGCTGCAATACGGACGGCTTAAGAAACCGGCTTGCAATGAGTGTCATTCCTTCCGTTCAATATGGAAGAGTTCGCGCAGCACATGTTCAATGCGTTCCGGCTCGACATCCTCTTTTGATTTCGTCTCACCGATTACCCGGGTTAAAGAGTTTCCGCTCAGCGTAACACGACCCTGCTCCGTCTGAATCATCGCCACCCGGACCTTATTGAATTCCGATTCGTGCCCGTACTGCGTCATATCAAACACCGCTTTGAAATCTTCCAGCAATCGCGGCTTCATGTCCAACTGGTACAGCGTCTCCCGCTCACCTGGGGTTTCCATCTCCAAGACAAAACGGTTTTGCCGTTGTGTATACGGACGTATGCGCCATTTCCCCTCCCCATCCCCGGTCCAGTCGCCGTTCAGCGGAACCGGTACACGGGGACTTCGGCCGCCAAATCCAACATCTACGAGGTAATCGCCGCCCGTAAGATGAACGACATTAACGGCATGGGTTCCGTCGATAAACCATCCATCCTCCTGCTTAACTGTACAGGCCGCCATTGAAACACTGAAGCCCAGCGCCTTGAGAAGGCTGTTAAACAGTCCGTTTAATTCGTAGCATACGCCTCCGCGGCAGCCTTCAATGATCTTGTCGAAGAGCGTGTCCGGGTTCATCGACAATGGGACCCCATCCATGATATCGAGGTTTTCAAACGGAATACGCATGACGTGCCGGTACTGGAGCTCACGCATCAGCTTCAGATCGGGCCTGATATTTTGATAGGTCATGCCAAGTCTGTTCAGATACTTTTGCAGGTTAAACATTCTTCTTTCCTCATTTCGGAATGTGCAATCGTGATTAGGCACACGCTGATGGATGTGCGGGTAATCAATCCATTACCTATAAGGTACAGGGAGCGAGCTGTGGGGACAATGACTATTTATCTTAGCTGTACCGGTACAAATTAGATGATTCAGATATAAAAGGAAAAACTCCCGGTTAAGCCTATCCGTCAACGCAATGAAGCCCAGCGAACCGCTGGACTGATAAGGAGGTGAACGGACATGCGCTATTTCTTCACATTAAACGTAGCGCTGTGTCCGCCTGAAGTGGACACGGACGCGCGAAATCGGTCCAGCGCCTGCTGCTCAATATCGATGGCACGCTGGATATCCAGCAGCCGGATTTTTTTTACGTATTCATCAAAGGCGGATACCGGCTCCATGCCCGTAATGATTTTCAGTGACATTTCGGTAACGGCCTTGTTGACTTCCTGCATGATCACCGCCAGTTCGGTGCTCTCCTTCTCTGTGGTCGGAAGCGCAGGCAGCGTATGAAGTGCCGCATCCGTGTCGGACCACACCCGAACCGCCTCCTTCTGTTCCGGCAGGGAATAATACTGCTCCATGTATCGGATGTCCTGAACGAAAGGTCCGAAATAACTCGCCCTGGTGTACATCGCCAGCGCCTGTGACGGCGCCAGCTTATCCGGGTTGTGCAAAATAACGTCCGTATACGCCGGATACCCGTCCTTCATCACATAGCTGACCCCTTCGATGCCGAAATTGAAGAGCAGATGTCCTTCCGGTCCGTACCCGTAGTCCAGCATTTTGACCGCCTCTTCGACGTGCTTGCTCTTCGCCGAAATGGCAACCCCGCTGGATCCGACGGCCGGGGCGAGCTGTCCGAATTCGGGGCGTTCCCCGCGGTGCAGCACCGGATAGGGTGCGGGAACGAGCTCCACCGCCGGATCTTTCGCTTTCATTACAGGCAGCCACGTGCCGATGCCGGCGCCCGCATTCCATATCCCTGCGCCGCTACGGCTCAGAATCATACTCGTGTCCTGCGTTTCGGAGTCGACGGCAGCAAAGTTCGGGTCGATCAACCCTTCCGCGTACCATTGCCGGAACAGCGACAGAAAATCTTTATATCCCGGCTCAACCGGGCCGAACTTGATTTTACCGTCCTCTTGGTAAAAGCCTTTCTTGATCCCGAATGCGCCGATAAACCCCCCGCCCTCGATTCCAAACAGAGGGTTCGGTACGCCAAGGAAGGTGAGCGGGGCTGCCGCGCCCTTCTTCTCCTTGAAGGCCTTGAGCACCGTATGCCAATCGCCGATCGTGACAGGCACATCAAGTCCCAGCTCATCCAGCCAGTCCTTGCGGATAATCGGTCCCTGGTAAGTCCGCAGCTTGTCGTCTCCCTGGATAAATGGGAACGCATAGTAGCTGCCTCCGGCGGTACGGATTTGCATGTCGATATCGGGATGATCTTTAAGGTACCGCTTCAAGTTCGGGGCGTACTGGTCGATGGCTTCGTTCAGGCGTAAAATATAGCCGTCGTTGATCGCCTTCTCCGGTCCCCCCGGATAATTGATCCATTCGTACTCCATCATATCCGGCAGGTCGCCGGATGCCAGCAGCACGCTGATCGCTTCCTTCGCCTGGTTGGCCGGAGGTTGGATGAACGTCAGCTGGACGCCGGTTCTCCGCTGCCATTCCTGAAAGAACGGCACCTGGTTAAAGGTGGACTTAATCCCTGCCGCGTTGCCGTTCAGTTCAGCCCAATAGGTCAGCTTGGCATCCGATGCGGACGAAATTGTGCCGCCCTTCACCGGCGTTGATGCGGTCTGCAATGTACTTGCCTGCTGTGACGACTGTTCACGATCACAAGCCGGCAATACCGGTATCAGCAGGAACATGCAAGCCAGCCATCCCCAAACCGCCGTTCTCCCGTTTCCTTTCCGCTTCATAGGAACCTCCCAGATTTAAACATCAAATAATCTCTCTGTATTTGCCCGGCGTAATGCCTTCGTATTTTTTGAACACCCGGATGAAGGTCGCGGGGTCGTTATACCCGATCTGCCTCGATATCTCGCTGACCGACTCCGGTTTGGTCCGCATCAGCTGTTTTGCCTGCTCGATCCGGTACTTATGGATGCTGTCCAAAATGCCTTCGCCCGTCTGGGTCTTGTACAGCTTGGACAGATAACTTCCCTTCAGTTGAAAATGCTCGCCGATCGCGTTGACGTTCAAGTTCATGTCCATGTAATTCGCTTGGATATATTGGTGGACTTCCTCGGTAAGGTTCCGCAGGGAATCCTCCCGCTCCCTGGACACATGGGATGAGCGTTTGGCCGATGCATAAGCGCACACTTCCTGAAGGAGGGCCTGCAGCTTCTCCTGCATTTCCCGAAGCGTGCCGCATGCCATAATATCGTCGATCCAGCGCGGATTGTCGGCAAGCGTAATGCCTCCGCTCCCTTCGCCCAGCTCGTTGATCGCCTTGATCATCGTCCCCACAAGATTGAACATCAGGCATCGGGCCAGCGTGAGCGGCATGACAGGCTTGTCCAGATTTTTCTCGATGATCTCGTTTATACAGGAGGCGGCTTCATCCAGGTCCCCCGCCTTGATCACGTTAATCAGCTGCTGCTCGATCTGAAGCGGATAATAATAGCCGTAACCGATGTCTGATGTACCTTCGGCACGGATGTCTTCATATGCGATGATCCCTTTTTTGCCCAGGACCATTTTGTATTCCATCGCGTCGACCGCCTCCCGGTATGCCTCGGAGATGCCGATCCAGGAAGCATGACGTCCGCTCAGTGAGATGGTCAGTTCCATGTCATACCGCTCCAGAAAGCGCTGGGCCTCAGCGGCGATGTCATGAAGATCTTCCTCCCATCCGGAAGTATCCGCTTTCAAATTGACAAGGCAGGCCATCATGTCATCCGTTTCGACCACATACCCGGCATTTCCCTGTCTTTCCACCAGCTCTTCCACTACATTGGATATGATCAGATGGATCAGCTTGCTCCGTTCATTAATGTCGATGCCCGGCAGAAATTCGTACAGCTTCTCTTCGTTCTCGATCACGAACAGGATCACGGCAAATTCGGTGGATACCTGCTTCATCTGAAAGGAGCGAAACGCCTCCTCATAGGGAACGAGCGTATCCGGTTTGCCCTTCAGCAGCCGGTTGATCATATTGGACCGCAGTACCTGCTGATGCTTACGCAGCTGCATGGAAATCTCGTCATGTTCAGTCCGGGTGCGGGCGACGACTTTCTGGATGAACCGAAATTCGTTCGCATCGGCATAACTCCGGTCGGTGTTTTTATCCATCAGGGACTCGACCAGCTGCTGTACCGGCGAATAGTTTCGGCGCATAAAAAACCAGGTCAGAACGCTGGCGCCGATCAGGCTTACGAGAATGCTGACATACGTAAAATTTCGAACGTATTCCGCCTTTTTCCAATAGATTCCGCTCGGAATGATCAGGGCATACTTCAGGTCCGACACAGAGGAGTTGATCGAGAACAATTCCGATGTTCCCGCCTGTGCGGAATCCGTATGAATGCGCTTACCATTTAAAAACGGCGCCAGCTTCTTCGAATCCGGATGGTTAGACATCAGAATCTCGTTGTTATGGTTCAAAATGAGCAGCGTCCCTCCACTGAAGCCCGAAATGCCCTCCACCGCTTCCTGGAACCGGCGGGTATCGGACATGACCACCACACTGCCCGCGCTCCGCCCGTTCATATCTTTCGGAAGCTGAGTAATGTAAGCGATTGCCGTTTGTTCATCAGCCGCATTGGCATGAGGAAGCACGATAAAGGAATTACTCACCCCATTCAGCACGGCGCTCTTCCATTCCTCGAATGTAAGCGAACCGGTTTGGTGAATCGTATAGAAAGCGGATTTCAAGTCGCGGATATTGCCGGACCTGTACACCGAGCCGTCCCGGCTGGAAACGACATAGAACTCGTCGATGGAAGCATATGACGTTTTAAACAGCCTGAACTCATTTACCAGCTGGTACGCCGTGTAAGGCACTTCCTGGGGCGGCATGCTGGAATACATCAGATGCTGTAAATTCGGGCTCCATGTCATTTCCATATTCAACCGCTTCATCAAATCGATCTGATTGTCGATCGTGTACCTCATCTGTTTCAGGAGCGAATCGTTGGCCCGGTGGATCTCGCTCTTCAGCGCGTGGCTGGCCTGGGCATAGATCACCAGGCTGATGACAATCGGAACAAACAGCACCGCGCTGTAAGATACGAGCCAAGTGACGATGATGCTCTCCCGTTTCCGCCACAGTTTTTGAATGTTCAGCAAAGACCATCACCCATACTTCAATAGTTTGTCACGATTGATTAGACACCCATTATATCGAATATCGTCCGGGATGCGTATAGATAAAAAGTGCAATCCGGTTGATAAAAGTGCAAAATCAACAGGTTTTATGCAGATGAAACACGAAAAAGCCTCGGGAGACCTCACGGTCTGCCCAGGCTCTGCGGATGATCGGTCAGGCGGACTGCCTCCTTCATCATCTCGCTAATCTTACAATATTAAAAGATTCGATTTTTCCAGCCGTTCAGCTTGGCGACCGCTTCAACGAAAAAGTAGTCGCCGTAAATGAGAGACACGTCCACGTTTTTCGAAGCCGGCTTATGGCCGGTTCCATGCAGCAGGATAGCCTCATGGTCCGGATCATTCCACGTGCCGTACTTCGTGTACAGGGAGCGCAAAATCCGCTGCGCGGCCTCAAGATATCCCCTTCCCCGGATATCGCCAAGCACGTCCGCAAGCTCCAGCAGTCCGGATGCGGCGATGGCGCCAGCGGAGCTGTCGCGAACAATGCCGCCCTCCGCTTCCACTGCTTCTGCGCGGAAATCCCAGTACGGCACGCCGTCCTCGGGCAAGTGCGCTATGAAGAAATTCGCTACCCGCTGGGCTGCCTCTAGGTAATCCGAACGGCCCGTATAACGGTACGTATTCGTCAGACCATATAATGCCCAGGCCGCTCCCCGGCTCCAGGCCGAATCCGGCGCATAACCTTGCCCGCCGATCGCTTCGACGGCTTCGCCGGTGTCGGCATCAAACCGGATGATATGATGCACGGACCCATCCGGGCGGACGAAATGGCGGACGACCATATCCGCATGCTGCCCGGCCACATGCCCATACCGCGGATCACCGCTTTCCGCCGATGCCCAGAACAGCAGCGACAGATTCATCATCGTATCGATGATGGACCATCCGGTCTTGTCGCCGTTCCAGGCGCGAATGTACTGCCCGGCAGGATTGAAGCGCCCGGCGAGGAATCCGGCGGCAAGGAGCCCGCGCCTTGCCGCGTCCGGGTCTCCGGTCAGCTTATGCTTGATGACCGCGGTCGGCAAAAACTGAAAACCGACGTCGTGATCGTAATGGTTCGGAGCGAGCCACAGCTCCGACAGCCTCTCATCCCAACTCCAGGCGGCGTCCCGGTATGGAGCCTCGCCGGTCATGTCGTACATCAGCCACAGCAGGCCCGGCCAAAATCCCGACGTCCACCAATCGATCCGCAAATCGTCGTATTTGCCGTCTTGCCCAGCGACATGCGGCGATTTGCCGCCGATTTGTTCCAGCATGCGTCCCGTCTTGCGGACGATCTGCTGCCACATCTCCTGCTTTACCGTTTCAAAGTCCTTCATGCGTAGACCTCCTTATTACTGACTAACATCAAGTTTTGCCCTTATCTGCTCTATCCCTTCAGTGAGCCGACCATGACTCCCTTCACGAAAAACCGCTGTAGGAACGGATACACGCACAGAATGGGTACGGTCGCCACCATAATGGTTGCGTATTTGATCGTTTCCCCGATTTGGAACCGGTCCCCGGCAGAAGCGCCAGATGACATGCTGTCGGTCGAATTGGAGATCAGAATTTCGCGCAGCACGAGCTGCAGGGGAAACAAGTCTCTGTCCTTGATAAACACCGAAGCGTAGAACCATCCGTTCCACTTGTCCACCGCATAGTAGAGGATCATGACGGCGATGACCGGCATGGACAAGGGGATGATGATCCGGAACAAAATGGTGAAATGGTTCGCACCGTCGATTTTCGCCGATTCCTCCAGGCTGTCCGGAATGCCCATGAAGGCCGTCCGCATGATGATCAGGTTAAACGTGCTGACGGCGAACGGAACGATCGTGGACCACAACGTATCCAGCAGCCCTACGCCTTTGACGACGAGATACAGCGGGATCAGGCCTCCGCTGAAGAACATGGTGAACACGATAATGAACATGAATACCTTGTTCCACATCACGTTTTTGCGCGACAGGACGTAAGCCCCCATGGAAGTGAGCAGGAGGTTCACCGCTACCCCGAATACGAGAATGAACGCCGTGTTGCGAAAGCCGATGCCGATACCCGGATTGTTCAGCACGCTCTTATAAGCCTCCAGACTGAAGCCGAGCGGCCTCCACAAAAAGCCTTTGTGCCCGAGCAGCCGTGCCGAATCGCTGAAAGAAGCGAACAATACGTACAGCAGCGGGTATAAGGTCACGACGACCAGGAAAATCATCAGGGCATAGTTGATGACATTGAAAATGCGGTCACCCCAACCGATTTCTGTTTTCAAGCTTACCACCTCACCATAGGCTGTTTTGGCTCACCCTCCGGCTGATGGCGTTGGCCGTAATCAGGAGGACGAGATTGATGACCGAGTTGAACAAACCGACGGCGGAGCTGTAGCTCCAGCCGAACTCCAGCAGACCTTTGCGGTATACGAAGGACGAGATGACGTCCGCCGTTTCGTACGTGACCGGGTTATACAGAAGGATGATCTTTTCAAATCCGACGTTGAGCAGGTTTCCCATCCGGAGAATGAACATGATCGTGATGGTCGGCAGCAGCCCGGGCAGCGTAATGTACAGCATCTGCTTCAGCCGGCTCGCCCCGTCGATCCGCGCCGCTTCATACTGCTCCAGATCGATGCTCATGAGTGCGGCGATATAAATGATCGATTCCCAGCCGATCCGCTGCCAGATTTCGGACAGCACGTAGATGGGGCGGAACAGATCGGGCTTCTGCAGCATGGCCTGGCCGTCATAGCCCAGGAACATGAACAGGTGGTTGATCACCCCATCCGCGTTCGTAAAATCGGTAATGATACCGCAAATGACGACAAGCGAAATAAAATACGGCATGTAGGTGATCGTCTGAACGACGCGTTTGAACTTCTTCTTGCGTACTTCGTTGATCAAGAGTGCCAGTATGATCGGCGCCGGGAACTCAAATACCAACGTATAAAGGCTGATCAAGATCGTATTTTTCAGAATTCTCCAAAAATAATAGCTGCCGAAAAAGTCCTGATAATGCTTCAAGCCGACCCAGTCGCTGCCCATAATCCCCTTCATGGGGGAATAATCTTTAAATGCGATCAGCGCCCCGTACATTGGTGCGTAATGGAAGACCAAATAATAGGCGATCACCGGGAGCATCATGATGTATAAATATTTATTGAGAACAAAATCACGAACGAGCCGGCTTAAAAACGATTGCCGATTTGCCATGCCTGAATGTTCACCTCGATTTTATTAGGGGGAGAGCAGTCTCTCCCCTCCCTTGTGGTTACCGGCTGTTATAACGCTGCAGCGCCGCCGTTTGGATTTCGATCGCCCGGTCCAATCCCAGCGATTTCATCTTGGCGACATAACTTTCGTATTGGTCGACCGGCTCGGTGCCGAGAATGATCTTGATTGTCATTTCGTCCACGAGTGTATTGATATCGTTCATGATGGTAGCATATTCGGAGCTTTCTTCCGGCGTCGGCGTAATAGACGGCAGGTTATATTTCGCCGCATCGGTGTTTCTCCAAATCTCCACGGCATCCCGCTGCGTCTGGAGCGCAAAGAACTGCTCCGCGTAACGCTTATCCTGCACGAATGGCCCGTTGTAGCTGCTGCGTGCATACAGGGAAATGGCCTGGGCGGGAGCGAGCTTGTCCGGATTCTTCATCAAGAGATCTGTAAACTTCGGATACCCGTTCTCCATGGTGTAGCTGACGCCCTCTTCACCAAAGTTGAAGAACATATGTCCCTCCTCACTGTACCCGTAATCGAGCATGCGTACCGCGAGTGCTGGGTCTTTTGCGCCTGTCGTAACCCCTACCGTACCTTCGGAGGCGTAAGCCTGGTTCAACTGTCCGAATTTGGGCTTGTCTCCTTTGTTCAGCACGGGATAAGGCGCGGCAACGAGAACGGCTTTCGGGTCGTTTGCCGCAACGAGCGGCTGCCACTTGCCGATGCCTCCCCCTGCGTTCCCTACCGTTGCTCCAGTAGCGCCGGAAGCAATGTTGCTGTCGACCGCTTTCGTGTCGGCCGTCGCGATGTTTTTATCGATCAAGCCTTCCTTATACCAGTCATGAAACAGCTGCAAATACCCTTTAAAGCCGGGCTCGGCGGGACCGAATTTGACCTTTCCGTCTTCCTGGTAGAACCCGCGGTTTACGCCGAAGGCGCCGATAAACGCGCCGTTGCCGGACTCGTTGAAGAAGCGCGGCTTGCTCACGACCGAGAACGGTGCGGCCGCCCCCTTCTTCTCTTTGAAGGCTCTCAGCGTCGTCGTCCACTCGTCGATTGTCTCCGGCACTGGCAGACCAAGCTCATCCAGCCAGTCCTTCCGGATCACCGGTCCCTGGAATACACGCAAGTATTCGTCGCCCCGGATGAACGGGAATGCGTAGTAGCTGCCGCTGTCCGTCTTGACCATCTTGTCGATGTCGGGATGTTCCTGCAGGTACTTTTTCAGGTTGGGGGCGTACTTGTCGATCAGATCGTTCAGCTTCAGAATGTAGCCGTCTTTGATCGCCTTTTCCGGTCCGCCGGGGAAATCGCCGATAAAGTTATATTCGATCATATCCGGCAAATCCCCCGAAGCCAGCATAACGTTGAAGGCTTCCTTCGATTGGCCGGCCGGCGGCGCAGTGAACTCTAGCGGCACACCGGTTTTCTCCTGCCATTTCTGGAAGAAAGGAATTTCGTCATGCGAAGCCTTGACGCCGACCAGATTGCCGGTGATGTCCCCCCAATAGGACAGCTTCTCATCGGTTTTCAACGGGTAGGTCGCCGACTCGGCCGCTCCTCCCGGACTTGCCCCCTTTGCCGCATCCTCGCCGCTCTTGCCGCCGGATGAACAGCCCGCCAGCACACTGCCCAGCATCGCGATGATCAGACCCGCAGCTGCGATTTTTTTCATGCCTATAACCTCCATTTATGTGTGGTGAATCTTGCAGCTTCAGATTATCGAAGCAGCATTCCGGCGCATATGAGCAGAAACGCCAAAACAATCATCTTTTTATCTCAGGAGGATGACGATTTCTCCAATGCAATGAACAATATCGGTGAACACCATCGAAAAACGATCATTTGTTTGTTGTTATTTGAATAATTGTAGAAAGGCTGCATGGTTTCATAAAGTGGCTCGAACCCGCTTTTTGGATATCGTTCCCACATTCTTTTATAATGAGAGGGCAATCTATCTTTCTTTGAGAGGAGTCCAGTGTCTATGCATACAAGTGAAACTCCGAAAAATGCACTGTTTACGACCGACTTTACCCGCGATCCTTATCCCGTGTACGCAAAATTGCGGAAAAGCGATCCCGTTGTGAAGGTTATGCTGCCGAACGGGCAAACCGGCTGGCTCATCAGCACCTACGAGGATGCGGAAGCCGTGCTGAAAGATCCGAGGTTCATCAAGGACATGACCAAATTCACCGGACAGGAGCATCCAAGCGTTTTCTCCAAAAACATGCTGTTCTCCGACCCGCCGGATCACAAACGTCTTCGCGGTCTGGTGCAAAAGGGCTTCACGCCGCAGCGGATCGAAAGCATGCGGGCTCATATCCAGGAGATTGCGGACAGGCTTCTGGATGCGGTCTCCGGCAAGGATCGCCTGAACCTCATTGACGACTACGCCTTTCCGCTCCCGATCATCGTCATCAGCGAAATCCTGGGCGTGCCCACGGAGGATCAGGACAAGTTCAGGGTATGGTCGAATTCCATTATCGAAGCTTCAAACCAGAAGATGGGCGAGGATGTCACCCGCCATATGAACGAATTTATCGCTTATTTGAAAGAATGGTTCAGGAAGGTCCGCCAGCAGCCGGGTGACGACATGATCAGCGAGCTGGTGATCGCGGAACATCAAGGGGACCGGTTGACGGAGGAAGAACTGTACGGGGTGGTAACGCTAATGATCATCGCCGGCCATGAGACGACAGTCAATTTGATCGGCAATGGCGTGCTGGCCCTGCTGGAATATCCGGAGCAGCGCCGGCTCCTTCAGGATCGTCCGGAACTCATCCAGGGAGCCGTCGAGGAAATGCTTCGGTACAACGGCCCTGTGGAATTCAGCACCTCACGCTGGGCGTCCGAGGATCTGGAATTCAGGGGCCAGCCATTCCAGCGGGGCGACCTTGTGATCGTCGCGCTCGATGCGGCCAACCGGGACCCGGCTCAGTTTGAGGACCCGGACCTGTTTGACATTACCCGCGGCAAAAGCCCGCATTTGGCGTTCGGTAAAGGTATACACCTGTGCCTTGGCGCCCCGCTCGCCCGCTTGGAGGGAGAGATTGCGGTCAATACGCTGCTGCGGCGCTTTCCCGACTTTGCGCTTGAAGGAGACATCGGGAATTTGGAATGGAGACCCGGCATGATCGTGCGCGGGGTGAAAGAAATCCCGCTTCGCCTGAACTAAAATTAGTCAATTGTTCCCTGTTGGTCCATCCCGGCTCGAAGGTATGCTGTTAAATAGTCCCCAAGATCAAGGAGGAGATCACTCATGAGAACAATCGGCATTATCGGAACCGGAACGGCCGGGCTGCAGCTGGCTTATGCGCTGAAGGACGATTTCGATGTCACGGTGCTTCATCATGAAGAGCCTGGTGAAGTCCGCAGCGGCCGAGTCCGCTCAACCCAGGTTCATTTTCAACCAACACTTGCGCGGGAGCGGCGCGCGCAGATGCCCTCGAACAGCGAAGCGCCGCAGATTCGGACCATTCACTTTCAGCTCGGCGGACAAAAGCTGTTTACCGGGCAGTTGACGGGCATAGCCACTTCCACCGACCAGCGCATCCGGTTTGCGGACGCCATGGAGGATCTGGCCAAGGATGGCGTCCGGTTCCGGCATAGACGCGTTACGGCTGATGATCTGGATGCACTCGCGACCTCGTTCGACCTGATCATCGACGCATCCGGCAAATCGGGACCGGTCGCCTCTTTTCCGGTGGAGGAGAGACTGACGCCCTTCCGGACGCCGCAGCGGAAATGTATCGTCGGTTATTTTTCCGGTATACGTCCGGTCGAGCCCGAAGGCATTTCCATTACGGTGATGCCCGGCATCGGTGAAATGTTCGAGATTCCAGCCGTCACGGAGAACGGAAGAGCCACCATTTTGTTTATGGAAGCAGTTCCTGGCGGGACGCTGGATGCTTTTGTCGGCGTAAAGGGACCGGATGCTTTTGCCGAGCGAATGCTCCGCATGGTGAAGGAACAATTTCCGGAAATCGCCGGCCGGATCGATCCAGCCCGTTTCGCGCTGATTGACGACAACGCATATCTGCTCACCGCCGTTACACCTGCGGTTCGCCGCCCGTATGTCATGCATGGCGGCACGCTCATTCTTGGATGCGGAGACAGTGTCTTCCTGGCCGATCCCATCACCGGGCAGGGCTGCAACACAGCCTCATACGCTGCCGAACGGCTGTACGAAACGCTGCTGGCCCATGCAGATGCCGTTTGGGACGAGTCTCTCGGCAGCGAATATTGGAACCGGACGGAGCCTTATATCAAGGCCGTTACCGAATGGACCAACGCCATGACCCAGCCGCTGCCGGGACATATCGCCGAGCTTCTGATGCAAGCCGCAGGAGATCAGGATACGGCGGACCGGATAGCCCATTGGTTTGAGGATCCGACCCAAGCGTACCGCAGCTTCTTTGAACATCACAACAGCCAGCCTTTCCCCCGCTAGGGGAAGGCTGGCTGCTTATTTTACCATACCGCTGCGAAGCGCAATGACCACGACCTGCGTCCGGTCTTGGCAGCCGAATTTTTGCAGGATCCGGTGAACATGTGATTTGACCGTTCCCTCGGTAATGACCAATTTTCGGGCGATCTCATCATTCCGTAGGCCAAATGCCATCTCCTGTAATATCTCACGCTCCCGTTCAGTGAGAGGCTCCGCCAGATTCATGCCCGCTTCTTCGGGCTGCGAGTGCTGCTCGGGGGATGCAATACGCAGCATGGCGCTCGCGGCCAACGCCGTTTTGTACACCGCTTCTCCCCGGTGCGCAGACCGGACGGCCCCCAGCATGTCTTCCACTTCCGCATCCTTGAGCAAGTAGCCGACCGCCCCTGCACGAATTCCCTGGTAGATATACTCTTGGTCATCAAACGTCGTCAGGATGACGATCTTCGTCTCTGGCAGCCGTCTCATAATTTCTCTAGTTGCTTCAATTCCCGACATGACGGGCATCTGAACATCCATTAAAATGACGTCCGGACCAAGCCGAGTGGCCATTTCAACGGCTTCACCCCCGTCCGACGCCTCGCCAACCAGCGTCATATCGGGCTGCAGCCCGATCAAGTAACCGAATCCCTGGCGGATCATCGTCTGGTCATCGGCCAGCAAAACCTTAATGTTATCGCTCAACGTCATCCTTATCCCTCCTTTCGGCCTCAAGCCGTGGCCGGTCTTCAGCCGGCAGAGCCGCAGCGATTTCAAATCCGCCGCTCTCCGGAATGCGGTACTGCAGACGACCGCCTTTCTCTTCCAGCCGCTCCCTCATGACCTTCAGACCGAAGCCTTCGTGGATGCCGTGTCCCCCATTCAGCGTGCCGTTGTCTCGAATGAGCATAGTGATTTTATGGTGTCCCCCTGAAAGGTTCACTTCCACCCGCGTCGCATTCGAATGACGAATGACGTTCGTGACGGATTCCTGAAGCACGCGGAACAACGTTTCATACGTATCCGCAGGCAGATCTTCATCATTGATATCCGCTTGAAAATTATAACTAATGGATGCTGTTGCCTCCATCCGAATAAGCAATGATTTCAAGGCCGTCATGCCGGAAAAAGAACGATCCCCTGCCAAAGCGTGGACGGACTCGCGGATATTTTGCAGCCCTTGGCGGGCCACGGACAGCATCTCTTCCAGTGTCTCCCCTGCATGCACCGGATCCTGCTTGATCATATAACGCAGCGCCTGCATCTGCACGATAAGCGACGTCAGACTGTGGCCCACCGCATCATGGATGTCGCGAGCAATTCGGGCCCTCTCCTCCAGCACAGCGTACTGCATTGCCGTTGCAGAGGCATCCTGAAGTTGTTCATAAGCTTCCTGAAGCTCCTTCAAGTGGCGCTCATTCAATTCGTGGATGCGTCTTCTTTCCATACGACTGCGAATAAAGAAGTAGAGGACAAGTCCAAGCAGTACAAAGGAGAGAAGGTCAAACACATCCTTTTCACCAAAACGGATATACAATCCGGCTGATACGACCATTGCTATAATCAAGGGGACATAAGCTTTGGAAGCCGTCAACCGCATTGCCCAGGCGAACAGCAGAATCACCAGGAAATACAGCAGCTTGATTTCATGAAACCATAAGATCCCGATCAGACACTCCGCGGAGATCAGAGAAGCGGCAAAAACCGCCCGTGTTACCGTCCACGATGATCTCCTGATCAGAACAATACTCGTAAAGGTTATCCAAACCATCAGATGCAGCGTTATTTTCTCCGGCGGATCGCTAAACAGCTGCTGCCGTTCAAGCAGAAAGAGAAGGACAGCCGCAATGGACAGGATTCTGCCATAAAAGTTGCTTTTCACCGTCTTCCTCCTTTAGAGCCTGCGTAATTTCTACATTGTAGCTCGGCCCGCGGACAAAATCCAACATTTAAGCCGGGTGGCAGCAAATTTCTATCTGCAGATATAGGCGAGCGATCGTGAAGATCCATCCCCGGGTAGTCGAATCATCGGGCGAAACCGGGATATGATGAGGACAGGTTAAATGATGAAGGAGGCAATCGAAGATGAGTGTTCAAATGCTCATTTGGATCGTATTAGGTTTTTTCGTGCTGTACCGCATATATTTACGTCTCCGCCGGACATTCGGCTGGCAGGAGCTGAGACTTCGCCGGGTCCGGACGATGACCATTATCCTAAGTTTGGTCGGACTGATCTTTTTTGCTGAGGGAGCAATGCATCCTGTCAGTCTTGTTTCCGATGTCGCCGGGATTGTGCTTGGTACCGCCCTGGCATGGTACAGCTCTACTGTAACCGCGTTTGAGCATCGCAACGGCAAGGTGCTTTACCGCTCCAGCGCCTGGATCGCCGGTATCGTAACCCTGCTGTTCTTTGGCCGTCTGATCTACAGAATTATCGATATGATCCAGTCGGGTTATTTTCAGCAAGGAGGACAGATGTCCGACCGGCTGGCCGTGATGGGCAGCAGTTGGTCCGCGGGCTTGATGCTGATCATGTTCGCTTATTACGTCACTTACAATGTGATCCTGCTGAACAAGCAGAAGGGTTTGCAGCGATCATAATTGGCAGGAACGCCCCCTTAAATTAGCTGGAAACGCAGAAGAACCCCCCCGAAAAATCGGGCGGGTTCTTCTTGCCGCTTCTCTATTTACCTCACGTATCATCTGCTAACCGCAGAATCCGCATCTTGATGCTCCCGTTTCATATAAACGCCTTTTTTGTACACCGACTTGATGACGAAATATCCTTGCAGCTTCTTGTTCGTCCGATAAATCAGCGAATTGACTTCGTCAATGCCGACCAGTTCGGTATCGTCGATACAGCGCTCGGGCCATACAAATCTCATAATTTCGTCCCGCGTCACAAAATGGTCCAGCCGGCTGTGCATCAGCTTAAACAGCTGATACTCCTTCTTAGATAGCGGAATCGTTTCCTCATTGATCTGAACGCTCTGCATATCGTCATTCAATCGCACATCGTCTTCAGGCCAACCCGAAAAGACATACTCCCTCGTTTCCTCCAGATCCATGACCGTCTCCAGTTCCAAAGCAACCAGTCCGTTTACCAGAGTAAGGCGGTCCCCCGGAGATACCGCGGCAGGTTCATGGGGATTCAGTCGCTGGCCGTTCAGTTCCGTCCCGTTTTTGCTGCCCAAATCCTCGACATGCAGCCCCTCTTCCGTCCACGCGATCCGGCAGTGCTGCTTGGAAACCAGCAGGTTGTAGATCGCAAGCATCCCCTGTTCCGAGCCGGTATGTCTTCCAACCGTCACGCTTCTTCCCTCTTCCAAATAAATAAACGATCCATGGCCTTTCTGGCCGGCGGTATCAATCATGATTTTGATTTTGTCCGGCATATCAACCTCTCACTTTCCTTTGTCTCTTTCTCCCGTCAATGATAAATTCGTCAGATTTGTTCCATTGTTTGCCTACCCGGCTGATTTTATAGTTAGCCTATACCCGGTTCCATGTTTACTTGTGAATTATATTTCAAAAGCGAGGTTTATAGCAATGAAGCGATTGAAGCGAAAACAATTTTTTACATATGTGTTGTTAGCATTCCTGGTTGCCAGCGGCATGGCGATTTACGTGTTTTTTCAGGGGCGGGATGAACCCGGTCCCGAACAGACGCTGCAGTCTTACTTCAACAGTCTGAAAGAAATGAAATTTGACAGGCTCTACGACCTCATGACACCTGAATCCCTTGAGCAATCGGGAATGAACCGCGAGCAGTTCGTCGAGAAATACCAATCGATCTTCAGCGGAATGGGCGTTACCGGCGTTAAAGTAACGCAGGGGCCTGCCTTCCAGTCCGAAGAGGATCATCATTATTCTATGGACTATACCGCTACCTGGCATACCCAGATCGGTGATGTTGATGAGGATTACCACATGAAGCTGGTTCAAGTTGAGCAAGACCATGATAAGGTCTGGGCCATCGAGTGGCATCCTTCTCTGATTCTACCAGAGATGTCCCCCGGCGACAAAGTCAGGGTACGGGTATTGACGCCTCAGCGCGGTGAAATCACGGACCGGGACGGGAACCCGCTGGCCACCCTTGGCACCGCATACGAATGGGGGATTACCCCTTCCGAGCTCGGTGACCAACCGGATCTGACGATCGCAAGCATCGCCGCCTACTTCAACATTCCGGTGGAATATATCCAGAAAAAGCTGGCACAGAAATGGGTCAAACCGGATTATTTTGTCCCGATGGCCCATGTTCCCGATGCCGAGCTGTCCCAGAAGCTGCCGGGAGTCTCGGTCAGACCGAAGGAAGTGAGGTACTATCCGCTTGGCCAAGCCGCCGCCCACCTCACAGGTTATGTCCGTCAGGTGACGCAGGAAGATTTGCAGAACGATAAGGACGGCTATTATGCAGCCGGGGACTGGATTGGCAAAGCCGGATTGGAACAATCGCTGGAAAAGCAGCTGCGGGGACGGAAAGGGGGATTGATCGAAATTACCGACGCGAAGGGGAACCGTAAAAGCCTCGTTGCCGAGAAGCCGGCGGTGAACGGCGAGAACATCCGCCTTACGGTCGCTTCCGCTCTTCAGCAGGACCTGTACCGAACGCTGTCCGGCGATACCGGCGCGGCGGTGATGATGAACCCGAAGCATGGAGATCTGCTGGCCCTGGTCAGCACCCCTTCGTATGACCCGAACCAAATGGTCACCGGCCTGTCACAGCAGGAATGGGATACTTATTCCAAAGATCCGGAGCTTCCTTTTTTTAACCGGTTCGCAGCCCGGTATGCGCCTGGTTCGGTGTTTAAAGCGGTGACGGCCGCTGCCGGCCTGACTGAAGGCATAACCACAGCGGATAAAACCCGCCGCATTGACGGTCTGCATTGGAAAAAAGATGCGGGCTGGGGCGGGTACTATGTCACGCGGGTGAAGGACGTCAGCTCCGTGAATATGGTGGACGCCCTCGTATATTCGGACAACATTTATTTTGCACAAGAGGCGCTGGAAATGGGGAGCAACAAATTTATCGAAGGCATATCCAAATTCGGATTCGGCGAGAACTGGGGACTGGGTATCATCAACCTGAAGCCTAGCCAGTATGCCAATGTCTCCCACCGGGACCTGGCCTCAGAGGTTCTGCTCGCGGATACGTCCTATGGGCAAGGAGAAATGCTGATGTCCCCGATCCATGTGGCGGCGGCGTTCACTCCTTTCGCCCAGCAAGGCCAACTTGTCCCCCCTATCCTCTTTCCTCGGCAGGAAGATCAGAAATCTCCACAAACGATCCAAATCATCACTCCACAGGTTGCCGGAACGGTCAAAGATGCACTGACGCAAGTCGTCAGCCGAAGCGGCGGCACCGCTCATGCGCTGTCTTCAGCCAAGCTGAAGCTGGCGGCCAAGACAGGAACAGCCGAGCTGAAAGCGAAAAAAGGCGAACAAGGCGAGGAGAATGGATTCGTGGTCGCCTTCGACGCGGAGCAGTCTTCTTTCCTAATATCCGCACTGATCGAAAACGTACATGCACGTGGCGGCAGCCACTACGTCGTTAACAAGCTGGAGCCTTTTCTAAACACATTGACTATGCAGACAAAATAACGGTCAAGAAATCGTCGGCTTGCGCGGCATAATCGCTGCAGATCGGGACCGTCTTGTGATACGATGGGGACAAGACTCAGCGAATAATAGCAAAGGCGGTATTTCATGTTTGACCTTCTGCTACCCGAGCATTCCGGCTCCCCGTTATATCTTCAAATCTACCATTTGATCCATGAACAAATCCGCTTAGGGAAAGTAGCGGCTGGGACCCGGCTGCCGTCCGTGCGGGCGCTTCAGCAGCAGCTTCTTATTAGCAAGACGCCAATCGAAACGGCATATCACATGCTGGTAGCCGAAGGCTATGTCATCAACAAACCGAAGTCAGGCTTTTACGTGGTGGACGACCCTGAATTTATACAAAATGTCGTGGCATCGTCTCCTGCTTGGCGCATACCGCTTAACCATACCGTGGCAGGATTTCACGATCGTTTACCCGAAGAAGGCATGGACTGGATCGATTTTAACCCCACCCATATGGATGGAGACTCTTTTCCATTGCAGACATGGAACAAAATGCTGAAAGAAGCCGCGCAGCCGATGGCCGCACAGCTGGGTCAATATGGCGATTCCCGCGGTGAACCGGGATTGCGGGCTGCCGTCTCGGAGTATCTGGCTCATTCCAGAGGGGTCCTCTGTTCACCGGAGCAGGTCATCATTGGCAGCGGCATGTCGTACAGCATCGGCATACTGGTCAAACTTCTGGACGGGGTACGGCGCGTGGCATTTGAAGAGCCTGGTTTCGATCTCGTAAGGAATCTATTAAACGGGTACGGCTGGGAGACGGTCCCGATCCCGGTTAAAGGCCAAGGGCTGCTTGTGGGTGAGCTGTCAAAGGTTCCTTTTCATGCCGTATATGTCACGCCTTCGCATCAGTTCCCTACCGGAAGCATCATGCCGTATTCGCAGCGGGTACGTCTGCTGGCATGGGCAAAAACGGCAGGCGCTTATATTATAGAGGATGACTATGACGGAGAATTCCGATATCAGGGGAAGCCGATCCCCTCCCTCCAAGGACTCGATAATGAGGGCAGGGTTATCTATATCGGCACCTTCTCGAAGACATTGTCGCCTGCGCTCCGCATCAATTATATGGTCGTGCCTCCCTCACTCTTGCACAAATTATCCAAGCTCCACCCTGACCAGCTGCATGCACCTTCGCGTCTGGAACAGTGGGCGCTGGAAAGGTTTGTGCGGGAGGGGCACTGGTACAAGCATCTGCGCAAGACACGCAACTTGTACCGCAAGAAGCATCATCATTTGATAGACTTGATAAGCATTCACTTGGGTAAGCATGTCCATATTACCGGTCTGCATGCGGGGCTTCACCTTCAGCTGAGCATCCCCCGGCATGGTACAGCTCAAGAGCTGATCCAATTGGCTGAAAAGCTTCAGGTCAAGGTGTATGATTTCCGCAGTATGTGGGCTAACCCGCCTGCTGCTCCCCTTCCTGTCGTTTATTTGGGTTTCGCCGGCCTTCCACTTTCGGTTATGGAAGAAGGTATCCTTCGTTTAAAAAAGGCTTGGTTCGGCGCCTAATCTTTTTTCGGCTCGACGGTGTTTTTAACAAATCGGCGAAACAGCACGTCCAGCTCTTGCAAAATAACATCCTGATAACGATCACCTTCAAGGTAGAGAGCTCCGATGTCCCGGTAAACTTGGTTTAGCTGTTCTTGATACAAAGGGGACTGCCAGTCCGGCCGGCTGGCTTTAAAGTCGTCCATCACTTGCTGAATGTAAGCGGGGCGCGCACCCCACCGGCCGAGCACGTTGCCTCTCCGGTCAACAAAAATCGCCATTGGCTGCGCTCTTCCGCCGTCAGTCAGAAACAAATCCATCGTTTCCAGATGTTCTTCCATGATCAGCGCTTCAACCGGGATGCCGGACTGCTCCATGATCCGGAACAACACGGGAACATTCCAAATGACATCCGGACACCAGTCCGTGCACAAGATCAGGCATCGAATGCCTAATCGCTCGCCAAATGATGTAAACAACTCCTGTCTGGCCGGATCGAGCGTACGGAATCCATGATATTTTTCATAAAACTTTTCAATGGTATCCGGAATACCGCTGTTAACCATTTCCCTTACCTGCATATATTCCATAAATTGCTGCGGAGCAATACCTTGTCCGACTTTGTGCTTTAGATTGACCACTTCTGTCATCGCCACATCCAACCCTTCCTGTTTTCGTATATCTACCAACATAAAACAAAACTGACCTTGTATAAATGGTCAGTTTCATCTTTTAAAAAAGGTCAATTTCACGATATGGCCGGGGACGAAGCGGTCTTGTGCTTGTTGTCAGGCCGTGCCGACTTGTACCACTGCAGACAGAACAGAAAGATCAGGATCAAATCGACGGCATCTCCCCCGTAATACATCAGCTGGGCTCCCGATTCAGCCTGAGCCAAGGGGATACCTCCCGGCGGGAATGCATATAGAACCTTGGCCAGGATTCCATGCCCGGCAAGAGATAACACGAGGATGCCTGCCCGAAATCCGTATCCTGCCCGGTGAGGACTGGGATCCATGCAGAGCAGCGCTGCGGCGTATAAATACCCTGCGGCAAACATATGCGCATGCACCAAAACGTGAAGAACCAGCTGGTACTGCATCGCCGAATACAAGCCGGAATAATACAGCATCCACAGTCCCCCTACGTTCAGTACAGAAGCCGTAACCGGGTGGCTGAGCAGACGCATCGGCCGGCTTTTCAGCCAGGCTGACAGCCGGCGCGCCGACGAAATCGTTAAGCTGCGCAGCAATAAAGTCATAGGTGCAGAGCATGCGATCAATAGAGGGGACAGCATGCCAAGCAGCAGATGTCCCAGCATATGATAGACAAAATCCTCATGTGCTCTTGCCGCCAGTGGTCCAGTTAACGCCGCTGCCGCAGCAAGGACGCCGAGGAACCAGCAGATCGTGCGCATGGCAGGCCATCTGCGAAACCGGCGATTCGAAGCTTTCACTGCCATGGTGTAGAGGCCGATAAGCACGAGAAATAAGATGATGAGGAGCGTATCATGGGGACCACCGGCCGAATGACCTGCATGATCTCCACGATGTCCTGTCATGTTCATTCAACCGCCCCTCTCCGTTTCCCGATTCGCTAATCTGCTGGTTTGAACAATCAGCATGATGCCGATGATCAGAATGACGGCGGCGCTGACATTCCAAACGACATCATAAACGATGACGTTGTCAACATACCGGATCTGATGAATCTGCATCCACTTATGCTGGATCGTCCCGTCATACAGTTGAAATCCGCCGACGCCGAGGAGCATGCCGCCCCACCAGCGTTTCGGCCACATGGCGTTTCTGCGCCGGAGATCCGATACCATAAACATGCCGGCGATCGTCGCGAACCAATTGAGCGCATGAAACAGGCCGTCCGACACAAGCCCCACGGCCGACGTGGATTTGTCATAAAAATGATGCCAATGCAGCAGCTGATGAAACACGGCCTCATCCAAAAAGGCGATAAATCCGATGCCGGCCAGAATTCCTGACCAGAGGTTGCGACTGGAATACGTGATCCGGGCTGAAAGATTGGGAGACTCGGTTGCATGAGACCTCATATTTTTTCCACCTTTTGTAAGACTTGTATCTTCTCAATATACCCAGTCAATGCAGGGTTATAACATGTCCTTTACCCCGCCATCAACTTGACCTGGTAGCCCTGTCCAATTTATAGTTGGATCAGAATGAAGCAAGATCAAAGGTTTCATAGCCCAGCAAAGGAGTGCATCGGTTTTGAAGCAAAACAAATATGACGATTCCGCTTTTTTTGCGGCATATAAAGAGATGCCCCGGTCTATCGGCGGTCTTGGGGCTGCAGGGGAGTGGCATGAATTTAAGGCATTGCTTCCGGATTTGCAGGGTAAGTCGGTCCTCGACCTCGGCTGCGGTTTCGGCTGGCACTGCCGGTATGCCCGGGAACAGCATGCAGCTGCTGTGATTGGAGTAGACATTTCGGCTAAAATGCTGGAATCTGCACGGGAACAAACGGATGATCCGGCAATTACCTATCTCCAGGCACCGATCGAAGATATCGACTTTCCCGCTGACCATTTCGACGTGGTCCTGAGCTCGCTCGCTTTCCATTACGTGAAGTCGTTTGATGCCGTTTGCCGAAAAGTACATGGCTGCTTAAAGCAGGGCGGCACCTTCGTCTTTTCGGTGGAGCATCCTATTTTCACGTCCCGGCCCGAGCAGGAATGGATACGGGACGACCAGGGCAGCCCGCTGTACTGGCCGGTGGATCACTATCAGGATGAAGGCATTCGCAACACGGCGTTTTTAACGGACCATGTCATTAAATATCACCGCACTCTTTCCACTTACATCAACGATTTAATTCGCACCGGATTTGCCGTCACGGCGGTCCGCGAGCCCCTTCCTGATCCGGAATTGATGCACCACCCCGGCATGAAGGACGAGACGCGCCGGCCGATGTTCCTCATTCTGTCTGCCGAGAAAAAATAAAACAAACAAGGACAGGCTTCCCGCCTGCCCTTATTTGTTCGATTCTGATGCTCATTACAAGGCACCCAGCATTACATTGCCGCCCCTTGAACCAATGCCTCCTGAACCGGAAGCTCATGGATCGTCCGCAGGTAGCTGATCGTCTTGTTGGCCGAATGCATGACGACTGAATAGGTTTCGGCCTTATCTTCCTGCAGGTACCGCACACCGTTCAAGAAAGACCCGGAAGTGACGCCGGTGGCAACGAAAAGCACTTCTTTCGTACCTACGAGATCGTTCATCGTCAGCAGCTTGTGCGCATCCCGAATCCCCATCCGGCGACAGCGTTCGAGATCCGGCGGGCCGGCGGGAAGCAGTCTTCCCTGCATCTCCCCGCCAAGGCAGCGGAGGGCGGCGGCAGCCAATACGCCCTCGGGCGCACCGCCTGAGCCGACATACAGATCCACTTCACTCTCCATCGCCGCCTCAATCGCTCCCATGACGTCACCGTGGCTGAGCAGCTTGATCCGCGCCCCCATCGTCCGAAGCTTGGCAATGATCTCCTGGTGGCGTTCCCGGTCCAGAATCGATACCGTTACATCCGATACCGGCTTGTTCAGTATGGACGATGCTTTGGTAAGCGTCGTTTCGATCGGATCATCGAGGGACAGCTGGCCGGCCAGCTTTGGACCTGCCGCCAGCTTGGCCATATACATATCCGGCGCATGCAGAAGCTGGCCTGCCGGGGCGGCGGCGATGACCGATATGGCGTTGTTCAAACCGCTGGCTACCGTTTCGGTCCCCTCAAGCGGATCCACCGCGATGTCGACCTTCGGACCGCGGCGGTCCCCCACTTGTTCGCCGATATAGAGCATGGGGGCTTCGTCCATTTCCCCCTCTCCTATCACGACCGTTCCATCAATGGGCATCGAATGGAATTGCTTCCTGATCGCTGTCGTCGCTGCCTGATCCGCGCTGTTTTTGTCTCCTCTTCCTGTCCAGCGTCCGGCGGCAAGCGCCCCCGCCTCTGTCACTCTTACCATATCCATAGCAATATGACGTTCCATTTCTTTACCTCTCCTCCTATTCCATGCCCGGTAATCTAGCACTGCGGTATGCTGCTGAGTGTAAACCCAATCCCCTTTCATCTCAGTTTATTGTGTTTTATATATTACGTCACATTAAGCCATTTATCAACATTTATGACATCACATATTTTTAATACGGCTATAGATGAGATGAATATCGTTTTCAAGTCCTACAAACAATCAAAAAAAGCGTACCCCTCTCCATAATCGCAAGAGGTTAGTACGCTATTATTACGTCATATATACTATTGTAAAAGCTCGCGAGCCAGCAGCCGGTACACCTGCAGCCGCATCTCCTGGGAATGCGGGATACTGCAGATCATGGCTTCATCAAAACCATATTGCTCCTGCTCTTCCTTCAAACGGGCGGCAATTTCCTTGACCGGACCAACCAAATGCAGCCTCCGATTGTCCTGAATCAGCATGCGGTCCATTTCGGTCAGCGGGTAATTGTGTGCTTCTTCCGGAGTGAGCAGCTGCGTGATCTGCCGCCCCTTAGCCATCATGAGACGAAACAGATCCTGCGGCAGTGCCTCATATTCGGCCTCTTCCTTCGTCTCCGCGGTGGTTACCAAATAGGTCACGCTGATCTGCGGTCTCACCATAAATGCCGAAGGCTTGAAGCTTTCTTTATACATATCCAGAATTTCGCGGCTCATCGCCCCGTTAAAAAATTGCGCAAACGAATACCCCACACCCATCTCTCCGGCTTTAAGCGCACTGTCGCCGCTAGAGCCGAGCAGCCATGCCTCAGGCAGGGTGACGTGAGCCGGGGATGCGGTATTTTTGGCGTACAGGGTATCTTCCGGAACTTCTTCGTTCATCAGCTGCAGCGTTGTCTTCAGCTTCTCGTACATATTGTGCAGCATCAGCTGCCGCCCTTCCGCCAAGGCATACATGGAGCTTGTATCGCCGCCAGGTGCCCGGCCGACGCCGAAGTCGATCCGGCCAGGCGTGAATGCGCTCAGCGTCTTGAACACTTCGGCCAGCTTCAAAGGAGAATAATGCATCATCATTACACCGCCGGTGCCGATCCGAATGCGCTGCGTTTTGGCCGCAAGACGGGCCGCCGTCACTTCGGGCGCAGAACTCGCAAACGTGCGGGCCCCATGGTGCTCGGCCATCCACATACGGGTGTATCCCAGTTCGTCGGCCAGAACGGCCAATTCTTCCGCCTTGTGAAGCGCTCCTTCCGCTGTATTTCCTATCGTAACGGGTGCTTGATCCAGTACACTTAATTTCATGTTGTTACCTTCCCTTCCAGGTTATACCTCCATCCTGAACGCTATCCATTCATCCCATATTAAAGAGGATAAACATTATCCACGTTATCGTAATATATCCTGGTCGAAAAGTAAAGACTGGCTGCAAATTCAGACATTCACTGACCGGCTGTCAGCATGACTAAATCCAGCGTCAGACCATTTTTGTTCCTGGACAGAGGATCAATCTTCAATTTTTATTCTAGCTTTTTATTCAGTGAGCTTGCTCCAACCACGGGCGGAGAAAGCCCTCGATTTCCTGATTGGTTGTATGAAAATACGTATTGTTATGCCGGCCGTAATTAAAAAAGCCATGCTCCATGCCATCATAAGTTTTAAACGTAATCGGGTTACCGGCATCCTGCATTTCTTGAACAAAGCCGCGGTTTTGCTCATACAAATCGTCCCCGGTTCCGCACATCCAGAGCGTCTGCGGCAGGCAGCGCCGCACATGATGGATGGGCGAGATCTCCTCGGCAACAGACAGCAGTTCGGGGTATCGGCGGGACATAATGTCCACCCCGTCCATCCCGGCCGCAAAGATGACAAGCTTATCGGGAACAGCACTCACGGTCACATCGTCCCCATCGTCGTTCAAGTGGTCGAACATAATGGAGGATACGGAAATATATCCCCCCGCCGATGCTCCGCATATAGCCAGCTTCTCCGGATCGGCACCGAGCTCCTCCGCATGCTGACGCACCCAGCGCACGGCCGATTTAACATCCATAATCGCCTGCAGCGGGGTAAATCCAGCATCACGGCCTGTCCTGTAGTCCACGCAGATCGAACGATGCCTTGAGATGCGAATTCATGGGCTTGGTGCTGAAATTGGGCCGGCGA
The DNA here is from genome assembly GCF_014192015.1 of Paenibacillus rhizosphaerae. GTDB lineage: Bacteria > Bacillota > Bacilli > Paenibacillales > Paenibacillaceae > Paenibacillus_AQ > Paenibacillus_AQ rhizosphaerae. The sequence continues at coordinate 1,334,273 of NZ_JACHXJ010000001.1, read as the reverse complement.
AAATTTCGGATTCGGCTGAAAGCTTCCTCCTTGAAAAAACAAAATAACTGGCCGGTTTGCCCCCGCCCGGTCCGGTTCGGATACATAGAACCGCAGCTTCCGGTCTTTTACCTCTTTGTAGGTGAGTTCGCGGACAGGATGTTCAAAAGGAAATCGCATGGCATTCATCCTTTCTTCGAATGGAGTAGGCCTAACATTTCCAAAATTATACACCATCCGGATAAGGTTGTCGTTTCCCTTTTTCCAAATACGGCGCGTTGCACTCCACCGTTCAGGCAGGCAACGCATGCAGATCAACGAGCTGAAGGACAAAAAAGACCGGCCTTGGTATAGGCCAGCCTCTCTTTCATTTCCTCAATACCGAGTGCGATACCGCTCACGTCTGTCATTTTTTCATGCCGGTGACTTCGGCTACGATTTCGTACGAACGCAGGCGGGCCGCCGGGTCGTAGACCATCGAGTTGACGATCATTTCGTCCGCCTGGGTCTCATCCAGGAAGGCCTGCAGCTGACGCTTGACTTCTTCCGGATTGCCGATGACCGATGAACGGATCTGTTTCATCACATGCGCCTTCTCGAACTCGTTCCAGTTGCCTTCCAGCGATTTGACGGGCGGGGCCAATTGCCCCGGCGTATTCCGGATCAGGCTCAGAAACTGCTGCTGATGCGATGTGGCGATAAACTCCGCCTCTTCCGTTGTATCGGCCGCATACACATTCACCCCGACCATGGCGTAAGGTTTGTCCAGAACCGCAGACGGTTGAAACTGTCTCCGGTAAATGGCCAGCGCCTGCAGCGTATGATCCGGCGAGAAATGGCTGGCGAAGGAGAACGGAAGTCCCATCTTGGCCGCCAAAGCAGCGCTGAAATCACTGGAGCCGAGCAGCCAGATCGGAACATGCTGACCTTCCCCCGGAATGGCCCGGACGCGGTTATATTTGGACTTCTCGTCGAAATAGGCCATCAATTCCTGAACATGCTGCGGAAAATAATGACCGTTACTAGGGTCGCGGCGCAGCGCCTCCGCCGTGAGTTGATCGGACCCCGGTGCGCGCCCGAGTCCAAGGTCAATCCGTCCCGGATACATCGCTTCCAGCGTACCGAACTGTTCCGCGATGACCAGCGGCGCATGGTTAGGCAGCATGATGCCTCCGGAACCGACGCGGATCGACTGGGTCCCTCCGGCTACATATCCGATGACGACGGACGTCGCCGAACTGGCGATGCCCGGCATGTTGTGGTGCTCAGCCAGCCAATACCGGTTGTAGCCCCAACGTTCGGCGTGCTGCGCCAGGTTCAATGTATTTTTAAACGATTCGGCCGCCGTTCCACCCCTGACGATGGGTGCCAAATCAAGAACGGAAAACTTGATCTGATCCAGCGTTTTCGTATCGTGGTTGCTCATAGGTATCAGCTTCTTTCCTGCAAATTTATATGAATGCCGGTAGGACCGTTTCATCGTAAGTTGTCAGCTTGATGAATGAAATAGATCAATAAAAGTGCGAACGTCTGCGGCTTCTGATGCCGGACGTTAATCCAAATAGCGGCGAATCCGGTTTACGACGCCGGGGGCGTCCTCTTCCGTCTCCTCCTGCTCAGCCTTCACCTTGCGGACCTTCTCGGGCGTGACGTCGTTGCCCAGCGGGTCTACCACCGTCAAACGGGAGAATGTGCCGAGCACCTGCCCGCGGATTTCTCGGAGATAATCCTCGCGGAGCGACTGCTGTTCCACGCGTTCCGCGTTGGTGAGCCCTTCTACTTTTTCCTTTTTGGCAAGCTCATTGATTCGGCTTAAAATCGAAATCATGCTTTTCCCTCTTTTCTTGTTTGTATGTTAAACGACCATTTTTTCGTGAACCCATTCCTTTAGCGATTCAATCTTCTGTCTGTAACGCTCCCGATGCGCATCGTCGTAAATGGATGCTACCGTTTCCCGCTGAAGCACGGTCTTCCAGGCGGATTCCGCTTCTTCCATTAAATTGGCCAGTAGGCAGCACGGATCGGGATCGTCCCGAAGTTCCAGCATATCCCGAAAAATGCCGCTTGAGGAATAAAGGGATTGCTGCCCCTCGATGGCGATGAAAATATCGTAGATACGGATATCTTCTGTTTTTTTCTTCAATTTAAACCCGCCTTTTACCCCGGGCACGGAGGTGATCAGATCAGCGCTGACCAGCTTTCGCAACAGCTTTTGGAAGTAGGTCGGGGAGGTGCCGAGCTGCTGGCTGATCGCCTCGCCGGGAAGGACCGCCTTGTCCGGAAGCATACTCAGCAGAAAAATCGCGTATACGCACTGCTCCACGCCGGTCTTCATATGCATAGTCATCACCTCCAAAATTGTAGTCTTCATCATTCCCATTTGAGCAGATCAAATTGATTTTGCCGACTAAAGCGGATAATTATTGTCCGTATTAGATTATATGAAATCGGACTAAATGTAAACCATTAGTTTTACATTGAAAAATTTGCTGCAACTTTCAGCAGCACAACAAAACGGATACCCGGCAGGAATAATTTCTCCCTGCGAATATCCGTTACTTTTCGCGGCATTCCCGATCAAATCCATTGACGCTCGTGCAGATGTTCAAAAATCCGCTGGCATACCGGCGAGACGCGGATGCGATCCGCATAAGTCAGCCAGGCAAACTCCTCGATTTCCGCCGATGGGCGCAGCTCACCTGAATATTCCCCGGTATAACAGCTCATTTGAACCGTCACATTGTCCGCTTTGCCGTGTGCCTGATCTTCAAACGTTCCTACGAATGTAAGGGTTCCAGGGTCGATCTCAACCGTAAGCTCTTCCCTGATTTCACGGATCAGCGTCTGCTCATCGGTTTCACCGGGTTCCCGCTTTCCCCCAGGCAAATAATACGTATCCTTTCCTTTGGAACGTGCGGAGAGAATCCGTCCGTCCTGAATCTGAATCCAGGCAACCTTATCAATCGTGGTCGTCATATTCAACTTCACTCCTTATCCATTTCCTTGCTCTAGTGCGGCAGTCTTTTTTTGAACCGCGGCAGATTTTCCCGCTGGAAGCCGCCCTTCACCGATTTTGAAAACTACGATTCCGGCCACAATAACGAGCACGCCGATCACTTTATTTGGTGTCAACGGAACTTTCTCCAGTCCCATCCAGCCAAGCGAGTCCCAAATCAGTGCAAACCCGAGCTGGGACGTCATGACTACGGCGATGGCAAAAGTGGGCGCAAGCAGCTTCATGCTCTGCATCAGACAGAACACGACCCCCACCCCGATCATGCCGCTGAACCAGTACCAGGGCTGCATATGCTGGAGTGTCAGCATGCCTTTGCCTTCGATCGCCAAGCCGATGCCGAACGATGCGACAAATCCGAGGAACAGCACCCAGGTTGTTGTCGCCCAGGAGCCGATCCGCTGATTCATTTTGCTGTTAAAAATGTTCTGCAGGCTCACCAGGGAGCCGGCGATCAGCGATAACACAAGACCGAGCATCATTGGTTTCCTCCTCCTTTCGTTACGATTTCATAAATATTTTGTCCAGCCAGATCGCTGAGCCCTTTCCTGTCTATTACGCGGATGTAACCTTTATCCCGTTCCACGAGTCCGTCTTTGCAGAACTTCTGGATCACCCGGTTAACGTGGCGATAGCTGGTCCCGATTAAGTTGGCCGCATCCACCAGGTTGACCGCTGTCCGCTGTTCCTCACCGGAAGTGTCCGCATCGTCGAAGGAGATCGACAGTAAGTAGCTGGCCAGCCGGACTTCAACCGGATACATCAGATTAAGGCTTAGAAAATTGGATTTGATATAAAATTTATTGGTGATCATATCCAGTAGGAACTGGAGCATAGGAGCGTAATCCTTCCCGAATTTCCGCAGCCAGCGGTGGTGGATGCCGATCATATGCACGGTCGTGACCGCCTCAACGGTATTGACCGTATCCGTATCCTTGAGGTATTCAATGTCTCCGATAATTTCCAGCGGTTTCATAAAGTTAAGGATCAGCGTTTTCCCTTCGGGTGAGGTTGTGTAGATTTTGATTTTCCCGCTGACGAGCACGTATAAATATTCCGCAGGCGCTCCCTGAGAGCAAATGAATTCTCCTTGGTCAAAGCGATACAGCGATAAATACGGCCGAAGCGGTTCATAAAATATCGTCTCCAGCTCATATTGACGCAAATAATCCGCCAGCAGCCCGTTATCCTTCATCTCTCTCATCTTCAAACGTCCCCCTCTAACTTAGGCCCATCATAATGGCGTGCGGCACGGATGTCAAAATTTAAGAATCACGACGCCCGCAATCATTATTCCGATCCCGATAAACTGTGCGGTGCTGATTTTCCGTTTCTCCATGCCGAACCAGCCATTCAGATCGACAATAAACGTCAGGCAGAGCTGGGCGATCAAGAGGGCGGAAATGGTAAAAGTCACTCCGATCGTCTGAATCGACGTCACCTCGCTGAAAATGATGACCGCCCCCAAGGCCCCGCCGATCCGGTACAGCGGCTTGACGCTCTTGAAGCCCTCCCGGCTGCCGTCACGCACAAACAGCAGGATGAGCAAAGCGAGAATACAACCGGTCAGTTGGGTTACCGCCGCGGCCTGCCACGTCCCGATATCCCCGCTGATCCGGGAGTTGGCGACACCCTGCAGCGTAATGCAGGCGCCGCCCAGCAGTGCAAATATAATGCCCTTCATAGGTCCTCTCCTTCTGTTTTGTTCTGTCATTATTAAAAGGCAATCAAGCCGGTATAGGGTAGGACATATGTCCTCAAATCGATGGATTCCCGCAAGCCAACGAATCTGAACAGCAGACAGGTACTGCATGAAGACCCTACGACACAAATAAACCGCACGTCAGTTAGCATTACTAACGTGCGGTTTGTCTTCATCTGCGGACTTTGATTCCGGGTCATGATATTCCGGTTCCAGGAGACGGCCTATAAAATTCAGCATTTCCAAATTCCGCGCGTCCAAACGATGGCCCTCTTGTCCACGTAATTGCCAGGTGCATAAGCAATTCGGAGGTCATTTCTTCCCGAATCGTCATGAAGCGTTCATCCGTGTACAAATTGAACCACTCGCCAGGATCTTCTTTCAGATGGTACAGCTCCCCCTTAATCTCTTTCAGCCTGGAGTCTGCATCGTCCAATGGCCCCGGCAAAGATAAAATCAGCTTCCAATCCCGTTTGCGCCACATGACGGCCGGAGCGGCGAATCGGCCGTCTTCCGTCGTCCGGTGGAACTCGGAAAACGTTCCTGTGCGCCGCTTGCCTGCTAACAAATCGAGACCGGGAAGAACGGGATTAAGTTCAGCTCCCGATGCATTCGCAAGGGTCGGAACCAGGTCGATCAGCTCGGCCGGACGATCATCCGTTATTCCACGCATTTCAGCGGGAATCCAGCTGCCGGACAATATCAACGGAACCCGTACGCTGCTCTCAAACAAACAATATTTACTGAAGCGGAACTGGCGCTCTCCCAGCATTTCACCGTGATCCGATACGAAAACGATCAGAGCGTTATCCAGTAACCCCTTAGAACGCAGACCGTCCAGCACCTCTCCGAAATAATGGTCCAGCCAAGAACAGTTGGCCCAGTAACGCAGCGTTGTCCGCCTGCGCTCCATCACGCTCATCCGTTCCCACATCTGCCTTCTGTCCCAATACCGGCTGCCGCCGTCTCCGCGGATCAAAGCCTCTTCTTCCACATGCGTTCCCTGTTCTATTTCCCATGGCGGCTGCTCAATGTCCGGAATGTCCTCGAGCCGATACCAGTCTTCGAACTCCTTCGGAACATTAAAGCCCGCATGTGGCTTTAGAAACGATAAATACAGAAACAGCGGACGCGATCCGTCCAGCCCGTGCTCGATAAACTTCTTGCATTGCTCAGCCACCCACCCGTCACGATGCCGGTGCATCGGCACTTCGCTGGTGCGGCCGATATATCCGAGCGCATTTTCTTCCCCGCTTCCGTAATCGCGGGTTTCCTCATAATATGCGCTCAGTCCTTCCGGATCATCCTCATCCATCATCAGCGCATTCTCTTCGTAATGCCCGCTGTCCCGGCCGAGCCCTATAGCCCGCACCTCAAATCCCCGCGCCGACGGATGGGACCGCCGGCCGTGATTCCAGTGTGTTTTGCCGAAACCGGCCGTCTGGTAGCCCTGCCTGCGAAGCAGCTCCGGCAAAGGCAGGATGGGAAAACCATCCTCGTCGTCAAGGCCGTCCCGGTTGGTTCTTACCCCGATTTGCGAAGGATACAACCCGAACATCATCGAACTGCGGCTGGGAACGCACATTGGCGCTTGGCAAACAGCCTGGCTGAATACGATCCCTTCGTCCGCAAGACGGTCCAGCGTCGGTGTTTTGATATGCTGATTGAATCTCCCGATGCAGTCCCAGCGCTGCTGGTCGGTCATCAGAAATATAATATTCGGTTTCGTCAAAGCCATTGAACCCTAACTCCTTCCTTCATGTGCATGGCCTCCCTCTGCCGGTCATCCTTTGATGGAGCCGACCATGGCCCCCTTGGCAAAATGCTTTTGCAAAAACGGATACACGAGCACAATCGGCACGGTGGCCACGATAACCGCTGCCATTTTCAGCATTTCTGAAGGCGGAGGCGCAGCGGACACATCATAGGCGTCGAGAGCCGCATTGTTGGCGCTGAGCAGCATATTTTGCAGCAGAACCTGAATCGGCCATTTTGTGGAATCGTTCAAGTAAATCAGTGCAGAAAAAAATTGGTTCCAGTACCCTACCGCATAAAAAAGGCCAAAAGCAGCCAAAGCGGGCAACGACAGCGGCAGAATGACGGAAAACCATATCCGCACCTCGTTGGCGCCGTCCATCGCCGCAGATTCATCCAGATCGGCAGGAATACTCTCGAAAAAGGACTTCATCAGCAGCACGCTCCACCCGTTAGACAGCGACGGGATAATGAGTGCCCAAATGCTGTCGATCAGCCCGAGCTGCCGCACGAGCATATATGCCGGGATCAGTCCCGGACTGAACAATATCGTAACCAGCACGAACAAAAGTACCTTGCGCCGCCCGCGCATTCTCCGCCGGGACAGCGGGTAGGCGAGCATGGCCGTCACGATCAGCGACAATGCCGTACCGACGGTCGCAAGAAAAGCGCTGTTTCCCACCGACCGCAGGAACGCATCGGTCGAGAGAAGGTAGCGGTAAGCCTCGAAACTCCAGTGCTCGGGCCACAGCAGCCAGCGTTTCTGCGCAAACTCAGCCGGATCCGCAAGCGATACGACCAGCACGTAATAAATAGGAAAGCATGTCGCCATCCCCAGCAATCCAAGTCCGACTCCATTCAGGCTTTGAAATGCCTGGTCTCTCCATCCGATTCTCATACTTTCATCTCCAATCTGCAGAAAGGCCTAAAAAATCCCGCCGTTCCCCCATTTATTGGCCAGCTTGTTGGACAGCAGCACGAGCACGAGTCCGACCACCGACTTAAAGAGTCCGATCGCCGTGCTGTAGCTGAACTCTCCGCGCTGAATGCCTATGCGGTAGACGTAGGTGTCGAACACTTCCGCAACATTGGAGACCGCTCCGTTGTACATGAGGAACACCTGCTCGAAACCCACGTCCATCAAATCGCCCAGCCGCAAAATCAGCAGCACGACGATGACGCTCCGTAATGCTGGCAGCGTGACATGCCACATTTGCCTGAATCTCCCCGCGCCATCCATCTTCGCTGCTTCGTATAGCTGCGGATCCACGCCTGCCATTGCGGCCAGAAAAACGATCGTCCCCCATCCCGCGTCCTTCCACATCGACTGCAGCGTAATGACGATCCAAAAGCTGTGGGGATTGGTCAGGATATCGATCCGGTCATACCCCGCCGCCTCCAACAAGTGATTGACGAGACCCTCCCCTTTGGCGAACAGCGTGAACGTCAAACCGGCAAGAATCACCCAGGACAGAAAGTGCGGCAGGTACAACACCGACTGCACCAAGCGCTTATACGCTCCGCTGCGCACCTCATTCAACAACAGGGCAAGGGCAATCGGCAACGGGAAGAAAAAGACAAGGTTCAGTACATTAATCGCCAACGTGTTGCGAAGCAGCATGCCAAAATCCGGCGTCGCGAAAAATGTGCGAAAATGCTCCAGCCCCACCCAGTGGCTCCCCTCCATTCCGGCAAACGGAGAGTAATCCTGAAACGCCATGAGCGTTCCCCACATCGGTATGTATTTAAACACGATGAAGAAGAGAATACCGGGCATGGCCAGCAGATACAGATACGGGTTCCGTCCGATATCGCGAACCAGCCTATGGATATACGTTCGTTTGGACATGGACTCGCCTTTGCTCCGATATGCAGGATGGTTGTCAGTCATTGTTTCTGCTTGATCCACGACTCCACCTCCCATCAATGCCCGCCGCGCTTCCGATAAGCGTCTGACATTTCTTCCGTCGATTGGATGAATTGCGGATCGCTTTTCGTTTTGGCAACCAAGTCATCCCATGCGGAAAGCGGTTCTTGGCCGATGACGATTTTGGCGGTCAGGTCGCTGATCCGCTTCTCGAGGTCTGGCAGCAGCTTTTCCGCCGCAGGAGAGTACAGGCCTACCCCGATATCCGGCACGTTCTCCTTGCTCCGCTGAGCATCCACCTGGCTTCTCAGCTCCTCCAGCTCCTTCAGCTCCGGATTGGCTGGCGGGGGATTCAGCGCAGGATCGATCGAATTGACGATCTGATTGAAATCGGAAGCGTTGTCCTTCAGGAGTTTATCCGGATCGACGATTTTGACCCCATTCTCTACTCGGTAATGAACGCCCTCGATGCCGAACCGCTGAACTGCGGATACATCCGGAATCAGCCAAGTGTCAACCAGTTTCAAAATTTGCTTGAGTTTGTCTTCCGGCACCGTTTTTGGAATGGCCAGAATGCCGTTAAAGCCGGTCCCTTTCGGGACAAATCCGTTGAGCGCAGTCAGCGGATAAAAGTCCGCTTCCTTGTATGACGGTACGAGCTTTTTCAAACCGGGAGAATATACCTTGGGCCCGGTTCCCGTCTTGTCGATGACACCGCCGGCCCGATTGCCGATGTAGTAGTCTCGCACCTGCGTCGTTTTCAAGGTCAGCAAGTCTTCGGGCAGCAGCTTTTCCGAATATAACTTGGCTAAATAAGCCAGCGACTCGCGGGCTTCCGGCAAAAAGGGGGCATAGGTTAATCCATCGCCTTCTTCCTTCCAGGAGCCGGTCACGCCGGTAAAGATTTCACGGAACGTGCCTGTCAGCGTATCGATCCCGGCGGACAATCCGAACGTATCGGCCTTTCCGTTGCCGTCGGGATCCTTTCCTGTAAATGCCTTCAATGCCACGTACAGCTCCTTCGTCGTTTTCGGAGGCTGAAGGCCCAGCTTATCCAGCCAGTCCTTGCGGAGAATCAGGAAGGATACGTCATTCGCATCGCGTCCCCGGGGAATGCCGTAGTTTTTCCCATCCTCCATTTTGGTAAGCTCCCAAGCGACTTCAGGAACTCCATTCTGCAAATTCGGGTAATCCTTCAAATACGGTGTTATGTCCCAAATGGCCCCCTGCTTGACCAAATTCCGGAAAGACGGCCCGAATGGGTCGCTGATATAAGTCAAATCAGGCAGCTCGCCTGAGACGAGTGTAATGTTTAATTTATCATCATATACATTGTTGGAAATCCATTGAATGTCCAGTTTTGAATCCGTCAGCTTTTCGATTTCCCGTTTGATGACATTATCATCGGATGCCGGAGGTGTGCTGGGCGTTATGGTCATAATACTGATTTCGGCACGCTCGGAAGGGCCTTTTGAATTTTGCCCACCGGATTCTTCACGCGAAGAGCCCGCAGACCTCCCGCAAGCAGACAATGACACTAGGACCGTGCAAATGAAAATTTGAAAGAACAGGCGAGGCGTTACTCTCATACGTTATCCATCTCCCTTTTTTTAAAACTAAGAATTCACCCTTGTTTAGTAGGATTTATGAAATCATCTTAGCGTAAAATGGGACTTGGTAATTGTATAATCGGGACAGATAATTGACTCTTTGAGCCAAGGAACGTTACTGGCTGTCCTGCAGAGATCGTGCTTGCTTCTTCAATAAATCGGTTTCCAGAAGCATTCCTTTCGGTATCTGCTCGGCGTGCAGCCCGCTAGTCTGACAAATGTACGGTTAAAATGCGAAGAGTCGCTAAAGCCTGCGAACGATGCGATCGAGTCCACACTACGGTTCGTTTCCGCCAGCATCTGCTTCGCTCGCTCGACCCTGATTTGCAGAAGCATTTCATGAATAGTGCGGTTCGTTTGCTCGCGAAATACACGGCACAAATGCCTGCCGCTAATCGTGAAAGCCTGGGCGAGTTCCTCAATGGACAGCTTCCGGTGGAAGTGCTGCTCGAGATACGCAATCACCTTTCGAACCAAGATCTCGTGTTGGATCGACACGGGTTTGGTGCGGGAGAGATCGGGAGATTGCCGCAGCAAGATTCGCGACAGCCGGATGAGCAAATGCACGAGCAATTGGACAGCGATTACGTTGGCGCCTGGGGCGCCTGTCTTTAACTCCTGAAGCATTGCTTCCAACTGGCCAAGCACCTCCGTCGATTCCGCCGAAGTCAAAGACAGTTTCCTCGGTGGGCGTTCGCCGCCCCCGCAAAATGGCCAAATAAAGGGCAGTTCCGCCTGAATGTTCATGTCTTTCGGCAAATATGCAGGAATCGTATCCTGCCGAAACAAGCAGTTCACGATCTCAAGATGACTAGTTGCGGCATCGGGAAAATGATGGCTTTCCCCTGGCATGATCAAGAACACATCCCCAGTGTTCAGCGCATAATTCGTTCCGTTGATCCGATGCATGCCTTGTCCCTGGACAACATAAATAAGCTCAACGAAATCATGAAGATGTTCTTCGAACAGGTTGTGCTTTCCGTGGGAAGCGCGTTGAATCCACACGTCATACTCCCCTCGATCGTATTCGGAAAATTTTTTCCGCTCCATATGGCCCTCCCTTTCCCGTCTCAAAAAACGCAAGAAGACCTATCGGCTGAATGGGCCAACAGGTCTCCGTTCGTACGGTAGACGGTAATTTTCTGATACGCATAACTTTGCGATCCATTATAAGCAATTCTGGAGGAATCGTAAACATGAACTATCCCTTGCTAACATGGTCACTGCCCGTTTGATTAGTGATTAATCAATCACAAACGCTTAAACTATTCTAGAGTCAGCCGTCTGTGATGCCTGGACCAATGCTGCTGTGTTTGCCTGCTGCAGTGCTTTGACCGTCACAGTGATGCCTTCCTTGAACGGTGTTGCAATAATCGGCCCAATCCACTTTTCATACTTGGCTCTGCTCAGCGTCAGCGGTTCTTCGGTCAGATATAACATCTCAACGACCTCTTTCATTACGGGCACGCCCAATCCGAGCAGGGATAACCCGATTTTCTTCAGCGGAATGACCGGTTTGCTGCTTCCACTGACCGCTCTCGCAATCCGCACGATCTCCCGTCCCGAAATCAGGCCTCCGCCAGGAATATTCCAGTTTTGACCGTAAGCTTCGTCATGATCTGCCACATTGGCAATCATGGCGGCGGCGTCCGGCAAATAGACAAACTCGCGAGGGATGCTCATGTTGCCGATAAAAAAGGCCATTTTGCCGGCAGCGATGGCTTCCAGGGTTGAACCGAGATAGGACGCTTCATTCGCAGTCGGACCATAATAGTCCGGCAGACGAACGATCATGACCTTGGCCTTTTTCCAGCGCTTGTCGAACAGCATCCGTTCGAAGTTCAAGCGAACCTTCCCTTTTTTCGTATGCGGTTGTTTCGGATGCTCTTCGGTGACCGGGTCGGACTGCCTTCTTCCATAAGGATAGATACCGTCAATCGCAACCACTTTGATTGCCAGCCTTTCGGCCGCCTCCATCACGGATTCACCGAGGGGAATCAGTTTGCTTGCCATCTCATGGTACGGTACGTTCGCACAATGAAACATGACGTCCGCGTCCCCAGCTTGCGCGATGATATCCTCGGGCCGCATGGCATCTCCCACGGCTAGCTTCAAATGCCCCGGATTCCCCAATCTGCCGGCGACCTGCTCCAGCTTCTGGCGCGATCTTCCGAACGCTATCGTAGGAATTCCCCTCTTGACCAGTTCCTCCGTAATCGCTGCGCCCGTTCCGCCCGTGGCTCCAACCACAATCGCTTTGTTCATCGTCATTTGATATCGTCCTCTCTGTTTTTGATTTGTGATTGATTAATCACTAACTTGTATTCATCATAACATTCAGTTAGTGATTGGTCAATAACTATTCATAAAAAAATCCATTAAGCTAAGGAGACCTCTCCCATCTCCTTGCCCCTCCTTTAATTCCGGTAGACTGATCGCATCCGCTACGTTACACAACATCCCTCTGGCCAAAAAGAGCATCGTTCTTTCTTCGGCTTGTGGAATCCTCGCCTCGCGAAATGCCTGCAGTATGATTTGACGAACCTCCCGGAATCCGTTTCTCGTCGCTTCCTGGATCGCTTCTTCCTGGATCGTTTGGGACTGCATCTGCAGCAGAATCTCGTTCCGGTGGTTCTCCATAATCTTCTCGTATTCCGTAATCAGTTCCGCTTCAAGCCGCTCCGGCGAAGCCGACTTCACAACTTGCTGAAACGAGTCGATCATCCGGGACCAGGAGACTTCCAAAGCCGCGAGCAGCAGTGCTTCCTTCGTTGAGAAAAAACGAAAGACGTAAGGCTGCGAAATGTGGGCCCGCTGTGCAACCTGTGCCGTGGTGGCCCGGTAATAGCCGGTTTCGGCAAACACCTCGATGGCGGCCGATATAATATCCGTTCTTCGGTTCACCGAAGTGGACGCATCTCTTGCCATAGCGCATATCTCCTTTTCATTACGTCGATTAGTAAGTGATTGATCACTATCTAATAATTATATGGGATAACAACGCGAAATGCAATTCGCCTCTTCTTGCCGAAGCCGTGATAAATCAAAGAGACGGACCGTTACTGCGGTTCGCCTCTTATTATAATGAGATGAAATCTTTGTCCTATGACTACCCCGTCCGCTTCTTACCGCTTCAAAGACGTCGTGCTCACCACACCGTATCTCGCGAGCAGCCTGCGTCCAAGCAGTCCAACCGCCCGGTCCGTCAAAAAGCCCATAAGCCCTAAGCAAATCAGGCCCACGAAAATCCAGTCCGTCCGGAAAAACAGTCGTGAGTTCCAGATTAGATACCCGACTCCCTCATTGGAGGCGATCATCTCGGCTCCGATGATAGCCATAAAGGACGTGCCCATGGCCAGCCGGATGCCGGTAAAGATGTATGGAACCGTTGCCGGAATAATGACATGAACGACGATCTGCCACTCGGAGGCCCCCATGCTGCGGGCCGAACGAATCTTATCCTCCTCAACGGAGAGGACGCCGGTGAAGGTGTTCAGAATGACGATAAAAAAGGTTGCATACATGATCAGCATGACTTTTGACGTTTCGCCAATGCCAAACCAGACCAGGAACAGCGTAATGAATGCGATCGGCGGAATAAACCGGATAAAGTTCAAGAACGGCTCGGCGAAGGTACGAATGAATCCGACCTTTCCGATGATAATGCCAATGGGCACGGCAACCAGGCTTCCAAGTGTCCAACCGAGAAGGACACGGTAGGCGCTGATGCCAATGTACTGCAGAAGTGTGCCGTCCATCAGCAGTTCGTATCCGCCTTTCGCCGTGTAGATCGGCCCGGGCAGAATCTCCGGCCCGTATATGAGCGAGACCAGCTGCCAGATGACGATCAACGCGATCCAGAACAGCACTTGGAGCGGTCCTTTCCTTAATTTCTTGCTCATGTTGATCCCTCCGATCGGTTTCTATTCGTCAAAATGGGCCTGAATGCGGTTATATAGGTCATGGAATTCCGGCGCGGCTATGTCTCTCGGATAGGGGAGCGGTACCTCATAAATATCGGTGATCCGTGACGAGGGGCCGGCGGACATAATGCCGATCCTTCCCCCGAGAAGCAGCGCCTCCTGTATGTCGTGGGTGACAAAGATCACCGTCTTGTCGGTTTCCTGCCAGATCTTTACCAATTCCCGCTGCATCGTTCGTCTGGTCATCGCATCCAGCGCGCCGAACGGCTCATCCATAAGCAAAATGCCGGGATCGTTGGACAGCACCCGCGCCAGCTGCACGCGCTGCTTCATCCCGCCGGACAGCTCGCGGGGGAATTTATTCTCATGCCCCTTGAGCCCTACCATACCGATAAATCGATCGGAGATTTCCTTGCGCCGGGCGGCAGGAATGCGCTTCATCCGCAAGCCGAACTCCACGTTCTCTCTGACAGTCAGCCAGGGAAAGAGCGAGGAATCGGCCTGCTGGAAGACGACGGCCCGATCCTGACCAGGCCGATCCACCTCCTTCTCGCCCACCCGTAAATATCCTGAGGTCTTGGACACGAACCCGGCGATCAGGCTGAGCAGCGTTGATTTGCCGCAGCCGCTCGGGCCGAGGAGAACGAAAAATTCTCCTCCCTTCACGACCAGATCGACATCCTGGATAATATAATGTAGGTCTCCGGCCGTCTGCTGCTGACTATAGCTCTTATTCAAGCGCTCAATATAAATTTCGTTTGATCTGGATACTGCCCCCATAATCCCGCCTCCTTATTTCAGCTCAACCACGCGGTCCGGGAACGCTTTGCGCACCAGGTCCAGATTCAGCTTGTCGTTCAGGTTAAAATCCTTTTCAATGATGCCGGTATCCACCATATATTTTTTCTGGCCTGCCAGCCCGTCGTAAGCCTGCTGGGTGAAGCCGATCTTCCACGGATTTTTCGGCAGATCCTTGAGCGTGGCCTCCTTCGGCTGCTTCACTTCATCGTACATAATGTCAGCTGTTTCATCCGGATGCGCCTGGACGTAGTCGGATGTTTCGTCAAGCGCCTTCAGCAGTTCGACCAATTCGTCCGGATGGTCCTGAATCAGCTTGGTGCCGGTGATCAGACCTGTGCCGAGCCGGACAGGCGTCTGGGACATATCCGACAGCTCATGCGCTTCGGGAAGCGCGGCGAACTTGTCATTCAGTACCGAGCCGTATACCCAGGCCGCGTCGATCTCGCCCTTTTTCAGCGCCACATACGTTTCGTCAAACCCTCCCTGACCGACCAGCGTAACGTCCTTTAAGGCAACGCCATTCTGCTGCAGATAAACGTCCCACAAATAAGGAATGAACGTTCCACGCGAGTAGCTCAGCTTCTTGCCCTTCAGGTCGGCGGGGCCGGCAATCTCTTTGCGGGCAAACATCTTCCATTCGCTTGCGCTCAGATCCGTTGCCGTTCCGGAGGAAGCGAAGATCGCATAGTCGCCTTTGCTGACGGCGTTCAGCAGCGGAAAGTCTGCCCCAAAGGCAATATCCACCTGCTTGATGAACAGGGCGTTGACCCCTTCGGCTGGCGTGGCAAAGTTCACCAGCTCCGCATCGATGCCGTGTTTTTCGAAAAATCCTTTTTTTGCGGCGACCCGGAAAATCGGGTTGGTGGAAATATCGGCGATTTTTACCTGAAGCCGGTGCCCGCTGTCTTTTCCCGAGGCGGTTCCGCATGCGGTGAGCAGCACGGAAACCAGCAGAACCGCTGCGGTAATTACGCTGATGCGTCGAAACACAAGCCTACTCATCTTGATCCCGTTCCTTCCTGACGACTTCGTCCGTAGTCGCTACGCAGAAGGCTCCATCGCCATAGGACACAGTCCCCTCAACCTCAACTGCGGTTACAACGCCTCGCGGTGCCGCACCTGGCAGCCGGTAATCGGCAACGTCAAGCGGAGCGATTTCCGTCTCCACCGGCTTCTCCAGCTGCGGAATCCACTCATAAGGTACGCGGTAAGCGCGGTAAACCATATTCGCGTTTCTTGTGTTTTTATAGGGAGAAATATATTCCCACACCAGTTCATGCTCCCGTGTGACTTCGAAAATCCTTCCGTCCGCTCCTTCGGTAATCAGCGTATTGCCGTTAGGCAGCCGCTGGGCCGAGCTGATATAAGGGCTGTAAAAGCGATAGGAGTCCAATGGAGCCTGAAATCCGGCTTCGGTCGGCGTGTACTGCCATTCGATTTCCAGCGTGATCGGATGAATCTCCAGAATCCGGGAATGGTCGCGGCGCGCCACCTTGACGCCATCCGGCGATTCAGGGTTCGGGCTGCCATAGCCGCCCCAGCCGCCGTTATCGAATACCAGAATATTGCCCTCTCCCGGCAGTCCCTTCGGAATCAAATGGGCATGGTGCTGTCCGATGATCCAGCCGATATGTTTGGTATCTTCGCCGGAATAGTCCGGCCCAAGCTTCCATACGATGTCTCCGGTCCTTTTATCGATGATCGCGATAATGTTGGATTCCCGTGCATCCCATATCAAATTGTCCGGATGGAAGCGCTCGTCGCCTGCATCATAGTGCTTATTTGGACCCAGCACCGAGACGGAGTTGATATGCATCCAGTCCCCGGAATGGGTACCGAACGCCCGCGTATTCGGGTCCCGGTACAGCGCCTCCTTCGCGGCTTCGTCAAATCCGAGCTCTTCAAAGTGATCGCTGACGGCCCATTCCCAGACGACATTGCCTTCCCAGTCCACTTCGATGATCGTGTCGTCCAGCAGCTCGACGTCTGAAATTTCCGGGCGGTTTACGTTTTTGTGCGCAAGGATGATCGTATTGCCCGAACCGACTTTCGGATCGGCTCCAGGCACATAATATCCAACCGGATTGCCTTCCCGTTGGTAATCATGATGCTGGCGTGCCATCCACTGCGCCGGATGGCCCGGATCCTCGATCCATTCGTACCGGTCGAATGTCCAGACGATGTTGCCGTCCCAATCGACCTGAACCAGATTGGCTTCGTCCTGAAAACCATACTTTGGATCCCGCTCGGCTGTACTGCCCAGGACATAGCCTCCTGGGAATATTTTGTTCGGAAAACCGCGCAATCCCTTCCACAAATGCACCTCTCTGCCATTCATGTCGATCAGCAGTGCCCCGGTGTCAGCTGCCTGGTAGATGGTGTAACCGCTCCATGCCTTCCCTGGTTGATATACGGTCGTTCCTGTCGGATAAATGGTTGGATGTCCCATATGATCTGTCTCCCTTCCGTGCCTCCAATGAATTTTAATATGAAATAAATCGGTTCGTTCTCTGCGCTGCCTTCCGGTGACCGGGAAGCGGCTCCTCCGCGTCCTCCGGCGGATGCGCCTGCTGCAGCACAGCCTCGGCAAAGCCTTCCAAATGCTCGTAGAGTCTTTTGAAATTCACGATTTGTTCCTCTAGTTCCTTGGCCGTAAAACCTTCAAAGGTGCGTTCAATCATGTATGTACCTGCGTCCCGGTTGCGTTCAAGCATGTCCCTGCCCTTATCCGTAATGTCCAGGACAACGGACCTGCGGTCGGTCTCCAAGCGCTTTCGCTGCGCGAAGCCGAGCGATTCCAGCTTGTCGCAAACGGCGGTGACCGCGCCTGTGGTGAAATCCAGCCGTTCGGCCAGATCCCCTAGCTTCTGCTCACCTTCATGCAGAATCGCGTTCAGTACGAGCATCCCGGGAAGGGACACGCCTTCAATGGTTACTTTGTCACGTTCCTTGACGAATCTGCGAACCAGCCTGCGAAAATGCCAATCGGCTTCCTCCATCAGAAGCCATTGCTTCTCTTCCATATCTCTCCTTTCACCGTTCATCAACCACCACTTTCGCTCTCCCCATGGAGTAGCGGCCATCCATATCAACGTGCCAGTCGATATACAAAAAGGCTCCCGAATGCCATCACCGCAAGAAGCGGTATGGATTACAGGAGCCTTTGGTGGACCAATCGGCTGATGTTTAGTTTAATGTTAAAATAATGACCATTCATTAAATGAATGTTAATCGATTTCCTTGACGTAAGATTAAACCAATTATTCTCACCTGTCAAGTAGGAATTAAAACCTTTTTTTAATCACAAACAAAAAAAACCTGCTCACAAGAGCAGGGTTTTTCTGTCATGGCCCGGTATGTCCCATGCTTGCTGCGTTTCCATGCATCCTTATAAATTGTCCGATCCGGGCAGCCGCTTCACGCAGACGCGCCTCATCCTGAACAAGGGCGATCCGCACATAACCTTCCCCTTCCGAACCGAAACCATCCCCGGGGATCACGGCCACCCCTGTGCCCAGCAGCAGTTCCCGTGCGAACTGCCGGGAACCCCAAGTCTCTGCGCCTTCCAGGAAGGCAGGCGGCAGCTTCGCCCATGCAAACATCGTCGCTTTCGGCTTGGGTACGCCCCAGCCCTCCTGCGCGAGCGCCTCGATCAGCGCATCCCGGCGCCGTTCGTACAAACCGGCTACCCCGGCGGCGGACCGTGAGGGATCCATCGCCTGCTCCAGCGCGGCGATCGCCGCCGTCTGAACCGGTGCAAAGACGCCATAATCGATGTTATTCTTCAGCTCCAGCAGCGAAGAGAGTACATCGCGGTTCCCGGCCAGAAATCCGATCCGGCAGCCCGCCATATTAAAGCTCTTGGAGAACGAATGGAACTCGACTGCCGTTTCAATTGCACCCGGAGTTTCCAGAATGCTTGGCGGCCGGTAACCGTCAAAGCCCATTTCCGAATAGGCCAGGTCATGAACGATCAGCACATTCCATTTTCGAGCCAAGGCGACAAGCCGTTCAAAGTACGGACGGTCCGCCGCTGCAGCAATCGGATTCCCTGGGAAGTTCAATAGGATAAATACGGCCTGCTCCCAAATTTCGTCCGGGATGCTCTCCAAATCGGGAAGGAAATCGTGTTCCTCCCGGAGCGGCATTTCATAGGGCTTCACGCCTGCAATGGCTAGCGAACCGGCATAGATCGGGTATCCCGGATTCGGGACGATCGCGAGGTCGCCGGGATTGCAGATCGCCTGGGCCAGATGCGCCAGCCCGTCCTGCGAGCCCATCAGGGACAGCACTTCCGCCTTCGGATCCAGGCGCACATTGAAGCGGTGCTCCATCCATGCGGCACATTTCTCCCGGAACGCATCGCTCCCTGCCGACCCGGGATACGTATAGTTTCTTTCGTCAAGCACAGCTTCGCTTAATGCACGACGCACCGTCTCCGTGGGACCAAGATCCGGGCTGCCGATGCTCAAGTCGATCAGATCACGACCGGCCATTTCGGCTTCTCTCTTCCATGCGGCCACCTCCGCAAATATAGAGGAACCTAGACGCGACAGCTTGTCGGCGCGCCAAGGTCTGGGTGCATGATTCATCAATTCCGTCCACCTGCTTTTTCCTTTCATTATAGCATGCTTTTAAGTGAGGCTCCTCCACCCTACCGCATCGTTCGACAATTTTTTTATTGACTTGAAAAGCCTTTCATCCTGTAAGATCAAAGAAAAGAACAGACAACCAGGAGAAGAGAGAACCATGACAACTAAAAAAGAAACCATTCTGATCTTTGCCTTCACCTTTGCCGCGTTCGTGATGGGAACGACCGAATACGTTATCGTCGGCCTGCTGAAGGATATCAGCGTCAGCTTGGGCGTATCCCTGGCGGCCGCCGGTATCCTCGTATCCAGCTTCGCCATCGCTTATGCTGTCGGTACGCCGTTTGCCGTCAGCCTCTTGGGACGCATCCCCCGGCACGTGACCATTCTGTCGGGCTATGCGGCCCTGCTGGTGCTGAACGCCCTGACGATCTTCGCCGGCAACTTTGCCCTGATGTTTGTGATCCGGGTCGCCACAGCCATTTTGTGCGGCTTGACCTTGTCACTGTCCATTGCCGCGGCCAGCGAGCACATCCAGGCTTCCCGCCGTGCAGGCGCCGTCGCATGGATCATTGGCGGCTTCTCGATCGCCAACGTCCTGGGCGTGCCGGTTGGCACCTATATCGGCCAGCTGCTCGGGTGGCGGGCGGCATTCATCGTCACCTCCGTAGTGGGCATCATCCCGCTGTTCTTCATTGCTTCGGTTCTGCCGAAAAGCGATACCGTCAGCGTCAGCTCCATGAAACAGCAGTTCGCCTTGTTCGCGAACCGCCGCATCCGGCTGGCTTTCCTGATTCCGGTGCTCGGCGTGGGCTCGGTCTTTATCGTCTATACCTATATCACGCCAATTCTAGAGAACGTGCTCGGCATTCCGAAGCAGTGGACAAGCGCCGTGCTGCTCGGTTACGGCGGTCTGACCATCCTGAGCAATTGGATTGGGGCCAAGGTAGCCGAAGGGGATTCGAGGTCCAAGCTCAAAATCGTTTTTATCGTTCAGAGCCTGATGATGCTGGCCCTTGCAATAACCTTGGGCTTTACCTGGGCTGCTGTTTCGTGCCTGATGCTCATCGCCTTGTTCTCCTACGCCCTGAGCGCCGCTGTTCAGCTGTATCTGATCGATCTCGCCGACGCATCGGCCGGCGGATCCAAAGACTTCGCTTCGACCCTGATGCCGGTGGCCTCCAACCTTGGCATCGCCTGCGGCTCCCTTCTCGGCAGCCTGGTCGTCGACAGCATCGGTCTGGCTTATTTACCGTGGGCTGCACTGGCTTTTTCCATCGGCGCTTTTGCCGTAACGGCCCGCTGCCATCAGCTGGATCAGGAGCATTTGAACATCGGGGTGGCCGCGCGGGTTCACACCATGTAACCTTCCTTACAGGGGCTCAACTTGTCATACTAAACGGACTCTATTAGCAAAACGTTTATCGACGTACATTCCAAGGAGACAGACCGCGTTTAGAGGAAGTTTTTCTTGCGAGATCAGGATGTTGAACCTCGGAAGCTTATACTTTCTGATCTCTACAAAAACGCCGCAGCCGGATATCCGGCTACGGCGTTTTTTGCGCATTCAAATCCAGCTTTTCCTCGGTTCCGGTTCCGTCCAGCGGAGAATAGACGCAGCAGTGAAGGTCTTCATTGCCATTAATATGGGCAAACGTGTTAATTTCAAAGGATAATACACCAAGGTCAGGATGGTTCAGCACAAATGGCTGCACCTGCTTCTCCCGTACATCATGTGAATCCCAGAGCGCCGCAAATTCCGGGCTTTCTTCGGACAACATCCGGGCAAAGGCCTCGTACCACGGGTCCCCCTTCGACTGGCCATGGTAGGCCCGGAGAATGGCGGCACTGTATCCGGCAAACTCTTCCCAGTTCATGACGCGTTCCCGTAAATACGGATTCATGAAGATGGACCAGACCATGTTGCGGCCCATGACCGGATCATCCAGAAAGTCATACAACAGGTGGGGAGCCTGGCGGTTCCAAGCCATAATTTCGGTCCGGCGGTTGACCAAGATGGCGGGATAACGCAGCTGATCAATGATTTTCTGCAGTCCCGGCTCCAACGTCGGAACCGCAGGCGCGGACCAGTCCGGGAGATCGCCGAATCCCGCCAGCCGCATGACATGCAGCTTCTCATCGGGAGACAGCAGCAGCGCCCTCGCGATGTTCTCCATGACTTCCCTGGACGCCGCCACGTCTCTCCCCTGCTCCAGCCAGGTGTACCAGGTGGTGCTGACATTGGCGATTTCCGCCACTTCTTCACGGCGAAGTCCGGGTGTTCTTCTCCTGCCGTATCCCCCGCTGATCCCGACGTCCGCCGGCTGAAGCTTTTCCCTGCGCGATTTCAAAAATTCCCCGAGCAGATTTCGGGTTTGCATCATTGAAGCAGCACCTCCAAGTCGTACAACGTTCCATGAACTCTACTATTCAGATGATACCATCCAACCCGCGGCAAAAGAAAGCCTCCGCTCCGCGCTCAGGCGGGCAAGAGGCTGTAGATGTAGACTTTCAGGCTGGCAAGAGGCTGTTGTCATAGGCTGTGGTTTGATTGGGGTTCTGACAAAGCCTGTGACATAGAACGCGCGAGCATGGACCCGCAGCGCTTAGCCCATCTGCAGCACCAGTTTGCCCGCCGTTTGGCCGCTCTCAAGCAGACGATGCGCCTCGGAGGCGTTCTCCATCGGATAAATGCCGTACACCTCCGAGCGGACCTCTCTGCTGGCGAGGAGCTGCAGCGCCTCCCTTGCCGCCTGCCCTACGCCGACCGGATCATACATCGCATACGCCCCGAGGTTAAAGCCGGCGATGCTCTGGTTGCCCAGCCAAATCTCGTTGCTGTGATGCATCAGCTCGCCGCCGCTGGCATTGCCCAATGCGATAATTTGTCCCAGCGGTCTCAGGAGCTCCAGGCTGCGGGCCCGGGCTTCGCCGCCAACCGGGTCAAATACGGCGTCGATTCCCTGTGGGCCCGCGATCCGCTTCACTTCGTCCACAAAATCGGATCGCAGCAGCAGTTCGTCGTATCCGAGCGATGCGGCCAGCTTGATTTTATCCGGCGACCCCACCGTCCCCATCACCTTCCCGGCACCAAACCGCTTGGCGATTTGCCCCAGAAAGCTGCCGAGTCCGCCTGCGGCGGCATGAACCAGCACCGCGTCCCCCTGCCTCATCCGGTTCACCTGCATGACCGCGAAGTAGGCGGTCGTCAAGTTGACGATCGAAGCCGCCGCCTCAGCCATGTTCAGATCGCCTCCGATCACGTCGAGAGGTACTGTAAGCTGCGGCGTGACTCTGGCCTGGGTGGCGTATCCGCCAAGCTCGAGCAGCTTCATGGAAGCGACCGGCTGGCCGACCCGGAATCCCTCAACCCCATCCCCGATCGAGCGGACGAATCCGGACACCTCAAGCCCGGGAATCACCGGGAATGGAAATAACTCCGTAAATTCGCCTTTACGGATCAAAATATCCACAAGCCCGACGCCGGCATACGCCACATCCACGATCATTTCCCCGTATCTTGGCGCAAGATCCGGCATTTCCTTTACCTCAAGCACTTCTGTTCCGCCTGCTCTTTCAATGACGATTGATTTCATAGGATGAACCTCCCTGGTAGAAGATTTATGCCGTTATCTTACCAAGGAGGGACTGAGGCAGACAGGTTTCGGTTATACGGGTATAAAAAATAACAGGCTAGACCCGCGGTTGAATGCGGTTTTTAATGTTTTCGGACAGCCGGCTTACGATTTGATGGATCTCCTGATCCTCACGGATGACCGAGGCGATTTTTTCATGGGCGTGGATAACGGTCGTATGGTCCCTGCCGCCAAAGGCTTCCCCGATTTTGGGCAGCGAATAATCGGTCAGCTCCCTGGACAAATACATGGCGATTTGCCGGGGAAAAGCCACGGCCCTTGTCCGTTTCCGTGCTTTTAAATCTTCGATGCGCAGACCATAATAATCTCCCACCCGCTCCTGGATGTCCTGGATCGAGATCAATTGGGGACGCGACTGCGAGATCATATTTTTCAGTGCTTCGGCTGTCAAATGTACAGTGATATCCTGATTAACGAGCGAGGAATAAGCGATGACACGGATCAGAGCCCCCTCGAGTTCACGGACATTCGTATGGATATGGCTGGCGATATAAACCATCGCTTCGTTCGGAATGTCGAGATGCTCCGCCTTCGCCTTCTTGCGCAAAATAGCAATCCGGGTTTCCAGATCCGGGGGCTGAATATCCGTGATGAGTCCCCATTCAAAGCGGGAACGCAGCCGTTCCTCCAGGGTGGGGATTTCCTTGGGCGGACGGTCGCTGGAAATGATGATCGCTTTCCCCATTTCTTTCAGGGCGTTGAAGGTATGAAAAAACTCTTCCTGTGTCTGCTCCTTGCCGGCGATGAACTGGATGTCGTCGATCAGAAGCACGTCGATGTTGCGGTATTTGCTCCGGAAAGCTTCACCGCGGTTGTTCATGATGGCATTGATAAACTGATTGGTGAATTTTTCGGAGGATAAATAGAGCACCTTGGCCTGCGGATTGTGCTCCAGCACATAGTGGCCGATCGCCTGCATCAAGTGGGTTTTACCCAGGCCGACGCCGCCATACAAAAACAGCGGGTTATACGCTTTGCCCGGCGCCTCCGCTACAGCCAGTGCAGCTGCATGGGCAAAACGGTTGCCGAGACCGACGACAAACGTATCGAAGATGTATTTGGGATTCAGCATGGCGGCAAAAGCATGATCGTTCAGGAAATTATCCTCAACGAGGGCAGCCGGTTCGGATGAAGCGGTTTTTCTCTCGGTCTCCAGCTCATCCTGGGTAATGATATGAAGCTCCGGCTGAGCATCCATGTATTCGCGAACCGCTGTCAAAATGAGCGTGGTATACCGATTCTCCAGCCATTCCTGCGTAAATGTATTGGGAGTGCTGATCGTCAGGACGTTATCCTGCAGACTGACGGCCTTCGTTGATTTCAGCCACGTATCATAGCTGGGCTTGCTGATCTTCTTTTGAATCATGGACAGGACCTGGTGCCACAATTCTTCGACTTGCCTTTCCACGGGCGTTCAACTCCTTATACTTCGGTAAAACGAAATGATCATCCCGGCGGGCTTACGCAAAAAGGCATCCGTTCTTCCCTGCAAATGCTGTTCCTGGAACCATCGCAGTAAAGGGATGCCTTAGATCATCATGCTTATGTACAAGCTGCTATTTTCTATTCTAGCATATCCGGGAGCCTCCAAGAAATATGGACAGCCCCCGAAAAATGGGAATCCTTCATTTCCTATGCGGGTTATGCTCTCTGGAACAAAGCGGGAGCACCCTTAAAGATACCTGACTCTATCTGCGGCTCATCGTGATCGGATAGTTTTTGACACCAAAAACAAAGGAGCTTTGGATCGGCTGGAGTTCAGCGCCTGCGTCTCTGCTTAGATCCTTGAACCTGTCGAGGAGCGCCTGAAACGCAATTTTCCCTTCCAGCCTGGCCAGTGGAGCCCCGAGACAAAAGTGGATGCCGAAGCCGAACGTCATATGCGGATTCGGTTTGCGGTCCAGACGGAAGCCGTCCGGATCGTCGAACCGGGACTCGTCGCGGTTGGCGGACCCCACCCAGGAAATGATCTGAGCTCCCTGCTTAATCGTATGCTCCCCGATTTGTACCGTCTCCGCGGCTTTGCGTCCGATCGCGATAATCGGCGGGTAGTAACGGAGCACTTCTTCAATAAAGGAAGGTATGAGATCCGGCGCTTGATACAGCTGCTCCTGCAGCTCCGGTCTTTCGGTCAGCACGCGCACGCCATTCGTGATCAGATTTGTCGTCGTTTCGTTTCCGGCAGCCAGCAGCAGTACGCAGAAGCTGATGATATCCTTTTCCGACAGCTTCTCTCCTTCGATTTCAGCGTTCAGCAGCGCAGTAACGAGATCTTCCTGCGGCTCTGCAGCCCGCTGCGCCATAATCCCCTTAAAATACTCGGACAGCTCTCCCATCGCTTTTATCCGCTTGTCGGTAATCCGCTGGAATGCTTCGTCGGTGAGGTCGTCGGCACTTTCCACCAGAATATCGGACCAGTGCTTGAACTTGTTCCGGTCTTCCTTCGGAGCACCCAGCAGTTCGGCAATGACGATAACCGGCAGCGGAGTGGCGAATTCACTGGAAACGTCCATGGCTCCATCCGTTACCGAATCGAGCAGCTGCTCGGCGATGGACTGGATGCGGGGGGTCAGCTCTTGAATCGCCTTGGGGGTAAACGCTTTACTGACCAGGTCGCGCATTTGCTTATGCTTGGGCGGATCCATAAACAGAATGGAACCGCCTGCGCCTGCTCCACGCTCGGAGGAAAATGTTTTCGGATCCTTCAGAATGCGCTGCACATCCTCATAACGGAAGACATCCCAGCAGTTTCGGCTGCTGTCGTAGCGCACCGGCGTTTCTGTTCTTAGCTGGCGGAGGATATCAAAGGGATATAACATTCGGTCCGGGGTCGAGACCTCGGCCATGTTCAGCATGTTGGCGTATTTTTCCTGTATCATCGAGTTCAAATCCTTTCCTCAAGTATCGTGCAATCGTGTGCAGAATCATCGGAAGACCGCCTTATTTTTTGATGCGGCAGACGGCCAAAAGCGATCTAAAAAAATGATAACACGATTCAAATGGGAGTCTCGACTTACCCAGGTTGTATTTTTGGGAGGTACTAAAGCATTACATGCAGCTCTAATTGCACGGATGATATGGATGCAGGCACGGCCAAAAGGGCCATATAGTTTGTGTTACCCAAAAAAACAGAGTCCGGAAGAATCAAATTCTCCTCGAACCCCTGTATCCCTTCCATCCGGACGGCCGGTATGAATCCATACCTCCTTAGGTCTTGTTCAGACGCGTTGCCGAAAACGCCTGACGGTACTCTGTCGGAGTAACGCCGGACAGCCGTTTGAACCATTTAATAAACTGCTTGTCGTCTTCAATGCCAACCCTGTCCGCAATTTCCTTAATATGCAGCTTACTCGACACGAGCAGTTCTCTGGCCGCCTCCAGCCGAATCCGGTGAATATAATCCCTGAGGCCCGTGCCGAATCTCTGCTTGAACATCCGCGATAAATAATTGCGGTTGTACCCCATGTGCATCGCCACCCGGTCGACCGACATATGTCTCTCGAGGGCATGCAGCCGGGTCCATTCCAGCAGTTCCGACAGGCGGGGGTCCATCGCTTCGGACGCGCCCGCATCATGCAGCTGCTCTGCCAATTCAATCAGCAGCGATGTCAGAAAATAGTCTCCCGCCTGCTTCAGCCGGTATCCCCCGCTCGCCGCGTGCAGGAGCTGCCTGGCTAAAATGTGAACGCGGCTCGGTTCCGGGCAGTGTGCATAATGAGGTATGGCCCCATCCGGCTCTCCGCCCGTCTCCGGAGGGAGCAAAAAATGAAACCAGTAAAATGAAACGCCGGGGGAAGACAGCCTGTATCCGCGATGCTTCTCTCCCGGCCGCAGCAGCAGCATATCCCCTGCCTTCACTTCGTACAGCTGGCCGCCGGCTTCCAGAAAGACCACCCCCGCTACACCGATAATCAGCTCATAATCGGAAATGGTCCGTTCCATATGGGACCAATCTTCATCGCTGACAAATTGTCCACCCATCTGGAGCTTGTAAGGTTGTTGTAGATGAATAGGCAGCATGACAATCCTCCTGCTCGTCTATGAAAATCAATTTAGTGGGCTAATGACACTTTTTATGCACGTTCCACTACCGACAATCCTTGCTTTGATTCGATATGATAAAGCTGCAGATGATGATGTTAGGAGTGAACGAAAATTTGTCTACCAAAAATGCGCCAACCCATCCACAGCCGCTTGATTTGAAATCCGTCCGCATCACCGACTCCTATTGGTCCAATCATGTGGATCTTATCAAGCATACCGTGATTCCCTACCAGTGGGAAGCCCTGAATGACCGTGTTCCCGATGCCGAACCCAGCCATGCGATCCGCAACTTCCGGATTGCCGCAGGACTCGAAGAAGGAAGCTTTGCCGGATTCGTGTTTCAGGACACCGACCTGTATAAATGGCTGGAAGCGGTCGGGTATTCGCTGGCCCAAACCCCTGATTCCGATTTGGAAAAAGTCGCTGATGAAGCGATCGATCTGATCGGAGCCGCACAGCTGGAAGACGGTTACCTGAACACATACTTTACGATTGACAAGCTCGACCAGCGCTGGACCAATCTGATGGACTGCCACGAAATGTACACGGCCGGCCACCTGATCGAAGCAGCGGTCGCCTATTTTTACGGCACGGGCAAAACCAAGCTTCTTGACATTGCGCGCAAGATTGCCGACCATATCGATGACCGTTTTGGACCGGAAGAAGGCCAAATCCGGGGTTACGACGGTCACCAGGAAATTGAGCTTGCCCTGATCAAGCTGTACCATGCTACAGGCGAAGCCAGATACCTGAATCTTGCCGGCTTTTTGATCGATGAGCGCGGGCAGGAGCCGAATTTCTTCCAGGAGGAATTTGAACGGCGTGGCCGGATTTCGCACTGGGCACCCGGTGTCGTCCAGAAGGGGCCTGTAAATCTTGCCTACCACCAGGCGCATAAGCCGGTGCGGGAACACGAGGTGGCGACAGGCCATGCGGTAAGAGCCGTCTATATGTATACGGCTATGGCCGACTTGGCTCTGCTTAAGGGAGACAACGCCTTGCTGGAAGCATGCCGCCGCTTGTGGAACAACATCGTGCAGAAGCAAATGTATGTCACGGGCAGTATCGGATCCACGCATCACGGCGAGGCTTTCACGTTTGACTACGACCTGCCGAACGACACAAACTACAGCGAGACCTGCGCATCGATCGGCCTGATCTTTTTTGCCCAGCGGCTGCTTCAGAATGAAGTGAAGGGCGAATACGGCGACGTGATGGAGCGTGCGCTGTATAACACCGTAACTGCAGGAATCGCCGGCGACGGAAAGCATTATTTTTACGTGAACCCGATGGAAGTGTGGCCTGCGGCCAGTGAAGGCAACCCCGGCAAGCGCCACATCAAGCCGGTCCGGCAAAAATGGTACGGCTGCGCCTGCTGCCCGCCAAACGTCTCGCGCCTCCTGTCTTCACTCGGTCAATACATTTATTCGGCGAGTGACGAGGCACTCTACGTGCATCTGTACATCGGCAGCCAGATCAGCCACCAGGCGGCCGGCCGCAGCGTTCAGCTGGACCTGGAGAGCCGTTTACCTTGGGAAGGCCAAGTTCGCTTGAAAGTGCAGGAAGCGGAAGGCACGGGTGAGTTCACGATTGCGCTTCGTCTTCCCGGCTGGTCTGCCGCAAGCGCGATCCGCGTCAATGGCCAGCCTGCCCAGTATGAGCTGCGTGACGGTTACGCCTATATTCGCCGGGATTGGCAGGCCGGTGACGCGGTTGAGCTTGAGTTCGATATGCAGCCGCGGCGGATTTACGCCCACCCGAACCTGCGTGCCAGCAGCGGAAAGGTTGCGCTGCAGCGCGGCCCGCTCGTCTACTGCCTGGAGGAAACCGACAACGGAGCCCCGCTCGCTTCTCTAAGTCTGCCCGCAGATGCCGAGCTGCAGGTCGTCATGGACGGATGGCGCGGTGGCGTCGCCGTGATCGAGACGGATGGCCTTCGCGCCGGAACGTCGGCAGAGGCGCCGAACGATCTTTACAGCACGGCGCGGCCGCAGCTGGAACAGCAGCGCCTTCGGGCAGTCCCTTACACGCTATGGGGCAACCGGGAGCCTGGCGAAATGGCGGTATGGATTCGCGAAAGCTGATGTAAATCCAGTCAACATGCCGCGAGAGGCATTGCAGCACAAAAAACGCTCCAGAGACAGACGGATCTGGAGCGTTTTTTTCTCTTATATACCGTTTACGGAATGTATGAAAAACAATGTTAAGCCAGACTTGCGGCAAGTTTATCGAGAGACTGGTTCATGCCCGTGACCGCGTTGTCGTCCATTGGACCCGGGCTCCAGTTGGACTCGCGGATGATCAGCTCCGTTTGATCGCCATTCGAGATAAAATCGATGACAAAATCGGCCACGGGCGGGAACCTTCTGCTGGAGCATTTGATGGTTATTTTATGACTCGCCCCGGCCACGAAAATACTCGATAATAAATGAGCGAAACAGGTCTGCGGAGGGAGGAAGCTTCCGATCCTCGACCCAGGCCAGTCCAATTTCCCGCCGGCAGTAAGGCTCCGTCACGCGCAGCCGCTTGACCTTTCCGTGCTCAATGCCCGAAAAAGCCGGGATGATCGTGACTCCAAGCCCTGCGGAAACAAGTCCCGCGGCAGTCATGATATCGTCGCCCTCAAACCGGATCTTCGGCTCAAAACCGGCTTCGCCGCAAAACCGTTCCATCAGCGTTCGTACGCCATAACCCGGCTTAAAGGATATAAACGGTTCACCGGCGACCTCCTCAAGGCGGATGGACTCGCGTTCCGCAAGCCGGTGATCCGCAGGCACGTAGACGTACATTTCTTCCTCAACGAGCTTGTGCCATACGACGCCTGGCTCTTCCCCGAACGGACCGATGATGCATAGGTCCACCTCGCTCCGCATCAATTGCGGCAGAATGACCGTCGTCGGGTTTTGATACAGCGCGAACTCAACGTCCGGGTATTTGCGGTTGAAACTCGCGATAACGTCCGGCAGCCTATGAACGCCAAACGACATCAAAAAGGCAATCGAAACCTTGCCGGCATACGGATCGTGGAACTGCCGGATCTCCTCGATCCCATCCTCAATTTCCTGCATAGCCCGCTCTACTCTAGCCAAAAACAGCTTTCCCGTTTCATTCAGCTGTACGGAACGGCCATGCCGGTCAAACAGCTGTACCCCCAGCTCTTTTTCCAGCTTCGTCATCGACCGGCTTAGTGCCGGCTGGGAAATCGCCAGCTGCTCCGCCGACTTAATGAAATGCTCCAGCTTGGCCACGACGCGGAAATACTCCAGCTGCTGCCATTCCATGATTGTCCGCCCTCTCTCCAACTCCTTATAACCTACAGGTACTAATTTGATAATTTTAATTCATTATACAACATAAGCAAATCAGGCGTATACTTAGGGGCGTCACCGAAAGAGTAGTTTATAGAACTTAACAAAGAGAGGCGTTTATCGTGCAGTACATTCAAATCGGTACCCGAGCCTATTTCCGGGTACTGGTCAGCATGCTGCTGGGCAGTCTGGTCACCTTTGCGATCCTGTACAGCCCGCAGCCTTTGATTGGCACGTTTGCGAAGGAATTCCACGTATCCCCTTCCAGTGCGAGCTTCATTATTTCTTTCTCAACGATTACATTAGCGGTCACCATGCTGTTTGTTTCCCTGCTGTCCAATGCCTGGGGGCGCAGAGGCGTCATGAGCGTGTCGCTGTTCGTTACTTCCTTGCTGGCCATGGCATCTTCGTTCAGCACAAACTTTCATCTGCTGCTGGCGGCCAGGCTGCTCGAAGGCATCAGCCTTGCGGGCTTTCCGGCCATCGCCATGACTTATCTCAACGAGGAGATCGAACCGCGCAGCATCGGGCAGGTCATGGGGTTCTATGTAGCAGGCACCGCGGTTGGCGGTTTTGCCGGAAGGGTCATCATCAGTCTGATCACCGATTTTTTCAATTGGCATATCGCGATGTTTGTCCTGGGCTTGGTCAGCCTTCTATGCAGTCTGCTGTTTTGGCTCTACCTGCCCAAATCAAACCACTTCAAACCGGTCAGCATTTCGCTGCACCACTGGGCCGACGGCTTCCGGAACGGATTTGCAAGCACCCGGCTGCTGTGCCTGTACCTGATCGGTTTTCTGCTGCTTGGCGCGTACGTGACGCTGTTTAACTATATTGACTTCCCGTTGTCCCAGCCGCCTTATGAGCTGAGCCAAACATGGATCGGCTGCCTGTTCGTCTTTCAGCTGATGGGCTCCTGGTCCTCCGTCTGGTTCGGTAAGCTGGCTGACCGGTATTCACGTGCCGGCTTGATTGCCAGCGGCCTGGGCATGCTGTTGGTCGGTGCACTGCTCATGCTGGCGGGCAACCTGGTCCTTATGATCGCGGGCATGATCCTCTTCGCATGCGGCTTCTTCGCAGGACACACCGTTGCCAGCGGCTGGGTGGGCAAAGCGGCACCGGTGCGCTATAAAGCTTACGCTTCATCCCTTTACCTGCTCTTCTACTACACGGGGTCCAGTCTGGTGGGCTGGTCCGGCGGATTCTTCCTGTCCGGCTTCGGCTGGAACGGGGTGATCGGGATGATCATTGCGTTAATTGTGATCACCGCACTGCTGCTTGTGTACGCAAGCCGGTTTTCCCGGCAGGAGCGGCACGGCAGCGAAGCCAAACCAACTGCACTGTAATGAAACCATAAGCATTATAATGAAAACGGCATGCTTCCCATGTAAATCATGGGAAAGCATGCCGTTATTTTATGCTGATGCCGCGGTCAGGCTTACGGATTCCAATTCATCCCCTGAACCGGAAGACCGATTCGCTTCAAAACATCAGACCTGACATAGAGCCGGTCACCGATCATCGTGCTGTCTCCTGCCGTTACGGTCTCGGTTCCTCCCGGACCTTTTAGGGTAAAAGAACTGCTGTTTACCTTTCCAGCCACCTTCTGCTGTATGACTTCCAGGCCTGCTTGCTCCATCAGTTCCCGTACCGGAATCATCGCGCGTCCGTTTTGAATAAAGGCAAAACTGAGATAAACCACCTTGCCGCCAATGGTGGCTCTTGCTGTGATCTGATCACGAATTTGGATTGGTGTCACCGGCAAGTTTTGAGGCTGTAGATCGGCAGGGGGCTTTGTCGATGCGTCTGGCATAGGTGCCTGGTAGCTCTGTTCCGCTAGGTTGGAAAACTCCTTGAAATCCGGTTCGGCTGCCGGGCGTGCTTTTCCATTGGACAGCGTTATGACAGCGCTCGGACGATTCGGCTGGTTATATCTGACCAGTAGGCGTCCGCCTTCGGCATCATAATAGTCGAGGCTTGCGTAGACAAGATGCTTCTTCATCCCCGTTGCCGGATTCAAGATCAAAATTTCTTTCATCTTAGCTGTGGGGCTATACTGAACGACAAGCACACGCCCATCTGGCATCGGGATAAATCCTGGACGTAATGGTGCACCATCAACTTCCTTAATCATGCCATCTCCGGTGCGCATAAACACACTAAAAAAAGATGTGGAGTACCAATTCTGCTGTGCATCCTGACCTATCTCATAATTTTTGATATAATGCAATCCGATCCGGTTATTCTTACTGCCCGTGAAAAATACGCCTTTCGTTCCCGTCTCTTTGGCTGGGTCAAATACAGTCGAAAACAGCCCGTTCAAATAATCACCGAGACCTTCTCCAATCAAAACGGGCCTCCCCAAATTATAGTCCCAGGTTACGGAGATTCCTTCTTCCAGTGCATTCCACTTTCCATTAGAATCGCGGAATACTGTGCGGTTATAATATTGCTCACCGTCATATGCGGACGCATCGTAATAGGCACGTCCCGTGCCCTTATCATAAAATTCAGCCCTGAAATCCCATTGGAGTTCGGGTATCTGGGCTGCCTGGGATTCGGGGAGTCCTGTGCTCTGCGCACGGTCCGCTTGAACTGCAGCCGCAGGTGCCTCCTCAGCCTGTACGCTGGGGCTTGGCACCACCGCCGTACCCGATGCTGTCAGCAGCGCTGCAAACATCAACGAAGCCTTCCACTTGTGCTTCTTGTTCACCCCTGATTCTCTCCTTTCACCATCAGATGGATCTATGATCAATCTCATTATTCGAAGATGAGCCAATCTCCAAATCCGCTCTCATCTTATTAGGGATTCCAATTCACCCCCTGTACTGGCAGGCCAATCCGCTTCAAGACGTCAGAGCCAACAAAGAGCTGTCCGCCGATCATCATATTATCAGTTGGCGTTAAACTTACGCTCCCCCCAGGTCCTTTCATGGTAAAAGAGGTGCCCCCCGCTTTTCCAGACATCTTCGTTTGCTTGACCTCCAGGCCTGTCTGCTCCGCTATTTCGCGAACGGGGAACAAAGTCCGGCCGTTTTGGACAAAAGCAAAGGATAAATTCACTGCACGACCGCCAATCGCAGCTCGGACCAGGATTTGATCTTGGTGTTGGATCGATGTCACCGGCAAATCCTGAGGCTGCAAAACGGCTGGGGGCGCAGTAGTAGATTCGGGCATCATAATGCGATTACCTTCGGCCAAGCTGATGCTCTTAAACTCTTTCCAATCCTGTTCAGTGGCCGGGCGCTGTTTACCGTCAGCTAATGTATACACTGCGTTTGGGCTTACCGTTTTATTAAGGGTGATGAGAAGCCTCCCCCCTTTTGCGTCGTAGTAATCAAGCTGGGCATATGCCAGGTGCTTCTTCTTCCCCGTCTCCGTGTTGATGATCGAAATTTCGTATGGTTTATGGGGAATGCTGTACTGAATTGCCAGCGCGTTTCCGTCCGGCATTGCCTTAAAATGCAAACGGTTAGGTACGCGCTCGATTTCGCGGATCACGCCGGAAGGGGTTCGAAGGAGCAGGCTGAAATCGGAGGCCGTATACTCCTTTCCCTGCGCGTCCTTCCGCTTATAATAGTTTTTTACGTAACGAAAACCGTGCTGGACGTCCGGACCCCCTGCAAAATGCACCCCTCTCGTCGCAGTCTTCTTGGATGGGTCATATACGGTCGAATAGAGCCCTTCCATAGGATCGCCGTATTTCGTCCTGTCCACGACTGGTGTTCTCAAATTGTAGTCCCGATGTATCGTTATTCCTTCTGCAAACGCATGCCACTCCCCCTCTGGATCAACATAGATGGTGCGACTGATCATTTGGTCGGCAGTGGCGTAGTAGTAGGAATAACCGGTTGCCTGATCATAAAACGAAGGGCTGAATTTCCATTTGATTGCCGCCTTCTGGGCGGGTACCTGCGCCGTTTGCCCAGCTGCGGATGGACTCTGAATGCTCAGCACCTTAGCCGGAGCGGCTAAATCCTCTGCCGCCACATGCGGGCTGGGTATCACCATAGCTCCCAAAATCGTCAGCATCACGGCAGACCGTGACACGGTGCCCAACCGGTGCTTTTTATCCATAACGATTCATCTCCCTGCATCTTGCATCAAATATATGTATCATCTTTGTCCGGTTTTCGAACCGGATCGAACTACATGTTAAACGCTTTTTCGTTAGAGAAAGTTGCCGATTTTTGCAAACACTGGCAACCTTGCCGTTCTAAAGGTTCAGATACGTTCAGAAAAAGGAAACGGAGCCTGCGCTTGCTCGCAGGCTCCTCATTTGACGTCGCTTAACACGACTATTCATTTCGATATCCTTCTATCTCAGCGTTTTCACCCATTTCAGCAGCACCGCTGCCTGTTCCTCCGTCAGCTTCTTGCCGCTTTGGGCGGTGACCTCCTGCTCGAACGCGGACAGCTGTCCCTGCGCCGCTTGAGCCTGATCACGTCCGGCCGAAGCCTTCGCCGCCAGCAGCTTCGCGTTCAGCGACTCGGCAAAGTCGGCATCCGCAGGCAGGAACGAACGCACAAGCGTGCCCAGACTGTCGTACGTTGCCGTAACCTTGAATGAAAACTCCTTTGTGCTTTCATTGCCTGCGGCATCTTTGGCCGAAGCCGTAATCACGTTGGCGCCAGGCTCCAGTTCATAAGCGGGTCGGTCTGTCCCGCTGCAGGGTTCCGATATGAGACCCGATAGACTGTCGGACGCCGCGCACTGAATGGATACGTTCTGATCGACCGTGTAGGCCGCTTCCCCGGTAAACACGATTTCCGGCGCCGTTTTATCGATTTTTACGGTAAGCTCCCGGGCGGCCTCCTTGTTGCCGGCCTGGTCCTCGGCCGAATAGGTCACCGTGGTGGCTCCTTCGGCAGTCACGTTGAAGGATGCGGATGCACCTTCCACTCGAACCGGTTCAAGCGAACCCGCACCGCTGGCGGCATAGGTTATGGCGGCCACGCCGCTGCCCTCGTCCTCCGCCTGGATTTGCACGGATGCGTCACGGTTCAGCCAGCCGCTCTCACCTGCGGCGGGCGATACCTCTGCCGCAGACACCGGCGCTGCCTGATCCGCCGGTTCCGGCGTCCCTTCTACCGAAAGGGAGAAGTCGTCATAATAAGCAGACGCCATATTGTAGCGGCTGACCACTGCGATCAAGCGGGCGTAGGCCGCATTGTCGGGAGCCGTGCCGTTAAGCGTCACCGTCTGCCACTGGGCCAGCCGGCTCTCGTCCAGATGGATCTCCTGCGTAGCCAGCGTTTGATTGCTGCTGTCAAAGAAGCGCAGCATCGTTCCCGGCTGTCCCGACTCGATATACACCTGAACTTTGGACGTGTATTTCTTGCCAGGTTCTACGGTGATCTTATCGCTCTGCAAGGCGACGGATCCCGTACGGGTATGATCTATCAGCTTCAGGCTGGCACTGCCGGAGGAGCTTCGGTCCGTGCTGACCGCGTAGCTCAAATCGGAACCGGTGGCAAACAAGGACGTCCAACCTGGGATTGCAGTGCCGCTCACGGCATCCTCAAATCCTTGATTTTTAACCGGAAGCGGAATGCCAGGTGGCTGCTCGACAATCTCTCCGTCGACCTCAATCCGGTACATGATCGTATTCGTGGCATTGTCCGTAAAGTAGATGTTGCCGTCCTTGCCCAGCTCAAACCGGGCGGCATTGGTGATCGTGCGCGATTCCAGCGTTTGCGGATCGATGACCGTCAATTTGTTGTTGAACAAGACGTACATAAGGCCGTCTTCCGACCAGCGGATCATGTGATGTGCCCACTGCGTGTAGCTGACGCCGGACTGCACCTTTTTGCTCTTGACGACCTGATACGTATTGGGATCCAGCGCAAATACGTATTCATACGCCGCGCCCCATATCAGTCCGTCTGGACCTACGCTCAAATCCCCAATAAAGACCGGTTTATCCAGTCCGGCGATCCGCAGCGGGAATTCCGTAATCTTCTGCTCGGTCTGGGTATCCCATACGAATATTTTCGCTTCATCCGCCGAAGGCTCCGAGCCCAAACCGCCGCGGATCGTCGTCGATCCGAACAATTTGCCATCTTTATAGGCAAGGCTCAGCACGCTTTGATCCTGCACGACATTGCGGTGAACGCGCCTTTCTCCCGTAGCGGGATCATATACCGTAACCGATCCCCCAAGCGTACCGTAACCGGGGATGGTCGCGACATAGAGCTTGCCGCCTCCCGATGTCATATTCACCAGGCGTTCCTGCCCATTCTCCAGGACAAACGTCTTCTTCGGATTCTCGGTTCCCGGCGGCTGGGTCATGTCGTATTCGAACAACGCTCCTTCAGGATAGACGCCCATATACATTTTATCGCCGAGCGGATACACGCTGTCCGCCTGACCAATGGAGAATGCCGAGGAAGTCAGGGTATTCGGATCGATAATCGACCCCCGGCTCGTTTGTACCCCGGTGACGAACAGATTCCCGTCCGGAGCGGACTGGATCCGGTTCACTACGCCCGGCAATCCCGGGACGACGGATGGCATCAGGTGCACCTGCTTGGTCTCGATGTTCAAGATCGCCACTCCGCCGTCATAGCGGACGGTGACCAGGTTTTTACCCGGGAGATCAGGGTTGTTCGGAAATTCCACCCAGTCGGCTCCCCGAAATCCGCTGTTATATTCCATTCCCGTCTCACTGACTTCATGAGTCGCAAGATCGAATGTCTTCAACTTCTTGTCGGACATAAAATAAATTTTGCCGTCCAGGGAATCGGTCTCATGCAGTCCGGTCACGTTGTCCAGCACCGTATCCAGCCAGGATCCGGTTTGCGTATCATAAATGTACGCCGGACCCGGTACCCCGCTGCCATCCGTATAACGAGCGAACAAATAGCGGTTGTCGATGGTGTCCAGATCATATACTGTATCGTCACCTTCCGGAACATTAAGTGACGCGGCAATGTCCGTCTTTTCGCCTGTCTCCAGGTTAACGCGGACGATCTGATGATGCGCCGTCCCCGCATAAATGTTACCGCCCTGATACGCAATGGAGCGGACATATTCCTGGGTGATGTTACCGATCACACGGCCATAATCCTTCGTTTGGCCGGTGGCTGGATCGAATTGAATCACCTTGCCACCAGGATAAGTACCGACGTATACCCGGCCCGCCTCATCCGTTGTGATGCAGATCGGCCACGATTCGCCGGCAAAGGAGGCTGCCTGTTCCACGGTATGGGTTACCGGGGAGTATTTCCACAATCTGGCCCCGCTGCCGTCCGCCGCGACGTATAGTGTGCCGTCGGGTGCAACCGTATGCGCCCATGAGCTCTCCGATGGCGGGATAGGAATGCTGCGCAGCAGCTTGTAATCCTCCAGATCGATGACATTCAGATGGCCCGGTTTCCCTTTCGACACGGTATACATGACCGGCCGTCCCTCTTCATAGCCTACGGTCCCGTTAAAAATCGAAACGGTGTAGTTCAGCGGCGGCAGCAGCTCTTCCGGGCTGCCGTACACTTTCTGCGACAGACCGCTGTCTTCCGCCTTTGCTGTGCCACTTCCTCCCAATCCAGTCCAGCCTGTTAACAGTACAAAACATGCCAGTAGTGCAAACCATGACTTCCGCATTCACACATCCTCCTTTAGGATTTGTATTCGAGAATCGTTCCCAGACAATCCGTAGGATTCAAATAGTTGGCGTAAGCCGCTTCCGCTTCGCCTAGCGGGTAGCGGTGCGATATGAGCGGCAATACCGATATCCGGCCTTCCGCGAGGAGGCGGACGTATTCCGCAACGTTTCTGCCCTCGGTCCACCGCACATAACCGATCGGATAATCCCGGTTATCCTTCTCGTACCCGCTGTCATATCTGCCGGGTCCGCCGGCCCTGGAGATAAGCACCTGCGCCTCCTTGCCGAACATCTGCCCACGGGAAAACGTGGTGGTCAAGTCGCCGACAACCACGATATTGCCGCGGTCGCGAATCCAGGTGAGCGACCGGTTGATCAGCTCCTCCCCTGGTCCCCCCGCGCACAAAATGACGCTGTCCGCCCCGTGGCCGTCCGTAAGCATCTGCAGCCGCTCCTCAAGCTGTTCATGCCGGGTATACGCATGACGGATTCCTTGTTCCTGGAGCATCTGTACTCGCTGCTCGTTCAAATCCAGAGCCGCGACGCGAACTGCCGCCGCCGAGGCGATTTGGGTAATGATTTGGCCCAAAATGCCAAGGCCCACGACCACCGCCGACTCCCCGAACCGCAGATCCGCTGTCCTCAGGGCATGGATCGCAATCGCTCCGAGACCCGCAAAGGCGGCTTCCTCCGGCAGGACGTGATCCGGCACCGCGGCCACTAAATTGGACGGAACCGTAAGACGTTCCGCATGCCGGACGTAAGGGGCACCGTAGCAGGCGACCCTTTGGCCGGGCAGCAGCCCGGTCACGCCTTCGCCGATTTTCTCAACAATGCCGGCCGCGCTGTACCCGAGCAGGGACGGCTGATCCCCTCCCTTTTTTAGAAAGGACAGCTCCGTACCGGGGCTGATGGCCGAATATTCGGTCCGGATCCGGACATGTCCCCTCTCCAAAGGCTGGTCTTCCGTATCCGTGACTACAATGCTTCCTCGTAATGCGGCAACGGCTTTCATGACGATACTTCGCTCCTTCTACCCCTCCCCCGCCATTTTCCGGTATTCGCTGGGGGAGATGCCGTAGTATTTTTTGAACGTGGTGGTAAAGGTTGACGCGTTCATGTATCCCGTTTTTTCCCCGATTTCCGATATGTTGTAATCGGTGTTTTTCAAAAATTCGCGGGCGTGCGCCAGCCGCACCTTGTTCAGGTATTCGACATAGTTGATGCCGAACGTTTTTTTGAAATAATTCGAAAAGTATTTCGGGCTTGTATCCAGCACCTCCGCCATATGGTCGAGGTACAGATTATTCATATAATGAAGTTCGATGTACTGGGAGATGAAAGCCGGATTCAGCTTGCTCTTCGGCTCGCCGCCGCGGCTGCCGGCAACCCGTTTCACCACTTCCAGGAGCGCCTCCGTCATTTCGCGGTGATCATATGCCTGCTCTACCCGCCGGATGAACCGGGACTCGAGCCGCATCAGCTCCTGGTCATCTTCAGCCGCAGCTTTGGCTGGCTTGATTAAATAGAGGAACATGCTTTTGGCCACATGGGCCAGATGGTAATGGTGAATGTTCCGGCGTGCATTTTCGTGAATGATGTCCGTCACGATCTGCACGCTCTCCTCCGTCAGGCCGGCCGTCAGGCAGCGGGCCAAATGATCCATTTTCTCCAGTGGAAAATAGACGTCGCCCACATACTGTACCGCCGCCGTATCGATGACGGCCTGCACCGCATTTTGTACGTTCCGGTACAGCATCCCGTTCAAGATGTCCTGGTAAGCAGACAGGAGGTTCGGAACAAGAGCCTCATACTCCTTGCTGACATAGGAGCGGAGCACATACCCCGACAGCAGGTCGTGGTTCGCTTCCTGAACATAGGCAGCCCAGCCGGACATCACCGTCTGCCGGTCGCCGCTCTGCGGTATGCCCAGCAGGATAAGAAACTGCATCTCCCGCTGGTGAAACACCGCCGTATAGCCCGTACCCGCCATGCTGCCAAGATCCTTGCGAAGCAGCTCGGTTATTTGCCGTGACTCCATTGGCGGATGGGAACGATCTCCCTTCTGGGAGAGTCTCAAATCAAGGGATGCCATCACGAAGCTGCGGTCCCGAAAGAAAAACGGCTCATATTTGAGTACATCCCGTGGGATGTCGCTGGAGCGCCGGCTTTCCAGCACTTGGAGAAACGCGTTCCTGCACATATCAGCCTCGGCTCTCTCCATCCGCTGCCGGAGCGTTTCATTCTCGCGCTGGACTTTGACGATGCCGCTGTAGATTTTCCGAAAGTCGTTGCCTTTGACACGGCCCTCTCCGAACAGCTGAAGAATGCCTTTGACCGGCAGGTACAGATAGACGCTGAGCAGCCCCGACAGCAGCACCGCGCTGACAATGGCGATAACCATAATGATCCGGCTGCCGCTGGCCACGGTATCGATATTCTGGAACTGATAAGGCATCTTATCAATGTAAATGAAGTCGTTGTAATCCGACTGGTACACATGATACTCGAAGTCACCGCGGGTCAGCGAGTCTTCCTGAGACTGGTTAAAATAAACGTCGTTCAGCACTTCCACCAGATCCCAGTTTTTTTCCGTGCTGAGCACGATTTTCCGGTCGCCGTCCAGCACGATCATCGACGATCCCGGAATCATGGAGGACATGTTCACATGCTGCAGCAGCTTTTCCGCATTGATCAGAATGATCACGTTTTTATCCGACAGCTTGTATTTGTTGCCGTCCATGACGGCGATGAGCTGCCGGCTTTGCGGTTTGGACCCTTCCGTTTGCGCCAAATAATCGGCAGAGGGAAAAATCGTAAACGGACGTTTGGATTTGGAAAAACTGCGCCAATACGAGGCATTGTACGTATCGTGCCTGTACTTGTTCTGGAAGAGCAGCTTCATGTCGCTCGTTCCATTTGCCGTAATGGCCAGGTCCTGGTTGTCGTAAAAAACGATCACATCTTCGATATAATCGACGGAAGAAATCAGCGATGCCAGATTATCCTGCAGATTATAGACCTGCGCCATATCCATGCGGCCGCCGTCTCCGGATTTGACCGGATCAAAGGGCAGTCCGTGGATCGTAAAAATCAGATTGTTGACCGTTGTAAAGCTGCTGTCGAATGCCTGGATGATATTTTTCACGACGAGCCGATTGTTTTGCGTGACTTTGTCATAGATACCGGAAATGGATTTTTTGTAAACGACATAGCTTGATGCAGACATGATCATGATGACTAACAGCAGAGAGCAGAAGATTTGCAGTAGTCCCCGGTTTGCAAGCAGCCGATTCATTGGCGTCACCTCTCATGATCACAACTATTCCACATCCGTCCGCTTAACCCTTCTCGGAGCCTAACATGACCCCTTTGGCAAAATACTTTTGGGCAAAAGGATAGATCAGCAGCACCGGAATCATCGACAGCACGATCGTGGCGTTCTTGACCGCCTGCGGCGCGAGGGCCGCACGGTCCACAAGTCCGGCATCATTTTCGCTGTTGAAAATGAGCATGTCGCGCAGGACCACCTGAAGCGGATACATCTCCTTGTCGTTCAAATAGATGAGCGGAAGGAAAAAGCTGTTCCAGTGGCCCATGAAAAAGAACAGGCCGATGGATGCCAGCGCCGGCTTGGAGAGCGGGATGACGATGCGAAGCAGAATCCGCGTCTCCGATGCGCCATCGATAAGCGCCGCCTCCCGGATCTGCGACGACATATTTTCATAGAAGCTCTTCAGAATGATCAGCTCCATCGTCCAGATCGCGTTCGGCAGCACCAGCGACCAGACCGTATCCGTGAGTCCCAGCTTCTGAACGACGATGTACGTCGGAATAATGCCGGGATTCAGGAACATCGTGACGATGATCGCCAGCATGAACACCCTCCGCCCGAAGAAGTTGGGCTGGGACAGCGGATACGCAGCCACCGCCGTAAACAGCAGGTTGATGAAGGTACCCAGTGCCGTATAGTAAATGGAATTCAGATAGGCTCTCGGGATCGTGTTGTTGCTCAGCACTTCTTTGTAGGCATCGAGATTAAAGCCTTTTGGAAGCAGGAACACCTTGCCCTGAATGACCGAAGCCGTGTCGCTGAACGAAATGACCGTGATGTAGAGTACCGGATAGAGCGTAGCTATCGCGATGCAGGCGAGGATCAGGGCGTTGATGATGCCGAAGATCGATATTTTGCGTTCTCCTACCATAGCCCTTTCCCTCCGATCTTCCGGCTGATCGCGTTGGCGCCCAGGAGCATCGTCATGGCCACCAGCGCTTCAAACATGCCGACCGCGGCGGCATAGCTGTAATTGGATTCGAGCAGTCCTTTCCGGTACACGTAAGTCGAGAATACGTCGGCCACGTTGTAGGTCATCGGATTGTACAAAAGCAGCACCTTTTCGTAACCGATTCGGATCATCGAGCCTGTTTTCAGAATGAACATAATGAGCATTGTCGGCATGAGCCCGGGAATCGTAATGTGCCGGATCATGTGAAACCGGGATGCGCCGTCAACACGGGCCGCTTCATACAGCGTCGGATTGATTCCCGCAATCGCAGCGAGGTAGATGATCGACTCGTAGCCGATCGTGCCCCAGATTTCGGAGATCACATAAATCGGACGGAACCAGCCGGGATCGACGAGAAAGTACTTTTTCTCAAAGCCGAGCGCAGCCAGCAGCTGGTTGAGCAATCCGTTTGTCGGCGACAGGAAGTCGATGATCATGCTGCTGATAATGACGACCGACAAAAACGCCGGCAGGTAACTGAGCGTCTGTACTGATTTCTTGAACCATTTGGTCCGGACCTCGTTCAGCAGAATCGCCAGCAGAATCGGAAATGGAAAGCCGAAGATCAGCGTGTAAAACCCAAGCAGCAGCGTATTGCGGAACAGCATCCAAAAGTCCTGATTGCTGAAAAATTTGATAAAATGCTTCAGGCCGACCCAATCGCTGCCCATCACGCCGGAGAATACGCTGTAGTCCTTAAAGGCGATAATCAAGCCGTACAGGGGACCGTAGCGGAAAATGATATAAAAGAGAATACACGGGATAAATAGCAGCAGCAGTTCACGGTCCCGCCGGATATGCTTCAGCGTTTCGGTCAAACGTCCCTTGTTCGGTTTCTTCATAGGTCTTCAAATCCTCATTGATTTATTTCGCCGCGTCGTAACGTTTTTGGGCATCGT
Organism: Paenibacillus rhizosphaerae; assembly: GCF_014192015.1. GTDB lineage: Bacteria > Bacillota > Bacilli > Paenibacillales > Paenibacillaceae > Paenibacillus_AQ > Paenibacillus_AQ rhizosphaerae. The sequence continues at coordinate 1,291,237 of NZ_JACHXJ010000001.1, read as the reverse complement.
TATAAATCTTGATCAAGTCGTCCAGGCCCTGCTTGGCGATTTGCTTCTTGAAATTTTCGAACTGCGTGTCGCCATAAGATTTATCCAGAACGTATTTGGCGTTGAATTCCTCGGACGCTTTCTGGAGCGATGTTTGCAGTTCCGCCAGCGTGGAAATCTCGTCATCGGTGAAGTTCAGGATCGGATCCATCGGTTCCCTCTTGTCCTCTTTCATAATTTTGTCCTGGGCTTCCTGCTCTTTTTCGGAGAACTTATAGTACACGCTGCGCTTATCCGGTCTGAGGTAAGCCCCTTCCAGCCACATGCCGTAGCGGTCTTCCAGCACGCCGATGTCCACGAGCGGGAGATCCTTGAGCTCCGGATACACCGGACGGCCGTCCTGTCCCCATTCGAAGTTGACGCCTTCCACACCGACGGTCATCAGCTCACCACCCGAAGGGCTGGTCAGGTAATCCAGCAATTTCAGGGCTGCTTCTTTGTTCTTGTTGTTGGCGACCGCAACACTGAAATCGGATACTTTCGGCAAAGTTTTGACATGTCCCGTAGGTCCGATCGGGTTCGCGTATCTTAAGTCGTAGTCCGGATTCTTATCCTTCACCTGGTTGTAGAACAAGTCGAGTCTTCCGATCCAATCCCAGGTGACAAACGATTTGTCCGTCGTCATCTTCGTCGTCCAGGAATCCTGCGTATCCGTCAGGAACTCGGGATCCATCAGCCCTTCGTTGTACAGCTTTTTCATAAAATCAAGCATATCTTTGTGCTCCGGCTGAACCGTCGCATACTTCCACGTTCCGTCCTTTTCGTCATAATACGCCGGGTAGTTGTCGCCATTGCCGATCCCCCAGCCGAAGGACCAATCTCTGAAGATGTTGGCCAGACCTTTGGAGGCGTACGGATACGAATCCGGGTAAATTTCCTTGAGCTTCTTCAGCGCCTGGTAGAATTCTTCTGTATTCGTCCATTCCTTGATGCCGTTCTTGTCAAAAATATCTTTCCGGTACAGGAAGCCGTGATTCACTTCCCGGTTGAGGTCATAAATCGGCCATGTGTAAATGTTGCCGTTCTCGTCGCCAAACGATTTAACGACCCAGTTGTTTTCCTGCAAATACAATTTGGAGAAGTTCGGCAGCATGTCGGCATATTCATTGATCGCAACCACGCCTTTTTGCTGGCCGATTTTTTTCAGCTCCGCCGGCTTTAGTCCGATGAAAATGTCCGGAAGTTTGCCGGAAGCCACCACAACCTTTAATTTGTCCTGATACGTTTGCGGGGAATAGGTTTGGAACTCGACCTTGATTCCCGTCCGCTTCTCCAGCTCCTTGACGATCAGCTTGTCGTCGCCGATTTTGGCCGAGTTGCTCGACAGCATAAATTTGATGGTTGTCGGCTTATCAACCAGCGGCAGCTTTAATCCGCCCGTATCGCCATACTGCTCGGTGCTGCTTCCGGTTGTGGCACCTCCTGTTGTTGCAGGTTCCGCTGCCGGTGCAGCTCCTTCATTGGAAGTTTTGCTTCCACCGCTGCAAGCGCTGAGTACGAAGATGAGCATCGTGACTGCCGCAACCATACTGATCAACTTCTTTGCCATACTCTTTCCTCCTTCAAGTTTTGGGGCTCATCTTTGGGGTGTGACGATTTTCGGTGTTCGTGATTCACCGGTAATCCCATCATAAAAACGCTTCCACTTGCGGTAAACAGCGTGATTTCCTCAAGCTTGGAATTTGCCGGCTGACGGACGCCGAAATGGCTGAAAACGTTGCTATATCAAGCTTTTAAGCGGTGTGGAAAATGCTAAACCGGTAGAAATATATCAAATTCTCCACTTTCGGGATGTCAGGTTTTTATCATTTTCTACGCGTGATTGGATTTCGTTTCCAGCCACAGGTTCAGATGCTCGCGGACAAAATCGTCGTCATTTAAATGGGGATAATCTCGATATATCCGGTCGATTTCTTCATTCTGACCAGGAGAAAGCGTCTCTTCCGGATTCAGGCACCAGATCCCTCGCATCAACCCCTGCCTCCTCAGCACTTCGTGAATGCCCGGAATGCACCCGGCGAACTGGTGGGCGGGATCGAAAAACGCGGCGTTGGCGTCGGTCACTTCCACGTTCCGGCTCAGCCATTCTTCGGGAATGGTGCCTCCGCTGCGCATCCGCTTGATCTCCTCCAACAGCTCTACCGCTCTTCGCGTCCAAACCGCCCAGTGGCCGAGCAATCCTCCGACAACATTCTTCTCCACGAGCTCACCGTCCACCCGGAACCGGTAAGTCGTGAGAAGATCCATAATGATGTTGTCGTCGTTGCCCGTGTACAGGGCGATTTCGTCGCGGCGGCTGGAATAACAGACAGCCCGGGCCACATCGAGGGTTTGATACCGGTTGAACGGCGCCATCTTGATGGCGACGACGTTGGGAATTTCGGCGAATTCCCGCCAGAAGTCGAAGCTGAAGATTCGTCCGCCCACGGAAGGTTGGAGATAGAAACCGATGACGGGTATCATTTGAGCCACTTCCCTTGTGCGCTGCAGCAGCTCTTCCTCGCTCCAATTCGCTAATCCTCCCATGCTGAGCAGACCTGCATCATAGCCGAGCTTTCGCGCGGTTTCCGCCTCCCATAGCGCCTGGCCAGTCGGACCGCATATTCCAGCCACCAAAATGAAGGGGCGCTGCAGCTGTGCGCTTTGGACTTCCTCGGCCGCCAGCCGCAGGACAGGCTCGTACAGATCCACGCCGGCATCCCGGATTTCAAACTGGGTAGAATGAACGCCCACGGCGATTCCCCCAGCACCTGACGCCATATAATAGCGGGTTAATGCCCGCTGATGCCGCTCATCCAGCTTCCGGTTTTCATCCAGTGCGAGCGGGTGGGCTGGGATAACCAGCCCTTCATGCAGTGCTGCCATCTGTTCTGCGGTTAGCGATTGATTCGGCTTTTTCATATCAGAACTTCCCCTTTCTTTCTTGAAAATGCGTAGGTTTGCTCCATGTCGTCCCGCCCTGCCGCACCCAGTCCGCGATCCAGTCGATCATTTGCAGGAGGGATACCCGCGGATAGCCGAACATCTGATGGGACTTCGATGCGTTGCTGAGAAGCGCCGTATCGGCTTCGGTCCCGGTAAATGCCACTTCTTTGCCTAAACGGCGCGCCAGCTCTTCCGCCGCCCAGCGGATCGACATCGTCTCCGGTCCCGTCACGTTGATGATCTGCGGCGGGTTCGTGCATTGGGTCAGGCAGCGCAGCGCCATTTCGTTCGCGTCCCCCTGCCAAATGACATTGGCATAGCCCATCGTCACATCGACCGGCCTTCCTTCGTTGACGGACTTCGCCAGCTCTAGCAGCACGCCGTACCGCATGTCGATCGCATAGTTCAGCCGGAAGATCGCCATCGGCGTACCGTTCTGATGCGAAAAATACTCGAAGATCCGCTCCCTGCCGAGGCAGGATTGTGCATACTCACCGACCGGTTCCGGCAGCGTATGCTCGCTGGCTCCGCCGCTTGCGACCGGGGTAAAGGGGTACACGTTGCCGGAAGAAAAGACGACGATCCTGGAATCACGGTATTTCTCAGCGACTTTGCCGGGCAAGTAGCTGTTCATCGCCCATGTAAAATACTCCCTTCCCGTCGTTCCGAATTTATGTCCGGCCATAAAAATGACGTTCGGCACGTCGGGCAGCTGTTGGAGTTCCTGATCATTCAGCAAATCGCACGAAATCGTGGTCACCCCGGCATCCTCCAGCTCCTTGCGGGTCTCTTCATTCGAGAAACGCGATACTCCGATGACCTTCTTGTTCATACCCCCTATTCGTATCGCATTCGCGGCCAGTCTGGCCAGACTCGGACCCATTTTGCCACCAACGCCCAGCACGAGAATATCCCCGTCGACAGACATCAGGTCGGCAATGAGTGCTTCGGACGGCTGGGCCAGCCGTGCTTCCAATTCGGATACAGTTTTCATCCTTGATCTTCCTCCCATTCAATCGTTTTCCACTTCATCATAAAGACTCGAGCTATATAAAGACAAATCTTTTAATCGTCCTTAAATTGGCGGGATTTTGGTAAAAAAAAGCGGTACAGGTTTATTTCCTGTACCGCTAAGGTTCTGAATATATAGCTGTTTGTTAAAGATTTTCTTTATAGAAGGCTCCTAATTTTTCAACGGCTTTATTCACTGGCTCGGGTCTGTCGTACAGGTCATAGTGGCTTGCCCCTTCAATAACGAACAAATCTTTTTTCTCTGAAGCTGCCCGGTTATAAAGCTCGTGGCCATCCTTATATGATCCAAACGCTCCTTGTACACCACCGACAATGATTTGCAAAGGTTGAGTCAGTAAAGTTTCTGCCAAATGGAAAGCATCAAAGGCAATGATTGAATCTACACTGGTGAATTTCAATTTGTTTGGAGAGTTAGGGCTCTGACCTCTTGGTGTTCTATAGTAATCAACCGCTTGTACAAGATCCAGTTCAGTCATTCCCGCTTCTTCTCTTTCAGCATGACTGTTAGGAATCCATTGAATAACTAGTGGCTCGGCTCCACGTGCTTCAGCCGTACGTTGCAGGGCAACCTGCTCTAACATTTTGATTGGATCGTTTTCACGATATCCTCGACCTATATTCGCAACGGAAACTGCACCTACAGCTTTGATGCGGCGTTCTGTCATCGAAGCATTTACAGCATACCCGCCTCCTGCACAAATACCTAATACGCCAATACGATCTTCATCAACATAATCCAGAGTTGTTAAGTAATCAACCGCAGACCGGATATCCTCAGCACGTGAAGCCGGGTATTCAGCATAACGAGGCTCGCCATCGCTTTCTCCTTGATAGGATGCATCGAATACAATCGTTACGTACCCTAGCTCAGCAAGTTTCTCCGCATAAATGCCCGCCGTTTGATCTTTACAGCTGCTGCCCGGATGAACGCAAACTATAGCTGGATTTTGTTTCTTTTCTTCAGCAAGCTCAGGTACATTTAAAATCGCGGCTATTTGTAGCCCATGTGCATGAAATTTCACGTTCCTTTTGGTGACTGTCACAGTTAAAACCACCTTTATTCATATTTAATATACACTTGTGCATATTAATCGCCTCGTGTATATTTACTTTAAAATAAGGGATCCGCTGATTCAATGACCACATAGCGCAATATGCGTGTTAATACACAAGTTGTTTTCATTGTGTACAATAATCAAGGAGGACTGCTGCATGGTTAAAACAGATCGAAGAATTTTAAAGTCTCGGCAAGCTATTCAATCGACTTTTTTGCAAATGTTACTTCAGGAAGGGTTTGATGAGATTACGGTTAAAAAACTTACGGAAAAAGCTGACATTGGCCGAAAAACATTCTACCTGCATTATATTGATAAATATGATCTGTTAGACAAGATTGTGGACGACCATATAGCACAATTGCGAGAAATATGTGATCAAAAACAAGACAAAGGGCTTATCGAAGGTTCGATATTATGGTTTTCTTATTTTGAGCAGCATAAATCATTTTTTGCAGCATTGTTTAAAAGTGAAGGTGCCTCAACATTTCGCAAAAAGCTATTGTCTTTTACTATGGCGGAGATAGACAAAAAGCTTAATGAGGATTCGCTTCCGATTGTTGATAAGCATATTTTTTTGAAGTTTTTAGGAACGGCAACAATGGGAGTTTTGGAATCCTATGTATTAGAAGAATTAGATAGTGATATTGAAGCTGTAGCAACGCAAGTTGTACAGCTATATAAAACGCAATTAACAAGCTAACAAGATCGTTCATATCGTCAAATACGCTGCATAGGCACCCCCAACAAAAAGGAGAATCTTCTTTAAAAGATTCCCCGCAGGTAAACATCATTTTCAGTTCTCGTGTTCGTTAGGCATTCAATCTTCTTCCCCGTTTAGGAAGCTGATTGTTCTCATAACCATTTTCTTGAAATACTGGTTGTTGGTTTTCGCTCGTTCCACCACAAAATCCGAATACCCAGAAATTCAATCAGGCACGTCTCCTGCTTCGTACGAAGCCTTGTCTAAACATGTAAACCTGAATATTTGCCGCGGCCGCCCGCGCGGCACCTTCTCCATACCGGCAATCTCCACCAAGCTGTGGTCGATCCACTGCAGCAGCAGGCGATGCGCGCTTCGCACCGTAATGCCGAGCAGTGACGCCAGCTCATGGACTTTATAATCGGTTTGACCGGTTTTAGCCCGGTTGTGCAGCAGCCGGCTCAAATATGCGCTGGTCATGCCGGCATCCTCCGCATGCTTCATCAGCTCCGCATCGGTGAAAGACAGCACCTCCCGTACCGGATCGGCCATCTCGAGCGGTCCGATCAGCGTCTCGTCTTCCCTGACGATAAAACAGGCATTCCCACCTGCTTCCTTCGCCTTCCGCATCGCAGTTCGGGCATGAGTGCCGGCCAGGCTGGCCGAACGGCCGAAGCCGATCCCGATGCTCAGCGAAATGCCGTGCGTCGTATTCACATCCTTGGCCAGCGGAATCGTCTTGTATCCGCCGCTTTCGCGTTCGAAGATGCCCCGTGTCGTAAAGAAAAGGTATTCGTCCCCGCCCTGGTGGGCGAGAAATCCGTCCAGCGATTCTACATAGTCGAGTACCATGCGGTGGATGTCCAGCTTCAGCTTCTGGACCTCATGTTCATTGCTCCGCTGCATGGCTACGCGTTCGAAATGGTCGACGTTAATCATCCCGACGACGATTTGAGACTCCTTGCTCCGCCGGGTCTCCGTCGACAGAAGCGCCCGCTCGAGCGCGACGACGATATCTTGATCGGAAGGAAGCAGCCACTCCGAAGGGATACCCATTTCCTCCAAGTGCCGTGCCACTGCCTGCTGTCCTGTAAAAACGATGGAGCATCTGCCCGACGCAAATTCGGCTTGATGGAAAGCGATCAGCTTATCCGGAGACGCATATACCGGACCGTCATACACGTTCCACCGCTCATCGGTCATCCCTAAATCCCTGCAGGCTCTGCGCACCATCGTTTCGGTGAGCGTATCCACAGAGATTCCCCGGTTAAGCAGGCCGCGCTGATGCGCCGCAAACAGCGCCTTATAGAGGCCCGCATCGGTTAACGGTACGTAATGGGCTGGAACGGTTACCCGTGGGTTTTCCTTGACCTTCCTGTGAGACAACGGGTCGGTCAGGAGCAGCACTTCCGTCTCACCGGTTAACGTTTCTGCCAGCTTTGCCGCCTCCGCCGCATCTTCAAATCCCCGGGGAACCGCCTCAAAAGAAGGAAACGTCTCGATCACGCGCAGGATCTGTTCAACCAAACGTTTGGGCCCGATGACCCCAATCGGGATTTGTTGAGCGGCCTGCAGACGTTGAAAAGAATGATTATCCTGGTTTGCTGACACTCCAAGTCCCCCGTTCGTATCCATTAGGATGAAAACTCGGCCGGATCCCCCAATATTCCTTCTTTCAGTCCCTTGAGGTCCAGCCCGTCGACGACAAACGCACGGCGAACCAGATCCGGAGCCACAAATTCATCGTACTTGCCAAGGTACGGGGCTTCTTCCGGAGCGAGGAGCTGTTCTTCGCCGCACCGGGCGCATTCCACCGCGATCTCTCGGATCAGCGTGCCGGCGTCGCTGTTGCCGGCCGCGACCATGTAGTAAGGCTCCATAGGGACGATGGATCTCAGAGAGAGCCGACCTGCCAAGTGGTGCTTCAGCATCCGTTCCAGCGTGCGGAACTGCTTGCTGCCGACCCACGGCAGCACAAAAAGCGAATCGCCGCCGGCCGGAATGACGATGTCGCGGAGGAGTCCGCTTTCTCTCGCCAGTCGCCGGGCTCGTTCCAAACGATTCACCGCCTGTGGCGACAAGTACGGATAAATCGCAGAATCGGCAAGCACTTCTCTCATTTTCCGCATCACTTTCGTGTGGATGTCGCCGCCCGAACCAAGCCACAGCGTGTCCACCTTGCCTTTGGCCGCCTTGACATAGACCGCCTTGTGCTTGGTGTCCACCTCGACCACTTTCCACAGCTTCCCGGCCAGGGAGAAGCAATAACCGGGCGGCGGAACCGTCGTAATGGAGCCGATTTCCTCGGATCCGTTGTACACGACATGGTCCTCGTCATCTTTAAATACCGCATAAAAACGGTAATTGTTCACGATCTTCTCGCCCGTCAGCCCGATGATGAGGGTCTGTTCCTCGGTCCACTGGATGTGGTCGGTCTGGATCAGGTAGCTGAGAAAAACTTTGAACTCGTCGGGCGTCACATGTTTGAACGAAGGAAGCGTAAGGACCGCACGCGCCAGTTCGGCGGGTTCGGATTCCCCTATGCTCTTCAGCATGCTCATCGTCTGATGGTAGAGCGTCCCGACAGGCATCCGCCGGATGTCATGAGGCTCCACCCATTTATAGCGCACGTAGAGTTCAATCACCGCGATCGCCCGGAGCAGGGTCCAGGGCATTCTCGCAGGTAACGGCGCTTCCTCGTCTTCTTCCTCCTGCACGACAAACAGCATTTCGGAAGCGGAATCGCCCCTGCGTCCGGACCGGCCAAGCCGCTGAACGAAGCTCGATGCGCTGTACGGCGCGCCAAGCTGCACCACCCGCTCCAGTTCCCCCAGGTCGATACCCAGCTCCAGCGTCAGCGTTGCCGCCGCCACGGCCGGTCCCGGCCCGATCTTCAGGGCGCTTTCGGCTTCCTCCCGCAGCATGGCCGAGATGCTGCCGTGATGCACATAAAATACGTCCGGCTGGTTGCGTCTGGCCGCGACCCTGCGCATTTCCAGCGTCGTCAGCTCGGCATCGGACCGGCTGTTCGTAAAAATCAGCGCCTTCTTCAGATGCGTCGTCTCGTAAATATACTCGTAGTATGCTTTACGAGCGTTTTGCAGCTGCTCTGCCTGCTCCTCATCCCGCGCATCGGGAAACGAGAAATGGTCGACCCGAAGCCGCAGCTTGCGGCCGCCCGGCGAGGTGACCACGGATACAGGCTCGGGGCTTCCCGCACCGAGCCAGGCGGTCGCGGAATCGTAGTCGCTCAAAGTGGCGGACAAGCCGACCCGTCTAGGATGGCAGCCTGCCATCCGCTCCAACCTGGTGATCTGGCTCAGCACCTGAATGCCCCGATCTGCGCCCATAAACGCATGCACCTCATCAATAATGATATATCGGAGATCTTGAAATAGGGCCGGGATCGCATTCGGCCGGTTCATCAGCAGCCCTTCCAGCGACTCGGGGGTAATTTGCAGAATGCCCGAAGGATTTCGCATCAGCTTTGTTTTTTCCGCCTGGGATACGTCGCCGTGCCAGTGCCATACCGGAATCCGCGATTCAATCAGCAGGTCCTTCATCCGTTCAAACTGGTCGTTAATGAGCGCTTTGAGCGGCCCAATGTACAATATTCCGACGGACTTCGCCGGCCGCTCGTGCAGTTCGGACATGGCCGGAAAGAAGGCGGCTTCCGTCTTTCCGGAAGCCGTCCCCGCCGCGATCAGCAGATGATTCCGCGTGTCGAAGCAGATGTTGAGCGCTTCGACCTGAGCCGGCCGAAGCGTCTCCCACCTTTTTTTGTAAATATACTCCTGAATGAAGGGAGCCAGCTTATAAAACGGGTTACCGCTCATAGCTCGAACTCCGCCAAAAAGTCGCTAACTTCGTCAGGATCGGCATCCGCCGGCTTCACGCTGCGCTCCCCGACCAGCTGCTCAAAGGTAATTCCCGGATTCTGATGCAGGGTGTGAAGCAGATCCATATAATCGCGGATCACTTCGCGCGGGGTCAGCAGCTGATCCGCCCCGAGCCGCCCGGCTGCATTTTCCATAAACGTAATGATTTCTCCGCTGCCTACTGCAGGCTCATATCCATAATGCATGGCATGAATTCGCGTCAGCTTTTCCAGCAGGATAAAAATTTCTTCGCTCGACAGCATCTCCAGCTTAATGATTGGTCCCGAGTAATTCGCGAAGCCGCTTCCCGCATACCGGCCTTCGATCAGGCGGGAGCGCAGCGCTTCGTAGCTGAAGAGTCCCCTGCGCTCATCCTCCACGAACTGCGGCGTTCCCCCGATAAAGATGCCGAGGTGTTCGGCTTTCCCCTGCATCGTATCATTAAACATCGTCAGCAGCTTCTCATAGTTGCTCTGCCGGGAAACGCTGTTCGTAATTTTGTACAAATTGACCGCTTCGTCGATAAACAGCAGCAGCCCTTTATATCCGATCTTTGCCGTAAACTCCGCCCACAGCTTCATGTAATCGTACCAATTGTCGTCATCGATGATCACGCCGACCTCGAGCTCCCGCCGCGCTTCCGTCTTCGTCGGGATTTCACCGCGAAGCCAGCGCAGAGCCGCCTGTTTGCGGTCGTCGTCGCCCAGCTTATAACCGTTCCAGTAGACCGACAGTACCTTGGCAAAATCAAACCCGTGTACCAGGCTCTGCATCTGCGAAGTCACCGTGAAAATCCGCTGCTCCACCTCTTCATTGAGTCCGGCGTCATTCGGACGGAGTCCCTTCTCCTGCATCGCGGACTGCTGCAAGCCGGCGATCCACTTCTGCAGAATGGCTTCCAAGGCTCCCCCGTCAGGCCGTGTGCGGGTAGACAAATGGGTCATCAGCTCGCGGTACGTGGCCAATCCCTGGCCTTTCGTGCCAACCAGCCGCCGTTCCGGAGACAAATCGGCATCCGCCACGACAAAGTCGCGGTCCATTGCATAGTTACGGAAGGTCTGGAGCAGGAAGCTTTTTCCGCTCCCGTAACGGCCGGTAATAAATTTAAAGCCTGCTCCCCCTTCGGCGATATTGTCCATATCCCTTAAAATGGCGTCCACTTCGGCCCGGCGTCCCACGGCGACATGCTCCAGCCCTACGCGGGGCACGACCCCCGCCGTCAGTGAATTCACGAGCGCGGTGGTCAGCCTTTTGGGTATTTTCACTTCATTCATTCGGTTCATCCTTTCAAGTTCTCCAAGCAATCCATATATTCCTCAGCGATTCGGTCCCCGTCAACCACCAGGTCGCCGATCGTCTCCATGGCCAAGTCATTGATTTCATCAATGATCAAACCGGGCATCGTCCCGTAACGGTCAGCCACCTGGATCAAGTCTGCATCCGGAGAAGATCCTGCCAATGCCCGCAGCGCCTCCAGCTGGTATGGTGCCAGCATCTCAGCAAAGCGGGTCCATTCCTCATCCAGACCGGAGGTGTCCCAAGCTGCCGAAATGACATTTGTGGCTACGGCGGAATCCAATGACACCGAGTCCAACCCTGCCTGTTGTTCTGCTGCTGCGAGTTCCGGCTTGTGATCCGTTTCAGGTAAGTCTACCTGTTCTTGATTGGTGCCTGCAGCTGCATCCGTAACTTGGTCAGATCCTGACTCAAATCGGGGAGCCGTCTCCGTATCGCCTGCAGGTTCCCTCGCCTCATCTGAGTGAAGACGAGCGATCGGGACGGTGGCCGTCCCGTGACCAGACGGATCCGAATAGACGTCGCTCGACTGATTTGCTGAGCCAGCTGCATCCTCGTCATTCTCCCCTGGCGTGCCCGGTTCTTCAACAGTGAGCATGCTGCGGACATATTCGGTGTCCTTTTGCAGAGAAGCAAGCTTGTCCGAATCGATCACAATGGCCGGTCTCTCCTCCTTCCGGCCGTTCAGCTCCCGCTTCAAATAAAGCTCCACAAGACGCTCGATTGAGGGGGCGATTTCTACACCTCTTAGACGCCCCTTGAATCCGCGGTGTTCCCGCAGCTTATTTTCCGTGTACCGGATGAGTTGCGTCACCCAGTTCCGCAGTGGAGCATGATTTCGGATCGGAGTGGTGGTGACCGGAAGTAAACGACCATACAAACGGGCATCGTACACTGCTCTGTGGAACAAATACCGTTCGGTCGTTTTTGGCGGTATGTCCGGCGCAAATAATTCCTTCCATTGATCGTTTTCCTTTTCGCGCAAATACCCGGCAGCCAGCGATACAATTCGTGGAACATGATCATCCAGATCCTCCTGGCCCGCTTCCAGATAAAACCTGCTGTCTTGGACATCGTAGTCGCTTAAGATTAGCAGCAATTCCATCGGAATCTGCAGCGGTTTTTCTTGGAACAAACGCACGAGCTCCAAATCCATCAGCTCATGGGACAGCAAGCTGCCCGCCCTTTGCGTAATGTGAATCAACGGAATATCAAGCTCGTGAATAAGCACAAAATCGGCGGTCCATTCCTTTAAATAATGATCCAGCCTGGGGAACTTGTCCCGGTAAGCCGTCCAAATCTCATCCAGCAGCCTGTATCCTTCCCTGGGATCGGACCAGCCGACTTGATGAATCAGCTCATAAACGTATATGAAGACATAGGACAGATCCGTAGGATGATAACGACCCTGCCGCACTTCGCTCCTCCAGTAAAAATACCAATTCCGCTGAGCCTCGGTCATCTGCTGGTAAGTCGCCCAATAGCTCATAAAAGGAACAAATGGGGCCGGATCGCCAACTTCATCCGCTCTCCCAAGCGCTTCCTCGGCGAAGGCCTGCTCCCGGCTCTCCATACTGAACGTTATGGATTTTGACGGAGTGGAGGCAGCGGGGTCCCGGGCGGGAATGCGCATTCCTTCGCCGGCATCTCCGCCCAGGTCGATTTCCGTAAATTCAATGGGTCCTCTTTCGTTATTTTTCACGTACATCCATCCCTAACCGGTGATTTCTAAACAAAATGCGAACCAGCCTAACCAGATTTGCAAATCAAAATTATTATATCATGGCAGCTCCGAAACTTTATGGAAATCGAAACTGAATTACAAGCATTTAACAACTATTTCTAGTGAAAATAAATGGCTTGTGTTGCTTAATCACTAACGTAACCGTCTCACGCACCTCTGTCTCGCGACTTAGGGGGTCCATCAGGATTTTTCGTTTATGTGTTGATTATAGAACGCACGTTCGCCATTTTCAAGGCCCGAATCGAAACGCACGCAAGCCGGCGCCAAAAGTTCTGGCGCCGGCTTGCGGCAGACAGGAAGGCTTAACCGCCGCCTTCCGTCTCATTCGAAGATACTATTTTTGCGCGATGAGCGTGTACATCATCTTCGCTGTTTCTGCGCGGGTGACTTGACCCTGCGGATCGAACATGTCGCTGCCTTTACCGTTCATCAGTCCGAGCTGACCGGCTTCCGTAACAGCCTGCTTAGCCCATCCGGATACGTCCTGCATATCGACGAAGCTGCTCGATGCAGCCGATTCGCCGCTCCAGTTCATCGCTTTCGCCAGCTTAGCCATAATGGATGCGGCTTCCTCACGGCTGATCGGATCCAGCGGTCTGAACGTGCCGCCGCTTCCTTGGATGAGCCCGAGTTTTGCGGCCTCAGCCACCGCGCCGGCGTAATAGCTGTCCGCCGGAACATCCGTGAAGGCCGAACTTCCCGTAGCTTGCGAGGCTGTTCCCATGATGCGCATAGCCAGCGTGAGGAAATCCGCACGGCTGACGTTCAGCTTAGGCCCGTACTGGTTATCGTCGAGTCCGTTGACCAGATGTTTGGCCGCCAGCTTGCCGATGTATTCGTCCGCCCAGGAGCCGTTCACATCCGCAAATTGTTTATGATACTCCAGCACAGCGAACGGAGCAAGATGATCTGCGGTTAAGCTGAACGAGCTGCCGCTGAAGTGCACGCCAAGGTATTTAGGCTGGCCGCTGCCCAGTTCATAAACCCCAGCGTAGTCGGTATCCAGGTTTTGCTGCTGCTCCGTGGTGAGTTTACCCTCGACCGTAACGGGTCCACCCAGATTCTGGATCTCGGATTCGGCCTGACCATTGACCTTAACCAAACTCAGTGTGTACACCGGTCCGGCGAGACTATATTCGGAATTTGTGCCGATGGCATCTCTAACAGCCTGGGTGGCTGTACTGTTCATTGTCGCATCCATACGCAGAACCAATTGCTGCGCATCGGTCAGTGAGCCCGGCCATGATGCCGCTGGCACCGTAACCGTCATGTCCGGCCCGGTAACGATCAGAGACAGACCGTTTTGTTTGGCTTTGGCCACGCTGGCTGCAGGCAGGGACAAGGAAGCCGCCTGTTGCCCTTGACCATTCGCTCCGTCGAGCGTGATGACAATTTTGCCATTCGTGCTTTCGGTCATCGCTTGGTCCAATACTTTCGCATCGGCCTGATAGCTTCCGTTCGTGCCCGGCTTCAGCACCACGGTTCCCTTATTGCCGCCCGTTCCCGGAGCAGAAGGCGTTTCAGAGGAAGTGGCGTTTCCATTGCCCGGTTGTGATGGGGTTGTTCCGCCGCCATTTCCGCCACCGTTGCCTCCGCTGCCGCCTCCGTTGTTTCCACCGTTATTTCCTCCGTTACCGCCTCCGGGGTTGCCGGAATTGTTTTTCCCGGTGTAAAAGTCCCAAATATCGGAGAGCGTACTGCCGCTGTGCGCGTCTTCCGCCTTCACGTACCACTGCTGGTAGCTGTTCGCAGGCAATCCGTTCCATACGACAGATGCCTGAGACCCGCTGGCCACATCGCGGCTGCTGCCGATTTCGCTATCGGTATATACTTTGACGCTGATGTAATCCGTTGCAACCTGTTTCTTTTTCGGCTGAAGATCCAGATCCAGGTCAAACTCGTCCTTGTTCGGATTTTCCTGCGGATCATAATAGTTATAATCGTTCAAATATGGCGAATACGTTTTGATATGAAGCTTGTTGTTTTTCATATCGAACTGCATAAGACGAATGTAACCCAGCCCGCCTTCTGGCGCTCCCTGGTAATCGGCAAGCATTTGATACACGCTGCGGTCAGGCACGCCGTCGCCGTTGTCGTCGAGCTCATCCACCTTCAGCTCCGCGTCGTGATAATGCCCGGACAGTGCAGCGATGACATTCTTGTTCGGCTTCACGACTTTTTCGAAAATTTGGTCCGCAATCGGCGCTCGGTTATTCGATACGAGCATGTACTCATGCAGGCACAGGATCGCTTTGCGCTCCGGATACTTGGAAACCACTTCGTTCATCCATTCAATTTCGTCGTCCCCGAGGCCCCAACCCATGTAGACGATGATAAAGTCATTTCCGTTCGAGGACACCAGATCGTAATGACCGCGGTTGTTGTCATAAGAGCCGGCAAACGTCGAGTTGTTTTTAAACCGGTCCTCCCCGAAATACTCCTTGAACTTCGTATAATCGTTGTCCTGATGACCCACGTCGTGGTTACCAGCCAGGACGCCGTAAGGAATGCCGGCATTCTCCAGCACCTTCATGTCCTTGTCGGCTTCGACCCACTGATACTCTTCATAGGATTTGTCGACGACGTCGCCCGTGTGAATGACGTATTGAATATTCATCTTTTCCTTTTGGGCAACGATCCAGTTGACGATATCCTGATAAATCTTCGGATAGCTTTGCGAATAATATTGCGTGTCGGACATCCAGACAAACGAGAAGTCATAAGGATCTTCCTGCTCTGGCGAAGGCTTGGTGCCTGCGGCCGCACCATCTGCCGCCGCGGCGATTTCGTCCTGCACCATGACGTCGATCGCTTGGCCGGATGCATAATCTCCCGCCTGGACGGTCGCGTTCAGCTCAAAGTCTTCGGTTCCCGCGATCACATGGTCGAGCTGGATCCATTGGCTCTGCGCAGGACTCCAGGCATACAGGCTGACCTTGCGGCCTTCAAGCGATTTTCCTTTCCAGTGGATGTCCACGCGATCCGCCGCTTTCACGGATGGGTCAAGCTTCACTTGGAATCGTTGATAAGGGAACTTGTCCACCGACTCATTCATTAAATATTTGCCGTCTTCCGCACTGATTTTGGCGTAGTCTCCCGGATTCATCTGCGTTTCGCCGGCAGAAGCCATTTCCTTCGGAGGCTCGGTCACCGAAGCATTCAAGTAACCGGTAAAGTCCTCCGTCCGGTTACCGTCGTATTTATACCCTTTGTAAAAAAGTACGTTCATCATGTCCTGACTGGGGTCCTGCACCTTCACCGTCAGATTGGCGCTGCTTCCCACGTTCGTCTGCCCTTGCTGCGGGCTGACCAGCTCCGGAGCCAGCGGATTCTCGTCCGGAACTGTGAATTTCACAGTCTTCGTGCTTTCATTGCCCGCGGTGTCCACCGCATGAATGGTCAGCGTATGCATGCCGCCCGTCAGCGATCCGGACGAAGTTTGATACGGAAGCTTGACACTCTGATCGTCCAGCTTCACATCGACCTTGTCCACCCCGGCGAAGGCATCCTTAATTTCGGCATCCAGCGTAAACTCCCCGCGATATTCCTTGCCGTCTTCGATAGACGGTTTGATCTCCGGTGGCGTGTTGTCCACAATGACGCTTGACTTAAATTCATCCGTTCCGTCCGTCACTTTGATTTCGTGTGGGCCGTCTTTCGCTTCGAGCGTGTTCCAGGCGTAAGCCTTGGACTTCAGCTGGTGGGCAGTCAGGTTAAACTTGAACCCTACGGACTCGTTTTTCCCGGCGGAATCCCCCATTTTGATCACTTGATCCTTAACGGCATAGGCCGGGTCCCAGATTTCAGTTCCGTCCGCGAGCACAAGTCTTACGTTCTTGATCTCGAAATCGTCCTTGTTCTCTTCCGGGCGGTCGTCGAACGGCCCCGTTTTGGAACCGGCGCGAACATAGATAACGTTGTCGTTACCCGCCTGGAGGCGGTCGGCGCTGATCGGGAATGAGAGCGTCGTATATGTTGTGATCGGATCCAGGAACGTATACAGGATCGATTGGTCTCCGAGCTCTGCCGGTCCCATCGTCACTGCATTTTTGAAGTAATAATCGACATTGACCGCATCGAAAACAAAGTAAGCGTCATGCTCCAGCTGGGTGAACGTGCTGTCATCCGCAATCGGTTTGCCGTCAATGCTCAGCTGCAGGCTGCCTGATCCGAGGGATTCGGCCGTACCTTTAATGGTGCTTGTCCCTTTTATGACCTGTTGATCCTTCACGTTCAGCCGCAGCGGAGAAGAATCGGGTCCGCCCGTAACGTCTACTTTGACAACGTCGGATTTCGTTTCGTTTACGCCGTCTGACGCGACGAAATAATATTCGATGTATTTTCGGCCGATCAACTCGGCGGAGGACAGCTTGTAGTGGTACATCGTATCGTTGAAATCCTCAGACAGGTTATGCAATGTATAGTCGCTCTGCTTGTCGGAGCGAACGTATACCTGAACGGACCGGACTTCCTTGTCATCCTGGGCATCAGCGATCAGCTCCAGGCTCTTGGATTGATCGATTTCCCGTACCTTGGTGACGTCTTCGATCGTCGGAGCATTGTTGTCCTCTTCCTGATGGACCGGCTCGCTTGGGACTTGAGAGGCCGCTACCGATCCCGGGGATGCCGCTTGGGTTCCGGTGCTTGCCTTGATCATGGTCGTGCTGCCGTTCTGCGGGAATGCATAATGCAGCCCCATGTTTTCCTTGGTTTCGTCGCCTTTCGTGCCGTTTTCGTACAAGGTATCCGCGTCATAATAAGCCGCCGAAATCTCCTTGCCGGTATTGGTCTTAATAACGATGGCGCGGCGTCCGGAATTGGACATCCCGTCGCTTTGAATCATAAACAGATTATCGTTTTCCACCAGATTCGTTTTGTAGAAGTCGTTGAATTGTTGCGCCGTATAAGACTGGTTGGCGCTGTTTTTGATCCAGAAAACAACCGTTCCCTTGGATGGGATAACAAAGTCTTCCTTCGTCGATGGCCATACGACATCACCGGCCGTCCCTTTATCCGGGTAGCGGTAATACAGCTTATAGTTATTAAAAGAAACCGGCTGGTCGGTATTGTTATACACTTCAATCGCTTCATATGCGTCGGTCGACGTCCCGGTCACGTTCGTGGTATTCGGAACTAGCTCTGTGACCAGCAGCGGAGGTGCCTTAGCCGGGTCAAATTCGGGCAGGTTCACCTTGGCGGAGTATGCTTTCTCCGTCTCGTTGGCTGCAATGCGGTAATCGATTTGGGACTCAACCAGCGCCGCGGCCGGAATGGTCGCCTTATAGTCGCCCGTACCTTGAGCGTCAGTCATCGGGATCACCGTATATCTCGTTTGGCCAGGCGTTTTGTAAAGCAGCTGCACAGGGGCCGGAGTACCGTCGCTGTTCTTGCCCGGATTCTCGACATGGGCCTGAATCTCGAGGTCCTGCACGTCAACAGAAGTTGGCGGCGTATGGGTGATAACCGTCTCGCTTCCTTCAGGTACTTCAACTGGAATGATCTGTGCAGGATCAACCGTTCCCGGTGTCGCCGGGGTTTGTCCGGAAGCAGCCATCACCGCCATTTGCACGCTGCCTGCCGCCGGATGCTGAAACAGAATGCCCTGATTCGTCTTGACATGCTGGGCTTCGTATGAAGCCGTCATGATGATATTTCCAGTACTGTCCTTAATGGACAGCGTTCTAGCGTCACTATTGGCCATGCCACCGCCGCCGTTGATCCGGAACAGGTTCTGTCCCTCCAACAGGCTCGTTTCGAAATTTGCATTAAAGCTTTCCTGGGTTTCGGCATCGTTCTTGCCGTTCATAATCCAGAATACGGCCGGGCTGTGTGCAGGAATGATCATATCCCCATCCGTGACCGGCTTCCAAGTGTTTGTATTATTGTAGAAGAATGAATAGTCCTTGAAATTGATGGCCTGATCCGTGTTGTTATAAACTTCGACATATTCGTAAGCATCAGCCCCATTTACGTTGTCGGTATCCGGAACCAACTCGGTAATCAGAAGCGGTAAATCGGCTGTGGAAATATTCGGCACCGCATCCTGCCCGGTGCTTGCGCCTGTTTCGCTTCCCTTGATAGGCGTGTTATAAGCGATTGTCTGCAGCACCTTGGACTGTTCGTCCAGCAGCGTTATCGAATAATTCAGAATAGTGCCCTTTAACGCCTCTGCTGGAATGATTGCATTGTATGTATCCTGCTTGCCTTCGGCCCGTACCAACGGTACCGATGCTTCGGTGTTCCCGTCCACCACATACTTCACGACACCTGACCAAGAGGCTGCGGCTGTTCCTGTTATGACGGCACTCACTGTGAAATCCTGATCGGCCGAAACTTCAGCAGGTGCCTGATGATCGATCTGCAGCGTATTTTGCGTCTCCTGCCCCTCCTGCGGGGTCTCCGTGTTCGTGCTGTTACCTGCTGCGGGGGCGGCGGGATCGTTCACCGGCTCCGCCGTCATGAAAGGCGCCGTCTGATCGCTCAGGCCGTCCGCATAGCTGACGGGTGCCGCCGCGCTGATCAGCATACTGCCAAGCATAACAGCGGACACGCTGCGCTGCAGCTTACTTGTCCTCTTCAATGGGTAAGTCTCTCCTTCACTCCTGAAATGTTGTCTGCATCCTGATGGCTGCATACTTCAGTGTAGAGAGGTTTTATTTACGGCATGTCATTGGAATGTAAAGGGATCGTTAACCTCATTAAATTTTCAGCCCGGTAAAGTAAAAACTTGACTCAGCAAAAAAAAGGACTGCGGCAAAAGCCGGCAGTCCTCGTCATGTCATGTAACAGCAAAGGAATGAATGATAACAAATTCATCCTCTATGATAAGTTGGAATCTACGGGTTACGCCTCCTGCACCGCAGGACCCGCCTCCATAACATCCCGGATCAGCACCTTGCTGCCCGTCTTGGCGCTTTCCAGTGCAGCAAGCACCATGGCCATGCTGTAGATGTTGTCACTGCAGTCCGTTTCCGGCTTGCGCCCCGCTTCAAGCGCCGCGAACATTTCGTCCAAGCAGCCGTGATGAAAGGTGTTGCGCATGGAATCAAGCACGCCGGGTACGCGCGTATATTCGCGGATAAACTTGCCGTCCTGATCCCCTTCGGATACGACTTCGGCATAAGGTTCGCCGTGTCCGTCCCAAACGGCCGTCCCCTTTTCTCCGGTGACGCGCCAGGATGCTTCCCAGGATGTCGGCATCCCCTCGGCGCACCAGGAGCCGCGGTAGTTGAAAACTGTGCCGTCGGACATCTCAAAGATGCAGATCGCCATGGCATTCCCCTCATACCAGGACCCTGGAGGATTAAATTCGTGGCAGTATACCGAGACCGGATGGGCTCCCGTGATGAGGCGGGCCTGATCAAACGTATGGATCGCCATGTCCAGGAGCAGCGGGCTGGCCATTATATCGCGGAAGCCGCCGAAATGTGCGCCGATAAAGAAGTCTGCCCCGATAAACCCCGTGCGCCCGATGGTCCCCCCGGCAATCAGCTTGCGGAAGGCCCGGATGCGCGGGTCGTAACGGCGATTCTGCATCACGGCATGCGTGCGCCCGGTCCGCGCCGAACTCCGGACAATGTCGAGACAGTCCTCCATCGTTTCTGCCAGCGGCTTTTCCGCAAATACGTCGCAGCCCAGCTCCAGGGCCGTTGTGCTCACGCTATGATGGCTCGAAGGAATGGTCACGTCAAAAACCAGATTCGCTCCCGAAGCTTGTATCGCTTCCTTCACATCTGTAAATACGGGGCAGTTCAGCGACTTGCGCTCAGCCATCGCCAGCGCCGCATTCTTGTTAATATCCACCAGTCCGACGATCTCGGTGTCTTCCCGGCCGGCCGCGTAGTCGACCCAGGTATTCGCCATGCCGCCGCAGCCTGCGACGACGACTTTGTACTTCGCAGTCATCCGCTTGTCCTCCTACACCGGATTCGGGATGAAATCCCCGCCCCGGCACCGTTTTAAATAATTCAATGCGTGAACCTGGCCTGTCATCTCCAGTTCGCCCCTGTAAACCGGGTCATGCCAGCCCTCGATGTCGATCGTTCCCTGATATCCGTTCTGCCGCAAAATAGTGATGACGTCCGCCCAGTTGCTGTCGCCGAATCCCGGCGTCCGGTGCCAGACGAACGGCTGATTGCCGTGAACGCCGTGCTCCTTGACGACATCCCATGCGATCGTAGCGTCTTTTCCATGCACATGGAACACTTTCGGGGCCCATTTGCGAAGCTGCGGGATCGGATCGATCAGGCTGACCATTTGGTGGCACGGCTCCCATTCCAGTCCAAGATTGTCCGCGGGCACGGCATTGAACATCATTTCCCACGCAGCCGGACCATGGGCGATATTCCAGTCCCCGGTTCTCCAGGTGCCGTCCATATCGCAGTTTTCAAAAGCCAATTTGACGCCTTGACCTGCCGCCCGCCGCGCCAGCTCGCCAAATACCTCTGTAAATTTCGGGATGGATTCGTCAATGGGACGACCCGTCAAACGGCCCGTGAAACCGGATACAATTTCAGTGCCAAACAGATGGGCATGATCGATCAGCCGCTCCCATGTCGCCAGCGTATCCGCATTGTTGCCTTCCCCGGTCAAAGGATTGCCGAACACGCTGATGGCCGAAATGACAAAATCATGCTCATCCGCCAGCTCCCTCATTCGCGCAGCAAGCTCTTTCAGATCGGTGTCCCCCGAGGTTTGCCAAAAGGTCAGATTAAACGATTCAAAGCCGTGCTTGACGATCTGCGGGATCACCCGGACCGCGTCGGCGCCGCCTACAAGCGTTCCGATACGGATGATGTTGGTATTCAATATTGTGATCACTCCTATATTGACATATAGTATTCATAACACCACCATTATAGCGGGGAGAACCGCCGTTTTCTCTACCCGATCTTGTGGAATACTAGTCTGATTTTGAGGGGGTGTGGTGATGACCTATCCCAGGGACTTATGGGAAGATACCGCGCTGGAAAATACGGCTTATCCGTTTCAGCTTTTTCAGAACCGCTGTCTTGCCGCCCGCGCCGGCCACTGTATTTTGTACCTGCACTGGCATGAGCATTTCGAGCTTCTCGTCATGAAGCGAGGCAGCGCCGTCATCCATATCGACAGCCGACCGTATGCCGCTGCTGAAGGGGATGTGCTCATCATTCCCGGCGGGAGCCTTCACGTAGGTTACTCCCTCGCCGAAGGCGACGTCCATTATGACTGCATTGTTGTCAATGCGTCCCTGTTCAACGATTGGCTGCATGATCCCATACATATTCAATACGTCGCCCCCTATCTGGAAGGCAGGCTTCGGTTCCCTGTAAAAATAAGCTGTTTTGAAGAAGGGCATCCCGGTTATTTGGCCCACTTGGAGGAGATCATCGGGGAACTCAGCTCCAAGCCTCCGGCTTACCAGCTGACGGTGAAGTCCAGGCTGCACCTCTTCTTGACGCTGATGGCCAGGGAGAATAAGCCGAGCCTGCTTGAAGCAGAGGCGCATAACGCTTATTTTCCCAACCGGGAGAGGTTTAAACAGCTGATCCGGCATATCGAATCGAACTTTTCGGACAAGATGACCGTCGAGCAGGCGGCCAGGCAGGTCAGCCTGAATCCGTACTATTTCTGCAAGCTGTTCAAGCGGTTGACGGGCCGTACTTTTGTTGAATACGTTAACATTTGCAGAGTAAAGGAGGCCCGGCGCCTCCTGACCGAAACCAACGATTCCGTGACGGAGATCGCTTCCCGTGTAGGGCTTGACAACCCGAACTATTTTACGAAGCTCTATAAAAAGTACATGGGGACTACACCGACCAGGGAAAGAAAAAGCTGATGTCCTCCAAAGACCCGATATTGAACAATCCAGCACCAAAGCGTTCGCGAATTGGTTTACGTAACAAGAATTATGTAACACCGGTGTTCCCTGCATGAAGTCACCTGCCTCGTCTGAGGCGAATTTCAGCCGCTGTACAAATGCAAAGGGCCTAGCCGATAGCTAAGCCCTTTGAGAGATTAATAGATAAATGCCTTGGTGATAATGACCAGGAGAATGAACAGAACGAGAATGGCAGCTACGCTGTTCCCCCACATTCCGCCGCCGTATCCAGCACCAGCTACTTCACTCATGAGCGAGTCCCTCCTTCGTATCGGAATACATCACATTCTATGATTCGATCCTGGGAGAGGAGCGGGCTAAGAGGAAGATTCCCGCCAATATGTGCTGTTGTAATGCAGGGCGCTTTATCCCTTAACCCGGATAGGCTCCAGCGGCGCCCGGTTGCCGTAGACCGGAGCCGCCGCCCCGCTGGGGACTGCCCACTGCACGGCGTTTGTGATGACCCGCTGAATGTCCTCGTTATGATAAGTCGGATAGGTTTCATGACCCGGACGGAAGTAGAAAATTTTGCCACGGCCCCGGTAGAACACGGCTCCACTGCGGAATACCTCACCGCCCTCAAACCAGGACACGAACACCAGCTCATCGGGCGCCGGGATGTTAAAGTGCTCCCCGTACATCTCCTCTTTCGGCAGCTCGATGTACTCGCCGAGCCCGGCGGCAATGGGATGAGCTGGGTTAATGACCCAGATCCGTTCCTTGTCGTCAGCCTCGCGCCATTTCAGCTGCCCGGTAGGCGTTCCGAGCAGCCGGCCGAATATTTTGGAGGCATGGCCGGAGTGAAGCACGATGAGGCCCATCCCGTCCATGACCCGGCGGTAGACTTTGTCCACGACCGAATCCTCGACTTCATGGTGGGCAAGATGGCCCCACCAGACAAGCACATCCGTCTGCGCAAGTACCTCATCGGTCAATCCGTGCTCAGGCTCATCCAGCGTCGCCGTGGCAACCGTTAATCCGGCTTTCTCCAGAAATCCGGCGATCGTGCCATGGATGCCCTCCGGATAAATTTCGCGGACAGCGGCATGGCGCTGCTCATGACGGAACTCATTCCAGACCGTAACTTTCATCATTCAGCACTCCTTTGGAAGCCGATGCCGATGGTCTGGATTTGTCCGGCGCGCTATTTTACGCTGTTATAACGCTCATAGGCATCCGACCGGATGGTCACCAGCCTTTCCAGACCCATCTCATTCAGCTTTTTAATGTAAGCGTCCCACTGCTCGTCGATACCGCCCTTCGTTATCCACTGTGCACGGGTCGTCCGCACATAGGTATCGATATCGGTCGTGAGCGTCGGCAGCTCCTGGAATTCCTCAGCGGTGTACATGACATTCGGGAATGGGGTTGTGACGTAATCCTTGCCCAGCTTGTCGATGGCCAGCTTGAGGCCGTCCCCGTTGCTCGGGTCAAGAATAATGTTTTTCTCAAAGCTTGGGCTCACGTATTTCGGTCCAAAATCACGGACGGAGGAATCCCAATACCACGCGTCCGCGCTGGTGCCAGCCGGCGGGTTCATCAGGGCATAGGTGCCGTCGTCGTTTTTCTTGATGACGGTATCAATGGCGCCCCAGAAGTTCTGGATGCTGGCTTCATTGGTATAAAACTGGTCCGCCCAGCGTGCTGCCGCTTCCGGGTATTTGCATGTCGTGGTGATCAGCAGCTCGTTACGCCGGTAGCTGAGTCCACTCGGATCACCGACTTGATAACGCTTACCATCTGGCCCGGATATTGTCGGTATGGTGACATATTCATCCTTCCATTTGCCGAAAACCGCATCCGGCGTCCACTGGTGGGTGAAGCCGACCAGCGATACGTCCGGATTTTGCTGCTTGGCCGTCAGCATCGTGTTGTCCTGGGTAAACAGCTCCTGGTCGATCAGTCCTTCTGCGAACAGCTGATGCGCCCACTTGATCGCTTCCTTGTATTCCTCAGACGTCGGATAATACACCGGTTTGCCGTCTTTGATCATCATGCCGGTACCGTTCAGATCCGTAATGCCGAACGGATTGAGCAGGTCCATGCTGATGTCGCCGGATCCGCTGTACGGAATTTCGTCCTTTTTGCCGTTTCCGTTCGGGTCGTTTTCTTTAAAAGTCTTCAGCACTTGATGCAGCTCATCAATCGTTTCGGGAACCTGAAGCCCAAGGCGGTCCAGCCAGGCTTTGTTGATGACCGGCTGATTCTGCGTCACCGGACGGGACGGCAGTCTTGCAGGCAGGGAGTACATTTTTCCGTCCGGGAAAGTGCTGAGCTTCTTCAGCTCCGGCGATTCCTCCATGGCCGCTTTCAAATTCGGCATATACTTGTCGATGTAATCGTCCAGCGGGCGGAAAAGGCTGAGATTATTTACGATATCCGAGTCAGAGAAAGCGATGTCCCCGAAGACGATATCCGGCAGCGTGCCGCTGGCCAGCATAATCGATTTCTGCTCACCCCAATCGTTGGAAGACATGACCTGCCAATTGATCTTGATATTCGTGTCTTTTTCCAAATTTTGAAGCCAGGTGTTCTTCGTGAATGTGTCTCCCATGTTCCCCCACCGGACGGTCAGCACATTCAGCGTAATCGTCTCCTTCACGATGGGAAGGCCTGTTTGGTTGAAGCTGTCGCTGCTTTCGGCGGTTTTGCCGCCGGAATCGCCGCCGCTGCACGCCGTCACACCGACCAGCAGCGTGGACACCAGCCCCAAAGTAACCAACAGTTTACCGGCTCTTTTTTTGCCCATTCCAGAAATCCCCCTAATATTTATTAAATGACCTTGCCGTTTATTCCTTGACCGCTCCGATCATCACCCCTTGGTTGAAGTACTTTTGCACGAACGGGTACAGGCACATAATCGGGAGGGTGGATACGATAATGACAGAATACCGCATCATATTCGCCAGCCGCAGCGCGATATTGGCCGCTTCCCCGCTGCCGAGGCTCGACTGCATTTGATTCGTGATCAGGATGTTCCTCAGAATTAACTGCAGCGGATACAAATTGGGATTTTTCAAATATATCAAAGCGTTAAAATAGGAGTTCCAGTAGCCGACGGCGATCCACAAAGCGAGCACGGAGATGACCGCCTTGGACAGCGGCAGCACGACCAGGACATAATAACGCAAGTTGCCGCAGCCATCGATCTGGGCCGCCTCCCACAGGTCTCCCGGAATGCTGGTCTGGAAAAAGGTCCGCGCTACGATGATATCGTAAACGACGACCGAAAATGGCAGCACCATCACCAGGAAGGTATTATACATGTGAAAATCCCGGATGGTCAGAAAGGTTGGAATCAATCCGCCGCTAAAAAACATCGTGAAAATAAAAAACAGGGATATCGCTTTCCGACCGACCAGGTCTTTCCGGGACAGTGCGTAAGCGGCCGATACATTCACGATCAGACCGATCGCTGTGCCGACGACCGTGTAGAGAATGGTATTGCGGTATCCGATCCAAATGTTCTCATGCTTCAGCAGCTCCTTGTATCCGTCGAGCGTGAAGCCTCGCGGAAACAGCCATACCTGACCGTTGCCCACGGCCGAGGGGTCGCTGAAGGAGGCGATGACGATAAAATACAGCGGATAGATGAGAACGATCAGCAGCAGCACCGCGACGATGTAGAGCAAAACTTCCAGAACGCGGTCGGAAGACCGGCCGCCCGTCCTTCCGGTGGCGGTGCTTGCCGCCTGCATGGCTTCCACGGTGTTATTCCCTCCCTTACCACAAACTGTTGCTGCTGAGCTTTTTGGAAATCTGGTTTACCAGAATCAGCAGCACGAAGTTGATCAGCGTATTAAACAGGTTGATAGCTGATGAGAAACTGTACTGGCTGCTGAGCAGACCGATTTTGTACACATAAGTGGAAATGACTTCGCTCGATGAGATGTTCAAGTTGTTCTGCATCAGATACACCTTCTCAAATCCGACGCCCAGCAGCCCGCCCATCCGCAAAATAAACAGGGTGACAGCCGTCGGGATCAGCATCGGAATATCGATGTAACGAATTTTCTGCCAGCGGCTTGCCCCGTCCACGGTCGCCGCTTCATAAAGGCTCGGATCTACGGCTGACAGTGCCGCAATGTAAATAATGCTGTCCCACCCTGCATGCTGCCACACATCCGACCAGACGTACACGCTGCTGAACATCCCGGCCGATCCCATGATGTTGGGTGCGTCCGCACCAAACAGCCGGTACATGCTGCCGATCAGCCCGCTTCCCGGAGACAGCAGAATCAGCATCAGGCCGACCATGACGACGGTAGAAATAAAATGAGGCATGTACGTCACCGTTTGAAAAAACTTTTTAAACCGGTTCGCCCGCATCTGATTCACCATCAAGGCCAGTACGATCGGGATCGGGAATGTCACGATGCTGTACAGGCTGAGAATGAGCGTATTTTTGATCGTGACGGTAAACTGGTAGGAATGAAAAAATTTCTCGAAATACTTCATCCCTGCCCAGGGACTTCCCATAATTCCCAGCGCCGGACTGTAATCCTTAAACGCAATGAGGACGCCGTACATCGGCTTGTAGGAGAACAGCAGCAGCAGAACAGCCGCCGGCAGCAGCAGTACATACAACCCCCAATTCCTCTCGATTCTTCCCCAGGTCCGCCGAACGCCGGATGTCTCTGATTTCAACGCAGGTCCCCCCTCTCTCCTTTCTTTCGGAACAAACTCATTATAGATGCACTTGAAGGTCTTTATCGGACCTCTTGCCGCCGTTATCCGGACCCCAGGGTGCAGTAATCCCTGTCCGCGCAGCCGCGCCAACCGTCCGATCCGGACGTAAGGATGTCACTTTCCGGACTTTTGGAGCGGATCCGGAGCATTTCGCGTTTTGTTACGGTCCGGGGTTATATATAATGAAGAATAAAGCGCATTCATCATAGGAGGAGGCGTCAGAACAGAACTTCCATGCGGCTAATCATCCACCGTACCGGCAAACCTTATCCGGTCAAACATTACGTCAACATGCTGATTATCATTTTATTTACGGCGCTGGTCCTTGATTTTATGATCAGCTACGCATCAATCTCCATCGTCAAGCAGCAATCCGGCCGGAGCCTGCGGGATACAGCGGACTTGTACATCAACCGGATCAACCATGATTTCGCCTACATCAATCACTACATGGGCTGGTCGCTGGCCAATGACCAAATCATCGAGACGATGGATGAGAACGCTTCCGGTTCGGCCGAATTTCTAAAGTCCAACACCCAGCTTCATCAGCGCTTTACCGAGCTGCAGAAAAACTACGGCCAGGCGTATCATTTTTTCATCTATCTGAAGAACAAAGACTTTTTCCTGAACTGCGCTCCGTTAAGCATCGGGTATCCCGATTACTTGGAACTGAAGCGGCAGATCATTTCCTACGCCGAGGACAAAAATGTATACGACAAGTTTTATTCCCACTGGACGCCGATCCTTGTCCGGAACCAGTATTATATTCTCAATATCGTCCCTTATCATGACCGATATTTGATCTGCCTCATCTCTGCAGACGAACTGATCCGCCCGCTGCAGAGCATCGACATGGGGAAGAACGGCACCGTCTCACTCGTTGATGAACAGGGGAAAAATATTTCCACACCGATCCGCGTGGACGAGACGCAGGCGCTGGATGCCGCCAAGCCTTCCCCCTTCGGCCTTGCCCAGTCCCGGGCGGCCGTGACCAGCCGGTTCTCCGACGCTTCCTTCAGCGTTCAAATGATCGCCAAATACGGTACGTTCGAGAAAATTATGATCGCTCAGTTGGTGATCATTCTGCTGGCGCTGATGATCGCTATCGTTCTTTGTATCGTCATGCTCTACTTCAACAAACGGGTGCTGCGGCCGATCCAAAGCTTCTCGGATACGCTCGCCCGGTGGAACGAGGAAAGCGCCGCATTGGATTTTAAAAACAGCAAGATTATCGAACTGGAGCAGGCCAGCCAGCAGTTCAAGGATTTGATCGGACAAATCCGCAGGTTCAAAATCGATATGTATGAGCAGGAGCTGGAAAAGCAGCGGATCCAACTGGACTACATGAAACTGCAGATCAACCCGCACTTTTTTCTCAACTGTCTGACGAGCATGTACAGCATGGCCCAAATGCAAATGTATGGTGAGATCGAGCGGATGGCCATGTCTACAACCCAATACTTCCGCTACATCTTTCAGAACGGGCAAAATTTCGTGCGGCTGCAGGATGAAATCGAACATGTCCGCATTTACCTCGACATCCAGCGTCACCGGTACAGGAACGCCTTCGCCTATCATATTTCCCAAGATGCAGAAACCGGAGAAATCCGTATTCCGCCGCTCGTGCTGCAGACCTTCATTGAAAATGCCGTAAAATATGCCGTATCGCGCGTCACCGAGGCGAGCATTACGTTATCGGTCAGCCGGGAAATGCAGGGGGATCTAGCCAGGATCACGATCTCCGATTCGGGTCCGGGTTTTCCTCCGGACATTTTGGAACAGCTCATTCATGGTGGCCCGCTGCACGCGGAGAACGGCAACCGGATCGGTATTACGAACACGATACAGCGCCTTGCGCTGCTCTACAAGGGTCAAGCAGACGTCTCCTTCTCCAACCGCGAGGGTGGCGGAGCGGAAGTAACCATCACCATCCCCGTATTGCCGCCGGGAAGCCATTGATAAGGAGGAATCGCATGAACGTATTACTGGTGGATGACGATTATTTTGTCGTAACGGCGCTCGAAAGCAAAATCGACTGGGAAGCACTCTCCATCAAGCAAATTTACACCGCTTATAACGTGTCCCAGGCGAAGGAAATTTTGCAGCGGCACGCTGTGGACATTCTCATTTGCGATATCGAAATGCCGCAGGGCAGCGGGCTGGAACTGCTGGCCTGGATCCGGGAGGAGCGCTACCGGGTGCAGGCGATCTTCCTGACGAATTACGCGGATTTCAACTACGCCCAGAAAGCGATCGAACTGCAGAGCTTCGATTATTTCCTCAAACCGATCGAGTTTGATAAATTAGCCCTGATTATCCGCAAGGCGGCCAACAAAGCGAGCGAGGAACGGTCGATCGAGGAGGCTGCGCGCGAGGGACAGCTGTGGAAAAAAAACCAGAATCGCCTATTGGAGCTGTTCTGGCGCAAACTGATCACGGGCAAAAGCTTTCCCTCGGACCCTCAGGCCATTCAGCACGTTATGGATGAGCAGCATTTGTCTTACCAGCTGTCTGACCGGTTTTTGCCCCTGCTTATCAAAGTATTTCCTCACGACGGGAGCCTGGGCAAGGACGACAAGGATCTATTTGATTACGCCCTGCTCAACGTGCTGAACGAGCTGCTGCGGAGTCCCCTGTACAAGATCGAAACGATGCTGGAAACTACGGAGAACCACTGGATCGTCATTTTACAATGGAGCGCTGAGCCTTCTACTGATCAGGTCGTAGATACTTGCGCCTCCCTCATCCCCAAAGCCAACCGGTTCCTGAAGTGCGATGTATGCTGTCATTTGGGGCTCACTGCCAGCTTGGCAGCGGTGCACACCATGATCAGACAGCTGATTCATCACAATGAGGAAACGATCAACAGCCGCAATCAAGTCTTCCGTATCGATCACCGGCCGGTTGACAAGGCGGCCTATGTCCCGCCCAACCTGGAGCTGCTGGAAACCCTGCTGAGTGATGGGGATGCATCCGCATTTTGCGCGGAGATAAACCGGTATCTGCATGAACTGACCGGGCGCCAGGCGCTGAACGTGTCCGCACTGCGGCAGCTCCGGCTTGATCTGATGCAGATGATATACTCTTTTCTGAAGCAGCGGGAAATCCAGGCCCATAAGCTGTATTCCGGGAGTACCAACGATCAATTATTTCTGCAGTCGCTCCAATCGATCGAAGATATGGAGCAGTATATCGCCTATCTGGTAGATACCGCACTGGCGTACCGGACGTTTGCGGAAAAGCCCAACTCGGTCGTGGAGGAAATTAAACTGTATATCAGCAAGCACATCGGGGATGATCTGACGCGTAACAGCCTCGCCGAAACCGTCTATCTCAACCCGGATTATTTGGCGCGTTTATTTAAAAAGGAAACGGGTGTGCCATTAGGCAACTACATTATCGAAACCCGCATTCAGATGGCAAAGCATTGGCTTGCTACATCGCAAATGCCTGTTCACATGATCGCCGGGAAAGTTGGCTACGCGAACGACTCGTACTTTTCCAGGCTGTTCAAGCAGGAATGCGGCTGTACTCCTTACGAATTTCGGCACAGGCAGCAAAAAGACCACCTGGGCTAGGCGGTCTTGTCAAAAACACCATGCGGCTGTTCCTTGCAGTCGGGTCAAAGCATTATTATGTCGCCGGGCTGAGCTCCGTAAGCTCTTCTTCCTCGCTCTCTTCGCTCCCCACCCACAGCTCCACCAATCGGTCCCCATTGTACAGCTCGATGTTCAGTTCATCGGCATACTGGTAAGCACCGGCTGTGAATTCCCCGGTCGTCGCCACATACCCGCCGACGGCACCGCGCTTCACCATCTGGGAATGGACCACGGCAATGGGGCCGTAATCCACCGGATTCCGGTCGTCGGCACAGACGGCCAGCCCCAGGTACAAGCCATGATCGGTATGCTCCTCGATATCGATTCCGTAATTGCGTGATGCACGGGTGACATAGGTCCGTCCTCCCCTTACCGCTTCCATCATTTCAGCGACAAATGCTTCAAACTCCAAGGACCCGTCGTCCTTGTCTTCACCCTGTTCCTTTTTATATCGATGATATAAGCCGATTTTTAGCGTCTCTTTCATCTCGTCATGGGTTGTCAGCGTATCGATCGCACTGGATCTATAATGCATCAACATCCCTTTCTGGCGGAGATAGAGCAGCAGCCAGCAGACATTGGTCACGATTAATATACTGATGATCACAATCTTTCAACCTCCTTCTATGAAAATCAGTGTAACCAGCGCCGAACGTTTTCAGACCTTCACGCCAGGGACAACGAGAAAAGCTGCCTGCAGTTTTGACCTGCAGACAGCTTTATAATCGATATGATGACATATGAAATGATCAAGACACGATCTTTTATTCGATATAATCCTTTAATCGTTTGCTCCGGCTTGGGTGTCTCAGCTTCCGCAGCGCTTTCGCCTCAATCTGGCGGATGCGCTCACGGGTGACGCCGAATACTTTGCCGACCTCTTCCAGCGTGCGCGTTCGGCCGTCTTCAAGGCCAAAGCGCAGACGGAGCACGTTCTCTTCCCGCTCTGTGAGCGTGTCGAGCACATCGCCCAGCTGCTCCTTCAGGAAGGTGAACGCCGCAGAGTCAACCGGCGCGGGGGCGTCATGATCCTCAATAAAGTCACCCAGCTTGGAATCATGCTCGTCCCCGATCGGCGTTTCAAGCGAAACCGGATCCTGCGAAATTTTCATAATTTCACGAACCTTCTCTACGCTGAGCTCCATCGCCGCGGCGATTTCCTCAACTTCAGGCTCGCGTCCCAGCTCTTGAACCAGCTGCCGCGATATACGGGCCAGCTTGTTAATCGTTTCGATCATATGGACCGGGATCCGGATCGTTCTTCCCTGATCGGCAATGGCCCGTGTAATTGCCTGTCTGATCCACCATGTGGCATAGGTGCTGAATTTAAAGCCTTTCGTGTAATCGAATTTATCTACGGCTTTGATGAGCCCCATATTGCCTTCCTGGATCAGATCCAACAGCTGCATGCCGCGGCCCGCATATCTCCGGGCAATGCTGACAACCAGGCGCAGGTTCGCCTCAACCATAATTTTCTTGGCTTCCTCGTCCCCTTCGGCAACGCGCTTGGCCAGTTTGATTTCTTCTTCCGTGCTCAGCAGGCCGACACGGCCAATTCCCTTCAAGTACATACGCACAGAATCATCGTTCTTCATGCCCGTCGGCAGCAGCTCGACGTCAGCGTAGGGCTGATCTTGCTCCTGTTCATTCGACTCGGCTTGATTTCTCATCACTTCATCGCGTTCACGTTCTTCCATCATCCTGTACGTTCCTCCCCCTGAAAATAATCTCTCTGTATCGCTTGATACGGCTTTCTGAGGTCTAAAAAATATTGACAATCACTAATGGCTGTGATACGATAAAACATAATGATGTAATAATTTTTGGAGTACACATTATAATATCATATACGTACTTACATTTCAATATGTTTCATAGAATTTTGTCTTTTGGATGGAATTACATAATAAAGACCCGTTGGAGTAACGTTGATGTTCTCCTTCGGGTCTTTTTTGTTGGGTTTATCCGGAAGAAGAGCGGTAAATGATCCGGTACGGGATCTGCACTTTTTCCCTGGATCCACGGGTCACGAGCCCAAAAGCCTCCTCTCCTACCCGGAAGAGCTGATGGTCTACCGTGGTAAGCTGAAGGACTTGGCCAATCGGCTGATTTTCCTGTCCGACGATGGCGATATCATCCGGTATACGCAGTCCGGCAGAGAGAACATATTGGTGAATCCCGGCCGCCACTTCGTCCCCGTTGGCATACACGGCGGTCGGACGGTCTTTTCCGCCGAGAAACTGACAGGCTGCATCCATCCCATCCTTCAATGTGGTGCAGCCGTCCATACATCGGCCTGGCGGTATTTCCCCAAAAACGTCCCGGTAAGCCTGCATCGTCAGGTGGGTGCTGACGCTTGCTTCCCCTCTTGCCGTCGTGAACGCAACATCGGTGTGGCCATTGTTTTTTAGGAAGGAGAACACCTCCAGCGTCGCGGCATACCGGTCAATGTAGGCGCAGCCGATTTCCTCGAGTTCCGTATACTCGCAAGCTACGATGCGACCATATCCCGCAAAAGGGACAATGGACGACCAATCGTTGGCACGTGACGTGATGATAATGCCGTCGAGCAGTTTATTCTTCAGCATGGTCAAATACTCCAGCTCTTTCTCCGGATCATACCGGGTTGGAAGCACGGTCACGGTGTAATCTTCCTCTACCGATCTGTTCAATACGCCGCTTAGCATCCGGTCGAAAGCCGGATTGTTGTTGTACGGGATAATCACGCCGATGTTGCGGGTCCGGCCACGGATCAAATCGACTGCATTGCGGTTTGGCGTGTAATCCAGTTCGTCGATGGCTCTCTGGACGGCAGCTCTTTTCTCATGGGAAACATATGGATGCTGGTTGAGAACCCGGGACACCGTTGACACCGAAACACCGGCTCGTCTGGCGATTTCGTGAATGTTGGCCATAACTCCCTGCCTTCTGACTTTTTCATTTCGAATGGTTCCTTATTATATCGCGATGTCCCGGAACTTCAGTACTGATGTGGAACGAACGCCAGCGGTTTATTTATGCTGAGACTGAATGTCGTACTGGTCTGCCTGCAGCAAAAGTTTCTCGGTTGCTTGCCCCTGAATGACAATCCGTGCCCCGCTTACCATCGGCGCTCGCCCGTCCGGAAACCAAGGCCGATCGCGGTCCACCACGATCAACAAGCCTTCAGCGTCGCCCATCGCCGCAAATTGCCGGCCGTCGCCGCTCCACATGGACAGTCCCAGCGTCGTTTGAATCCGTTCCACCGCAGCGCCCACATCATCAACGGGGAGCCCGATTTCACTGATCCGCAGCAGCTGGCTGCTTGTGAAGTCTTCGTCTTCGGCGTTATCAAAGGAATGGTGGGCAATGAATTCGATCAGATTCTCATCCGGATCGTAAAAGTACAGGGCGTCGGCATTCCAGTTCTTGAAATGGAATTGATCCCCGTCCTGATCGCGGAACAGCCTAATTCCACGCTGAGCGGCCCATTTTTTTGCTGCGCCAAGCTGATTCGTCGGAATCGTAAAGGCAATATGGTACATCGATTGTTCGCCGGGTGCTGCCGCCTTCTGAAGAATGAGCTGGCTGCCGCCGGCTTGAATGGTGACCCTGTCCGGCTGTTCTTCAGCCACTGGAAGACCGAGCTTCTCGTCGTAAAATTGCTTCATTTCCGCAAAATTCCGAGTATTTATCGTTAGCTGTTGGATTTTCATCGTAATGGACCTCCCTGAGCCGCTGAAAATACAGCGTATTTCTCTAACGCCTGCATGCCGACATCCTAAAATGGTAAAACCATTCGCTAAGGGATCCAAACGCTCATCCACCTCCGCCGTGGTCAACGCGATGCTTCCCTCTTCCACGCATCTTTGAGCGATACGATCCGGTTGAACACCGGTACCGGCCCGGTCAGATCTTTGTGATCCAGGCAGAAGTAGCCTTGGCGGATAAACTGGTATTTGGCATCCGGCGAAGCATGTTTCATCCATGGCTCCATTATAGCTTGCCTGTAAACGATTTGGGAATCGGGTGATACCAGCTCTGCCCAATCGTTGTCCGATTCCGCCACGGCCGCTTCATCTTTCAGCAGACTGCCGTACAAGCGGATCTCGGCGGGAATGCCGTGAGCGGCGGACACCCAATGAATCGTCGACTTCACCTTTCTGCCGCTGAACCCGGTCCCGCTTTTCGTCTCGGGATCGTACGTGCAGTACAGCTCTATCACTTCACCGGTCTCCGGATGCTTGACGGCATGATGGCATTTTAAATAGTACGCCCCCTTCAATCGAACCTCGCTTCCCGCAAACAGGCGATGAAAGCCTGGTACCGGATGCTCCATAAAATCCTCCCGCTCGATATACAATTCTCGGGAAAAAGGGACCTCCCTGCCGCCAAGCGCCGGATCGGCATCGCTGTGGATGAGATGCAGCATTTCCACCTCATCCTTCGGATAATTCGTGATGACGACTTTAAGCGGATCAAGCACGGCCATAACAGCGACAGACTTATCTTTTAAGTCCTGGCGGATGAAGTGGTCGAGCATCGCGGCATCAACCGTGCTGCTCCCTCTCAGCATGCCCACTTCCCGCATGAACCTACGGAGGCCTTCCGGTGTAACGCCTCTGCGCCGCAGCCCCTTCAAGGTCGGAAGGCGGGGATCATCCCAGCCGTCGACGAATCCGCCTTCGACCAGCTCTCTGATGTACCTTTTGCTCGTGACCATTCCGGAAACGTTCAGGCGTCCGAATTCCCGCTGCTTCGGGGGTTCCGGCACTTCCAGCTCGCGCAGCACCCATTCGTACAAGGGTCGGTGATCCCTGAATTCCGCGGAGCACAACGAATGCGTAATGCCCTCGATGGCATCCTGAATCGGATGGGCAAAATCATACATCGGATAAACACACCACTCACTTCCTGTCCGGTAATGCTCGGCGTGGATGATGCGGTACAAGGCCGGGTCCCTCAAATTGATGTTGGGCGAAGACATGTCGATTTTGGCCCGCAGCACCTTGGCGCCGTCCGGGAACCGGCCTTCCTTCATTTGACGAAACAGGGACAGATTGTCCTCCACAGATCGCTCACGATAAGGACTGTTTCTTCCAGGATCCGTGAGCGTACCGCGGTATTCCGTCATTTCCTCTGCCGACAAATCGCAGACATAGGCCTTTCCTTTACGGATAAGCTTCAAAGCCGCTTCGAAGATCTCTTCCGAATAATCCGAGCCAAAGTACACCGGCAGGTCAAGCCCAAGCCACCGGACATCCTCCCGGATCGCCTCCACGTATTTCATGTCTTCCTTCAGCGGATTCGTATCATCAAACCGCAGATTCATCTTCCCGTGGAATGCTTCGGCAATGGCTGCATTCACGTGAATTGCATAGGCGCTTCCGATGTGTAAATAGCCGTTCGGCTCCGGCGGAAACCGGGTCGCGATCGGCCTTGAATACGTTGCGTTCTCCACATCCTCCATCACGGTTTTCGTCAGAAAGTCCACGGCCTCTTCTTTTCTTGCTTTTCCTTCCATAAACTGTACCCTCCTGCTCTTATATAAATCAAAAAGAAAACAAAAAAATCCCGCCTCCAAGACGCTGACGTCTTGGGGACGAGATTAAATTTCGCGGTGCCACCCCGGTTCGCGGATCTATCGCTACATCCGCCTCTTCGGGTACGGCATGAATTCATGCTTATACCCTAGCTCTGTAACAGGAGCTCCTGTCACACCATCCGAAGGGATAAGGTTCCCTCTTCCGATGCGCCGCTCGGAGGCTTGCTTCAATGACGGGCGGCCTGCTCCTTCACAGCTGCCGGAGCTCTCTGCAAGGCTGCCCGTGTCATCTACTCTTCTCTTCACCGCGTTTTCATTCCGTTTTGATTTTGACCATATTAACATCATTTTCGGCCATTGTAAACGGCATTATGCATGCTTTGGCCGGAAAGGGCGGGGATTAAATAACCTCCAGCCCGTCGTTATCCGGCAGCGGCGGATGCGGTATGTGCGGCTCGGACTGATACCAGTAAGCAACGGAGGCGATATCGTCCTGAAGCGGCAAATAGCGGCCGCCGGAACGCCAGCCGAGAGCCTGGATCGTTACCTTTAAATCCTGTTCAAACCGGATCGGGTCCATCACATGCCAGCGGTACATCCCGAATCGCTGCTGGCTCCGAT
Organism: Paenibacillus rhizosphaerae; assembly: GCF_014192015.1. Lineage (GTDB taxonomy): Bacteria > Bacillota > Bacilli > Paenibacillales > Paenibacillaceae > Paenibacillus_AQ > Paenibacillus_AQ rhizosphaerae. The sequence continues at coordinate 1,254,273 of NZ_JACHXJ010000001.1, read as the reverse complement.
ACAGGCCGTCCGGTCTGATTTGCTGATGAAAGCCCAAATATGCAGTAGAAAACGCACCGTACTGTCCTTGTGGGTGCTCAAAGTTCCAGGCGCCGCCAAAATAGTCTTCGGTCCCGGTGCCGCAAATCGTCGGGAAATCGCGGTCTCCGTCCATATAGAACTTGATCTCGCCTTCTCCCCACCATCCGGTGTTGTTGACCTGCCAGGCGATGTAAGTTCCGACATACTGCCCCTTCCCTTTCACGCCATCCAGAAGCACATGGTCCTGCTTGTAAGGCAGGGGATTGCTTCGGCGCCATTGGGCGTGAAAATAGGCCGCATCCTCCGGCACTTCGGTTAGCGTATAAGTGAACTGGTAATACAATACTACGGGTTTGTCCATCCGATTCTCTACGGTAACCCGGGCCTTCTGCCGAAACGGCATCACCCAATAGCTGTTCATCCCGCCGGCGGGATTGACCGCCACAGGCAGGGAATTGACATTGCTCCGCTCGCACCATCCGTTGCAGAAGAAATCCCCGACAGGCACTTCAACGGAAGGCTCCTGTTCATCATCCCAATAAAAGCGAAGTATCAAGTGACGCCAGCTGTCCGGAAAGCAGGTCAGCCAGATGTGCTGAATGGCTCCGGATCCGTCGATTTCTGCAGCGGTAAACACCTCGCCCGGCTTGATCTCCACCGAAGGCGATATTTTCCATCCCTGACCCAAATCCCGTCCGGCATTCGCTCCGGTTCCCTGGGTAGCCATGCCGCCCTTTCCTTTAGCTCCCGTCACATTTTCCGCACTAATCGATCTCGTTTGTGCGGAGGACATCCGGAATAGATTACCTAGACCCATATTCAGTCCGTTAAAAGGTTCCATGCTCATCTCTCCTGTCATTGATCAAATCGCATTTTTCATTAAAGCGGTTACAAGTCATTCTACAAGCGTTTCTCCTCTTTATCGATGTTGGGACTTGTTATTTGTTATCCATTCTTGCTATTGTCAGAAATAAGAACCGCCAAATTGCTGTCAGAGTGGACACCCGGGGTACGGGACCACTTAAAGGAGGGAGCTGTCAAAGCGTATGGACCGGCAACAGCTGCTGCAGGCCTTGTCCCCCTATGTACGAAGGGCGTGGCATCACAAAGTTGACCGCATGAAACTGGCGCCGCGGATCATTTTTGATTACGAACTGCTGTATGTTGAACAAGGTGAGCTCGATATCCGGATTGCTGGGGATTTACTGACTGTGTCTCCAGGCGACCTGCTGCTATTCAAGCCCGGAATTGAGCATGAATTTGTCCGTTCCAGGGGAGCCTGCTGGATGCCCCATATTCATTTCGACGCCCTGTTTTATGAGGACTACGAGGAGGTACCGATCAACTTCAAGCTGCGAGCGGAATGCAATCCTCAGGAGCTCTTATGGCTCCGGCCGGATTGGCTGGGTTCCGTGCTGGAAATCCCCCATCTGATCCGGGTTCAGAACCATGCGGAAATTCATCAGGAGCTGATGCGGCTCATTCACGCTTACGAGCGCCGGGATGCCGAATTTCCGCTGCTGCAGAAATCGCTCGTGCTGGATATTCTGTATTTGGTCATCAAGGGCCTGAAGGCGGCCGGACATGACCGGCTCTCGCTGCATCAGGGTGCGATGGAGCGGGCGGTGACCCACATCATGGAGCATTATGATACCGTGATCCGGCTGGAGGACTTGTCCAAAACGGCCTGCTTGAGCCTGTATCACTTTTCGCGCATATTCAAACAGACGTATGACGTGTCCCCGCATCAATTCCAGATCCGGTACCGGATGGAGCGGGCCAAGGAGCTGATGATGTACAGCCGGTTGTCCCTCTCCGCGATTGCCGAGCAGGTTGGTTACAGCAGCATTTACGCTTTCAGTAAAGCTTTTAAGTCCGCCTGCGGCATCTCTCCGAAAAAATACATGAGCACCCATGCCTCCATGGGTGCTTCGGAAATCCATTAAGCCGCTGACGGTAAACGCGCAGCGGCCTTTTTTCTACTTTGCCGTTGTGGCAGCTTGCACCAGCTTATCCAAAGTGCCGCTTCCAAGTTCCCCGAGCCTCACAATTTATTTCCTTGATTTCGGCGGCGTTCTTCAGCCAGCTACCACGGATGCTCAACATCCTTATACTGTCAATCATGTTTTCGTCCTAAAAGTGCAATTCAATTACTTCCAAACACGTCTAAGCTTAAACATTTCCTGAATATACCCCCACATCGAAACTGGGCTCATAATCATTTGATATAACAATACATAAGCAATAAAACCCAAGTAGTTTTTCCGAATTTTCAAATCTAATGCTTTAAATACCCGCTTCTGATACAAATATAAAATAAAATTAACTGCAAAGGTTAGAGGAAGAACCAGAACCGTCATAATACCCACAATATAATAATATCCGAAAAAAGCTAGGATCAGGCCGGGTAACCAAACTAATGTATAGACAGCATCTAAATATGGCATCACAAAATTGCAAAAAGTTAAATATCTTGTATACGGAGAAGGTTGGCTCCAAGGTTTCACAAGCTTCAAAGCTTCAATCATACCTCTAGCCCAGCGACTTCTTTGCCTAACGAAATGTTTGAAATTTTCTGGTACTTCTGTGAATGCAACCGCCATCGGCTCGAAATAAACCCTCCAATTGTTTGAAAGGAATCTCCAGGTTAGCACTATATCTTCCCCGATCGCATCTGGCCATCCTCCAACTTGCTTAACCGACTCTGTTCTGTATAATGAGAAGGCTCCTTGTGCTACTAGTGTTCCTTGAAACAACCCCTGTAATCTTTTGATACTGGCGATTCCTAAAAAGTAGTCCCACTCTTGAATTTTTGCCAAGAATTTCCCTCGGCTGTTCCGAACCAAAACAGCACCAGCCACCGCGCATACATCGGCAGGTGAAGATAAAAACCGTGCCACTATATTTCTAAGTGCTGATTTATGGAGAAGCGTATCTGCATCCAATGTAAGCATTAATTCCGTTTCAACATGAGCAAGAGCGCTATTTAAAGCAAAATTTTTCCCAGGTATACTTTCGTGAAGAACTGTAAGTTTTATTCCGAACTCTTTTCCAGCAGCCTTAGCAACTTCAGCGGTCTGATCGGTAGAGTTATTATCGATTACAATAACGTTGATTTCACCACTATAGTCCTGATTTGCAATGTACCGTAGCGTGTTCTTTATACCCGCTTCTTCATTGTAACAAGCTACTAAAATGGATAAATGTTCTGATGGATCAGAATTTTTCGCTTTTGGCTGTTTATCTAGTAAGAGGCTTGAAACCATAAAGGCGTTCATATATCCCGGTATATATGAAATACCCACAATAATCAAAATGGCAGCTGGCATTGTAATAAGTACACCGAGGTCGCGGATCCACGGGATGGAGACGAAGATTGATATTATTACCCATAGAGCAGCTAACCCATGGCTTAGATAAAATTTAGCTTTTACTGATACGTATCGTGTATATTTTTTTGATGTAGGTGGTATATTGGTATTGGCAATTTTTGAATTGTTATGTTCAATGATCTTGCTCATTTTACTCTCCGTTTCTATTTTTTCACATGGTCAGAATAAGCGAGGCCTAGCGCCACCTATGGCGACTAACTTGTCCAAGGTTAACGAATTAATAACGGCTGCCGAAGCTTTCGCAGCGATCAAATCCCGATTCATACAAACTCCGGTTATCCGCCATTTCGATCGCCACGATCCCTCTGGGTTGATGGCTTTTCGATGTTTTCTTTTTTCTCCTAAAGGGGCTCCCCCTTCCTATTATGTAAAAAACGACTGTAGGATATGACCACCTGCCGTCCCAACCAGCCGATATCACGCTGATTGCCGATTTGCATTCTACGAACTTCGAACCGCCTCCGTTTGTTTACGAACGACATCGTCGGCGAAAATGGAATTCCTTGTAGATACTTCCCTAGTCCACCCAGCACATGTCCACGTTGCTCTTCGCCAGGACCGAGAGCACCAGCCACACGGCCGGTTTTCTGGACGAAAAGTCTTTCATTACTTTCATAGATATCTCCTTCGACTCACTCTTAAGTCCTACCAAAAGAATAACGTGTAGACCCTATGCAACAAATGACAAAAAGATGTCAATTTTTCGACATTCGAACGTTAATCCCAGGTTCCCGGCTGAATCGAATCGGACTGCCGGTATCTTCTCAATCGCTGAAATCCTTTGGAATGCTCCGATTTCCGCTGTTCCAGCAATAGTTTAACCCCCCTGATCAAATAACGGTAGCGCAATTCATCCTCATGACTAAGTTTACGCATTTCAGTAAAGTAACGGTCGAACATCCTAATAACCACTCCATTTATCTATGTGTGCAGAACTAGATAGATTGAACTAAAGTTTACATTAAACTACCTGCTATACGGCCCAAAAAGGCATGATAGCATTGATTTCTTTAGTTCATTCTATATAGATTACTAGATTCAACTGTACAAATTCTGAACATGCCCATGGTCCTGATTAAAACCGGAGGTTTTCAAGTCCGTACCGATTCGGCAAATACGAAAAAAATGCTGCCGGAAAGTTCATCAAGAACCTTCCGGCAGCACTGTTCCAAGCTTTATTTCTGTCCCTTCTTCGCCTGTTCTTCCATGTAATTGCGCATCCTCCGCATATATTCCGGCGCATCCATCGGGTCGGCGGCGAGCATTTCAATGATGCAGAGCTTTCCGGCCCGCTCCCGGTCCGCTTGAGCGAACGCCTGCTCAAGCTCCTCGTTTGTCCGCACCGTCGCCGTAAACGCCTCTCCGCCGAAGGCTTCGGCCAGCTTCGTGTACGACCAGCGGGGAATCTGGTTGTAGCGCTGATTCTCCGTCTTCACGTTCAAATATTTTTCGATGGTGTATCCGTCATTGTTCAGAACGAAAATGATCGGCTTGCAGCCATAATACAGCATCGAGCTGATCTCCTGCGCAGTCAGCTGGAGCGAGCCGTCCCCCGTAAACAGCAGCACCCTGCGGTCCGGTGCGGCAATGCAGGCACCATAGGCTGACGGCGTAGCATAGCCGATCGACTGCCAGCCTCCCTGCGTAATATACGTAACGTTCCGGGGCAGCCGTACATAAGCCATGCCGTTATAGAATGTTCCCGTCTCGGCAACGACGATGTCCCCTTCCTTCAGCATGCGCTGAATTCTCGGATAATACGTCGAAGCGAGCAGCGGCGCTTCGGGTTCACCCGTAACTTGATCATACGGAAACGCCCCCTTGCCGGCGGCCCCGCTGCCTTTATAACCGATCTTTTGTAGCTCCAGCAGCATATCTGCAGCCAGCACGTTCGGGAACTCAGCCCCTCCCACCTTGACCATCTTGGGCTGAATATCGACAGTTACGAGCGGATTCAATTTGGCGGTATATGTGCCCGTATTGCTGTCCGCCCATACCATGCCGACCGCAATGACGCAATCGGACTGCTCCACCGCCATTTGTACTTCAGACGCTCCGAACGAACCACCATACACCCCGATATAGTTGGGATGCGACTCATCGAACGCCCCTTTACCGAACATCATCGACGCCACCGGAATATTCATGGCATCTGCCAACTGGCGCACCGCCGTTTGAAGTCCGAAACGCATCGCATTTACGTCAACCAGCAATACCGGCTTGCGGGCTCGACCAAGCAGCTGACGCACCTGATCCGCCGCCGCTTGAAGAGTCGTCAGGTTGGACGAGGGTCTTGGCGGTGTCGGTTCCCCCCTTGCCATGACCGGCTTTGAGACCAAGTCGTCGGCGATCACCAGATAGACCGGCTTTTTCTTTTCCTTGGCGATCCGGATAGCCGTTGGAATTTCGATCTCGGCATTCTCCGGCGTCACCGCGGCCGTATAGGCCGTAATCGGCTCATACACCTTGCGAAAGACGTCAAAATTGCCGTCCATCAAGGTGTGGTGCATCAGCTTGTGCTCCTTCTGATCCTTGTCCGGAGGGGATCCGACGATATGAATCAGCGGAATGTGCTCGCTGTTCGCACCTGCGATCGCGTTGGTAGCGCTGAGTTCTCCAACACCGAACGTCGTAATCAGCGCCGAAATGCCTTTGATCCTGGCGTAAGCGTCTGCCGCGTATCCCGAGTTCAATTCGTTTCTTCCATTGATAAATTCGATGCCGTTATACTGTTCCAGCGTATCGAGCAGGGTAAAATTATAATCCCCGGGAACGCCGAAAATTTCGGTGATTCCCTCAAGCTTCAAGCAATCAAACAAATACTGGCCCAGCGTTTTCTCTGTGGTGCCGGATTTCAGATTGGCGCTTCCCGTCGCCGTCATGTTACCCATCGGTCGCTCACTCCTTATCCATTTCTTGGGCTGCTTCTGTATAACATTACCCTTTCCGTGGACAGGTTATTCTGCACAAGGTTTCAAATCTCTCACCAGATTGGAACATATAAAAAAAAAGACCTTGGCACATGTCGTATGCCGCGGTCTGTTTTACCAAATATCCATATCCTCTGGTTATGCGTTGTTCTTGAGCGGGAGCCAGGCAAGCACGTCCTGAATTTTGGCGTCCCAATAGCCCCATTCGTGGCTTCCCGGACCTTCTTCATATGTATAGTCCAGCCCCGACTGCTTGCACGCTTCACGGAACATAACGTTGTCCTCGTACAAAAAGTCCTCGGTGCCGCAGCATTGATACAGCTTCGGTTTCGGCCCTTCCGACTTCGCGCACTGCTCCATCAGCCAGAACAAGTCTTCCTCGCGGTTCTTTTCCGGTTTGTCGCCGTAAATCAGCTTATAATCCGGGAAGCGGTCCGGATCATCCGGGGCTTTCATACCGTTCATCGCACCCGACAATGAAGCGGCGGCCGCAAAGCTCTCCGGTTTGCTAAGAACCCATTTAAACGCCCCGTAACCTCCCATGGACAGCCCTGCGACAAAATTATCCTCCCTTTCCGCCGACAGCGGGAAGAAAGAGCGGGCAATGCTCGGGAGCTCCTCACTGATGAACGTCCAGTACTTGTTCCCATAAGCCATGTCCGTGTAGAAGCTGCGGTGCACCTGGGGCATGACGACCGCCAGTCCCGTCGATGCCACATAACGCTCGATTGACGTTCTGCGCAGCCAGATCGAATCGTCATCCGACAATCCGTGGAGCAGATACAGCGTCGGGTGCTTGTCCGCAAACGTGTTGTTCTGCATCCCGATCTGATGCCGGGTCTGCTGCGGAAGAATGACCGTCATGGAGGTGCTGAGCTGCAGAACATCCGAAAAAAAGTGGCATTGGATCAAAGCCATAATATAAGTCCACCTCTCTATTTTCAATCATTTGGATCAGCTGCCGCTCCTACCCTCTTACTCAGCAGCCCGCTGCCAAGCAGGTTCAGGTTGTTCGGCCTCCCCCATTATTGTAACGCGTCATGGCAAAAAGTTCATGATGATTTTGGGTTGTAACCGAAGGTGGGATCATGTCTATTTATTGTTCATGCTGCCCGCCAAGTCCGTCAGAAGCCGCATGCCGGTCCGAATCTGATCCTCATTGACAAAGCTGTAGCTGAGCCTGATCGATGACCGCATATCGCGCGTCGGGTCAAACACCGTGCCCGGAACGAACGAAACCTCCTCCGCGGTAGCGCGCTGCCATAACATGTCCACAGAAAGATGATCCGGGAGCTTCACCCACAGGTTGAGACCTCCTTCAGGCACCGTCCACTGCCAGCCGGTGTCCCGGAGTGACTCGATCATCAGATCCCGCCGGATCTGAAGGGCAATCCGCAGCTTTTCCAGGTGATTCTGCATCCGCTCTGATCCGAAATAGTGCAGAAACAGCTTCTGATTGACGAGTGGCGAGCCGTTATCCGCAAGCGACTTCAATGTTAACAGCGGCTGAATGACCGAGCTTCGGCCCACCGCAGCACAGATCCGGAGACCCGGAGCCACGTATTTGCTGAAGCTGCTCAAATAGACGACCCATCCCTCCGTGTCATAGGTGAACAACGGTAACGACGGAGGCTCGCCGAAATAAATGTCGCGAAACGTGTCGTCCTCCACAAGCAGGCACTGATATTTCTCGGCCAGGGCGACCAGCTCCTTCCGCTGACCGGAAGGGACCGAATAGCCCGTCGGGTTGTGAAAGGTCGGATTCATGTAGAAAAAGCGGGGCTTGTGCCGCTTCATTATCTCTTCGACCTGTTCAAGATCGTAGCCGCCAGGCGAAATGTCGACGGGGAGAAAACGAGCCCCCTGCGCGCGAAAAATATCCAGTGCCGCGCTGTAAGTCGGACGCTCCACCATCACGGCGTCCAGCGGACGAATATAGAGCCGGGCCAGCAGATCAATGACCTGCTGCGCACCGGATGTGATGATCATCTCGTCCGCCGTTACGCCCGACTTGAGCCGTCCCGTCATGTAATCGCCCAGAAAGTCCCTTAGTTCGGCATCCCCCTGCAAATCGGAGTAAGTGCCGATCATCTTCGGATAGCGGTCAAACACCTCTTTAACATACTGCGACAGATACAGATTCGGAAGCAGATTGGGATCAATCAGCGCCTGCGAAAATTGATAAATAGAAGGCACACGCTGAATGACGGACATCTCGTTCTGATAGGCCCGGGCAGCTGCGGAGCTTTTTTCATATGGTGGCAGTCCAGGAATTTCGTGCATCGGAGCAACATAATATCCCGATTTCTCTTTTACGTAAGCCTTCCCCTCTTCTTTCAGCAGCTGGTAGGCGCGAAAAACGGTGAGCCGATGGACCTGCAGCTCTGCGGCCAGCATCCGGATCGACGGGAGCTTGTCATGGGCTGCAAGCTCTCCCCGCTGAATCCTGGTGACAATATGATCGTAGACCTGCCGATACAGCAGCGGATGATCCTTCTGTGTCGTCTGCAATTTTATCTACCCTCCGGACATGAAGTTGGTTGTAGACTCATTGTACTATACATCCACGTCCAACTGTTCTGTTGTCATGCATCTGTTCTGTGATCCTCCTTGTATGATGGGGAGACAACCAAAGGAGGATTTAGCAATGATACTTGTCAACTACTTGCTGATGTGTCTTATTTTCGGCACAACGTTTCTGGCCATCAAAATCGGGGTGGACGCATCTGCTCCGCCCTTTTTCTCGGCGGGACTGCGCTTTTTCGCGGCCGGCTTGGCGTTGTTTTTGTGGATGGTTTGGCGCAATAAGACCCGCTTCCGTCTTCTGCTGCGCAAAGAAATGCTGCTGACCGGCATTCTGCTGACATTCGGCACCTTTGCACCGCTCTATTGGGCTGAGCAGCACGTTTCTTCCGGGTCCGCTGCCGTCTTCTCGGCTACGGGTCCGCTGATCATTTTACTCATCCAAATGCTGGTCTTCAAAGCCAAAAGCACTGCCCGGACCGTTGCCGGCTGCCTGCTCGGTTTTGCGGGCGTGCTGCTGTTGCTGTTCTCGAACCTCACTTCATCCACCGGAGGCGCCTGGGTCATCGGCGGCCTGGTCATCCTTGCCGGGGAAATCAGCTACGCCGCGGGAACGCTGTATTCGCGAAAGGTGATCCAACGCTTCCCCGAAGCGTCGTCTATTGCGCTGAATGCCGCACAGATGATGTATGGCGGATTCCTTCTGCTTGTCCTTTCCCTGCTGAGTGAGCCCGTTCATTCCGCAGGGCTGCCCGCCGGTGCCGCACTTGGTTCGCTCTTATATCTGATCGTCATGGGATCCATGGTCGCCCACAGCCTGTATTATTGGCTGGTCGCCAAGACGAATCCCGTCTTCCCGTCGACATGGCTGTATATTTCGCCCATGATCGCCATGGCCGCGGGGGCAATATTGTATCATGAACGCATCACCTGGCTTTCGGTCGCCGGCATGATTACGATTATTGCTGGAACGCTGATCACCAATCTGGACAGCATTGTGCGGGTGATCCGCAGGCCGGCGCAACGGACGACAGACGTAACGACAGTCCGTGATTAGGAGCAATTCTTAACAACAGTACAATCAACTTCCATACATCTGCAACCACGGCGGACCATGTGCAGATATACAAATTTTTTCTGCTTTTCGACCCATAACCAATATCGAGCCGGTCACCGGCGAACCGGAAACCATCGATTGCTTGAGGCGATCATGCAGTACGTATTCCATCACCAACGGCAAGTTGGTTTTGGGTAACGTATATAGGGGTTATTCGGGAATGGCTGGAGTGAATTCAGCCTCCTCAGCATGGGAGGAACGAATCACATTCCAAACCGACGGTACCTTCAAAGCCGACAACTTCACCCATGGTACACAGGAGGCTGGTTCCGGAACAACTAATACTGTCGCAGGATCTAGCGGAACGGGAACGTACAGGATTTCAGGCAATACGATTACCCTCAAATTTACGGGCGGTACAGTTGAACGTTACATCTTTTTTATCCATACCGGCAAGGACGGAAAGCCGAATGTTCAGGATGTTGAAGTCGGCAGCCGGAACTTCTTCGTCGATGCGGAATGATCTGACTTTATCCTGTCTTAGCATAAACACAACCAATCAAAACGGCCGGTCAGGAATCATCCTGACCGGCCGTTTGTCGTCTAAAGATATTTGCATTGATCTATTCCTTAAATTAAGCCCGCTTCCCGAAGAAACGATCGTACCACCTGGGTTTGGTAGCTGATCCGTATGTTCATGTCAAGGCTCCAGCACGTTTCAACGGTTACCGCTTTGGCCCGAAGCCGATCGGCCGCAGCTGTCCGGGAAGAGCCCTTCAGCTTGTGCATCCGGATATGAAAACGGTGAGAACGGCGGACCACCCTCCCGTTCATCTGATTGATCACCCTCCGGACAGCGGGTACAGCCGGGCTTCCCGAATCCGTAATCAGCGTCTGTCCCAGCACGTCTGCGCTCGCGGACGACAGGCCGTTGGCTTCGTGAAGATCCAGGTACCAGGCAGGTTTATACTTTCGCATGATTTTATACAAGACACGCGACATTTCATGCGTGGTGCGGCCTGACGGACCGCGCGGGAACGTCCGGTTCAAATCCGGCTTGCCCCGGATTCGTTTTTTGAAGGCAGGCCGATTGGCAATAGGGACCACGATCAGCGTGCCCCGTTCAATCGTCCAATCGCCTTTTTTCAGCTGTTTAACCAGCTGCTGAGCGGCGCGAATGCTCCCCACTTCCCTGCCATGAATGCCTGCCACGATCATGAAAACAGTTCCAGGAGCATCACCCTCAAAAATGTGCATCGTTGTTTCATACGAGGTTCCTTGGGCGAGTTTGCGACTTTCGTACAACATAGCCTTCACCACCTCCGATACGGTATCCTATGCTAGATTGATAGGAGGTGTACAGGCAGGAGTTGTCCGGAAAATATGATTTTTGCTCCATTCCCCTACGATCACTTTTTTAGCATCCTCATCAGCATTTCCGCTGACGGAGTCCCGTACGGCTTCTCATCCGCTTCCTCGACGATCAAGGCGTTCACAATGTAAAAATACCAGTGCAGCAGCTCGCGAGGATCGCCTTCGGCAAACTCCCCGGCTTCCTGTCCCTGCACAAACAAAGGCATGAGCGGCTCGATCATGGCATCCGCCGAATGCTCCTTTAGAATCTCTGCGGCGTCCTTGGGAATGGCGTCAAGGCTGCGGACGGCGCGGAGAATAAGCATAAAAGCGAACTTATTCTCGCTGAGCATATTTTCCGTCAGCGCTTTAATCTGCTCATAAGGCGTGCCCGGCAGGCTTGGCACATTCCCCGTCTCTCTCCGCCCTTCCTCCATCAGTTCCTGGACGATGCTGGTAAACAGCTCATCCTTGGACGTGAAATAACGGTAGATCAGTCCCTCGCTGACGCCGGCTTCCGCCGCGATCATGCTGGTCTTCGTTCCTGTAAAGCCGTTGCGGGCAAAAAGCTTTGTCGCGGCCTGCTTGATTTGATTCTTCCTCTCATCCCGAATATGGGCCAGCTGTTCCTTATTTAATGGCGACAATAGACTTCGAACTCCAATCTCTCGAAAATAATGTATTCCTATTGTACCATGTCGTTCCTTCCGGATCACCGTGCTTGCTTCATTTCGACTGCCGCAGCCAAGGGCCGTACCTTCTTCTGCAGCATGCCGAAAAATTGTTCCGGCCGGGAGAAGCACGCCAAATGGCCGGCCTGATGGATGAGCACGAACTCTTTGTCAGGGGCGTCGATGCGGTCGTAATACGCTTTGGCCGTAGCCGTTGGCGTAATAAAGTCCGAGTCTCCTTGAACAATAAACACCGGCAGCTCGAAGCGGTAACCGATCTTCTCAAAATTAAAACGGACCATGTCTTCATGAAGAGCTTCAGCGGAAAATTTCATGCCTTTAAACATATCCGTCATATCCCTCATCGTGTGTTCCGGAGATGACAGCATCGAAGGCATGATCAAATCCGTGATCATGTTGGGGACACCGCGAATCGCCTTCACCATAAGCCGATTACGTGCATCGATATCCCTGCTGTTCCAGGAAGAAGGATCGTTCCCCATCCGCTCAAGCAGTTCGGCCCCCTTCCGGTTCCCTGTAGTCCGGAATGCTTCCAGCAGCAATCGATGTCCAACGTGTTCGGGATCGGGAGCGTTCTGATCCGTCCCTACATAAGCGTGGTATAAATCCGGACGACGCGCGGCCATCATGATGCCGGTAAGGCTGCCCGCCGAACTGCCAACCAGAATCAGCTTTGTCTGCTGGAGCTTGCCGCATAGATATTCGGATAACTCGATCCCGTCCTTCGCCAACCGGTCGAAGGTCAGCGATCCGCTGCCTTGTTTGCCGTTGCGCCGAAAGGTCTTCCCTGCTCCCCGCTGATCCCACTGCACGATCGTAAAATCCTTCTCCCAGGAACGCAGAAGTGGACTGAAGATGGAGTATACCGATCCCGGCCCCCCGTGAACTAACAGCAGTACCGGATTGCGCCGGTTCTCCCCCCGGACGGTCACCCATTGTTCAATCCCGCCAATACGCACAAAGCCGGATTCGGCGATTCCTTCGGGTGCGGTTATGCGAAGCAGCTGCGCATTTTTCTGTTGATTTCTTTTCCGCATCACGATTTGAACCAAAGCATTGCTCATATGAATTCCCCGCTTTCATTTTAAAATGAGTGAGTAACTCACTCATTATTCATCATAAGGATAATGGATCCCCGAATCCATTGTCAATGGGTATATTAAAATTTTTTCTTTGATAAGACGCTAAAAAGCGGCCAACGCCTCTCGCGTTGACCGCTTCGTCACTGTGCTTGAATTTACGGCTTTTTCGGCAGATCGTTCGCTTCCCGAATGAGGGAAAAGTATTGATCGGCCAGCACCGGCTGGTATTCCGGCCCGAGCGATTCCGTCAGCTTCGCCACATCAGTCGGCGTCATATTCCAGGCCAGAAGCCCGAGGGATACGAACAGCGGAGATTTGCCGTCCCATTTCGCTTTGGCGTCCGCCAGAATCTTTTGTCCATCCTGTACGGTACTAATGCCCTGAATCGTCGATACCGGCAGGTCTCCTTTCAAGATATCCACCCCGAAATGATCTTCCCAGCTCAGGAACAGCCCGTTCGGACGGTAGTTGTCCTCATAAGCTTTGACGACGGAGTCGCTGAGCGGAACGTTTTGGTTCGCAATACGGTTCAATACGTAGGGTACGGTCATTCCGGTCTTTTTCAAGTAGGAGGAAGTCTTCTTCAGGAAATCGGGCAGCGTCTTCTCCGGCCAGGCGTTCGGGTAGAAATACCCGCCGCCGGACGGTCCGGCGATCAGCTGGTCGTTGGCGGTTGCCGTGCTTCTGAAGTAGTTCAGCATAGCCGGCGCCCCGTCGTACAGCATCGGACTGGACGTCCAGTTGATTGGCACTTTGCCGCGGTTCGGATCATCCCACAAAATGCGCATCCGGTGCTGGTTGTACTGGAAGTTGTCGCCTTCGCTGAAGGTGTATGTCACATAAATTTTATTTTCCAGCTTCGGTGTCTTGACCTTGTCGGACGGAAGCGGCCCCTGGCCTTTGTTCTCCGTACCGGAAAATACGGTCAGATTGCTGAACCAGTCGGCAGCAAGAACGTAGATGCTGTGGTTCGACAACAGCTCGACTCCGTTGAATTCGCCTTCGGTATCGTTGCTGAACCAGCCAAGGTATGGTGTTCCCGCCGGAACATCGGCGAGGATCTTATCAAACAATGCTTTTTGCTCAGGCGTATTGGTGCCCAGCCAGAATACCATCGCCTTGTTGGCGACCGCATAATCGCGGAGGTAACCATACGGCTCTTTCTGCTCCGATGAAGCCGGCGCTTCGTTGCCCGCGTACACCTTGAATTGGTTCCACATGTCCACCGAAGCGGTCAACGATTTCGTACCAGCAGGCACTTTAAATTCGTACACAAAGTACCGTCCGTTGTCCGCGAACCGGTGTCCTCCGCTGCCGTCGGAAAGCTGCGAGCTTTGGGCGTCGTACAGGAACGGTTTCTCGTCTTCGGTTCCGGGCACGAACTGGGCGATCGTCTGGCCATCAGCCTTCACGGTCACTTCGTGAACGGCCGAACCCCATCCGTCCTGCTGGAACGCATCCTCAAAGCGGAGGTATACCGCATCCGTTCCAAGGAAAGACGTCAAATCCAGGTCGTAGGTCTGGCGGTTCTTCGCATCCCGCTCCTGCGTCTTTTCCTCCGCCACCACTTTGAATGACTGCGGGAGTCCCGGAGGCAGCTTCACCGACGTATCCGGGCTCAGCCCGATCAGCATCCGGTGTGTAGTCTGCTTCCACAAGTTTTCGTACTGCCAGGTGTAGGCATCCAATTTATCCTTGAATTTGCCCTGCAAATCATCGAGCACTTTCAGGCCGAAAGGAGCCGCCGTCAGCTTGGCGCTGAGCTCCGGGCTGGCGACCACCGCATCCTTCAACCCGGCAAGCGTTGTCGCCACGTTAATGCTGTCCGGCACTTTCGGATCGTAGACGATGATTCCCTTCACTTCTTTTTTAAAATCGCTTACCAGTTCCCAAGGATCGTCATGCACCGTATAAGGGACCTTGAGATCGTTCAGCCAGGTCATTTTGCCTTCTTCCTGGTTCTCCAGCAAATAAATTCGAGGCTGGTTTCGGTTGACGATGCCCTGCAGGGTCGCAAGCATGATTTTGACGTCGCCAGGTGCGTCATAAACGTCTGCAACGTCCAGATGCTTCACCTTTGCAAAGGTTGGAAGCGCTTGCGATTCCGGCCACTTGATGCCGCTGGATGAGGATGAGGGATTTGCCGCCGGCTCGGCGGACGCGCCCATGGAGACGGACAGCGCACAGACCGCAGCGAGACAAACCGTGGTGAACTTTCGAAGCATGAACAATACACCTCAACTTTACGCTGATTTGGTTGGCAATTGAAAGAAACACCTTACTCCCGGCCCTTACTTGAAACCTCGCCATGCTGAACGCCGAACGGAATCGAGGTTCTCCTCCATTGCTGGTACACAATCTATATTTAATATATCTAATATTGCTTTACAAGGCTTTCGACAAAAATAGTTAAAAAATAGTGCTCGTGGAGCATTCGTTTAGTCCGTTGTTCCGAATAAGCCGACAAAAAAGGATATGTCATTTTCATACCAAAAAGCCCCAGGTCATGGATAATCCTGAGGCTCTGCTTCGCACTCTCTATTTGATCGTTAATCGTCCAAGCTGATTGCTTTCCTCGGCAAACCACACCGTCCCGTCCGTGGCGACAGCGATGCCATGCGGTTCCGCCCCCTGCGTCGGAATGTCGTATTCGGTCAGTTTACCCTCCACGGTGATGCGGCCGATCCGGTTCGCACCCCATTCCGTAAACCAAAGGTCCTGGCCGATGCCGGAAGTGATCGCATGAGGCTTCGCGCCAGGTGTAGATAGCGGATACTCGCTTATCTGACCGTCCGTCGTGATTCTGCCGACCCGATTCCCGGCGATCTCCACAAACCAGAGCGCACCGTCAGGACCCGCGGTGATCCCGACCGGTGCGGAACCCGGCGTCGGAAGTATGTAGTGAGTCACCTTACCGTCCAGCGAGATGGTGCCGATCCGATTCCCTTGGTTTTCCGTAAACCATAGCTTCCCGTCACTGCCCGTTGTGATGAAGGATGGAAAGGCACCCTCATGAGGAAGCTTGTACTCGGTCACTTCACCCGCAGGGCTGAGCCTGCCGATCCGGCCGGTCATCATCTCGGTGAACCAGATCGCCCCGTCAGGCCCTTCAGCGAGACCAAACGGCGCACAGCCCGGGTCCGGGAGCTTATACTCCGTGAACTCTCCGCCTGGTGTCATCCGGCCGATTTGACCGGCATGATACTCGTTAAACCAAAGATCCCCATTTACTCCGCAAAGGATCGACATCACCCCCGCATTTGGCGTCGGCACGTCAAACGCGGTAAACTTGCCGCGCTCATTCCGGGCTCCGATCCGGTTCCTTTTCTGCTCCGTGAACCACACAGTCCCTTCTCTGCCAGCCGTGATACCGTAAGGCCCCGAGTCCGGCAAAGGCAAGGGGAATTCCACCATTTCAATTCTCATCTGGGCTTCCTCCTTCCTGCAGCTTTGGCTTGCCCATCTGCCGGAGCAGATCCATGTCCCCGCTGGTAATGGCACCCATGAACCGCTCGATTTCTTCGATATCGTGATCCCACCAGCGGATCTCCAGAAGCTCGGCAATCACCTCCGGTTCGTAGCGCTTGCGGATTTCCTTCGCGGGGTTGCCGCCGACGATAGTGTAGGGCTCGACGTCCCTTGTCACGACGGCTTCGGCCGCGATGATCGCTCCATCGCCAATTTTCACGCCCGGCAGAATGGCCGCCCGCCGGCCGATCCAGACGTCGTTTCCGACGACGGTATCCCCCTTGATCGGCAGCTGATCCAATGTTGGCGTGTGGGCTTCCCAACCGTTTCCGAAAATATTAAAAGGAAACGTGGAGCCGTCCATCCGATGGTTGCCTCCGTCCATCATAAAGCGCGCCTCTCCGGCAATCGAGCAAAACTTGCCGATGATCAGCTTGGTACTTAAGAATTCGTAATGATATAACACCTGATCTTCAAACGACTCCCCGTTGATCGCATAGTAGTAAGAATAATCCCCCGCAATCAGGTTCGGCATGGTAATCACGTTTTTGATAAACTGCATATTTGTGTCCCCGGGTATCGGGTACTTCGTGTTCGGGTTAGGACCTGGCATGCAAGTCACTCCTTTCGATCGTTCAGCAGATTGGATAGCGCATCCGGTTGCCTTATAGCCACACAAAAAAGCCTCTGTCCCGATGTTCAGGACAGGAGGCTGCATGCGCATGGAAATCCGCTGAATCCTCTCGTCAAGAGGGTGCGCCATGATCCCGTATTTAAGAAGCACATGCCCAACCGGCATGAGTTCTTAAAAAAGCCCGCACGAATCCTATCCTGAACATCGTTTCAAACGATTGTCTTGTGTGGATAGGATTAGTAGATCATTGGCCTAAGGTCACCCTTTCATGACTTGAATGCCCTTAATTTACCATACCCCAGGCACAGGTTCAACCCTTTTTCCATTAAGCCTTTCACGACGATTAGTTTAAGTTTTGGCTATGTAAACCACATCCGGCTCGACGTTCCGCGGCTGCTCAATGCGGATTTCTTCCACATCGGCAAATCGGGACCCGAGAAGAGCCTTAAATGCCGGAGAAGCGGAGGCACTCCAGAAAGACATGACGCCTCCGGGATTCAGCAGCTTGGTAAGCGCCTTCAATCCAACCGGCGAATATAAGCTTTCGTTGTCTTGAAACACCGTCCAATCCGGCCCGTTATCAATGTCGAAACATAACGCATCGAACGTCTCGCCGGTCTCGGATATCCATTTCAGCAGGTCGGCGCATATGACCCTCGTCTTTGGGTGGGACATCGCATTTCCGGAAAATGGCGCTAAATAGGTCCGGTTCCAGGCGATGACCCGGTCTTCGATTTCCACGACCGTAACTTGACCGGTTTGCGGATGATGCACGGCCTCTCCCAACGAATAGCCGACGCCCAAGCCTCCGATCAGCACGGTCATGCCGTCTTTGGCGCAGGCATCGATGACGGAACGGACAAGCCTTTTTTCAGACTCGCCGTTATAGGTGGCCATAAGAAACGTGCCGTTGCTGATCAACTCGTATTCGCCGCCCCGCCGCTGGAGCTGAATTTCACCGCGCGGGGTATCGCAGCGCTCCAAAACTTCCAATGGGGCTGCTAGCATGTAACCGCCTCCCTAGAGATACTCCCATTTTTCCCACATTTCCACCGGATTTAACTCATAAATTTCTTTTTCACGATACAGGTAGTGATGCATAATGAACTCCCTGCGGATCGTGGCGAAATCGGGATGAAACGTTTTAATGAACTCGTTGATTTCCTTCTCCGTATATTTTCGTCCCATATCCAGGTTTCGCACCATAAACTCAAGAACAATCAGCTTTTTCTTGAGCTGTGCCGGGATGTTCTTCAGCCGGCCGTCATCCATGATGAAGCTTTTGAGCACGGTGTCCCGAAGCTTCTCGTTCTTGGCGGACAACTGCGATCCGGGCTGATCTTCCTGCGGCTCATAATTGCGGATCAGCTTCAGCAGCTGGCCTTCCGTTCGCTCGATCATGTCCTGCGAAATCCGGTAGAACGACACGTTCTTCTCCCGGCGCTCCATAACGACCCCAACTTCCTTTAATTTGGCGATATGATGCGTGATCGTCGCAGGGGTGACACCCAGCTTCTCCGCGAGGGTCATTCCGTTGATTTCTTCTTGAGACAAGAGTACCAGAATCCGGATCCGGTTCCGGTCGGCTAACGCCTTATAATAATTGACCAATTTATCGAGCTGCAGAAAAACCACCCTTTATATGTATATTAAATTTAATGTCTATTAAATATAAGGATAATCAATATTTTTGCTTCCGTCAAGAAAAGAGCCTGAAAAGCTCCTCTGACCCTGAGGCCTTGACGATTATTTTCAAAAACGGACTGCGGCCGAAAAGGACACCTTCCAATAAAAAAGACTCCTTACATGGAGTCTAGTCATTTCGAAAAACTTGCTATGTGTAATCAAAATATTGACTCAGCGCACCTTGGGTACGATCTTTTATGCTTTGCGTCCCTGCTCTTCGGTTACCCGATCAAGCCATTCTTCCACCAAAACGCGGAACAGTCCGCTTTGTTCGATCTGCAGATTATGGCCCGCCCGATCAAGCATGACAAAGCTTGCGCGCGGATACTCGTTCGCAAACTCCCACTGATTCCGGTAACCGACAATATGATCCTGCCTGCCGGCCAGAATAAGTACGGGCTTCTCATAAGGGGCGTTCAGCTTCTCCAATTCGGTCGAAAGATCATAGTGCTTGCGGAGACGCTCTAGAAACGGCCGATCCGCTTTTCTAAGTCCGGTCAGGATTTCCCGTTCATACCGGCTCCAATTGTACTCGTCCTGTACCGTATGCATTCCGCTAAATTCACCGGCGTTCGGATGGTTCAGCTGCGACATAAACCCTTCGTCCCGGGCAATGAGCTGAAATGCCGGCGCATCGTGCTTCGCCTGTCCGGCCGTCGGACAGATCAGGAGCAGACCCTCGATCTGATGCAGGCGCTTCTTGAGCAGTCCTCTGGACAAATAGCCCCCGTAAGACTCCCCAGCCAAAAGAAATGGCTCATCCCCCAAAATTTCTCCAACAAATTCATCGAGCGCCTTCAGCATATCATCCGTACTCTGGATACCGTCCGTAACGGTGCTGTCCCCCATTCCCGGCAAATCCGGATAGATTCTCTTCCAACCGGATTGATTCGTGAACACCGGCTCCATACATCCCGTCATGAGGTGATGGTCACAGGAAAACCCATGCAGGAGCAACACCGGCTTGCCGGTGCCGTGAATCTCGTAGTGAATCGTCGTATGTTTCAGCTCGCATTTCATAAGAATGCCTCCTCGCATATTACATAGATATCTATATATTACAGTGTACCGAAGAAATTTATAGATGTCTATACAATTGCCGGCGAAGCGTTAGAACCTTTTCAATATTCGCTCCAACAAGGATTCAAGCTGGACCTGCTCCCCTTCGGAAAGTCCGCCGTATAAGGTCTCGTTGAGACGGTTGGACACTTCCCGGAACACGGGCTCCAACTCTCTTCCTTTGGGTGTCAGCGAAACCAGCGTAATCCGGCTGTCTTCCTTGCTCTTCACTTTGCGGACGTACCCCAGCTTGTCCAGCTTGTTCACGAGCACGGTGACCGTCGGCTGCGTCCGGTCGATTTTTTCGCTCAGGGCAGTTATGGGCTGCATGTCCTGGATATACAGCGCCCACAAAATATCTCCGTGCGAGGAGACGATGCCCTCGATGCCGCGCTGTTCCAGCTCGGATACAATCATGGCGTTAATGGCGTTCCGGATTTTGCTGAACATGGTGGCTGCGTTTTTTTTCATCATGATCCCTTCCTTCTTGTTTCCCCAATATATAAAGGTTTGTACGACAAGTCTATCGAAATAACCAGCTGTAGTATAAGTCCTCTATTCCTGCTTGAATTTATGAAAATGCATCGTAAACGCGGTCGACTCGCCTTCGGCGGAATCAACCGTCAGGCGGTGGCTGAGCTTCAGGGCCATCTGACGGGCCAAATAGAGCCCCATGCCGGTGGATTTGGCTTCGGTCCTGCCTGTACCGCCGGTAAAGCCTCTGTCAAAGACACGCGGCAGATCCTCCGCCTTGATACCGATCCCCGTGTCTTCAATAACCAGCCGCTTCTCGGCGGCATCCTCCTCACAACGGAACAGGATGCGGCCGTTCTCGCCGGTATATTTGAGCGCGTTGGACACGATCTGATCGATCATATAACCCAGCCATTTGCCGTCGGTATGAACGAATAACGGCTTGCCTACCATCTGAAACTGGATTCTCTTGTTGATAAACAGCTTGGCGTATTTCTTGACGCTTGCTTTAATCAGTGGCTCCAGCGCGGTTTCGGTAATCAAGTAATCCCGATTGAACGAGTCAATCCGTGAATAATAGAGCGCCTGCTCCACATAATGGTCGATTTGGTCGATCTCGTCTTCCAGCTTGTCCATGACGGCTTCTACATGATGAGTCATACCGTTCTCCAACAGCAGTCTGGACGCGGTAATCGGCAGCTTCACTTCATGAATCCATGACATGATAAAATCCTGGTGATCCTTCTTCTCGCGAAGCTGCTGCTGAAGCTGGGCGGAGTGAATCCGTTGAAGCCGCCTGACCCATTCATTCACGATGGCTTGCTGCGGATGCTGCGGTTCGGGAAGGAGCGCCGTCACTTCCTCCACTTTGCTGATGTTCATTTGCCGAAGCATTTGATAATAAGGCCTGCGGTAAAAATACCCGATCACCAAGTACAGCACGGCACCGGCTAAACAGATGATATTTAAGTACACCAAGTTTCCTGTTCCGGAAGCGCCGTCCGAATCCATAACCATAAACAGCGTCACAACGGTCATCAGCAGAATATAGAACACGACAAACCAGCTTTTGACCTTCACATAGTCCACAAATTTCATGGTATCAGATACCCTTGCCCCTTCTTGGTCACTATATAATCCTTCTTTCCGAGGTCAGCCAGCTTCTTCCGGATTCTGACGATATTCACGGTAAGCGTATTGTCGTCAATAAAACTTTCGTCCGCCCATAAGCTCCGCATGATCTTCGTTCGGCCGACGATCGTTCCTGCGTGCCGCATCAGCATGTTCAGTATGATAAATTCGGTTTTGGTCAGCTCTGCACGCTGCTCTCCGACGGACACATCCCCATCGTTCAGGTTCAGCAGTACGCCTTGGTGCTCGATGATATGGGTCTGCACATCAAGGTAGGAGTACACTCTTCGCAGCATGGCGTTAATCTTGGCCATCAGCACGTCCATATGAAAGGGCTTCTGGATGAAATCGTCCCCTCCCATATTCATCGCCATCACCATGTCCATCGGCGTCGTTCGCGAGGATAAAAAGAGGATCGGCACTTTGGACACCTCCCTGATCCGGCTGCACCAATAGTAACCGTCGAACCTTGGAAGGTTAATATCCAGAATGACCAGTCCGGGCGCCTGTTCGCTGAACAAAGACATCACCTGCTCGAAATCGCTGACCAGGATAGGTTCGAATCCCCATTTCGCAAGCGAATCCCCGATCATCTCCCGGATGACGGGTTCATCCTCCACGACCAAAATTTTCATGTTCATCCGGTTCATCCTTTGCTCACGCACTAATATCGATATCCTTATTGTAAACGACATCCTCCCCTGCCTCCAGTTTTTCCGCCCAATGTGACAAAATCGTTAGGTTGCTTCTTAAACCGTAAGCTTTGATGCATTTTGACTCTTCTATAATGAACACTACCGGGCTTGGTAAACACAAAGAAAAAGGAGGATTTTATGCAAGGACATGGTAAAATAGCGCTGACCTCAGCAGCAGCGATGCAGAGGTTTCCGGGTCCGTGGGCCGGGGGAATCGCCTTGATCGTTTCGCCGATACTGCTTCTGGCGGGCATCCTGCTCCGCTCACCGTATCATTTTTTCTTTCCCGACCAGTTAGCCGCTTATGACGAGCATCCGCTGCAGATGACGGCTTCATACAGCCTGTTCGGGGCCGGGATCGTCATGCTCTGGCCGGCCGTGCTGCTGCTGGTCCAGTCGATCGGCGTTTCGAAACCGCGCTTCGCGCTTTGGAGCGGATTATTCGTCATTTCAGGCCTGTTTGCCCGCACCTTCCATGCCGGAGTCGACCATCTGGCTTTTCAGCTGGTGAAAACCGGCGGCGCAGGTCAGGCGGTGAACACGGTCGCAGATGCGTACGGTGCCTTCCACATATACAGCACTTTTAATCTGCCTATCATCTTAGGATGGATCGTTCTGGCCATCGGTTCTTACCGTTCCGGTACGCTCGGCCCGGTCCAATCCGCAGCACTGGCACTGGCCGCCGCACTCCCGCTCGGCGTGTTGAAAGGAACCACACCGTGGTCTATAGCGGCAGCAGGAGGGCTGGCCGTCGCTTTTATTCCGTTCGGATGGACTGTAATCCGCAGCCCCCCTTTTCCCGGGTGGTTGAAAACAGGAACTTGGACGTTGATCGTCTGCGCCGGGATTGTCCTGTTCACTTTGTTCGGCCGCATGGGCTAATGAAGCCTACTACGGACCCCTATTAAGGAGGAGACACAATCAATGAATGTCGTCATCGAAGGCAAACAAATCTCCAAAGTATACGGCTCGGGAGACAGCGTCATATCCGCCCTGCAGCTAATCGACCTGACGGTCATGGAAGGCGAAAGCGTGGCTATTATGGGGCCTTCAGGCTCAGGAAAGACCACACTGCTCAACATTTTGGCCACGATCGATTCCCCGACCTCAGGCGAAGTGGTGATCGACGGTTACAACATCCTGAACATGAACGAAGAACAGCTCTCATCGTTTCGCCGTGACCGGCTGGGCTTCGTATTTCAGGATTACAACCTGCTCGACACGCTGACAGTTAAGGAAAATATCGTGCTTCCTCTGGCTATCGCTAAAATGAATATAGGGCAGCTGGAGCAGCGGGCAAGCGAGGTTGCGGTCCGGTTCGGGATCCAGTCGATTCTGGACAAGTATCCGTATCAGATATCTGGCGGTCAGAAGCAGCGGACAGCCGCCTCCCGGGCGATCGTGACGAAACCGGCGCTGCTGCTTGCCGACGAGCCTACGGGAGCGCTCGATTCCAAATCGGCAACCGACTTTCTGGAGAGCTTGAAGGAATTGAACGAACAGGAAGGAACCACGATTTTGATGGTTACCCATGACGCCTATGCTGCCAGCTACTGCAAGCGGGTGATTTTCATCAAGGACGGAAGCCTGTTCACCGAATTGGTCAAGGGAAGCCAGTCGCGGAGGGACATGTTCAAAAAAGTGCTGGACGTTCTGGCCGTACTGGGAGGCGGAGCCATTGACGCTGTTTGACGTAGCGAAGAAAAATATTCAGGGGAACTTCAAAAATTATTTAATCTACCTGCTTTCTATGATTTTCAGCGTTATGATTTACTATATTTTCGTATCGCTTCAGTACAGCAAGGCCATCACTGAAGGACTGCAGTCATCCGAGAGCCTCCGGGCCGTTCTGTCCCAGGCTTCCGTCATCCTGATTTTGTTTACGGCCGTATTCGTTTGGGGCTCCAATGCCTTCTTCACCAGAAAACGAATGAAGGAAGTAGGCTTATACGCCCTGCTCGGAATGCGAAGGCAAACGATCGCCCGGATGCTGTTCTATGAAAACCTGATCATGAGCTTGGCTGCCTTGATCATAGGCATCTTTCTCGGCACACTTTTATCGAAGCTGTTCACCATGATTTTGTTGAAGCTGCTGGATAACCCGGTGCAAGCCGGCTTTGAAATTCACATCGGGGCCATTGGTCAAGTTACATTCGTATTTGTGGTCCTGATCCTGATCACTTCCATGCAAGGTTACCGGCTGATCTATAAGTTCAAGCTTGTGGAGCTATTCCAAGCCGAGCGAAAAGGGGAGCATGCGCCCCGGATTTCTCTGCTCGCTGCAGGGCTGTCCGTCATCCTCATTGCCCTGGGTTACTGGACTGCCTTTAAGCCTATAAGTACGACCCAAGGTATTCTTGTCAACTTCTCCATCATTTTTATAGGACTAGGCGCAGGCACTTATCTGTTGTTCCGCTCCCTTGTCATTGCGCTATTACAGCTGTCGTCCCATCATAAAAAAAGGTATTACCGTGGCATCAACATGATCGGCACTTCCCACCTGCTCTACCGCATCCGCAGCAATACGGTCATGCTGACCACGATCGCCCTGCTCAGTTCCTTGACCTTGTGCGCGGTAAGCGTCGGCTACAGCTTTTTTTATACCCAGAAGCAGAGCGCCGAACAGGAGATGCCGTTCAGCTACACCTATGCCGCTTCGGAAAACGGGCTTGATGCCGAGGCCAGACAGCTCATTCTCTCGGACGCCAAGCATCCGGTTATCGCTGAAATCGACCTGCCTGCGATTGCGACCGATGCCGATCTGACCCGTTTTGCCTATCAGCCCGGAAATTACGAGCCAAACAAGGTTCCCGTAAAGCTGATATCTGCATCAACGTATAATCGGGCCGCTTCGGCACTGGGCTATAAAGAACGCCTTCAGCCCGCAGGTCGGGATGTTGTCCTCGTTCGCCCATTGTACACGACCCTTTCGGCTGATGAAGTACAGGGAAATCGAATATCCGTAACCACGGGGAATGAACGGGAAAGCTTAGAGGTAACTGGGATTGCTGAAGAACGCATCCTTCCTTGGGGTTATCCGGATATGTGCATCGTTATCAGCGACAGCCTGTTCAGTCAGTTGAACAAGAGCCTCAAAGCCAGCACCTATAAAGCTTTTAAAGTCAGGGGCCAGGAAACGACAAAAGAAACCGCAACGGCGCTCATCAAGCTTTCTGGAGACGGAACCGGAATGGCCACATTCTATCAGCAGTACCGTCAGAACGTAGAGAACGCCGGCATCAACGTCTTTACGCTCGGATTTCTCGGGCTGGTCTTTCTGGCGGCCACCGGGAGCATCATCTATTTTAATCAGTTGACCAAAGCGGAAGCCAGCAAAGGAAGCTATGGCATTTTGCGCAAAATCGGTGTAAGCCGTAAAGATATCCGCCGGTCGGTCGCCAAGCAGGTGCTGTTCGTGTTTGGACTCCCGCTGATCGTCGGACTGGTCCACAGCATCATGATGCTAAAGGCACTTGCCGGCATTAACCTGA
The DNA here is from genome assembly GCF_014192015.1 of Paenibacillus rhizosphaerae. Taxonomy (GTDB): domain Bacteria; phylum Bacillota; class Bacilli; order Paenibacillales; family Paenibacillaceae; genus Paenibacillus_AQ; species Paenibacillus_AQ rhizosphaerae. The sequence goes on along the minus strand of NZ_JACHXJ010000001.1, from coordinate 1,228,585 downwards.
TCAGCGGCCTGTTCGCCGTTCCGATCCTAGTCTCCGGCGGTGCATATCTTCTGATCTATCTCGCCTATTATGCGTTTACGGTCAAAACCTATGATCGGACCGTCTCGGCACAGCTATAAATACAGCAAGGGGATGCCCGTGGTATTTAACCCTGGGACATCCCCTTCTTCAATCGGTGAGGGCAGCAGGCAGGCAATCCCTAATACAGCACATCCTTGCCGTACTGCTCTCCCTCCAGCATATCGTAAACCACAAGCTTGTAATCGTTCAGCAGCGACTGCTGCTCCGGACTCAAGGCGGAGATCACGGCGTTATCCTTGCCGATGAACACGCTTTTGTTCAAGCCGGGAATTTCAGACTTCACCTTCTCCAGCAGCTTGTAATATGCCGGCATGCTCTGGCCGGACAGTTCGAACACGGTCGGTCCGATAAAAGCGGGACTCATCGTGCCCGGAGACTTGCTGCCGATATCAAAGTTGGCCAAATAGATCAGCTTCGTCTCATGCTTCAGGCGCGGGTTGTCGTTAAATCCGGCCTGGGCATACACGCCGGAGGATAAGGCCGGCAGGTGATCGCCCCAGAACGCGACGATCGTCGGCCGTTGAATCGTCTTCAGCTGCTGGCTCAGGTAAGCCACCGCTTCGTCCGTCAGCTTGGTGTCATGCGTGTACGTTTCCAGCTCGTCTTTGTATTCCGGTTTGACGCCGGAAACTGTAATCGTGTTCGGACCATTCAGCCCCTTGGTAAACGGAAAATGGTTCTGCATCGTCACCAGGTGCAGGAACGTCGGCTTGCTCGCCGATTTCAACTCACGGACCGCTTCCTGCACGGCAGCCATATCGGAAATGTATCCGTTTGGGGTGTACCGTTTGGCGTTCGGCAGATCCTTTTCGCTCGTGAATTGGTCAAAGCCGAGGATCGGGTACACCCGATTGCGGTTGTAGAATGTATCGTCGAACGGATGCAGCGCAAGCGCCTCGTATCCCCGTTCCTTCAAAATGCTGACGATCGAGGGCAGTGAGGACATTTTGACGATCCGCTGCTGGTACGGGATCGACCCGTCTTTCAGAAAATACATCGACAACCCGGTCAGCGCCTCGAATTCCACGTTGGCCGTGTTACCACCAAACTCGGGGGACAGCAGAAATCCGTCCGGCGTCGATTGGGCGTTCTGGTGAATAAACTTCAGCGGATCCTCGCTGAACGTAAAAGACGGCATCCGGGTCGGATCAAAAAAAGCCTCGTCCATCATGTACATAATATTCGGCTGCTCTACCGCTTTGCTTGGCGACGTATCGGTAGATGTTCCGTATTTTTGCGCGATGGCTTCGATCGCTTCTTTGCTGTAACCCTCCGGCTTCTCGATCAGGTTCTGCATCAAGTTACCCGCAAAGGCGTATACGAACCCGTTCTGGGCATAATTGACCTTCTGGTTCCACGGAATGTTCTGATACTTCAGCGATGTGGCCAGCGCGTGCTGGCCTCCGACCATTTGAATAAATCCGCCAACCGCTACCAACGAGATAATGCCGAGCGTGATCCGCAGCGGGAGACGGACTTTGACTTTCGGCAGCTTCAGCATCAAGTAGATCAAGACCGCGACGAGAAGCACCGCTACGATGACGGCTGCCGGCGAAATCATGCCCTTCGTAATTTTCGTCATTTCCTGGGCGTTCTTGATCTGCATCAAATCCCAAGGGAATAGAGGCTCGCCCGTTGTGGACAGCTTCTCATAATTGGCGATCCCGAGGACCACGCACACGAGAAACGCGATCAGCGCCCCCGTATAAACGTTCGGAATGATCATGGCACAGACCAGCAGCACGAAGAAGAAAAACAGACTGCCGGATAAATATAGCCAATAATATTGGGAAATCCAGTTCAGCACGCTAACGATATTCAGTCCGAGCGAAGCCGCCTGCATGAAAAAATTTAGAATAAATCCGCCGAGCAGCAAGGAGAAAAGGGTTATCCCCACCCGCCTGGACGGTACAAATAATTGGCGCACGGTATCACTCCCATCTGTTCTCAAGCGAACAGTATACGCCAATTATCTTAAAAAAACATTAAAATCATACGAAAATTTAACATTCTCTTCATACTGGCATTACAATTCCGCGAATTGGCAAACCCCCACGAGCTTACCATGAGGGTCAATTCTACCTATATTTACTTACGAACTTAGCTAGAAGCTGTTCACCATCGCATCGATTTCTTGCATTTGTTTAGCGGACAATGGGCCGCGGGATACAGCGCCTGCCAGTTCCTCTACCTGCCGTCTCGTTTTAAAGCCCGGAATCGGAATGGCGGCATCGCTTCTGGACCATAACCAGGCAAGGGCTCCCTGTACCAGCGTCCGCTCGCCGCTCGTCAAAATTTCCTTGATGGCATCAAGCTTCTCAATGAACTCGGGAAGGGGGCTGCCGTCTTTAAAGTACCTCACCCACTCGTGTCCGCTGCCTCTGACGTCGGTATTCGGCAGGCTTGTCTCCGGCCGGAATTTGCCGCTCAAAAGTCCCATCGCCAGCGGCGTGTTGTTAATGCTGGCAAGACCCATACGCTCACAAACAGCCACTACGTCTTGGTTGTCATGGAAAACATTCTGCTCATGCTGGATGGCGGACGCATCCGACCGGCTCGCGAAGAATTCGGCGTCCCCGGCATCCCAAGTGCTCCACCCATATGCACGGATAAGCCCTTCCCGACGCAGCCAGTCCAGCGAATCGATCACGGACAGAATCTCCTCCCGGCTCAGCGCCCCCGGATGAATCTGCAGCAAATCGATGTAGTCGGTTCCCAGCCGTCTGAGCGAACGCTCGCAAGCAAAGCGGACATAGGAGGGCGAGACGTCGTAATTCAGGTGCACTTCTCTCTTCGCCGTATCCTGCAAGTATCCGAATTTGGTGGCGATGACCACTTGATCACGGCGCCCCCTGACCGCGCGGCCCAGCACTTCTTCACTGTGTCCGGTTCCATAAGCATCGGCCGTATCAAAAAAGGTCACTCCCATGTCCAGCGCCGTATGGATGGCGGCCTCCGATTCCGCATCATCCACCTCGCCCCATCCATCGGGCAGGCCGCCGAGCGTAAAGTTCCCGCCAATCGCCCAGCAGCCGAGTCCCAGCGGACTTACGGGTATACCTGATGTTCCCAAGGTTCTGTTCATTAATATTTCCTCCCTTTTCGCTTGTGTACGGCTCCATTATAATAAGGAAAACGGCTTATGATCAGAGCCAATAACTGCGATTTTGGAAGAACCAATGACGACCGTTCGCTGCTTACATCCCGATTTGTTCAACCGGCCGATCCGTCAACTCCACCTCGTTTCAGGCTGGGGCCTTCCTGAGTTAGACCCGAGCCGGTTCCGTCTCAGAAGTAATAAAGGTGCTGCGGATATACTCCGGATTGTCCAGCAGCGGCCGCCCGATGGCGATAAAGTCTGCCAGCCGATCCGTTAGGATAAACTCGGCAAGTTCTTTGGTGTAAATTTTACCCACGGCAATGATGGGAATGCTCACGTGTTGCTTTATAATGGAGGCATAGGGCACTTGATAACCGTCCGGCGTCGCTGCGGGATTCACCGGGAGCAGGCCGCCTGAAGACACATCCACCGCATCCAGCAGCGGCTCCAGGGAGGCGGCAATTTGCGCCACATCCACAGGCGTTAGCCCCCCTTCGACATAATCGGACGCGGATACGCGGATCAGCACCGGATAGTCGCGTCCCACCTCCGAGCGAACGGCCTCCAAAATGTCACGGAGAAAACGGGTTCGATTTTCCGGCGAGCCGCCATATTCATCGGTCCGGTGGTTGGACAGCGGGGAGAGGAACTGATGCACCAGGTGGCCGTGGGCCGCGTGCACTTCGATGCCGTCAAAGCCGGCCTCCAGGCTTCTTCGGGCAGCCTGCCGGAAATTGTCGATCTCGCTTCGGATATCCGAGAGGCTCATTTCTTCCGGAATCCCGTATTCATCGTCGTAGGCAATCGGACTGGGTGCAAGCAGACGCGAATCCCCGTATGTCCACGATTTTCTGCCGCCGTGCGTAAGCTGAATAAAAACCGGCGTGTTTTTCGCGTGAACAGCTTCGACTACTTTTTTCAACGGGGCGACATGCTCATCTGTATAAATGCCGATATCGTTGCTGAACAGCCTGCCGTTCGGCGACACTCCGGTCGATTCCAACATGACCATCGCGGCTCCGCTGGCAAGCCGGCTGTAATGGTCCACGTGATAATCGGTGGCGTACGCTTCGGGCGTTCCCTGGTTCTGCTGCATTGGGGACACGATCAATCTGTTGTTCAGCATCAGCCGTCCGATATTTTTTTCGCTATATATGATCGTTTTCATGGTTAACTCCTCCTAAGACTCTTGTGTTTGGATTTCTTAACTCCATTGTAAGAGTCTCAGAGGTATCGTTACATACCAAAACCAAGTTATTCCGACCCTTATACTTTGAATTTGAAGTTTGAGGGCACAGCGGATTTTAAAATTGAAAGTCCTGTCCGGCAACCGGATCTGCACCTTGATCCGCCTGAATGTGTCGTACAAGGAAAGGAGTACATTTATGGACCACATCGACTTGCAAATTTTAGATATCCTGCAGAGGGATGCGCGGATTTCCATTTCCGAGCTGGGCCGCATGATCAATATGTCCGGTCCGGCCGTCGCCGAGCGGATCCGCAAGCTGGAGGATAAAGGCGTCATTGAGTCCTACCGTGCGGTTCTGTCTCCAGAAAAAATTGGCAAACCGATCACCGCATTTATACTCGTGCAGGCGAACCAATGCAACGCGCTATCGGAATTCTGTGCGCAGTCTCCCGATGTGCTTGAGCTGCACCAAATCAGCGGTCAATATAACTTTATCCTGAAGGTGGTCGCGGCTTCAATGCAATCGCTGGAGGATTTTCGAATGGCCTGCAGCAAGTATGGCTTCACGCAGACGATTACCGTGCTGTCGACGACATTTGATTCCAAAGCATTTGCGCTGAACAATTAAGAAGCAGTTACGGAACGTTAAGCCGCCATTCCGCTTAATCCTTTGTACCGGAGGTGACTTACAATGAAAGATGACGAGCGCGTGCCTGCGCCGTATTTCGAGGATTGATTTTCGATTCGATGTACGAAGCCCAAGTATGGGCCTTGGACGAACCGTATAACAAACTCGGCTGGGAATACGACGGGTACCGGACGACCGATCCGAAGATCGCCGCCGCATTGGTATGGGAGCTGATGAAAGCGAAGACCGCGGGTTACGGTAAGCGTGAGGTGTTTGCCGACGAGCAATACGTCGATAAGGCAATCATCTACAGGGTATGGATACAATGGGTCCGCCCCGAGCCCGGGGCGCTGCATTCAGATTAAAGCGTTCTCTTCAGTTTGACCTCAAACGCCGGTCTCGTGACGTACTCCATATAATGGATTTTGCCGGTAAAGTCCAGGTAAGCCTGATATCGGAGCCGGATAGCCGGCGCGGTTACGAGGTCAAGGACCTGATCTCTCGGCACCCAGCGGCTGTCCGAAATCTCTTCGGATGTGCACAGTTCCCCACCTGTCGGTGCGCAGACAAAGTCCAACATCAGCTTCGTCGGAACCGGGGTTTCTCCGTCATGCCACAGGTAACTGCCCGTATTGGAATAGACTCCGATCAAATGCGACACTTCCGTGTCGATACCGCTCTCTTCTTTGATTTCTCTGGTCAGGGCGTCGATCAGATTCTCACCGTTCTCCACCTGGCCGCCGGGAAACACCCATCCGCCGTGCCTCGTCTTAACCAGCAGAATGTCTCCGCTGCCGTTCTCGACAAATCCTCCGACGGCCCCGATATGCGTAGGCATCATCATGCAATAAACCTCCTGAAGTAAAATTTAAGAAATTGGGCAAATAAGCAAGGCTGCCGGGCCTGCCCGGCAGCCTTCTTTCAAAACTTTTCTTACGGGTACTTAGACTTCATCCCAGATCCGCTTCAAGTTTTCAAGGCCGAGCTTCGTGCCCTCACGGCACTCCTCCATGCCCTCGAACTCCAGCGTAACGTATCCATCGTAGCCGGATTCCTTGATCAAGCGGAGCACCCGGCGGACGTCAATATCGCCCTGTCCGAAGATAGCTCCCCGCAAATAGTTACCGTGCGAGGTGAGGAACCAGGCACCGCCTCCCGGGTTTTGGTCCGCTGGACGGATATAGAAATCCTTCACATGCACAAGCGATGCGTAGGGGAGATTCCGTTTGACGCCGACAAGCGGCTGCTCATCAACGCAGAGGAAGTTGCCGATATCGAGCGTCGTTTTGAAATTGGGACGGTCAACAGCCTGCAGCACGCGCTGAACGCGGTCGCTGGCCTGTACGCTCATGCCATGATTCTCGACGGTGGTCGTGATGCCGAACCCCGCCGCATAATCGGCAATCCGCCGGCATCCCTCGACGATCTGGTCCAGGTTGGCTTCCAGATAATCGATGCCCCGCTTCTCCGGCGGAAGCGTAAATGCTGTCACGTCATGACGCATATGCTTCATGCCCAATCGGTGAACGGTATCCACATGCCGCTTGATGCGCTCGATTTCCGCTTCAAAAGCTTCCGGCGTATCCTGCACGAAGTTGGCCGGCATCGAATAATTGGACAGCTCGATCCCTTTGGCAGCCGCCCGCTCACGAACCGCATCGGCCAGCTCCGGCTGATCCTCCAGCGTAAATCCGTAAGGCACGATCTCCATATGTTCCCCGCCCTGCTCCGCAATCCAGTCGATAACGTCCAATACGGTCATCTCTCCCGCCTTAATCGCTTGCAAAAGGCTGTATGTACTTACTCCGGGCTTCATCTGCGCGATCCCTCCTGCGTTTTGTTAGAATGCTTCCGTCAGTTCCAGTTCGATGACCGTATCCAGTTCATCCGGCAGATCACCGCCGGCCAGGTGAATAAACGCGCCGCTGTCCGTATCCGAATATTGATCGGCCATCCAAGGCGTTTCCACATGTAGCTCGCTGCCGTCCGACAGCAGACGGGCTTTCTTGATCTTCCCCTTCAGTCCCTGGAAGTAGATCGGACCAATGCCGCGGTCAAAAATATGGGCGTACAGCTTATTGCCTTTTTGCGTATACCGCCCCCACTCCGGTTTGGGAAGTGCCGCAATCCCGCAGCCGTAAATGCTGTCCCCGTTCCGGCGCAGCCATTCACCGACAACGGACAAAATGGCCAGGGACTCCTTCGGAATTTCCCCTTTGGCATCCGGTCCGACGTTCAGGAGCAAATTGCCGTTTTTGCTGACACATTCCACCAGCGCACGGATAATCTGTTTCGGAGACTTATAGTTTTTGTCCGTCGCATGGTAGCCCCAATGATCGTTTAAGGTGATGCATGCCTCCCACGGAACCGGCTCGCCCTGGTCATTCACGATGCCGCGCGGCGGAATAATCTGTTCAGGCGAGAAGAAATCGCCCGCGTATTCCTCCGGCTCCGCCGCCATAATATTGCCGCCCAGGCGGTTGTCGATGACGATGTCCGGCTGAAGGGACCGAATCATCCGGATCAGCTCGGTGGCGCGCCACTTTTCGCCGGTCATCTCATCATATGAGAAATCGAACCACATCATATCGATTTTTCCGTAGTTGGTCAGCAGTTCCCGGACCTGCCCGTGCATATACTCCAAATACCGGTCGAAATGTTCTTCCCGGTCTTTATACGATTCTTCCGCACGCATCGGGTGCTGCCTGTCGCCGAAGGCAGGGTAATCCGGATGATACCAATCGATCAAGGAATAATAGAAACCGACCTGCAGCCCCTCTTCGCGAAACGCATCAACATACTCGCGGATCAGGTCCCTTCCAGCCGGCGTATTCGTTGCTTTGTAATCCGTCAGCTCGCTGTCAAACAAGCAGAAGCCGTCGTGATGCTTGGTCGTCAGCACGGCGTAGCGCTGTCCGGCCGCTTTGGCCGCCTTGGCCCATGCTCGCGGATCATAGAGAGTCGGATTAAACTCCTCAAAATAGGCTTGGTACTGTTCATTCGTGATGCGTTCCTGGCTCCGTACCCATTCGCCTCTGGCCGGAATCGCATACAATCCCCAATGAATAAACAAGCCAAAGCGGTCGTTCATTAATGTTGCCGTTCTTTCAAAACGCGGATTCATGCCGTATTCGCCCTCCAATAGCTGTTTTCTTGACTTGTGCCGCAGCAAAATCCGGCAGCCTTTCTTCACTGCCCTGCCGGGCGGCACTCCCATATTCTTCGTCTCGGCATCCGGGATACCCTTTTATTCAAGCCAGCTTTTTCAAAATAACTCTGATCATCTGGGATTGTTCAAATTTAATGGGAGCGAACAGACTTTCTATATCAGTAGAAATGATTAGAATATAACCGTCTTGAATAAAGCCAAATCTGATGCGGAATGCGGGGTGTTACGGCGGGCTAACATCGATGATGATGAGTAATACCATCCCAGCGGAGAATTGGAATTTACCTAGCTGTTAGGTAACGAAGCCGTTTAGTAACGAAGGGGAATAAAAAAGTCATAGTCTATGGAAAAAGGTCACGCCTGGTTTCTCAGGTGTGACCTTTTTCCATAGGGTGATTAGGGTGGTTATTCGTTAGATCCGCCGGCCAGCATCCGCCGCTTGTCCGCGTCCGGATCACGGGTAACCGTGCTGTCTGCCCCGAACACCATCGTTGAACGCTCTTCCGCATCGTAAGCCGGCCACGGCAAAGATGGCGTTGACGGCTGTCCATGTTTGGCAAAAGACGTCCAGGCCTCCTGCATTCGTCTCGCCACGGTCCGCATCTCTTCGTTAACCGGCATACCTGCGCCCGCAAGCAAGTCGAGATTGTCAAACACAAACGGAATTTCGGCCGAATGAAAAGCCGTTCCCAGCAGCGGATCGCCCGGCACCATCGCATAATCATAACGGTACATCCATACCGCCGCATGCGGAAGCTGGGCTTCTGCGAACTGAAGGGCCGACCTCCAGAAGAACAGCTCGGTCATCGCCTGACGCTGCCCCTCCACGGTCAACGGATACGATTCGATCCAGTTGGCCGCCTCCTTCGTCCCGGTCACGGCCGTATATGCCCGGGCGTTCTGTTCCTTTGTCAGCATCGGCATTCCTTCGGGTATAAAGAGCGCCCCCTCATCCCGGTTCGTTCCGATGATGATCTCGATACCGGCCGCGGAACCGGCGGCCACCGCTTCCAATGGCGACACGGGCAGCGACTTCCCATCGACGACCGGCTGGAACAGCATGACGGCACTCGCTCCGGCCGCCTGCTTCAACTCATCTGCCGCTCGAAGGATATCCTCGGCGGGCACTTCTTGCAGCCGCTCCAGCTGATCATCCGGAATACCAAGGAGATCCAGCAGCCCCTTCGCCAGCAGCCTGCCCTGGCGGTCCGAAATCGCCTGGGAAGCACCGCTCTGCATAATCGCCCGGGCGAACAAGCCCTGTGCCGCAGGCATTGCGAGCAGCGCCGCGATGCTCATGCTTCCCGCCGACTCCCCAAATACAGTCACCTGCTGCGGATCACCGCCGAAAGCGGCAATGTTGTGCTTCACCCAGCGCAGCGCCTCGATTTGGTCCAGCAGACCGGCGTTGCTTACATAACCGTCCTCGGTCTCCCGGGAAAATGGGGACAAATGTGCAAAACCGAGAGGACCCAGCCGGTAGCTCAGGCTGACTACAATCAAGCCCCCACGGCGCGCCAGCTCGGAGCCGTCATATATGGGCAGGCCGCCGCCGCCCGTCACGAAGGCGCCGCCATGGATCCATACCATCACCGGAAGCGGCTGCGATGCCGGCTCGTCGGGGGCCCACACATTGACGAACAGGCAGTCTTCAGATTGCGGGATCTGATCCCGTTTCAGTCTAAAAGCGCCACCTGTGGGGTTGACGCGCTGCGGAGCAAGCGGAACCATCATATCCCCGGATCTGACGCCTGCCCATGGCCGAGCGGGAAGCGGTTTCCGGAAACGCCGCTCGCCGACGGGGGGCTCGGCGTAAGGAATCGCCTTCCAGGTCCGGACGCCGTTCTGAACATATCCTTCAATCAGGCCATTGTAAGTACGGATGAGGAGTTGGTCCAATTTCGTTAACATCCTTTCTAGCATTGGAATCGTTCTACCATTGTAACACTAAAAATTGGACAAAGCCTAACCGAAGCTTGGTGCAAAAAAACATCTATCGACGAACATCTAAGGAAGCCAGCGCCAAGAAAAACACCTGTCTGCATAGACAGGTGCTAACCGCTTGTGGAGCAGACCGGGATCGGCTGCCTTTATCTTGCCGCCCCTTCCTTTTGGCTGCGGTAGGCCCAATGATTCGTCGGACCGTTCCCGCCGCCAATACCTAGCGTGTTCTCGATGGCCGCCTGGATGAATTCACGGGCCGTCCGTACGGCCTCGTTGACCGGGTTCCCTTTAGCCAGCTCAGCGGCGATCGCGGCCGAGAAGGTGCATCCCGTTCCATGCGTATGAAGCGTGTCAATCCGACTTCCTTCCAGGGTCAAGAAGGATTTTCCGTCGAATGTAAGATCAACCGCTTTGTCTGACGATTCGTCATGTCCGCCCTTGATCACAACCATCGCCGGACCGTAAGCCGCGATGCGGTAGGCCGCCTCGCAGCGTTCCTCCATCGACCGGATCGCCATCCCCGCGAGCACTTCCGCCTCCGGAATGTTGGGTGTGACGACAGCAGCCAGCGGCAGCAGCTTGTTCTTCAGCGCGTCCACGGCGTCCTGCTGCAGCAGCCGCGATCCGCCTTTGGCGACCATAACCGGGTCGACGACCACGTTCTTCCAGCCAAATGCTTCAATGCGGTCAGCAACGGCTTCAATAATATCCCCGCTGAACAGCATACCGGTTTTCACCGCATCCACACCGAGGTCGGTGCCCACAGCTTCCATTTGTTCGGCTGCCGCAGCCGCGGGGAGCGGATATACGCCTTGTACCCCGAGTGTGTTTTGAACCGTAATGGCTGTAATGGCCGTCATGCCGAATACGCCAAGCTCCTGGAACGTCTTGATATCCGCCTGAATGCCTGCCCCGCCGCCGCTGTCAGAGCCGGCAACCGTCAATGCTTTTGGAATGATCATAGGACAAATCCCCTTCCTGCCGTCTCCAGAAGGGCGGTAATCGTTCGTTCCTCCAGCGGATGCCGGTCCATCACGGACAACGCGTCCAGGAATGCGATTTGGAAGCTTCCCGGTCCCTCAATGCCTGCCCGTTCAAAGGCCCGGACGGCCGCTTCACCATAGTACGCCAAGGCGGCCGCGCCCGCAGACAACAGATCGGATTCGACCGCCCCGAAAGCCGCGATCACCGATGTCAGCAGGCATCCGGTCCCGGTGACTTGGGTCAGCATCGGATGTCCGCCCCGGATCAGGTACCCTCTCGTTCCGTCGGTGATCACATCTTCTTGCCCGGTTATTGCGACGAGAGTCCCCAGACGGTTTGCCGCCCGTGCAGCCAAGTCGGCGGGAGGGGACTCTCCAGCCTCACCTGCGTCGACGCCTTTAATTGCGCCGGATTCACCAATGAGATGGGCAACCTCCGCTGCATTTCCCCGGATCAGTGACACGCGCACCTCACGCAAAATGCGCAGCGCTGCCTCCGTCCGAAACGTAGTCGCCCCCGCTCCGACGGGGTCCAGATATACTGGAACGCCGTGATCATTCGCCGATCGGCCGGCGATGATCGCCGCTTCCACCCATTCGCTGCTTAGCGTTCCGAGATTCAGGACAACGGCTTGGGCGACCCGAGCCATTTCGGCCACCTCCTCTTTGGCATAGGCCATTACTGGGGAGGCGCCAAGGGCAAGCAGGCCGTTGGCCGTAAAATTGGTTACGACCACATTTGTCATGTTGTGAATGAGCGGGCGCTGCTCTTTTATCCGTGAAGGAAGCTGGATGAATCCGGACGGGAACATTTCGGCGGTCATCGTCCCACCCCTTCCGCTGCAGCCAGGGGAACCGGCCAATCCTCAAGCGTAAACGCCATGTCCCAGAACATGTACTCCAGCTGACAGCTGGTCAGAAAATGCTCCATCAGCCGGCTTTTTCTCGAGGAAGGAAGGCTCTCCGCCCATTCGTCGAGCAGCCGCCGCAGCTGTACCGTCACCCCGCTCTCCCGGTCCCCGTAAAAGTGCATCCATTCATAAAACGGATGGGATTCCTCCGGCTGGACTTCCGCCAGCAGACGTTGGCCGATTTCCGTATAGGTCCATGGACAAGGTAACAGCGCGGCTACAATATCCTCAAGTCCCCCCTCGTGGGCGACGTTCAGCATATGCCGGATGTAATGATTGGCCGATGGAGCCAGCGGATACCCTTGCAGGTCCTCATATGCAACACCGGCGACATCGCAAAAGTTTTGGTGGGGATGCGTTTCACTATTCAAAATAAACGAGATCTGTTCGTTGAAAAGCGCGGTCGTCTGCCGGCAATCGCATCGGGATATGGCAATGCCATAGATCCGGATGTAGGCGTTTAAGTATTCAAAATCCTGCTTTACATAGTGAATCAGCTGCTCCTTGGATAAGGAACCTTCCGCAATTCCCCGTACAAACGGATGCTCGAAGATCGCTTGATAAATGGGATCTGCCGCGTGTCTCAATTCTTCAGTAAACCGGGCCATGATAATGCACCTCCGTTAATTTTGACGAAAATCGCATGCCGGAGCGCGGGGAAGCCAACACAAAAAAGCCGCCCCGAAATGGAGCGGCCGCTGCTTGCAGTGTCATCCTGAATGTATCTCATCCGGAAAGTTGCGTATGTAAAGGCCCGCTCCACTTCCCTCCGCCGGTATTAACCGGATCAGGTTCAAAGGGTCCAAGCGATCACTTGTCTCAGCTGCCTACCGCAGCTCCCCTAGTGGATTTTCGTATGATTTTTATAAGTTCATGATTAACTGTAGCTCCGTTTGTCGGTCTTGTCAAACAAAAAAGATGCCAGCGTGATACCGGTGATAACTCGCCGATCGTCTATGCGGATGTCCCTTCGCCTGCATGTTTTTACCGTTTCAACGCGTAAGTAAGGATCATCTCGATGATGACGACAACGGCATAAATGACGGCGGCCGTTCGATAACCTGATCCATACAGCGCAGCCGCAGCCAAACCAAATACGATCAGCTGCAGCACAGCCCGCACGGGGAGAGTTACCGGGAAGGTGGCTTTCGGCGCGACATACATGCCCCAAAAAATTGCGACCACGACCGGCGAACCTATTCCAGCCACAATACGGATCCACAAGGCGGCATCCAGTTTAAACCCCCACAGGCAAAAGGCTGCAAGTGCACATAGCTCCATCAGAAAAAAGATAAGGTCGATCACAATCATTGCCAAACCCTCCGTTTTGGGCCGGTTAGGGCCTTTGGAATGAAGCCATACTCGGGAAACCATCCAGTCATGTTTTGCCTACCGCGGTAAAGCCCCTTCCCCCTCACTCCGGCTTGTGGGCTTTCATAATTAAAAAATGCGGGCGATGCAGAATCCGCTGGTAGAAATCCGCCGACTCCGGCAGCCGCTCCATAAACTCGGGAACCGGTCTTGGTTCGATAAGCCGATCCAGCACAAACCATTTTGACGTCATGTTGACGATTTCCTGCAAGGGCCTCCGGAAGAACGTGACTTCAACGCTGCCTGCTTCTTTCTTCGTCCATCGGTCAACAAGCAGCTCCCTCGCAAAATAATCCGGTCTCTCAAAAACAGTAAAATCCATAAACGGATGATGCACTGAAAACAAAAAGGTTCCTCCGGGTTTCAATACCCGCTGAAACTCACGGAACAAAGGATCCCAATCTTCGATGTAATGCAGCGTTAGCGAACTGAGGATCAAGTCGAACTTGTCCGCATCGTACGGAAGCGGTTCGCTTAGATCGTGAACTCGAATGTCCGCCTGATCGCCGACTCTCCGTTTGGCCGCCTGCACCATATCAGGGCTGAGATCGATCGCCGATACCACGGCCCCCCGGGTAATAAACTGCTCGGTATACCATCCTGCAGCACAACCTGCATCTAGGACATGAAGTCCGGACAAATCCGACGGCAGCAGCTCAAGCATGGCCGGACGCTCATAGTAAGCGTTGGCGCCGCTGTCCGAATCGGTATGAAATTCATAGTCCTTGGCTAGCTTAGAGTAAGCTTCGAGAACCCTCTCTTTCATGCAACCACCTCCGTTAACACGCTATTCTCCACCATATTATACCAACCCACAGAAAGGTTGGATATAAATAAACCAGCTTTATGCATGCCATGCAGAACTTTGTAGCGGTCGAATGCCCCTTCAATGCGCTGCCAGCAAACGGTAAAAGGCTGCCTGGCGGCAGCCCCTTTCTTTAATACACTAGTTTTATTAGGTTAGCCTGCTTCCGCCGGCAATTCTTTCAGCTACAGGACGCCCGCCGTCCCGGCTTGCTGCAGACACTTCAGGAGGGCGTTATCAAAAAGATACTGGTCATCTTCATAACGGCTCGTGTACTTATTGAGCATTCTGACACCCACGGCCTGATGCTCCGGGAAGACGACCACATGGCATCCTGCCGCTCCGGTAGCGTAGAACCATTCCGGCCGATGATACCAACCGAGTATGCGACGATCCGGAGTCTTCGTTTTCAACTCGTCGCTAAGCCGATAAAATGCCGCAGGGATCAGCTGATGACCTCCTACGTTTCCACGTTTCAAATGCAAATAGCCCCACTTGGCCAAATCCCTTGTGCTGGTATACATATTTCTTTCATGCCCTTCATGAGATTCCAGACGAACCGTAGCATAACTTGGATTCGTTGCATAATCGCAGACAAGACCGGCCGTTGGCGCTGTAGCCCATATGGTTTCCTTGCAGGTGAGCGGCTCTAAAATGCGCTCTTCCAGAAAAGCCCCAATAGACTTCCCTGACAAGGCTCTCACCACCTGCCCTTGAATCCCTTCCCTTTCCCATTGCTTATTATGAAAATATTTCGGGCCGGACACGGTCACCAAATCGCGTAATGTCAGCTGCCCCAAATCTTCACCGGGGTAATTGCCCAACACTTCTGCAACCGGGGTGGATATCGGTACTCCGTTGTCCAGAGCCGTCATCGCCATTGCACAGCATATATACGTCTTTCGGGTGGAGTAAATGTTGAACAAGGAGGATTCCGTAACGGGAACCGCTCCTTCTTTATGGTGATGAAATCCACGATACTGCTCATAGACGATTCTGTCGTTATGTATGACCAGAACGGATGAAGCTGACGCACCGTAATCGGTACGCGCTTTGCGGACCACTTCATCCAATGGCTCAAACGCTGCTTGGTCAGGCATTCTATCCAGATTCACATACACTCCTCCTAGTGATAATCGCAATAGGAATATACGTTCGCCAACACCATCTGCTTTCCCTGCTGCCTGGTTTCTTTTTTATTTCGCAAAACCTTGGCCAGCCTATCTTTGTATCATCTCCGCCTCAGCGCCTCCTGCTGCGAGCGGTATTCGAGCGGGGCTACGCCCTCCATTTCCTTGAAGACCCGGGTAAAATGTTTCACGTTCTCGAACCCGGCCTGCTCGCTGATTTCGTATACCTTCAGGTCCGTGCTATTGAGGAGCTCCTTGGCTTTACGGATCCGCAGCTTGCGCAAATAGCTGACGAACGTCTCCCCCGTGTACTCCTTGAAAGCATGGCTAAAATACGAATAATTCAAGGATACATGGTTGGACACGACGGCCATGTTCACGTTTTCATGATAATGCTCCTCGATATAAACGATGGCCCGCTGAATCTCGTTCTGGTCGAAATGCATCGACCGCATCCGTTTCACATAATCGCTCAGCAGGAAGATCAGGCTCTCCAAACCGTGGAAATAATCATGAAAATGATTGAAGTTATATAGGTTTCCCACCTGCTTGTGGAGCTTCAGAATGTCCACGGATTCCTCGCCATAGGTCTGAAACACCTGGTCAAATACATGCTCGTTAAATGCCCTGCCGATCCCTTCCAGATACCCGATATCATACTGAAGAATTGTCCGGATATCGAAAATATGCTGCAGCAGCCGGCTCAGTTCGGCATCCCGGTCCAGTCCGAGCAGGTTGGCCGTCTTCCGGATGTCTTCCAGCGGGATGCGGTAGTCAGCCCGTTTACCGGACAATTCCGTGCTCCAAATAAGTCCCGGCATGTTTTGGAACAAGAAGTATTTCAGCGCCCGGCCTGCCTGCTGGTAAGCTCTCTTCACCTCCCCTGCTCCCGACATCTGTTCGCTGATGCCGGCCCGGATGGCGCTGGCCGACTGGCGGATGATCGCCTCCCCCAGCCGGTTGAACGGAGCAGCGGTGTCGGTAAACACAACGAGCTTGCCATCTTTGTCGTAAAAACGGATATAACGTTCGCCCGGCAGCCAGCCGATCATCAGGTCAACATAAGCCGTAAATTCGTCCCAGCCCGAATCCCGGTAACGTTCCGGAACGAGAACTAGCGCGGCGTATCCCCCCGCATCCAGCCAATCCAGTCCCGCCTGAAGGACTACATCCCGAATACCGTGTTCGTCCATCCCTTCCTGCAAAAACAGATACTGCAGCCGGCTCACCGCATAATTTTCCTTCAGAGCCTTCGTTCCGCGCAGCTGATCGGCGATTTCGCCCTTGCGTATGCGCTCTGCGTCAAGGCGCCGCAGTGTCCGGAACAGCTCATCACGTACGATTGGCTTCAGTAAGTATTCCTTCACATTGCAGCGGATCGCCGCTTTGGCATACTGGAAGTCGTCATGACCGCTTAGAATGACCAGATCCGGCCCCGGCTCCTGGTCCTGTAAGCGGTTAATGAGCTCGATTCCGTCCATCACCGGCATGCGGATGTCGGTAATGACCAAGTCCATTTCCGTGCCGTCCATGACTTGAAGCGCCTGCTGCCCGTTCGCGGCAAAGTGCAGTGCGTAGGCATCGCCGAACTCGCGGCGAATCATCGCTTTCAGGCCATCCCGTATATTTTTCTCATCATCAACGATTAGCAGATTGCACATGGGCAGGCACACCTCCCGCTAGAATTAGATATGGCAGAGTCATCGTGACCCGCGTGAAACTTCCTTCGGCGCTTTCCACCCGGATCCCGTGCGACTTCCCGTAAAACATGACGATACGCTGATCGACGTTCCGCAGTCCGATACCGCTGCTTTCCCCGTCGTTCAGCTCCTTCCGCATCTGCTGATATTCCGCGTCTTCCAGGCGGATCATCAGGTTGACCTTCTTCAGCTTAGACTCGGGAATCCCGTCGCCATTGTCGCAGACCTCGATAATGATGCTGTCCCCCGATACATAAGCATGAATAGCGATTTCCAGCTTTTCGCCGTCCTCAGCGCGGGAACCCATCCCATGCTTAACGGCGTTCTCAACGATAGGCTGGAGCGACATCTTCAGTACTTCCTGTTCCATATGGACCGGGGGGACATTGATGTTGAGCACCAGATTGTTGTCATAGCGTATGTTCATGATGGCGATGTAGTTTTGGATATGCTCCAGTTCATCCCTCAGGCGCACATGGTTGCTGGTCCACTGCAGGTTATAGCGCATCATGCGGCCGAGTGAGGTGAGCGAATCGGATATCGTGTATTGGCCCTCAATTTCGGCAAGCATCTTTAAGTTTTCGAGGGTGTTGTACAAAAAATGGGAGTCGATCTGGTTTTTCAGCGACTTCAGCTCCGCTTCCTTGGTCGCCGCCTGACGGTTTACGGCCTCGACGATCAGCTCGTTCATCCGTTTGAGCATCTGGCGGAAATGATGCGCCAATTCCCCGATCTCATCCATGCTTGTAATGTCAATTTCGAAATTAAAGTCGCCTTTACGTACTTTTTTCATGGAGTCACGCAAAATGTTCAGTTTTTTCAAAATCAAGGAATGCAGGATGTAGGACGTGGCCGACAGCAGGGCGATCAGAATAATCGTCGCAATGATAATCGTATTCCGCCGTTTGCTCACGTCCGACAAAGCGCTTTTTAGCGAAACGACGTTGAACAGATAGCTGTTCAGCGGCTCCAGATCACTCGGAATGCATAAATACGGCGTCCCGTTATAGGTAAAGGTGAATTCGCGGTCGGTCCTCCTGCCATGCTTGGCGAACTCCGCCATGATCGTTCCGACGGGGAGCGTTTGCATCAGGCTCAGGGACGGATTGGTGAACGCTTTGCCCTCCCGGTTGACCACGATCATTTGCGAGCTCGTATCCTGGACGCTGCTGAAGGTTTTCATGAAAAAGTTGTTCAGCTCCATCGTCACCTCCAGGATGCCATTATGCTTATCGTTCGGATATTTGATCTCGCGCAGCAGCGTGACAAAATCACCGACCTGGTCGCTGGCCACCGTGCTGTTCTTGATCACATCCTTATTGGTCGCGCTGATCTCCCACCAGACCAGTCCGTTGCGCCGAAGGACCGTCTGGTACCAGGGTTTGTTTTTGATCCGGGATTCTTTGAAAATAACCGGCCAAAACTCCCTCACGTTCGGGTTTTCCGAATACAGCCGGATGTTGGCAATGTTCGGATTGTTAAACAGATAGTATTGAAAGCTGGAGAACGTCTTCATCTTAAAATCGATCAAATCGGCGGTGTCCAGCTCCTCCCGGCTCTGCAGATACTCATTGATCTCGCTGTTGGAGATGGCCAGCTGGGCCGTGCGTTCCATCACCTGCATGTTGTTGGCCACATTCGTCTTTTCGATCTCCAGAATATATTGGTTTTTCTTGGTCAAGTCTTTGATCGTATTCAAGTATACCCCGTTGAATAAATACCAGGAAACCAGGGTGATCGGAATCAAAATAATACAGATAAACGATAGGATCAGCTTTAATTGAATCGGCATCCGGCCGATGGCGGTCGACAGCTTGGCCATTCGATTCCGGGCAAGTTTGATCATTACCGCAAGCACCACCCAGCCCATTATGGTAATAAGCCTGAAAATCCGCGAGCAAAAAATCGCGGATTCCAGGCCTGTGTCAGAAGGCGCTTATTTGTTGAGCGCTTCCAGTTTTTTTATGTTTTCTTCGTATGCCTTTTGACGATACGCATCAATTTTGTCCTGTTTATTCTTGTTGCGGTCTTCGACGTAGTTGTTCCACATCTCGTCGAATTCGGCATCCGATTTGGCCAGCAGCAGTTTCGGCAGCAGCTTGCCCCAATTCCGTGCGTTTTTGCTGCCGGCGATGCCCTCTTCAGACGTGCTCGGCGGATCCAGATTGTCGAATTCGGACATGCTGATCGATTTGCCCTTCGTCCAGTCCGCCATCTGTTTCTGCGGGTCGACGCCCGGCGGCGCCCACTGCAGGTTCATGTTCGTATCCATCAGCATCCAGTAGGTGTAGGATGCGCCGTATTTCTGGTCAAACGCGGTACGATCCGTATTCAGCAGCTTCACGACATCCGGCAGGAACTGGTCTTTGCCGTCGATGTTGTCGTAGGTGACGCCCTTCTCGCCGAGGAACAGATCCTTGTTGCCTTCTTCGCTGATCAGGTAGGTCAGGAACTCGATCGCCCGCTTTTTGTCCTTTACGTCCTTGGAGATCAGGGTCAGCGTCCAACCGGAGATGCCTGGGCCGGAGAGGGTCGGCGCGTCCTTCTTGGAGTTCGCCGGACCATTGATCGCCATATACGCCGAGTTCGGGTCCTTCTGGTACAGCGACATGTTCTGCGCATCGAAGTCGGAGCGCTGGTACAGCATTGCGAAGTAGCGGCCCTGTGCGATTTTTTCTTCCATTTGCGGACGCTTGTCGATGAAGATGTCCTTCGAGAGCAGCCCCATTTCGTTGGCTTTGCGGAACGTCTTCAGCCATGTAATGTATTCGGGATCCAGACGGCGGTCATACAGCTTGCCGTCCTTCTGCTGCGGGATCGCCAGGAAGTTCTGGAGGTAGCCTTCGAGCGAGTAGTTGCCGGTCTCGCTGAATTCATGCAGCCCGAGCGGAATGAGCGGCTGGCCGTTCACTTCAGGGAACTTCTCCTTCGCCAACTTGAGCGCGTTCAGAAAACCTTCCGGTGTGCTCATATCCGGACTGCCGATGGCTTCATACATGTCCTTGCGGACCTCGAACGTTTGGTTTGACGTGAAGTTCGAGCCGTACTTCTTGTAATCTTCCGGGGAGGACGATGCGTTCGGATAACCGTAAATGTTGCCGTCCGGCTGCGTGTACCAACCCAGTTTAGCAGGGTCGGCCACTTTGAAGAAGTACGGATCGTATTGGTCAGCCAATTCGTTCAGCGGAAGCACGAGCTTGCCCTCGATCATCTTCTTGACGGCTTCCTCGCTCCAGCCGAGCGTGATGAAATCCGGCAGCTTGCCGGAGGCGATCATCGTATTCAGCTTCTCGTTCTCATTACCCGCCGGAACGATAAAGTTGATGCTGACGCCCGTCTTCTTTGTCACGTATTCGGCAGTCGCGTCGCCGCCCCATTTTTTATTGAACCAGGAAAAGTTCATGTACCAGTCGAACGTGATCGGTGCGTTGTCCGACTTCCAGCCCGGCTCGTCCGGATTCGGTTTGGCTTCCCCGCCGCCCGTAGACGACGTGTTCTTCGCATCTGTGCTTCCGCTTGTCGCGGCGGTGCTGCCGCCGTTGGTCTCACTCTTGCCGCCGGAGCATCCCGCAAGGGACAGCGCCATCGTGAACACGACGGTCAGAGCGACCATGGAAGTCATGAGTCTGCGCGCTTTGCTCATGGATTCTAACCCCTTTTCTTTCGTTAATCTATTAGCAATCCCGCAGGCGGGACTGATAACCATGGATACACCCGGATTTCCCGGCTACTCCTTGATCGATCCGATCATGAAGCCTTTCACGAAGTACTTTTGCAGGAACGGGTACACGAAGACGATCGGCGCGGTGGTAACCACCATGGTAGCCAGCTTCAGCGATTGGCTTGTCACTGTCACCGCCATGCCGCTTGGCATGGACGCCAGCATCTGGTTGGAGCTCGACTGCGCGACGACGCGGTACAAATACGTCTGGATCGGCTGCAGGTTCGTGTCATTGATAAAGATCATCCCGGTAAAGTAATCGTTCCATTGGTACACCCCGTGAAAAAGGGCAATCGTCGCCACCACCGGCATGGACACCGGAATGATGACTTTATAGAAAATTTTAAAATCGTTCGCCCCGTCGATCTTCGCCGCTTCTTCTAGTCCCGGGGGAATCTCCCGAAAAAACGACAGGAAGATGATCAGGTCGAAGAAGCTGAACGCAGCAGGTAGGATATACACCAGAAAATTGTCCAGCAGATGCAGGTCGCGAATCAGCAGGTAGTACGGGATGAGGCCCCCGCCGAAGAACATCGTTACCGTGCCGATAAACATGTACAGCTTGCGCCCGACAAGCTCCTTTCTGGAAAAGGCATACGCCACCATCGCGGTAAAAAATACGTGCACCGGGGTACCGATCAGCGTCTTGGCCACCGTGACCCCCATGGCGGTCATGATGCCCTCGCTGCGGAATACGGCCTGGAAGCTGTCCAGGCTGAACTGCCGCGGCCACCAGTAAATGCCGCCCCGCATCGCATCCGCTCCGTCATTAAATGCGTTCACGATGACATACCAGATCGGGTACAGCGTGACGAAGCAGACGATCAGCATCAGCAGGGAGTTGAACATTTCAAAGATCGCGCTCGAAGCGCTTTGGCGTTTGAATGAATACACGAAGAGTCACCGCCGTCCCATCAGAATAAGGATGTATTGTTGAGCCGTTTCGTGATGCTGTTGGCTCCAAGCAGCAGCGCGAGCGCGATCACGTTTTTGATCAGTCCGACCGCCGCCGCGTAGGAGTAACGGCTCTCTGCCAGACCGACATTGTACACGTAGACGTCTATGACGTTGCTTGACGTTTCGTTCAGCGAGTTGCGCAGCACGAGAATTTGGTCGAAGTTCGAGTTCAGGATGCCGCTGACAGCCAGAATGAACAATATGGAAATCGTGCCTTTGATCGAAGGAAGCGTAATGTTCCACATTTTTTGCATCCGGCCCGCCCCGTCGATCGTAGCCGCTTCGTACAGTTCCGGAGACACGCTCGAAATCGCCGCCAGGTAAATGATCGCCGACCAGCCGATTTCCTTCCAGATGTCGGAAGTGACGACGATGGACCAGAAGTATTTGGGCTCGGCCAGATATGTAATAGGCTGATCGATCAATTGAAGCGCCATCAGCACCTTGTTGACGATGCCCACATCCGCCAGCCAGGTGGCGAGGATGCCGCCCAGAATGACCCAGGACAAAAAGTGAGGCAGGTAGGAAATCGTCTGAATCCACTTTTTGAACACGATGGAACGGATTTCATTCAGCAGGAGTGCGAACAGGATGGGCAGCGGAAACCCGATCACCAGCTTCAGGATGCTCATCCCTAGCGTATTTTTGATCACGTATCCGAGACTGTCGTCCTCCAGGAATTCCTTGAAATGATCCAATCCGACCCACGGAGCCGAAGAGATCGAGTGAATAATGTCGAACTCTTTAAAAGCAATGATGACCCCGTACATCGGGATATAGTTGAAAACAATCATCCAGGCGACGCCTAGCAGAGCCATCATCTGCAGATAGCGCTGGCCCACGATTTTCCGCCAGAGCTTCCTCTCTTTCGCCTTCTCGGCGGCAGGTTCCCACTCGGCTTCGATACCGGCCCTTGCGTTCATGTTCTGGAAAGCACCTCGTTTCTGAAATCTCCTATGTAAGCCCTTTCAGGTACTAATTATAGGTGGCGGTCCTTATGAAAAATAGTCTTCAAATTTTAGTTAAGGTTTCTAAATTTCAGGTGGCTTCCTGTGATGAAGACAGAAAAAAAAGCCCCGGAACCGACAGAAGGTGTCGGAACCGAGGCTTCTAAAACGTTAGTTTCTAATTAAAACATTGCAAGTTTCATCCCATTTATTTGGCAACGTTGGACAACACGTCATCGATGATTTGCGTATTGGCGATCGTACCCGAGTACAGCCAGCTGGAATGATCGTTGAATTCAAACACATGGCCTTCCTTGACGGCTGGGATACTGGCCCATACCGGATCCTTCAGCAGCTCATCCTTCGATACGCCGCGGCTGTTCACGATAAACAGATAATCGGCGTCCATTTGCGCGAATTTTTCCATCGAAACCTGGTTCCAGCTCGCCGTGCCGGTTTTGGACAGCTCTTCTACCAATTTAGGCTTCGCCAGTCCCAGATCATCATAAAGCACCGAACCGCTGGACAGATGGTCGCTTGACACGTAGATGTCCTTACCCGTCACCCAAAGTGCCGCTGCCGTATGCGTTCCGACGGACTTCTGAAGCTGCTCCTTGGCGTCCGCCGCTTTTATATCATAAGCTTGAACGGCTTCCTCAGCTTCCTTGCTCTTACCGAGCACTTCGCCGACCGCCTTCAATTCTTCGCGCCAGTTGTTAGTCTTTTCTTTGCCTACGACGTAGGTCGGAGCGATCTTCGAGTACTGCTCGTACTTGTCGTCCGTCGCCATGTCCGCACTGCTCAGAATGATCAGATCCGGCGTAAAGCTCAAAACCGCCTCATAAGGCAGGTCGTAAGAAATTTCAGGAATTCCGTTCAGCTGGTCCTGCAAATAATACTGCACGGATCCCTTGCCGACCGACCACTGGGCCACCGGTTTGACACCAAGTGTCAGCAGGTGGTCCTCCAAATAGGAAGCGATGATCCGCTGCGGATTCGCAGGCACTTTCACTTCATGACCAAGCGCGTCCGTCAGCACGCGTTCCTGCTTGGTATCCGCGGTGCTGTTACCTCCTGCCGCTGCCCCCGAATCCGTTGTATTAGAATTGCCGGCTTTATCGCCGCAGGCGCTGGCCAATACGGTAAAGCTCATCAGCACCGCGAGCAACAGTGATCCTTTAAGTTTGAATTTCATGATTGTATGTCCCCTCCACTGGTTCATCTATATAGAATGAACTAAAGAAATGCAAAACTTTAGTTCATTCTATCTAGGCTAGAGTCTTATTTTTTTACGAAAACCTATATGTACATCCATGATCCATCCGGTTTTACGTGAAAGATATCTCTTTAGGTATCATAAGTGATAATGAATCTCATTATCAAGTGTTTTTTTCGTGACAGTGACCCGTCTTTGGGTATACTTGGTATTAAATAACCCACAGGAGCGAGAAATATGAGAAGAAGAGGTGCCGTATCTTTAGGTTTTGCCCGGGTCTGCTGGACTGCGTTTAGCGTCCTCATGACAACCCCCAACCTCACTTTCGGATTTGGGCGACTGATTCGTTTCGACCCTTTCGATCTTCTGCTCATAGACGCCACACTGTCTTTTCTTTGGAAAGCTACCACTCTCTCCTTTGGAAGTTCCAAGTCAGCGCAGGTCTCATTTATAGAGGCGAATCAAATTCATCAAACCAAGCAGCGTCCCCATGCCTAAGGCAAGAAGGACCCACAGCACGTCTCTGAAAGCAGTAACGTACCCGTTATGTTCAGCCAGCGTATAAAACACGCCGCCCAGCACTGCTATCCCCAATGCTTGGGAAATTTGGGTCATCGTTGTCAAGATTCCCGAGGCAGCTCCTGAATCTTGCTGACGGATCCGAAAAAGTATCGTCTGCAGCAGCGGGGGAGCAATGACTCCCTGGCCTGATCCTGCTAGGAAACATAAGCAGATACAGCACCGTTTTGCTTAAATGCTCTCCCGATTCATATAACAAGCCGATCAGCGCAAGATCGCTGACAAGGATCAGGACCGCACCCCAATATACGTTTTTTTCGGAAAAAACGCTGACCCCCAAGAGTGGAGTATTCGCTGACCGAGTTCGGTCAGAGAATCAGACCGGTCATCATGCAGATCACGGAATGGGGCAGCTTTTATAAAAAAGCGATGGGCGGCGGCCACCTAGAACAATCCAACTCCAACTAGGCAACATTAAGATAACCACCCTTTATACTAAAATACTTTATCCGAGCACAAAAAAAAGGAGGGATTTCCCCTCCTCTTCAATCGTTGATCAATACCGCAAACGCCTCATATGGCCGCAGCCGCATCGCTTCGGACGGAACGGTATCGGGATAGACAGATACTACTTTCTGTCCACCTGTTATCCCGTCAACCCGGAATACCGCTTCCTCCTTGTTCATATTCGCTACGATCAGCAGCCGATGATGGTCCATGCTTCGTTTGAAAGCAAATATACCGGAATCCCCCACATCAACCAATTCAAATTCTCCGCACTCCAGCAGCTGGTGAATGACGGGGTCTTGGGCAAACCGCCCCAACTCTTGGTAAAAGCCGTCTGCTTCTTCGTTACCGCGAGTCTCAGGGCCCCTCCGGCCCTGCATCAACTGAACGGTCAACGCCATGCATTTGGCGGGCTCCATATTCCACTGTTGTTCCATCGACATTCCGCTGTGCCGCCACAGCGGAATTCACCTCCATCATGATGTTTCCTGAACGCCCGCTGCCGAAGGGGACTGAGAACGGCGCTTTGTCCATGTAATCGACAGCACCGCGGACCCCAATGCGAGCAGGACGAAAATGACGCCAACCCAGGCATTGTAATATACCGACGATCCTTCGATCACCATGCCCCCAATCGCCGAGCCCAGCGCGATACCGATATGGGATGCCGAGCTGTTCAAACTCTGCTGGATGTCCGGTGTTTCCGGCGCCGCTTTGATCAGATAGCTCTGCATCGAAGGAGAGATCGACCAGCTGAGCATGCTCCAAATGATCATCACGATCAGGCAGACATACACCGAAACCGTAGATACCGGCATTAGAAGCATGGCCACGGCAAACACGCTGACAATGGTCAGAATGCTTTTCTCAGGTCCAAACCGGTCGGTGACCCAGCCCCCTGCCCCGCCGCCCAAAACAGCCGCGATACCAAAAATAAAATAAAACAGGCTGAGCATGGACGGACTCAGGTGCAGCGTTTCCTGCAAAAACGGCGTCAGATAAGCATATAAAGTCAGATGACCGGTCAGCATCCATATCGTTATCAGCTGGCCAAAAATGATTTTGCCGTTTTTCAAGGAAGCCAGCTGCCTGCGCAGCGGCACGGTCTCACTGGGAGGCGTCTTGGTAATAAATATCTGCACCGCAATGAACGAAATAACGGCCAGAATGGAGATCATGACAAACGGAGCGCGCCACCCAAAAGCGTTGCCCAGCATCATGCCAACCGGTACGCCCAGTACGAGGGAACCGCTGACCCCCATAAAGATAACGCCGATCGCCCGGGCCCTGTACGCCGGTTCCGCCATCTGGGATGCCATCGTAATCGACAGCACGGTGATGAGCGCCGCGCTGGCCGCAGACAAAATTCTCGCGATGACCATCATCGTAAAATTCGGGCTGACGACCGAAAGCACATTGCCGGCGATGAAGACCAGCAGGGCGCATTGGTACAGCATTTTACGTTCGACCCTCGAAGCTGCCGCTAGCAGTACGGGACCCGATACGGCGAATATCACAGAATACAAAGTGATCAGCTGACCGGCCGTGCTCACCGAAATATGAAGATCCGATGATACGAGATCCAGCATCCCTCCGACGATCAGCTCCACCATTCCGGTCACGAAGCAGGCGATCGCTAAAATATAAATTTTAAAATTCATGCAGCATGTAACTCCCCTCTGTAAAAATCTCTCTGTCCATTTTTCCTATGGGTTACTACTGAAATGGTAACCTAATTCAATATGAGGATCAACCCCTATTTTTTGCATAAAAAAAAACGGGTGGATCCGGGTCCACCCGTTTGGCGCAAGCGTACTTAATATTTCAACTGAAGCAATTCCGTCATAATCTCCTCGTCGTTCAGCAAAATATCATTGTATTTGCCCGTTATTTTCGCCAGGAGCAAATCGTGATGGAAATAGTCCGTAAACACGCGCACAAACGGCTGCGACTGGGTCTTGATCGCCTGCCACGAATCATTCTCCACGCCGGCGAATACGACCTCGCGGTCGTCTACGATCAGCAGCCTGAACCGCTCTAGCATGACATGCTGCTCGCTTGGCTTCATCGGGACGATCTGGGCCAGGCCATCAGGCGTATCGCCAATTACGACGCCTTCCACTTTGACGCCATCTTGCTGCTTCTCCAGCAGAATAGGCAGATACTTGTGAAAATCGTCCTCCCATGCCGAAAACCGAATCGAGCGTTCTGCATTCTCCATCATCTGCTTTAACTGGGAGCCGATTGAGGAGTCTGCCTTCAAGCTCCAGACTTGGTCGTCGATGACCGCCTTCTGGACCTTATGCTGCTCCAGCTCCTGAATGTCCGACTGAAACTCTGACGTTAATTTCTCGATCACGAGTGGAAGCGGCAATGCGGTATACAGCTTCTTTTTTTCCGAAACGGATTCCAGCACCATTCCCTTCTCCACCATCCGGGAGATTACTTCGTATATCTTCGCCTTGGGCACGCCGGAATGCTTCACGATCATCGTGGCGTCCATCGGCTGCTCCGCCGACGCCAACGCCTCGTAAACCTTGCTCTCATATTGTGAAAATCCGAATTTATGTAACATGACTCTTCTCCCCCGCTCTCCTTGCTGCTTGGTCGGTGCAATCTTCAGCTTTGTTCCGGAGTCGTAAGCAGGAAGCCTCTTACTGTTTCGTCAAACCGCACCGGCTCCTCCACGTGAGGCGCATGCCCGGAATGGAGGAACTCCACGAATCGGGCTCCCTTGAAGGCATCCGCGATTTCCCTGACGCACTCCGGCGGATTCAGACCGTCATATCTCCCGTGATGATCAGCGTCTCCGCCGTAATCCGGTCATGATCGGGACGGAAATCAAACCCTTCGAGCGCCCGGTTGGAGGCCGCGTTCTCCTCCTCCGCCAAGCTCGTTCCTCCCTATTGAACATGCCGCATCCACTTTTCGACCAAAGAGAGATTGTGAAACATGAACCGGCTTACATGCTGCACCTTTGCCTGGGTGTCCATGCCTTTGAGTTCCTCGGCATGCTCGCTGAATAATCGGGCCATCGACGAGGTTCTGCCGTTCGACTTGGGAGTGACAAGTACCAGCTTCTCCACCCGCTCCGGAGCGGTAATGGCGACTCCTTGCGCAACATAGCTTCCCATCGATCCGCCCACTAGGAATACCTTGTCCAGTTTCAGGAGATCCATCACTGCGATGACGTCCCTGACATGATCCGAGAGACTGTATTCTGCCGGCTTATCCGACAGTCCGTGCCCTCTGGCATTGATGGCGATTACACGAAAATCAGTACTAAACTAGTGAATGACAGATTCCATTGAGTGAACGGCCAGACCAAGTCCATGCAATACGATCAGCGGGAGGCCGCTTCCTTCATCGACATAATGGAGCTTGATCCCGTTAACGCAAGCTTCCATCCTTTCCCCTCCCCAACCGGAATGAGCTTATTTTACCATTCTCAGCAGGGAAGGCAAAGCAGCTTTCTAACCATGCTCCCCTTCCTCTTCATGGACAGTTTGCGATTCAAACAGATGCGCCTCGTGATAATTGACATCCAGCCTTAAATTGTTGGCCAGCGCCCGGCTGATTTCACCCGTCTCGAACAGCCTTTGAATTTCGTTACGCTCCGACTGAATGGCCTTGAGTTCGAGCTCCCGGCGGACGGCCTCCATCTCTTCCGCCCGTTCCTCATGTGCAGGATCCTGCGCCAGATGCAGCTCCATCCCCCGGTAATCGGCAATAATCATGGCGATGGTATCCCGGTTGCCTGCTGTCTCCAGCCCCTTTACCCGCTCAATCGCAGCCCGGATCGCTTCCAGCTTCAGCGCCTTATACGCATTCCACTTCGGATGTTCAGGCGTCATGCGGGCTTTTTTGCGTTTACCGCCTTGAAACAGCCGCGAAATGGCCGACCATCCGACGATCATCAGCTTCTTCACCTTGAGCCGGGTGGACAGCAGCAGCTCGACCCGCGATATCGTGGCCTTGAACCGATCCGCAAGTTTTGGCGATATTCGCTCCTCTTCCAGCCATCGATCCGCGGTATCCTTCTCCGCCTCAAGCGCCTCCAGCCGAATTTCAACTGCCTCTCTCCATAATCGGTTCATTTCCGCCCGATCCCGGAATCTGCACATCTGCAGCCTGCGGGAATACGCAGCGATCAGCTCGATAGCCTGCTGCCGGTTTTCATCGTTTTTCTCCTCTTTGACCGTTCGGAGACCTGCCTCAATCACACGAATGCGCGCTTGTCTCTCGGCATCCTCTGCAAGCGCGGGATCCACCTGGGGACTGCGGGTCAGGATGGGCAGCAAAACGCTGGCAGTGATCAGGGTCAGCAGAATGACACCTGAACAGATAAAGAGAATCAAGTCCCGCTCGGGAAAAGGACTGTTGTCGGCCAGTGTCAATGGAATGGAGAAAGCCGCCGACAGCGTCAGGGCCCCCCGGACCCCAGACAGCGCTGTCAGCAGGGCGGACCGGAATTGGCGGTTGGCTGCCCATACCCATAAGAAACGAAGGGCGATCAATACCGCTGTAATGAGCAGGATATAGGTGATCACCTGGCCGTTGTTGTATGCCTCGTCTTTCCAGACGGTCCGGATGACGCCGGGAATTTCGAGTCCAAGCAGCAAAAACACGAGACCGTTCAAGGAGAACAGGATGACCGACCACGTGCTGTCGGAAACGATGCGCAGGCGCGCCGAACCCGCCCTCATCCGGTCACGTTCGATTGCATGGGTTACGCCGGCCGCAACGACGGCCAAAATACCGGAAAGGTGGAATTCCTCGGCAATCCAATAGATCAGGAACGGTGTCAGAATAATAATCAGCATATGTAACGTGACGTCCTCCATCCCTAGCCTGCGCAGCAGCATGCGGAGCCAAATGGCCAGGAAGCCGAGCAGTGCTCCGACCACAATCCCACCGACCGCGATCACGATAAAGCTTCCAATCGCCCGCGGCAGGGAAAAATGGCCGGTGACGGTAGCGGCAATGGCAAAATTAAAAGCAACCAGGCCCGAAGCATCGTTCATCAGCGCCTCACCTTCGAGCAGGCGCATGATGCGCCCCGGGAGCTTCACCCGGCCGGACAGCGAGCTGACGGCCACCGCATCGGTCGGAGACAGAATGGCTGCCAGCGCAAAAGCCGCAGACAGCGGGATGGCCGGAATGAGCCAGTGAATGAACGGCCCTGCAATCAGCACGGTGGCAAATACGAGGCCGAGGGCGAGCAGCAGGATGAACGACCGCAGCTGCCACAGCTCGTCGCGCGGTGTCATTTTTCCATCATTAAAGAGCAGCGGTGCGATGAAGAGAAGCAGGAACAATTCCGGATTCAGCGGCACATGATGCATGCCGGGAATGAACGTGACCGCGACGCCCAGCGCAATCTGGATCAGTGGAACCGGGACCGCCGGAATAAAGTGATTGATAATGTTCGATATGCCGATCAGAATAAGAAGAACGATGACCAACAATAACAATTCCATAGGTGTTTTCCTGCCCTCTTTCTGCCAAATGTCGATATGGCTAACATGCCCGGAAGAGGGATAATTCATGAGTCGATGTAAGCCATCCAATAGAGGTAAACCATAATAGCAAAGCCGGCTGTATGACACAGCCGGCTGCCTGTCTATTACGTATGCGGTTAAGCTTCGAATCTAGCTGTTACGGCGAGGGAAAAGGAATGCTCTGCGCGGTCCGAATCTGCTGCAAATCGACGCGCAATTGTTCCTGCACACTGAAAGGATGATACAGCCCCTTGGCGATCGCGTATTTGGTGATCTTCTCATGCGTATCGATCGCCTGTTCCAAATGCTGCTCCAGGATGCCCTTGATTTCCGGGGTGACGCATTCCGTAACCGCCATCGCCAAATTCCGGACGCCGCTCTTGGCGGTAACCAGAAAGTCCATGGCGATCACGTCGTCGGTCAATTTGTTCATGCCGGTCATGTATTCCAGTACGGGATTCATTGCAGCGTCTCCTTTCCTTTGGTCAGGACTGCAGCAAGCTCGGCCAGCTGATCGGATGACATCGCGGCATCCTGCTGGAGAATGAGCTTGAGTTCGGGGTCCGTAACCAGCGCCTGCATCGTTTTGGACTTCGTCATGCAGACCGTCTTGAAGGCGGCAATCTCATGCACCTCCAGCAATTCATGCATGGCATACGTTGGATTCATCAAGAACTTCACTCCCTTGTGTTGTCAAGCGTTCTACGGCTTTAAAATGACTTTGATGCAGTGATCCGTTTTCGTATCGAACATTTCGTAGCCGCGTTTCGCTTCGCTGAGCGGGATGACATGCGTAATGATGTCGGCCACGTCAACTTTGCCGGTCGCCACCAATTCATACATATAAGGCATATAGTGGATGACCGGAGCTTGTCCGGCGCGGAGGTTCACATTGCGCTGCATGATGTCCCCGAGCGGGAACCCGTTGTAGCGGCCGCCGTACACGCCCGTAATCTGAATGGTCCCGCCCTTGCGAACCGCCTGGGAAGCTATAACCAGGGCGCTCATGGTGCCGCCTTGCAGCTTCAAGCCACTCGCCAGAAACTCAAGGTCGCTCATCTTGCCGTCCATGCCCACCGCGTCAATCACCACGTCGGCTCCGCCCTTGGTGATTTCCTTCAGGTATGCGCCAACATTGTCGTGCTGCTCGAAATTGACGGTCTCTGCGTTATTGTTCCTCTTCGCATGTTCCAGCCGATAATCCACATAGTCCACGGCGATGACCCGCTTCGCCCCTTTGAGCCAGCAGAACTTTTGCGCCAGCAGTCCAACCGGTCCGCACCCGAGTACCACGACGGTATCGCCCTGCTTGACGCCGGCATTGTCTACGCTCCAATAGGCGGTGGGCATCACATCGGCGATTAATGCCAGGCTTTCATCCGGCCGCTCGCTGTTTTCCGGAATTTTGAAGTGCGTAAAATTGGCGAACGGAACCCGCAAATACTCGGCTTGCCCGCCCGGATAACCGCCGGTGTTTCCGGAGTAGCCGAAATACGCGCCCATGTCTCCATTATCGTTCGAATTGTCGCATTGGCTCTCCAGATGATTTTTGCAGTAAAAGCATTCACCACAGGCAATCGTAAAGGGGATAATGACCCGGTCGCCTTTCTTCAGCTTGGTGACTTCGGGCCCCACTTCCTCCACAATACCCATCGGTTCATGACCGATGATGTAATCCTCGTGCAGATTGGGGATCATGCCGTGGATCAGATGGAGGTCAGAGCCGCAAATCGCGGTGCTGGTCAGCTTGACGATCATGTCGTCCGGCTTTTGGATTTTCGGATCGGGCACGTCCTTGACGACGACGTTTTTGATACCTTGATACGTCACGGCCTTCATCATGCCCGGCTTTCCTCCATATGCTCATCGGGCGTCCGGTCGAACATCCCTTTGCGCGAAGTATCTGCGGGGAACAGGTTCATCCCGGCAATCATAGCCGTGTTTTTGGCGGACAGCTGGTCCAGCTGGTACTGCTCATGCAGCTCATACGGGTGAAACCATTTCTTGCGGATCATCAACTCGGTGATTTCCTGATGGAGGGCAATCCCCTGCTTCAGCTGCTTTTTCAGCAGTTCCCTCGCTTCTGCCGATACGGTTTCGGTCAGGGCAACCGCGGTATTGCGGACCCCCTCCTTCGCCCTTATCAAAAAGTCCACGGCAAACGTCATATCGGCCATCTCCGGCATGTTGAGCGAATTGATCGGATCCAGATCATCGTTGTTCATCAGAGTATCACCTTCAATTTAGGATAGGGGCAGGCTTGCTTTCCGGAACCGGAGCCTGAAACGGAGCTCTTCCGTAAACCGCTTTCAGCTCGTTGATAGCCTGCGTGGATTGTTCAACGTCTTTTTGCATAAGTGCCTTCAGTTCCTTGTCGAAAACCACACCCTGCATCAGCTTCGATTTGGCAACGCAGAGCGTTTTAAAATTCAGCACTTCATGAAGATCGATCGATTCATGGGGTGCGAGCGGAAAATCCTTCACGTCTGACCTGTACCTCCTTTATTTAACGATGTCTGCAAAGATAGGTTATCCCCCTGCTTATGGCTTGATTCAGTCTCAGCGGCACTCCCGGGACCATAAAATTTGCCTGCCGGCGCTACGCACAAAAAAGAAGCCTCTGAGAGAGGCTTCTATAGTTAATGGAATGTATCGGCTGGAATTTATTCTATTTCACTTATTATGAACATATTGCAGAGCGCACTTTAGATGGTGATCCACGATCCCCTGGGCAAACGGCCGGTCGGGAAAGCCGCGGTGAAGCAGTTTTAAACCGCCTCCGATCAAGGATATATGGTGGTGCAGGCGATAGAAGGCCATCCGGTCAGGATCAAGATGGTCCTGACGAAAATACCGGTAATACTCCCCAAACCGAAATTCCAGAAAGCTGTGCTCATGCTCAATGTCAAAATAGGTTACGCCTTCAATATCGATCAGATACGGCTCCAGATTCGGATTCACCAAAATGTGGTCCGGCCCAAGCTCGCCATGAATCAAGCCGTAAGATGTCCTTGGGTGAATCCGCGATGAAAATTCCTGAAGAACGGACATAAGCCCTTCTTTAGCGGCCGCTATCTCAGGCAAATAAGAGGCGGCATACGCGATCTGTCTGACGGCATTGTCCCCCAGCTCCTGCTGGCAGGACTTCCGGGGAGGCTTGTTTTGACCAGGCCGCCCGTGTACATCTCTCACGCAGTCGTGCATCCTGGCAGCCATCTCCCCGATTCGCCGAAACAATCGCTGCTTATCCGTTGTATCCGGCTGTGCAAAATAGTCTTCTGCTTTGCTGCCATCAATACGTTCGACAAGCGCATAATCAAACGCATATTCCCGGTGCTCCTGGTTAAGGTCATACAACTCAGGCGTGGGAATGCCCAACTGGGTTAATATTCGGTTGTTCTCGTCAAACAAGTCGGCTCCATAGGACCGCATATCATGATCCGAATCTTCGATTTCTTCCCGAAAGTAATTCATGGATAAGTCCCAAACGTACAGCATGCAGGAGAAACCGTTCAGAAAATCGAGTTGATAGACGACCTTCTGGGCCCCTCCGTTCAGCCGCGTAATCCGTGAGATGGCGTAACCCGATCCGAATACCCGATTGGCATAATCCGTTAAATCCGACTCGGAAATATGACATACCATTTCCATTTCTGCTTTCCCCGTTTCTATCATTTGGATTGCCGGCATCACCAACTATACCCAAGTCCCTGCCGAAAATATAGACTGTTTCTTTCGGTTCTGTTATGATGTTGAATAAGGTCTGGTTACAAACGGTCGTAAGCAAAAAGAGCTGTCCCGGAAGGTTAATGAACCCTGGGAACAGCTCCTTTTTTGTTGCACGGGTTTATCGGATCACCGTACCGAATGTAATTTTCATGCTCGGCGCATGGGCAAACGCAATCGACGGCGTATACACCTGGGATAACAGATCCTCGGCGATATAGAGCCGCTTTGCTTCCTCAGGCGTTAGCCCCCTCTCACTCAGCGTCTGAATAAAGTCTTCCTCCTGCCCCGGGCATTCAAACTGCAGGTTGCTGAACAAAGCCCTCGTCTCCTCGGAATCCTGAGCCGGGTCGTAATAGTTCACCCTGTCGCTGATTCTGCTCTCGATCCGGCGCAGCCCCAACTGCGAAAAGTAAACCGGCAGCTTCATGCCGATGTTGGCGTCCTTCCCGGTCCGCAGAGCATCCTGTTCATGCAGCTTCTGCAGGGGGCCAAGCGGCATGACTTCCGTAGATAAAACATCCGCAAAATAATAGCTCGACATGGACGCACAGCCGTGAGGCTCGTAACAAATGACCGTTCCTCCGTCCTTCACACTTTCGGCCATCTTAGCCAGCAGCTGCAGAGGATCGGATCTATGCATAAGCACTGCGTGCGATACGGCGACATCAAAGGCGCGGCCCAGTTCAGCCTCCTCCAGCTCCGCCTGAATGAATTCGGCCTTCCAGGGCAGGTGTGCGAACAGCTCCTTGGCTGTGTCAATTTGCCTTGCTCCCGGATCGATCCCCGTATAGGTTGAGCCTTCCGGCAAGTGCGGAAGCATCGTCAAGCCCAACTGCCCGAATCCGCAGCCGAAATCGACGATCCGAACCGGAGTTTCCCATTTCCAAACCGATTTGACCAAAAACGCGATGTAGTCGTCATTATAATAAAGATTCATTCTCCGGCGCAAATACCCCATCTTCTCATCCCAATCATAAGACTCCACTGTTTCACACTCCCCGATTGCACTGGTCATCCATACGGATACACAGTCAACAATAGTGGATATCCCCGGAAAAGTATAGCTTTAAATGGAGTCTGCGGGATATTTTTATGAGGCTTTGTCCGAACTCTGCTCGAGCGTCCTTCTCCCGGTAGACGACCCGTAGCAATGGCTAATGCTGTAAAAAGTCACAAAGCCCTGCAGATCAGGACATATCCTGAATATGCCGGGTTTTGCACGGTTCATGCTCTTTGTAACGTTTACAAAAGATTTACTGCGAGCACCGGTACGCCGATGCCAAGCACCCACAAGAGCGGAATGGAATTCACGATAACCGCCGCCCTCTTTCTTTTCTTGTAGAACACCCAGGCCATAATGGCACAGGCAATGGTGACGAGCGGGTAAACGCCGATCACGGATACCATGGCGATGGCCGCTCCGCTGATTCCGTTGTCAAACCCCATAAACGAAATTCCCCAAATCAACAGCCACGGAACAAAACATAACACATAGATGATCTGGCTGATGACAAAATACGTCCGCATGACACTCCCCCTGGTTTTCGTTCGTGCCGGATCTTTCCGGCATCCCTCCACACCGAAATCATCCGGCGGGCTATGAGGTCATTTATACCATAAAATCTGTTTTCTCCATAGGAGAAAAAAAATCATGATCATTTCCAAGGCGACACGGAAATTCGACATTGTTTTCAGGGCCTATCCGATATAATGGCAGTAGATAAGGGCTTGCTGAATTTTACTTTTTTCCCTAGGAGCATAAACATGATCGTAAAACAGACAAGACACGTCTTGATTCCTTCCTTAACTACATTTATCATGTTATCTTCCCTTCTGTTGGGCAAAGCCGACAGCATCTTTCTGCTATTTCTCTCTGGAGCGATGCTGACGG
Organism: Paenibacillus rhizosphaerae; assembly: GCF_014192015.1. Lineage (GTDB taxonomy): Bacteria > Bacillota > Bacilli > Paenibacillales > Paenibacillaceae > Paenibacillus_AQ > Paenibacillus_AQ rhizosphaerae. Next base: position 1,192,586 of record NZ_JACHXJ010000001.1, on the reverse strand, counting down.
CGGTTATGATTTTCTCCACCGAGTCCAGCAGCCGTTCCTTGCTTCTCCAATCTGTAAGCCTCGCCTTCTTCCATTGGAGTTCCCAGCTCAATTGGACGCAAATTATTTATTTTATATTGATTATTATGGAAACCCGGAATACGAGAAACTTGAAGTATACGCTGTCGCTGGCTTTTGCTTATTCCATGATGTATACCGTCATCCGGTTAAGCTACCTTCCTTGGGACCGCTACAACCTCTTGGTTTCGGTCTACGATCTGGTTAGTCTGGTATTAATCGTCCTTGGAATGCGTTATCTCGTCACGACCGAAATCGAAAGAAAGCGTCTTTTGAGGCGAAACCAATTTCTTGCATCGCATGACCCGCTGACCGGTTTTTTGAATTACGATGGTTATGTCAGTGCCGTCAACGAACTGGTTGAGGCAAAAAAGTCGCCATTTGTGCTGATCCTGCTGGACTTTCAGGACTTCAAAAGCCTTAATAAGGAAAGCATCCGCGGCGGCAACGAAATTTTGACGAGAATATCGCTCATCATCCGGACTTATTTCTCGAGCGCCTTCGCGATCTCCCGTTATGCCGGGGACCGGTTCGCGATGGTCATCCCGGATACCGATGGAAGTCTTGGACAAGCCCAGGATATTCTTGAATCAGGCAAGCTCGGCTATGAGGTGACCTACAGCACGGCGCGGTTTCCCCGGGAAAGCACAACCTCGCATGATATTATCATGCTGGCTGAAGACCGGCTGTTTCAGAAAAAGAGGATGCTGTGGCTGAAGCGGGAGGAAGAAATGTTCCGAAGCGAAAAGCTGAAAATCGTCGGCGAGCTTGCCGCGGGCATGGCCCATGAAATCCGGAATCCGCTCACGACGCTGAAAGGCTTCATCCACCTGTCCAAATCGCAGTCGTACAATATCGGGCCTTGGGTCGACATCATCACCAACGAGATCACCCGCATGAACGAACTGACGGCGGAGTTTCTGCAGTTTTCCAAACCGCATCTTGGCAACATCCGCCCCGAGCCCATCTCGCATTGCGTGGAAAGAGCAAGAAATTTAACCGAGTCGCAGGTGACTTCCAGAGGGCACAGCATCAGCATGGAGAATGTCGGCGATTCCGTCATGGTTGAAATGGAACGGGATAAAATCGTACAAGTGCTGATTAATCTGGTGCGCAATGCCATTGAGGCGATGGAACAGCCGGGTCATATCCATATTCAGGTGCAGCAAACGGATTCGGCTGTCACTATTGACGTGTCTGATACGGGAAAAGGTATCCCCGAAGACCTGCTACCGAAAATCTTCGATCCGTTCTATACGACCAAGGAAGAAGGAACCGGCCTCGGCCTATCCATCTGCCATAAGATCATTCAGGACCACAACGGCACGCTCACCGTCAAAAGCATGGAATCCGAAGGATCCGTCTTCACGATAACGTTGCCGGTATTGACCGAAGGAGCTTAATCGTCGATCCGTGCTATCGAAACGATTCTAAAGGTCCGATCATTATGATGATTCGAACTACGAAAGCCGCCAGGCACTATTGCCTGGCGGCTTTGTTCATTCGTGGTGGCGTGAATCCGCTCCGCTAACCCTTGACCGAGCCGATCATGACGCCTTTTTCAAAGTACTTTTGAATAAATGGATACACCATCAGAATTGGCAGCGTGGATACGATGATCACGGCATACTTGACCTGATCCGCATACTGCTGCGCATACCCTCCGGCGGCTCCGCCGGACCCCGCCCCGGATGAAAACACCTGGTTGGATAGCAGGATGTCTCGCAGCACGATTTGCAGCGGCTGGAGCGAATTGCTCTGAATATAAATGAGTCCGGTAAAGAAATCGTTCCAATGCGCCACTAAATAATACAGGGCGATGACGGACACAACCGCCTTGGACAGCGGAAGCGCGATTTTCACAAAAAAAGTGAAGTGGCTGCAGCCGTCCATGGAAGCTGCTTCATGCAGCTCTTTCGGAATGGAATGCTCGAAAAACGACCTTGCGATAATTAAATTGTACACATTGACGGAAAACGGGATGATAAACACCCACATCGAATTGGTCAGGTGCAGCTGCTTCATCAGCAGATAGGTTGGGATCAGGCCGCCGTTAAAGAACAAGGTGACCACGAAGGCAAACATGATAAAACGGCGGGCGCGAAACTCTTTCCGCGACAAGACATAGGCGGCCGGCAGCGTAAACAGCAGGTTCACCGCCGTACCCAGCACCGTGTAAATGATCGTGTTTTTGTATCCGGTCCAAATGCGGGCATCCTTGAAAATTTCCTGATAGCCAAAAAAGCTGATATGTTTGGGATACAGCGTCACCTGGCCGGTCGACACCAGCGATTGATCGCTGACGGATGCAATGACGACGAAGTACAGCGGATAGGCTACGATCAGAAAAATCAGCACGCACAGGGCGGCGACCATCACTTGAAACAGAACATCCCCCGTACTCCGGCGCTTACGATGTGTAAGTATCAATGCTTCATGCTCCTTTCGGAATCGCCGCCTTTTACCACAGACTGATGTCCGAGAACCGCTTGGCGATCATGTTCATGATGAATAGGAAGATAAAATTGATGACGGTATTAAACAAGCCGATGGCGGCCGAATAGCTGAACTGGCTGCTGATAATACCGATTTTGTACACATAGGTGGCAATGACTTCGGAAACTGGCAGGTTCAGCGGATTCTGCATCAGAAATACTTTCTCGAAGCCCGTTCCAAGGACACTGCCCATGCTGAGTACGAATAATATAATGATTGTCGGCACCAGGGCGGGGATATCGACATACCGGATCGTCTGCCAGCGGCTTGCTCCGTCCATCTTTGCGGAGTCGTACAGCTGCGGATCCACGGTGGACAAAGCGGCCAAATAGATAATGCTGTTCCATCCGCCGTGCTGCCAAATTTCCGACAGGACGTATACGGGCACGAACGTCTTGGTCGACCCCAGCAGGTTGACATCCCCGAGGCCAAACCACTGCAGGAGGTGCCCGATAATTCCCGAATTCGGCGAGAGCAGCACGCTCAGCAGACCGACCATGACGACGGTCGAGATAAAATGCGGCAAATACACGGTCGTTTGGAGCGTCTTCTTGGCCCGCTTCAACCTGACCTGATTGATGAGTAAGGCCAGAATGATCGGGGCGGGGAAGCTGAGCACAATCGTGGCGACACTGATGACCACCGTATTTTTCATCAGATCAACAAACATGTAATTTTCAAAGAACTGCCGGAAGTAGAACAGCCCCCTCCACTCTCCGCCGGTCAGCCCCTTCGTGAAGCTATAGTCCCTGAAAGCCAGCTGAATGCCGTACATCGGGATGTAGTTGAATATAAAAATCACGACAATCGCGGGGAAAATCATGATCCACAGCTGATGGTCCCGCCTGAACGTATTCAGAACGGTCTGCTTGCGTGCTTTCGGCAAAGCAGCGGCCTTCTTGTATTTGGGGCCGGATCGCGAAATCATACCAGATTACCTCCTTGTAACAGCAGTGCTGCCGTGCTTTTGTTATCCGGCCCGGATGCAGGAAGGCAGCACCAGGCCGGGGATCGCATTACAGCTTGCTTTTATAGTCGTCGTAGTATTTCTGCATAATTTCGATATTTTTCAACAGACCTGTCTTTTTGCAATTTTCCACGTAGGCATCCCACTCCTTATCCACGCCGCCTTTGGTGATCCACTGCGACCATTTGGCCAAGGCCATCGGCACAAACGCCGTATTGGCGAGAGCCATCGTACTGTTGTCCGCCGCGCTGTATTTAATAAACAGGTTCGGGAAAACATCATTGTCCTTATCGATCGAGTTCAGCACCTTCTGCATCGGCTCGGTTTGCTTGCCGACCGACTGCATGTCTGTTCCCAGGGTCAGCTTCAGCGAGTCGGCAATATACATCGGCCCGTTATCGGCCCAGGTGGAAGTCCATTTCCAGGTTCCCGGATCCATGGCCTGATCCTGCGGCGGCAGTACGGCAAACGATCCGTCCCCGTTGTCCTTGATGTTCGTGCCGAGCGAACCGAAGAGCACCTGCATGCTGACCTCGGGGTTGTACAGTTCGTTGATAAACTTCATCGCGGCTTCCTTATGCTTGGAAGCGGCAGACATTTGAACGGTGTTTACACCGTAATTCAGGGTGTTGTAATCGTAGGACCACGACTGCTGAACGGTGGAATCCGCCGTAAATTTCAGCGGCGCCATCGCCGTATACTGCGGACTTACCGCGTTGCCGAAACGGTCGGTGACTTCCCAGCCCCATGTAAAGCCGACGGAAGCCGTGTTCCCTTTGCCCCTTGCCACTGATTGGTACTTGGTATAATCCTGGGTGAATACTTCAGGATTAATCAGCCCGGCGCTGAAGCATTTGTTCAAAAACTTGACCAACTCCTTGTAACGGTCGTCGATAAAGAAGTTTTTGACTTGGCCGTCCTCCACGAAATATCCGCTGCCGCTGCCGTCGGACAATGTAATCCCTTCGCTGCCCAGCAGCACGGTCGGCATAAAGTAGCCGAATGCGACGGTTCCCGTCGGAGCGAAGTCCATCGGGATCTCATCGTTCGGATCTCCGTTTCCGTTGGCATCCTTGTCTTTGAACGCCTTCAGCACGTCGAACAGCTCATCCCATGTCATGGGCATCTGGAGCCCCAGCCGGTCCAGCCAGTCCTTGTTGATAAACTGCCGGGTCGCCGTATCGGGCCAGAACCGCTGATACTTCGGCAGACCGTAAATTTTACCGTCCTGCTGCGTGGCAATAATCTTCGTTTCGGGCTTGGCGTCGAACATTGCCTTAACATTCGGGGCATATTGGTCGATCATCCCGGACAGGTCTTGGAACAACCCCGGAAACTGGGCGAAATCCGAATCGGTAATGGAGTTCACGCCAACGATCAAATCCGGGATATCCTCGCTGGCCAGCATGGCTCCCTTCTTCTGATCCCAGTCGGCGGACACCTCCTGCCATTCAATATCTACCCCTGCCTTCTCCTCCGCATCCTGAAGCCATTTCATGTTTTCGAACTTTTGTGTGAGCGGATGCTTTGTCATAATCGCTTTCAGCTTTACTTTGCCCCCTTGCGCGGTCGGTTCCTCCGGCTCATTGCCGCCGCTGCTGCAGCCCGCCAGCAATGACGTTCCGAGCGCAAGCGCAAGCACGGATGCGAGTATTTTTTTCATCCTTCATCCTCCCCTTGAGTTTTATGAATCCGTTTACACAAGCTTATACTCAATCCTAAGGGGGCAAAATAGTTCAACGATCGAATTTGTGTCAAAAGGTTTGTACTTGCTAATGGTGCCGTTTGATGCGATGTGTTAATTTAAGGTTCTAGCGACCCTTCATTGGGTGGAAAAAGGTTAGAAATGGTGGTGAAACTTTAGATGGATGCCTATCAGCTCCGCGTCGAGCATCCGGTCCATATGGAGCTTACCGGCAAGTTCGTTGCTCCCTCTGCGGATTGGATTCATTTAAGCCGTTACTTGATGGATTATGAGCTCATTGTGATGACGCATGGAACGTTGTACATTTCGGGAGACGACGAGACCTACGAGGTCTCCCAGGGAGAGTATCTGCTGCTTCCCCCGTTCACGCGCCAGAAAGGAGCCAAGCCGTCGGATTGCAGCTTTTATTGGCTGCACTTTTCCTCTTCGCAGAACCTTCCCAAGCTGGACCTCTCCCGCTATACCCATGTTCACGAGAACGGACGGATCGTCATTCCTCAATGCGGCACCCTGCGCAATCCCGAAAAAATCGTCGTCATGATGAAGCAGCTGCAGGATTCGGTGCGCGGCTACAACGAACAGACCTTAAATGACTACATGTCTACCGTCATCCTCTGTGAGCTCTACAACCAGCTGTTCTTTGAGAAGAACAACCCCGGCAAATCTTTTAAGCAAACCCAGCTGTACAACGATATTCTGGACTACATCAAATGGAGCCGCCACGAGAACATCAAGGTCTCCCAAATCGCCTCGCATTTCGGCTACAATGAAAAGTACCTGTCCCACCTGTTTACAACCGTCTCGGGGATCTCGCTGAAACAGTATATTTTGCAGCAGAAAATGGAGCTGGCCAAGTACCTGCTGACCGATACGAACCAGAATGTAAGCGAGATTTCCAATCAACTGGGTTACAGCGACCCGCATCACTTTATGAAATCCTTCAAAAAAATCGTGGGGTTGACTCCGACGGAATTCCGCAACGCGTACTCGAAGCGGCTGCTATTTTATGAATGATACATGGCGGATTGTTTCCAACATTTGGTACTTCAGGGTACAATGGAATATATGAGGAGGAATGATGATGAAACGGATGCCTTTCACACGACCCACCGAGCATTCCGATGAACGCCTGCGCCCTCTCGACAGACAAATCTGCCAGCTGCTGCAGCAGCGCAAAGAGATGTCGGATGGAAATCCGGGATACCCGCCTTTCGCGTACATTGACCAATGGTCGGCCGAAACGGGGCTTTATGAGGACTTTCTAAAATATTTCTTTGGTGCCATCCGATCCGACGAATATTTTAAACCGATAGTCGAGCCCGCCGGTTTTATCAAGCATGTTCCGGTAGTAGTATCGCAGGAGCATGATGGTTATTTTTTCACACTGACTGCGGTTCGGCAATACGCCAATGCCAGCGTCGTGACGCTGTATGTGGATTGGGATACAGCTATACCGGAAAGCATGACCGACATGTCCAACTTCGCGTTAGATATGGGAGAGCCTTATGATTGCCGGATGGACCGGGGCGTAAGCGGCTCCGGAAATGCAACTTTTAACTATGTGGTATCGCCGGCTTTACCGGACAAGCTCTCCGGTCTCGAATTCGTGTTCAGGGAGGAAATCGGATCTCCCTTCGGCGGCGAGCCGACCGGGAAGGAAGTCCGCTTCTGCATAGAGGAATAATCAGCCGGGTAAATGACAGATTGTACAACGGTATCCAGTACCCAGTGACCGAAAGTCGTCCGTTTGCGTACTTTAGGCAAAGCAGTGCAATCAAATCCGCCGCAGAATGAAAATCAGGCAGAGAGCTTATATAGACTCTTCTGCCTGAATTGATACAAGGACTATGGGCTTATTAGGAATTGCTTAAAGGACAACTCATCCCTTCTGATTCAAGTTCATACTTGAGCCATACCACCATCTACGAACAATTCGACGCCGTTCATATTGGCCAATTCCTGATGAGTAAGGGGAATATCGATTTTTCGGTATCCATTTTCTTCAGTGCTGAATCGCGTCCTTTTGAAAGCTTATATGTATTTGAACTTGTTACTAATGGTTCAATTTCACGGATAATTTGTGCCGGAAGCGATTCAAATCTTGATTTGCGGCAAAAATGTTGTTATGTTATCCATCCCCTCATCATCTAACATTATGCTCCTCCTTCCATGTTGCGAACGACAACCGCTCCACTCTCCGCGATAATCGTTCCTCGTGTAATACCTATAGCGGAGTGTTACATTCATCATAAACCACCATAATTTCCGCTTCTATAATCCAGATTACAAAGCTCTTCGTATAGAATCCAGCCGTCGCGCTTCATCGTACAATCCGTCAAATAAAAAAACAAACCGCCTTCCGGAGAAAGCGGTTTGTGGCTTCTATAATTCATACATCCGACCCTGTCCGCCTTCCGGACCGATGCCGAACGAGAACCGTCAGACTATGACTTCAGAGCGTTCAGGGCCGCATCCGTCACGTGGATAAACCTTTCGCCCCGGGCGATCACGTGAATGCGCATTTCGGGAAAATGGTCATAGACATAGTCCACGAAATATCCCGGATGCTCGGCATTTCCCGCAAAAATGTCATAATGCATCGGGATCGTCATCCCAATCCCGACGGTCTTCGCCAGCTCGGCCGCTTCCCGGTAGTCCATATTGCCGATAATACCGCGGCTGTTCCGGAATGCGTCGCGGCCATTAATCGGGAGAAGTCCGAGGTCGATGGACTCACCCTGAAGCCGGTCCGTCAACCCTTCGTAAATGACCGTATCTCCGGAATGGTAGACTGTAACGCCGTTTAGTCTGATCAGATACCCGACGTAACGATGATAGCCCTGCTCATCGGTTTCGAGCTCTTCATGTGCAGCCGCGATGGGGCGTATAATTACTTCTTCGCCGATATCCTTCTCCGTATCGGCAATCATAAAGCGCTCGGGGGCAACGCCCTGCTTCAATATGTCCTCCCGGCAGAATACCGGAGCCATATAGACGGTCTGCGGGTTGGCCCAGGACATCGCCGCAATCGCCTCCAGGTCCATATGGTCCGAATGCTCGTGGGTAATCAGGCAGTAATCGGCATTCGTTATATGCTCCGGACCGATCGGCGCCGGGTAGGTACGAGCCGGATTACGGCTGACATACGGATCGATGTAAATGACCGTCTCCCCTCCCTTAATGATAAAGCTGGCTTGTCCAAGAGGCCATACCGCGACCATGCCGTACGGCACAAAGGTCTCCTCGATTTCCTGAATCAGGAGCTGGCCTTGCTTCTGTGGCTGTGACTGGCTCATGCCTTCCTCTCCCTTCCGTTACTTTTTCGATCATACTTATCGTTACATGGAGATCCCAATTAAGCTGCGGATCTCGCTCCACCTCATCCAGGTATCTTTTAACCACCCGTTCACTTGGGCTAAACGCCTCTGGATCTCTCTCTGAAAAACACCGCTTTCACAGCAAACCGGGGTAAAATCAGTTGTCTGCGCCATCTCGAAGGTTGGGAAATCAACCGGTACAGCCATTCGAGATTGAGACGCTGCCAGGCTGCGGGCGCCCGCTTCACTTTACCGCCGATGATATCCAGGCTGCCGCCGACACCGATAGCAATTTTGGCCTGCAGCTTGTCCTTATGGCTATGTATCCACTTCTCTGCCCGGGGTGCTCCCAAAGCCACGATGAGAAAATCCGGCGCGGCAGCAGCAATCTCCTGCACGATTCGCGGCTCATCTTCCGGCGTAAAGAAACCGTGATGTCTGCCGCGTATGGCGACGCCCGGATACTGTTTTTGGATGTTGATGACCGCCTCTCTGCTCGTTTCCTCGTCCGCACCCAGAAAGTAAAACGACCATCCTTTCCGGTCGCCTTCCTCAAGCAGCTTTAACAGCAGATCGCAGCCCGTCACCCGCTCCGGCAGGCTGCCGCCCCGTACACGGGAGACCATGACGATCCCGATGCCGTCAGCAGTGACCAAACCTGCCTCATCGACAATTTGGCGCAGCTGCGCGTCCTTTTGGCAGGACATGACGATCTCCGGGTTGCCGGTAACCACGTGAAAGAGCCGCTGCTCCTTTCGCTCCACCACGTCTTGAAGAAGCTGCACGCTCTGCTCCATCGTCAGTTTCGGGAAAGGAATCCCCATAATGGGCACATGTTGATTCATCTTTCGACCACCTCTCCGTCATCGTCGTAAACGGAATATACAAGCACCTCTTTATTCCATTTGACGATTTGTTTCTCCAGCGTCATTCCGATCCGTTCGGCTACCCGAGCGGATGGTTGATTGCTGGCATCGGGAAGCGAAACGATTTTGCGAAGCTTCATTTGCTCAAATCCGTAGTGCTTGCAAGCCCTTGCTGCCTCAGTCGCATAACCGTTCCCCCATACGCGCCTTGCAAACAGATAGCCGATCTCCATTTCGCGAATCCCTTCCACAATCTGTGGAACGATGCCACACTGTCCCAGAAAATCACCGTTGATTCGGTTCTCCACGATCCATAAGCCGACACCGCATTCCTCATAATTTCGCAGCGTCCATTCAATCCATTCCAGCGTTTCTTGGTCGTCTTTGGTGGAGGGATAGTACTTCATGGCGACGGGGTCCGCAAAAATTTGCTGCAGCAGATGAGCATCATCTCGTCCCATTTGCCTCAGGATCAACCGGTCCGTACTCAGAACGACATCCTTCATCCAGGACCATCCCCTTTTCAATTTTACAATGTGTTATATGCAACACAAACCGCTTACTCTATATTGCGGGCAATAATGCGGGCCGGTGACGAATCCGCCCGGATGCGTAAAGGCAGTGCCGTTATTTCAAAGGCCGTCAAAGATAACAGCCGGTCGGTGTCGGTCAGATTTTCGGCAATGAATATCCCATGTCCGAATAAATATTTATGAATATCAAAAGGGTACTTATCCGGCGACGGCGTATCCAGACAGACCATCTTCGCCTGCTTACGTACCAGCAGCTCGGCAAACGCTTGGGTCAAGACGGGATAGTCCGTAAAATATTCCGGCCGTCCCCACAGCTTGCTATGGCCAGTATGCAGAACTACGATTTGTCCCATGCCAATCTTTTCTTCGTACATGGGCTTATATTCAACCGACGGTTCTTGCGGGACATCCAGGATGCAGCCGGTTCCAATAAAACGATCTAATGGGAATTCGTAAAGATACCGGTCGGAATCCGTTAAATGCATCGGCCCGTCGATATGCGTGCCGGCGTGCATATTGCTGGACAATTGGTGGTTGGTATACGAATCGCTTTTCAAATGCCTCGTCTGGACAAGTTCAGTTTCCTCATCCCCCGGGAAAACAGGCAGCCCATCATGGATCAACCTGGTCAGATCAATCATCATCGGATTCGTCATCTCCCTGTCTCTTACGTTTGCCTGATCTCACTGGGCTTTTATGGTACCCGATGAAGGGCAAGCAGCGCTTCTTCCCTGTCCTTCATAAAGCTCACTCCGCCTCTGGCACACCATTTGGGTAAACGACAACTTTCAAGCACTCGCTTTTGTGATTTAAGGCCCGCTCCATTGCTTCCTGGGTATCCTGGAGCGAATAACGGTCCGTGACCAGCGTCATTACATCGGCAATGCCCGACTCGAGGAAGCGGATGCCCTTCGGATATGTATTGGCATACCGGAATATTCCGTAAATATCGACCTCGTTATCCGCAATAAAAGGAACATTCAGCGGGATTTCATCCTGCGCCGGCAGTCCGACGACGGCCAGCTTACCGCCCCGGCGCAGCGAGCCCAGCGCCGTTTGCAGCGCTTTGGGATTGCCCGCGGTTTCCCAAGCGACATCGACGCCCTTCCCGCCCGTCAACCGCTGAATTTCCTCCAGCGCGTCCTGATCTGCGACGTTAATCACGTGATCCGCTCCGAGCTTCTTCGCGGCATCCAGACGCAGCGGCTCCAAGTCCGTCACGATGATTTCGGCTGCGCCATAGGCTTTGGCTGCGACGACGGCCATCAGTCCCACCGGTCCCATCCCCATGATGGCGATGGTCGATCCGGGTGTAAGCTTGCTTCTCGCCGCGGCATGAATGCCGACGGAGAACGGCTCGATCAGCGCCGCCTCCTCATAGCTCAGCGAATCCGGGATCCGGAACACGAAATCCTGCCGGATTTTGATGTACTGCACAAAAGCACCGTCTACCGGTGGTGTCGCCAGAAACTGCACGTCGGGACAGAGATTATACCGACCCTCTTTGCAGGCATCACAGCGGCCGCAAGTCACCCCGGGCTCCACGGCTACGCGGTCTCCCATTTTGAATCCGGTTACATCTGCGCCTACGGCGGCGACATCGCCGGAGCATTCATGGCCAAGGATGATCGGCTTCTCCACGACGTACTTGCCGATTCGCCCATGCGTATAATAATGGAGGTCGGATCCGCAGATGCCGACGGCCATCACTTTGATCAACACTTCGTCAGGTGCGATATCCGGCACCGGCACCGTTTCAATCCGGATTTGGCGCGGGCTGTGCATCACAGCGGCTTGCATCGTTTGGGGAATGCTGGAGTTCATCTTCTGTGTACTTCCTTCCCTTCTTGAAATCTATTATTTTCTATCCATTGTATTATAGAAACCCGCTAATATCTATGAAAAACAGCGGCTGACCAAGGAAATCAACAGGCTGAAACACAAAGAATCCGCTCCCCTTCGGGAGCGGATTCTTTTCTGTGAAGCGAGAAACTCCACCATGTAAAAGGAACGCTGTCCCTTCAGTCACGGTTATGTATATCGAAGCCGGCCGAATGAATGGCCGGCAAGGCCGCCAACCGCCTATGATTCGGCAGGACCTTTGGTCCGTTTGAATAACAATGCCAGAATCAACGCTACGATGGAGAAGCCAAACCCGATGACAAACGCATTATGCACACCGGCTACCATGGCTTGAGCCATTTGCCCTGGCGCGGTTGGATCCGACGAACCCTTCAGGAAACCGGCTTGGCCGTTGGACATGACGCTGATAAAGAAGGCCACGCCAATCGCACCCGCCACCTGCTGGAGCGTATTCAAGATCGCCGTACCGTGCGGATAATACCGGGCCGGAAGCTGATTCATGCCGTTCGTCTGCGCCGGCATCATGATCATGGAGATGGAAACCATCATGCAGATATGCAGGATGAGCAGCGTGACTTTGCTCGTTTCGACCGATACCTGCGTAAAGAACCACATAATGATCACCAGAGCAATCGTTCCCGGAATGATCAGCGCCCGTGGACCGAACTTATCGAACAGTTTACCGGTAATCGGCGAGATCAAGCCGTTGAGCAAGCTTCCCGGAAGCATCAGCAGACCGGAGGCAAACACCGTCATGCCGAGTGCGCCCTGAAAAAGGAACGGCAGCAGCGACATGGAGGAGAACAGCGTCATCATCATAATGATCAGCATGATCGCCGTCAGGGTAAAGGCCGGGAATCTAAAGGACCGGATATCCATTAAAGGATCTTTCAGCCGGAGCTGACGAATAACGAACAGCAGCAGGGCAACCGCGCCAACAATGATGGTCCAGTACACTTTGGGATGCGACCAGCCATTTCCACCTTCACCCAGACTGCTGAAGCCATAGACGATTCCACCGAATCCGATCGTAGACAGAATGATCGACAGAACGTCCACTTTGGGTTTGGTAGGCTGCGATACGTTTTTCAAATACACAAATGCGATGATGATCGAAATGATAGCAAACGGCAGAACCAAGTAGAACAGCCATCTCCATTCAAACGAATCGAGAATCAATCCCGACAACGTCGGTCCGATGGCCGGTGCGAACATAATGACCAGACCGATGCTGCCCATGGCAGCTCCGCGTTTTTCCGGCGGATACAGCACAAGGATCGTATTCATCATGACCGGAAGCATCAATCCGCTTCCTGCGGCCTGAAGCAAACGGCCGATCAGAAGGAATTCAAAGCCCGGGGCGAAGGCACAGACAAACGTTCCCACCGTGAAAATGATCATCGCTCCCAGGAACATTTGTCTTGTCGTAAACCACTGGACCAGCAGCGCCGATGCGGGGACCAGAACGCCGACGACCAGCATGTAGCCTGTAGCCAGCCATTGCAGCGTAGAGGCCGAAACTTTGAGCTCAACCATCAATTCCGGAAAAGCAATATTGAGCAGCGTCTCATTTAAGATGGAAAAGAACGCCCCCACAATTAATGAGACTAATATAGGCAGCTTTTTGATACGGCTGATATCAGCCGGTACAGATGCAGCTGCGACACCTAATGGATTCATTTATTCTCCCTCCTGTTTTGTGCAATATGTCTATATTTGGCATCAGCGAGCCTATTTTACCATATAACTCCTTGAAAATGTTTCTTATAAATTGCTTTTTTTAAATGATTTATTATTTTAATCTTTTAAGTATTCCGGCGTATAGAAGTTACTCATAAGCCAGTACAGAATCGCGGCTGATGATCGTGCCCTGATGTTTCCCTTCGCATAATTCTTTCATCGAACCCGGCTTGTCAAAGTTGAATACATGAATAGGCAGATGGTAGTCCCGGGCCAGAATAAAGGCCGATTGGTCCATGATTTTCAGATCGTGCCGGATGACGTCGTCATAGTGCAGCGACTTGAATTTTCTTGCGGCCGGATCCGTCTTCGGATCGGCGCTCAGCACGCCGTCCACTCCCTGCTTGGCAACGAGGAGCGCGTCACAGTTCACTTCGATCGCCCGCTGCACCGAAGGGTAGTCCGTCGTGACGTACGGCTGGCCGTTCCCGCCGGCGAAAATGACGATATACCCTTTCTCCAGATGGTGTATGGCGCGCAACCGAATGTACGGCTCGGCTACCGAAGCGATGGGGAGCGAGGTCATGACCCGGACCTCCTTGTCCGTCTTCGCTTTGAGAACACCGCGAAGCATCAAACTGTTGACGACGGTGGCCAGCGTGCCGATATTATCGGCTTCCGCCCTTTCGATGCCCCAGGTTTCCGCCATGTTTCCCCGAAATATATTGCCGCCGCCTATGACCAGGGAAACCTCCACTCCCATGCTCACGACGGATAAAATTTCGTCCGCAATATGCTCCAGCCGGCCAGGATCAAAGCCGAACTGGCTCGTTCCTGCCACCGCTCCGCCGCTTAGCTTAATCAACACTCTTTGATACGCTGCCATGGATCGATGCAACTCCTTTCGTGTTCGTAAAAGTGACTAACGTGATACCCACCAAGATAAATTTGCTTCCTCAGCAATGATTTCAAAGCATCCGCAATCTTTCCGTCAAAACCGGAATTCAGAAGTCCAAAAAGAAAACACTAAAGCCGATTATGCCTTAGTGTTCAATGCGTACCACCCTATACCGTTTACTTATGGAATATTTGCACTGCTTGAACACCAGGGGTCCTCCTTCGAAATCCGTTTTTTCCAAGCAGATTATATCCTGAAAAGTTCGTCAGAAGCAACTATGGCCGCTTGGATGTGATCCGGCGAAGCGGGCAGAACTTCCTTGTGACCGGTGTGTGTTGACTGGAGTATGGAATTGATGGGCTTGCAGGCTGGAAATAGGGACGGATTTTTGTATTTTCTATTGTGAATTTTTCATATGTTGCAATTTGGATATCAGAGGTTGTTGATTCCCTCTTTTTCTAAAGGTTGTTGTAATCGTTGACGTAACCGTTAACGTTAAAGGTAAATAGAATGAACTAAAGAATTGAACATTTAAGTGTCGCATTGTGCCGTTATAGAAGGAAGTTCAATGTAAAACTTTATTTCAATCTATATAGATGAAAAAATAGACGTAAAAGCTCCCGAAAACCCGGCCAACGGCGGTATTTCGGGAGTTTGACGTCAGTAGGGTTCTTGATCCCGTGTGCTTAAGACAAACCCGTTTACAGTTGAAGCGATAGCTGCGTAGCGCCGGCTTGTGGGGTTAGAAGTACTCCCTGCTCGGTAACGGCGGCTTCGGCGCCGCCTGCCTGGGCGATTTGACGGACTCCGCGCAGAAGCAGCTTCCATGGCTTCGTTCCTTCCGCTTGGACTTCGATGCGTCCCTCGTTCCGGGTTACCGTCACCTTCAGTTCCTCCTTGCCGTTTGTCCCGTTTACGACACATACGGATTCCGTCCCGTCCGCAAGTTCAAAGGCGTGAAGGGTTACGCCGTCCGCGTAATCATAATCCGGACGCTGGTTATTGCTTCCAACCGGAATGATGCTTCCGGCCCGCGCCAGCAGTGGAACCGTAAAGTAGTCGACCTGCCGGCTGATCCATCCGCCGCCCTGCACCCTCTCGCCGGTTACGAAATCGGTCCAGCGTCCTTCCGGTACGTAGTAGCGTGCCAGGCCATGCTCGTTCATGACCGGCGCGACGAGAAGCGAATCCCCAAGCATATACTGGCGGTCCAGCACATGGCAGTTCGGATCTTCGGGGAATTCCAGCACCATGGCCCGCATGACGGGCACTCCTGTCGCCGCGGTCTGTACGGCGGAACGGAACAGGTACGGCATCAGCGTGCATTTCAGCTTGGTAAAATAGCGCAGCACGTCCACCGCTTCCTCGTCGAAGAGCCAAGGCACCCGGTACGACTGGTTGCCGTGCAGCCGGCTGTGCGTGGACAGCATCCCGAAAGCGGTCCAGCGCTTATATAGGTCCGGCGTGGCCGTATTTTCAAAGCCGCTGATATCGTGGCTCCAGAACCCGAAGCCGCTGAGCGACAAGGACAAGCCGCCGCGAAGCGATTCGGCCATCGATGCGTATGAGGCGGAGCAGTCGCCGCCCCAATGAACCGGGAACTGCTGTCCGCCCGCCGTGGCGGAACGGGCGAACACCGCCGCTTCATTTTTACCAAGCGTCTCCTCCAGCACTTCGAATACCGTTTGGTTGTACAGGAACGTGTAGTAGTTGTGCATTTTGACCGGATCGGAGCCGTCATGGTAAACGACATTCGTCGGAATCCGCTCGCCGAAGTCGGTTTTGAAGCTGTCGACGCCCATGTGGAGCAATTCCTTCAGCTTGTCCTGGTACCAGCGGACCGCCTCCGGATTGGTAAAGTCCACGAGCCCCATGCCGGACTGCCACCGGTCCCACTGCCAGACGCTGCCGTCCGGATTTTTCACCAGATAGCCGTTCTCCTTGCCTTCCTTGAACAGATACGACTTCTGCCCGATGTAAGGGTTGATCCAGACGCAGATATGAAGCCCTTTGTCTTTCAGCCGCCGCAGCATCCCCTGCGGGTCCGGGAACACGTCGGGATCCCACTTGAAATCGCACCACTGGAACTCCTTCATCCAGAAGCAGTCAAAATGGAACACATGCAGCGGAATATCGCGCTCCAGCATGCCGTCCACAAAGCTGTTCACCGTGTCCTCGTCATAGCTGGTCGTAAACGAGGTCGTCAGCCACAGGCCGAAAGACCATGCAGGCGGCAATGCTGGCTTACCGGTCAGCGTCGTATAGTTTTGCAGAACCTCTTTCAAATTGGCTCCGCCGATGATGTAATACTTCAGCTTTTCACCGGGAACGCTGAACTGCACCTTCGAGACGTTCTCGGATGCGACCTCATAAGAAACACGCTCCGGATGATCCACAAACACGCCGTATCCTTCGCTGGACACATAGAACGGGATGTTCTTGTAGGCCTGCTCGCTGCTGGTCCCCCCGTCTTCATTCCATAGATCCACGACCTGACCGTTTTTCACAAAAGGCGTGAACCGTTCCCCAAGCCCGTACACGTATTCGCCGACCCCCAGATCCAGCTGTTCCCTCATATATACATCCGCCGATTCGGAGGATTTAATGTAAGCCGGGCCTTTGTAGCCGGTGCCGGTGAGGCGGTGTCCGTCATAAGCATATGCAACGTTCCACCCCTCGTCCGGACGAACGGTGGCGGTCAGCTTGCCGCTGGTGAGTGTAACGGAGCCGTCGCGTTTCTCGACCTGGACTTTTAGGTCCGACTGCTTGTAGATCTGGAAGGCCGGGCCTTTGTCGTCCATGCCGTCATGATGGATGTATTCCACGCAGATGACGTCCTCCATCGGGGAAGAGTAACGGACCGTGAGCAGCGTCGTATTCAGCGTATCGCCTTTGTGGACGATTTTTTTGGTGGATGCATACACCGTCATTTCGTCTTCCCGGGTTTCGATGTCCCTTACCTCTACCGGATACAATACCTGCAGCCCCTGCCGCACATGCCAATAGCCGTCTGTAAATTTCATATTGGGTCTCTCTCCTATCTATATCTTCTAGTAAAAGTTGTCAGTCTTTCATGGAACCGGCGGTAATACCACCTACGACGTAGCGCTGCAGGCCGATGAAAATGATTATTATAGGAAGCGCAGCCAGCGTGGCGACCGCCATCAGATTGTTCCACTCCGTGCCGTACTGCCCAATAAAGCGGTACAGTCCAAGCGTCAGCGGGCGTACGCTGTCCTCGGTCGTCAAGGTCAGGCCAAAGATGAAATCCCCCCAGCCGAAAAGGAAGCAGAACACTGCGACCGTCATCATGCCGGGCACGGCGAGCGGAAGGATGATTCGCGTGAACGCCGTCAACTGGTTGCAGCCGTCGATCTTCGCCGCTTCCTCCAGCCCTTTGGGCAGTGCCATGAACGACGGCCGAAGGACAAGCACCGCAAACGGCAGGGCATGGATCATGTCCGCCAGGATGAGTCCGAAGTAGCTGTTCACGAGGTGAACCTTCGAGAACATGATGAACAGCGGCATCGCCATCATAATACCGGGCAGCATCTGGATCGCGAGCAGCAGAATCATGATCAGCGATTTGCCTTTCAGGTCCAGTCTTGCCAGTGCATACGCCGCGGGCGTGGCGAACAGCAGCGACATGATCATCGTCCCGATGGCGATAATAAAGCTGTTGCCAATATACCGGAGCATATCCGTGTTGTGAATGAAGTTGTTATAGTAAGCCGTAAAGGTCGCATTCAGCACGCCAAAATGGGGCGGAGACGAGAACAGGTCCGTAATTGGAGTTATCGACGTTTTGACCATCCAATAAACGGGAAACAAAAACAACAGGGTGATGACGGCACCGATCACGGTCATGCCGGCGCCCTTCCATTGAGCTCGTCGGTTCATCATGCAGCCTCCTCCTTACTGGACATCCGGAGATAGATCACGGCCAGCACGGTAAGAATCGCGAACATGATCATGGATACCGATGCGCCCTGGCTGAACTGGAACTTGGTGAAGGACAGCTGGTAGGCGTAAATCGGCAGCACGTTCGACGAGTTTACCGGTCCGCCCGCTGTCATGATGAAGATCATGTCAAACACTTTGAACGTGTTGATGATCCCCAGCATGAGCAGAATCAGAATGGTCGGTCGCATGAGCGGCAGCGTGATGTGGCGGAACTGCAGCATTTTTCCCGCGCCGTCCAGCTTGGCCGCCTCATACAACTGCTCCGGCAGCCCTTGAAGTCCGGACAGCAGGATAATCATGTTAAACGGTATGCCGACCCAGATGTTGGCGACGATCGTGGACAGCAGCGCCGTGCCGTTTTCGCTGAGCCAGCTGTGCGGCTCGTGAATGATCCCGAGGCTTTGCAGGATGTAGTTAACGACACCGTAGTCGCCGTTCAGCATCCATTGGAATACCGAAGCGGTGATGACGACAGGAAGCATCCAGGCGAGCAGCATGAGCGAGCGCATCAAGCCCCGGCCCGGAAAACTGCGGTTAAAGAACAGGGCCAGCGCAAAGCCGATCGAAAACTGAAACACAAGGCTGAGAACGGTAAACAATACCGAGTTTCCGAGCGCGGTGTAAAACACCGGATCTTTGAATGTCTTGACATAACTCGCCAGGCCCGCAAAAGCGTGATGCCCCTTGAAGTTGTATACCGTCACGTTTTGAAAGCTGAGAATCAGGTTATAGACGATCGGGAAAATGATGAACACTAGCAGGAACAGGATGACCGGCAGAACGAACAGATACCGGGTCCATGCTGTATTTCTTAAACGCTTGGACGTTCTCGGCGCTGCCGCGGAATAGGACTGATCAGACATGTGGTTCCTCCTCCTTCTCAATTATTAGGTGCAAGCGGCTTGATTTTGTCGGCGGCCGTTTGGACAGCCTGCTCGGGTGAAGTCTGCCCGGTCAGCACCTGCTGAAGCATCGTCTGGATCGCTTCGGAAATTCCCGCGTAATCCGGGCCGTAGGCACGTGCCTTGGCGACCTCCATCGCATCCGCAAATACCTTCATCTGCGGATCCTTCTGCCAGAACGCGTCCCGCAGCAAATCTTTGCGGCTCGGCAGACGGCCGTTCGTCTGAAGAAGCTTCTTCAACCGGTCCGGCTCGTTGGCGAATCGGATGACGTCAAAGGCGGCTTCTTTGTGCTTGGAAGCTGCAGAGATCGCCCAGTTTTCTCCTCCGAGAACGGTCGCGCCCGTTTTACCTTCCGGCAGCGGTACGACGCCCCAATTGACTTTGCCTTCCTTTTGCAGGAATGGGATCTGCCACGTTCCGTTCACCATCATCGCCACTTTGCCTGCGGCAAACTGCGTCGCGGTGTCTGATTGTTTCTGGGTAATGACTTCCCTGGACATGTAGTTGTTTTTGGCCATGTAGTCATACAGGTTTACCGCATCGAGCGTGCCCTGACTATCAAAGTCGGGAATGTCCGAGCCGGCCTGCAGAAGGAACGGCAAAAACTGAAACGTCCCTTCTTCCGTCTTCACCGCACTGACTGCGAAACCGTATACATTTTTCTGGGTAAGCAGCTTGGCGTCTTCCTTCAGCTCATTCCAGTTGGCGGGGGGCTTGATCCCCGCTTGATCAAACATATCTTTGTTATAAAACAGCGCCAGGTTGTTGCTTCCGACCGGAACGCCGTAATTTTTGCCGTCGTACACCGTGGAGGACCATGGTCCGTCATAATATAGATCCCCTTGTCCCCACGCTTTGACTTCGGAGGAGATGTCGGCCAAAATGCCGGCAGCGGCGAACGTTTGATGATCGGCGCTGTCAATCCATACGATATCCGGCCCTTGGTTACCGATCGAGCCTAACAATAGCTTGTTTTTGATATCGGAAGAAGATACGTAAGTGCGTTTGATTTTCACGTTCGGATGGGCCTTTTCATATTCGCTGATGATGTTGTTAATCGCGGTTACGCTGCCGTCCGTCGTCATCGTATCCCACCAGGTCAGGGTGACTTTTCCCGAATCGGTACCGGATCCTGCTGAACAGGCGGTCAGCGCCAGGGCGAACAGCGATAAAGTGAGAAAGAGCGCTTTCATTTTGCCGCGCATATAGCGTGTCCTCCTTACGAAATGATCTAGAATTTTGGCTTTGATGATTATAAATATCACAAAATGATGTACGTACATCATTTTTCTTGTGGGAAGCCCGGTATCCTATATCTTTAAATATAGTACCGTGCGTTCTCCCTCGTAACCAGCTCCAGCTTGGAAATGTTCTCCCGTAAATTCACCTTCTCGCCGCTGGCCGTATGATTAAACAGCGTCTTGACCGCCAAATAGCCTTGGTTTACCGGGTCCTGGCAGATCGTCGCTGTAACCGTGCCGCGGTCCAGATCCTTGTAAATATCCTCCGTCATATCATGGCCGATCAGAGCCACGGTGCCGCCAAGGCCCGCTTCTTCCAGATGGCGCGCAATGACATGCAGCTTGGCGCTTGTGACATAAATGCCGTCGACCTGGCGGAAGTACTCGCCAAAGCGGTCCGGATGATCGTATTCCTCATGCTTCAGCTTCAGCGGCGGAGCCATGTCGATGTTCCCCTGCTCGGCAATGACTTCGCGGAAGCCGGTAATTTTCTGCTGCATCTGGAATGTAGTCGCTGACGGCAGGCTGCTGGCATCCGATGTGATCAGTCCGGCCCGTCCGCCGCTTCCGATCAGCTTGCACAGCATGTCGGCAGCGAGTCTGCCGGCGATCCGATAGTCGCAGCCCACGTAAAACAGACGCTTGCTGAGCGGCGCGTCGTTATTGAATGTGCACACCGCCATTCCTTTATCGATCGCCTGGTCTATGGGATCCTCCATCTGCTGGGAGTCGTTGGGAGACAAGGCCAGCGCATCGTAGGCGCCGCTGTCCACAATCTCCTGTACGATCTGTCTCTGCTTCTCCGTGTCGTAGCTCTCCGATTTGAAAATTTCAATCCGCAGGCCGTAATCCCGCAGCTCCTCATACGCAAGGCGAATGCCTCGCTCAATCTGTGACCAGAAATAATCCGGATGCTCGGGAAACACGATCGCAAAAGAAATTTCAGTCCCCCGTGACAGGAATCTCGCCGATTTGTTCGGCGTATATTCCAGCTCCTCCAGCTTCTCCATAACCTTGCGGTACGTCTCCGGCTTCACGTTGCCGCGATTGTTGAGGACCCGGTCCAGCGTGGCAACCGAGATGCCCAATTGCTGGGCGATTCCTTTTAACGTCAGTCTTTTATGATCCTTCATAAGTATACCTCTTGTCTTATTCTGCAGAATGAAAGACGTTTGGTCTTTCAGGCAGGTTTATTGTAACTCTGCGGCTAACCGCATGTCAACGCTTTCATGATGGATTGATACAAAAAATGATGTTCGATAATCATTCTGCCTCTCTCAGGTTATTCTTATCCTTTTCCTCTTTACCCGGGTCCGGGTTATTTAGGCTTCTGAGCTCAAATTATAATCCCTCACAAAAAAGGGCCACCGGATTTATTCCGGAGGTCCCTATCAGCTTACATATACAACTGCAAAAGTTAGTGTTCTGCATTCAGACAACTATGCTAAGATCCTGTCGTAATCATCCAGCGGACGCCAAACTTATCTTCCAGTTGGCCGAACAACGATCCCCAGAAAGCCGGTTTGATCGGGTCGCGGACCGTTCCACCTTCGGCCAGTTTCTCAAACGCGGCGTACGCTTCCGACTCCTGTTCAAACTCCAGTACCAGGTTGATCGCCGTTCCTGGTTGAACCGATTCGAATACCGCATCCGACATCAGAATATTCACACCAGCGGCGACCAGGTTCAAGTGCATCACCTTGTCCTTGTTTTCTTCCGTAGCGTGAGGCAGTTCACCATGGGTCTGTACCGATACAATTTCTCCTCCGAGCGCCTGAACGTAAAAATCGGCCTGGGCTCTGGCATCCTCTGAAAAAATGTAAGTCATATGCTTGGCCATCGTCATTCTCCCTTTCCTGTATAAATGATTCATTTAAAGCAGGAGAAGGTATCCTTAGACACGCGGTAAGCGGCGGATTCATATTATACGCTTGTCTCTTCTCAAGGAACCAGCCGCAGCCGAATTAGCATAGGCGTCCGAGAAGATGCGTCATTTTAAAAGTCGTTATGTATAAGGATGCCATCCTGCCCTGCTGTCTCTACTATATCACCATGATTGCGCCCGGAGTTCTTACCGATTGCTGGATTGACTGTTGATATGAAGAAAATTGTTCATCAAAAGCGGCAGCGATATGAGGATGGGTGGGTCGTCAAGATGAGGAACCCGCATGTTTACCCTTTGAAACGGAACAGATTTATCCGGACCGACGACGATCGGGACCTTATGCTTGGCGCGAAGCGTCGTCTGCGGCACCAGAAAATCGACGGCCCTCATTCCCCACGGAACGGAAGTCGCCAGTAAATAATAGGTTCCTGGCTTTACCCCCGTAAAACGAAAGCGCCTGCTTGCTGACGATAACAATGTACCGTAGGGAGGCAGCCCTTCCGGAATCGGTTTTGAGAACAAACCGATAAGAATGACCCCTTCGAACGGAACCTCGAACGATATGGACCCCTCCACGGTTCCCATTGTCGTCATCAGTGCCGGCAGATCATCCCAGCCATCGAGCGTTTTCAGCGAGCTCAAATGATTGTCTGCGATCTCCCTGGAATTCCGGAAAAGGGAAGGCGTAACCCCTACCTTCTCGGTAAACCTGGAAGTAAAAGTGCCCAGGCTCTGCTGTCCGATTTCCAAGCTGATGTCGCGAATGCTGAGATTCGTGTGCAGCAGCAGCTCTTTGGCCCGATGCAGCCGGAGCGAGGAAACGTAATAGAGCGGCGGAAGCCCCACCCGCGCTTTGAATATCCGGGCAAAATGGTACGGGCTGTACCCTGCGTACTTCGCCAGCGTGTTCAGCTCCAGCGGTTCATCCAGCCGGTTCTGAATATAAGTAATGACTCCATCCAGTTCAGGAAACTTGTTGGTCATACCTTACCTCCCTTGAGTCCCGGATGGATGAGGCGCGATGAGCCTGGGCCAACCCCTGCCAAACCAGGAACAACTGTTCCCGTTTATATTACCATATTCTACCCTTCAAATAAAAGACAAATTTCAGTTTTTGGACAGCGAAGTTTCCTCTTCTAACGCAGGTTGATTCATTTCGGTAGCGAGGCCGATGTCCTTATTGTTCAGAATGTTATCCTCCAATACGGCAAACTTGTCACCATACTCTTTAATAATATGATTCTCCCCCCAAGAGCAAAGGGAGTCCAGGATCGGTTTCAGGCTCCAGCCGTATTCGCTCAGTTCGTACTCTACCTTCGGCGGAACCTGATGATAGATGATACGGTTTACGATACCATCCTCCTCCAGCTCACGGAGCTGCTGGGTCAGCATTTTTTGCGTGATAGACGGCATCAGCCGCCGCAGATCGCTTGTCCGTTTCTTTCCGTGCGTCAAGTGGCACAGGATCACGCACTTCCATTTGCCGCCGATCACTTCCAGCGTTGCTTCAACCGAAATATTGTATTTCTTTTTTTCCATCCAAGACCCTCCTCAATATCTATGGGCACTTTTTGGTGCCTATCGTACTAAAAAGTACGTACTGTTCAAATTTACTTCATGGGTACATAATAACATTCACCGGCCGGTAATGACTACCCTTTAGCTTGATCGCAGCACCAAATAGATTGAACAACATATAGGAGTGAGATGATACCATGTCTTTGGATAAAAAACGCGCAACCTTTGCCTTATTAGCTTTAGCCATCAGCGCGTTCGCGATCGGTACCACTGAATTTATCAGTGTGGGGCTGCTTCCCCTGATCGCCAATGACCTGCACATTTCGGTAACCCTCGCCGGGTTAACCGTTACGTTATATGCGCTCGGCGTCACCTTTGGAGCACCGATTCTAACCTCTTTAACGTCGGGAGTGCCCCGCAAAATTCTGCTAATCGGCATCATGCTGGTATTCATTGCCGGCAACAGCCTGGCAGCCGCGTCCACCGGGATCGGCCTGCTGCTGGCGGCCCGCATCATTTCGGCCTTGTCCCACGGCGTATTTATGTCGATCGGGTCGACGATTGCCGCCGATCTGGTCGCGGAAAACCGCAGAGCCAGCGCCATATCTATCATGTTCTCGGGACTCACCGTAGCCACCGTCACCGGAGTGCCGCTGGGGACGTTCATCGGGCAGCAGCTCGGCTGGAGGTCCGCATTTGTGGCGATCGTGATCGTCGGAATCATCGCTTTGATTGCGAACCTGATCCTCGTACCGGGCAACCTGCGCAAAGGCGTCCGGACGCCGGTCCGCGATCAGGTCAAAATCGTGGCCAACGGGCGCCTGCTGCTTGCTTTTCTGATCACCGCACTTGGCTATGGAGGAACCTTTGTTGTTTTTACCTACCTGTCGCCGCTGCTGCATGATATTACCGGCTTTAAAGAATCAACCGTCGCCCTGATATTGCTGCTATACGGGATCGCCATTGCCATTGGTAATGTGATCGGAGGCAAAGCGGCCAACCGCAGGCCTTTATCCGCCTTATTGTATATGTTCCTGATCCAGGCGGTCATTTTGCTTCTCCTCACATTCACGGCCCCGTTCAAAGTCGCCGGGCTGATAACGATTTTCGGCATGGGGCTCCTGGCCTTCATGAATGTGCCGGGACTTCAGGTGTACGTCGTGATGCTGGCGGAACGGTTTGCTCCGAAGGCTGTCGACGTCGCTTCGTCCGTGAACATTGCCGCATTTAACGCCGGCATTGCGCTGGGCGCGTATTTAGGCGGAATCGTGACCGATCATCTCGGTCTGATTCATACGGCGTGGATCGGCTCGCTGATGGTTGCGGCAGCCGTTTTGCTCACCTGGTGGAGCCGGGCCCTGGAACACAAAGACACGGCGTCCGCAGTTTCTGACGACAAAATGATCCATGCGTAAACCTGAACCTTTTTTAGCTATCGTATCTAATACGGATAAGTCCTATACAGTTCCGGTAATGATAAACGAATGGGTTTCGATGGCGGAGGCATCAACGAATTTATATACCATGACAAACAACATCCAGGAGGCAATTTTATAATGACGCAACATGTACAAAGCAAAACCCGATTGAATAACGGCATCGAAATGCCTTGGCTGGGCCTGGGCGTCTTCAAAGTGGAGGAAGGCAGCGAGCTCGTCGAAGCAGTGAAAGCCGCTGTGAAGCATGGTTACCGGAGCATCGACACCGCAGCGGTTTATGCCAACGAAACGAGCGTCGGTCAGGGAATCCGCGAGGCGCTGGCCGATAACGGCCTGAAGCGCGAAGACCTTTTTGTTACTTCAAAAGTGTGGAACGCAGACCTCGGTTACGAATCGACAATCGCCGCCTACGAGACAAGCCTGAAGAAGCTGGGTCTCGACTATCTGGATCTGTACTTGATCCACTGGCCGGTTGCCGGCAAATATAAAGAGGCGTGGAGAGCGATGGAGCAGCTGTATAAGGACGGCCGCGTCAAATCCATCGGCGTCAGCAACTTCCAAGTACACCACCTGGAAGATTTAATGAAGGATGCGGAAATCGTACCGGTCGTCAACCAGGTGGAATTCCATCCGATGCTGACCCAGAAAGAGCTTCGCGGCTTCACGAAGCAGCACAACATTCAGCTGGAGGCGTGGTCTCCGCTGATGCAGGGCGAGCTGCTGAACCATCCGCTGTTGAAAGAAATCGCGGACAAATACGGCAAGTCCATTGCCCAGGTGATCCTCCGTTGGGACCTGCAGCATGGCGTTGTGACCATCCCCAAATCGACGAAAGAACACCGTATCGTCGAAAATGCATCGCTGTTTGATTTTGAACTGTCCCAGGAAGATATGGACCGGATCGACGGGCTGAACGAAAACCGCCGTGTAGGTCCTGACCCGGACAACTTCGATTTCTAATTCTGCTTCATCATCCGCAATACGAAAACGCCATCCCTCCGGATTCGGAAGGATGGCGTTTTTTAAATTCCATTGTTTTTGCACAGTTAACCACGGGCAATGGCATCACACGCGGTCTCTAAGAATGTATCCCCGCTCCAGCTGCACCTGTATAAAACCTTCCGGATCTTTGACATCCGCTGCGGCCGGCATATCCGAGCCCAGGAACAAAACGTTCCGTTCTGCGTCCCGTTCCCCTTCTGTCAGGGCGAATGCTCGAACTGAAGCAAACACCTGCTCCATCGTGGTATGAATGGCACTTAGCACGGCATCCCGCTGCAGTTTCCCTGCGGCGTTCATAATCAGAATCCCGCCTGCCTTCAGCCTTTGCCTGGCCAGCACAAAAAATTCTTCGGTCATCAAATGATGCGGCGTCCCTTCGCGTGTAAACGCGTCTAAGATGACATAATCAAAGGAGCCTTCGGCCTGCTGCTGCAATATGGCCCGTCCGTCTCCGATCACGACATTGTTCCAGCCATATTGAAAATACGTTCTGCTCAGCTCCACGATATCCGCGTTGACCTCGGCCACAAGGCATTGATCTTCCCGGAACCGGCCGGCAATCGTTCCAATTCCGTGTCCGATCATAAAGATTCTGCCTTTTTCGGGCGTCCGATTACGGATCAGCCGGACAATTTCGCGCGGATACTCCAGCACGATGCGGTCCGGATGCCGGAGGTCAATGGCACCTTGAACCGCGTTGTCTCCAAATTGCAGTACGCGGAAGCGGCCCGTTTCACCAAACAGCTCATGTGCTTCGTAGACGATGATTTCGTGGTTTCCGTTCGATGTTCTGGCTAACTCATACAATCCCGTCTTCCCCTTTCATACCCAAAAAGGCCATCGTCTTCTCAGACAATGGCCTTCTTCCCACAATTCGCATCCCGCTGATTAATCTTCAAGCTCCACGTTGTGGTAAACATTCTGGACGTCCTCCAGGTTTTCGAGCGCGTCGATCATTTTCTCGAATGCCGGCTGGGACTCGGCTGGAAGTTCCACATAGTTCTGCGCAATCATGGAAACCTCGGCAACCGAAAATTCGGTTACACCGGCGTTCTGGAAAGCTTCCTGCACGGCATGGAACTGCTCCGGATCCGAATATACGATTACAGAATCATCTTCCTGGATAATATCGCGAACGTCGACGTCCGCTTCCATCAGCAGCTCCAAGACCTCTTCCTCCGTCTTGTCTTCGACCCCGATGACGGCGGTGGAATCGAACATATAGGCGACCGATCCGCTGACGCCAAGGTTGCCTCCGTTCTTGCTGAATGCAGCCCGAACCTCCGAAGCGGTACGGTTGACGTTATTCGTCAGGGCATCCACGATCACCATGGATCCGTTCGGTCCGAAGCCTTCGTAACGCAACTCGTCATAGGTCTCATCAGAGTTGCCTCTCGCCTTCTCCAGCGCGCGGTCAATGATGGCCTTCGGCACATTGTACGTCTTGGCGCGTTCCAGAACGACCTTCAGCGCCCGGTTCGATTCCGGATCCGGCTCACCCTGTTTGGCGACGACATAAATTTCACGCCCAAAGCGGGCATATATACGACTAGTATTTGCGTCTTTCGATGCTTTCTTCTCTTTAATGTTATTCCACTTACGACCCATACGATCCGCTCTCTTTCCGTAATATCAGATTCTATCGTTCCTCGTAGAAGACGTGTTCTATTATATCGCAAAAACGGTCGATTGAACAAGCTTCCGCCCTACGAATCGCTCTTCTCCCTTGTCGGCAATGTTCTTGGCTGTACCCCTTCAAAAGTCAGCTTCACCGGCCTAATCCGGCCTTCGGAATCAAACTCCATCCGGTCGATGCAGACTTCGCGGTGATTCGCCGCGGTTTCCGTCAGCGGACGCCGGTGGTAAACGATGTACCACTCATCTTCCCCCGGAATTTGAATGACGCCGTGATGTCCCGCTCCCGTAGCAACCTCGGGATCCTGCTGCAGTATTTTGGCCTCCCGCACAAACGGCCCCAGCGGCGAATCGGAGACGGCGTACCCCACCGAATAATCCGGGCCTCCCCAGCCGCCTTCAGCCCACATGAAATAATACTTGCCTTCGCGTTTGATCATGCACGGACCTTCCACGAAGTTATCTGGCGTAATCTCTTTATATACCTCCCCGTCTGAAAACGGTACGATGCTGACCATGTCCTCATTTAGCTTCACGACGTTGCAGTGCTTCCATCCGCCGTAATACAAATAAGCCTGACCGTCGTCATCGATAAAAACATGGGGGTCGATCGGCTGGGCGCCATGGTAAAACTGGTCGATCAGCGGCTTCCCCAGCGCGTCCCGGTAAGGTCCTTCGGGACGGTCAGCCACGGCAACGCCGATGCCGCCCAGCTCCTCATTGCTCTGGATGTCGTTCGCCGCAAAATAATAATAATAGCGTCCGTTTCGCTCGATCGGCGAAGGGGCCCACATCGCCCGCCTTGCCCACGAAATGTCCTTCATCTCCAGAATCCGTTCAACCTTGGTCCATTGGACCAAGTCATCGGAATAGAACGCATCAAAAAACGTCTGGTCATCGTACGCTGCCGAATATGTAGGATATACCCAATACCGCCCCTCAAAAATTCGGGGTTCGGGATCGGCATACCATCCGGGAAAAATCGGGTTGCCTGAACGGCGGTCGTTACCATTAAGATTCACTATACTGCTCCTCTCATAAGTGACTTGTCCTGTACATCATTTTACCAAACGATGATACCGTTTTCCTCACAAAAAAACGTCATCGGCGTACATTCTATGAAGCCGAACCGCATGTAGCGGAAACTTTTTGGCGAGATCAGATGCTTAGCCTTGGAAGTATTATACTTTCTGAACTCTAAAAAAGGTACAGGCTCGGCAGCCTGCACCTTCTTTTATAATGATACCTGTTGAATCGCTTACTGCTGCACAGCACTTGGATCCATGTACATGACTTCCCACAAATGGTTGTCGAGGTCCTGGAAGCTCCAGCCGTACATAAATCCGTGATCCTGCTTGTCATTGGACGGCTTGCCGCCCGCCTCCAGCGCTTTGTTCACGATTTCGTCCACCTGCTCGCGGCTGTCAGCGGACACGCACACGATGACCTCGTTCGTCTTGGAGGCATCGGCGATTTCTTTATTGGTGAACGTTTGATAATACGGCTCAACCAGGAGCATGACATAAATATGATCACTGATGACCATGCAGGTTGCATTGTCATCCGTAAATTGCGGATTAAATGCAAATCCGATGCTGGAGAAGAATTCAATCGAGTTTTTCAAGTTTTTAACCGGGAGATTCACGAAAATTTTGTCCAATTGCAGCGCCATTTAAAATTACCACCTTTTATCGAAATATTCACGGTAACCTGATCATGATTCGGCTCAACATTTGCTCCGCCAAGCGGCGATTCCTGAGTCTAGTCTGCCATCACATCGTGATACCGTTTGACTTAATTGCATTCTATCATGGATATGACGCCAGGATTTCTTATCAATTGCTATCATCGCTGATCTCAAGCAAAAAATGAAAAAATCCGCGATAAACGCGGACTTTTGCTTTAATTTCTAGCTGAGCTCCCGGTTCAACGGGCTCCTGGTTCTGCAGGCCCTTCAGGCACCGTAGGCAGCGCCGAAGCTCATCTCCGCTGAAACCGGACGTTGACGAGCACGATGCTGGCAAGAACCAGAATAAGGCCGCCTACAAGTTTCATCGTTACATGCTCGTTCAGAAAAAGCACGCTCGAAAAAATCGATACGATCGGAATCAGAAACGTAAACGAACCGATTTTGCTCGCTTCCCCTTCGCCGATCAGTTTAAAATAGACGAACCATCCTGCCGCGATGACGAAAACGGCGATAAACAGCGTATCCCAAATGAACGTCGCGTTCCACTGGATCTTCGACCAATCCTCCATCCCCGAACCGGCCAGCAGCAGAATGACACCGCCTATCGTAATTTGCATCGCCGTCAGCCAGGTCGAGTCGACCTTGGGTCCGATCTTCTTGACATAGGCCGTGCCGAGCGCCCAAGAGAGCGCAGTGAACAGCGCCAGAATAATACCGATGGCGGAAACGTCCCCTGTAAGCCCACCCGTGCTCATGGTGGCGACACCGGCAAAGCCGACGATCAAGCCAAGCATCTTCTGCTTCGTCATGGCCTCTCCCAGCCACAACCACGAAAACAGCCCGAGCAGCACGGGCTGAAGAAACACGATCGCCGAGAACAATCCGGCCGGCGTATATTGCAGTCCGATAGTTTGTACACCATAGTATATAACGATACTGAGCATCGCGGAGGTCAAATAGATCGGCCAGGTCTGGCGCAGCCGCAATTGCTTCGCTTTAGGCAAGGCTACCAGCACAAGCAGTATACCGCCGATCAGTGCCCGCAGGCCGGCGAACAAGATGGGAGGCGCATAGTCCAGTGCTATTTTGGATAACGGCCAGTTGATTCCCCATACCAATATTAAAAAGATTAATAGAAACAATGTATTCTTCTGCATTCGCACGGAAGGTCACTCCTTGAATCATGGTCAATTCCCATGATACAATACGTTGAACTATAAATAAAATGCATATTCCTCATAGGAGGTATACCATAACCGTTATGAATGAGACGCAGATCAGACTATTTGTGGCCGTCGCGGAAACGGGAAGCTTTACCAAAGCGGGCCAGATGATGAATATGACCCAGCCGGCGGTCAGCCGCGCCATATCCAGCCTGGAGACCGAGCTCGGGGTTACCCTCCTGAACCGTCATCCGCGTAACGGTGTCGTCCTGACCGACATCGGTAAACGGATTGTGGTAACCGGCAGGGAAATTTTACTCCAGTACGAAAAAATTTCGCAGGAGGTTGCCGCCGAGAAAGGGCTGGAGACCGGCAGCATCCGCGTCGGGGCCTTTCCGGCAGCCGCTTCCTTTTATTATCCGAAAATCGTCCGCGCCATCAACGACAAGTATCCGAACATCAACATCCAGATGTATGAAGGCACCGTAGAAGAAGTCCGGCATTGGCTCGATGAGCTGGTCGTGGATGTCGGCTTCCTCATTCCGCCGCTGAACGATCTGGACACAAAGCTGCTGCGGAACGAAGCGCTTCACGTCGTTTTCCGTGACGATCACCCCTTCCGCCATTCCAAGGAGATCCGGATTCAGGATCTATCGGATGAGCCGATGCTGGTCTGCAAGGGCGGCTATGAGCTGCCGGTTATGGAACTGTTCCGCGCCGGTGGAACGAATCTGAACGTGAAGCATATTACGACCAACTATCCGACCGCCCTGAACATGATCAACGAAGGACTGGGCATCTGCATCATGTCGGAGCTGTCCCTGCAGAGCGTGCCTGAACATGTCATGAGCCGGGAGTTGACTCCTAGGGCGTACCGCAAGCTGCATCTTGCCGTTCCCTCCTTCAAACAGGCATCCATTGCCGTCAAATTGTTTGTGGATACGGCATTCCGGCTGTTCCCGCCCGCAGCAGCCCATCCCGGCGAGCAAGCTTAGGCGACAGAATACCGCACGGCATACGCGCCGTCATACCGGCTTTCGTCTGAACTGCTGCGGTGAAGCGTGATGCACCTTTCTGAACATTTTGGAAAAATGTGAAAAATTGTAGTATCCGAGAGACTTAGCCACATCAGAAATCGGAAGGCTCGACGCCCGGATCATCTCTTTGGCGGCCTCCATCCGCTCACGAAGGATGTAATCCGTAATGGACTCTCCCGTTTCCCGCTTGAACAGACGGGACAGATATGCCGGATTCAAATGCACACAACAGGCGAGCTGCTCCCTTGTGATCGGTTCATGGAGATGCCCGGCAATGTAGCTTTGAACACGCTGAATGACCGAAGGATGGCTTTCTTTCTCCGGCAACGATGGGTTAACACGCTGGGCGGCAAGGCAGGTCTTCAAATCCCGCTCCACGTCCTCGAGCTTTCCCTGCTCCCGGCAGTGTCATCAGCAGCAGCCATTTGTATTTCTTCAGTTGTCTCCGGAACGTGGAAAACCGCCGGACCTTTGCCGGCCGCACCACGTTCTGCACCGCCTCTTGCATGATCTCACTCCTTTTTGTCGTTTCGTGACCTGTAACCCCTTACAATTCCGATTCTATATTGTGCATGCAAAGGCCGGCTACCACGATGATGACTTCCTGCTAACACTCTGATGACTTGTTTGCCTAATTCCCAATCGATGGTTGACACCCCGTACGGGAATCTTTATGCTAGGGGCGTAATCGATCCTATGAAAGCGAAATCATCTTTGGGGAGGTTGACCCATGAGCAATACAAAAGCCGTTTCGCGCGTGTTCATTCTGGGAATGGACGGCGCCGGCAACTTTATTCAGCACACGGCTACACCGGTCATCGACGCTTTTCTGGCAAAAGGGGCCCTCACCTATACCGCCCAGGCCCAGTCGCCGACAATTAGTGCGGAATGCTGGGGCTCCGTACTACACGGCGTTGTGCCGGAAAAGCACGGATTGACGAACGAGGTCGCTGTGAGTGAGCCTTATCCAGCCGAATCACCTTACCCTTCCGTATTCCGGCTTGCCAGGAAGGCATGGCCTGAGGCCAAGCTCGCCTCCTTCACCAGCTGGCGCCCGATCAATGACGGGATTGTGGAAGATGGCATCGGAATACATAAGGAATCTCTGCCAGACGCCGATTTGGTTCAGGCCATTCAGGACTATCTGGAACAAAATCCGGACGTCAAACTGCTATTCATGCAGATCGATGAGCCTGATGCGGCCGGACACAAATACGGGTACGGTCCAGATTCGCCCGAATATTTGAATGCGATTATACTAAATGACGGCCTGTTCGGAAAGGTGCTCGGCACCCTTGAGCGGCTGGGCCTTCTTGAAGACAGCCTGGTGATTTTGCTGACCGACCACGGCGGCGGAGGCGACGACAAATACAGCCACGGCAGCGATCATCCGATGGATAAAAATGTGTTCTGGGGCTGCGTGGGACCGGGAATTGCGCCGGGAACAGCCATCGGGGGAATTTCGATCGTGGACACCGCGGCTGTCGCCGCCGCCGCCCTCGGCCTGGACATTCCGGAAGCCTGGGATGCCGCTGTCCCTGCCGGTTTGTTCCAGATCCGCACCGTGCCGGGAAACGACTAGCAGGAGGAGGAGCAGATGAGGAAAACATTGCGAGTTCGCGAGGACGGCACGTTTACCATCGTCCAATTTACGGATACGGAGTTTTGCGAGCCTGATGATGAAGAGCTTCAAATGAAGCATATGATGCGAAGGATAATCGAGGCGGAACAGCCCGATCTGGTCGTCTATACCGGCGATGTGATCGCCAGCAATAAAAGCCCGAATCCGGTTGCGGCGTTCCGGGATGCGGTGTCGGTTCCGGAGCAGATGGGCATCCCCTGGGCAGCCGTCTTTGGAAACCACGACTCCGAGGCCCCCGATATGACGCGGGAACAGCTTCATGCCCTGCAGCTGTCACACCGGTACTGCTATGCGATCCCCGATCCGCCCCAGGTCAAGGGCGCAGGCAACTATTGTCTGGAAATCCGGGATTCACACCGGGACAACGTGGAAGCCGCCCTTTACTTTTTGGATTCGGGCAGCTACTCGCCGCTGGAGCATCTGCGCGTCGGATTTTATGACTGGATCCGCCGCAGCCAGATTGAATGGTATACGCAATATTCCTACCGTCTTACCGCAGGTAACGGCGGAGTCCCGCTGCCATCGCTTGCCTTCTTCCATATTCCGCTGCCCGAATATAACGATATTTGGGATTTCTCGGTCTGTTATGGGAACAAGCTTGACCGTCACTGCTGCGCTCCCTGGATCAACACCGGTTTTTTTGCGAGCATGGTTGAAATGGGTGATATTCTCGGCACCTTTGTCGGCCATGATCACGGCAACGATTTTTGGGGAACGCTGCACGGCATCCGCCTGTGTTACGGCCGAACCACTCGCAACGCTTATCTGGATCAGCCATTTATGCCCGGCGCCAGGGTCATCCGGCTCACGCAAGGGGAGCGAAGCTTTGACACCTGGCTGCATCTGGAGGATGGGTCCGTCATTCGCGACCAGCCTGTCCATGTACCGACCGGCAGACCCTTGCAGGCGGGAATACCGGCAGCAGCCGAATAACAGCCTGAAAAAGCCGTTCAAGCGATGCGGATTGCATCCTGTCTTGAACGGCTTTATTCGTATTTTCATCCCGATATCTCGGCCTTTTTCTCGTAGTAGCTTGCCGGAATGATTTTAAAAACCTGAACATACAAAAGCGAGCTGAGGATCGTTGCCAGGAAGATGAAGCCAAACACGACAACCGGCGGAAACCACGAAGACAGCATAATCGTGACCGGAGCGATAAAACGGCCGACCGAGAACTGCAGATTCGCCGCCCCCATGTATTGCCCTCTGGCGTGTTCAGGCGCATATTTACTGATGAAGCTGTCGGTGACGGGACTCCGCGACAGCTCGCCGATCGTAAACACAAACGTAAACACCAGCAGCAGCCACACATGTGTCGTCAAACCGATCAAGAACATCCCCCCGCCAAACAGCAAGGCCGACATGATCAGGATGTTCCTTTCGGACCAGCCCTCGAACAGTTTGGTGACGGGGAGAACGCACAGCACGAACAACAGCCCGTTCAGCCCCAGCATCAGCCCGAACACCTGCGCGCTGCTCAGGTTGAACGTCCAGCCGCTGAAGGACAGCAGCGCCTGTCCCGGTACGTATTCTTTGACATACATCGCTAAATACATATCCAGCTGCATAAAAGCAATCGTCACCAGGATCCCCGCGGCAATATAGAGCGCGAATACCTTGTCCTTAAATATCACACCGTAACTTACCACCTGCTCCTTCAAGATAGCGGTCAGCTTGCTGCGGGTGCGATTCATCCTTGCCGTCGCAGGAAGCGTCTCCCTGCTGAAAAATAATATGGTCAAAAAGTACAGAAGTGTTACCGACGTGCAGGTCCACAGCAGCTCGTGCCGGTACTGGAAAAAGAATACCGAACCTAGCGCCGGGCCAAAAACCGCCCCAATATTTCTGCCTGTCACGAAGGTTGCGAATACCATACGCCGGTCCTTTTCCGGAGTCACGTCGGCCACCATGGCCGAGCTTCCCGGCGAATAAATCGCCCCTCCCAGCCCCAGTCCAATATATGCGGCATAATCGAGCCAATGGGATGGGGATAACGCAAAGACGGCAAACATACAGGACTGCATGCAGGCTCCGAGCAGCATGGCGGGTCTCCGGCCGAAGCGGTCCGCCAGATACCCGCCGAACAAGCTCCCGAACAGGCTGACCAGGGGAGGAACAGCCATCAGCATACTGGCCGCGGTCTTGCCGAACGCGTCGCTGAAAAACAGGGTGATGTAAGGAAAGTACATCCAAAACAGCAGATTGAAGAGTGTGTCGCCGATCAGCCGGATTTGCAAGTTCAAATCCCATTTAAGCCAGTTCACAACAGAGGTTCCTCCTGTTTCATATTGGGGTCCTTTCTCTTCCTGAAGAATCGTTGGCGGTGAAATGGTCATCACGTGGAAAAAATGGAAGGAGTTTTAATATATCACAGGAGTATGAGGCCGGGCAACGATTTTTTTGCAAGCGATATCAATCGCGATACGAAGTGAACCTGTGAAACGGCTTGAACATAAAAAAACTCCTGAAGGCATGTTCCTTCAGGAGTGTATATGATCGCTATCGGCAGCCAGCAAAGCTGACGGCAGGCCGCAGCTATTCAATCCGCGCACAGGCGATCCGGTTGCCGGAGTTCCCCGACGGGTCGGTCACGTAATCGTCCGCTTTTTCGTGGATGATGATCGCGGTTCCGCCCGGCTTCAAGAGCGAATTGGCGGCTCCCTTGTTAAGCGTAACAGACTGGGTTTCCAAATCGGCGGTCACCGTTCCATCCTGCTTCACCTGAATGTTCAGCAGGTCTCCGGCATGATAGCCCTTCGGATTATGGAAGCCGTGCTGCTTTCCGGTCGGGTTGAAATGGGCTCCCGCCGTTTTAAAGTCTGGCGGATCACACTTGCCGTTTTCGTGGAAATGAATGCCGTGCTCACCAGGCGGCAGATTCGCGGCTTCGATATGGATCTGAACTGCGGCTCCTTTTTGCGTCAGAAGCGCCGTCCCCACTTCCCCGCCTTTGGAATCCACGATTTTCACTTTCAGCTGCGGCTCTTCCGAATTGGCATAAGCAGCCGGTGTTGCAGCGGCTCCGAGCAGGAATCCGGCACTGAGGCAGACGGACATCACCATTTTCTTCATACTTGCATTCGTCCTCCTGTATTCTGGTTTTAGGTCCCCCAAAATCAGGTTTGCCTATTTCCCGAAAAAGATAACACCTGCGCCGGACCGAAATTCGAAAAAATAAAAAGCAGCCCAAAGATCCCTGAAGGGGAGATTCGGACTGCCGTAATGATGTGAAGTTCAAGCGATGGCTTGTATCGTGCGGTTACACGAGATCAGGAATATGGATCTCGACTTCCTTCTTCGTCTGCGAAGAGCGGATAATGCCGTCAATAATGGCCTGATTCCGCAAAATTTCCTCTCCCGGAATCGGAGCCGGCGTCCCTTCGCGCAGCGCGCGGACAAAATCCTTGATTTTCTCCTCAAACACGTTGATTTCATGCTTGATAAGCGGAATATTGCTCTCGGTATGATGTCCCTGGATGTCATGGAACAGCGAGATGGAGCCAACATGGCCATCCCATACCCCGCTCCAAGGTCCGCTGCCCGCCGGAAGCACCTTCATGCCCGCATCCGTGCCGAGGAACATCGTCGCACCGAGCGTATCCATATGCATCGCCCAGGACGTCTTGAAGTTCAGGACCAGGTCTCCTTCGAACCGGACCATGGCCACACCGAAATCCTCAACGTCAAATTGTCCGGCTTCCGCGTGATATTTCGGATTGGTGCCGAAATAGTTCGAGGTATAGGCGGATACGGTCAGCGGCTTCGGATAGCCAAGCGTGTTGAGCGCCAGATCTAGTGAATAGCAGCCGATATCGGCCATTGCGCCTGCGCCGGCGATATCTTGACGGATAAATGTACCTCCCGGCATGCCGCGGCGGCGTCCGCCCCCGGTTTCCACGTAATACACTTTACCCAATTGTCCGTTCTGGACCATATTTTTAATAATGGCCATGTTCGGGTCGTAGCGCGGCTGGAAACCGACGTTCAGCATTTTTCCGGTTTTCTTGGACACCTGCACCATTTCGACCGCTTCGTCCAGCGTAACCGACATTGGCTTTTCCAGCATAACGTTTTTGCCGGCCGTCAGCGCGTCCACCGTTGTGCGGTGATGCGCCACGTTCGGTGTACAGATGCTTACGCCGTCCAGATCCAGCTCGAGCAGCTTGCGGTGGTCGTCAAAGCCGGTCGCATCCGGCAGGTCCCAACGCTCAATGAATTGCTGCGCCTTGTCTGGCAGAATATCCGCCACCCCGACGATCTGAACATCCTCGATTCCTTTGTAAGCCCGGGCATGCGCTCCGGCGATGCCTCCGCTCCCGATAATGCCAATCCGAATAGTTTTTCCCACGAGATCGTAATCCTCCTATACTTTCGCGTTCTTTCTCCGGTATTCCGACGGCGTGTAGCCGTATCTCTTCCGAAAAACGGTATGCAGATAGCTTCCGCTGGAAAATCCGCCCTGAACGGCGATTTTCTCGATGGACCAGCGCGTCTCCACCAGCTGGCGGCACACCTCCTGCAGGCGGAAATCCTCCAAAATTTCACTAAAGGATCGCCCGCCCCCTTGATCCTTAATGATCCGCTGCAGCTGCCTTGAACTGATATGCAGCTTGTCGGCCACATCCTCCAGCACCACTTCGCCGGAAGAGTTGGCATGAATGTACTCCAGAGCCAGCTGGTACCGGTAGGCCTTCATGTCCCGGGACGGAAGCTCCGCCTCCCTTGGTTCCGGCTCGTAAGCGCGTACGGCACGGAGCAGAATTTGAATGATGCAGTTTTTGATCGTTGTATAGAGTCCTAAATATTTTTGTTGTGAGGCGTTGAAGGCCTCCAGGAAAAACGGCATCGCCCGGTACGTATCCATCACGGGCTTCAGCGGCAGCGTCCGCAGCTTCTCGATGCAGTCATGCGCCTCGGCAACCTCCCATGGATCGGCATTTGGACGCGGCGACTGGCCGGCATCCGGTACCTGCGACAGGTCCCTGATATCCACGTGCAGGCACAGCTCATCCATCGATTCCTCGGGATCCGCTTCCTGGTAATGCAGCACCTCCGGCCCCGTCAGATAGAACATGCCCTCCTGAAGAGCATAGGGTTCATCCACCAGGATCACCGTTCCCTTGCCGCGAGGTATAAAGTGAAATTCAAACTCGGCATGCTTGTGAAAGGACACGATTTTCCCCGGAGGAAAAGAAGTCAAATGAAAACGTATAACCCGAATTTCATAATTTCCCCAATAGATGCGTAAATCCAGACGCTCCAAAGCATCCTGGCGTCCCTGCATAGTTTCGTATGGAAAATTATTCATCATTGCAGCAACATCCTTATGTCTGATAAGTTCTGTAATGGTTAGCCTTGCAGTTCGTTCAGTTTCACGGCGCGGCGCTCCGCGTTCGACAGGCTGGCCGCTTCCATGAGCTTCGTCAATTCGATCGCCATCGCGATGTTTTCATCGGCCGTTGTGCCTTGTTCGATGTGGCTGATCCACTGCTCAAACGCGCTTTCGCGGTTGGCCGGAACCGGGATTTCGACCCAGGCGTCCTTGTATTCCTCATTGCGGGTCGTACGAAGAAGCAGCTTGCTGTCCGGCGTTCCGAACAGAATGGTTCCTTCGGTGCCGTGAACCTCCACGGTAAACGGCGAAAAGTTGTTCACGAATCCGGCTTCTACCACGCCTACCGCACCCGATTTCGTAGACAACGTCGCAACCGCATTGTCTTCCACTTCTTTTCCGGTTATGTATCCGAATTGCGCGCTCACGTCCACAGGCTCTTCTCTCAAGAAGAGTCGCGTCAAGTACATCGGGTGGCAGCCAAGATCGATCAGGGCCCCGCCGAGCGTCTCTTCCTTCTTATAAAAATGAGCAGGCAGCCAATTCGCTGTCGCACCGTTATGGGACAGCCGGACGCGCACATAAGTAACTTTGCCCAGCAGCTCCTGGTCCAGAAGTTCCCGAATCGCCAGCGTATAGCCGTCGTTCAGTCTGGGTAGGGATACGGTCAGCTTCACGTTATTTTTCTCCACTGCCGCAATAATGTCGTTGACCTCGCTCAGCGTGGCGGCAATAACCTTTTCCGTAAAGATATGCTTGCCGGCTTCTGCGGCTTTGATCATGACTTCGCGGTGCATGTTCGTTGGCGCATCCACGATGACCCCGTCGATATCGTCACGACTGAGCATTTCATCCAATGAAGCGTAAAAAGTCACGCCCTGTTTATCGGCGGCTTCTTGCCCCCGCTCCGCATTTTCGTCCCACACAGCCACGATTTCCGCACCCGGATGAGCCTCAGCCTGTTTCGTATAATCCCATGCATGCACATGCCAATAGCTTATTTTACCGATTCTGATCATATCCAGCGCTCCTCAGTATTTAATATTAAGACATCATGCCCTTAATCTAACACATGAAAAACCGTTAATACAGTATAATATTGCGACAATTTTATATAAATTCGCGCCACAAGAAAAACCTGGTCTTAAGACGGGTTTCCGCCCCAACCGGAGACGGTTTTGTTCCGGCAAAAATTTGCGTATCATGG
The DNA here is from genome assembly GCF_014192015.1 of Paenibacillus rhizosphaerae. Lineage (GTDB taxonomy): Bacteria > Bacillota > Bacilli > Paenibacillales > Paenibacillaceae > Paenibacillus_AQ > Paenibacillus_AQ rhizosphaerae. Next base: position 1,152,545 of record NZ_JACHXJ010000001.1, on the reverse strand, counting down.
GAATACAAGTTCTTCCGGACTGTTAAGAAATCGGGCAGACGGCTTAATACTTTCTTAAGCTTCCTGTTCATCAGTTCTTTATCTTTAATAAGTAAAATGGAAAGCACAAGTACAATGACGATAAAGGAGATTCTTATGGATGTGCTGGGATATATCGAGCGGCTGTTCGGACAGTACGGATATTGGGTCCTGCTTCTCGGGCTTCCGCTGGATGCCATCGCCTTGCCGATTCCGCCAGGCAATACGACGCTTACCTACACCGGGTATTTGTCCTATAAAGGCGTGCTGGAGCTGCTTCCGGCTTTAGGTGCCGCCTACCTCGGCTCCATTGTCGGGCTGACGGTTACTTACCTGCTTGGGTACAAGCTGGGTCAGCCGCTGATCGAGCGCTACGGGAAATGGCTTTTTCTTAAACCGGAGCATGTGGAAAAGACAGCCAGGGTGTATCACAAATATGGCGACAAGCTGCTGCTGTTCAGTTATTTCATTCCGGGCGTCAGGCAGTTTATCGGTTATTTTACCGGAATCATCCGCGTACCCTACCGTACCTTTGCCTTGTACGCCTACACGGGTTCCGCGCTCTGGGTTACCGTCTTTATCGGGATCGGCTACATTTTCGGCAATCAATGGCAGCTTGTCTTGACCTGGACGGAGCATTTTCTGAAATACGTCGTGGCCGCCGTGTTCGCCATCCTGGTCGTATACGTTTACTTGAAATGGCGCAGGCGCTCCAAGGTTCATTCGAGGCAATAGCTTCGGAAGCTGAAGACCCTATTTGATGCATAAACACATTTTGAGGAGGACCGATGCATGATCATCACCCGTTATATGGAGCAGGCGCACGGCTGGGACCGGCGCGTATTCCACTGGATTAACCGCACGCAGAATCCGTCCATGCTCCATGCTGTGCTGCGCATGCTGACCCACTTGGGCGGCGCGCTGTTTACGATTACCCTGACGCTGTCCGTCGCCCTCTTCGCTCCCGATCCGTGGCGGACAACCAGTCTGCAGAGCTTTGCCGCCCTGGCCATCAGCTTTTTAATTACGACCTTGATTAAACGCAAGGTCCAGCGGATACGCCCGTACCTCGCCCTCGAAGGCGTTAGGGTTGGGAACAACCCGCTGAAGGACCCCTCGTTCCCGTCCGGGCATTCGACGGCCATCTTTTCCATCATTACCCCGTTTCTGTTTATGGGCTCCTGGGTCGCCGCCCTGCTGCTGGTTATTGCACTCATCGTCTGTATTTCGCGGATCTATCTCGGGCTGCACTACCCTTCGGACTGTCTGGTCGGCAGCTTCGTCGGCAGCATGACGGCGGTGCTCACCGTCGCCGTGATCAATCTATGAGTTTTCAGCCTTCATATACAGCATAAAGAGTGCAGTCCGCTGGGGACTGCACTCTTTATGCTGCTGTCTTGACCGCCGAGTCACTGTCGATTCGGTTGCTCATGCCATCAGGCGTGGAAGAATTGTCCCGAACGGACTTCCTTCACATAGCCTGCACGGATGGTAAAATCCCCGAAATGCTCGCCGTCCCGGCGTTCCTTCGCGTAGTGGAAAATAATCGGCTTCAGGGAGTCCAAAATTTCGGCCTCGCCGATATTTTCCTTGTAGAGCTTGTTCAGTCGCTCCCCGGCAAATCCGCCGCCGAGATACATGTTGTATTTGCCCGGCGCCTTGCCGATAAAGGCGATTTCCGCCAGCGCCGGTCTCGCGCAGCCGTTCGGGCAGCCCGTCATCCGGATGACGATTTCCTCCTCGCGCAGGCCCGCTTCTTCCAGCATCGGCTCGATTTTGCCGAGCAGCGTAGGCAGATAGCGTTCGGATTCAGCCATTGCCAGACCGCAGGTCGGCAGAGCCACACACGCCATCGAGTTACGGCGCAGTGCCGAATAATGGATACCGTCGGTCAGACCGTACTGCTGCACCAATTCGGTGATCTTCTTCTTTTTCTGACTGCTCACGCTGCCGATGACCAGGTTCTGGTTCGGCGTCAGCCGGAAATCCCCCGTATGAACTTTGGCGATTTCCCGCAAGCCGGTCATCAGCTCATACCCTTCTTCGTCCTTGATTCGCCCGTTCTGGATAAAGAGCGTCAAATGCCACTTGCCGTTGCTGCCCTTGACCCAGCCGTACCGGTCGCCGTTGCTCTCGAAATGGAACGGCCTTGCCGGCTCCAGCTCCCACCCGAGACGCGCAGTCAGCTCCTGGATAAACCAGTCGATGCCGCGGTCGTCGATCGTATATTTGAAGCGCGCGTGTTTCCGCACGGAACGATCGCCGTAGTCGCGTTGGATCGTCACGGTCTTCTCCGCCAGATCGATCACCTGCTCCGGCGTGCAGAACCCGATGACCTGCCCTACCTGCGGGTACGTGGCCGGATCGCCGTGGGTCATCCCCATGCCGCCGCCGACCGAAACGTTGAATCCGGCCAGACGTCCGTCCTCCACAATGGCGATCAATCCAAGGTCCTGCGAAAATACGTCGACATCGTTGGACGGCGGGATCGCCATGCCGATCTTGAACTTACGCGGCAGGTATACAGGGCCGTAAATCGGCTCCTGTTCCACGTCATGATCGTGGCTGTCCACCACTTTTTCTTCGTCAAGCCAGATCTCGTAATAGGCCCGGCTCCGCGGATCCAAATGGGCACTCAGCTTGGTGGCCCAATCGTACACTTCCGAATGAATCTCCGACTCGTACGGATTCGGATTGCACATGACGTTCCGGTTCACGTCGCCGCAGGCGGCCAACGTGCTGAGCAGCGATTCGTTCACCTCGCGGATCGTGTTCTTAAGGTTCCACTTCAGCACCCCGTGCAGCTGAAACGATTGACGTGTCGTCAGGCGGATCGTCCCGTTTCCGTACTTCTGGGAGATCCGGTCCATCATCAGCCATTGCTGCGGAGTAACAACGCCGCCAGAGGCGCGCACCCGGAGCATAAACTGGTAAGCCGGCTCAAGCTTCTGCTTCTGCCGTTCGTTGCGCAGGTCCCGGTCATCCTGCATGTAGCTGCCGTGATGCTTCATCAGCCGGTTATCGTCCTCGGGGATCGACCCGGTAATCGGATCCTTCAGCGTTTCCACCAGGCTTCCCCGCAAATAGTTGCTTCTGCGTTTGATATCCTCCACATCGCTGTGGGGCGCGCTGTTTGGTGACATCAAATTGTTCTCAGACATGTTTGCTCTCTCCTTCTCGCTTGCCTATAGGATGTGCTTAATAGACATCCCGCTGGTAACGTTTCTCCTGCTGCATGCGAATCATATATTCGGCAGCTTCCTCAGGACTGAGACCGCCTTCCTGTTGAAGGATCGTCATCAGCGTGGAATGGACGTCATGGGCCATTCGTTTCTCGTCGCCGCACACATATACCACGGCGCCTTCCTGCAGCCACTGATACAGTTCCCGGCTCTTCTCCAGCATGCGGTGCTGGACGTAAACCTTCTGATCAGAATCCCGAGAGAAGGCCACGTCCATGCGGCTCAGGACGCCGTCCTTGAGCCAGCGCTGCCATTCGATCTGGTACAGGAAGTCGGTTGCGAAGTGCTGATCGCCGTAGAACAGCCAGCTCTTGCCTTCGGCTCCCGTCTCTTCCCGCTCGCTCAAAAATGCGCGGAACGGGGCGACGCCCGTACCCGGGCCGATCATGATGATCGGGGTATCCGGATTTTGCGGAAGCTTAAAATTCGGATTATGCTGAATATAGACCGGTAAGGCCGATCCGGACTCGCTTCGTTCAGCCAGCTGTACGGAGCAGACGCCGTACCGCTCTCTTCCGCGGTTCTCGTATCGGACGGTCCGGACCGTTACATGCACCTCGTCCGGCGACGCCTTCAGGCTGCTGGCGATCGAATACAGACGTGCCGGAATTTTACGCAAAATGGCTACGAACTCTCTGACCGGGATGCCCTTCAAGGAATAATCCTGCACCAGATCAAGCAGATCGCGTTCCTCGATGTAAGCTCTCAGCTCATCGTGACCCGATGCGAGCAGTTCGTTCAGTGCTCCGTTAGAGATGAGCGCGGCTGTCTTTTCCAGCAGGGGCTTGGTGAGCACCGTGATTTCATAATGGTGGAGCAGCGCCTCGCGCAGCGTAGTCTCATCGCCGTTTTTGTTTACCGGTACGGATTCTTCGCCGGACCATCCCATCGCCTCGATCAATTCGTCGACAAGCCGCGGATGGTTTTCCGGGTAGATACCCAGGCTGTCCCCGGGTTCATACTCCAGATTCGAGCCCTCCAGCGATATTTCCAAGTGCCGGGTTTCGCGGTCGGAACCGCGGCCGTTCAGGTTGATATTCTCCAGAACTTCGGCCTGGAACGGATTGGTTCTGGAATATTCCGATTCCGTGGATTCGAGCAGCGTATCTGCCGTGACAGGCACGGCCTGCGCGGCAGCACCGGCTCCGGTAAGCTCGGCAAGCGCGCTGGCCACGCTGTTGATCCATTCCGCCGCCGGCTCGTCGAAATCCACGTCGCAATCGACGCGCGGAACGAGCCGCTTGCCGCCAAGCTCTTCCAGCCGCTTGTCAAAATCCTTGCCTGTCTGGCAGAAGAACTCATAAGAGGTGTCTCCCAGCGCCAGGACAGAGAACGGCATGCCTTCAAGCTGCGGAGCCCGCTTGCTGTGCAGAAACTCATAAAAGGATATGGCGTTGTCCGGCGGATCCCCTTCGCCATGCGTGCTGACCAGAATCAGCAGGTTCTCCACCTTTTTCAATCCGTTCGGTTTAAAATCGCTCATCGAAGAAACCTTGACCTCAAAGCCCTGATCCTGCAGTCTCTTGGTCACCTTCTTAGCCAGCGATCCGCAATTGCCGGTCTGCGATCCGTACAGGACGGTAACCTCTTTCGGTGCAGCCGGTGCAGTGCTTGCCGGAGACGCAGCCGGCGCATTTACGGCAGCCGCAATGGGGGGCGTTCCCAGCACAGCACTTCCCGTTACGGCGGCAGCTGCGATATATCCGCTCAACCAGATGCGCTGGGCATCGGTTAATGTGGGCAGCAGACGGTTGAGCAGCTCGACCTGCTCTTGGTTAAAAGGGCTGTTCGTTACTTGAAGTTCCAACAAATATCCACCTCGCGTAGCATGCATTAGTGATAATTCCTAGTAGATTACTCATATTTTCTCTCTTGAACCTATCACAGCAGGGGGGAACGGTCAATTAGAATGATCTTATAGGTTTTATCAGGTTTGCTGATAAAGTGTTTTTGGCCGCTTATTCATCTTGAAACCGCCGTTCGAGAATAAAAAAACAGGCCCGGCTGCTATTGAGACGGGCCTTTCGAATGTAGCAAAAATTCAATTTACCTGTGACACAGTTTCTCGCGAATCAGATCCGTTACCAGCCGATCCGGTGAACGGTCTCCCCGGCCAACTTTCATCCTGTTGCACAGTACTGCAACGGCAAGGCCGTTCGACGGATCGGCGTATCCGATCATACCGCCCAATCCGGCATAACCGAAAGCCGCCCGGCTGCCGCCCATGACATCACCGTCTTGGCTAAGCGAGTAGCCCAGCCCCAACCGAACAGGAGCGAGCGCAACTTCGTCGATCCCTTCAAATTGCAGCCGCGCTGCTTCGGCTATGGTGGCCGGCTTGAGCAGGCGTCTGCCGTCCACGCCCTCGCCAATCAGTGAAGCATACATGCGCGCTAAAGCCTGAGCATTTGCGACGGCATTGACGGCTGGTACGGCTGCTGAATGGAAGCAAGCCGAGTTCCACTCCGGATTGGCAACCGGAACCAGGGCCGGAGGCAGCACCCGCTTGAACAGCATCTCATCGGGCATGGAAGCAATAGGTACGGCTTCGCCGCTAATTTCGGCGATCCGGGTTTCCGCTGTGGCCCCTAAGTACAGCTCCCTGTCCATTCCTAGTGGCTTGCAGATCTCGTCCTGAACGATCTGGCCAATCGCCCGGCCATCCGCTCTGGCAGCCGTTTCCCCTAAAATCCATCCAAAGGTCAAACCGTGATAACCCGCCTTGATTCCAGGTTCCCAGATGGGTTGTAACTGTTCCATCTCGTATACCATCGCCTGCCAGTTGGTCACCAGCTCCATATCCGCGTGCGCAGGCATCAAAGGAACGCCTGCCGTATGAGTCAGAACCTGACGAAGCGTAATCTCTTCCTTCCCATTCGCTCCGAACTCGGGCCAGTAATGAGAAATCCGCTCATCATACCCCAGCTTGCCCTGCTCGGCGAGAATATGAATCGCAGTGGAAATCACACCTTTGGAACAGGACTGCATCACGAAGAGCGTATCCGGATGGACGGGGTTATGTCCTAAGGCATCGGCGCTGCCTGAAAAAGCATTCACGACCAGTTCACCGTGCCAGTAGGTTGCTGCTTGGAATCCTGCACCGATATCGTCTTTCGCAAGTTCATCCAGCAGCCGCTGGACCTGGGTTTGAAGATTTATGAGATGCTGCCGTTTGTTTATCAATGGATTGGTCAATGCATTCAACTCCCTTATTATTTAAAATGAAAAAATAAGGTGCAAAGCCCATCCAATAAAACGTCCTGAGGGCGAACTGTTCAACTTATCGTCCGCCCATGCAAAGGTTCGCCCTATGAATAGGCTTTGCATGAGCCGCTTGGCATACTGGCAAATTGATTTGCCATCGAGATCGACCGCCTTTCTGCTTGGAATTGTAGCAGAGAATTACGAGTGCCTCAACGCCAAAAATAAATATAGTCAAATTTTATAAAGAATCGGGAATATCCTTTGAGCAGCCTTTTTCTACTTAAACCGTCTGGGAAATATATCCAGATATACATGAAAGGGTTGAAATTTCTGATGAAGCATATATTTGCGTTGTTTGTCATGGGAGCCATTCTGTGCGGCTTGCTCAGCGCCTGTACCGATTCTTCAGATTCAAATGACGTCACTTAAGGGTCTGCGCCAAGCTCAAACACTTCGAAGCAGCATACCGCCGATTCGGCCGGCCCATCCGGGACGGACGGTTCCTCACAAGCAGCCGTCACTCCCAAAGGAGGGGGAAAGATCTCCGCGGAAAAAGCGCTGTATGAAATCTATTCCCGGATAGGCATCAGCGATGAAGAGAAAGTGGCTCAAATGATGCGCCAAATTGCGGGTGTCGATTGGAATGAGTATAACCAAATCAGCAGCCATCAGTCGCTTGAGACCGTTGAGTATCTTTATAACCACGCAGATATGATCGCAGTCGGAGATTATCCTGATATCATCAGGGGGGAGAACGGCACGGATGGCGCGCTTACCGAGAGTTACGACGCCATCCTGGCTGAACTGTACACGCGGGAACCGTCCAAGTTCATTGAAGCACTAGCAGGATTGGAAACTCCATCCGAAATGGAGTCCGTAGTATCCCATCTGACGTATGGATTGAGCTATCAGGATACCGCCCAGGTCAAGGCGAAATTGGAGCAGTTGAAACAAACCGGCGACCTGTCAGTGGACGAGCGAAGGGTGGCGGATCAATTGCTTGGTCGGGTGGAACATCCCTACTAAAAAAAGGCCATATTCCCAAGTAGAAACCGGAAATATGGCCCGCGGTACTTATACGATACGATTTAATACATGCTGTGATTGGTTCTACAGCGAGCATCATTCGTATCAAAACTCCTCATCGATCAGATCCGCATTCACTGCCATCGCGGCTTTGCTCCCCTGTCCTGCAGCAATGATCAGCTGCGAAGGCCCGAAGCGGGCTGTATCGCCGGCGGCGTACACACCCTTCACGCTCGTTCTGCCTAGTTCATCCACGGCAATGCCGCCCGCCCCGTCGGGCTGGCAGCCCAGCTGTGCCGCAAAGGGAGCCTTCTGCGACCAATGGGGTACAATGAAGCCTCCGGTCCGTTGTACAAAGGCACCGCTGTGAAAGACAACTTCAGTTAACCGCCCCTCGTCTCCCCGGAACGAATGAATCGGCTCCTCCACGACCGGCACGCCCTTGACCCGGAGTTTTTCCTTTTCCACGGACGTCAGAACAGGCTTGCCGTTCGTCAGTACGATTAGATCCCGGCTCCAATGATGTACCGTCTTGACGAAGTGATACAGTCCCGGCTGCTCCGACAGCACAAACAACGGCCGGTCCTGCAGCTCGTAGCCGTCGCAGTAAACGCAATTAAAGATGCTTTTTCCATACAATGGCTCTACACCGGGAATCCGGGGCAGCGTTTCGTGCAGCCCGGTAGCCAGAATCAGCGTTCTGGCCCACACTTCTTCCCGCATCGAAGTGATCACGCGGAAAGCACCGCGGGAGGGGCTCACCTCGAGTGCCGTCGCCCTGAACCGGCGAACAGTCGAATATCTCCCGATCTCCTCATAAGCCAAGTTTCGGAATTGTTCGGGGCGGACGCCGTCCCGCGTCAGATAGCCATGCGATACCAGCGTGACCCGGTTTCGCGGCTGGTCATTATCGATCAGCGCCGCCGTCCTGCGGGAGCGCCCCAGCACCAAAGCGGCATTCAGTCCGGCGGGTCCTCCGCCGATAATCGCGCAGTCCCATATCATCTTAAGCGAATCCTCCTTCCCCATTAGGGCCGCTGACGGATGGTGATACCCTGCATCAGGTCGCGACATTGCCGCCGGCGTCCTGGGACTTGCCGCCCCGCTCGTCGAACACCCGGATCCAGCGGTACCTGTTCACTTTTACGATCGCGACAAAGCATTTTAGGATTTGATCGCATTTGAGGCACATGAATGTAATGACCGGCGACAGGTCAAACACGAACGCGCACAGCGCCGAAGCCGGCAGCACGATCAGCCACATGAAAATAAAATCGTTATACAGCACAAACTTGGTGTCTCCTCCGCTGCGCACAATGCCGGTCAAGGCTGGCATCTGGTATGCCGTACCGACGACCGTCACCGACAGAATGGTCATAAACTGCAGAGCCAGCGTTTTGGCACTCTCCGAAATCGCGTACAAATCGAGGACGACGCCCTTCACGGCAAACAGCAGCACCGCGGTCAGTACGCCGATGATCAAGTACAGCAGCTGCAGCGTTTTGCTGTAGGAAATGACCTTTCCCGTATTCCCTTCCCCGATCGTCTTGCCGATGATGACCGCCGTCGCGCTGGCCGAAGCGTAAGTAATGACTGTGACCAGCTGAAAAATCGTATTCGCCACGCTGTTGGCAGCGATCGCCGCCTCGCCCATATGCCCCAGGATAGCAGTCTGGGCGCCCATCGATACGGCCCACAGCAGGTTGGCCATCAGCACGGGCGAACCGATCCGCAGATACTGCTTGAATAAAGACATGTCGATGCTGTAAAAATCTTTCAGCTTAAAGCGGATCCGCTGATCGAACTTCTTCACGAAGGTGAGGACGATCACGCATTCGATCACCCTTGCGCTCAGTGTGGCGATGGCCGAACCGCTCACCCCAAGGCGCGGGAAGCCCAGGTGTCCGTAAATCAGCAGGTAATTCAGGCACACATTAATGATCAAGGTGGACAGCGAAACGAGAAAGCCGATCCGCACGACCTCGACGCTGCGGAGCGCCGCCAGCAAAATGTTGGTCACCGCAAAAAATATGTACGAAAAACAAATGATCTTTAAATACTTCGCCCCTTCGATTATCACGTTCTGCTCGTTCGTAAACAGCGACAGGCAGCCGTGGGGGAAGAAAAAAACGACCGCCCACATGATCACGCTTACAGCCAGGGCGATCCGCATCCCGATGCTGGAGGCCCGTTTGATGGCGTCTATATTTTTGGCGCCCCAATTCCGGGAGGACAGAATGACCAGCCCTTCGGCCGCGCCCATGACCAGCATATGCAAAATAAACTGGATCTGGTTGGCCAGCGCAACCCCGGACAGCGCGGATTCACTGTATCCCCCTAGCAGCAGGTTATCCGACAAGTTGACGCCAAGCGTAATGATATTCTGCAGTCCGATCAGTACGGTTAACCGGAAAAACATGCTGTAAAACGACCGTTCACGCACCCATATTCCCATGACTTCTCCTTCTTCGATATGTCGTGTAATAAGCTGATTATATTCTCAGCCAAAAGGAGCGCACAAGGCAGGAAAACGGTGGAAATGTACAGGAAAACCATGCCCGGAATCCTCCCAGCCCGCCATTCCCCCGGATTGCTCACAATACCGCACGTCTACACCTCCCTGCGCAGACGTTGAAAGCGGGCTCCCATAGAGCCCGCCTCATTCGATCTTTCTTTATCGGATTATGCTTATTCTTACCCCGCCTGCTTAACGTCTTCCGGCTCAATCCGGTTCCAGTCCACCCGGTTTTTCCTGCGGAGCGACCAAGTAAGCAGCACGATGATGCCAATGACGACCGAGCCGATATTGACCAGGTATGCGCCGAGCGGAGAGTTGTACTGCACTTCGATGAGCGCAGAAGAGGACGGCACGACGACGTATCGGACCATTTCGAGCCATGCCACGTGGAAGCCGATGTTCATCCACAGATTGCCCGATAGAATACGGCACATTTGCAGCAGCGTGCCGAAGGCAATCAAGTTGATGATATAGTCGGCTGTAACTTGATCCCATGTGGCGATCCCTGCAGCTACCATGAATGCGGTGAGAGCCACCGGCGCGAGCACAAACAGGGCGACCTGAAGCAGCAGGGCAAGCCAGAGCGGAAACCGCGTGTTCAGATTGCGGAACAAATAGCCGCGGAAGGAAATCTCTTCGGGAAAAGCCTCATAGAAAAAAGCGATGGCCGTATTGATCAACATCACGAACAGCGTAGGTACAGGAAGATGCAGAGCGACGACTTCGAGCCAGCCTAATGCGCTGCCGATCAGCAGGGAGGCTGCGGCAAGGAGCGCCATGAAACCTGCTCCGAGGAGAAAGTACGGCAGACCGGACGGCGGAGAGCTCAGTCCCAGGCCGCTCCATGGCCGCCTGTCGGCATATCGCCTCAACAAATAAATCAGGGGCACGCTTACGCCTGTGGTCACGACGGCTAGAATGACCTGCAGGCCCAAGGTGGGAAAACCATAAGCGCCTGCAGCCGTCGCAGCGGTTACGGCTAAGCCCAGCCCGGCGACAAATGCAAGCCAGCCGAGCACAATACGCCAGAACAGCCGGATTCTGCCCTCATGATCGCGGAAGAACCGCAATAATAATGCGTTCCTGCGGGACATGTCGGTTAATCTGAAAATGGCGGATTCTCCTTTCTGAGTAAACCGTAGTCTGTCAGAACGCTTCTATCTGACATTGATATATATAGTAAGCTCACGTATGATGTGTTCCTGGTACGCGACCCATTTTTCATAGATCAAGCAAGCCATTTTGCTAGAAATAAATCTGAACAAGCGAAGACACCGCCCCTGCTGCGGCTGGAAGGGACGGATGTTCGAAACTTTTGATCTTTTCGACGATGCGTCGGGCTTGACACGTTGAATCAAAAACTGGAACATAGTGGTATAAAAGGACAAGTTGTAGGGATCCTATTTGGGGATTCTGATGAAGGAGGGTATCATTATGGAGCTTCAGCTATCTGGACAGACCGCGCTTGTCACCGGTTCCACTTCCGGCATTGGCAAGGCGATCGCCTCTTCACTGGCTGCAGAAGGAGCCAAGGTTTTGATTAACGGCCGCCGCGGAGACAAGGTCAACGAAACGATCGAAGAAATCCGGGGACGGCATGCCGGCGCCGAGCTCATTCCCGCAGTCGCCGATCTTGGCACGGAACAAGGCTGCCGCACCTTGATGGAGCAGCATCCGGATGTCGATATTGTGGTGAACAATCTGGGCATTTTTGAACCGGCTGAATTTTTCGATATCCCGGATGAGGAATGGTTCCGCTTCTTTGAGGTCAACATTATGAGCGGTGTCCGCTTGAGCCGGCATTACCTGAAACGCATGTTGCAGCAGGACCGCGGAAGAATTATTTTTATCGCCAGCGAAGCCGCCGTCATGCCGTCGCAGGAGATGGCGCATTACAGCGCCACCAAGACGATGCAGCTGTCGATCTCCCGCAGCCTGGCCGAGCTGACCAAAGGGACGAACGTGACGGTCAATACCGTGATGCCCGGCTCTACGCTGACGGAGGGGGTTAAGACAATGCTCGATACCTTGTATCCGGGCGAGTCGTTAACGATCCGGGAGGCTGAGCAGCGTTTCATGCAGGAAAACCGGCCGACCTCGATCATTCAGCGGCTGATCCGGCCGGAGGAAATTGCCCACCTCGTCACGTTCATCAGCAGCCCCCTCTCCTCCGCGATCAACGGGGCCGCGCTGCGGATCGACGGCGGGTTAGTCCGGAGCGTATTTTAACGTGTACCACGAACCGCAAAAAAGTGCCGTTGCCCCTTCCAAAGGGAGACGGCACTTTTTGTCATCCGGCTGCCTCGTCTCAATCCTGACAAGAGCAGTCCTGCATTTTATTCAGGGAGGACAATGCCAAAATACTGCTTGAACGCCTCCTGCCTCTCTTCCGGTGTCCGGGGAGTCAGAATGCGCACCTCTGTACCGGCAAAGATCCGGAATTCGTCGCCAGCAACCGTGTTCCGCCCCTCCGGCGTGCGGATAAACACCATGGGCCCTTGTCTGAAAATTGATTCCGGAGCATGCTCGCACCAGAAGGAGGCCATCGCATAATCCCGCGGCAGCTGGGGCTCTTCGGCAAACGAATAGATGAGCCGCCAATCCTCCCCTTTACGTTCCATCAGCTGCCAGCCGAAGAACGGATCCCGTTCCAGGCGGTAGCATTCGGTTCCCTGCGGCTGTTCCAGATGCTCCTTGATCAGCACGGGCCTCCCCGGAACATTTCCGCCTACCCCGACATCACACAAATACCGGGCGCCTTCCGCTTCGACCTGAAGCACATGATGCCTGCGCTTCGGGGGAAGGTTATCCTCATCGCGCCAAAATCTGGCGAAATAGTGGGTCACGGGAAATCCCAGTTCGCCCAGCAGCCAGCCAAAGAGCGCATTGAGCTCAAAGCAGTACCCGCCGCGCCGGCGCACGACGATTTTTTCGTATAAATCCGGGATGTTAAGCGATAAGGGCACACCGTTTAAAATGTCCAAATTTTCATAGGGGACGCTATAAATATGGCAGTGCTGCAGTTCCGCCAGCGTGTCTGCCCCATTGTCCACCTTACCCTGGAATCCGATCCGGTCCAGATAAGCCTGAATCTCCGGTGTCGGCGATGGATGGTTCGTCACAACGAGCTACCTCCCTGCTCTTATAGTGCTGAGCTTATCCATGCTGCCTCATGCATGCATCGGAATATCAGCCATACAGCTAATTTCGATAGCACGGTTGCTATACCTTCTACTGCTCGCGATGTTTACTCCGTTTTCCGCTTTTTAAAAAAAACGCGAGTCCACCAAAACACGGCATTTCCGATCAGCAAAATCGAAAACTCCTACCCTGTCTTACCCGTTGTGATCTGATAGAAGAGCGACCAGACCAATAAAGCCGCGGTAAAAAAGATATATGCGTTCCTGGCGGATTTCATGGTGTGATTCAGGCATGGCTTGATGCAAAAAAAGCGCAGAACAGGAGCATTCAAGGGGTGTCCCTACTCCGTATTCTGCGCTATATCGGCTTAGTACTCTATCATGCCCAGCAGGTACTCTTCTTATACCGCCGTGTATTCTCCGTCGACCAGCAAGCTGGCACCCGTGATAAAGGAAGCATCCTCGCTTGCCAGGAACAGCACGGCTTTGGCGACTTCCTCCGGCTTGCCAAACCGCCCCATTGGATGAAGGGCGGTCAGATGTGCGGTAATCGCTTCGTCCCTTCCCTGAATGAGGGGCGTGTCGATATATCACGGGCAAACCGCATTGATCCGGATGCCCTTGGCTGCACCGTCGTCCTCTATAACGACGATTATGTAAAGTGGTATATGGACGACTTTCAGTCCCGTTACGGCCCGGTAGACGTGCTCTTTACCACCAATAATCGGGATCTGATCCTCAGGGCATGCATGAATCACGGAGCCGTGACTACCGGCCTCAATTTTTCGTTCATGAACGAGCCGGCCTTCCGCAGGGACAATATCGCCATTTTGGACTTCGATCTGCCCGATCCTGGCCCTGTCTACCTGGGCGTCATCCAGCGCAAGGAAAAGACCCATTCACACGTCTCCCGCCGTTTTATGGAGTGGCTAAAACATGACCTGCAAGAACTGGAGACATCCATGCAAACTTAAAGGAGCTCATCTTAGAGTTTAAAAGATAAAAACATCACGACATACGCGATGTTTTTGGGGTCCATATGAGGGATTAATCAAATAACTCAAGACCGAACGCCGGATATTATAGTCCGCTTGAAGCCTGGATCAGATACTTTGAGAGCATATCATAGTCGGCAGACTCGCCATCGCGAATTTTCATCCATTTTCTTTCCGGTGGTCCATCGAATTGCCCTTTGGGAAGATCCAGGCTTTCCGCATTCATGATCATAAATGCGACCGCATCCTTCGAAGGTGAAATGACCGCAGCATAATGACCATTTTTCAGAAAATGCGGTTTTTTGTACTGCACCCGTTCTTCAACGTCTGGAATCGATTGATGAACCATGTCACGAAGCTTGGTGCATACTTCGATCTGCCAAGGCAGTTGAAGTCGCTCAATAAATTCAGTAACTTCCGGATTCAATCATGCCACTTCCTTCCTATCCTAAGTCTGATTTCGTCAAATCCACTACTTCTTCTGAGACAAATAGGCGTCCAGTTGATCGAATGTTCCAACGAACCCTTCCTGGACATGAGGACGCATTCCTTCAAAAGCCGCGCGCTCTTCCTCTGTGGCATTAAACGGCCCGCCGCTCAGCGTCATGGTGGTTTTCCCGTCGCTCTCCGTCAACGTGAGTTCATTAATGACTTCCAGCGGCCATTGCTCGCTGAACGGAGCGCGGATGGTATTTCCTGCTTCGTCCGAAAACGACTGGATAAAGACTAGCCTTTCGGGAGCGATAATTTCCTGGTAAACAAATTTCCCCCACATCACATGCCCTTCGGGAGAGCGCTGGCTTCCCAAGAAAATGCCTCCTGGGCGAAGATCCAGCTTGGCGACGTGCAGCTCATACCCTTTCGGTCCCCACCACTGTGCCAGACGCTCCGGTTCGGTCCACGCTTGAAACACCAGTTCACGCGGAGCATCAAATACCCGGGTAATCATCACCTTACTGTCTGTCGCACGGTTATCGCTCATCTTCATTTCCTCCTTCGCTTATGACAAATGTATTGGATTCATAGCGTCCATCTGCTCAAAGAGAAGCGCTATAACGCCCAACTCTCTGCATGCATACCGGTCAATCCGAGTGATCCCGCCCCTGGATATCCCGCAGGTATTCATCCAGGCGGTCCAAACGGTCATCCCACATCGATCGGAAAGACTCAAGCCAATGGTCCAGCTCTTGAAATGGTTCGGTACGCAGCTTAATGATTCGCCGATTGGCGGCAGGCTGCACTTCAACGAGGCCGGCCTCGTGAAGAACCCGGACATGCTTGGATGTCTGGGGTTGATTGAGTTCCAGCCGATTTGCGATATCTCCGATGGTCAGGGGGCCACGGTCGCGAATGAGCTCGATAATATGCAGCCGGTTAGGCTCAGCAAGCGCGGTCAAAGTTGTCGTGTTCATCTTCATGCCTCCTGACCAAATATTACCACGACGGAATATTCCTTTCAAGGAATAATTTAAGAAAACAAAATTAAAAACAGCCAAAGCAAGAAAACTGCTGCTTTGACTGTGTTGGTTCCAAGCAATTCTGCCCCCCGTTAAGGGATTGGATCGCCTTGTTTCCAGAGGCCGTTAGCGCTGCCGATTCTCTGTCTCCATTTGTGCCTCGTCAGGGGAGGACGCTGCGAACCGATCCACCCATTCGAAAGGCAGGTGATCGGTAATCAGCTTTCCATAATATGCGGTCCTTACGATCCCCTCTTCATCGATCAGAAACTCGGCCGGAATGCGGTGAAAATTAGCCCCCTCCTCAGGTGTGAGCGGAAAACCCGCCGCCGCCGCTTCTTCTGCCAGTTGATGTACATTCGGCAGCGCTAATGTAGCTTCCGTCTTGGATTCCGACGATTCCACGCCATATAGGCTATAGACATCGGCGCCCGGATCGGCAATCAGTGAAAAAGGCGCCTGCTGCGTACCCACATACTTGTACAGGTTCGCTTCCGGCGATTCAAATAACGCGATGACTTGAAGGCCTTGGCGCTGCCAGTCAGGGTACCTCAGAATCATTTGATGAACGCGCAGATTGCACATGGCGCATGCCGCGTTGCGGAAGAACGACAGCAGCACCTTGCGGCCGCGGAATTGGTCAAGCGAAACTGGATTACCGTGCTGGTCGAGCGATTGGAAAAGCGGGGCTTTGTCCCCGGTCATCAGCAGGCTGGTCATGGAAATTCCTCCTCATGGATCATCTATGCATGGGATGCATGAGCCCACTTTAGCAGGAAGCTCCGGATTCCTCTGTGACCAGGTCACCAAACTTCTCTTCCAGCATCTTGCGCTGCAAAATACGGACCGTTCCCCGGCTGGTTTCAATCCACCCGTTACGCTGAAACCGGGCAAGAGCCCTTGTCACGACCTCGCGAACCGACCCGACCTCTTCGGCCAGCTCTTGATGGGTGATGCGAACCGCCGGCGCTTCCCCGGCCGTCATTCGCAGCAACGCTCCTGCAAGTCGGTTGTCGAGCGGGAGGTTATGGCGCTGCTGCGTCCGTTCCACCATGCGCAACATGCCGTCAAGCAGACCGCCGAACACCGTGGCGCGTATGGGCTCGTATACCTGCACCCAACGCATAAAGCTGCTTTTCCGCACAAACAGTACTTCCACTTCGGTCTCGGCAGTCAGCTCGCCGGGATATTCGCGCCCGCTTAGACCGCTCAGCACCAAGAGTGAGCAAATTTCTCCCGCCGTCAGCAGGTTGATGACGGATTCCGAGCCATTTTCGCCGATCACCGTAATCCTCGCGGTTCCGCTGAGCAGGAACATACCGTAAGCCGCAGCATCATCCCGGTAGAATATTCGCGATTTGGCGCTAAAACGCCGGGTAAAGGGCTCGGACTCCCGCCACTCTTCAGGCGAAACCGCCGTCAGGCATGGAAATACCTGGACCGGCCTGTCAATCCATTCATGAGATTTGCTCATGCGCTTTGTTCCTCCCAAGTAGGTCAACCCTATCATGACTTTAGTATAGAAGATATCCGGCAGCAGCAAAAGAATAATACAGCAGTTTTCGCAGAATTAACTTACGTATGCGACGGCTGGCGTAGAGACGCAAAAAACCAGCCAAGGCTGAAATGCAATGGCTGGTTGAATTGAAGAAACATGATGGTTGCGCTGAAGATAGATCACAAGATCACATTGGCTTGTTAGCCAATTGTTTCCCTTTGAGCATCGACCTGAAGATCATCCTGAGCAGCGGCGGTACGGCGAAAAAGATAAACAGGGTCCGGAACAGCTGGTAGCAGGTGACGACCGACAGATCCCCGTTCACTTCTTTGGCGATCAGCGCCATCTGATCCATGCCGCCCGGCGAAAGGCTCAGAAATGACGTTACTTCCGTGATCGCGTGAAACTTGGTCAGCAGCACGCTGAGCCCGAGGGAGCATGCGATCAGCACGACACCGCTCAAAATGGCGAGCAAAATGATTTTCACCTTATGCTTCAAGTTTTCCGGTTTGAGCAGCAGCCCGATATACCCGCCCATCATCAGCTGCGACAGGCTCAGAACAACCGGCGGAAGCGAATGTCCCTCATATCCCGATAAATTGAGCAGGATGGTGCCGATCATCGGCCCCAGCAGAAAGGCTGTCGGAAATTTGATTCGCTTGCCAACCAACGCAAATACTACGCATACGACCGCAAAGAGCCAAATATGCGGAAACAAGGCGGACCAATCGGCCGTTTGCACCGCAGAGGCGGCTCCTGATGCACGCGATCCCGAGGTATGGAACAGCGGACTGAAAATCAAAAGAGGCACACAGAAAATGATCATGATCAGCCGCGACACTTGAAGGAAGGTCACGACCGTCAAATCGATTCCCTCCACTTCCTCCGCCAGCGTGATCATTTGGCTCAGCCCGCCGGGAATGCTGCCCATCAACACCGTAGGAAACGGGATGCCAGACAGAAATGCGATCATAAAGGCGATGATGGCGGCAACGACAAGCAGCAATGCCGTAAACAGCACCATCGTCGGCAGCTGATGCCCGATCTGCTTCAGGGTGGACATGGTGAAGGACAGTCCCATCGTATAACCGATGATGATCATCCCCGTATTTCGCACCTGCCCCGGCCAGAAGAAGGTAACGCCTTTAAACAGCTTGGAGCCGATCATGACAAAAACCATGGAGCCCAGCAGCCACGGAATCGGCATATGGATCCATTGGAAGACGAATCCGCCGATGACGGCAAACACGCAGGTCACCAAAAACCGCAGCCATTTGTTGTTCTTCAAACTGCTGTTGTTCAAGCTTGCGGTGTCTGTCATTACAGACTCTCAGTCAATTCGGTAATTCGCGCCCCGGCATCCCCTTGGTACAGACCGCCATGATAGCAGATGACGTTTTCGATTGGATAAGCTTTGAATTTGGTGATTGATTGCATCGCTTCGTCCATATTCGGTGTCACCGGGGGATTCGGTCCCTGCAGCTCGCCGTTGTTTATGACCATGGCGTCTCCGGTAATCAATGTTTTGCTAGGCTCGTGATACAAGCTGATATGCCCAGGAGTATGGCCCGGTGTATAAATGACGGTCAGTCCCCCGCCAAAAGGCAGCTTCTCCCCGTCGGCAAGAAGGCGGGTCACATTGGTAACCTTTCCGGAAAAGGTCGCCTCAAAGGCTTCGGCCAGTTGGGCCGGCAGCGACTCCAGCAGTCCTTTCTTCCGGTCCGCGCTAAATTTAATCATTGGTTTGAGTCCGTCGATGTAAGGCTGATCTTCCGCATGAGCGTATACCTCCACGCCCGCGCCCTTAAATTGAGGCAGGCTGCCCACATGGTCGATATCCTGGTGGGTAAGAATAATGGAATGAGGGGCGGCGGGGTCGATCCCGGCCTGAGACATAAGCTCCACGATTTTGTCGTAGCAGCCCGGCATCCCCGTGTCCACCAATACATAGGAATCCTTATCCCGGATGACCACGGGATGAATCACCATCTCCCGGTCGCCCATCGGAAGGGACAGCTCCAACATTTCAATCTGATCTGAAATTTTCATGCTTCGCGCCAAAGCTTCTCGCTTTGGCTCACCTCCTGTCAGCTTAAATATCCGCATAAAACTCGCTAGTTCATTATATGACTCATGAGTTTTTTGTGTCAATTGCTTTGTTGACCCTTAGCGGACATCATGTCAAAATGTGTAGGGGTGGTAAGGATGGAGCAAATCAAAAAGCAGCAGATCGTCAATACGGCAATGCGGATTTTTAAAGAAAAAGGCTATTTCGCCGCCTCCATGCAGGACATAGCGGAAGCATGCGGCATGGCCAAGGGCAGCATTTATAAAGTGTTTCCCTCCAAGGAGGACCTGTTTACCGGCGTCTTTGTGGAGGTACACCGAACGATGTTTGAGCAGGCCCGGGAGCTGGATCGCTCGTTGCGGCTGAAGGGGGACCCGCCGAAGGAAATTTTGCGGCACAAGGTCGAGTTTCAGCTTCAATACATGCTGGAAAACCATTTTTTTACGAGCGAGTTCAAAGAGCTGCCGATCACCGCTAACGAAAACTTCCAGGTAGAATGGAAAAAAAAGCGCGCAGCGTTTCTGACATGGCACCGCGACTGCTTCTACGAAGCATACGGCGATTCCATCTCCCCTTATCTTGGGGATATCGTGGCGATCTACCGCGGCATGTCACGGGAATATTTGTCCCATGCCGTCCAAACGGCCATCGCCTGCCCGATGGCGGAACTGGCCCGGTTTTGCGTAGACCGGATGGATGCGGTCATCCGCGACTTGATCGATAAGGAGCCGGTCCCGATTCTCAAGGTATCAAGCGCCTATTTTAACGACATCAATCCGGTGGACCTTCCGACCCGGCGCGCGAACCTGGGTGAGTTTCTGCAGTATTTTGCCCAAAAGGTTCAAGAGCTGCCGCAGCCGGAGCGGATTCAGAAAGAGCTGCTGGAAGTGATCGATCTGCTTCGGGAGCAGCTGGAGCAGGACAAACCGAACGGAACCCTGGTCCGGGTGTATACCAGCTTCCTGGATTCCCTCGACGAGCTGCGACCTTACGTGAGACAGCTGGGTCTCATGCTGAACCATACGTTGGAACCGCAAAAAGACAGTCCGGATCAGGCATAAGGGCCTGGCGGACTGTCTTTTTGCGGTTCTTCTGAATACAGGGTCATGCCCCTGCAGGCCTGACTCCGATGCCTTCCGCTTCCAGGCGTGCCCGAAGCTCCCTGGCAAAGGTGATGGCATGCTCACCGTCGCCATGAAGGCAGACCGTGTCGGCCTGGATGCTGACCTCCGCTCCGTCCGCGGAAGTTACCCTGCCTTCCCTCACCATACGGATCACCTGCCGAACCGCCTGCTCGCTGTCCGTGATGAGCGCGTGGGGCAGCCTGCGGGGCGTCAGCGTGCCGTCCGGCTGATACGTGCGGTCGGCGAACACTTCGCTGGCCGTTCTAAGCCCGTACCTGGCCGCCGCGGTCAGCAGCTCGCTGCCCGCCAGGCCGTAGAGAATCAGGGACTCGTCTGTGCGGCACACGGCTTCGGCGATCGCATCCGCCAGGGGAGCGGAGACCGCGGCCATGTTGTACAGCGCGCCATGCGGTTTGACATGGTGAAGCCGCCCCCCTTCCTGCTTGGCAATCGCCTGCAGCGCCCCGATTTGGTAGGTCACCAAATCCAGGGCGTCAGCCGGCGAAATATCCATGTTTCTTCTCCCGAAGCCGGCCAGATCCGGCAAACCGGGATGCGCGCCGATGGCAACCCCGCGGCTTAAAGCCAGCATCACCGTCTTCCGCATAACGGAGGGATCGCCGGCGTGGTATCCGCAAGCGATGTTGGCGGATGTAATTTCTCCCATCAGTTCTTCGTCGGCTCCGATCCGGTATACGCCGAATCCCTCCCCCATATCGCAGTTCAAGTCAATCCATCCTGTCAAGCCATCCGTCCTCCTTTAATTTAAGGGCAATCATCCGGGCAAGCTGCCTTAACCGTATGCCCTGCTCCATCCATAATTGTTCCGCTTCCGTCTGGCCGATCTCCTTAAAGCGAAGGGTCGAACCGGGACGTGTCTGCGCCAACACCGGCAGATCCGCGCCGGCAACCTGGGCGATCTTCGGATAGCCGCCGAGCGTCTGCCGGTCGGCCATCAGAACGATCGGCAGCCCATCGGACGGTACCTGCACGGTCCCTATCGTCACACCTTCCGATATATATTCCTGCGGGCGGTGAAGCTGCAGGCGCGGGCCTTCCAGCCGATACCCCATCCGGTCGGATTGGGGCGTAATCCGGAAATCATGTTGAAGCAGCGCGAGCTGGCTCCCTTCGTCGAAATCGCCGAATTGCGGTCCTCGGACGATCCGGATGCACGGGTGCTCGTGGTAAGCGGGCCTTTCCGAAGCCGGGACCGCCCACCTCACCGCATCAAAAGGCTGCGTCCCCCTCGGGGATGGATGCCGTAACCGGCCCTTGCCAGTCCCTACGGGAATGATGTCCCCTTTCCTAAGCGCCCTTCCCTTCATGCCGCCGATCCCGGCACGGATATACGTGCTGCGGCTGCCAAGAACCTCAGGCACATCGATTCCGCCCGCAACGGCCAGATACGTCCGGCAGCCTGACTTCGGCCCGGTGAATGTGAGTGTACTGCCCCTTCGGACAAAAACGGGCCTCCACATCGGAACCGGTACACCGTCAAGCTGCGGCGAAAAATCCCCTCCGGTCAGGGCTACCCACATCTCCCGCTCCATGTGGACGGACATCCCCGACCAGGTCACCTCGATGAGGGCATCGCCCTCGCCGTTGCCCACCAGCCAATTGGCCGTCCGGTGCGCAAATCGGTCCATGGGGCCGGAGACGATGATCCCATACTTGCCGTAGCCGGATCTTCCCAAGTCCTGGATCGTCGCCATCAGACCGGGTTTTATCACCGTGATGCTCATGACTGCGCCCCCTTGATCCGCTCGTATTCCGCCGCGTTAATCTGACGAAACCGGATATATTCTCCTCCCCGCAGCAGCGCAGGCGGATCCTGATCCGGCCTGAACAGGGGAAGCGGCGTCCGGCCGATGATTTGCCAGCCGCCGGGGGTTTCCACCGGGTAGATTCCTGTCTGCGTCCCCGCGATCCCGACCGACCCCGCCGGAATGGCAAGCCGCGGCGATTGTTTACGCGGCGCGGCGATCCGTTCGTCGAGCCCGCCCAAATAAGGAAACCCGGGAGCAAACCCCACTGCATAGACCAAATAGGTCTGAGCAGAATGGATGCGGACCACATCCTCAATGGCCAGGTTGTTGATAGAGGCGACTTCTTCTAAGTCCGGGCCAAACCCGCCTCCATAGCATACGGGGATGTCGATCACCACCGGCTCCGCATCGGGCATTTCCTGGATGTCTGCCATATATGTTTCCAGGAGGGACCGCACATAATCAAACCGGCCGGTCTCGTGCAGCGGTAAATCAAGCTCAAACGGGTCATAAAATACGGTCACGGTCGTAAACGCCGGAACGCATTCCACAAACCCTTGAAAGGGATTTGCCTCCATGCGGCGGGTCAGCGCCTGAACTTTATGGTGCAAATCTTCGCTGACCGTGCCGCCGAGGTGCACCACAACCGCGGATTCCCCTAAGGGTACGACCCTGCGCGCCTCGCTTCGGTTCATGGAATCCCCTCCTTCTGTATGTCATCATCCTCATAATCTATATGATAGCAGAGTCCGTGTGGTATGCATTCGGTTTTTTATCACGTATGGCACTTCTTTCAAACCGAACACACCTGTGAAGAGAATTCCAGCCCATCGTCTGCTTGTTGATGGCTAACCTGCGGTGCGAGAAAAACAGCGCAGA
The DNA here is from genome assembly GCF_014192015.1 of Paenibacillus rhizosphaerae. GTDB lineage: Bacteria > Bacillota > Bacilli > Paenibacillales > Paenibacillaceae > Paenibacillus_AQ > Paenibacillus_AQ rhizosphaerae. The sequence continues at coordinate 1,129,607 of NZ_JACHXJ010000001.1, read as the reverse complement.
AGCAAAGAATGCATGGTACAGCGGTTCAGACTGACCACCTCTCTATGCAAAAAAGGCGCCTCAGAATTCCCTGAGGCGGCCTCCTAAAACTTCTGATGCGATACCGTTTCTTTAACCTTGCATTTTCAATCTTGCATTGTTGATTATTCGGTCTTGTACTTCCGCCCTAACTTTCTTGCAATAACCGTCTTGGCCGGGCTACTCAGCTACGACTTCGCCCAGCTTATCCAGCATAATCTTGGTCCCGTGCTCCCGCATCGAGGCTGTATCCAGTCCGTCCAGAAACGCACCGTGCTCGGTATATATCAACCGTGTTCCCTGCCCTGTCGCCTGGAACTGCACTGACACGACCGAGATGGACATCCGGCTGTCACCCTGATCCAACGTATACGTATAGACAATTCGCTCGTTCTCTGCGATCTCCTGGTAGACGGCATCAAAGGTAAACACCGGCCCTTCCGGAGGACCACCGGCATTGACTTCGCGTCCCCCCACCTTAAAGTCGAAGCTGTCGGCTTTCGGAAACCAGGCTGACTTCAGCTCTGGATCGGACCAGGCCGAAAACACCTTCGCCGGCGCAGCTTGATAATTGCGTTCAATGACAAATGTCTCGTGAATGACAGAACGATCGTTATTCATGGTTATGGCCTCCCTGGATTGTTCTTATTTATCGCATCCGGCTGGTTTTCCCCAAGCGCCTCCCCGAGCCGGTCGAGGCTGCGCTCCATGCTTGTCCTTTTCTCCAAAAAGAACTTTTCCTTGCTCTTCTTCATCACCTCGAGCAGCGCGGTAAACTCATTGACCGTCAACGTCTGGTCATGCTGCAGAAGAGCCGATACGTTCTCCAGCTCCTGCAGGAGCCGCTGCTGCAATCGGATGGTACTTTTCAGGCGATCCATCTGGATCTGGACAATGTCGAGCGGGCTGAATTCGTTCCCGTCCACGATTTCCTTGACCTCATCCAGCGACAATCCCAGCTCTTTCAGCGACAATATTTGCTGTAATCTGGCCAAGTCATGCCCGTTATAGATCCGATGGCCGGATTCGGTATGCCCCGACGGAGAAAACAAACCTATTTGATCGTAGTACCTTAACGTTCGGATCGTCAGCCCCGTCATGGCCGCCAGTTCCCCGACCTTCCACTGCGTATTCATCATCATCACCTTGCTTCGCGAAGACTTGTACCGGTAGCTCTAATATAAAACATTACGCAGCGTAAGGTTCAAGGGATTGCAAAAAAAAAAATCGAACGGCATCATGTCGTTCGATTTCAAAATTCAGCAAACTTTGATTAGGATGAATGGTAGGATCAGGAATGCTAATATTGCTGGATATATTGTTTGCCGTAAGAGCCCGCTAAGTTCCGCAAATCCCATTAGTATTGCTATGTTCCGCAGTTTGTTTTTCCTCATCTGTCTTTCTGTTTCTGTACTATTAATAATGCCGAGTTCGTTGTATAGCTAACGTCCTGCCGTGATTGCGTATCATCATTTCCGCGGACCCGGTCATGCTTTTGGTCATGCTAAGGCTGGCTATTGCTGGTGTATTGCTGGTGTATTGCTGGTGTATTGCTGTTATACTGCTGGTGAATGGATTGTAACGCTATATGATACGAGTTCCCGCATTTGTCTGCGATGTCCTGCGGTTCGCAGATTTCGCAATACTCTGCCCACCCTGCCTTGCGAAACTCGAGCTCCTCACGGCTCCGGCTCTTTTATTCGCTCTCGTCCGTTTCTGTCTTTTTCTAACACGGTTCTAACCTTTTTCTTTCCTTGTCCGGTACACGACCATCCCGCTTGCCGCAGTGCAGCCCCAGGATATGTCGGATGATATCATTCTCTCCCCCGAGAGGTTTGTCAACGCACCACGTAATGACTATTCGGGCCGCGTAAAATACTCTACCTTGATGGCATGAGCGATCAGCTTGCGGAAATAAGCCTCATCCGGCTGCGCACACTGGACCCCAGTCCCCTCAAGATACTCGAGTGTCTGCGGGCATGCGTAGCGGTAATTGGAGTTTTTTGCTCCGTCCCCCTCCAGCTGCGCCATAGCCAGCTCCAGCCCCGTCTGGTCCTTGGCCTGCTTCGGATCGAGCAGCCACTGCTCGTATTCCTTCCAATCCGTCAGGTCGATCGTATACCCGTATGCCTGGAAAAACCGCACCATGTCCCGATAAGCCACCGTGGCCGGGTTGCAGATATGAAACATCCGTCCGACGGTCGCGTCCTGGAGCGCCAAGGCGGTAATTGCTTCTCCTGCGTAATTAATCGGCGTCATATCGACTTCCCAGCACACATCCGGCGCCTTCTTCAGCAGCAGCATTGCCTTAAGCATGCGGTAAAACGCATTGTTGTCGATGTTTTTCTGGAATAAGCCGTTATCCGACCTGCAAGACAAATTGCCTACTCGATATACGGAAGCTTCCAGGCCTTCCCGGCCGGCTTGCACGACGAGCTTCTCGGCAGCAAGCTTGCTGTTGGTATAGACGTTTTCGACATATGCTTCGTCATAACCGGAACCGGCCGTGATTGATGCCCATTGGCCGTTTAGCGCCAAATCTTCCGGAATGCCGAGCGTCGAGATAAAATGGAACCGAACGCCCGGTTTGGACTTGGCTAATGCCAGCAGTCGATTCGTGCTGTCCACATTGACCCTGGCAAAATAGTCCGCTTCTCCGAAATGCTTGACTTCCGCACCGCAATGGAGGATGGAGTCCAGGCGATCTGCCAGCATGTCCCAAACTTCCCGGTTCATCCCCAAATGCTCCTGCTCCAGATCGCCCTGCACAGCGATGACCCGACCGTCCATCAGACGCTTCATTTCATTCCCAAAGTATCCGATCATCGTCTGTTCCAGCCGAGCGTAAGGCTCCCGCTCCCCGGATGGTCGAACAAGGCAATAAATCGAAGCTTTCGATTGGCGAAGCAGCTCGTACAGCAGGTGAGATCCGAGGTAGCCGGTCGCGCCGGTCAGCAAAATGTTCTCCTGCGTGTATCCCCTTCCTTCGGCATGATCCTGGGGATAAAAGCTCAGCGGAAACTCCGCCAAATCCTGCAGCGGAACATCCTCACCGAATACCTCCTCCGCTGCGGCCGCTGAATGGGCCAGCACTTCGATCCGGCTTGCCAATGCGGCAATTGTCGGGTACACGAAGAAATCGTTGATCTTCAGCTGCGGATAGTTCGGCTTGAGCAGCACCAGGATCTCCAAAATTTTCAGGGAGTAGCCGCCGATTTCAAAGAAATCGTCGTGGATGCCGATTCTCGTCTGGCCAAGCGCTTTCTCCCAGGCGGCTGCCACTTCCTTCTGAATGGCCGTGACCGGGGCTTCATACGGCGAATCATCCTCTTCCGGCACGATTTCAAATGCGGCCAGCTTTTTGCGGTCGATCTTCCCTGTCGGTGACAGCGGCATTTGATCCACGAAGCACATATATTTGGGAACCATGTAGCCGGGCACCTTTTGGCTTAAAAATTGGGTGAGGTCCTTGGAAGGAACCGGCCGCCCGTCATTTGACGTATAAAAGGCGGCGAGGATCTTGGTTCCGTCCGCTTCGGTTCTTGGAATGACGGCGATGTCCTTGACGGACTCATACTTTGCCAGATTGTCCTCGATCTCCCCGATTTCGATCCGGAAACCCCGGATCTTCACCTGAGCATCCTTTCTCCCCCGGTACTCTACCAATCCGTCCGGAAGAAGGCGGACCATATCGCCCGAACGGTAAAATTTCTTGCCGGACTCCGGCGTAATCGGATCGGTAATGAAGGCTTCCTTCGTTTTTTCAGGCTGGTTCAAATACCCCTTGCCCACGCCGACGGAGCTGATCAGGAGTTCGCCGGTGACTCCGATCGGGCACAGCTGGTCATGCTCGCTGACAATGTACAATTCGTAATTGCTGAGCGGCGTTCCGATGTACACCGTCGTCAGATCCTCCGGAACCGGATAATCGACGATATGGGAGGTCGCCACCGCCGTAATTTCGGTCGGACCGTAAAGATTGACGACCGGAACCTGCAGCTTTTTCTGCAGCATGCGTACGGCTTCGCCCGACAGCGCCTCGCCACCGACGATGATGCTCTGGATGTTCCCGTATTTGGGCGCATCCTCTTCAGGCAAATGTGCGGCAAGCTGGTTGAAGAAAACGGTCGGCAGAATGGCGACGCGCGTCGCCCGCTGCTCCACCACCGCCGCGGTAAAGGCATCGATGGAAAACCGCTCTTCATCCGTGAGCAGATGGAGCCGGCTGCCGCAGGCCAGCGAGCCGAAAATGTCATAGACCGACGCGTCAAAGCTAAAGGTGGAGTACTGAAGGATCACGTCCTCCTCGGTCAGATCCATCTCCCTGCGCGTGGACTCCGCCAAATTGACGACGCCTTGATGTGCGATCAGGGCTCCCTTCGGCTTGCCCGTGGAGCCGGACGTATAAATGATATAAGCCAGATCATCCGGCTCAATATCAACCGGACATGCTTCTTCCGGATGGGAATCCGCCTGTTCTCCCAATGGGAGAATTTCCGGCTTCCTGTCAAAACCGGCAAGCAGCGTTTCCAGACGGTTCACATATTCAGCTTGCGTCAGAATCATCCCGGTCTGCGTGTCGGCGATAATATAGGCGTTTCTTTCGTCCGGATGGGAAGGATCCAGCGGAATGTAAGCCCCGCCTGCCTTAATGACGCCGAGCATGCAAACAATCGTTTCTAGACTCCGTTTCATGAAAATAGGCACGAACTGCCCTTTTTGCAGCCCTTTGGACAGCAGCATGTTCGCGATCCGGTTGGACTGCCGGTCAAGCTGCTCGTAGGTCAGCTTCTTCCCATCTTGGGTGACGGCAATCCGGTCCGGATACTTCGCTACGGTGGAAGCCATCATCCGGACGATCGTCGGCTCATCCGGAAGGTCCATCTGCGTGTCATTCAAAGCCGTATAGGCGGCGCGGTCCTCCTCCAGCAGGAAAGGCAGGCGGCTGATTTCCAGATCCGCGTTCTGCAGCGCACCGCGAACGATTTGAACGTAATGCCTGCTGAATTTGCGAACGGTCTGTTCCCTGAAGAGTTGGCGGGCATAGGCGATGCTCAGAGTCCAGCCCCCGGATGCTGCCTGAACATCCCAGCCCAGCCATGATGGACGGCTCGCATGAGCTTCGCCGTACACCGCATGAAAGCCAAGCGGCTGGCCGATCATTTCTTCAAGCTCCTGCAGACTCAGGTCCGCAGCGTCCAACGCCTCCAGCTTGGCTTCGATCCGCGCATAGACCTGCCGGAACGTATCCTGTCCGCTGATCGCTGCGCGAAGCGGCAGCAGTACTCCTTGCCGGTTCACCACGCCAAACAGCAAATCCTGATCGGCGCTCATCCTGTACAGAAACACCGCGTAACTAGCCAGCCACCAGACACGGGGGTTGCCCAGCCGGCTCAGTTCAGCAGCCTCTTCCGGTCCCACATCCAGCGTTTCCGTGATCCGCAGCATATCGGGCTGAAATTCACGTACCGGCTCATCTGTGTACAGGTTGAGTCCGGGCAGAGGAAGCTCGAGTTCTTGGGACCAGTATGCCTTGCTGCGCTCGCTTATCGATGTTGTGTTCAAAATGTTCAGCTCCTTCATGATTACACCCGCAATTTGTCAACTAAGGTTTCCAATTGGTCAGCCACCTGGTTCATCTGATTGGCGGAATCATAAATTCTGTCAAAGGAAGCCTGCTGCTCCTGGGCGCTCGTCTTGATCTCGCTGGATACGGCCGAGTTTTTCTCCGCCAGCTCCGCAAGTTGTTTGATGGAAGCCGTAATTTGCTCGGTTTCGGCTACCATTTGCTGCGTCGCTGCAGACACCTCCTGAATTTGGCTCGTGACCGAATCGGTCGCGATCATCATGCCTCTAAACAGGGAGCCGGTTTCCTTGACGACCTCAATCCCTTTGGCGACGTTCTGCTCACCTTCGCTGATGGCCTCGACGGCCAGTGCGGTCTCATCCTGAATGAAGCGGATCAGCTCGATAATTTGCGTGGCGGATTTTCTGGACTCTTCGGACAATTTTTTGACCTCATCGGCTACCACAGCAAATCCCCGGCCTTCCTCGCCGGCCCGGGCCGCCTCGATACTCGCGTTCAAGGACAGCAGATTCGTCTGGGAAGCGATCTCCGTAATGACCTGGACAATTTGGCCGATTTCCTGGGAACGGACCTGCAGCTTCTCAATAATGTCCACGGAATTTTTAACCGAGTGGTTGATTGAATTCATCTGCTTGATGACCTGCTCAACGTTCTCATTTCCTTTTTCCGACTGATCCTTCATCTGCATCGAAATGTCTGACAGCTCGGAGGTATTGCCGGCAATCGTGTTGACGCCAGACGAAATCTCCTCCAGCGAAACGACGCTCTCCGTGATGGACGTGCTCTGCAATGCAACCCGCTCGGACATCTGTTCTATATTTTTCGTAATGGCCGACGAATTTTTGTTATTGTTCTCCACAGCCGAGAACAGGAACTTCGATTGCTCTGCGGACTGCTCCGATACTTTTTTAATCGTCCCTACCAGCTCGTTGATTTGGTTCACCATCGTGTTGAATTTGGCGTTAACCTGCCCAAGCTCATCGTCGCCGGCCTTCAGCTGTACGGTAAAATCCCCCTTGCTGAGCTTGTCCAGCGCCGTCATCAGCGTTTTGATCGGGGCAAAGGTCCGTCTGTTCGTGTAATACTGCAGCGCCAGTACGATAACCAGCGTTAACAGCAGCGCAAACAGCGTGTTGCGAAGCAGATCATTTTGCCCGGCGGAGACCAGGCTGGCATCCACGTCGATGCCCATATAGGCGAAGATATTGCCGCCTGCATCCTGGAACGGATACAGGACCGTTATCCAAGTACCATAGTTATCTGTATAGGCTTTGGTAAACACCAGCTTTTTCGTTTTCAGCATTTCGCGGACGGCGTCGGCATGAATTTTAGGCTGCTCGTACAGGTCGCCCAGATGCAAATTATCTTTGTCGAACATTTCCAGCACAGCCGTCGGCATCGAAATAATCGAGGTTTGATTACCCCCTTCAAGCTCAGGCCCGAAAATATACCCTTGGGCAATATTCGGATGCGTACGGGACAGCTCGTCAAAAATACCCGTGAGCTTTTGCTGGACAGCGGCGTTGGGATCCTTTACATCCTTCGCCTGCTCAACGTCTTGTACCGATACGCTCTTCACCAGGGCATCCATCGTTTTACCGGAATCCGACTGCAGCTGCTCGGTCAGGACGGTGCCCTGAATATAAAAGCTTGCCCCAATCACGACCGCCCCGGTGATGAAAATATAAAGACTGGTCAGCATCATACTTCTGCTTACAATACTTAAATTTTTAAACCGCCATTTCTTGGTAAATTGCTGAAACTTGCTCATTCTCGTTACTCTCCTTTGGTCTGTCTCTCTGTTATGTAATCTTCCAGGCGCCTATCCACCCGGCCATACTAGAAACGGTCTTGGCTTTTCTCGAATAACACCTCCCCACGGCAGAAAACAGCATGTTCAGGGCAAAAAAATAGCAACCTATGGGAATGCAAACCACAGCTCACCAATTCATTTGCAACTGGCTGACATATCCCGGTTCGGAAGTAGTCCCTATAGCTTTGCGTCACTGCTTTTCAGCAGTTTTGCCTATGGAATTTTCAATTACGCTTTTATAGAAACTAATTAATAATTAGTAACTATAAAATATTCAAATCACAAACCTAGTCTACCATAATTTTCATGGGTATTTCCATTCATTTCAGAAATTAACCTGAAAACATCTCCATGCCTAAAAGTTGATCCATTTCCGGTTCATATATTTCGATCGGCCTCCTTGCTTTTGTACAGACCGCGAGTTTATATGGTCCTTCCACAGGGATCAGCATAAACTGATAATTGCGTGCTTCCTCTTCAGGGCCGCTGTACTCTATCTTGCCGTCCCGGCAAATCGTGATCGTAAATGAGTCCAGCGGCTGACTTAATCCTTTACCGATGCACTTGGTATAGCTTTCTTTGAGCGTCCAAATGTCATAAAACCGGCCCAGCCGCTCTTCTTCCGGCAAGCATTGAAGCAGCCCGAGTTCAGCGGGTGAAAAACATGATTCAGCAATTCCCGGGTTCACAGGGAGCACCTGCTCGACATCCACTCCGAGTTCAGACGGGCCGATGGCGGCTACCACCCAATCTCCGGAATGGGAAAGATTAAAATGAATGTCCGGTTCGTCCGCAAAGACCGGTTTGCCGAATTCGCTGCGCATCCATGGCTTGGAAAAAGCGGCAGCGGGCTTTACCTGGCTCACCCCCCAGCGCACCATGACTTCGCCAAACAGGCTTCTTACAGCATCCCTCCTGTTTCTGATTCGTCGTACTTGTCTGATTCGTTCGGGAGAGACCCGTTTCATAAAATGATCGAATTGCGCGGCAGAAACGTTCTTGATCGCAAGCATATACAATCTGATCATCAAAAACCTCCTGAGCACGCGGCTCCATTCGTATTTAACAGGTCCGCTTACGACAGCATCTGCTACAAAATAAAAAGCGTGAAATCTAGTACATTATCCCTAAATCATCATTTCGTTTAGGATGAACCTCCTACGAAAAACAAACGTTCATTAATACTATTCGGCCAATTTTTCCTATTTTTTAATAGCTTCTAGCATTTGTACACAATTTGATCAACAAATTAGGTATAACCGTCTACCAGGAGACGATTCCATGACAGGGCTAACATCCCCTTCAGGCACAAAAAAGCCGGATCCTCGAAACCAGGAATCCGGCCTTCCCCTGTACATCACCGCTGATCCGGGGACAGCTGCGCGGGAAGAGCACTTCTACAAAAAGCCTTCCACCCGAATAAAACCGTCCGGCAGCAGCCGGACGGTTTTATTGTACTGCAACGTATTGATCTTGGCAGAGCTGAGCTTATCCTTCGGCCGTGACGAGCTGATCGTCAAAGTATACCGTTTTGCCGGTACGGGCCGACTCGTAAATGGCCTCCAGAACTTCCGTGACGACCAGCGCCTGTTCCGGTTTTACCAACGGCTCGGTATCGTTCAGGATGCTCTCGATCCAGAGACGGCATTCTCTGCCGGCTTGGCTCTCGGAATTGCCTGCGAAGTAGGCGACTCCGCCTGTCTTCAGCTCCGGCTTCTTCGTATACAGCGCGCCAAGGTCCTCACCGTTAATGCGCAGGCCGTCCTTCATGTCCGCGCCGCCTTCCGTACCGGACAGGGAAGCCTGAGCTTCGCCCACGTCAAGCGTGTTAAGCGCCCAGCTCGCTTCCAGAATGACGGTTGCGCCGTTCTCCATCGTAATAAAGCCGAACGCGGAATCCTCCACCTTAAATTCTTCCGCCTTCCATGGGCCAAAAGCATTGGCAGGGCTTTCCTTGTCGCCGAGTTTGTAGTACACGTTGCCTTTGACGCTCTTTACCTTGTAGTTGTCCAGAAGCCAGAGCGTCAGGTCCAGCGCGTGCGTACCGATATCGATCAACGGACCGCCTCCCTGCTCTTCTTCGTTCAGGAATACGCCCCATGTCGGCACAGCGCGTCTGCGGATGGCATGCGCTTTAGCGAAGTAAATGTCGCCGAGGTCGCCTCTTTCACAAATTTGCTTGAGGGTCAGGGAATCCGGACGATAGCGGTTGTCATAGCCGATCGTGAGCTTCTTGCCGGTCCGCTTGGCGGTCTCAACCATCGCTCTTGCTTCTTTGGCCGTCTTGGCCATCGGCTTTTCACACATCACGTGCTTGCCCGATTCAAGGGCGTCAATCGTAATAAAAGAGTGCGATTTGTTCGGCGTGCACACATGCACGACGTCGATGCTTTCGTCCTTCAGCAATTCTTTGTAATCCGTGTAAATTTTGATTGTATCCTCTTTGCCGATTTTGCGCGCGGACTCGATGGCACGCTCTTCGATAATGTCGCAGAACGCCACCAGCTCTACGTTTTTCTGGTTAACCAGGTTCGGAATGTGCTTGCCGTTGGCGATGCCTCCGCAGCCCACGATTGCTACCTTCAATACTCTATCGGTATTTTGCGCCATGACTCATTCTCCTTTTCATATATAAAATGGAATTGCACCTGAATTACAAAATTTCCCTTAAATACTTCAGGCTCTGGCCGATGCTGTCCAGCTGCGGAATTTCATATTCCTCCTGCTCGACCGTAAACCAGTTGACGCCGTACTGCTTGCCTGCCGCCGTAATGGCACGGAAATCCATGATGCCGGAACCGATTTCCGTATTCCGCTTGTCCTCCAGGCTCTTCATATCCTTAATGTGCAGAATGGCGCAGCGCTCTTTGTATTTGTTAATAAAATCCACCGAGCGCAGTCCGGCGTGCTCCGCCCAATATGTATCCAGCTCGATGAACAGATGATCAGGATCCGTATTGTTCAGCAGCAGGTCCAGCCCGTATTCGCCATCGAATTTCTCAAATTCAATGCCGTGATTGTGATAGCCGAAGCGGATGCCGCTCTGCTTGCAGCGCTCGCCGATACGGTTGAACAGCTCTGCGGTACGCTTGTAGCTGTCAGCGCTGTTTCTCATTTCCTCCGGAAGACCGGGACAGATGATGTAAGCGCTATTAATTTCCTGCGAATACTCGATCGTCCGATCCAGGTGATCCGTCAGCTCGGATACGCCGATATGGCTGCCGGCCGCCTGCAGGCCATACTCGTCCAGCGCTTTCTTCAAATCCGAGGCGGAAGTATTGAAATAACCGGCGAATTCGACGCCGTCGTAACCGATCTCCGCAACCTTCCGGAGCGTCCCGAGAAAATCAGTTCCTGTCAGTTCCTTGATTGAATATAACTGCAATGCCACCTTATCCATCCTTTGCACCCCTTCCGTTGATACAAAGTAACGATACCAAAATCCCTCGATAAGTTATACAATGAACCTATTCTAATATATTAAATATTTGTCATTGTATAACGGGAGCGTGCGAAAATGACCGAGCCTTATTTTGAGTCGAACCGCCCATCCATCGGGACGATCCACTATCCGTACGAATGCATGATCCATCAAAGCGCAGGCAGCCGATGGATCGTTCACGCCCATTGGCACGTGTATATCGAAATTCTTTATTTTCTCACGGGACAAGCCAAGGTGTTCCTGGGAGGGGAGTCGCATACCCTTAGCAAGGGCGATCTGATCGTGATCCACTCGCATGAAACCCACTCCATCTATGCGCTGGATGAGGAGCAGGTCTCTTATATCGTCATTAAATTCGATCCTGAAATTTTGTACTCGACGTCCAGAACCGTATTCGAATCGAAGTACGTGCTGCCGTTTACGATGGCCGAATCGAACAATCAGCGGATGTTCGCCGAATCCGAAATCAAGGATACGGTCGTCCCGAGTCTGGTGCGCGAAATTTACGACGAATTCACGAACCGGTCTTACGGCTTCGAGCTCGCGGTCCGAACGCTGATCTGCAGGCTGTTTCTGTGGTTTTTGCGCGAATCGAAAAACCTCGGTCTCCATTGGGATGTCGCCCATTCCCTGAAGGAGATGGACATTCAGATGCTGCAGAAAGTGTTCGAGTACATCGACGACAACTATCGCTTTGACATCAACGCCCAGGCCGCCGCACGGATCTGCAACCTGAGTTACAGCTACTTTTCACGCCGCTTCAAAGCGATCATGGGCAAAACGTTTACCAATTATTTGAACTACATTCGGATTACCGAGGCGGAGAAGCTGCTCCTGACCACCGAGATGACCATGACGGAAATCGCCCAGGAAACGGGATTTTCGAGCTCTAGCTACTTTATTCAGCAGTTCAAGCAGTACAAGAACATTTCGCCGAGCCAGTTCCGGAAAAAGGTCAGCAGCGAGAATGTTGAAATCCAAAACTCCCTCATCCGCAAAGATATGATATAATAGTGCGGCGCAGCACTCTGCGCTCAATTGAAGAAAATCCGCGCGTTTCCGCGCGGGAGAGGTTCGCGAACTCCCTCTATAAAAAACTAAGACTGCCCTCTTTGGCCATAAAGACCGGGCTTGTTTTTTTACGGATCAGTTCAAGAATCCTCTCTCTTCTGCCGGAGATCAGGTGCTTTCCAGCCCTGCCTACCGGACCAAATCATGAAGGAGAGGTTTTTTTATGCTCAAAAACGAAAAAGCGGTCGTCGTATTCAGCGGCGGTCAGGACAGTACGACCTGCCTGTTCTGGGCGCTCCGGCAGTTCAAAGAAGTCGAAACGGTTACGTTCGACTACGGTCAGCGCCATCGGCTCGAAATCGAATGTGCACAGTCGATCGCCGCAGAGCTCGGCGTGAAGAACACCGTGCTGGACATGAGCCTGCTGAATCAGCTCGCTCCGAACGCGCTGACGCGCAGCGACATTGAAATCACGCAGGAGGAAGGCGAGCTTCCGAGCACGTTCGTGGACGGCCGGAACCATCTGTTCCTCAGCTTCGCCGCCGTGCTGGGCAAGCAATCCGGAGCCAGACATCTGGTGACCGGCGTGTGCGAAACAGACTTCAGCGGATACCCGGACTGCAGGGATGCTTTCGTCAAGTCGCTGAATGTGACTCTGAACCTGGCCATGGACTACGATTTTGTTATTCATACGCCGCTGATGTGGCTCGACAAAGCGGAAACCTGGAAGCTTGCCGACGACCTGGGCGCCTTCCCGTTTGTCCGCGAGCGCACGCTGACCTGTTATAACGGCATCATCGGCGACGGGTGCGGTGAATGCCCCGCCTGCCGGCTGCGCAAGGCCGGTCTTGACAAATACCTTCAATCCAAATCGGAGGCGCTGCAGCCATGACCAAGACTCCCGGCGAATTCCGCATCGTGGACCGGCTGCAAAAGCTGGGGGAAGACATCCAGCCATCCGACCTGCGCTATCACCATAAGAGGGTCCTCGTGAGCAAAGAATTTACTTTCGACGCCGCGCATCACTTGCATGCCTATGAGGGCAAGTGCAAAAACTTGCACGGCCATACGTATAAAGCCGTCTTTGGCATCAGCGCCTACCCCGATGAAATCGGCATTACCGCCGACTTTGGCCTGATCAAGCAAATCTGGAAGGAGCGGATCGAACCCTCCCTGGATCACCGCTATTTAAACGAAACGCTGCCTTCGATGAATACGACCGCCGAGAACATCGTCGTGTGGCTGTTTGAACGGATGGAGGAGGCACTTGCATCCGGGGAATACCGAATCGAAGGCGGCCGGACCGAATTCGTCCGCTTGTATGAAACGCCTACCAGCTATGCCGAGGCGAGACGGGAGTGGATGTACGAATGAACATTCCTGTGCTTGAAATTTTCGGCCCGACGGTTCAGGGCGAGGGCATGGTCATCGGCCAGAAGACGATGTTCGTGCGCACCGCGGGCTGCGATTACCGCTGCTCCTGGTGCGACTCCGCTTTTACGTGGGACGGCAGCGCCAAGGCGGACATCCGCCAAATAAGCGCCGACGACATCTGGGATGAGCTTCAGCGGATCGGCGGCGCGCGCTTCTCCCACGTTACCCTGTCCGGCGGCAATCCCGCCCTGCTGCCCCAGCTCGGCTCGCTTGTGAGCCTGCTGGAAAGCCAGGGGATCCGGATAGCCGTCGAAACCCAGGGCTCCCGCTGGCAGGACTGGCTCAGCGACATTCACGAGGTTACGCTGTCACCGAAGCCGCCGAGCTCCGGCATGGAGACCGACTGGGAGATGCTGGACAGCATCGTGTCCCGGCTTGCGGCCAGGCCGGCCGCTTATGCGTACAGCCTCAAAGTCGTCGTCTTTGACGATGCCGATCTGGCCTATGCCGCCAAAGTCCATGCGCGGTACCCGCAGGCGCCGATGTATCTTCAGGTCGGCAACCCCGACCTGAAGCGAATGGATATTGCAGGCCACGCCGCCGACCTGCTCGACCGCTATGAGCGGCTGATCGACGCCGTGGTCGCCTCCCCCGAGCTGAACGCGGTCCGCGTGCTGCCCCAGCTTCACGCGCTGGTGTGGGGAAATAAGCGCGGCGTTTGACCAGAACCTGCAGCATCTTTAAGCTCGGCGAAGCAGGCCGATGCCCACTGAAAGCATCATCCCTTTGAACATATCTTGAAACGATCCAGGAGGAATGACCCAATGTCAGGAAGACAGCCGCACGAAATGCAGGATTTGACGCTGCTCGGCAACCAGGGAACCAAGTACGTGTTTCAATATGCCCCGGAAGTGCTCGAGAGCTTTGATAACAAGCATGCCTACCGCGATTATTTCGTTAAATTTAATTTTCCCGAGTTTACCAGCCTGTGCCCGATCACGGGACAGCCGGATTTTGCCACACTTCATATCAGCTACATTCCCGATCAGAAAATGGTCGAGAGCAAGTCGCTGAAGCTGTACCTGTTCAGCTTCCGGAACCATGGAGACTTCCATGAAGACTGCATGAATATTATTATGAACGATCTGATCAAGCTGATGGATCCGCGTTATATCGAGGTATGGGGGAAATTCACGCCGCGGGGCGGCATTTCCATCGATCCGTACTGCAATTACGGACGCCCAGGCACGAAGTATGAGCAGTGGGCGGAGCAGCGGATGATCAACCACGATCTGTATCCGGAGAAAATCGACAACCGTTAAGGCGATACGCCGACATACTCAGCAGCCGCGGGTGATCCCGCGGCTGCTTTGCGTATTCCTGAGCGTCTTCTTTACGCCTCTTCCTTCGGCCAGCCCACTTCCGGTTGAATCCCTTTGTTATCTAAGAAAGAAAAATTGCGGATAAGGCCCTGATCATAAATCTACGTCATGATCACCCCCAGCGGTGCAGCCGTCTTCGGAGCTTCATTCCGTCAGTCACCGTGGCATACTGGATTTGTCAATTTCGGAGTGTCACTTGGGCCTTTGCTACATACGCTATGTTAACGGCGGATTTGCCAAGAAGGCATTAGCCGCTTCTTTTTTAGAGCCTTGATTGATCATGGAAAATACAAATTCAGACGGAGCTGCCGCCAACTTTACCGGAAAGGAGTCCGCAATGCTCGTCTTTATTCTGCCTTCCCACCACCTGAGCCACGCACAAGCGACTGCCCGCTCCGTACAGCAGGAGCTCCCTGATTCGAATATTATCACGCTGGAACATGGCAGCCTCGGTTCCCGGATGAACCGCGAGCTTGCCTCGTACCAGGAGCCATACTTTATGACGCTGCACGCGGGGGAGCGGGTGCTTCCAGGCATGGATGCTTTCCTGCGCTCAGAGCTTTGCAATCTTCGTGAAGCGTCGGCCGGCTGCCTAATCATCCCTACTGCTAACAAAGAGGGCGAGCTCGGCCGGTTTCAGCCGCCCAGAGGCCCGCTGATTTGGCGAAAGGACGCTGTCATGGCGCCGCCTTCGCCAGGTTTCGCGGAAAACGCGCTGCTGCCTTTCGAATCCTATGTCCTGTTAGAAAAACAGCACCAGCTCACCACAGCTTATACCTGGGCTGCTTCAATCCCCAATCCTCCATTGGCCCCTGCCGTTTCCCCATCGTTACCATGGCAGAAAAAACGCGAGGAATGGGAACTGCTTCGACCGCTGCTCGCCGCACCGATCCAGGTTGTGCCGAAGACGGACGACTCACACGCAGTTCCGCTGGTCACCGTCCTGTTATGTACTTATAATGACGCCGATTATATTCCCTGGGCCGTCCGATCGGTCATGGCACAAACGCTGCCCGATTGGGAACTCTTGATTATCGACGACGGTTCGACCGATCATACGGCACATATCTTGGATTCGCTGTATCCGGACCGCCGCATCCGCACATACCGGCTGGAGCGCAATTCGGGAAAGGCCCATGCTTTAAATTCAGGATTGTCCATGGCGAAAGGAAGCTGGCTGCTCGAGCTTGATGCCGACGACTGGCTGTCCCCCGACTGCCTGAACCAGTTATACGGTAAGGCCCGCCTGCACTGTGACGCAAGCGTTATTTATGCCGATCACGTCCAGTGGGGAGAACGGATGAATAAGCAGCTGATCTACCAGGGTGTCAGGACATCCATTCATCCATTCTCCACTGCCAGGGTGATCGATGCCGGCGTTCCCATTGCCCCGCGGATGTTCAATACAGCCAAGCTCAAATCGCTGTCCGGCTGGAACACGGCCACCCTGTTCGGCGGCCGCCTGTACGAAGATATCGAAATCCTTGCCAGAATATCGGAGTCCGCCGAATTCCATTATGTCCATAAAGCGCTGTACCATCGGCGCATCCGGCTGCACAGCATCACCCACCGCCATGCGGATCATTATGCGGCTTGGCTGAGCTGGATGAACGCCGGAGACAATGGACGGCACCCTAATCATGATCGATTACAAAGGCAGGATGCGGACGAGTGACACACTATTGATCGTTATATTCACCCTCTGAGTCGTCGGTATATAATTGGAGCTTACGGTATCTACGGCCAGAATTCCACCTGATGCGGATGCCTCAATTCCCTGGATAAATTGGTTGGGCTGAAGTACTTCGACGCGTCTGCCGACAAAGACGGCAAGTGCTTCCTCAAAATTCATAAACTTTCCCTCCTGAGATCACTTAGGTTATGATACGGCCAACAAGCTGCGGAACGGAATCAATACGTTGCTGCCATCCGGTTCAAGAATCTGGACATAGTCCTCGCCAATCAGAATCAAGGTACCGAATATGGTTCCTACCGGCGTTTCCAACGTGACGCGTGTATTGATCCGCGGCGTGAGCAGGGCCACAATGCCTGTAGGTCCTGTACCCGGCGCTGGGCCTGGACCCGGTCCTGGTGCTGGTCCAGGTGCTGGGCCCGGTCCGGGGCCTGGTGCCGGGCCTGGTGCCGGTCCTGGTGCCGGGCCTGGACCAATGCCCAAGCGGCTGTTCAGGGTGGCAACCTGCTGCTCCAGCTTGCTGACCCGAGCCGAAAGTTCCGTCACCGTGCCCGCCAAGCTCTCGAACTGCTGCTTCAGTTTTATCAGCCGGTGCTTGATATCATGGATCACTTTCTGAAGCGAACCCGTTTTTTTGTTATGGTGATGCCGCTTCTTTTTGTGATGTACGGGCTTTTCGAAATCCTTCGCGTGTTTTTTCATGAATACCAATTTCACTTGACCTACCTCCTTTATAGTCATTGGTACAATATGTAGGTAGATAACGATAGGGACCAGGCCAAGTGCAAGTTGATCAAAATGCCCAGCGGTAAGCCTTTACCCGGGCAATTCCCCTAAAAATGATCCTCTCGTATAGTGTTATACCCAAACGTAAAGTTGACCCGGTACATATTTTGTACATAGACAATCGTTTAGGGAGGAGAATAACGCTTGAACAAACCGAGGAACCGATCCAGGAAGGCGTCCCGTCAATTGTCTGCCTCCGCGGCCCAGAAACCGAAAAGCAATCATTCCGTTAAGCCAAAACATGCCCTCGACCCGCGAATAACCGCGCTTGCTTCACCTCGCGATTCTCTGCCGATGGAGCCTTTTCCAGGGGAGCACCTCGGGGCGTATCCGCCCCCTCGCTTCCACATCACGGCCCCTCCTGTCATGGAGGCCGTACAGGACCTTCGGACAGCTAAGCCCGGACCGGATTCGGCGGTACCCTATGACGTCATCCGGTTTCCCGTTATTGACTGGGATTTCCGCTGGCAGCGCCCGCAGCAGTTGTCCCGGCAGTTCGCCGCACGTGGCCACCGCGTTTTTTATATAACGACGGACGTCGTCTATATTTCGAGGGAGCATGCCGCCAGGGATGAGGTCTGCCGCTTTGTCAAATTCAAAAAGGTGGACCGGAACGTATGGCTGGTGACCCTCTGTGCCCATAGACGCTTAAACTTGTATCAGGACCACATGGACGATCTGGATATCCAATATTTGAAATGGTCACTGGAACATGTCCTTGCCAAATTTGCGGTCACCTCGTATGTATCCATCGTCGACCTTCCGTTTTGGACTCCGCTTGTTACGGCAATGAACCGGCACAACATGATTTATGACTGTATGGACGATCATGCCGGTTTTTCGACTAATCATGCCGACGTTATTCATCAGGAAGACCTGCTGATCCGAAACGCAAATGTGGTGCTCACTTCCTCTCAAGTGCTTCACCAGCGCGTCCGTGAGCTGAATCCCTCATCGATTCTGGTGCGCAACGCCGCCGATGTCAGCCATTTCGCCGGTTGGGTGGGCAGCGCCCCCGCAGAACTCAGCAGCATTACCGGCCCGGTGATCGGCTATTACGGTGCAATCTCGGACTGGTTCGATATCGGCTTGATTGAGACGATGGCCCGGAACAGGCCGGAATGGACCTTCGCCTTAATCGGCCATACGTTCGGCTGCGACACTTCCGGGGTGGAGCAGTTGCCGAACGTACTGCTGCTCGGGGAAAAGCCCTATGAGGAGCTTCCCGGCTATCTTCACCGGTTTGACTGCGCGATCATACCGTTTCTCCAGAACCATTTGACCCAGGCGACAAACCCTGTCAAGCTCTATGAATATTTGGCGGCGGGCAAGCCGGTCGTTTCCACCCCTCTGCCCGAGCTGACCGAAATCGCCTCGGACATGGCCGTGATCGCGGATTCCCCCGCAGGTTTCGAGGCCGCGGTGGAGCGGGCGCTCAGCATCGGGGCGGCGCAGCCGGAAGCCGTGCGATGCCGGCGTAAATTTGCCATGAGCAATACGTGGGGGCATCGATACGAAATGCTGCATCGGGCCATTCTACAGCATATCTTTCCTAAGGTTAGCATCGTCATTGTGACCCATAACAACTGGTCGTTCACCCGGCAGTGCTTGAACAGCCTGCTTCGGAAAGACGCCTATCCGAACATGGAGATCATCGTGGTCGATAACGGCTCGACGGATCAGACGCGTGTGCAGCTTGCGGCATTGGCGCAGAAGCCGGTCCAGACCGTATTTTCACCCATCAATCTGGGTTTTGCTGAGGGGAACTCACTGGGCGCAAGCTGTGCCACCGGCGAGTATCTGATCCTCCTGAATAACGATACGATCGTTCCCGACTCGACCTGGGTTCCCAAACTGATCCGGCCGATGCAGGAACACAGCGATATCGCCATGACCGGACCCATGTCCAATCACGTAGGGAACGATCAAGCGCTCGATTTTTTTATCGGCGACGCCGTACAGGGCGCGGATCCCGGCTGGCTGCAGGAGTTTTATGAAAGTTATCGCGGACGCACCCGCGAAACCGGACTGCTCGGATTTTTCTGCGTGGCCATCCGCCGCGGCGCATTTCAAGAGATAGGGCCGCTGGACCGCCGCTACGGCATCGGCATGTTCGAGGATGATGATTACTGTGAACGGGTCAAGCGAGCGGGCTACCGGATGGTGATCGTCGAAGACGCCTTTGTGTATCATCACGGCAGCGCAACGATCAAGAAGCTGAAAAACCAGGAATATCAATCGTTGTGGGAACGAAACAAGCAATATTACGAAGCAAAGTGGAATAAGTCTTGGCAGCTGCCTAAAGGTCCGTTGAACCCTTTTAACCTGGCAGTAACCCCTGAAGAAGTCCGGGAACAGGCCGATGCTCTCCATCCTGGAGAAAAGTGGGTGCTGGTGCTTGGAGAATCGTCCTGGAGCGACGAACCTGCAAGATGGCAGAAGCTGGTGAAGCAGTTCTCCCAAATGGACGGCTGTACCGTGATTGTCTACACGATGACATATCTTCAGCATCCCGTCGTCGGCATCCGCAAGGCCGGCCCCCGGTTGTATTTGACCAACCGTATCGATTTATTCAGCCAGATCAGCTTCGATCTAGCCATTTATTGCGGGTCGCAGCAGGTGTTCGAGGAAATTCATGCCGATCGTTATGCGGCGGATGGAATGTGCTACGAGACAGGACAGATCGAGCCGCTGGCCGCCAAATTGCCGGATTTTCATCTTTACGGTGAGCATCAGGTGGCCCGCCTCGTGCAGCTGTCACTTGCTTGATGAGCCCTTCCTTCAATGGCTGAGTCAATCGTTCTGTCGGCACGAGAAAGCCCTCACCCGGATCCCGGATCATCCCCGGTTCGGAAGTGAGGGCTTTCACTCTTTCATCATTTAAAGTTTGAGTGCTCTAACCATTGTTGCTGAGCTGCGCCAAATAACGCTGAATGACGGCCGGATGCTCCCCTTGAAAAGGGACCGTGGCGATTTGGTACTCCTGATGGATATAATTCCAATCCGGCTCCCCTTCATTGTCCAGCAGATTGACGTCTCCTCTGCGGTTGTCGTTATATTTGATCCGCTTGCCGATCGCATAGTGGTAGTGATATACGTTAACGTCTGCCCGGCCGCGCGGAACGCTCCAGATGCTGGCTCCGCCGGCCGTTTCCAACGTGCAGTGATGCTTCTCGTCACGGTAACGGATGCCTTTTCCGGCCCTCCACATCCGGGTAATGTCATTGGACCAGCGTTCATCTCCCGGACTGTTGACCCGAATCGTGTTCGGGTCTTTCCAAAAGTTCACAAACGGAAATTGATAGACATCAACGGCGGTGTTCGCCATCAGCCCAGGCAGCACGTCCCGGAACCTGTCGTCCATGATTTCATCAATATCGAGGTTCATAATCCAATCCCCGGTGGCCTGACCGATCAGAAAGTTCCGTACTTCCGATTCGTTCCAGTCCTCGGTATAGGGAAGTCCTGTCTGCGGCATCGTGAAGAGCCGGATCGGATACTTCGTCATGAGCCGGGCGATATGCTCCAGGCTTCCGTCCGTGCTTCCCCCATCCACGATAATGATTTCATCGGCGAAGGCTGCCACACTCTCCAGATACAAAGGGACAAAGGTCTCTTCGTTCAAGATCGGGACAATGACCGATAATGTCATAGATTCTGCTCCTCCCTTTCCTTTTCATCCCATGCTGCCCATGTTGCGGCGGAGCGTCTTAGAGTCAGGGCTTACCCGCCTGCTTTTCCCGAATCAGCTCGTTCATCGACTCCCTGTCTCCGCGAGCAGCTCGATATCGCTCAAAAAGCTTGTAATTATGCTCATAATGGGGGTTGCCCTGCGGACCGACGAACGGATGCCAGAAATGGAACATCAGTCCGTCAAGCCGGACATGCTCGCCCGCCAGTGTATCCATCGTATAGGCAAAAGCTTCGTCCTCCCCGCCCCAGCCGATGAAACGCTCATCGTAACCGCCTATCCGTTCAAATGCCTCCCGGCCGACAATATTTAAGCCCCCGACAAAAAAGGCCGCATGTTCTTCCCGGGTATCCAGTTCGGTATCCAGGGGCCAGATTGCTTCACCCTCCATGACCAACCGGGAAACGCGCTGCGTCAGCCGGTTGATCCGGCTGAACGGAATCACCCACCGCCCCTGCTCGATCCACCGGACTGAATCGGCCACCAGCTGCGGGTCGTAAATGATATCACCGTCGGCAATGATGAAGATGCCGCCGCTTGCCCGGGACGCCGCCCGGTTAATCGCCCTGGATCTGCTGAAAGGTTCATCCGCGCCGATCTCCCCGATGCAAATGTCCGCCGAAGGCAGAATGTGCTTGTAAAACCGAAGGACAAAGGACAGCGCCTCATCCCTCGGCCCGCCGTCGGGCTGGTATGGAATCAGAACGGACAAATCGTCATGCATCCGCATTTCACCTCCGCTTCCGATAGATTTACAGGCTGCCGGTCTATGCTTTTCGAAAAACACCGAGTTCCCGGTACTTCCCCGTACCGAACGTATCCGCCAGCTTTTCATAATGGTTAAAACCGGTATTCTCCATCA
Organism: Paenibacillus rhizosphaerae; assembly: GCF_014192015.1. Classification (GTDB taxonomy): domain Bacteria; phylum Bacillota; class Bacilli; order Paenibacillales; family Paenibacillaceae; genus Paenibacillus_AQ; species Paenibacillus_AQ rhizosphaerae. The sequence continues at coordinate 1,107,948 of NZ_JACHXJ010000001.1, read as the reverse complement.
GCATCTTCTTCTCCGCTTCAATGGCATCCCCGGATTCCCAGAAGAGCACGCCGCAGACGCTCCGGTCCAGCTGGGCGAGAAACCGCCTGCAAGCTTCCGGATCTTTCATAACATGATAAAAAACGGTCAGCAGCAGTCCGATATCATATTGCTGAATGGCTTCGGATTGTTCAAAGCGCTCCGTCATGACGGAAAACGCCGTCCGTTCCATCGCGTTCAGCTTGTGAAGGAGGGCATAGTGGTCCGGATCGGGTTCAAACCCGGTGACTTCCGCCCCTTCCCTGACGAAATGCCTCGCATAGTAACCAATGTTGCAGCCGATGTCCAGGAGCTTCTTCCCTTTCAGCTTCCCTGGCCCCAAAAACCGGGCAATATGATCAAGCCTTGTTGGATACGTCTCGTCCCGCTCGCTGTGCATACCATAAAACCGCGGATGTAAGATCGGCGTGTAGATCAGCGTTCGCTGCTGATCCTTCATCGTTTGCTCGACCTCAGCCGCTGCCGCAGAATGAAGCCAGACCGGGTAATCCTGAAGCGGGATCCGGACGGGAATTCTCCGAAAGCCGAGGCAGTACAGAAAACTAGCCCGGTGATGTCCATCCAAAATATTAAAGTATCCGCCCGGATTCCATCTCGCTTTGACCGGATGATCGAAAAAAAAGTCCGATCCGATGTGGAGCTCAGACCGCATATTGTCGTTTTCGAGCCGTCTTTGATTCAGCAGCTCTTTTCCGGACATCAGCGGCGTTATTCCCCGTGTCGCGTGAATCTGCTCATGCCAATCCAGGTAAGCATCGGGCGCAGCGCCAGGCTCTCCCGCAAAATAGCGGTACAGCTCCCGGTGCGGCACAAGCCGCATCATGGAAATGTCGGCATACTGAAGATGGTGTTCGTACCAACGGTCCGTAAACGATTCGATCAGATGGTCGGTACGGGCCGACCGAACATCCAATTCGGTGAACAGCATCTCAACAGGAATTTCAGTGACCACGTAATCTCTGCTAGCACCATGCCCTGTCATATGGCGCTTCCCCCATTCGGTGTTGATATTGACCAAAGCCTGACATTTATCCGTGCGGCTGTGCGCCCTGGAACAAGTAGGTGGCAAAGTCACGATGAATATAATCCTTGAACATGTGTTTCGTGGCGGTCGGATACCGGTCCAACTCCTCCTCCGTCCAAACGCTGCGATGGGTTTCGTATTCATTGCCGTATTCGGCGCCCTGCGGCCAATCAGACCCAATCGGAACGTTCAAAAGCAGGCTGCGGCAATGCTTCAGGCACGCTTCGAGCAGCTGGATTCCGCGCTCCTTCTCAAAATGCTCAAGGACATCGCCCAGAATGATCAAATCATAGGCACCAAACTGCCGCTTCACCATTAGTTCATAAGCATCCCCAATATATATATGGTTGTAAAAGTAGCGATGATAGTCGTCCACATTTTTCGGGAACACTTCGACCCCCTCGATCCTTGTCTGCCACTGCTCACGAAAGACGCGTCCCTGCCAGACGTCGAGAAATTCCCTGCAGAGCATGCCCCACCGGCCGAACCCGACACCGATATCAAGTACACGGGCCGGAGCCGCCTGCCGGATGAGTTCTACGCAATATGACAGGTTTTGCCAGTTTGATGTGCCCATGTAAGTCGTCACCTCCTAAATTCCGAACAGGACGGCAAGCCAGCGTTTCACGCCAAGCTCAATGGTCCAGTGTGTTTCGATTTCCGCTCTGCATAGACGCCCGATTTCCCTTAAACGCGATCTTTCCTGAAGGCAGCTGTCAATGGCCTGGATGAATGCTCCGGGATCGTCACTGTCCAAAATCAAATGATGCCCGCTGGGATGGGCCGCTTCCTTTACGTATCCTACGTTGGTGGACAGTACCGGTTTGCCGCTGGCAAAGGCCTCAAGCGCCGTCGCTCCGCCCCCTTCATTCGCCGACGTGATCAGCAGCAGGTCGATATCCCGATAGAAGCGCGGCATGTCTTCGTGCGCATACGCTCCGGCCGTTTCAACGAAAAGCACGTCCAGCCGGCTGGAAAAATGCTTTTTGATCGGCTCGTACAGAGCGGCATACCTTTTGGACGCCTTTCCCGGATCTCCCGCCCACCCGATGACGAGCGGTCCGTCTTTCCGCTCCTGCAGGTCCACGTCCGCAGAAACGGGATGGAACAGCGCATGGTCGACAAAGTGTCCGATATGCCGGACGGAAGCACTCGGTGCCATCGCTTTGAGGCATTCGGTCAGCTTCAGATTCATCGCCCCAATCGATCCGATACGGGGAATCACCAAACGCAAAAAATCGGAATCGGGTTCCGGCTTGTCAGCCCATTCACGGAACGTGTCGTAATTTTTACTGAAATAATAATAGGAGACCGCTGCGGATGAATCGATCCGGATATGCTTAAAGATAGCAAATGCCGCCAGGCCCAGGCACATGGCGGAGATTCGGGAATATTCCCGGTTCAGCGCCTCGCTGCCTTTGTCTCGGATGCTCTCCTCCAGCTGTTTGGCGGACATGATGTCCAGGAAGGGGTGATGCTGTTGAATCATCTTGGCCGTCTTGCCCAGGATCCACCAGTCAACATCATATATGAGCAGATGCTTATCGACCGTCCTCGCCTCCTGTCAGGCTTCTGGGCGAAGTCCCGCCCGCCAGCCGCCGCAATTGAATTACGTCTTATACGATCATATTCCGCCGCAGAGCCGCGAGTTACGGAAGGGGGCAAAATAATGGACCGCCTCAGCAAAAAAGGCGGAAACCGCATGGGTTTCTGCCTTTTGCTCTTCACTGCAGCAGCTGTTTCATTCTCTGTATGGTCTCGTCATTGTAGGGCAGGTTCACCGTGGCGCGAAGATCATAAGAGTCCTCCACCTGGAAGGTAATATGGCTGAATTCAAGCAGCCCCACGCGCGGATGGTAGATTTTTTTCCGGCCTTCCTTGACGTTCAGCACATCATGCTGGGGCCACCATGCCCTGAATTCCTCGCTTTCCTTGTTCAAATCTTCAATCATCCCGCTCCACCAGGGGTCCTCCACATTGAGTCCGTATCCCGCACGAAACTGGGCGAGCCGCAGCCTGGCGTTTTTCTCCCATCCCTCGCCCAGAAGCTCCTTCGTATAGGGAGAAACAAACATTCTCCAAACCGAGTTCCGCTCCCTGACCGTCATCTGCTCATAATCGCCGAATACGAGGCGCGCCGCTTTGTTCCAGCCGACGATATCCCAGCGGGAATTGGCCACAAACGCCGGATGTTCCCCCTGTTCGTCCAGGAATGTCTGCAGGAGCGGACTGACCGACATTTCCGGCTGCTGATAATGAAACGGCAGAAGTCTCGAGGCCAGCAAAAACAGATGCTTCGTCTCATTCTCATCCAGCTGCAGCGCTTTGGCGATGCTCTCAAGCACTTGAGAGGACACCGAGATGTCCCTTCCCTGCTCAAGCCACGTGTACCAATCGACACTCACGCCGGCAAGCAGCGCCACCTCCTCCCGCCGAAGGCCGGGCGTTCTTCGTCTCCCTCCACCGGGGAGACCCGCCTGTTCCGGAGCCAGACGGGCCCGTCGGGTCTGCAAAAATTCGGCAAGCTGGCTCGTACGCTGATGCGTCGTCTCCATGTAAAGCCCCCCCATTTTCTATCCGAAGTGGGCAAGATGACGGCTCCATAGGAGTACCACTCCTAGGATAAACCGCTCTCTTCATCCCCGTTTCTTCTGAATATACACTATACAACACATCGATGGGTTTGAAAAAGTTCAAGAGAGGGGTTTATGGAATGAATGGAACATCAATTACAGCAGGGACCAAGCCGGCCAACCAAAGAAACCGGTCTTCCTGGCTGCTTGCAGGGCTGTCCCTCGGCTACTTCATCGTGCTGCTGGACACGACGGTCGTCACCGTCGCGCTCCCTGCCATCCGGGATACGCTGGGCGGTGGATTCAGCGGAATGAGCTGGGTAACGGGCGCGTATACGATGGTATTTGCCAGCATGCTGATGGGCATGGGTGCGCTGGCCGATCGATTAGGGGCGGCCCGCGTTTTTTTGAGCGGGATCGTCCTGTTTATGCTGGCTTCGGTCCTATGCGCCGTCTCGCCCGCCATCGGCTGGCTGATCGGCTTCAGAGCGCTGCTCGGCGTCGGCGGAGCGGCACTGCTGCCGTCTTCTCTGACGATCATGGCGGAGACGTTTACAGATCCCGCCCGCCGGGCCAAGGCACTCGGCATCTGGGCGGCGGTGTCGGGCTTGGCGCTTGCCGCCGGTCCGATCATCGGCGGCATTCTGGTCGACACCCTTGGGTGGCAGAGCATTTTTCTGCTGAACATCCCCGTGGGAATCCTCAGCTGGCGGTGGACGCGGGCGAACGTCGACTTTTCGGCCCGGGGACCAGCACACTCCGGCATGGATCCTGCCGGTCAGCTTGCCGGCCTGCTGGCCGTGGCGGCACTGACGAGCGCTTTTATGGAAGGCGAGGACCTCGGATGGGGATCACCCGTCATTCTTATTTTGTTCGCTGCCGCCTCCCTGCTTATCGGCCTGTTCGTCTGGATCGAAAAACGAAGTGGTTCGCCGATGCTGCCCCTGTCCTTGTTCAAAAGCCGGGTGCTCGTGACCGGATTAGCGGCCGGGCTGCTTATTAATTTCGGCCTTTCCGGCGTGCTGTTTGTCATGACGCTGTATTTCCAGCAGCTCCACCGTTATTCAGCTATGGGAACGGGCCTTGCCTTTCTTGCGCTGACGATCCCTATGGCGGTGAATCCCATGCTGATGAGCAGGCTGATCAGCCGGTTTGGAGCACCGCGCACCATCGGTACAGGATTTCTCCTGGCATGCACCGGAATGCTTGTCCAGGCTCTCCTTTCTGAAGATACAGGGTATATTCCCACCGGGATTGCGCTGCTGCTGATCGGCTGCGGCATCTCATTTATTTTGCCGCCGCTCGTCTCCGTGGTGATGACTGCCGCGCCGCAGGGCAAGACGGGAACGGCTTCCGGCGCGCTGAATGCCTTCCGTCAGCTCGGCGCTACGCTCGGAGTGGCGATGCCCGGCGTCCTCATGGCCGCAAGTCCAGATTTGAACCATGGCGTCATGAGATCCTTGCTGCTGACAAGTTTCCTGTGCCTGGCCGGAAGCTTGCTCGTTTTCCGGTATATCGGGAGGACATCAAGCAAATCGTCTCGAAACCGTTAATCGTCAATAAGCATGCCAAGCGTTTGATTCCGCTGGCATGCTTTTTTTTGCTGGCGGAGCAGCCGGCATCCTATATTGTGGAACGGGTCGACCTGGAGACCTACACCAGCGAACCCGTCCGTATCATTCATCGAGCCGTCCGGGCGTAACTTGTTGACAGCTTACTCTTCCCATACGTCTTCCAGAGGAAGCCCTTTCTCCGCTCTGGCTGCATCGACGACCGATTGAATAAATGCCGTTTTGGCCCGGGTGTAAGCATTCATGGATTCAGCGCTTCGGGCCGCCTGCCATTTAATGGCTCCGTACTCCTCCACGAGCTCCGGATGGCGGCGCAAGTAATCGCGGAGCAGCATTTCGTTGCGGGTATGGAACTGTTCGTCGTAAGGCATCAGATGAACATTATGCGTCCAGACTCCCTCCGTCGATTTGGCAAATAAATGCCTTCCCCGCATCCCGGTCTGTACGTAAGTATAGCAGGCCGGATCCAGCAGGTCTTTGTAATAAGCAGCCGGACGGAACGGCTTCACGCCGACGAACATATCCACCACGGGTTTGGCCTGCTGCCCGGGAATGGCCGTGCTGCCGACATGCTCGATCACCACTGCATCCAAGCCCGCTAATCCGGACAGCCGTTCTTTCTCCAGGGCGAACACATCCGCCCATTCCGGCGAATAATCCACAATTTCGATCCCGCTATCCATCACGCACACCTCTTTCGTATATTTTGCCCTCCAACGGCCGGACCAGAGCCGCGGCCGCTTCTATTTGTTTCCATCATACACACCCTTGCCGGCAGTTCCAACCCTGTTTTTCCACGGCACAAAAAAAAGCCGCGCATGCGCGGCTGGGCTTATTTGCCCGTTGTTAGGTTCACCGTATTGGAAGCTCCGTCCCACACGACCGAGTAACCGGATATTTCCGACATGTTGCGAAGCGGAAGCATCAGCGAATTCCCCTGAAACCGGGAGGCGGTGATGTTTACCGTTTTGCCATTCACGACAGCCTTGCCGGAGAGCGCCTTATGGGTAATTTTGCGAATTCCCGTGTAGACTGTCACCGTTTGGGTGCCGGCGTTCCATTCAACCGTCCCGCCCAGCAGCTCGAAGCAAGCGCGAAGCGGAATATAAATGCGGGAATCGACCATGATCAAATCCTGCTTCAGCTGGGCCTCTTTTCCATTCACCACCAGCTTTCCGTCATACGACTGCACACCCACCGCATAGCCGTGATTTTGGGCGATCGTTTCAAAACTGAGGCTGGACGTCGTAATAATAGCCATCGTATGCAGAGGCACCTGCTCGAACAGCCAGTGAATCTCATCATTGTACATGCGGATGCATCCCGCGCTGACGTACTTTCCGATCGAGTTTTTGTTGCTGTTGCCGTGGATGGCGTACGTCGTCCCCATCGTCCCGTTGACATTGAGGCCGATCCAACGGTCTCCGAGCGGATTGCGGGGATCCCCACCGGGAATTTTTTCTTTGTAATACGGACGGTTTTTGATCTTGTTGACGATTTCGAACGTTCCTTCCGGCGTCAGTTCAGGCGACTTTCCCGTCGCTACCCTGAACTCCTTGACCAACTTCCCACTGCTAAAATATGCCAATTTATTCGTCTTTTTATTGACGATAATGAGGTCTTGCGAGGCAATTTTTGCCTCGGCCCCGGCCGGAAACATCCAGCAAAAGGACAGAACTAGAACGAGTGCTGCCGCGGCATAACGGCGATAAAGGCTGCGGACTGACAGTGGCGAACTCCCTCCCTTCAGATGGTAAACCCATATTCAATATATGGCGCGGGGGCAATGTCCTACGACCGTCGAATTTCAAGCAAGCGGTTCCAAAATGTTTTGTAAGCGTTTATAATGTTCGTAGAACGGACACATTTTAGGGATTTAAAGGAGTGATGATGCTGCTGCAGTACCATAAAGCCGCGATGGGAGGCCGAAAACGATGGCAAAATACCGAATCTTATTAACGTGTTTATTGCTTGTTGCTTTCATGGTTAGCGGATGTTCTAGCGGGTCTTCATCTAATAGTAAAGCGAAAACGCTTACTCTTTGGTACTGGAACCGGAGTCTGGACGACAATTTGATCAACGCGGTCCAGAAGCAGTTCCCGGGAATCCGCATCAACGCCCAAAAAATCGGGGGCGACTTCAAATCCAAGCTGAAAACGACGCTGGCTGCCGGCAGCGGCGGTCCGGATATCGTGGCCTTTAACGACTGGGTTACCGAGCTGTTCCCAAGCGCCGACCGTTTCTACAACCTGTACGATCTCGGAGCGAAGGACATTGAAGGGGATTACCTCGACTGGAAATGGCAGCTTGGGGTCACGCCGAAGGGCGAGATGATCGCCATGCCGATCGACACGGGCCCAACCGCATTGTTTTACCGCGCGGACCTGTTCGAGCAAGCGGGCCTCCCGACCGAACCGGAAGAGGTTCATCAAATGATGGGCACTTGGGAGGACTATTTCGCCGCAGGCGAGAAGCTGCAGAAAGCGCTCGGCGGCAAGGTGAAGCTGCTCGACAACATCGGTCAGGTGTATTCCCAGGTCAACGCACAGTCGGATAAAATTTATTTTGATAAAAACGAAAATTTCATCGGCGAGGATCCTTCCTCATCCATGAAGAAGGCGTGGGACCTGGCGGTCAAAGCCTCTCAAATGGGGCTGCTCGCCAATGCCAGCACGTTCTCCTCCGAGTGGAACGCCGCGATGAACAACGGCAAAATCGCTTCCTTCGTGAGCGCCGTATGGGCGAAGCAAATCCTGATGGACGCGGCCCCGGATACGGCGGGCAAATGGCGCGTCGCGCGAGCTCCGGGCGGAGACGGCAACAACGGCGGCTCCTTCCTCGCCATTATGAAAACGAGCAAATACCCGAAAGAATCCTTCGAGGTGATGAGCTGGCTCCTGAATCCTGAAAACCAGGTAACCAGCTTCAAGGAACTCAACTTGTTCCCTTCCGCCTCCAAGGCGCTCGATTCGGACGTTATGAAGCAGAAAGAGGATTTTTTTGGCGGCCAAGCTACCGGTGAAATTTTTACGGAGTCCGCGCGCAACGTGAAGCCCTCCTATTTCGGCACAAAATATGCCAACCTGAACGGCATTGTAAGCCGTGAGCTGTCATCGGTCGCCCTTCAGGGCAAAAACCCGGATAAGGCATGGAACGATGCACTATCCAGAGTGAAAAAGGAGCTGCTGCGTTAAACGGTCATACCATCCCGACTATGGAGGTAGAGTCTTATGGGTCAACCATTACAGAAGCGAACTCAATTCGATCCCGGCAGCTCCATGCAGTCGCCGGAGCGGAAGCGGGGATTGGGGTCTGAAATATGGAAGCACCGGAAAGAATACCTGGCCATCTCCCCATTCTATATTTTGTTTGCCGTCTTCGGCTTGTTCCCGATCCTGTTCTCGATGTATCTTTCTTTCCAAAAATGGGACGGCATTGGCGTCATGACCTTTAACGGTCTGAACAACTATCAGTTCATGGTTACCGATCCCGAGTTTTGGAAGGCGGTCGGCAACACGCTCCTGATCTGGATCTATTCGACCATTCCGATGCTGTTCTTCGCGCTCATCATCGCGTTTTTGCTGAATGCGTCGTTTGTGAGGTTCCGTACCTTTTTCCGGATCGGTTACTTTCTGCCGAACGTTACTTCACTCGTTGCGGTGGCGATTGTGTTCAGCACCGTATTCTCCAACAACTACGGGCTGCTGAATTACTTCCTGTCCCTGTTCGGGATTTCCCCCGTGGAATGGCTGAACAAAACCTGGGGCATCCAGCTGGCCGTATCCATCATGGTCATCTGGCGCTGGGTTGGATACAATGCCATCATTTATTTGGCGGGACTCCAGAGCATCCCTACCGTCCTCTATGAGGCCGCCAAAATTGACGGAGCCACCGGCGTCCAATCCTTCTTTCGCATCACGATCCCGAATTTACGGCCTATTATTCTTTTTACCGTCATTACTTCGACCATCGGAGGCATGCAGATCTTCACCGAATCGCAGGTGCTCGTCGGCAACGACGGCGGCGTCAGCGGCGGAGGTCTGACGATCGTTCTCTACCTGTACCGCGAGGCATTCGTGAACAATTACTTCGGCTACGGCTCCGCCGTCGGCTGGGGCATGTTCATATTGATTGCCCTCTTCTCGATCTTCAACTGGCGGGTAGTTCAGGGCGGCGGTGCCAAAGATGAATAAACGGGGTGATAAGCATGGTTAAAAGGAAGTCTTCTATCCTGCTGTATTTCGGATTGATCGTCGGACTCATCGTTTCCATTTTTCCTTTTTACTGGCTGGCCGTCATGGCTACGCGTACCACTGCGGAAATCTACAGCTTCCCGCCCAAGTTCTGGTTCGGGACACAGTTTATCAGCAATGTGACGCGGGTGTTCGAGAACATCGATTTCTTCGGCGCGTTTCTCAATACCCTGTTTGTGGCCTGCTGCAGTACCTTGCTGGTCCTGTTCTTTGATTCCCTGGCAGGCTTTACGTTTGCGAAATTCAAGTTTCCCGGCAAAAAGTGGCTGTTTGTCCTGCTGCTCGCCACGATGATGGCGCCGGCGCAGCTCTCGCTCGTTCCTTCTTTCGTCATCATGGCGAAGTTCGGGTGGGTGGGCTCCTTCAAGGCGCTGATCATTCCCGGCATGGCCAATGCCTTCGGCATTTTCTGGATCCGCCAGTACGCGGAGGAATCCGTTCCTTCCGAACTGCTGGATGCCGGCCGCATCGACGGCTGCGGCTTCTTCCGGCTCTATTGGAACGTCGCGATCCCGATCCTTCGCCCGGCGTTGTCCTTCCTGGGAGCGTTCACCTTCATCGGCTCCTGGAACGATTATCTCTGGCCGCTGATCATCCTGAACGACGAGCGTAAATTTACGCTGCAGGTGGCGCTCTCCTCCCTGAACGGAATTTATGTGACCGATTATGCGATGGTTATCGCGGGCACGCTGCTCGCCGTCATTCCGCTCATCATTTTGTTCCTGTTTGTCAGCAAGCAGTTTATTTCCGACATCGCAGCCGGGGCGATCAAAAGCTGACGGGCTTGCCAGTACTTATCGAAAAGGGAAGTCTTATGCCAGTCCCCATAAACTGTGGGCTTCTGTCAAAAGAACCCTTGGCAAATGGAAAAAGGAAAACCCGCCCATCCGGGCGGGTTTTCACGCTGTTTATAAGCAGTCCTAATGGGGCCATTATCGTTTGAACACCACGTCGACGGCGATCGGCCGGTGATCCGAAGCTTCCGTAGCGATCACGCGTTGATTCGAATGCTGAACTTCAGGCGAAGTTACGACGTAATCGATCGTTTCGGACGGCTGGTCGGCCGGAAACGTATAGGCATCTTCAACGCCTTGAAAGCTGTTAATGAATAAACCGCTGTCTAACACAGCCTGAAACTCCGGACTGTCAGGTTCCGCATTAAAATCCCCCATGAGAAGCTTTGGTCCATCAGCCGTGGTAGCCAGATTAACGATTTCCTGCACCTGCGCCTTACGGCTTGCGGCATCGAGTCCCAGATGCGTATTATACACATCCACATGAATTCCCCGCAAATTGACGACCGCATGCAGAACGCCGCGCTGCTCATCGCCGAAGCTGCTAAGCAGTACATTGTCAGACCGGAGGATCGGATACTTGCTAAGGATGGCGGTTCCATATTGGCGGTTGTTCGTCTGGCCATCCGCCGGTTCCAAATCCAGATTGGCACCATATGCGTAGTGATAACCGAGCAGATCTGCTAATTCCTTGGCTTGGTCCTGAAAGCCGCTTCGCTCCCCGAAAAACCGGTCCACCTCCTGCAGACCAACGATCTCTGCGCCGGAATCCCGGATCACATCCGCAATTCTGTGCAGACTCAGCTGATCGTCCAGACCGACGCCATGATGAATGTTGTAGGACATTACGGTCGTGCCGACTTCCTTGCCATTCCCTTGACCAGCGGCCATGGCGCTCGTTGAGAACAAGGATACGATCAGCAGGCTGACGATCGGTATAATCAAATGCTTTTTCATGAATGACTCTCCCTTCAAGGTTGGAAAATGTTGTATTGGGCGTTTCAATCTTGCATAATGGCCTAGAAGCGACCTACTGTTCATTCAGCAGCGATTCCGCATCGCGAAGCAGGTACCCCGCAGCGTCGACGGATACATGTTTTCCCTTTTGAGCGTTGACTTCATGGATAAAGCTGCTTACATGTTGATTCTGCAGCTTTTTCAGCAAGCTGTTCGTCATCCTATTGTTGTCAATCCAGCCGACTTTTGCGAAGCGCTGAACTAATTCCTCGAGAGCCGCGTTGCTTGTTTTCACTTCGAAATCAACGGACTTTGCGCTGGTATTCCCCGCCAAATCACTGGCTTTAACGGTGAACGTATGCGCTCCTAGTGCCAGCTCGTACATGGGTGTGTCGCTTAAATCCGTCAGAACCTTTCCATCCAGCAGGACTTCCGTTTTCGCGTTATCGACACCGGTCCAGGCGTCCGATAGTTCAAATCTCGGTTGGAACGTACCTGAGGTTAATTCAGATGTAGTCACAGGGCCCAGCCTGATCTCGGGGGCTGTCCAATCGACGGTTATTTGGCTGGCAGCCTGAAAATTCCCGCCTTCCGTCGTTGCCGTAATAACAGCCTTTCCCTCCCCTACTGCCTTCACACGTCCTTCACCGTCCACCTCAACGACCTGATCATCATCGGTACTCCATATGACTTTTTTATTGGTCGCGTTGCTGGGACTGACGGCAGCCTGCAGTGACGCACTGCGATCGGAAGACGCATTAAAAACGAACTTCGGCCGGTCGATCGAAATGCCCGTGACGGGAACATGTTCAGGGGCATGCTCAACGATAAGCTCATTCAGCGCGATATTGCCCCATACCCGGTTCCCATCATTCACTTTCAGCCGCAGCTTATAAGCATGAACCGTCGGAAACGTAACGGTCTGTCTTTCTTGGGTGCTGTCGTTAAGCTTCCATTCGACCGATGCATCAGGTAATGCGGTCCTCCAGCCGCTGCCGTCGTAATACTCCACGTCAAACTTGGTGATCCCTTGACCCATGCCGAAAAAGGTAACCAATGTGACCTGGTTGACAGGTACGGGGTCATGTCCGTAATCGAGCGAAATATAGCCCGGAAAAGATACGTTAACGTCGCTTCCCCATGCCGAGTTCAAATTGTTGTCGATAATGTTTGTAATGGTACCCGCCCCTGTAGGGAATGACGTGGTGATCATATCTTTGGAAAAATCCGGATTATTATATATTTCTAGTTCGTTCATCGTGATCCTGCCGGACTGCGCATTTCCTCCATGCACTTTCAATCGGATTTTGGAAAACCGGGTGAGCGGAAACTCGACGGATTTGATCTCATACGAACCGTTATTCACATCCCAGGACAGATGAATATTCGTCCGAACCGGCACCCATCCTGACCCGTTGTCGTATTCCAGTTCGAAGTCCGTGATCCCCGATTCCTGCCCAAATCTCGTATTGATCTTCAATTGATTGGCAGAAATGGTTTGAGCCCCAAAGTCAAGCGTGATATATCCCGGAAAAGAAGGTGAAACCTCGGTAGACCAGGCGGTGTCGTAAAACTTATCGTTTATGTTATCAATCGGCTGTGAAGATGACGAACGAAATGTCGTGCTTGCGGCAGCCTGTGGAGCCAAGTCATCGACAGGCGTGCTGACCGGCCGGATCTGAACAACGTCGATAGGGTCCGGCATAGAACCGGCTGGAGGCACGCTGCCTTCGTATTCGTGTGCGCCGATATCCGGGGCCTCATTGTATAACCGATTGCCGAAGTAGTCCCTGCCTCCGTTTGCTTTGATGCGAATGCCTGCACCGATCAAAGGAGAATCGGCTAGCAGCTTATAACCGTCGACAGTATTCATCCCTTCCGCTCCGCTGCCTGGATTCGTAAATTGCGGATCACCGGTTACCCCATGGGCATCGGCCTGAACGAGCGTGTTCCCTCCATAATACGCGTTGTAGTCGAACGTTTGCCCCCTTAAATCCCAGCCTTTATCCCCTGAGCTGTAATAGACATTGTTATAATTTTTGATGTTGCGCGGAGCGCCGGAAGCCTTGGTGAAATAATCGCTCATAACCGGGTTGCCGGATGATTTGCCGACGTAAACCGTATTATTGTAGTTATACACGTTATCGATCGATCCGCTGTACCGGAAAATGCTTTTTCGGTCATTCTGGCTGATGTTATACCTTACGACCGTATTGATCGTGTCATACGTATCGTTTACAAAAAGCATAAATCCGCCTGCGTTATCATGACTGTAGTTGTACTGGACGAGCGAACCGATGTTTCCCGCGTCCACGTCGAAGCCGTGACCGTCTTCAGCGCCGTTGACGCTGGCAAAAGATTCGTTGAATTGGACCAGATTGTTGTCCGAATAGGCCCACCAGATGGAGGCATTGGTTGCCAGATATGTAGCCTGCCCTACCGTATTGTGCTCGACAACCGCTCCATCGGTTACGTTCCATGCGATTCCTCCCGTTGCGGCTCTGAGGACGGTGTTGTTGGATATGTTCACACGGGTCGAAGGTGTCCAAGGCCCGTAAGGCTTCGGCACCCATGGCCATAAATCGCCCATTCCGTAACGCAGAATGCAGTTGGAACCGATGTAAATGCCATAGGCATCCACGTCCGTCAGCATATTACCGTCAATCAGGACGTCGTCAAAAGCGCTGGGGGTCGTTGACCCGATCGAGTCGAAAATAATCCCGCCGGATCGTGTCGTATAAGAACCGTCTACATCATGAATGTTCAAATTTTTGATATGAATATGGTGCAGCAGTCCCGCTTCTTCATTTAAGATGTAGACGCCTCGCCGTTGTCCGCGCGGGTTTTGCCAGTCCCTGTCAAAGGGCAAGGGGGAGCTGTTCGTTACTTCTAGGTTGCTGATCTCCCAATACTGCTGATTTTTCAAAAAGACCGCTTCCAGCTCTGACGTCACCCCGGCGATTAACGGCTTGCTGCCTTCCCCATACTTATCAATGATGATGGGACTTCCCTGTTCGCCTGAGCCTTTGGGCCACAGCCTGCCATTCCAGCTTTCCCCGGCTTTAAACAAAATCTTGTCCCCCGGAGAAAAGGTTGTTTCATTGACTTTGTCCAATGACTTCCAGGCAGCATTTGGGCTTGTTCCGTTATTCCGGTCGTCTCCTCCCGTACGGTCCACATAATAAGTCGTTCCGGATGCCATGGCGGCCTGCGGCAAAACGATGAAAATAGAACAAACCATGGAGAAAATCAAAGTCATGCAGAACCCCTTACCTCCCCATTTCCTCAAAAAGCATCATCCTTTCCTTGTATAATGTATGTAATGCCAAATCGGCGTTACAACGTTACATTTGAAACAAATCGTACTGCTCCGGGTTCACTACGACCTTTGCTCCGGAGACGCGTTCGTGGACATAGCCCTCGTATTTGTTGTCGATATAGTCCTTGACTACCTGGTCTTTCACAGCATCAAATGCCGGATTCTTCGATCCTGCGCTGTTTTGGGATTCGTAAAACTGCTTCAACTGCTGCTCATCGGGCTTCCAATCCTGCTCCATCAGATGGTTTTTGACGGATACGATCGCGTTCGTCATGACGTATTCAAAATAAGCTTCCTCACTGTACTCTTTAGGCCCGAAAACTACCTGATGTTGGTTGACTGCGGTTTGCCTTCTCTTGTTTTCTCGCTGGAGGGATTGGACAAAACTGTCATCACCGATATCCTGCAGCACCCCCTGCTCCTGCGCAATGATTTGCTGTATTTTGATGTTCACACTCGTTTGCAGCGCTCTTTTTTTGAGCATCTCCAGCGGAGTTTCCCCGCCGTAAACCGTGGTCCAAAACGCCAGCGACGGCTCTGCGTCATATTTTTCGTAAAAATAGCTGATGACTCCGGCTTTATTGGCCGTTATGGCTCTGCGAAATTCGTTGACTTGAATCGGTACACCATTGACCGTCGCGATCACATCAGCGTGATGCTTCGTCTTTGAAACTCCGGTTCCGGCAGTGACTATAACGATCATGGAACCAATGACCAACAACCCGGCCATATACAGCCATTTGGGACTGCCAAAATGATGTAAGACCTTGATCATAAACATCCCCCGCCTCGCCAGCTTATTTGGAATAAAGTTGTAAAAACATGGCCCTTATCTATGACGTGCTATCATTATAAAGCCCGAAAGAAAGCGCATCCATTTCTCGATCTTTACAAACCTTTCACTTTCTTTACTTCATTCGTCAGGTCAATGCTCTGGTAATCTTACGTTTTAAAGTTCATCGCATAGGTTCGGCTCAACGCAAAAAAACTCTAAGCCTGATCCATGATCAAGCCTAGAGCTGCATGAAACCCGGTTCCAGATCCGTAAAACGACTATCCTAAATCCGGCTGTTCACCAAAGTGGATTTCCGGCAGTTCTGTACCGTACAATTCGAAAACGACGATTTCGTTGGCACCCTCCCGCAAAAGCGGCCCTGGCACATACAGCGTTTTTTGCGGCCCGATGTTCCAATAACGGCCCAGGTTGAAGCCGTTGATAAACACGACGCCCTTCGTCCAGCCGTTCAAGCTCAGAAAGGTATCTGCCTGTTCGTGAACCTGCAGCTCCCCACGGTAAAAGGCGGGGCCTTGCTGCGGCTGCTGCGCATGAAAATCGAGACCGGACAAATCGTTTAACGGCAGCGGGTACGTCGTCCAGTCCGATAAAAACTGCCTTCCGTGCCGCACACCCTCGGTGATCCCCTTCCTGTCTTTCATGTACGGGCCATAATTGATCCGGCCCATATTCTCCACGAGCAGCGTGAGCTGGACGCCGCCCGGCGGAACCTCGAACTCGATTTTCGTACCGGGCTCGCTGCGGTCCAGTGTTCCGGCAAGTTCCCCGTTCAGGTAGACCAGAGCGCGGTCGCGCAGGTCCTGAACGAACAGCTCCTCCTTAGGCCGCGGGCCGGGGATAAACGTACGGTACTGAATAAAACCGTAGTTCTGGCCGAGCTTCTCCATCGGTTCGGGGTAGGGAGAGCGCACCGCCGCTGAAATCCGGTCCAGATTGGCGGACAAGGCGGCAAGCTCCGTCATTGCCACTTTACCGTATGCTTTCTTAGCGATGGGGTCCGGCAGCTCGTCTGCTGGAAGCGGCAAATGTTTTGCGATGATATCACGAACGGCAAAATATTTGTCCGTAGGCTCACCGTTCTCACTTAACAGTGCATCATAGTCGTAGCTGGTGACCGTTGGTTCATAGCTGTCTTCCGTATGCCCGTTGGCTCCGCTCCAGAAGCCGAAATTCGTGCCCCCATGGAACATATAGAAGTTAACGGATGCGCCCAGGCTCAGCATTTCATCCAGAACAAAAGCGGCATCCGCCGGCGGACGGGTATGATGCTCTTCACGCCAGTGGTCAAACCAGCCGTCCCAGAATTCCATGCACATGACCGGCGCATCCGGCTGATACTCCCGCAGCTTCTCGAAGGATTCCCTGGCACGGGAGCCGAAATTGACCGTTGCCAGTACGTCCTCCACCATTCCGCCCTGGAGCATGGCGTCTTCCGGACCATCCGAAGTAAATAGAAGCACGTCCATCCCCCGGCTGATCATCGCGTTTTTCAAATAGTTCAAGTACTGCTTGTCGTTGCCGTAGCTCCCGTATTCGTTTTCAATTTGCAGCGCAATCACCGGGCCTCCCTGGGTACAGAGCAGAGGCTTCAGCTTAGGGAGGAGCACATCATAATAGTCATCCACATGGTCGAGGAACGGCTGATGGTAACAGCGCAGCCGCATATCCGAATCCGCCAGCAGCCAGGAAGGCAGTCCTCCGAATTCCCATTCCGCGCAGATGTACGGTGATGGCCGAACGATAACATAGAGTCCGAGGCTGCCGGCCAGTTCGATAAACTTCACCAAATCAGCGATGCCTTCAAACTGGAATTCCCCTTTCTGCGGTTCATGCAAATTCCATGGCACATACGTTTCTACGGTATTCAAACCGCAGGCTTTCAGTTTGATGAGCCGGTCCTCCCAATACTCCGGTACGACACGGAAGTAATGTATGGCTCCCGACAGAATTTGGACCGGCTCATCATTCATATAAAAGATAGATCCCGAATATCGAAACGTAGACATAAGTTCCTCCTGTGGTTTGTTGAAGGTATGGGATTACACCGATGGCTCACGGACGCCGAAACGCTGTTCGAACTCCTTCAAATGGATGATCTCGCCCGCGATTCTGGACTCTTCAGCGGCGAACGCCATCAAATGGCTCTGGACGGAACGGTCTGCAGAGGTGAGCCCTTGAGCCTTGGCGTCCGCCCGTACCAGCTTGAGGAAATCGCTCATCAGTTTCATATCGCCGCCGCCATGACCGACATGGCCGCCCATGGCCTCGAACGTAATCCGTTCGACTTTGCCGCTGCCGAAGTGAATGATTTCGATTTCGTTTTTCTCCATCGCTCCGCGGATTTCCCCGGTCGTGCCCATCAGCTTGATCGTGCGGCTGACGTCCCTTGTAAATGCGCTCATCGTAAACGCAGCCGTGATACCGCCCTCAAACTCGAGGTTCACGACCTGGTGGTCGACGACGTCGTTATCGCAGTGATATACGCATCTGCCGTACGGCCCTTCCTGCAGCGCTTTGTAACGGGCTTCGTAGCTCAGGTCATCGCTGATGGCCGATGTCGGCCAGTTTGTATCATCGGTCAAATATTGATCGGGCGCATAATAGAGGCATTCATCCGCGACCGGACAGCCGTCCAGACAGCGGGGCGGGGCTCCTTCAGGAGCTTCGGATGCCGTAAAATGGCTGAGCGTGCCGAAGGAAGATACTTTGACGCAGTCCGCACCGGCAAGCCACAGCAGAATATCCAGGTCATGGCAGGACTTGGCCAGAATCATCGGACTGGAGTCCTCCTTACGGCGCCAATTTCCTCTGACAAAGCTGTGCGCTTGATGCCAGTACCCCACATTCTCATTATGCTGGATCGACATCAACCGCCCGATGGCACCATCAGCCAGCAAGCTTTTCAGCGTCTGGAAAAACGGCGCATACCGGAGGACATGGCAGATGGAAAACACAAGGCCGGCTTGTGAAGCCATTTCCCCCATCCGAATGCATTCCTCGGGATCGGGTGACATCGGTTTTTCCAGCAGCACGTGATAGCCCGCCTGCAGCGCCTGCATGGTCGGCCCGAAATGCTGTTGGTCCTGGGTACAGATCAGCACGGCGTCGGCCAGCTTCGGGGCTTTGAATAAGTCGTCCCCATGCTCAAAGCACATCGAATCCTTCAGCCCGTGCCTCGCCTGAAAGCTTTCCCTCCGTTCCTTGACCGGTTCGGCCACGGCAACCACTTCAAGCTCGTGCGGATGCGACAGCGCATATTCCAAGTAGTTGATGCCGCGCAGGCCCGCTCCAATCAAGGCAACTTTCACTTTTCTCACTTCTTTTTCCCCTTTCGCTATTCCTTGACGCTTCCGACCGTCATCCCTTTGACGAAATATTTCTGCAGGAACGGATATACGACCATGATCGGCAGAGCGCCCATGAAGATCTGCGCCGTCTGCAGCGTTTTCTCGCTCAAATTTTCCATCGCTTTGATTTGTTCAATGGAAACGGAGGTCATTTGTGAATTGATCGACATAATCAGCGTGGATAAATAGGTCTGAAGCGGGTATTTCTCCGGTGAATTCAAATACAAAATGCCGTCGAACCAGGAGTTCCAGTGGCCGACGATCGTAAACAAGCCGATGGTCGCGATGGAAGGCAAAGAGACCGGCAAATAGATCCGCCATAAAATTCTCCAATGCCCCGCGCCGTCGATCGTGGCCGCCTCATCCAGCTCCCGCGGAATGGTCCGGAAGAAATTCAGCATCAGCACCATGTTCCACACGTTCAGCGCGCCCGGTAAAATCAGCGCCCAGATGGAATCGATCAAACCCGTATTTTTCACGATGATATACGTGGGAATAAGACCTCCGCCGAAAAACATCGTAATTGCAAAGAACCAGACATAGACCGTCCGATACTTAAACTGGTCTATCGACTTGGATAGCGGATAAGCCGAAATAAAGCACAGGAACATGTTGACCGCCGTGCCGAGCGCTACCCGCTCGATCGAAACCCCAAACGAACGAAAGAATTCTACCTTTTGTCCCAGGTACCGGTAAGCATCAAAGTTGAAGCCGACCGGCCACAGTTTGACCTCGCCGGCCATCGCCGCCGTATTCGAACTGAGGGACACGGATAGAAGGTGGATAAACGGAATAATGCCAAGAAGCGTAATCGCCGTCAGCAGCGCCGAATTGAAAATGACGAACATTTTTCTGCTCAAAGTGGGTTTGTGCATCTCTCTGCCTCCAGCTAAAAAATGCGATAATTGTTGTATTTGTAAGCCGCGTAATAAGTTAGCGACACCAAAACCAAAGATATCGCGGATTTAAACAATCCGACGGCGGCGGCAGGTCCGAATTGCTGGCTGAACATACCAAGCCGGTAAACGAACGTATCAATGATATCCGCTCCCTCATACACGGTCGGGTTATACATGATCAGAATTTGCTCAAATCCGGCGTTCAAGATCCCGCCAAGGCTGAGGACTCCGAGTAAGATCAATATCGGTGCCATACCCGGCAGCGTAATATGAATCATCTGCTTCCATCTTCCCGCACCATCCACCTCAGCCGCTTCGTACAGCGTGGCATTGATTCCAGTGATGGCGGCGAGCATGACGATCATGTTATAGCCCATTCCTTTCCAGACGTCGGACCCGATCACGATGCCGCGGAACCACTCGTTGTCCAGCATAAACATGATCGGCTTCAGTCCCGTTGCCGTCACCAGTCCGTTAACGGGTCCGCTCAGGGAAAACAGCTCGATAATGACGCCGCCAAGAACGGTCCAGGACAGAAAAAACGGCAGAAATACGGCCGACTGAATAAAGCGGGAAAACCACCGCTTGGTGACTTCGTTCAGCAGCAATGCCAGGATTAGCGGAACCAGCAGGAACAACACCATTTTAATAACCGCGATCACAATCGTATTCCAGAGCACCTGCTTGAAGTCAGGCATGGCAAACACATATTTGAAATTGTCAAAACCAACAAACTTCGAATGAAAAAAGCCGGACAGCGGCTCAAACTGCTGGAAAGCCATGACGAGACCGGCCATCGGGCCGTAGGCATAAATCAGCGTCACGATAACGCCGGGCAGCAGCATGAGATGAAGGATATATTCCTTTTTCAGCGTTCTCACAGATGGACCTCCCCGTTCAATCGTAAACAGGAGGAATCGCCGGTACTCAAGCAGGCTCCTCCTCCCGTTTCACTTCATTTCAGGATTGCTAGCGGCAATCGCGAATCGAATTATTTCGCAGCCTCTTGACTGTACCAGTCGTTAACCTCTTTGGTAATTTGATCGCCGCCTAGGGATTTCCAGCTCTGAACGAACTTGTCGAAATCGTCCAGGGATCCGCCCAAAATGATCTTCGTAAACGCTTCCTGCATCAGCTTATCGAGCTGGGCACCCTTTTCAACCTGCGTTTCCGTCGGCAATCCGAAGAACTCGTTGTTCACGAAGGCTCCGCTTTCCTTGATCTTCCGCGTCATCCCCCAACCGCCGTCTTTCGCCGCGCGGCTGAAGTATTGGCCCCAGTTTACGCCTTTGGAAGCGTTCGCCGTATTGCCAGCAAGGTAATCCTGGGTTGCTTTGAACACATCGGCCACATTTTTGTAGTTCTCATCATCCAGCGTAATTTCGGTCTGCTTCGCATCGAGTGCCTTGTTGACTTCCGTGTAGATCGTATCGATCTGGGCCGGATTGTAGATCCGCGGATTAAACCAGTTGTAGACGTATCCGTTCTCCGCCTTATTTTGTTCCATGTATTTCTTTTTGCCTTTTTCGATGTAGAAGTTGATCATCTTAATAGCGGCTTCCGGATTTTTCATTTTCTTGTTGACAGCATATACTTTTCCGCTCCGGATCTTAGGCACCAGCGATTTGCCCGGACCGTCCAGACCCGGAATTTGAATGGCGATCCACTCCGCCTTCGGATCCTTGTCCACGTTCAGGTTCAGCGGATAGTTGGGATACCACCATTCCCCGTAGACGATGCCGACTTTGCCTGCCGTAATATCTTCGACAGCCTTGTTTTCGTCCTTCAAAGCGAACTCTTTGTCCAAAATGCCGTCTTTATACCAGGATTGCAGCTTGCCAAGCGCATTCTTCACTTCCGGCTGAATCAAGCCGGGAATCAGCTTGCCGCTGCTGTCCTTGATCCAGGCCGATTGATTGTCGCCAATCGACGGATACGCCCCGAAGCCGTTAAAGAAACCTCTCAGATCATAAGCCCAGAAGAACAGATTTTTTTGCAGCGATACGCCGTATGTATCGTTTTGTCCGTTTTGGTCCGGGTCGTTCTCAACAAATGCCTTTGCGACCTTGTCCAAGTCATCCATCGTGGCGGGCGGCTGCAGTTTCAAGTTGTCCAGCCAGTCCTTACGGAGCCATAGCAGCTGCGTCGACAGGAACGGGTCTTCGAATGCAGGGATACCGAGCAGCTTTCCGTCTTCGGAGAACGTCTTCATCGCAAAACCGCCGTCGGACTCCATGTATTTCTTCAATTCCGGCGAAGCGTAATCGTTGTAAGCTGCGGTCAAATCCGTAAGCATGCCCTGCTTTTTCAGCTTTTCGAAGTTTTTCTGGTCCAGCTCCATCATGTCCGGCAGATCGGCCGAAGCCATCGCGAGCGAGAACTTTTGCTCGAATTGGCTGGATGGAACGGTCCATTTGTATTTGACTTCGATATTTAACATGTCTTTCAGATCTTTGAGGTAAGCATTTTGGTCAGGCGTGATGCCTTTCGGCGTCCTCGGGTCCTCTGGCGGGTTATAACCCAGCACCTCCGTTACGGTTACCGTATCAGGATACTTGCCGAGCGGTTCGGGCGGCGCGTCTGTGCTCTTGGTTTCTTCTTTGGATGCCGGGTCTGCGGCTGAGGTTGCCGCCGGGTCGTTCCCCTGGCTCGAGCAGGCCGTGAATAACGAAAGAGATACCGTGGCGAGCAAAAGCAATTTCCATGTCTTATTTAATTTCATATTGATGGCCTTCCCCCTTTGTATGCTGTCATCTTGTGATCGCTTCACGTCATCATTATAGATTCCGAAGGAAAGCGCTATCAATTTTGAGTTTTTTACTTTGCTTTCACTTTCTTTACTTATTTGGAGTTTCGGTATTCCTGGGGAGAAACCCCCATCTTTTTCTTGAAGAACGTCGTAAAATAGGAATGCGAATCGAAGCCTACCCGGGCGGCAATTTCGATTAACTTCAGGTTGGTGTGTTGCATCAGGTGAAGCGCGCATTCCAGTTTTTTCGACTGGATGTAATCCTGCAAATTTTGCCCGGTCATCTGTTTGTAGTAGCGTGACAGATAGGACGGATTGAAATGGACATGCTCTGCAATCGCGGTCAGGGACACGCCTCCGGACAAATGGTGCTGGATGAAGCTCTGAATCTGGTTGACCACCCAGGATTTCATGTCTTCCTGCTTCATTTGCCCGGGATCCGGCGAAAATTCCTGATGGGCCTGCTTAATATCAATCACGATCATCTTGTGGCCAAGCGAGGCTCTGGACTCCAGTGCTCCGAGCAGCGTGTTGTATTGGTCCCGGATCGTCTCCCAGCCCCTGCTTAAATCGCCGGAAACGCCGAATGACACCGATGCGCCAAGCAGGCCTTCGCATTCATTTTGCACCAGCTCCAGGATCCCCTTCATATATGCCGTGAATCCTTTCCAAGCAGGGGCTTCCGGATCAGGGTGATGGAAACGTCCAAGCAGTTCCGCCTGCGGCTGAAGCATCCACACAACGATCTGCTCATCCGATACGGAGGGCTCACAGACGATCGAGTCAGGCAGGTTATTAGTAAACGCCCTTTGCACGGATTCCACCGCTTCCTGCGGTTTCAAATCCTCCAGGGTGTCAATCCTGCTGAGCACTAAAAATGCCGGTTCTTCCGCGTTCAGCCGGAAATCCAGCTCTTCGTACCGCGGGTCGGTCAAAAGCGAAGCCGCAGATTCTCCTTTCAGCATTCTTCTGATGCGTTCATTTTTCAAAACAGGGGCGGCGATTTGAAAATGCATGCTGGCCTTTTCTTCCCGGATTCTGCGGCTGTTGTCCTCGTCAAGCTTATGGCAGGCTTCCCCAACGGCCC
Source organism: Paenibacillus rhizosphaerae (assembly GCF_014192015.1). Classification (GTDB taxonomy): domain Bacteria; phylum Bacillota; class Bacilli; order Paenibacillales; family Paenibacillaceae; genus Paenibacillus_AQ; species Paenibacillus_AQ rhizosphaerae. The sequence continues at coordinate 1,084,540 of NZ_JACHXJ010000001.1, read as the reverse complement.
GAAAAATCGGGTCGATGCCTTCGGTTTTTAAGATGTAATTGTCCGCACTCTTCCGCAGCGCAGCCTGCACATAATCAAATTCGCTGTAACCGGTCAGAAAAATAATTCTGCAGTGCGGCCAGTAGTAGGCGATTTCGTCGACCAGCTGCAGACCGGTTTTCTGGGGCATCCGGATATCGCTGACCAAAATGTCGAGCTTCATCTTTTTGGCGATGCTCAGCGCCTGCGCGGCTGAATAGGCTTTACATACATCGAGTTCGAATTCCGTATTTTCCTGAAAAAGCTGAATCAGCCCGTTTACGATAACCGGCTCGTCATCCACGATCAACAATCGGTACATGATGCTGCCTCCTTTTATGTCTCTGGTATAATAGTCAGGTTGATTTTTAAGCCGCCATGTTTGCTTCTTGACGCCGTTAAGCCGCTCTCCGGCCCGTACCTGAGCTTCAATCGATTATTCACGTTGATCAAACCCGTGTTCTCGATTGATTTCGAATCCCTGGCGAGCTTGCTGCTGAGCTGTTCGATCATGGCATCGGTAGCCAAATTCCCGTTATCTTCGACCGTAACGCACAGCTTCCCTTCCCGGTATTTCGTACCGATGTACACTTTACCTTCCATCATGCCGTCTTCAAAGGCGTGCTCAAACACATTTTCCACGATCGGCTGAATGATCAGCCGCGGCACCGTGATTGCGGCGGGGACTTCCGTCTGTTCTTCGTATTCGAAATGTACCCGGTTGGAGAAACGGATGCACTGAATATCGCAATAATCGAGCGCATGACGGTATTCTTTATCGAAGGGGACTTCGTCCGCACCGCTCCTCGTAATGTACTGGTAATAGCTGCCGAGACGCTGGGAGAGCTCGGCGGCGCTGTCCGAATCGCCTACTTTGCACATCATGTAAATATTAAAAAAGCTGTTGTACAGAAAATGCGGATTGATCTGGGATTGAAGCTGCTTCAGCTGGGAGCGCTGCAGCGCTATTTTTTGCTCATAGTTATCCTCGATCGAATTTTTGAGCTTGCGTGCCATATTGTTAAAGCTGTTGAAGACGTAATGGAACTCATCCTTCGTTTTGGATTCGATCATCATGTTCAGATTGTCGGTCTCGATCATATGAAACGCCTTGACCAGTTTGGATAAGGGCCTGTGGATCATCAGATTGACAGAAAAAGAGTACAGGATCATCACGATGATCGCGATGATAAACAGCGTGTAGAACCATGTGATAAATTGGCTCAACGGGCGCGTGATCTCATTTTGATTCACATACATGACGAGCGATAAATGCAGCGAACTGACGTCATGTGGCGTAATAAAATAATTCACGCCGTGCATCTTCCGCATCTCGGGCGTATTCGGATTATGCAGGCCTTCATCATCGAAAAACCCCAACACCGCAGCGGAATCACTCTGTTCCTGCGCAGTCGTCAGAACGGTTCCCGCCTCTTTATCCCCGAGCAGCACTTCGGATTGCGGATACAAATTGGCGATTTCCCTCAAAGCCTCCAGCAGCTTGGATCTGGAAATCTCGATATACGACCAGACTGCGCCATTATTTTCCGTTTCGATGAAAAAGATCCGGCTTCCGCTCCTATAAAACGATGGCTTTGGCGTAACGGCCATGAGCGACGAGATCAGCTTCATTTCCTCATTGGGCGTATTGGTCACACCCGAGTCCGTGGAAATGGTTTTGCCGACGGCTTCAACGTACACGCCCGCATTCACGACATATTCACTGGAAACGGTCAGTGTCGCAAGCCGGTCCCGGACCTGATCGATCAGCTCCACCTCTTCATAATTTTCCAGCATACTGCCCCGGAAGCTGAGCTTCTGCAGATCTTTGTCATTTAACAGCTGGAGCTGCAGGTTTCGGATAAAGTACATTTCTTTATCGAGCTGCTTGCTGTAGAAGGACGCACCCGCCAGAGATGACTTCAAAATCGCATCCTTGGTGATGGACATCCCTTTATAATTAAGCCAAATATTCATCGAAATGAGAGGAAGCAAAAATAAAATAAAAACGATGACGATTTTCTGATACACGTACCATCGCGATGCCTTTCCTGCAGACTGCAGCTTCATGCTCTACCCCCGTTTGTCAAATATCGCTGATAAGCATGCCCTCAGCATACTCGTAAAACTTACATTTTTCGATAAAATTCTCGTTTTGCCCCTGGAACAATAATTCAGCAAAAACAGCCCACATCCTCTTCCGGCTGTCCTTCTAAAGGATAAATGTCCTTCGGCCGGCCTGACCCAGGGACCTCTCCCCCGTTTTGTCCAGTTTTATGATATAATAGATTGCTTGCAACTTAGGTTGATTTGCCGGAATTGCTTCATCCCATATTTTTAATACGCTTGGAGGATAGATCGCCATGTCACCCACTAGTCCAGACATTCATCGTCTGAATCACAGAAAAACGATTTGGCTCGTGGTTCTGTTTATTCTCATCGCCGCCATCGGCTTGTCTTATGTGAAATGGTGGCCGTACTATCAAAAAGCATTCAAAGCCGCAGCCGAGCACAGCATCGGATCGTCCATTCTCGGAGCGGACGGATCGGCGCCTTCCTGGCACTCGGCGGTTTCCTACGCGGAGACATACTTCAAATCGGTGTGGAAAGCAGCCGTTCTTGGCATTCTGCTTGGTTCGCTGGTCCAAGTGCTGTTGCCCGTCCAGTGGCTGTATAAGCTGCTTGGGAAAACGACGTTTAAAAGCACTCTGATCGGCGGGGTCGCCTCCCTGCCCGGCATGATGTGCACCTGCTGTGCCGCCCCGATTGCGAGCGGACTGCGCAAACGCAACGTGTCCGTCGGGGCGGCGCTCGCTTTCTGGCTCGGCAATCCGCTGCTGAATCCGGCAACGCTCATCTTTATGGCCTTCGTGCTGTCCTGGAAATTTACACTGCTGCGCATTGTACTGGGACTGGCCCTCACGTTCGGCGTCAGCTACTTCGCGAACCGCTTTGCCGATTCGTCCGAAGTGCCAGAGCCTCTGGAGGAAGCGACGGCCGTCAAGGAAACGGACCGCGGACCGTTCCTGGTCCGCTGGGCCAAGAGCCTGGGCATGATGATTTTGAGCGTCGTTCCGGCTTACCTGATTGCCGTCCTGCTGCTGGGTGCTTTCCAGTCCACCTTATTCCCGGTATGGGTTGGCGGCGGGATCGCTGCCATTATCCTGTTCGCCGTCGTCGGCACGCTGTTTGTCATTCCGACGGCTGCCGAAATTCCGATCATCCAGTCCTTTCTGTCTCTGGGCGTCGGTACGGGTCCGGCCTCCGCGCTCCTCGTAACGCTCCCGGCAGTCAGCCTGCCGTCCATGCTGATCGTGGCCAAGTCGTTCCCGCGGAAAGTGCTGTTGTTCGTGTTTGGCGCGGTCATCGTGACCGGACTGATCAGCGGCCTGCTTGGCGCTTGGCTGCTGTAATTGCGGTGAAACTCAAAGCAATCCATCCACAGGATGTTCGTGGATGGATTGCTTTTTTCTTTGCGCTGGATGAATGAGGGACCAAGTAAAATTTAGGTAAATTTTTAGTTGACTATTCAACTTAATTGCGATATCATTTCCTTGGATTAAGTTTACAAGTCAACTAAAAAACCACACTCGATGCCCAACGGCAGCGGTGTGAGCAGAAAGGTGAGGTAAGTATGGTTAGCGGAGCATTTCCTTACGAAAAAAAGCGTCAACACGTTTATGATTTAGAGATGGCTTATGTAGATGTCGGTAGTGGCGATCCGATCGTTTTCCTGCATGGTAACCCTTCCTCTTCTTATCTATGGCGCAACATTATTCCTTACGCACAAAATGCCGGGCGCTGCATTGCCCCAGATTTAGTCGGGATGGGAGATTCCGATAAACTGCCGGTTAGCGGTCCGGACGCCTATACCTTCGCCCAGCACCGGAAGTACCTCGACGAGCTGCTTAACCAGCTTGGGATTCATGAGAAGATCACCTTTGTCGTACACGACTGGGGCTCCGCTTTAGGCTTTGACTGGGCGCGGCGGCATCCTGACTCTGTCGACGGCATCGTCTATATGGAAGCGATCATCAAATCCAGCAGCTGGAGCGAGATGCCGGAACAAGGGCGCAAAATCTTTCAAGCGCTGCGGTCTGAAGAAGGGGAAAAGATGATCCTGGAACAAAACTCCTTCCTGAATGTCAATCTTCCCGTCAATGTCATTCGTCAGTTAACGAAGGAAGAGCTGGAGCAGTATCACCGGCCCTTTGCCGAACCAGGTGAAGCACGTCGTCCAATGTTATCCTGGGCCAGGCAGCTTCCTTTTGACGACGAGTCAACGACGGCGGAAGTGAACGAAATTGTCGCGGCTTATGGCCACTGGTTGGCACACAGCCCCGTCCCCAAATTATTCATCCATGCAGAACCGGGAAGAGCTTCGCAATCCCAACTGGATTTTTGCCGCAGTTGGCCGGAGCAGACCGAGGTGACGGTGCCGGGGCTTCATTACCCGATGGAAGATTCCCCGGATGAGGTGGGAGAGGCCATTGCCTCCTGGTTGAAAAGGCTGAAATAGAACTTGGACGAAATCTGCTTGTGGAGAGGAGAACATGATCAGATGACCATTTCTCGAAGGGAAGTCCTATCTGAAGAATTGCTGTCATGGACTGGAGTAACGGTTAACCCCCACCGATTCGGCGGAATTGAATTTCTTTATGGGGGAAAAGAAATCGGTCATTTACATGGGGATCATCTGGTTGATCTGCTCTTGCCAAAATCGAAACGGGATGACGTGGTAGCCACCGGTCTTGCCAATCCGCATCATATGTTCCCTCATTCGGGTTGGGTATCTATTCATTTGAAGTCTGAAAGGGATATGACCCATGCAATCGAACTTTTGCGCTTCAAGTATGAATATCTGATGAAAAAAAGATACATGGTTCCAGCTTTGAAAAAGAAACAAGCGGCTAAGTCATCCAGCCGCTTGTTTCTTTTTCGGTCCAGCGATGTGTATGGCAACCATGGTGCCACACGGAAAAACGTGAACGCGGATGACTTATAAATGCGAACCGCCTGTCGCGTCGAGCATTTGTCCCGTCACCCAGCGGCCGTCCGGCGAAGCCAGGAAAGCGACGGCGTCCGCGACGTCCGCGGCCTCTCCGATCCGTCCAAGAGCGGACATTTCGGCCGCTCCCTGTCGGGCTTCCGGCGTGTTCAGCCAGGAGGCGTTCACATCGGTGTCGATGATGCCGGGCAGCACGGCGTTGACGGTAATACTGCGCGGACCCAGCAGCTTCGCAAGGTGCAGCGTAAAGGTGTTCACCGCCCCTTTGGTTATGTTGTAGGACATGATATGCGGAAATGCGATTCGGGTCACGCCTGAGGAAATATTGATAATCCGTCCTCCGTCCCGCAGCCGATCCATCGACTGCTGCACGAGAAAGAACGGCGCTTTCACATTCACGGCAAACACCTCGTCAAAGTCTGCCTCCGTTGTTTCTTCCATCGTTTTGGATGTGCCGATACCGGCATTGTTCACCAGAATATCATACTGGCGGCTGTCTGTCCGCCGGGTCAATTCGGCATCCAGTGATTCAAGCAGACGATGGACGCCTTGGATGTTGTGAAGATCGGCGCATATGGCAAACGCCTGGCCTCCCTGTTCCTCAATCATCCGTACGACCTCGTCCGCTGCATCCCTGCGGCTGCCGTAGTGGACCGCGACAAGCGCGCCTTCAGAGGCAAGACGCAGTGCAATGCCCCTTCCTATCCCCCGGCTGCCTCCGGTCACGAGAGCTGTTTTTCCTTCCAATCTGTTCATTCCTGCTCACTCCTTCATCTGTGGTTTGTAAACCCACTGTACACCCTCCCCTCAAGGGGAGAGTCAACACCTGGAGTGAGCCTTTGTTCAACAACACCCAATCAAGAGCTCCGGGTACCACGCAGCGGGAGGAATACTTCCGACCTGCGGATTTTCCCGTACATGTCTTGTTCGGCGGCAATATAGACTTCACGAAGCGGCTCTCCGGTTAACGGTTCATATCCCTGCGAAGCGGCCCATGCCATGACATGCTCTGCTGCAGGACAGTGCGCTGCATAGGGGTTGCAGTCATGGATCAGGGATGCGGCGACATCGTAGCCGGGCAGCTCTACGATACGGACGCGTCCGCGTTCCGGAGTCGGTTCCTCCAGGGGAAATGCCACCTCGACGTCAATGACTTCCCTTTGGCCGTCCCCGCCCGCGTCATGCCAGAGAAGAATCAGCGGTCCGTCCGTTGTTCCGCAGCCGCCAGCCATGACGTAGTCCCTGACCTCATTGACCAGCAGGCAGAGGTCCTGCCGCGGAATCGTATCCCTGACCGAGGCGGCCCATTGCGGCTGCAGCTCGCGGAGCGTTACTGCCTCGGGTCCTCCCACCGGGGCCGTCCCGACTTGTTCCAACCGCTGCATTCTCCTGTCGATTTCTTTCAGCTGACGCTGTGCTTCCTGGATGGCGGTCTCCAGATCGGCACGCTTCATGGCGAGCGTACCTGCAGCCGTACCCGGCGTCCCCTCATCTTGAAGCAGCGGAGCGATCTGTTCCAGTGTCAGCCCAAGCTCTTTATAAGCGCGGATGCGTTCCACCGTCAGCAGTTGATCGGCGGAATAATGCCGATACCCGGAACTCTCGTCCACGGCGGACGGTTTCAGAATTCCCAGCTCGTCGTAATAACGCAGCGTTTTGATCGATATCCCGCTCATTTTGGCAAACGCACTGATTTTAAACATGCTCTTCCGTTCCCTTCCCAGGTAAGATCTCAGTTACATTGTATGGAGGTACAGCTGCTGCGTCAATTCGGGGTTGCTTCACCAAAGCATCTTGATTTCCCAAAGAAAAAGGCTGCAGTCCAGAGCATCCATGATGCATCCAGATTGCAGCCGTGGTGAGCTTTGCTCAACTTTACTTAATGAACCGGAGAATACTCCTTCCCTTCGCCGCCTGCTGGAGCAACCTCCGCCGTATGATCCAGCTTCTTGCTGCCCATAAACAGCGCCGCAAGCAGGGCCAGAATCGCGGGCACGCAGGCCCATGCAAACGTCTGGACGATCGAAGAGGCGAGCATCTCGGAAATGTTATGCAGCACTTCAGGTGGAATGAGCGAGCGCGTCTCCGGAGCCAGCAGCGCATGCGGATCCTTGATATCGAGCCCCGCCGGCATTGCCGCGGCTCCTCCCGCGTTTGCTGCACCAGCCCCCGCAGAGCCGAACCCTTTCGTCATTTCATGGGTAAACGAATGGCTCTGAATCAATCCGAAGGTCGTGATCCCGATCGTCATGCCGAGCGAGCGCAGGAAGTTCAGCGTAGAGCTGGCCGTTCCCCTCTGCCGGTAGTCCAGGCCATGAATGGCTGCGTTGCCGAGCACCGAGAACGAAGCGCCGATTCCAAGCCCGATCAGAATCATATAGATCGTCACGATCAGCCGGGTCGAGTTCACCGATAAGGTAGCGACCAGGGCCGTGCCGACCAGGAATAACAGCAGCGTCGGAATCAAAATGTTCCGGTACGGCATTTTGTTCATCAGACTGCCGCCCAGCGTCGCCGTGACGACCGATCCGACCATCATCGGGAGCAGCACCAGGCCCGAATTGGTGGCCGAACCGCCCAGAACACCCTGGATAAAGATCGGAATGTACACCGAAGCCGCGATAAACGCCGCGCCGCTGAACAGGCCGACAAGGACGCTGGTGGCGTACAGCCGGTTATTAAACAATCCGAACGAAATGACCGGCTCTTTCGCTTTGGTCTCGGCATACAGGAAGGCGATCAGCAGCACCGCAAATCCTCCGAACAAGGAGAGGATCTCCCAGGAATCCCAGGCGATTTCCTTACCGCCCAGCTCCAGGGCGAACATGAGGCAGATGACCGCTCCCAGCAGCGTGAAGGCGCCGAACCAGTCGATCGGCTGTTTGGAATGCTCATGCGACTCTTTGTAGAAGAACGCCACCATGATGAAGGCGATGACGCCCAGCGGCAGGTTGATGTAGAAAATCCACTCCCAGGCGATATGATCCGTTATGTACGCCCCGAGAAGCGGTCCGAAAATGCTGGACATTCCGAATACGGCGCCGAACAAACCGCCGAGGCTGCCGCGCTTCTCCAGCGGGACCGCATCAAACATGATCGTAAACGCGATCGGGACCAGCGCTCCGCCGCCAATGCCCTGAACCGCCCGGTACAAGGCCAGTTCCGTGATCGTGGTCGCCGTGCCGCACAGCGCGGACCCCAGCATGAACAGGATAATCCCGAAGACAAAAAACTTTTTGCGGCCGTACATATCCGACAGCTTTCCGAAGATCGGCATCCCGGCCATTTCCGCCACCATGTAGGCCGAGGTGACCCATACAAACTTATCCATGCCGCCGAGCTCTCCCACGATATTTCCCATGGCCGTGGCGACGATGGTGTTATCCATCGAGGCCATCAGGATGCCCAGCAGCAGGCCGGCGATGACGACCGGAAGACTGCTTTTTTGTGCAGGTTTCACGTTCTCAAACACTCCTTTAAATTTCTGATTTCTCTTTAACCCGATTCTCAGTGTAAACAAAAAAGTATGACAACAGTATGTCATACTTCTGAGTATTTCCGAATCATTTTTTTTAGTTTGGCGTGGACGGCCTCCCGAAGCTCCGGGGGCTCCTTCACCTCGGCGCCGTCGCCGAAGCTGAGCAGCATCGGAATGAGCCACTGCGTTCGCTCCATATGCTCCAGGGTAATGCTAAGCAGGAACGAACCGTCGTCGAGATACGTTTTCTCCGCTCCATAGAAATAATCCATGGCTCTCGCCAGGCAGTCGGCGGAAAAATGAATCACCGCATGCACCGGGTTTCCCTGGTTGTGCAGATGCTTAAACGTCACTTCCTCGGGAGCCGCATGCTTGTGCTTCGTAAAATGCTCCCCCATCGCCTGCAGGTCGGCCATCCGGGACAGCCGGAATTTCCGGTAATCCTGGCGGTCCCGGCAGTAAGCGAACAGGTACCAGACGTCGTATTCGTAAATCAGCCGCACCGGCTCCACGATGCGCTCGGTCTTCTCGTTTCTGGCATTGATATATTTGAAGCGCACGACACAGCATTCCGTGATCGCCGCTCGCAGCAGCCGCAGGGAGTCGTTATACAACTGCCGGCTTGCTAGATTCATCGACAAGACCGGCGAATCCTTTTCGTGCTGGATGGTCTTCAGCTTTTGTATGGTTTCGGCGGCCTTTTCGTCCTCGAACACGGTCGACATGCTGGAGAGCAGTGTCACGAGCGACCCGACGTCATACGAACCGAGCAGGCTTTTTTCCATTTTATAATCCTTGATGATGCCGAAACCGCCTTTGACCCCTTGATAGGACACCACTGGAATCCCAGCCGCGCATATGACATCGATATCCCGGTATATGGTCCGCTGCGAAACGTTGTACTTCTCGGCCAGCGCCGACGCGGTAATAATTTCGTGATTCAGCAGCATGTAAATCATCGATATGATGCGTTCGAGCTTCAATGGTTTTTCCTCCTGCATCTGTTCGCCGCCGTCCTACGAACGGTCAGCAGTTTTCTACGCTTTCATTATAATTTACGGTACTTCTTCAGCGCAAAAATATTTAGAAGGATGAACGCGCCCGACCGAAGCGTTTGCTGATTTGACCCATGATTACCGCATTCATCAAAAGCCCCTCCACTTGTTTGCTTCGATTTTTGGCATGGGCCGCCTTCTCTATGCCTCTGCGGTCTGCGTCTCGACCTTACCTCTTGCCGCTTGCCGGTTTTGCCGGCCCTTCAGAGCCGAGCCGAGCAGGACAACCAGACTAACCGCGGCAATACCGGTAAGCACGGCTGCCGAATGATTCCATTCCAGGCCCCGGCCGAAGAAGAACATTTCGCGCAGCCCTTCCACCATAAACCGCATCGGCAGCCAGGGGAACACGTAGTCGCGGTAGAACGATCCCATCATCTCGGCAGGAAGGCTCAGCAGGGGAGCGCCGAAGAAGAGCAGCAGGACGAACAGCACCATCGACTTGAGCCCTGCCCAGGACAGCACCGAGGAGATCATTAGGAAAAAGGCAAAGTAGCATAGTGACAGAAATATTGCCGTGGCCATTCCGTCCGGAATGTGAAGTCCCCAGCTCCCGGCAAACCAGGTCAGGCCAAACCCGGCAATGAATGCCAGAACAGCTCCCGCAACGGTCTGCATGACTCGGGCAGCGAGCATAGATCTGCGGTTAACGAAGTTCAGCTTGCTGATGACGAGATAGAAAATGACCCCGCCCAAGATGCTGCCCATCCAGATCGGCTGGAATAACGACACCGGTGCGTTTCCGTTCGCAGTATGCGTGCCTGTCTCATGGACATTTTTTACGTCCTTCGCAATCGGCGCCGCAAGCACGGATGCCTGCTGTACCGTAACCTTACCGCCCTGATTACCGGCTGCAGCCAGCAGGTCAGCGCGGATCTTCGCATTCATCGTGTCGACGATTTGGTTCAGCACCTGACCGGCCATGGTGGAAGCGGAAGCGCTCATGCCTTGGTTCACGTAAATGCGCAGCTGAGGCTGTACCGGTTTTTCCGTCAGCAGCGTCGCTTGATTCTGACTGAAATCGGCCGGAACCACCAGCGCGGCATAATATTTCTGTTCATCCAAACCGGACATCGCTTCCTGTTCCGTGTTCACATAAACCCATTCAATTGCCGGTCCATCTGCTGAAGCCGTGGACGAGGTCTGCTGTTTTATCATTTCGGTCAGCGTTTCCCCCATATTCGTTGCGGTTCCGTTCGGCAGCGTTACGCCTCGATCCTCGCTGACCAATGCGATCGGCAAACGGACCGGGGTCGGATTGATGGTCGGAATCATCGCCAAACTAAACACAAATATAACGGCAACCAAGATCAGGGGCAGTACCCACACCAGCTTTTGCTTCATCAAATTCATTTCACGCATCACTCCTATGCCTTTATAGTTTGTTCAAGATAATGAACATCGCGTTGATTATCTCAGGCAAACTCATTATAATAAGATCGCATAGACGGTTCAATGAACAATAAACCGGAATGTGCGCATTACTCAACACATTGTTTTAAAGTGTCTACCTCGGATTCAAGGAGTGATCACATGGATGGGAACACGGACCGGAGGATCGTGCGGACGCGGCTGGTCATCCGCGATGCGCTGACGGAGCTGATTGAAGAGAAGGGCTTTGAAGCCGTGTCTGTAAAAGATATTACGACTCGGGCGAATATTAATCGGGGAACGTTCTATTTGCATTACCGCGACAAATTCGACCTGCTCGAACAGAGCGAAGCTGAAGTGATTGAGGGGATCATCGCGATCATTACGAAGGCGACATCAGAGGATCTGGAAACGTATCGGGAAACCGGCATTTCGGTCTCCCTGATCGTTACCGTTTTCGAATATATCGAGGAGCATGCGGCTTTTCTCAAAGCCATATTGGGGCCAAAGGGAGACGTGTCTTTTCAATCGCAGCTGAAAACGATGTTCCGGAAAAATCTGCTGGAGAAAAATTTATCGCCGCTGATCCGCAAAGAGAACCTGCAGGTCCCCGCCGAATACTTCCTGTCTTATGTGTCTTCCGCCCATCTCGGCATTATCCAGCAGTGGCTGATGAGCGGAAGACAGGAAACGCCGGCGGAGATGGCACGCATTCTGTCGCTGCTCACGTTCCGGGGTCCTTTCTTTGCCGCAGGCATAACCGTATCGGATCCTAAGGCTTGACGCCCACGACGGTAAGCATGTACATCGTTATGGATTCAGCCTCGGACTGAACCCATTGGCGGTACTCCCGCTCCGCCAGTTCATATTCCCCGCGTGTTATGAATCCATCGCGCTCCATCTGCGGCCCCCGGCTGGAAGCCGTATCTGCCCACAGGCCTGACCGCTGCGGGTAATCGGGATCATCCCGCCGCACCGCTTCATGTGAGGGAATGGCCGAGACCTGTTCCAATCCTGCTTGGCGCATCAGGTCCGGAAGATCGTCCGCAATCCGGTTGTTCAGGCCGGCATCCTCCCGCCAACGCAAATACGCGGAATAGAATGCGCGCATGCTGGCAGGCGGCTGCGGCGACCAGGTGATTTTCTCGTGATTATAGTCGGCAATGACGATCCTTCCGCCAGGCTTTACCGCCTTGACCATTGCCTTGAGCGCCGTCAACGGATCGGGGAGCCAGACCATGAGCCTTGAGCAGGTGACGATATCAAACGCAGGACAATCCACCAGCGCTTCCTCGAGCGAATAGATATCACCTTCGGTAAACGATAGCCCGGGAACCTTTCCATACGTCTGCCTTGCCTGCTTAATCAAATGGGGGTTTTGATCAACCCCAACGGCTCTGCCTTCTGGGCCAACGGCTTCCGCGATGCCGCGGGTAATGGCGCCCGTGCCGCATCCGACATCCATTACCGACAGGCCTTTCTTTAACATTCCGTTCAAGATGGGATGCGATAATACCAGCGTTCTGGTCTGTAGAACGTCCGTAAGTTTGCCGGATAATTCCGTACGTCGGGTAATCGGTTCATCGTTCATTTGCTGCCTCCTCCTGTTCAAAACCGGATGATTGGGTTCAGGTTAAGCTTACACAATCCACCCTTATAGCTCTAATATATAAATCGTATAGTCCTAATAGTTATTACCTATAAATAATACGTGATCAATGACATCCCAACAGGTAAGCTGTGCAGCCTTCCTTCCCCCATCATTCATGAGCTGCAACAAAAAAGAGCCCCGTTGCCATCAACGTAGGCTCTATTCCCAACTATTCCCTAAGTGTTAACTGATTCATTTCAACCGGGGTTCGGTTTACTTTAAAACGCAATGGCTGCCGCCGGCTGAACCATCGCAAAATCGCGGAACATCCCGTTATATTCCTCGATGATCTCCCGGGCGCTCTTGCCGCCTTGGTCATACGTCGTGTGGGCGTCTTCAACGACAACTACCTCGTAGCCCAGCTGTCCTGCGCGTTTGCTTGTAGCTTCGACACACATGTCGGTTTGAATTCCGGATACGATCAGCCTCTGTACGCCAAGCGACGACAGCTTCTCCTGAAGGTCCGTCTCGTGAAATCCGTCGGGCGTAAATTTCTGCACAACGATCTCCCCTTTGGCAGGAGCGATTCGGGACTGGATCTGCCAGGCAAAGCTGTTTGGCTCCAACTGCTCGCCGGGTTCTTCGTTATGCTGAATGTACACAACAGGTACACCGCTTGAGCGCGCCTCCGTGATAAGACCTTGGATCTTGTCCAACAAAGCTTCGCCGTCGAAAACGGGATACTCCGGTACAAACATGCCTTCCTGCACGTCAATGACCAATAAGGCGGTACCGCTGCTCATTTGCATTCCCCTTCCAGGATGTATTCATTGGTTCTGTGTTCATAGCCGCATGTTGTCTTGAAACCATCATACCGGAACATACGTTCCCGGTCAATCCGTAACTTTAAGCTATGCCGTGAACCAGTCCGGATAATGCGTCTGCAAATATTTTAGTTTAACTTCGGTTTGACCGGCTCCGCCGCCTTCGTGTCCGTTGAAAGGATAGATGACGATGTCCTTGTCGCTTTGGATCCGGTTATAGGTCGCGAAATACATTTGGGGCGGACAGGTTTCGTCCTTGAGTCCAACGCTGGCCAGTACCCGGCATGCGATACGATCGGCCATATTCATCGTGTCAAAATAGCTCAGGTTGTCCATCACGAGATCCGTCTGCTCCGGATGGCGGTTCAAATACTCGGCTACCGCAGCGTAAGCTCCGTGATTGCCTTCGATCCGGCAAACGAGATTGCTGTTGCTTGGCACATCAACCATCGCCAGCACAGGACGGTCGTCCAGGGCAGATACCGCCGTCCCGAGCGCACCTCCTTGGCTGCCGCCCTCGATCACGATTCGTGAAGCGTCGATATCCTCTTGAGCGCAGGCAAAATCGATCGCCTTCAGCGCATCCATATATGCATACCGGTAATAATATTCCCATTTGTTATGTACGCCTTTGCTGGCCACGTTCGCCACATACCCGTGTGAGTATGAAGCGCTGTTGCCGGTCAATCCGCCTTGGTCACGGCAGTCTACCGACAATACAGCCATCCCCATCATCACCCAGTGCATCAGCTCGGAAGGCTTGCCCCTGCTGCCGGTAAAGCCATGGTAATGAATCAGGCAGGGGTATTTCTCTTTGTACTCAAAAGCGGGAACGATCAGCCAGCCGTAAATTCTCGTCTCATCCATTCCGCAATACGAAACGTCGTATACCTTCACATGCCGAGCCGGATAATCGATCAGCGTACGCTCCGGGTCCAGCGGAACCTCCTTGGCCTGCCTGATGGTCGTCTCCCAAAACTCGTCGAAATCGTCTTTCTTGGTGAGAGGGGGAAGGTAACTGTACAGCTCCTTCGACACCTCATCTGTGTAGCCCATCGGTATCATCCTCCTTCATACCAAGCAGTATACCGGATATACCCCGTATTTGCACCGATATTTACGTCGGTCCTTCCATAAGAAATCTAATCATGCACCGCCGGACTATACCAAAGGACAGCCAGCTTCACCTCCGCATATATTGGAGTCGTCAGCGGGCACGTCAAATTCCCCAACACGCAAAAAAACCGTGAATTCTACCGTACTACACGGATAGAAACACGGTTTGCCCGCACACTCTCCATCGAGCGTGTCACGCTTATGGCTTACCCATCAGCCAGCGGTTTGCCTCGTTCGCTTCCGTAAATTCCTTGATGTCGTAAGAGCCATAGTACCGCTCTCTGACAAACGGATCCTGCATGACCCATTCCTCAACCTCTTCGGCGCTGCCTCCGCTGAACATCATCACCGCACCGCCTTCGTCTGTAAAAGGTCCGCATAACCGCAGACGGCCTAAGCTGCTCATCGCCGCCAGGTGCCGCACATGCTGCTCTAATAAATCCGCGCCGAGACTCCCGGTTTGTTTATTCCCTAACAGCACCAAAAAGCTTCTCATTAAGCCCCTCCATCCGAATGTATGTTCTCATATCATTATAACGGATAATAGCGAGGGATCAATGTTCTGTAGAAAAAACGGCAATTATGCTTTACGATCCATCAAGCCCCGGCCGATCAAATTGGCGGAGACGGGCTTGATCCCGAGTTCCCTGGACCAGACGGACAGCTGCCCGACATGGTGAATCTCGTGAGCGATCATATGCCGGATCACTTCGCCCCATTTATCTTCAACGGGGTGGCCGTCCGGATGGACATCGCGGAATACGTTATATTCCCAATCGTCATTCCAGGAGTAAACAAATTCCTCCACTTCCGGCTTGAACGCTTCCTGCAATTTCAGCACCTTACCCAGGCTGCGGTATCCGTCAAAGCTTTCCTGAAAATCCGGCTTTCCCTGCAGGCATCGAACCCAGCTCCATTCCACATCGACGATATGAAACAGGGTGTGCAGAATTCCGCCCACTCCGCCTGTGCGGGTGCGAAGCAGCTCCTCCTCCGGTACGCTCTCACACCAGCGGAACCAATCTTCACGAACCTGCCAATTATATTGGAATAACGTTTTAATGAGCAATCTCCTCCGTATCTTTTCTTATCGGAATCTATCTTTGTCTTTCATGCCTGAACGGCTATTTCATTTACTCATATCAAGTGCGGGGGCACAATGGAAAATAAAAATATACCCGTTTTATACCGCTTCCTTTCAAGTAGAACAATCAATCGAAGCTCGGTCCCGCTGAAGCGGTGCGGTACTACGAGTCATTGCTGCCCGGGCTTGTCTTGTACCTCGATGACGATGCTTCCACTCACTTTCCCGTCGATGTAGGCGTCCAGCTTCCATAGTCCTTTGGCCGGCAGTTTCAGATAGCCAACAGACTCGACATACTCTCGCGGTTCCATCACAGGATCGTCATTCTGGATTTGCGTCTTCCCTTCAAAAGCCGTCACCTGCTCCCCCGTCTCCCGGCTGGTTCCGATGACTTCCACTTCTTTATCCAGCAGCCGGCCGGTCTCTTCCGGCGTGTCACCCCAAAAATGGAGGAGCTGCTTGTTATCCGAATTCGCCTGTACTAAACCGTCTACGATGGCAAATTTGTCTTTGCTGCCCTTGAGCCCGTACGGCACCGGAGTCCCATCAGGTCCGGATTTGGAAATCGTAAATGAAGGACTCTGCTGCCAATCTTCCGATCCCACTGCTGTCTCTTGCTTGACTTCGTTGCAGGCGGACAGCAGGAAGACACACAGGAATGCCGCCAATATGAATCGCAAAATACACTCCTCCTAGTTTTTGAGTCAGGCGTCAGGTAAAGGGATTTTTTCATAAACCTTCTGCCGGCCGTCTCCTTTTTTTAACCGGATACTTTTTTCTCCAGTGATCGGAGATGGTCTTTCAGTTCCCGGATTTCCCGGTATAAGTCCTTGTAAGCGGAATAAACGAAGGATCCGGTCACCATAAGCAGTAAGCCGGCGGTGGGAAGCAGAAGTTTCAGGCAGTACCAAAGAATATAATACGTATCGGGCGTATCCGATCTCGTCGTTCTGGGTATCCAAAGTGCCAGTCCCAAGAAAAGGAGGATCAGCCCTGCGATCATGGAACAGGCATAGAGGATCCGGTATTTTCTTGTTACCATTCCACCACTCCACTCCTTTCACTGCTCCATCCCTTACTATATACCATATTTTTCAAGTGAAGTCTGCCTTTTACCCACTATTCCACCCCAAACATCTATAGGCTTGGCCATAAACAAAACCAAAAAGCCTATCCATTCTAGACTACCCTGAAGTCACCCGTGCAGCTGCGGGCACTCCAGTGGTTGGTGAACCATTCATCCAGCCAGCGTCAATCCATTAAAAAGGAGCAGGCTTCACGCCTGCTCCTTCTCACCGCTTGCTCCGTCCGGACGGGATCAGCAGCACCGGCCGGGACGCAGACTTCGCCTTCTTCAAGCGCTGCCCCTTGCTTGGGAACCGGCGCCCTGAAGCTACCGCCGCGGGTGCGACCTGCAGCAGTCCGGCGCCAACCGCCTGCCGGCCCCCCGGTATCTGAAGCGCACTGGCTTCGAAACGGCGTTTAATTTCGGCCGGCCTCATCCTGGGGGACAGAGCCCTCAGCAATGCGGCGCCGCCTGTCACATGAGGAGCCGACATCGAAGTCCCCGACATTCTGCCGTACGTGCCTCCGGGCAGGGTCGACAAAATGTCGACGCCAGGCGCGGCGACGGAAATGCCGTTCCCCCGGCTCGAAAAATCGGCGACCCGGTCCGCTCGATCCGTCGCCGCAACAGCGATGGTCTCGGGATAACGGGCGGGGGCGTCGATCAGCGGGCTGAACGTCGTCCCCTCGTTTCCCGCGGACGCCGAAATGACGGCCCCCTGCTTGGCTGCCCGTTTGACAGCGTCCCGCAGTGCCTTGCTATTGCCTGATCCGGTCAGCCCGAAGCTCATGTTCATCACTTTGATTCCCCGTTTCAGGCACCAGTCGATCCCTTCCACAATGTCGGAAACAAAGCCGTTTCCGTTTTGGTCCAGCACCTTGACGGCGAACAGCTTTACTTGGGGCGCATTGCCAAATATTTTTTGCCGTCCGGTGGCCGCCGCGATTCCGGCCACGTGCGTGCCGTGACCGTTGTCATCCTGAAACGATCCGCCGGTGATCGTATTTACACCGCCCGCTATACACAGATCCGGATGCTTGGCGATGCCCGTGTCGATGATGGCGACCTTTACCCCCTGGCCCATCGTCCTGTTCCATAGCTCGGGCGACTTCACCCTGCTGACATTCCAGGGTATTTTGGCCGTGTCCACCAATGCTCTTTTCTTGGCAGCCTTTCTCGCACCGCCGCGTTTGACGGCAGCAGGTTTGATCGCGTGCGCCTTCACTTTGGCGTCCCGCTGGACATAAGCAACGCGGGGGTGCTGTTTTATTTTTTCCATATCCGTGGAGCGGTGAAAATGGCAGCAGATCAGCCGGTGGCTGTCCACGGACTTCACCGGTTTGATTCCGTTTGCGTTGAGCATATCAAGGCACTGATGGTAATCCTGCTGCGTTTTGAACACGACGATCTGACGGCTTGTCGTTTTGCTCGGACGGCTGACGGCCGATTTTTTCAATAACTTCTCCAGCTGCTTCACTGTATGCACCTCATTTGGAGGATGTATTCCTGATAGAATATGTGACATCGCCCGCAATGGTGTGCTTTTGCCATGCTGCCTCAGCGTTAGCCTAGGAATTACCCAAAACGCCCGGAAGAGTCATGAAGCCCAAATGGTACGGATACGGATATCCCCGGTCCGGTTCGCGGGGTGCACTCTGCGCCATGTTTGGTATATGCCGGCGGCGGTTCCTGCCTCTCTATGAACACAAAAAAGCCCCCGTCCTTCGTACGCCAGCTTTGGCGTAAGATAGACCTAGGGGCATTAACAATCTCAAATCTTCTTATTCTATCATTCTCTTATCAAAACCTATCTCTTTGCTGACTTATTTACCTCTTCACTGTGATCTTACTGCTGATCCTTCGTCACCAGCTTCAGCGGAGCCGGGATCGACTTATCGACCGTTTTGCCCTGCAGCACATCCTTCGCCGCCTGCACGGCCATCTGGCCGATCAGCTCAGGCTGCTGTGCCACGGTGGCGGTCAGCTTGCCGGCCTTGATCGAGTTCAGCGCGTCCTCGTTGCCGTCAAACCCGATAACCGGGATGTTTTTGCCGGAGCTTTGGATCGCTTCGATCGCGCCAAGCGCCATCTCGTCGTTGTGGGCGAAGACGGCTTGCACGTCCGGGTTGCCCTGCAGCAGGTTTTCCATGACGTTCAGACCTTTGGTCCGGTCAAAATCGGCCGCTTGTTTTGCAATCACGTTCAGATCCGTGTCGGCCACTTCGTGGAAGCCTTTGCCGCGTTCGCGGGTTGCGGATGCTCCAGGCACGCCTTCCAGCTCGATGACTTTGGCGCCTTTGCCAAGCATCTTCACGATGTATTCGGCCGCCATTTTACCGCCTTTGACGTTATCCGATGCTACCAGTGCTTTGACATCCCCTTTGTCCGAGGAACGGTCCAGCGTAATGACCGGAATACCCAAATCGTTGGCGTTCTGCACAACGGTGGAAATCGCGGCGGAATCCGTCGGGTTGATCAGGAGCACGTTGACCCCTTTCTGGATCAGGTCGTCCACGTCGTTGCTCTGCTTGGCCGAGTCGTTCTGGGCGTCAACGACGATCGTTTCCATGCCCTGCTTCTTAGCTTCGGCCACCACGCCGTCCTTCAGCGAGACGAAGAACGGATTATTCAGCGTGGAGACGGACAAGCCGATTTTCATTTCCTTGATGTCGCCGCCCGTCTTGGGCTTGGCCCATTCCGGCGGTTCCAGCGAACAGCCCGTGGTCAGAATCAACAAGAGTGCAGCTAAAACTAGCGTTATTTTTTTCATGATGATCTACTCCTTCTTATGCGGATTTCTTCCGGTCGATCAGAACGGCGATCAGAATGACGATCCCTTTGACGACCATTTGATAGAAGGAAGAAACGCCGAGCAAATTCAGACCGTTGTTCAGTGTACCGATGATGAGCGCGCCGATCAGGGTGCCGACGATGCGTCCGCGACCGCCCGACAAGCTCGTGCCGCCGAGGACGACAGCCGCGATGGCGTCAAGCTCATAGGATGTGCCCGCCGTCGGCTGCGCCGAGTTCAGACGGGAGGTCAGGATGGCGCCGGCCAGAGCCGACAGCAGTCCTGCCAGGGAATAGATCATGATTTTTACGCGCGGTACCTTGATACCGGATACGATCGATGCTTTTTCGTTACCGCCGATGGCATAGGTTTTACGGCCAAATGGCGTTTTATTAAGAATGACCCACAGAATGACAAACGTAATGATCATGGTAATGGCCGGTACCGGGATACCTAGCTCGTATCCGCGTCCGAACAGCTGGAACAGCCGGCTGTCGCCAAGTCCTGTGATCGGGTTGCCGTCCGTATATACCATCGTCAAGCCTCTGAATACCGTCATCGTCGCCAGTGTCGCGATAAACGGTGCCATTTTACCTTTCGTAATGAGCAGGCCGTTCACCATACCCATCACGCCGCCGAGAAGACAGCCGATGATGATCGCCAGGATCGGATCAAAGCCCGACACCAGCATATTGGCGACAAACGCACTGGACAAAGCCAAGATCGATCCGACGGACAAATCGATGCCGCCTGTCAAGATGACGAAGGTCATGCCAAACGCGATAAGCGCGTTGATCGACACCTGGCGGAGCAGGTTCAGAATGTTAAGCGGTTCCAAAAAGCTCGGATTCAGCACCGACACGATGATGATCAGGATGATCAGCCCCAGCAGCGGGCCCAGCTTTTGCGTCACTTGCGATAGTTGGAAGCCTTTTGGCTTTTTAGCGTCTTGAATGGTTGTCATGTTACTGTCCCCCTGTTGCTAACGTCATTATTTTTTCCTGCGTGGCTTCTTCGCTGCTCAGTTCCCCACTGATTTCGCCTTCATGGACAACCAGAATCCGGTCGCTCATGCCCAGCACCTCGGGCAGCTCGGAGGAAACCATAATAATCGCAACGCCGCGTTCGGTTAATTCGTTCATCAGTTGGTAAATTTCGCGCTTCGCCCCGACGTCGACCCCGCGCGTCGGCTCGTCCAGGATAAGCACTTTCGGACCGATGCCGACCCATTTGGCAATAACGACCTTTTGCTGGTTACCGCCGGACAGGTCGCCTGCCGCGGTTTCCGCAGACTGCGTTTTGATTTGCAGACGTTTGACCAGCAGGTCGACGAAGTCTTTTTCCCGTTTCGCGTTAATAAAGCCTTTGGACGTAAAGCCGGACAAGCTTGGCAGCACCATATTTTCCCGGATCGAAAAATCGAGCAGCAGCCCTTCATCCTTCCGGTCCTCGGTAATAAAGCCGATGCCGCGTTTGACCGCATCGTCAGGCTTGCGGATATGGACCTTCTTGCCCTTGACCCATATTTCGCCGCTGTCGAGATGATCTAGCCCGAACAGGGCACGCATGATCTCGGTCCGTCCGGAGCCCATCAGGCCGGAAAAGCCGACGATCTCGCCGGAACGCACCTGGAAGCTGACGTTCTCGAACAGCCCCTTGCGGGTGGCGTTTTTCACTTCGAGCACCACGTCGCCTGGCGACGGGTTCCGCTGCGGGTAACGCTCGGTCAGCTCGCGGCCGACCATTTTTTTCACAACCTCGTCAAAGTTCGTATGCGGAATGTCTTTCGTGTCAACCGTTTTGCCGTCGCGCATGACCGTGATCCGGTCACAGATTTCAAAAATTTCTTCCATCCGGTGCGAAATATAGACGATGGAAACGCCTTCCTTTTTCAAGGCGGCCATGACGTCAAACAGCTTGCGGATCTCCCGCTCGGTCAGCGCCGCCGTCGGCTCGTCCATGACGATGACTTTGGCGTCGGTCATGAGCGCTTTGGCGATCTCGATCATTTGCTGCTGGCCTACCGAGCACTCCCCTGCTTCGCGCTGGAACGGGATGTCTACCGACAGCTTGTCGAACTGGGCCTTTGCCAGCGTTTTCATTTGTTTGGTACTCAGCAGCCCCCATTTTGTAGTCATTTCCTTGCCAATGAACAGGTTTTCAATGACGGTCATGTCGGGCCAAATGTTCAATTCCTGGTGGATAAAAGCGATGCCCGCTTTTTCCGCTTCCTTCGGGTTTGGAAAATACGTCTCCTTGCCGTCGATCCGGATGACGCCCTCGTCCCGCTGATGCAGACCGATGAGAATGTTCATCAGGGTGGACTTGCCGGCACCGTTCTCCCCCATCAAGGCGTGAACTTCGCCTTCCCGAAGCTCAAAATCCACACCGCTCAGCACGTGGTTGGTGCCAAAGGATTTATATATGCCTTGCATTTGTATGTGCATAAGGGTTCCTCCTCTTTATCCAAAATGGACGCCGGATTGCAGAATGCAGTTGGCGAACGGCTTGGCTTCTCCGGTCCGGATGACTGCTTTGGCTGTGCGGGTCAAAGCTTTAAACTGTTCGTGAGGCACGTCCTCAATCGGGCGGTCCGCAAATGTATGGTCAATGTAAGCTTGCGCCTCTGGGTTATCCGTTTTCATTTCCGCGGCGACGATGACCTTTTCGATTTCCATGTCTTCCGCGATGGAACTCACGACCTCCTCAAAGCTCGGATTTCCAAGCTTCAGGGCGAGGTCGATTTTCGTGACCCCTTCGGGGATGGGAAGGCCCACATCGGCCACGACGATCGTGTCGGTATGGCCGAGGTCGGCGAGGACTTTGGCAATGTGACTGTTCAGCATCCCATGTTTTTTCATTACAGGTTCTCCTCCACTTCTTGACGCGTCGGCATGCCGCCCTGCGCGCCGAACTTCATGACCGACAGCGAAGCGGCACGGTTGGCGAACCGGACGCTGTCCGCGATCGGCTTGCCTTCGGCCAGCGCCACGGCAAAGGCAGCATTAAAGGTGTCTCCGGCGCCGGTCGTGTCAACCGCTTCGACTTTATAGGAAGGAATAACAACCTCTTCCTGTCCGTCAAAATAACGCACGCCGCTGCTGCCTTCGGTAATGAACAGCTTATTCGGATATCGGCGCAGCGCTTCGGATACCCGGCCTGCTCCGAACATGATTGCAGCCTCGTGCTGATTCGGCGTGATGTACGCCGCGTTCTCGATCACTTCGTCCTTGACTGGACGTGCCGGCGCCGGATTCAGCAGCAGCGGGACGCTGTGCTCAGCACAGATCCGGCTTACATGCTCCACCGTTTCTTCGGGAATTTCCTGCTGGATCAGCACCATATCGGCGGTGGTGATCGCTTGTACAGCCTTGTCGATATAGGCCGGTGTGACCTCATCATTGGCTGCTTTGACAACAACGATACTATTGTCCCCTTCGGCGAGCACAATGTGGGCCGTTCCGCTTTCCATATCTGTAACCGGTTCCACATAGTCTACAGAAACTTGATTAGCTCGAAAATTGTTCAAAATAGCTTCGCCAAAGTGGTCATCTCCCACTCGGCCAATCATGCTGACACTCGCCCCGAGTCTTGCGGCTGCCACCGCCTGGTTGGCTCCTTTGCCGCCAGGCACGGTTTTAAAGCTCTCTCCGAGAACGGTCTCTCCCGCTCCCGGACGTTTGGACGATGTCACTACCAGGTCCATCGAGCTGCTTCCGATTACGCAAATGTTAGCCATCTTAATCCACCTTTCTGGTCGTATCCCGCTCTATAAAAGAAACGGGCATTTGTATATTTCGATTGTCCACTGTTCCCTGCTCGATCAGGCGGATCAGCAGAAGTGCCGCTTCCTTGCCCATGTCGTAAGCCGGCTGCCGGATCGTTGACAGCGACGGAGAGAGCAGGCTGCTGAGCGGGATATCGTCAAAACCGATCACCTGCACATCCTCCGGCACGCGCTTGCCGAGGCGCTGAGCCTCATGCAGAACGGCGGTCGCCACGATATCGTTGCTGGCGATGACCCCGTCGGTGTCGAGATGCTTGGCGAACAGCTCTTTGGCCCAGCTTTCCGCTTCCGCAAAGGAAAAAGACGAAGTCTGAATGATATGGTAGTCGATCCCCGCTTCCTCAAGTACCTCGACGGCGCCTTGGAACCGATCCTGGGCGGGACGGATATGTACAGGTCCGCGCAGGACCGTGATCCGCTTGCTGCCGCGGGCGATCATTTCCTGGGCGGCCAGCCGTCCGCCCTTCCGTCCGTCCGAGTACACCGACGGGCTGTCGCTGGACGTCCGGTCCAGAAACACGACCGGAATGTTCAGCTTGGCGTAAATATCCGAATCCGGACGATTGGTTGAAGAGATGACGCCGACCACGTTATTTTGAATGAAGGTCTGGATGTACTCCTGTTCCTTCTGCTCGTTCTCGTCACTATTGCCGAAAATGATGCGGAATTCATTAGCCTGCATGCCGTCCTCCACGCCCCGCGCCAATTGCGGGAAGTAAGGGTTCGTAATGTCAGGCAGCAAAAGTCCGATCAGCCTCGACTTGCGTTTGTATAATGATCTTGCAACCTCGTTTGGCGCATAATTCAACGCTCGAACCGCGTCTTCCACTTTCTTGCGGGTATCGGCGTGTACGTATCCTGTTTCATTAATGCACCGGGATACGGTCGCGACCGAAACCCCTGCATGGCGTGCTACATCTTTGATCGTTACCATCTGTTATGATCACCTCGAAATGTGGAACCGGTTACACACATAAAATAACACATCGCTTTTCGTTTGACAATAGCGCTTTCAATATTTTTTGTTTGGATATTTTTTGCAGATGGCATAAAATGCCGGCACAGTGCGGAAAAATAAGCGAAGGATGCATGGCGTGCTCAGCACCGTATAGTTGTGAAAGAATCGGCTATTTGGGGAGCGCCGCTTTACACCAAATCATCCATACGAAAATTGCAAAAGTGCAGTTATTTTCCGATCATCGGGCTCGCGGCCGTTTCACCGGATATGAACTGCACTTTTGCATTTATGTTGCTTCTAACGCCCAGTCCTGCAAAATAAGTTTGTTTTTTCAGATACTTCGAGACCACCAAGCCCTTTATACCTGTCTCATTCCTGCTCCGTTCCTGTCTCATTCATGTTTTATTCCGGACCGCTCCACCCATACGATCTGTGCCTGCGGGTCGGCTTTGCGAAGCACCGCTTTGAAGCGCGGCACATCCAGCAGATGCACGCTGTACATCAATCGCGTCTGAGCGGGAATCCGCCCACAGTTACAGTCGCCGTCACGGTCACTCTCAACCTCTCGACCACGGTCATGACCAATTTCAACCTCATTCCACGCAAGTCCCTCAAGCCGCAGCCGGCTTTTCATTTCGGCCTCCACCTGCCGGGGATTCGCCGTCGTTACACCGGCAAGGCGGCGAATCCCGAAAATGACGACTCCTGCGGTTTCATAAGCCGCCAGGCAGGCGAACGCGGAGTACAGCGTCCGCTCCCACCCCAAAGCCGCGCCGGCGGTGACCAGCACCAGGGCGTGGCAGAGCAATAGCAGCCGCTCCACGGAGATGGCCGGGCGGGTGCCGGCCTGGATCCCGGCCGACCGGATGCGGTCGGTTTTTTCAAGGCCGAGTGCGTCCAGCAGGCCGCCTGATTTGACGGCCAGCCCGCCGCCGAAACCAAGGCACAGGCCGCCTGCCAGCGCGGCAATGACTGGCTCGCCGCTGACGGCCGGCAGCGGCGCCAGCAGGAACGCCGACCCGGCAAATGCAAGCAGACCGGGGAGCACCTGAAGCCATATTTTTGTCCGGCCCAGCAGAGAATAAAAGAACAGCAGCGGCAAATTGAACAGCACCAGCAGCATCCCGAAATGGTTATCGGTGTGAAACGACACCAGGCCGGAAATGCCGGTGACACCGCCGGCGATCAGCTCGTGCGGATGCAGAAACAGCTCGACGCCGACCGAGGCGGCGATGCCACCGATGACCGATTTGAAGATAGCATTAGCATGTTTGCCGTTTCTGCCCGAAGCTCCAAATGTTTTTCTCATGACCGTACGGCCAGCTTGATCGGATCATGCATTACCTTCCCTCCCTACACTGATATGGAAGTCCGTTGGATGGGATCGCATTTACCCAAACATTCTCTTCAACATGGGAACCAGCCATACGCATCTTCCGGGTATTTACAGCGCCTCTTCCTTCTGAATCCCCGGTTTTCGGTCCTTAAATTTGATCCAGCGGTTCAAAAAGGTAAAAATCGATTTCGACTGTTTGGTCAGCAGCGGACCCAGGATGGCCAGAATCAGCACGTAGATCGCCGAAAACGGCTGAAGGATTTCCATCAGGCCGCCGTCTTTGCCCAGATTCGCCATAATGATCGAAAATTCGCCGCGTGATACGATCGTCAGCCCGATGTTGGCGGAAGCTTTGGGAGACAGCGAAGCCGTCCGCCCGGCCAGCATGCCCGCACTGAAGTTGCCGATCAGCGTCACAATGACCGCCGCCAGCGCAAGCCATATCGCATTTCCGCCCAGGGACATCGGATCTATGGACAGACCGAAGCTGAAGAAAAAGATCGCCCCGAAAAAATCCCGGAACGGCATAATCAAATGCTCGATCCGTTTGGCGTGTTCCGTTTCGGCCAGCACCAGCCCGACCAGCAGCGCGCCGATTGCTTCGGCCACGTGGATCGTTTCGGAAAAGCCGGCGACCAGAAACAGCGCGCCGAAAATGACCAAGGCAAACAGCTCGTTGGAACGGATCCGCAGCCATTTGTTTAAATAAGGTACCGCTTTGCGCCCGAGAATGATGACGGCGAGCATAAACCCGAGCGACACGAGTGCCGACAGCAGCACGCCGCCGATCGAGCTGGAGTCGCTGAGCACAAACCCGGACAGAATCGAGATATACACGGCAAGGAAGACATCCTCGAACATGATGATGCCGAGAATCATTTCGGTTTCTGCATTGGCGGTCCGTTTCAGGTCCACCAGCACCTTCGCTACGATCGCGCTGGACGAAATCGTCGTAATTCCCGCGATGATCAGCGTCTCGGCGAGCGGAAACCCGCTGAAGAATCCGAGCATCAGCCCCAGCGTAAAATTAATGCCGATATATATCGACCCGCCTACGGCGATCGACCGTCCCGACTTGATCAGCCGGCCGACGGAGAATTCGAGCCCGAGGTAGAACAGCAGGAACAAAACGCCGATCCGTCCCATAAAATCGATAAACGGCGCGCTGTCGATAAACCGGAAATCGAAATGCCACAGCTCCATCGCATGCGGACCTACCGCCATGCCGATCAGGATGTAGAACGGGATCACCGAAAACCGCAGCTTTGCCGAGATCAGCCCACCCAGTGCAATGAGAACTAACGCTAAACCAATTTCAAATACCAAATGCTCCATCCTTTCACCCGCTTCCGTTCATAAGAATTTGTTTGAACCGCTTTTGCTGCTCCCGTTCTCCAATGGCGACGACCGTCGCCTCCGCATTCAGCACGGCTTCCGGTCCGGGATTCACTTGTTTGCCGTTACGTTTATCCAGCAGAGCGATCACTGAGACTCCGGCATTTTGCCGGATGTTCAGTTCACCGATCGTTTTTCCCGCGCATCCATAATGAGGCTCGATCCGGTACCATTCGATCGTCAGCTCGTCAAACGCCATTTCCACCCGTTCGAGCTGCTTCGGTTTGTACGTCATCCCGCCGACAAGAGCGGCCAGCTGCCGCGCCTCCGGATCTTCCAGGGTCACCATCGAGATGCTTTGCTCCAAATCCTCGTACGAAAAATGGTACAGCTCACGCCGGCCGTCATCGTGAATGACCACGACCATCCGGTCGCCGCTGGCGGTATCCATTACATATTTCATCCCGATTCCGGGCAATACAGACTCACGAATATCCATGAGAATAGCCTCCTGTAATTACATGTTTATATTTGAGAAACATTTCACATATAGCTGGGTTGATGCAAATGGCAGAAATGCAACTTTTTTCAAAAAAAGCGCAAGGCATCCGTAACAAAAACGCTCACACGATTACCGCCGTAACAAAGGTATACGAATTAGCACAATTGCCATTCTAATCCGCAACAAGTCCACCACTTCGCATCAAAGCTCAAAAAGCATCTTGCTCATACGAAAAACACACATGACACTCGAGTTGAAAAGAAGCCGCATGGCAACTCAACGTTCTTCGTTAACTCTCAAGAATCCTACGGTGAATCATCAATTTTGGGTACACGAAACGAACCGTCCCGCTATCGGCTTTTTTTGCAGACCAGGTGCGAGGATGCCCCGGCGCATGCCGATAAGGAACCGTCTATTCAGGAAGGAGATTAAGCCACATAACTCGAGGTAAATTTAATCGGGAGCAGCAATAAATACTTTTTACGGAGAAAAATACACGGAACAAAAGGCAGCCGCGGTTTGGGAATACGCAGCACCAGCAGCAGCGGCAGCACAAAAAACAGCGGAAGGGCTGACGCCAGCATGATCAGTCTCTGCATGAGGGTTGGCGTTTTCCGTACCAGAGGTTTGCTTGGAGGATCGATCCGGCTGTACACCGTCTCGGTTTCCGTCGAACTAGCAGGGGAGGTAAACACTTCTTCTTCCAGGGAAACGGGAAAGGCTGCCATCTGAATGACACCCAGAAAGACAATGAACATCATTCGAAGTCTATTCATCCATGCTGCCATCCTATCCCCCCTCTTGTGAAAAATTCATATATGATTATTCTAACACAGGTAAGAGGACGTCTTCAAACCGATGGACAAGCTGAGACCATCCCGATAAAAAAATTTAATCGATTTTGAAAGGCTGTCGCAAGCAGCCGCGGGATACCAGAACTTCGATGGTGAAGGGCAAGACATCAATAGGACCAAAAAACCGGCGGAACAAAGAGTTCCGCCGGTTTTCATCAAGATTTCAACAAAAAAACTTTCATATATTTATTTCGCCCAAATCACCGCGATCTCAAGTCCTTCCGGTACGCCGGGATATTGGATCAGAACCGTGCCCGAAGCAGAATCATAGGCATAAACCGCCGGCTGTCCGCCTGCCGTCACTGCCGACGGTTCAGCCGGAACGCGAAGGCGCGTGCTGACCGTCATTTCCGAAGGAGACTCGGAGACGAATGTCAGCTTGCCTACAATGTACTGCTCCTCGCGAATCCGGGATGCGCTGACAAGAATGACCGGCCGGTCTTGCGCCTCTGCCGCCGGATGGTCCAAATCATACAGCAGGCGGTCATCACCGGGCTGAAGCTCGACGCGGCCCAGCACGGGCAGCTCCGGATCAAAGAGATCGACGAACGCCCCTTCGAGCTGTGCCGCCGGCTCCGCAGCATCTCGCTCGTCGAGCGCATGCGCAATCACATACGGACCGCGCCGGATGTGAAGCAGGCCGCTCTCAAGGTACGCTTCCTGCTCCCCGCGGAACTGAAGCGCCTGACGCACGCTGCTCCGCACCTGCTCGGCGCCTGCATCCGAGCGGGACAATTCGGCGGGATGCTGCCGGTAGTACAGCACGGCCCCCTCGCCGACCCGGTGCTCTCCTTCGCCTGGATTACGCCCGAGCCCCATCGACTCGAACAGATGCTCTTCCGGCCGGTCATAGGCACGGCCGGCGTCGCGGTTCCACCATTCCTGCACGTTGTGGAATGGATCACTCCCGTCGCCGTAATAGATCAATACCCCGCCCTCGCGGACCCACTGCCCGAGAACCTGATGAATGCCGGGATGCTCCGGCTTCATCAGCTCGTAGCTCAGCAGCAGCACGCGGTAGTCCGCCAAATATCCGGGAAAGGTCAGGATATTGTCCAGCTGGACCGGCCGCAGCGGAATGCCGGCTTTGACGAGGGGCAGCGCCATCCCGTAAAAGGCCGACCAGTCCAGCAGCTCCTGCTGCGCTTCGCTCAGCTTTTCCGTGCCGGAGGTGCCGTCGTACTTAAATTCCTGCTTGCCCCCTTCTTCATCCGGATCGACGTCCCCCCGCTGATACATCGCGGAGTTCGCCAGCAGAACGCCGATGCCGGTCGTCGCCTTGCCTTCCTGCACATCCCCGTCATACCGGTGGATGTCCCGCAGCACGTTCATGACGGTGAGCAGGGACGTTTTATAGCCTGCCGGAATGACTTCCTTGCCGCTGCCGCCCTCTTTCGGATACCCCAGTTCGAACACCCGCCAAGGCCAAGGACATACCTCATATCGGGAAACTCCCGGATGCAGCAGCGAGGCCACGACCGTCGAGCGGTAATTGTACGCGTAATCCTTCCACGTATAGCGCGGATTATCCTCGATCGGGTCGTGAAGGAACCACATTTCGCGGCCCGTGCCGCGGGTCAGCTCCTGCATGACGCCATACTCTAGGAATGCCGTTTCAAAGGTGCGCTCCTTGCGGACACCCTTGTAGACGTTTGCGGTCCGGGCGGTTCCCGTCCAGATCTGGGCGATGAAGCCGTCACAGGCCGGCATGTTCACGAGCAGCGCTTCCGGGCTGATGATCCGCCACTGCGTATAGTTGATCAGGCTGTGCGTCGGGACATAGAAGCGGACCGTGCGTCCATAGTGAACAAGCGCATACTCTTTCATCTGGCTGCAGATCCGATCCAGCGTCCGGTAGTACACATACGCTTTCAGCTTGGAAGCGCGGTATTGGGCATCGGGCGACGAGTGCGGAGGAATCCAATCCTCGCCGTAATAGTTTCGCCACTCCCGCTTGAAGGCTTCGGAGTAACCCGAAGCCGCCCAGAATTCCGGCTCCTCCATATGGATGGCCTCCACGCCGCTGTCGATTGCCCGCTTGATGTGAGTCGCCAAATACTCGGCGAACGAGACGGTCGGCACCATGTACGGGACATCCTTGCCGTGGCTTACCTGATCGCCCGCCCGGTTGACCTGGGCTTCATCCCAGTGATTGCGTCCGTCGAAGCGGCCGTACAAATAATCCTGGTACTCCCCCCAAGATACGCCGGTCATCAGATGAATCGTGTATCCTGCCTGCTTCCAGCCCTGAATGCGCTCCGGCAAATCATCCGATATGCCGTAGACCATGACGAAATCCGTACGGAGATCATACTTCGGCCCGTAGGGACGGGATTCCTGAAATCCCGTCCACTCCGGCCCTTTGCTTCCCAATCGGCTGCTCAAGGGTAAACCCTCCTTTAGTTCGGCATTGACAATTTGACGACTTCTTTCCCTTTCAGTTCTTCGTTTACATACTTCATGGCGTCATCGTAATCGGTGTTCTTGATTTGCTCGCGAAGGTCGTTGATGACCTTCAGGGCCGCATCATCCGACTTGGCGAAGATCGCCTGCTTCCATACATCGCTGATTTGGTCCATGGACGGCTTCAGCATTTCCCATTGCGGCGATTTGGTGATCACATCCCCCGGGTTGAAGGCGGAAATGACGCTGATCCCGTTCGGACGCAAAATTTTACGCGCGTTGTCCATCGCTTTCAGGCGGTCCTGGTCTGCCCAAATATCTCCGCCGCCGACCGAATTAATACGGTCCATGCCGGTCATATTTTCCAGACCGATGCTGATGCCTTCGTTCTTCTTGGCCTTGCCCGTCGTGTCCACCGTAAACTTGTCGAACCATTCCTGCTTGGCGGCCGGTTTGCCGTCAACCAGATCCCAGTGCGTTCCCTGAATGCCGTAATGCACCAGCATAAAGCCTTCGTCGGAAGCAAGGAAATCGAGCAGTTTCAGCGCGGCGTCGACGTTTTTGGCTTTTTTCGTGATGACGGTAACGTTATTTCCTTGAATGTTCAGGTCGACCGGACGGTTCGGTTCGGCCCCGGCCCGCTCAAGAGGTCCGACCGGTACGTAGTCGCTGCCCGGATGCGCTTTCACATATTCCTTGGAAGCGTCCAGGATGGCTGGGTAGTGCGCCGACAGTACCGCGATGCGCCCTTGCTTGATTTTCTCGTTCGCGATCGGGTCGGTCTGCGTAAAAGCATCCGGATCGAGCAGTCCTTCGGAAATCAGCTTGCGGTAATACAGCGTGTAATCCTCGTAAGCCTTCGTGAAGAACACATGCTCCAGCGTGCCGTCGCCTTTGTCCTGATAATCGGCCCCATAGAACATTGTATTCCCGATGCCTACCGCCCATCCGTCATGGAAGCCGCCGAGCGGAATGACTGGTGCGCCGTTTTCGCTCAGATTGGCATCCTTGATCTTTTTCAGGAAATTGTAGAAGTCGTCCTTGGTCTTCACGGACTGCGGATCGACTCCGATCTTATCGGCAATGTCCTTCCGCACGTAAAATCCGTACAGCCAGTCGTTGACGTCCTTGTCGGTGGCCGGCTGGTTTTGGTACAGCATGTACTTCTTGCCGTCAATTCCGCCGATCGCTTTTTCGTACAGAGCCGGCGGCACGTTTTCCTTGGAGACCGCTTTCGCCAGGTTCGGATACTGGTCGATTTTGTCCGTCAAATCCACAAGCTGGCCTTCTTTAGCAGCCTTGATGATGCCATCCAGTTCGCCGCCCCAGGCAGGGCCGGTATAAATGTCCGGCAGGTCCTGCGTCGCAAAAATCGTGTTGACCTTCTCGGCCTCGCTGCCCTTCGTATAGTCGATTTTCACCTTGATGCCGGTTTTCTCTTCGATCGCTTTGAGCACGGGGTTCGATTCCGAATCGGAGCCTGAGGAACCGTTCCAGTTATTCAGCACCGTGAGCGTAACCGTCTTGGAGTCCGAGCCTTTGTCTCCCCCATCCGCACTGTCGCCGCTGCCGCCGCTGCTGCAGCCGTACAGCATGCCGGATATCAGGGTGAACGCCATCAGAGAAGCTGCCAATTTAAACCGCTTTTTTCTCATATGAACCCTCCCAATTTGAATGAATGTATATGATATAGCCCCGCATGCAGGACGTCTATCCTTACCCTTTGACGGATCCGATCATCGTTCCCTTGACAAAATAGCGCTGCAGGAACGGGTAGATACACAGGATCGGAAACACAGTAATGACGAGCAGTGCCATCCGGAGCGATTCCGGCGTAGCCCCCGCCGCGCTGACATTGACGGTTTGTCCACCCTGCTGTGCGGCCCGCTGCATCGATGACGACAGCGCTTCCGCTTCGGTCAGCATTTGCTGAAGCAGGGTCTGCACCGGAATGAGGCTTTTGTTCGACACGTAGTAGGTGCCGGTGAACCAGTCGTTCCAGTGCATCACGCCGACGAACAGCGAAATGGTGGCCAGTACCGGACCGGACAGCGGCAAAATGATGCGCATGAAGATCTGGAAATCGCCCAAGCCGTCAATCCGCGCAGCTTCCTCCAGCTCTTCGGGAATGCCTTGAATGAACGTCCGAATGATGACGATATGCATAAAATTGAACAGGAACGGAATGACATACACCCAGAAGTTGTTGATCAGGTGAAGCTTCTGCAGCGTAATGAAATACGGGATAAAGCCGGCGCTGAAAATCGTGGGCAGAAAAATATAAAAGGTGAAAAACGTGCGGCCTGGCAGCGTTTTTTTGGCCAAGGCGTAAGCCATCAGCGTACTGAGCAGCACGCTAAGCACCGTGCCGAGCAGCGTCCGTAAAATCGTAATTTTATAGGCTTGCCAAATCTGCGGATTATCGAACACCTGGGCGTAGTTGTCCAGCGTGAACTTCCGCGGGAAGAAATACAGAGCCCCCATCATGGAATCTTTACCGTCATTAAGCGAGTATACGAGCACATAGATGAACGGATAAATCATGGAAAAGGCGAACAGGGTAAGCAGGAAATAATTCAATACGGTAAACCAGGAAAACGATCGTTTCTCCACGTAGGTACCCTCCTTAGAACAGTGATACGTCGCTGACCTTCCGCGCAATCCGGTTGACGGTGACGATCAGGACAAGGGCGATCAGGCTCTGGAACAAGCCGACAGCCGCCGCATAGCTTAGCCGGCCCTGCTGGATGCCCTGCGTGATGACATGGACGTCGAGCACGCTGCCAATGGCTGCGGTGGAAGGACCGTTCAGAAGCAGAAGCTGTTCGAAGCCCGCGCTCATCAGGCTTCCCGTCGCCAGAATGAACAGGATCACCGCAACGTTGCGGATGCCCGGCAGGGTGACGTGCCAAATCAGGCGGAACCGGCCGGCGCCGTCGATTTTCGCGGCTTCATACAGCTGCTGGTCAATGCCCGCAATGGCCGCCATGTAGATGATCGAGTTCCAGCCGATGTTCTTCCAAACATCTGAGCCGATAATGACTTCATAGAACCAGGAAGTGTTGTACAGAAATTGGATCGGCTCTACGCCCATCGACGACAGCAGGTCGTTGACCGGCCCGCCATAGGTAGCGAAGAGGCGCTGCATCAAGGTGACGACGACGATCCAGGAAATGAAATAAGGCAAATAAGATAAAGTTTGAACGGTTTTCTTGAATTTCAGATTTCGGATTTCATTGAGGAGGATCGCAAGGATGATGGGCATCGGAAATCCGATGATCAGTTTCATCAGGCTGATGATGATGGTGTTGCGGATAATGTCTGTCGACTGGTAGTAATCGAAAAACTGCTTGAAGTATTTCAGTCCCGCCCATGGGCTGCCTGTAAAACCGCCGACGAACGTATAGTCGCGGAAAGCGACCTGAATCCCGTAAAGCGGAACGTAGGAGAACAGAAAAAACCAGATGATCCCCGGAAGCATGAACAAGTAAAACAACTTATGCTTCCAGATCCGCTTCCACAGCGTTGACGAACTCATAAGCTCCACCTCTGTTTTCGGATAGTTTGAATGTTCCAGGTTTCGGCAAAGCGCTTGCTTTTCAGCTTCCTCCTCTCAAATAAATGTAAGCGATTACACGACGAATTCAGCTGTTCTCTTCTCTACTTGACCTCCCTAGAAACGCTGTCGATTCATGGAAGCTCTCGGATTAACCATAATATAATATAAATATTTAACATATTCAATATGTTAATAAAATAAAAAAAGACCTTTTCGTCGTGAAAAGGTCTTTTTTCTATACGGGAATGCTGCCTTCGAAGGAATATTAATGCGGTTTTACGGGTCCAGTCGTCCGTCCGACGACCAGCTCGGGAACGAGCAGCGTCTTCGTGTAGCCGCCGCTCCGGTCCGCCTTCTCCCCAATGATGTCCACCAGCGTTTCCGCCGCACGTAAGCCCATTTCATATTCAAACTGCTTGATATGCGTAAAAACGCTGAGCTCTTCCACGACGGAAGTCGGGTCGTCGAAGCTGACGATCGAGAGATCATCCGGGATGGACAGCCCGTTTCTTTTGGCCATCTGCTGGATCTGCACGCCAAGCTTGCCGTTCAGCGTGATATAGGCGGTCGCCAGACCGCTGCGGATGTAACGGTACAGCGGGTGCTTCTCCGGCTCATCCGAGGCATGAATCCGAAAGCCCGTAATGATATGGGCCGGGTTGATCAGTGCACCCTTGTCCTTCAAGGCGTCCATGTAGCCTTCGATGCGCTCCTGGACGGTGACGGTCTGCAGTGGAGAATCGGAGCAAATGGCGATTTCACGATGACCCAGCTCCCACAAATGTTCTACGGCAAGCCTCGTCCCCAGACGCCCGTCGGCCGCGATGTAATTGGTTTCGACTCCCGGCAGGAACCGGTCGATCAAGACAAATGGATAGCCGGAGAACTTCAGGTTCAATATTTCGTCGTTGTAGTGCTCCTCGTCCACCGGGAATACCAGAATTCCTTCCGCACCGATCTGTTTCAAGGTTTTGATCGCTTCCTTTTCGTGCTCCAAATCCCCCTCGGACAGCAGAATCATGGTCCGGTATCCTTTGCTGCTGAGCCCTCTGCGGACACCGTCGATCAGCCTAACGGCAAAATAATCGTAAATCGAAGGCATCACGAGCCCGATGAGGCCCGTTTTCGGCTTCACCTCTTCGGGTGTCCGGCCAAAGACCGGACGCGGTACCTCCGCTTCCTCCGCCGCTGAGAGCTCACTGACAAAGCTGCCTTTGCCAGGAACCCGGCTGATGACGTTTTCGTTCGCGAGGCCGGTCAGCGCTTTCACGACCGTGATTTTGCTTACATCAAAGCGTTCCATGAGTTCCTTCTCCGTCGGGATACGATCACCCGACTTCAGGCCTTCCGATTCGATCAGTTCCCGGATGTACTGCTGTATTTTTTGATACAGCGGGGTCCGTGCGGTAACGTTCAACAGGATCACCATACTTTAGTTTGAGATTTTGTTATATATATTATCGGCTGGAACATGGGTTCGCAACATTCATCTTGACCAAAAAAAAATGGTCTATTCGTCTGATTCCTTAAATTTGATATATTATATATGTTATATTGAATAGCGTATTTTGTATAGCGGGGTTTTGCAAAAATGTCGCAATAACTCAAAAAAAGACAGCCGCAATGCGGCAGCCTTTTTTGGATCCATGCTTTTTCGAGTTCAGTGCGAGCTTACACATTCAGCTCCAGCTTGGCATGATATTGACGGTACTGCGGGTCCTCCCCCGCCACCATCATACCCATACCCCAATCAATATGGGTCTCCCGGCTAGGCGGATCGGCCGGATCACGGTACTGGAACAGGACGTTTCTGCGCGGCCGGCTGCTCTGGTTGCGGTCGGACCCGTGAATCGTCAGGTAGTTAAAGAACAGCACATCTCCCGCGCTTGCCGGGCACGGCGTGCCCATGCTCACCGGGTAATCGCGGTGATCGAGGTAGTACCTGCCTACATGGGGAAGCGGTCCCTGCTTATGGGATCCGGGAACGACGCACAAGCAGCCGTTTTCCATATCCGCATCGTCGAGATGAACGCTGGCGGCAAGCATCGTATGGCGGTCATGAGGGAAATATGGATAGTCCTGGTGCATCGGAAAAGCGGCACCCTGCTCCGGCGGCTTGACCAGCATTTTAGTATGATGGAGCTGGACGTTGGGACCGATCAGCTGCGTCAGAATGCTGGCCATGCGCGGATGGGCTACAGCGCGGGTGAAGCATGCATCGTGAAACTGCAGATCGTGAAAGCCTTTAAGCACCAGCTTTTTCAATTCGTCCTGGGGAATATAATCCCCCTGCCAAGTATGGTTGGCGTCCTGCTTGGCCGCAGCCGCCTTGGCAATCGTACGCTCCACCGCATTCTGCATTTCCTTGACTTCGTCTGTGCTGAACACGCCGCGGACGAGCAAATAACCGTTTTCGTTATAAAATTCGACGTCTTCTCTGCTAATCATGTTTCCGTTCCCTCCCTAACATTCAAGTGACAAATGATGAATACGCCTTCATTATAGGGATAACGGGCATCGGCCGTCTTTGCCGGATTGGAACCTGTTTTTGTCGGATTCGGACACGAATGGATGAGGAGGACTTGAAATGGATCATCTCGTTTGGGGAGCCGCCCTGTCTAAACTGCATTCAACCGTCGGAGAGCTGACCGAAGAGGATTTATGCATACGCATCCATTATTGGGGAGCCCTTGCGGAGCACCGGAGCAACCTGGAGCATAAACATTCTTTTTTTGAAATGTGTTATGTCGCGGGCGGTGAAGGAACGTATGTAGATGAAGGCCGGATCCATCCGCTAACTAAAGGAACGCTGTTCATTTCCAATCCCTACCGCGTGCA
The DNA here is from genome assembly GCF_014192015.1 of Paenibacillus rhizosphaerae. Taxonomy (GTDB): domain Bacteria; phylum Bacillota; class Bacilli; order Paenibacillales; family Paenibacillaceae; genus Paenibacillus_AQ; species Paenibacillus_AQ rhizosphaerae. The sequence goes on along the minus strand of NZ_JACHXJ010000001.1, from coordinate 1,047,566 downwards.
CCGCATTGATAGCGTGGGGATGCAGCTCATATGGCTCGCCTTCGATGTGGATGACCGGCGCAGTTCCGGGTCGTGGAACAGTCAGTTTGCACGGCTGGCGCAGTCGGAATGCTATATTCTCCATGGGGCTGAAGACAGCCCGGCCGTCCTGCTCTGGAAAGCGATTCTGCAAGCGGCCGCCGAGCTGGACACCGCCCGGTTTCCGCTGGACCGGCTGGTGATTGCGCTTGTGGCTGCGCTGCCGCAGACCTTTACGCCGGACCGCCAGCAGCATAAGCCGACGCTGCCTCCGCCCCGTTCCGCTTCTCTACGGCAGGCGCTCCAATTCATCCGGGATAACCTGGAGGCACCGCTGAAGCTGGAGGATGTGGCGCGGTATTTTCATATATCGGGAAGACATCTGGCGCGTTTGTTCCAGAAGGAGCTCAATATGACCTTCACGGCATACGTCCGCCAGGAAAGGATCCGGCTTGCGGCGTACCTTCTACGCGAAACAGACCGCTCCGTCAAGGAAATCGCCGACCTAACGGGATTCGGCTCCGTACATTATTTTACAAGGATGTTCTCGGCTGCTGCCGGCATCCCCCCGGCCGCCTACCGGATCGCGCCACAGCAAAAAGGCATGCCCTTCCAAGAGGAGCATGCCTGATTTCATATCTTTCCTTAGCCGTATGTTTTGTATGATTTCAAAGCTGGACTTCAAGCTTTCCCGGTAATGGGCGGCGCTTCATTGGGACCAAAGGATACATTGATCCGATGATCCAGCACGACGGCGTCTTCCGTCTCAAACCGGATGTCCGTCGTGATATGAAACGGCGTTTCAATGAAGCGGATGCTCAGCTCCAGCGTGTCCGGTGACTTCCACGCGAAGCTCGACACCGTCGAGGTCTGCCGGGGCATGATCAGATCGGACGTGCCTTCCAGCCATTTCCCGCGTCCCAAAGGCAGTGCAAAGTGCTTCCCGCCGGTCTCATACAGGTCAATTACCGCCTGATCGGCCTCGAACCGGACCGAAATCCGGCTCCAGTTCATGTCGTTGTCATCCAGCACATAGCTTTTGCCGCTGACGGCGGATTCCAGTTCCGGTCGAATGCTGTGCGCCAGCGGAGCAAGCTGCAGGCTGCGGATCCGTTCCTGCAACCGGTTCTGGGTTTCTTCGTCCAGCGGAAGCGCCTCTCCGGCCATCGCCGGAAGCAGACGCCCCCAGACAGCGTTCATGACTTCCTGCATCTGATTCGTTCCGCTCGTGACGGCAAGCACCGCCTCCTGTTCCGGCATGACGATGCAGAACTGGCCAAAAGCCCCGTCTCCACGGTAAGCGCCGTGCCGGCACTGCCAGAATTGGTAGCCGTAGCCCTGCGCCCAATCGCTCTCCCCGCCGTCCCCGTTGGAAATCTGCTTGGAGGTCGCCTCCTTCACCCACGCTTCCGGAATCAGCTGTACCCCGTTCCACTTTCCATGCTGCAAATACAGCTGGCCGAACTTGGCGATATCCTCCGTCGTGATGCTCAGTCCGAAACCCCCGGTATTGATCCCCCGCGGACAGGACTCCCAGGTGGGGTTGTGAATGCCCAGCGGCTCAAACAGCCGCTTCTGCAAAAATTGAAGCAGCGTCTGCCCGGTCACGGATTGCAGAATGGCCGACAGCATATAAGTTGCACCCGTGTTGTACACAAAATGGGTGCCTGGCGTATGTTCCACCGGAGCCGCCAGGAACGCCTTGGCCCAATTCCCGTCCGTGCAGCGGTCAATGGCCCCCATCGTATCCTGGTCGTTTCCTGTGCCCATCATCAGCAAGTGCCGGATGTTCATGGCGGCCAAATTCGGACTGACTTCCTCCGGCAGATCGTCCGGGAAGAACGCAACGACCTTGTCTTCCAAAGACAGCAGACCCTCGTGTACCGCGAGACCGATGGCTGTGGAAGTAAAGCTCTTGCTTAACGAAAACAGCATGTGCGGCAGTTCCGGGGCATAGGGCCCCCACCAGCCTTCCGCAGCCACCTGTCCGCGGCGAAGCAGCATAAAGCTGTGCAGCTCCATGCCATTGGCCTGTACCTCGTCCAGAAAATCAAGGATGGCCGCCCCGGGAATCCCCAGCGCTTCCGGTCTGCTTCTTGGTAATTGCAGGCTTGTATTTTCCATGGTTTCACACCCCTTTCGTTACAAACGTACCGCAGCGACATAGCAATTTCAAGCATTTTGTTTCCGCTTACACCGGATTCCTGCACAGCCCTGCGTTGACCCTGTCCGGCTGTGCTGTTATAATGCCTGATACCAAATCAAGATGGGAGGCTGACCGTCATGAAGTACCGCAGATTGGGCGGCACAGGCTTGGAAGTATCTAATCTTTGCCTGGGCACGATGGCTTTTGGAAGATGGATCGATGAGGAAGCGTCGGTGCGGATCCTGGATCATGCGATCGACCAGGGAATCCATTTTATCGACACCGCCAACTATTACGGCAAGGGGCAGGATGCCGACGTTCCGCACGGGACAGGCGAAAGCGAGGAGATTATCGGCCGTGCCCTTAAGGGCAGACGGGATCAGGTGGTTCTGGCTACAAAAGTGGGCATCCGGTCGGGGTTCGGGAAAAATGACAGCGGATTGTCGCGGACCCATATTCTGCGCGAAGTCGATAAGTCGCTGCGCCGCCTTCAGACGGATTATATCGACCTGTACCAGGTACATATTTTCGACCCGCACACGCCGCTGGAAGAAACGCTGCGGGCTCTGGACGACCTCGTTCGTCAGGGAAAAGTAAGGTATATTGGCTGCTCCAACTATGCCGCATGGCAGATTGCCAAAGCTCATGCGATCAGCGAACGGATGATCCTCGAAAGGTTCATTTCCGTGCAGCCCCAGTACAACCTGCTCTCCCGGGAAATCGAACAGGAGCTTCTGCCGTTCTGCGCCACGGAGGACGTCGGCGTCATGGTATACAGTCCAATGGCCCGCGGGATGCTCTCCGGCAAATACAAAGCGCCGGGAGATGCCCCGCCGGAGAGCCGTGCCGCCAGCGGTGAGAAGCCGCTGCAGCAGTATTTTACCGAGCGGAATTATAAGCTTGTCAAAAAATACGGGGTGCTTGCCGATCAATACGAGGTCAGCCTTTCCCAATACGCACTGTCGTGGGTGCTCAATCAGCCCGCGGTCACAGCGGCCATCATTGGAGCCAGCAAAGTGCATCATGTGACGGATGCCGCGCAGATCAGCGACTGGTCTTGGACGCCGGAAATGCAGCGGGAAGCAAGTGACATCCACAGCTCTGCGGATGAATCACAGCCTCATTAAAAAAACAGTCCCGGCCGATATCACGGCCGGGACTGTTTTTTGTCATGCTCACCTGTTCGCCCGCCAAGGGATGGTGTTATCTATACTGCCGGCGTTGGCGTCGGCGCCGCGTATTTCCCGTTGGAATACGTCTGGTCGATGATGCCGCGAATCTCCTTCACGCTTTTGCCCTCTTTGGCTAGCGAAGCTGCCGTAAGCGCCGTCTCGACACACACGCCGCAGCGGGTGCCGTGATCGTCCCATACCACGCTTCCGTCCGGGTTGACTTCTTTAATAAAGCAGTTCAAATTGCTCTTGTGTCCGGCACTTTCCCCGCAGCCGCAGTAACATGGAATTTGGCTGAGCACTTCTTTGACACCGGCTGCCGCCATATAGGCCGTTCTGACGGTATCGCTTGCCGGCTGCAGAAATGAAGGAAGCTGCTCCTTCCCGCTGGTCGTCTCCTGAAGGTCGCCGTTTGCAGCCATCTGCTGATGCGCTCCGTGCTCGTGCTGCATCGTCTGCTCCGCCGATTCCGGGCTGCCCTTATCCGAGCAGCCGGATACCAGCAGTCCGCCCAGGACGATCCCGAGCACAGACAGCCTTGCTTTACTGTACATCATTATGTATCTCCCCTTTGGGTGTTGTCCATTTTACATAGTATACCATGCCGCTTGCCGGATATATCATTTCAGACGAACTTCGCAGACGGTCGCGTGCCTGCCCGATCATGGCAGACCTGTGCTGCGGGCATGGACATTTTCTTAACAGTAATTATTCCGTTTAAGGCGGCGTTTTGATATAATACATGTATCTAACCTTTATTCCGGATTTTCACAGAAAGGTGATTACCATGGAACAGTCCATCCATCCGTCACAGGAATGCGACGCAACCTGCACGGGCTCAGACAATGAATTGGGCAGAATCAAAGAAGCGCTGATCGATGATCAAGCTGCCTCGCAGGTCGCCGATTGGTTTAAAGCCTTCAGTGATCCCACGCGGGTCAAGCTGATCGACGCGCTGCTGCAAAGAGAGCTGTGCGTGCATGACCTGACCACCCTGCTTGGCATGGGCCAATCCGCGGTGTCCCACCAGCTGAGGTATTTGCGCAATTTGCGGATCGTCAAACGCCGCAAGGAAGGCAAAACAGCCTATTACTCGCTTGACGATACCCACATCGAACAGATTTTCCTGCAGACGCTGCAGCATACCCAGCATGGATAAACATTCTAACCCAGGATCCTCTGCCTCAGGCAGAAGGATCTTTTCTTTTTTTTGGCTTATGCGGGACCTCCGACGCACCACCTCTTTTTCCTCCTGAGAAAAATCAAGGATTGCCGGCCCCGAAAAAGGTCAATGCTGATAACAAGTAATCCATTGATCAGGAGGCAGCTCCTTATGAACAGAATGAACAGAAACTTGTTTTCCGTGTCCCTCTTCCTCTCGATAACCGTTTTCTCCGGTTGGTGCTTTGTGTCGCCCGCTGGAGCGGCTGATGCACAACGTGCCGGCACGTTATTCGGCAATGATCTTTTTCTGCAGCCTATCGTTGTAAACGGGCAAGACGGTCAAACGGATCGAAGTCCCACCCTGGATCCATCCCTTTTATCGGCAATGCTGCTGGCAAAAGATCCCGTACAAGCCGCGGTGCAGTTTTCCAGAACCCAATGGCCGGACGGAAGCATAAATAACAACCCGGATGTCGTCATTCTGGCCGATTTCAAGAATAACCCAGGCGTATTTGCGGCAAGCCGCCTCCTGCTTTCTTCAAAGTCCGGAACCATGCTGTTTACAGGCAGATATGTAACACCGGAGGCCACTTTAAACGAGCTTGCCCGGCTTCGTCCTTCCGGACTTGCTTCGCAAGGCGGAGTACAGGTGATTGCAGCGGGCGATATCCATCAGCGGGTGGTCGATCAGCTCCGCAGGCTGGGCTTCCGCACCGAGCGGATACAGGCTGCGAAGCCTGAAGCTCTGGCGGGAGCGGTGGACGCTTATACGGCACAGCTGTCCGGTAAATATAGCAGAGCCGTGATCATGCTCCCCCTTGAGCAGAAGCCATTCTCCTCCTCTTCACTCCGCCTTTTGCAAGAAAACGAGGGCTCCATCCTTTTCGTAAAGCGGTTCTTCATTCCAAAGGAAACCCTCCAGGCGTTAGAAAAGCGAAACGGCGGTTCAAATATCTACATTCCAGGTTCACTGGAAGCGGTCTCCAAACAGGTGGAGCGAAGGCTGCAGCGCTATGGAGAAGTGACAAGGATATCGGGGGACTAGCAGGAGCTCCCCAAACAGCAGCGGGCGGTGCCGCACTTCAGCGGACCGCCCGTTATGTCCAATACCACGAAACTGGATTCGTTCAGCTATTTCAGCTTTAACACCCGCATCGCGTTTAATACAGCCAGCAAGGTGACGCCGACATCGGAGAAGACGGCTTCCCACATCGTTGCGATGCCGAAGGCTCCAAGCAGCAGGAAGATCCCTTTGACCGCCAGCGCAAAAAAGATGTTCTGCCATACGATTTGGCGCGTACGTCCTGCTATGCCGAGCGCGGTGACGATCTTGGACGGCTCATCGGTCATAATGACGATATCCGCCGCCTCGATGGCCGCGTCCGATCCAAGCCCGCCCATCGCGATTCCCACATCGGCTCTCGCCAGCACCGGCGTATCGTTCATGCCGTCCCCGACAAAAGCGATTTTCTCCTTGGGCTGCTTCAGCCGGCTCAGCCGTTCCATATGCTCCACCTTATCCTGGGGAAGAAGCTCGGCATGCACCTCGCTGACGCCAAGCAGCTTCCCGACCTTCTCCGCCACCGGGCGCGCATCGCCAGTCAGCATTACCGTCTGTTTACCCCGCTTCTGAAGCGCGCCGACCGCCTGCGCGGCATCCTCCTTCACTTCATCCGAGATGAGCAGATATCCGGCGTACTTTCCGTCTACAGCCACATACACGACGGTGCCCGGAGCATCCGGCTGCTGAGCCGCAATGCCTTCCTCTTTCAGCAGCTTTGCATTGCCGGCGAATACATCCACGCCGTCCAATTTCACGCGAACGCCGTGTCCCGCCGCTTCGTTGTAGTCCTGGATGCGTGACGCATCCATGTCTTTCCCGTAGGCCTCCCTGATCGATTCGGCAATGGGATGGCTGGAATGAAGTTCGGCGAAGGCCGCATATTCCAATAGTTGTTCAGGGCTGATTCCGTCGTGGGCCGGGCGGGTTTCGGTCACCTTGAACGTCCCTTTGGTCAGCGTCCCGGTCTTGTCGAACACGACGTATTTCACATCATTTAAGGCTTCCAGGTAATTGCTCCCCTTGACCAGGATGCCCGCCTTCGAAGCGGCGCCGATCCCCCCGAAAAATCCGAGCGGAATCGACACGACCAGCGCGCAGGGACACGAAATGACGAGAAAGATCAGCGCCCGGTAGATCCAGTCGGAGAACGTCGCGCCGCTCACCACGAGCGGTGGAACGAGCGCAAGCAGCAGGGCGACGATGACGACGACCGGCGTATACAAACGGGCGAACTTCGTGATGAAGTTTTCGGTGGGAGCCTTGTTGCTGCTGGCGTTTTGAACGAGGTCCAAAATTTTGGCCGCGGTGGATTCGCCGTAAATCTTGGTCACCTCGATCGTAAGGACGCCGTTTTTGTTGATGAAGCCGCTCAGCACCTCATCGCCTGCTTCCAGTTCACGCGGCACGGACTCACCGGTCAGCGCTGAAGTGTCCGCCATCGACCGGCCCGCGGTCACCTTACCGTCGAGCGGGATCTTCTCTCCCGGTTTGACGACGATCGTATCGCCGACCCGGACTTCCTCCGGCGTCACCTGTTTCGTTCCGTCCCCTGTCTTCAGATTCGCATAATCCGGCCGGAGATCCATCATGGCGCTGATGGATTTGCGCGAACGGTTGACCGCAATGCCCTGAAACATTTCGCCGATCTGGTAAAAGAGCATGACGGCCACCCCTTCGGGATACTGCCCTACGCAGAACGCCCCGATCGTCGCGACCGACATCAGGAAGTACTCGTCAAACACCTGCCCTCTGACGATGTTGCGGAGCGCCTGCACGACGATGTCTCCTCCGGTAACGAGATAAGCCGCCAGAAACATGGCGAGCTCTGCCCACCCCGTGACCGGCAGCAGCATCGCGGCCGCCGTGATCACCGCCCCCGCAGCCAGCCGGATCGACATGACCCGAATGCCCGAGCTGCCGTGATCATGCGAATGTCCATGATTATGGCCGTCGGCATGATCATCCGAATGACCGCCCGCTTCGTGGGAATGAACGTGATCATTCACGTGCCCATCATGATGATGGCCGCGAGAACTTTGGGGATGATGATTTCCTGCCGCTTTCGGAACCAACTCACGCACACTGACATGCGGCTCTAATTTTTTGATTTTCTTCGTAATCTCCGATATCAATGGGCCCTGATCTTCGGAGGATTCAAAAGTCAGCGTCTGCTTGACGAAATTTACGGAGCAGGAAGAAATCCCGTCCATTTTCCGGACCCCATCCTCGATCTTCATCGCACAGTTTGCACAATCCAGGCCCTCGAGCAGCAGCTCGCGCTTTACTTTAGAGACGGCTTCAGTCATTTAGATGCCTCCGATCCAATCCCGTCTATAATATGAGCATATATTCATATATAAACTTGTTAAGCACATTATATTCAGGGATGGATAAGAATGTCAACCAGCTTTTCTGGGCTTTTCCACCCGTTTTTCGAACAAAACAAAAAAAGGCAGGGCTGTTCCCCTGCCTTCTCCTGCAGCTCACCCGGTCTCATCCGAGACGCAGGACATCATCAGCTCCCGGTATTTCCCCGGCGTGACGCCCTCGATCTTTTTAAAAGCCCGGATAAAGACAACGTCGCTCGTATATCCGACCAATTGTGCGATTTGGGCGTTTGTGAACTCCTTGTCTGCCATATGGCGTTTGGCAAGCTCAATCCGTTTCTTGGCGATACGGTCGCTGAGATTGGTCCCGCTCTGTTTTTTGTAAAAGGTCGAGACGTACTGCGGCGTCATGTCGAAGTGATCCGCCACCATGCCAAGCCCCATGTTCGAATCGGTGAAATGCTCATCCACGAACTGATCCATGTCCTGCAGAAGCTGCGCGCTGTGGCCGCTTTTGTCGGCAACCATGCTTTCCGCCAGGATTTCATACAACCGTTTCATCCGTTTGTGCATCCCTTCGGCCGTTTCATACGAGAAGATGTCCTTCACCAGATCGATATCGGGTCCGAGAATATCATTTTGGTCCATCCCTGTGGCGTTCATAATTTTTAAATATGTACTGGTGATGTTAAAGAACAGGCATTTCCCGTATTCCGGCGTAATGCTGCCCGACTCGAAATTCATGGCATAAATCGTGTCCAGCAGCTGCAGGGCATGGTCGGCGTCGCCGCTTCTTACGAAATTAATCAGCTGTACCTCAATATCGACCGGGTAGTAATAGTGGGAGTGCACATCCGTAATATCCTGAAAATAAATGATCGTCCCGCCGCCCTTAACAATCCGGAACTCCAAGGCGGACGCCGCTTCCGCATAGCTCTCGCTGATGCTCTTCGCACCGCTGTGAGGCAGGCCCACCGCCACCGTAACATCGATCTTGAAGCGTTCCTCGATCATGCTTTTGAGTGCTGTCGCCAGCTCACGGGTCACCTTCTCGGCGCCCTCGGCTTGTTCCGCGGCAAAATTGCACACGATCGCCACCCGGTCCCGGTCCAGCTCAACGGCAAACGCCTTGTGCGGGTACTCGATCAGATCCGTGCCGATATTGGATACGATAAAACGGGCGAGCGCCCACTGCTCCTCGCTCGGCTCCGCGTTGAACCTTGCAATGCTGTCCAGTTGGACGACAATAACCGAGAAGTCGTCACTGACGAACGTAATATCCATAAACCGCAGCGACTGGCCGCCTTCCCGGGACGCATCGACATCCTTCTGCCCGCGGAGCAGGCGGAGCAGGAAGTTGGAGCGGATGACGGGCGTCTGCTGGGCGAGCAGGCTGCGTAAATTTTTTTCGGTATGCAGGGAGCCTTCAATGGACTGCAAAATCAGCTCGTATTCGTTGACCTGCGGCCTGCCGTTCCATTCATTGCCCCTGAGAATGGCATTGACGGTTTTGCGCAGCGGACTGTAATTTCGGTAAGCGAAGATGAAGGATGCGGTCAGCCCCACGGCCAGATAAAGGGCGAACAGGATCAGCGCCCACTGCTTGATCAGAATGATCTGCTGCATGAAGACGCTTTTGGGCGTCACGAGCACGTATTTCCAACCTTCTTTTTCCGATGAGGTATACGATACCATTTTCTGATCGCCATGAATCGTTTGGTTGAACAACCCGCCGGTACCGGTGATCCGGGACAATAATTCGCCCGGCAGCGGCTGGCGGTCCGTCGCCATGATCGTGCGGCCGTCCGAATTCACGATGTAGATCGAGCTGTCGCTCGCGGATTCAATCTGGGCAAACATTTCCTTAATCTGACTCTCGTCGATCAGAATGACGAAGGTCCCCGTAATATCGCGCCGGTCCCGCCCGGGAAGCGACTGGGCGAAGGTAATGACGTTCAGCGGCGTTTTCTCAATGCTCTGCATCGGATCATACTCGGCGGTGCGCAGCAGCGTGGCGGATGGAAGGTAATCCATCGTATGGAAGCTTGTGAGCATGCTTTCCCGCCAGCGGTCGTAACTCATGCCCTGATAGCTGTAATACATATCGTAAAATTTGTGCGAATCGGTGAGAAGCCCGGGCCTCAGCACCAGATCGCTGTTGCGGAAATAGACATAGTAATCCAGGATAAAGTTCGTCAGGCTCCCCTGTCTTGACATCGTGTTCCGCATAAATTCGATGAACTGGTACCGGTCGGGACCGTCCGCATCCTGATCCAGTTTGAGCAGATACTCCAGCTTCGGATCGAAAATGATCTGCTGGGCCAGCTTTTCCACTTCGCTTAATTTGCTGTCCAGGGACAGCTTGAGCTGCTCCAGCATCGCTTGATTGGAACGGTTGGCACCGCTTTCCAAACTTGCTTCGACTTTGGTGTACAAGAAGGCTCCCATCGAGACCGGGATGAGCAGCAGAACCAGATTGGAAATCAGCATCGTCATCCACACGCTTCGCAGATGACCGATTCCAAGCGGACGAAGCAGCCGTTTCACCAAGCATTCCCCCTACCTTGTTCATGTATCGACCGACATGCGCATCCATGAAACTTGTATGTTCATTATAATGCAAGGGACAGGGCTCCGGGCAGTTTTTTATTCCTTGATGGCGCCGATCAGCACCCCTTTGACGAAATACTTCTGCAGGAACGGATACAGGCAGATAATCGGCAGGGTTGATACGATGATGGTCGCGTATTTGATCGTTTCGCCGATCGCATACTTGTCGTCCGCAGCGACGCCGGTGGACATGGAATCGGTGGAATTGGCGATGAGAATTTCGCGCAAAACCAGCTGCAGCGGGTACATGGTCCGGTCACGCAAATACACCAGCGCCGAAAAATACGAGTTCCAGTGCCCAACCGCATACCAAAGAATCATGACCGCGATGACCGGCATCGACAGCGGAATGACGATTCGGAACAGAATGGTCATCTCGCCGGCTCCGTCGATTTTGGCCGATTCTTCGAGCGACACGGGTACGCCCTGGAACGCCGTCCGCATAATGATCAGGTTAAACGTGGAGATCGCTCCCGGGATCAGCAGCGCCCAGGGCGTATTCATCATGCCGAGCTTGCCGACGAGGATGTACGTCGGGATCAGTCCGCCGCTGAATACCATCGTCAGGACGATCGCAAACATCATCAGGTTTTTAAAATACAGGTTTCGGCGCGACAGCACATAAGCCCCCAGAGCCGTCATAAACAGGTTAATGGCCGTTCCTGCGGCTACGTAAAACAGCGTATTCCGGTACCCGCTTGTAATCATCGGGTTCTTGAAGACGGCCTTATAAGCATCGAAGTTAAATCCGAGCGGGCGCAGGAGGATGCCCCGGTGCTGGATAAAGCTCGCCGCGTCGCTCAATGAAGCGAATAATACATATAGAAACGGATACAGTGTAACGAAGCAGAGCAGCAGCATCAGCAGCGTATTGATCACGCCGAATACCTTTTCGCCATTCGTTTGTGCAATCATCGGATGATTCCTCCTACCACAGTTTGTTTTCGGATACGCGCTTGCTGATGGCATTCGCCGACACGATCAGAATCAGGCTGATGACGGAATTGAACAGGCCGACCGCCGCGGTAAAGCTGTAGCTCGCCTCCAAAATCCCTTTTCGGTATACATAAGTGGAAATGACATCGGCCGTTTCGTAAGTCAGCGGATTGTACAGCAGAAGCACCTTCTCGCTGCCCACCGACAGCATGTGCCCCATGTTCAGAATGAGCATGATGACAATCGTGGGCATGATGCCCGGAATGGTGATATGGAACGTTTGTCTCCAGCGGCTAGCGCCGTCGATTTTGGCCGCCTCATACAGCGTCGGGTCGATATTGGCGATCGACGCCAAATAGATGATGGAGCCCCAGCCGATGCCCTGCCAAATGCCGGAAGATACGAAGATGAAACGGAACCAGCCGGCCTCCTTCAGAAAATCGATCGGATCGACGCCGATGAAGCCCAGCAGCTGATTGATCAATCCGTCACGGCTTAGAAAGTCAAACATCATCCCCGCAACCACGACGATCGAAATGAAATGCGGCAAATAGGAGATCGTCTGCACGAATCGCTTGAACGCCATTTTGCGGATCTCGTTCAGGAGCAGCGCCAGCAGGATCGCCGCCGGAAAACCAAACAGCAGATCATAGAAATTAATCAGGACCGTATTACGGATAAGCCTCCAGAAATAAATGCCGTTAAAAAAGCTGTCAAAATGCTTGAAGCCGACCCACGGGCTTCCCCAGATCCCTTGTGCCGGCGAATAATCCTTAAAGGCGATCAGGAGACCGTACATCGGTCCGTAATGAAAGATCAAATAATACGCGATGACGGGGAGCGCCATGATATAAATGATCCAGTTTCGGCGGAGATCCTTACGGATGGTTTGCCCCGTGGTTAGATCGGTCCGGCTGCGCAGCGGGCGCTTCTTCATCAGTTTCTTATCGGTTACCTGCCACATGTAACCCCCTGCCTTTCCTGCGGATTGTGGTGTTAAAACAAGGGGCGAGCCGGGAAGCGGACATCCCCTGCCCGGCATCTTCGCCGCCTTCTGTATTTGCTATTAACGCTTATTGAACCGGTCCAGAGCCGACTGCTGGATTTTGATCGCGTCGTTAATGCCCATCGCCTCGATTTTCTTCACGTACTTATCGAAGTTGTCGATCGGCTCCGCGCCCATGATGAACTTGAGGAACATCTCGTCCTTATAAGTGTTGATGTCCGTCATGATCGAAGCGAACTGGGAGCTCTCGTCCTTGGTCGGCGTCACGAGCGGCATTTTGCGTTCCCCGGTCGGCTGGGACCATACGGTCAAGGCATCCTTCTGGTTCGGGAGGGCCAAATACTGCATTTGGAATTCATCGCTAAGCACGAACGGCGCGCTCCACGTCGAACGGTTATGCTTCGCGAAGGACTGCTGCAGGCTGACGCCGCTCGGCGGGTTCAGCACCTCAGGCAGGAAGACCGCCTTGCCGTCCTTCATCGTATACGCTTCTCCCTCTTTGCCGTAGTTGAACAAGAGATTGCCCTGTTCTCCGTAGGCATAGTCCAGCCACTTGACTGTTTCGGTCGGGTTCGTATTGCTGGTCGAGATGGCGGCACCGATGCCGTTCGTGGCGAAATCCTTTTGTCCCCAAATCGGCTTATCGCCTTTATTCAGTACCGGATATGGAGCGGCCACGAGGTTGAATTTCGGATCCTTATCCTTCATCAGGTTGGCGTACTTGCCGATACCTCCGCCGTTATACGTTGGAGCGGCGCCCAGCTGATTGCCGGTCATCTTCGCATCGAACAGCTTGTCGTTCGGAGCGGCGAAATCCTTGTCGAGCAGCCCTTCCTTATACCATTGGTTCATCGTGGCCAGGAATTCCTTATACTCCGGTTGGATCGGCCCGTACTTGACGCTGTTGTCGATCTGGTAGAAGCCGTAGTTGATGCCCCATGCACCAAGGAAAGGCGCGTCCGTGCCGATATCGTCCTTCGTAAAGTACAGCGGAATTTCATCGGCCTTCCCGTTGCCGTTCGGATCCTTCTCCTTAAACGCCTTGAGCACTTCATGCCATTCGTCGATCGTCGTCGGCATCTGAAGGCCGAGCTTGTCGAGCCAATCCTTGCGGATCGACGGGCCGTAGAAGACACGGACTTTATCGCCGCCGCGGAAGAACGGGAACATATAGAGGCTTCCGTCGTCGGTGGTCACCTGCTTTTTCCAGTCAGGATGCTCATCCAGCAGTTTTTTCAAGTTCGGCGCATTTTGTTCGATCAAATCGTTCAGCTTAATAATTTTGTTGTCCTGGATCGCCTTCTCCGGTCCCCCCGGATATCCGATCCATGACGTTTCGATCACGTCCGGCAGTTTCTCGGAGACCATCATGAGGTTGAACTGCTCCTGAGCCTGGGTGGAGTCGGTTGGCGGATGCTGGAAGTCCACTTTAACGCCAGTAATCCGTTCCAGTTCCTTATACATGCCCATTTCCGCGTACGTTTTCATTTGGGCGGCTGCAGCGGGGTGCATGCTCACCCAATAGGTCAGGTGGGTTAATTTTTCCGGTTCGGCCGTTTTCCCGCTTGTGGACGCCTCCCCTTTTGCTTGATCGTTCCCCGAGGTGCCGCCGCAGGCTGCGAGCGACAGAACCAGAGCGGCTGCAAGCAATGCAGTGCCCCATTGTTTAGCTGCTTTTTTTCTCATGTAAGCGCCTCCTTTTTGAAATAAGCCCAGTTGACCGGACTCTGATTTAATGTGAAGCTGCCGGTACCCAAAGTATAGGGAACCTGCCAGTTCCCGCGATACTGCCGCTTTGAAAGGAGCGCAGTATTTTCGTAAGATGACGGACTGATCTTTTTAATGATGCCTTAACTTTTCTTCATCCGGAGGCTAATCCTGGACCCGCACAAGCCTTATGGCACGCAGCTTTACCGCGTCGGCATGCCAGATTTCCGTGAATTGGGGAGACGGGTCCTTCAGCTTGGAGGTTCGGAGCGTTAGCGTATGGATTCCGGGCTCCAACCACGTCCATTGCCCCAACCGGGATCGAATCGGGATGTAGGGATGCTGGCATGATGGCGAATCCGGATCTTCTCCGTCTTCCGCCGGATCAGTGACCAGACAGCCCCCATCCGTTTCCAGGATGACCGGTTCCGGATACAGCCCGGGCCAATCCTGATCGTGCCGCTTGAAGCTGATCAGCATCAATTCATAGGTACCCGGCTGAACGAGCTTGAAGGTCCACTCCGCCTGCCGCAGCGCCGGTATCCCTTCTGCATCTTCCTCCTCCCTGACAAGGGTTACGCTGGCTTGGGGGACATCCAGCTGCAGCCGGCCGCCGTCAAGCTGCGTTAACGTCCGGTCGAAATTAGGCTCTCCGGCCATTTCCAGGGCAATAACCGTCACATGCTCGTCAACCGGTTCGGATGGAAGCTCCACCTTGAGCACGTGCAGATCGAGCGCCGCATCAACCGTTTGCCGGAACGCCAGCTCTTTTTTCTGCGGGTCGGCCAGGCAGTAAATACGCAATACCTCGCCACGAATGCCGTTCATCACCAAGCCGTCCGCAGGCCATTTGTCGTTATGAACGTGCACGTAGACCCGTCCCGGACGGGTTGTCACCGCACCAAATTCCAGTTCGGTCGGAAACGGGCTGCCCTCGGTGCCGTAAATGGCATCGCTGTTTCGCCGTGTCCATTCTCCAACCTCCCGCAGACGCTCCGCGGACAGCTCCGGTATCGTCCCTTCCGGCGTTGGGCCGACGTTCAAGAGCAGGTTGCCGCCCTTGCCGATGACGTTTACCAGTTTCTTGATCACCGCCTCCGCCGTCTTCCAAACCTGGTCGCGGGTCGTATACCCCCATGACTGGTTCAGGGTCATCGGCGTTTCCCACGGCCGCTGATCTTCACCGCTCATCCCGATTTCGTTATCGCCCTTGGAGACATAATCGCCCATGCCGATAAAGTGCGACACCCTGGAATTAATGAGGCAGTCCGGCTGCAGTCCTTTCACAAAGGCCACGATATCGCAGCTGTCCGCTTCCGATAACCCGCCCGCCGTATCAAACCAGAGCAGGCCGACCGGCCCGTAAGAAGTGAGCAGTTCCTTCAGCTGCGGCTTCGCTTTGCCTTCCCAGTATTCGGGAAAGTGCTTCTCCTCCAGCTTGTAATCCCAGGTGTTGTTATGCTCTTTGTGCAGCGAATGGGGATGGTGCCAGTCAATCACATGCGAATAGTAAAAGCAGAGAACGATTCCCGCCTCGCGGCACGCCTCGGCAAGCTCCTTCATCGGATCGCGCCCAAACGGCGTCGCGTCCACGATGTTGAAGGGATCGGCCATAGAATGGAACATCGCAAACCCGTCATGATGCTTGGCCGTAATGACGATATATTTCATCCCTGCGTCTTTGGCCAGCTGTACCCAGGATGCCGCGTCAAACTGCTGCGGATTAAACTCCCCGGCCAGCTTCTCGTACTCGCGGACGGGGATCTTATCGGCGTACATGACCCACTCGCCTTTGGCCAGCGCTGCGTACAGTCCCCAGTGGATGAACATGCCAAACCTCGCATCCGTCCACCATGCCGTGGCCGGACCGCTTCTCTTTTGCACTTCTTGCTCTCCCATACGTATGGCCCCCTTCTACCAATACGGCTTCCAGTCCCGGGTTACGCGAACCAGCGCCTCGTACATGTAATAGTCGCCCCAGATGCAGCACTCGTCGACGCCGTTTCCGCCCGGCTTGCTGTATACGGCATGCAGCAGAATGCCGTTTGACTCCGGCTCGTGCCAGGTCATATAATGATCGACCAGGGATTTCAATATCCGCAGTGCGGCATTTTCGTACAGCCGTTTCAGTGGATCGGTCAGAGGCAGATGCGCCGCCGTTTCGATCAGGCCGCAGACCGCTATGGCCGCCGCGGAGCTGTCCCGCTCCTCATCCCCTTCCGTAAATACGAGATCCCAGTAGCACACCTCGTCCTGCGGAAGCCGGTTCAGGAAGTAATTCGCCAGCCTGGCCGTCAACTGCAGATACCTGTGATCGCCGGTATAGCGATAGGAGAGCGGAAAGCCGTAGATCCCCCACGCCTGTCCGCGCGACCAGCACGAATCGTCCGCATGACCCTGCGCGGTGGAGCCGTACTTCGGCTGTCCCGTTGCGATATCCATATAAAAGGTATGATAACTGGACGCATCCTCCCGAATGAGGTGTTCCGCCGATTTCCGGGCGTGAGACTCGGCCGCAGCCTTATATTTGGGGTTACCGGTCACGTCCGATGCCCAATACAGCAGCGGCAGATTCATCAGGCAGTCAATGATGATCCTCCCCTGCTGCCTCGGATCCTGCAGGTTCCCCCAAGCCTGGATGATCCCCGCCTTGTCCCAGTAACGCTCCATCAGCAGATCGGCTGCCTGCACGGCGAGCGTCTTGGCCTCTTCGTTGCCGGTCAGCTTGTAGGATGCCACGCAGGAGAGCGTATAGAGGAATCCTAAATCATGTGTGTCCGTGTAGCGCCGTTCCTCCACCCTCCTGCGGTAGCTGTCCAGCTGGCTTTCCGCGGCGGCGCGATATTTGGCATCGCCGGTCGTTTCGTAAGCGAGCCACAGCATCCCGGTCCAGAATGCCGGTGTCCACTCGGTATTTCCCGTCTGCCGGTATACCAGATTTGTACTGGCCTCCGATGGAAACGTGTCTTGAAAGGTCTGAAGATTCCGGTCCACCTGGCGCCGAATAAATTCCATAGCCTCCAGGCACCTTTCCCGCGTAAGCCCGGAGTCCTCCTTATACCTCCCTGAATTCTTGATGACCTCGTCCTTCACCTGCTTCATCGCTGCCACCCTCCATGATCGTTGATATTGGCGTTCGTCATGTACTGAATTGTAACCAGCCCATGTTCCCTTCACAATCGCCGTTATTCGTGGTCGCACTGCCGTTTTTTCTTGTTGCGGCGGGATCTGAAAATTCGTCGGTCTCCGGAAAAAACATCAGGAAGGTCTGATAGCCGGGTTCGAAACCGATGTCTACAAACCTGCAGCGGCATCGAGCCGACACGAAAAAACGACCCGGCAGCGGCGGCTCGTTACTGAGCCGCATTACACGGATCGTTTGAAATTCAGGTTCAAGGGATCTCGATATGAAAAGTCTCCCGCAGTCCGCGGATCCCCTCATCGGTAATGCGCAGCGCGCGCGTCCCTTCCATGCGCCGCAGCCACCGAAGCTCGAGCAGCCGTTCAAGCAAAGCACTGCCCAGCGAGCCGGCCAAATGCGGCGTCCGCTCGCTCCAATCCAAGCATTTGCTGCAGAAGCTGCGCCGCTTTTTCCGGACGGCCCCCACATCGATGCCCAGATGTTCGAAGAAGGCGGCTCCTTCCCCGGTAATCGCAAAGGCGTCCGCTTCCTCACGGATTACGCCGGCCTCGATCATCGCGTCCCTCAGGCGGATGCCCAGGTCTCCGGCGACATGATCATAACAGGTTCTTGCCTGCCGCAGGTGGCGGTTTTCCTCGGACTGCCTCAGCGACTTGATCTCAACCGGCGGCGCAAGCAATAGCAGCGTCTCTACGACGGCGGCCACGTCATGGCTTTTCAAACCGTAATACCGGTGCCTTCCCTGCTTGTGCATGGCGACCATCCCCGCTTCTTCCAGCTTGGCCAGGTGGTAACTCGCCGTCTGCGGGGTGATCCCCGCCATATAGGCCAGTTCGCTCGCCGGATGGAACCTCCCGTCCATCATGGCGGTCAGCATCGCCGCACGTGAAGGATCGCTGATCATGGCCGCGGGATGAGCCGCAATCGGTCCTGCTTTCATCCTGCCCCCTCCTTTGCATTCCACATTTCGATGAACATTGTAATATGAACCGGTTACAATGTTCAAGTACATTTCAACAAGGAGGCGTTTGCCAAATGACCGCAGCAGAACCGCAAACCCGAACCATCACACCGAAGATTTTATATTATGGCATGCCTGTCATTCTGATCACCACGCGTAACGAAGACCATACCTCCAATATCAGCCCGATCTCGTCTTCCTTTGCGCTGGGGGACAACATCATCCTCGGCATCTCAACGAGCAGCAAAGCTTATGACAATTTGACCCATCACCCGGAGTGCGTCATCAATCTTCCTTCCGCCCCGCTGTGGGAGAACGTGGAGCGAATCGCCCCCTATACCGGGAGGACCGTTGTTCCTGAGTTCAAAGAAGCCATGGGGTTCACGCACGAAAAGGATAAGTTCGCCGCAGGCGGCTTCACTGCCGCCGATTCCGAGGTGGTGCAGCCAACGCGCATATCTGAATGCCCGATACAGATTGAAGCACAGGTTCAGCGGATGACGGTGCCGGAATACGATCCTTTCTTCGCGATCATTGAAACCCGTGCCGTCCGGGTCCATGCCCATGACGACATCCTTATTGGAGAGCATCATATCGACCCCAGGCGCTGGAATCCGCTCATTTACAATTTCCGTCACTACTTCGGCCTGGGAACGCAGCTCGGAGCGACCTTCCGGTCGGAAACCTGAGCCCTTTTCGCCAGCATCGTCATTTAACCTGTGATTTCAAAACAAAAAAGCCCTCAAGACGCCTTGTCTTGAGGGCTTGCCGGCCAAAATTCAACCGTATGCCTGTGCATATTGCTTATTCCGGTCAGCGGCAGCAATCGGAGCAGC
Source organism: Paenibacillus rhizosphaerae (assembly GCF_014192015.1). Classification (GTDB taxonomy): domain Bacteria; phylum Bacillota; class Bacilli; order Paenibacillales; family Paenibacillaceae; genus Paenibacillus_AQ; species Paenibacillus_AQ rhizosphaerae. Next base: position 1,028,478 of record NZ_JACHXJ010000001.1, on the reverse strand, counting down.
ATACCGCCGTCCCCGTCTGGCCCTGCCGGTTTTTCCGTCCCGGCTCATCCATGATGATGTACAGCTGACGGAAGCCGACCCGTTTCAAGAACCTGGCCGCCTGTTTGCTCTGCCGGTTGCTGCCGCCCAAAATCACAACCGGCTCGGAGGTGGACAGTTCCTTTTTCCAAAGATACGGCAGCCGGCCGAGAGAAATATTCACCGTGCCGTTCTCATGCTCCCGCAAATAATCCACCGGATCTCTCACGTCCAGCATTTTGATGTCTTCCTGATCCCTGGCGATGACCTTCAAATCGTCGGGACGGATGGGCGTAAGACCATGGACAGGCAGGATATTCCGGAGCAGCCATATTCCAATGACGATAACGGCTGCCAGCAACAACCAAATCATCCGCTTTCCTCCCTGGTTATATTGTAGCGAGGGATCATGTCCTTAGCCGCTTCACAGCAGCACAGTGATGCCATACAGCAAAATGATGCGAATCGGACATGCATTCATTAACATTTTCTATAAGCCATTAACAAATTTGATTATAACCCCGGGGAGGAAATTGTCAATGCGGGATGTGAGCTAAACCCAGTATATTTATGGTCCGTATACTTCAAACTCCCAAATGGAATAACCATATTGCGTCGCTCTTTCCAGGCCATACATTCTGATGTATCGGGAGTTCGTCTCCTCAAAACTGATGGTTTCAAGACCTCCTTTACCTTCGGTCGTGCTGTATACGTCTCTCCAGTTCTCTTCGGAGGACGGATCGTCAGCCACTTGGATTTTATAGCTTTTTCCATAGGCGGCTTCCCAATACAGCCTCACTTCATGGATCGGTTTGCTTTCCCCCAAATCCACGTAGATCCAACCCGGGTCCACCCCGCGTTTGGTTCCAAACCGAGTGGACATGTTCCCGTCGGTAGCGTAAGGAGCGGTGTCCACCGTTCCGTCGTTCGACGATCCGACAGCAGGTCGGCCCAGGGCCAGATTGGTCCGGGGAACCGGTTCCTCGTGCTGTACCGGCAGAATCGTCACGTCGCTGAAATAATCTTTGCTCAGAAAGTTCATCTCTTGAAGCGTGGCGGCGGGCGTGCTGCTTCCTGGCATATACACGTTCTCGAACAGCAAGCCGGTCATCATGGCTCCATCCTGCCCGTTGATTTTGGCGAAGCTTTCCCCCGCGTCGCGGACCGTTATGTCCTTTACAGTGACGCCGTTGATCGGCCCCACGCCAAGATTCCCTCCGTTAACAGTGAACATGGTCATCCATGCACTATTGTCCTCGTTTTTGCCGCTGATATCCTCGACGTCCATCCGTTCGAACTTGACGTTCTCGACCGTTCCTGTGCCGTATTTATGGTGAATGGCAAAGCCGACGGCCGCCTTGTAGACAACGCCGTCCCGGAAAGTGATGTTCCGCTGGTCCTGAAGAACGCCCTGGCCGATCTTGAATCCGTAGCATTTCGTCCAGGCCACGGCATCCTCGATTAAGACATGCTCAACGGGCTCGGGTTGACCCGGCCAAGGCACTTTGCCCGAGGCAATGTCCGTATCTTCTGCCCATGCTTTCGTAGAATACGGGTCATCCAACGAGATACCGATCGAGTGACGCACAATCACGTTTTGTGATTCCGTTACATCAATGCCGTCGTTTTCTCCCATATTCAGACTGTTCAGCATCTTTACATTGGTAAACGTCAGATCATTCGAACGAACCGGGACCACTGCCCAGGCAGACGACTCCCGGATGAGGATCCCGTCCATCGAAAATTGGGACGTCGCGATCGGAACGACCAGGTTATTGATCATTCCGGTTCCATTCGTGCTCTTGTCGTCATGGAGAGCCTGCCCGTTGCCGTCGATCGTACCTCTTCCGTAAATCCGGATGTTGGTGGAATGGAAGGCCGTCGAAATCCACCAGGTTGCGGGCCTGCCCATTGAATCTTTAAACCAATGCTCGGTATAATCGCTCGTCCTGCCCGTCCCGACGAACGTTGCGCCTGGTTCCATGTACAGTGCCGTGTTGCTCTTTAGCGTAAGATTGCCGATATAGTACGTCCCAGCCGGCACGTATACAATACCCTGAGCGCCGCCCCCTTGACAGGTCCCATACGCGCTTGCATCGTCGATGGCCTGCTGGATAGCAGCCGTTCTTTCCGCAACTTCTGTGATCTGTCCATCGGTAACCACTCCGTATGGAGCCTTTGAGATATTGAAAATCCCCTTCCCTTTCTTGTTCGGAACATCGGTTTCCGCCGGATCGGCTGCGATGACCATCCGGGTAGCCCGATTGTTTATCATAACGATTAGATACTCGTCGGTTTGTGTTGTGAAGGTCAGCGTTGTCCCGACCACTTTGTCTGCAGTAATGCCAAGCTTCTTCGGACTGATCGAGTATTCATGTACCTTGTCCGTATTTAGAATCGTAAGCTCGTACGTAACCGGACCTTTGGACATGGAGAAATGGGCATAGTCATAATCACCAAATCCCTTGACGACGGGAATCTCCACACCGTTCGCTTTGAGCGTATAGTTGAGCGATGCCGCATATCGCGCAGAGGGCGTATACTTATAGATCGTCGCTGGCGCCGTTACGCCAGTTATAACCCCCTCCATATTTTTTTCCGCTCGGACATTCGTCCCCGTCATCCATGACGAAACAACCACCATAAATATCAATAAAGCACAAAACCATTTCCTGACCTTCGCCATCGAATTCGCCTCCTTCATTTATCCGTAAGCCCTCTTAGGCGCTTCTATACGCCTGTTTATAAAGCCCCCCGTGTTACCAGCACGATCTGCGGAATATCCGGTAGCCCAAACCTGACAAAAGCATATCGCTGCGCATAAATCGGGGTGCCGGGATCGAGATCCTTGTCTGTCCATCCCGGTGTATTTTTAAAGCTGTCCGGTCCTACCTTATATACCTCGCCTTTGATATGATGATGAGGACCCAGCACATTCCGGCAGCTGCCCGTAAGTTGCAGTTCGATCCGGTTAGCCCCCGGCTGCAAATACGGCGTAATATCGGCCTCATAGGGCTCCCACACGAAAGCGCGGATCTCCTGCCCGTTGATGCTCAGACGGCTGACAATGGCATCCGGCGGTTCCCGGAACTGCCAAAGGGCCCGAAGCCAATCGCTTGGCGGCAAAACGATGGTCTGCTCCAGCGTGATGGTGCCTGCAAAAAAAGGAAATCCCTGCCCGGCCAGGTCACCGGAATAAATCTGGACGGGCTGTTCGGCTAAGAAAAATGGCCCCTCGTTAAAAACGGCACGGCGTTCGCCAAACGTCCACGGTGATGCGGAGTGAACCGAAAAATCTCCCAGCAAGTAGATGCTTTCCAGCTCCGTCTCCAGCGTGAGCTTGTTGCCTTCGGTTTCGAATTGTTCAGCGCGCTCCAACGCCCTGCTAACCTCAGCGGAATGAAGGAAGGTTGTTCTCAGACCGATCCGGTTGATCCCCTGTACCGTGAGGCCCCGGATATCCACCTTTTTAAAGGAGGTATCCATCCACCAACCTGCGGCTGCCGGTTCAAGCGGTTGACCGTTGATTGTCATCTGAAACTGTTCGGGATTTTCCATAACAAGATACATGGCCTGGTCTGCCGTTGGGCTTACCTGACTAAAGAATACGTATTCCAGTTCAACTTGAACGGAACGCCCGATTTGAAGTACATGATCCTGAACGTGAAACATCGGCACCGGGTCAGACCAATCACCGTCTTCGACTTTAAAACGGCAGATATCCAGTGTCAGGCTGTTCATGCTCTTTGCGGTGATCTTCCACGGCTCGTTCAGCCGGATTATTCCCTCTTCCTCCACTTCTCCCGACGTCTTCAAGGGCACCCGAAGCTGCTGCTTCTTCGCCGGGTCCAGCTTGATCAGCAGCGATCCTGCCGCATGCAGCGGCAAAGTCACCTGCACGCCGCCATCGATGACTTCATAGCTAACAGGCCGGACCCCCCCACTTTCCAAGTCGACCAAGGATACCTTACCTGTTCGATAAATGCGTATACGTACTTCGCCGTAGCTTCTCTCATCCGAATTGACCAAATAAAACAGAGTGGAACCGTCTAACTCCAGTTCCTGAACGTTAATCCCGTCTGATACAATAGGCGCACCCGATGGATCTGTCAGGCCGATGCTCGAAGGTGTCCTCCGGAATACGTGCTGCGCCAACGATTCCCGATTCCAGTCAGGCTTCAGTGCCTGATCAATCCATCCGCCGGCTTCCGGTAAGGGTTCTCCGCCTACCAGCCGCGGAAAAGGTTCGTAGGCCAGCACGGTGCCGCCTTCCTGAACAAATCGCTGAAGAAGCTCTGACATCGCTGTTCCGACGGTGACGGATGGTGGAACGATAACGACGCGGTATGCGGCACTCCCGATACAGAATCGCCCTCCCTGAATGGAGCCGTGACGCTCAATGATACATTCGCTTCCGTAATCATGCCCGATCAGCGATTGGCACAGCCAGCGCGACAACTGCGCAAAGGTGTCGTGGTACGGCTTGCTCGCGGAAGCATCCGTGCCCGTCTGAAGAACCCAGGCCGACCGGGCCGGGTGAAGCAGAAGTACCTCCGCCTGCCGGCTGCCCTCAGCCAGCAGCATGGACAGCCTGGCGAAATAATCATTGAACAGCCGGTAATCCGGCCACCAGGGCTGCTGATAGAAGAGCGAAGGCGGATAATCCCGTTTGCGCAGGCCTTGCAGCGAATAGCTCTGCAAATGCGGACACATGAGATTGATTCCGTGCACGAACTGCCATTCCCCGATCCGCCGAAGCTCCTGCAGGCTGACGTTCCAGCCCGAGCATCCGAAGCTTTCCGTGATCGCTTGACTTTTACCCAGCTGCCTTGCGACTGAGCTCACCTGCTTCGGAACGATCGGATCTTCGCCGACGAATCGCCCCAGCCAGTCACAGCCGGGAATTTGCAGGTATTCGTAGAAGGACAGCGGGTCGCCGACCGCGGTCACCTGATCCATCAGCGTCTGCTCATCCACGACATGTCCCGTAGCGGACCAGCCCTTGCTCCCGCACCACTCGCCGATTTGCTTGGCATAGGCTTCCGTGAACATGTCCGTAACACAATGCCAGTAGTCGTACCTGACCTTACGGCAGCCTTCCGTTTCCATAAATAAGGCAGGCAGGTGGGCAAGAAGGGAGTAGCCGATCCTTTGCTCAAAAACAACAGCCAGCTCGAACGACCACGGCAGCTGCCGGCGGGCGAACTGCGGTTCATCGGTAAATACGCCTCGGATCGCCGACCTGTACGATTCCCCGAACCGCTCCCAGTAAGCGTCATAAATCTCTCGTATAAAAGCGCCGACCGCCTGCTTGCTCAGCGTATCAATATAACAGGGGTTGACTTCGTAATACACACGGATGTCCGCTTTGTCGAGCTCATCCGTGCCAAGAAGGCGGAATCCTTGATCCGTCCGCTTGTATAGCGCAATCGTGCCCTCGGTCCCGCGATCAAACGGAGCGTATTCAACAGCCAGTCTCTTTTGCTGGTACGCCAATCCCAGCGCGGGAATTTTGCCGTCTCCAAATCCGCTTGGCCAGCCGTTCTCATCGTAGAGCCAAGGCTCCATGCCAAGCTCTCGGCCCTTCTCGATGCAGACGCGGACCGCTTCCATCCATTCATCCCCCATGTAAGGCGTCTGAAGGCCGCCCCGGGCGTGCATAAAAAAACCTCCGATGCCGGCGCGATGCATCTCCTCGATCTGCCGAATGAGTTCCTCCTGATCCAGCTTGTCATTCCAGGACCACAGCGGCACCGGACGGTACTGGGACGGCGGGTCCTCCAACTGCTCCCATACTGTCACATTCCATCCCTCCTCTTAGCTGTCCAGGCATAATTTCAACAGATCATCGATATGGGCGGAAGCCAGACATTCCACCGTATCTGCCGCACCGTAATATATTTTCACTTCGCCATCATCCTCCAGCACCATGCCTCCCGGAAAAATCACGTTGTTGCGGAACCCCCCGTCGGTCTCATATTCGGATTCGGGGGCAAGCAGCGGTTCACGGTACATGCCGGCAATCTTCTTTGGATTCTCTAAATCAAGCAGCATGAGCCCCGCCGTGTAGCGCTTCTTCCACGCGTCCTCCCATCCATTTTTGCCTCGCGCCGGATCGATGTCTACCGCATGGAACGTCGTAAGCCACCCTTTCGCCGTTTTGATCGGCGGTGCAGCCGGGCCGATCTTGTCGTTGGCAAAAGGGACCTGCTCGACTGCCAGCAGCAGATCGGAATTGCCCCAATATTTGAGGTCGGGCGATTCGGAAATCCACATGTCGAACCGGTCGACCCCGCCCCGGCTGTACACGGTGAACGGCCGCTCCAACCGGACATAGTTGCCCCTGATTTTCTCCGGAAACAGCACCATGTTGCGCAGATCCGGCGTGGACAGGCTCAGAATTTCAAAATCGATGAAATCGTCCGTGACGGCAATCCCGCCGCGGATGCCGTGATGGGTATCGACAGCAAAGCACATGTAACAGCGCCCGTCGATCACCGTCAGACGCGGATCGTAGGCTCTTACGATTTCCTCGTCGTGAAGTTTAAAGCACGGCTTTGGCTGCACGTCCCAGTGGATGCCGTCGCTGCTGAACGCGACGCCGAGATCCGTTGTGTGATGCGGCTCGAGCGTCTGCTCCTCCGGCGATCCGTAATCATTGCGGAAAACCATGACGTACCGTCCATTAAACTTGGTGACACCGGCATTAAAGACCAGCGCCGTCGGGTAGGGCACGCGCGCTGCATCCAGAACAGGATTCAGCGGGTGGCGCCGGATGACGAAACTGGATGAGAGCTTTCCTATAATCGGCATACGTAAACTCATATTGAATACAACCTCCTTGATTCAATTGGCGCCGTTATCCCTTCAGGGAGCCGGCGGTCATCTTCATAAACGACTTGTTGGCAAACAGATAGACGACGAGGATCGGCAGGATCGACAAACAGGCTCCCGCCATCATATAGTGCGTCTGCGATGCTGCCGAGACGCCGTATTTCAGGTTCGCGAGTCCAACGGTCAGCGTTTGAAGCTCCGGCTTGCTCAGCGTAAACACGAACGGCAGGAGGTACTCATTCCAGGCCCCGCGGAAAGCGAACAGCGCGCAAACGCCCAGCCCTGGCGTAAGCAGGGGCAGGACGATCGTCCAGAACGTCCGCCCCCGCGAGCAGCCGTCGATCCGGGCCGCTTCGTCCAGCTCCTTGGGGATGCCGGTCATAAAGCTCTGCAGGATGAAAAAGGCCGACGCGTGCGCGCTGATCAGGATTAGGACGACTCCCCACAGCGTATTGTGTAAGTGCAGCTTAATCATCAGCTCAAACTGCGGACGCAGCACCACCGCGCCGATGGCGACGAACATCGTAAACGCCTGCATGCCCACATAAGCTTTTTTACCTGGGAACTCCATCCGGTTGACGACGTAGGCGGCCATCGAGGAAACGAACAAAATGCCGATGGTCGAAGTGACGGCAACGAAGAGGCTGTTCACCGTGTAGGTCGAAAAGTTGGCCTGCTTCCACGCCTCGGCATAATTGCTGAACTGCCAAATCGTCGGCATGACCGTTGCGCCTGCGGTCAGCTCGGCATTGGTCTTGAACGATCCCAATATCGTGATGAGCACCGGGAATAGCGTCAGGAACGCGACCAGCAGCAAAAACACCCACATCACGGCTCTCGATGCGATTTTCATGAACGCGTCCCTCCTATTCGTATTGGCTCATCCGCTTGGAGCCGTAGAAATAAAGAATCGTAATCAGGCCGACGATGACGGCCGTGACGAAAGCGACCGCACTGCCATATCCCATCTCCTGGATCTGGGTCGCGGCACCCGATCCGGCTGTCGGGAAGAACAGCTTATAAACGTACAGAAACATGACGTTGGTTTTTCCCACGGGACCTCCGTCCGTCATGACCATAATGCTCTCGTAGCCTTTGAGCGCATTGATGATGGCCAGCATAATGATCATCTGCATGACCGGTCCCAGCATTGGAATGGTAATATAACGAAACTGCTGGAGTTTATTCGCTCCATCCAGGGCGGAGCTCTCATACACGTCCTCGGGAATATTCTGCAGACCGGCCAGAAACAGCAGCATATAATTGCCAACGGCTCCCCATACCGCCACCAGGATGACCGTCAGCATGGAGTAGTCGACGCCCAGCCAGTCCACAGCGCTGCCAATCAGTTTATATTTCATCAGAAATTGGTTCAGGATGCCGTTGTACGAATTGAAGATGGTGAAGAATACGACGGCCATGACGGCCGTGCTGATGATCGTCGGCATAAAAATAATGGCGCGAAGCAAGTTTCTGCCCCGGATCCTCTGATTTAACAGAACGGCCAGAATGAGGGCAAGCGGAATCGAAAGCACCAGCTTGCCGCCGGCATACACGAACGTATTCACGACGGAATTCCAGAACTCATGATCCTTGAGCACGCGGGTAAAGTTATCGAGGCCGATGAATTTTTCGGCTCCGTAACCTTTGTAGTCATAGAACATATATCGCATGGCCCAAGCAATCGGATAGATGCCAAGAACCACCGTGAGAATAAAGCTCGGCAGGATATAGCTGTAAGAAAAGGCAAGGTTCTTCGCTTTATTCATCTTCTCTCACTCCTTGTGATCTCTATCGTCCGGATAGGAAAGGGATGGGGCTTCCCCCATCCCGCCGGACGTTTGTTTATTTGGTGTATTGTCCGGCTAACTTCGCAGGGTCGAAATCCGGCATCGGTTCGGCCTTGACTTCCCCGCTGGCTTTGGCGGCATCGAGCGCCGAATTATACCGTTGATTCAGATCCGCTGTGATGGCGTCCAGGTCCCCTCCACTGACGATGTACTTAAAGAAGGCGTCGTCTGACTTGGTGCCTTGAACCGCTACAGTGGGAGCGACCGGCCAAACGCCGTCGTATTTGTTCGGCAGGAAACCTTCAATGCCCTTAACGCTTGGCGTAGCTGCAGCCTCGCTTACGGACGGCACCATGGCGATGCCAAAGCCCTTCTCCTGATACTGCTTGAGCGTTGAATCGTTGTACATGTACTGCATGAATTTCCAAGCTGCTTCCTTTTCTTGGGTCTTGGAACTGATGGCTAGCCACTGGCCGCCAAGGAAACCGGAAGCTCCTTTGAAGCTGCCGTCGATGGATGGAGCGGGTGCAGCTGCCCAGTCGATCTTCGCCGGGAACTGGGACTGGTACACGCCGGCTTCCGCCGAGAACGACAGATACATGCCGATTTTCCCTTCGGCAAACTGTGCCCGCAGCGGATCGATGTCTAGGGATTCAACGCCGGGCAGCATGCTGCCGTCATCCTTGATTTGCTTGAACGCCTCGATGATCGGTTTAAATGGACTGAAGTCATAACGCGCCGTTTTGAAGTCGTAACCGAAACCGCCATAACCGCTGACTTCGGCGATAACCCGTGCGGAGCGTCCCAGCGCACTCGCCGGGCTCTTGAAGTTCTGCGCGAAACCGTATGCTCCGCTGCCCTTGCCGACCTCGGTGATCTTCTTGGCGTCCGCGACGAGCTCATCCAGCGTGGTCGGCGGACTGGCGATACCCGCCTTTTCAAAGAGCTCCTTGTTATAGATCAGCCGCATCGTCGTGCCGTAGTTCGGCAGGCTGTAGCGTTTGCCGTCAAAGCTGTTCAGGTTATCCATAAGCGGAAACTTTTCCTTCAGCTCATCCGTCATGAACTCGTCGATCGGCGCCAAGAAGCCTTTCTTGTAGAACGTCTGAATCGTGTTTTCCTTGACGCGGATCACATCAGGCGCTTCCGAAGTCTGGAATGACATATCGAGGGCCTGGTCGAAGTCATCGCCCTTGATGACCAGCTCCACTTCGATGTGATCCGGATTCGTTTGGTTATACTCGTCGACCAGCTCCTTGATATACTCGGAGTCATGGCGGTCACCGGTCCAGTATGTAATTTTCGTCTTCGCACCGGAGGATCCGGACTCCGGATTGGACGATTCCTTGCTTCCGCAGGCCGATATACCTCCGATGATGGCCACACACAAAGCTGCGGTCCACAGTTTTTTCTTCATGGTTTGACCTCCCTTTTCTTCTGTCCGGACTGTTCTTCTTCATTATAAAATCACGCGGGTTCCTGCATAATGCGGGTAACCACACATTCAGGGCAGGTTTTCCCCACACCCTTAGCAGCACAACAGCCCTGCTTTCATCTATGGCAAGAAAGCAGGGCTGTTCATCTGTTAAGTAGGTATGATGGATCGTGCTCTAGGTCATGTCCACCGGAGGTTCGATCTTCCCCGTGCTGTACAATTTAAACTCGGACGGGGTCATGTTCGTATGCTTCTTAAAAATTTCGCTGAAATACCGGCGGTGCTCGTAGCCCAGCGCCTGCGCGATTTCCTGAACCTGATATCCGCCGATCAGCATTTCCTTGGCTTTTTCCATCCGCTGGTGAATCAGGAACTGCTGAAAGGAGATGCCGATCACCTTTTTAAACAGGTTGGAAAAATATCCGGGGCTGATATTAAACTGTTTCGAGCAGTGTTCCAGCGAGAGATTCAGGTGAAGGTTGGCGCAGATATAATCCTTGGCCCGATAGATCAGCTTCGTCGGCTCGTCCGAGCGTTCCCGTTCGATCCAAGAGCAGGCCTCCAGGCAGATATCCTTTACCGATTCCTTCATGATCTGGAAAGAGGAGTGATCCGCGTCCGAGACCGCACGCCACATCTCTTCCAGCCGGCTTACCCGCTCCTGCGGGAACAGCTCCAGCATCGTCCGGCACATTTTCGATACGAGCTCAAAACATAAATTTTGCACATAACGGGGCTCCGGCAGCGGATCACACTGCAGCAATCCATTGAAAATCTGCTCCAGAATCAAGCGGCATTTATCCGCGTTGCCCGACTGCAGGGCGAACAGAAACTCCTGTTCCGTCGCTGCGGAATAGTTCGGCAGAACCTGTCTCTGCTCAGGAAGGGACATGCGATGGTAGCTGTTGATGCCGTTTCCTTCGGTATAAAAGTGGTAGGCAAGGGCGCTGGCTGCCTGATTGTACGCCATCGGCAGCTCTTCAATTGTTGCCACCCCCTGCCCAAGACCGATGGAAACCGTGGAGCAGGTGAATTGGAAAATATTATGACGGCATGCCTCCGAAACCTGTTCCGCAAGCAAATGGTCCGAACCGTTGATCAGACAGACAAAGCGGTTTACCGCCTCACTGAACACCACGCCTTTAGTGAAAGTAAGGATGGTCTCCTCGAGAATATTCCGGAGGCTGAACCGAATCAGCTCTACCTCGCGTGCCGGCTGTGAACGGTACTTATCTATGAAATGGTCCAGCTCCACGATGAACAATTGAAAATGTGCCGGCTCCAAACGGATGCCCAGCCGGTCCCATTGACGCAAGGCCGCCTCCGTGCTTACAGGATGCTTAATCAGAAGAGACAAGTATTCCTGCTGCAGGATAGGAATGCCCTTCCGCATATCCCGCTCCAGCTCCAGCCTTTTCGACTGCTCCAGCCGCTCCATGTCCGAGGCCGCCTTGGCTTTCAGCACCACGCTGACGATTTCATCGATAGAAAACGGCTTCTTGACGAAGTCGAATGCGCCCAGGTGAATCGCCTGGCGGGTATAAGAAAAATCCGTATAAGCGCTTAAAATGACGATTTTCGTGGATGGCGCGCTTTCCAAAATCGTCCGGGTCATGGCCAGCCCATCCATTTTCGGCATCCGGATATCCGTCAGAACGATGTCGGGCTTCGTCTCCTTTACCATTCTTACGCCTTCTTCTCCGTCAAGGGCCGTTCCTGCCACTTCGATCTGATGATCCGTCCACCTCGGCTTTTTAGAAATCATGTCAACGACGCTCTTGATATCGTCAATTATGCACAGCTTGGTCATCGTTTGCTCCCTCATTCAATCCACCTTCCCCTGATGTCACCGGTATCCACAAGTCGGTTCTTGAGCCCTTGCCGGGCGTGCTGGTCAAGACCATCCTTGCCTCTTCTCCGTAAAAAAGGCTCAGCCGGTGTTTAATGTTCTTCAGCGCATAACCTTTCTTCGATGAAGTCGGCGACAGCAATGCCTGCTCCACCTTGTCTACGTCCATCCCTTTGCCGTTATCTTCGATCGTCAGGTGAAGCCGGTCCCCCTCCCTGCTCGCAATGATCCGAATTTCCCCACCGAAGGTGAAATCCTCGAAGCCGTGCTGAATGCTGTTCTCTACGATGGGTTGAAGCAGGATTTTAGGAAGAGGACAGCTCAGAAGTTCTTCATCGGTTACGGTGGCTTCGTAACGAAACAGCCCTTCATAACATTTCTGTTGAATGGCGCAGTACTGCTGAACATGGGACAATTCCTCCTCAAGCGAATTCCAATCCTTCCCCCCGCTTAAGCCGATCTGGAACATTTGGGATAAAGCCATGATCATGTCATTAACGTCGTCATTCTCGCCCAAGACCGATTTGCAATAAATCGTATTTAACGTGTTATATAGAAAATGCGGCTCCATTTGGGCCGTTAGCGCCCGCATTTCCGCTTTGAGCTTTCCCGCCTCGCTTTCTCTTACGTCGTCGATCAGCCGGTTGATCTCGTCGAGCATCCGGTTAAATTGATATCCCACTTGGGCGACCTCATCATCAGAACGGCTGGAGAACCGGACGTTCAGGCGATTGTCCTCCACCTCCCGCATCAGTCTTTGCAGCTTGAACAGCGGGAGCAGAAGCAGCGAGGTCAGCTTGCCCGACAGGAGCCAAGACAGGAGCAGGAAGACCGCCATAATCAGCATGGTCGTCCGCTTGACGCCGTTCATTTGTGCCAGCAGCCTGTCCTTTTGCTGAATCCCGAACAGACGCCAGTCCGGTACCATGGAGGACTTCGTGTAATTGACCAGGTAATCGGTCTGACCGAATTTGTGGAAAAAGAATCCTTGACTGCTCTCGGAAATGCTGCGCAGAAACGGCTCATCTTGGTTCAGCGGATGCTGCAGGGACCAGGCCGTTTGGATGACCTCCTCCCCTCCGGAGTCCACGATAAAGTAATCGTCATCGTCATTTGCGGTATGCTTGTTCACCGTGTTGATCAGGCCGTTCTCATTGACGTTGACCACTACAAAAACATTCGTGCTGGTTATGTTTCCTTGCGTGCCCTTTGTCATGAAGGAGACGACCCTGCTGTTTCCCGTAAAGAACTTGTCGGTATGACCCTTCACCCACAGTCCGCCGTCGTTGTCTTTGATATCGTAATAAAAATTCGATTCGTAAAAGGACTGGGTCTGGGAACGCCGCTGCGATACGGGGTAAAAATCGCCGATCGGCGTGGCGATCAGGATGCTTTCGATCAGCGGCTCGTTAAACGTGACCTGGGACAGCACATACTGCAGTTCCGACAGGTGCACGTAATAATTCGCGATCGTATTGCTCTGGACATCCAGCATCATCTGTTTAAAGGCATCACTGAGCATCAGCGACCGCACCGAAGTCGAGATGCTGTAGAGCTTATCGTCCAGAATCTGGGCCGTTTTATTTACCGTCTCCTGGCTGGACGCAAACGCATTCTTCTGCAGCTCTCTTGCTGCAATCCCATAGGCTGCGATACCGACCGTTCCGACTGCAAGCGTTATCATCACAATAAAGGCCAAACGGACCCTCTGTTTGAAGGAGACCCTATACATCCTCTGTTTGATCCGGTCCGTCCACTGGATAGTCATAGCTTGATCTCCCCTGCTTTCCATGAGTTCCAACCCTTAAATCTTTGGATTCACATATATTAATATCAATTGGCCATGACGACAAGCGCCTGCTATTTTCCCTTTCTATAATATAAAGGGGCACGTCCCGTAACCGATTTAAACACCCGGCCAAAATGCGTAACGCTCCCGAACCCCACCTTCTTGGCGATGAAATGGACTTTCAAAGTCGTCTGCTCGAGCAGATGTTTGGCTTCCTTGATCCTGACGCTGTTTACATACTCCACAAAGGTAAAGCCTGTTGCTACCTTAAAAAACCTGCTCAAATAATATGGGCTGGTGTAAAACCTTTCAGCTAACCCCTGAAGCGACAGCTCCTGCATATAATGCTGGTTAATATAATGGACGACTTCCGAGATCCGTTCATGCATGGGGCTTGGAGCTTCCGGTCTCTCCGGATGATCTTGGCCCGCATGCCTACAGCAGAGGATAAGCAGCTGCAGCACCAAGGCCTGCGCATACATGTCGAAGCCCGGTCGTTGATCCTGCACTTCCTGGATCATGCCCCGTGAAATCGCCTCGATGGAAGCACGGCTATAGGGGGAACATTTTATAATGAGGTATTCGTGATCGAACAGCGGCTGCAATATGTCTTTATACGCTCCGTTCAGCGCCATAAAGCATTCATGGATGTTGACGACGAGACGTTCATGCTTGGGCATCGCCGCATTGGTCGTACGATGCAAAATGTTGGGAGGAATGATGACGACATCCCCTTCGCTGACCACCAGCGTCCGGTCCTTAATGAAAAATTCGCGGCTGCCCGACATCAAATAATAAACTTCGTATGTACTGTGAAAATGGCTGGACGGCATATGATGGCTTAACGCCTTCCGGTAGGACACCGAGAAGGTCCCCTCTGCGTTTTCATAGTTAACCTCACTCATTTTAAAACCAACCTCCCCACCGGTTTGCCTATATTATACGCTCCTTCCGAATTGGCGCAAGATATAAGAAGAATTTGCGTATCCGAGCAAAAACCGTACATTTTCCTGTGCTAATCTAGGCATAAGCACAAAGAGGAGGAATGAGACCGTGAACACGTCGGAACTTCAATTCAAGCAGCAACAGCAGGAGGAAAGAACGCCTATTCAATGGGCCGAACAAGCCTGCGAAGCATTGATGGCCAAATTCGAACCCGAAGAGCTTCCGCCGGACCGTTTCCACTACCACCAGGGGGTCTTTCTCTCTGGCATGGAAAAATGCTGGAGACAAACCGGAAAAGATCAATATTTTAACTACATTAAACGCTGGGTGGACAGTCAGGTTGTTGCGGATGGCAGTATCAAAAAGTACAACCCCGATGAGCTGGATGATATTCAGCCGGGCGTGCTTCTTTTCAACTTGTTTGAACAAACGGGGGACGAACGCTACAAACAAGCACTGCACACGCTTGTACCGCTGCTGAAATCATGGAGAACCAACCCGTCGGGCGGATTCTGGCACAAGGGGCACTGCCCGAATCAAATGTGGCTGGACGGCTTATACATGGCTGGGCCGATCGCCGTTCAGTTCGGCAAGACGTTCGGCGACAGCGAATATTTTGACATGATGGCCTATCAGGCGATCCTGATGGCGAAGCATACCAAGGACCCGGACACCGGACTCATGTACCACGGATGGGATGAAACCAAAGAAGCGGCCTGGGCCGATCCGGAGACGGGACTCGCCCCGGAATTCTGGGGACGCGCCATCGGCTGGTATCCCGTCGCCCTGCTGGAAATGTTCGAGCACCTGCCTGAGGATCATAAAGACAAAGCCGCGTTAACCGGAATCCTGCAGGACCTGCTTGTTGCCTTACCGAATTACCAGGATGCCGCCTCAGGCTTATGGTACCAGGTTGTCGACAAGGGCGACCGTCCGGACAACTGGCTGGAAAGCTCCTGTACCGCCCTGTATGTACACGCCATCGCCAAAGCGGTCCGGTTCGGCTACTTGGACGAAAGTTATCTTGAGTACGCCTGGAAGGGATACCAAGGTGTCATCGACACGCTGAAATTTGACGAGAACGGCCGCGTCATCATCGGCCAAATATGCATTGGCACAGGGATTGGCGACTACGCCCACTATATTGCCCGTCCTACGAGCGAGAACGATCTCCACGGCGCCGGCGCCTTTATTCTGATGTGCGCGGAAATGAATTTGGCGAAGAAAGCAGGCTGAAGGCAAACCACAAGCAAGCCGATCCCGCGACCGATCGCTGAGTCCGTTTGCTTGGACGGACCTCTGCTCAACCGTGAATTTCCGGATGTTGTGTTCAAGAAAAAACCGCCTCCACACCGGATGTACCGGTAGGGAGACGGTTTTCTTTATCTTACACCATCACACGCTTGAGCTTGTGAACGTAACGCGAGCGTACGATCAGGAAGTACACCATCTGAATGATGACAAAAGCGATCGATGCGATCAGAACGGACGAGTTTACTTCCCCGACCCCGAAGTCCTTCCGGACGGCATTCAGCACGACGAGCGTCTGTATGACCGACACCACGATCGGAACGAAGAACAGGGCGGCGATTTGCAGCGTTGCGGCGCGGCTCATTTCCTGGATTTTCAGCCCGATTTTGGACATCGACTGGTACATCCGCTGATCCTGGGTCAACTCATGGTGCAGCTTGAAATACAGGAAGCTCGCAGAGGAAATGGACAGAACCGCCGTAATGAAAATACCGGCAAAACTCATCATGGCGAAGGACTGTCTCAGCGAATAGTAATCCCCGCCCCGGGCACTGATGATGTTATCGGATTCACCGCTCAATTCCCTGTCGATCCCCTCCTGCTTCAGCTTCATGCCAATGCTGATTTCGGGATCCCCCTCCGCAGGAACGGTGCCTGTCGACCATTCGGGAATCAAATAGACGACGCGGCCCTGGATCCGGTATGACTCCTTTTCAGAGGACAGAAGCTTCTTGTGCGCCTGAAATTCCTCATCCGAAATGATCAGCATATCCGAGACGGTGGGCGACACGTTCACTTCAGGCTTGATCGTGCCGGTGATGTCCAGCTCGGCTTTCGTATCCCGCAGCGTAATCTTCCGGAGGTCGTACCAGTCCGGACGCTCTCGTGTAACCTCCGTGGCAGGGATGACATGCACCGCCTGGTGCAGATGCAGTTCGCCGACCTTCGGTGCGCCGACGGCTTCTGCCAGCCGATTGTACATGGACCTCGGCATCACGGAGACCGTGGAGGTTCTTTCTTCCAATACGGAAAAGTAATGCTCCGTGTGAATCGTCTGGTAGGTGATGCCTTGACTGCTCAGGGATTGGTCGATCAGCGCCAAATCACCCTTCACGCTTGTGTCGTTATACACCGAAAGCCGGATAGCATAGGGATTCGCCCTGTAATTATCTTTATTCGTCTCGTTGATGGACATCACGAACGCGACGCTCATGCAGGAAATGGCCGTAACGACCGTCACCATAAACAGCACTCTCGCATTGTCTTTCATTTTATAGGCCATCTCCGAAATCCAGATCAGGTTCGTACCCTTCCACACCCATCTGCGGCTGCGCTTCAGGAGACGCATAACGAGCACGGTGATCTGCGTGAAAAAGAAATACGTCCCCGCGATCCCGGTCACAGCCGCAAGAACGAGATTCGCCCGAAGTGACATATAGCCGGCGGCCAGCAGAGCGATACCGAACAAGGAAATCAGGATGGACGCCTTCGGCTCGGTTTTCGGCCGACTCGACCCCTGCAGCAGATGCAGGACATGATTGCGGCGGATCAGGATCAGCGTAAACGCCGAGATGGCGATGAACAGCAGGGCGAAGGCGGCCACTGTAAGCAGCAACGCTTTGACCGGAAGGTACAGCCCCAGCTTCTCCATACCCACTACCTTTGCGCTCAGCAGCAGAAACAGCTTGGACAGAATGAGGCCGCTGAGAATCCCGGTTACGATGGACGATGCGCCGATGATCATATTTTCGATAAAAACCAGCCGGCTGATCTGCCCCTGCTCCGCCCCCAGAATCGTCAAGATACCGAACTCCTTGTTTCTTGCCTTCAAAAAAGCCCCGATCGAGTACAGCACAAACAGAAATGAAAAAATGTAAATGATGTACTCCATGATCAGCATAACCAGCATCGTCGTGTGTCCAAGCTCGGTCTTGTTGATGTCGGGATGGAAAATAAACAGCGCATACGTGAAAAAGACCATCACCATAAAGCTGCTGCTGAGGTAGTAAGCGAAATAAGCCCTGGCGTTACGCTTGACGTTGTTAAACGCGAATTGAGGAAAGCTCATGTGCGTTACCTCCCAGGAAAGACAGCATTTCGATGATCTTTTGGAAAAAGGCCTGACGGCTTTCTCCCCGGTGAATTTCTCCCGACAGCTCGCCGTCCTTGATGAAAACCACCCGGTGGCAGTAACTTGCGGCCTGGGGGTCATGCGTTACCAGCATCATCGTCACACGGTCGGCTACGTTCAGCTTCTCCAGCGTCTCCATCACATTGCGGGAGGAAGCAGAATCCAGCGAACCGGTCGGCTCATCGGCTAGCAGCAGCGACGGCGACGGTATAATGGCCCGGGCGATGGCGGCACGCTGCCGCTGTCCGCCGGAAATCTCATACGTGCGCTTGGTTAAAATATCGGTAATGCCAAGCTTGTCTGCAATCCGCGTTAGCCTCGCTTCAATATCCGGCAGCTTCACCCGGTCCAGCGTCAGCGGAAGCACGATATTTTCGGCCACGGTAAGGGTATCCAGCAGGTTGAAGTCCTGAAAAACAAAGCCCAGCTGGCGCCGGCGGAATCCCGCCAGTTCCTTCTTCTTCAGCTTATGGGGATTCTGTCCGTTGATCAGCACCTCACCGGAGCTTGGCGCATCGATCGTGGAGACCATATTCAGCAGCGTCGTTTTGCCGCTTCCCGAGGGTCCCATAATGCCGACAAATTCGCCTTGCTTGATCGTCAGCTGAATATTCGTTAATGCACGGGTGGTTACTTTGCCCGGATAGACTTTGCTCAAGCCGGTCACTTTCAATATATCCGTCACAGGAATGCTCCTTTCTCGTCTGTCTTCTGTGATACCTCTACTGTAAAGCATAACCCGCAGCCGAAACTATGGATTCGTCTTACGCCAATCTTAAACCTTCGTAAGGATATGTTCGGGTGTGCAGCACCCACAAAAAAAGGACGCCATGACGTTACATCAAAGCGCCCTCTTTCCCATTGCCGCTGCTAGACTGGTGGTTCTAATGGCCGCGTATCAAAAACGAACCTTACCGTCGTTCCCCGTTGAGGCACCGAATCGATTTCTACGCGGTGACCCAGCCTGTTGCACACCTCTCGGACCAGGTACAGCCCCATTCCCGTCGATTCGTGATAGTTCCGGCCCGTACTTCCCGTGTAGTAAGGTTCAAACACCCGACCCAAATCCTCGGGGCGGATGCCTACTCCTTGATCCATAATTTCCAGAACGGTTTCCGCTTCGCGGCGGCTGGCGGCAAATACCACGCGCTCACCGCGGCCGGCCGAATACGTGACGGCATTCGTGATCACCTGACCCAGCATGAAATGAAGCCACTTGGCGTCCGAGTAGACGGCCAGTTCCTCATCGATCCGGATGTCCGGCACGAGACGGTTACGGATGAACCACCGCCGGTTGTCGGCCACAGCCTCCTGAACGGCGGACCGGAGCGGAATGGCATCCACCCGAAAGTCATGCTCAAACCGGTCGAGCCGGGATGTATACAGCGCCATCTCCAGCCCCTTGCGCAGCCTGTCGAGCTCCTCCTGAAGGCTGCCCTCCACCTCGCCGTCCACGTCCATATCCTGCAGCGTCAGCTGGATGACCGAGATCGGCGTCTTCATTTGATGCACCCACCTGTGGATAAAAGCGGTATGAAGGGCAAGCCGCTGCCTCGTGTCATAAAGCTCATTCTGGTACAGCTGAAATTGATTCTTCAGCAGCTCATGCAGCGCATCGGCCAGCGGGGTCTCCCCGATTTCGTTCTGGGACTGGTCCAGCGTCCCGGCCGGCTCCGACAACCGCCGGTATAACCGGCGGTGGCTCAAATACCTGTAAGTTAGATAAACGAAGAATAGAACCGTGATCAGGACAGCGCTGTACAGGGAGATGGAGATGGAATGGGTATCGGATCCCAGCCAAAACAGCGTTCCGACCAGGATAATTTGCACGAGGTAGACGATCAGAAGCGGGATGTGCTCTTTCAGAAACAGCCTCACGGGTTCCCCTCTCCCGTGGTGCGGAGCACATAGCCGGCTCCGCGCACCGTTTCGATCCGCTCTTCCATGTCCAGCCCCTTCAGCTTCTTGCGCAGCCGGGTCATATAGACGTTCAGCGTGTTGTCATCGATAAAGTGATGGTCTTCCCACAGCAGGTCAAGCAGGCGGTTGCGGCTCACAACGCGGCCGACCCGGTTCATCAGCGCCTCAATCAGCATCGATTCCTTCTGCGTCAGCTCCACACTGGCGCCGGCCGATGACAGAATAAACCGTTCCGGATACAGCGTCAGGCCGCCCGGCTCCTCTACTTTGCGCTCCTCCTGCCTGCCGGAGTACGAGCCGTAGGCACGGCGAAGGCTGCTGCGGATTTTGGCCATCACCACTTCGTAAGCAAAAGGCTTCGTGATATAATCGTCCGCCCCGTTCTCCAGCGCCATCACCTGATCCATTTCGCTGTCGCGTGCCGAAATGAACAGCACTGGGCATGTGGACACATGGCGGATCTGCCGGCACCAATAAAATCCGTCAAACTTCGGAAGATTGACGTCCAGCAGAACCAGATGCGGCTGGAACGATTCAAACCGTTCCATTACCCGGTCAAAATCCTCCAGCACCGCCGCTTCATACCCGTATTTCTCCACATGCGCCTTCAGCATGGATGAAATTTTGGCGTCATCTTCAATGATGAATATACGAAACAAAACTATCCCTCATTTCCTTA
The DNA here is from genome assembly GCF_014192015.1 of Paenibacillus rhizosphaerae. GTDB lineage: Bacteria > Bacillota > Bacilli > Paenibacillales > Paenibacillaceae > Paenibacillus_AQ > Paenibacillus_AQ rhizosphaerae. The sequence continues at coordinate 1,007,837 of NZ_JACHXJ010000001.1, read as the reverse complement.
CCGCGGACGGCGGATGATTCAGGGCGTGTTCGGACGCCGGCTCAGTCAGTTCCCCTGGTTCCCCTGCCTGCGAGTCCTCGCCGATGCGCAGCTGCTGCATAGCAAACTCACGGTACAGGGCGTGCGATTCGAACAGCTCCTGGTGCGTCCCGCTTCCTGTGATACGGCCCTTCTCGATGAACAAGATCTGATCCGCGTCGACGACGGTCGACAGCCGGTGGGCGATGACCAGCGTCGTCCGGCCCTTCATCAAATTGTCGAGCGCCTTCTGGACGAACACCTCCGACTTACTGTCGAGACTCGAAGTCGCCTCGTCCATCATCAAAATTTGCGGATCACGCAGCAGCGCCCGGGCGATCGAAATCCGCTGGCGCTGGCCGCCGGACAGCTTCACTCCGCGTTCGCCGACCTCCGTGTCATATCCGTCCGGCAGCTCATGAATAAAAATATCGGCATACGCCATATGCGCCGCCCGTTCCACTTCCTCTTTCGTCACTTTCCGGTCCAGCCCGTAACAAATATTGTCGCGGATCGTGCCAGAAATAATCGGGCTCTCCTGCGGGACATATCCGATCCGGCTGCGCCAAGAATGCAGCGAGAAGGATTCAATGTCTTCCCCGCCGATACGGATGGTGCCGCCGGTCGGCTTGTAGAATCGCTCGATCAGGGAGAACAGCGTCGTTTTCCCGCCCCCGCTCGGTCCGACCACAGCCGTCACCTTGCCGGGTTCGAGCGTGAAGTTAAGTCCATGCAGCACGCCCTCCCCATCGCCGTTATAGGCAAAGGTCAAGTTTTCCGCTTCGATGGCTTGAGCCGCATCGGTCAGCGTGCGGCCCTGCAGGACGTCCTCCTGCTCGTCCTCCAAAATGGCGACGATGCGTTCGGTCGCGCCGACGGATTTTTGCAGCTGCGTGAAAAAAGCCGTAATCTGGTTCACCGGCATGACAATTTGGAACAAGTACAGAATAAATGCCACGAGCTCCCCGGCGGTCAGCGCCCCGCTGGATACACGCATGCCGCCGTATCCGATAATAACAACGAGCAGGCCCATCATGACCAGCGAAATGACCGGGCCGATGAACGCCTGTACTTTGCCCTCCCGGATGCCGAGCGACAGCAGGCTTTCTATGGACCGCTGTCCGACACGCTCTTCGCGGTCTTCGGCGTTCGAGGCTTTGACCAGCCGGATCTCGGACAGCACCTGGTTCAGCACGGCCGTGAACGAGGCGGTTTCATCCTGCATCTTTCTTGAAATGTTTAGCATCGTACGGCCGAGCGGCACGAGCACCGCCGATGCCACCGGTATGGCTGCGAGCATGATCAGCGTCATCTGCCAGTCCATCAGCAGCAGGATGATGATCGAACCGATCATGGAGATGATGCCGTTAAAAAAACCGGTCACATGCTCGGACACAAGCGATTTCAACACCGCGGTATCATTGGTCATCCGGCTCACGGTATCCCCGGTCCGGTTATTGTCATAGTAGGGGATGGTGAGCGTCAGCAGCTTCTTCCACAGCCTGTCCCGGAGCTTGGCCACCACCTCCTGACCCAGCCGGTTCAGCAGGTAGATCGAGACGCCGCCGGCAATGGCCTGCGCAACAAACGTCACGGCCAGCAGCACGATCTGCTCCGGACGTATCGACTCCACGGAGAAGCTGTCCACCAGATTTTTCGTAAAATACGGGACGATCAGGCTGACCAGCGTGGAAATGACGCTCAGCACCGAAGCTACGGCGAGCAACCATTTCGACGGCCTCGTCTGCATGACGAGGCGGATGAACGCCTTCCAGTCTCCTTTGGGGGCGGCCGCTTCCTTCGAAGCCCCGCCGATTGCAGATTGATGTTCCGACATCGTAACACCGCTTCCTTTAAATAATATGGTCCAGACCCATCTTCTACAGTTATACCGACCGAATCGTTCTTGTCAAATTCAGGCGCGTCCACCCGTGTATACGTTACTCTCCCCTTGCGGGTTTCGCTCCCCCGCCCGGGCTTCATCAGCAAGCCAGCTTCTGGTGCAATCGATCATCTTCCGCGTGGCCGGAGAGACATTCTTCGTGGCGTTCAGGGCGATTCCCAGCGACCGGCAGCTTCCGTCTTCGAGCTCCAGCGCTACCACCTCGTTCCGTCTGCCCCGCAGGATCATTTCCGGTAAAATGCTGATGCCAAGCCCGTTCTCCACCATGGCCACGATCGCATAATCATCGGCCGCGCGGAACTTAACCGGCGGTTTGACCCTCCCTTTGCGCAGCACCCGCCGGACGTCGTAATCGCTGCCTTCCTTCGGCATGATGAAGGGCTCGTTAGCAATGTCGCCATACCGTATACAGGGCTCTTTTTCCAGGCGATGGCCCGGGGGGAGGATGCACAGCATCCGGTCCAGCTTTAACGGGATGACCTCGAAGGAATCGAGCGTGGGCATCGACACAAACCCGAAGTCGATTTCGCCGCTGAGCAGCCATTCTTCGATCTCATGGTAGTCCCCTTCATACAGGTTTACTTCGATCCGGGGGTGGCTGGCCAGGAAATCACGGATAATCCCCGGGAGCCACTGCACCGAAATGCTGGTAAAGGTTCCGATCCGGATCGTGCCGGTTTCCAGCCCGTTCATGGCCGCCACTTCCTGCTTCAGCCGCTCCTGCACCTGCAGCATCTCACGGACGAACGCAAGCACGCGTTCCCCGTTATCGGTCAGACGGACACCGGAACGGTTTCGCGTTAGGATCGTGAAGCCGAACTCCGTTTCCAGACTGTGAACGGCATGGCTGACGCCGGACTGGGTCAGACCCAGCACCTCGGCGGCTCTAGTCAGGCTGCCGAGCTCTACCACTTTATGAAACACTTCATACTTAAACAGGCTCACCTTTCGCCACCCTTTTTCATTAATTTCATTCATATTTCACATTCAAAACATTCAATTTTCTTATTTAAAAATACCACGTATACTGGATCAGGCGAAAGCTGTTGTTCAAGTTTGATCATCCAAAGGCAGGGCGTCCCATTCCATGAAACCTTTTAAAGCAAATGTCATCATTATGATCGTCACCCTTTTTTGGGGCTCTTCCTATCTGTTTATGAAATTGGGGCTGGATTCGGTTCAACCCTTCAACCTGATCGCCCTCCGGTTCGGGCTGGCGTTCATCGCCGCCGGCGTCCTCTTCGCAGGCCGGCTTCGCCGCAATACGAACGTCTCCGTCTTGAAACATGCCGCGCTTCTAGGCTTCATCCTGTTCGGCGTGTTTGCTTCCATCATGCTGGGGCTCCAAGGAACGTCCACATCCAATGCGGGCTTTTTAATGAGCCTGACGGTCATCTTCGTACCGGTCCTGTCGGCCGTGTTCGGCAAAACCCTGCCAAGCAGGCGGCTCGTCCTGGGCGTCCTGCTGGCGATGACCGGGATCGGTCTGCTCACGCTGCGGCCCCAGTCCGGCATCGGCCTCGGAGATTTGTGGTGCATCCTTGGCGCCCTGCTGTTTGCCGTCCACATGATGCTGACGGGCCGCGCAGTCAAAAAATCGCCGGATCCGCTCTGCATCGGCATTTGGCAGCTCGGCTTTGCCGGCGCGTTCGGGCTGGCCTTCACGGTGCTGTGGGAAACCCCGCGCCTGCCCGGAAGCATCTCCGGCTGGGTTGCGGTGCTGGCGCTCAGCCTCGTGTGCAGCGCGCTTGGATTTATCCTGCAGACCATGGCTCAGCAGTATACGACCGCGACCCAAGCAGGCCTCATTTTTGCGCTGGAGCCAGTCGTGGCCGCCGTCTTCGGACTGCTGTTCATGAACGAAACGATGTCCGTCCAAGGATATGTTGGCGCAGGTCTTGTTCTATTCGGCGTTGCCTTGTCCGAGCTTAATGTCAGCAGACTGCTGGGCCGAAAGAAGCAGCCGCGGCACGAGGCTGCCGGATGATTCCCCCGTACATACAGCAGCATAATTTTTCTTGCAATATCAGGAAGCAATGGCTCTGGAGTTTATCCTTTCTGATATAAAAAAAGGCGCTCCTCTCCATCAGAGGCAGCGCCTTTTATTCATTTATACATTTGCACCCGGTCCATATCCACTCCGGTCAGCTTATCACTCCGTTTTACGCACGCATCAGCGCAAGCGTAGGCGTTCCGCTCGAAACGTTAACGAAGAGCACGTAGTTGTTACCGTCCGTGCCTTTGAGCACAAGCCCGGGGGTTGACTCTATTTCAATCCGTATTTGCCCAGCAGACTGCGGGCGTCCTTGTTGATCCGGTCCACGTCCGGCCCATTTGCCGGTTCGTCGCTAATTCCATACGCAGTCTTCAGCTTTAGAACGGCGTATACCCGGTCATTGAGCACCTCTTCGGAAATCGTCCCGTCTTTTACAGCCTCCGTCAGCGCCTGGATGGCTTCCTTCTCCTTGGCGTAATCATGCCCGATGAGAATAATGTTTCCGCCGGCGAGGATGGCCCCGACCGAAGCCTTGCCGATGCTGTAATTTTTGTCGATGGCTCCCATCGTCATGTCGTCCGAGATGACGACGCCTTTGAACCCGAGCTCATTGCGGAGAAGGTCCGTAATGACGGCTTTGGAGAAGGAGGCCGGGTGGTCCGGATCCAGCTTCGGCATCAGAAGATGCGCGATCATGACGACATCCGCCTGGTCTTTCACCGCAGCCTGGAACGGCACGAGCTCGAGCTTCCGCAATCTCGCCAGGTCGTGGTTCACGACAGGCAGACCGATGTGGGAGTCCACGGACGTATCCCCATGTCCCGGAAAATGCTTCACGACCGGTACCACATGCTCCTCACGGATTCCCTCCATCGTAGCCTTGCCAAGCCGGGCGACCCGATCGGCGTCATTGCCGAATGACCGGTCCCCGATCACCGGATTGTCCGGATTGCTGTTGACGTCAAGCACCGGCGCAAAATCCATGTTCAGCCCGAATCCGGCCAGCTCCCGGCCGAGGATCTGCCCGATGCCATGGGACAACTCCGTGCTATTCTTCCTCCCGATGGCGAGGTTCGTCGGCATGTCGACGAATTCATCCGGCATCCGGGACACCCGTCCCCCTTCCTCGTCCACGCTCATCCACAGCGGTACGGGATTGTCCTGGTTGTCTTTTTTGAGGCCGTTGAACAGACTCAGCGCCTGCTTCGTGCTGTCGATATTATTTTTGTAGAAAATAAAACCGCCGACGTAATACTTCTGCACGAGCTCGCGGGTCTCTGCACTTTTGGTGGTCCCGTCCATCCCCACCAGCACGAGCTGGCCGATTTTCTCTTCGGTCGTCAGCTGGTTCAGCTGCTTAAGGACTGGATCGTCCGCTGATGTATCTGTGTCTCCTTGATTCGATCCGCCTGCACCTGTATCCTGTCCGCTGCCTCCGTCACCATTTGCCGTGTCCTCCGGGGGTATGGACGAATCTCCGCCTTGATTTGCAGAGGAATTCGGCCCACCGTTCCCTCCGGCGGTACCCTCTTGTCCGGCAGCCTCATGTTGTCCGTTAGCACCCGTTTGTCCAGATGCGTTCTTTCCTCCGTGAGTTAAGGAACAGCCTGATGCGAGCATAATCGTCATCACGCATGCCATGCCGATTCGAAGCAGTTTATGCAAAGCCTTCACATCCTTCCTTGTCTCGGATAAGCTCATCCTGTTTGTTCATCTTTGACCTGGGGCACAGAAATATACATGCCCAGGGTTCAATTATACGCCTGCGGTGATAATGCCCCACCAAATTTTTACGGCGGTGGCTGCGATCAGGACGGCGAGGGCGATTCTCAACGATTTGACTTTGAGGTGGCGGCTGACCATCGTCCCCACCGGTGCGCCGAGGACGCTCCCGAGCACGGTAAACAGGGTGGGCCACAGGGGGATATGACCGCCGGCTATTTTACCGGATACGCCGCCGATAGCCGAGATAAATACGATCGCCAACGAGGATGCCACCGTCACCCGCACCGGAATCCGCAACATGGTCAGCATGATCGGAATCAGAATAAAGGAGCCACCGGCACCGACAATCCCGGAGACGACGCCCACCAGCAAGGCGGAAACCGCGGAGAACCACGGGTTATATCGCACCGATCCCAGCTGCACTTCCTCCTCGGTGCCGCGGCCCGGGATCATCATCAAGACAGCCGCAACCACGGCCAGCACCCCGTAAATGATATTGATGCTTGCGCTGGGCAGATAAGCCGAGCTCAGGCTGCCTGCCAAGCTGCCGATCAGAATACTCGCCCCCATATTCATGATCAGCCCTTTGTGCATCAGCGGCTTTTCTTTTTTGCTCTGTCTGAGAAAAGCCAGCATGCCCGCCAGGGAAGAAAAAAACACCTGGATCATGCTGATTGAGGAAACCTGCCGCGGGCTGAACATCTCCACGCCAAAGAGTCCCGGCACATAGAGCAGCAGCGGATAATTGATAATGGCTCCCCCGATGCCCAGCAGGCCTGAACAAAAGGAGCCCGCCAGTCCGATGATAAACATAACGATATGTCCTGCTAAATCCATCTACTACACACCTCTGGATGACTGAATAGTTCGCCGCAAAAAACTCAAAATTAACACTATACGAATGAAACATTAGCGTTTATAATAAACCCAAGTAAATCAATGGGAATAGGATGGTGAATAAGCTTGTTTGCGAAATTAAAAAGCTTGTTTGTAGACCGCTGCCCTTCATGCTCTGAGCCTTTAGTTTCGAGCAAAGATCACCTGCGCGTCATCAAGAGCTGTCCGAATGACCATTATAAGGAAGAGATTTACACCCATCTCCATGTAAGAATCGTTTACCATAAATGAGGTTACCCACATTTGGGACATGAATCGTGACGGCTGGACCCCTCCCCTCGCGGGGCGTTCCTGCCTTTTTTTATTTTGGGGCGGCTTGTCCGCAGCGCGTTTATCATAACATACTTGACCTTGCTGAAGAAACCGATTGGAGAGACAACCCTCCAGCCCGCTGATATAATAGAACAATATTCCATTCAAGAAATTATCATTGAATTAAGGCGGTGTTTTTATTGAGCGTACTAGTGAATAAAGCCTGGGTGCTTGCCCGGATGTACGAGCCCGACGTGACGATCGTCGACTGCCGGTTCATGTTGGGACAACCCGATGCCGGAAGGATTTCCTATGAGGAGAGCCATATCCCGGGAGCGGTATTCCTTGACCTGGAAAAAGATCTGTCTTCCTCTGTTAGCGAGCATGGCGGACGGCATCCCCTGCCCGATACCGGCCAGCTTGCAGCAAAGCTGGGGAAAGTCGGCATCAACCGGGAAACCCGGGTCATCGCTTACGACGATCAGGGCGGGCTGTACGCTTCACGTCTGTGGTGGCTGCTGAGCTACATGGGTCATGAAACGGTGTTCGTCATGAATGAAGGCTTCAGCGTATGGAAGGATGCTGGTTACCCCATCAGCAAGGAACAGCCGGTCCGGGTCCCATCGACCTTTACGGCTGAAGTGCATCCTGAAATGCTCGTCAACCTGGAAGACGTCCGCCAGGCGATGAAGGATCCCTCGGTCGTCATTCTGGATTCGCGCGAATCCTCCCGGTACCTGGGTCTGAATGAGACGATCGACCATACTGCTGGCCATATTCCCGGCGCCAAGAACAAGTTTTGGAAGGGCGTCCTACAGGACAATGGAGAATGGAAATCCCTCGATGAGCTCAAGGAGTACTATAAAGACGTGCCGAAGGACCATGAAATTATCGTCTATTGCGGTTCTGGCGTCTCGGCCTGCCCGAACGTCCTTGCCCTGACCGAGCTGGGATACCCGGATGTCCGGCTGTACGCCGGCAGCTGGAGCGACTGGATTTCGTACAGCGAAAATCCGATTGCTACGGGGGAAGAATAATAGCGGAGAGACCGCGTCACCTAGGTTTAGGGGCTGTGACAAGTTGCTGGTGAGCGACCTGTTGCAGCCCTCTTTCGCGTTCGCCGTGGAGCAGGCTGCAAACCAAACGAATAAGCCGGGCAAAATTTTTAATAATTTCATTTCTGCCCGTATCTTATTATAGATTTTTATCGTTAATAGATTGAAAATCAGGTTAAAGGAGAGTGGCTCATCTATGGAAAAAATCATCGCATATGTATCCGGCATTTTTATTCCGGTGACCGACATTACACGTTCGGAGGAATGGTACGTTCGAATGTTCGATCTGGAGACGATTGAAAAGACCGATGAGCGAGTCGGGCTCGCGTTCCCTAACGGCCAAACCTTAGTTTTATTATGGAAAGTGGAGAAACCGCAGCCTGTCCAATTTGATACCGGTAAAGATATGATGCCTTACTTCAATTTCACATCGTACGATATTGACCATTCGTATAGCCAGCTTAAGGCGAAGGGAGCGGAATTAAGCGAAATCCACGAAGAGGATGGGTACAGGTTTTTCAAAGCATTCGATCTGGACGGAAATCCCGTTGATATTGTGGAAGAGACGGGGCAAACGCCGTATTTTACTCACAAGAATAATATGAGGAAGCAGCAATAGTGACGCAGGGAAATCACTTAACAGACGCAGGATTCGAGATATTTGCGGAGATGACGCTTCCGCTGCAAAGCGATCTGAAACGATATTGTCTGGCTAAGGCCGGTTCGGCGTGGGATGCGGACGATTTGCTGCAGGAGTCGCTGATTAAAGCTTATCGTTGGCATATCCGGTTCCCGAAGAGAGAAATAACGAAGCCATTTTTGTTTCGAATTGCCGCCAACGCTTGGATCGACATGTGCCGCAGCCGCAAATCGGAGCCGAAGGCCGGACAGCTCGAAGAGCACATCATTGGTTCCTATGATGAATGGAGTAAGTGGGATGTGCGCGAGGCGCTCGAACTGTTGTCCGATCGGCTCGAACCCAAACAGGTCGTTCTGATTTTGCTGATCGACGTATTTCACTTTACCGCGAAGGAAACGGGAAGGCTGTTCGGACAATCCGAGGGTTCGGTGAAGGCGGCTCTGAAGCGGGCGAGGACGAGGCTGAAAAAGGCGGTTGAAAGCCATCCCGAATATTGGGATGATTCCATGCTTTCAGTTCCGCGTGGCGGTCTCAGCATCGAGGTGTTCGAAGCGATGGTCGAAGGTTTTCGCCGTGCGGACCCCTATGCGATATTCCGCTCGTATCAGACGATGATTGATGATGGCGCTGTGGTCGACCGGATTGAGCTGCGCGGCAATACGCTTTATTTTACGATCATCGACCCGGACGGCAATGTATTGACAATCACAGAGAAGCTGAAATGGCCAGATGAAAAGTATCCATCGAAATCCGAGGGGTGATTGCTTTGCTCGAAATGCTGAAGCAACAATACGATTGGGTCAGATCCGTTAGACAACACATGTTTGCGTTTTTGGAAGAGCTGCCTCCTCCAATGTTGCATCAACCCCTTCCCGAATTTGGGCGTGGAACGATCATTCGAACCCATCTTCATGTCGTTGACTGCTATCAGTGGTGGTTGGGGTCTTTCGCGTTTATGAGGATCAACGAGCATAGGAATATTTCCGCAAACGACATTGAGCGTGCCGATGTGAAGTACGTCCGTGAACGATTTACGGAAGCGGATGAACTCGTCCAGCGGTTCATTTACGAGTATCGCGATCGCTGGTATGAACCGATTCAGCAGGACGAGAGTTGGCAGGGTTACCCGAATGCTCCTACTCCTCTGCTGCTGTTAACTCATACGCAGACTCATGAATTTCACCACAAAGGTCAAATCGTATCGATGGCAAGACAACTGGGCTGCCCGCCCCCAGCCGATGACCGTTTAGGCGGACTTTTTACCTGATTCGAAAAACCGGATACGAAGCTGCGACCGTTTTTCGGTATACACCGGGAACGGTCGTTTAGTTTCTTCACAATCCGGAACATCGACAATCTGAGGCTGTTTGAACGGTTTTGTATACACCATTCCTTGCTGAAATTTGGTAAAATTACAGGAAGAGGTGAAATGCAATGAAAAGCAGAAGATTTATGCAGCCGCTGACTTCCCCGATTCACTTCCATACCGCCATGATTGAGCAGACGCCTGTTGCCGTTTTTTTAGGCCAGGAGATGATCGGCAGCGGAAAGATCGTTCAAATCACAGATTACATCGTGAAAATCGGCAGCGAATTTTATGTTCGCGATGCTTGCACGTTTAAATATGCGGTCTAATCGGTCTAAACCATATAAAGAACCTTATAAGGCCTCTCATCCAATAAAACGTTTCTCACGTAATGTTGTCCAGGCATTGCCTATAAACCGTGAGCGATCATAACATGACTTGTTGAAAGGATGTATTGAATTGATCAAACTCAAAAGTCTATCCGTATCCCTGGCCCTGAGCGCTGCATTGTCAGCTGCGGCCATATTGCCTGTCCTTTCTCCCGCACATGCGGCGGTTGCCAAAGAGTGGCTGCAAATTTCGGATACAATTTCCTACTACGGCGAAGTCAGCGGAGGCAAGCCTAACGGCCGGGGAACCATGAAGTGGAGCGACAGCAAGCAGTACTCCGGAGAGTTCGTGAATGGTGAACGCGAAGGGAAAGGGAAGTATGTCAACGAATACACTGCCGACGGGGAAAGCCATAAAGTCGTATATAACGGGGAGTGGAAGCGGGACCGGATGCACGGTACCGGCACCCTGATCCACAAGGTCATTCAGGAAGATGGTGCGGTCCGATCGAATGAAATCCAAACGGGTGCTTTCAGCAGCGGCGTGCAGACGAGCGGTTATGATGTCATTCATGCTCTGGCCGATCCGGATTTCTACTTCGCGTACAAGTCGCCGCAGGAACAGCTCGTCATTATGGGAAGCGCCGGCCATCTCAAAGCGTCGTTGAAAAGCGGCAGCCTGTTTAGCGCGGAGTACCGCAGCGGCAAAATCCATAAGAGCTACTCCGTCTTCCCTGCGGATACGGCGGCAGAGCAGCGCCTAAACGAGGCCAGCCTCAAATATTTGCAAAGTATACAGCCAAAGCTGAACCCGCATTTGGAGCAATTCGAGCGGTTGGCTGGGCAGGTTCCTCTTAAATAATGATGGCCGATGAAGCGTCATGCCTCTATGGATCTGCGATTGCCGACCGAAGAGATACGAGAAGGTGAGACAAAAGGAATATTTCAAAGATTGCCCGGAACCCGGCATGGGCACTTGCAGCCGACATGGATGTATCCGGTCCACGTCGTTCAAGCCGTTGTGAAGGGATATGACGATGTGAACCAATGGATTGTTCTTGATCAGGCTGCCGTGCTGGAACGGAGAACCGATCCAAATCCCTAAGAATCGTATCCCTTGCTGCCGTTAGCCCGCAGCTGCTGAACTTCGTCCCAAACGTCCCGTTCAGAACCGGCCAGCTCCTGAACCGTTACCTTGTGCATTCTTCTCCTTCTCCTCCTCTTGTCTATCGGAGCCGGCGCTCACGCATACCATGCCAGCATCCGCTCCAGCTTTTCTTTCATCGGAGAAGGCTCTTTTTTGGCTGACTGCGCCAGCTTGGTACGGGTCCCAAAAATCCGGTACAGCACCGTTTCACGCTGATAATCCTCTTTGGACTCCAGCTCCATCAGCAGGGCCTCCGCCAGTTCCGGTGTATCGATAAGGAAGGATTTCACCGGCTTGGCCAAATCGCTTCCTCCGAGCAGAATCGTAACAAGGCACGGCATTAGGTCTGGAGTCAGCCCTTGAGCTTCGATAAAAGCTTCGGCGTATCCGTCCTGTGCGGATTGGTGCTCCGTATCAACCATTTCCATGTACCGTCGCAGCAGCGGAAAATATTCCGTGCTCAGGAGACCCAATCCCAGAACGGCATAGGTTCCCGGCATGACCGACTTCTCCCCCGGGTCCACATCTTGATACCAAGCGAATTCCTCCATGGCTGCGCCGGCGTACTCGGCAATCAGCGGGTGCAGCCCGGGATAGCGGAGCGCGCCGGCAAAAAAACGGTGCAGCTGCGATTTAGCCAGCTTATTCAGCGGCAGATAATGCTTGTCTTTTCCTGGGCTCTTCAGGTTTAGTTGGTACTCTTTGGGAAACCCCTCCGAGAGCAGCCCCGTTATATACGCCAGCCCTTCCCGGTAGGCGGCCTCTTCCTCCGCATACAGGTGGATGTCGATCGTTTCCGTAACGTCGTTGGCGGCTGCTTTAATCGCCGTGCCTTCGAACCGGTGCCGGAAGCGCCCGCTGCCGTTCTTTATATAGCCAGCCGCCTTCTCCGAGCCCAGCTCGACGGCTAGATCCAAGTAGCGCGCCCGGAGCTCAGGCTCCCGGCGGCCGACCTTCAGCGCGGCGTAGACGAAAAAGTCCAGCTCTTCCTCATTCACAACAGCCCCGTCCGCCGCATCTTTACGCCTCCAGTCTTGCCCGAAAGTCCCGGCCCGCTCAAAATAACGGACCAAAAAATGCTCCTCCGCCCATTCCCGGAAGGATGAAGTATACTGAGAGACCCATCCAAGCAGCCGGTCCGGATTCGAACGGTGCTTCTCCTCCAGCCGCGCAAGCAGCGGTTCAATGTGTAGGAAGCAATCGCTCTGGAGTTTATACTTTCTAATATTATAAACAAGCCCCTCGCGGGCGGGGCCCTGCTTAACCGATAACTTTGACCACATTGCCTTCACTGTCCTTGATCTGCGTCTTCACGATCTGGATGGCGGCTCCCTTCACAGAAGGCAGCGGAACGACACTTTCTTTTGGAGCCAGCGAACGGCTCAGCTCAGATGCGGCTTGATCGTCCAGGGTAATTCGCACTTCACCTTCTTTGGCTTTCAGCTCCGGCTTCTGTCCGGGCTCAAAGACGACGCGGGTGTCAGGTCCGACGAGCGTGAGCGAGCGGCCCTTTAAAATCCGGCCAAGCAGCAGCTTGGCAATAATTCCGGCCTGCTTGGCTCCCATTTTTACGATGGAAGGCGATTTGCTGAACCAGCCGCTTTTTCCCGGTTCCCAGGCCAGCTGATCCACGAACAAAAATCCGGTGCTGGATCCTTCCGTTTCCGCGCCCTGCCTGATTTTCTCCGCCACGGGTGGAATGCGCAGCAGGGAGCCGCGGGTTAAATCCGTTATGTAATGGGGAATATGCTCCTCGGCTGCCGCGAGAACGCCGAGCGTATTCCAGGTTTGCATAGCTTCGAGCTCATCTCCCGTAATGCCGGTCATCTCCAAAAACTCGACCTGGCCATTCGGCGTCTGGATCGCGGGCAGCTCCGGATCTTCGGCAAAAGCCAACGCCGTCAGCTGCGTGTCGGCTCCGAGGCAGATCGGCCCGTTGGCATCCAGATAATCGCCCGGACGGAACACATTTCCGCTGCCAAACACGTACCTGCCCATATTTTGCAGCAGGTTCAATGCCCACGCCGGCGGCTCCTCCTCGTCGGCATCCCGCTGCAGCCGGAATGTCAGCTCAAAGCCAAATCCGCTGACCTCTTGGTCCTCCGACTCTTTTTCATACAATTCCGAGAAACCGTACGTGATGAAATGCCAATGCGGGATCGGCGATTCTGCCTTGTAGGCACTGATCCCGTCAAGCGGGTCCTGGCCGCCGAGCGCATATGAAATAAGTGTTCCGTAATGCTTCGGCTCCTGTCTGCCGTATAATCTCTCAAGCTCCTGGTCGATGGCGTCCCAACCCGGTGCGCCAATTTCTTCGTTCATCATCCTGTCCCCTTCCCATGTATGCCGAAGCATTTCCTTATGTTATTTATTCGAATACTGCGTCATTGAAACGCTGGATTCCCTTACGATGAGACGCGGCTCAAACTCCACCCGCTCATAATCCGGCGGATTGTTCGACTGGATCCGCTTCAGCAGCAGCTCTGCCGCCAGCCGGCCGACTTCGCTGCCCATGATGGACACCGAGCTGATTTGCGGAGTGGTTACGGTCGCCCACAAGTTGTTGTCGATACCGACCACCGCCACATCCTGCGGTACCCGGATACCAAGCTCCTTGAAGCGGTTGACGATCCCGATCGCCACCATGTCGTTGACGGCGTAGATCGCGTCCGGCATACTTTTCAGGCTGTAAAAATAGTCGGCCGCCTGGCGTCCGGTCTCAAAGGAAAAATCTTCCCCGAAATAAACCAGCGAAGCATCGACATGCCTAAGCGACTGTTCGTATGCCAAGTACCGTTCTTCAATTTTATCCTTGGGCGCGCCTGCATAGGCAATCCTAGTCCGTCCGATCTGAAGCAGATGCTCCATGACCAGCCTTCCTTCCTGGCGGGCGAGCCCTACGATATCCGCCTTCAGCTCTCGGCTGAGCTTCTTGCCGTAATTGATGACGGATACCGGGATGCCGGCCTGGTTGATCAGGCTTTCCAGCGGCTTGGGATACGCCAGCGGCATCAGGACGAGGCCGTCCACATGAAGCTTCTTGATCTCCCGCAGCGTCTCCAGCTCCAGGCGGGCGTTGCCAAGCGTATTAATCTGCACCACCCGGTATCCATGCTGCTTGGCGGCCTGCTCTACCGACCAGGCGATATCTGGAATGATCGCGTTGCGGATATCCGGCACGGCGAGCGCGATCTGGCGGGTTTGGCGAATTTTCAGGCTTTGGGCCGACGTGTTGGGGACAAAGCCCATTTCATCGATCACCTGCATAATTCTTGCCTTCGTCTTTTCGCTGATTCCCCCGCTGTTATTGAGCGCCCTGGACACGGTGGCGATGCCGACGCCCGCCTGCTTGGCGACGTCCTCGATGGTCACCTTTTTCTTGTTGGACATGCGAATTAATCCCTCTCACTTCGGAATCGTTTCCTATCCGGAAGACATTTTTTTCTTTTTCAGTCTATATTATAACATACCCCGCCGTACCCACGCCTCAGCTTAGCCGCCAGACGCTGCAATCACGACATAAACTCAGCTCTCTCCTATACATGGACATATTAATCTTCCATTCGCACCAAGGTTAAAAACGCCTGCCATAGCCCTAAAAAATGATTTGACACACCGAATGGAATGTGACATCATATGGATCGGAAACGTTTCCTATTTTTCGATATATTACTCACCATATTATTTACTGCCTGATAGGGAGATGACGGATTCATGCAAGCATTGAGATGGCATGGCGTGAAAGATTTGCGCGTGGAAACAATTGAGGAGCCTTCGGCCCTCCAAGGTAAAGTCAAAATCAAGGTGGAATGGTGCGGCATTTGCGGAAGCGACCTGCATGAATACGCCGCCGGACCGATATTCATTCCGGAGGGGGCGCCTCACCCATTAACCAGTGAGAAAGCCCCGGTCGTGATGGGACATGAATTTTCCGGCCAGGTTGTGGAAATCGGCGAAGGCGTGACCCGCTTCCAAGCCGGAGACCGGGTCGTCGTGGAGCCCGTGTTCGCCTGCGGACAATGTACCGCCTGTAAGCAGGGAAAATATAACCTTTGCGAAAAAATGGGCTTCCTGGGACTCGCCGGCGGCGGGGGAGGCTTCTCCGAATACGTGGCGGCCGATGAGCATATGGTTCACCCTATTCCGGACAGCGTCTCTTACGAGCAGGGCGCTTTGGTCGAGCCGTCGGCGGTTGCGCTGTACGCCGTCCGTTCCAGCCGCTTCAAGGTGGGCGACCGCGCGGTCGTATTCGGGGCGGGGCCGATCGGCCTGCTTGTCATCGAAGCGCTGAAAGCGTCGGGGGCTGCGGAAATCTACGCCGTGGAATTATCGCCTGAGCGGCGGAGCAAGGCGCAGGAACTGGGGGCCGTCGCGCTCAACCCTGCAGACGTGGACGTCGTCCAAGAAATCCATCGCCTCACCGAAGGCGGCGCGGACGTTGCTTATGAAGTTACGGGCGTCCCGGCTGTCTTAAACCAAGCGATTCAATCGACGAAAATCAGCGGTCAAATCATGATCGTCAGCATTTTCGAACGGGAAGCCCCGATCCATCCGAACCAGATCGTCATGCAGGAACGCAATATCGCCGGCATCATCGGTTACCGGGACGTGTTCCCGGCTGTAATCAGCCTGATGCAGCAGGGCTATTTCGCGGCCGATAAACTCGTTACAAAGCGCATTGCTTTAAGCGAGATTGTCGAACAGGGCTTTGAGGCGCTGCTGAAAGAGAAAAGCCAAGTCAAAATTTTAGTATCGCCACAACCGTCCAAATAACCGACTGCGAATATTACCGCACCCTAGGTGCTTTTCATAACGAATCAAAAAAGATCCCTTTGCCAACATACGGCAGGGGATCTTTAATATGTTAGCCTTATTGCCGGAGAGCAGCCTGGGTCTCTTGGCTCTTCTCCCGCCGCTGATGCAGCATCATCAGAAGAACGGCACCGGCGAACGCAGCCGCCACAAGCCAGACGGGAATCCGCGGATCGAGCTTGTACGCCCAACCGCCGATAATTCCCGCCGGAGAAGTGAGCAGCAGGATCAGCACGGACAGCATGGAGAACACTTTCGCCCGTTTATCGTCGTCGATCGCGTTCTGCACGGCGGCCTCCAAATACGGCGAGCTGATCATCAGCCCTACGGCGGCCAAAATCGTGCTGAGCCCGATCCAGACCAGGTTGGACGTCGGCCACAGCACCAGCATGACGTTTGAAGCGACCGACAGGATAAAACCGGCCATCATCGAGCGGTTCGCCGCGTGCTCCGGAATTTTCGGCATCAGCAGCCACAACGTCAGCAGCATAATGACGGAGGACACCGCCGGGAACAGGGAAATCAGCCCGCTGCCCACATGCAGGTAATCCGCCATGTACAGCGACAGATACGTCGTTTTCATCGTAGCCTGGAAGTTGAACAGAATGTATACGCTGAAGATCAGCATAAGCGACTTGCTCGTTACAATGTCGCGGATCGCCCCGCCGTAATCGATCAGGCTATCCTTCAGCCCAAGATCACGGGTCTCCCGCATCTTTCTCTGGCCGATTTCGGTTTCCCGCGTTGATAGATGCCGCCCCACGAACTGAAACGTCATCATCAGGCACGCAAGCACGTACATGATGCGCGTGCCGGACACCAGGCCGAAATGATCCACCAGCAGCCCGCCGAGTGGAGCAAACAGGCCCCCGATCACGCTGATGATCTGCAGCAGCGTAAAAACGTAAGTCCGGTCGGCGGGCTTCGTATCCTCGACGATCAAGCAGTAAAATGCGGTATGAGGCACGCGCTGAAACCCGTTGACGAGCGCCGCCGTGAGGAAGAACCACACATTGTCCGAAACCGCCCACAGGATGGTGGCCAGGCTCCAGCTGAGCAGGTCAAAATAGAGGATGGCCGATTTGCGGCCCATCCGGTCGGTCAAATAACCGCTGATAAACGATGAAAATACCTGAACGACCAGACCGATCGTGGTAATCCAGCCGATGCTGGTCTCGGCGATGCCAAGCTCGTACATATACAGCGTTGCGTAGGTGCTCATCATGCTGTACGGAATGAGAAAAAAAGGCTCAAAGGCGAGACAGCCCCTGCTGTTACCTTTTAAGCGCGGGAATAAAGGTCGTGACATACCATCCTCCGGGTCCTGATGAAATGTAAATAAGTGTGTTCGATGCGATTAAGGCAGCTTGCGCCGCGGTTTCTTCGACTGCCGGGGCTGCCGGGCGATTAAGGAAAGGCACCCGCCTCTCCACAGATTTGATTCACCTGTTCAAGTTTCGCGGGGTCGACTTCCCACATCCACCGTTCTTCGCCCACCCGGTAAAGTATACCATGAGCATGGCTGCTCTGTATCCAGTTTTCCAGATTCGTACCCGCAATCCCGATGTTGAGATGCTCGCCGTTCAGTATATTGGCAGTGTAAACCATTCTCAGCTTGCTGCCGGTATAGCGGGCTTGTCCGCCGTATAAGGCGGGGGTCTCCTTGTTGAAGGCAAACGCTTTTTCATAAGGACACGCGGTTTTTCCGTTGTCCCCTGCGGCGTAGCTCATCGCATCCGTCATTTTTTTCGCTCCGTATAAGATTGCATAAGGAAAGGAAAACTGTTCTGCCATATGGCGCAGCCATTCTCTAAGAACGGAAT
The DNA here is from genome assembly GCF_014192015.1 of Paenibacillus rhizosphaerae. Lineage (GTDB taxonomy): Bacteria > Bacillota > Bacilli > Paenibacillales > Paenibacillaceae > Paenibacillus_AQ > Paenibacillus_AQ rhizosphaerae. Next base: position 989,934 of record NZ_JACHXJ010000001.1, on the reverse strand, counting down.
ATGTGTCTTCCGAAGGGCTGTCGCAAAAGGCGGCAATATGCGGGAAACTACCGTATCCGCCCGTCTGATAAGTAAAAGCGATGTCCCATGGCAAAGTTCCGCGCCGCTGGCTGTACATTCAAAAGGCTGTAATCTCTTCAGCGGCTATTTTTGAGGAGGACAATAATCCATGGGAAATTATACGGAGGGTTCGCAAGTACAGATCAGGCCCTGGTCGGAAGACCATTTGCATTTGGAGCTGCTCTATCGTTTGAATGTTCCAGAGATGCTGGAACACCCGGGCGGTCCGGAAAGTGACGAGCAGGTCGAGAAGCGCCTTATGCGATATGCAGGGGTTCAGTCCCTTGGGAACGGCTGCATGTATAGCATATGGCTGGCGGAGCATACAGTGCCAATAGGCAGCGCGGGATATTGGGAAAGTGTGTGGCAGGGATCTGCCATTTATGAGGTCGGCTGGGGCGTCCTTCCTTCCTTTCAGCAGCGGGGAATTGCATCGGCCGCGACAGCAGCCGTGATCGAGCAGGCGAAGCAGCAGAAGAAGCACCGTTATATGCACGCTTTCCCGTCCGTGGATAACCCGGGTTCCAATGCGATCTGCCGGAAACTGGGCTTCACTTTCATGGGCGAATGTGATTTTGAATACCCGAAAGGCAGCTTTATGCGCTGCAATGACTGGCGCTTGGATCTGGAATCGGACGCCTGAGACAGACAGGCATGAAAGCGGCCATCGCCCTTCCTTAGAAAGATGGAGGCCGCCTTCTTGCTCATGTCCGCTGTATTAGTTATGTGCTGCTTCGATGCCCGTCAGCAGCCGGGCCAATTCATTCTGGAGCGGCTGTGATATAGGTGTCATCGGCAGTCGAAGGTGATCTGAAGCAATCACGCCCTGATTGGCCAGCACCCATTTTATCGGAGCAGGATTCGGTTCCTGGAACAGTTTGCGGATGAGCGGGACGACACGATCAAAAGATCGTTTGCCTTCAAAAACCATCCCCTTCCGCACCAGATCATGGACCTCAATGAAGATATCCGTGTACCAGTTGGCCGAAGCCAGAATCCCTCCGCTCGCCCCTTGGCTAAGCTTGGCATGGTAGTACAGGTCGTCACCGCACAACACCGCCCCTGCATCTTGACGCGTCAGTTCGGTAACCAGCTCCAGACCGTCGGAGCTGTCTTTTATACCGATTACACCTTCCATCTCCATGATGGTTTTGGCCGCATGCATCGTTAAGCGGACCCCGGTGCGGGCGGGGATCTCATAAGCAATAACCGGTACCCCGACTTCGGTCACCCGGCGAAAATGCTCCATGATTCCTTCCTGCGACGGCTTACTGTAATAGGGAACCACAACAAGGACGGCATCCGCCCCCAAGGCGGCAGCCTGCTCCGTCCGCTGCACGGTTGTCAACGTATCGTTGGTTCCCGTTCCGATGATCACCGGGATGCTCCGCTGCTTGTCTTTCAGAATCTGCTGCGTGGCCCGGGTGAGCTGAACGACTTCATCCCAGCGTACCGTCGGGGCTTCTCCAGTGGTCCCGTTTAGGATCAAGCCGTGAATATCATGCTCGGCCAGCCTCCCCACGTAGTGGATGTACGATGCCAAATCAAGCTCTCCGTTAGGCAAAAATGGCGTAACCACAGGAACCAAAACGCCATGCAGTTCATCTCTTCCGATCATTTCGATAACCTCCTCTATAAGTTGTGCCTCTAATTTAGCATAGGAATTATTATCAGTGTTATCTATAATAGTTGATGAGCATCATCGATAATAATGATACCATGGAGATGAATCAGCATGGACCTAACGTACTTTCATACCTTTCGCGAGGTCGCACACCGCAAAAGCTTTACCCGGGCGGCCGAAGAGCTGGGATATGCGCAGTCGAGTGTAACGGCGCAAATACAGAAGCTGGAGAAAGCATACGATACGCAGCTGTTCGAGCGTTACGGCAAGGGGGTTCGGCTGACCTCCTCCGGGGAAGAGCTGCTTAAGCTTACGGTACAAATGCTTGATTTGTTCGATGAATCGAAGGAGAAGCTTCGGACCGAGGGAGGCGGCACGATTTCCGTCGGAACAATGGATTCCCTCGCCGCTTACTTTCTCCCCCCAATAGTTCAGCAGCTGCGCAAGCAGTACGAAGGATTGTCCATTCGATTATGGACGGACCGGGAGGACCTTCTCGTCCAGAGGGTCAAAGAGGGCGATTTGGACATCGGCCTGATTCTCGATAACGAACCGGAGGATCCGGCGCTTCACTGGCAGACGGTCCGGGAGGAACCGCTCGTTCTCATCGCTGGGCCGGGGCATCCCTTGGCAGATCGTGAGATGATCCGTCTTCAGGATCTGTATGATGCCGAGTGGATTCTGCCGGAAGAAACCTGTAATTACCGGGTCATGCTGGAGAAGCTTCTGAAGCAGAATGGCATCCCATGCGTTCTCGGGTTGGAGCTGGGAAACCCTGAAGCGATCAAACGCTGCGTCATGGCGGGATCAGGAATCTCCCTCTTGCCCCGCATGGCGGCAGACGATGAAATCCGCAGAGGGCTGCTCGCGCCCCTTCCGTTCAGCCATCCCGATCTGCGGCTTAGCCTGCAGCTGATGACTCACCCGAAGAAGTGGATCTCCCGGGCATTAGGCGATTTTATCGATTTAGTCAAGCAGTCGCCGTGAGGCTATCTTGGCTGTTCGCGATTCCCCAGAATCAGCTGTAAACCATCCGCGAACAAGTCATCCGACGTGTTCCCTGCACCAAAGTATGCCCCCATCGCCGCGAAATCCTTTTACTATCGGGAAAGCAGCAAAAAACGCACTCAGGCAGCGTTCAAGCGCTTCCTCCGTGCGTTTTTCACCTTATCAAACGGGTTATGCCCGAATCGTCTTTAAAGCCGTGGACCAGGCAATCACTTGATCCAGCATGCCGTTAACATTTTTATGATGCAGCTCCGCCGGCTTAAAAGTTCTAAAGCCTTCGAAATCGGTAAAAAGGGAAAGGGTAGGATGAATGCGGACGTCCGCTACGTTCAGCTCCCCGAGAATGCCCCGCAGATGCTCAGCGGCCCGGGCACCTCCTGTGGATCCGTAGCTCACAATGCCTGCCGCTTTATTTCCCCACTCATCCCGCAGCAGGTCGATCGCATTTTTCAGCACACCGGAAATGCTGTGATTATACTCCGCGGTGACAAACACGAATCCGTCCATGCGGCCGATGATCGCGGCCCAGTTTTGGATGGCATCTTCTCCGCCGGGATGCCCGAGGAACGGCAGCGGATAATCCGCCAAATCGATCAGGTGGTACTCCGCATCCCCTCGCTGGTCGGCCAGCTCCTTGAGCCACGTTCCCACCTGCGGGCTGACCCTCCCTTCCCTTGTGCTGCCAAGGATGACTCCAATATTCAAAAGTGCTTGTTCCATCTGTTGATCTCTCCCCATATTCATAAATTTCCACAGGTCCTGCAACCTGCCTGTAAACCCGGATCGGTACTTTTATCTTATATCGGCTGGAAAACGAAAGATAATATCAATTCCGGTATGGCTATATATATTTCGGTCTATGGGTGGTTGATGCCAAAAAAAACAAACGCCTAAGCAGAGCACCGGCGGCTCTGCTTAGACGTTTATCGGGCAGGGTAATCGGATTTATTTGCGGATCTCATAAAATTGGCATTCCTTGCGCGAATGGTACGTAACATCGCTCACACCGGACTGGGTAATCACCGTGGAATCGGTAAACCGGATGATCCGCGTATCCGAATCGATCATATGGTCATCTTTAAACACGCGTATGGGAAGCTTCCTGCGCTCGGCCTCCTGCAGATCCGCTTCGGTCAGAAGCTCTCGAATCGTTGCCATGAGTTACGGGTTCTCCTTTGGATATGAATTAGATACGATCACGGGTGCTCGCTCTCTCCTTATTGTAGCCGTTCATAGTGTAAATAGAAATGGTGGAAGCGGCAAGGAGCGATGGAAGCAGGAACCATCAGGTACAGGCAGCGTAACTGGAACAGTCGCTCCTGATTACGCACAGTTTTTTCCCGGAACAGCTGCGGAATCAGCCGGAGCCGGGGTCTTTTTCAAATAAGGAACCAGCGACAGCAGGCCAAGCACGGCCAGAACTGCGCCAACCCACAACGGTGATGCCAGGCCGTAGCCATGATCGATCGTCAGCCCGCCAATGGTAGAACCGACGACAATGCCGAAATTGACGACCGAGACGTGGAACGTACTTACGAGCGAGCCGCTGTTCGATGTCCTGGCCACACGGGTCACCATGGCAGGATTCATGGAGACTCCGACCAGGCCGATGACGATGACGGCGATAACGGCAACCACCTGGTGTGCGGCAAATATGCCGAACATGAGCAGCGCGCCAGTAAGCACGGCCAAGCCGATGGTCAGAATCGGCATCATGTACCGGTCCGCCAGCCTGCCGGTGATGGTGTTGCCGATGACGGTAGCTACTCCATACACCCCCAGCAGGAGCGGTACCATGGATCCGCCGAAGCCCGCTACATCGGTTAATATCGGCGAGAAGTAACTGAATGCCGCAAACGTCGCCCCGATGATCAGCATGCTGGTCGCGAAGGCTGCCCATAAATGCCGATTGTTGAAAGCCGCGAGTTCAGTGCGGAGGCTGATCGATGCAGACTCCTCTTTAGGCGATTTCGGAATCAGCAGGAGCCCCATCGTTCCCGAAACCAGCACGAGGACGACGACGGCCCAGAAGCTCGCCCGCCAGCCGAAATACTGGTCGAACAGCATGGCGGCGGGCAGTCCGACAGCGGTCGCAACCATCAATCCGCCAAGGACAATCGAGGCGGCACGGCCGCTTGCTTCCGGGCGGACCAAGGTGAGCGCAATCGCGATGGACACGCCAAAGCAGGCCGATGAAGCAACTCCGGTAATAATCCGGGCAGCCATCATAAGTTCATAGTTCGGCGCCAGTGCTCCCAGCGTCTGACCGATCAGAAACACGGCGGACAATGCCAAAAAGGCTTTTTTTCGCGGCACCTTTAACAATCCGACCGTCAACAGCGGCCCGCCGATAATCATCCCCGCAGCATAAGCGGATATCAGATATCCGATGGCGGCGACAGATACGCCAAACTCCTCTGATAGCGACGGCATGATTCCCGCCACCATAAATTCGGAAGTCGTCATGGAGAAAATCATCAGTCCCAATACATAAATCGCAAGCGGCAATGCAAACAGCTCCTTTATTTATGATTTTGTAACATTCAGTACAAAATTAGACGCGGATATCTCATTAGACTTTTCATTTTGTCATCTCATCCAGGTATCTCTAGTGGTTCTCCTCTGTATCTTCAACCGAATTTCTACTGAATCTCCTCGGTTATCACATTAGGGCATATTTTATGGATCGATTTTGTAACAAACAGTACAAAATTATTCAAAAAACACAGCCGCGTCCATCACGCGGACAAAAATCCATCGCAAACCCGCAGTTCGCTCACCAGACCAGAAGCAAACAAGGGTTCAGTTTGATTCAGTCAAAAGTTTCAACATTGGATCACCCAGGGATTTTGCTACAGCATGGCCGCCAGCGTGCCGTCTATTATCCGCCGGGCTAGCGCACGGTTCATGGTCCCCGGATAAATGACCCGCAGGCCGTAATAGCAGCTGAGGAACATAGCTGCGAGCTCCGAGGTCTCCCGTTCCCGGGAAATTTCGCCGGCGGATTGGCCCTCCCGTATCGCGTCCTCGATCGCCTGCTCCAGCAGCGCCAAATGCTGTTTGAAGATCTTTTCCACTGCCGGGTCAGACTTCCCCCGCTCTGCCGAGGCGTTAATAATCAAGCATCCCCGATCCTTGGCGGCCGAGTTTTTCCAGATTTCCCATTCCAACAGCTCCCGCAGCCGCTCCTTTACCGGAGCGTCATTGTGCAGGATGTCCAATTGGGCCTCGATCCCCACCTGATGGTATCGGATCAGCGCCTGTTCGTACAGCTCATGCTTGCTTCCAAACGCATTGTACAGGCTTCCCCGGCCGAGTCCGGTTTCCTTGCATAAATCGTCTGTAGAACAGGCCTCGTACCCCTGTGACCAAAACACCTCCATAGCGGCATCGATGACGGTTGTGTCCTTGAACTCACGGGGTCTACCGCTTTTACTCATGTATAGGCATCCCTTTCGTAGTTTGTTTGGATTGATTCTTAGCTTACTCAATTCTGTACTAATCTGTCAAATATTATTTTTCTAATAAAATCCATTCCGTCACAAAAACGACACTAAACATGCGTTGCAACCAGATGCGTTTTCCTATAGCATAAATCTCCGAAACGCACTTCGACCACCACGGTACGCCCGTGATTCGAACATTATCGCCAAACGGAGCGGAGTATTTTGCCATGTCAAAAAGCAAGCGCTATTATGCCCTGATGCTGCTGGTCGTCACCACCTTTATTCTATACGTCGCTTATGTGCAGATCATTCAGGATCCCCAGGCTTCGGCATTCCTCGGCTTCAAAACCGACCTGAACCATCCCCTGAACCCTAAGCTTTGGCTGATCGTCATGAGGGTCCATGCCGGATTGGCCTGCCTGGCCATGATTTGCGGAGCCGTCAACTTCGCAGCACGGATCCGGACCAGACACGTCAAATTCCACCGGTTCAACGGATATTTATATGTCATTTGCGTCATGCTGGTTGGCCTCACCTCAGGTTATATGGCACCGGTCGCCACGGGAGGAAGATCGGTCAGCATTGCCTTTAACCTGTTAACGATGCTGTGGCCGGCATTCACGGTGATCGCCGTAATTCAGATCCGGAAAAAGCAAATGGCCAGCCACCGGAAGTGGATGGTACGTAGCTATGCATTCAGCTTTACAAACCTGGTTGTCCACGTCCTCACGTGGACGATCCGCACGCTTGCCGGAAGTCCTTATCCGGTCAGCTACCGGATCAGCGTGTTTATCACGATTCCTTTGCTGCTTCTCATCGCAGAGCTTGTTATTCACACTGCGTGGCCTGGGCCGGCAGGTTCCCGGCGTTCTGCCCGCAACAATAAACCGTAACCGAAAAAAACCGCCAGTTGGCGGTTTTTTTCTTCTTATCCCTGCAAATTTCGTGCAAACAACGGTAATTTCAGCTTAAAGCTATTCGTTCTCGATCGAATTCAAAGCCGCAAACGCTAGTGGTCCAAAACCTTCGGAAGCTTCCCTCTGCGGCTGTGTGACATGAAAAACAAATCCGCTGCCGTCAAGCTCCTTCACGATATATTCATGGGTTCCCGAAGAATCGAATGCCGTCAAAAAAATAAGCGCATCCTTCATCGGACCGGTTAGGTCTGCCGCCCCAAGCTTCTTGATTTCGCCATGCGGCTTAAGCTCTTCCTTTCCTTGCAATTCCAGCTGGTCCACATTGAAGTCTGCAGGCAGCTTCTCAATACGGACCGAATACTCGTGGTCAACGTTCATATACAGCAGATGCTTACCCGCATCAAAAGAAAACTGTTCGGGAATATACAGCGAGTACCCTTCTGCCTGAACAAGCTTGGCGGGCCTCACTTCGTCATTGCCTTCCAAGGTGACCTCCAGCTTGCCCTCTGCAGGGCGCTTGCTTACACTGCCGCTGTTTGCGGATGATTTAGAGTCTCCTGAATCAGATTGGCCGCCTGGCGAAGCATTGGAAGATGAATCCTTGCCGGATGTGTCTCCTTCGCCGCTTTGGCCTTCTCCTTGCTTGCCATCCGTTTTTTTAATTTCGGTCAGGACGAGCTGCTTTAACGTATCCTCGCCTTCAATAGCCTTTTCCTCGTATTTGAATTGGACTTGGTCCTGCTCCTGCAAATCGGCTACCGCTTGGTCCATCCCGTCTCCCAGCTGAAAAGCGGTTGGCTTGCCATCAACTACAATTTCCACCGTATGTGGGTCCGCCTGGCCGGTATACGTACCGGTTCCTTCCTTCACGGACGGCACCTGCTCAGCGGTCCCAGGCTTTGTTGACGTACTGTTCTGCTCATCCGCCTGGTCTGGTGTAACCGGCGCCGTTTCCTGTTTGTCACTGCATGCGGTTACCGCAACTGCTATAGCCAGCGCCAGCAGAATCGAACTGATTTTAATCGTATTCTTCATGCTGCACCTCCATTACCATCTTAGACGGACGGAGGCGGCCTCAGGTTTCAACAAATTTGATAGTCTTGATAAAAATATTAAATAAATGGGTCTTACGAGGCTGAAACAAAGCGCTTCATCCGATTTCATCCGGTTACTTGTTTCTTTCTTCAGTGCTGGAAAACCGGAATATAGACCAGATGATCAGCACGATGAGCACGGCGATGCATACACCGATACTAAGCCGGTTCTGTTCATCGAATAAAAACATGGCCGCGATCACCGCCAGACAAGCCACGACGGCTGATGTAACATACGGATATCCCCAGACCTTAAAGGATGGCTCCACCGGATACATCTTCCGGAGCTTGATTTGTGCCAGGGAGATGCAAATCCAGACCAGCAGCACGCAAAATCCCGGAACGGCCATTAACACGCGGAACAACTGATCCTGCGCAAACATGCCCAGCAGAGATCCCAATATCAGGATCACGGCGCAGAGCAGCAGCGTATTTACCGGGATACCTCTCCGGTTCGTACGGGCGAGCGCCGGCGATGCTTCACCGGAAGCAGCCATGGAGTGGAGCATGCGTGAAGCCCCGTAAATTCCTGAATTGGCTGCGGACAGTACAGCCGTAACTAAGATAAAATTCATTAAATCCGCCGCTCCGGACAAACCGGTGGAAGTCAGTACCTGGACAAACGGACTCGACTCGGGGCCGAGCTGATTCCAGGGAATCAACCCGCATATCACGAGGATCGGCAGCGTGAAAAATAATATGATCCGCAAAATAAAATTGCGTACCACCCTGGGCAATACCTTTTCACTGTTTTCCGTTTCCGTCAATGTCAAACCGATCAGTTCCGAACCCCCGTAGGAAAACATAACTACAAGCAAAGCGGAAAATATGGACGTCCAGCCGTTGGGCAGAAATCCTCCGGCCGCCGTGTAGTTATGCAGGTACGGCGTGTTGCCGCTCGGAATGATCCCGAAAATCAGGCATGTCCCTAGAACGATAAATACGATGATCATGGCAATTTTGATCCCCGCCAGCCAAAATTCGAACTCGCCGAAAGTGCCCACGCTCATAAGATTAATCAGAATAATAAACGCCGCGCTGGCAAGACTGAGTACCCATAACGGCACCCCTGGGAGCCAATACTGCAAAAAGCTGCCGGCCGCTATAATTTCAATGACGCACACGGACAGCCACAAGAAGCAGTACATCCACCCCATAATGAAGGATACTCTCTCGCCAAAGGCCTCACGTACGAAGTCTTTCATATTTTTACCCGGGTAGACCGTAGCCATTTCCGCCATGGCTCCCATGACGACGAGCAGCAGCAGTCCGGCAAAGACGTAGGAGATAATGACGCCCGGTCCGGCCAGACCGATCGTTTCGGCACTGCCCTTGAAGATGCCGGTGCCGATGACCCCGCCCATGGCCATCAAGCTGATATGCCTTGGTTTTAATTTTTTCTGCAATGAAACCTCATCTGGTTGTGCCATCAAATGTCCTCCTGCTGAATCTTGTTGTATTAGAACAGAAACCATAAGTTCAAGTATAGCATTTTGCTTACGTAACCTGATAGAAATTTAGCCGAATTTTCTGCATTTGCTTCACGATTCTTTATGATTTTTAAACAAAATTTAACCGGAAACCGATCATACTTGTGCTATGATGTACATTCAGCCGATGGCAAGGCCGAAAGAAAACACAAAGAAATTAAGGCGGTGCAGTTCAGTCGTGTTTCATTCGTATGTATTTCCAATCTCATATGCATTTCTGTCTTTTCCCTTTGCGGCGCTGTTGTTCACCCTTCCCTTCTTGGTCGTCCAGTACCGCAGGCACGGTTATATCAATAAAATAAGGGCGTTTGTGCTGTATCTGTTCCTTCTGTACCTGCTCAACGCGCTGTTTCTGGTCATCCTTCCGCTGCCGTCTTCCCGGCACAATCCGGCCATGGCCGGAGGGGCACTTCAACTGGTACCGCTGAATTTTATTCACGACATCCTTAAGGAGACGTCCGTCGTGTCCTCGCAGCCTTCGACGTACCTGCGGCTGCTTACGGAACGCGCCTTCCTTCAAGTGGTGTTCAACGTATTTCTTACCGTTCCATTCGGTATGATCCTTCGTTATTATTTCCGGACGGGATGGAAACTTTCCATTCTGCTGTCATTTTTGCTGTCGCTGTGGTTTGAGACGACCCAGCTCAGCGGAATATTCGGGCTGTACGATCACCCGTACCGGGTATTCGACGTAGATGACCTGATTACCAACACGCTTGGCGGTTTGCTTGGCTTCTTGGCAGCCGAATGGTTATCCGGCCTTCTCCCCCGCATTGAGCACTTGGATGCCAATATCGATCTGGCCGCCAAACGGGTGACTTATACACGGCGGGGAATCGCCTTTATGGCGGACGGAGTTGCCTGGGCGATCCTGCTCGGCATTCTGCATGTGCTGCATGTACCGGCTTCCTTCTGGGTTGCAACCGGACTCTATTTCATGATGGTACCTCGGATGACAGGAGGTCTGACTCCCGGCAAATGGCTCGTCCGCATCCGCCTGGCCGATGGAGGAGAGCGGGTCTCCATTAAATCACTTGTGGTTCGGTATGGAATACTCTACTGGCTGTTTTTTGGAGCCAACCGGCTGTTGGCAGGCTCCCTGGACACCGTTCCGCCGGTCCTCCGCTTGATACTAGGACTCATCGTGTTCGCCATGAATACCGCCTTCTTTATTCATTTCGTCATCTGTGTGTTTAAGAAGGAGCCGCAGCTGTTCTATGAAAAATGGAGCAAAACCCGGCATGTGATCCTATGGCAGCCGGCCGCAGTACCCGAACCAGAGAAAAAGGAGTAGTTATCCTGAACAAAACATACTTCTCAAGGACATCATCATGATTGTCCTTCAAGACTTGGGGAGTTTCGTTTCCGCTGTCCGGATGACGGAATCGATCTGTTTCTCCCATTGGTAAATTTGATTGAGAGAGGTGCTGATTTTACCAAGCTCCTTGTACATTACAGTCAGCTCAGCCGTGGCCGTGATCGCGTTCCCGATCTTGACTGCCGCTTTATACCGCTTGTCCGATGCACCCCGGGTGCTGTTCGCAACCGTAATCTTCTTATTCTCGGCAGTCACCTGCTTCTTTAACGTCTGAACCTGTACCAAAGTATCCTTCACCGCCTTGGCTTTGGCCGAGGCTTCCTTCTTGGCGGCAGCGAGCGCATCCTTTCGGCTCTTGATTTCCGCACGTGCTGCGCTGGCCGAAGCCTTGATCTGGTTCCGCTTCAAATCATACTGAAGGGCGGACTTCTGGTCCTTGCGTTTTCTCGCATCCGCCGCCTTCTTCCCAAGGTCTGTATACTCATTGAGCAGCGGCTGATATTTCTTCTGAGCCTGATCGGCTTCGGATTTCAGCTTGTCGATCTTGGCCTTGTCGATCCCCTGCACCTTTGCATTGACAGACTTTAGCCGGTCATCATTCTGCTTCCGGAGCGCCTGAATCTGCTGCTTCTTCAGCTTGTTGGCCTCTTCCAGCGCCTTGTAACTGTCATGAAGGACACCTATACTCTGCAGTGCGGCATCCCAAGCGCTGTCCGATGCGGCATCCGCTTTAACCGGACCCAGCATGAACAATGCGACCGTACAGCATAAAACCGTCAACAAGCTGTTTTTCCACAACACTTTTACACACAACATCCTCATCTCTCCCCCAAAAATCATCATAATTCATAATGAATGGACAAAAAAAACACCCCGCAAGTAAGGCGTGACGCCTTTCCTGCAGGGTGCTTCTCCCGCTTCCATTAACTATGTTAAGCCCACTTTAACGTTAATTCTCACGGTTGTCAATAAGTTTCAGAACATTCGTTCCTCTTTTTTTGCTGAATACGGTTGTCGTGATTACTGACCGACCATACCGCCGTCCACCGTGTACAGGGAACCTGTAACGAATGAGGCTTCATCGGAGAGGAGGAAGTTCATGACCGCCGCTACTTCTTGCGGCTCGCCGTAACGGCCCATCGGTGTGGCCGCTTCATTGGCGGCTTTGTATTCTTCCGCATTGCCGGAGTTTGCCTCGATCTGCCGCATCATCCTGGTATTGATCGTTCCCGGCAGAACCGCGTTAACCCGGATACCCAGCGATGCCAACTCGTTGGCGGCAACGCGTGTCAAGCCGATCACGGCATGCTTGGACATAATGTACGGAGCCACGCCGGGCGCACCCATAAGGCCTGCAAGCGAAGACGTGTTCAAGATTGCGCCGGATTGCTGCTTTTTCATGACAGGAATGACGTAGTGCAGTCCCAGGAACACTCCGCGGACGTTGACATTATACACCATATCAAACGCTTCTACGGATTGCTCTTCGATCAGACCGGTAGGGCCCTCGATCCCCGCATTGTTCGCAAAGTAATCGATGGTGCCGAATTTTTCAATAGCACGGTTCACATAATTCTGCACATCCTGCTCTTTGGATACGTCGGCAGCGATCGCCAGCGAATTGGTATCGTCCAGGCCAAGCTCCTCTACGACGTTCTTGACCGCATCTTCTTTCAAATCGACCAGAACGAGATTCAGCTTGCGCTCGGCCAAACGCCGTGCCAGCTCTTTTCCGATTCCGCCGGCAGCGCCGGTAATGACTGCAGTTTTAACTTCTGTTTGACTCATGACTGAAATCGCTTCCTTTGCAACATAGTTTATAAATGCTGTACGGGCTTCAATCCCTCATAATTGCTACATCTACAGGTTACACCCCAACTAATTGTTTACACAATAATCAAAGTTTAAAACAATGTCACCTATCCAACAGATTGCCCAGATCTGTCCCCGAACGATGATGATCTTGAACACTGGCCTTCATTTTGTTGACGACTTTCTGCATTTTGGCAGCGATCCCACTTGCGCTATAATATGAAGAAACGACAAGCTGGAGGCAGATTGCATTTGACAGACGAACAAGTTCTTGACCGCAGAGCCAGAAGAACCCGGCAGGCGCTCAAATCCGCACTCGTTTCCTTAATTCTCGATAAAGGCTTCGATTCGGTTACTATTATGGACATCGCGGCCCGTGCAGACTACAACCGGGGTACCTTTTACAAACATTTTGTCAGCAAGGAAGACCTGCTCAAGGAAATCCACGACGAGTTTCTGCAAGGCATCGCTGAATTGCTCGTCGAGCCTTATGTGGGCCTGGAGCAAATTGAAGCCTCCATGACTTACCCCTCGGGGCTGCGTTTGTTTGAGCATATCGAACAGCATAAAGATGTGTTCCTGGCCTTATCGCGGGTCGAACGCGGCAAGCTGGCGATGGACATGTACGACAGACTCAGGGAGTCGATGCGCAAGGATATGCATATCGAGATGGAACCCACCGATCCGCCGGTCGACTACGAAATTATGCTGAGCTACCGGATGTCGGCCACGGTAGGCGTAATTATGCACTGGGCAGAGGTTAATTTTAAATACACGGCGTCCTATATGGCGCAGCAGTTAATGGTTCTCGTCGAGGCTAAGATGGATTACATCGTGTTTAAAAGAAACGGCAGCACATAAGAAGCATCCGCATCATTCTTTAAAACTCCCCATTGTGCCCGTAAGCGCAATAAGGTATCATTCTACATAGATGGACTGTGTGCAACTGGCGGAAACATGGGATGAACCATGAGGGAGCACATGGATATAAACAGCCGTACGCCTGGGCAGAGGTAAGGGGAATTTCCCCTTGCCTCTTTATGTTTTTCTGAACCTTATTATCATTTAAAGGAGATGCAGACATGACAGAACAAACGCTGATTTTGGACGGGGCGCGCGTGGCGCAGGATATTAAGGACGAACTGGCCAACAGGGTGAAACGGCTGTCCGAGCAAGGAATTACCCCCTGCCTGGCGACGATTTTGGTAGGCGACGACCCGGCCTCGGCCACTTACGTGCGCATGAAAGGCAATGCCTGCAGACGGCTGGGGATGGAATCGCTCAAAATCACGCTGGATGCGGGAACGACCACCGAGGAGCTCATCCGTGAAATCCAAAAGCTTAACGCCGACCCGAACGTTCATGGGATTCTGCTGCAGCATCCGGTACCCCATCAGATTGATGAAAGAGCTGCTTTCGACGCGATCGCTATTGAAAAAGACGTCGACGGCGTCACCACGCTGGGATTCGCCCAGAACGCTTTCGGCTTTGCGGCCTATCCTTCCTGCACCCCGGCGGCCATCATCGCCATCCTGGATTACTACCGGATTCCTGTAGAAGGCAAGCACGCCGTTGTCGTCGGCCGAAGCCCGATTCTCGGCAAGCCCGTCTCACTGATGCTCCTCAACCGCAATGCCACGGTCACGATCTGCCATTCCAGAACGAAAGGCCTGGGTGATATCGTGTCCCGGGCAGAGATCGTCGTTGCCGCAGTAGGCAAACCCAAATTCATTCAGGGGGATTGGGTTCAGGACGGAGCCGTCATCCTGGACGCGGGCTACAATGAAGGAAATATCGGGGACGTCGATTATGAGGCGTGTCTGAAAAAAGCGAGCGCCATTACTCCCGTGCCTGCGGGTGTCGGCCCGGTAACCATCGCCATGCTGCTGAAGCACACGGTGGATGCGGCGGAAAAACAGCTGGGATAAACCCGGTAGCCGTTGAACCCGATATTCCAGGCACACTCAAATAAAGCCATTCTCGGTATCATTGATCCGTGAATGGCTGCAGAAAAGGAAAGAGGGCATTCCGCCGAACATGATTCGGTGTAATGCCCTTTTTTTCTCTTGCTACACGATGTTTCAAACGGCCAATATCCGTTATAGATAAACACGCCCATCGCAAACGGAATCCTATTCGTACCGCAGCGCCTCGATCGGATCCAGCTTGGCGGCCTGTCTGGCCGGGAATACGCCGAATACGATGCCGATGCAGGCTGAAAACCCGACCGCAAGCAGAACGGAGTTCATGGACACCGCAGTGGTCACGTCCATCAGCCTGCCGACGAACTTGGAGCCGCCGAAGCCAAGGATGACGCCGATTACGCCACCCAGGATAGCCAAGGTAACCGACTCAAAGAGAAACTGCGAGAGAATCGTCCCTTCCTTGGCCCCGATCGCCTTCCGGATACCGATCTCCCGCGTCCGTTCCGTAACGGACACCAGCATAATGTTCATGATGCCGATCCCGCCGACCAGCAAAGATATCGCCGCCACGCCGCCAAGAAACAGGGTCAGCGTTTGGGTGACACTTTCGGCGGAGGAATGACATCCTCCTGGCTTTGAACCCTGAAATCATCGTCGGCCCCGCCGAGTTTATGGCTTTGACGCATCGTATACTGGATCAGCGCCATGGTGCTGTTGATCACGTCGGTGGATTTGGCTTCGACCAAAATTTGCCGGACGCTGCTCCGGGAGCTCCCGGTCTGAAACCGGGACTGAACCGTTGTGATCGGCGCAATAACCGTGTCGTCCTGGTCAACCGTTCCCGAAGATCCCTTGGCTTTGAGCACACCGATGACCCGAAATGGGATATTGTTGATTTTGATCATGCTGCCGACCGCATCGAAGCCCGCTTCACCAAATAGCGTTTCCGCCGTCGTCGCACCAAGGACCACGACCTTCGCCCGGTCATTGACTTCATCCTCCGTAAAGAAACGTCCGATGTCCGTCTCCCATGACTTGATGTCGGCATAGCTCGGCGTCGAGCCAATAGTCGTGGTGGAAGCTGTGTTCGAGCCGTTCAGGAGCTGCGCACTCACCTGCGTGACCGGCGCAACATACTTTACGGTATCGATTTTGGATATCGGGTCAACGTCCGAAATATTCAGTCTCCCCGTGCTTCCGCCTTGGCTGCCTCCTGCCGCTGCGCCGGTTGACGACCCCGAGCCTGCAGTAACCGTAATCAGATTGGAACCCAGGCTCTGGATTTGGCTCGTCACCTGCTTGCTGGTCCCCTGCCCGATGGAAATCATGGCAATCACGGTCGCCACCCCGATGATGATTCCCAGCATCGTCAGGAAGGACCGCAGCATATTGGACCGTAGGCTTCGGATTGAAATACGCAGCAGTTCCCCCACATTCATACCCGCTCACGCTCCGTATTCAGCCGGTCCGTCTCGATGAGGCCATCGCGGAACCAAATGACCCGTTTCGTATGGGCGGCGATGTCCGGTTCGTGGGTGACGATGACGATCGTATGCCCCTGTTCGTTCAATCTGCGGAATATGCCCATGATTTCCTCGGATGACGCCGTATCCAGGTTGCCTGTCGGCTCGTCCGCCAATATAATGGCCGGGTCGTTACTCAAGGCGCGGGCGATGGCCACGCGCTGCTGCTGTCCCCCGGAGAGCTCATTCGGCCTGTGATGCATCCGCGTTTCCAGGCCGACCAGCTCCAGGCAGTACTCGGCCTTCTCACGCCGCTCCTTTTTATTTTTACCCGCATACAGCATCGGAAGCTCGACGTTTTCGATCGCCGAGGTTCGTTTGAGCAGGTTAAAGTTTTGGAAAACGAAGCCGATCTTCCGGTTGCGCACCTCCGACAGCTGCTTGGCCGATGCTGAGCCAATGTCGATGCCGTCCAGCACGTACTTGCCGGAAGTCGGTTTATCCAGGCACCCGATCACGTTCATCATAGTCGATTTTCCTGAGCCTGACGGTCCCATAATCGAGACAAACTCCCGCTCATCGATTTGAAGGGTGACCCCCTTCAGCGCCTGCACCTCATTTTCACCCAATGCATAGACCTTCTTCACTTGATCAAAAGTGATCACTGTCCGCCACCTCCCATTCCGCCGCTGCGTGCACCGCCTCCGCCGTTGCCTCGTGTTCCCCCGGCTCCGCTGCCACGGTTGAACTGCCGCATCTCGCCGCCTCCGTTCATGCCTCCGAAGCCGCCCATGCCGCCAAAGCCGCCCATGGTTCCCTGGCTCGTTCCGGTGCTCGTCTTTGTCGTCGTCATCGTAATGGTCACCTTATCGCCCTCGGACAATCCGGTCAGCACTTCGGAATTGGCCCCGTCATCAAGCCCGGTCGTAATTTCCACCTGCTCTTCTTTGCCGCCTTTGTCAACCATGACGATTTTCCGCCCGCCAAACGATTTGATCGCCGCATCAGGCACTTTCAAGACATTCTTTTTACCGTCGGTAATAATGGCAATCGTTGCGCTGATACCTGGAATCAGCTTGTCTGCGTTATCTTGGCCCGCCGTGATTTCAATGCCGACCGGAAACGTCACGACACCGCTGGTCTGCGCTTCCCCGAGCACCGCCTTGGACACGACTTTGCCTTTCAGCGTTACGCCCGTGAGCGCGTCAAATGTAATATATACGTCCTGGCCGACCTTCACATCAGTGATATCGGTATCGTCGATGGAGGCCGAAATCCGGAAGCTTCCACCGGTAGAGTACATGGAGATGGCCGAAGCAGCGTCGCCGGCAACCGTCTCCCCGACTTTGGCGTTCACGGCGGAAATGATTCCGTCGTACGGTGCATACATTTTGGCGCCGGCAGCGTCGGCCTTGGCATCGTTCAAGGCAGCGAGTGCCATCGCCACATCGGCCTTGGCACTGGCCACGTCGCTTTCGGCCGGCCCCTCCTGCAGCTTGGCCAGCTGTGAAGTGGCCTGGTCGTAAGCATGGGACGCGCTGTCTACCTGGGATTCGGCACTGCTGACCGCTTCTTTCAGCTGATCCAGATTGTTCTGCTGCGATACCGCTTGTTTATAGGCATTCTGGGCATTATCCGCCGCGACCTGGGCGAATAAAATCTGGGACTGGTCCGTCCCCTTCTTCGCCTCGTCCAGCTTGGCCTGCGTGCTGATGACCGCAGCCTTGGCCTTGTCCACCTGCGCCTGCAGGTACGTTGTATCGGCCGCCTTTTTGGCATTCGCAAGCGCCGTCTTGGCGTTCTCCAGGTCGGACTTCGCCTTGGACACCTGGGCTTGTTGTTCGCTCAACGTGGCGGAGTCCGTTCCAGCCTGGATGCTGTCCAGCTTCGCGACTGCGCTGTCATACTTGGCCTGGGCCGACAGCAGCTCGTTTTGCAGTGCCGTTGCATCCATCGTCGCAAGCAGCTGCCCCTTTTTCACCGCTTCCCCGACGCTCACGCCGACCTTGGTCACTTTGGAGTTTCCGCTGAAGCTTAAATTCACCGATTCGGGTGCCTCCACATTGCCTGAGGATGTTACCGTTTTGGACAGGTCGCCCCTCTCGACGGCATATGTAATGGTCGCCGTTTCCGTTTTGGTCGCGCTGGCGTTTTTTTGATAAAAATAAGTTCCCCCTGCGCCGATCACGATGACACATCCGCAAATGATCAGCACATTTTTTACCGCTTTGTTCATGTCCATTCTCCCTTCCTTCATATGACAAACACGATATCAGCCGAAACTTAAAAAAACCTAAACTCCGGCAGGCATACAAAAAAGTTTTCCGAAAGCGGTTGGAAGTCGCGGTAAGCTTGCATCATGGAAATGGATCGCGATACACTGGTAGACAGACATTCTTTTCTCGGCAGGATGCCATTTCACATACGATGGAGGAACCTGAATCATGGATCATTTTGAACAAATGCTGGAGAAATACGCCGAACTGGTAATCAAGGTCGGGGTGAACATCCAGCCCGGTCAGGTGCTGCTTGTGCAGTCACCGCTGGAAACCGTAGAATTCACGCGGCAGATCGTGTCCAAGGCCTATGAGGCGGGCGCCAAATACGTTCAGGTCGATTGGGATGACGAAAAGATTACCCGAATTCGCTATGAACAAGCGCCTGACGATTCTTTCGCTTATTATCCGAAGTGGCAGGCCGACATGATGGAGCAGCTCGCCGAAGGCGGCGGTGCGGTACTGCACATCAAAGTGCCCGACCCTGAGCTGTTCCGCGGCATCGATTCTTCCAAAGTATCGACGGCCGTAAAAGCGGCGGCGGTGGCCCGCGAGAAGTATCAGGCCTACGTACGCAGCAACAAGGTCAGCTGGTCGCTGATCAAAGCGCCGACCCGTGCCTGGGCGAACAAGGTTTATGCCGATCTGCCGGAAGAAGAACGCGTCCCGGCTATGTGGGAAGCCGTATTCCGCATGAACCGCGTCGACAGCGGCGATCCCGTCGCGGCTTGGCAGGATCATATCGGTGAGCTGAAAAAACGGCAGCAGTACATGAACGACAAACGGTATAAGAGCCTGCACTACCGTGCACCAGGCACGGACCTGCGGGTCGAGATGCCTGAGGGGCATTTGTGGCTCGGCGGCGGGGATTTGAAGGAGGACGGCGTGTATTTTGTGGCGAACATGCCGACGGAGGAAATCTACACGATGCCGCTGCGGACTGGGGTTAACGGCACGGTGTCCAGCACGCTTCCACTCAACCTGAACGGCCGGCTGGTGGAAGGCATCAAGCTAACCTTCAAAGACGGAAAAGTGACGGAGTACGACGCTGTTTCAGGCCGCGAGCATCTGACGTCGCTGCTGGAAACCGATGAAGGCGCGTCCTATCTCGGCGAAATGGCGCTGGTGCCGCATGACTCGCCGATTTCGCTCATGAACCGTGTCTTCTACAATACCGGCGTGGACGAAAATGCCTCCTGCCATTTCGCGCTCGGGAGCTGCTATCCGGTCAATATTGAGGGCGGAACCAAGATGAGCAAAGAGGAGCTGCTTGCCAAAGGCGGCAACGTCAGCCTGACGCACGTCGATTTCATGATCGGTTCAGAACAGCTGAACATCGACGGTGAACTGCCGGACGGCACGGTGGAGCCGGTGTTCCGCGGAGGCAAATGGGTTTGAGCATAACAAAAGCGGTCAGTCCCTAAAGAGGACTGGCCGCTTTCCTTTTTTAGAATAATACGCAGCTTCTTGCTCCTTGGGAGTGGACGAGCCGCTCCGTTATTCCGCCGCCGCAACCTTTCGCCGTGCGGACAGCTGATTCAAGCCGAGCAGCGCCAGCATCGCGATCAGTACGCCCACGGCCCCGATCCATGTGACCGCCGACAGCGAGACGCCCGAGACGACCACGCCGCCGATGCCGGCGCCGGCCGCCATGGACAGCTGCATCATCGATTGGTTGAGCCCCAGCATGACGCCGGAGGATTCCGGCTTGATCGTGACCAGATTGTACTGCTGTGCCGGACCTGTCGACCATGCGGCAAATGACCACAGGATCAGGATGGCGAACACGGCAAACACCGAGTGGCCAGCCAGACTGAGCAGTATCAGGGATATCACGTGAAGGGTCATCCCGCTCAACAGGGTGAAGGTCACCCCTTTTTTATCGGCACTGAAACCTCCCAGCTTTGATCCAACCAGGCTGGCGATGCCAAAAGCTAACAATGCCGTGCTCAGCAGGCTCTCCTGCAATCCGGTAATTTGAAGCAGATAAGGGGACAAATACGTGTAAGCCACCGAATAGCCGCCCAGCCAGAAGAAACTGATGGACAGGCCCAGCGCAACCTTCGGGTTCTTCAGAAGGGAAAACTGCTGACGAAGAGGCACATGCGCGTCTCCCTGAATCCGCGGGATAGTCACCGAAATGATAAGCATCGCGACAATTCCGAGCAGAGCAATCCCGATAAATACCGCTTTCCAGCCAAAAGCAGCCGCGACCATTCTTCCGAGCGGCACGCCGATGATGAGCGAAGCCGTAAAGCCCATGATGACGGTCGCTAAAGAGCCTGCCTGCTTGCCTTCAGGCGCAATTTTGGCCGCGATGCTAAGCGCCGTGACGACGACCATTCCCGCTCCAAGCGCCATCAGCACGCGTGACGCCAGTAGCAGTTCATATCCGGGCAGCACAAACGATAAGATGTTGGCGGCAACGAAAACGCCAAGGGCCGTGATCATCAGCCTGCGGCGGTCCCATCTCGCCGTCAAGGCCATGAGAACTGGCGTGGCGATCGCGTACGTCAGCGAGAATACGGTAATCAGCTGTCCCGCGGCAACGAGTGAAATGCCCATCGTATCCGCAATTTTATCCAAAATACCGGAAACGATGTATTCCGATGTGCCCACCAAAAAGCTGATGATAGCCAAAATGTAAATCTTCCATGTTCTGGTCATAAATGCAATCAAACTCCTTTGAATAATATTTTTATATTTCTACAATCATAGAAATAATGGGCAAAAAAAATTAGTTTAACAAAAACGGTGCATATTTTTGCGCAACCTCACGGTTCAGGCAGTAGAAAATAAAGGTGCCTTCTTTCCGCGAATCCAGCAGACCGCTCTCTGCCAGCTGCTTCAGATGGTGGGACAGCGTGGAGTCGGCTACGGTTTCCAGCTTGCTCCCGAGCGTGGAACAGCAGGCTTCACCTTCCCGGGACAGGATCATCGCCACTTTCAAACGCGTCGGTTCGCCCAGCGCCTTGTATATTTTAACGGCTTGCTTGGACTCCACATCTTCGTTCATATCCCGCTCCTCCTTCCTGATTTCGTATTTCTAAATTTATAGAAATAAAATTAGCATACGTTTGACCGGATTGTCAACAACGTATGCTTTGTGGATGGTAATCAAATATGTGATCATGCCCTTACTCACCTGTGCAATTGCGTGATAAGCTGATTGCCGCTATGAGCAAAGGGACGACGGATGACATGGAGAGGGTCCACATTTACAGCTTCGTTTCGTCCATCAGCAGCTTGACCGGGCAGTGGTCGCTCCCCAGGACCAGATGATCGATCTGGGCATCGATCAGGGATGGGGCAAGCCGCTCCGATACGAGAAAATAGTCAATCCGCCAGCCCACGTTCCGCTCACGGATTTTTGGCATGTAGGACCACCAGGTATACGCGCCTTCCTGCCCGGGGTAAAAATGTCTGAACGTATCGATCAGACCCGCATTCAGCAGCTCCGTCATTTTGCCGCGTTCCTGAGGGGTAAAGCCGGAGTTTTCACGGTTTGATTTCGGATTCTTCAGGTCGATTTCCTGATGGGCAACGTTCAGATCCCCGCAAATGACGACAGGCTTCCGCGCATCCAGCTCCTGAATATAGCTTCTGAACCGGTCCTCCCATTCCAGCCGGAGATCGAGTCTCGATAGATCACGGCGCGCATTGGGAGTATAAACGTTAACCAAATAAAACCCTTCGTACTCGAGCGTAAGGATTCTCCCCTCCGGCTCCCCGTCCTCTTCCAGTCCGGAGTACACGGTCAACGGCTTCTGCTTGGTAAAGACAGCCGTGCCGGAATAACCTTTCTTCTCGGCGTAGTTCCAGTATTGATGATACTCGTCCATGCCGTCCAGGCAGATCTGCCCTTCCTGAAGCTTCGTCTCCTGCACGCAGAAGATGTCTGCGTCCACTTGCTTTACGTATTCGATAAAACCTTTATTGACACAGGCTCTAAGCCCGTTCACGTTCCAAGATACCAATTTGATCATGATTTCCCCCGCTGTAGTTGAAGTCTATAACTCTAGTCTACCATATTACGGAGGCCCTTTCCGTGACAAATCGGTGATTTAGAAAAAGGTAGATTCATGGTACAATGTCCTAACGCGATTCAACCAATTTCCGAAACGACGTGAGGGATCTATTGTACCGATGAGAACTTCCGCTCCTGTTAAAGCGTTTAATTTCCTGTTTTTTGCCCTGCTGGCCATCTTCATTCCGTTTCTCCCCGTTTATTTTGATGAACAGGGACTATCACCTTCCCAGATCGGTTTTATCGTCGGGACGGGCGGCTTTATTACGATTGTGGCCCAGCCTCTCTGGGGAATGATCAGCGACCGGACCAGAACGATCCGTAAAGTGCTGCTGCTCCTTCTTGTTTGCGCCATCATTACAGGCTTTGTCCTGTACCATACCGGCGTGTACAGCCTGATCATCCTGTTTGCGATGCTCACCTACTTTTTTCTGATGCCTGTCGACCCGCTGACGGAAAGTCTGAACTTTCGCGTTGCCGAATCGGCGGGGATCAGCTACGGCTCGCTTCGCACCTACGGGGCGCTTGGTTATGCAGTGATGTCATTGTTCGCAGGCTATTTCATGACTTCGTACGGCGCGCACAGCCTGGCGTATTTGTTTGCGGCAATCGGGCTGGTCAGCTTTGTCATTACGCTGTTCATGCCTGACGCTCCGGTGTCGGGCAAACCGGTCACCCTTTCCAGCCTGAAGCATTTTCTCAGCAGCAAAGAGACCCTGCTCTTTCTCATTCTGATCTTTATCAGTTCTATCCCCGCGAGGATGAACGATACTTATTTGGGGGTTTACATCAAGGAGCTGGGCGGGACAGCCAGCCTGGTGGGACAAGCCTGGTTTCTGGCAGCAGGAAGCGAGATCATCGTGTTCGCCTTGAGCTTCTGGTGGCTTCGGAAAGGCAGCGAGCTGATGCTGATCGCCTTGTCGGGATTGTTTTACTTCGTGCGCTTTTTCGCTTCGGCGTGGATCGAGAACCCGCATATCCTCGCCTATCTGCAGCTTCTGCAGCTGCTCACCTTTCCGGTATTTTATTCCGCCGCGATTCAGTACCTGTACCGCATCGTACCGGTCGAATGGCGGGCAACCGGGCAGACGGTGCTCGCGCTGCTGTTCTTCGGGGTTTCCGGAATTATCGCTTCCTTTGCAGGCGGTGCGTTGTATGAGGCATTCGGCGGGAGGACGCTGTTTCTGACGATATCCGGCATGTCGCTGGCGGGAACCCTGTTCGGGATCGTTCTGTACCGGATTTATGGGCGCAGAGATCGTGCAGCTTCTACAGAGCCAGCCGGAGAGGACGCCGTATAAAATACGTGAAGGCCACAAAAAACCGCCCTTTGAGGCGGTTTTTCTTGTGCGCGATGTTAATGCGTGCCGGAAGAAGCCCTGCCCGGCTTCACGGCCTGCACTTCATACATTTTGACGGTTGTGCTGATCATATAGGCTGGCGGCTCCTGGCCCTTCTTGTCGCGATGACCTTGAAGATGTGCGTCGCTTTTCTCCCAATTTTTCCAGTCTTCCTGCGACTCCCAGCGGATCATGACCACCACTTCGTCCTGCTCTCTTCCTCTGGTATTGATCATGACCGTTCTGTCGATCAATCCGTTCATCTCGTCCATCGGGCCGTCCTTGGTGAATCTGGCGGCAACCTGCTCGCTGTACCCTTTTTGCACGGCCATCGTTCTCAATTGAATAAACATAGGTGGTTCCTCCCGTCAGTGAATATGATTGCTGTACTCCTGTGGAATCATCGCCTCATGTCGGCTCCGTGATGTCCGGACTGTCTTCATCTTACTTGATAATGATTCTCATTGTCAAATGAATGGACGTCCCGGAATTTCTCCGCTTCTGCCTTTCACCACTTAAACTCTTGTATTTCGGTTTTTAGATATAATATCATTAAAGGAGTTTCCTCATGGCTGTTGTATGGGATACATAAACCTGACTCCAAACAAAACAAACGATACTTTACTTTAAAAAGAGAGGATAATCATTCACATGATCATCAAACCAAGAACCCGCGGCTTTATCTGCACGACGGCACATCCTGTCGGATGCGCGGCGCAGGTCCAGTCCCAAATCGATTACGTCAAATCCAAACCGGCCGTTCAGGGACCGAAAAACGCACTTGTGATCGGCGCATCGACCGGCTACGGATTGGCGGCACGCATCACGGCTGCATTCGGGGCCGGAGCGAATACCGTAGGCGTATACCGCCCAAGCAGCGGTTCCGAGAAACGGACGGCTTCCGCTGGCTGGTACAATTCCGCTGCGTTTGAAGAAGCGGCTGAAAAAGCCGGGCTTAAATCTTTCAGTGTGACCGGAGATGCCTTCTCAACA
This sequence comes from Paenibacillus rhizosphaerae, assembly GCF_014192015.1. Classification (GTDB taxonomy): domain Bacteria; phylum Bacillota; class Bacilli; order Paenibacillales; family Paenibacillaceae; genus Paenibacillus_AQ; species Paenibacillus_AQ rhizosphaerae. The sequence goes on along the minus strand of NZ_JACHXJ010000001.1, from coordinate 965,141 downwards.
GAAACGAAGGAGAAAACGGTGGAATTGATCCGTTCCGAACTCGGTCAGGTCGACCTGGTAGTTTACAGTGTGGCATCCGCCCGGAGAACCGATCCGGTTACCGGCGAAGTGTACAATTCCACCCTTAAACCGCTGGGTAAGCCCTATACGAATAAAACCGTCAACTTCCACACCGGCGAAATCAGCGAAGTAACCATTGAACCCGCTACGGAAGAAGATGTCCGCGGAACGGTTGCCGTCATGGGCGGGGACGACTGGCAGCTGTGGATCGATGCCCTCGAGCAGGGCGGTGTGCTCGCCGAAGGAGCCGTCACGATTTCCTTCTCCTATATCGGTTCGGACATCACCCAGGCCGTGTACCGGGAAGGCTCCATTGGCAAAGCTAAGGATCACCTGGAAGCCACGGCGCTGAAGCTGAACGACCAGCTGTCTACCAAAAACGGACACGCTTATGTCGTTGTCAGCAAGGGGCTTGTGACCCAATCCAGTTCGGCGATCCCGGTCGTGCCGCTGTACATCTCCGCATTGTACAAGGTCATGAAAGAAAAAGGTATCCACGAAGGATGCATCGAGCAGACTTACCGTCTGTTCACCGACCGGCTGTATACCGATGGCGAAACGCCCGTTGATGAAGTCGGCAGAATCCGCATCGACGACTGGGAGCTTCGTGAAGATGTGCAGGCCGAAGTCGCTGACATCTGGAACAACATCACATCGGACAACATTTATGATTTGACCGATCTTCATGGGTACCGCCGCGAGTTCTTCCAGCTGTTCGGCTTTGAGACAGATGGCGTCGATTATGAAGCCGACGTAAATCCTGACGTAAAGGTTCCTCATTCCGTTTAACCGGATCATGAGTCAATTAAAAAAGCCTGGATATGCTTGTTCGCATATCCAGGCTTCTTGGCTTGTATTCCCTTTTCTTCAATCTGATTCATATAAACGGCCATCCTCCGGGCATGTTAATGAAGACGATCCTGTGTCATCGGTTGGTCGGCATTGTCAATGACTTCTCTGAAAATGTTCCGTTCCTCCGGAGACTCGGGAACATGCATCTGCGGGAAATTGGCTTTCAGAATCTTTTCCAGTTCCCCCATCGTTACGGGTTTGGCCCAGGGCATCAGCTCATATCCTAACTCCCCGTTGTTTTCAACGGTTCCTGTTCGGACGTCTTCAATCCGGGAGATTCCAAGCAATCGCAGCCTCTTTTCAAGGTCGTCCACGGTCAGCCGCAGCCGTTTCATATTGGAGGTCAGCATCTTTCCATTTTCAATGACCGGAACTGCCCCGCCCTTGAGTACCTTCTCGGCACGGTTCCATTTGACTGCGAGCCATTCGTTCAGCATGAGCACCACAATCATGACTGCTGAAGCCAGGAGCGTCCACCCCAGCCCTTTCCCGGAAACCTGCGAGCCAAGCACGGTCCCGACGATCAACAAAATGGTGACCTGGGGAACCGTCATCTGGGAAATGGACTTGCGTCCGCTGATCCGCAGCAGCAGGATACCTGCCAGCGCTACGACCGCCGACTGCCAGACGATGATCATAGTATGCCTCCTTTTTTTATGACATGTAGTGCGAAGTATTTAAAGATCCCTCTATGTAAGCCTTACCGCCAGTACAAAGTTCAAACGTATGTCTTCAGAAGTCAGTCATTCACGGTACCCAGGTTCGTACCGTCCGTTTTCAGTGGACAAATGAATGATCTTTACACCCCTCGTTGACAATAAACTAGCAAATTTCGAGACAACCAGCGTATAATGGTAGCGAGTCAGACATATCACAGCGTTTACATGCGGCTCTATGACTTATCCAGTACAGATACCCGGAGGATTGATTTTCATGAGATTGGAAAAAGATTTTCTTGGCACCAAAGAAGTTCCTAACCACGCATACTACGGCATTCAAACTCTGCGCGCAAAGGAGAACTTTCCGATTACCGGTCAACATCTGCATCCTGAGCTGATCCGGTCCATGGCCATGGTCAAAAAGGCGGCAGCGATGGCCAATATGGAAATCAAACGGCTGCTTCCAGCCAAAGGTGAGGCCATTGTACAAGCCGCAGATGAGATCATTGGCGGTGAGTGGCTCGACCAATTTATCGTGGATCCGATTCAGGGCGGCGCCGGTACATCGATAAATATGAATACGAACGAAGTGATTGCAAACCGAGCCTTGGAATTGATGGGCAAGGAAAAAGGAAGCTACGCCGACATCAGCCCGAACAACCATGTCAACATGGCCCAATCGACCAACGATTCGTTTCCGACTGCCGTCCATCTGGCGACGCTGACCATGATTGACAAGCTGGTTGCCACCATGACCGATCTGCAACAGGCCTTCATCGACAAAGCCAATGAATTTGACGCGGTGATCAAGATGGGGAGAACCCATCTGCAGGATGCTGTCCCGATCCGTCTCGGACAGGAATTCCAGGCATATGCCCGCGTGCTGGGCCGTGACATTGAGCGGGTCAAGGCCACCAAAAACAATCTGCTCCACATCAACATGGGCGCCACGGCGGTCGGTACGGGGCTCAATGCCGATTTGACCTACATCAAGCGCGTGGCCGAAATTCTGGCGGAGCTCAGCGGTTTTCCGGTCCAAGCAGCGGATCATCTTGTCGATGCCACCCAGAATACCGACGCCTACACCGAGGTGTCCGCCGCCTTGAAAATTTGCATGATGAACATGTCCAAAGTCGCCAACGATATCCGGCTGATGGCTTCGGGTCCCCGCGCCGGGCTTGGGGAGCTGTCCCTTCCTTCCCGCCAGCCGGGTTCCTCCATTATGCCGGGGAAAGTCAATCCGGTCATGTGCGAGGTCATCAACCAAATCGCGTTCCAGGTGATCGGTAACGACCATACGATCTGTCTGGCATCCGAAGCCGGCCAGCTGGAGCTGAACGTCATGGAGCCGGTCCTCGTCTACAATTTGCTGCAATCGCTGGAAATTATGAATCAGGGCTTCCGGGTGTTTCGGGAACACTGTATCGAGGGCATTCAGGCCAATGTGGAGCGATGCCGGGAATATGTCGAGAACAGCGTCGGCATCATTACGGCGCTCAATCCGCATCTTGGTTACGAAGTTGTCTCCCGCATTGCGCGCGAAGCGATCACGACCGGCAAGTCGGTTCGGGAGCTGTGCCTGCTGTATAACGTGCTGACGGAAGAAGAACTGAACATCATCCTTGATCCTTACCAAATGACGAATCCGGGCATTGCAGGCGAAGCACTGCTGCGAAAGGAATAAAATGTTGGAATAGGCCCGTGCCGGCGTCGGCACGGGCCTTTTTCGTCTGCATCTCCCAACACCATCTTTTGAAAATATCGATGTAAATACATAAAATCCACCGTTCTTAACCATACTACCCTTAATCTTAACCAAAGCCTAACCGGAATAGAGTGATAAGCGCGATGGGTTCTGTCAATCGAATGAGTTTTTCCCAAGTCTGCATGATTCTTATGCTGATGAACGGGCTGGCCAGTCACGTCGTCGTCAACCCTATGATCCTGGACGCTTCCGGCAGAGATGCCTGGGTTTCCGTCATCATGGCGGCGGTCTTTTACGTGCCCTGGTCGCTGCTGCTCGTCTTGTTTATGAAGAGATCGGGAAACCGCAAGCTGCAGCCCTGGTTTGCTGATCGGACCAAACCATGGATTTCCTGGGTCCTTATGGCCCCGATATGCCTGTATTTATATTTAATAGGAGGCCTTACGCTGCTTCATACCTCCACCTGGACGATCACCAATTATTTGCCGGCCACGCCGAAGCTGGTGCTCGTCACCGTACTGGCGCTTGTTTGCCTGTACATGGCAAAGACGGGTATGCGCTCCATGGCCATCGGAGCAGGCGTCCTGCTGCCTATTGTCGTCTTCCTGGGGATTTTCGTCTCGGTTGCCAATACGGCGCACAAAAATTACAAATTGCTGTTCCCCCTGATGGAGCACGGGTGGGTGCCACCTGTTCATGGCATGCTGTATGCGGGAGGTGCGTTCATCGAACTGATCGTCATCATCACGATGCAGCACCGGATCCGGTCGAATGTGAAACCCTGGCATATGATCGTATTTGCGGTGCTGATGGTGTGGATTACGCTCGGCCCCGTTATAGGAGCCATCACGGAGTTTGGGCCGTTTGAAGCGGCCAAGCAGGCCACGTCCCCTTATGAGCAGTGGCGGCTTGTCAAAATCGGCGATTATGTGGAGCATGTGGATTTTTTATCGGTGTATCAGTGGCTTGCCGGGTCAACCGTACGGGTTAGCCTATCCTTGTTTTTGCTTGCGGACATTATGCCTTTCTCCAGTCAAACGATACGGAACCGATTTATCCTCGCCCTTACGTTCAGTTACATCGTGCTTTGCATGTTTCCGTACAGCCAGCAGGACTTTTACAACATGATGTACCGGATTTATTTTCCGGCATCGCTGATCTTGGGAATTGCGTATTCCCTGCTGTGCGTTGGCATGTCCTTCATTCCGGAGAAAAGGAGGGAGCGTACGACATGACGGATACTGACAATAGACATAGCTTACCTCAAGGGAGGAATGGACCTGCGGATGACCAGAAATCAGAAGGTCATTCGCATGGCGATAAACGTGACCAGGATCGCGAAAAAAGCGGGGATCAAAGTACACGGCGCAACAATTCATCGGATGATCCGTCTTCAGAAGAATCGGGACAGGAAAATAGCGCCCCGCTGGCCGACGACGAAGAAAACAACCAGGAGAAGGATCATGAGGGTTCCGGGCATAGGAAAGATAAACGCAGCGATGAAAATACCAATGGCGAAACATCTGGAAACGGCAAGTCGGGTGATAACCAATCCGAAGCAGACCATCCTGATGACAACCCGTCGGATGAACCAACGCTCTGGAACTTCAGTAAGCTGAACGATTTATTTGCCAAAAGCGCCGATATTAAAGTCCAGATGCATCGGCTCAGCAAATCCAATCCTTATTCGGAAATTGTATTGGTATTTGCCGATGGTCTATGCGAGTCGTCGCTGATCGGCAAAGTCATTCTGCCGGAGCTCTACGACATGTATGAGAAAGACGGCCTCCCATCCAAAAAAGGCGAACTGCTTGCCGGAAAGCTGCCGCTGAGCATGTTAAAGCATAACGCCCCCAGCAGCGCCGTGGAAGAAGCGGTCTTTCAGGGGAGTGTCGTCCTGTTCCTCCCGCATACCAACGAGCTGTATACGATGGACATCAGCAACATGCCCAAGCGGACGCCGGAAGAGTCTACAACTGAAATTTCCGTCAAAGGCCCGAAAGACGGTTTCACCGAAGATATCAGCACAAACGTCGCGCTCATCCGCAAGCGGCTCCGCAGCACCACGCTCTGCAATGAGACGTTTATTATGGGCAGACGTACACGGACGCGCGTATCGCTTCTTTACATTGATGACATCATCTCACCGAAGCTGCTGGAAGAAGTCAAAAAGCGGATGTCCAAGATCGACATGGACGGATTGTATACGGCGAGCCAGCTTGAGGAATTGCTGTCCGACTCGAAGTATTCCCTGCTTCCGCTGATCGATTTTACGGGCCGGCCGGATTACGCGGTCAGCTCGTTGATCAACGGGAGATTTGTCATCATCGTAGACGGCAACCCGATGGTTCTTACGGGACCCGGCTCGCTGTCCCTGCTCATGAAGTCGCCGGAAGACATCCACTTTAACTACATTTATGTCTCCTTCGTGCGGCTGATTCGCGTGCTCAGTCTCGTCTTGTCTGTGGCTCTGCCGGGATTCTGGGTGGCCTTGACCGCGTTTCACCAGGACCAGATCCCATACCGGATGTTGGCGACAATTTCGGTGACCCGTCTAGGCCTGCCCTTTTCCGCCCAGATGGAGCTGTTTCTGCTGCTCTTGCTGTTCGAGATCTTCCGCGAGGCCGGCATCCGGCTGCCCACCACAATCGGCCAGACCTTGACCGTCATCGGCGGTCTTATCATCGGCGATGCCGCCATCCGTGCCGGGCTGGTCTCGCCGTCATCCGTCGTCGTGGGCGCCATTACGACCGTCACCGGCGCGACCCTGGTGAACCAAAGCTTAACCTCGGTCATTAGCGTTATCCGGTTCACCTTGTTCCTGATCGCCTCGTTTCTGGGCATGTACGGCCTCATTCTCGGCCTGATTCTGCTGCTGATCTATGTATCCCGGCTCCGGACGTTCGGAGAGTCCTATCTTGCGCCGGTTTCTCCTTTCCGGTTCAAGGATTTTATCAACTCGGTCATTCGGCTGCCGTGGGATAAAGTCAAAAGCCGCACCTCCTTCCTGAATCCAAAGGATCCGGATCATCAAGGGGAGTCCCCGACATGAAACGATTGGCGCTATTTCTTGCATGCTGTGCGTTAACGCTTCTCCTGCCGGGCTGCTGGAACTCCAAGGATATTCAGAGTATGGCCTATGTAACGGCGATCGGGCTGGATTATGAGGATGGACAATATAAAAGCTACATTCAGGTGCTGAACTTCTCGAATGTTGCTCAATCCCAAAATGCCCAGGTCGGTAAAGTCGTGCCGATCTGGATCGGTACGGGGGAAGGGAATACCGTGACCGAATCGCTGACGTCCGTCTACTCGACGGCCCAGCGCCGTGTATTTTGGGGCCATATGAAGGCGGTCGTTTGTTCCGAGCGGCTGCTCAAGCATGGCATGGACCAGGTGTTTGACATGCTGAACCGGTACCGGGAGATCCGCTACAACGTGTTGTTGTACGGGACGAAAAATCCAATTCAAGACATTTTGACGGAGAAGTCCATCCTGAACTTTTCTCCGCTGGAAAGCGTATTGGAATCTCCGCAGCAGATTTATACGCAGCGTTCGTTCATCCTGCCCATTTACGAGTTCAAAATTTTGGCCCAGCTGAGAGAACCAAGCGGGACAGCGATTCTTCCATCGTTGACGATCGACATTAAGGATTGGTATGAAGATAAAAAGGACCACCCGATGCTCCGGGTGAGCGGAGCTTATTTCTTTGACAACCGGGAGCTCCGCGGATGGCTCTCGGAGGATGATCTGAGGGGAACCCGCTGGATTCAGCAGCAGCTTGAACAGTCCCCCATCAACATCCCTGCCGGCGGATCCCCCGTAGCCAGTCTAATTCTGATGAAGCCGCATTTTGTCGTTGAACCCAAATTGGAGAACGATAAAATACACTTCAATATCCGGATCGGACTTAAATCCTATATAGATCTGCTCATCAAGGATACACCGGAGTCGACGCTGGAGAAAATGGCCGCCGAACTGGTCAAGAAGGAAGTCATCGACAGCTACAAAAAAGGCGTTGCCCTGAAATCCGATGTGCTGATGCTGGAGGACAAGCTGTACCGGAAATACCCCGGCAAATGGCGGGAGCTCAGCAAGCAGTCCGATTTTATTTTGACCGAGGATATGCTGAAAAACGTGGATGTCACCATTACGATGGTGAACTCCGGAAAGTACAAGCAAAGGGTTCACTGATCCACAGGCGCATGGTATGATGAAGCAAAGAATGCGTTCCTGTCATGCACAGCCAGGGATCAAGGAAGGTGATTGTATATGTGGATTTACATCGTCGTGATCGGCATCGCCCTGCTGGCTGCTGTCGGGACGTTCTGGGTCGGTTTTTCCGCAGAAAATAAAAAACGCAACCCCGAATACGAGCATCGGACGAAGAAGAATTTATCCAAGCTGACTTCCATGTACGTGGTGACCGTGGTCTTGGCTATCATCATCTGCGTTGCGGTGTATTTGAGGTAGCTTGCGCTCCAACATGAAAAAAGAGAAGCATCCTTATGATGCTTCTCTTTTTGTATTTCACAGTGCAGCCCGGGGAATCCGGTTACTGTGCCGTCAAAATTTCCGGACCGTTCGCCGTAATCGCGAGGGTGTGCTCGTACTGCGCCGACAGTCCGCCGTCCAGCGTTCTGGCGGTCCAGCCGTCACTGTCCATTTTGCTCCGGTAGGTGCCGGTATTCAGCATCGGTTCAATCGTAATCACCATGCCTTCCTTCAGCCGCGGCCCCACATTCGCCGGTCCGTAGTGGGGAACCTGCGGCGCTTCGTGCATTTCCTCCCCGATGCCGTGGCCGATGAAATCGCGTACGACCGAGAAGTCTTCGCCTTCCGCATAGACCTGGATCGCATGCGAGATGTCGCCGATCCGGTTGCCGATAACCGCCTTCTCGATTCCTTTATACAAAGATTCATGCGTCACATCCAGCAGGCGCTGAGCCTGCTCGGAAACGTTCCCGACCGGATAGGACCATGCGGAGTCGGCCAGCCAGCCTTTCAGGTTGACCACCATATCCACGGTAATGATATCCCCGTCCTTCAGCACCGTTTTGCCCGGAAAGCCGTGGCAGATCACGTCGTTTACCGAAGTGCAGGTCGCGTAAGGAAAGCCATTGTACCCTTTCTGCTCAGGCGTAGCCCCATGCTTGCGGATGAATTGTTCTGCGAAACGGTCAATCTCTATAGTGGTGATGCCGGGAGCAATCATCTTGCGGATCTCACGGTGGCAGGCAGCCAAAATTTCGCCCGCTTCTTTCATGTACTTGATCTGGTCTTTCGTCTTCAGAATTATCATCTTTTTATCTACCCTCATTCCTGTCTGTATCTTCTTATTATACCCAATATCGTCAATGTCCGAAATCTGCCCGTATCATCTTATGCGTGATAAGGCGAAAAGGAGTTCCGGCCCTTCGATGGGAAAAACCGGAACTCCTGTGAATGGATTGTTATCGTGAGAGCCCTTAGGCCGTTTGCGGCTCTGCAGGCACTTCTTTCGCCTTGCGGCCCTTGATCAGGAAATAGACAAGGGTCAGAGCAAGGAAAATCACGGCGTCGATACCCAATATGCCTGCCTGCTTCCACACGAGATCGAAATCGCCGCTGGCGATGATCGCCTTGTATCCGAGCACGCTGTGGGACATCGGAAGCCAAGGGTTCAGCGGCTTCAGCCAATCCGGGATCAGCTCCAGCGGGAACGTTCCGGCGCTGGTTGCCAGCTGCAGAATCAGTAGGATGATGATCAGGAAGCGTCCCGGCATATCCAGCCAGGTGACGAACGCCTGGACGATAAACATAAACGTCAAGCTCGTTATAAAGGAGAAGAGGAAGAAGAGCGGTACGCTTCTGACCTCCAGCCCCAGTCCGTACAAAATGATCGCTGCCGCGACCACGGACTGGAACAAGCTCATGCCCGCGAAGGACAACGAGCGGCTGACAAAACGGCTGAAGCCGGACGCGCCGGGAACCGTCGTTCCTTTGAGCGAAATGACGAGCGTCGAAATGAGCGCTCCGACGAACAGGCCGAGCGACATGAAGTATGGCGTCAGGCCTGTGCCGTAGTTCGGCACCTTCCGGTCGTCGATTTCCTTCGTTTCGACCGGCGAAGCGAACATTTCCACAAGCGCATCGGTCTTCTTAAGCTCGGAGGTTTTGTCCGCTGCGTCCGTCAGCTTCGTCTGCAGCTCCTTCGACCCGTCCTCCAGCTTGCTGATGCCGCTCTTCAGATCGCCTGCGCCGTTATTCAGCTGCTGCGAACCGTCGGCAAGCGTTCCGAGCCCGCTGGCGAGCTTGTTCACGCCGCCCTGCAGCTGGCTGGATCCCGTCAGGAGCTGCTGAGCTCCGCCCACCAGGCTCTGGCTGCCGCCAGCCGCTTCGGAGAGCTTCTGGCCGAACGTTTGCAGGCCGGCCGTAAGCTGCTGCTGGCCGGCATTCAGCTTGGATGCGCCGGCCACGAGCTGCTGCTGGCCTTGAACGAGCTGACCGCTGCCCTCGCTGAGCTGCTGCGTGCCCGCATGCAGCTGTTCGGCGCCGCTGGCCAGCTTCTTCTGGCCCTCATGCAGCGAGTTTGCCCCGCTGAGCAGCTGCTGCTGGCCCTGCACGAGCTGGGCGCTGCCATCGGCCACCGCCTGGCTGGCCGCGAGCAGCTTCTGCAGCTCAGGGTTTGCCGCGAGCTCAGGGCTCGCTTTGGCCAGCTGCTGCAGGCCGTCGGCCACGCCTTTGGCGCCGTCGGCTACTTTCTGGGCGCCGCCGGCGGAAGATTCAAGGCCGCTTGCCAGGTCGGCGCTTCCTTTCTCCGACGCCTTCAGGCCGGATTCCAGGCCGGCTGCGCCCTCATTGGCGCTCTTCAGACCGGCATTCAGGTCTTGGGCGCCCTTGAGCGAGGACTGCAGCCCTTGATACAGCTGCTCGCCGCCCTTCTGGGCCGATACAGCCCCTGCGGTCAGCTGACCCTGTGCGCTGCTCAGCTGACTGAGCCCGCCGGCAAGCTGCTTCGCGCCGCCTTCCAGGTCGCCGACGCCTTTGGTCAGGTCGCCGGCCCCTTTGGCCAGCGGAGCCATGCCGTCCTTCGCTTCCAGCGTACCTGCGGCCAGCTTGCCGAGGTTTTCCTTCAGCTTGACGGCTCCTTCATCCAAATCGTTGGTGCCGTTGTGCAGCTTGCCCGCGCCTTCACCGGCTTCGGCCAAACCGTCCGATACCTCCGTAAAATTGTCCAGCAGGCTGTCGGTATACGATTCCGTTACCTTGGCGGATACCTTGGATTTGATATCCTTCACAGCCGTATTGCCGATCTGGGAGGCGACGAAGTTGTAGTCTCCGTTCGGCTCGTATTCGATGCTGGCCGGCTGCGGATTTTCATCCATCAGCGTCGTCGCTTTGCTGGAAAAATTCTCAGGAATCGTAATTTTCATATAATAGCGGTTATCCTTGATTCCCTGCTCGGCTTCCTTCTCACTGACGAATTCCCAGTCGAAGTCTTTGCCTTTCTTCAGTTCGTCCACCAAGTCGTCTCCGATATGGAGCTGCTTGCCTTTGAATTCGGCGCCCTTATCCTTGTTGACCACCGCTACAGGCAGTTGGTCCAGATGACCGTAGGGGTCCCAAAAGGCCGCCAAATAAACGCCGCTGTACAAAATCGGAATAAACATGACGGCAATGACCGGAATAAGCACTTTCGGATTTTTTACGGCTGCCGCCAAATCTTTAAAAAACACGGCTATCGATTTCATGTTCCCGGGCTCCCCCCTTTACGTTATTTAGTATGACTCAGACACTCCCGAGTATCATTGACTGATTTCTTCAATTGGTCAGTTTTGCGCATACGGAAATACTTCGGACAAAAGAACCCCACAATGTGGGGCCATTGATCCGAGACGTACTCGGGTACTTCGCCGTGGCGCCTGAAAAGAGCCGCAGCGGTCCCTGCTCTTATAAAGGGATATAACGCAACGCATGCCCGGTTATTTTACAGACAACCCTTCTTCCAGAAACAGCCGGAAGTGCTGTCTGATTTCCGCCTTTGTTAACGTTTCTTGATGCTGTTTGTTCCATTCGGAAGTCAGGGCGACGTACATTTTCAGCATGAGGAAAGCGACGACGGACGGATCGCATTCGCGAATTTCGTGCTGCTCCACCGCGAACCGGACTTCCTTCTCCATATAGCCGAGGATAACTCCCTCCACCCGGCTCATCGCTTCTTGGGACTGTGGAGTCCCGAAGTCTCTGACCTCCTGCGAGAGCTTGATCAGCAGCTCATGCTCCCCCCGGAATTCCAGAAGGGAATCCAGAACCCGGAACAGATTGTCGAAAAACGGCTTCCGGTGATCTACTTCCCGCTCAATGATCGTTTTCATTTCGGAGATCACGCCGTGCAGAATTTCGTCGAACAGCTGTTCCTTCGTATCGAAAAACGTGTAAATCGTTCCTTTTCCCACATTAGCGATCTTCGCTACCTGCTCCATCGTCGTCGCCTTGTACCCGAACAAGGAAAAGGACTGGGCAGCCGCGCCCAGCACCTGTTTCTTCCGGTCGACCGATCCTATGATGTTCTCCTCCCATCTAAACGCGTATCCGCAAAAACTGACTAATTTTCAATTTCAGTCATAAGGTCAGTTTTTACTTTACCACATTCAATGGAATATGCAAAGATACTTATTGAAATTTTTCACGATTGTATGAAAATTTCATATTTTGCCCGTTCGGTTTCCATGGAAAGCTGCTGATCCTGCACATCCGCATGCTTCAATCCGTCAACATAAATCTGATACGTACTCCGAGGAAGCGGGATATCCCCCTGCTCGTTCACCACGGCTCCGCTGCCGTGCAGGATCAGCGAATCCCCTTCGATATATTCGTCCATCGTCGGTGTGCTCGGCTTGTACTCCACATCCTCCAGCATGATTCGTGTCTGATCGGTGTCCTCTAGCTCCTGTTTGCGGATCATAACGGTCTGCCGTTTATGTGCGTTCAGCCAGTCGGTTACGGATTTGAGAGATTCGTTCATTGAAAAGCCCTTCTTTCTGCATAGTAGTCATTACCTTCATCTCCGGGTGCAGCTGATGCTAATGAAACGGCCGCGGCCCATCTATAAAGAGTCTAACCATTCCGCCGAAAGGCAAAACATGCCTTAGATTCTAGGAGTCGGCCATCGTAACGGTATAAGATTGATTCGTGCCCGTCCGGAAACCATATACGTAAGGTTCAATCATTTCTGCCTGGATCCTTTCGGCCCTAGCGGATATTTGGATAGGCTGCTCCGAGCGCAGCCGGCAGAAATGACCGTTCAATGAGTGAATGCGGGCTTCGGACAGCTTACCTTCCTTCCATGCCAGATCTACCGTAAAACCGCCCCTTGCGCGCAATCCTCGAATGCTTCCCTCCGTCCATTCCTTCGGCAGCGCCGGTAGAAGCCGCAGCTCTCCCGCCTGGCTCTGCAGCAGCAGCTCCGCGATTCCCGCCGTTGCCCCGAAATTCGCTTCTACCGTCAGCGGGTAGAACAATAGCTTGGGATGGCGGTGCGCATTGAACAGGTTGGGGAACGGATTTTGTAAGAGCTTGATTAAATAATGATGTGCCATGTCCGCGTTACCCAGCCTCGCAAATTGGTTGATTCGCCATGCAAAGCACCAACCGATGGCATCCTCCTGTTCATGCTGCCGCCGCCGCTCCAACGTGACCCGGCAAGCTTCAGCCAATTCAGGTGTAACATACGGATCAATTTGGTCTCCGGGGTGCAAGGCGTATAAATGCACCGTATGGCGGTGTCCGGGTTCCGCCTCCTCGAAGTCCTCAAACCATTCTTGAAGCTGGCCATACCGGCCAATCCGGAGCGGACGCAGCCGGTCTCTGGCGGCAAGAAGCTCTTGCCTGAACTCCATATCGGTCTTTAGATCGGCTGACGCCTCTATGCAGTTCGTGAACAGCTCCCAAATGAGCGTATTGTCCAGGGTCGAAGCGATGCTGACGGCCGACTTTTTGCCATCGGATCCGATAAACGTGTTCTCAGGCGATGTGGATGGATTCGTTACCAGATATCCCTCCGGGTCCTTCACCAGCCAATCCAATAGGAAGAGCGCCGCTTCCTTCATGATGGGGTAAGCCTTTTCCTCCAGAAATGCCCTATCGCCTCCAAAACGGTAATGCTCCCATAGGTGCTGGCACAGCCACGGTCCCGCCATCGGCCAGAAAGCCCAGCTTGCCGGACCTTTGGACGGGCCGCCCGAAGGCGTCGACAGCCTCCACAGATCAACGGCGTGATGGCACACCCAGCCGCTCGCACCGTAATGGATTTTTGCCGTTTCCCGTCCCGCCACGCGCAGATCCTCCAGCAAGTCAAAAAGAGGCGCATGGCATTCCGCCAAATTACAGCTCTCAGCAAGCCAGTAATTCATTTGCAGGTTAATGTTCACCGTATAATTGCCTGCCCACGGCGGCCTCATCCGGTCATTCCATATTCCTTGGAGGTTGGCAGGCTGCGTTCCCGGTCTTGAGCTGGAGATCAGCAGATAACGCCCATATTGGAAAAACAGCACCGCTAACTGCGCATCCTCACGTCCGTCGCGAAGGGCCTCGATCCGTTCATCGGTGGGAAGGTCCGATAATCCGGGCACGCCGAGGACCAGTTCAACCCGATCGAACAGTTCCCTGTAATCGGATGTATGACGCTGGATCAGCTGCTGATAGGAATAGGCGGTTGCCTTGTTCAGCCACTCCTTGCATTTCTCCGTTGGATTGCTGCCGTCCAGAAACGGGTCCCGTTCAACGCCGTTGTAGCTCGTTGCTGCCGTTAACAGAAACGTCACTGCGTTCGCGCGCTCCACTTGCAAACCATGTTCGCCCCGTTTCACATGGCCCTGGTCCGCCATGGCAAGCAGCCGGATTTCAAAGCGCATGCCTTTTCCTTCTTCATACACCACGGGATTAATCGACTTCGCATGCAGCGGCTCGACATGACTTGGACTGCGCCCTTGAAGAACAAGACAATCAGGTGCAGTCTGCTGGACCTGATGCTCCAGCAGGCTGTCCAGTGATGCTTCTACAGATACTGTACCCGGCTGGTCTGCCGACAGATGGATGACCATCACCTGATCCGCCGCCGAGACAAACACTTCACGGACATAACGAACGCCGTTCATGACAAAGGAGGTGCGGCACACAGCCCGCTTCAGGTTCAGCTCCCGCCGATAATCCGTAACGTCACCTGCGTTCTCCATTCGAAGATACAGGTCTCCCATCGCTTGATAGGATTCCGACCAAGGACCAAGCATATGCTCTTCAATCTGTTCCTGCGCCTCGGCATAACGGCCTTCAAAGTTGAGCTGACGGACTTTTTCCAGATGGGGTAAAGCTTTATGATTCGCTGGGTCGTAAGGATGCCCTGACCAGAGCGTATCTTCATTCAATTGGATTCGCTCCTGCTCCGTGCCTCCGAACACCATTCCGCCCAAACGGCCGTTACCTACGGGAAGGGCTTCTACCCACTCCTTGGCCGGCTTACGGTACCACATCGTCATGCTGCGATCTTTCGACAAGGCACTTCACTCCTTATACGCATCATGGTATTTGCTTCAAGATAGACACGCCATGGGCAGGCAGCATCCAATCGCCGGTGACAGGCCTTCCTGTTAGCAAATCTAGTCGTTGTTCCTGCCCCAAATGGATCGTCGACGATGCCTCGTTATGATTTAACAGAAATGTATACCGCTGTCCATTCTTTATGCGAACGGCAGCCTCAACCCCTGGCGGCGTCTCCATAACAGGTAGAATGTTTTTTCTTTTGGACAGTTGCCCGAAAAATGCCGCCAGGAAATCATCCTCCGGATCCGCTGCGATATACCAAGCTTCTCCCCTGCCGAATGCATTCCGCGTCAATGCCGGCATGCCTCGATAGAAATCACTTCCATACGTGGCCGCAACCTCCGCCGTTTCCGGGTGAAGCAGATCGCACAGCATGCCGCAGGCATAGCTTCCTTCGAAGCCGGCGGCGTTTGTCCGCAGCTGCATGCTGTTGAACTGCCCCGGGAATAGTGCGTCGATTTCCTCCACCCAGATGCCGAGCAGTTTCCGCAGCTCACCCGGGTAACCGCCCAAGGTGACCAGATCGCTTTCATTGACGATGCCGCTAAAAAATGTAGTGACGAACGTTCCTCCGCCCGCCACGTAGTTTTCCAGCTTCTCGGCGATCCCCTCTTTCACCATATAGAAGACAGGCGCGATGACGATATCGTATTTGCCAAGATCCTCCTCGATCCCGATCATATCCACCGGGACATTGCGATGATAGAAGGCGTCATAGTATTTTTGGATTTGCGGCAAGTATTTCAATTGCTGGCTGGGCCCGCTGGAATGCTCCAGCGCCCACCAGTTATCCCAATCAAACAAAATGGCGACACGCGCTACCGTCTCCGCCCCAATCAGCGTGTCCCCCAGCATCTGCAATTCCTTTCCCAGTTCCGTGCATTCACGGAAAACGCGCGTATGCTCGTGGCCTGCATGATCAATGACCGCGCCATGAAACTTCTCAAACGCTCCGCGGGAGCGCCGCAGCTGGAAGAACATCACGCTTTCTGCCCCGCGGGCTACAGCCTGATAGCTCCATAAGCGCATTACACCCGGCCGCTTCAACGGATTGACAGGTTTCCAATTCAACTGACTTGGACTCTGTTCCATCAATAGATACGGCTGCCCCTGCTTCAGCCCGCGCATCAGATCGTGGCGCATCGCAATTTGGCTCATCGGCATATCATTGGCGGGATAGCTGTCCAATGCGATGACATCCAGCTCTTTGGCCCATTTGAAATAATCCAGCGGCTTATACGTGCCATTGCTCTGGAAATTGGTCGTCACCACGGCATCCGGAATAACCGCCTTAATTGCATCCCGCTCAAGCTTATAGCACTCTAATATGCTGTCGGAGTTAAACCGGTCGTAATCCAGCGATATGCCTTGAAATGCCGTTTGATCCGGTTGACTTCGATTCAAATGCTCACTGAGCAGGTTAGGCAGCACGATCTCATCCCAGTCGTAGAACGTATGGCTCCAAAAGGAGGTGTACCAAGCCTTGTTCAACTCCTCCAGGGTGCCGTAGCGCGCTTTGAGCCATTCCCGGAAGGCGGATTCGCAATTATCGCAGTAACACCGCCAGCCATATTCATTGTTCACATGCCACAGCAGCAGCGCTGGATGGTCTTGATACCGTTCCGCCAGCTTTCCGGCCATGGCCTGAGAATATTTCCGATACGTAGGGCTATTCGGGCATGAATTATGCCTGCGCCCATATTTCATTTTCCGTCCGTCCGCAGTCACCGACCGTACGTCGGGGTATTGGCGGGCCATCCATGCCGGATGGGCGGCGGTCCCCGTGGCGAGGCAAGCGTATATCCCATTCGCATGAAGCAGATTCATGACGTCATCCAGCCAATCCAAGGAATACGTCGTTTCGTTGGGCTGATTCAGCGCCCATGAAAACACATTGACCGTGGCGATGTCTATGCCCGCAAGTTTGAATAAGCGCATATCCTCTTCCCATATTTCTCTCGGCCATTGCTCCGGATTATAGTCCCCGCCGTACAAAATTTTGGGCCATGCTCGCGGCATCGTCATTCCTCCATCCCTCAGGTTTTTGTTCTATGGTTTCATTTGCGCAAGATTACTCTGCCAAAGTTTGGTTTTCTCCGCCAAAATGTCTTCATAACCCGCCTTCATCACGTCAGCTTGCAATTTTTTATATACCGCTTCAAGCTCCTCGTCATTTTTGGCAAATATCATTTTGGCGTTTGCCTCCTGCCAGATTTGCTTGATTTGCTGTTCTTTGATCCCGGCATCTGATTTCGGATCAAGTTTCATATTATTGAATTGATCCGTATTGAGCTTGGCAAATTTGGCGAAATACTCGCTGGCTGCCATCCCCCAATTTTGATGATCAGGATCTTGGGCATTCTTGAAGTGGGTGATTTTGTAATATAAGGGTGAGCCAAGCGGGTTAAACAACCCTATTTTTAAATTCGCTTTTTCTTCCGGCTTGATCGTCTTTGCCTTTTCATTGTCGATGGGCGCTCCATTCTCATCCACCTTATCGTACAGCAGTCCTGGCGGGCCGAACGCATTGATACGCTGCCCTTCTTCACTTGCCCACCAATCGTAGAACTGGAAAATTTGCTCAGGCTGCTTCGCTTTTTTGGTAATAACGACGACGTTCCAGCCTAAAGTGCCATAGGTGTGCGGATTCACCGTTGTTGGATCAATACCACTCTTGTACAGGAACGGAATGAAATCATAGCCGGCATTAGGGTCCTTGGCCCGAAGTATATCATTCGCCGTGTTTCCTAGTCCTGTAATATTGGAGATCGCTGTCACCGCGATGCGGCCGGAGTTCAGCTTTTCTTGCACCTGCTCCTGCTTTTGCGTAAACATATCAGGTGACACTAAGCCTTCTCGGGTGAGTTGGCTCATATACTTAAACGCATCCAAGTAGGCAGGATCGTTAAAAATCGACTCTAGCGTATGCGTTTCGGTATTCGGGAACGTCGGAACGTCCCCAATATTCCATATGGTTCGATTACCGCCGTTTCCGGCATAAATCAGTTTGTAAAGCATATTAACCCCATTCATGGCAATGCCCGGCTCAAGCGGCACGACGTTCGGAAATTTCTCCTTCACTTGTTTCAGGTAGCTGTACAAATCATCAAATGTTTTTAGCTCCGGTTTTCCAAGGTCGGCATATATTTCCTGATTTACGGTCCAACCCGTGTTCACGTTCTTATATTGATTTTGGGCGCTATCGAACCAGTTCGGAATGACATATATGTGACCGTCCTCCGCCTTCAGCATGTTAAACGTCTCTGGATCAATGAGCTTCTGAAGGACGGGATATTTCTTATAATAGTCGTCGAGCGGTACAAGCATCCCATTCTTCTGCATCGTGGTATAATCCGTCGAACCCCGATCCAACATGATGACATCCGGGAGGTCGTTAGAAGCAACCATCGTGCCGAATTTCTGACTCGCATTGCCGTTAGAACCGATTTCAACCAGGTTTAGTTTCTTGTTCTCTTTCAGCCACTTCGTGGATACATCATTTCCATAACCGATAGGAGAGGCAAAATCATAGTTGGAATAAAAGCTGAATTCAAGCGGTTGTTCTCCGAATAAGGCAGTCTCTCCACTGGTTTGATTGTCTCCGCTTGACTTGGTCGCCGATGAATCGCCGCCGCATGCAGACAGTGCCAGGCTTAACGCTGTCATGACTGAAATCACTGTGAAATGCTTTCTTCTTCCCCTCATGGATAATCCCCCATTCATCGTTTGTGATCGGCCTACTCTTTAAGTGATCCGACCATTACACCTTTCACAAAAAACTTCTGCACAAAAGGATATACCAGAATAATTGGCAGGCTTACGACCATCAGAGCTGTCATTTGCAGTGATTTCGGAGTAATTGTGCTTGAGATCATATCTCCCACGCCGCCGGCTGCGCCAAGTTGGCTGATCATTTCCTGAGCCGAATTGGAGTTAATCATATTCATCAAATAGTTCTGTACCGGTAGCAGATTGGCATTGTTGATGTAGATACCGGACGAGAACCATTCATTCCAGAAGAACACCGCTTGGAACAAAGACAGTGTAGCGATGACGGGACCGGATAGACGAACGATGATGCGAAAAAATAGACCGTAATGATTACACCCGTCGAGCATGGCTGATTCCTCCAGTTCTTTCGGCAGCTCCTGGAAAAACGTGCGGAAGACGATCATATTCCATACGCTAATGGTCCATGGAACGAACAATACCCAAAAGTTGTTGAACAGCCCGAGCTCTCTGAGCCATAAATAGGTTGGAATGAGTCCACCGCTGAAATACATCGTAAATATCGCGATGACCATGTAATATTTTCGCCCGACGGTATCTCTGCGGGATAAACCATATGCGAGCATCGCCGTGAAGAAAATAGAAGCAGCCGTCCCGCTAACGGTTCTTAACGCGGAGATCCCTAAAGCTTTAAAAAATCGCGGATCGCTCAGGATCACCTTGTAATTATCGAACGTCAATTGCCTGGGCCACAGCGTCAGACCGCCCAATGATGTATCTATTCCGGAATTCAGTGAGATGACCAGCGCATTCCAAAATGGATACAGGGATACCAGTGCAAGTATGATAAGTACGGTATAGACAAAGATCTGCAGAAACCGATCTTCGAGGCTAAGCTTCATGTTCCTACCTCCCGCGCTATAACTGGGTCACCACAATGAAGACCCTGACATTCTTCTTGCGATAGAGTTGGCACCCCACAGAAGCAGCACATTAATGATAGATTTAAACAACCCCGCAGCCGTAGCGAATGAATACCGCTGCTGATTGACGCCAAAATTGTAGACATAGGTATCAATGACTTCCGACACATCACGCAGAATGGTATTTTTTCCGCTGTTCGTGATGGCTAATATGTCTTCGAATCCTGCATTCAGTAGATTACCGATATGCAGAATAAGGAAGATCGTCACTACAGGCGCTATGCTTGGCAGCGTAACCAAAACCATTTGTTTGAATCTGCCTGCACCATCCATCGCGGCCGCTTCATATAGGTGCGGATTGATACCTGTGATGGCCGCCAGGTAGACAATGGAGCTGAAGCCAATCTCTTTCCATATCCCGGCGGAGATTAATATGGAATAGAAATATTTGGGCACCGACAGCCAATTCGTCGGCTGCTCGATCAAGTTCAGCTTCTGCAGTGCGATATTGAGGCTCCCACTTTCAACCGCCAAGATCGAAAATAAGAGGCCGGATACGATAACCCAGGAAATGAAATGCGGCAGGTACGTTAACGTCTGAACGATTCTCTTGAATGCTGCAAGCCGGACTTCATTGAGCATCAGCGCAAGAATAATCGGAGCCGGAAAGATGAAGATCAGCTTCAGCACCGCAATCACCAGCGTATTTTTCATGATCATGACGAAGTCGGGAGATTCAAAAAACAATCTAAACTGTTTGAAGCCCACCCAAGGACTGCCCGAGATCCCTTGGAAAATATCAAACTCTTTAAATGCGATCGTAATCCCATACATCGGGATGTAGCTGAATACAACAATAAAGAGAATTCCCGGCAGGATCATCGATTGCACTTGCCATTGGCCGGCAAGTCTGCGCAGTATTCCTTTCGATCGCTTCTTCTTTTCGCCGGATGCATTCCATTTCATAACAGATTTGTCATTCACATTGTTCACGACCTTTACTTGAAATGACCGGGCTAAAGCCTATTTCTTGGTAATGAATCACTTTCATGCTTACTTGTGAATGCATACGTACCAGAGCCTGTATGAAAGACAGCGATTCCGTTCTCATAACACATCAATTCCGGATCCCGCATACCGGAAATCGGGAGATTATGTTCCGTAAGTTGTTCTAAATCATCAGCCGGAATATAGATGTACGCTTCCGTGTTTACCGGGACATGAACCTGAACGGTTAAACAACCGCCCTCGCTCCTCGTCCAATGAACAGCGGCCCGCCCGGATCGGAGGCCGCACCATGCCTCCGCCCAATCCACTCCGCCTACCACATTCGGCTGCACCATTAAGACATAATGCTGCCGTTCCGGATCATACCTGTAATCCAGCCCGGCCAGGTGGCTGTACAGCCATTCCTCTACATGCCCCAGCATGAAATGGTTCTGGGATTTGCCGACGGCCGGTCCGTCCCAGGCTTCCGTTAACGAAGTTGCTCCACTCACGACCTGATATCCGTAGCCTGGCGTTTCCGTATGTTGCGTCATGCGGAATATGAGATCCGACCGACCCGCCCGCGCCAAAGCCAGCAGCACGTACCGGTGCCCGACATCACCGGCGGTGGTTTGGTATCCGCGGGCGGCGATACCGTCGATAAGCCGTTCCAGCACCTGACCCCGCTTATCTTCCGGCGCAAGTCCAATGGCCAGAGCCATGGCCAGAGCGGCATCGCTTCCATTTGCATACGTTCCGGTCTCGTCATTTAAAAACTCTGCATTAAAGGCGGCCTGAATCTGACGGCTCCGCTCATCATACATGCAGGCATCTTCAGGTCTTCCCAGTACTCCCGCTATTTTCCCCATCACAACACTCAATTCGTAGTAAATCGCCGTTTCGACGAGTGCCACCGGCGTATTTTGCGCGAAGCCGGGACCCTTCGGCCCGATGTCGTACCAATCTCCCAGCCCGTGCCGAAGAATACAGCCGTCTGCTCGGCTTGCCAGGTAATCGACATACCTCTTCATCCCTTCGTAATGCCGCTTCAGCACCCCATCATTTCCGTAGCGCTGCAGCAGCTCCCATCCCGCCAAAATATACGCGCCGCCCCATGCGGCCGCATCGCGAAACATCTCCCAGGGTTTCTCGAAAACGACATACTCTGGAGCCGTCGTCGGGATCATGCCGTTCGGCTGCTGCGCATCCGCCATATCCTCCATCACCTTGCACAGCAGCGCTTCGACGTCATAGTTGAACATCAGCGACGGGCCCATCAGGTGAATTTGTTCCAGCCAGCCAAGCTTCTCGCGATGCGGGCAATCGGTGAACACGCTTTTTGTGTTGCTCCGCATCGCCCAACCTATAATCTCATGAATGCGGTTTAGCAGTTTATTGGAGCAGCGGAACCCGCCGGCGTCCGGAATGTCGGGATATATCATTTGTCCTTGCAAGCTGTGCAGCACGGGAATGCCTTCACCGCTTGATGCGTCTTCCTGAGGTACGGCTCCTTCGACCTGTACATAGCGGAAGCCATAATATGTAAATCTGGGCCGCCACGTTTCAAGCCCCTCCCCTTTCAACACGTAGCGCCATTGGTAGGGTGAACCCGTCCAGCGCTGATCCGCCAAGCCATCTGCGGTTAACAGCTCGGAAGGCGTCAAGGTGATGACCGCTCCCGCCCGACCCGATACCGAAATTTCCGGCCATCCCGAGAAATTCTGACCGAGATCCAGGACAAAGATTCCCGGCTTGGGTTCGGTCATTTTCGAAACCTCAAAGTGTTTCTTCACAGTGAGCGCCTGGGCGGTCTGCGCCGTCAATATGCCCGCGGAAGCCTCGACGCTTGCGGCGGCAGTCCAATTCCCGCCAGGCTGAAAATAAGGGCGGTCCCAACCGGGCTGCTCTCGTCTCGCATCGTAATCCTCTCCCCCATAAATGCAAGAAAATAGCAGGGGACTGCCGGAGACGCTCCACGATTCGTCCGTGCAGATCGTTTCACTAGTGCCGTTCGAATAATCGATGATCAGGTTGACAAGGCATTTCGGCGTTCCGAACGAGTCTTTAAATTTGGTATACCTGCCGCCCGTTACGTGATAAAATCCATTCCCCAGCAAGACGCCAACGGCATTCTCCCCCTGCTGCAGCTCATGCGTAATATCGTATACCGTATAAAGGATGGTACTGTCGTAGTCCGTCCAGCCCGGATCAAGCTCTCTAGCACCGACTTTGTAGCCATTGAGCCGGAGTTCATAATGTCCCAAGCCGCAAATATAGGCTCTGGCTTGGCGCACGGCGCCCCAAACGATGAATGATCGGCGGAACTGCGGCAGCGCCCGCCCTATTTCTGCAGCTTGGGGATCACCGATCCACGTTCCCGACCAATTTTCCGGCGACCGTAATCCTGTCTCCCACCATGCAATGTCGCTGACGGCAGCATTTCCTTGTTCATCCCACACCGTTACACGCCAAAACAGCAGCTGTCTGGGCAGCAGCGCTTTCCCGTTATATGGAATGTCGGTATGCCTCCTGCTCGTCACCACGCCGCTGTCCCACATGTCAAAGCAGCCGTCCGCCAACCGCTGCTGGCACGATGCAACGACGATCCTGTAGGCTTTCTGCCTCAGCGAACGCCGCTCCGATGCGCCGTATGACCAGCTAAGACGAGGTGTATCGGAATCGATTCCCAGCGGACAGGTTCGTCCTTCCGTCCACATGGCATCCACTGTGATTTGTGTCATCTCTTAAGTCCCCCTATCCGACTGGCGTTACCGCGGAAGCGGCCTTGATGTGGCAACCGTGATGGTTCGGAATTCCGGAAAGACGTTGCAGGTACGATCGCCTTCCTTCGGTGTTCGGCTTGCCGTATAAAAATGGTACAGGATCCCGTTATGCGAAATGACGGACGGCTTATGGGCAAAGGTCTCATCCAGCTCGCCTTCTCCGCCGACGGGAATAATCGGCTCTGGATGCTTGTTCCAATGACGCAGATCAGAGGAGAGCGCAATTCCTTCCTGCGCTTTCTTGTAGTTGTAACCGAAGTAGAACATGACCCACTCATTTCCGTTACGCAGCACGCAAGGATCGCTGGCAAAACCGCAGTCCCATGCCCCGGGCGTTACCTGGATCACCGGATTATGCGGATGTCTCTCCCAATGCATTAAATCCTTGGACGTAGCGAGCCCGGTCTGTTCGATCCAGCGGCCATGGTTCTTGTTCTTTGCATTATAAAAAAGATAGAACGTTCCTTCATGCTCAAGCAGGCATTCCTTATACAGTCCGCCTCGTTCCCACGCTTCGCCATCTTCGGGTGATAAAATGGGCCGTTCAAAGCGGTTCCAATGAAGCAGGTTTTCATCCTCCGTCCAGGCAAGGCCGATACAGGCCGAGCCTTCCTCGTATCCCTCCCCCGGGTACGAGTGATAGGCAAGCCAATACTTTCCGTTCCATTTTTTCAGCTTGGCAGGCCCCTGCATTTCGTTCTCCCGCATGATCCATGTACCGGCGACATTTCTGGAGTCCCAGCCGGAACCTTCCTCCCGGCCCAAAATGGTTGACAGATGCTCCCAGCGAAGCAGGTCGCTGCTAACGGCAAGTGCTGTTTGGTAGCCCCGCCCGTCAAATCCGACGTACATCATATAGAAGCGATTCTGATGCTCAAACACAAAAGGACAGTCTACGGCATGATAATCAAATGCGTCTTTCTCGCCTGAGCCTATAAGGACCGGCTCTTTCCATTTGTAAGGCGTCAAGTAGCTGCGGATGTCCAAGCTCGCCACTCCCTTCGAATATTAACTCCAGCATCGATCGCATGCGAAAGATCATGGACAGCAGTTCCGCACACGTGTGCATAACAAATGAACTGCAGCTAAGGAACGAACGAGTGCATTGTCTCCTCCTTTGTCCCTCTCCAGCCGCTGGATGAACCGCTTTCAGATATCCCCCTGAATCGCCATTCAAAAACAGACCAGGGATGAATGCGGGCTATGCAAGCACTTGGCCGTACACTGTAGTGGCCAGGTCCGTTTAATCCATGTTCCGCTCCACGACGCCAAGGATTTGCCTTGCATCCTTCGGACTTGCTACCTCCAGCTCCATGGCATGAACGATATCCGCAACCTTGGATACCAGCTCCGCGTTATTCGCTGCTCTACGGTCGCAGTTCAGATAATCGCTGTCTTCAAAACCGATCCGCACAAGACTTGCGCCCATCGCAATCGCCGCGGAAATGATGCAGTAATCTGTCCGGTTGGCATGCGTGATGCCCCATAATGCATCACGAGGCACAAGGCTCCGCACGGCAATTAAGGCGTCTATCGTCGCAGGCGCGCCGCCCGGATGTCCCAGCACCAGATCGAACATGAGCGGCTTCGGCAGGGAATAGTGCCGATCCAGCTCCAGTACGGTATGAATCATGCCGAGCTCAAAAATTTCAATTTCCGGTACTTTCCTATACTTCATCATTTGCTCGACGCAATAACGCACGTCGCCGATCGGATTCCTGTATACCGCTTCCCCCAGGTTGACCGAACCTACGTTTAATGAGATCGTTTCCACCTTATCGTAGCTCAGCGGCGCACAGCGCTGCTGAATCGTCAGGTCAGACAGGCCGCCGGTCGAAGCCTGAATTACAATGTCGCTTTCTTTCGTAATACGCTCCACGGTATCCTTGTATACATCCATTTCGTCGGTTAATTTGCCGTTCTGGTCCCGCACATGCATATGCACCATTGCTGCGCCTGCACGGCCGGCTGCAATAACCTCTTCCGCCAGGCTCGCCGGATCAATCGAAGCGGACAGCGCCGGAGTAGGCGCTACAGAGATGATCACTTTTCTCATACAGTCAGCTCCTCCACAATATCAAGCAGCGTCGTCTCTTCACCCACATTCCCCGGAAAAATAATATAGGGAAGCTGTGGATACTTGCTCTCTTCCCCGCAAATCCATACGGGGATGCCCGGTTTGATCTGGCCGGCGACCACCGCCACGGTCACCCCTAATGCTTTCGTGCCAATATCGCTCGAGGTGATCCCCCCTTTGGCCACGATATAACGTGGACGAACGGTCAATTGACTTACGACCTCCGTCAGCGCAGCCGAGATGCGTACGGCAATGCGAAGCTCATCTTCCTTACTGCCGTTATCGATATCAAACCGCTCGCGCCTCGTGCGCAGCACGACGGTGCAACTTTCCTTCAGCCGCTCCACGGTCTGTTCCGAGGCACGCGATATTTCACGCCGCCACACCTCTTCCGGCTCAGCGGCAAAATGCTGGTTCAGTTCAACCACGGCGACATTCCGGCGGCGCTCCAGCTGCTGAAGCTGTCCCGTCGTGAGGGAGGTATGCGAGCCCGCAACAATGAGTCCGCCGGCAACCGCAGCTGCGGATTGCGCTTCATTCAGCTTTGAGGTTTGAAACAATTCCTTCGCTTTTAGAAGCGGCCGCTCCTGAATCCCCCCGAAAACGCGAACGAAGCTGGCCGCGGTCCGGAACAAAAAATGTTTGCCCTGTTCCAACGCTTCATATAGCGCCAAACAGAAAACCTCAGCGTCACCGTAATCGAGTGCATTAACGATCACTTTATGAAAGCCGCGGACCGAAATGAGCTTCTCGGCAATGCCGGATATATCATAAGCTCGCAGTTCTTGAAGCGAGATGGCGGTGACGTCCCGTGCACAAAATTGACCGGAAGTCTTCTCTTCCACCCAGGCGCACAAATCGGAAGAATGATAGCCAAACGTTTTGTCCTGCGCGAATTCCGTCTCCCCGCTCGGGGTCAGAAATCCATGATTCTCCACATAGTGCGTATTTTGAACGGTATATCGCCCGCCTTCTTTAAAGAAAGGAAAAATAATTTCTCCGTCGATCTTCGTGCCCGTCTCCGATTCGATGACCTCACGCAGCGTTTCGGTTTCCAAAGGGTAGTGGCCCCGCAGAGTTGAATCGCTGCGGCTCACAAGAATGAAAGGTCGGTTCAGTTCCCGGGATACACGAATAATGTTGTGAACCGCCTCGCGATGAACGGCCCGCGTCTCCTCCGCAGTAAAGCCGCGGGAATTGGTCAGGATGAAAAACAGCTTCTCTTCCGTAAGAAATCCGCGGTAAATATGCTCCGGATCCCAGCCTGTCACGACGGTGACACCGTGAATCGTCTGCACGCCGGTTGGATCATCATCCAGCACAATGATGGTACCGGGATGATTCACAATGGCCTTCCTGAGCCGTGATGTTACGGAAGGATCAAACGCGTAATCATATGCCTTAATGACGTCGCTTAGCTTTAACCTGTCCATATCCAGCGTCCCTTTCGAATTTTTTGCATGTCATGCATTTTACCGCTTCTCAAGCAGCTCCTTCACCTGCTGCACACCAAAGCGCGGAGAGGAAAATACTTCTTTTCCCGTCGCATCCCGCAATCTCTGCTCCATTCGTGCCATAGAACCTTGGGCCAGGACGATGGCATCGGCTTGCCCGGCCACGCGAAGCGCCGTACGCAGCAGGATTTCGTCGTGCTCTTCCGGCCGGCCGGATCCAAGCGCATCAAAAGCCCCTTCCGCCAGCCCGTTTACGACTTCAATCGCTTTGCCCGCTTCCTCAGCTTTCTTGGCGATCAAGCGCATGGTCGGCGAAAGCGTTGTCGGCAGCGTCGCCACCACAGCAATGCGGTGGAAGCCCTCCACTGCCTTCTCGGCCATCCTTTCATCGATCTTCACGATCGGAATGCCGATCATCCCGCGCGCGTCATCCGCCACCTCGCCAACGGAAGAGCATGTATTCAAAATAACGTCGGCACCTAGTTCCTCCCCGTGGCGGTAGTACTGCACTAGACGCTTCACAACGCCTGGCGGTACCTGACCCGCCTTTACGACATCGCCGATCAGACTGTCGTCAATAATGTTAACGAGGCGGCAATCCGGAAGCATTTCCTGGAATACAGCCTTGAGCGGTTCCGCAAGCCCCTGGCCCGTGTATACGGCCACTACCGTTTTGGTCATTATGCCAACTCTCCCTTGCCGTTTAGAATGAGGCAGCCATGAATCCTTCAGTCTTCAAATCACCCCTTTATTCAGAAAGCAGCACCGCCATGGCAGCCTTGTCGAACATTTTTACCATATGAAGTCTTTTTCCGGTATCCGCAAACTGCCTTCCCTCATCGGCGCCGTATCAAATACACTGCGTGTCGAAT
Source organism: Paenibacillus rhizosphaerae (assembly GCF_014192015.1). Taxonomy (GTDB): domain Bacteria; phylum Bacillota; class Bacilli; order Paenibacillales; family Paenibacillaceae; genus Paenibacillus_AQ; species Paenibacillus_AQ rhizosphaerae. The sequence goes on along the minus strand of NZ_JACHXJ010000001.1, from coordinate 937,460 downwards.
ATAACGGCTTGTTTTTCCCTTGAGGCGTAATATGGATCACATCATCACCCCGCCACTCCGTGATGAATTGTTGTCCCACCGCGGTTTCAACGGTTGTGCGGAAGCTTAGCGGAAAAGTGATGGTGATCGTCTCGCCCGTAAAAGCTTCATCCAACTGCAGGAAGCAACGGTTTACCCAGCGGCTGGGTTCTTTGCCGTGGCCTTCGACGACGGAGCCAGGTCGGTCACGGCGGTACCTTATCTTCGTGAACCCAGCCCATTCGGGAATGCGGACCCGCAAGCGGGAAATATCTTGGTGCACCTTCAGCACAAGCTTCCCTTCATGCGGAAGATAACTGTGGACGTCCAGCCATTTGGAGCCCCGGTTCAGCAGAAAATTGACGCTGACGGTGCCGTTTTTTTCCGTGACAGTGTTGCTCCAGCCCATAAACAGGCCGCGGGTCCCCGAGCCCAAGCAGCAAAGTTGCAAATCATTTGTGTGCCCGCGGCCTTCGATGACGTCACACACGAAATCATTTGGTGCGGAGTATCCCGCAAAAGAGCCTCTTGTACGCTCTGCTACCTTGTAATACGTTGCGCGCGCGTGGACATCCTTCGAGCGGTCGTCGCTCTGCTTCACCCATCCCAGGTCCAGCAGCTGCGACTCGGCCAGATGGTTTCGGATGAAGCGTTCCACCACTCCCCAATACTCGACATATCCGCTCTGGGCGAGCGTAATACCCGTCGAGATCAGGTCTACGAGCGAGCAGGTTTCATGCTCGTACGCCTGCTCATGCATATCCCCCGGCGTCCAGCCGAAAGAAGTGCCGATCGTCAGCGCCCAGTCGTAGCTTTTTTTCACCCAGGCAATCATCGCCGCATTTCCCGTATACACCCCGAAACGGGCGATCGCGTCCAGCGTACCGATGCGCGTATGGAAATGTCCGCTGCGATAAGCAAGGGAAGTATTAAAGCTGCCGTCCTCATTAAATACGCCGCTGCGCTCCATAATCAGCGCTGTGAAAAATTCGCACAGCTCAAACGCATCCTTATTGCCGGTAACCTCATGATATTTGAGCAGCGGCATAATAAGTCGCCCGCTAAAGGAGGCGGGATCCGGGGCCAGCCGAAGCTGCGCGGCATTGGCTGACGGCCAGCCGCTTTCCTTATATTCCGAAGCCGGATAGTACCAAATGTCCCGCTCCTTAATAGCAATTCTCTTCAAGGCGGCGACATGACGATCCGCATGCTCCTTCACTTTCAAATCGCCGCTCTCCATATACCAAGAGGTTAACGCCAGAATAACAGCGCGCTGATCGATCAAATTGGCGTTCGTCTCCCATCGATGAACGGGATTCAACTGACGGTAGCTCAGACCGTCCTCTTTAAAAAAAGACAATAAATTGCTGCGGTATTTCTCCTCGGTCTCCTTGCCCTCCGTTGAACCGCTCATATGCCGTGCCAGCACCAAAGCATCCACCATACGCCCGTGGGATGAGCCGTAGTCCCAGTCGCCATGGGTCATTTTGGCAGGCTCCGCCATCAGGTCTGCGGCAAAGAACGGAATATGGCCAAAGTCATGATCAGCCATGCCGATGATGGCGTTGATCGCGTGCGCCGCCCTCTCCTCCAGCAACAGTGTATCCGGAATTACACCCTTCTCCATTTCGTCATCTCCTAAAAGTTTTGTGAGCGTTACTTCCTGAATCCGTTTCAAACAAAACTTACTTCGGAAGCATGGGCCTAGTTTTGTGAGCGTTACTTCCTGAATCTGTTTCGAACAAAACTTACTTCGGAAGTATGGGCCTAGTTTTGTGAGCGTTACTTCCTGAATCTGTTTCGAACAAAACTTACTTCGGAAGCATGGGCACGCGCGCCAGCTGTGAAGTAAAGACCCACGTTCCCGATCCTACCTGAAAAGAAACCGTCTGCCGGTCAGACGTGTAAGACGCCGTTAGCGACGCATCGGAAACGGCATGGTGTCCCGGTACATGCACCGTTGCGGTCGTATTCGCCGGAACCTTCACCTGCAGCTGGAATCCTCCGGACTCCGTTACCTCCCAATGCACTTCATGGCGGCCGTACAGACTGTCATAGCTTGCTTGTACTGATGTGACCCTGCCTTCCGGATGCGGCTGGATCACCGCATGTTTGAAACCCGGCTGACATGGTGTTCTCCCCCAATTACAGTTTTGTTCGGCATCCTTTGCTGAGCGTCTTTCAGCGTGCTCTGAAAGGCTGCAATAGAAACGAAAAAGTCTGTTTTTCTGCCGGCAGCAGGTATTGCTTGAGCGTTGGCGCATAGCCGCAGCTGTGATTGCCGATTCCGCTCTGGGCTGCGTCCAGCTTGAGCTCAATATGGTCCAACGGTGACAATTGATGAACGTGCTTCTTGCGCGTCAGCTCCTCGACCGAATAATAATGGGCGCTCATATGGAACAGACCGGATCCTGTAATCATCATGCCGCTGCCCTGATCGTCGCTGTACCTGCCCCAGCGCACATCCGCCTTGTTTCCGTTCTCCTGCGGCTTGATATAAGGAACGAACTGCTCTTCGACGAGCCCGCCATGAATGCCGAGCTTTCCGCTTTCTTTGCGGTCTGGGTAGCATTCATGCGGACCGCGGCCAAACCAGAATACGTTGTGGATGCGGCGCGGAATGCCGAGCCGGATTCCCAATCTGGGCATGGGCGGCAGCTCGCGCAGCGGTTCGATGGATAGAGTCAGCTGCAGAGCGCCGCCGCTTGTAAAAAGATAGGTCAAATTTGAACGGAGTACCGGTAAGGCCCCCCTGGCGCCGATCACCATCTCAATCTGCACGGTTCGCCCCCGCCCATCGTCCGGCATGACGGACAATCCCCGGACATCGGTATGAAGTCGGTCATAGCCTGCCGCCCGCCAAGCCTTAGCCAAATGGACATCATTATCGAGCGGTGCCCGCCACAGATTGATTGCCGGTCCTTCCACCAGCAGAGGCATGCCTTGATAATCCCAGCTCGTCAGCTTTCCTGAATCCTTATCAAGAACAGCCTTCCAATCGTCTCCTTTTATATGAATGGCCCTGCGGGTCTCCTCCACCATAAGCTGATGGACAGGCTCCATAACGGAAACTGCCGCCGCTAGCGCATCGGGATGCATGAATTGAGGTTCTTGCGTCACGCCAAGCAGCAGCGGCAGGTCTGCCCAAGCCAGTTCATAGCCCGCTTCCGCCCACGGTGCCGAATGACGCAGCGTAAAGCTGACATGAAGCCAGTATTCGCCTTCTATAGCCCATACCTTCCTGCTGAATGGAAGCTTCAGCTCGGAACGCTCACCCGGGAGCGTATCCAGTGCAGGCAGCTCTCCGGCCAGCATCGCTTCTCCATTGCGATACAGTTTCCACGTACCCAGCAAATGCGAGAGCGATAAAAAACTGTAACGATTTTCAATAATCAGCGCTTCACCCGCTTCGCTATAGCTGACCCTGACGGGTTCAAGCACCTTTTTATATTCCAAGAGCGATGCTTTTGGCGTGTTGTCGGGAAACAGCAGCCCGTCGATGCAGAATGAACCGCTGTGCGGCTCATCACCGAAATCGCCGCCGTAGGCATACCAAGCTTCGCCTTGTTCATTGCGCTGCAATATCGCCAGATCTCGCCATTCCCAGATCAGCCCGCCGAGCAAACGGGGATATTTATCAATGGTGTTCCAGTACTCCCGAAGATTCCCGGCCGAATTTCCCATCGCATGACCATATTCAATCATTAAATACGGCCGGGCATCCTGTTTCTTGCCTTCCTGCTTCAGCATATCGACCGATGGGTACATCGTGCTCACGATATCCACCGTTTCCGCATCGTAAGCCCGCTCATAATGGATCGGCCGTGTTGAGTCCGCGGAACGAATCCAGGCCGCCATAGCATCGTGATTGTGTCCGTAACCCGATTCGTTGCCGAGTGACCAGACTATAATGCAGGGGTGGTTTTTGTCCCGTTCAACCATGCGTTTTGCGCGGTCAATATACAGAGGAGTCCAATCCGGATGGTCGGATAAATAACTTTCTGCAGCACCGCGCGCAAACCCGGGAATCTCTTGGTTCACTCGCTCACCGGTTAAGGCAAATCCATGCGTCTCCAAATCCGCTTCATCAATGACGAACATGCCGTAGCGGTCGCACAAATCCAGCCAGCGCCGGTCATTGGGATAATGGGAGAGCCGCACCGTGTTCAGATTATGCCGTTTCATGAGGACGATATCCTCCTCCATGTCCTCCATCGTGATGACAGCACCGCGTTCTGCATGGAACTCGTTACGGTTTACGCCTTTGATGACGACCGGTTTGCCGTTCACGAACATTTGCCCGTCGGCAATCACAATATCGCGGAAGCCGACCTCCAGCCTTCGAACCTCCTGCACAGCGGATGTTTCCTGATCCCGTACAGTGATCAAGAGCGTATACAGCTGCGGGTCTTCCGCTGACCACAGTCTCGGCGCCTGCACGGTTTCAACCATGCTGAACCTGACATCTTCCAGCGGACCGGGCTGGAGCGTCGCACGGTTCGCCTTTTCCACTATACATTCCATGCGTTCATTGAAAAGCGAGATGTCCAGCTGAAAAGGAGCACATGCCTGATGTCTCCGGTTGACGACTTCGATATCGATTTCCAGCTCTCCGGACGCATAATCCTCCGATAAATTCGTACGAATCCTGACGTCCCTAACGCCCGCCGCGGACTCCGCGATCAGATACACGTCACGGAAAATACCGCTTAGACGCCATTTATCCTGCGTTTCCAAATAACTTCCCTTGGACCATTGATAGACCTGCACCGCTAACAAGTTGCCGCCGGGGGTAAGGAAACGGGTAATGCAGAATTCAGATGTATAATGGCTTCCTTCACTATAACCGGCAGACTGTCCGTTCACCCAGAGTTCAAAAGCCGAATCGACTCCTTCAAACACAATGTAAATTTCGCGTTCCTTCCACTCGTCCCGTACCTGAAACTCCGTCCGGTAGCAGCCCGTCGGATTCAGCTTCGGCACATGCGGCGGATCCACAGGAAAAGGATAAGGACAGCTGCTGTACTGCGGCCGGCCAAAGCCATGGAGCTGCCAACTCGATGGAACCGGAATGGAGTGCCAATCCTCCGATAAGGTATAACCCGGCTGCTGATAGCCTTCCGGTATGGCCGAAGGCGATTCCGCATAGTGAAAATCCCATATGCCGTTTAACACCTGCACATAAGAAGAACCCGCCCGATCCCCTTGGTAAGCGCTCTCAATTGTGTCGAACAATCCCATATCCGCTCGTGGCCGTTCGCGGTTCTGCTCAAGGATGGATAAGTCCTCCCATTTGGCGGGTTTCCTGCTTTCCGTCACTCTGATCATCCAATCACCTCTTTTTAGCTTGTGCTTGATAAAGAGAAAGATGCCCTGCAATCATTTCAGCCAAGGCATCTTAGAGGTCGTTGTTAAGTCTGTTGTTTAGCTCTGCCAATACAAGATTTACGTTCTACAAATGTCGTATCCACTTTGATCTTCGTTTTGACGCTTAATTCCTGTTCCATCCAATCGGACAGCATATCCACGGCAAGGAAAGCCATACGCTCCTTATCTACGTGAATCGTCGTTAATTCCGGCGAAACGATGACCGATTCCTTAATATTGTCGAAGCCGATGATCGACGTATCTTCCGGGACGCGGATACCAAGCTCCGACATCGTCTTGATGGCACTGATGGCGATATAATCGCATTCGCAAAACCAGGCGGTGGGCAAGGATTTTCCGCTTTCAAGAATACTCGACAGCTGCTGCTTCAAAGCTTCCTGCGACGTCAGAATCGTCGGCGCGACGGATAACCGGTGCTCAGGGGCAACTTGAAAATCGTATTCGGCAAGCGCACTGAGAAAACCGCGCTCCCGTTCTTCGAAATTATGAATTCGCACACTCGAAGCAATATAGCCGATCGACGTATGCCCTGATTCGCACAAAAAGGTTCCCGCTTGATAGGCACCCATCATATTGTTAATGCCTACGAATTGCACCGGCATTTCTTCGTAGCATGTATCCAGCACGACAACGTTCGTAAAATGCTGGTGAATGTAATGAATCTGCTTGCGGGACAGATTCGTGCCGAGCACGATGACGCCTTGATGACGGCTGGCCCCTCCGTCTCTATGTATCTCTTCTTCAAAAGATTCCATATCCACTTTGGAGAAGAACAGCCGGTAGCCCTTCTGTCTGCACCGTTCTTCAATGTATTGGATCAGCTCCTGGAAAAAGGGCTGCTGATAATACTCCTCCAGTACGATTCCGGAATTCGTCACGACGAGAAAAACGAGAGAAGAGCTTGGCCCCGCTGCGCCGGATCCGTAATTCGTTCCATCTCCCTGCTCATCTTCCTCTTTCCTGGCGCCTGCTGCTCTAATCTTCGGCGTATATCCCGCTTCCGCAGCGATTTGCAGAATACGGTCGCGCGTCTCCTGTCCAATGCCAGGCTTTCCGTTAAACGCTAATGAAACGGCTGCCTTGGAAACATTGGCCATTCTGGCAATGTCCTCCATCTTCATACAAGGTTGCTCTCCATTTCTTGGATATCTGTTTAGTTAACTGAAGTGTACTACGATTTTAGATTCACTTCAATAGTTAACTAAATTTTTAACTAAATTTATTTTATGTTAAGTGATTTATAACTAAATAATGTCATATTATGGATTGACCGACCTGATTACCGGTGCTATCATGGCTGTAAGCGGTTTATTTCTACATATTTCCTTAACTAAACTAACTAAACTATTTTCGATTTAACTAAACTACGCAAGATAATATTGCTAAAGGAGAATCAATAATGAAGAAGTTAAAACTCGGTTATGCGCCTACCCGGCGGTTTACTTTCAGCGCAGAAGACGCCTTTAAGTATAAGGTGCAGATCCGGAAGCAAATTGAAAGCTTCGGTATGGATATCGATATCGTCGACCTAGAGGGATTGAATCCTGAAGGCTTGCTGTATGACGATCATATGAACGCCGATCTCATTACGCAGCGTTTCAAGGAGGAAGAGGTCGATGCCGTCTTCTTTCCCCACTGCAACTTCGGAACGGAGGATACCGTGGCACGCGTCGGCAAGGCGCTCGGCAAGCCCGTTCTTCTCTGGGGTCCCCGTGACGAAGCGCCGCTGGAAGACGGGATGCGCCTGCGTGATACGCAATGCGGCATTTTTGCCACCGGTAAGGTGCTCCGCCGTTTCGGCGTTCCCTTTACCTATGTCACAAACAGCTGGGTGAACGATCCCGTCTTCGAGCGCGGATTTACCAATTTCATCGCAGCTGCGAATGTGGTACGCCAGTTTAAAAGCCTCCGCATTCTTCAAATCGGTCCCCGCCCCGCTTCGTTCTGGACGATGATCTGTAATGAAGGCGAACTGCTGGAACGCTTCGGCATCGAAATCCACCCGATTACGCTCGTCGACATCCAGTCGCGGTCGAAGAAGATCGAGTCCAGCGGCAGCAGTGAGCTGCTGGAAGTGATCGATTACATCAAGGAAAAGCTCGATGTCAGCGAAGTCACCGAAGGGGATATCCGCAGGATCGCCGCACTTAAGGTCGCCATGAAATCTTACGCCCAAGAAACCCATAGCAGCGCCATCGCGATTCAATGCTGGTCCTCATTGCAGGAAGCGATGTCGATCATGCCGTGTCTCGCCAATGCGATTCTGACGGACGAACAAATTCCGGTTACGTGCGAGACCGATATCCATGGGGCGATCACCTCAATCATAGTGCAGGCCGCCGCGATGAATGAGCATCCGACCTTCTTCGCCGACATTACCGTCAGGCACCCCGAGAACGACAACGGCGAGCTGCTGTTCCATTGCGGCAATTTCCCGGTGTCGTTAAGCGTGGAGCAAAAGCCCCGGCTGCGCAAGCACTTCCTCTTCGATGACCATGCTCCCGGAACCCATGAAGGCGAAATCCGCGGCGGCAGCATGAGCATCGCACGATTTGACGGGGACCATGGAGACTATTCGATTTTTTTAGGCCGTGCCAAAGGAATTCAAGGTCCATATACACGGGGTTCCTACGTCTGGGTCGAAGTGAATGACTGGCCGCTTTGGGAAGAAAAGCTCGTGAAAGGCCCTTACGTGCATCATTCGGTTGGCATACATGCGAATGTCATCCCTGCCATCTATGAAGCCTGCAATTATATTCCAGGTCTTACGGCCGATCCCGTGGATCCTACAGAGCAGGAAATTCAAAGCTGGCTGCGCGGCTCGGATTTAGTCCGCAAGACATCAGCAAGCACCCATGCCTAAGGAGGATTCATTATGGACACGAGAGCGTTAAAGATCAAGGCAGCCCATATCCGCATGGATCTTCTCACCATCATTCACCGTGCCAAAACCGGGCATACCGGCGGATCGCTCAGCAATACCGACATTTTAACGGCATTATATTACGACGTCATGAACGTTGATGCGGCGAATCCGAAATGGGAGCTGCGGGACCGGTTTATCGCAAGTAAAGGCCATTCCGTTGAATCGCTGTGGTGCATCCTTGCGGACAAAGGCTTTTTTCCGAAAGAAGAACTGAAAACGTACAGCCAGTTCGGAACGCGTCTCATCGGGCATCCCAACAACAAGGTGCCGGGAGTGGAGATGAACACCGGCGCGCTCGGCCATGGCCTGCCGATCTCTGCAGGCATGGCGCTGGCCGCGAAGCGCGACGGTCTGCCGTACCGCGTTTTCTGCCTGATGGGTGACGGCGAGCAAGCGGAAGGCTCCAACTGGGAAGCCGCGATGGCCGGCGCTCATTATAAGCTGGATAACTTGATCGGGATCGTCGATCGCAATCGCCTCCAGATCAGCGGCACCACGGAGGAAGTGATGGGGCTGGATCCGCTCGATGAGAAATGGCGGGCTTTCGGCTGGCATGTCGTCTCTATCGACGGCAACGACATGGACGCATTGGTGGAAGCGTTTCATTCCGCTCCAGTCGTCATTGGAAAGCCGACCCTGGTCATAGCGAACACCGTTAAGGGCAAGGGGGTTTCCTTTGCCGAAAACGTCGCTGCCTGGCACCATCATGTCCCCGATGATGAGCAGCTGAAGCTCGCGTTCTCTGAGCTGGAAGCCCAGATCGCAGAACTTTCACGTGAAGGACAGGTGATCTAGCATGAATTCGATTCCAAACCGGCAGGTCATTTGCGAAACGCTGCTGGAACTGGCCAAAACAGACCGGGACATTATGGTGCTGGCAAGCGATTCGCGCGGGTCCGCGGCGATGGCCCCCTTCGCTAACGCCTATCCCGAGCAATTCGTTGAGGTGGGTATTGCGGAGCAGAATATCGTAGGCATGTCGGCAGGACTTGCCCACAGCGGGAAAAAGCCTTTCGTCACTTCCCCTGCCTGCTTTTTAAGCATGCGCAGCATCGAACAGATCAAAGTCGACGTCGCTTACTCCAATACGAACGTAAAGCTTATTGGGATTAGCGGCGGCGTAAGCTATGGGGCGCTCGGCATGTCGCATCACTCCGTGCAGGATATCGCCGTTGCCCGGGCCATTCCGGGGCTCGTCGTCATGATGCCGGCCGACCGGCACGAGACTAAGAAAATGACCGAAGCGCTCGTCCGATATGATGGCGGCGCTTATGTCCGCATTGGCAGGAACCCGGTCGAAGACGTCTATCCATCCGATGATTATCCCTTTGAAATCGGTAAAGCCGTTACGATGCGGGAGGGGACGGATGTGACGATCATTGCGACCGGCGAGACCGTTCGCGTCGCCCTGGACGCTGCAGACCGCCTCGCCGGAGACAGCATTTCCACCCGGGTCCTGAATATGCACACGATCAAGCCGCTGGACAAAGAAGTGATCGTGAAAGCCGCCCGGGAAACCGGACGTATCATCACGGTCGAAGAACACAGCATTTACGGCGGCCTGGGCGCTGCCGTCGCCGAGGTTGTCGTGCAGCATCACCCCGTTCCGGTGAACATTGTAGGCATCCCTGACGAGCCCGCCATTGCCGGGAAAACGTCGGAGGTATTCCGTCACTACGGCATTAGTGCCGCACACCTCCAGGAGTTGGCTCATCAGCTCATGCACAAGCAAAGGGCAAGTACATGATGCATGAGCAGCAATACATTTTGGCCATCGATCAGAGCACCTCGGGAACAAAGGCGCTCCTCGTGGACCGTCAAGGGAACACCGTTGCCCGCAGCTCGAAGGAGCACAAGCAGTACTACCCGCAGCCCGGCTGGGTCGAGCATGATCCGCTTGAAATCTACGGCAATGTCATTGCCGTGGCCCGCTCCTGCTTAGAGGCAGCCGGCATTGATCCGGCTGAATTGGCGGTGCTAACCCTGACCAATCAGCGTGAGACGGCGTTGATCTGGGACAAAACCACTGGCCTACCCATCTATCCGGCCATCGTCTGGCAGTGCCAGCGAACCGCCGACGTATGCACGCAGTTGCATGATGGCGGAAACGGGCAGACCGTCGCGGACAAAACGGGTCTGATGTTGGACCCCTATTTCTCGGCAACGAAGCTGCAGTGGATCCTGGACCATGTGGACGGAGCGCGTAAGCTTTCAGCCGAAGGCCGCCTGCTCGCCGGGACGATCGACAGCTGGCTGGTCTGGAAGCTGACGGGCGGTTCCGTCCACGCAACGGACTATACGAATGCAAGCCGGACTTCGCTGTTCAACATTCATACCCTGCAGTGGGATGAAGACCTCTGCTCCCTGTTTCGCGTCCCCGCTTCCCTGCTGCCGGCTGTCAAACCGTCGGACACCCTCTTCGGGTTTACGAAGGAACCTTTATTATTCCGTGAACAAATTCCGATTTCAGGCGTGATCGGCGACTCCCAGGGGGCTTTATTCGGACAGTTCTGCCATGAACCCGGCATGGCGAAAGCGACATACGGTACAGGAACATCGGTGATGATGAATGTGGGAGAACGAGCACTCCCTTGTGAGGAGGGGCTTGTCACAACCATCGCCTGGGGAGCCGGAGGCAAGGTAACCTATGCGCTGGAATCGGTCCTGCGTACGACAGGAGACAGCATCAAGTGGGTTCGCGACAATTTGGGATTGTTCTCCACGTATGAGGAATTGCAGGTGCTTCTGGACAGTGTCCCCTCGACGGAGGGTGTGTATTTAGTCCCTGCATTTGTCGGATTGGGCGCCCCTTATTGGGAACCTTACGCACGGGCGGCCATTCTTGGGATGAGCCGCTCATCGGGACGCGGTCATATTATTCGTGCGGCGCTGGAGAGCATTGCCTACCAGGTCAAAGATTCCGTGGCCATTCTGGAAGAGAAGTCCGGCATACCCCTCCGGGAACTCCGGGCGGATGGGGGCGCTTCGGCGAACGATTGGCTTATGCAATTCCAGAGCGATCTGCTGAACCGTCCGCTGACCCGATCCGCATGCGCCGAATTGTCGGCCATGGGTTCGGTATACTTGGGTGGACTATGCGTTGGCTTCTGGTCCAGCCTTCATGACTTGGCGGGAAACTCCCTTTTATACGAAATTTTTATGCCTCAAATGGATGAAGCTGACAGACACCATTTATATGCGGGCTGGAAAAGCGCGGTTCACACCATCATCGATGCGGACAAAAAAGCCAGAATTCACGCCGAACCATAGTGGTTCTCAACCATATCCCTAAACAGGGATGCTTCGGACTCCGTTTATTCGGAGTCTTTGTTTATTTTCGCCGCCTCTGGCTTGGTATTTTGATGGGTTCAAGGATAGCAGGAAGTCATAAAAGGTAGAATTAATTTCATCATTCTAAGGTCTTACTGCGCTTATGTTTTTAGAGCATGAAAAAAGGAGTACCTCCCCAAATCTCAAAGTGCGCAACAAAACACCGAGATAAAGGAAAAACTCCAGGTGATTATTATTAAAAGGTTACTTCTCTCCAGTTCATTTGACGCAAAGTAATAAAAGACTTCCCATTCTTTTCTTCAATATCAAAGGAAATCATCGTACCTATCCACTCTGGATCTGAATCTATACACTTCCATATGACTTTTTTATTAGGGATCAATTCCTCTATTCTCATCTTAGTTATGTCATGGCTACCGAATCGAAATTCGTTAATAGAGCCCATTTGATGATTAATAATGAGTTCATTGGTCCATATTTCCGACAGTCCCTCAGCGGTGGTCAAAGCTTCATACACCATCGACGCTGGAACATGTACGGTTTGCAGGTGCTCGATATTTGCCATGCCTTACCCCTCTCTATACCTTGGATACTGTAATTAGCAGTTGATATTTACCTGTCTGCAATCATTTATGTTACAGGCTTATGATAACATGTAGTGAATATAATAGTTTCTTTGGGATTGCGATGCCGGTATTCCTCATAAAAAAAACCGGGAGGCAGCCACTTGGAATCAAGTGATCGCTTCCCGGGTTTTGTTCCCCGCATCGGTCAAGCGAGTGAGTGCTCCCGCAGGATATCCTCTACACGAACCGGCTGGCCCGTCTCCATGCTGCGCTCCATCGCGGCCATGACCGCCAGCGTCCGAATGCCTTCACGAAGGTCCGGCTTCGGGATCTCTCCCTGATCAAGGCATTCGGCAAAATATTCGATGTAGTTCTGGTACTCGCCGGCATGGTGGCTCTCCCCTTCGAAGCGGAAGTAATAGGGCCGTTTTTCCTCAAAGGAGTGAACTACCGTCTTCTCCTTATGGAAGTGGGTGTAGTACTCCAGCCTGGAGTACACTGCTCGGCTCGTACCGTTTGTTCCGCGAAGCGTACAGCTGATTCCCGGATCGACGCCGCGGAGCGCCGGGGTCGTATAGGAGCCGCTCACTTGAGCGATGCGCCCTTCACGGTCTCTCATCAGGAATCTCATCGTATCCGGTACGGAGAGACCATGCTCGCTGTTGGTGCTGCTTGAACGCCCGTATCCGAACACTTCCTCGATCCCCGGCAAATACCAGAGGGCCAGATCAACGGCATGAATCATGAAATTGTACATCCAGCTGAAGCCGGATTGCTTGCTCCAGCTGCGTTCCAGAAACCATCTGGCGTCCGAAATGTAATATGCTTCAACGGCCTCCAGATCACCGTGCCGCCCGGCAACATAATCTTTCCGCTGATGAATCATCGGCTCAAAGAAGCGGCTGCTCTGTCCAACAAACAGATGCTTGCCGGAAGACTTCGATGCTTCGAGCACATCATGAACGCCTTCCAGCGAATTCAGCATCGGCTTCGTGACGATGACATGCTTGCCTGCCTCGAATGCCTGCTTGATATGTCTCCCATGCCATTGATCCGGCGTATATATCGCAATCACGTCAATGGCGGGATCATGGAGCAGCTCATCGTATTGAAGCGTGTAACGGGTCAATCCGAATTCAAGCGCCCGTTCCTTGCAGATGTCTTCATTAATATCGCACATATTGACGATCTCCCAGCGTCCGCTGGCCTGTGCCGCCGAAAGAATACTTCTTCCTTCCCCCAAGCCGATCACGCCAAGCCGGTACGTGCTCTTTTCCATGTACAATTCAACTCCATTTCGTTGTTACTGGCTTAACGCTCAGCTATACAGCCAATCCAACGAGCGGGAGCTTTCACTGAACGGTGCTACGTCCCGCTCCTTCATCTGCTGGTCGGCGGCAATGACGCCGAGCACGGCATAAGCTCCCTTGCCGAGGTTCAGCACATGCCGCCCGGGTTCATACAAGAACGCATGCACGTTAACGCTCGGATAGAACGAAGTCTTGATCCCTTTCCGCAAAATAGGCGATAGCCCTCCCCGATCATCCGCATGCGTATTTTCATCCAAAGTCGGCACCTGAAGCCACTGCGTATCGGATGAGTTGAAATAGCCGACAAGCAGGCGCACCGGGATATCCGTTTCGAACTCTAAAGGCATGCCACGGTTCGCGGCATCCCTGCGGCTAAACCGGATTCCGGTCAAGCCTTCCAACTCTTCCGCGCAGCTCTGGATATACACTTCACCATCCGTGAACAGACTGCTGTCCTTCGTTACCTCATAACCTTCTGCACCTTGGGTCATTAAACGAAATTTCGCCTGCCGATAGGGCTCAAACCTCTGCTCATGGCCAACGTGATCAGGAAGCTTGCCGGACTGCAGCTGTTTTACGTTGGATTCGAAGCATCGTAGCTCCTCCTCATAAACAGGAAGGCAGTCTTTCCAATGCTTGAATTTCTTGCCGTCAGGAATCGGTATTTTGCGATGCGGGGTTTGCATGCTGTTGGCGTACAGGTAGGTACGTTCCGTCAACGCTGTCAGCTTCCGGTACCAATCCAGGCTTTCGCGAAGATCGGAAACCGCCTCCGCCAAGACATCCGTATGATCCAGATAGCTGCCGTTCACCTTATGCTTGTATCGAAGCACCTTGACGGCTGCGCGCACCTTGGCTCCATAAAACTTCATCAAATACCGAATCGCTTCCACGTCTGTGACAATCCGTTCGTATTCTTCCCTGTTGCTCGTGACATGGGAATCGGCCCTCTGCACGGCGGCCCAGGCCTGATCGGCAAACATCTCGGCCGATTCGATGACATCGATCGGCGTCTCGCCGATGTGCGGCTCTCCGGCTGCTTCTCTCGCAGCATATGTTTCCAGCCTTTCGCCTTGCGGCGCGTGATCCTCCCAAAGCGCTCTGTAAGGGGAATACCGGTCCGGATTGGTCAACTGGCTCATTTTCATGCCGAGCGATAAGGTCTGCCTGTTTCCTTCCGTTATCCCAAACCGGCGCAGAATCCTCGGTGCGCATTCCCCGAAGGCATCGTACGCTTCAAGCAGCAGAGCGCCCGCTTCACGTGAGCCGAACCTTGCAGCAAATTCCTCGATCCAATAGTATGCCTCCGTTTCCGGGTCCCTGTCCGGATTCCAGGCATAGCGTGCCCAGGCGGCATACCATATCCAATCGCGATCCGCCTGCTTCAGCCTCGGCTCCGCCTTGTCTCCGCTATAAGGCCAATCCCAGTAAAATAACGGATACACATGCAGGCCGTTCGCCTTCTGCCGATGCTTCGCTGCCTGCATGCTCTTTTGTATGAAAGCAGGTGCTCCGTAACGGAAGGGCTCCAGATTCGCCAAGATGTGAATATTTACGATATGCACCGACTGCATGCTGCTTAAGTTCCGATGAGTCTGTACCCAACCGCCCCTTGGCGTCCAGGTCGTCAACGACTCGCCGTTGTACTTGGCTTCGGTATACAAATTCGGATACAGCGGGGCAGCCTTTTCGATGATCGGCTCCGCCTTCAGCGCGTGGGCACGCAGAATGATGGGCGGATAATCCTTCATGTTCAGATCGTGAAGCCCTTCGTTCACCCCGGCAAGAATGGTGTCAATAAACCATTCCGCTCCATAGACGCTCCCTTGAAGCGCTTCGCCGAGACACAGCATCAGCCCGACGCTTGGATAGGTTCGAACAAATGCCGCGATCGATTTCCGGGTATAGTCTGCGGTAATCGGCAGCGGTTTCGGCTGGTGAAGTTCCAGCCCGTGTTTTTTGGCAAACGGCAGCGGGATATGTATATTGTAGAAATTCAGTACAACCCAAATGCCGCGTCTATCCGCCTCTTGCGTCAGCCAGCTGAACGTCTCGGAGTTGAGCTGATACTCTTCTTCCGTCACTTCCAGCGCTTCGGGATAATCTTCGACTTTGACCAAGGAAGCGAAAGGGTGTCCCGTCCAGATATACACGACATTGCTGCGCTGCCGGCACAGCATATCTAAATAGTCGATCCACATCGATCGATCATAAAACCAAGGGAACCGTTGGGGCGTAATCGGATACTCATATGTACGCCGGGGCGGCTCGATCTCCGTCTTCTGCAGTCCAAGCACAGGGCCGCGCAAAACAAAATCCGGGGTTTCCCCATGCGCGAGGAGATTCGGCACTTTCCCTGCCGAGCGGATCCTGCTGGCGAGCTCCATCGCTCCGTATAAGGCGCCCGTATCATTTCCTCCGGATACGACGATCAAATTCCCTGGCAGCGTGGCTAAATAAAAGCCCTCCTTGCCCGGTGCATGCGAATGGTAGATTAACACCTCTTGCTGTTCCAAAGTCCGGATCAATTCCGACTCTTCGCGGTGACCGATGTAAATTTTCAAGTCCGGGGATTTTGTATAAGAAAGCGCATTCCATTCCTCATCCGCCACATTCGTCTCATAACCGCTGTCCTTCAGTGCGCCGATCAGCTGCTCTAGTCCATGCTGCATCCGTGGTGTTGCATCACGTTGTATGCTCAGCCATACGCTTGGGTTCATTGTTTGTAGCACCTCCGATAGCATCTTTCAATTTTCTTGTCACGGCAATACGCCATCCTTCACTGTGCGGCCGACTTGCCGCCGCGCCATGTCGAGAGAAGCCATGGATATGCAGCGCGTCCGCTCACTTCGTGCACGCCCGGGAATATATCGTACTGGAGCATGGACGCCGCGTTTTCCTCAAGATAAACGTTTTGAAGAATCTCAACCGCCTCCCGGACCGAAGCGGCTGGAAAGATCGGGTCGTTTGCTCCCGATTCGATGAAAAGCGGACGCGGGGCAATAATGCCAATGAGGTCGGGGAGCTCGGCATAACCGAGTACGCCGGGTATGAAGTTATCTATGCAGTGATTGATCGATAGAATGCTGCCAATAAACGTATTGGTAAAGGCGCACAGCACCGCTGCCCGTATCCGCTCATCCAGCGCCGATGCGTAGGCTGCGACCAAACCGCCGCCGGAAAAACCCATACAGCCGATCTGCCCGGGATTGACTTCAGGCCGGGACGCCAAATAATCCAGCGCTCGAAGTGCTTCGAATACGCGAAGCCCTGCAAGGGACATGCCGTACATCATCAATTGGCCGGTCAGGGAAACGCAGGAGCTCCTTTCCTTGCCCGGTTTCGTATCACGGATGAGCCTGCGGTCGCCCAAGCCGATCATTTCCGGTGCTGCGACCATATGCCCCTGCTTCATGAGCTCGAGCGCAAAGCTGTTATGCCCGCCTTTCTTCTCTTGGATCGTGCCGTCTTCGGCAAGGCCCACGACCTCTCGGCTCCCATAGCCATGGCCGTGCAGCGCCAGCATGCCTGGAAGCTTACCGGACGCTGCCGGCTTTTTCGGAATGAGGATATAGACCGGCATCCGCAGTCCGGTGACTGTACCGATGTCGACGCGTTCCCGGATATAATCTTCATATTCGACGCGTTCCAGAATAACCGGCTCAAGCGGTGTGCGCATGTCATCGAATAATGCCAGCGTCAGCGAAGATTGAAGCTGCTCTTTCAACAGCGCTTTGCGCGCTGGGCGGCTTAGCTTGGAGTTTTCCTTTCTGGCAGGGTCTGAATTTGCATACAGCATCTCTATAAAAGAATCAGGATTCCACAACGCTATTCACTCCTCTCTCCGTAAGAAAGCTCTGTGTAAGTCTGATTACCGAGATATCGCCCGCCCGCGCACTGACTTATGGAAGTCTAGGAGCTTCGGTGTTTTTAAGGCTTCAAAGGTTCATATCAAAGATTAAGAATCGCGAAGCCAAATCAGGCTGATGCCGTCGGAAGGCCGATCTCCTCCGGATTCCATCCGTCTTCCCCTGCCAGCACGCTGCTGACGCTTAACGTGGCCGCCGATTGTTCCGTCAGCATTTTGGCCCAGCCGATCCGGTCCGCCTGCACGGCACCCGGTCCCGTGCTTCCGTATTCCGCATACCGTGAAGTAATCTCTTTGCTCGGATCACGCCAGTTATCCCAACCTGACGGGCGGATATGGCGATCCATCCACGTATTTACAAAGATCGTGCTTCCGTATGGTTTCCATGGCCGGCCCAGGCTTACCGTCTCCGCAGTGGTGGATGACGTCAGCCTGCATTGAAGCAGCACGTAACCGTAAGGCTGCTCAATACCGGTCGAAGCGGCCGTCACATAGCCGTTATGGCGGTTCAGATTATGCAGCTCGCATTCCTTGAACACGGCTGTCGCCGACCCGAACACAAAGTCCACCGTTCCCTCAATATAACAACGATCGTACAATTGTCTGCCATTTCCAGGCGTATATAAAGTATCCTGGTGTCCCAGGATTGCGACGCTCCGGAAGATCGCGCGGTCCCCTGCCGCTTCAAGGGCAACAGCCTGCCCAGCACGCTCCAGCCTGCTGGCAGAATTCGCAAAGGTCACATTCTCCGCGTAAAAATCGTTAGCCAGCACGGTAAAGGTGGCCGTTTCGTAAGTCGTCATTTTCTCGCCGTTCGGTTTTAACTTTGAGACCGAATCGTCATACACGATGACGGCGCCGTCCCTGCTTTCGCCACTTAGACAAAGGTTCGTCTTGCTTGCCGGAACGGTTATTTTTTCGCAGTACTCCCCGTTCTTCAACATGATGAGCGTTCGTTCGGCGGCATGATCCGGCACAGCTGCGATCGCTTCCGCCACCGTAAGAACATCTCCGTTTCCGCTTTGATCCACCACAATGGTCCGCATATGGGTACCTCCTATTTCACTTTCGTTGTAGGCAACAGTTTTCGATAGATGCTCTCCAGTTCTTCAAGAGAGAACCGCTTCGGATTGTTATCCATAAGGCGCTTCACCTCCGAGGCCCCAAGGGCCATCGCCGGGAGATCCTGCTCCATCACGCCGTATTCCGCCAAATTCTGCGGGATTCCAATCTGGTCCGTCCACTCCGCGATCTGTCCAAGCGCCCATTCGGCTTCGGCGCGGGCATGACTGTCACGGCTTGCGGCGTGGCCCATGCCCTGCCGCATCGCTGCCGCTGCCTGCGCAAGGCGGCCGGCGATTGCGTCAAGCTGCATCTCCATGACATGGGGCAGGAGCATCGCATTCGCCGTGCCATGCGGAATTCCGAACCGGCCGCCTAACGGATAGGCCATCGCGTGCACGGCAGCCGTACCCGAAGCTGCAAGGGCTGCTCCGCCGTACGCCGAGCCGTACAGCATCGCTGAGCGGGCGCGAATGGAGCTTCCGTCTTCGCATGCTTCCACGATGCTTCCGCTGATCAGCCGGATTGATTCAAGCGCAAACAAATCGCTGATTGGATTTGCTTTTTGTCCTATGAACGATTCCAGCGCATGGGTAAAAGCATCCATGCCCGTCGATGCGGTCACCGCCTTCGGAAGCGTAAGCGTCAGCTCGGGGTCCAGCACCGCCAACCTGGGATATAAGCGGCGGCTTACGACTCCGATCTTCAATTGGCGCTCAGGCAGCGTCACAATCGCATTGGGCGTAACCTCCGCCCCTGTGCCTGATGTCGTTGGAATAAGCACGGTCGGAATGCCTTCGTGTTCGATGTTGTCCGTGCCAAGCATGTCTTCGATCGGCTTGCCGTTCGTCGCCAGCACCGAGAGCAGCTTGGTTGCGTCGAGCACACTGCCGCCGCCGATCCCGATATAAGCTTCGTACGCTTCGCCGTGGATTGCCGCATGAATGGCTTCTATCGCCGCAGCCGTCGGTTCGGGAAGAATGTCTTCCCCGAGAATGTCAGCGGCAATGTCCGAATGGCGCAGCTGCTCCTGAAGCTGTTCCGCAGTTCCGTTCCTCCTGAGGCTTTGTGTCGTGATGATTAGCGCGCGCTGGATTGGACCGAGCTGCTTCCGGATTTGCTCTGCGACCGTATGGAACGTTCCTCCCCCGGCCAGAATGGATCCGGCCGTCTGAAACAGAACCGCCATCACCTTACCTCCCCTTCACGAAGCCTGCCTCGCCCAAAACATGAGCAATGGTACTCCGCACCTCTGCGCTGACCGGCTGCACAGGCAGGCGGGGCGAGCCAGCCTCGATTCCGAGCTGGTTCATCACTTCCTTCAGCCCCGCGGGGATCGTCCCGTACTGCATCAGCTTGCGGACGACCGCGATGTCAGCCTGGGCCTTTGCAGCTTCGGCATGCCGCCCGGCCTGCCAATGGCTGTAAATGGAGACGACCTTTTCCGGCGCAATATTCGCGGATGCGGCGATGGCGCCGGATCCGCCCGCCATCAGAACCGATAAAATGAAGGAGTCCGTACCTGCAAGAACGGAGAAGTCGGGATCCGTCTGTTGAATAAGCTGAAGCATATGCTCGAAGTTGCCGCTCGAATCCTTCACCCCGACGATATTGGGGATTTGCGACAGCGAGGCAACCGTACCCGCTTCCAGCATGACACCCGTACGTGCCGGGATGTTGTAGAGAACGATCGGCAGGTCCGTGGATCCCGCCGCCGCCTTAAAATGCTCATGGATCTCCGATGGATTCACCGGAACAAAGTAAGGCGTGATCACGGATAATACGTCTGCACCCGCCTCCTCCAATTTGCGGGACAACGAGACGGTCTCCGCTGTCGTCACCGCGCCTGAACCGGCATAGAGCGGAACCTGGCCTGCAATTTCATCCGCCGCGATACGCACCAGTTCAACCTTCTCATCATCGTTCATCGCAAAAAACTCGCCATTGGTCCCAAGCACAAATATTCCGTGAACCCCTGCCTGCAGCAAACGGCGAATCATTTGACGGACAACCTTTTCATGAAGGCGCCCATTGTCATCGAACGGCGTCACCATGGCAGGAATAATACCTTGCGGTTTAATCATTATGCATCACTCCCCTAAACACCGCCGATCCCGGTTCCCCGAAATCGTCAGTGATAATTGACCCTTCCTTGAAGCGCTTCATCCTCTTGTGCCAGGGCAGCCCGAAAACGAAGGGCATGATGAAGCACCTCCGAAATGACCCATGACGGATTCCAGGTATTGGAGCGCCCCCGCCCCTGAAAATTGGATTGAAAAAATCCTTCGGCCTGTTCTCCAACGACGGTAAATCCCCACTCGCCCGGCTTGGTGCAAATGCCCTGGCCAAGGGCGTCAAAGATCGTCCGGGCCAGGCGAACGTACATTTCGTTTCCAGTAAGGCGTCCGAATTGCCACAGCTCATACGTCGGAAAGAAGACGTCGAGGTGATGATTCTGCACGCTCACGCCCGGCCAGCCCACGGCATTGAATCCCCGTTCCCTAAACGCTGATCCTTGATCATAAGCCGGATTCCACAGATACACATAAGTCAGAATCCAGTCCGCTGCGATTTCGGCCCATTCCCGGTACTCAGCTTCATCGGTCAGCCGGAACAGCTCATAGGCCGCGATGAAGAAAAACATCCCCGCCTCCTTGTCCTCGCATCTTGCATCCAGCGTGGACCGTGCGAATGGTCGCTCAAAGGTCTTGGCATGCAGCTCATAATAGCGTTCCATGGAGGATGTCGAGACTTGGAGGTAGGTGGCTTCGCCCGTAACCTGGTAAGCTTTCAGTAATGCGATGACACACGGAATGCCGGCAGCCGTAATTTCCGTCTCGGCTGCTTGCCCATCCAAGCTCCAGCTCGCCGGAAAAATGCCTGAAGGCATGGCTGCGCTGAGCAGGAAATCCGCGGATCGTTTAAGCTCATCCGTCCAATCCTCCGGCACCGCCTCGCCTCTGCTGCGGAATAACAGAATAATGTCCGCCAAGTCGCTCTCTGTTTCTCCAAAGGCACGGCTTGAGACGACCGCCTCCAGCTGCCGATGGAAATTTTCCCAGCGGCCGTCTGACAGATGGTACGAGCTGCTGCGAAGCCCGGGCACCGCGGTACCGCTTCCTTTCAGGTAAAAGCTCACCGCTTTTTTGCACCGCAGCATGCGTTCGGAATCCCGCTCGCCGAATCCGATAAAAGCGTCGCACCACGCCAGCTTCAGGCACTGTCCCGTCCAGCCGTACATATAATGCAGCCCATGCTTCGAAACGAGGCCGAATGCATTCCGGTCATTGAACTTCACATAACCGGCAGCTTGCTCCGTCTCCCGCCAGCGGTCATCCATCGCCAGAGTCTTCAATCGGATCAGCTCATCAATTGAATGCGGGGCTGCCCCTCTCGGCTCATACAGCCGGACAGCGCGGTGAACGACCTGTGAGAAGGCCCGGCCCGGCACCTGCTGCGGACCCCATTCCAACACATAATGCTTTGTTAGGGAGAAACCCGGGGGAAAATCGGTATAGCCGCCGTCATAAGGTCCCGTCAAGCTTTTACTCACATAGACGATATCCTTTTCGCCGTTGAACATCAGCACGCCGCTCATAGCCGTCAGCGAAATATTTCCGTTTCGTCTGTATGCGCCGAGCGAGCCGTAATGAACGGTGCCGTCCTCCGACTCGATATAAGAGGGCAGTGAGAACAAGGTGAACGACCTTTGATGACCCTTATCCTCCTCCCATTCCACGTTGACGCATGGAATGGGCAGCCGGTGCTCTTCACAGATGAACCCCTGAAACTCCCCGACGCCAAGACGCGGTACAAGCCTTGCCGGATCGGCGGACGGATTGTTATTGTAGATCATATGCGGAATGGTCACGTTCTCTTTGCCGCGGGTGCCAAGCTCCCATTCCAGGCCCACGGCGGCGTCTTTCAAAGTCACGTCTCCCGTGTTTTCCCATGTCACATCCACGCGGAGCAGTCCTTCCGCATCGAAGCTCAGCTCGATCGCAAGGTGGAGCTCACCGCAATCCGCGGCCACGCGCAGCATATCGTCATCGCACTCGACCCGCGAAGACTTAAGCGTGATCCGATCGGCGCGCCATGGACGCCCTTGGGAGCACACCGCCATACGGCTTAACGAATCGCTAAAATAAGGCTTGGCGTCTCCCCCGCTAGTCAGCTGCCAATCAATATCGTTGTCCGACTGCCGCAGCTCAACGATTCGATTACCGGCACGACTTGCCAGCCGGAATGTCTTCATTCTGCCACGCTCCTTCCCTATCGTTTCTACATCCGGACAGGATCAATCCCCGTCTCCTACGGCCAGCAGCGGTTCTTGTTCCTGCTCTGTAATGGTGCCGGTTACCGGAACATCGCTAACCTTTTGGAGACGAAGTGCATAATACAGCTTGCCCGGCAGCTTGATCACAAACCGTTCCTGAAAGGTCTGGTCCAGCCTCTCGAGCTTCATATTCCAGGTATCGATCAGATCCACCGCGAATTCGCCGCCCGGCATTGCGAATAAGCGTGACGTGCAGCGATGTGCTCCGAAATAAGACAGGGAGTAATCGCCTTGCCGCTCTATCGTCGATACGTCATGACGCATTCTGTTGTACGTCAAAAATTCCGGCGCATCAGAGATTAGCTTGCGCAAATAATCGATGCGCGGCCAGCACTCCCCTTGCAGCTCGCCGCCATGAATGGACCAGCACGTGTCCCCGGAGCCGATGAGCGCTTCACCATGGGTCACATATCCGCCGCGGGTCAGGCCTTCCCAAATCCGGTACACCAGCTCTTCCGGCGGCAAGGCGTTTTCTTTTCCCGGCCCGGTTCCTTCATAACCGCAGTGGTCAATGATGACCGGCTTCTCATACTGAAGCGTAAAGGTTGAGGCAATTGTTACCTCCTCATGCCGGAGACTGATATGGGTCAGCCAAGGAGCCCCCCAATCATACGCAGCAGGCGCACCATGAACGGTAAGCAAATGCTGGCCGTAATCGCATTCACGGACGGTTCGGCAGCCGCACCGCCAATCTTTATCCCGTCGCAGCGTGCCGTCTCCCAAATCGGCTATCGTCCACCATACATTCCGATAAGCCGCCAAACGCGATACGACATAGCGGATGTAACGTTCTTCCTGCACCGGCGTCAGCTGAATATCCGCTTCATTTGCCGGGAAGAGCGTAAGCTCCGCCTCGATCCCGTGCTGGCCCAGCGCCTGCAGACATTCCTCCAATCTGGCGAAATAAGCCGGGTTATAGCGATCGAAGTCCAGCTTGCCGCCTTCGCCGGCCGCGAACGGCGAGAAGACAGTTTCCCCCGGTCCTCTGTTTTCCGCATTCGGCATCAAACTCATACGGGCTTTATTGAAAACCGACGCTTGCAGCGTATGGATCGTCTTGGCACGGCATGCATCGTCCTGGATATGCCATGCTGACAGTTCCGTACCAAATGGCGTAAAAGCCGTTCCATCCGCATAGGCAAAATGCGTTGCGTCGGCCACGCGTACAGGCCCATGCACGCCGGCATCCGCCGGCAGGCACAAAAACTCACCCTTCAATCCGCCGATAGGGAGCGACGGACCATCCGCATGGAACGACCACACCCCTTGTTCGTCCGGCAT
Organism: Paenibacillus rhizosphaerae; assembly: GCF_014192015.1. GTDB lineage: Bacteria > Bacillota > Bacilli > Paenibacillales > Paenibacillaceae > Paenibacillus_AQ > Paenibacillus_AQ rhizosphaerae. The sequence continues at coordinate 913,414 of NZ_JACHXJ010000001.1, read as the reverse complement.
GAAGCGGACGATCAACGAGCCGTTCCCGTCGTAAAAGCCGTCCGCATACAACTGCCGCGTTCCCTTTGCAAATACAGTGCGGAGCCCTGCTTCCGCGTACAATGCGTCATCCGGATCAGAGGGAAGCCGCAGTTCAAACGCATCCCAACGCCTGACCGTGTCTTCGAATTGCATCAATCGTTTTCCTCTCCTCTCTCATAATGTAAGTTCAAAATGTAAGTTCAAAAAGTCGGGTTTCTAGGACCGAAGCGTATGCTTCCGAAGTGCGTTTTTTCAAAACGCTTGAGCTGAAAGCTAGGGACTAAGTAGCGGAGCGTAGACAGATCTACGTACTGAAATGTTTCTGTAAGAAACATCCTTCGGAAGCACCCGCTTTGGCCCGGCTGAATTCAAGATTCTACGTCGATTCCGCTCCTTGAACTACTTCGTCATCGGAAGACAACTTTTTGAACATCCTCTCTCATACTGCCTGGAGGCGCAAGGCCATATAAGGCTGGGCCGGCAGCGTCACCTCGCTCTGTCCCGTATATGTGCCTGTTACTTTTGATACCGACATGTTCCAAATATCAATGAGCTCGATCTGGTACTGCCGGTCGGAAGGCATCGACAGTTTATAGGAAGAGAAGCGATATTTGCCCAAATAAATCAGCGCATAGGAGCCTTCCTCACGCGCACCCATCCAATCCTCGGGTCCTTCTTCAATCAGCCGCCGCAGGAAACGGATGCGTTCGGGGCTTTCCCCGTACAGCCTTCCTCCGCGCGAAATCCAGGCACCGGTCGGTTTATTCTCGAAGCACTCGCCGTGCGCAACGAAACCGCCTCTCGTCATACCTTCCCAATACCGGTCCATCAGTTCGAGACCCGTAATATTTCCCCAGCGTTTAGCGACATTGCCTTCATAGGATATCTCATCGATAACGACCGGTTTGTGCGCCTTGGCCAGCAGTTCTGTCGTTGCACCCGCATCCCAATGCTGAATGCTTTGATGCGTGAGCCACGATTTGGTGAAATCGTATACGGTGGCATGCTCATACATCTTGGTTCCGTTATGAATCGAACGAAGATGCTGGTAAGCATCTCTGCGCTGCACATATAGGAGCAGCCGGTCCCAATCCTCCACCGTCTTCATCCGGTTAAAATCGTATTCGTTCGATAACGACCACCATACATTGCGAAACGCGCCAAGTCGCGCGATCACGTAGCGCAAATAAAAGAAATCCTGCTCATTTGACAAGCCGTTGAAGCCCCATCCCCCCTGCTTATCGTAAGGGTGGAACAGAATGAGGTCCGCTTCGACTCCGATCTGCATCAGCTCATGTATGCATTTTTCCAAGTGGGCGAAGAAAGCCGGGTTAAACCGGGTTGTGTCCGCGTCTTCTGGACATGTTCCCTCATATGCTACCGCGCCCGGACGCATATCCCGCGTGGGAAGCAGGCACATTCGGACCTTGTTGAACGGGGATTTCCGGAGCTCCTCTATCGTTAACCGCTCATGCTCCTCGTCCCCCGTATGGGTCCAGTGGTAGCATGTCGTACCGAATGGCAGGAAAGGCGTTCCGTCCCCGTATTCGAATAAATAGCCTTTGCGTACGCGAACCGGTCCATGATTTTCAAATGATGCTTTCGTGCATACAAAGTCACCCGAGCGACCGTCGAGCTCCTTGGCGCTGCTCTTCGTGATGAAACGCCAAGCGCCCTCCCGGTCTGGCATGAACCGGATTCGGTATATCCCCGCCCCGTCATAGAAGCCGTCAACGGCAATCCGGTCGTTCCGGTATTGAAATTCCGCCGACAGTTCCACATCCTGAAACGGATTTCCTTCCGCAGGCCCCTCTAATGCGATTTCAAACATTCCCCAGCGTTCGACTTCTTGCATCTCCATGAGTTTATAAGCTCCTCCATTCCATTGCTATTCGACCAGACCGGTCCGCTCAACGCCTTCCACGAACCAGCGCTGCGTGAACATATACAAGACGAGCGGCGGCATCACGGATAAAAATGACTTTGCCATTTCGATCGACTGCGCGAATATTTTGCCTTCATTGGTGCCCGTGGCGGCGGTCGCTTTCGCCAGCGCAATGGACAGCGGCACATCCTGCATTTTGAACAGGAACATCATCGGAAAATAGCTGTCGTTCCAGCTCCATACGAAGGAGAACAAGAACACGACGACAATCGCGGGCGTCGCGATCGGCAGCATCACCTTGAAGAAAACGCGGTATATGCTCGCACCGTCGATTTTCGCCGCTTCTTCCAGCTCCTTTGGGAGGACAGAGAAAAACTGACGGTAAATGATGACATACAGCGCGCCCTTCAGTCCATGCCCAAACAGCGTGGGGATGATCATCGGGAAATACGTGTCAACCCATCCTACTTCCCTGTACATCAAAATCAATGGCAGCACGGTGACCTGCGGCGGAATAATGAACGTGAAGATCAGGCATGCAAACCAAAATTTCTTGAACGGAAACTTTAGTCTCGCGAACGCATAACCCGCCATAGCGCAGGAAATAAGCTGAATGAGCGAAGATGCGAGGGACAGGCTGGCGCTGACGCCGAACGAAACCGGGTAATTCAGCGACGTCCATGCTTCTTTCAGATGTCCCCAATAGATCGACTTCGGGATCCAATTTACAGTCGGATCCAGTAAATCGCTCAGTCCCTTAACCATGGTAGAAATCATATAAAGTATAGGATTCAAATACAGGTATGCCGTTTCGATCAGCACAATGTAAATGAACAGCCGGAAGATCAGCCCCTTATCGGCTTCACGTCCGAACAGCAGGACCCTAAGGCGCTCGCCAAGCCCGTATAAACCGGAGCGCATATGCTGCTTCCGCAGGACGTTTATCACTTTCTCCATCGTGGTCTCCCCCTACCTCGTAAATGTCGTGCCCCGAGCCGCTCTTCCCAGCACCAGGAATACAAGCCCCAGGAACAGCAGGATGATGATGAAATATACCCAAATCAGCGCGCTCGTAGGGCCGTACTGCGTCGGATTGACGCTCGCGATGATCGGATTCCCGGGGAACGTAAACAAGTCTACGACCGTGTAAACCGTATTCAAGAGCACAAAGGGCATCATCGCCGGCAGTGTGATCTTCCAGAACACTTCCCATGGATTGGCTCCGTCAATACGAGCGGCCTCGTACACCGATGACGAGATCGTCTGCCGTCCCGCAAGAAACAGTAAAATTTGAACGCCGGAATACCATAGAATCAGGATGAAGGAATTCAGGACGGTGACGATTGGCATTGACCAGGAAGCAGGCAAGTATTGCGTGAGCGCCGTCGAGATGGAATATTTCTCGAGGAACCCGAGCTCCCCTCGGCCCTGGCTTAGGAAACGCTGGATGACGTTGCCCGATGAAAAAATGACCGGAAGAAAGAAGACCGCCCGGAACAAGCCCCTCCCGAAAAACTTTTGGTTCAGCATGATCGCAATCATAAACGAGAAGATGACGATGATTGGAATCATAAACAGCACCTGCCGCAGAAACGGAAGCAGCTGATCGTAAAAGACGCCGCCGTCCTGGAACAAAATATTCGAATAATACTTCCATCCGACGAATTCGGTAAGAATACCGTTCCCGGTAATGCGTACGCTGTGAAAGCTCATATACAGCGAATAAAAGAGGGGGAACGAAACGAATAACAGGAACCCGACGATCCAGGGCAAGATGAGCAATATCCCCTCATACCGCTGGGTGAAAACGTTCTTTATCCGAATCCAGCCGCTCATGACCCCTCTCCTCCTTTCACGACGATAAAATCATTTGCTGGAATCTGCCGTCCTGCCACCGTGACTTGCGTATTGTTGTAGTTCACGATAATTTTCTTCCCATTCGCATATACGGTCTCCTTCACATTGGGAGCGACCGTCCGGTTACTCATGATGAACTGGTCCTGAACATCCCCGAGCGCTTCGCTATATCGCTTATACTCCTGCAGGATAGATGGCTCCCACTCGTCAAAGTTCAGACTGTACTGCCAAACCGAGTATGCACGCTTCATCTCCTCTGTCTTTGCCTGCATCACGCCAAAGGCCGGAGCAGCCCCGTATTCGATGCTGCGCAGGAAGTCTTTTTGATACTCGTCTCTTGCATTCCCCCAGTTCATCGTATATGGGACCAAGCCATGCAGTACCATTTGCGCAAACGGCACGGGTTCATCCAAAAACAAATCGTAAGAGTAGTCCCCTGAAATGGACCGGACGGCATTCGTTTTCTGAAGAGCATAAGCGTTGCCGCCGATCGTGCTCACGGTGGAAAACTCCGACTTGACCGTATCGATAAATTCCTGCTGCAGTTTCGCAGCCTCGCTGCGGTTTGCCGCGTATTTCCGGTTATAGTTGCTGTCCAGGCTCGAGCCCGTGCCGGCAAGCGCCAGTCCATCGACTCCCAGCGCCTTAAACGAATCGATCCGGCTCTTGATCCTGTCCAGCGACACCGCCGGACTGACCAAAGCAATCTGATCGTTCGCCTCGCGGCGGTTAAACTTGAGTATTCCTCCTGCCTGATCCTGCATCGCTTCCCTTTTCGGGTTAAAATCGCCGCCGTCCGTATTCAAGGTGTAATTCGTCTCGAGCAAAAGCGTATCTCCTTTTGACTTCGCGTACTCAGCCAGGCTTTTCATACCTGTGTTGCCGCCCAGATGCTTATCAACCTGCGTCCCGAACCCGAACCGGCTGACCCCTCCGGTCTGCCATCCTTGATAGGTGGCCACAATGAACGGGATGCCCTGCGAATGAAGGCGATCCAGGATCGACTGCGCCTCAACCGTCGTCGTTCCGGTAATAAACTTGTTCTGAAGGAAGCCCTTCTGCGAATCGCCGCCCACGATATCGAGAAATAAAGGAAGCGGTGAGCCGGCTGTCTGAAGCCGCTTCATGTTCTGCTCTTCGGTTAAATATTGACGGTACCTTGCGGCCATACCGGAGTAATCACTCTCCGTTTTGGGAAGAACGTAATAACGGACCGCGCGGTCCTCCCCGAATCTGACTTTGCTGTACGTATTAAAACCCGTCTTTTGATCGACCGAGGTCGGCTGGAAGTACTGCATGCGATATTCCTGCTCAATCGTAGCCCAGGCATATTTGCTGTACACGCCTGCTTGGGCCGCATAAATAGCGCCGTATTCCGCCCCTTGATCCGCTACAGCCAGAAAAGCGCTGCCGCCCGACTTGATGCCGTAGATCGGCATCGTGACCGGCTTCCGGTTCGTAAATATCGGGGCGTACGCGCTGTCGGGGCCGTAAATCGGCTCACGGTACACGCTGCGGTCATTCGTGATATTCTCCTTCAGGTTATAGATCGCGCCCGAACCGTCCGGCAGCAGAATGTACCCCTCTTGCCCGCGGGGCTGTGCAGCGCCCAGAAACGGATAGGCTTTTAAGCTGAGCAGCTGGTTCTTTCCTTCGGCAATGCCCGAATCAATAACCTTTGTTTCCACGTAATCGTCCTTAATCGTGACCTCGACCGGAATTATTAATTGAAGCGAAGGAAGCGCGAAAGTGACCGCGAATCCGTGCTCGACCGGTTTCCAGCTCATGATGCCGCCTTTTTGCGACAGCAAGCTGCTTACCAGAACCTCGGTCTGTTTAGCCGTGTCGATCGTCTCCATCATAATCGGGGAGAGCAGATTGCTGCGCCAATTGCCGCTGATGGTTTCATATGGCCAATCTTCCGGATTCGGGTACGACCTCAGTTCATGGCCGTCCCTTTTGTCACGGACCTTGAAATGTCCGGTGTGCTTATCCGCATACAGAACCAGCTTGCCTGTTTCTGCTACCTGCTCAAAGTCGGCATCATTCGGTAAATCGCCGCTTGTACTGACAGCCGGTTTCAAATCTGCAGGAATGGCGGCCTCTGCCGCCTGCGCTTGCTCGGTGACATTTGATGTTCCGCTGACGGAATGCGTCCATATGTAGATGCCGGCCGCCGCTGCAACCAGGATGCAAACGGTTCCGGGAAGCAGCTTCGTCAGCTTGAAGTTGAAGTCTCGCTTTCTTGCCCTGGTCAACGCACCGACACCTCCTGAACGATCGAGTAGATGAAGCTGCGCAGCTCGGTCGACAGACCGAACAGGATGAAGCACAGCACTCCGATAATAACCATCGTACCGACGGTATACAGTAAATTAACGGCCGTCTCGCCAACGGTATAATTTTGAATCGACATCACCTTCCAGATGAGCAGCAGAAACACCCATACGTACATCCCTTGATGAAGAAATTGATAGATGGACTCTTCGCTCAACGACATGCCGTTTGATATAAGCGTTAATGGCAAACCTACGACGATGAACGGCGTAAGCGCATAGGAGCTGCCGATAAATACGTCCTTAAACCGGCCTTCGCCGCGCATAATGCTGCTCACCAGGTAGTTCGATATCACCCATCCGACCCATACCAGGAAAAACTGCAGAAATACGGTCGTTGCGCTCAGCGCTTTGATCGCCTCGGCGTTAAAGGAAAAACTCGTATACGATCGGATGACGGCATAGGAGATATAGGCAAGCACGAGAACGACGCATGCGCTCAGGTAACTGCCTTTATGTTCATACCGGAGCGCATAGAAGCCGTCAACCGGATGCCGCAGAACATAGAAGGTGTGCCTTAATTGCCCTATAAACCGCGAGGTCAGCCGGATACGCGACAGCCTTAACCGGCTCAGCGCGGGATAGCGTTTCGCAGCGATCCTGTACAGAATGTACAGGACAATGACGCCAATCAGGATGTTCATTAAGAGGCCGAACCGATCCTGCAGCCATTCGAGACGGATTTGCCAAAACGCATTGGAGTACCCTTTTTGTATGCCTGCCTGAAGGTACAGCTTCTTCGCTTCCGGATAATCCCCGCGGGAATACGCTGCTTGGGCGAGGCCGATAACGGCCGGCGTATAATACGCGTTCAGATGCAGCACTTCACGCCAGACGGGCTCCGCTTCCTTATATCTTCCGTCGATGGTCAAATTGTTTGCTTTATAGACGAGTGCGCCGAATTCCGTTTGGCGGAACTTCTGAATCAGGTTTGCATTGTTGTCCAGAATGTAAATCTCGTTCTGGGAATTGATGTCGATGGCCGCCGGGCTCTTCACGATGCCGAGCTGCGTGGTGTTCGGACTTGCGTCGCCTGACCAGAAAAACAGCAGGTTGCCGAACGTGTCATATTGGCTGATCACTTTCGAATCGCTGTCGATGACGGAGAAATTCCCGAGCCGGTCAACGGCGATATCGGTTAAGTTCGGGATCTGGGTTGCAGCAGCAAACCGGATTTCGCCGAATGTATCGTTGCTCGTTCCCGTCGAGTTATCGGAAGCGAGAAAATCCTTACCAGCGTAATTCAGCTTCTTCACTTGCGAGCTCTTCAGCTGTTCACCAAACGAAACGGTGTACACAAAACCGCGTTCGTCGATATTTACATTGTTGATCGCAGGAGGCAGCTTGCTGATTTGCTTCTCGTACATCGCTCTCGTATAAATTTTCCGCTTAATGGAGTCCAGCAGCGTGAACGGCGCCTTGTTCGCAGCAAAGAATCGGACGAAACCGCCGTCAGGATCAAGCTGAAGGAGCCCGTTATAGCTACCCAGCGAGACGATGTATACGTATCCCCGCTTATCCACCGCGACCTTGATCGGTTCAAAGCGGTATCCTTCGGGAATGAAACGCGATTTCGGAAGCGTATATTCCTTCAGCAGCTTTCCGTCTGAATCAAGCATCACGATCCGTGCATTGCCGGTATCGGCCACATAAATATGGCCCTTCCCGTCAACGTACAGTCCCTTCGGGCTTGACAGCGGCTTTTCCGGAAGCGCCGGGAGCACCCGATCAAACGTTCCGTCCCGCTGGAAGACGACGATCCGATTGTTGCCTGTATCGGCGACGTAGATAACATCCTGCGAATCGACGAACAGGTCGCTGGGCTGCGCAAGCGGCGAGAGCACCTGCTTCTGCGGATCCTCCGGATCAGGGATGAAAATATCCCGGCCCAGCACCTGCTCCGGCGCGAATGCGGCCTGCGTCCATACCAGCGGATCCGTTTCGCTTCTATAATTCGTTGCATAAGGATAATCGGCGGATGCAACCGCCGGATAACCGACCCATACGAGGCACACAGCCAACAAGCCCCACAGGAGACGGATTATTTTCAACTTTGCCGGCTTCATAAGTTCTCCTCCCGTGATTCATTTAATGCCGGAATGGGCCATCGTTGCGATCACCTTGCTTTGGAAAACAAGGAAAATAATCAGGTTCGGTATAAACATGAACAGCGCCGCCGCCGCGACCGCCCCCTGTCTTGCCACGCTGTTGGCCATATTCGCCGTCAGCGTCGATACAAAATAAGGGAATGTCTTCATCTCTTCGTTCTGCATAAATAACGTGGACGATTCGACGTTGCCCCAGGCGGTCTGGAACGAAATAATGCCGATGGTGGCGACAGCAGGCATGATGACGGGCACGACAATACGCAGAAACACCGTAAACTCGCGGGCCCCGTCCATCCGTGCCGACTCGAGCAGATCGTCCGGAATTTGGTCAACGAACTGCTTCATGAGAAAGACGGCGACCGGTACGGCAACCATGGGCAGGACGTGACCCCAATACGTATTCATAATGCCTAAATGGCTGACGACGAGATACCGCGGAATCGTTACTGTCTCCGGCGCGAACAGCATAGTGAGCATGATCGTCGCGAACACGAGCTGGGAACCGGGAAACTTATGCTTCGACAGCGGGTACGCACATAATGCGCTGACCAGCGTGACCACAACTACGCTGAGCACGGCGACGACCAAGCTGTTGAAGATATAGCGCGTAACCGGCACAACTTGTTCCGATGTAATATTGAACAGCTCGATAAAGTTTTGCAGCGACGGTTGGCGTGCCCATATGGTCGGCGGATAGATGAACAATTCATCGTACGGCTTGAATGCATGATTGAAAATGTAAACGAGCGGCAGCAGCATGAACGCACTCAGCAGCACCAGCAGCAAGGTAATCAGCACCTCAAACCGGCTCAGCCTGAACAGCTTGGATCGCCTTCTGAAACGGAACCGCTTTCGAGTGAAAGGGATCGTCATAGTTATTCATCCCCCTTTGATCCGAACAGCCGCCAGCAGAACTTATTGGATAAATACATCAGCAGCAGCAGGAATACGGACAATGCGCTTGCATAGCCAAGCTCGAAGCGGATAAAGCCGTAATCGTCAATCTGGTTCATGATGAGGTGACCCGAATACTGCGGTGTCGGATTCATGCCGGACAGCTGCGTCCCGATGCCGCCGGCCTTGAACGTGCCGACAATCGCCATCACGGCGCCGAACAGCATCTGCGGCTTCATCGACGGAATCGTAATGTACCAGATTTCTTCCAGTCTGGATTTAATGCCGTCCAGCTTTCCGGCTTCATACAGCTCCGGATTCACGTTTAATATCCCTGCCAGCATCGCTAGAAAGCCGATTCCCATACTGGACCACAAAGTGACCACAATCATTGATGTCATGAGATGGTCCTTGCTCGTGACCCACAGGACCGGCTCTTTAATGAATCCCCATTCCAGCAGGAAACTGTTTAAATAACCGATGCGGTCCCCGCTTAATAGAGGCAGCCAAACAATTGTCATCGCGATCCCGCCCATGAGTGAGGGCGAATACATCGCGAGTGCGAACCATTTGCGCCAGACGCCGGGAAGGATGGAAATGAGCCATGCCAGCAGGAAAGAAGCAATGTAACCGAGCGGCCCGGCAATAACAGCGAATTTAAACGTATTCGGCAATGCGTACTGCAGGAACAGCAAATCGCCTGAAATCATGTATCGAAAATTCGCCCAACCGATGAAACGCGGCGGTTCGAGCGAGTTATAGGACGTAAAGCTGAGCAGCAGCGCGCACACGACCGGGACTAGGATAAAAAACGTAAAGCAGATCATAAACGGCGCGATGAATAGGTATGACAGCCGATAGCGCCAAATCTCTTTCATCAGGAGAGACAGCTTCCCCTTCGTGCGAACGGTGGTACCGGGGGCGTAACCGCGGTTCATCACCTGAGTATCACTTCTGGACATATGGATCCACCCCTTCCCACGGTTTGTTCACTTCAGGCAGCTCCTGCTTGCGGAGAACTTTCCCTTGGCTGTCCGTAATCCCGAATTCCTGCATCTTCCTCTGCATTTCCCTCTCGATTTCTCCGATAGCCGTTTCGAGCGAGCTCCGGTAATTCATTCCGTCGACAACGGTACGGTTCCAGGCATTCTGCAGTTCCCGCTCCAGGAAGTAACTGCCCGGTACGTTTGGAATTTCCTTATACCAGCGCCACTGCTCAAGAATCGCGTTCAAGTCGTCCTGCCTCCAAGGAAGATGGACAAAAGCTTCGATATTGGAGGTGTTCCAACGGAAAGTCAGGCCGTTCAGCGTTTCCAGATCGGAACCGTACGATTCCTGCGTATCGGCCGACGTCCACCACTTGAGAAACTCCCAGCTTTCGCTTGCCTTTTTCGTACGTTTGAAAATGACGGCTGCCTGTTCCGTTCCTCCCATCCATCTGGCGACTTCTCCATCCTGCTGCGGAACGCCCGGAACCGGGGCAATTCCCCAATATCCGTTCAACTCGGGCGCAGCCACCATTAATTGAATGTACATGCTGAAATCGGCGATCCCGATCGGCACGGTGCCGCTGCGGAACGACTGGTAGAAGCTGGCGACCTGCTGCGGAACGGCGTACACGTTGTACAAATCGGTCCACTCTTTAAATGCCTTGTAGCCGGCTTCCGTGCCTATGCCCGTATGCATGCCGTCCTTCGTGAAATATTCCGCTCCGTTCTGGTAAAAGAACGGCGTATGCGGGACCGTCATCATATTCAAATTGTTCTGCTGCAAAATCGGCAGCATGTCATAGACATCCTCCCACGTGTTTGGAACGTTGAGCCCCAGCTTGTCGAGGATGTCCTTGCGGTAATACAGCATGGAGAAGCTTTGGGTCTCGGGCACCCCGTAATACCCATTGTCGTAATAAAAAGGCAGCCACGTCCCCGGCGCAAAGCGCTGATACATCGAATTGAAATCAGGGAACTTCGAGAGATCGTACAATCCGTTGCGAATGGCGTAATCGTAGGGAAGCGTCTGCGGCAATCCGAGTGCGATATCTGGGGAAATATCCGCCGCGTTCATCAGAACCAGCAGGTTAGTATCCGGCAGCAAGTTGATTTTTACCTTGATTCCCGTCTTCGGCGTGAATTCCGCATCCGCAAGCTCCTGCAATGCGTTGATGTAATCGCGCCCGCGCAGCACCCACACGTTCAGCACATCTTCATCCATATCGCCAAGCTTATCCTTGGATTGGAAGGAGTAAAAGAAATTGACGAACGAGCCCTCCACCTTTTCGAAGAACGTCGATTCCATCCGCGGGTACGGCTGGTTCGACGGTACGATATACAGGCGGTCCAGTCCTAGTGGCTGACTTTTTAACTGCTGCAGCAGGTCGGCTACCTTTCCCTGGATCGTAATGAAATTGTCGATTTGATAGGGGATTTGGTTCGGGTCGGACAGCATAGACCGGATATCCTTCAGTGAAGTGAGCAGTCCTTGCGTGACATCGCTCTTCCTGCCATTCACTTCAACCAGGCTCTGCTGGACGCGTTCCAACGTATCTGCGGTTTGATCCACGTCCGCCGTGAAACCGGGCAAGTCCTGATCCATTTTCCAGGTCCGGTTCTCATCATCCGAGCCCCCGGTCAGCGCCTTGAGATCCTCGCCAAGAGCCATCAGCTTGCTTACGATGCTCTCCAGCTCATCGATCATCGGCTTGACGGGTGCCTGGGTCACCTGCATGGAAATCGTGTTGGTCCCTTTATTCAAATAAAATAAATACGGCTGCTCATTATCATCCGCCAGTTTGATCCCCTGCCAACCGGACGCATACGGAAACCGGTACGTCTCCATTTCGGCGAACGGTATTTGGCCGTTGATACGGATCGTTCGGAAGGAGGAACGGTTGGACGAGAAATTTTGCTTGGCGCGAAGGCCGAGTTTATAGTATCCGCTTTCAGGAACCTCGAATGTCCAGCTGAGTTCACCGTTACCGGAGGACCAGCGGGCGCCGTCGATGGTGTTATAACGGATCTTGCCTCGTTTATAGGGCGTACTCTCGATCTCGCTGTCGTATTTAAAAGAAATCGAGGAATTGCTTTTCCAGTCGGCCTTCTCCGCTTCGATCACAATCGGCTTAGCCTCTGCGCTGCCAACGTTCGTTTCCGCATAGGACTTGCTTACAGCTGCATAATCTTGGATTTGGTCGGGTGCACCCAGTTCAATCCCCGAAATGGACAACGGCTCATTGCTTGTCAAGCGAAGCGTATGCTTGCCGGGCTGCAGGAACCATTCCAGCGGTTCGACGTAGGCGCCGCCTGCATCACGGAGCGCTGTCGTCATCCAGCCGCTGATATCCTCGGCTACTGGCCGAATCTGGTCGCCATGCGCATCCAGGGACAGCTTGTCGGGATCTTTCCATCTCCGGTCCAGCGAGATGGATTTGGATTCAATGAAATCGTTCTTGCCGTCCAAGGTGACATTCAGCAGAATCGGCCTTTTCCGGTTTTCATCTGTGACGGGGCGGTAAGTCATATGAATTTGGTACAACCCGGCTTGCGTCACGTTCAGCTCGTATTCGATCCATTCGCTGCTTTGGACGCGCCAATCCAGAACGCCCGCTTTGCCGTCTACAGTGGCGATCTGAACATGGGCTTGTTCCGAAGTGCGCGCATAATCGGCAACCGGCACAACGATGCTGCCGTTATGATCGGTGGACGCGCCGGACTGCTTCCATTCCGCAAGCTTTTCATGAAAATAGGGTTCATCGGTATGGTCAGCGTTTACAGAAACCGGTTCCTGATTACCCGCTGCGTATGAACTCTGCTTCTGGTCGGAGGGCTGCCCCCCGCCGCCATTCTCCGCAAGCCCCGCCGAGGCCGGCATCAAGGCGAGAATCAAGGCCAGACCAATCACTGAAAACCGTTTCTTAAATGCCCTTAACATGAACCGTCTCTCCCTTTCGCCAATATCATACGTACATCAGGTTTTCCGTCGTATCCTTATCGAAGTAAAGCGCTTTCGACATATCCAGCGAGATGGTAACGGGCTCATCGTCTTTATAGTCCGATCCGGTCAGCGTTCGAACGATGAAGGAAGAATCGCTGCCGATATCAAGGTATAGATATGTATCAGCGCCCATGAGCTCCGAAAGTTTCACGGTACCCGGGATTTGGGATTGCGGATGACGGCCGATCATCTCCGGATCCGCGTACGTGTTCTCACAACGGATTCCAAGAACGACCTTGCGGTTCACCTTGCCGTGCTTCCGCAGCATTTCCGCGTGATGGTCCGCAATGGTTAAATAGGTCCGTTTCGTCTTCAGCTGGAGCTTCTCGCCCTGTTCCTCAACGGTTCCTTCGATAAAGTTGATCGGCGGCGTCCCGATAAAACCCGCTACAAACATATTTTTCGGATTGCTGTAAATCACGCGCGGGCTATCAACCTGCTGAATGACGCCATCCTTCATCACGACAATCCGGTTTCCCATCGTCATCGCTTCCACCTGATCGTGCGTCACATATACCGTAGTAACCCCGAGCTGTTTATGCAGCCGGATAATTTCCGTGCGCATCTGCACTCTAAGCTTGGCATCCAGGTTGGATAACGGTTCATCCATCAGGAAAACGCTCGGTTTCCTCACGATTGCCCTGCCCAGCGCCACCCGCTGGCGCTGGCCGCCCGATAACGCCTTCGGCTTTCGTTCCAGATACTGCTCAATCTCCAGCGTGCGGGAGGCCGACTTTACGGATTGGTCGATCTCATGCTTCGGCTCCTTGCGCAGACGCAGGCCGAACGCAATATTTTCATACACGTTCATGTTCGGGTACAGCGCGTAGTTCTGGAATACCATGGCGATATCCCGGTCCTTCGGCGGCAGGTGATTCACGAGCTTATCCCCGATATACAGCTCTCCTGAAGTAATGTCCTCGAGCCCGGCGATCATGCGCAGCGTCGTTGATTTACCGCAGCCGGACTGGCCGACCATCACCAGAAATTCGCCGTCCTCGATCTCCAGGTTAAAATCCTTCACGGCGTACTGTTTTTCTTTGCCAAACCGTTTATCCACATTTTTGAGTACAATGCGCCCCATGACGGCACCTCCGAACCATAATGTAAGGATTCCGCTCTATTGCCTATTCATTGCCGAAGAATCCAGCGAGCGTACCCGTAACGCCAAATACGGCCTCCCAGGAAGCGGAATGCTGCAAGCTCCGGAAAAAGTTCCTTTCAGCCGCTCGATCGTCATGCTCTGCGTATCGATGACTTCTGCCGTAAACTCTTTCCCTTCCGGCAGTTCCATAGGAAAAACAGCAGGACGGTGAACACCAAAGTATAGTAAGTAATAGCCGCCCTCCATGCCTATTGCCGGCACGTCTTTCACCGTGTCCAGGACAACCGGCTTCCCTGGCGCGTCTTCAAGGATCTGACGCAGAAACCGGATGCGCTCCGGACTCGTCCCGTGCAGCTGCCCGCCATGCGACCACCAGATGATATTGTCTTGATGCAAATAGGTTTCGCCGTGTCCGACATAGCCGCCGCGGGCCATGCCCTCCCAGAAGCGGTGCGTCATTTCTTCACCGGTAATGTTGCCCCATCGGCGGGGGATGTCCCCTTCATAACAGCATTCGTCAATCACGACCGGCTTGTTGTATTGGCGCCGGATCGCATCCGTGACGGTCAGGTCCCAATGCTGCAGACTCACGTGATCGACCCATGGCTTCGCGTGATCGTACAGATGAAGCGAGGACGGATCGTACATTTTGGTTCCGTTATGAATCGAGCGAAGATGCTGATAGGGATCATGCTGTTGAACGATTTGAAAGAACCTGTCCCAGTCCTCCGTCCGCTTCTCCCGCATGAAGTCATATTCGTTCGCGAGGGACCACCATACGTTGCGGTAGGCCGACAGCCGGGCGATGACGTACCGGAGATAAGCGTCGTCATCTTCAGCGCTCATACGGTCGAATCCCCAATGCCCCTTGTCATACGGGTGAAACAGGATGATATCCGCCTCTATTCCCATATCCCCCAGCTGCTTGATTCTGCGCTCAAGCTTCCGGAAGAAGCGCGGCTCAAAGCGCTCAAGATCAAAGCCTAGCTCTTTCGAGCCCTGGAACGGAAACAGCTCCGGCTCGGCGGTATTATACGTATACCTCTTTGGAAATACGCACATGCGAATTTTATTGAAAGGTGACGCTTTGAGCACGGCGAGCGTCTCATCCTGTAGTGCTTCGCTCTGGTGAATCCAAGCGTAACAAGTCGTGCCGAAGGGCATATAAAGCGTGCCGTCTTCATACTCGAAATGGTCCGGGGACACGGTCCGAACCATCCCGTGGTTGCCGCTGCCGGGATCCATGCACTCGAATTCGCCGGCTATTCCGTCCATTGACGGTATGTTGCTTTTTGTCGAGAATACCCATCTGCCGACGGAATCCGGCATAAATCTGATTTTGTATGCGCCGTCCCCGTCATAGAAACCGTCTGCCTTGACGACCCGGTCGCCGTTCCGGAATACGGCCAGCAGCCAGACGTCGCGATACGGATTCCCGATTGCTTCGCTGGAGTGAATCGAGGTTTCATATACAGCCCAGCGTTCCACCGCATGGTCTGTTGTCATGCTTCTCTCCTCCCAGATGACCGGCCGACCACGTCAAGAGAACCGCCGGAAGTAAATTTTCCTCATTATACAATGCGAATTTCACAGGTTTATAGGGGATTAAAGTCGATTCTATAGGGGGATGCAAGCGCTCACATAGGGATGCCCCCTTTCAGGTCCCCTAAACCGCAAAACACCGTAAAACAAAAAAGATCGTCACCCCGTTAAACATCAGGGCGGACGATCTTTTTTACGATCCTCATCATATGACTTTTTGTTCCGAAGCTCCGAATGAATGCTCTTCGTTATCTTGTGAGCTTTTTCGGTACTGTCTCGGTGTCACGCCGGTTTTCCTGCGAAACAGTGCATGGAAAAATTTCATATCCTGGTAACCCACTTGATTGGCGGCCTCCTGAATGGACAGCTCGGTCGATTTGAGCAGCTCGCAGCAGCGCTGTATCCGGATATTTTGCAGATACTGCATGAATGTTACACCTGACGTTTTTTTGAACAACCGTTGAAAATGACTCGGGCTCATGAACGATCGCTCTGCTACTTGCTGGACCGTGATGTTCATCGCAAAGTGATCATGAATATACAGAATGGCATCATCCATGTTATTGGACGGTGTCGAAACAAGGCTGCCGTCGCACTCATAGCGCTGCAGCATCGCAAGTACCTGAATAAGCTGCCCCATCATGAGGTATTCGTAACAGGGACTCTTGTTAATAAACTCCCTGTACATGTTAAGGACGATGTTGAGAAACTTGTCAAACTTGTCTTGGTAATGCAGCCACTTGACGGAAGCGGGCGGCGCTTCATATAAAAATCTGTACAGCATCGAAGCCTCGCTAATCACGGACCGCAGCTGCTCCAATAATTCGACCTTAAAGATGCAGTTGTAAATGACAAGCTGCTTATCCCGGGAAGAAGGCCGAAACACATGTGACGTTCCAATTGGAATCACGAACAGATCCCCGCGTTTAATCGGAATCATCTGATCCTCGATATAATGAAAACCGCTTCCTTCTTCGACGAAACTAATTTCGATGAAATCGTGGGTATGCTGTGAGAGAGAGAATGATTCAATTTCACGGTTGATAAAAATATCGAATTCAGGTTGAAAAAATTTGTTACCGCTCAGTTCGGTTACGCGCCAGTCCATATCATCACCCCGGTTAAGTGTGTGTAAATGGATTTGAGAAATTTCCCGTGTCACGCCGCAACGTGGGGATAAAGCGTTTACAATTCCTTTGGAATGAGGAACACCGACTAATCATCCATGATGGAATAGTCTAAGAGTGTCCTGCCGTTCTCCTTCACCCACTCTTCTGTGAATCGAACGTACTTGATGGCCTTCCGCAGGTAGGAATAGGCCGCATGGATTGAGCCATCCTTGGTTTGTATGATGCTGGGGTACGAGTAACCCATTTGCGATTCCCGATACTCGAGATCGGAAACCTGAATATTTTTCACATAAGGCCAAGTGGCTCCGCCGTCTTCCGAAACCGCGACGGTCAGCGGCGTCCGCAGCGGCTTTTTCCGCCATTCGCCCTTGCTTTGTACAAAGCGGCATTGGTCTCTCTCCATGGTAGAATCGTTGAATATGAGCGCAAAATGCCCGTTTGACAGCTTCGTCATCTGCACGGACGAATTATTGTTGGGCAGCGTCGTTCGGGCGGCCGGGCTCCAGGTTCTGCCGAAATCGGACGAAACCGTGCTGTAGATCCGGTCGGCCTCGCGGCTGCGGTAGACGGCGAACAACGTTCCGTCTTGACGTTCAACGACGCTCATCTGAACGCGGTGCAGGCTGCCGTCTATTTCGAATTCCTGCCAAGTCGCTCCCTGATCGCTGGAGATCAGAACGACGCTGTAATGCCCCCCTGCTTTGCAGTAATAGCACGGCAGCAGCCATTCCCCGTTGCTCATGGCCAGGATCGGATGGCGAAGGAACAGGCCGGGGCCTTCATGCAGGATATATGGCTTGCCCCAGGTATCGCCCCGATCATCCGAAATCCGGACGACGACTCGCGAGGTGCGCTGATTATGCGGCTCTGTCGACGTATGCATGAGCCAGATTCTCCCATCGGGTGCCTGGAATACTAGCGGATTCTGCTCGGAACGATCCGGATCTGAAGCGACTTCAATCGGTTCCTCCCAACGGTTCCCACCGGCGGGAAGCCTCGCCAGCAGCACGTTCGTATCCGGATTGCCCTCGCCGCTCCCCGAGAACCAGACGCACAGCAAATCGCCATTGTCCAGCTCGAGCAAATTGGCCGAATGACTATCCGGCTCATACCGAATCGGCAGATACGCTTCCGTGATCTGCGGATCCTGCGCAGACGGTGTCAACATGCCGTTAAATCTTTCAGTTGCATTCATTAGACCTCTCCCCTTTTCTTATCATGCGAGTTCAAAAGACCTCTTAAGTAATAGAAATACTTTGGACACTTGCTAATCGGTCCTGCTTACAGACCAATCTGCCATTCACATACAATCTGTAGCCCTCTTCGATGCCGTCAGGGTACCTGCCGAGTCCCGGCTTACCATATGTAATCCGGATGTCTTGGCCTGCTGCCTTCACCCGGTCCAGCTCGAAATAATCCAACCCGATATCGAGCGGCTCAAGGCTCAGGCTGTCAGCCGAAAGGGATAGCCCCGCAACATGGCTGATGATGAGGTCAATATAATAAGAATGATTGTATTCCTGCTCATCGCTAAGCGGTTCGCCCGTCTGGCTGTTATAATGCTCAACAAGGCATGGCCGCGACAAATCACGGTTCTGGAAATGCAGGAAGGAATATTCCCTGAGCCCCTTCGCGAATTCGCCGTCGTACGCATGATCGCTCCGCTTGCTCTCGCGGGCCAACGCATCCAGGGTAATGGCGTTGGTATAGGGCCAGGTGGGCCCGTTCCACATGCACCCGTTGCGTCCTTTGACGAAAAGGCCAAACCAGCCGCCTTCTTTGGCATAAGCCGTGCTGTCGGCCGACACGCTCGGATAGCGGCAGGTTGTAGCGAATTCACCCGGGTTCAGCAAATGCTTGACAAGCTGATCATGTCTGCTGTCCAGCAACCCCGCCCATGCCGGGTAAAAACCGACGATATTTTTAACGAAGGCCTTCTCGTCCGTCTGATAATGCAGATCGTAGAAAAAGGCCGTAGCTTCGTCCCACATTTTCACCAGTACATCGTTCTTGACCCTCTCGGCCAGCTGCAGGTAAATGGCAGCCTCCGGATCGCCAACCATTTCACACAGCCGGGCGACGCCGATAATATTCATATAATGATAGACGGTTCGGTCCACGCGCTTTACATGGGTGTATGTCTCCGGATCTTTCGGGTTCTGTGGATAGTTATGAAAATACCAATAGCTCGGCTGGTATTCCTTGCCCGTCCGGGTGTGGCGGTATTCCGTCATTAAGCCGTCGGTCTCATTGCCGTAAACTTCCTGCCAGCTCGCTACCTGTGCTTTGAGTCCTGGAAGCGCCTCCAAAACCGCAGCTTCGTCCCGGTGCACGAGGAATAATTGGTAGGCCGCCCATCCGATATAATTGGCAAAAGAATGCATGCGTTCATCCACCGTTAAACAGCAGTACATGCCGTTTTCCGCCGGCGTATCCTGCATATTGCGCAGCGCCCCCATGCTCGCGGCCGAATCGTGATGCCATTTGGCGTCGGTCATGTGAAGCGGGACGGACAGATTGATCAGCTTGCTGAACTCCCATCCTCCTTTTGAAAACGGGCGTTTGCTCTTCTTGTGCGACCGCCCTTCGTAAAACAGCGGATGCTGAAGCAATCCATAACGGGGATCCGCCAAATTATGGCGAAGCAGAAACCAGCGATACGCCCAGGTTTTGTTCAACAGTGGGTCATTGCATTTAAATCGCGGGGTGCCGTCGAACCATTTCTCAAATGCTTTTTCCTGCTCGGACGAGGCCTTAGCTAGGTCAGCCGTATACTTCCCGACCGCCTGAACCGCTCGATCCTTCAGGGTGTCCATCGGATCCTGCGAGCGGATCCCCGCACTAAGGACAACAATAAATGTCTTCACTTCTCCGGGAGCTACCTTAATTCCTTCGTTTAATAACAGTGAATCGCTCGCTGCGATGCACGCATCGATATCGAAGGAGTAGAACGGAATATCAAACCCGCCCTGCAGGTATTCCTCATAGGCTGCAGCAAACCCGGAAGGCGCCTCCAGTTTCAGCCGTATTTCTTGATCGGACCGGTTTGTCCACGATTGGCAGGAGACGGCGCAGTCGTCCCACGTTATGAATTTCGTTTCCTCGAAGCGGAGCCAATCGTCGGTGTACGTCATCCGAAGCTGGCTGGGATACCAATCGGAGATTGCCGTGTCCATATTGCAGGATCGCCCGTTAATTGAAATCTGGAACAACAGCGGGATGTTAACTTTGTGAATAAAGTCGAACCGGCCGGCGAAGCCTGGAGCAGGCTTCACATAATCCGCCCAGAGACGCGCGCCCGTGGAACCCAGCAACAAGCCTCCGGGAACCGTACGCAGCGTCTTCATCCCCGCCCTAAGCTTATTGTCGATCATACGTAACGCACCTCCTGTCATGTGCCTACGCCCCATGGTATTAGCATAGTGCTGTAGTAAAGATTGTTCATTGGGTTTCGCTGGAGGATTTATAGGGCAATCGAATCATATTTCGACCCGAGTCTGTGATGGTTTTACCGGAATCCCCTACTTTCAATTCATTCAGTAGAAAGTCCGTCCCCCGTCACGAGGCAGGGGGAGGACTTTAGCTTAATTATTGCTTTGCAATTTGTTCTTGAATTAATTTATCCGAATTCTCTTGGGCTTGCCTTAATGCGGTGTTGACATCGAGTTGATTTCTTACGATTTTGGGAATGGCATCCGTTTGAAAGGCATCCTCTATAACAAGTTCATCATATTGCGTCATAGTTCTTGAAGGAGCCGGTTTGCCATGATACAGGGCTTGAATATTTTTCGTTTTGGCGAACGGGTAATCGGTAAAGGCAGCATCACGTACCGATTGTGTAAGAAGCGGGGTAATGAATCCCCGTTTGGACATGGTGGTCTGATGTTCTTCGGAGGTTAAATATTTCAAAATTTCCGCGGCAGCGTCCTGCTGTTTGGATGTGGCCGAAATGCCGATGTAAGTTGCATATGTCTGCGTATTTAATCCCGGGTATTCCTTGAACTCCGGAACGGATGCGATATCCCAATCCGGTGGAAGCGAATCATCAGAATTCATCCAGCCGGATGTGTACACATACATGGCGATGACCGAATCCTTCATAAAGTCCTCATGGGAATAAAATTTCTCAAGCGCACGCTGCTGTACTCCCGGGTCCCTTGAAAGCTTATAGAAGATGTTATCGAAAATGAATTTCCACTGGTCGTTATCGACCGTTGCCTTATTCGTCTCGGGATCAACAAACCCGGCAGAGTTTTGAGCAACGCGTAAATAATGCTTTGGAGATAACCATAATCCCATATACTGCTTGCCATCTTCATTCCGGGTTATTTTCTTGGAAAGGTCAATCGCTTCGTCCCAAGTCATGCCGTCCTTCGGATATGGAACACCGAATTTATCAAAGATGCTTTTGTTGTAGTACATCACGAATTTATTGTCGCTGACAGGCAGTAAATAGGTTTTTTGATCAATCGTCACCGGTCCCAAATAAGCAGGTTCGATCGTATCTACGGGAATATTGTGCGACTTAATCAAAGGACCGAGATCAAGCGCCATATTGGCCGGAATGTAATCCTCGCGCAATTCGCCGGCAGAGGACAGATACATATCAATTTGCGTGCCTGATGCGATGACTTGCTCCAATTTGCGATCATCCGTTTGATTAATGTAGGTGATTTTGATATTAGGGAATTTTTTCTTTATATACTGTCCGTACCGGTCCTCAAAATCCTTGGGTGAGGCAAGACCAAACCAGGTCAGGTCGGCTGTGATCTCATCCGGGTTATTTGTGCTGGCGGTTTCTTCGGTTTTCGCGTCCGCCGGCTTGGTGGTTTGCGACTCTTCGGCATTGGGTTCAGCACCCTTGCCCGTGCATGCTGCCAGAACGGATAACAGCATCACGGCGGATAGCACCGTCGTCATCATCTTACGTACCATCAGAATTATTTCCTCCCTTTGAATGGACCCTGAATTCCCTTTCTTGTAAGCGCTATCTATTCTGCTGGAAAATACAGCTTCGTCCCCCTTTCTGCGTATGGCTTGAATTATCTTTGGCTGTTGCTAATTATAGTTAGGAATGCGGGAAGATTCGTAGGGCGAAGCAACCTTACCTATAGGGGGATGCAACAAACTTCAAATCGCTATGGCGTGATGCGCTCCTCGGCTGCTTCATACAGCCAATCGAGCAGGACTCTGTCATTATTCCGCGGATTGAACTCCCGGTCCGACAGCTTTTGATCGGTTTCGATAATACCAGCGATGAGGAAGGCCCCTCTCCCAAAACGGAGGGTATGCTTCCCTGCCGGATATGGCAATGCATGAATATTTACGGAGGGGTAAGCGAACAAACGTAAGCCCTTATGCAGTACGGGACCCAGTTCCGTCCGCTGGATTTCTTCGATTTCCCGCTCGGTTGGTTTCAGCCACGGATCGTCCTGGGAACGAAAATATCCAAGCAGGACTAGCGCGGGGCTCTGCAGCTCGATGTCCAAACTCATCTCTTCGTGCGCGGCCTGCATCTGGCTGAATCGGATTCCCGTCAAACCGGACAATTCTTCCGCACAGTAAATAATCGGAATATTTCCATCCTTGAACACGCGGGCGCCCTTCTCAATCCGGAACAGTTCGGCATGCTCACTGTGCAAAGTAAATTGGGATTGACGATAACGCTCATATGGAGGTGACGGACTGAGCAATTCGGAGGGCAGTTGACCCGCGCGCAGTTCGCTGATTCTCCGGCGGAAAACGTCCAGCTCGCGTTCATACATCGGCAAGCAATCCTTCCAATGGTTAAAGGCTTTGCCATCGCGGAAGGGCACTTTACGCAGTCTCGTCTGCATGCCGCCGGCGTACCAATATTGGCTTTCGGTGATTTCAGTCAGCCTGCGGTACTCCGCCACACTCCGCTCTACCCAATCGGCTGCTTCTTCCAGCAGCTCAACCTTCTGTGTATACCTCCCTCCAACCATATGCTTATACATCAAGACGAGCATGGCGGCTCTTACCTTACACGTATACACGCCCGTCATGGCTCGTATCGCTTCGACATCACTGGCAAATCGTTCGAACTCAGATTTACCCTTCATCACGGAATTTCTGGCCAGATTCACGGCGTTATACGCCTCGTCGGAAGACCGTTCCACCTCCTTGACGATATCGAGCGGAGTCTCCCCGACATGCGGAAGACCGGCCAAATCCTTCAGAACGTACTCTTCCAAACGTTCCCCGGGAGGAGCATGCGACTTCCACAGTTCAGACCAAGGCACGTACCGGTCCGGATTCGTCAGCTGGCTCATCGTCATTCCAAGACTCATCGTTTGGCGGTTGCCCTGCGTGATCCCGAAACGTCGAAGCAGCATCGGTGCGCACTTGCCGGAGGCTTCGTACGCATCAAGGATTCGTTCGCCGGCCTCCTTGCTGCCGTACTTGTGCTCCAGGCGGGCAATCCAATGCTGCCTCTCGGCTCTTGCATCCCTGTCCGGGTTCCAGGCATATCTAAGCCATGCTTCAAACCAGATCCAGTCCCGCTCCATCTGCTTCAAACGGATATCCGTCCGGTCTGGCGAATACGGCCAGCCCCAATAGGACAACGGGTAAAATTGGAGGGATGAGGCTTTCAGCCGGTAATGGACGGCTTGGACGCACCGCTGAATAAAGGAGGGCGCCCCCCACCGGAAAGGTTCCAGGTTGGTTACCGAATGAATCGTCGCGACATGCTCGTTAGCCCGCGATCCAAGCCGCTGGTGGACCTTCTGTGCGGCGCCTCGCGGCGTCCACGTCGTAAGCGATTCTCCGTTATACTTCATTTCGGAATGCAAATTCGGATACAGAGGTGCGGCGGCCTCCATTACCTTCTCGATCTCAATGCCGTGTGAGCGGACAATGACCGGCGGCGGCTCCGCGGCGGAAGACTGCCGCACACCGTCCATAATTCCAGGTAGAATCGTCTCGCACAGCCACTCCGCCCCGTACATTTCCCCTTTCAGTTGTTCACCGAGGCACACCATCAGCCCTATGGCCGGAAAGGCAAGCACAAATTCGGACAGCAGCCGCCGATAATATTGGCTCGTCACTGAGGTCGGCTGAATCTGCTTGTAGGCTAGCCCATGCTTGTCAGCAAACTTATGGGGAATATGTATACTGTAGAAAGACAAGAAGACCCGAATGCCGCGCTTATCGGCCTCGTCAGCCAACCAACTCAGCATGCCGGCATTCCGCTCCAGCTGCAATCTGGTCACTTCCAGCGCTTCAGGTTCTTCCGGCAGATCGATTAACGAGGAGAACGGATTGGCGTTCCACAAAAAGAGCACATTACCCCGGTGTTCAAGCAGCATGTCTAAGTAGTCCAGCCACATCGCTTTATCGTACAGCCAAGGAAAGCGATCCGGCGTCCACGGATATTCAAACGGCTCGCGCCCAGGCTCGACCTCCTGCTTTTGAATGCCGACCGCAGGCCCGCGCCAAACCAAACGGGGTGCGTCTCCGTATGCCAACTCGCGCGGAAGCAAGCCCTGTTCCCTGACGATCCTCGACAATTCCTGGCATCCGTATAATGCGCCGCTGTCGTCCCCTCCGGACACAACCGTAAGCTGTCCCGGACAGGAGAACAGATAGAACCCTTCCAAGGCAGGATCTTCTTTGTGGTACAGCAAAACCTCCTGCTCCTCAAGTCCCGCAAGCAGCTCGGAGCGGGTGCGGCTCCCGACATAGATTCTGCTGCCTTCCGTTTCCCTGTAACGGTCCCACGTCCAGCCACCCGGACGTTCTACTACACTGTACCCGCATGCCTCAAGCGCTGACTTCAGCATTCCCACACCGTGCTTTATACGAGGCGATGAATCCATATCGTAGCCTATCGTGATCATTTCCAGCATGCGTCTTCCTCCCAGTCCATGTAGCGTCACTGTTATTCAGGTATGATGACCTTCTCCGCATCATCCACTGTAAAAGCTTCTCCTTGCTCTGGTATGACGGTCGTGTTTCGGAACACAATATGTTCGGCATTTGCGCAGGCTGCCCCCGTCCGGGCTGCCAGCAGCACATTGTCGAAGAGGACATTCTGAACCGGCATTTCAGGCAGTCCTTTGATGAGAACAGCTCTGCCGGCACCGACGCAGGTTGTGTCGCGGATCGTAAAATCGCGGAACACGGGCGTCTCTTCCGTTACGGGGACCGCCTCTTCCGTGTTGTTCTTTCCTGAATAATACGAACTGAAAATAATCGCTTCCTTGCCGATATCCTTCATCCTGACGTTGCGGATATAAATTTTCTCCACTGTCCCCCCGCGGCCCCTGGTGCTTTTGAAGCGGAGTCCGGCGTCCGTACCGATGAATACGCAGTCTGTCAGGTAAACATGGCGGACGCCGCCCGACATTTCGCTGCCAATCACAAAGCCGCCATGCCCGTGAAACACCTGGCAGTTCCGGATCGTCACGTACTCCGTCGGCGCTCCAAGATCCCGGCCGTCGGCATCCTTGCCTGATTTGATGCAGATCGCGTCATCCCCTACGTCGAAGACCGAATCGCAGATGTTTGCATAACGGCAAGAGTCGAGATCAAGTCCGTCGCCATTCTGTGAGTTCCACGGATTGCGGATCGAGACATTCCGAATCGTTACGTGTTCGCATAACCATGGATGAACGTTCCATGCTGCCGAATTCCGGAAGGTGGGACCGTCGAACAATACATACCGGCAGCGGTCCAGCTGCACGAGCGTCGGGCGCAAATGATCGCGGGCGGGCCGGAAAGCCGCCGGATCCTGAATGTTCTTCGCAATCAAGCTCTTGACGAGGCTTGCGCCCTTTAAAGACATCTCCGTCGGCCACCAGGTGCCCCCTTCGACATATCCGCCGGAGTTGGTTAGTTTCTGCCACTGGCCATCCGTCAATTTCATCCGTTTGACCGGCCGCCAGGCTTCCCCTGATCCGTCAAAAACGCCTTGTCCCGTTATCGCGACATGTTCCAGATCGGCACCGTAAATCGCCGGGATGCAGCGAACGGTTCGGAGTCCTTCATAACTTGTAAAAATCAACGGGTAATCATCGCGGTTGCTGTTGAAAATAATGAGCGCTCCGGATTCGGCATGCAGCCGCATATGGCTCTGGAGCCGAATGGGCCCGGTCCGCCAAATTCCCGCCGGAATGCGGACCGTTCCGCCCCCTTGCATTGAACAGGCCTCAATCGCTGCTTGGATGGATGACGTATTATCATGCCGCCCGTCGCCCCTCGCGCCGAAATCTACAATATTGAACTCCTCGTCCGGAATGACGGGCAATTCCACTGCAGGCATATCGAACGGCAAGTCTTTTTCTTCCGTCAGTTTTGTCGCTGCCATGGATCGGCCTCTCCTTTCAACGGGTTGATATGCATTTCGTTAATATAATAATGAACGGCAGGAACCGGTTCGTCCGGATGCTCCACATCCCCAGTAACCAGCGGCGTCTCAATATTCGGTTCCCGCCGGGCCGGACCGGTTCTGAGCGTAAGCCTTTCAAGCGTGTAAGCCGGCATGGAAAACGAATACGCTTTCGCAGCGTCACGATCGTTCAGTTTCACAGTGAAGCGCTGGCCCCCCGTATCAAAACAAATGGCTATGTCGTACCAGATGCCGGACTCATACGACTGCAGCGTCATCCATGTACCCGCTTGAAGCACCTGCAGCATACCGCCTGATTCTAACCGCAACCGTATTGCTGCCGAGCTTTTGGCATCGCACAGTTCGATGTATAACTGTCCTCGATCCGACTGCTTTGCCATCAGCCGCAACCTCATCTCGCCTGCAGCGCATTCAGGAAATACGCGCTCCGCCTTCGCATAATCGTAAGGATCCGCATCGCACAGCTCCAGGCTTCGGTCGCTTTCGGACGGAACGGGGGAGACGGAAACGCTGGCCCACAGCGGGCTGTAAATATTCCAATCGGGCACTCTGTCCTCTTCCTTCAGGCCGTTAAACGTATCGTGGACGGGCTCACTAACCGCAGAACGCATCGGAACAGGAATTTCACTCACCCATATGTCCTCTTTGTTTGAGCTGTAGGTTACCCACATGCTGCCACCTGGAGGCGCATCCCCCGCCTCAACGCCGCGGGTGTAACTCATGCCATAATTTTTGTGGTTACCGAAAAATCGCCGCGGGGGGACCTCCCCGTTGACGACAAGCATGTCTTCGAATTTCAGGCCGTCATTGCTCGTTACCGCCGCAAGCGGCCAGCGATGATTTCCAACCGGCGAAGGGTTGTACAGAAGCGCGTATTTGGCGTCCGAGGTGCGTTCGCCCCATACTTTGCCGCCGGCCATGATCAGGGATTTCGCGCGGCTCTGCGGCGTCCATGAGCGCCCTTCGTCCTCCGATATCGCATGGACCGAATGCTTCCACAATCCCATGATTCTTCCATCAGGCAGCCTGTATGAATTAAAGGCGGTTCCGCCTTTCACGGCGTAGAAATCATCGGGACTGCGGTCTTCCTCCCACCATTGCAGCGTTGCTATGCGGTCTGCGAGCAGCTCTTCGCAGGCCTCAATAAAACCTTGATCGCCGGAAGCGGTGAACAAGGGATACTGAACCTTTGGCTCCGTCCACCCGGCATGCCGGTTCAAACGGATAAAATATATCGGCCCAAAGCTGCCGTCCTCCATGATCTCTCTTACCACACGGCCAATCCCCCTGCCGTTGTTCGGGCTGATGCTCGGCTGCGGGCAAAACCCATAGAAGGCCAATGCCAGCAAGCGCCCATTGGATGAAGCATAGAAACCCATTCTTTGATGCATGACACAGTACGTTCCTTCCGGAATCCGTTCTCCGTCAGGATAAACAAACTCCTCGTTCAGCCGGTAAGGCGGAAACAGGATGACGGGAGCCGACCAAAGCCAGCCGTCCCTCGAAGCCGTCAATAGCGTTTGCCCCGGCGGCACATGCTCATGTACAGGGCAGCTTAAATATTCGAGATAAAATTGTCCCTTCCAATAAGCCAGCATCGGGGCATGATTATACGTCCACCCCGTTCCGTCTGAAAGCTCGGGCCGCGTCCGATTGGCCCTGACGACCTGCCTGCTGCGGACACCGATCACCGGTCGCAGCTGTCCGTGATGATAATCCGTGTTGGCGGTCACGCCGCCAACATATCGAATATGATTTTCCAACTGCTCCATGCCTGCTCTCCTTTGTCGTACGCCTGACAATAACTTTACACGTTCCCGCCGTTTCGTTTATAGGTTAAACCCGCTGTTTTTATAGGGGGAAAAACAGCATTCAGCAAATCATCAACGGTGAAGCACCTCGATATCCAGCGTCCTGCCGGAAGGATCCCCCTTATAGAAACGAACTTCATGTTCGCCAAAGCAGAGTCTCCAGCAGTCATCAGATCCCAAGTGCGGAGCGGCCGCTTCGCATGCCTCTCCGCTCAGGAAGTCGTCCGTCACAACCCAAGCTCCTCCGCCCGGGTAGACCTTGCTGTCTCGCCAGGCCTGCGGCGCAAGCCATGACATAATGACGACGACGGAGCCTTCCTCTGCCAGGCGTCTAATCGCCGCAGCCGTCGCTTTGGAAAGTCGCGAGCCCGCTACGAGAATCAGCTTAGGCTGCCCAAGCTGCTCGTACCGCACCGTTTCATCGAAAACGATTACGTTATTAACAGGGTGGAACAGCGTATGCATCGACGTCTGCGGCAGGTCCGGATAACCCGAAGGCAAAGGGAAGCTGCCTGCGGCAGCGTGCCGCTTGAGTTGATGCCTCGGGAAGTCATACCCCGGAATATGCATGCAGCTGCCGTGCGCCGGAATGGTTCCGTGACTCAGCAGATGCCATGCGGCGAATACGCTCTTCGTCGATTCTTCAGCTTCACCAGTCCGGCTGCCGAACAGTCTTGCGTTCTGGCCGTAATTGCTGTCATCCGCATGAATCAGGACCGTGTCGGGAGTGATATCGGCGTGAGACCAATCCAGCGGATGGGTTGGCACATATTCGCGGATAAACTGCTCCCATACCTCTCCGAATTCCGTCCGCACGAATCGGTGATCCCGGTGGTGAAGCAGTGCATCCACGTTCTCCGCAAATAAATGCGTAGGGGCCATCAAATAGCCCATCCGCAGCGCCGATGCGAATTCCTCGGGCGAGTGCCCGGGGAACCCCGAGAGTCGGGTAAACCAATGGCCGATGTCCGGTCCCCATAGATCTGCGCATATCCACATCGGCCGCTTGTACTGCTTGGCGGCCCCAAGCGCCGTGCCCAGCTGCAGCGCCTGAAACGATTCCTTCATAATCTTGGGGCACACCGCCATGCCGCCGCTTGCGTGCACATGGAACATTACCGGAAACACATGCTCTGCAATAAGGGGAATATCCGCTTGGGCGCATCCGCTGCTTTTTGCCAGCTCCGTGACGCGGGTAACCCGTTCTTGAACGGTATTCGCAACCGCGGCGGCCGCTTCCTTCAGCTCAAGCCCGTCAGCTGCTCCCCAGTGCGGATGCCAACCGTCTTTCCGGTACTGTGCCGCATTGATTTGCAAATGCTCCGGTTCATCGTACAGCAGTCCGATCAGCCTTCCGCTCCCTGCCGCCTCCGTAACAGCCTCATCCGGCACATCCCACCGGTTCGTTCCATCCGCCCAAGGGCCGTTAATATTGCCGTACTCGTTCCCTAGGCAGACGTCCATGCCGGACCGTTTCATTTCCTCCACCATGTCTTTGAAGCCTTCCATGCCCGGCAGCACATGATGGACGTAAAAATCTGCACCCAGGCTTTGCAGCGCGGAGACAAACGACTCCCCGGAAGGCGCATCGTCCTGCGAGGGGTACACCGCGCCCGTCCCCGTCCGCATCACGCGGTCGGACGCGTCTCCCGCCCAAGGATCCTGCCACGCCACCACAGGTCCCTGAATGCCGAATCTGGTACTGCTGGCTGAAGATCGATTACCCATTTGCTGCTGTTCCCCCATTCTCAGCGTTTTCTAAGACAAGGCATTCCCCGCGCCGAAGCTCCAGGACAATAACGTCCTCCTCCGTCCAAGTCAGCGAGCCGTCCTTGCGTATCGCTGCCCTCCCGCCGAAAGGATTAGCGAGCCGAAGCGTGTCGTCCCGCTCACTGAATACCGTAACCGTCCGTACCTTTCCGGAAGACTTTACGCCCGAGAGCAGGAAGGCACCTTCCGTCCGGATCCCTGAGAAAGATGCATCCTTGAACCGCCCCGGCAAGCCGCTGAACACGTGGACGGTACCCCTGACGCAGCTCACATACATTTCCAGGATCGCTGCGGCTGTAGCGATCGAAGCCTCGACCTGCATGACGTCTCCGCCCGTAAATTCGCTGAAGCCTCTGTAGTTGGCATTATGTCTGGTCGCATAACTAGGCATCATGTAAACATCCTTCAAAAGCCGAAGTGACAAAAGAGCCATATCGGGGGAGCCCAGCCGGTTGTGCAGGATCGACGCCCAAGGCATCGACCAGCCCGACCAGCGCCCCATCCCTTTATCGACCCATGACCTGTAAGCATTCATTGCCGCCTCTTTCTGGGCGGGATCGTCCATATCCATCGTGTCAAAAGGGAAGATGCCGGCTAAATGGGAGTGGTGCCTGTGCGATTCGGACAGCGGCTGATCCTCCCACAGGTACAGCTCAAGCCCAGGCTTGGTGCTGAACTCCTGGAATTGCCTTGGGCCCGCCGTGTAAGGCGGAAGCTTCGCATAGATATCCGCAGCCATGGCCGCAGCTTCCGGATCGACGGCGTACTTCTCCTCAAGTTCGAGCAGCTTCTCGCACAAAAATCGTACATTGACGAGGAAAAAAGTCGAGTTCCGGGCGAGCCCTCTCGGCGACGAACCGCCGAATTCAGGCGAAACGCTCACCGGTAGCGAATATAGATCGCCGTCCCGCTCCATCATCTGGTGAAACACGCGAAGCGTCTTCACCATGAAGGGATGTACTTCATCCAGCATGAACGCTTCATCACCGGCATACCGGGCATACTGCCACATCATTTGGGCGATCCACGAGGTATTCGCTTGATCGATCGTACCCGTCCACATCCCGCCGACGGGATGGCCCCGGTCGTCTACCGAATGGCCCAGCATGTACCCGTCTTCTATGCCCACGAACCGCTTGGCGTTCCGGGCCAATATCGGCTTCCAGCCGTCGATCATCTTGAACAGCGGCATGAGGCAGTCCAGCAAATTTGCACCGTAAGCGGGCCACAAGCACTGCTGGACGTTAATATTAAAATGATAATCGCAGCTCCACGGCGGATTCCGGAATTCTTCCACCCACGGGCCTTGCAGCGTCGGCGCGATCCGGCCGGGCATGGAGCTCCCCAGCATCCGGTAGATGCCCAAATAATACATCCGCTCTATTTCGTCGTCGGGCAGGTGGATATCCGCCGCTTCTCTCCATAATGACCGCCAATGCTCCCGTGTCCCTGCCGCTATGCCATCGTAACCCGCAGCAGCCCGAGAATAGGCATCCAGAATCGCACGCGTCCTGCCCACCGCGTCTTCCGGATCGGCCCCGTATTCCGCGGCGATGGCAAACATTCCTTCCTGCCGGTGCAGCAGCACCGCGCACGACGGATCCTCCGGCAGTTCCTGCACCCATCCGTCCTTCAAGGAAGTTGGCGCAGCAATGCCGAAATCATCGAAGTAGGCTTTCGTCCGGGCAAACGAGTAGGATGGTACGGGCTTTACTGCCGTCACGAGGCTGTCCGGGTCCGAGAGCAGCAGGACAGGCTGGTCGATCGCGACGGTTAGGCGTATCAGATGTTCCTCTCCTCTGACATGACAGACCAACCGAGCTTCCCCTTCAGTTAACAGCAGAGAGGCGGATTGAATGCGGGCTCCCGGCTGCAGCTTCACTTCGAAGCGCCCCATCGCAAGCCGCGTCGGCCGTTTCTCCTTGCCATTCACTTTTGCGGTCGGAAAAAGTCCGCGCGCGCTTTCAAAGTCACCGCTCGTGAGCAGTGCTTTTAAATGATCGTACGTGCAATCATCACGCCATACGGTGCCTCCGCGATGATCCCAGTAATCGGCACGGTTCACCGTCAGCATCAACGTCTGGTCTTGAAACCAGACCAGCGCCCCCAACACGCCGTTCGAGAGCGGAATTCCATCATGGCAATAAGCGGTGTCCAATGTCCACGGTACTTCGTAGGAAATGTCGGCCTTACCGGCTTTCACAGGACCTCCCCCTTTCTTCGCGGGATATTAAGCAAAGGCTCCCGGTTTCAGAAACAGTTCGATGACCGGGACGGCCGCATTCGGTTTCTTCACCGGGATGCTTAGCGTTACAGTGTCTGCATCCCTTCCTTCGCTTAACGCTCCGGCAGCCATCGAGCTTGCCTTTGCTCCCTGCTTCATCTTGATCTCCGATGCGTCGTTCAGCAGCTGCGCGTATTCGATCCTGCCGGCTAACCCGCTCACGTGAATCGACTTGAACGGCCAGCTGAACATGTGCAAGTACAGACGATTCGTCTTCGGATTGTACGTAAAACGGCAGTCGTCCGGGGCCTTCACGCCTTCGGGAGCGGCGGTGCAGCCATAGATCGAACGATTATGCCGCTTCATCCATTCGCCGATGCCCTGCAGGCGCTCCAGGGCGCGCTCATCGATCTCACCGCGTCCCGTCGGTCCAACGTTCAGCAGCAGATTGCCGCCTTTACTGACGCTGTCGATCAGCATTTTAATCAGCATGTCGACGCTCTTCCACGATTCCTCGTCGCGGTAATACCCCCACGAACCGCTGAACGTATGGCAAGCCTCCCAGACGACGGGGCGCCCGCCGACCTTGACCCACTCTTTCGGCATATACTGCTCCGGCGTCGTAATATCCCCGGCGACTTCGAGCCGGTCGTTCAGCAGGATGTTCGGCTGCAGCTCGCGGACCATATTTACGAATTTCTCACTCTGCCATTCGTTTTTCCCTTTGCCGGCGAATCCTTCTTCCGGCGGAATGGAGAAGTCCAGGAACATCAGATCGACCGGTCCATATCCCGTAAGAAGCTCTCTCGTTTGTCCGAACATATAATCGACATAACGCTGAAACTGGCGTGTGCCGTCCTGCTGCACAAACTCCGGATTATAACGCAGCGGGTGCTTCACATCGACGGTATAATCCGGATGATGCCAATCGAGCAGCGAATAATACAGGCCTGTTTTCATATTGCGCTTTCGGAACGCGTCCACCATGGGCCGGAGCAAATCACGCCCTGCCGGGGAGTGAACTGCTGTATAGTCCGTCAGCTTGGAGTCCCATAAGCAGAAGCCTTCATGATGCTTTGTCGTAATGACGAAATACTTCATTCCGGCATTGGAGGCTGCCTCCGCCCACAATTCAGGGTCGTACAGATCCGGGTCAAACCGTTTGAAGTATTTATCGTATTGCTCGGTTGTCATAAATTCGCGGGATTTCAGCCATTCGTGGCGGGCACCCAGCGAATACAATCCCCAGTGAATAAACAGGCCGAACCGGTCATGCGTAAACCATTCTGTTCTCTCATTCTGATGCATTAACGGATTAGTCAATTTCGTTTCCTCCTCATACAGCTCTTTGTTTCAATTCGGCAGAGCCTATCGGTTGCCGCTATCATGCGTGTGTTTTGCCGGGGACTGCCCCCTGCCGATAACAAGATCTTGCATAAGGTAATCCAGCGGCGGATTATAGCCGATTCTCCCTTCCAGCCGCAATCCCAGCATAATGTACTCACCGGTGCCGAGACGTACGGAGCCTACGACGGGTACCCGCCTTTTGCGTGTTCCGGCAGAATCCGAGCCTTGCTTCGGCTTCGCGTAGGTATACAGTAGCGGAACGACCGATTCCGACTGCCAGGCGCAGCGTGTAAGCGCGTCCATCCGATCGGACGTTTGGTTATAGAAATATTGAAAATCATAGGTCCTATACGACTTGAGCCAATGCTCATTGTCATCAAAAGCAAGCGTATATAAGCTGCTCACCTTCGTCTGCTGCACCACATTTCCGCCAATGGGCCAGTCGGTCTCCCCTTCTTCATCAGGAAGAACGATTGCTCTTGCTCCAGCACGAATCAGACTCGCGATTTGCGGTTCATGCTGAAGGTAAGCTACGATAGAGGACATCACAATAACATCAAACGGGCGTCCGGCTTCATATTTTTTGCACTCCGCCCCCATCGCCGTGACCAAGGCTTCCGCGTTCTGCCCAAGGGTGACAATCGTGGGGCCGGCCGCAGCTTTCGCCACCTGCGCGTTCTCCGCAAATACCTCGATGCTGAAGCGCTCACTGTTTAGGTGCTCTCCGCTTTGGTCATACATCGAAATATCGGCATGGAACGTTTTTCGTCCATCCATTTTCGGCATGCGGAGCTGCACAGTCCCAACACATGCGGATGCGGCGCTCCCGATTTCTGCGTCCAGCTCATATGAAGCAAAGTCACGGTCGTCATCCCGCAGCGTCACAACGAGCCGCAGTCCTTCATAGTCGCAAGGCGTATCGTTAAGCAGCCAAGCCTCCAGCTCAATGAGCCCGCCGGCATATGCCCGCCAGCGGTCTCCCCGCAAGTGGACGCGCAGCGGTGTGAGGCTGTCGAGGTATGCGAAGTAGCCCGGCTTGGGCACCCGGTCTGCTCCTACGAGAGATTTCATCCACCCCGACGGCCAGGCATCGATAAGAAGGTGAATGGCGGACTGCACAATGAGGTCTGAGCGCCGGCGGATCGCATCCGT
The DNA here is from genome assembly GCF_014192015.1 of Paenibacillus rhizosphaerae. Taxonomy (GTDB): domain Bacteria; phylum Bacillota; class Bacilli; order Paenibacillales; family Paenibacillaceae; genus Paenibacillus_AQ; species Paenibacillus_AQ rhizosphaerae. The sequence goes on along the minus strand of NZ_JACHXJ010000001.1, from coordinate 878,869 downwards.
CATCAAGATGGTGACAAAGGCTTGATATTGTTGACTGTTCTCAATCCAGTCTTCAATCCGTTCCGATTCCGGATACCAATCCCCATGCAGCGAGTAGGTTTGGCTGTCCACAATCGCATCGGGCATCCAAACATCATCCAGCCGCTGCGGCAGCCATGCCTTGGGGTAGCGCTGCTGCATCAGGGCAAGATGATCCAACGCTTCCGAGCCATACTCGCCGAACCCGGTCTTCCAGCCTTTTCTGATCGGCGGGAGTCCGCCCTTGTACAGTTCTCCGAACGAAATCATATGATTTGTGTACCACATCGTATAGCAGTGGACATCGGACAAACCGGCATCGGTCGGCGGATCATAGTCCCCCTCGGCATTTTTTACGACACGATCGGGATTCTCAATGGATACGGCATTTCTTGCGGAGACGAAAAAGGCTTCAAGCTCATCCCGGTATAAATGCCGATGGCCTTTCCCCCGTTTGGCCGGGCGGGACGGCTCATTGATCAGCGATACCATAATGACGCTCGGATGGCTGCGGACCAACCGTTCCATCTCGCCGGCTTGACGCACCGCCTCACTGAATTTGCTTCTGCGTATGTAGCTGAACGCCGGCAAATCGCACTGGTTCATCATGCCGAGCCGATCCATGGCGTCATAAATTTCCTCCTGCACGGGGCGCTGCGTAATCCGGTAGAAATTCATATGCGCAAGCTTGGCGATCAGAATGTCGTCGATCAGCTGTTCCTCGTTTCCCTGCATGACACACTGCTGCAGATGCCCCATTTCATTCGCTCCGCGCAGCATCACCTTTTGGCCGTTCAGCCACAGCGACCCTTTAGGCTCTTCCGACTCATCCATCCGGAAGGATCTCATGCCAAAACAGCGGTCCTTTACGTCCAGCAGCTCTCCTTCGTGCTTGAGACTTACCCGGATCCGGTACAAGCATGGGGCGTCCGGTTCCCATAAACGGGCTGATTCGAAGTCAATCCTGTAGCGGTAATTGTTGCTGCCCGGGCCGGCGTATTCTATCGGAAAGCCTATGCCCGAGAGTCCCTTGCCTTCGAAATTGTCCGCATACACGTCAATTGACAGCTCAGCCCCTTCGATCAATCCGGCCGTTGTATTCGTCACATCGACCCAGGCTTCGAAAGAACCGTTTTCGGGATCCGGCCTGACAAAAATATCATCGACGAACAGCCCGGACCGTTCCTCCAAATAGACGCGGTTGTAGATTCCCGCACCCGGCGGGCAGTGATGCCAGCCGTACACCGGTTCGTCCCAGCCGGGACCCGTGGCGGCATACATTTTGTCGCCGTCCAGGCGCGTACCGTTCACACCCATCATCGGGTAATCATTGTTCACTTCGACCACAAGCACGTTTGTCTCTTCGAGCAAGGAAGTAATATCGAACTCAAACGGCGCAAACAGTCCTTCATGCATCCCGACGCATTTGCCGTTCACGTAGACGGCCGCCTCATAGTCAACACCCTTAAACACAAGGTACACCCTGTGACCGGCTTGCGGTTTCGGATCGTTGAACGTTGTGCGGTAGTAGCCGGTCCACCTTCCCTCTTCCTTGGTCGGTCCTCGAAAATCGGGAATGGATACATGCTCCCATTCTCCCTCGCCCAGCAGCACCTGCGAAAATTCACCGCGCCGTTCATCGGCATAGCGAAAGTCAAATCGGGTTAGCTCCTGCCTGGGCCGTATATAGACAGAGGACGGCGACAGGCTTCGTAAGTAGGGGCGATATTGCAATCGAAGCCTGTTCAGCTCCTCTTTGAACCATTCCATACGCTCTTCAAAGCCCTTCACCGCATAGGCTTCAGCGGCCGACCCGCTGCTGCGGAACAACTTCCGCTCCCACGCTCTCGGCTTTATTTCTTCCATGCCGTCTTTGGCCAAAGGATGCTCGCGGAACGCAATTTCTGCAAAAGGGTTCATGGCCTGCGGCCTGCCCGTTTCCGTTTCTGTAGAAGACAATCGGGAATCCTCCTTTTTTTCATATTGCAACTTATTTTGATCATCGTAGCACCCCCAATATAGGTGCACAATCCGTCAACCCTGCATATTCATAGGTCATTTCAACCATACGGCGGCGATCGCTGTACAGAATTCAATTCCGAAGCGTGGGTCCCTTGCATACCGAGCCGTTCTCCTCCAATCCCTTCCTGATGAAATCCTCAGTAGCAAAAAACCCACAAAAGGAACACTTTTCATCAAAGTGTCTCTCTTGTGGGTTTCTGTACGTTCTGGAAGGGTCGGTATGTCATCTCTGCCATAAAGAACTGGATTTTGGACTCGCTTCCCTTACTCCTCCTGGTCGGACCCGGCATCCTCCTCGGGTGCCGTCGTTCCAAGCCAGCTGCGGATCATCGACAACAGCTGCGCGCTGTTCACCGGCTTGGTGATGTAATCGGATGCTCCGGCTTCCAGGCATTCCTCCCGGTCGCCTTTCATCGCCTTGGCGGTCAGGGCGATGATCGGGAGATCCTTGAACTGCGGCTTGCTGCGGATCGCCCGGGTCGTTTCGTAGCCGTCCATGACCGGCATCATGATGTCCATCAGCACGATCTCGATATCCGGCGTCTGCTCCAGGATTTGAATGGCTTCGTGTCCGTTTTCGGCAGGAACGACCATCATCTGATGGCGCTCCAGGATGGTAGTCAAGGCAAAAATATTGCGGATATCGTCGTCCACCACCAGCACCTTTTTATACTGAATCATTTCGTCGGATTGATACAGCTTGCGCACAAGCTCTCCCGACTGGTCTGGAAGGTCATCCAGCTTGCGGTGCAGGAACAAGCTCGTCTCGTCGACCAGCTGAGCCGGTGTCTTGACTTCCTTGATGACCGCGGATTTGGTCAGCTCCTCCAGTTCTTCCTCCTGCGCATGGTTCCATTTGACGCTCCGGTTCAAGACTAATGGTATGTGCTTGTTCTTTGGATTCTTCTGGATTTCCCGGACGAACTGGAGAATGTTCATATCCTCCAGATCGTTATCCGCGAGCACGCAGTCGAAATGCTCCTTCTTCAAGGTCTCGAGCGCTTCCCGGGCGGTCTGCGCCATGACGATCCGCACGTCCTCACTGCCCAGAAGAGCCGCCCATTCCTGGCAGCGATCTTTTTGCGTTCCGGTCAGCAGGAGGCTGCGGCTTTGTTCAGCGGCAAAGCGGCTCAACTGATCCAGCGCCTTCTCGAGGTCTTCGTTGGTGACCGGCTTGCAGACATACTCATAAACTCCCTTGCGGAGCAGTTCTACTTCGTCCTCCTCGACAGTAATGACGCAGACCGGAATATGCCGGGTGGCCAAATCGTTCTTCAAGTGCTCAATGACCATCCAGCCGTCCATGTCGCCGAGACGCAGATCCAGCGTAATCGCCTCCGGCTGATATTTTCTCGCCAGCTCGAGTGCGCCGGATCCTTTCGTTGTGATGACGGCCTTGATGTTCTTCCGGTGCAGCAGCTCCAGCAGGATCTCGTTAAACTTCACGTCGTCTTCAATGATGAGAAAGACGCGGTCCCCCGGCTCGATCTGCTCCCGGTCGTCGTTCACGGCATCCGCCTTGCGGCTGAAGGTCAGCTTCTGCTCCGGCGGCGTGACGTCGATGATTTCCGGCACGTATTTCGCAATTTCCTCCTGCGGCCCCATTTCGGTGTCGACCGGCAGGTAGAGATTGAAAATGCTGCCTTTGCCGACGACGCTGTAAAGCGTCAGCTCCCCGCCCAGCAAATGGGCAATCTCGCGGGAAATGGCCAATCCGAGCCCCGTACCGCCGTACACCCGGTTTGTGCTGCCGTCCGCCTGCTGGAACGCCTCGAAAATGATCTGCTGCTTGTCCTCCGGAATGCCGATCCCGGTGTCGCTGACCGAGAAGCACAGCACATTCGGCGCTTGATTCAGCGATTCGTTATCCTTGCTCCAGCCTTCGCTGGCCCGCCGCAGGGCCAAAGTAACCTGTCCCTTCTTTGTGAACTTAAAGGCGTTAGACAGGAGATTTTTGAGCACCTGCTGCAGCCGCTTCTGATCGGTAACCACCGTATCCGGCACGTTCGGATCCAGCTTGATGCTGAACTCGAGCAGACTGTTATCCACCATCGGGCGGAACGACCGGTCAAGGCCGTCCGTCAGCGCTTTGAGGGACACTTCGCTGTAATCCGGCGTAACGGTGCCCGATTCAATTTTGGACAGGTCCAAAATTTCATTGATCAGGTTCAGCAGCTCCAGACCCGAATCCTGGATCGTTTTGGCGAATTTGACCTGATGTTCGCTCAGGTTCTCATCCGGGTTATCCGCAAGCTGTTCGGCAAGAAGGAGCAGAGAATTGAGCGGCGTTCTTAATTCATGCGACATATTGGCCAAAAATTCCGACTTATAGCGGGAGGTCAGCGCTAACTGCTCCGCCTTCTCCTCCAGGAACTGCTTCGCAACCTCGACCTCCTGGTTTTTGCTCTCGACCTCGGCCTTCTGCAGGACGAGCAGCTTCGCCTTGTCCTCGAGCTCCTCATTCGTATGCTGAAGCTCCATCTGCTGCTTTTGCAGCTCCTCCGTCAGGGATTGCGACTGCATGAGCAGTTCCTCCGTCCGGCGGTTCGCCTGCATCGTGTTCACAACGATGCCGATCGATTCGGTCAGCTGATCCAGGAAAGCCAGGTCGATCTCGGTAAACGCCCGGAAGGACGCCAGCTCCAGCACGCCAAGCACATGCTCCTCGAATATAATCGGCAGCAGCACGATGTTGAGCGGCACGGCTTCGCCGAGTCCCGAGGAAATCATGACATAATCCTGCGGCACGTTCGTCAGCAGGATGCGCTGCTTCTCCACGAGGCACTGGCCGACCAGCCCTTCGCCGGCACGGAAGCGGTTCGACAGATGCTTCCGGTTCTGGTAGGCGTAGCTGGCAAACAGCGTCAGCACCGGTTCGTCGTTCTCCGGCTCGCTGATATAGAAGACGCCGTGCTGTATCGACACGAGCGGCGCCAGCTCCGACAGGATCATGCGGCTGATGGCATACAAGTCGCGCTGTCCCTGCAGCAATCTCGAAAACTTGGCAAGATTGGTCTTCAGCCAGTCCTGCTCGGTATTGATGCGGGTCGTCTCTTTCAAGTTCCGGATCATTTCGTTCACATTGTCCTTCAGCGCGGCAACCTCACCGGCCGCTGCGACATCGATCGTCCGGGACAGGTCCCCTTTGGCTACCGCCGTGGCCACGTTGGTGATCGCCCGAACCTGCGTGGTCAATGTGCTCGCCATATAGTTGACATTGTCGGTCAAATCCCGCCACGTGCCTGCGGCTCCCGGCACGCTGGCCTGACCGCCCAGCTTGCCTTCCGCGCCGACCTCACGGGCGACGGTAATGACCTGATCGGCGAACGTATCCAGCGTCTCGGTCATATTGTTGATCGTATCGGCCAGTTCGGCGATTTCGCCCTTCGCGTCCACGTTCAGCTTCTGCTTCAGGTTCCCGTTCGCCACGGCGGTCACGACCTTGGCGATGCCGCGGACCTGATCCGTCAGATTGTTCGCCATAATGTTAACGTTGTCGGTCAAATCCTTCCAGATGCCGCCGACCCCACTCACCTGTGCCTGTCCGCCCAGCTTGCCGTCCGTTCCGACTTCGCGGGCGACGCGTGTGACCTCGGACGCAAACGAGTTCAGCTGGTCCACCATCGTATTGACTGTATTTTTCAGCTCCAGCAGCTCGCCGCTGACGTCGACCGTAATTTTCTTGGACAGATCCCCGTTAGCGACCGCTGTGGTCACACCGGCAATGTTCCGCATCTGGATGGTCAGGTTGCGTGTCATGTTGTTCACCGTATCGGTCAGGTCCTTCCAGGTTCCCGACACATCCTTGACGTTCGCCTGGGCGCCGAGCTTGCCCTCGGTGCCGACCTCGCTGGCCACCCGCGTTACTTCCGACGCGAAATTGCTGAGCTGGTCCACCATCGTGTTCATCGTGTTTTTCAGCTCGAGCAGCTCGCCTTTGACGTCGACCGTAATTTTCTTGGACAAGTCGCCCTTCGCTACCGCCGTCGTCACTTCGGCAATGTTCCGCACCTGATTCGTCAGGTTGCGGGCCATGTTGTTGACGCCTTCAGTCAAATCCTTCCACGTGCCGCCGACGCCACGGACCTCGGCTTGTCCGCCGAGCTTCCCTTCGGTTCCGACCTCGCGGGCGACGCGGGTGACCTCGGACGCAAACGTGCTGAGCTGATCCACCATCGTGTTGATCGTGTTTTTCAGCTCAAGGATTTCGCCCTGCACGTCCGCAGTGATCTTCTTCGACAGGTCACCGTTCGCCACCGCCGTCGTCACGACGGCGATATTGCGCACCTGGTTCGTCAGGTTCGAAGCCATGTAATTGACGTTCTCGGTCAGATCGCGCCACGTGCCGGCCACGCCCTTCACCTGCGCTTGACCGCCAAGCATGCCGAGCGTTCCGACCTCGCGGGCGACGCGGGTAACTTCGGACGCAAACGTGCTGAGCTGATCCACCATCGTGTTGATCGTATTTTTCAGCTCGAGAATTTCACCCTTGGCGTTGACCGTAATATGCTTGGACAGGTCGCCCTTTGCCACCGCCGTCGTCACTTCGGCGATGTTGCGCACCTGGTTGGTCAGATTGCTGGCCATGGAGTTGACGCTTTCGGTCAAATCACGCCAGGTTCCCGCAACGCCGCTGACCTCCGCCTGTCCGCCCAGTATGCCCTCGGTGCCGACCTCGCGGGCGATCTTCGTCACTTCGGAAGCGAACATGGACAGCTGGTCCACCATCGTGTTGATCGTATTTTTGAGTTCCAGAATTTCACCCTGCACGTTGGCAGTAATTTTTTTTGATAAATCTCCGTTGGCAACAGCCGTCGTAACGACCGCGATATTGCGGACCTGATCCGTCAAATTCGTGGCCATGTCGTTGACGCTCTCCGTCAAATCTCTCCACGTGCCGGACACGCCCTTAACGTTCGCCTGCCCGCCGAGCTTCCCTTCCGTGCCGACCTCGCGGGCCATTCGGGTAACCTCGGACGCAAAGGTCGACAGCTGATCCACCATCGTATTAATCGTATTTTTCAATTCCAAAATTTCGCCGCTGGCATTGACCGTGATCTGCTTGGTGAGATCGCCCTTGGCCACTGCCGTCGTCACTTCGGCGATGCTGCGGACCTGGCTCGTCAGATTGGCCGCCATGCCGTTCACGCTGTCGGTCAGATCCTTCCATGTCCCTGAGACCCCTTCAACATCGGCTTGACCGCCCAAAATGCCTTCGGTCCCCACCTCTTTGGCTACGCGGGTCACTTCCGAAGCAAACTTGCTCAGCTGGTTGACCATCTTGTTGATGTTGTTTGCGGACTTTTTGAACTCGCCGGTCAGCGGCCGCCCTTCAAACTCCAGATCCACCTTTTGCCTCAAATCGCCCTGGGCAACCGCGTTGATCACGCGCACCATCTCGCTGGTCGGCTGGATCAGGTCACTGACAAGACCGTTTAACGATTCTACGGCCGCCTCCCAAGACCCGCCGGTATTTTTATGGGAAAACCTGCGCGACAGCTTGCCCTCTTTACCGACAACCCTGGCAACGGTATCGATTTCGGACACAAGGCTTTCCTGCATTTCCATGATCTCATTAAAGGTGTCTGCGATTTTTCCGGCGATGCCCGTCTGATCGTACGGCATGCGGTAAGTAAAGTCTCCCTTTTTAAAAGCCATCAGCGCATCGAGCAGCTCTTTGGACTGAACCTGGCTCTCTTGCGAATCCGGTTTCAAATGCTGATCCGACATGGTCAAATCCCTCTCTCGACATAATTTTGCACCGTTCATTGCTAATAAACATGATATCTCTATTATTCTACTATGCCGATTAAAATCTGTCATTTTTCTGCCAGTTAAAAGTTAAAAATTACACTTTAGCGAAAGCACCTTAGCGAACACACAAACACAAAAAAGCAGCCCGAATGCTGGACCGCCTTGAGGGTATCAAGTTACTTTTGCATAGGGCACTGTTCTCCGCAACGAACTCGAGAAAGACATCTATATCCACCAATAACATTGAAATCGGGAGACTAGGATTGTGGAACATTATATTCTTCGAGAGCACGGATTAACTTTCTTCTGACAGCTTCTCTTAGTTCTTCCGGTTGGAGCACAACCGCTTCAGCGCCGAACGAAAAGAAATATTCAGCGAAGAATGGTATTTCTGAGGGGAAGATCCCCATCTCTAGTATGCCTGTACCGTCGTTGGAACGATGTACTTCTCCCCAAGGGAAAATCCAGCTTTATCTCCGTGGAAGGCTTCGTTCTGTCAGAACCTGGTATCCGCCTCCCGCACCAACTTGAGAGTATAAAGGCACTCCCATTCTACTCAGCTCCTGCAAATCGCGCAGCATGGTTCGGGTGGACACACCAAATGCTTCGGCGAGCTCTTTGACGGTGAATTTCCGCTTTCGATTTACCGCCATCATCAATTCAATCAGGCGCCTCGGCTTCCCCATTATATTCACCCCCAAAGATTATAGTGACAAGTTCTGTCACATTCATATTATACACTATGAATAAGCCGGATCGCTGGGGAGATTGCGGTAGAAGAAAGCGATATAAGAAGGAGAAGGAGAAGGAGAAGATCATATGTCTAGAGAACAACGTAAAATATTGGAAGAAATGCTGCGGCGTTCTGAGCCCGCCAAGCCACAAAGCATCGAGGAAATGCGCGCTAACTTCGCTGCCATGATGGCAACGATGTTAGTACCTGCGGGCGTGCGGACCACGCCGGCGACCATTGGTAATCGACCCGGTGTGATCGTTGACCCTGCACAGGATGCCCGCCCAGGAATAATTCTCTATTTCCATGGCGGCTCGTATATCATGGGTTCCCCTTACACAGCCATGTCCCTTACTGCGAACCTGGTCAACAGGACCCGTATCCAGTCCGTCTCACTCGATTATCGTCTGGCTCCGGAACATCCGTTCCCTGCTGCTATTATGGATGCTCTAGCCGCCTATCAGGAGCTTCTGGACAACGGAACCCAGGCAACGTCCATTGCGTTTGCTGGCGACTCCGCCGGTGGCGGTATTGCTGTCTCGACTTGCCTCATGGCACGTGACGCAGGCCTGCCGATGCCAGCAGCGGTAGTGATGTTCTCGGCAGGGCTCGATAAGACACATTCCGGAGCAAGTATGGATAGTAAAGTGGGGCTCGACCCGTTCTTCACACGTGAGAGCTTTTCAATGACGGACGTGATGTACCTCGCTGGACAGGACCCGAATCACGAACTCGTAAGTCCCGCCAGGTTCGCCGATCTTACGGGATTCCCGCCGCTCCTGCTGCAGGTCGGAACCAACGAGGTACTCCTTGACGACTCCACGCAGTTAGCCGACCGCGCACGGGCAGCAGGCGTAGATGTAATCCTTGACGTTATTGCCGACGTCCCGCATGTTTTCCAGGCGTTCGCGGGTATTCTCGATGAAGCCGATCAAGCTCTGGACCGTGCTGCGCTGTTCATCTCCCAGCATCTCAGATGAACATTGCTCGATAGAACAATCCTATGAGGAGGCTTGCCGGCGGAGGGGTACCGGGAAATTGGAAAGTTCAGTCCACAGACGCTGTCGAAATCGTCTCGCATCCGTTGAATAAAGCGAAATGTTGAAAACAATGGTTCAGCGCTGTTCGCAACCGCTTTGTTGGCTGAATGCCGTTCTCGTACCAGATGTTTTTAACAACGAGCGTCCCGGCTTTTCGATCCGCGATGACTTCGACTCTTCCGATTAGGCTTTCTCCGTATAATAGAGGCAGCACATAATACCCGAATTTCCGTTTGATTGCGGGCGTGTAAATCTCCCAGGTGTAATCAAAGCCAAACAATTCGTTAATCAGCTTTCTGTCCCATATCAAATTGTCCAGCGGGGCAATCAGCTCGCAGCGAAATTTCGGCTCCGGATTTTGCAGGACGGCTTCTATAAGCGGCAAGTCCTCCGCGCGGCAGTACAGTGTATCCTTTAATTGCTCTACGGTTATAGCAACAATGCGAGCTTCGTCCAACAACTGGCGGAAAACCTCGTTGCGCTGTACCGCCTTCAATCCCCATATGTTTAGCCAGGCATCGGATGCGCGATTCCATAAAAGGCCAACTTCGCCGATCCGGCGCAGTACCCGCCACTTGTGATGCTCAAGCTCGGCTTCCAGCGGCTCCGACGCATTCAGCAGGTTTGGCGGTATGTACTTTCCAGCGATATCGTAATATTTACGTGTTCCTTTTTTGTGATGGATAATCAACTCGCCTGTGGAGTACATCTGTTCCAGCACCGACCGGGATGCGTTGTTTCCGCTGCTCCAGTGGATGGCCGATTGCCATGAGAAATTTCCATCCAATTTTAGATCATCCGAACTAAGCGGACCGTGATGTTGGAGGTGAACCCGAACTTGCTCTGTCAACACTTCCATTTCGGGATAGCGCTTAGCGTGTTGTCGGGCGGCCTGCCTGTACCGCTCAAAATACGGCCAGTCCTCGAGAGGCATAATAGCGAGATTCTTGTCGGGATAATCGATCAGGAATCTATCTTTATACAGCAACTCGTCGAGCATGTTCTTCGTAAATCCTTCGATTCTCGACTGCAGAACCAATTCGGCGTTTTTTCCGCAAACATCGATGGGATCGTATTGAATACAGCCGACCTGCCGCACAAAATCCAATACTCCCTGCTTTCCAGTAAATCGATATTCACCTAACAGCCCGTGCTTCAATAACAGAAATTGCCGTGCCTGCCGGTTTGTCAATTCGATCATGTACGCATCAACTCCTTAACGAAACAAACACGAGCCGCTTGCACATGATGATAGAAGACGGGGTTGCTTATCTCAATATAGTGATTATTTACTTTGTTGCCATAATGGCGGTATCCATTTGGGAGCTTCATCTGCAATCCCCTTTCCTAATAACGAAAATTGCTTTTCGACGTTTTCAACGACGCCTATACCCCCAAGCCGTAGAAAACAGAAAACAAACACATGTTCCCATGTTATTTTACCATTGTCTAGGAAATAAAAACAATAGGGTATAGAAATTAACCGCACGCTAGTGTAGCAAGATCACAAGTTTGTATCATGTTACCTTGGTCGGTAATCGTTTCTCAAATTCAGTCTTTGAAGATTCGCAAATAAAAATGCTCCCTTATACGATAAGGAGAGCATCTTTTCGTTATTGCATTTCTTTTGTTGGCCCCATCATAGGCGGTACTGGTAAGCCTGCTTGATGACTGCCTGGCATCGACTGGATCCGGCTGTTCTGGAATGCCGCTTTTTTTTCTGTGCCCTTCTTTGATGGGATCGGTCAGCACTTTCCTCCACTTTACGCGGCAGGAGCTGCAGAAGCAGGCTTCTTCCTCTTGAGCAAAAAGGACATCGGAATCGCCACGGCGACGATGACGGTCGCAACGACAAACACGTCGTCCACGCCCCACGTGAATGCCTTGTCTTTCACCATCGCGGTTACTTTACCGGCAGCCTGCAAATGAACCGCGGTCCGACTGGCCAAAATGGAGCTGAAGATACCGATGGCGAATGAACCCATTCCCTGCTTGATCCAATTGTTAATCGATGATGCATGACCCGTCTCCTCCCTCGGCACGGCGCTCATCCCCGAATTGGTCACGGTCAGGTTGGCAAAGGCGATGCCCACGTACCGGAACGCCATCCAGAAGGCGATATAAAAGCGCGTCGTGGAAACCGTCAGGTTGCTCAGCATCAGTGTGGCAATGAACATCAGGATCACGCCGACCATGCACAGCCATACCGGGCCGATTCGCGTGTACAATCTGCCGGATATCGGGGCGCAGATCACCATCATCAGCGAGCCGGGGAGCATGACCAGCCCCGCCTGCATCGGCGATACCTCAAGCACGGTCTGCAGAAAAATCGGAACCAGAAAAGTGCCGGAATACAGGGAGATGGAGATGATCGCCTGCAGGACGATGCTGTACGTAAAGCGCCGGATCCGAAATACACGCAGGTGCAGCAGCGGTTCCTTGGCTTTCAGCTCCCAGCCGATGAACAGCGCCAGCATGAGGGCACCAGCGATCAGCAGTGTTACGGTCTTCACGGAGCCCCATCCCCAAGTGCTGCCTTCACTGAATGCGACAAGCAGTGACGTGCTGCAGCCGATGACCGTGACGAAACCGACGACATCGAACGACTGCTTCTTGCTCAGCTTGTAATAGGGGATCCGCCGCACAGCGACGAGAATGGCGGTGACGCCGATCGGCAGATTGATGAGAAACAGCGCGTGCCAGTTAAAATACTGCACAAGCAGCCCGCCCAGCGTCGGACCGATGGCCGGGCCGAGCATCGCCGCTACGCTCCACAGACTAAGCGCGAAGGCCTGCTTCTCTTTGCCGATGACCTGGTAAATGATCGTCATGGTGGCCGGCATGATGAGCCCGCTGAACAGTCCGTGCATGACGCGGAAGAAAATCAGGCTTTCGATGTTCCAGGCCGTCAGGCACAGTGCGGAACAAATCGTAAATCCGCTAAGCGAAATCAGGTAGACCCTCTTATAACTAAGCTGGTCCCCCAGAAATCCAAGCACCGGGGCGATAATACCGGTCGCCAGCATAAAGCCGGTGACCATCCACTGCACGGTTTGGAGCTGGGAGCTGAACTCCTGCATAAAATCCGGAAGCGCAATATTGATCGTGGTCGTGCTTAGTGAAGCCAAAAAGTTTCCGAAAAAAATCGCAAAGATGACCGACCAAAAGGAAGTGGCGGTTCGGGGCGTGCTGCTATCCATAATTTCCCTCCATATATCGTATCCCTCTGGAAGGCTGTTGCCGAGCGGTCAAAAAGACCCTCGGCGTACAACAAGACCGGGGCCGAAATTCGTTATGGAAAGCATACCCCGATATAACGTTAACGTCAACGTAAAATATCCATAAATTGCACTTTTTTTGCCAGCAAACGGAAAAGGGCCGCCCGTGAAAACGGACAGCCCTTTCATTTTTCAACCGGATTTATACCGTCTTCTGCTGTTTTGCCGAAGCGGCCTTTTGTTCCTTGCCGACGGTGACTCTGGCATTTCCCATGCCGGCCACTACGACCGCGGCGATCGCGATCGGAATCAGCGCGAACAGAAATACGCGGGAGATGGAGTGGGACATGGCGTCAACGATGTTGTTCAGCACATCCGCCGGAATTTTGGCGCGGTTGGCCGATTGGAAAATTTCCTGCGGACTGCCGACATTGGCCATGGCCGAATTAGCCCCGCCGCCCATGCCCTTGAAATTTTCGGCAAGCCGGTTCGTGAACAAATTGTTCTGAATGGTGCCGAAAATCGTGATCCCCATCGTCATGCCGAGCGACCGCAAAAACTGGTTGGTCGAGTTCGCCGTACCGCGGAAGCGAGGCTCCAGGTTATGCTGGGATGCCGTCGGCAGCAGCGAGAACGAGAAGCCCATGCCGAAGCCGACGATAATCATGAAGATCGTCAGATATATCCGGGCGGTATCGGGAGTGAGCGTACTGAGCAGATACATGCCGCCCAAATAGAAAATGACCGAGATGATCATGAGGTTCCGGTAGCTTGTCTTCGTGGAGAATATCCCGCCGATGGCGCTTCCGGCCACCGATCCCAGCATCATCGGCGTCAGGATCAATCCGGCGTTCGTAGCCGAACCGCCATATACCGCCTGCACGAAGATCGGGATATATACCGTCATGATGATAAAGGTTCCGCCGTACAAAAACGCGAGCAGCTGCGAGGTTGCAAACAGCCGGCGTTTGAACAGGAAGAACGGCAATATCGGCTCCTTCGCCTTCAGTTCTACGAAGAAGAAGATGATGAAGAACACCGCGAAGCTGGCAAACAGCGCAATAATCGGAGCGGAGTCCCATGCATACTCCTTGCCTCCCAGCTCCAATGCGAACATCAGGCTGATAACGGCGATAACGAGTGTCGAAGCGCCCCACCAGTCGATTTTTTGCTTGTTATGGGATGGGGACTCTTTGTAACTGCGCAGAATGAAAATCAGGGACACGATGCCGATCGGCACGTTGATGTAGAATACCCACTCCCAGCCGGCATAATCGGTGATATACGCGCCGAGCAGCGGTCCAACCACGCTGGCCGATCCGAACACGGCTCCGAGCAGCCCGGTCATTTTGCCCCGGTTCTCCGGCGGAAAAATATCGAAAATAATCGTAAACGCGATCGGCAGAAGCGCGCCTCCCCCGATCCCCTGAATCGCCCGGTACAAGCTGAGCTGCTCAATCGTCTGTGCCAGGCCGCACAATGCGGATCCCAGCAAAAACACGGTTAAGCCGAATACGAAAAATCGCTTCCTTCCGTACATGTCCGACAGCTTGCCAAAAATCGGCATGCCGGCCATCGTCGTCACCATGTAGGCTGAGGTGACCCAGACGAATTTGTCCAGTCCCCCAAGATCGGATACGATCGTTCCCATGGCCGTGGCGACAATGGTATTGTCAATGGCAGACATAAAAATGGCCAGCAGCAGCCCCGCTACGACCATTTTAATGTTGCTTTTCGTCGCTTCCATTGGTTATCTCCTTTACAATATATTATCCCTTCCGATAAAATGAAACCTAGTCATTATCTCGGAATTCAAGTATCTCGATCATCAAGATATTCAGATTCTAAGAGGAGGTCTTGCTTTTGTCAAGTCAAAATGCTGAGGGCAGTACATCACCTGAAGAACGGTTGGCTTCGCAAATGAGAAAGCTGGGAACCAGGACCGTCCTGTACCAACAGCATGTCGCCAGTTCCCTCGGTTTATCCAACACCGATTTGAAATCCGTAGATATATTGTGGGAAACCGGTCCGATTACGGCCGGAGATCTCTCCAAAATTACCGGTCTCGCCACCGGCACGGTTACCGCCCTGATCGACCGTCTAGAGAAAGCGGGCTACGTGCGGAGAGAGCAGGACCCGTCCGATAGACGCCGCGTCATGATCGTCCCCGAATATTTTGCCAGAGATGAAGTCCGCGAGACGTTCAAGCCGCTGCACGATTCTGTGGTCCGGCTCGGCTCGTCCTATACACCCGAGCAGATTGAACTGCTCATTGACTTTGCAGCCAAGGTCAGCGGCATCATGGAAGAGCAGATCCATACGCTTGGCGGCGGACGTTCCAAATCGGCCGCAGAATAGCATGGCACGCAGAAAAAAAGCACCTCGCGCATAATACGTGAGGTGCTTTCACTTTTATTAAGTATTAATTCCGTACTGCTTATTTGAATACTTTAACGCGGTCCTCAAGCGGCTTGAATTCTTTCTCGCCCGGCTGTACTGTCGGTTTGCCGAAAGGCATTTGGGCGATCAGTTTCCAGTTCGCAGGAATGTTCCACTCAGCGGCAACCTTTTGGTCGATCAGCGGGTTGTAGTGCTGCAGGCTGGCGCCAAGACCTTCTGCTTCAAGCGCGGTCCAGATGACCAATTGGTGCATCGCCGAAGTATGGTGGGACCATACAGGGAAGTTGTCTGCATAAGAAGGGAAGCTTGCTTGCAGTCCTTCAATGACTTCATAATCCTCGAAGAACAGGATCGTGCCGTATCCAGCGCGGAAGGCAGCCATTTTCTCAGCAGTAGGTGCGAAGCTGTCAGCCGGAACAACGGCTTTCAGCACGTTCTCCGTCACATTCCACAGCTTGTCATGCTGTTCGCCGAGCAGAACGACAACGCGTGTGCTTTGCGAGTTGAAGGAAGACGGCGTGTATTTCACCGCGTCGTTGACGATCTCCTGAATCTTCTCGTCGGAGATCACCTGCTCCTTGCTGATTCCATATATGGAACGTCTGTTTTTGAGTGCATCAATAAACTGTTTAGACATTTTTATATCATCCTCCTTTTTGTTACTTACTTACTTTTTTAGTATACATACACTCTCGTCCAATTACAATACCTTAATTTAAAGATTTTTGCTTTGATTTGCCGCTCCGACATGAACTTGAATCAAATAACCCGCCAATGGCGGGCAAAGGCGGGTTGCGGTCACACAATGTTCACATATTCGGATTTGAAACAGGCTACTCGACGACGACGACTTCGGGTTCAGGAACAAAGCCGAATGCCTTGTCGACGCCTTCCATAATCACATTCATCAAATATTTAATGTGCTCGGCAGTGGCATGGTCTGTGTTGATGATCATGTTGCCGTGGAAAGGCGAGATCATGGCGCCGCCGTATGTCTTTCCTTTCAAGTCGAGACGATCGACCAAAGCGCCGACGGGAACGCCGTAATCGTAATTGTTTTTAAAAACGGATCCGCAGGAAGGATACTCGAAATGACGTTTGCCGTTCCGGTACTCCTCAATTTGGGTCATCGGGGCTGGGAACTCGATTCCCCGGCTTTGCAGCGCCTTCGCTTCATCAGCCATATACGAATAGAACGAGGCCAGGGAAGACATCCCCTCTTTGTCCTTCCATCGGTTCAGCAGGCGGTTCGCCTGCTGCGGATCCATTTGCTCCGGTACGGCCAGCATATCCGCGCCCAAAATGAGCCACGGGTTCATCTGGAATATGGACTGCTTATAGCCATACTTGCATTGGCTGACATCAATCGACTGGACGGACAAGGAAGGATCCTCTAAGTCCACATAATATACCGTTTTGATAATGTCGCTGATCTGCCGGTGGTTGTACTTGGCGTTCATGTAAATGCCTGCCCCCAGGCCGCCGGGCAGCAAGTAAGTAAACTCGTAGCCAGGGATGTTATACATCAGGCCAGCGATCGACAGCATGGACATCGGTGTCCCCGAGGAGATAAACCATTTGGTCGGCGTGATATCCCAATAAACGAATCTTTTCAGGGAAATGTACAGCGTATCTTTGCGCGGGGTGTCGGGGAACAGCAAATTGGACCCCATGCCGCAGAAAAAATAGTCCAGCCCGTGGGTTCTGCTTCCCTGCAGCAGCGTGATCAGTTCTTCAGCCGTTTCGGGCATGGCGAAGAAATTCGCTTCCCCGCCGATTTGGTAGGACGAGTGGTTCGCAAGCGGTTCATTCCGCAAGCATAAGTTTTCAAATGTCATCCGGTTATTAATCATCATGGCAAATTCTCGCTTTCAACTTTCTTGTCTTCGCACGTTCCCTGTACATCGGGAAATGAAGTGCCTCAATAGAGGCCTTCTTTAAAAATACAGACCTATCTATTCTAATATATCGTCACCCTTCGCGCCACGTGTCATTTTACGGAAGAAAGTATTGGCGGGAAAAACCCGGTTAATAATGGTTCTAGAATGAAGCCAGAAACCGGAGGTGACTGTATGAAAATATTAAAGGCCCGTTTGTCCCAAGGCATCATGATGATCCTGCTGTCCGTCGGGTTGATGAACCATGTCTTTATTATCCCTTTCCTACTCCAGAGCTCGGGCCGGGATTCGTGGATTTCGGTCGCCTTGTCCACCCTGCCGCTGCTTCTGGTGACAGGAATGACGATTTTTGTGGCCAAACGAATAGGGGACCGCTCCATTCACGAATGGTTGGGCCAGGAGTATGGCCTTGGTGCCGCCGTTCTTCTGCGCATCGTCATGAGCCTCTTTTTATACATGCTTTGCTTCTACACGTTGTTTGATACGACCACATGGGCCAAAATCACCTTTTTGACCGAGACGCCGGTATCGGTAACCACCACTGTCCTGCTGCTTCTATGCCTATATGCGGCGATCATGGGATTTAAACCCATAGCCATTTCAGCAGGGCTTCTCCTGCCGTTCGTCATCCTCCTCGGATTTTTCATCATGACGGTCAATTTTCAATCCAAGGATTACAGTCAGCTGCTGCCCATGCTGTCCAAAGGCTGGGCGCCCGTATTTAACGGCTTGGCCAATTCATGTGCAGGATCCTTTGAAATTATCATGTACCTGTTCATCCAGCCCAAATTGGCTAAGCCAGCTAAGGCCTGGCAGTTATACGTCCTGGCCTTGGCCCTGATCGGGCTGACCATGGGACCGCTGATCGGCGCCATTACGATCTTTGATCCGTATGAGGCGTCCAGGCAATTGTATCCGGCGTATGAGGAGTGGCGTGTGGCCACGATCGGGAGATATATCGCTCAAACGGACTTCTTCTCCATATATCAGTGGCTGTCGGGGGCCTTTATTCGGATTGCTCTCGCCCTGTATTTTATGGTGGATATTTGGAATATTAAACAAAAGATTCCGCGAAATATTTCATACGTTGCGGCTGCGGGCCTGGTTCTGCTCATCTGCCTATTCGGGCCAAACGATATCAATTTCTTAAGATTTCTAAAAAACTTGTATTTCCCGATTTCTGCCGTCTTTTTGGGAGCCTTGGCCCTCATCTTGTTTGGTTTGGCTCTCATTTCATCCCGAAAGAAAGGACAAGAACACCATGACACCTAGCACAGAGCAGCCTCAGGCCAGACTGGAAGACATCGATATCCCGTTCCTTCAAAAGTATTACGAGCAATGCGGCGACGTCGTCCTTCATCCCTTTGTTGTGGGGGAAGGAGACCTGAAGCAGTCCATTCTCCTGATCTATTGTGAAGGCATGACGGACGCGGTGCAAATCAACCAGTTTGTCCTCCCTAGGCTGGAACAGATGTACAAGGAAACGGGATTCGGCAGCAAAGACAGCATCCTGGTTTATCAATCGCTGCCGTTGAAGGAATTGAAGACCCAAAATTTACTGTCCGAGCTCGATATCCAGGTGTTTCAGGGCATGCTGATTCTGTATTTCCAGCACATGAACGCCTTCTATCAATTGAATGTCAGCAGCACACCATCCCGGTCTCCGGAGGAATCTTCCACGGAGTCTTCCATCAAAGGGCCCCAGGACGGATTTACCGAGAACTTGAGCATGAACCTCGCGCTTATCCGCAAGCGGCTTCGGACCCAGTCGTTATGCGTGGAAAAATTCGTGCTTTCCGAGCGGGGACACACCCAAATCGCGCTGATGTACATCCGGGATATCATTAACCCGGATATCGTCGATGAAATCAGGAAGAAGATCCAAAGTTTCAATGGGGATGCGATCATTGGCACAACTCAAATCGAAGACCTCGTTCAAGGGTCGCTTAAAAGCATCTTTCCGCTGACCGATTATGTCGGCAGGCCGGATTATGTCGCCTCCAGCCTTCTGGCCGGTCGGTTCGTGATTATGTTCGACGGATCGCCGATGGGAATCATCGCACCTATCACCCTCTTCAGCCTGATCAAATCGCCGGAAGACGCCAACATGCCCTTTCACATCGTCTCGTTGCAAAGGTTTTTGCGGATTTCGGGTCTCTTCATCGCTTTGTTCCTGCCTGGATTTTACGTGGCGCTAACCTCCTTCAACATCGAGCAGATTCCGACTCCGCTGCTGGCAACCATTATGAATTCCAGACAGGGACTTCCGTTCTCGCTTCCGCTGGAATGCTTTTTGATGCTGTTCCTGTTCCAGGTTTTCCATGAAGCGGGCACCCGCCTCCCCAAATCGGTCGGACAGACGGTAACGGTGGTCGGCGGGCTCATTGTCGGCGATGCGGCGATCCGCGCAGGAGTTACGTCGCCGACGATGGTGGTAACGGTGGCTGTGACGATTATCGCCACCTTTACGCTGGTCAATCAAATTCTTTCGGGAACGACGGCGATCATTAGGGTATACGTGCTTCTGCTATCTTCTTCCCTGGGCATGTTCGGATTTTTTATCGCCATGTTCTCCGTCCTGCTTCACCTGGCCACGCTGGATAGCTACGGGGTTCCCTATCTCGCTCCCGCTTCCCCCTATATCGCCAGGGATTTCTGGGAAGGACTGTTCCGAAAGCCGGTCAAGCTGTTCAAATACCGTCCGCGGGTGCTGCGGACGCAGGACGATACGCGCAAGGGAGAGTAACGGATGAAAGCCATCATCGTTCTTCTGGTCTGCTCCCTGCTATTGACCGGCTGCTGGGACCTGAAGACGGTACAGGATATGAATATTGTAACGGCGCTCGGCATCGATTACAAAAAGGACCATTATATCGTATACGTCAAGCTGACCGATTTCTCCGCCGTTGGCACCAGGGAAGGAAGCGGGGAATCCAAGCCTGCATCCACCTGGATTGGGATCGGCGAAGGTTCGACCGTGTTATTGGCCATCAACGATGTTTACAGGTCCGCCCAGCATCATACGC
The DNA here is from genome assembly GCF_014192015.1 of Paenibacillus rhizosphaerae. Taxonomy (GTDB): domain Bacteria; phylum Bacillota; class Bacilli; order Paenibacillales; family Paenibacillaceae; genus Paenibacillus_AQ; species Paenibacillus_AQ rhizosphaerae. The sequence continues at coordinate 858,760 of NZ_JACHXJ010000001.1, read as the reverse complement.
TGTGGACGCACGTTAAAGCGATCGTCATCACGAAATCCGCACTCGGAAAGCTCGAAGATATTTTCGACAGCCTTCTGCGTTCCAGGGAGCTGCGGTATACATCCTGGGTGTACGGAACCGATAAGCCGATCACGTCGATATTCACGGCAGATACGACGCTGAATCAGTCTCCCCTGCTGCTGGAAATGTTCGAGCCGAAGGAAACCTATAAACAGCGATCCGCGGTCCTGCCGATTCAGCTGCAACAACTCGTGAGCAGCATCAGGGAGCCTGCAACCAGCGTCCTGCTTCCCGTCCTGTCCGTAACGGACCGGAAATGGGTAGCCAACCAAAAGGATAAAACCCCCTCTATGATGGAGCTCACCGGCGTGTTCGTCATCAACAAAGGAGCGAACGAGGGATGGGTCGCGGAAAAGGACATGATGGGCGCCAGACTGATCCGGTACAGCCACTTGGTAAGATATCCGCTCAACCTTCCCGAACCAATCGGCGGGAACAACACGTTGAATTTGACGTCGCCAAGTACAAAAATCTCGTTAAATCCGGACACGTCGGACAGCATAAACTTAAATATCAACCTTACGGTCAATGCCACTGTACTAGAGACGCATGACACTAAAGGGTTTGCCGCGACGGATCATGCGATGGAACAAAAGGCCCAGGCGATCCTGAAAGAGGACATCCTGAAGGAGTTTAACGACGCGAAGAGCAAACATATCGACTTGTTCGGGTTCGAGGAATGGTTATACCGTCATCACTATGACCTTTGGAAACAAACCGTCTCCCGGGGGCCGGTTCTGTCCAAAATAAAAGTTGATGATGTGAAGGTGAAAGTCTTGATTAAGCATGCCAATACCTATACTATCGATTGAATGCATTCATACCCCTGCGGCGAAAAAAGGCCCAGGGGTGTTCTTCGTTGTCAACACGCAGCGATCCGTCTTCACACCCCCCCGCACTTTACACACGGCTCCGATCAGGATAAGGTTATATATTGAAGCTGCATATACGGCCTGAAAACTATACGATAAGAAGGTACGCACATGAACTTACCAACAACCATTCACTCCCGGGTGCTGATCATGACGGCGGTCGAGGCCGAGCGGGAGGCGGTCCTTCGCGGTCTTGGAAGCCCGGATTTCATCGACGTCGAGCTGGCCGGCGTCGGTCCGGCCTCCTCGGCCGCCCGTACGGCTCGCGTTCTGGCTGGCAAAGCATACGGCCTGGTCATCAGCGCCGGTATCGGCGGCGGGTTTACGGATCGGGCCGGCATCGGCTCGATCGTCATTGCCGATCGGCTGATCGCGGCTGATCTTGGCGCCGAGACGCCGGACGGCTTTCTCAGCGTGGACGAGCTCGGTTTCGGCAGCTCGCGCCTCGAGCCCGATCTTCCGCTCGTCCGCCGCCTCGAGGAAGCCATGGCTTCCGCCGGGCTGGCGGTTCGCAGCGGTGCCGTCCTGACGGTCTCGACGGGGACCGGCTCGGCGCAAACCGCTGCCGCATTAAGGCAGCGGTACGCGGATGCCGCCGCGGAAGCGATGGAAGGCTTCGGCGTGGCCGAGGCCGCCCGGCTGTTCGGGCTCCCCTGCCTGGAAATCCGTACGATATCGAATGCCATTGGTCCCCGTGATCGTTCCGCCTGGCGGATGAAAGAAGCATTCGAAGCCCTTGAAGCAGCAAGCTCAATCTTAGTGGAGGTATTGAAACGATGAAAATTGCATTTTCCCCTTGCCCTAACGACACGTTTGTTTTCCATGCTGCGGCGCACGGCCTCATTCCCGGTGCACCGGAGCTGGAAGTGACCTATGCGGATATTGATATTACGAACAACCTGGCTTCGAAACCGGGCAGCGACCTGGACGTGCTCAAAATTTCTTACGCCGCCCTGCCGTGGGTTCTGGACGAATACGCCCTGATTTCATGCGGCGGCGCCTTGGGCCGCGGCTGCGGACCGCTTGTGTTGACCAAAGGCGGCCAAGCCGACCCTGCCGAACTCAGCGGACGCCGGGTTGCCGTACCAAGCGAAAAATCGACGGCCTATCTGCTCTTCCGCCTGTGGGCCGCCCAGAACGTGCCTGGCGGTATTGGCGAAATCGTAGTCATGCCGTTCGACCAAATCATGCCGGCCGTCCGCGACGGCTTGATTGACGCGGGACTGGTCATTCACGAAGCCAGATTTACGTATCCGTCCTACGGCCTTTCCTTGATGACGGATCTCGGGAGCTGGTGGGAAAGCGACACCGGCCTGCCGATTCCGCTTGGCGCGATCATCGCCAAGCGCTCCCTCGACCTGAACGCGATCGAAAACTGGATCCGGGAGTCCGTCGATTATGCCTGGGCCCATCCGGAGGCTTCCCGGGAATACGTGCTGAGCCATGCCCAGGAGCTGGATCCTGACGTTGCCCAACAGCATATTGACCTGTATGTCAACGACTTTACGCGCAACCTCGGAGACGACGGATACGCCGCGATCACTTCGCTGCTCACCCGGGCGGCCGGCGAAGGCCTGGTTCCACCGATCGATCCGGAAGCGCTGCGTAAATAAGCGGTTCTGTGATGATATTCTAGTCGTATTGCCGCTGAGGCTCAGTGAAGGGATCATCGCTTTGCTTCTTATGTGAACGATTCCTCCCTCCACACGGAACAAATATGTATCCAATTATACTTATACAACATAAAACCCCCGCCTCTTGGAAGGCGGGGGTTATCTATGTCAGGCATTTTTGAAAACACCAAATTGGTTTTTTAAGGGACGATCCATAATTCCGTTTCGGCTGTATCCAAGGAATCCCCCCCGACCATGATCATCACCCGGCAGGGCTGTGCCTTAAATTGCATGTCCTGTTTCCAGAAAGCCAGCTCCTCGTGACCAAGCTTGAAGACCACGCTCTGCTGTTCCCCTGAAGCCAATTCGATCTTCCGGAATCCCTTGAGCTCGGCGATCCTCCGGCTAATTCCAGATTCCCGGACCCGAATATATAATTGGACCGTTTCGGCGCCGCTGCGCGGCCCGGCATTAACAATCCCGACTGTTACGCTTACCTGTTCTCCAGCTTCCAACTCGCTCACCTTGATCCGATCGGTGGAAAGGGAAACATTCCCGTATTCAAATGTCGTGTAGCTAAGCCCATAACCGAAAGGATATAGGGGAGAAGAAGGCATATCCACGTAATGGCGCGGTCTTCCCGGATCCTTCTGATTATAATATACGGGCAGCTGCGCCGCGGAACGGGGCATGGAAACCGGCAGTTTCCCGCTTGGATTCACCTCCCCGAACAGAATCTCCGCAATGGCCTGTCCCCCCTCCGTTCCAGGATACCACCCGCATAACATCGCATCGCAGTGCGCCTCAATGCTGGTTAATGCATGTGGGCGGCCTTGAATCATGACGGCAATGATCGGTACGCCCGTGGCAGCGATTTGCTCAACCAACTGTTCCTGAACACCGCCAAGAGAAAGACTGGCCAAATCTACGCCTTCACCGCAGTCCATTTCAGAGGGACTTCCTTCTCCAACGATGGCTTCACCATTGCTGTCAAAAGCCCCGTTAAACTGACGGGCGCTGCTTCCTCCGAGCACCAACACCGCCACATCCGCATCCTGGGCGGCGGCGACAGCTTCCGAAAAGCCTGCTGTCGATTCGTCCCGGATTCCACAGCCAAGCGCAAAGACCACTTTGGTCCCTTCCGGTGCGCATGTTCGAATGCCTTGTAGAACGGTCGTCCCTTTCCCTTCCCGCTGCACGCTCGTATAATCACCCAATTGGTTGTACAAGCGGTCAGCATTAGGACCGATGACTGCGATTTTCCGCTTCTCCCCTTTCGGAAAGTTCAGCGGCAGCAGCTGATTCGTATTTTTAAGCAGGACGATAGACTCGCGTGCCAGCTGAAGATTGGTTTCCCGGCCTACCGGCGTGCCTACCGCCGATATGGCCAAGGTCTCATCCGTATATGGGCGGTCAAACAGGCCGAGCCGGAACTTGAGACAAAGTACCCGGCTGACTGCACGATCGATGGCTTGCTCGGAGATCAACCCCTGGCCCACCGCCTTTTCCAAAGTGGAAAACGCAGTGTCCCATAAGCTCAAATCAACGCCTGCAGACAAAGCGAGGGCGGCAGCGGATTCATGGCTCCCCGTCAGCGCTACAAGCCTGTCCACGGCGACGCCGTCGGCCATCACGATCCCTTCGAATCCCCATTCCTCCCGAAGGATGCCTGTTAAAAGGGCATGATTGGCATGACAGGGAATCCCGTCGATTTCATTATAGGCAGCCATAAAGCCCGCTGCTCCAGCCTTTGCCCCCGCTTTGGCGCCAGGCAGGTGTATCTCTCTCAGCTCCCGTTCGCCGATCGCCGCAGGGCTGGCGTTCCGTCCTCCTTGGGCAGCCCCTTGGGCACAGAGATGCTTGAGCACAACAGCCACTTTGTCTGAACCCGCCAGCATTTCTGGCGTAGTGCCCTGCATTCCCCGTACGGCCGCTTCCGTAAACCGCGCAGCCAGATAAGGATCCTCACTGAAGCATTCTTCGGAACGCCCCCAGCGCGGGTCATGCAATATATCAAGAGCCGATACGAGTCCAATATGCGCTCCCCTGCTCCGAATCTCCGACGCGATGTATGTACTGGCGCGCTGCATCAGATCCGGATTCCAGGTGGCGCCTACGCCCAGGTTGACTGGAAACAGCGTTCCGTCCAACGCCTGATGCCCATGAGGACACTCCTCTGTCAGCAGTACCGGTATCCCGAGGCGTGTATTTTCGACGACATAACGCTGAACCTTATTGGCGGCTTCCGCGCTTTTTTCTGTCGGGATCCCGTTTTCGTAATGTACGCCGGACCAAGGATCGCTGCGAAACAATCCGTACAGCGCACCCATTCCCCCGCCGCGGGCGACCTCCTCTTTAAAGGCATCAGTCAGCGTAATCTCTTCGCCCGTCCGGACATAGGCGTCCCATCCATACATCCGCTGGTTCAGCTGCCCGACCTTTTCCTGCAGTGACATCCTCTCGATCAAATCCTGAACCCTTTCCTCGATCGAATAACCCGGCTGCTTATACTTCTCCATCCTTACGTCCCCTTCCCGATATCTCCTTCGCTACTCTCCCTCGGCCTTTTTACCGGCCATCAATCCGCGGTATTCCTTGGGAGTCATTCCCGTATACGTCTTGAACACGGATACGAAATATTTATACTCATTGTACCCCGCCTGGTCCGCAATCTCGAATACTTTATCATGGGTGGTCGCGAGGAGCTTTTTAGCGTGGTTAATCCGTTTCTCGTTCATATACTCGGTGAATCCCTTTCCAGTACTCTGTTTAAAAATATAACTGAAATGGCTAGGCGTGATTTTCAGCCAGGAGGCAACCTCAGAAGCCTTTAAATCCATTCTGAATTGATCATCCATATATTTCTTTGCTTTCTCTATAATCCAGTAAGACTTATCAAGCCCGCTTACGTTGACTTGACGCTGCAGTTCCAGCATCTCGTCCAGCACTAGCTTTTGAAGGGAATCATAAGAATTGTAAATGTTCAAGTCGGCAGCCGCCTTGGTCCCGGCATCCATATCCGGCATTCCGCTCCGCCGCAGCTGCTGGCGCAGCAGTGCCCACAATTCTTCATAAATATGAAGGATATCCTCCAGTAAAAGTCCGGTTTCCCGAAATACGGTAAACATGTCGGCAATAAATGTTCCCAGTTCACTAGGATCTTGTTTAAAAAGCCTGCTGACCAGCTCCCGTACAGCCGTCGCGGTGTCATAGTTTGGAATTCCCCTCTGCATCTCCAGGGATTCCCGATATTCAGGAAGCAGCAACGGATGTCCTTCCAGAACATAATACGGCAGCAGGCTGACCGCTTCCGTGCATGCGGATGCAGCACGCTCAAGCGTATTGAAAGGTGTTGAGACGCCGAAGTAAACGGTACCCACTTCCTCGAGACGTGCAATCATTCCGCTTAGCAGGTGGTCCCAAATCTGACGCTCTTGAGGGGTTTTCACCACGATCAGCGAAATCATCAGATTTTCGTTCTTCATGACGGATACCGACTCCAGGCAATGATCGTCGTCAAACGGTCGGTGAATCGCCTTACTCCACCGATTTTGGAGCGCTTCCAATTCATCCGGTGACGTTCCGCCAAACCGGTCATGATAATCGGCGATCTGCGAAGCCACAATCAGATATTCCTTCCCTTGCAGGCTGACGGGCACTTTGCCGGAAGCGAAACCGTGTCTGACAAGACCTGCGAACCAAAGTCTCGCCTCCTGCATTCCGATATCCTCCTGCCGGTCAATCCGGCTGACAACACCCTTCACGACGGCTGTCAGCTCATCGATATCTACCGGCTTCAGTAAATAATCCGTCACCCCAAGCCGCATCGCCTGGCGCGCATAATCAAAATCTTCATAGCCGCTGACCAGGATCATCCACACCTCCGGGAATTGGACCTTCAACCTCTCCGCAAGCTGCAGCCCATCCATGCCGTCCATACGAATATCCGAGAGGACGAGATCGACACCGCCGCATTCGGCAATTCGCTGCAGCGCTTCTCTGCCATCTTCCGCTTCACCGACAACTTCGACGTCAAAATCAACCCAATCGATCGTATGACGAAGTCCTTCGCGGATCACGGCTTCATCATCGACGATGAGCATCTTGATTTTTCTGCTTTGTTCCGAGTTAACCGTCATTTTCATCCACCGCTATGCTAAACTGTGTGTCAGCATCGGGAATCCGCAGCCGCACCCAAGTTCCGTCACTAGAAGTCTGAACGAGCTGCAGCCCGAACCCTTCACCGAAATAGATCGAAAGTCTATCGTGTATGTTCATCATGGCGCCCTCCCTGTTGCCGTTCGTACCCGCATGTTCCAGCGTTGCCTGAACCTCTTCTTTACGCCCCGGTTCCATTCCCGACCCATTGTCAACGACATCGATCCAAATTTCGCCGGTGTTCTTGTAGCATCTCACATGAACGATATGACGTGGCTTATTTTTGTCCAATCCGTGCTTGATAAAGTTTTCCACCAAAGGCTGAATGGTCGCTTTCAAAATCTCCGCCTGCTCGATTCCAGCTTCCATGAAGAGCCCATACTGTAGCTTGTCACCAAGGCGATTCTGCTGCAGAAACAAATATGACCGTACAAACTCCATCTCCTTGTATAAAGGCGTCTCGTAGCTCCCGTTATCGATGCTGCTGCGGAAAAACTTCGAGAGCATCTCAATCAGCCGACTCGATTTCGACGCTTTTTCCATTCTAGCCGTCCAGCGGATCATATCGAGCGTATTGTACAAAAAATGGGGATCCATTTGGTTCTGCATGAGCTTCAGTTCCGACTCCCGCTGGCGGAGCTCGAGCTTATATTTATGCTCAATTAATTCCTTGATCGTAACCACCATTTCATTGAATTTACGGTTGAGCTCGGAAATTTCGTCGCGGGAATTGACCGGAACCCGAGCGTTATAATCGCCGTAAGTCACGCGGTTCGTCTCCTTTTTCAGCCGGAGAATCGGGCGGATAATTGTATAATGAAACCCGATGAGCGCCGTAAGCCCGAGAAGCTGTATCACGGCGATAATGAAGAGCATTAATATCTTGACGCTCCGGAATTCCTGATTGACCTTCACTTCCGGAATCATCGAGACGATCGTCCAGTCCGTATTTTCGATCCGGCTATAGAGCGTCAGATACCGCTTGTCCGCGATTTCCGCCGTAATAAAGCCATCTTTGCTGTTCTCAAGCCTATTCATCAGCCCGTTGTCCGGCACATAGGCCTCCGGCAAATGATGCTTCGATTCCATAATCATCCGCCCCTGATCCCCGACGATGAACACGCTCCCGCTGCCCTCCTCGAAAATCCCCTTTTCGAGGAGATCCACGATGCTCGCCTCATCCAGGCGAATGATCAAGCTGCCTAATGGTTTCGTAATTTCGCTGTACGAGTTAAGCAAACGAAACAAGGACAGTACGCGGACACGTCCGTTCCATCCGCTGTCCAGTTCGTAGCCTTCCGTCCAGACGATCCCTCCCTTCCGCTGCCTGGCCTGTTCCATCCACTGCGACTCGTCTCCGTAGAACGGTTCTCCCATCCCGATGAAGCTTCCGTTCAATCCGGAAATTTCAATCGAACGGATGTAACTCTTCGACATCAGCTGGAAGGTCAGAAAGTCTTCGATCTTCCGCTTGAGATCCGTCTTTTGATCGCTCGTGAGCGGAGGGGCGCTTCTTAGAAAAGTCCGCATATCCGGGCTGAGGATCAAATAATTGGCAATGTCCTTCACCATCGCGGTCTGTTCTTCAAGCTGATTCGTTACATTGTCCAAATTACGTTTGGTCGAATTGATAAAGCGTTCTTCCAGGATCTGATTAAATTTATGCTGAACGACGACGCCAACCCCGAGGGTCGGAAACATGACAAACAGCATAAATATGACAAGCGCCTTCTTTTTCAAGCTGAAATTGCCTAGATGCCTTTTGAAGCTTGTCTTCATGCGATCTTCTCCTTCAGGCTGCCCTGCGCTTCACCCTTTAACCGCTCCTGCCGTCATACCGTTTACCAGCTGCTTCTGCAGCAGCAGATAGAATATGATAATCGGGATCAGGGCGATCGTGAGCGCGGCCATCTGCAGTGTCATACTGGCCGTTTCGATGCCGGCAAAGTTGGAAAGACCCAGAGGCAGCGTCTTTAGGGAACCCGAAGTAATGAGTACAAGGGCAAACAAATATTCATTCCAGTTATAAATGAAATTTAAAATAATGACCGTTGCCAGGGCTGGTCTCGTCATCGGCAGGAGGATAGACCAGAAAATGCGATATATCCCTGCACCGTCCATGACTCCCGATTCTTCCAGATCCTTCGGAAATCCCCGCATGAATCCTTCCAGGATAAACACGGTCAAGGAAAGATGGAACGCCGTATAAGGCAGAATCAGCGCTAGCCTCGTATCCAGCAAATGGACCTTTTGCATGATCAGAAAGATCGGAATGAGCGTCGCATGAATGGGTACGAGCATACCTAACAGGAACAAAGCGTACACGGTCCCCCGCAGCTTAAACGTAAACCGCGACAAAAAATAGGCGGCGAGCGAACCGAGCAGCACAGTAACTGCTAATGATACGAAGGTAATAATGATGCTGTTCAAAAAATACGTGTTCATATTGGCGACTTCCCAAGCACCGGCATAGTTCGAAAACTGCAAATGCGATGGGAACGAAAACGGGCTTCTGGAATATTCCTGCTCTTCCTTAAACGAATTGACGACCATCCAGAATAACGGAACTATATTTATAATAGCGAACAGGCCCAAAAAAGTGTATGCAAATATGTGGAACAGTTTGGACTTTCTGACCAAGGGTTACCCTCCTTTCATTAATCGTTTTTTTCTCTCCCGAGGCGGTTCAACAGACTAATGACGATCAAACTGAACAAAAGAATCAGTATCGAAACCGCACTCCCGTAACCGTAGCGCATATTCATAAAAGCGCTATTGTACATGTAAATCGTCATGACCTCGGTCTGATGGGCAGGTCCTCCACCGGTCATGATCTGAATAAGATCAAATACACGGAAGGAGTTGCTGATGCTGTACACGACGCCTACCATAATCGTCCCGCGGATCATGGGAATCGTAATGCGCAGCGTCCGTTTAAGGCCGGTCGCCCCGTCCAGTGCGGCCGCCTCATTGACTTCGTCGGGAATATTTTGCAATGCCGCCAGAAAGATGACCATATATAGTCCACAGTTTTGCCAAATGTAGGCGATGCTGATGGACAGCATCGACCATTTGGAATCGCCCAGCCAATTCTGCTTCCAGCTCTCTGCGCCGAATACGCCGAGTACATTGTTCAGCATTCCATATTCCGTGTTGTACACCATGCCCCAGATCATGGACACCATGACCGAAGAAATGACGACGGGCATGAAACCTATCGTCCGAAACAATCCGGAACCTCTCATCTTGCGGTTGAGCAGAAGGGCGAGCAAGAGTCCCAGCGGGATCTGGCCTGCCAGCCCCGTTATCATGATAATGAGGTTATTTTTGACCGACAGCCAAAAAATGTCGTCCTTCAATATATCCAAGTAGTTATCCAAGCCGACAAAGCTCTTGGAGCCGATGCCGTTCCAATCCATAAGCGAGTAGTACAGCGACAACCCGATCGGAACGATGGCGATTCCCAGGTAGATGAGAAGCGCAGGAAACAAGCCAACAAAGATGGCTAGCTTCGTCCCTTTTAAGGTGTGCATATGCGGTTCCTCCTTTTCTTCACCCCACCCATGCGACCTGATGAAAGGAAGAAAACCCGGAAGCCCAGGTTTCCTTCATGTTATTCATTTCAGACACGAACAGGCTCGCAGTGCTATCCTATTTCATGTTATCGAAAGCTTCTTGAACATCCTTAGCTACCTGCTCCGGCGTCCCATGGCCAACGGTCAGCGCCTGAAGGCCGTTTTGCATGACATCGACCACCTGCGTCGGAATCACGCTGTCGAATACCGGTGCGGTTCCCTTACTGGTGAGTTCCATCATTTCTTTCAAATACTTGCTTGCATCAGCGGGAATGTCCACCTGTGCAGGAACAACAACCCCGCTGCTAATAAGCTGTTTATACAAATCCTCGTTTACGAAAAACTTCAGAAACTCCTCGGCGGCCTGCTGCTTTTTCTCGTCCAGTCCGCTTTTGATCCCGATGCCGTATTGAACGACTCCGGCGCTCTTGGCGGGATCACCTTTTCCGCCATCCACTTTCGGGAACAACGCGATTCCGAACTTGTCCCCTTCATCGTTTTGGATGCGAATGCGGCCGTCAACGGTCGAAGAAGAAATATGCATCGCCGCTTTTCCCTGGATAAAGTAATCCTGTGCCTGCACCGTATCCATATTGTTAGCGTCGGTATTAAACGCTTTCAGTTTGCTGAGCTCATCAATGACAGAGATCGCCTTGACGAATTCCGGATCCGTAAATTTGGCTTCCTTGTTCATCACTTTCGTCAAAAAGTCGCTGCCCGTAAACCGGTCACCGATGATGGACAGGTAGGAGGATTGCAGCGGCCACTGCTCTTTATTTCCCAAAGAAATCGGAGTCATTCCCGCTGCCTTCAGTTTTTTCACCGCATCGATAAATTTCTCATAGGTATCCGGGAACTGGTCGTATCCTACTTTGGCTAACATCTCTTTGTTATAGTAGATAATATCCACGAAAGTCTGCTTGGTAGGAATGGCGTACTGCTGGTCGCCGACTTTAAAGCCGGCCAGTGCGTTTTCCGGTAGAATGCTATTCCATTGGTCCATCAGGCCATTGATCGGTGCCAGCAGTTTACCGTCCACAAGCGGGGCCAAATCCGCTCCTGGCCACAGCACGTTAATGTCGGCCAAATTGTTGCCTGCAGCGAGGGTACGCAGCTTGGTCTTGTATTGGGCGGAAGGCACGCCGTCCTGCTTAATAATGATATCGGGATGCTGTTTTTCGAACTCTTCGATCCGCTTCTTATAGACATCATTGTCCACGTTTGGCGATGTCCAAGGATGCATCATGGTCAGCGTCACTTTTCCGGTCTTGGCATCCGCCCCTCCGTCCGCCTGATTATTGCCGCATGCAGCTGTAATCATCATCATGACGGCAACCAATCCTGTCATCAGCCATTTCAATCGATTCTGTGATTTTTTCATACCCTTCCCCTTCTTTTCATAAAAAGTAGTATTCCTAAGCATTGGAGCTGCTGTCCTACACCAAAGATTCGTTCAGAATATGCTGGACCAGGTCATCCAGCGGAACGGTAGCCAGCGCAATCGCCGTATCCGTCACGCCATAATAAATATAGAGAAGTCCGTCTTTTACCACGTTGCCGGTCGGGAAAATGACGTTTGGAATTTGGTAGCCAAATTTCTCGTAATAAGTTTCCGGCTCCATAATATAATTCGTCGTCCGGGCGATGACCTTCTCCGGTTGTTCCAAATCCAGCAGCATCGCTCCAACGCGGTACACCGTGTCTTCATCCACCCCGTGGTAAAGGACCAGCCAGCCGTGATCCGTACGTACCGGAGGGGTGGAACCGCCGATTTTTTTAGACTCCCACGCTGGATTTTCGGCTTTGGCGAGGAGTACCGGCTCCTCCCAGTGAATGAGGTCTTCCGAGCTTGTGATCCACATCGCGGCTTTCTCTGTGCCGTAAGCTTCTCCGACATATTCTTCAGGACGCCGAAGAAGGTAGTATTTCCCGTTTATTTTTTCGGGGAACAAAATATTGTCGCGATCATTGATATCCAGCGGCGTCGTGTCTGATACAAACTCCCAGTCCAAGAGATTGTCCGACTTGAGTATAGAGGAACGGGTGAGCCAGTGCCCCTCCTCCTCGCCCCACCCGTCCGGATAAGAAGGTATGGAACGCTCAGGTACACCCGAACCGGTTGGATAGTAGCTCATCGCGCAAGGGCGAAGCGCGTAATTTAAATAGTACGTACCCTCAATCTTGACTATCCGCGGGTCCTGAACACTCCCGTAAGGAAAACCGAGCATGTCCGGTGTGACAATCGGTTCATCCTTGACATGGGTGAAGTGGATGCCGTCCTCGCTTTCGAGGAGTCCAAAAACGTTTTTACACGGAGTCAGTGATTCCGCCGTCCGTTCAATCATGTAAAATTTGCAGTTATCCATGATCACCGCCGGATTGAATACGGTTACTTTTCTCCAATTATATATTCCCGGAACGACGATCGGATTTTCCGGATGTCTTGTAATCTTCATGGGGAAAGCCTCCTTGTAAGCCCTTTATTTTCTCGTCACGGTAATTATAGCTCCCGGCCTAAGTACAAAATATCCCATAAACTTTCGAAAACATCCGAATAATGCAGATCGTTTTAGCTATGTCCGTTATCTTTTATTGTCGGCAAATAAAAACCGCCCCTTGCTGCGATGTCCGGGTGACACCGCTTTGCAAGGGACGGTTGTTTTATTTTTCGTATTCAGGAACACAAAATTAGTGGATCATCGCAAACTCCCGTTTTATCTAAAGTCCTTCGGAATTCTGCGCGCCACCCCGGTCAGGATCGCCGCCTGGATCACCGCTTTGCGGATCTCGATCACAACCTGCTCGTTAAAAATGCTCGGGATGATGTACAGCTCGTTCAATTCCCCGCCGGTGACAACCGATGCGATCGCCCGTGCAGCAGCCAGCTTCATCGGTTCGTTGATGCAGCGTGCCCGGCAGTCAAGCGCACCCCGGAACAAGCCCGGGAAGACGAGTACGTTGTTGATCTGGTTCGGATAATCGCTGCGGCCGGTCGCATAGACCCGGGAATGCGGAATCGCCTCTTCCGGCGACACCTCCGGCTCTGGATTCGCCATGGCAAAGACGATCGGATCCGGCCCCATGCCGCGGATATCCTCCCCGTTCAGCAGATTGCCGCGCGATACGCCGATGAACACGTCGGCCCCTTTGATGACCTCTTTAAGCGCGCCTTCGTTCGCTTCTACCTGTGGCTGGTCTGCCAGCCACTGCCACATCGGGTGGCTGTATGTACCTCCCCTGACGATCGCGCCTTCGCGGTCAACCGGAACCAGCTTGGTTACGCCGGCGCTAAGGAGCATTTTGCAAATGGATACGCCCGCTGCACCGATGCCGTTCACGACAACCCGGATATTTTCCATCCGTTTGTTGACCACCTTGAGGGCGTTCAAGAGACCGGCGATGACGACCACGGCCGTCCCGTGCTGGTCATCATGGAATATCGGCATATCCAGCTCCTGGGCCAGCCGAGTCTCGATTTCGAAGCAGCGCGGAGAGCTGATGTCCTCCAGGTTGATGCCGCCGAAAATCGGGCTGATGGCTTTGATCGTCCGGATAATTTCCTCCGTATCCGTCGTGTCCAGGCAGATCGGAAACGCATCGACGCCGGCAAGCTGCTTGAACAGCATCGCCTTGCCTTCCATCACGGGAGCGGCCGCATGCGGGCCGATATCCCCAAGTCCAAGCACGGCTGTGCCGTCGGTAATGACCGCTACCGTATTGCGTTTAATCGTGAGCGAATAAGCTTTATCCTGGTCTTCGTAGATCGCGGTGCACACCTTGGCCACGCCTGGCGTATACACACGCGATAAGTCATCCCGGTTTTTGATCGGCAGTGTCGGCTGAACCTTGATTTTGCCACCCAAGTGAACGAGAAAGGTCCGGTCGGACACGTTGATCAGCCTGATGCCTTCATGCCGCTTCAGCGATTCAACGACGCGATCCTCCTGCGTGTCGGCCACTTCAACCGTAATATCCCGCACAGAGGAATCCTTCCCGGGGCGGATGACGTCGATGGAGGTAATGTCCCCTCCCGATTTGCTGATCGCAGCGGCGACATCCCCAAAAGTCACTTTCCCGTGATCCAGCTCAACCCTTAGAATAATACTTGTACTCGCCATGATGCATCCTCCTGATTCAAGGTATAAAAGTAATCACCTGTGCTGTAAAAGCCTTTCGTCCCAAGCCTGATGTTCCGGATGTAACCGATTCCAATTTCAACATAAGTTGATCCATTTGATCCTGATTCAGGCCAAACGCTCGTCCGGTTTTGACTTTCGAATCGAAACCGCCCGCAACATATCTTAACAATAACCGCGAAACTGCACAAGCATCAGCCCCCTATCGGGGTAGACAAGGGAACCGAATCGCCCGCCCGGTCGCCTAATGAACCGTCTGCGAACGCCTGAACCCGTTATACGCTGCGTTTCATATGTACCTGGCTGACCGATATGCCAAAACCGGCCTCCTTCAGCACGCTCGTCAGCATCGTTTCGGTCCCGGGAATATTGACGGTGCGCAGGGTCAGTCCACGGCTGGACGGCCCAAGCACTTCGCTTAAGAGACCCTTCATCAGCGTCAAAGCGTTTTCGCTTTGCTCGCCTAGAATCTTGCATTGAAACAGCGACGTGGACGTATGCGCCCCTTGATTATCGAAGCCCCTTTTATACAGTGCGTAACCGGCAGGCCGACCTTCCGGATCAAAGGCAATCAGCGATTCGCCGTTCACGACGCTCTCCCATTGCGTCTGCCAGGGCTGGTTATTGACCGGCACATACAGCCTCTGGATATCCTGCGGAATGCCACGGCGGAATTCGTACTCCCCGGAACCGCCGGCCAGCGCTTCATCATTCAGGCTGGTGCATTCATAGAAAAAGAGCTCGTCAATGACCTCATACCCCATCCGCTCGTACAGCGAAATCGCCGGCTTGTTGTCACTCAGCGCTTCCAGCAGGGCAGCTTCCGCCCCTTCCGCTTTGTACAGCTCGAGGCTGGCCTTGATCAGCAGTTTGCCGATGCCTTTGCCCCGATAGTCCGGGATGATCCCCGTTCCCCCGTTCCAGGCTGTTTTCACGCCTTCATTCATCCGCAGACCATTCATGACAAAACCGACGGGAACGCCGTCCACGCATCCGACGATCGAATGGGCGAGCGACAATCCTTGATCCGCGCTTCTCTTGAGGAGCATGTCCATGCTCATCGTAATGGGGACCGAATACCCCTTGAACCCTTCGTTCCAAAGATCCGTAAGCTCGGCAGGCGAAAATTCACTCATCCTTCTCATGATTACATTCATTTCATTCATTCCCCACTTTCTGCAGATCTAACTACATCGAATAAACTAAAGATATGAATGTTAGAGGGCTTTAACAACAGGAAGTTCAGTACAAAACTTTAGTTCAATCTATATCCATAATGAATAAAATGTGAAATGAACGCAATCATTTTGTAACTTTCCCTCCGGTGCCCTATGATAAAGTATGACATGGAAAACTTATGTTTTACCGATCATCAATGTCTGGAGGCAGCTAAAGAATGGGCACATACATCCCGAGAAGCTCATACATAACCATTGACAACAGCGCCGCCCGCCTTCCTGGAAAGCCGGGTAAGCCGCTATGATTCATCTCTCGCCGAATGAAAAAAGATATATGCCGGGACTGGACGGACTCCGGACCCTGGCTGTTTTCGCTGTCATTTTGTATCATCTGAACGTCAACTGGGCGCCGGGGGGACTGCTCGGCGTCAGCATATTTTTCGTCCTGTCCGGATATTTGATCACCGATCTTCTTACCGCCGAGTGGCGAAGGAGCGGAACGCTCGACCTGAAGCAGTTTTGGGTCAGACGATGCCGAAGGCTGCTTCCCGCCATGATCGTCATGCTCGCCGCGGTGACCGCCTGGGTGACATTGGCGCGGCCGTCTACGATGCCTGTTTTAAAGGGCGACGCCATCTCGTCACTCTTTTATGTCAACAATTGGTATCTGATCTACCACCAGGTTTCGTACTTTGAAAAATTCGGCCCGGTCTCGCCGCTCGGACATCTGTGGTCATTATCGGTTGAGGAGCAGTTTTACGTGCTGTGGCCGCTGCTCATGCTGATCGGTTTGAGGCTCGCCCCGCGGCGGGGAAAAATGTTTCTGTTCATACTCTCGGCCGCGGTGGTGTCCGCCCTGGCAATGCTGGTCATCTACGATCCGGGGACGGATCCCAGCCGGGTCTATTACGGGACGGATACCCGGGCGTTTTCGCTCCTGATCGGTGCCGCGCTCAGCATCATTTGGCCCAGCCGCAAGCTGTCTCCCCGGATCGACCGGTTCTCCAGGCGCTTGCTGGATGGGGTCGGCATGCTCAGCATAGCAGCGATTTTGGTCATGATCTGGAGCACCAACGAATACGACGCATTCCTGTACCCCGGCGGCTTAGTCCTCCTGTCGCTGGCCGCAGCCGCCGCCGTGGCCGTGCTTGCGCATCCGGCAAGCCGGGTCGGCCGATGGATTGGCTGCAAGCCGCTGCGATGGCTCGGCGTTCGCTCTTACGGCATATACATATGGCATTATCCAGTAATTATTTTATCCACAACGAACGGAGCCGAAGACGTGAGCGTCCTGAAAGCCGTATTTCAGGTTGCTGCCAGCATTGCGCTGGCTGCGCTGTCGTATACTTTGATCGAAGAGCCGATCCGCAAAGGGTTATTGGGAAAAGGGTGGAAGAAGCTGCGCTCCGGCAAACTGGGTCTGGACCAGATTCCGCTGAAGGGCTGGATTACCGGGGCGACCCTGCTGCTGCTGGTCATTATCTCCTGCACGGGCATCGCCCGGACACCGGCGGTGGCCTCCACCGTCCAGGCGCTCGGCCCGGCCGCATCCGGGGCTGACGGCGCCGGCTCGGCGTCACAGGAGGTTTCCGCTGCCGGTGGCGGCACAGGTGGCCCGGATGCCGCTGACTCCGGCCAGCAAACCGCAAAGGGCGGCGATCGTCATGACGCTGGCCAGGCGGAATCCTCCGCGGGCGGTCAGACTGGCGCGCAGACGCCTCCCGCAGCCCAGGGCCAGCAGGAGGCGGATAACACAGCTTCGGGCACCGCTCAAGCGGAAGACCCGCCTTCCGCCGGCGGCAAAGCGAAATCGTCCACTAATCCCGTTGGCGTGGCCGGCAAGCCTCCCGTCAAGACCGGCGAGCCGGGAGAGGGTCAAGGCAAAGCGTCCGGGCAAGGCTCCGGTGCTCCCGCAGCGGGAACGAACACCCCTACTCCGGTCAAGCGGAACCTGGCGGTAAGCGCCATCGGCGACTCCATCCTGCTGGACGCCGCACCATATTTACAGCAGTACCTTCCCGGCATCGTCGTCGATGCCGAGATCGGCCGGCAAATGTCGGAAGCGCCGGACATCGTGGAGCGTCTCCGGGCGGAAGGCAAGCTCGGCGACTACGTGGTGATCGAGCTCGGAACCAACGGCGCCTTCAGCTCCAAACAGCTTTCCCGGCTTCTCGACTCGCTGAAGGACGTCCGGCAGGTTGTGCTCGTTAACACCCGGGTGCCGAGAAACTGGGAAAGCACGGTTAACTCGGCGCTCCGTAATGCGGCCGACGCCCATGACAATGCGACGCTGCTTGATTGGTACAAAGCGAGCAGCGGACAGTCCTTCTTTACACCCGACGGGGTCCATCTCAAGGCGGATGGAGCCAAGCTGCTGACATCGCTGATCACTGACGCGGTCGGATCAAAGAAATGACCTGTTAAGCGTGTTTGCTCTCATACGTGACTGTTATCCCTTTACTGGAATTCGGCAGGCAATGCCGCACATCAGCCGGGAACGGAATTTTCCGTTCCCGGCTTTATTAGATTCATTTTCAGTGGAGCCGTCCGTTCAGTTTAGCAAAATCTTCTGCATCAACGGTCTGTATCCATGAATACTATCCGTCCATAGTATTTTTATCTTTGCTCCGTCTCCCTCTCATGTACTCCCGCCTAACTGTACATATTGAATAAACAGTTCTACATTTGATATGATCATTAGAGATGTACATACATGAATTTAGAGAAGGAGAGATCACCATGGCTACGATTCGTTTAGGCAAAAGCGATCTGCAAGTGAATCCGATTGGGCTCGGGGCGAACGCCGTCGGCGGGCATAATCTGTATCCGAATTTAAATGAAGAAACAGGCAGGGACGTGGTTCGGACCGCCCTCGACCTCGGCGTGAATTTCCTGGATACTGCGTTCATTTACGGTCCAGGCCGCTCCGAAGAGCTGATCGGCGAGGTGCTGAAGGAGAAAGGCAGAACGAATGCCGTCCTCGCGACCAAAGGCGCGCACAAGTTTGTGGATGGTAAAGTCGTGATGGACAATTCGCCGGCCTTTTTGCAGCAGTCGGTCGAAGACAGTCTAAGACGCCTGCAGACGGATTACATCGACCTGTTCTACATCCATTTCCCCGATGAGCAGACACCAAAGGCCGAAGCCGTCGGAGCGCTGCAGAAGCTGAAGGAACAGGGCAAAATCCGGGCCATCGGCGTATCGAATTTCAGCATTGACCAGCTGAAAGAAGCGAACGTTAACGGCTATGTGGATGTGCTCCAGTCCGAATACAACCTCTTTGCCCGGGACGCGGAAAAGGAACTGCTTCCATACTGCGAAGCCAACGGCATCTCGTTTGTCCCATATTTCCCGCTGGCTTCCGGACTGCTTGGCGGCAAATATACGAAAGACACCACGTTCGGCGACTTGCGCGCGAACAATCCGCTCTTTCAAGGCGAAGCTTTCGCCCGGAACCTGGACAAGGTCGAGCGGCTGCGGCCGATCGCCGCGCAGAAGAACGTCGAAGTGGCCCATTTGGTGCTGGCCTGGTACCTGAAGCAGCCGGCCATCGACGCCCTGATTCCCGGAGCGAAAAAACCGGAGCAGGTGAAGGAAAATCTGAAGACGCTGGACGTCCAATTAACGGATACCGAGGTCGAAAAGATCAGCGGCATCTTTAAATAATCCGCAGGGTTCCGAGTGTAAACTTGGTTCACTCACGCTGGCGGCTGAAAAAGTTCCGATCCCGTAAGTAAAACGAAATGTCCATCGACGTGCGTTCAAGGAAGACATACCGCGTTTACCGGAAGCTTATCTACCGAGATCAGATAGTTCGCTTCGGAAGTTTATATTTTGCTGGTAACTTTAAAAAAGGAGCTGCTTTCAGGGCGATCCGCCCGAAAAGCCAGCTCCTTTGCTGTTACCCATCGATTACACCACATGTCCGTATTCCCGCCGGCGTTCAGCCAGAGACCCCTCGATGATCCGGTCCAGCAGGGCGGAGAAGGAAATGCCTGCGGCCTGCGCGCTCTTGGGCAGCAGACTGGTCCGGGTCATACCGGGCAGCGTGTTGACCTCCATCACGTAGGGAATGCCCTGATGGAGCATGACATCCACCCTCGCGTACACGCTGCATTTCAGTACCCTCCAGCTGAGCTCGGCGGCCACGCGGACGCGTTCGGCGGTATCCGGATCCAGGCTGGCGACGGCTTCTTCGCTCTCCCCTTCTTCGTATTTGGAAGTGTAATCGAAAAACTCCCCGTTCGGCTTGATCGACAGGACCGGAAGGTATTCGCCGTTCAGCAGGCTGCATGTGATTTCCTCGCCCTCGATGTACTGCTCGAGGATAACCTCATCGTCCCAGTGAAAAGCGCGCTCCACCGCTTCCCTCAAGCCCTGCGCATCCCGCGCCAGCGTGACGCCGACGCTGGAACCGCCGGTGTTTGGCTTGACGACAAGCGGATAGACCGGTTTCGAGGCAAGCACATCGTCCAGTTCATCCGGACTCGTCAGCAGCATCCAGTCGGGCGTCTCTACACCTTCGTAACGGAGCAGCTTCTTCGCCATATTTTTGTCCATGCACAGGCTGCTCGCCAGAACACCGCTGCCGGTGAACGGGACACCGAGCGTCTCCAGCGTACCCTGAATCGTTCCGTCTTCCCCATATTTGCCGTGAAGGGCGATAACGGCCATGTCGATGCCGGCCAGTTGCTGCGGCAAATCCCGTTTCCTCGCGATTTCGATCGCCCGGACTTCGTATTTGGCTGGGTCCAAATGCGAGATGATCTCCCTGCCCGTCATCAGCGACACTTCCCGTTCGGAGGAATCTCCGCCCATAATTACGCCTACGCTTAACATCCGTTCTCCTCCATTCGACTTTGGACCGCCTTTCCGATCACCTGGATGCCGTGCACAAGGTCTTCATCGCTCACCCGTGAAAAACCGATCCGCAGCGTCCCCTCACCCTGGCCGTCCGTATAAAACACATCTCCGGCGGTAAACACCACGCCTTGTTCGTAACAATCCCGCAGGATATCCCTTGCGCGGATGCCCTCCTGCAGCTCCAGGAACAGATGGAGCCCGCCGGTTCCGGTTAACCTTTTGTGCGGAATATACTTGCGGCAGCATTCTACCGCCAGCTCATGCTTATGCTTATATTCGGATTTCGCCCGTTTCAAATACTTCTCAAAATTGCCGTTATGAAAATATTGATACAGCACCGCCTGATCCAGTGTGGAGGTGTGGATGTTTCTCGCCCGCTTCACGCTGACGAGTGCATCGATCAGGTCCCTGTCCGCCGCGATCCAGCCGATGCGGATACCCGGGAACAATATTTTGGAAAAGCTACCGAGGTAGATGACGCTGTTTCCATCCCCGCCGAAGGCCGCCAGCGGAGCCATATGCGAGCCCGAATAGCGCAGTTCCTCATTGAAACCGTCCTCGATCAATGGAACGTGGTGCTTTGCCAGCAGGCGCAGCACTTCGACCCGTTTCTCAGCCGACATTACGATCCCGGTCGGATTGTGGTATGACGGGGTGAGGTACGCCAGACCGAAGGCGTTTTCGGACAGTGCCCGCTCCATCTCCCCGATATCGATTCCGTCCTGTTCCATGCGGATCCCGGTAATGTCATATCCTTGGAGCCGGGAAATTTTGATAGCCGTATGATGGGTCGGATTTTCGCACAGGATATGCTTTTCTTTCACGTTCAGCGAGGACAGGATGATATCATAAGCTTCCGTGAACCCGTTCGTGATTAGAATATCTTTACCGTCCATGTCGACGCCTTTCGTTTCCATATACCCCGTCAGATACTCGATCAGCGGTTTGTATCCTTTGGCGTAGCCATAATTGAGCAAAATTTCGCCTTCGATCGCCATCCGGTCCAGAAAAGCGCGCTTCACGTTGGCCAGGTCGAAGAGCTTCTCGTCGGGGGCGATGCTCGCGAAGTTAATCATCCCCTTCTCCCCGCGCAGGTCGCGCTTCATTAAATCCAGGTCCGTGGCCGTTTGTGCCGACGGGCTCAGCTGCTGCTGCCAATCCACATGCCAGGAAGGCACCGAGGCGATGCCCACTTTGGAGACGAAGGTCCCTTTGGAGCGGACGGTATAGATATACCCTTCCTCCTCAAGCTCGGTGTACACCGCCACCAGCGTATTGCGGCTGATATTCAGCATCGTGCTGAGCTCCCGCGTCGACGGCAGCTTCTGGTCCACCCTTCCCTTGCCCTTGGTGATCCACTGCTTCAAGTATTCTTTGACCTGCACCGTCAGCGGCCGGCCTTCTGTAATTTTAAAATCCGTAAACATGACGTTATTCCCCCCGTACCTATCTTCACACAAACCGCTGCCCGATAAAAGATCCACCGGACGGCGTTTTCCGGCTCGGCGTGGTTTAACCTGTCCGGCAATCCTTGATGCCGGCTCTCGCCGAACCGCTTCGGCTGTCCTCCTACTCAGGATGCCCGAAAGCCGGACGCCGACTCACGTCCCTCCATTTCATCTGTGCCCTGTACGCTTTCCAGAGGCTTCCCAAGCAAACAGAAAGACCGCCAGGCTGTTCGCCCAAGCGGTCTCTTCATACATTCAGCGGTTTGGCGCTCGCCTCTCACCAAGGCTTTAACGCCGTTATTCCGTAACGGTTTCGATACGCGGCTCGGTCGCGAGGGCCACATTCCCGGATACCGCCCGGGAAATCATACAGGAGTCTTCCGCTTTATGCGCCAGCCTGTCCGCCGTCTCCACATCTTTGGCCGTTGCTTCACGGGCCAGCACGATATGCGGCTTATGCGTAATGCTGACGTACGTAAAAATGTTGTCTGTCACGTCCACGATGCCTTCGGACTCCAGCGAAAGCTCGTGAACCGGAAGGTGCGAACGCTCCATCATGGCCGCCAGCGTGATTAAGTAGCAGGTAGCGGCAGCGCCGAGCAGCATTTCGTCGGGATTCGTCCCGACGCCCGGGCCTCCCATCTCTTTCGGGATGGAAATTTGCGTACGGAGATTGCCTGCTTCGATCTGTCCATCGCTGTTGCGCCCGCCGTTCCAGCCGGCCCTTAACACGAATGAATGTTTCACAGTCCAGTCGCCTCCTGTAGTTCAGAGCGGGCGGGCTGCGGTTCGTCAGAAGCGATGCCGTTCGCCTTATAGTTAAAGCGCTGGCGGTAGCCGCATTTTCTGCACAGCTCCTCCACGACTTCACGCCGGGAAAAACCGTCGACGATCCGGTTCGCCCGCTCGCTTTCGATAATTTCCGAAAACGGGGTCTTGTGGATGTTGCCGAGATTAATGACGCCTTCCCCGTCAAGGCAGCAGGGGATCACCGTTCCATCCACCAGGACGCCTGCCTGATTGCGGAGTCCATGGCAGAAGCCCCGGCTAAGGTCCTCTTCCTCGCTCAGGTCCGGCCATTTAAATTCATGGTCCATATTGATGTAGATCCGATCCGCAATTTTGATGCCTTTGCCCGGAACGATTTTTTCCTCGATTTTGTAATCCAGATTAAACTCGTTCTCAATGTACTCCAGCATTTCCCGATTGCGGCTCCGCTCCAAGTTCGTTGCGTTGTCCGGGTCGAGATTCCACAGCCGCAGCGATACGATCATGCCCGATTGGGACACCGCCTCTTTGACAAAAGACAGCACTTTGGAGATATAACCGTTTTTGTCCTGGGAACCGACATGCCCGTCAAAGCTGTGCAGGGAAAAATTCATCTGCCGCAGCGCCGGCTTGTTCAGCAGCTTCCGTCCCGCCTTATGCAGCAGCGTACCGTTGGACGTGATATTCACTTTAAACCCCTTCTCATGGGCGATATCCAGCAGCTGGTCGATATGCGGATGAAGCAGCGGCTCGCCTTTGACATGAAAATAGATATATTCCGTGTGGGGTTTGATCTCATCCAGAATATGCGTAAATTGTTCGGTCGTAATATAATTGGTCGCCCGGTGCGTCGGCGGACAAAACGTACAGGCCAGATTGCACTTGCTCGTCAGTTCGACGTAAAACTTTTTGAATTTTTTCATGATGGAAGCTCCAGTCTGATCCTTAAAAGTTACCTTCTCAACCTATTATATTAGATCATCCTTCCGAAGCAAACGTAAACCGTATTTTTGACAAAGGACAGCCCTCATCGCTTGGATCTGACAATCGGGGTTATTTCCGGGCTCGGCCTGCTCATATGCTGATATATGCCGCGGGCTTTTTCGATCTTTAATAAACGGTAAGGAGGGATGAACGGGGTGATTACGATTGGAAGCGGCGGGGAAACGGTGAACCCGTCAGGATGGCCGGATTGGTGGAGGCAAATTTACGACAGGAAGATGAGGAGCACGACCGTATATCATTACGAATCGCCGGCCCACTTGGTCTTTGAGCTTAGGCTCCGTGAAGCGATCGTACGAGCAGCAGCCGACTTAAACCGGAGCGGCGTGCAGTTTGAAACCTTCAAGAATTCCCATTGCAACGAAGCGTACTGGTACTTGAACCGGCGCGGCGGCTTCGAGCTCAAACCCCATGTTACGCCCGCACAGGGAATCCAGGACATCTTCGTGAACGGCTGGGCGTATGGCTTTGAATGCGCGACGGGGATCGTGATCGTGATGTACAAGGGTGTGCTTGATACGATTCGGGAAGATGACTTCAACCGTCTGTTCGCGAATCTGCTCCTGTACGACTGGCATTACGACAGCGACCTGGGATTGATTGAAAAAACGGGTTCCCGGGATTCCTACCCTGGCGACGTCCGGTATTTTAAAAATCCGGATGTCAATCCCCATCGGATCGAGTGGCAGGGTGAAAATACGATCCAAATGGACGACGACCTGTACTACGGTCATGGAGTTGGCATTGTCACTTCTGCCGAAATCATCGGTACCCTCAACCGGTACCGGATCCCCGGCAGCAGCCGTTCCGCCTATTTGACCGACCAGATCATCCATCCGGATTTTCTGTATTTGTCCGGTTTCGCCGCAGGCGGGCCTCCGGCTCCCACCAATTGGCAGCAGCAGCCCTACAGGGAGAACGGTATCACCGCTTCCCGGATCGGCAGCAGGATCTATCTTCGCTATTAAAGCTGCAGTGCCACGCTTGGAATACCCTGAATCAGAACCAAGTCTAGATATGCACATGATGATTGATGGGTAAAACAGGTAACCGCCTTCACTAGAAGGCGGTTTTTCACTTTCACCATCATTCGCTTTTTAGTATAGAGTTATCATTTTTCAGCGCATATAATAACAAAGCATCGCCGAAAAAGAAATGTACATCATCGCAATCCCGATGATCCTGACTTTGGCATTAGTGATGATCCCGCAGGACTTCCTGCATTCGGTGCGGGCCAGTAGAATAGGAGTAACGTTCTGCAATAAATAATGCATAGCTCCCGCTACGGGGCTGACTAGAAGGAGCGCTAATCGCGGTCTTCCGGATCAGCCCCGTCCCTACTCCGAATGCTGGGACAAGCCGAACATAGAAAATGTTGACAGCAGGAGATGGTGAGGCTATTATTTATTTATTAATAAATAAGGGAGCAGCCAAGATGGTCATCCGGCAGGATCGCAAAGAACAAATTTTAACCAAAGCAGTCGACGTATTTGCCGAACTGGGGTATTACAAAGCAACAACGGCGCGGGTAGCCAAGGAAGCAGGTGTTACGCAGCCGTATGTGTTTCATTTTTTCAGCAACAAGGAAGAGTTGTTCATCGCCGTCATCGATCGGGCCATCGGCCGGATTGCCGATGCTTTTTCACAGGTCGAAGCCCCCGCCGATCAGCTTATGGAAACGATGGGGCAAGTGTTTGATGACGTGATGCGCACCTACCGGGCAGAGACGCTGCTCGTCATGCAGGCGCATACGATCGCGGAACCGGTGATTCGTGAGCATGTGAGAGGGCTGTTTTCCAATATATTCAGTTCGGTGCTTGAGAAATTTACTGCCGCCGGTTTGCCGGAGCCTGAAGCCGCGGCAAGCCAGTTTATGGGCATGGGGTATCTGATTACGGTGGCTGAAGTGCTGGATTTACCGCAAATGCTTTGCTTCAAGGACTGTTAACGACCAAATTCGGGGTATGAAGACCACTAGCTGCCGATGGTTCAATTGCAGCCGGTCTGGAACAAAACAAAGAATACAAAAAGGCAGTTACAGCTGCCTTTTTTGTAGCCTATAAATTTATTTATCAATAAATAAAAAACGGAGGATTGAGGAATGATGGAAAACGATGTTCGTATGGCTTTACGGGGCGCAAGGCGCCTATTTGCGGAGGAGAAGCTGCTCGCTTGGCTTGGTGTTCTGGGATTTGTGCTTGCCGCGGGCATCGCTGCTTATATCGGCATATTCGGCCCGGTTGTACCGCCGGAGGGCAATGTCGCCAGTGCCTTTTCGTTTAATGCGGCGATCGGCGTATTCATGCTGTCGATTGCCATGCTGCTGCCGCTGTCCGGCGTTAAGGCAAGGACGCGGACGACCATCCGCCGTGTGTTTGTTCCGATTGTCGTCTATGCATACGCCGTGGAGACGATCCAGCACTTTCGGGGTGTGAACCCGCGGTTCTCGGAATCCGGTTCAATCATCGATACGATCGCTGGAACTACGTTTGGCCTTGCGTCCTTCATCCTTATCATCGTGACGACCATTGTAGCCGTTTCCTTTTTCCGCCGCAGCCTCTTGGCCGCACGGCCGCTGCTGATTCTCGGCATCCGCTATTCATTTGTGTCGGTGACGCTTAGCTTTGCGGCCGGCTTATGGATGATCGCCCTGAACGGGCGCTTTACAGGAGCAGGCGGCAATGTCATCGTCCTGCACGGCCTTGGTTTTCATGCACTGCAGGTACTCCCGCTGCTCGGTTGGCTGTTGGAACGCTCACGGGCTGAAGTCCGCCGGGCGCAAATGCTTCTTCATACAG
This sequence comes from Paenibacillus rhizosphaerae, assembly GCF_014192015.1. Taxonomy (GTDB): domain Bacteria; phylum Bacillota; class Bacilli; order Paenibacillales; family Paenibacillaceae; genus Paenibacillus_AQ; species Paenibacillus_AQ rhizosphaerae. The sequence goes on along the minus strand of NZ_JACHXJ010000001.1, from coordinate 832,289 downwards.
GCAGCGCCGCTTGGATCGTGTCCGTTGCCGCCGTCGCTATCCAGACCGCCGCGGGCCGCACCATTTTCGAGTGGTCAGCGCTGCCCGTGGTGGCGGGTGCCGGATTACTTCTTTGCATGGCATCCATTGCTGCCGCGGCGGGCACCGAGCTGTTAAAGCCGCGCCTGGCCCCTGCTGTTCCGTCCTTCACTGACCTGAGCGGTAAATAGAGCGTTTCAATGGACCGTGCCGCGGTGTTTCGCCGCTTCCATGGCATGGTAAACCGTATGACTGAGGGAGGCGAGGTCGCCTTCCGCTTGAAAATGAAGGTACAACACCTCCGGCTCCTGCTGCATCCAATGGTTATGCACGGCCGAAATATTGATCTTGCCTTTGCGGAGCGCATCAATGACCGGATTGACTTCGTCCTCCAGCAGCGCGAATTCACCGGTCACCGCTCCGTTTGCCCCATTGGAATCCGTGTGCTCGAAATTGGCACCCAGGGCAAGATCCATCAGCTCCGGCGACAGGTGACGGCCCATAAGGGATACGTTCAGATCGCTGCGTTTTACGTGAACCTTACATACGTTGCCTTCCTGCTGCACATTTGATTTAAATAAGCTCTCCTCGATTTTGCAATCAGCCGGCCTTGCGGATACATCTCCTGCCTGGGCTCCCATGATTAGAGCCACGATGCAAATCATCACTGCCAAACGCATCGGATAACAACCTCCTGATAAATCATTTTTTGGTTTATTATGGCTTCAAGGAACCATTTTCATGTGATGAATCGACAAAAATATTCATATATAGACCTTTTGCTCATATCGATGTTATAATATGGTAAAATTTGCTCAACTAAAGGAGGTCTATTTTCCTATGTCTTGGCTGAAGAATCTTCCTCTGTCCCAGCGGGTCATGGCCGGATGTTACTTGGTGGCCGCATTGTTCGCTCTCCCTGCCCTGATTATTTTCATTCTGATCGGGGAAATCCTGATCGGCGCGGCGTTCGTCGTCATCTTTGCCGCACTGACTTACCCTTTAGCCCGCTACATTGAGAAAACGCTTACATCTTCATTCGACAGCATTGCTAACGCCACCGCCAGCATTGCCAAAGGCGATTTTACGAACCGTGTCGATGAATCGGGCTCCATGGGCGATGTCAGCCGTTCGTTTAACAGCATGGTGGACAAGCTGAAGAAAATTTTGAACGACGCGTCAAGCATCACCCGCCAGGTGATGGATTCGAGCCGCGGCATCGCGGACAAAAATCAGGAGCTTAAAACCGTCATGGCGACGGTCGCCACCTCCGCCAACGAGCTCGCAGTCGGCGCAAACGAAATTTCCTCGGACGTCGCCGGCATGACCGAATCCATCCAGGCCATCGAGCTCAAAGTCGGCAACTATGCGGCCTCTACCAAGGAAATGAAGCAGCAGTCCGAAATCACCTTCAACCTGGTAGAGAAAGGCCGCCAGTCCGTGGAGAAGCAGGCGGAAGGGATGCGCCAGAACGTAGAGGCAACCGAGAACGTGGCCAAAACCATTGACACGCTGTCCAAAAATGCCCAGGGCATCACGAAGATCACCAAGACGATTTCCGAACTTGCCGAACAGACCAACCTATTGTCCTTGAATGCTTCGATCGAGGCGGCGCGGGCAGGCGAGCATGGGCTCGGCTTTGCCGTGGTGGCCCAGGAAGTCCGCAAGCTTGCGGAGGAATCAACGGCGTCTACGCAGGAAGTATTCAGCCTCGTTAAAAGCATTGAGCAGAGCATTCACCAGGCGATAGACAACATCAAGATCAACGAGGATGTGGTGCAGCAGCAAAATGAAAGGATCCGCGAAGCCGAGCAAATCTTTGCCCACATCGTCGAAAGCGTACAATACATAACCGAGCAAATCACCTCTTTCTCGAATGAAAGTGACCTGATGCTGGACAGTGCCCGTAAAATATCTGCGGCCATCCAGAACATATCAGCGATCACCGAGCAGTCCTCCGCCGGTACGGAGCAAGTATCCGCCGCCATGAATGAGCAAATGAAGTCGATCGAGGCGGTCGTCGACGAGACCGAGGCGATGAGACAGGCCGTGTTCCAGCTGCAAAAGACGATCCAGATTTTTAAATTCTAATCGGCATCTCGTGAAAAAAAGCAGGCATACTTGAAGGATTCATCCCGCGGCATGCCTGCTTTTTTATCATACCTCAGTACGAACTTTGCGTATGCAGGCTTCCGTCATGCCTGTTCCAGCCATACGTCCTTGAAGTCGATCCAGCCGAGTGGATTCAGGTTGACACCCCGTACAGAAGGATGCAAAAAGGTGCTCAGCCTCCGGTGATGCAGAAAAATGACCGTCGCCTCATCCCGGATATGCTCTTCGATCTCCATCAAGAACATCCGGCGCTTCTCCGTCGACTCCGCGGCCACCGCCGCATCGATCCGGCCGGTAATCCATTCCTTCCGCTCACGGTCAAAATAAGCCTGCATGACACAGTCCCGGTGCTCGTAGGCTTCAATTTCGCATACCTCGTCCTCGGGAAACACCAGACCCGAGATCACAAAATCCGAATCCGGCCACATCTCATAATCCGCGCCTTCGACTTGGATACCCCAGTCAGCGAGCCGGTTGATGACCCATGTGCAGTCTTCCCCATATTTTCCGTGGTAGGCCATGCGAATGACCTCTCGGCCATACCCCGACTCTTCCAGCGCCCTGCGGACGCGTTCGGGACGCATCGGCTCCATCGCATGAGAGCGGCTCCCCTCTGGCCGGAACCCGAATGCCGGCAGCACGCGCTCGCCGCCGAGCTCCGCCACCATTTCCCCGGGATGAAGGATCATCCGCACCGCCCGCCGGAACGCCTCTGACTGCTGAGGACCTTCGCGGGACACGTTCCAGGTTAACAGCGTGCAGCCTTGGCACAGCTTCTCAATCTCCTGCCAAGCCTCCTCCGGCCTGTCTTGGTCCATCCGCATCGTATCCAGGCTGTGATGGACCTTGGCGATTCCGTCCGCATCCGTGCCGCAGTCCTCCGGCATAATGACGATGTTCACGCCGTCAAGATACGGTCTGCCCTGGAAGTGCGCGTCAAACGCCGCCATTTCAATCCGTCCCTTCGTCCAGGTAACCAGCCGGAAGGGTCCCGTTCCGAGCGGATGACTCCAATAGGCATCTTCCTCCGCGCCCGCGAACCCATAGGGAAGGATCGAAGCCGCCGCGGAGCACATGAACCGGTCAAATATCCGGTTAGGCCGGCTCAGCTTGACACGCAGTACCCGCGGGCCGACCGTCTCTACACGTTCCACGCCGCGCATAAGCCAGCTGTTGGCCGTCCCGCTCCGGAGCCGCTCAAGCGTAAACTGCACATCGCGTGAGGTCAGCTCCTGTCCGTTATGGAAGCGGACTCCCTTGCGCAGATAAAACGTCCATTCCGTAGCGCTGTCGTTGGATGACCAGGTATGGGCGATCATTGGCGCAATGGTGCCGGTCTGTTCGTCAAACCTCAGCAGCCTGTCGAAAATTTGCCGGATCAAATGCGAATCGAACGCATACAGCAAATCGGCGGGATCCATCGTGTTCGGAGTTTTAAGCACGGGAAAGATCAGCGTATCGTCCGGATCGCCCTCTTCCCCTTTTTTGTAGCCAAAGTGGTTATCCAGCCATTCGAGAAATTTCGGCTTGGCATACGTTCCGTTTCCAAATCCCCCGATCAGGTCAAAGGCGCGTTTGTAATCACCCTGCTCTACAAGATGCTGGGAATATTCGATCAAATAGGCTTCCTTATCAGCTTTGAACACGATCCTCGAACGGTTCCCCCGGCCCAGCCCGGGCAGCCACTCGATCAAATGCTCGCTTTCAAGTTTTCGTAGTATCAGCTTGGCGTTACGGCTGGTGCAGTACAGCGCGTCGGCCAGCTCATCGAGCGTGACTTCGACGGGTACCCCAAGCTCCGTTCCACCTCCAAAGCGCTCATGCAGCAGCAAATACCTTTCGTCCAACAGCATAATCAGCCCCTCCCTTCTTAACGTCCCAATAAAAGAGGAAATCCTTTTGCGCAAGTATACACTTTTTATCCCCTTTTGGATAGATCATAATGGCATTAGACAGATAAAAGACAGATTCATCCAACATAGGAACATTTATTCGAGGAGGAGAACACATGCTGGAACATCATTATGTACAAGAAAAACTGATGGAATACCGACAAGCTGAGCATCGCCGCAAACAAACCGGCGTATCCGAAACCACTGAATCGGCCGATCGTTATCATTCCGCCCATTCGGGAAAACGCAAGCCCTGGGTGCTCGCCATTACTTCAAGCTTGTTAAGACGAAAAAAGGGGAAGCATCCCTTCGCATAAACACCGGTTACGGGACCTCCATTCGCCGTATCGTTGTGTGACCCGCCGCTGACTAAACAAAAGGCAGGATGAACGCATCCTGTCTTTGCCGGTGCCTTATTGGCGATTTCCGTTCATTGCTCCGATTCCCGGTTATGCATGTCCGTGCGAACCGTAAATGTAATACACGCCCCGCCTTCCGGCCGGTTGGCAGCCTCGATGCCTCCCCCATGCTTATCGCAAATGACGCGGGCCGTATACAGGCCAAGCCCGGTTTGTCCCTTGTCGCCTTTGTAAAACTTCCGGAACAGATTCGGGATGTCCGCTTCGTTGAATCCGGGCCCCGTATCGCAGATTTCGTACCGGATGTCCTTCTCGCGAATGGTGAGCGATACGCTAAGGCTCCCCTGTTCCGGAACATATCGGAGGCTGTTCGTGATGACGTTGTCCAGAACCTGCCCGACGCGCTGGACGTCCATATAGCCGGGATGCGGAGCCGGCCGCTCATCGGTCACCGTATATTCCAGCCGGATCTGCTTGCCCGCGCACAGATAGCGGATCTCCCGTTCTTTGGCGCCTGCAAACTCCGCGACATCCGTTTCCTTCACATACAGCGGAAAATACTCCATATCCTTCTCGGAAGCCACCTGAATATCCTGAATCAGCCGGTTGACCCGCTGGATGTTGCCCTCGACCACACGCAGGCGCTCCTCCAGCTTGCCGCGCGGAATCACCCCGGCCGTGTCCGTCAGCATCTCCACATTGCCCTGAATAATCGTCATCGGCGTCCGGAGGTCATGGGCAATCGCGTCCATCATATCCCGGCGCTCCTGCTCGAGCTTCCATTCCCTGAGCAGGGAGTCCTTCAGGGCAGCGCGAATTTTTTCAAAGGAATCGGTGAGCAGACCCAGTTCGTTGGCCGCCTTGTAAGTGATCGTAAAATCAAGATCCTGTCTGCGGATCCGCTCGGATGCATCGATGAGTTCGTGAACCGGACGGCTGATCCGCCTTCCGAACCGGGTTGCAAATATATAAGTAAAGAGTGCGATGTAAATAAAAGGGGCTGCAAGAAAACAAATATTCAGGGCGAATTTGAGGACATCCGCTGATCCCGGGCCGCCGTTTGAGGTCACCTCAAGCTTGTACTCCAGCGCGATAGCGCCTCGCAGCTCCCCGGAAGACGAAGTCACGGGCACAACCTTCGTAATGACGCCTCCGAACCCGATGCTGGGCTGCCGCGAAAAAGAGGTATTCAAGCGTTGGACCAAATCCCCTTTTTGCTTAAAGACAGGCCCGGTCAGCGTTCCGTATAACACCTTGCCCCTGGCGTCCATCACTTGATACCTGATCCCTTCTCCTGGAATCTTCTCTTCCAATTTCGGCCGGCTGGCCGGGTCCAGTACCGCTTCTCCCAAGCTGCGAGAGTATGCGGCAATCGCCGGAATCTTCTGTTCGTAGTGATTGGCCGGATTGAACCAGCTGCTGCTCGTGAGCCACCAGAAGCCAAGGATGTAGGTTACCGCCGTCAGCACCAAACTGAGCAGCATGATCAGGACGAACGTGTAGATCAGCTGCTTTTTAACGGAAAGCCGCTCTATAAAGCCGATTTTTCCCATTTATAGCCGACCCCCCAAACCGTCGTGATGTATGGGGTATCCGGATCCGTACCGGTCAGCTTCGCCCGGATTTTCTTCACATGCTCCGTTACCGTGCTGGCATCGCCCATCGCCTCAAGCCCCCATACCTTGTCATAGATCTGCTCTTTGGAAAAAACCTGGCCGGGATGCAGCGCCAGCAGCTCGATGATGTCGAATTCCTTCGCGGTCAGCGGAATTTCGGTCTGCTTGTAAGCGGCGCTCCGCCCCTTCAGATCGATTTGCAGCAGACCGTACCGTAAGGTGGACCGCTGCGCCTGCTGGCCGGCTGCGCGCCGGCTCCCCCGGAGATGGGCCGCAACGCGGGCCTTCAGCTCCCGGATGCTGAACGGTTTCGTAATATAGTCATCGCCACCGATGGACAGTCCCTGAATCCGGTCCGCCTCGGCCTGCCTTGCGCTCACGAACAATATCGGGCAGCCCACCTCCTCCCGGATCATTTGGCACAGCTCAAAGCCGTTGACATGCGGCATCATGACGTCCAGAATGATCAGATCCGGCCGGTCGTGGATCCGCTCCAGCGCCTCACGCCCGTCTGCGGCCGTATTCACTTCATAGCCCTCCATTGTCAGCGCCTGCTCCAGCAGGGCGGCAATTTCGGCTTCGTCATCCACGATCAGTATTTTGTCGCTCATTCCAGTTACCTCTTTCTTCTCTCTCTATTTGGTCCAGCCTCTCCGCTGCCATATTCCCATTGTAACGGCAAAACCCATTCCAAGACAGATCAGAAGCGGCAAATAAAAAGGATGATGGTACATTCCCGCCGTCCATTTAAATACCGTATCCATCCCCATCAGGAGAAATCCGAAAGAATCGGATACATACAGCGCCCCGACCGCGGTCGCAATCCACCACAAATAACTGAGCACGACGCCGGGCAGCAGCGTGCAGATCAGGCCGGTCAGACTCAGCTGAGCCAGCAGGATCAGATAAAAGAGGCCGTAAGACTGGAAACAGTAGAAGAACGCCCCGGCCGGGCCGTATTGCTGTTCCGGATTCAAAAACACCACGGTATCCGCGCCGGGCAGGAAGGCATACCCAAAGGCTTCGCCGATGGCAAACGTAACGAGTGTGAATAGCAGCAGCATGGCCGCAAGGTTCATCCATTTGGCCAGGAACAGCTGGGCGAAGGATACCGGCCGAATCAGTACCATCCGCAGCTGTCCAGATGTGTACTCCCCGTTCATGCTGTCAATGATCAGCATCGGCCCGATGATGAGTACGAGAAAGAACGAAACCTCTTTTAACAGAAACAAGGCGAAATTTTCTGACACCAGCGGCGCCGTCGATACGTTGTCGAACGCCCCCAACTTCTGCATGCTCAAAAACAAGCAGTCTAATCCCACGATGACAACAAAGATCAGCATACTGAACAGCGTCTTTTTCCTTTTCCACATCCGTTCCCAGTCGCTTAACATCATAGCAAACATAATTTATTCCTCCTTACATCCACCGGTCCGATTTTGAAAATACAAGCAGCGACCCCACGCCGAAAATAACGGCATATCCTAAGCCCACAAGCAGTGCGGCAAGGGAGGCGGCGCCCGAACTAACCGCCTGCGCCTGACCAAGCATAACAGCAATCCCGCTGTACTGAATTTCGGTCAACGACAAATACTTCACCACAGCCGGCAGCCCCAGCCCACCGACCCGGTTGGCCAGCTGATAGACCAGCGGAAACCCGAGCGAGCACAGCAGAAACCCGAGGCCCAAGCCGACAGCGCCGGTCGTCGTCCGCGAAATCACGGCCGCGGCCATGAAGACGCTCCCGATCGCCAGCACGGTCAAGAACGCAAGTCCGTAATACATCAGCGTATAGCCGATCATCCCCTTTAAGGAGACGGGATGGTCGTGGTAAAACAGCTGCATGGGATCGTGAGTCTCGAAGAACAGCAGCCCAGCGGCCGCCGACAACAGCAGGTATACGGTAAAATACAGCATCATCACCGCCGTATGGGCGAGCCATTTGGCGCGCAGCAGCTGCCCCGCCGTAAACGAACGGAGCATGACCATCCGGATTTGCCCGCTGCGGTATTCTTCCGTAACGGAAAGGGTGAGCAAGATCAGGGACATCACGTTAAACACGACGATCAGCTGCTCGATCAAGGCCATCACCGGAAAATTCCCGGCCCAGGTGTACTCTGCACTGGCGGGCGGGATTACCCGATTGTGGCCGGCATAATATTTGGCGGTAGCCGCGACGACGGCGGGCATGGCGAACAGGAACAGCCAGGTGATTTTCCGCTTCCACATTCGCTCCCACTCGCTCAGAAACAAGCCGCTGTTCATGAGGTCATCATCTCCACAAAATGCTCTTCGATCCCTTTCGCTCCTGCGGCCTCCTGCCACTGGCGGCTTGTGCCCTCCCATACCAGCTTGCCTTCCTTGATGATGACGAAACGGCTGCAAATCCGCTGCAGCTCGTCCAGCAGGTGGCTCGAAACCAGGAACGTAATCCCGCGCTCCTGATTCAGCCGCTGGATCAGCTGGCGCAGCTCGCGGATGCCCATCGGGTCAAGGCCATTCGCCGGTTCGTCCAGGATGATGAGCCGCGGATCCCCAAGCAAGGCCTGGGCGATGCCGAGCCGCTGCTTCATACCGAGCGAGTACGTTTTTACTTTGTCCGAACCCCGTTCGCTCAGCCCAACAATCGACAGAGCTTCCTCCACGCGTGCCCTTCGCTCCGTCCCCGGCACATTCGGATGCAGTCTGACCAGGTTCAGCAGGTTGTCCCTGCCTGACATATAAGGAAAAAAGATGGGCGATTCCACGATTGCCCCGACCCGGGACAGCGCCTTGACCCGCTCGCGCCCCACATCGGTTCCGTCAATACGGATGCTTCCGTCCCCCGGTTTGATCAGTCCAGTTATCATCCGGATGAGCGTCGTTTTCCCGGCTCCGTTCGGACCGACAAAACCGCATACGCCCCCCGCCTGTATGGAAAAGGACACCTGGTCCACCAAGGTACGCGTCCCCGCTTTTTTCGATACATTCAATACTTCCAATACGTTAGTCTCATTCATTTCGTTCATATGATCTCCTCCTGCCAAGAAGTATAGGAGGCAAATCTAAAGAATGTATAACGTCGGTAAAAAACCTTTCTACACAGCTGAGTCAGGTGCTGTACAGGGACACGAAAAAAAGGAGGGCGGGCAGGATCATTCCTGCACACCGCTCCTTTAGGGGAGTGTGATTCAGTGATACGTGACTCGCTTATATCGCGGCATATGCTTCTCCATGCGAATGATACCGTTCTAGGGTTTCAGCACGACCTTGATGCAGCTCTCATCCTTATTGTCGAAAATTTCGTAAGCCCGCGGGGCATCGCTGATATGCAGCCTGTGCGTGATGATGTCGGTCGGGTCGATTTTCCCGGTTTGGATCTGCCGGAACAGCTCCGGCATGTAATGAATAACGGGGGCTTGTCCCATTTTCACCTGCACATTGCGCTCGAACAGATGGCCGAACGGGAACATGTTGTATTTCAGGCCGTACACCCCGATCACCTGAATCGTACCGAATTTGCGGACGACATTGGCGGCCGTATTGAAAGCCCCAAGCGATCCTCCCTGCAGCATCAGGGCCGTTTCGACCTTCTCCATGGCCGTGCGTTTGGCATCCAGCCCCACACAGTCGATGACGACGTCCGCGCCGCCCTTTGTCGCCTCCAGCAGCGTCTGGTCGATGTCATGGGTCTTCTCGAAATTGTATGTCTCCACGTGGTTCGTCCGTTTGGCGTGCTCCAGCCGATAGTCCACATGGTCGACCGCGATGACCCGCTTAGCCCCTTTTTGCCAGGCAAATTACTGCGTCAGCAGACCGACCGGGCCGCAGCCGAGAATAATGACCGTGTCACCGGGCTTCACGCCGGCATTGTCCACGCCCCAATAGGCGGTCGGAAGAATATCGGAGAGGAACAGGATTTTCTCATCTTCCACCTCCGCATCCTCCGGTACCTTGAACGGAACGAAATTGCCGAAGGGCACCCGAAGCAGCTCCGCCTGTCCGCCCATGTAACCGCCGTACGTTTCCGAGTAGCCGAAATACCCGCCCGTATCCTTGGCGTCATTGGCGTTGTCGCATTGGCTTTCCATCTGGTTTGTGCAGAAAAAGCACTCTCCGCACGCAACATTGAACGGAATGATGACCCGGTCGCCTTTTTTGACGCGGGTGACGTCCGGTCCGGTCTCTTCAACGATCCCCATAGGCTCATGGCCGATGACGTAATCGTCGTACATCCCCGGAATCAGCCCGTGGTAAATGTGAAGATCCGAGCCGCAGATGGCGGTGCTCGTCACCCGGACGAGCATGTCATCCCGCTTGATAAGCTTCGCGTCGCCGACCTCCTTCACTTCCACCTTCTTTTTGCCCTGATAGGTTACAGCTTTCATGCCAGCATCGTCCCTCCTTGGATTTGACCGTAGTTTCTCCCCGAACCTGCGTTTTCACGCATGGGCGGCGGGTGAAGTCCCTAATCCTTTACACGCAATCCTGTGGATTCAAACGGGGGACGGGCATGTGATTCCCTTAGAGATGCGGAAGACGTAACTTGGTGGTTTACGAAAAAAGGCCGCCCGAATGAACCCTTTTCGGACGGCCAAGTTCTGTAAGTATCTTACTGGATTTCGATCCAAGGCAGCGGATTGCGAAACGCCGCCCAGTTCATTTCCATCTCTCCGCCAGTAAGCAGGCACGCATCCAAACGGCGGGTAATGCCTTCCTGGTCCATGCCGACCCCAATCAGCACGATTTCGTTCATCCGGTCGCCCCAGGTCTCGTCCCATCTCCGCCGGAGATCCGGCTCCTGTGCCAGCCATTCGCGCTGCTCCGCTTCCGGAAGCGAAGCGACCCAATAGCCGGCCGGGCCGAATTGGATTGATGGTCCCGCCTGGCTGATGCTGGCCGCCATGTCACCGCGGACAGCCAGCCAGACCAATCCCTTGGCACGGACGATCTCCTCCGGCCAGTCCGACAGCAGCGCGGCAAGCCGCTCCGGATGAAACGGGACGCGCCTGCGGTATACGAAGGAGCCGATGCCGTATTCCTCCGTTTCGGGCGTATGATGTTCGCGCTGCAGTTCCTGAATCCAGCCGGACGACTGGCTCGCCGCATCAAAATCGAACAGGCCCGTGTTCATAATTTCGGTCGGTGCGACCTGCCCGTTCACGGTCCGGATGATTTTGGCTGAAGGCTGCAGCTTCCGAATCAACCCTTCCAGCTGGTTTAACGCCTCTTCTTCCACCAGGTCGCATTTGTTGAGGAGCAGCACGTCGCAGGTTTCAATCTGGTCGATGAGCAGATCAGCCACATCGCGGTCATCCTCCTCCCCGGCGCCCTCCTTCCGGTCCATCAGCGTCTCCCCGGAGGCGAAATCATGCCAGAAGCGGTACGCATCGACCACGGTGACCATGCAGTCCAGCCTGGCGTATTTCGTCAGGTCGATCCCGGAGGCCTCGTCCTGGTAATGAAATGTTTGGGCGACTGGGATCGGCTCAGAGATGCCTGTCGATTCAATCAGAATGTAATCAAATCTCCGCTCCTCCGCCAGCTTGCGGACTTCCTGCAGCAAGTCGTCCCTCAGCGTGCAGCAGATGCAGCCGTTGGACATTTCGACCAGCTTCTCGTCCGTGCGGGACAAGGAAGTCTCCGATTGAACGAGCCGCGCATCCACGTTAACTTCGCTCATATCGTTCACGATGACGGCAACCTTGACGCCTTCGCGGTTGTTCAGCACATGGTTTAAAACCGTTGTTTTGCCAGATCCGAGATAACCACTCAAGACGGTGACCGGAATGACGGATGTTTGGTTCATAAGAGCAAGTCCTCCTGTGATGGGATTATTCATTCAGCGCCTTGACCAGCGCCGTTAAGTTTGACTGCATAATCTGGAGATAGTCGAGATGATTGGCCTCATCCTCGGCGGTCAGCCCCTCAATCGGATTCAGCACCGCCGACTTCGCCCCAACCTCTTTGGCGATCGTATCCGCTACGCTGGAGGATACCAGCGTCTCAAAGAAAATCGTCTTCACCTGATGAGCCTGTGCGAACTTCACGACCTCCGCCATCGCCTGCGCCGACGGTTCCTGCTCCGGGGAGAGGCCGGCAATCGGTACCTGCGTCAGTCCGTACGTATGGGCCAGATATCCGAAAGCCGCATGCTGTGTAATAAAATCTTTGCGCTTCGTGTCCGACAGCTCTTTCGTGTACTGCTCGTCCAGCTGCTGCAGCTTGGCTATGTAGGCAGCGGCATTTTTTTCAAACTGAGCCTTATGCTCCGGTGCTTTGGCGGACAAAGCGGCTTCGATTGTACGTACTTCTCCGATGGCAAGCTTCGGCGACAGCCAAACATGGGGATCAAATGCACCGTGATCGTGTTCGTGCTCATGGGCATGCTCCTCTCCTTGTCCGGCTTCCGCTTCATCGGCATGCGCGTCTCCTTCGGCAGCGTCATGGTCATGATCGTGGTCTTCCTCTTCTTCCGTTCCCGGGATCAGCTCCAGCCCCTTGCTCGCTTCTACCGCCGTCATCCCCTTGCTGTCCGAGCCGGAGACCACTTGGTCCACCCAGCTTTCCAAGCCGGCCCCGTTATAGACCAGCATGTCTGCCTGCTCGATTGCCGCCATATCTTTCGGTGTCGGCTCCCAGTCGTGAGGCTCGGTGCCTGCGGGTACGAGCAGATGCACGTCTGCCAGATCGCCGGCAACCTGGCGGGTGAATTCGTACATCGGGTAGAAGCTCGTCTCTATTTTAAGTTTTTCCTTTGCGGGAGCGGTGGCCGAAGCCGGCTCCGCGCTGTCATTTTTTGCTGCTGAACCGCATCCGGCCAGGACCAGGATCATAGAACTTACGATAAGTGCAGATAGAAACGGTGTTCTTTTATTCATGATACGTTTGTCTCCTCTTCTTGATATGATGTGCTCATCAACTGCTTGGATGCTGACGGGACGGTCGTTGCCGCTTCTCCCAAGTGGCGCTGTCTTCGGCGCTGGCCGACCTTCTGGACGGCAATACCCGCAAGAAGGATCAGAAGCAGCGTCAGCGCAATCGTGCCTCCTGGCGGAGTATCCGTGTAATAGGAAGCCGTCAGGCCGCCGAACACACCCGCCAGGCCGGCACAGACCGCGAGCATGCATGCCTGCAGAAAGCCGCCGGCAAAGCGCAGCGCAAAAGCGGAAGGCAGCACGATCAGCGCCGAAACCAGCAGGACACCGACGATGGGCATCGCCGCAGCCACGATCAGTCCCGACATGACCGCAAACGCAAACGTCAGCAGCTTGACCTGTACGCCTCCCACGGCAGCCGTCTCCTCATCGAACGTCAGCGTATAGAGCTGGCGGCGGAGGACGGCGAAGAAGATCAGCCCGCCCGCCGTCACCGCGGCGATGATCATTAGCTGCAGCGGATTGACGGCCACAATCGAGCCGAACAGGTAGCTGCTGAAGCTTTTGCTCAAGTTGCTCTTCATGCTCATCAGCACCATCGCCAGCGCCAACCCGGACGTCATGATGATCGCGACCGGAACCTCGCTGTATGCGCGGTAGGACCTCCTGAGCTGTTCAATCGCGATCCCCCCGATCACCGCGAACAGAAACCCCGCCAAAACAGGGCTCATATGCAGGACACTGCCAAGCGCCACGCCCGCCATGGATACGTGCGACAAGGTGTCCGCCATCAGCGACTGCCGCCGCAGGACGAGAAACACGCCGAGGATCGGCGCAATCAGTGCAATAAGACCTCCTGCCCAAAAGGCGCGCTGCATGAATTCGAAGTGAAGCATTGGCAGTCCCCCTCCTTTCCTTCCAGCCGGATCACCCGGTCCAAATAGGGACGGGCTTCATCCAGTCCATGCGTCACCATGAGCACGGTGCGTCTCGCATCCGCGGTTACATAGTCCCTCATCCATTGGTAAAATTGCATTCTGCTGCTAGCGTCCATTCCGGTTACCGGTTCGTCCAGGACGACCAGTTCCGGCTGCTGGGCCATGACGCGGGCGATGCATGCCTTCTGCTTCTGACCGCCGGATAACCCGCCAATCTTTCGGCTGCGGTATTCCCACATTCCCGCCCGCCGGAGGCTCCATTCCACGAGCGCATGCTGCTCGGCGCCGAAGCGGCGGAACAATCCAAGCTTCGGATAGCAGCCGGAACGGACCAGCTCGATCACCTTGCTCGGAAATCCGCTGTTGAACGAGGCTGCCTGCTGCGGCAAATACCCGATGGCCTTCCGGTTAAAATCCGGGGCGTAGGTGACCTCACCGCTCCACGGCTTCACCAGGCCAAGCAGCAGCTTCAGCAGGGTCGACTTGGCTGCGCCATTTGGCCCGCTGACCGCGATAAACTCGCCGGATTCAATGCGAAGCGAGACGTTATGTATGACGGGCACCCCATCATAGCCGTATACGACGTTGTTCATTGCTGCAATATTCATCCCGTTTTCTCCCTCCTCATCGTCAAGGGACTAATCATTCCCTCTCGGATTTATTCGTAAATATTACGATTAATTTTAAACAAAAATTTTTTGGCCTTTCGACCGATTATGGAATTTCAGAGCGATTGCCGTCCCTGTCACTTGCTTATAACCCTTCAAACCGTTCATTTCGCGGGAACGTGGTTGCAAATATCCAGATCGGTACAGTATATGGGTTACTAATCGTAATTATTACGCTTTAACGATTAAACCATAAAACGTCCAAGCTGGCAAGTAAATCGTAATAATTACTATTAATTTTTCTGCATAAAAAGTTTTCATTGCAAAAAAAAGCCGCCCCGACCACAGGTCGGAGCCGCTTCGTTGTCGGTTAAATCATGGGGCCGGATGGGCCGGCTCGGCGGAAATATCGCTTTTTGGCCGGGGTTTGAACCTTCCGGCGTTCAGAAATACGATCAGCCCGGCAATCGCCAGCAGGCCCCCGGCCAGCTGGAACGGCGTGATCGCTTCGCCGAGAATAAGGAACGCAAGCAGGCTCGCACCAACCGGCTCTCCCAGGATGCTCATCGAGATCGTCGATGCGGGCACGTACTGCATCAGCCAGTTAAACAGCAGATGGCCGAACACCGTCGGCACGACGGCCAGCAGCAGGAAAATTCCCCAGTCCCGTCCCGGATATGCCGTAAAAGACACCCCGGCTGCCGCGTTATATACGGCGAAAACGACCGCAGCCGAAAGAAACACGACAAAGCTGTACACAAAGGAAGGCACGCGGGCGACCATTTTCTGCCCGATCAGCATGTGCACGGATACCGCGAGCGTGCCGAGGAGGGACAGCAGATCGCCAAGCAGATTGTCACGGGACACGCCGATATCGCCGAATCCGATCAGAACGGCTCCGGCAATGGCGATTACCATGCCCGAAATGGCTGCGCCCGACGTTTTTTCCTTATAGAAGAAGAACGCCCCAATGACGATAAAAACCGGCTCCAGCGCTAATATAATCGTTGAGCTGGAGACGCTCGTCAGCTTGAGCGACCCCATCCAGAGCAGGAAGTGAAGCGCGAGAAAAAAGCCGGACGTCCCGAGGAGCAGCCAATTTTTTATGGAAAGGGCTCGTAATTCCTTCCAATGCGGCTTCAGGAAGGGAAGCATTAGAATCGCCGTGAACAACAGACGGTACATGCCCTGCACCGACGCGGGCGCCGACGACCATTTTATAAAAATGGAAGAGAACGATATCGCCGTAATGCCGATCAGTAATGGAATGAATGTAGGTAGGGGTGCGGATGTTTTTCTCATGGATGTTCCTTTCAACTGACATAAGGTGCGTTACAACATGTTATTGTAGCACGCCTCATCCGCCCCGTCATGCCGAAAGTTTAGTATGGACGTCTGGATACGACCCACCATCCGCATAGCATGGCCGCCGATACACAAAACAATAATATGTGGGCATTGTAATAGAGTGAATTGTTATACGGATTTAGCGCGCCAAGGAAAAGCGGAGAGCCAAACTTCTCCGTCATCTGGCGGTACGTATCCAGCCACTGCATGATTTTGCGGAACTGTAAATAAACGGACAGAAACAGGGCTAGCAGGGAAATGAGCGGTAACCAGAACCGGTAAGCCTTCTTCACGATATGCTCGCTGAGATCGTCAAAATATTTGACGGCCATAATAAAAGTCACAATCATCAGCATCAGCGCGGCGGTCCAAGCCGGAAACAAAAACAGGAGTCCGGGATTGCCGTTGCCGGATATCCCCCTTCCATGGTACCGAAAGGTCGTCAGGTCGACGAGATACACGAGGAGTACGCACAGCAGCACAAGCACGGCATACCATTTCACCGATTTTACGGACAAGAGTGCGATTCACTTCCTTTCTTTAAACGATCTTATTTTGAAAAAAAGCCGTATGCCGGGAATCTGGCCCGGTGTACGGCTGATTGTTCTAAGCTGTGATTATTGTTCGTACCGTTTCACGTAGGTCCCGTGATCCGGGATGGCCAAGCTGTCGAATTGTTCCGCCAGCCTTTTCAAACCCGCCGACAGCTCCTCACCGGTTACGGGCTTTCCGTGCCCAGTGACGGCTGCATCCGGGTGCAGGGCCTCCAGCCGTTTGACCGACTGCCAGGCCGCGAACCAATCCGGCGTGAAATACCGCGGCGGTCCGCTTATTTCTACTTTCTGGGCCAGCACCTTGTAGAGCTCATCCTGCCGGACGGTCGTAAAGGCGTCCCCCGCAATCAAAGTCCGGTCCCTTTCCCGGTACAGTGAAACATGCCCGGGCGAATGTCCCGGCGTAGGAATCCACCGGTATTCCGGCATGCCCGGCACGCTACCGTTCTCCGGCAGCGGCTTGACCCATGGTCCGACGTTGACCGGCTCATTCGGAAATGCAAAGGACAGCTTGGCGAGCATTCCGCCTTCCACCGTCGGGTCGGGCTTCGGATAGCTCTCCTGTCCCGTCAGGTATGGCATCTCCAGCATATGGGCATATACCGGGACTTCCCAGTGCTTCACCAGATCGATCAGTGCGCCCACATGGTCAAAATGGGCATGAGTCAATATCATCGCTTCCGGACGGCTCCCGGAACCAAACCGCTCCTCCACCGTCCGGATGATGTCATCCGCAGAACCCGGCATGCCTGCATCAATCAATACGAACGATCCTGCCTGCGGGGCACCCGCCAGCACAATATTGACGATTTGCACCGTGTAGCTGTATACGTCCGGGCGAACCTCCACGCCTTCACCGCTGGCCACCGAGGTGGCGGGAATATAATGATAGTCTGATCCGTAAGTCAGCTCTTGATCGGTACCTTTCTCCATAGTCAACCTCTTTTCCTTCACGTGGTATGTAAAACGGTTGTTTTCCTATGGATATTTTCTCAAATCACCCGCCGGATTATGTCTGAACATCATCGTCCAGGCCAAACCGGTTCCCGTCACAGCCACAATCAGCAGTCCGACCGTTAAGAACAGCCGAGGAATTCCGTACGCTGCGGCGCAATAAGTGCCGTAGATGATACCAAACGGCCCGGCAGATTTTACGAGCAGCAGACGCATCGATAAGACCTGCCCAAGGACCTGCTCGGGGACCAGCCTGTAGAAAACATTACTGCTGAAGACGTTCCAGAACGGCATCGCTATCCCGGCGGCCAGTTCAATCACCAAGGCAGCAGGCAGGCTGCGAACGAGTGACAGCCCGACATAAGTCGCCCCGCCGAACAGCAAGGCGGCGAGCATGGTGCCAAGCATCGGAGAAGTTCCCCGTATTCTGCCGGCTGCCCAGCTGCCCAGCACATACCCGCAGGGAAATGCGGCCGTGAACCAGCCATACTCCGCCGCTCCGCCGCCAAGCACCTCCGAGACGTACGGGATATACATCGCCTGCGTAGCCGCTACGCCAAAGCTGGTAACGGAGACGAACAGAGCGAGCGCAACCAGCAGGCGGTTGCCCGAAAACACCCTCCATCCGGCCCGGATCTGATCGAACCAAGCCGCTCCCGCGCCTGAACGGCCTTGTCCGGGAGAAGTAGCGTAGGCAGGCGGCCCCTCCCGAATGCCGCAGATGCACATGAAAGATCCGCCAAACAGCAAGGAAAGGATCAGAAGGACCGTTCCCGGTTCAAGAACCTGTACGCCAAGACCCGCCAGCGGGAAGGCTAAGGTCCGCATCAGCTGCACGCTTCCCGACATCCATGCATTCTTGCGGGTCAATTCTTCCGGCCTTACCAGCTTCGGAAGCAGGGCGCCGGAAGCCAGGTCGTACATGACAAATGAACTGATCCAAGATGCCGTATACCATATATATGCCTGTCTTTCCCCGGCTATCCACATCAGACCCGCTGCAAGATAAACCACAGCCCTAACGGCTTCCGACAGCTTCATGACCGCCGTTCTTTTCCACCGGTCGATCAGGGGACCGGCAAGCAGCTGAACGCCCCACTGGGAAGCGAAGCTGATCAGCCACAGCCCTCCCATCGCCACTTTGGAGCCTGTCACCTCATACAGCAGCCAGGAGAGGATAAACGTACCGCAGGTGCCGGCGAACACGGACAGCAGCTGGTCGGCATACAGCCATGCGAAATTTTGCGGCCATCGCCTCAGCTGTGGGTAATCACCCTCCGCTTGTTCCGGGCTCTGCCTATTCATCGTGGCTGCCGGACAAAAATTCGTTCAGCTCCCGCTCATGATGATGAAGGGACTGTGCATTCCAGGCATAGCTGCCGCCATTCACCCGGATGAGCCCGGCTGCGCGCAGGACGGCCAAATGATGATGCACCGTCGTTTTCCCCAGCCCCAAGGCGTCGGTCAGCTCCTTCAACGTCCGGTCCTTCCCGGCGATCAGCTTCAAGGCGCGGAGCCTTTTGTCATCTCCAAGCGCCTTGTAGATCTGCACCAGCCTGGCTGGCGGCTCGTAAGGATCCCGGAGCCCTGGAAGGCTGGTATCGCTGACAGGATAATAGAACACCTTCGTTTGCGGCAGCGAAGCCTCGACCGTAAACGGCCTATAAATGACATGCGGAATGAGCAGCACCTGCTGAATCCCCGGCTCGGGGGCATATTCCACCCCGGTAGCCCGCAGGACGACTTCCTCGGGTGCAAGCGAACGAAGCCAGGCCATTTTCTCCTCCGCATCCCGCTTCAGCACGGCCGCCGTCATCTCCCGCTCGCCCTCCATAACCTCCGAGTACCACAGCTGCAGCAGTGTAATCAAATGGTCCCTTAACGCATCCGCATCGATCGTCACTACGTCATGAATCATCTGTGGAAAAAAACGGTGTCCGCGGCAGGCATCCATCATCTCTTCCGCACCAGCCAGATCTCCCTCCGCCGTCCGTCTGCGCGCCGGCTCCAGAGCCGTCTCCAGGTACGGGAGCACACGATAGCGGAACTCCTCCCTGCTTAAAGCATGAATCTCCTGAGCAAAGTTATCAATCGTCTCGCAGCTCAGGGAATGCAGCAGCTGGAGCAGCATTTTCCAGGTATTATGCTCCTGGCAGTACTGAAGCTCGGCTTCGAGCCGGCGGCTGGCTCTTTGCCGCAGCAGGGCATAATATTCGCCGGGCTTGTCCAACGATCCGTGAAGCTTCGGATAAGTCAGCACGGCTGCACCCAGTGCGCATTCATACCAGAGGGAGGTCTGTACTGTAGCCTCATAGCTCGTTCTTTTAAAGGACAGATCCAGCAAGTTCATATCTATTCTCCTTCCAGGATTCCATGTTCTCGTTACCCGGGTTCTCCCAGGATTTGGGCTTATATTTTCATTCTAATCGAGTGGATTTTAATGTTCAATAATTTTAGATTAATATATTCTAATTATTTTGAATAAATATACATTAAAAAAGAGCCTGATCTATTTAAAGATCAGACTCTACTTATCTTACTGGTTCATGATTAGTAAGAGGCATACCTGCTCGCATTGGACATCGCCGTCCATACGTCAGGTGTCTCCGCTCCCATATACCAGAAAGCGTAACCGGCTACACCCCGGTCGGCTGCCATGACATATTTTTTCGTAATGGACCGGCTGTCCTCAACCCATATTTTGTGAGTAAATCCCTGCTTTTGATACTTGAACACGTACTGCCCAAGGTTGTCGTCCCAGCTGCGGTTATAGGCGACAGAACGCGTGTGGACGCCCTGCTGAGCCAGTGTCAATTCCTCCGAAGTAGCGCCCCCTTCTTTCAGCGTCCAGTCCCGGGTGTAGAAAGGCAGCGCCAAAATCGTCTTGGACGACGGCACGGAGCGAAGAAGCTTGTCCAGCGCGCTTTCCACCCAAGGATAAGAAGAGACAGACCCGGCGATCGGATCGCCGCCCCAATGCTCATCATAGCCCATGAGGATGATATAGTCCGCCGCTTGTCCCAGCGCCTTGTAATCAAAGGCTTCCGTCCAGTCGGTTCCGAGATCCGGCGACACGTCGATCGATACGACGCCGCCCACGGCACGCAGGCTTTGGTCCAGTTCCGTCACGAACGCCGTCAGTGCTTCACGGTCCTGGGGGCTGACATTTTCAAAGTCGACGTTGATGCCGCTCAGCCCGTACGATTTGACATAAGCGGTCAGCTGCTTGATCACGCTGCTTTTTTTCGCAGGATCGGTCAAAATATCGTCCGTCAGCTCGGGATCCGAGTGATTGCCGAGGAGCGCCCATACCTTCTTATTGTTCTGCTTTGCCCAGTTCAGCAGGCTGGCGTCAACATGGTTGGACAAGGAGCCGGTCCCCTTCTCCAGGAAAAACCAGCGGGGTACGATCGTGTTGACGTTGGACGCCTTGACCTTGGCAATAAACTGGGATATGGTCAACCCATTCTGCCATCCGACCTGCAGGGAGGACGCCGGCGTGGAATGGATCGCCTGATCCCATGAAGAAATTTGCAGCACACGGTCAAGCACAGCTGCGGT
Organism: Paenibacillus rhizosphaerae; assembly: GCF_014192015.1. Classification (GTDB taxonomy): domain Bacteria; phylum Bacillota; class Bacilli; order Paenibacillales; family Paenibacillaceae; genus Paenibacillus_AQ; species Paenibacillus_AQ rhizosphaerae. The sequence continues at coordinate 811,473 of NZ_JACHXJ010000001.1, read as the reverse complement.
TTCTTCGCGGGTCATGTTGGCTTTGGGGCGGAATTTCCCGCCTGCTCCTTCCATCAGGCCTAGTGCAGCCGCGGCTTTGACATAAGGGCGCGCCCATGCGGAAATGCTGGCAGCATCCTGATAAGGCAGCTGCCCGGCGCTGACCGCAGTGGGTTCCTCTTTCAGCGCGCGAACGATCAGGACTGCGGCTTCCTCCCGGGTAATATTTGCCTTCGGCTCAAAAGTGCTGGCGCTTTTCCCCTGAACGATGCCCAGGTTCAGCCCGGCCTGCACCCAGCCGTAATACCAGGAGGTGCGCGGAACATCGCTGAAAGCGGGAATGTCCCCGTCCACTTCCTTCAATTTAAGCAATCGGTCCGTCATAGCGGTAAACTCGGCACGCGTTACCGTTTTGCGCGGTTCAAACGCTCCCCCTCCCGTTCCTTCAACAACGCCCTCGTGAACGAGGTCGACGATTTCATCCCGAGCGAAGCTCCCCGAAATATCATGAAAAGGCAGACTCGAGCTGCCGGCTGCGGCATAGGCCGGTCCGGTACTGACGGCCAGCATGAATGCTGCGAATAAGGTTACTAACTTTTGCGGTTTAATCAAGGGAGGGTGCCTCACTTTTCATAGAATATATTTTTTTCTTTCATAGAGTTCTTACTCTTATCCTATCAAAAAGATGCGGACGGTTTGATCGCTAAATATTGGTATATCTGGTATAAACACCATTAAAATAACGTAGGAGGAAACCGGGATGATACCCACAGCATTTGCCATGGACAGGCCTGGAAATTTGGCTTATATTACTGTAAGCAGGCATTCAGATTGCCGATATGAAGCGGGTGAAAATGTGGAAGGAGTGCCATCGACCGATCACATTTGTAAGGAGGGATTGTAATGCTGCTGGATCCGCATGAGGCCATTTATTTAAGAGAGCTGGTGGAAGAGGATGCGGAGGCGCTTTTTACGCTGCGCCGAAACAACCGCGACTTTCTTCAGCCCTTCGAACCGATTCGTCCCGAGTCGTTCTGGACGCTGGAAGGACAGATCAAGGACGTGTGGAATGGCATCACGGGCGCTGAACTGGACCAGGCTTGTGTGCTGGGCATCTTTTTAAAGGAATCGGACCTATTGATCGGCCGGATTGCCTTGACGGCAATTGCGCGGGGTGTATTTCAAAATGCCAACATCGGTTACTTTATGGCCCAGGAACAGAACGGTAAAGGTTATATGACCGCGGCCGTCCGCATGAGCGTGGATCATGCGTTCCGAAGCCTCGGGCTGCACCGGGTACAGGCCGGCGTCATGCCGAGGAACCTGCGTTCGCTGCGCGTGCTGGAAAAAGCCGGCTTCCGCCGGGAGGGCCTTGCGGAGCGGTATTTGCAAATCAACGGCGTATGGGAAGATCATGTCCTGCTTGCCGTGACGGCGGAGGAATGGCCCGGACTTGAGCGGACGGCGGAATAGCGGAATGTTTTCTTAAAAGGAAAGCTTGCGATTTGCCGGACGATCTTGAGTCCTTCGTTTTGTGTGGCATTGGGGCGGGGAACCTTCCCGTGCTACAATGTTACCAGTTATAAAATATGCAAACACACGAACGGTTGAAAGGTAAATGATATGGAATACTTGTATGAAACAAAAGCGGGCCGCTACGAGGATTACGCCAGCGGCAGAGCCCTGTATAACGCTCCCGGCGTGACCTCCTTCCCGGTGCGGCTCGGAAGCGAAATCGTCCAGCGGTGCTTTGGGATCCTGGAGAAGCGAGGAATTTCCGGCCCGTATATTCTCTATGATCCCTGCTGCGGCGGAGCCTACCTGCTGACCATAACCGGTCTTCTTCACGGATCAAGGATCCGGCGGATGTATGCCTCGGATGTCGACCCGAACGCCCTGTCCGTCGCAGGTAAAAATTTGGCGCTCCTGACGAAGCTGGGGCTCAGTGAACGGGAGCTCCAGCTGCGGGAGCTGTATCAAAACTACGGCAAAACGTCGCATAAGGAAGCGCTGGAGAGCTTGGCCCGGCTTGAGCCTGCAGTCTCCGGCTTGACTTTGGACGAAAGCGTCGTTTTCCAGGACAATATTACGGATCCGCACAACCTGGATCACGTCGATCAGCCGGTCCATCTGGTGCTGACCGACCTTCCATACGGGGATCTCGTCAGTTGGGAAAGCGGCCACGCCGACCCGGTGTCCGCTTTATTCGAGCATATCTATCCGCTGCTCAGCAGCGAAGGTGCGGCCGTCGCCATGATCGCGGACAAAAGCCAGAAGCTGGGGCACGCTCGTTATAAGCGGCTTCAGCATTTCAAGGTCGGCAAGCGGCAGGTGGCGATCTTCGAACCGATCCGGGAACCGGAGGCTTGATATGCCGAAAAAAGCGCTGGTTTAAATACAGCAAAGGACAGCCAATCGGCTGTCCTTTTTCCGTTCATATTTCGCGGGCTTCCGTCAACCCAAATGCTTGACCATATGATAATACACATGGCCGTTAATCATAATGTTTTTGTCGGTTTGGTATCCGAGCTTCAGGTACAGCGAATGGGCTTTCGTGTTATCTGTTACAACCGCCATGGCGATTTTAGCGTATCCGTATGCACTTGCCCGTTCCTCGGCTGCGCGAATCAAGGACGTGCCGATCCCCTGTCCGCCATATTCCGGCGAGACCGATAGCGTGTCGATGTAAAATTCGTCCACATCCGCTTCCTTGTCCAGCTGCAAATCCGGGTCCTGCTTCATGGATCGCAGCCTTGCAAGGATGGGCCGGTCCAGCTCCACTGCCCGGTCGCCTCCGTATGCCACCACGAGGCCGACCGGCCGGGCGTCCAGTTCACTCACCAGCGTCTGCTTGTAGCTAAGGCGGCCTTCCTCGGCGGCAAAATAGGCTTCAAGCGCGAAGAGCACGGCTTCCTCGCTGTCTTCTCCAGTTAATTGATGCGCAACATCATGCAGCGCATCGTACAGCAATCTGGCGGCAAGATGCGCGTCTTCTCGTTTCGCAAGTCTGATCGTCATAGTCTCCTCCATCATAGCATTACATAACATTGATATGCCCAGGGGCTTCGGTTCCCGTGTGCAGGCACAATACCTTCTATTATAGAGTTTCCCTTGACGCGGAACAAATTTCGGTAATCATCCGGGCGGCCTCCTGCCACGCCACTTCGGTCCGTCCCCCGGTTCTCCGGTCCGTCCACTCCACGATGCCCTCCCCGGCCCGTTTGCCTACAACGACGCGAAACGGCAGGCCAATCAAGTCGGCATCCTTGAATTTCACGCCCGCCCGCTCTTCCCGGTCATCGACGAGACATTCCACACTCTGCCGGGCAAGCTCTGTGACAATCCGGTCCACGACCGCCGCTTGATCCGGATCCTTGGCGGAGACGGGAATCAGATGCACTGGATACGGTGCAATGCCGAGCGGCCAGCACATCCCTTGTTCTGCGAGCGATTGCTCGGCCACTGCCGAAAGGAGACGGGAAATGCCGATGCCGTAGCAGCCCATAATCATCGTCTGCTCCCGGCCGGCTTCGTCCGTATAACCGGCATCGAGGACGCTGCTGTATTTGGTGCCCAGCTTGAAGACGTGCCCTATTTCGATGCCTTTGGCAAAATGCAGCGCCTCCCCGCAGTTCGGACAGCGGTCCCCCTCCTGCGCATTGCGGTAATCACCGATTTGCGCCGGCTGATAATCCCGGAACGGCACCACGTTCCGCACATGCGCATGTTCCTCTCCCGCTCCGGCTACCGCTCCGCCGTACAGCACGGCATCGCGGTCCAGATAGACCGGAATATCAAGGCCAACGGGTCCGGCGTAACCGTGAGGCGCTCCCGTCACCTTCAGCACGTCCTGCGGATCGGCGAGTTCAAGCTCCCCGCAACCCATTGCCGCGGCAAGCTTATTCTCGTTGACTTCATGATCACCCCGCACGAGGGCGGCGACGGGCTTTCCGTCAGCCATATAAATCATCGTCTTCAAAATATGTGACGGCAGCACCCCAAGGAAGGCGCTCACTTCATCGATCGTCCTTGTATTTGGCGTGGAAACTTTTTCGATGGCGGGAGCTTGGCGTTCCGCTTCTTCCGGCGAACGTTCCACGGCAGCTGCTGCGGCCTTCTCCAGATTGGCCGCATACCCGCAGGCCGGACAGCTGACGACCGTATCCTCGCCGATTTCCGCGGGCGCCATGAACTCATGCGTTTCCCCTTCACCGCCAATGGCTCCCGCCTCCGCCTCCACCATGCTGAACTTCAGCCCGCAGCGGGTGAAGATGCGGCGGTAAGCGTCCCGGACCGCCTGATAGGTCCGATCCAGCTCCTCCCAGCTGCGGTCAAACGAATACGCATCCTTCATCAGGAATTCGCGGCCCCGGAGCAATCCGAAGCGCGGACGCCGCTCATCCCGGAATTTCGTCTGAATTTGGTACAGGCGAAGCGGAAGCTTGCGGTACGTATTCACCTCGGCCGCGGCAAGCGCCGTAATGACCTCCTCATGCGTCGGTCCGAGCACAAACTCGCGCTCATGCCGGTCCTGCAGTCGGATCAGCTCCGCCCCGTAGGCCCCGTACCGCCCGGACCGCTCCCACAGCTCCGCCGGCTGCATGGCCGGCAGGTGCAGCTCCTGGAACCCGGCCTGGTCCATTTCTTCACGGACGATGGCCTCGATGCGGCGCAGCACGCGCCAGCCGAGCGGCAGGTAGCTGTATATTCCCGCAGCCAGCTGCCGGATAAAGCCCGCCCGGAGCAGGAGCTGGTGGCTCCGGGCTTCCGCTTCGGCAGGAGCCTCGCGCAGTGTTGGGATCAATAGGGATGTTTGCTTGCTAACATAACGGCTCATCGCCGATCAGCCTCCTCTTATCTTGTTTATGCTGCACACTACCGCGGCAAACATGAACTCTAACAACAAAAAAACACACCCGTCCTGAAGGGACGAATGTGTTCGTGGTACCACCCTGTATTCAACCGCCGCAAGTACGGCAGTCCTTAATAGCAATATAACGGGATCACCCGGCCATGAATACTCGAACCTGCAGATTCTTTCATCACGGCAGCTACAAGACGGGAAGCTCATGCCCGTGCGCGGAAACCTTTCAGCCAGGGGTTTCTTCTCTGGAAAACGCCGGTCCTCATGAACTGTTGCTCTTGATCATCGCTTTGGAAATTTGACAAACCATGGTTTGTTTTTTCCATACTTTACAGGATGATTAAGATGAATGTCAAGAGCCGGATATCACTTCATTTTCTGCAATAGCTGCACCCGGTAGGCTTCACTTTCGAGCGACTGGATCTCTTTGTACTCGGCGTCGGTCAGCACTTTCGGCTCACCCACCGCCTTGGCGGCGAGGTACACCTTCGCGCTTTCCTCCACCACCTCGGTCCGGTAGTACGCTTCACGTAAATTTTTCCCGGTCGTCACAAGCCCATGGTTTTCGAGCAAAATCGAGTTGTGGTCCCCGACTTTCTCCGCGACCGCATTCGCCAGCAGATCGGTCGTCGGCAGCACGTAAGGTACGAAGGCGATGTCGCCGACAAGTGCGGCCTGGTCCGGGAACAGCATCGGCAGCTCCTTCGAGACCAGTGTCAATGCGATGCAGTGGGCCGGATGGGTATGCACGATCGCCTGGATGTCCGGATTAACCCGGTAGGCAAACAGATGCATCAGTACCTCTGAAGACGGCCGCACCTCTTGATCCAGCACTTTGCCGGAGTCGATCTCCACCCGGATCCATTGCTCCGGCTCAATGTCTTCCAGTGCAAACCCGCTCGGAGACAGCAGCATGATGTTACCCGCTTTCGCGCTGATGTTCCCGCCCGGTCCCACTACCAGTCCTTTGGCTACGGTTTTCCGGGCATACTTGGTCAACTCTTCCCTGACTTGCTGTTCAAGCTGCACAGTCATTTCTCTCCACTCTCCTTTATAGAACACATGCTTATACCGTCTCTTGACGTTTAAAAAGCTTCACGTACTGCTGATAGCGTTCCTCCCACATTGCCGCGTCCTCCGGCAGGTAGGTTTCCGGCGGGAAGGATTCAAGAACGACCTGCCGGATCTCGGCAAGGTTCTTCACCTCGCCATGCGCCAGCGCCTGCATCATCAGATTGCCGATGGCCGTGGCTTCCACCGGTCCAGCAATCACGGGACGGCCGGTGACGTTGGCCGTCAGCTGGCACAACAGCCGGTTCTGGATGCCGCCCCCGACGATATGGATATGCTCCATCCGCTCTCCGGCGAGCTTCTCGATTTCATCCAGCGTCTGGCGGTATTGAAGCGCCAGGCTTTCGACAATACAGCGAACGATGGCCGCGCGGGATTCCGGCACCTTCTGGCCGCTGTCCCGGCAGTATTCGCGGATTCGCTGCGGCATGCCGCCCGGCGGCAGGAAGACGCTATCTGCCGCGTCGATATAGCTGCCGTTCTCCGGCGCCGACAGCGCCAGCTCGGTCAGCTCGTCGTACGTGAGCGCCGTGCCTTCCAGCGCCCATGTGCGCCGGCATTCCTGCAGCAGCCACAGCCCCATGATGTTCTTGAGCAGCCGGATTTTACCGCCCGCTCCCCCTTCGTTGCTGAAGAGGTTGTCCCGGCTGTCATCGCTCAGCGCCGGCTGATCGAGCTCGATGCCCATCAGCGACCAGGTTCCGGAGCTGATGAAGGCATACGGGGCATCACCCGCCGGAATAGACGCCACCGCGGCGGCCGTATCGTGGCCCGCCGCGGCGATCACCGCCATATCCGGCACTTGCAGCTCCTCGCGGATGTCCTGCCGCAGCTGCCCCAGAATCGTTCCCGGCATCACAATCTCCGAGAACAGCGATTCCGGAATGGACAGCGTGTTCAGCATGCCGCTATGCCATGTACGGCTGCGCGGATCGAGCAATCCGCTCGTGCTGGCAATCGTATATTCATTGGCCATGACGCCAGACAAATAGTAATGGAACAGATCCGGCATCATCAGCATTTTTAGCCCGCCCGCCCCATAGCCGGAGCGGATGTTCTCCTCGGCATACAGCTGATAAATCGTGTTGATCGAGGAGGAGCGGATGCCGGTCAGCCGAAACAGTTCCTTTTCCGGCACAGCGGAGAACACTTCGGGCATAACCTGCTCTGTCCGCAGGTCCCGATAGTGGTAAGGGTTGCCGGCCAGTCTGCCCTTGGCATCCACCAAACCGTAGTCGACGCCCCAAGTGTCCACCGCCACCGATACCGGGGCACCGCCCGCCATCCGCCGGGAAGCATGAATGCCCAGCTTCAGCTCATGGAACAGCCGCAGAAAATCCCAGTGAAGGCTGTTGCCGAGACGAACCGGTTCGTTATTGAAGCGGTGCACCTCGCTTACGGACAGCGTTCGGCCATTGAACGCTCCCGTCACGGCGCGTCCGCTGCTTGCCCCGAAGTCCACCGCCAGCATGTGTAAGGATTTCGAACCCATTAGCCTCACCTCACCCGTAGAAAATGCTTACTTGTACAGCGGTCCGAAGTTTTGGCAGGCCCGGAAGTCCCCTCCCTCCGGATCGCTTGTACCGAACAGCCCCCAGGCTCTCGGACGGAAAACCTGCTCCTCTGCAACGTTGTGCATGCTCACCGGAATACGCAGGATCGAAGCTAGTGTGATCAGGTCCGCGCCGATATGGCCGTAGCTGATCGCACCGTGGTTGGCTCCCCAGTGATCCATCACGGAATATACGTCTTTGAACGCTCCCTCGCCCGTCAGGTTCGGAGCAAACCAGGTGGTTGGCCACGTCGGGTCGGTCCGCTGATCCAGCTTGTCATGCACTTCCTCAGGGAGATCGACCGTATATCCTTCGGCAATTTGCAGGACAGGACCAAGCCCTTTGACCAGGTTCAGCCTGGACATCGTCACCGGCATCCCGCCGCGCGTCAGGAAGTCGGACGAGAAACCGCCGCCGCGGAAATATTCCACCGCCGCCGGGCGCCAGGACGTCGCTTTGAGGCAGTTGTCCGCGTCCTCCTGCGTGATTTCCCAGAACGGCTTCATGACCGGCTTCCCGTCCCTCAGCTGCTCCCCGGTTCCATCCAGCGCCGCCGGTCCCGAGTTTATCAAGTGCAGCAGACCGTTTGCCGCGGCTCCGCCGAGCTCATGACCGGTAACCCGTTTTACCGCGTCCGGGCTCCAGTATGTACGAACGTCGGCAAAGATTTGGGCGGTATTGGTCAGCAGGTAGCCAAACAGCATCGATACGCCGTTCAGGCTGTCATTTTCGGTGGCTACCAAATAAGGCGCCCGGATGCCGTTCCAGTCGAACGAAGAGTTCAGAATCGCTTCATGGAAGTCCCCGTTCGGGAAATGGTCCGTCCACTGCCGCTGTCCCTGGAATCCGGACACGATCGCGTGATGGCCCATGGCCTCTTCTTCAAAGCCGAGCTCCGCCAGCCGCGGATTGCCCACCATCAGGTCGCGTACGATCTGCGTCATTTTGACAACCGTCTCCCAGTCCTTATCCTTCTTCTCGCGCGAAGTCCGGATCGCTTCAGGATTGTTGTCCGGCCCTTCATTGCAGTTCTCCTTCACCCAGGCCATGGCCAGCTTGAACTCTTCCGGATCATAAATCTCTTCTTCGATCCGCCGCGTAATTTCAGACATGTCCACATACTCGTTGCGCATGCCCAAATATTCCTGGAAGAAGTCCGGGTCGATCATCGAGCCGGCGATGCCCATCGATACCGAGCCGATGGCCAGATAAGATTTGCCCTTCATCGTTGCTGCGGCCAGACCGGCTCTGGCAAAACGCAGCAGCTTCTCCTGAACGTCGGCAGGAATCGAAGGGTCGTTCAGATCCTGCACGTCCCGGCCATAGATGCCGAATGCCGGAAGTCCCTTCTGCGCATGGGCCGACAATACGGCAGCCAAATAGACCGCGCCTGGTCTTTCCGTGCCGTTGAATCCCCATACCGCCTTCGGAATGGAAGGATCCATGTCCATCGTTTCCGTTCCGTAGCACCAGCACGGCGTCACGGTGATGGATACGCCTACGCCGGCTTTGGCAAATTTGTCAGCGCAAGCCGCCGCTTCCGCCACGCCTCCGATGCAGGTGTCCGCAATGACGCATTCCACCGGGGAACCGTCAGGGTAGCGAAGCTGTTCGCCCAGAAAAGCAGCGACCGACTTCGCCAGATTCATCGTCATATCCTCCAGGGACTCGCGAACCCCCTTCCGTCTGCCGTCGATCGTCGGCCGGATGCCGATCTTGGGGAACCCGTGCTTCCATCTTTCGTTCTGGTTGGCCATCGTTTGTTTCCTCCTCAGCTTTTCTTATGATTTTTCATGGCTTACGATTGGGGTTACCGGTAACCCTATAATAAAAAAATATACAGCCTTCCCATTCATCATTCCTATGAAAAACGTCTATCGGCATGCATCCTTGGAATACAGAACAAGCTTGAAGGAAAGCGATTGGGATCGATCGGGAGCGTCGTCACTATACCGAATCATACGTCCGATCCCTTCAAAAAAATGATTGTGCTTTCCTGAATTCAACGTCACTGCTCTATAGATCACGCCGGTCCCCTGCCTCGTCCGCTCTTTAGATCGTCCTTAGCTCCAGGTAGAAAACGCCTTGCATGATTGCTTGAATCGGATTTGCTGCATTGCTGCTGGGTCAAATGCTCAAAAAAATGTATAATGAGTTATCGGTAACTTTAAAATAACAATGAAAGCGATTACTGTCAATCCGTATTTTCTTTTATCCGGGCGGTTCTGATAGAATATACAGCAAAGAGGGGTTTACATTGGTAACGATTTACGATATAGCGCAAAAGGCCAACGTCTCGGCCATGACGGTCTCCAAGGTCATCAACAATACCGGACGGATCAGCGAGGAGACGCGCCGCAAAGTCAAAAAAGTGATGGAAGAGCTAAATTACATACCGAATTCCAATGCCCGGAGCCTCGTCCTGCAGCAGACGCAAATTCTGTCCCTGCTCATCACGGACATCACCAATCCGTTCTATACGAGTCTGGCCCGCGGTGCGGAAGACGGAGCCAAACAGTACGGCTACCGCCTTCTGTTCGGCAACAGCGACGAGGATTACGCGAAGGAAAAAGATTATGTCGACATGATCCTGTCCACGCGGGTCGACGGCGTGCTGTTCGCTCCGGCCGGGGATCTGTCGCTGAAAAATCTCGAGAAGCTGCGGGCTCACAACATCCCGTTCGTCATTATGGACCGGGCCGTGCCCGGCATCGAATCGGATATGATCTGCGGGGACAGCAAGGAAGGTGCCCGGAAGCTTGTCGACTACCTGATCGGGCTGGGCCACCGCCGCATCGCGCTCGTCAACGGCTCCCTGGACGTCTCCACAGCCCGGCTCCGTTATGAGGGATACGCCGAGGCGTTGGCCCTTCAGGGCATCCCGCTGGATGAGACGCTCATCATCCACCAGAACTACCGCGATTACCATGCGGATGATCATTTGGAGCAGCTGCTTGAGCAGCCCTCCCCTCCGACCGCCATTTTCGCGGCCAACAACGTACTGGCGGTCGGTGTCATCCGGGATCTGCGCGATCGCGGCATCCGGGTGCCGGAGGACATCTCCGTCGTTTGCTTCGATGACCTCGATCTCTCGTCGGCGCTGGACCCGTTTCTGACGGTGGCGGCACAACCGGCCTACCAGTTTGGCGCTATGGGCATCCAGCTGCTGGTGGAACGGATCCGGGGCAGCTCGGTCCCGGACTCCCGCAAGGTGATCCTGCCGTCGGAGCTGGTGATCCGCTCGTCTGCCAAACCTATTTAAGTCACAGCAAGAGGTGAGTTTCATTTTACAAAAAAGCATGACCCGGGGGCATTGGTCCAAACGTCTGCTCACGCCCCCTAAAATTCTGGTGTTCGGGTTTCTGATTATGATCGCGGCCGGGACCCTGCTTCTGTCGCTGCCGGCAGCGTCGGCTACCGGCATCTCGATCGGGCCCCTGAACGCGCTGTTCACGGCAACTTCGGCCGCCTGCGTGACCGGCCTCACGGTCGTTGACACGGGAACGGCTTTTTCCGTGTTTGGACAAACCGTCATTCTGCTGCTGGTCCAAGTCGGCGGCATCGGCTTCATGACGATGGCGACGCTAATCGCGCTTGTGCTGAACAAACGGATTTCACTGAGAGAGCGGCTGGTTTTGCAGGAAGCGCTGAACCACGGCACCATCGACGGCGTAGTCCGGCTGGTCAAGAAGGTTATCCTGTATTCCCTGCTGATCGAAGTGGCGGGAGCCCTGCTGCTTGCGGTCCATTACGTGTTCTCGCTTTCTCTGCCGCCGGGCAGGGCCGTCTATTTCGGTATCTATCACAGCATCTCGCTGTTTAACAACGCCGGATTCGATTTGATGGGAAGCGTGCAGGGTCCGTTCAGCGGTATGGCCTCCTTCGTGAGCGATCCGTATATGAATATCGTCCTGATGGCGCTCATTTTTCTGGGCGGGATCGGCTTTATCGTGCTGTCAGACCTGCTGGAATACCCGAAGGTCCGCAAAATCTCACTGCACAGCAAGGTCGTGCTCAGCGCAACTGCAGTGCTGGTCTTCCTCGGAGGGCTCGTCATTTTCCTGATGGAGGTTACCAATCCGCATACTTTGGGTCCTCTTAGTACTGGCGGCAAGATTTGGGCCTCGCTGTTCCAATCGGTGACGACCCGCTCCGGCGGGGTCAATACGGTCGATATCGGCGGCCTTCGCCAGTCGACCCAGTTCTTCATGATCCTGCTGATGTTCATCGGTGCGGCCCCCGGTTCAACCGGCGGCGGGATCAAGATTACGACATTCGTGCTGCTCCTCGGTGCCGTGCATGCGATGATCCGCGGCCGGGAAGATGTCGTCCTGTTCCGCAAACGGATCGCCAAGGACGTCGTGTACAAAGCCATCACGCTGACCCTCTTGTCGATTCTGCTGATCATCCTGTTTGCCATGCTGCTGTCGGTCACGGAAGACCATGATTTTATGTCGATCCTGTTTGAATCGGCATCGGCCTTCGGCACGACGGGCATCTCCATGGGACTGACCACCGAACTCAGCCCCTTCGGCAAGGTATGGGTGATCTGCCTGATGTTCCTGGGCCGCATGGGTCCGCTGACCCTCGCGTACGCGCTGACCCGGGACAACAAGAAGGACCCGTTCAACTACCCGGAAGGGAAGATCATTATCGGTTAAACAGCCCATTATGGGTCTCACCTTTATTGAGATACGCGATTTTTTTTGAAATGAGGCAGTCGAAATGAGTATTGAGCAACAAATGTATGATGAAGTTACTGTCGCACCGAATGTCATCAACGACTCCACTCATCTCTGTATGGAGACGGGGGCTATATTGGAAGCTCACAAGCTGAACAAGAAAGTAACGCATTCGATTTGCGTGGCAAGGGATGACGAGATGTCGCCATACCAAGTGCTATCCCCTTGCGGAATCTGCCAGGAACGTTTGTTTTATTGGGGGCCTGGCGTAAAATGTGCCATCACCTTCCCCGGTAACGAGCTCGTCTTCAAAACGTTGGCGGAATTGCAGCCGTATCACTGGAGCGCCGCTTATGACGATCTGAAGGAAAAATGGACGTCGTCCTGATACTGCACCATGACAAAGAGGCTCCCCTTCCTGGGAAGCCTCTTTGTCATGCCGCCGATGTGTTTACATCAGCTTCTGGATTTCATCCTTCAGCACCTCGGACTGCGGTCCGAACACCACCTGGACGGCGCCCTTGCCAAGCCGCATGACGCCGGAAGCGCCGAGCTGCTTCAGTCCTTGATCGTTGACGACCGACTCGTCTTTGACGACAAGTCGCAGACGGGTAATGCACGCATCGATACTTTCGATGTTGTCCGTGCCCCCGATATTCGCGAGCACTCTGGCTGCCTTGCTGTCCGATGCCGCAACGCCCGCATCTGCTGTGCCGCCTTCTACAGCTTCGTCCGCCACCTGCACATCATCCTCCCGACCCGGCGTTTTCAGGTTGAGCTTCACGATCAGCACCCGGAACAGCACATAGTACACAACCGCAAAGACCAGACCTACCGGAATGAGCAGCAGCGGCTTGGTGGACAGCGGATAGTTCAGGGCATAGTCGATAAAACCGGCCGAGAATCCAAAGCCTAGCTTTACGCCCAGCGCATACATGACATAACCTGCCACCCCTGCCAGCACTGCATGTATCCCATATAGTACAGGAGCGACGAACATGAATGCAAATTCAAGCGGTTCCGTGATCCCGGTCAGGAATGAAGCGACTGCGGCACCGATAAAGATGGAGGCCACCGCCTTGCGCTTCTCCTTCTTCGCGGTATGAATAATGGCGAGTGCCGCTGCCGGCAGGCCGAACATCATAATCGGGAAGAAGCCGGTCATGAACATACCCGCGGATTTATCTCCCGCAAAGAACCGGTACAGGTCGCCGTGAACGACCTTACCCGCCGCGTCGGTATAATCCCCGATCTGGAACCAGACGATCGAGTTGATAATATGGTGCAGGCCGAACGGAACGAGCAGGCGGTTTGCGATCAAGTATACCGCACTGCCGATCCCTCCAAGGCTGACGATCCAGCGGCCGAACGTATCCAGTACGTCCTGGATCGGTCCCCAGATCAGACCGAGAATAATGCCAACGAATACCATCGTGACAGAGGTAATAATCGGAACAAAACGTTTGCCGCCGAAAAATCCGAGCCAGTCCGGCAGCTTGATTTTATGAAAACGGTTATATAAAAAGGCGGAAATCAGACCGACGATAATGCCTCCGAGAACACCCGTGTTAAGCTCTGCGCTCTTGTCCATAACGGTCGTAAACGCCAGCGGTACTTTAACCAGCACCTTTAAGAGAATAATGTGGCCGATGACGGCAGAGAGCGCAGCGACGGCGTCACCCGTCAGACCGATGGCCACCCCGACGGCGAAGATGAGCGGCAGGTTATCGAAGATCGTCGACCCGCCGGCATCCAGAAACGGTGCTACGTAGTGGTTCAGGAACCATCCCACCTGGTTGCCCAGGTGGAAGTCCTTAATATAGTCGATGTTGCCAAAACGCATCAGAATCGCGGCCGCCGGCAGCGTCGCCACCGGAAGCATCAGCGACTTCCCGATTTTTTGCAGAAATGCTAGCATGTTCTGTCATCCCTTTCTCGTCGAAAGTAGCTTTAGGATTTAAGCGTAACGCTCAGGATTTCGGTCTGTCCGGCAGTTACGGCCCCCAGCTTCGTGTCCATCTGCTCCACGTTGTCTTCGCTGTTTGTAATAATGACCGGCGTTACGGTAGGCAGACCTGCCGCGCGAATTGCCTCCATGTCGAATTCGATCAGCGTTTGCCCTGCCTTCACCTTGTCTCCCGAGTTGACATGGCTTGTAAATCCGCTGCCTTTGAGTCCTACCGTGTTGATGCCGATATGAAACAGAAACTGCAGGCCGTTCTCATGCTCCACAATGACCGCATGCTTGGACTTGATCACGTGAGCCACGACACCGTCAAACGGAGCGATCAGCTTGCCGTCCGCAGGCTCAATGGCCAGACCTTTGCCCATATGTCCGCCCGCAAAGGCTTCATCCGGCACTTGATCAAGCGGTACGGCCGTACCTGTAAGCGGGGAAGTAATGTCTAACGTTTGCTGTTTTTTGGATTTCCATTTTGAAAACATGAATTTTCCTCCTTGAACGAAATCTGCGTGAATCTCCGATCGGGTAGTCATCATCCGGACTATGAAAAAAGGATCTTTTCCATTATGTCCAGGAACGGATGAACTATGTGGGAACCTGTTATATGCTTGCGCTTGGAAGCTGCCTGTGAACGCAACCTTTGAAACGGAAGCGATTTCAAAACGTCGGAAGCTCCCTCCTATGCCACACTCCTCTCCCAAAAGACCAACAAAAAAAGCCAAGAATAGACTCCACGCAGGAATCGATTCTTGGCTCATGCCCAATGTTAAGGTAACACGCCAATTTCAAATATTCGCTTATGTGCCTATATTAAAACAAGTTGCGGCGATACGTCAATAGCCAATCTATTCAATTTGAATCCCGGTCGGTAAGCTTTGACCCTGGTGTTACTCAGGCTGTGGTTGTGGTTGTAAATGCGGCTGCGGCTGTGACTGTGACTGTGAATGCGGTTGTGACTGCGCCACCGAACCTTGCTTTTGCCCGCTGCCGCGTCCTCGAAAGTTTCCAACGATCAGCAGCACCGCCGGTATAACGAATCCCGGGAACAACGCCATCATCGGGTATACGATTCCGGACCATTCCAGCTCCGCCGTGTTGCGAAGAACCCAAAGGGACAACGGCAGCAGCAAAAAGGAAAAGGGAATCACTAAGTTCTTGTAATTAATCACGTCAAAGCACTGTACGGTTGCAATCACGGTACCATAGAAGCAAATCAGGAGTTTCATGAACGATGTAATCAGCCAAATAATGCCCACAATGACCTCTGCACGTTCTAGCACCCTCTCAACCCGGATCTCGCGTGCCACGTCATAGACGGCATAAGGGGATCGGGCCGTCATGTCTACGCCAAGCACCATGATCGTGATGACGCTGAGCAGTGTGCCGGAAATCAAAGTAGCCACGCTGGTGATATAAAAATATTTTTTTATTTTTTGTTGATTTTGGACAAACGGGATCAACAGGAGACAGATGGATATTTCCAGCGAAGGGAATCCAAGCAATGGATAACTCGCCTTAACCGCTGGCATCACCCCCTCGGGAAACATCGGAAACAGCTCGCCCGGATGCATTTTAGGGATCAAGAGCAGCGCTGTAATCACAAAAACGACCATCGCCCACGGAAACAAAATTTCCCCTGTTCTTCCGATAACTTCAATCCCCAGATAGCAGCCGTAAACAACTGGGATCAAGATGACCACCATATTAACAACCAGCGGAGTTTGAGGAAGTACGACCGAGCCGATAAAATTGCCGATGTTCCGTGTCACAAAGGCGGTCAAGATCAAAAAGTATAACATGTATACAACGGCTATGGCTGAACCGAACCATTTTCCCGTCAGTAAGCGGCCGTACTGAATAATCGTCTGCTGCGGATACCGAAAGCCGAGTTTCATATAGAGCGTGATGAGACCAAGCTGAATGATTCCGACGATGATGACGCTGAACCAGGCGTCTTGCCCAGCAATGGACACAAGCGTATGTGGCTGAACAAGCGCCGCCGTGCCGATAATAAACAAATACATCATCAATGCAAACTGCTGAGCCGAAATTTTACCCTTATCCATGGACCACCTTTCCCTCCGTGACCCAATTCATGACTGGCTTGGCGAGAGGGCCGAAAATATGGCCCATCACGCTCACGAAAGACGGCAAGGGGATGTCCATAATCAGCATCATATACAGAAACCCTCCGAACAGCAAGATTGTCGTCGAACTCCATAGATCCTTTTTGGACGCCTTCCGGCGGAGTGCAATAAAATTCAGGATCACAGCCATAAAGGTTACTGCAGTAATAATATAATCGGGACCCATGATAAACACCTCATTTCATATTTTGCAAATAAGACTGATCTCGAATTCCCGTCGAATAGATCTCCACATCGCTACTTACGACCGTCCGGATTTCAGGGAATAGCGAGTCCCATTCTTCCTTATGAGCCTTCCAATAGGATGGGCTGGCCTTATATACCAGATTCCCATATCCCAGCGCATCGCTGTTCAGCTCATGCTGTAGGGTCGAAACGGTGCCGTTCACCATCTTGATGACCTGCTGCTCAGCTTCCTTTTCCAGCCAGCTGATCGTTTCCTTTTTGTCTACCCTGATTTTGCGGCTGTCAACGTCAAACACGTTCGCCTTCTGCTTGATCCGAATGACAATTTCCGGCTTTCCACGGCTGAATCGGGCTTTCACCGAGGCCTTACTGTGAAGGACCGCAACATGCACTTTGCCGTCCTCAACGGGAATCGGTACGACAAGCCGCTGCACTTTATTTTTGATCATGGCAAGCCCCTTGGAATCGCTTTGGTTCAAATAACCCGCCAGCTTTCCATTTTTGAACACGGCCATGTTTCCGATTCGTAAATAGCCGTCAGGCGAAATCTTCTCTACATTTTCCTTAGTTCCCGCCTTTTCAGGATCGCCGATGAACTCAACACTCCCGGTCACGGCCATTTCCTTGGGATTTCCCAATTTAAGGATAAATTCTCTCATGCTTACGGGATAAGCAGCACTGGCCCGCTTATTGTAGCTTTCTAACGTTTTGTACATCTGCTTGACTGGTAATTTCTCCATGTTGGTCAGGGTTTCCAATACTTGGGCCGCTGTCCCGTGTTTGGCGACAAGCATAGAAAAATCGATCCGGATTTCCGGGTCCCGGTCAATCAAATCAAATAAATCCGCAATCCCTTTCTTCGCCAAACCTTCACCGATAATCATCATTTGGTTGTGGGCGAAATAATAGCGGCGCGGCGCGACGTTGTCCATATTCTGCAATGCGTCAAGCATAGTTTTTCCCCTTCCGATATATTTCGTCACCGGGATGCCGCTGGTTCCACCGCCTCCTCCCGGACTGCTCTCCGAAGCCTGACTGGGTACCACCACCTGCAGAGTCACGAGAATGTTATCCGGATTGTCGGGATCTTCGTCCAGTCCAATGCCCAAAACGATGGAGAGCTGGTCCAGAAACTTGATATCCCAGCAGCCTGATAGGGGCAGCAAGAGCAGCAGACATACCATGATATGACAGATCCTTTGAAACATATCAGCGCTCTCTCCCTTCATGGCCAAATCTCGAATACCGTTTTTGGCGCTTCACATCAAATCCGGTTACACTTTGCTCGGATCCTGTGTTTGATGCGGTTCATTCTCATCCCGGTCCGCTTGCTGATTGCCCATCGCACCTTCCCGGAACCGGACCGGGTTATTTCTGCTGATCAGCTTAGGTCTCTTCTTCATATCATCCTGAGGCATGCGCAGCATTGAATCTTTCAGATCCGAATAGATTATCGGCGAATACGGAGCCATATAAGGAACATTCAGAGACTTAAGGCTGCACAGATGCAGAACAAGGATCAGCAGCATACAGGCAATCCCGTAGATGCCGAACATCGATGCCACGATCAGCATGACAAAACGGAGCATCCGTGCGGCAATTCCAATGTTATAGGCCGGGGACACGAAACTGGCTATGGCCGTCAGCGATACGACGATGACGACGACCGGGGAGACGATCCCGGCTTGGACCGCAGCCTGCCCCAGAACCAGGCCTCCCACGATCGAAATGGTGTTCCCGACGGACCGGGGCATCCGCACGCCGGCTTCCCGCAAAATTTCAAACACCGTTTCCATGATAAAGGCCTCGACAAAGGCGGGAAAAGGAACCCCCTCCCGCTGCACTGCCAGCTTCAGCAGCCAGGAAGTCGGGATCATCTCCTGATGAAATCCGATGATCGCCACATAAAAAGAAGGAAGAAGTAAGCCGATAAGGAACGAGAAGTATCGCAGAATCCTGATTAAACTCCCCACATCAAACCGGTTATAATAGTCTTCCGCCGCCTGGAAGAACATATTGAAGGTGGAAGGAAGCAGCAGCACAAACGGGGTACCGTCCACCAGGATCGCTATCCGCCCCTCCAGCAGGCTGGCGGCGATTACGTCAGGACGTTCGCTGTGATAGATGGTCGGAAAAATCGTCTTGTTCGTATTTTCGAGAAGCTCCTCAATATATCCCGACTCCAGGATACCGTCGATATCAATGACCGAGAGACGCTTCCGGACCTCATCCACATTTTTTTCGTCCACGATACCGTGAATATACATAATGCCTACATCGGTCTGCGTGACTCTTCCCAGCTGCATTTCTTCCAGCCACAGATGGGGACTCTTAATTTTCCTTCTGAGCAGCGCCGTGTTCGTGCGAAGCGATTCCGTAAAGCCTTCCCGCGGTCCGCGAATGACCGTCTGCGACTCCGGCTCGGTGACGCTCCGCCGTTCCCCGCCTTTGGTGCTGGCGATAACCGCACTGCCAATCCGATCGATAAAAAGCAGCGTATCGCCGGACAGCAGATGCAGGTACAGCTTGCTCCAATCGGAGATCTGGTCAATCTCGCCGGCGGCCAGCGCCTTTTCCTTGAACTGCTGCAAAAATTTCCTGTCTTCTTCTGACGGTATGTCTCTATACCCTCCATGGGAATTTTCTTTGAGCTCGTCCTCGGTCCCGTATCGGGCCCCGCCTTTTTTTCGTCCTTCCTCCGCATCCTGCTCCAATTCCCATGCTTCTGCCAGCTGCTCCTCAGACGAGAACTGCTTGATTTCATTCAAGACGGTTTCGATCGCAAACTCCGAAACCGATGTCGTGTCAACCAGCCCGTCAACATATACAAAAGCGACTTTCCTGCCGAAGTTCCGGGCAAGGATTTCACGGATGACCAGATCTCCGCTTCCTCCCATGTCCTTTTTCAAACGGTCCAGATTGCTTTTTAAATCCGTGGACAGTCTGTCCGAATGCATCTCCGCCGCATCCGTCCCCACGGATTCCTGATACTGCGAGCCGTTTTTTTCGGCCCGGTTTGAAGGCTGCTGTCTCGACGAAGCATTACGGGATTTCTTTTTGCCAACCATCCGGGTCTCCACCTTGTCCATTAATGATGCTTATACTTTCCAAGTCAGGGTAATTTCATCCAAGTCGGTTCCCATGCAAACACAAAAAAACGCAGAGTTTTCACCCTGCGCTGCTTAAAAACGGCAACTACTCTTTTTTCAATTTTTGGAACAATCCCTGCCTGCGGCTCACCAGGCCTTTCTCCAAGGCATAACGCGTCAGTTGAACCCGGTTCTCCAAATGAAGCTTCTGCAATATGTTTTTCAGATGATTTTTGACCGTCTGGTCGGAGATGTTCAACTCGGCGGCGATTTCCTTGTTGGTAAGCCCCGAAGCCACCCAATTCAAAATTTCGCGCTCCCGCGCGGTAAGCGTCTCATGATGTTCCGGACTCTTGGGGGCGAGCGGAAATTCCCTTAAAATTTGCGTGGCGAGTTCCCGGCTGAGCGGCGCTTCATCGCTCATGATCCCCCGTAAATACTCAAGCCATGTCGACGGGGACAAATTTTTGAGCAAATAGCCCTGTGCTCCCTGCTTTAGCGCCTCAAACAAATGCGTCACATCATCCGACACCGTGATCATGACGATTTTGACGTAAGGATACTGCAGCTTGATCTGCCTCGTCGCCTCCAACCCGCCAATGCCCTGCATTTGGATGTCCATCAGGATCAGGTCGGGCATCAATAACTCGGTCATGCTTATGGCTTCCTCACCGCTGTGGGCCATGCCGACCACCTCAAACGCCGGGTCAGCCGACAGGATTTCAGTCACCGCTTCGCGCGCATGACCGGAATCGTCGGCCACCAGCACTCTGAACGTATTCAATGGTTATGGGCCTCCTTTCTGATCTCCACCCGGCTGCCCCGCTGCATCGGCAGAATCAGCATTTTCCAGCCGATTTCTTCGGCGCGCTCCTTCATGATCCGAAGGCCGTACCGGTCCTTCAAATGAAAAGGATCCGTGTGAATCCCCCGCCCGTTGTCTTCGACGAACACCGTCCACCCCCGGCCGTCCAGCGTGCCTTTGATCGATACCTTGGTGGCATGGGCATGCTTGTGAATGTTCAGCAGCGCTTCCCGGATACAGGCCAGAAGCTCCACCTTTTCCTTGGCGCTCAAGGCCGCATCCGGAATGGACCATTCGATCCACGGCTGGATGAACGTTTCCTTGGCCGTATGCTCGATCCTTGAACGCATCGAAGCCTGGTATTCCCGCTCCTCCGGGGATTCCGGATAACGAAGATTGGCGATCGCCTGCCGCACGTACCGGTTTACCTCATGAACCGATTTCCGCAGCTCCTGAAAGTCCGCCGATTCCCGGGCCCCCCGGCTGCGTGACTCCGCCCGGTCCATCTTGACCGACAGCAGAAACAGAGACTGCGCAATGCCGTCATGAAGTTCCCTGGCAAGCAGATCCCGTTCTTCCAGGGCTGCTTTTTCCGCCCGCTCCCGGTTCAGCTCCTCCTGCACCTGTTCCAGCCTCCGGAACAGCATGCTGAGGAGGGTCATGCTGATGAAGAACAGAAACACCGGTGTAAGAAAATTGCCGACCTTCATCGATATATATGGCATCAGAAACGCATGCCTCGCATATTCCCAAATCCCTACGGCCAATGTAGGAATAATCAATATCATCCATTTGATTTGTTTATAGGACATGCCTTGATCCGCACCTTCCCCGGGCATTCCCGGCATATTCAGACTTGTCTCTATTGTATCACGGCCCGCGCTGCGTATGTTAGAACGGTTCGTGTCACATACTACGAAGCGAACTTGTCTTTGTTTGGACGTTTGGATGGAAGCATCGACAACGAAGAACCGGGAGGACCTTATGCGCACAAGGCTTTATGCATCGCTATCCATGCTGCTATTAATGATTTCGGTCACGGCTGCTCCGGCGGCGGGGGCTTCCCCCGTAAATCAAGGAAGAGAGTACTATGAACAGCGGGGAGACGTCATCTGGGAGATTCCGAACCGGGAAAAAATTATAGCCCTGACCTTCGATGACGGGCCGGACCCTGAGGATACGCCGCAGATTCTCGACCTGCTGAAGCAGTATCATGCTAAAGCAACGTTTTTTGTCGTCGGCAAACAGGTTCAGGAGCATCCGGAACTGGCCAAGCGGCAGGTGGCTGAAGGCCATGAGCTGGCCAATCACACCTTTGACCATATGTATTTTAACCGCCGGAGCTCACCGGAGGTCATCGTGCGGGAGCTGCAGGAAACTCAGGAAGCCATATACCAGGTTACCGGTAAAAAAACTTACCTGTTCCGCCCTCCCGGAGGATATTATAACGACCGTATGGTTCAAATTTGCAAAAAGGAAGGCTACCTCGTCGTCATGTGGTCCTGGCATCAGGACACCTGGGACTGGAACCGGCCTGGCGTCTCCAAGATCGTGAACAAGGTGCTGAACAATGCCCACAACGGCGATATCGTGCTGATGCATGACCACGTGGAGGGCAAGTCCCAAACGGTCGACGCGTTAAAACAAATCCTGCCCGAGCTGCAGAAGCGCGGATATCGTTTCGTTACCGTATCGGAACTGGTAGAGTACAATATTCCTTGAGGGGGCGTTTACACGCACCCCTTTTTTGCCGGTTACTCCCCTGGCCACTCGCGTTTGAACTGAGCAAGAAACTGCTCCATAAATAAATGGCGGGACGCAGCTTCGCGCTGGGCCGCCGGCGTATTCATCAAATCTTTCAGCTTCAGCAGTTTCTCGTAAAAATGGTTCACCGTCGTCCCCTGCCGGCTGCGGTACTCCTCCTGGGTCATGCTGGTCCGGGGCGGCTCGGCAGGGTCATACATGAGTCTTCCTCGCGAACCGCCAAAAGCAAACGTGCGGGCAATACCGATCGCTCCGATGGCGTCCAGACGGTCCGCGTCCTGTACGACCCGCCCCTCCAAAGTAGACATGGGCTTGCCGCCTCCGCCGCCATAAGACATCGTCCCGATGATCTCCAGCACATGATCCACGATCGCGGCATCCGCTCCGTGGTCCGCGAGCCAGGCGGAAATGGCCGCCATGCCCTCCTCTTTCGAAGATACGATTTTCTCGTCGGCCAAATCATGAAAGAGGGCCGCCAGCTCGCAGACGGCCGGGTCGGCCCCTTCCTGCTCCGCCAGCCGCTTCGCCCACTCCGCCACCCGGTAAATATGCCACCAGTCGTGGCCGGACGGCTCCGACTTTAAACGATCCTTCACGTATTCCCTTGCTTCCTTTATCATTCGGCCTTTCTCCATATGCTTTCCTCCACAGCTTTATTTTTTATACGAATCGCGGTTGAATCCGAACATATATTCGCCTATAATACAATGCATAGCTCTTTTAATAAATGAGGTGAAATGATGATCAACCGAACCTGCGAACCGTCGGCGAGTTTCCATTCTACCATGAATGACGCCGCTTGGACACAGACCAGCCGCTTGCTGGAGGAATCCCTCCGCCGGCATTTGAAAGTGACTCTGTGCCTTGCCGGTGCCGGACCCGAACAAGAAATCCGGGGCTTCGTCACCGTAATCAATACCTATCTGGAAGAGATCAAGTTTAGAGCTGAGGATGAATGGATGTGGATCAAATTCAGCGAGATCGCTTCTGCACATACATAAAGCCGACTAAAGGAACATTAGGAACCCTTATCGAAAATGTTAAAAGGGAAACCGGCTTCCGTCTATTATCTTATTGGAATGGAACGGTTCCCCGCATACATATGACTGAGCCAACGGGAGGAATTAGCTATGACCGATCCTATGAAATACCCTATCGGACTTTGCAAAACGAAGACAGAACTGAACGGAGATGAGCGGACAGCGTTGATCGGCGAAATCCGCAGCCTGCCTTCCAAGCTCCGTCAAGCCGTCAGCGGATGGACCAAGGAACAGCTGGATACGCCTTATCGACCGGGCGGCTGGACTGTACGTCAAGTCGTACACCATGTCGGGGACAGCCACATGAACAGCCTGATTCGGCTCAAACTTGCTTTAACCGAAGAGAATCCGGTGATAAAACCATATGAGGAGCAACTATGGGCTGAACTTGCGGATTCTGTGCTGCTTGATCCGGAGACTTCCCTGAATCTGCTGGAGGCGCTGCACGTCCGTTTTGTACTTGTTCTGGAAAGCTTGAGCGGTGACCAATGGCTCAGAACTTACATCCATCCCGCGAGCGGAGAAACCAATTTGAACGAGCATCTATGCACTTATGCTTGGCATGGCAACCACCACCTTGCGCATATCACGTCCCTCAAAGAACGAATGGGCTGGTAAGGCGGGATTCAGATTCTCCGGTATGACGCCCCTCCTCAAATGAAATACTAGCCAAAACGGTATGATTGAGGCAGGTGTTCACATGAGCAAGATCTGGTCCATCTACGGCAGAGATGTGAAAAACATAGTCACGAACTGGGCCGCGCTCGTCATTATCGCCGGCCTTGTTGTGCTTCCTTCCCTGTACGCCTGGTTCAACATCAAGGCATCCTGGGATCCCTACGGCAATACCGGCGATATTGCGATTGCCGTCGCGAACAACGACAAAGGGACGACGATAAAGGGACAGTCGATGAATCTCGGCAAGGAGGTCGTCGCCTCGCTGAAGGACAATCATAAGCTGGGCTGGAGGTTCGTCTCCGAGGCGGACGCCATGCGAGGCGTTCGGCACGGGGATTACTATGCCAGCATCATCATCCCGGACAATTTTTCGGCTTCAATCGCCACGGTATTGTCGGACACCCCGACCCACGCCGAAATTTTGTATTATGTGAACGAAAAGATCAACGCGGTGTCACCGAAGATTACTTCTTCCGGAGCCAGCGGTATCATTCAGGAAGTCAGCAAAAATTTCGTCAAAACCGCAAACGGCACGATTTTCAAAATTTTCAACGAGCTCGGCATCGAGCTGCAAAATCAGCTGCCGACCATTGAGAAGGTCCGCTCACTGGTGTTCGAGCTGGAGAAAAATTTCCCGGAAATCAATCAAGCCGTAAACACGGCGGCACAGGACATCCATACGACCAACGAGCTGGTATCCAAAGCTCAAGGGGCGCTGCCCCTGGTGACCGATCTCGCCAAGAACGGCCAGCAATTGGCGGCGGGGCTGGACGATTTTATGGGCAAGGCATCCACGGCCGCCAAGGATATCGCGCCGAACGTAAAGCAGGATCTGCTGCTTTTGCAGCAGACTTCCATGGCTACAGAGGAGTTGACCGCGCTGCTGAAAGATCCGGACGTCGACCCGCAGACCGCGCTCGATGCGCTGGACCGGATATCCTCCCGGTTAACCACCGGCCTGAAAGTTCAACAAGCGCTGATCGACTGGTTCGACCGGCTGAACCAGACTGCAGGCGGCCGCCTGGATTTCGTCAGCTCCAAGCTGAAGCAGGTCCAGGATAAAATGCAGTCGCAGCTGACCCTGGTCAATCAGATCCGCAGCGGGGTGAAGAAAGGCGAGAAGCCGGCAACGGATTTAGTGAATAAGCTGAATACACTTTCCGGGGACGTATCCGGTCTATTAGGAGACATCCTTGGTCGGTACGACAGCGAAATTCAGCCGGCGATCGCAAGCGGGCTGCAGAAGGCGGCCAAGTCTGCCGCTGAAGCGAAGAAGGTCTTGGATTCTGCAGTTCAGAGCCTGCCGGACGTCAAAAAGGTGCTGTCTGACGCTTCCAAGGGACTGGCTATAGGCACCCAAGGCATTTCCGTCATCCAGAAGGAGCTCCCAGGCGTGGAAGCCAAAGTCAAGGAACTGGCGGATCGGATGCGCAAATTCGAATCGGAGGGCAACCTGCAGGAAGTCATCGACCTGCTGAAAAACAACTTCCAGCAGGAAGGACAGTTTTTCGCCGAGCCTGTCGTGCTGAAGGAGAATCAGCTGTTTCCGATTCCGAATTACGGATCCGCCATGTCCCCCTTCTTCTCAACGCTCGCGCTCTGGGTCGGAGCGACGCTGCTCGTATCTCTGGTGACGACGGAAGTACATTCGCCCGCAGCAGGGTCGGATTATAACAGCGTCCAGATTTATTTCGGCCGGTTCCTGACCTTCCTCACGCTGGCGCTGCTGCAATCGTTCCTCGTCACGGCAGGCGATATCTTCCTCTTGGGAACCTACGTGGTGGACAAAGGCTGGTTCATTTTATTCGGATTGGTCAACAGCGCCGTCTTTATGCTGATCGTCTACACGCTCGTTTCCGTGTTCGGCAATGTCGGCAAGGCGCTTGCCATCGTTCTGCTGGTGCTGCAGCTGGCCGGTTCGGGTGGAACCTTTCCGATCCAGACGACGCCGCCTTTCTTCCGGGCGATCCATCCGTTCCTTCCGTTCACCTATGGCATCAGCATGATGCGCGAGGCGGTGGGAGGCATGATCTGGAGTGTCGTCCGCGGTGATTTGCTCATTATGTGCGTGTTTGTCGTGATCACGCTCGCGATCGGTCTTGCGCTGAAAGGGGTCATCAACCAGCTTGCCGCGGGCCTCGTCAAGAAGGCAAAGGAAAGCAAGCTGATCCATTGATCATAGAAACAGACACAAAAGCCTCCCGCCAGCAGTTCAGGCTGCTGACGGGAGGCTTTATGTTTCATGCGTATTTCATTATTGATCCAATGTATAAGGTGCAAGGCCGGTAGGCATCGGCGCAGGAGGGGTGCAGGTGCTTTGCATCTCGTAATGCTTTTTCTCATCCGAGGCATCATGGAACGCCCACATCGCTTCCAGTACATGGTAGGCCAGTTCACCGGAAGCCCGGTGAGGCCGCCCGCTTTGCAGCGCGTACGCCATGTCAGCTGCGGCAATGCCGCGGGTATTCTCCGCGTAGCCGAACAGCAGCGGCTGTTCCTTCCACTCGGATTCGCCGGCAAGCCGGTACTGCACCTTGCCGCCGAAGTTGTTCGGATCAGGTACGCGCAGTGTGCCTTTTGTGCCGTAAACTTCGATGTTCGGCAGATTGCTGCCGCCGAATACGTCAAAGCTGGTGATGATCGTTCCAATCGCACCTTCGGCGAACTGGAGCAGCCCGGCGACGTGGGTGGGGATTTCCACCGGAATTTTTTGACCGTATTTTTTGGAGCTGGTGATCGTTCTTTCCTCCAGCGCCTTGCCGGTCATGCCCGTGATCGTCTTGATCGGACCGAGCAGCTGCACAAGTGCGGTCAGGTAGTACGGCCCCATGTCGAACATCGGTCCTCCGCCTGCCTGATAATAAAATTCAGGATCGGGATGCCAGGTTTCGTGACCGCCGCCGAGCATAAATGCCGTTGCGGCGACCGGACGGCCGATCAGCCCGTCCTGGATCACTTTGAGGCAGGTCTGAATTCCGGCGCCGTAGAACGTTTCAGGCGCGCAGCCCACACGCAGGCCTTTTTCCTTGGCGAGCTGAAGCACCTTTTGTCCTTCTTCGCGCGTAACGGCCAACGGTTTTTCAACGTATACATGCTTGCCGGCTTCCAGAGCCTGCAGGCAGACCGACGCGTGCGCAGCCGGGATCGTCAGGTTGATCACGATTTGAATTTCAGGATCCGCGAGCAGCTCCTCAGGGGAATACACTTTGGGTATGCCGAATTCCGCTGCTTTTTCTGCGGCACGCTCCTTATCGATGTCTGCGCAAGCTACCAAGTCCAGCACATCGAATTTTTTGCAGTTTTCCATATAAATGCTGCTGATTTTCCCGCAGCCGATAATGCCTACTTTGATCTGCTCCAAGTGTAACCCTCCCCTTAATATTGGCTGTCTGCCATGCCATTATATGCGGCCTCCGGCTTCCAGTCGGAGCCGGCTTCTTTGCCTTCGGCGGCCCATACGAAGCCGCGTCTCATCATTTCCTTCACCTGTGGCATGTCGACGATGTCCGCATGGTGCCCGAGCGAATTGTAGAAGACGCGTCCACCGCCCCAGTACTTCGTCCAAACAACCGGCATGTCGACCGGTTTGTTGGCCGAATGCGGGCCATGAACGACCGGGAAGCGGGTCGTGGCATGAACTTCCACTGCCGGATCCACATGCAGGTAATACTGCTCGCTCGCGACTTCGAAGTCCGCGATTCCCTGCAACAGGGAGCCTTCCTCTTCGTCCGTCACATTAACCATGTACCGAACCCCGTCATTCCCGGGGTGGGCGACCCACTGTCCGCCGGTCATGAACTGCCAGTCGACCTGCGTCCGGAAGGAATCGCACATGCCGCCGTGGCATCCGGCAAGGCCCACGCCGCTCTGTACGGCCTCCGACACATTGCTCACCAGCTCATTCCGGATTTCTCCCATCGTCCAGCAAGGGACGATCAGGTCAAGCCCGAGGAGCTTCTCCTTGTCGGCAAACGCTTCCAGCGTATCCGATACTTCTACTTCAAACTGCTCGGCTTCCAGCACGTTTTTGAAAATCTCAGCCACCTGCTCGGGCTCATGGCCATCCCATCCGCCCCATACGATCAGTGCTTTTTTCATGCGGCACGCTCCTTGTCTACGCTTGATTTGCTCGCTATTCGTGATTTAATACCTTCGCCTGATTGACCTACATTTCCGAAATTTCCACCCAGCGCCGCTCTTCAACGGAACGCTCCACCGCTTCAAGCACAGCCTGGCATTTCACACCATCATGGAAGTTCGGGGAAGGCTGTCTGTCCTCGTGAACCGCTTCCATCAGCTCCAGCATCTCATGCGTAAACGTGTGCTCGAAGCCGATAGTGTGTCCGGCCGGCCACCAAGCCTGCGAATACGCATGAGCGGCGTCGGTCGCAAGCACCCGGCGGAAGCCCTGCACATCTTCCTGGTCGTCGGTAAAGTATACTTCCAGCTCGTTCATCCGCTCAAAATCAAACTTGACGCTGCCTTTGCTGCCGTTGATCTCGAATGAATTCGTGCTGCGGTGTCCCGCCGCAAACCGGGTCGCCTCAAAGCTTCCGAGCGCGCCTCCAGTAAACCGGGCCATAAACAGAGTCGCATCATCGACGGTCACTTTGCCCATCGGTCCGCCCAGGCTGCCTTTGGCGCTGAGTCCGGTCATATTTTCCGCGAGCGGTCTCTCCTTGATAAACGTTTCGCTCATGCCGATGACTTCCTGGATATCCCCGACGAGGTAATGGGCCAAATCGATCAAATGGGCCCCAAGATCGCCGTGAGAGCCCGAACCCGCGATATCTTTCTGCAGACGCCATACTAACGGGAAGGCAGGATCCAGAATCCAGTCCTGCAGAAACCAGGCGCGGAAATGATAGATCTGCCCCAGCCGGCCGCTTTCGATCAGATTTTTCGCCAGCTGGACCGCAGGCGAGAACCGGTAGTTAAAGCCGACCATGTGCTTCACTCCCGCTTCCTCCGCAGCCTTCAGCATTTCACGCGAGTCAGCAAGCGTCAAGGCCAGCGGCTTCTCGCAGAAAATATGCTTCCCTGCCTTGGCCGCAGCCAGCGCGATGTCCTTATGCGCATCGCTCGGCGCGTTGATGTCGATCAGGTCGATGTCATCCCGCGCCACCAGGTTCCGCCAATCCGTCTCCGTTTCGGCCCAGCCGTACTGCCTTGCCGCCTGCTGAACCGCATCGGCATCACGACCGCAAATCGCCGCCATCTGCGGCTGAATCGGCGCCTCCGGGAAAAACATAGGCAGCGCCCGGTACGCATTGCTGTGAGCCTTCCCCATAAATTTATAACCTACCATGCCAATTCGCAGCGCTTTCATTTCCATCCGAATTCCTCCATCTCTTTGGTATATTGGACGTTCCGGCTCATCAGAACCGTAGATTCTGGGACGATGCCCGGATGACCAGCTCCGTCGGAAGCATGATCCGAAAAGGTTGATCTGGAGCCCCTGCTCCCTGCTCCAGCCGCTTCAGCACTTCGGCGGCCGCAATTTCCCCCATTTCGTAAAAAGGAACCTTTACACTGCTCAGCTCAGGCGTCGTTACCTGTGAAGCATCCGAATTATCGTAACCGAACATAGCCGGAAAGCGCTCTTCAGGCAGTCCAAGATCCCGGAGTCCCTGCATCAAACCGATGGCCATTCGGTCGTTTGCGGCAAAGACGGCATCCACCTGATCGATGACTTTCATCAATTCGGAAGCAGCGGTGATGCCGCTGCTGCGGCTGAAGTTTCCGCGGAAGATCAGTTCCTCCTTCAGCACCAGACCCGCTTCGGCGAGCGCTTTCTCGCAGCCTTGAAGACGATCCCGGCTGTTGGAGTAGGTCAGCGGCCCGTTCATAAACGCGATTCGGCGATATCCCCGTTCGATCAGATGGCGGACCGCCATGTAGCTGCCCTGTACATGGTCTGCATCGACCTCGCTGAAGGGCTCACCTTCAAAGTGCTGATTGATCAGGCAGAAAGGCAGTCCTTCCTCTGCGAGACGGCGAAGGGCCAGCAGTTCTTCCGGATCATCCTTCGCCCCCAGGATAATGCATGTATCGATTTTATGCGCATGAAACCAGCGGACATAATCCATGGACTCGTCGGGCGTCTGAAACAGCAGCAGGATGTCATAACCTAGCTCTCGCGCTTTGTTGCCGATTCCGCTTAAAATTTCCGAGAAAAAAAAGCTCGAAAACATATGCACCTTCGGCACATATGGAAGAACGACACCTATGTTGCCGCTGCGGCTGGTTGCAAAATTACGGGCCAGCGCACTGGGAACGTAATTCAGCTTCTTGGCAGCTTCCATGACGCGTTGTCTCGTTTCTTCTTTCATGGGGCCGACTCCGTTTAACACCCGCGACACCGTCGCTTCCGATACCCCGGCTAGTTCGGCCACCTCTTTGCGGGATGCGATGGCAACTCCCCCTTTTCCGATTTATGTACGCGCGTACATTTTCTCACCTAACCATCCTATTGTCAAGGCAGGTTTTTTAAAAAACGCTCCGATTTCGACGGTTTTTCAATAAAAAAAGCGACCGAACCGGGTGCATCCCGATGGGTCGCTTTCTATTTGATCGATTCTATATCATATTTCCGGCCTTGTCAGCCAAACTTTAATTCTGGCAATCACTTCATTAATGTTCAGCGGTTTGCTCAAATAGTCGGACGCTCCGGCCGCCAGGCACTTATCCCGGTCCTCTTTCATCGCCTTGGCGGTCAACGCAATCATCGGCAGCTCGTTCAGCTCCAGCGTCTGCCGGATATTCCGCATCGTCTGGTAACCGTCCATTTCCGGCATCATGATGTCCATCAGAATCAAATCGATATCCGGTTCGGCCTGGAGCAAATCCAGGCACTCGTATCCGTTTTGTGCAGTGAGCACCTGCATATTATATCTCTCCAGGGCATTAGCCAGCGCGTACACGTTTCGAATGTCGTCATCCACTACGAGGATTTTCTTCCCATCGAACAAAGCCGAATCTTCCAGGAACATATCCTCTGCGGCCGGCAGAGCGGCAGCGAGCTCCTCCCCATGAAGCCGACTCCCCACCGGGTGCGCAGCCTGCGTCGAAGCCGTGCTCAACGGGCCGGAAATGGCCGCGGCTGCCTCGGCTTGCATCACAAGCATCGGCGACTCATCGACATACTCGGTCTGGTACGGGAGGTAAAGCGTAAACGTGCTTCCTTTTCCGGGTTCGCTCTCCACCGCCAGCTCGCCTCCCAGCAGTTTGGCGAATTGAAGCGAGATGGACAGTCCGAGCCCTGTGCCGCCATATTTCCTCGCCGTTGCTCCATCCGCCTGTTTAAAGGCGTCGAAGATCACCTGCTGCTGCTCCTCGGTAATACCGATTCCGGTATCGCGAACCGCGAAGGCTAATGTCTCATAAGGCATGGAAAACGACGGGGTCGAAACCGAGTCGAGCTTGTATATGCTTAAACACACTTCCCCGCGTTCGGTAAACTTGAACGCATTGGACAACAAGTTACGCAATATTTGATGGAGTCTTAACTCGTCGCTGAAAAAGACGTCGCCTACATTAGGCGCGATTTCCACTTTGAAATCCAGCGATTTCGCCTCGGCCGTTTTGGCAAAATAACGGTACATCATCTCCGGCAGCTCACTCGCATGGATCGAGCTGATGTCCAGCTGAATCTGTCCCGATTCCACCTTGGATAAATCCAAAATATCGTTGATCAGCCGTAAAAGATCCGATCCGGAGGAATGGATGACAGAAGCGTACTTGACCTCTTCCTCCTGCAGCGTCCCGTTCTTGTTCTCCGATAACATCTGGGACAGAATGAGCATGCTGTTCAGCGGAGTGCGTAACTCGTGCGACATGTTGGCCAAAAACTCGGATTTATAATTGGAACTGAGCTTCGCCTGTTCCGCGTATTTTTCCATCTCGGCCGCGGCTTCCTCTGCCTGAGCCTTCTGATATTCCAGTTTATCGTTCAAGCTTTGGAGCTCATCGGTTTGCATCTGCAGCTCCTCGGACTGAACCTGCAATTCTTCCGTCTGCACCTGCAGCTCCTCAGACTGGGCCTGGAGCTCTTCATTCATCGTCTGGGCTTCCATGTACAAGCGCTGGATTTGCGCACGGTTGATCACGCTGTGCATCGTGACGCCAACCGTATCCAAGAGCTGCCGCAGCATGTCCAATTGGTGCTTGCTGAACGTCACCAGCGCGGCAATTTCGATCACGGCCAGCGTCCTGCCCTCGAATACGACCGGCGCGATAACGATATAGGTCGGAAAGGCGCTCCCTAATCCCGAGGAAATGTGTATGTAGTTGTTCGGTAACCGGTCCAACGCGATCATGCTCTGATCGGCGGCGCACTGACCGACAAGTCCCTGACCCCAGGCAATCACCGATTTGCCTGCCTCATCTTCGTGTTCCCCTGCATAGGAAGCGAGCCGCACCAGTTCCTCCTCCTTGGCTTCGTACAATACGATGTATGGTGCCTGAAAAATGGAAGCGAGCCGATTGACAAACACGCGGCTTAGACTGGCCATGTTGGCTTCGTTCTGCAGCAGTGTCGCGGTGGCGGCAACCTGTTCCTTCATTTCATTCTGCTGCTGCACTTCCTGGAGCAGGTCGTTCGTTGCGCTGCCGAGTTCTGCGATTTCATCCCGGGTGCGGGTATGGATGCGCTTGTTCAAATTGCCGCCTGATGCGATGTCCCGGATCGTGCCCGTAACTTCCTTGATCGTCGTCACGATATTTTTGGAGATCAGAACGGCTGCTGAGATGGATACGGCTGCGAGCGCAATCCAAAGAAGATAGATGATCGTGATCAGTCTGCGGTTATTGTCCTCAAGCGTCTGCACCCGCTCGCTCGTCAGCCCTTTCTCCGTATCCAAAAACGCCGTTAATTTTTCCCGCATGGCGTCCATTTCCGGCTTGCCCGGGTCACTTAGGAAAAATGTCTGCACTTCCGCTTCCTGACCGCTGCGCTTCATCTCAATGGACGGCTTGCCTGCGATCTCAATCCAACGGTCGATATTGGCCTTGATGTCCTCCAGATTTTTCTGCTGCTGGGGGTTGTCCGCCAGCAAACGATACAGCTGGTTGTAATCGCTCTCCCATTTCGAGCTGGCCGCCGTGTACGGCTCCAGATAGCTAGCGTCTCCCGTGATCATATATCCGCGCTGGCCTGTCTCCATGTCCAGCAAGGACTTTTCAATGCTGTGGGCCAAGTCATGGACCTCAATGTCATGCCGGCTGATAAAATCGGTTTCCCGCTGCAGCGAAGCAACCCGGCCCGAAATCACTCCCAGGAACACCACGACGCACACGAGGACAAAAATATATCCAAGAATAATCTTGGACCGAATGCTGAGCCTCATTTTCCCTAACAAAATTGAAACCTCCATCCAACGGGCGTTCTCTTTCTTCTAATTACTATAGAGTGAGCAGTTCATTCAATTAAGTATTTTAGAACTTGTTGGAACGAATTTCAATAACTAGAATTGCTTCGAGGCCGGATGAACCAGTGACAGGCCGCCATCACCGAAGCCCGCTGCTCGTGGTTACCCGGTGGATCCGCCGAAGCGGCTCTTCGTATCTTTGTCCCGAATACAATGGTGTCCATTTTAGTCTATCGACCGTTGCCTTGCTGCGCTTTCATAGATTTCCCGGGAGGCTGCAGATAAAATGAGCCTCCGCGGTTTTAAACGCGAAGGCTCTCTTTCCTATATTTCTTCCGATCGTTATCCCAAAACGACCCTGTCGTCGGACAGCTTATGACCGCTGATTTGTTCGAATTCAGCCAGCAGTTCTTCGACGGTCAGCGTTTTTTTGCGCTGTTCGTTGATGTCCAGAATGATTCTGCCTTTGTCCATCATGATCAAACGGTTGCCAAGCCGGATCGCCTGCTCCATATTGTGCGTGACCATCAGCGTCGTCAGGTTCAGCTCCCGGACAATCCGCTCGGTGAGCCGAGTGATCAGTTCCGCCCTTGCAGGATCCAGGGCGGCGGTATGCTCATCCAGCAGCAAAATTTGCGGCTTGGTGAATGTGGCCATCAACAAGCTGAGTGCCTGCCGCTCTCCTCCGGACAGCAAACCGACCTTCGCCCGCAGACGCCCTTCCAGGCCGATGCCGAGCTTGGACAGCTCCTCCTTGAACATCGCCCGCCGGCCGGATTTGATGCTCAGCCCCAGTCCCCGCCGCTTGCCTCTCGTATAAGCCATCGCCAGATTTTCCTCGATCGTCATGTGGGGAGCGGTCCCCGCCATCGGATCCTGAAAAACACGGCCGATCCAGCGGCTCCGGCGGAATTCCGGCAGCGGGCTGATCACCGCTCCCTCGATCCGCACATCCCCTGCGTCGGGCTTCATGACGCCGGAAATGATGTTCATCAGCGTGGACTTGCCCGCTCCGTTACTTCCGATTACCGTGACGAAGTCGCCGGGATTCAGCTTCAGCGAAATGTCATGCAGCGCAATTTTTTCATCCGGCGTCCCCGGATTAAACAGCTTCGATACTCTGCTCAGCTCCAGCATCAGAAATCACCTCCGACCGTCCGGCTTGTTCTGCTACCCAGCTGGCTGGACAGCTCTTCGGTTCGGCGCTTGGCCAGCTGCTTCTGCCGAAGGGCGCGCCTTGCGGTTGGAAGCACCAGAGCGATAATCACGATGATGGCCGTGATGAGCTTCAGGTCGGACGTATCGAGCCATTCCACCCGGAGCGCGAGGGCCACGACGATCCGGTACACGATCGCCCCGAGAACGACGGAAATGGTCGTATGGATCACATTCGTCGCACCGAATATCGCCTCACCGATAATGACGGAAGCCAGCCCGATGACGATCATGCCGATCCCCATGGATATATCCGCGAAGCCCGACTGCTGGGCTACCAGTGCGCCGGAGAGGGCGACCAAACCGTTGGCCAAGCTGACGCCGAGAACCGTCGTCGTGTCCGTATTGGCGCCGAAACTGCGGATCATCCGGGCATTATCTCCTGTGGCCCGCAGGGCAAGCCCCAAATCGGTCCGCAGGAACAGATTCAGCAGGAGTAAAATCAGGATCACCGCAATCGGCATCGTGATGAAAGCGTTCACTGATGAAAAGACGGTGCTTTCCCCAAGCAGCGACGTGTTGGGTTTGCCCATAATCCGCATGTTGATCGAATACAGCGCAATCATCATGATAATACCGGATAACAGTGCATTGATTTTTCCCTTCGTATGGAGAAGCCCGGTACAAATTCCGGCGAGAAGCCCGCCGCCGAACGCCGCCAGGCTTGCCACCCACGGATTGTAGCCGTGGGTAATCATCACGGCGGCAATTCCGCCGCCGGTGGTGAAGCTACCGTCCACCGTCAGATCCGGAAAATCAAGAATACGATAAGTGATATATACGCCGAGCGCCATCAGCGAGTACAGCAGCCCGAGCTCAAGTGCTCCCAGTAGTGAATCCAGCATGGTGTCAGCCTCCCTTATGACGAAGGGAGTGGACGAAGATTCCGGCCACTCCCCATCGATCGATTACTGAATAATATCGTTTTCTTTGTCCGTTACTTTGTCTTTCATAGCGTCGGTTACTGTGATTCCTTGCGCTTCAGCCGCCTTCAGGTTCAGAATCAGGTCCAGCTTCTCCTGCATCGTCACCTTCATATCGCCCGGCTTCTTGCCGTTCTTCAAAATATCGACCGCCATTTGGCCCACCTGGTAGCCGTGGTCGTAGTATTTAAATCCGACCGTAGCGAAGGCACCCTTCTCGACCGTATCCCGGTCGCTGGAGAAGAATGGGATATGCTTCTCGTTCGCCAGCTGGATAATGGAGTCGACGCCATCAACGACAGTGTTGTCCAGCGTAATGAACAGCGCATCCACCCGTCCCACCAAGGACTCGGCGGCCTGCTTCACTTCCGATGTGTTCGTTACCGCTGCGCGCACCAGCTTGATGTTATGCTTTTTCAGCGTTTCCTCGGCATTCTTGGCCATAACGATCGCGTTAGGCTCGCCTTCGTTAATGACGATGCCGACGTTCTTCACGTTCGGGAAGCTCTCGGCGATGAAGTCCATCAGCCGTTGAACCGCTTCCGGATTCGTGTCCGAGCCCCCGGTTACGTTGCCCCCTGGTTGTTCCAGGTTCGAGACGATCTTCGCATCCAGCGGATCGGTAACGGCCGCGAACAGCACCGGCGTATCTTTCACCTGCTGCACGAGCGCCTGAGCCGAGCCGGTAGAAATGCCGAGTACAAGGTCGTTTTTACCGGAAGCGATCTTCTGGGCGATCGAGAGGTTATTCGCCTGGTCACCCTGCGCATTGTTATAATCGAGCTTCAGGTTATCCCCTTCCGTAATCCCCGCGTCCTTCAGAGCGGCGATGAAGCCCTCGCGCGTGGCGTCCAGGGAAGGATGCTCGACGATTTGCGAAATGGCCACGGTGTAGTTTTTTTTGTCTGTGCTTCCCGCATCGGTCCCTCCACCGGACCCGGCTTCACTGGACTTGCTGCCCGAGCTGCCGCAGCCGGCCGCCGTGGTTACGAGGAGTGCGGACATCACGACGGATAATAGCAAATTTCTCTTTTTCATGTTCATAACCCCTTCCGATTCTCTTCTTTAACGCTGTCATATACGAAAGCATTAAAGTAAATAAGTGCGAAAAATACCGTAGCAGGCGGAGCACACGGGTGCATGAACTGCCTGCCCGAATATTTTTCATAGAATTAAATAACCACTGGATTATTCATTATCATAAAGGGCACTGCCAATATACGTCAATCAATATGTTGCAAAAAAGTACAGGTTTTTCCGGGCTTTTGCGGCCTTACGCTTCCAGCTCCCGGACAAGATCCTGCAGCTTCATCTCCGACATGCTGGATATCATCATATCATAGCCTTCAAAAGGGAAGGTTTGGGTCATCGAGTTAGGCACGATCACCGTATGTACACCTGCTCCCTTGGCTGCGATAAAGCCGTTAAGGGAATCTTCGAAGGATACCGCCTGATCCGGGGCTACCTCCAGCTTCTGCAGTGCCAGCAAATACAGTTCGGGATCCGGTTTGACCTTGGACACCAGGTCCGCAGTACAAATGACGTCGAAGTAAGACTCCAGCTTGAATTTGTTGAAATAGGGCTCAATCCAGTTGTAGTAAGAGCTCGATGCCAGCGCGATCTTCAGCCCGAGCCGCTTGGCCTCCGCCAAATAATCCTCAACCCCCGGTCTGACTTCAACATCCTTGAGCAGCTCCCGGTAGATGACATTGACCTGTTCCTTGACAAGGGCCGGATCCACTACCCTGCCCAGGCATTCGGATAAATACGTATACGGATTAAATACGTCGAAATTGGTCCCGACGCACTTCGCGTACGTCTCCAGCGGGAGCTCCGTGCCATGCTCCCGGTAAATCTCGCAGAAAGCGTGATAGGCCGGTGTTTCGGTATCGACAATGAGACCGTCAAAATCAAAAATCAATGCTTGAATCAAGCCGTTCACCCCTTCTTTATCTTGTCGATGGGCTGTAAAGCCGCATTAATAAATTCGCCTTGCGGCAGGGCTAATCCTCCCTGATATCACCACATCATCAAACAGGCCGCGATTTATGAACCGCAGCCTGGGCAAAATATAATTGCTGTCATCCGGATCTTAAATTCTGCTGATCTCCACTTGGCCAAGCAGCCGGCGGAAGCTGTCCGGATCGACACTTCCGGCCATGGCCGACAAGGCGTTCGCCGTCCCCGCGGCAGCAGCCATAGCGATGCCCTCCTCGGCGGGGAGCTGCTTCAGCAGCGACACGGCCATGCCCGCCACAAAGGAATCGCCGCAGCCCACTGTGTTGACCACCTGAATCGGAGGGGTTACGGCACGATAACGTCCCTGCGATGTGACGGTCAGCGATCCGGCACCCCCGAGCGACACGCAGACACGCTCCATCCGGTATTCGCGGAGCAAGTCTTCCATCGCCCGGAGCAGCTCCTGTTCATCCCGAATGCCTGTACCAAGCAGAGCAGCAACCTCTTCTTCGTTGGGCTTGATCATGTCCGGATTCGCCTGCAGTCCGCAGCGGAGCGCGTCACCGCTGGCGTCGAGAATCACGTACGCCCCCTCCTTCTTGGCCGCGCTGACAAGACGTATGTAATAATCCGCCGGTGCCCCGGCAGGCAGGCTGCCGCTGATACAGACGACTTTCGATGTGCGTGCCAGGGCGGCCATCGTCTGCTCCATCTCGTCCAGCGCCCGGTTATCTACCACCGGACCGGGCTCCAGAAGCTCCGTCGACGATCCGGTCTCTTCATCAATGATGTTGAGGCAAAGCCTCGACTCCCCCTCCACGGCGACAAATTGATGCGCAATGCTCATTTCATCCAGCTGCTTTTTGATGATTTCCCCGTTCATGCCGCCGACGATGCCCGAAGCGGTCACCATCGCCCCGAGCTGCGCGGCGACCTTGGCCACATTGATTCCTTTCCCCCCGGGGGCTGCCAAATATTGCCTGATCCGGGATACCTTCCCGTGAGGAAATGCCGGCAAGTAGTATGTTTTGTCAATGGCTGCGTTCATGGTTACGGTCGTTATCATAAGATCCCATCCCATCTATGGCTTGATTTCGCAAGGCAGCTCCGATGCCTGTAGCTCCGCCGTTTGGAGCCATCTGCCTTATTGTCGCAATGTTTCGGAAAAGCTTTGTTCCAGCTTGTGGTTGACGAATGCCGGCTTCCGGACGAGCCCGAAACCAAGAGCACGATTTCTGTGCAGCACGACCTTGCCGATTTAATCGCGGATAAACCATGGCTGCAATCCTCATAGACCTGCAAAACATGGGAATTCTATGTATACCGGCCACTCATCGCTGCACGTGAACGGTCAGATTTATACTCAGGAGGCTATAGAGCTATGAAGTGGATGTCCGCCGTATTCGTCAAATCCATCGCCATGTCCCTCGTGCTGTCTCTCTCGCTGATCATTGCCGAGCCGGACCCTTCAGTTGATCCCCCCTACGCCAAGTGGGGCCTGATCGCCGTGAAGGAAGCGCAGAAAAAATACAATTCGGAAATTACGGATTACCTGCATGTCGGCCGCATCAACCTGTCGCCGACGGAAGCGGAGGAAACGTTCAAGCTGCTGTTGAGCCGGCAGGGCATGCCAGCAGCCGTGCTGGCTACCGTCCGGTTTAACACCGTGACTGAACGACTGATATCCATTAAGTTCAGAGACACACAGCCTTAAAATACGATCCTTAACAGGCAGGCTCGTTCAGATCGTCAGCTGCTCCAAATGCTTGACGCAGTTGAAAAGCCCGCATTCCCAGCTTTCCTCGATCTTTCGGATGATAGTAATGGATGTGTTGTGCAGATGCTCGGACGTATCCGTGTGCGGAATCAAAACGGGCAGCAGCGTGCCGATCAGCGCGCCATGGCTCACCACGAGAACGCGGTCTTCAGGATGGCTGGCGCAAATGTCCATGACCGCCTCCATTCCTCTGGCAATCATCGAGTCGTCGGTCTCGATCCCGAGATCCAGCGCCGCCCAATCATAACCCCAGCGGAGCACCCGGTCTTCCTCGACCGTTCCTTCGATCAGACCGCAGTGGATTTCCCGCAGCCGCGGATCGACCCGGACGCCGAGCCCCAGCGCGGCCGCAATCGTCTCGGCGGTTTCCCGAGCCCGCGACAAATCGCTGGCATAGACGGCGTCCCACCGCTCATTCTTCAGCCGCGCAGCCAAAGCTCTCGCCTGAGCCCGCCCGGTTTCGTTCAAAGGGATATCCGTCTGGCCTTGAGCCCTGCGCTCAATGTTCCAATCCGTGATGCCGTGTCTTACAAATCCGATCGTCGTCATTTGCCAACATCCTCCTTGTCGTAAAACTTCATATGGCCCTTCGTCTCCCGATAATAGGCGAGCCGAGCCGCAAGCGTGCCGGTATGAAGCTCAAACCGGTGCCCGTCCGGGTCCAGGAAATATACCGAGAGCTTGTCCCGCTCATCCCGCCTCCTTCCCTCAAGCACATGAACTCCGTAAGTCTGCAGGCGGGTCAGCCAGGCTTCGAAATCCTGATCTTTCACGGTAAAGGCGATATGAGTATACGTCGATGGTATATCCTCCCGCTCCGTATCTTCCTGATTCAGTGCAATCCAGAGTCCGGCAAGGTCAAAGTAAGCCAGCTTCCGGCCCTGCACAAGCAGCTGCGCGCCCAGCACGTCCCTGTAAAACGCGATGGACCGATCCAGATCCGAAACGGAAAAGCAGAAATGATTCACACCCTGTATATCCATGGTACCTCCTTCATTCTACTTTTTTGTACCCACGCAGGTAGGCGCAGGCAA
Source organism: Paenibacillus rhizosphaerae (assembly GCF_014192015.1). Lineage (GTDB taxonomy): Bacteria > Bacillota > Bacilli > Paenibacillales > Paenibacillaceae > Paenibacillus_AQ > Paenibacillus_AQ rhizosphaerae. The sequence continues at coordinate 771,376 of NZ_JACHXJ010000001.1, read as the reverse complement.
GGCTAATCCTACACTTGATCCAGCTTATCGGCATAAAAGGCAATCGCCTTCCGGTACGCCTGGATGCCGCTGTCCGCGCTGGTTTCCGCCAGCTGTCCAAGGAGCGTCTCCATCGCAGCGGTGTGCTCGCCCAGATTGTACAAAGCCATGGCGTAGAAAACAGAAAATTCCCTGCGTTCGGGAAACTTCACCATCGCCTGCTTCAACAGCGCCTTCGCGTCCTCATATCGTCCCAGCGTACGGTATGTACTGCCCAGGCCAAGCATCGCCCCCGCCAGCTCTTCGTCCTGCAGCCCGAGCAAAATCGCCTTTTCATAATAGGGCACGGCGTCCTTCTCCAAGCCAAGTACATCATGGGTCCATGCCGTCTGGTACAAGATCAACGGATGATCAGGCTGATCCGCCAGCAGGGAAAGCCAAATTTCCCTGGACTTCTCGGCATTCCCCGACTGCCGGAGCGATACGGCGTTCCTGAAGGTGCGGCGCCCGGAAAAAACCTCTCTCCCGGCCCTGTAAACGATCAAATGGCCGTCGCGCAGGTGATCCTCCCGAAAACCGAGCCTCGTCAGCACCTTTTGCGAACGAGGATGATCCCTCTCCACATGGGCTTCGATTTCATCCAGCTTCATCACCTCAAAGCCGACCTTCATCAATTCTTCGAGCGCCTCAGGCATATAGCCGCTGCCCCAATACTCCGGAGACAGATCATAGCCCATTTCCGCCCTTTCCCTTTCGCCGTCCTTGACCCAGCAGTGGAATCCGCAAGTGCCCATAAACGCTTCGTTGTTACGGTCGAATATGGCATACCTGCAGCCGGAGCTGCGGGTGAGCGCAATAATTTCGTCCGCTTCCTCCATGCTCACCAAAGGCTCGATATCCATGAACCGGGTGACTTCCGGGTTGGAGAACAGCCGAAAGACGTCTTCCCGATCCTCCGGCTCAAGCGGCCTCAATTTCAGCCTTTCCGTATGCAGGACAGGGTACTGAACATCGCGCATCGATGGGCTCCCTTCATGTTTGAATTTCTTACAAAAACATTTTTACAAAAACACAGGATTGCCATATTGCTAAACAGCACTAAAAATATATATTGACAAAAATCTTATTTTTGTGTTATATTATAATATTTATTTTGACAACTGTGATTCCTATCCGTAATATAGACTCTGTCTTGAAATCCATGAGTTGGAATTAGGGGGGAATCGAAGGATGAGTACGAACCAAACCGCCGCAAGCGTGTATATGCTGGACGTATCCGCCGTCATGATGGGCAGCGTCAACACCGTTCACCCTGCAGTCATTACGGACGGAAACCATACGCTCCTGATTGACACCGGCTACCCCGGCCAATATTCCCTCTTGCGGGAAGCGATGAAGTCGCATGGCCTTTCGATCGATTCGCTTACCCATGTCATCATCACGCATCAGGATTTGGATCATATCGGCAGCCTGCCGGCCATACGCCAGCACGCCCCTCGTCCGGTCGAAGTCATGTCCAGCCAAAAAGAAAAACCCTATATTCAGGGTGAAAAGCGTCTGATCAAGGTAACCCCGGAGGCGATCGAACGGGCCAAAGCGGCTCTGCCTCCGGAAGTACCTGCTGAATGGCGCAAAGCCTTTATTTCTACGCTGGAGAATCCACCCCGGTCGCCTGTCGATACGATCATCCATGAAGACGAGGAGCTCCCCATCTGTGGCGGTATCGCCGTGATTGGCACACCGGGGCATACTCCCGGGCATATCAGTTTGTACCATCGGCCGACCCGGACGCTGGTCGCGGCCGACGCCCTTCGGGTCGTTGGCGGCGAGCTTCTTGGGCCGGATCCCGACGCGACCGTCGATATACCGCTTGCGATGCGGTCCATCGCCCAATTGGCTGCCTACGACATCGCGTCCGTCATCTGCTACCACGGCGGGAGCTATGATGGACCCGTTGTGCAGCGGCTAATGGAACTAAGCCGATCGCAGCGTTCTTTTTAGAAAGAAGGATCAACGGCCCGTTCGCAGCCTGCAACTTGAGTGCTGTAATAGTCGTAAGCTGTATGCATTTTCGCTATATATTCCGGATCCCTGCTGGAACAGGCAAAACGGATATCTCCTCCGCGCTGCGTTCCGGACGTTCCCGTTTTCTTAAGAATATAGTCCAGCCTCCGTACCGTCCCGGCGCTCCCGTCAATGATTTCAATATGCGGCGGCAGAATCTGCCTCAGAATCCGGGTGTAGAAGGGATAATGCGTACATCCGAGCACCAGGGTTCCGTATTCCTCCAGCCGGTAATTCGCAAATTTATCCAGAAAATACCGTGTCATCCTGTCCGGGTCGAACTCCAGCGATTCGCAGTATCCGACCAGCTCGGGGAGCGGCAGGGAGTCTACGATGCTGTGGTCATCCACCCTGGAAACGAGCTGGGTGTATTTAGACTGGTGCAGGGTCAGCGGAGTCGCCGCCACCAGCACCCTTTTCCCGGTTAGCCGGTTCATTTCCACCGCGGGCTTAACCGCAGGCTCCATTCCGATGATCGGAATGGCGTATTCCCTTCTCAGTTCCTCCGCCGCGGCACTCGTCGCCGTATTGCAGGCTATGACTAGCGCCTTGATCTCGTCCTGCAGAATCATGTCCACGGACTGACGGACATAATCCAGAACCTGATCCTTTGTCTTGGTTCCGTAAGGAACGTGAAGCGTGTCTGCAAAAAATAAAAAGTCTTCGTTGGGCAGCTGCTTTACGGCTTCAGACAGCACGGTCAGTCCGCCGAGGCCTGAATCAAAAAGCGCAATTCGCATGTTGTTCACCTGATTTTTCTTAATAATTGCTCCGGGCGCGTATAAATGGCTGCCCGGCGACGTTCCATCCGGGGCCGTCAGCCCCGGAGTTATTATATCATGTTGTCCGGGCGTCTTCTGGAAATCTGTAAACCATGCCGATAAAGAGCACGTTGCGCCCCCCTACCAACGAGTTGAACTCGCAGGTCTCCTTGAATCCTGCCCGGATGTATACCTTTGCGGCACGCTGATTGAATTTGGCTACCGCTAGGCGGATTCCCTTCCCGGGAAACTTGTCGGAAACATAAGCCATGCCTGCTTTTACAAAATCCAGGCCGGCACCATGGCCCGTCAGCTCGGGATTCATGCCCAATCCGTAGTCTACGCAGGTATCATCTTCGTACAAACCGGCCCCATAACCTCCGGCAACACGGGCCGAATTGCCCGTGCAGTAAAAACCGACCAGGTTTCCAGCGGAGTCCGACGCTGCTGCATAATCCCCGTTCATCAGCTCCAATATATCTTCTTCATCTGCTGCCATACTATAGAAGTCGTACGGCGCCGGATAGCGCCACGTGGATATCCGGGCGGCAACTTCCCGGGTCATCGGTTGAATCCGCATTTCCATGCTTCATGATTACCTTCCTTCAAGTTTTACTGCTCACCAAGTCCGCGGCCGATAAAATTGGCCGAAACCCTTGGCACATGAAGCTCCTTGGCCCAAACGGACAGCTGGCCCATATGATGAATTTCATGGGCGATAACGTGCTTCGCGACCTCCCCGTAACGCAAGGGCTCGGCGTGCCAGGCCGCCTTGACGATTTCCCTGTCCCGCTCAGGACTTCGGCTCAGAATCAGCGGACGAAGCTCACTCACGTAGCTGTCGGACAAGGCCCTTACTTCACTCAGGGTCGCGAAATCCGCGAATTTTGGTTCTGCAGTCTCCCTGCCTTCGGCAGCCAGCATCCAACTGTACTCGACGTCAGCGATGTGAAAAAAGGTTTTCAGGATGGAGCCAACTCCGCCCGTTCGCTCCTGCACCAGTTCTTCGTGGCTTAACTGTGCGCAGACATCAAACCATTCATCGCGTACCTGCCAATTATATAGAAAAAGGGATTTCATCTTTTCCTCCCGGCGCAGTGTTCCTGCGCTCATTCTTCATGTTATGAACCCGACGCTTGCCCCGACCGGGCGGGCCCCCGGGAAATCGTTCGGCAGCTTCAATTTCCTTGATTTATTTTTCCTGCGGCACGTTCTTCAATTGCTCGGCAATCATCCAGACATGTCCGAACGGATCCTTGATCTTGCCAACCAAGTCCCCGTGAGGCTGTGCGGCAACCTCCCTAAGCGTGGCCGCTCCCGCCGCAGTGGCTTTGTTCATTGTTTCCAATGCATCCTCAACGGTGATATACAAAATCACCGGCGTTCCACCGAGCGTTTCCGCTGCGGTATTATGCTCCGGGAATTCGTCCGCGACCATGAACATCGCGTCTCCGACCCGCATTTCGGCATGCGAAGTTTTCCCGTCTTCCGTAACCATCCGGTTCGCTTCCGTCGCGCCGAACACCGATCGGTAAAAAGAAATTGCGGCAGCGGCATTATGAACGGCCAACATCGGAATGATACTCAATGCCTGTCCCCCCCTAAAAAAGATCCTATCCGTTCTATTAATATAATCGCTTTTCGTAGCTTTCCGCCAGCGACCGTGCGACCTGCTCCTCCGTAACCTTTATTCCGCGCACATGATCCGCGATGATGGCCGCAGGATTCGGCAGGTTCTCCCGCTTCGGCCAAAGTTCCGGATCCCACAGCTTGGAGCGCTTGAAGGCTTTGGCACAATGAATATAGCACTCCTCGACCTCTACACCGATGCCTATTTGCGGAATCTTCCCCTGTGCGGACAGTTTCTCCATCAGCTCAGGCTCCGCAGTAATGCAGGCCTTCCCGTTAATCCGAAGCGTCTCCTCCAGCCCTGGAATGATAAAGATCAGCCCGGCACTCGGGTTCTGCAAAATATTTAGAAGCGAGTCATACCTCCGGTTACCGGGTCTCTCCGGAATGACCAGCCGCTTATCATCCAATATGTATACAAAGCCCGGTGCATCGCCGCGGGGGGATACGTCGCAGCTGCCGGCCGCATTACTCGTCGACAGGAACAGCAGCGGAGACTTGGAAATAAACTCGCGGCAGTGGGAATCCAAACGCATGATAACCTTGTTCCTGACCAGTTCGCTGGGAGGACTGCTCAGTGATCGAAGCTCCTCCTCCGATTGAATGATTGCCTTAAAAGGGCTTGCAGTCATCGCTCATCCCCCTGTTTCTCATTCATTTTGTATATAATGTAATCCAGCTTCTCCTCAACTCTCCTCAAGGCGGCATCGGAATTTCTGACATGCCTGCTGCCGTTGGATACGTATTTGAACAAGCTGAAGAAGAACAAAAGGATCAAGCCGATCACGACAAGCGAAAATACAAGGCTGAACACGTTAACCGACACTTCCAACGCACCTCCATGTACCTATTATAATCGTTTTGGACGGGGAAGACAGCCGGTACGGGCGCTAATACACTTCGGCTTTTCGGATCAAGCTTGTGATTTTGCCCCTTGCCCATGATATCATAACAAGTAGTACACCATTTACATAAAGGGAGATGAAGGATGTTGAAACAGGAACTCATGGACCGGTTAATCTCTTACGCCAGGGTGGAGACCCAATCGAATGAAGAAAGCAGCACCACGCCTTCGACCCCAGGGCAGCTTACCCTCGCGCGCATGCTGGTGGAAGAGCTGAATGCCATCGGCATGAAGGACGTCACGATGGATGAAAACGGCTACGTCATGGCCACGCTTCCTTCCAATACGGACAAGGATGGCGTGCCGACGATCGGCTTCCTCGCCCATGTGGATACCGCCACGGATTTTACCGGCAAAGGCGTCAATCCGCAAATCGTCGACAGCTATGACGGAGGCGAAATCGTTCTGAATGCAGGACTAGGCGTCGTCCTTTCCCCAAAGCTGTTTCCTGAGCTGCCTCAGTACAAAGGGCATACGCTGATCACGACGGACGGAACGACCCTGCTTGGCGCGGATAACAAAGCCGGCATTGCCGAAATCATGTCGGCGATGGCTTATCTGATCGGCCATCCGGAAATCAAGCACGGGACGGTCAGAGTCGCGTTTACCCCCGACGAGGAAATCGGCCGCGGCCCCGAGAAATTCGATGTTGCGGCGTTCAACGCCGATTTTGCCTACACCGTGGACGGCGGTCCTCTCGGCGAGCTGGAATACGAGAGCTTTAACGCAGCCAAGGCCAGCATCACGATCCAAGGCACGAACGTTCATCCGGGGACGGCGAAGAACAAGATGGTAAACTCGATCAAAATCGCTATGGAGCTGAATTCCATGCTTCCCCCGGAGCAGGCGCCGGAGCACACGGAAGGCTACGAAGGGTTCTATCATCTGCTCTCGCAGAACGGAGATACCGAACGCACAAAGATGGAATACATCATCCGTGATTTTGACCGGACGGAATTTGCCGCCAAGAAGGAGCATCTGACCCAGGTCGTGAAGCAGCTTCAAGCAAAATACGGCGAGGAGCGTGTCTCTCTTGACATGCGCGATCAGTACTACAACATGAGGGAAAAAATCGAGCCGGTGAAAGAGATCGTCGACGTGGCCTACGAAGCGATGGAAAGCCTGGGCATCACGCCGATCGTCAAGCCGATCCGCGGCGGAACGGACGGTTCCCAGCTCTCTTATATGGGGCTGCCGACACCGAATATTTTTACGGGCGGTGAAAACTTCCACGGCAAGTTTGAATACATTTCCGTCGACAATATGCTGAAGTCGGTACAGGTCATCATCGAAATCTTGAAGCGCTTTGAGGCAAAAGGCGTATGAGCATCGTTCCGGAGGGAAACAACCAGCGCAATATCGAACGTTTCTCCGGATACGGGGATACCTACGACCGCTACCGGCCCGCAGCGCCTCCTCTTGTGGCGTCCCTGCTGACAGGGTACCTTCAGCGCAAGCCGGAGCTGGTGCTCGATCTGGGCTGCGGCACCGGACTGTCCACGCTGGTCTGGAAAGAGCATGCGGACCAGGTCATCGGCATCGAGCCGAATGACGACATGCGCGGCGTCGCCGAGTCCAAGCTGGAACAGATGACGGACGCCGCACACATCCGCTTTATGGCGGGCTACTCCAACCAGCTTGCCATCGGCAGCGAAACCGCCGATATCATCACGTGCTCGCAGTCCTTTCACTGGATGGAGCCGGCGAGCACGCTGCTTGAGGCTGCCCGGGTGCTGAAGCCCGGCGGCATCTTCGCCGTCTACGACTGCGACTGGCCGCCGACGCTGCACTGGCAGGTGGAGCAAGCCTACGAAGAAGTGATCAACCGGGCCGACGGCATCATCCGCGAGCAGCACAGCCAAGAGAAGCAGGCTGTCAAAAGGGATAAGGAACAGCATCTCGCGAGCATTCAGGACAGCGGACATTTCCGGTTCGCCAAGGAAATCGTGTTCCATCATGCTGAGGATTGCGATGCAGACAGATATTTCGGCATCGCAATGAGCCAGGGCGGAGTTCAAACGGTTCTCCGGCTAAACCCGAAGGAGCTGGATGAAGACATTCAGCGGTATAAACGGATCGTCGATGATTTCTTCCAGGGAAGGATGCTGCAGGTTTTGTTCAGCTACCGGATGAGACTCGGCGTAAGATAAATCGTGAAGATGACAAAAAAATCAGGCCAAGCAGCCGGTTCGACGTTCCTCCACTGTTACGGGGAAAGAAATCGAACCGCTGACGCCTGATTTTTTTGCCTGCTTCTTCTTCATTCATCGCTGTGATGCTAACTAAGGTTCACATTCTTTAATCCGGAGAATCCAAACATGCAGTAAATCTTCATCAGCTAAATATCCCCCACTTGATTCACCTTGGCAACCGACAAGTAAACACTGACCAAGCCAATCAGGCCGAGCACACCGTATAACAGATCCACACTCAACGTAATATGAAGCATTCCGGCGAAATTTGGGAACTGCATGAGAAAAACGGAGCAAATCACGGTCGGAATGACAGCCCTCTTCCAGATCCCGAACAAAAACAGCGGAACGAAGCTGATCACGGCAACAACCGCGGAATGAACGATCGACCTGGCCGTAAACGCGATGATGTCTGCAAGCGTGGGCTGTCCGTGAATGACGTCGATGAACTGATCGAACACATAGGTCGTAATGCCGGATAAAATAAAAGATACGAGCGTAGACAAGAAAATCGCCAGGAAGATAAACCAAACTTTTGCCATAACCAGTTTCTTGCGGCTAATGGGATATCCGAATGAAAGTGACATCGTTTTATTCTTATACTCCTCGATAAATACGTGATTAATCATGGAGGCGCCGAACAGAACAAACCCCATTTGGATCGCTATCATCAGCTCCATCGCGCTTGAATAACTCTCCGCAAAATCCGTGAACGCTAAATCAGCCATGACCACTCTTAAAAAGAATACCGGAAGAAACATAAGGATCACCCAATAGATAATCACTTCACCGATAACCTTTTTCTGCTCTAATTTTCTCCACTCGAGCTCAATCAGCTTAGTCAATCTTATCGCCCCCCTGGATTTGGTGATAAAAATAGTCCTCCAACGTACTCGTGTGCTTCTGAATTTCCTCGATTTCAATATCGTCCGAGATCAATGTTTTCGAAATATCACTTGTGGATCGGGCCGTGTCGTATATACGAATCCTTGTATCCTTTACAATTTTGATGTTGGAAATTTGGAGCTTATGTTCAAGCAAATAGACCGTTTTCTGTACATTCGAGGTCACCAGTTCAATATAATCGGTCCGCAACTTCTGAATGTCGGCCAGTGCGACTTCATTCACCAGTTTCCCGTGCTGAATCATCCCGATTCGGTCAGCCATCTGCTCGATTTCACCCAGGATGTGACTGGACAGGAGAAAGGTGATGCCATATTCCTTGTTCAACATCCGGATTAATTCCCGCATGTCTTTAATCCCGATGGGATCCAGCCCATTGGTGGGTTCATCCAGAACAATCAGCTCAGGCTTCGTAATCATGGCCCGGACGATTCCCAGACGCTGCTTCATGCCCAGTGAGAAGTCCTTCACTTTCTTGTCATCAATCCCTTGCAAATTGACCATATCCAGCGCTTGGGTGATTGCCTTTCCATCATAAAACCCCAGATATTCACAGTGAATCCGCAGGTTCTCCATGGCTGTTAAATGCTCGAAAAATACTGGATATTCAATGATGCTCCCGACTCGCTTTAGTCCGTCCTTTGCAGATTCCGTAAGCTTCTTGCCAAATAACATGATTTCTCCGGATGTGGGGATGATGAGTCCCGTAAGCATTTTCATGATCGTCGTTTTACCGGCACCATTCGGTCCAAGCAAACCGTAGGTTTCTCCTTTTTTTACCGTGAGATTCACATTCGAGGTAATCGTTTTGCCTCTTACCGTTTTGGTGAGCTCATGGGTTCGAATAACGTCTTTCATCTGAGCTTGATCCTCCCGTCTAAATTCGTTCTTTGAATTACTTCTATCCTAGAGCATAGAATGGTTGATTTTTCTTACTCAATCCTTACATGTTTCTTAAGTTCGTAAAAAAGAGGCGTTCAGACAGAACACCTCTCGGGAAGATCTAATATGACACCTGTTTAAAAATGCACGTAAACGTCGTTTTCTCAAACGGTGTGCTCGTTAGCCGGATCGATCCTTTCATGGCTTCCGTTAAACGTTTCGAAATGCTAAGGCCTAGCCCGCTTCCCTGAAATTGCGGATTTCGGGCGTCATCCAATGTGTAGAGTCTTTCAAACACGCGGTCCTGATGGACTTCCGTAATCCCTTTTCCGCGATCCCACACGTCGACAGCAACCGATTCGCCTTCTTCCCGAAGCGTTAAACCAAACACGCCTCCGTCGCTTCCATATCGGATTGAATTTGATATTAAATTGCTCAAAATTCGATGCAAAGCATGCTCATTGCCAAGTATGTAAAGGGGACGCTCCGGAATGTCAAGCTCCACCCGAAGACCCCGGGATGACAGAAGCTCATAAAATTCGAGCACGCTTTGGCGGCAAATCTCATTGAGGGAAATTTTGCTGAGCGGGATTTCGTAGTCTTCCGACTCGATTTTTACCAGATCAAAAAACTGGTTAAGCAATCCGACCAGTTTGTTTACTTTATCGTTTAACCGCAGGATCACCTGCTTCCTCTCTTCTTCGGTGATCGATTCTTCCTGGTTTAGCTTTTCGGCATATCCCAGAATGACCGTCAGAGGCGTTTTCAAATCGTGGGACATGTTCGATATCATTTTCTTCAGACTATCCTTGGTTCTGGCATAATCTGCAATCACTCTTTGGTTATAATCCAGCAGACGGTTGATTTGGATGAGCAAATGCTGCACGGCTTGCTGGTCGGTTTGGATAAGCACCTTCTCGCCGGTTTGGTGTTCGATGATGTCTGTAATTTTATTGGATATTTCCTGTACATTCTGATTCCATGTTCTTCGGGAGACATACTGCCAGATATTCATCAGAAGCAAAACAGCACTCGCCGCGCTTAAGAAAAAAACCATCGGCTAGCCCCCCAATTTATATCCGATGCCCCAAATGGTGCAAATAAACTGGGGATTTGACGGATCTTCTTCGATTTTTTCACGAAGTCTGCGGATATGAACGTTAATCACATTTTCATTCCCGTAATAATCTTCTTGCCAGACGGATTGATAGATTTGCTCTTTGGTGAACACCCTGCTCTGATAAGTTAAGAATAATTTCAAAATATGAAACTCCTTGGAGGTGAGCGGAACGCTCTGACCTCGGACCAGCACAGAAAACGCATTTATATCAAGAGTGAGGTCCTTATAATGAATCCGATCCTCCGTCGGCTGATGATCCGTCCGGACGTATTGCGTTGCTCTGCGTATGGCGGCCTGCACTCTGGCAGTTAGCTCAATCATGGAGAACGGCTTGCTTAGATAATCATCTGCGCCAAAGCCAAGTCCGAGAGCCTTGTCGAGGTCGCTGCCTCTTGCGGAAATAATCATGACGGGAACGACGCTTTTTTCCCTGATCCGCTTCAGAACATCCATACCATTTATTTTAGGGAGCATTAAATCCAGCAAGACCAGATCAAACACCTCTTTATCAATAAATGATTCCGCTTCCTCTCCATCCAGCGCGATAAATACTTCATAGTTTTCCTGTTTCAAATGACTTTCTATCAGCTGGCTGATTTCCCTGTCGTCTTCAACAAGCAGAATACGCTTTGGCAAGTAGATCCCCCCGAGTACCTCGAAATTAGACCTGTGACATTCCTAGTTTACACTACTCTAGGCTTCCATTTCCGGATGAGCTGATTGGTCACTTCCGACAATAGCAGACCAAGGGCGATCGCGCCTGATATCATAAAAGCCTCGGCTCCCAGCTGAACAGCCTGGTCATATTGGTTCTCGACAGCGTTGCGCATCGCGTCATAGGCCGTTCCCCCGGGGACCAGCGGAATGATGCCCGAAACGCTGAACACGATGATCGGCGTGCGGTACCTTTTGGCGAACAAATGGCTGATCATCGTGACCCAGTAACTGGCGACCACGGTGGCCGTAATCCGCAGCACGTGCATATCCTGAAGCCAGATATACAGCAGCCAGCCGACCATTCCGGCAAATCCGCACTGCAGCAGCGCCTTTTTCGGCGTATTGAAGAGCATGCCGAACGCAGCGGATGCGATAAAACTCGTAACGAGCTGTTCAAAGTACATGCGGCACCCTCCTTTATTGAAATGACAGCATAAACGCGATGCCCGCCCCGATCGCAAAAGAAGTGATGAACGCCTCGGCCCCCTTCGACAAGCCGGAAACCAGGTGGCCTGCCATCAAATCGCGGATCGCGTTGGTAATCAGCAGCCCCGGTACGAGCGGCATGACCGAGCTGATGACGATAATGTCCAGGTCCCGCCCAAAGCCGAATTTGACGAACAGAACTGCGCAAAGGCCGATAGCCAGCGCGCCCGAAAACTCGGCGAAGAACTTGACCGGAATCATCCGCTGCAGCATCAGCATGCAGTAAAATCCGAGACCTCCGGCCACAGCCGCGGCCAGAAAATCGGGCCAAATACCATGGAACATGATCAGGAAACAGCCGCTGGCCAGTGCCGCCATCAGCAACCGCAGCCACAGCGGGTAAATATCACCTGTCCGCTGGATGTGTTCCAGCTCCCGGCGCGCTTCAGCGATCGTCAGCTCCCCTTTGCTGATGCGGCGGGATACGCTGTTCACGCGATCGATTTTATGCAAATTCGTCGTCCGGTCCGAAATCCGGTTCAGCCTCGTGATCGGCTGCGGATCCTCCATTGAAAAAATGAGTCCCGTAGGGGTCATGTAACTATGCGTTTTATCCACGCCAAAAGAAGCGGCAATCCGGACCATGGTATCCTCCACCCGGTACGTCTCCGCTCCGCTCTGCAGCATGATCTGCCCGGCCAGCAGGCATACTTTCATGATTTCGTGCTCCCTCTGGACCAAGTCTTCCAAAGCTTTTCCTCCCGTATGCGCAAAACCCTATTTTAGTTACAGTATAAACGGTTTGCCGGACAAAAACACGGACAAGCGCCACTTCCTCCTAATAGAGCTGAATCCTCCGGAATCGAAGCACCCTTCGGTTATTCTGGCTTGAATCCGATATACAGCAGATGAGAGGAAACACCTAGGATATATGGATCTTCTGCAGCCTCCATGACACGGTTCAGGAACCGCTGAAATTGTTCCGGACCGCGGCCCCGCCAGTATGCCCACTGCTCCTCGTTCATGGACTGCACCACGCTGCCGGATGCGATCAACTTCACGCTGTCGAAGCCGTGCCGCTCCATGAAGGGACGGATCTCATCAATTGGAAAATAATACGCTCCCGTAAACCGGCCATTGTCACTGTGGTTGAATACACCCGTTCTCATAAATTCATCAATGCCATCCATCGTATCGTTCGGCTTCCACAGCTCCGGATGCAGCAGCGAGTTCATCAAATGCCTCGTCCGGGTCATGAAGGCGACAAAAATAGTGCCGCCGGGTTTGACCACCCGGAACAGTTCCCGGGCTGCCTGAATCCGGTCTTCCTCCTGCTGAAGATGGTACAGCGGCCCAAGCATCAAAACGGCGTCAAACCGCCCGTCTTCAAATCTTCCAAGATCTCTTGCATCGGCCACGTGTATCCCTCGGAACCGATCCTCCAGCTTGCATTCCTCCACCTTGCCGGCAGCGAGGCCAACGAGACGTGGAGACAAATCGGTCAAAGTCACGTCATACCCTTCCTGCGCCAGCGCAACCGCATATTTGCCCGGTCCCGCTCCGTTGTCAAGGACATGCGAGCCCGGCTTCAAATGCTGTTTGATGAAATGCAGGTTGACCATAAATTCGACCGGCTCCCGATCCAGCCTCCCCCATTCGTCAAACTGATTATAGTAATCGATTATGGTTCCCAAACTTCTGCCTCCTTCTTTCCATGGACAGTGCCTTCGCATAAAATGCCTTCCAGTGCATCCATTCTTACAAGTGATGATAGGTTGCGTATAATACTTGATCGCCGTCTGACATGCCATTATAATAAATAAACAAGAACGCATGTTCTTGTCCGGAGATCTACTATCTTCAATATGTACATAAAAGACCTGTAAATATGGAGGAGATGAAACCATGAATCCCTGCTGCCAAAGCGCGCTGCATCATATAGACGTGGCAATCCGTTCCATTCTCAAGATCATGGATGGTCTGGATGAATGCGATTTGCCGAAGCGGCCGACCCCAGGCAAATTTTCCGTAGGCGAGCTGCTGGAGCATATCGCCATGCTGCCGCTCGCGGATTCGATCATTTCGGACGGTGCCACCCAGGAAGAGATGGCTGCATTTTACAGCAGAACATCGTATTCCACGAGCGCGCGCATCCGCCAAGCCTTAATAGATAACTATGAATCCCTCGCCCATAAATACGTCCAGCTGACAGAAGCCCAGCTTCAGGAAGAGATATCCTCATACTGGGGCGCATCGTACAGCCGGTTCGGCTGGCTGCTGGAAATTTTGGCGCATGTATACCATCACCGGGGTCAGCTTCATTCCATGCTCGTTCACGATTTGGGACATGACCCGCGCGTTCCTTTATTTGAGTAATACATAACTTTTCATTCAACTGCCGCATAGGCAAGGTTGACTTGCTCAAAATGTTCGACGACCGGGAAAGGGTCGTAGTAGTGGTGCAGCAGCCCTTTCCACCGAGCATAAGAATCGGACTGCCTGAATCCCTCCGTATGGTCCTCAATGGTTTCCCACTTTACGAGGAGAAGGTATTTATTGGGAACCTCCATACAGCGCTGAAGCTCGTGTCCGATGTACCCTTGCATGGAAGATATTATGCCCGAAGCCTCCCGGAAGGCTTGCTCAAATGCTTCACCCTGCCCCGGCTTCACCTGCAGCATCGCGGCTTCCAAAATCATATCGTTTCCTCCTAACTGGTCATATCGTATGAATGAGAGATGTACAGTCGGTTTGCAGCCTACAGCTTTTTGACGGATTCCGCGATCGTGATCTGATTTTCCTGATCCCACACATCATGAATCTCAAAGGTTCCCTCCTCGAAGAAGAGCGGAAATCTTTTGCGGAACCAAGGCTGCATTGGCAGCTCCAGTGCATCTTCAATCGTCACCCAGCGGAGCTCGCCTTCCGGCGGATCGGTGAGGAGTTCTCCCTCGTAGTCGTTGGCGACGTAATTGAACACCATGTAGCGGTAATTTTGGGCCGGATCGGCAAATTCGTCAATTCCTTTAAACTCCAGATCCTTTACCCGAAGTCCGGTCTCCTCCCATACCTCGCGGATCGCTCCGTCCGAAAGGCTCTCGGGGAACTCCACCTTGCCGCCGGGGCCGATATATCCCGGAAAACCGCGGTCATCAGGACGATTCAGCAGCAGAACACGGTCGCCGTCCCGCACCAGACACATCGTATACAGCGCGATCTCCACGGCTGCGGTTTTGGTAGTCTCCATTCCTTGCACTCCCTATTTTCTATGTTCTCTTCCTCATTTATTCCGGAATATAACATCCTGCGTGATTTCCGGGGCCATGTCGTACGCAGCACCCAATCCCTTTTCCGCGATAGCTTGTCTGGATACCTGCTTTAGCGTAATCGACCCAGTAAACTCTGATCGAAACAAAGGCGGGCTGACCGCTACGACGCCTTCGTCCACCCATCGGGCCTGTAAAGGCTTGAGCCCGGCGATCTCCGTCTCGATCCCTTCACGGTACCATGGATGCTCCTCTTCTTTGGACGCACCCGCCTCATTGAGACATACGTACAGCGACAGGCTGTCGCACAGCTTCAGCAGGTTAAAATGGCGCTCGACGCGGCTATCGTCCAATCCGATGAGCTGACTTTGAATCCGTTCCTGCCGAAGGAGCTCCTCCTTGTAAAACCGGGCGGCTTTCGGTTCTTCCGCATAACGGATCTGGTGGAACGACGCATAATGCATGCTGCAGAGCAGACCTGCATACGGATTCATCGCTTCCGCCTCATCCAGGCCGGCCCGGTACGAAGACAGCTTGGGCTCAAGCGGATAGTTGATAAAGGAAAACGGGCTGCTGCTTTCTGAATCCCATAGCGGATTCTGGTCCAAATATATCCAGCCGCGATCGTGCTGTGTAATGGCCAGCACCGCAGCTTCACGGTCCGATCCTGTCGGCATCCAATTCGGCAATAAATGCTCTGCTATCTGTCCCGATAACTTGGCATGATCATGCTGGCGAATCAGGACGAAGCTATCTTGTCGTTCTCGGAGAATCATCACATTCACCCTCCATCGGTTGGTGTTTTACCTAATATTATCTTTTCCTAACCCATTTTCCCAGCAAAAATTTATTTTAAGGGTCGACAACCATCCACAGCCTCTTCCTTCCAGCAGAAAAAAACCTCCAACCGAAACATTCCGGTTGGAGGCTCAATATCACATGGGGAAGGGGAAGAGCTGGTGTAGAAGTGGCGTTGCGGATTAAAAATCAGAGGTAGCGATTTGAATCGTACCGAACACCGGACCGGCAGCTGAAGCCAGCAGAGCGGCGACAAGCAGACGTTCCACCGACAGCGTCAAGCTGTTTGCCGCCGGGATCGTATACGTAACGACAGGGGCGTTGACGCGGGTGATGACAAGGTCAACCGGAAAAGCTGACGTGTTGTTCACCGTGACCGCAGCATTGATTCCGCCGGCAAGGTTCTCGTAGAACGATTTACCGACACCAGCGGCTAGCGAGTAGAACTGCTCTGGTAACAAAATAGCCATGTGACATGACCTCCTTTACCATTTGATAGATTATCCTATGCTTGAAATCTATCAATGCAACGATACTTGCCGCTAGATTGAAACACAATTTAATAGACAGCCCAAGCGCCTCTTGAACGATCCTGGCCGTTTCCTGCAGATCTAATCTCTATTTCAAATTCAGACGGAGACGGACCATATCCTGCACCTGGATTCCGTCTTCATAGATTGCTTCTTCATAATGTCGGATAAAAAAGCCCATGTCCACGCCCACGATCCGGAAACCGCAGCGTTGATAGAGTTTCAATTGAAGAAAGCTAGAGTTGGCCGTGCCGATTTCCACCGCGTGCGCTCCCTGCCTCCTGGCTTCTTCGATCGCGCTTTCGACCAGCATTTTGCCGATCCCTTTACCCTGCAAATCTTCCCGTACCGCAATATTCACGATTTCGACCGTTCTCGGATGCGTGTCGATCAGTACATACTCTCCCGCCAATTCGCCGTTCATATAAGCTCCATAGCCCCTGCCCCTGGCGACGTAATCATCAACCATCTCTTTGGATGGATCGGCAAGCAGCAGCAGGTCATAGGGAATAGCCTCACCGATTCCCCACGGTTGGATAGTTATTTTCATCTCGCCAATCACCTCTTTTTCGTCTCATGAGCCAAGCTTCTGATTAGACATTGCCATATGTAAAGTTTTCCTTTGCACCCTGGGAGCCGCTTGCTACAATAGAGAAGCTAATGTATCAGGACGGAGGATTAATCAAATCATGCGGTTACTGCATCAGGTCTCGTCAGAATGGAATCGCCTCAACCGGAATATCCGGCTTTTTTTTCTTGCCAATTTGCTGTATCAGATCGGGACAGGCATGTTCTCGGTGCTTTACAATCTTTATGTGCAAACGCTGGGTTACCCCGATACGATGAACGGCACCTTGGTGAGCGTCCAGTCGTTTGCGACGGCGCTTATATTCATACCGGTCGGTCTGCTGGGGGACCGTACCAGCCATAAACTGCTGTTAATGACGGGCGCTTTGTTTACCGGTCTGAGTTTCATGGGCAGGTCGCTAGCCAGCGGTGAATCCGCCCTGATCGTCCTGTCCGCTGCCGCCGGCCTGTTTGCCGCCTTCTTCCAGGTGATCGCCGTCCCGTTTCTGGCCGGGAATTCGGACAAGAAGCAGCGGCTGAAGCTGTTCAGCTACCACTTCTCCCTCGTGCTGGCTGCGCAGGTCATCGGAAGCAGCGGCGGCGGTTACCTGGCCGATGTGCTCCAGTCCGCCGGCTGGAGCAAAATTCAGAGCCTGCAGGCTGTACTGTTCACCGGGGGAGCGGCCAGCGTGCTTGCCTTTGTTCCCCTGATGCTGGTCCGGAAAAATCCGGCTGTCCAAGAAGACGCTTCGGCCGCTCTGCCCGAACCTGCCCTGTCCCATCCGCTCCAATCTTCAGCGCGGGAGGACTGGAGCGCCATCGCCAAATTTACGCTGGCCCAGCTGATTGTTGGGCTTGGCTCGGGGCTGGTGGTGCCTTATCTCAATCTGTACTTTACGAACCGCTTTGCCGTATCTCTTACGGCCGTCGGCATCCTGATTTCACTCGGCCAGGTCATGACTATCGTGTCGATGCTGATCGGCCCGTCGCTGGCAAGCCGCGTCGGACCGGTGAAGGCCGTGGTGCTTTTTCAGATGATGTCCCTGCCCTTTTTGCTGCTGACCGGTTTCACCAACCTGTTCGCGGTCGCTTGCTTCAGCTTCCTCTTCAGGCAGGCACTGATGAATGCGGCCAATCCTATCCAGTCTTCGATCACGGTTGACCGGGTATCCGATGCCCGCAGAGGGATCGCCAACTCGATGACGCAAACCGCGTTCATGCTCGGGTGGGCTACGATGGGGCCTGTCCAGTCCCATTTGCTTACCGCATACGGGATGTACTGGGGCTACGCACTGACTTTCAGCATGACCGGAATATTATACATCAGCGCATCGGCCATCTATTACTTTATGTTCAACGAGCGCAAGCAAAAGTCCGCCGCCCCGCAGGCGGCTAACCAGAACGCACCAGCCTGAATGCAGTGCATCGCTTCCTGCTGAAACTTTCCAGCTGCCATCACCGTCCCTCAAGACCGCAAAATGGGCCTGTGCATAGCGGAAGGAGCTCCTGCAGTTTGTTTATTGTCAGCGTTCCCTCCGGCAGCAGGGGATCTGCGTCGGTAGGCGTAGTGAGCAGCAGTACGGGACGCAGACCCGCCGCGGCGGCGCCCTGCGCATCCTTTTCAGGATGGTCACCGACAAACCAGCAGTTCTCCGGACGGGCCTGCAGCCTGCTCAGCGCCATAGCGTAAATTCGCCGGTCCGGCTTTTTGACCCCTGCTTCTTCAGAAACGATTACCGCATCAAAATAGTCTCTGAACTGCACTTGGTCCAGCTTGGCATACTGGGTTCTCGCCGAGCCGTTGGTGACCAACCCGATCCTGATCCCCCTGCTTTTCAGCTCCTGAAGCACCCGTTCCGCTCCGTCCATCGCAACGGTGCAGGAGGGAAACTCGGCGAACCAATAAGCGAGCAGATCTTCTGCGGTCGTCGCCTCCTCCCTCATTGGCAGCGTCCGCCTCATTTCCTCATACAGCTCCCTTTTTTCCCGATAGCCATTCCGGTCTGCGACACGCAGCTGTCCCACCAGCTTCCGGCGATCCTCGGGATTTTGCGCGGCAGCAAACCTGTCGATAAACCTTCGCGAAAACTGCTCAAACGCCAGTTTACGGTTCACCAGCGTATTATCCAAATCAAATAGAACGGCTTCCATAACCTCTACTCCCCCTAGTTAAAAAATCGGAAATGATTCAACTGGGTTTTGATTTGGTCGAATTTCTTCCGCACCGCACCCCTGTGATCGGGCAGCAGGGGAATATGGGCCATGCCCGCAATCCGCTCCGCTACTTGGCTTACCGATAGATCAACGGTATCGATATGCTCCCGGAATATGTCTTGGGATAGACCTTCAATACATCGTTCGGCCTGCTGAGCGCCCCATGAGTTTGATCGTTCCCCCCGGCTTTTTAAGCGCTGCAGGATGACTTCGCGAGGAGCGCATAACGCAAAATGCTTCACGGTCATGCCGTCCGTACGCAGTCGGCCGACGATTTCTTCAAAATAAACCGGATCAACCACGGTCATTGGAGCGATGATGACCCCTTCATATTCGCCAGCGATGTGCTTCAGCATGGCATAGTTGAATTCCCGCCATAACGGATATTCCTGAAAATCGGGCTTCTTGATGCTGGGCGGAATATTTTTGCGGATAAAATAGCCTGCATTCTCAGGATCGTACACGAAAGAATTCGGTATTCGGCGGTGAAGCTCGAAGGCGGTCTGCGTTTTTCCAGCGCCAAACGCGCCGTTTATCCATAGGATCATCGATCATCCCTCAACTTTGACGATATTTTGGAGATCTGTTCCTCAGATCCTTCCCATTATACACCAAAAAAACCGGCGGAGCGTCCCGCCGGCTTTTCCCACTCCATGTGCAGCAGCCTCCCGGATTACCCCGAGGAGGCTGATGATGTACCTATGCTGCACTTCCGCAAATCATCCCGTAAATTCCTGCACCCACTCGTTATTGTAAAAGGCGATCCCGATATGGGTGTAGCTTTTGTTCAGGATGTTGGCTTTGTGTCCCGGGCTGTTCATCCAGTCCTGCATCACCTGCTGAGGGGAGGTCTGCCCGTTGGCGATATTTTCTCCGGCCGAGTTGTACGTAATCCCGAATTCCTTCATCATGTCGAAGGGAGATCCGTGGGTCGGGGAGTTATGGTCAAAATACTTGTTGTCATACATGTCTTTGGCCTTGGCCATTGCCATGTTGGACAGTTTGGAATCCATGCTGAGCGCATCCAGGCCAGCCTTGGAGCGTTCCTGATTCACCAGATCGAGCACTTGTTGAGCGTATGCCGAAGCATCGCCGCTCGCAGGGGTCTGTTGGTTGTTTGTACCCGAAGGAGCCTGATTTTTCGGGGTTCCCGCAGGAACCTGATTGGCTGGCGTTCCCGCTGGCGTTCCGGTTGGCGTACCGGCTGGTGTTCCCGTTGGGTTTCCGGTTGGCGTACCGGCTGGTGTTCCCGCTGGGGTGGTCGGCGCTCCGGTCCGCGTACCGGATGGCGTTCCCGCAGGCTGCTGCGGCGAAGTCCCGGGTGCCGCTCCTGGCTGCTGAATCAGATTAAGCAAATCCGAGGTCAGATCGTTTTGATTGACTTGCTTGACGGTCAAATGAGACTTGCCGCCTCTGTCCGTGGACGTCGATGAGGCTGACGTGACGATTCGGGTCGGAGCCGCTTGATGGATATGGCTTGCACGGTTTGTCTGCTTGGTGTTCACCTGCTGGCGCGCCGTTGAAGCGCCGTGATCCGCGCAGCCTGTAATCAATACCAGAACGGCGATCATAACGATTTTTTTCATATGACGAGTGCTGCCTCCCTAATACGGTTGAATGTAAGATACCAGCTTAATTTTTCCGCATCAAAGAGGATTTATACCGGCAAAGTATGCTTATCCAGCGTATGGGTATAGTAACTAAAATATAATGATGATTCCAACGGAGAAGAACCTAACATGAATTCAGCTAACCAGAAACCGACAAACATCGATCCGAATCTGCCGCTAAGCCGTCATCTGGTAGACAATGAGCACATGCTAAAAACAATGTTCGAACGCTGCTCGGACGTCATATTCCGGGACGTTACCCTGCAAGGAGACACCAAACTGCTGTTTATTTACGTAGACGGTATGATTGACAAGGATATCATCCAGTCGGTCATCCTGAAGCCGTTAATATACGAAGGAATCCCCCAGGGGGTCGGCCCTATTGACAGCATTGCGCAAATGTGTGATCAACAGCTGTTCGCGGTACTGCAAACGAAGAAGGTCAACACGTTCCGCGATGCGGCAGATGATATTTTAAAGGGTCATTTGGCCATTCTGGCGGATGGGGAGCCCACGGTCCTTCTTACGGATGTCTCCGATTATGAAACAAGATCGATTGAAGAGCCTTCGACGGAATCGGCCCTGCGCGGAACCCGGGAGAGCTTCACCGAATCGCTGCGTACGAATACGACGATGCTGCGCAGAATCATCGTCACGCCGAACCTGAAGATGGAATCCTATAATATCGGCAAGCTGACCCAAACCGAGGTCGTTCTTGCCTATATTGATGGATTAGTTTCCACTTCCATGCTGGACGAGATTCGCTCAAGGGTCGAGCGGATCGATCTTCAAGGCGTGCTGGAATCAGGCTATATCGAGGAATCCATTGAGGACACCCACTACTCCCCTTTTCCGCAAATGCTGAGCAGCGAGCGGCCGGATGTCGTATCCGCAGGACTGATGGAAGGACGGGTGGCTGTATTGGTTAACGGGTCGCCGATCACCCTGGTCGTACCGATGACGTTCTGGGACGGCCTGCAAGCTCCCGACGATTATTACGAACGGTTTATGTATATCACCATGAATCGGTGGATCCGTTATTTGTTTGCCCTGTTTGCCATCCTGTTTCCGTCGGTTTACATCGCGCTGACCACCTATCATCCGGAAATGGTCCCCCCCAAGCTGATGCTAAGCATTACGGGACTAAGGGAACAGGCTCCATTTCCAACCGTCATCGAAGTATTTATTATGGAATTTATGTTTGAGGGACTGCGGGAAGCCGGAATACGGTTACCCCAGCAAATCGGTCCGCTCGTCAGCATCGTGGGGGCGTTGGTCATTGGGCAGGCTGCGGTACAGGCCGGGATCATCTCGGCGCCGATCGTCATCGTCGTATCGGCTGCCGGCATATCGTCGTTTGTGATCCCACGTTACCGGTTCGGCTACCCGATGCGGATGCTGCGCTTCCCGCTGCTCGTATTATCCGGAATTTTCGGACTTTTTGGCACAGCGATCGGCATGATCGCCATCTTGTCCCATCTGATCCATCTCACTCCGTTTGGATCGCCGTATCTTCAGCCCGTTGCTCCAACCAAGAAAAACCGGGCAAAAAATGTATTTTTGCGTTTGCCAAGAAAGCGGGCGAGTAAATCTTGAACTTTGAATGGATAAGGTGGAAGGTACAATGAAAAAAATTCTGCTTATTTTCTGCTTATTGTTTCTGTCAGCTTCGTCCACCGGCTGCTGGAACCTGAAAGAGCCCAACCAGCGTGCTTTTATTATCGGCGTCGGAATGGACATGACCGAGGACAAAGAGCTGGAGATTAGTTCGGAAGTCGCCGTACCCGCAGGTTTGGGCAGCAGCCAGGTTACGGGTGCGGGCAAGAAAAACACATATACGGTCGTGAGTGCGAAAGGAAAAGATTTTATGGATGCCGGGCAGCGTCTGCAGGCTGAGCTGTCGCGTTCCTTGTTTTATGCTCATCGTCAAACGATCCTGATCGGTCATCATATGGCCGAAGTGGGGCTGGATAAGTATCTCGACATGATCTTTCGCAACCCGAAATCGGAATTGCGTTCCGTCATCCTTGTGGTCAAGGATGGAACGGCGAAAGAAGTTATCAAAGCCGAGCCTACATTTGATCCGTTCATTAGTACGACACTTGGCAGTCAGCAATCTGCTCTTGGTATGAAGCCCTACTACTACCGGATGTTATTATGCGATGCCTTCAGCGAAGGAACCCAGCCGATCGTACCTGCCATCACAGCCGATCCTTCCCGAGGTTATGTATATGCCGGCTCTGCCATCCTGGACAAAGACCATGGAATTAAACTCGTCGGTTACCTGAATCCGGAGGAATCGATGTACGATAACTGGATAATGGGAAAGCAAAAAAACCTCACGTTCACCACCTCTATCGGAAAGAGGAACGAGACGATCAGTATAGCAGTCCAATCCCTAAAGCACCGC
The DNA here is from genome assembly GCF_014192015.1 of Paenibacillus rhizosphaerae. Lineage (GTDB taxonomy): Bacteria > Bacillota > Bacilli > Paenibacillales > Paenibacillaceae > Paenibacillus_AQ > Paenibacillus_AQ rhizosphaerae. The sequence goes on along the minus strand of NZ_JACHXJ010000001.1, from coordinate 748,404 downwards.
ACAAGGATAAAAATGGTGAAGCACCGGCCGCAGATTTACATATCGCTGCACGGCATCGGCAGCATTGTTGAAAACAATTCGTCACTTGATCCTTCCAGGGAAGATGATCTCAAAACCATTCAAACCAAGCTGAGCCAGGAAGCGGAGAAGAAGGTTCGCAAACTGGTCGATAAGGCGCAGCACCAATATAAGATCGACATATTTGGAATTGGGGAACATGTTCACAGGCAGCACCCGGAGATATGGAAAACGCTCAAACCGCATTGGCGCGAAACGTTCCCCGAACTGCCGATCACTGTATCGGTGCATCTCCGGTACAGGGATCCGGGTCAAACCAATTCTTCGCTGTAGATCATGAGTAATAAGGGAATCCCATCGGAAAGGAGGAAAGCTATGAAGCTGACCGGATCGCAAATTTTTTGGACCTTAAGCACCGTAGAAATCATCATGGCTGTCTGGTTAAGAGTGTCACCTGCCATTGAAACAGCCAAGCAGGACGCGTGGATGTCCATGATCATTGCCGGTGCGATCGGGCTGGCCATCACGTATCTGGTCACGCATGTCAGCTTACTCCATCCCGGAGAAACCTTAACGCAGTTCAGCCGTAAGCTGCTTGGCGGCTGGATCGGAAGAATCGTGATCCTTCCCTATTTCGTGGCCTGGTTCCTGTTATCCGGGGATGTGCTCCGCTCCTTCGCGGATTTCATCCATCTGACGATCCTGGACCGGACTCCCATCTGGATTCTCATGGTCATGATACTGGCTTTGGCCGTTTATCTGACCGGCATCAGCGGGATTACCGGCATCGGCCGATTTTGCGAACTGGCCGGACCCGTGACGTTCATTACGCTGATCCTCACTTTTTTGCTGAACGCCATGAACACGAAGCTTCTCCACATCCTGCCGATCGTGGGCGACTCAAGCTGGCAAGAGGTTTTCAAGGCGTCGCTGCCGCCCGCTTCTTTTTTTGGGGAATCGTTTATGCTGTTGGTCCTTCTCGCGTTTATATCCAGCAAAAAAAAAATAATCGTCAAAGCACTGTCGAGCATCGTGTTCACCTCCATCATGGTCATGTTAGCCACGGTCATGGTGCTGCTCGTGTTCGGCCCCTACGTTGGAATGGAGCTGAGGTTCTCTTACTTTATGCTGGTACGCAGCATAAACATCCTGAACTTTATTCAAAATGTCGATGTACTCGTGATTTTCATTTGGATTTTTGGCGTCTTCGCCAAGATCTCCCTTTACTTGTTTATCACGAGCTATGAGATGGCCCAGTGGCTTCACGTGAAAAATTGGAAAAAACTCATGTGGTTTTGTGCACCGGCCATCTTCATCATTGCGCTGTTGATTCCGAATGAAGCCAGCATTATGATGCTTCAGAAGCTGTGGGAGCGGATTGTCATTCCGGTCTGTGCGATCGCCATTCCGCTCTTTCTGTGGATGATGACGGTCATGAGGAGAAAAATCACGAAACACTGAAACCAGCTCGCTCCATCTAGAACTTGGCTGCCGTTACGATCGGCTGGTAAAAACCGGACTGCTCGGGCATGACCCACTCCACACGCTGGAATCCAGCCTGCTGCAAAAAGTAGCTCAGCTCGCTTCGCTGAACTGCCCGGTACATAGCTGCATAGCTCTCCGTCTTCCAAGTCCCTAACTGATCCTGCAGTATAAACTGCCGGGTCGTATATGTCGACCCGTCTTCCGACCAATCCCACACTTGGAACACAATTCTTTTGCCATGATTCAAAATTCTGGGCTGTGTAGCGCGGGGCCGTTCCCGGATCAGGCTGTCATAGTCGCGGATCGTGATGATGACCATGCCGCCGGGCAGGCATTTATTGTAAAATTGCCGGCAGGCGATCATCAGGTCCTCATCCGTTAGCAAATGCGGCACCGCATTGTCGGCGGAGAAGACGACGTCAAAGGTGCCGGCAACATCCTGCTCGAGCGTTCTGAAGTCCGCTGTTCCAAATCGGATCGACAGGCCCATGGCCTCAGCTTCCCTTCTCGCTCGCTCTACGGAGTTCGGACTTAGGTCGGTTGCCGTCACTTCAAATCCTTGAAGGGCAAGGCCCAGGCTCTGCGTTCCGATACCGCATGAGGCGTCCAGTATTCGAATTCGTCCACTCCCGGGAAGCTGAAACCGGGAGCGTATCCACCGGTCCCAAAATTCTCCCTGACTGGACACCGTATGTTTCCAATCCTCGTAAATCAAATGATATGATTCAGACATATCGTCATAGAAATCCTGTGTAGACGGCCCCATTCATGTCCCCTCCCTGTTCTCCCGTGATTAATCCATATCCAGAGATGTGAAATCATAATGGATAAACTGCTCGTCACGAACATAACCGCTTTGCTCATACAGCTGCTGGGCGCGTACATTAGTTACCGCCGTGGACAAAGACAGCCCCTTCGCCCGGGCCAGCTTAGCGAACCGTTTGGCCGCTTCAAGCAGCAGCCGGGCGGTTCCCTGCCTGCGGTATTCCTCCCGTACATACAAGTCATTCAAAATATAGGCCCGTTTCATGGAGATGGAGGAAAACACCGGATACAGCTGGGTAAACCCGGCGATCCGGCCCTGCTCCACGTCTTCGGCTATCAGGATGACCGATTGCCGGTGCTCCATTCGCTCGAACAAGAAGGCGGCCGCCCCTTCAACGTCTGGCTCCTGACCATAAAATATCCGGTACAAGTCAAAAATGGCGGCAAGCTCTTGCAAATCCCCCAGTCCCGCCTCCCGGACCGTAATGCCTTCTTTAGACACGTTAGGTTTCCTCCCTATCATAGCAAGTTATGTCTACGGATCATGCCGTTCCAGCTCCCACCCGTTTCCTCAGGATGTACCAGCCATCCGTCCGTTCAGGATACGCATGCTCCTCAACAACTTCATAACCCAGCTTGAGGTAAAACCGGATGTTATCTTGAAGCGATAACCTGACTCCCAACCGGATCTCGGGATAACGATGCTGCACAGCGAGTTTCTCGAAATGCTTCATGATCGCCTTGCCCAAACCTTCACCCCGGGCCTCGGGTATGACGGATAGCCGTCCGACGTACAAAAAGGGGGCACGGAAGGAATACTGCGCCGACCCCACGGGCTTATCACCGGACCAAGCCAAAAGGGCTCCGCCTCCATGCTCGCTGATTTTCTGACGGATCGTCTCGGTGTCCTCCGACAAGGCTCCTGAAGGCGGATGGAGCCGGCCCCGATATTCTTCAAAAGCCAGCATCATCGTGTCGTGTACGAGCCCCAGCTCATCCATGTCCGCAGTTCTGATTTCATAATTCACCTGGTCCGCCTCCTTTCAGATGTGCTTCCCCCCGAATTCCATCATATAGTTGCGGATGCCAAGGAAGCAATCAGTAAAATGCGGCCTGCCCCGAATCGGACTACCTGGAGATCAGCCGGCCCATACGTCCTTCACATAGTTCCCTGCCGATTCGAGGCCGGCAAGCCATTGGGCTGCTTCTTCCGGGCTTACCCCGTATTTGTCCCGATAGGAGCCCATCAGCGTCTCTTCCACTTGGGGAGCCATCCGGGAGCCGTCGCCGCAAATGTACAGCTTAGCCCCGACCTCGAGCAGTTGCAGCAGCAGCTCACCGTCCTGCTTCATCAGATGCTGGACATAGCATTTATCCGTACCCTCCACTCTGGAGAAAGCCGTATGAAGCGTCACTGCTCCGTCCTTTTCCGCCCGTTCAAACTCCTCACGGTATAAGTAATCATGCTCCGGGTTTCTGCAGCCAAAGTACAGATGAGCCTTGCCCAGCGCCTTTCCTTCCGCTTGCAGGACCCGTCTCGCCTGGATAAAACCTCTGAACGGTGCCACGCCCGTGCCCGGCCCTACCATGATCATCGGTATGGCGGGATCCTCCGGCAGCACAAATCCGGATTCGGGAGATCGGACGAACATCAGCACCTCGGCCCCAGGCTCCTGCGCGGCCAGGTAGTTGGAGGCGATGCCGTGGTACTCTCCCTTACCGCTCCATGCTACTCCCCGAACCACACCGACCGTGATACTGGCGGCGCCTGGACTGACTTTCGGCGAGCTGGAGATGGAGTAATATCTCGGCTTGAGGGCCGGCAGCAGCTCCAGAAAGCGCGCAAACGGCAGCTCGCAGGCATCATATTGCTCAAGCAGGTCAAGCATCGTCAGCCGCTTTGCCCGAATGTTGGTTTGGTAATCGTCTTCCTCAAGCATGGCCTCCAGTTCCCGGGCATGCGGCGGACATACCGTGCACGATGCCAGCTCCCGAATTTGGGCGCGGGTGGCTGGCTCCTGCAGCTCGACGCTTCGGGACAGCAGTTCGTCCAGCCGGATCGGCACTCCTGTCTTCAGGTGTGCGCTGCGATTCCCGTCCGCCGTCAGGATCAGGTGCGCCGAGCCGTCCAGCTGGAACCGGCGGAGCACCCGCTGCACCAATGGCTCAGGATTGACCGGAAGCACGCCAAGATGATCCCCTTCGCGATATGATGTACCCTCCGGCAGGGCAATTTCGATGTGCTGTGTGACCCGTCCGCTGGCCGTGTGCTGAAGATTGCAGCTGCTCACGATCCGCCCGGATACGGCGCTGTAGGTTTCCGCAAGCGGCACGGCAGCCACGCCCTGGACAAAGCGCAGCGACAGCGTGCTCCGCTTGGTGTCGCGGCCGGACGCGACCGGGAGTCCCAGCGCGGGCATTAAATCCGGCCATAAACGCTCCGTCCAGTCGTCCACCTCCCGTTCAAAATCGCCGCTGGCATCGCTCTCCCCGCGCGGAAGTAACCGCTTCGCCCCTTTGGCCGCCAGCTGCTCATCAATCAGGCGCGGGATCCGCTGGTACGTGCTGGCCCAATTGTGATCCCCGCAGCCGAATACCGCGTAGCGGACATCCCGGATGGCAGCGGGATCGGCGGACTCCAGCCATTCCATAAACACCTTTGCGTTGGAAGGGGGCTGGCCGTTATAAGACGCCGTCACGATAATCACCGCCCCTTCCTTCGGAAGCGCACCGGCATAGTCGTCCAGGGGACCGACCTGGCTGTCGAATCCCTGGTACCTCGCACGGTCAGCCACCTCCCTGGCGATGCCTTCCGCGGTGCCCAAATTGGAGCCGTACAGGACAAGCAGCGGCGTATGATGATCATTTGCAGCCAGGGATGCCGGCTTGGCGGATTCGCTGACTGCGGCTTCCACCGTCTCGGCTCTGCCGTAACCCACCGGAATCAATGCGCCCTTCCGGCTGCGGACACGGATCCGGAATCCTTCCGGTTTTAGCGTAAGCGTCTCTTTAACCTTGAGTTCGTAGCGGCCGGAATCCTCGAGGTCAAAATACTTCAGCACCAGCCCCAGCACCATCGTGGCTTCCTGCAGGGCGAACTGCTGGCCGATGCACGCCCGCTGGCCGTTACCGAACGGCTTATACGCATCATGGGGCACCTTGCTGGGATCCTCGAACCGCTCGGGTCTGAACACCTCCACGTCATCGCCCCAGACGCGCACGTCCCGGTGAAGTCCCGGAATGAGAACCGTCACGCTGTTTCCCTGTTGAATCGGATAAGTTCCCCCGATCATCGTATCTTCTTTAGCGTACAGCGAGAAAGCCGGTGCGGTCGGCCATAACCGCAGGGACTCGCTAAGCACCATCCGGACATATTTCAGTTCCCTTACCTGATGATACGTCGGCACTGGATCTTTCAACACGCGGTCCACTTCTTCCACGGCCTTGCGCAGCTTATCGGGGTTTTTCATCAGATAATAAATCGCAAAAGAGAGCAAACCGCTGGTCGTTTCATGCCCCGCGATCAGGAACGTGATCATCTGATAACGGATATTTTCATGATCCAGCCGCTCCCCTGTATTTGCATCGACGCCGTTCAGCATATGCGCAAGCAGATCATCCTCATCCCCGCCATGCGCCTTACGCTCCCGGATCAGCTCGTCAACGAGTGAGAACATCGTCTGGATATCCTCTCGAAATTGCCGCTTCTTCCGGATCATAAACATATCCTGGATGCCCAGACGGTGCAGCTGGTTCATCCCTTCGTCAAGCGCCCGTACCATGGCATCGATAAAGGGATGGTTATTTTCCCGGTAAAAGCTGTTAAACCGGTAACTGAACCCGCACAGCCCGATCGTGTCAAGCGTCAGCCGGGTCATATCGGCAGGAACGTCGACCGTCTCATCCGGATTCAGCCTTCCCCATTTTTGAATCAGCTGCATGGCGATATCCAGCATTTTCGTATGATAACCCTGCATGGCCCGCTGGCTGAAGCTGGACAGCAGAATGTTATGGGCTTTTTTCCAATTGGGTTCCTGGGTTGCGCTCGTAAAGAGTCCGTCACCGGCAAAAGCGCGCACGTTCTGCAGCGGAGCCCAGATCCTTTTGTCGAAACGCTTTTCGTCGCAAGCATCCTTCACATATTCATGGCCGGACACGTACAGCTCCCTGCGGCCGCCGGGATATTGGAACTGAAAGATCGGCCCGAGCTCCGCGGCGACCTTTACCAACGATTGCACTGGTGCGGCGGAATCCAGCAAAGGCAGATTGCCTAAAGGTCCGTAGGTTTTAGGTTGAGGCACCTGAATGGTTTGCGTCATGGTTATTTCCTCCATCATCCTGTTTCTTCTCTTTAATCCAGCCCTTGCAGAGGACCGAAAAACGCTTGAAAGGTACCGACTGACCAAAATAGTAATCCGGTCATTTTATAAGAAAAAAGGAGGATTTGACGGCTGCTTGGCTGTGTACGCCTGACAACGCTGTCCTATCCTACCTTTTACCCTATCATGATATGATTGCCCCGCACATCAGCCAGAGGTCGGAATTCAAAGGCCGGGCGGCGTGCTTCCTGATACTTTTCAGCCAGGACATTATTCAGTCATATACGACTTCCGTCCCGGCAATAAAGTCATGAATCGCCCGCTTGTCTTCACGCAGCCCCACCATAAAAGCACTGATGATCGCGCAGATGCCGAAGCTTAGACCATACACGAGGCCGGCCACGACGTTCCGCAGCAGCATGGTTCCAATTCCGGGAGGCTGATGATCGCTCACCTTGCGAATCCGGATGTTGCATATCCTCTTGCCAACTGTATAACCGTTCCAGAATACAGGCACGAGCAGCGTGTACAAACCGCTAATCGTATCGGAAATCCACTCCTCGTTCCCCCATTTCCCTGTAATCAGCCACACCACAATCATGATCGGCAAGCCGACGAGCAGCCCATCCGCCAGCGATGCCCCAAGCCTGATCCAAAAACCCGCATTCCGATTCATTCCGCCTCCTCCTTTTTGTACCCCAAGTTTTATCCATAGTACTCTGGCGCTTTGGCGGTACATTCTTTACTTATGCGACGGCATGACCATTGTTTCTTCCATGCGCCCTTCCAGCAATATGCTGCTTATATTTAAAGAACGTCAGGGAGAAGAAAAAGTTACTGGATTGCAGCAGCTTGCGGCCGTAGTGAAAAACTATAGCCCGAATTCATGCTTAATCTGTTGCGCCACTTCTTCTGCGCTCAAATCCGTATTGTTGATTCGCAAATAGTTCTCCCGCTGAATCTCGCCGTCGTATGAATTTAGACGGTACCTTTCCATCGATGTCTTCAGCTCCTTTTCGGACCACTCCGTGTTCCGCTTCGTGGGCTTGTGCTGCAGCCGATTTGGACTACGATTGCGGGAGAGACGTTCGTCTAGATCAGCCTCCAGCTCTACGAAATAAACTTCGGCACCCCTGGATTCGAAAATCCCGCATACTTCCTCCACATAATCCCAATCCGCCTTCATGTCCAGCGCCCATACAAACGTAAATATCAAGCCGGCGAGGTCGCTTTTGGCAACCTCTTCAAAGATTTCCCTCCGGAACAATCCGACCAGCCGTTTCCCGGCTTCCGATCCGTAGCTGAAAAACGGGGATACCAGCTCAATCGTCATATGGTTGTGAAAAAGCTTCAGCCCCGTTATTTTTTCGAGCTCCTGTCCGACGGTCATTTTGCCTACGGCCTGCGGGCCAAAAATAAGAATGAATTTCATCCGGTCTCCCTCCTTTTACCATTCCTGTGGTTTGATGAATTCAACAGGGACGGCTCACTTTCCTTGAATATCATTTTCCCGCTGAGAGCACAAAAATAAAAAGCCCCCCGAACCAGGATGTCTGTCCATGATATTCGGAGGAGCCTTCGCAGTATGTCTGTATGTAATGGATTAATCGATGAATAAGTCAGGATCCGGCCTGATCTTGCTCTTGAGCTGTCTGAGGTTGTACTCCATTTTCAATACGATTTCCTCTATCACCTTGGGATCGATGGCAAAACGGTCCGGTTCCGGCCGTGAGCCTGCCTTCAAGTCACGCAGCGTGTTTTGCTGCTCCTGCCATTTATCCATCAGATCGGAAATGATCGCATAAAACCGCTCGTAATCGCTTATGACTTCATCCAGGTAGGCATCCACCTCTTCCGGATCGTAACCCCGAAGCTTGTTGCTGAACACCTTTTCATGGATGGAAAGTGCATCCAGATGAATGCCCAGCTGCTTGAACAGCTTCTTCTGTTTATCCAATCGGCGCTGCATATGTTCATCCATTTGACGAATACCTCCAAATCTCTAGCCCCGCAAAGGGAGGATGTCCTGTATTACTCCCACACCCTATATTTTTTATATCACATCCTTGCCGGGGATGAAAACCGTTCACCGCTTTTTTGGAGAATGTTCCAAAGAAAAATGGCCATCCTAAGGGATGGCACAAATTGACACAAGCGTGAAATATGTTATTATATGAATAGATGCTCATATGTTAATATTAAATATAGACATGGATGCAATTTCGCTTTGTATTCTAAAGGAGGAGCCGCTTATGGCACACGGTCATCATCACCATCATTCCCACTCATCCACTCACCAGCATTCACATTCACATTCACACTCACACTCACATTCGCATGCACACGGACCGGCCGATTATAGCCGCGCCTTTCTGATCGGCATCGTGCTCAACACGGCCTTCGTCATTTTGGAAGCGGCTTATGGCCTGATCAGCCATTCCCTTTCGCTCGTAGCCGATGCCGGACATAATTTAAGCGACGTACTCGCTCTCATTCTGGCCTGGGCCGCCAGCCTCCTCGGCCGGAAGAAACCGACGCAGCTGCGTACGTACGGCTACCGCCGCTCCTCCATCCTGGCCGCCCTCTTCAATGCCCTGTTCCTGCTCGCGGCGATCGCGCTCATCGCTTGGGGCGCCATCAGCCGCCTCATCCATCCGCAGCCTGTCGACGGAGTGGACGTCATCTGGGTAGCGGCTGTCGGCATCCTCATCAACGCCTTGACGGCGCTGCTGTTCGTTTCCGGCCGCCGGGGCGATCTGAACGTCCGGGGGGCGTTTCTGCATATGGCTGCGGACGCCGGCGTATCGCTGGGCGTGGTCATCGCGGGAGTCGTCATTTCCGCAACCGGCTGGCTGTGGGTCGACCCGGTCGTCAGTCTGCTGATCGTGCTTGCAATCGGCATCAGCACCTGGGGGCTGCTGAAGGATTCGCTCAACATGGCTCTCGACAGCGTGCCTCCGGGCACAGACATTGCGGCCATCCGGAATTACCTGACTTCCCTGCCTTGGGTCAAAAGCATGCATGATCTGCACATTTGGGGCATGAGCACCACGGAAACGGCGTTGACGGCCCATCTCGTGGTGACGGAGCCCTGCAATGGCGACAATCTTCTTCAGCAGGCAGCAGCCGAGCTGCGCGAGCAATTCGGCATCGGCCATGTCACCTTACAGCTCGAGATCGGTGATCTGCCCTGCGCCCTGGAAGGAACGGATACCGTCTAGCTTGCTCAGCCGGAGCTAACGGACTCGGACTCGGCATGATTGCTCCCGGCGCCTTTAGGGTAAGGAAAGAGTACAGATACCTTATTCTACTGTGAGAAGGGAGTCTTATCCATGAGTCATTTAACCCGTGATCAGCAGCAGGAGCTCAAATCCGCACTGCTGGAACGCAAAAAGGAGCTGGAACACCACTTTCAAGCGAATGGCGAGGACAATGCCCTGCTGGGCGACTCGCTCGCCGATTCCACGGGTGAGCTGTCCTCTTACGATAATCACCCCGCCGATGTGGGCACGGAGGTGTTCGAACGCGGCCGGGACCTGGCCGTTAACGACACGCTGCAGGATGAGTTGGACCAGGTTGACAGCGCACTTGCGCGTATGGACCGCGGCGAGTACGGCCAATGCGCCGAATGCGGCCGGGACATTCCGTTCGAGCGTCTGCAGGCGATCCCGTACACTGCTTATTGCGTGGAGCATACGCCCCATCGGGACGTCAGCAGCGACCGGCCGGTCGAAGAAGAGGTAATCACCCCGCCGCCGTCCGGCGCGGGGGAGAACCGTCAGCGCTATGACGGCCGTTTTGACGACGCGGACGCATGGGAGTCCGTCGAGGAGTACGGCACGTCCAATACGCCGGCCATGGCAGCCAAGCGTGACGTCACCGATTATGATGAAGGCATGTAAGCCGGTACAGTACACACGAATCGAAGCCCCGGGGATCTCCGCCAGAGAACCCGGGGCTTTCCTTGTTTAGGAACTTGTGTCTCGCCTCCCACAGCACTTGAAGATGAACGTTTACTGCAGGAAGACTTTCTGTTTCGTCTCAGCTGACTTCAGGCACGCTTCCACGACCTTCATGTTCCGTACCGCATCTTCCGGAGGATAAGGGAGCGGCGTTCCGTCCAATACCGCTGCGGCAAAAGCGTCGGCCTCCAGCATAAAATGGCTCAGCACACCGAAGCGTTCCTCCCGCCGCTGATCCCCGATATGGACGATAATCTGGGCCGGCTCCTCGCTCTGCTCCCATCCAAAGGCGACCGGCAGCTCGATCCGCCCATGCGAACCCACAATCTCCAGCGTGCACCGTGGCGCGGCCCACATGCCGCAATCAAAGGTGAGCCCCACGTCGTTCGGAAACTCCACCAGACCGGTTGCCATGACGTCCACATGATCGTGTTCCTCCGAAAACAGCGCCTGAACCGACACGGCCAGCGGCTCCTCACCTAGTACCATGCGAGCCGCCGAAATCGGGTAGCCGGCAACATCATAGATGGCTCCGCCGCCCATCGTTTTTTTGTACCGCACGTTCTCCTTATTTTCGATATGGTTGTACGTGAAGCACCCGTGAATGGCCCGGATCTGGCCGATTTCGCCTTCCTCGATGATCTCCCGGACTCTGCGGTGCTTCGGATGATACCGGTACATAAACGCTTCGGAGAAAATCACCCCCGCTTCCCTGCACACTTCGACCATTTCGGAAGCTTCTTCCGGGCTGAGTGCGGACGGCTTCTCGCACAGCACGTGCTTGCCGGCTTTCGCGGCCTTGATCGTCCATTCTTTATGCAAATGGTTGGGAAGCGGAATATAGACCGCATCAATGTCGGGATCCTTCAGCAGGTCTTCGTAGGTTCCATACGCTTTCGGTATATCAAACTGTTCCGCCGTATCCTTGGCTTTGGCGTAATCCCGGCTGGCCACCGCCGCAATTTCGGCGCGTCTGGCGCCCTGAACGCCGGGAATAAAAGCGGTTCTCGCGATACTGGCCGTGCTTAAAACCCCAAAACGCAGCTTTTCCTGCATCCCTTACGCCTCCTTCCCTTCCGGGTCTTATTGGTAATTGTCGTTAACCGCCTTGTGCAGAATGCCAAGACAGCGGTCCAGATCGGTTTTGACCTGTTTTTTATACAGCTTGGCCTTCTCGGCTCCATCGTCTGTAAAGTGGTACAATACGATTTCCTGAAAATCTACCCGCGGATCGCTTCCCTTCAACTGCTTGGTACGGTAGAAAATGCCCTCCTGCACCAGTTCGTGCAGGGCACGGTAAATTTCGCTCTGCGGGGGAGAATAGCCGTAACTTTTAAACTGCTGTCTCAGTTCCTCCAGCATCTGATAACCGTATCCGCGGTGCTGCTCCACCATCGTAATCAGGTAAGCTTTAATAAATGCCCGCTGGGCAATCATAAAGGCCATGCCAGCTTCCTCTCTTTCTTCCCTATTTCCTTCATTAACCCATTTACCTCCATTATAAACGACTATTTTCCAAATCGCATAGCATGAAGGTTTCACTTTGGGAGAATCAGCGGCAATTTTGCATTCAGCGAGCCTATTGAGGAGACCGGGGAACGGATTGGACCAGGGTAGATCGGTCGGAGCAGACTAAGTCGGTTTGGCTCCTCCCTTTTCACCTTCGCCTAACAGACTTAAGTACGCCTGGGCATGGCAGAATGGCTCCAAAGGTGCAAGATACAGTACGTATTTGCAATACCTATTGTGAATTTTTCATATGTTGAAATCATGACATTTAGAGGTTGGCAAGAGAATAAGCCCCGGATCCGCCTGCGGGCAGAACACAAGGCTTTTTGATAAATTTAAGTCGTTTGGTTGATCGCGGGATCAACATCATCGAATATCAAGCCGCTTTTGGCGGGCTTGTTCTTTTTCTCAAGGAAGAGACTCCTGCCGTCCACTTGCCGAAAGGCAGGTAAGACAAGACCACGATCAGGAGATAGGAGAGCACAACGCAAATGATGAAAGACATCAGCATCCGCAGCGCGACGTTCCACCCGGCAAACCACCAGGCATCAAAGGAATAAGTATAACGCAGCATGAGGGCATGAGCCAGATAAGTACCATACGAATATTTTCCGAGCAAGGACATCGCCCGCTGCGCACGCGGACCAGCCTGACGAGTCCATTGGAGCGCGTACCTGTAAATGACAAAAACCGAGCCCACCAAAAACACGGCGATCATCGGACGCAGCAGCGAAACCGCATTAAAGTTGATGTTCAGTCCGTCCGCCGTTTGAAAGCTGCCAACCAGCTTGTAGGTAAAATATCCAAACAAGATCAAAAAGACAGCCGTGTAAATGACTCCGCCTTTCTCAACCGCCCATCTCCACCGCTCAGGGTACATGCCCGCTGCCGCCCCAAGGATGAAATAAAACGTAAAATAGACGAAGTTGCGATCGGCATAGGCGGTAAAAAACGGCGTCAGAAACGGGATATCCGCTTTAGTCAGCAGAGCGCTAATATCCGGCCGAAAGTACAGCAGCACCAGATAAGCCAAACCGCTGAGTACCAGCAGGGCCGTCCACAATCGATGCGGAGCAGCATTCATGATCCGGCGGATCAGCATACGAAAGACAGGGAACAGCAAATAAAACTGCACGATCATGACCACGTACCATAAATGATAACTGTTCTTACCCGTGAACAGCATCATCCCCCATTTTCCCCATTGTTCGGGTGACCCGAAGTTCCATTGCTGACTGATGCCAAAATAAACAGCCGACCACAAGATATAGGGAACCAGAATATCGCTGAACCTTTTTCGAATAAAAACGCCGTACCGCAGCGGGCCGTCGTAATTGTAGAACAGCACCATCCCGGTGATGAAAATGAAAACGGGCACCGCAAATTTGGCCGCCATCAGCAGCAGCGTCATGATGACGCCGTCCTCTATGGTCACGCCGCCGACGATGGAGTAGTGGGCGATCGCATGCTGCATGGCCACAGCCAAAAAGGCCATCCCCCGCAGCATCTCTATTTCCTGTATTCTCGCTTTCTTTGACATACCTTCCTCCTGGTGCAAAAAAGATGACTTTCCTGGCCTCAGTTCATTTTCTTTACTTTACCCTTTTCCATCCTAAACGAAAAAAAGAACGCCTGCCAGAAAGAATTGGCAAAGCGTTCTCTGATCTTACGGCCCGGCTGAGAATACGTACCGGAAGCCGCATCGTTAATAGCGTTTAGGGAGCAGCGTGTAATCCACGCGTTCCGGAACTTCAATCAGCAGCATCCGAAGCTGGCCGTCCTGGGCCTGGACTGTGATCTCTTCGTCATGATCTGTGCTCAGCAGCATAAAGTCGCGCGGATCAAACGTTTCGTCATGGTCGCCCGGAAGCTCACCGCTCCAGCGGCCGCCGCCCCGAAGCGCGAGCGCAGCCAGCGCCCGGCCCTTGCGAAGGAGGTGGCTGTAGGTGCCGCCGGCTTCCAGCTGAACGTCCCACATTCCGGCATCCACGCTGAGCTTAAGCGGGGCGTCTCCCCCCACGATCTGCTTGACGGTGCCCCCGGCGGTTGCCGTTACCGGAAACTGTTCGTGCTCCCATTGCTCGTAAGCCGGCTCCCGCTTGTTCGATATTTTTAGATCCGGCTCAAACCAAATTTGAAAGCTCTCCATGTCCGGACCGATCAGGCGCTCCTCATGGCTGACTCCCGATCCCGCCTGAATCAGCTGAGCCCCGCCGGAACCAACCGTGCTGCGGGTACCGAGGGAATCCCCGTGCTCAGCCTTCCCCTGGATGACGTACGTCATAATTTCAAATCCAAAATGGGGGTGAAGAGGAATATGGCCTTCCTCCGGAGTGTGGGCCCATGCCCAATAAAACAGCGGACCAATCCGGTTAATGACCGATCCCTCTCCGGGGAAACCGATCGGCTTCTGCTCTGTGATCTTTCCTCCATCAAATTCTCCGCGTCCCTGCATCGAAGGTAAATAGCGCCGTACATGCATGCTCATCCCATCCTTTCACGTCTTGCTAAACTTGCTGCACAATATCAAGTCATCTGAATGATTTCCCTTGCGTATCAGTAATTACAAAACGTCCTTACTGAAACAGGCTGTATGCTCCCGGACCGGTCAATGCCACGCCGACGACTGCAGCGATCAGGATCAGATTATACTCAAACCCGTTCGAGGTCGCCCAAAAGCCGTTTTTGCCATGAACAGTGACGATGGCGCCGATCATCGTGACAGCGATCATGATCGCCGCAAGCGGAGTCCAGATACCCGCGGCGAACAGCAGTCCACCGGCAAATTCAAATATCCCCGTAACGAGCGCCAGCAGGAAGGCCGGCTTCAAGTTCATCGATGCGAGCCACCCGGCCGTCCCTTTTAAGCCGCCTCCACCAAACCAGCCGAACAGCTTCTGCGCACCATGCCCGGCAAACGTAAGTCCAATCACCAAACGAATAATCAACAATCCCCATGCAACCATCTTCAACATCCTCCATTTTTTTAAATTTAATTTTCTTAATATTGAGATAATGACTTAAAAAAAAGCATATCATTCAAACTGCTAACTACATGCTGCAACTTTTAACAAAACCCCCTCATCCAGCCCGCTAATATTGGCATAACCGCTTCATCAGATCAGCCTCATTTCTTTTTGGTAAATATCTTAAATTTAAGATAATTCATAATTCGTTTTTTGTCAACACCTGATTTTAAAGTTTCTTTTGCACATTATATGTTTAGGCAAAGTAACATCCCGTGCATAGCTTTTTACAATCCAGACAACAATATTCCAAAAAAGACAGGGGGTGCTATGATGGACGGCAGCCTTAGGATGACCGGAAGTCCTGCTCCGAACGCCTCCTGGCAAAAACTGATCAGGCATGAGACGCTGGGCATCATCAAGTCCGAGACCTTGGCACAGCTCGTTTCCGACCCCGCTCTCATCGATCTGCTGAAGATCAGCGTCCAAATGCGCAAATCGCTGCTCGAGCAGCTCCACGACGTTTTTTACCGGCAAACCCAAGCGATTTCATCCTCATTCCAAGCAGGTGACGACCATGAATCCCCTCCTGGAGAGCCTGACCGGCCTAAAGGCGCTCAATGACCAGTATATTGCAGCAGATCTGATGCAGGATACGCAAGTCCGGATTTCTATCCTCGCCCAGTGCCTGCTGGAAGATCCGCCGCATATTCAGGATAGCATAGCCAGAGAGCTGCGAACCGCATTAGAATTTTTACAGCAGCTTACCGAGTACTGCGTCCGTAAAGCCTGGATTTTGCCTGACGCTTTGGCACAGTGGGAGCAGGACCTGAAATGGGCTTATAAGGCCGTTAAAATGGTCTAAACGCAAAAAAACGGCCCCCTGCAGGAGCCGTTTTTTTTATGTTATTATCGGCGAACGTGATCGTTGTCGGTCAAGGAAACGGTATCGTCCGTCACCAGTCCGAGGTCCCTGTTATAGCGTTCGGCATTCAGCGAACGGTTTCGGTTGAACACGTCGTAAATGTCCCGATCCCGGCCTCTCGCATCGACGATGACCAAAATTTTACCCTTATCCACATAAGTTTCGTACTCTTTGGCCTCATCCTCCGGAATACCCAGGCCGATCAAGCCGCCAACGAGTCCGCCGGCACCGGCACCTACCGCAGCACCGGCAAGCGTTGCGGCAATCGGACCAGCCGCGAGAATCGGCCCGATTCCCGGGATGGCGAGTGCGCCGATTCCTGCCAGCAGTCCGGCCACACCGCCGAGCATACCACCCGTGGCTGCGCCGGCGGCCACGCCTTCCGGCGCCTTCGTACCGGTATCTTCCGTAATCGTCTGCAAATCTTCCCGGTCCCTCGTTACCACCGAAATATCCTCAGGTGGGAAACCGAAATCCTGCAGCTCGGTGATCGCCCGGGACGCTTCCTGCTCACTCTCAAAAACGCCTACGATTTTTTTGCCATGATCCATCATGTTCACCCTCCATTCATTGTTGTTATGCCTTCTATTACCCCCACCAAGAGGTTTGCAAACAATAATAAACCGATTGTGAGGCCATAAAATTATTGGGGTCTTGTTCTCCTTGTCGGAACGGCCTCCAGCGGGTCGTCCGGCCAATAATGCTTGGGATAGCGGCCCTTGAGATCCTTTTTGACGTCAAAATACCCCTGCTTCCAAAAGCTGGCCAGGTCCGAAGTCACCTGCACCGGCCGCTGAGCCGGAGACAGCAGATGCAGGGTTAGCGGCATCATCCCTCGGCCGATACGCGGCGTTTCATGCAGCCCGAACATTTCCTGAAGCTTCACGGCAAGCACCGGCTTGGCCGGGTCGCTGTAGTCCACCGGGATCCGCGAACCGCTCGGAACGGTAATGTGCGTCGGCGCTTCCTCATCCAGTTGCTTCCGCTGCTCCCACGTTAGACTCTGCTCAAGGACGGCGGACATTTGCAGCCGCTGCAGATCGCTCCTTTTCTTCATGCCGTGAAGATATGGCTGCAGCCACTCACGAAGGGTTTCGGACAGGGTCTCTCCGGAAAAATCCGGCCAGCCGTCATGCATCAGATGCATGAATTGCAGCCGCTGCCGAAGCTGTGTTGACGACTTGCTCCAGGGCAGGATATCCAGCCCCTCGGCGGCAATCCCGTCCAGCAGCGCTTCGGCTACGGCCTCTGACGGCGGCGCGGGATCCGGCGATTCACGAAGGATGACCGCTCCCAGTCTCGTCACCTGTCTTGCTTTGACCCCCTGGATTTGCCGGTCCCAAACGATCGCTCCTTCCCGGACGATGCCGTCCTGATGGAGAGCGAACAGCTCCTCCTCTGGGAGAGGGGCGGCCAGAAGCACCCGGCCCTCCGCCCCTTTAGCGTCATCCACGCTGGCCGCCACGATATATGGCGCACGGCTCAGCAGCTGAACCTGCCCGATCTCTACGCCCCTGCCGGACGTCAGCAGAAACCTGCCGTTCCCCCGGTTCTGACCGATCCGGTCGGGATAGGCCAAGGAGAGTATCGGACCCGCAAATTCTTCGTTAATCGCCGCATCGGCATCCAGATCCATGGAAACGCGAATACCGCGGACTTCCTGCTCAATGCGGCGAATTCGCCCTTCGTCCGCAAGGCCGGACAGCGCCCCCCTGCTGCCGCGCATCCACGCAGCTACGGCCTCGACCCGCTTCCGGATATCGACATCCCGGTCCGCACTCTGTCCCTGAAACAGATCCCGCTCCTGCAAAAGGGCAGCCAAGACCGCCGCCAGCATTCCATGCCCCCGCCCGGCTCCCAGCAGCACCATCCGGGACAGTCGAGGATGCATCCCGGCTGCTGACATCTTTTTGCCCAACCCGGAGATCCCTCCTCCGCTATCAAGCGCTCCAAGCCGCTTCAACAGCTCTACGGCCTGCCCGTACGCCGCCGCAGGCGGCGGATCCAGCCACTGCAGGCTGAGCGGGTCTTTCACCCCCCAGGCTGCGAGCTCAAGCGCCAGCGGGGCCAGATCGGTTTGCACAATCTCCGGCGTGCTCCGCTCCGGCAGAAAGTCCTGCTCTTCCCGGCTCCACAGCCGGTAGGCGGTCCCCCGCATCGTCCGCCCGGCACGGCCCCTGCGCTGATCCGCCGACGCCTTGGATACTTTGACCGTCGTGAGTCCGGACATGCCAGTCCGCGGAGAAAACATCTGCGTCCGCATCAGCCCGGCATCGACCACGATCGTGACCCCTAGGATCGTCAAACTCGTTTCCGCGATCGAGGTGCTGAGGATGATTTTCCGGCGTCCCTGCCTATCCGGAGCCACGGCATCATCCTGCTCCTGCTGCGGGAGCTGGCCGTGCAGCGGACGGATCACACAGTCCGCTGGCAGCCCCCTCTGCTCGAGTTCCCGGCGAACCTGGCCAATTTCTCTTGCTCCGGGGAGAAACACAAGCATATCCCCGTCGTGGGCGGACATTGCCCTCGTAACGGCCGCAGCCACGGCCTGATGAAGCGGGGTTCCCGCCGCCAGCGGAGCATAGACCGTCTCGACGGGATACTGCCTGCCCGCGCAGTGAACGACCGGCGCTCCGCCCAGCAGGGCGGCTACAGGCTCCGCTTCCAGCGTGGCCGACATGATCAGCAGGCGCAGATCCTCCCGCAGGACCGACTGGGATTCCAATGCAAGCGCCAGCCCCAGGTCGCCATGAATGTTGCGCTCATGGAACTCGTCAAAGATGATCATGCCGATCCCGCCAAGCTCGGGATCGTGCTGCAGCATGCGCGTCAAAATCCCTTCCGTCACAACTTCGATCCGCGTGGACGCGCTGGTCCTGCTGTCCATCCGGACCCGGTAACCGACGGTTTGGCCGACCTTCTCGCCCAACTGCGAGGCCATATAAGCGGCGGCCGACCGGGCCGCAAGCCTGCGCGGCTCCAGCATGACGATTTTTTTACCGTCCAGCCAGCTTTCTTGGAGGAAGGCGAGCGGGGTTTGGGTCGTTTTGCCTGCCCCCGGCTCGGCAATAAGCAGCGCCGACGTACGGCGGTTCAATATTTCTTTCAGCTCCGGCATGACCTGAAGTACCGGCAGCTCCAATTCTGTCATGATTCCACCCGTTTTCTCTTTATGTATAGTAAGGCTCGGGCCCAGACGATCGCCCGACGACGTGCATCACTCTATTATAAAGCCTGCATGCGCTGGATATCTATTCGGGTTTGCTATAAAATGTATCCATTCGGATGACCGACCTGACTGATTACTGGGGAAAGGAGACAACATCATGAACCCAACCAACCCGAAGCTCCGCGGACGGTTTGCCCCAACCCCATCCGGGGAAATGCATATCGGCAACGCCTGGACAGCTCTGCTGGCCTGGCTGCAAATCCGCTCCGGGCACGGAAGCTTCATCCTTCGTATGGAAGACATCGACAAGCCCCGGTCCAAACCGCATTTGGCCCGGCAGATCCTGAACGATCTGAGCTGGCTTGGCATCGACTGGGACGAGGGCCCCGACGCCGGCGGTCCCTATGCTCCCTATACGCAAAGCGAGCGGCTTCATCATTACGAAGACGCCTTGAGCAAGCTGCAGAAGCAAGGCGCCTTGTACACCTGCTTCTGCAGCCGGGCCGATCTCCTGTCCGCGGCCAGCGCCCCACACGGACTGGCCGCGGAAGGGCCGGCCTATCCCGGCACCTGCCGGAATCTCAGCCCGGAAGAGAGAGCGGCCAAGGCCAAGCTGAAGCAGCCGTCCATTCGGTACCGGGTCGGGGAGGAGCCGGTGTCGTTCATCGACGGCGTCAGCGGACGGCATGCCTTTGACCCGGCAGCCACCGGCGACTTTATCGTCAAGCGGGCGGATGGCATGTTTTCCTACCAGCTGGCCGTCGTTGTGGACGACGCCATGATGCAGGTCACGCATGTGCTCCGTGGAGCCGACCTGCTGGATTCAACGCCGCGGCAGATCCAGCTCTACCAGGCGCTTGGCTGGGAAATTCCTTCTTTCGCCCACGTCCCGCTCTTTATGGGAACGGACGGCAAACGGCTGGCGAAGCGGCACGGGAACACGAGCCTGGCGGCACTACGGGAGCAAGGGGTATCCCCGGCCAAGCTCACCGGCTGGCTGGCCTGGATCGGCGGGCTCGTGCCCGAGCCGGGCCCGGCGGCTCCCCGGGAACTGATCGGCCGTTTCGATTTGAGCCGCGTTCCTGCCGAGCCGATCGTCATTACAGAAGAGCTCCTTGCCCGGTTGTACGACAAATAAAGGGGTGCCTGTTATGCAATGCTAACGGCGGCTGCAGCGCCCATTGCTTTCGCTTTCGTACAGATCGTACGATACGGCCGCAGCAAAAACGGCAGCCTCAAGGGTATCCACCGCTTGAGCTGCCGTTTTTTATATACCTAAAAGCAGTTATACCAACAGCGATTCCGCACCGTCGATGATGATTTGCGCACCCGTAATATGATTGGACTCGTCCGATGCCAGGAAGGCCACCAGATCCGCCACGTCTTCCGGCTGACCCGGCCCGTCGGCGAGCGGCTGGCTTCCTTCCGGAAACTTGACCGGGATGACGATTTCCTTCAGCTCATCCGTCTTCTCCGTGCTTTGATCGATGTTGGTCGAGATCGCGCCCGGACAGATGACGTTGACACGGATTTTGAACTTGGCCAGCTCCAGCGCCGCCATTTTGGCGAAAGCCACCTGCCCTGCTTTGGATGTGCTGTAAGCCGACATGCCGAAGTTGGAGAAGGTGCGGTTGCCGTTAATCGAGCTGGTGATAATGACGCTACCGCCATTTTTTTTCAGATGCGGAATCGCGTACTTCACCGTCAAAAATGTACCGTTCAGATTCACGCTCAGCGTCTGCTGCCAGTCCTCCAGCTGCATTTCCTCAATCGGGGCCAGCACGCCGTTGATACCTGCGTTCGCGAACACGACATCCACGGAGCCGAACAGCTCGGCGGTTTCCAGCACCGCCTTCTCCACGCGCGCTGCATCCGAAGTGTCCACGTCAAACGCGCGGGCGGCTCCGTCGCGGATCGCGTTGATTTCGGCTTCCGTCTTTGAAGTCCGTTCATTGATCAGATCAAATAAGGCCACGTTAGCGCCTTCCTGCGCCAGTTTGATCGCCGCCGCTTTCCCGATGCCGGAGCCTGCGCCGGTAACAATTGCCGTTTTCCCTTCGAATCGCTGTCTGTTGTATTGCTGCTGACTCATCGCTATCTCTCCTTTTTCATCCTCATCAAATATCGTTATCTGTCTCAAGATTACCCATAAAGGAGGTCAGCTTAATCATTGCGGAGCAAACAAATTTTATAACAGCGAAAAGTCATCCGGCAGCAAGCCGCTCATTACGACCACTGCAATTCAAGAAAAGCGGCGTCATCCTGAAGCCCTTCGGTATGGGGAGCATCGAGTAAAATCTGGATCAGCTCGTCCGGCAGCACCTGGTGGATCGGGTCCAGATCGGCGAGTCCGTCGGTATACAGCTGCAGGCGCATCGGCATGCCGTAATCCAGCCGGGTTTGGTACACATGCGGTTTGCCGCCGACGGGTCCGGTTAACGTGGACCACCGCTCATGGGTCCGAAAGGTGTCATCAAAGTGCTCGCTGATTTCCAAACCGTCCTTCCAGAAGCGCAGCCGCGAGTCTCCCTGCCACGCCATCCACAGTCTCCCCTGCTTTTTTCTGCTTATGGGCAGCTCAATCCGTCCGCAAATATACATGGATTGGCTGCCTGTACGCTGCTTATCCTCCAGCACCTCCCGAAGTAAGGAGGGGACCCCGCCAGGGGGGGCTAATCGCAGAAGCTGCGCCGAAGCCGATTCGGTAATGGACGTCATGAAATCCGCAAATCCCGCCGAAGACCAGTCCCGCGTATGGTCCAGCCAATCCAGCAGCGTGTTGCCGAGAAAACGGGCGGCAAAATCACCTTGATAGCTCATGCTGACGCCGTCACACAGCACAAAGTTGCACACGTCACCGTACGTCTGCACACCGACAAAATCCTGTCCGTTCTCTCCCTGCAGCAGCGTCTCTATCGCCCGTCCGTAAGCGTACCTGCACAGCACGCGTCCCGAATGGGAAGCGAGCGGCTGTTCCTGGGCCTGGGAGCTGATAAACGTAAACATGTCACCGGTTGCTGCCGAATTTATTTTCACAGGCGGATCCCTCCTAAGCTCTTACCGGCGTGGCCGCCGACATTTGAAAACCGATCGATACCAGCTCTGCACAGCTTCCCGGAAGCATCATCAGCGCCCCCGGGGCGAGCAGATAATCGGCTTCGACCAGCATGTCCCGATAGCTCTCCGGTAACGGGGAAGACATGTTTCTCAGCTTCACCGCATGCTCATCGAGAAGGAGGGTATCCGGCAGGATGCCTCTCCAGCGGCGCGGCTGGGCAATCGGCTGGTCGAGCATGTGATCGGAAATGAAGATGTTCTCCACAAGCACGTTCCCGTCAGGCACGCTCATGCTCATAATGCGCCTTGCAATTGGCTCGGGATCCTCTCCTGTCGTCACCCCGTCCGTCATATGGCAGACGAGGGGAGCCGGACAGTCCTGCATGCGCGGCAGCTCGGCCTGCAGTATTTTCTCTGCCTGCTGAAAGGCTTTGGCCGAATCCGAAAACCGCCTCGGGGTCAAGTCAGGCAGGGAACCGACCGCTGCAATTTCGTCGATCCCTTTGATCCCGTTCAGCAGATCGTACACGTCGTCGCTGTATGCCAGGATGGCGATCCGGTACCGGGGCGTCAGCCGGTTTCCTTTCGTGGACCGGTACACCATTTGGCGGATCGCAAGCGACAGTGCTTCGTACACCACATCAATACGCCGTTTGCCGTCCATGAGCATATTCATGGATGCGCTGATGTCGATCAGATAGATGATCAGCGCCGGAGTCCGCTGGGAAGCCTGGATCGTATAGTTCATCAGTAAACAACTCCCCTTTGTATATATTCCTTGGTCATATCTATATCTAGACGTCAGGCAGTGAGTAAGAGCCGTTGGATAGGAATTTGTAGATGGCTGATGCCCGCGTTCCTACCTTGCCGACGGCTTTGAAATATGTCGCATCCTGCTCATACAGGCGGGCGAAGTCCTTGGCATAGGAGCGCGCTCGTTCAATGTTGCCGCCCCGCTGGGCGTTAAAGGCCTGATTGTAATAAGCGATCAGCTGGACGACCTGACCGGAGCGCTTCTGCTTGAGCTGCTGCGCCTTGGCCTCGGCTGCTTTGCGGGCTGCCTCCGCTTCGGCCCGGGCCTCTGCTTCCTTTTCTTTTTGAAAAGCGAGATAGGCTTCGTACTGCGCCTGCTTCTTATACATTTCCTGCAGCTGCTTCCGCACGGCTTCTTTTTTCTTTTCTTTCTCCTTCAGCTGCTGCAAATAAGCGTCATACTTGGCTTGGACCGCATACTGCTCCTGCTGTTTCTTGCGCTCCTCAGCTTTGCGCGCTTCCTCGAGCCTTTTCCGCTCGGCTTCGGCCTTCAGCCGCTGAGCTTCCGCCTGTTTTCTTGCTTCTTCCTCTCTTTGCTCAGCTTCCTGCCTCTGGAGCTCCGCCTGCCGATCCGCTTCTTCCTGCTTTTGAACCGTTTGGTCGGCATCCGGGCCCGTCTGAGCTTTCTCGCCGCCCGCCTTCGTGCCGGCTCCCGCCTCCATTTGCTTCCCAGGCGAATGGTCGGCAACGATTTGGTTGACGGCAAACGCCGTCCCGGCCAGAAGCAGGATGACAACCACGGCCGATGTCAGCCATTTTCGCGACTGGTAAAAAGGGACCTTGGCCAGCTTCCGATCCGGGCCTGGCGGATTCAGCTCAGACTCCAGTCCGCGAATCGCCGCTTCCAGCTCGATCTCCATCGGCGAGCCTTTGCTGACAAAATGATGGGCGGACTTGTATACCTCCAGAGCCCCGCTTAGATTTCCACTCGATTCGAGCTCTCTTGCCTGGTGAAACAGCCTGTTGACGACTTCCTGATCCCCGGACGCAGCTTCTTCCCCTTTCGTCAGGGCAGCCGCCTGCTCGGCGGCCGCTGCCGCGTATCTTCGTGAAGTAGGCACAGCCGGCCGCTGCAAAGCAGGGGAGGGAGCGGAAACCAAAGGTTCCGCAGACTCCGCCGGCAGAACCGTATCCGCATCCTGCTTCTCCGTAACGCTCTCATCCGCGTTTTCGCTGCGCTCCGTCATCGTCGACAGCAGCACCAGCCACTCGCCGAACGTCGGACAGCTGCTCAAATCCTGGCTTTCCCAGGCACGCGCAAACAGTTCCGCCGTTTTCGCCCCCCAGTTCCGTTCCAGGGAATTTTTCAGAATAAAGTACCGCTCGCACGGATTTTGCAGTTCAGGCTGATCAAAATAACTTTCCCCCCACGCTTTCTCCACGACCAGGGGATCGCACCAACCCAGCATTTCCGCAATGATGACCGCACCGGCGAACCGGTCGGCATATCCGCTCCACAACCCGCTTTGCACCGTCCGGTGCGCGGCATACCCTGGTGAACCCGCTAGCAGCACATCGGGCCTGTCCAGCTTAGGGCTGTACATCTGCTCAATGTCCACCAGTTCGATTACGCTTCGCGGTTCCGGCAATTCCACTTCAGAAAAAAACGGAAGCATGACATTGGGCGCCGATAAATCGCAGTGCGCCAAGCCGCGCTGCTCCATCCCCGACCCGATGGCCGACAGCCCTTTGGCCAGCGCGAGGCTCTCCCCACGAAGCAGCCGCCGCTGGTCGGTCACAATATCGAACCAGGTATGCCCGTAGATCCAGGGCATGAGCACGCCATACAGCAGGTCCGGATGCTCGGCAATCAGACTTTCGTTTCTTTCGGGAGTGAGCACGTCTCGTCTGCAGACCTGCAAACCCGGACTTTCACTGTACATTTCCATCATTTCGGATTGGTACACCATCGCAGGAATACGATATTTCGGAAAAAACACTTTTAATGCTTTCGCTTCATGAAGCTTCCCGCTGGCAGGAATCAGCTGATAGACGATTCCCTGCCTTCCTGCCTGCGCATAAGCTAATCCGGGAGCGGCAGGATGCTGGCCAACCCGGTACAGCACCCCGTTAATAACCATCTCATCTCCCGCATTCGGTTGAAAAGACATGGACACCCCCCTCTCACTTAAACTTTGTGGACTGCAAGAAAACCGGGAGTAAGAACACCCGGTTGATGATTCCTTCTATCTCATTCTACTGTAAACGATCCGTAACTTGAATGGCGAAAATTATCTCGTTTCATCGATGGAGCGGAATTTCTGGGCAATGGCCCCGAGCTCATGGCTGATGCTGTTCAAAATCTGGACAAAAGACTGCATCTGTCTGCCGGCCTCTTGAAACTCCTGGAAAAACCGCTGCTTCGTCAGGCCTTCCCATTGGCCCTCCATCCCCTGGATCGCTTGGGACAAGCTCGCTACGAGCTGCTGGCTCTGCTCCCCGCTCTGCTTAAATTGATTGGCGACCGCTTCCACCTGTTCCGGTGAAATCAAAATACGTCCTGACATGATGTTCCCTCCTCTTTTATCGGTTTCGTATGCTTACCTGGGGTATCTTTAACGCAGGCTGCAAATAAAAAATGCCGTTTGGTCAGCTTGTCGCGGATACCTCCGACAGGATTTTTTGAAACTGTTCCTCTTCGCTGTTAAAAAAGCCTTTGAATTCAATACTGTCGATATCCTCATGATTAAACAAAAATGTATAATTCGGATCAATATACCCTTCCGGGTATACGACCCCCAAATAATCATACATCTGATTATTTTCCTGATGAATCTGCTTACGTCCATAAATCATCAGCTTCTTCTGTGCTCCTCTGAGAAGAACCACAGATCCGAGCGGAAGCAAAGCTATTGAAGGAGTCCCATTATCCATCGCTTGTCCGTCCTCTCATTTAGGTATGTATTCTTCATGGG
This sequence comes from Paenibacillus rhizosphaerae, assembly GCF_014192015.1. Taxonomy (GTDB): domain Bacteria; phylum Bacillota; class Bacilli; order Paenibacillales; family Paenibacillaceae; genus Paenibacillus_AQ; species Paenibacillus_AQ rhizosphaerae. Next base: position 722,501 of record NZ_JACHXJ010000001.1, on the reverse strand, counting down.
TAAGCAGCTGGTAATCACGATCTGATGTTAGGAATCAGATGCGAATAGAAATAACAGGGTACTTCCTAATCTAATGCTAAAGCCGGTTTCAGGCAAAACGCATGCCCAGCGAATTCAGCTTGTCTTTCACCTGGTCTGCCAGCACGCTCGCCCCATGCGTGACCGCTTTGACGGAGTCGGACACCAAGTCCATCCCGCCTGCGGCATGCGTTCTCAGCGTTTTACCAGCGACTTCGATATCGGTTACCGCTGAAATGACGAGACCGGAGGCCAGACCGACAAATGCCCCCACAGCGGTTCCCGCTGCCGGAACGACGGATCCGACTGCAAGCCCGAGGGCCGTACTTCCGGCTATAGCACCCAGCCCTTTGCCGTTATTGGTCATGAAGTGGCCGGGGGCCCTGTCCTCTTCCCCGCTCTCCTGCTGCAGCTCCGGCTTGGTCCCGGTTCCGGCAGGCCCTTCATTTCCCGAATGACCGCCCGGTCCTTGTCCCAAGGTTCGGATTTTGCCCGCTGCCTTGGGGTCGATGAACCTCCAGGATACAGGATTGTTTGCGGCCCGATCCAGCAAAAACCTGGCACTTCCGGCATGCTCGTTTTTATTTAAACCCGAGCGAACGTCTTTAGCAGCAGGAAGTACAGCTCCAGCCACCAAAGTCGCTAACCCTGCAGCCGCTCCGGCGGCTGCCGTGCCGTGGCTGTTCCAACCCGAGTAACTGCCTCCCGCTTCAGCATGGACGGCTTGAACAGCGGATAACGGATTGGAGATCGTTCCGTCTGTCAGCCCATAGCCAGGCAGAATCGGCTCTCCCCCGGAGACGGCCGCCGACTGGAACATAAGTGCGGGACTTGAGTACAGCAAGGTATCTTTCAGGATGGAATGATGCTGCTCGTCTGCCGTTTGAAATTCGGATGCCTTGGATTCGATCCATTTGCCGATATCCTTCAGCAGGGAATAGATCTGTTCCCCCTGCCGGTGTGCGGACTGCCATTCTTCCATTACCGATTGCGGGAAAGCCGCCTCTCCCCTAAGGTTTCCAAGCGCCTGATTCAAGGCGAGCGTCATTTCCCGGATTTGTTCACTGCTTCTATCTAACTGACGGCTTAAAGACCGGAGTGACTCCGGTTCAACAGAAATTCGCACGGACTCTCACCTTCCATTTAATTCTGCAGGCTGCTTCAACCACTGAAGCAGCATTTCCTCAAATTGCTCCCTGCTTGCCGGAATGGCCGTCAGCCAGTCCTGATCCCCTTTGATGCTCATACGTACGAGCCAGTTCATCGTGTCATTGACCATAAAAGCCGCATTTTGCGACTCCCAGCCGCTGCCGGTCCAAGTCGACAATTGCAGCTCACCTTCACCCGTGCGGTATTTCATGCATTTGGCAAGCGCGATAGAACCTTCCACATCGTTCGTTGCTTTTACCAGTTGGTCGCCGAGCTCCTCGAACGGAATTTCCGAGGTATGGCTGAATAGATGGGAGAACTTCTTTTTTGAGAGAAGCAAAGCCGGCGCCTCCATCGGTGCAAAGTTTTTCAAATCCATCTCTTCCACCAGCGTGCGGCAGGCCTCCTCAACAGTCCCGAGCTCATCCAGTTTGTACTGGCAGTCCTCTGCGGATTTGCATACTTGAACGACACGCTCGTTGGTCACATGAAGATAGCCTTCGAACGTTTCGTCGTTTTGAACGTATTTAAGCCAGCAGGACCGCTGCGCTAAGCCGGCAATCGCCACTCGCGAAAAAATTTTGGGCGGCATAGACAATTCTATGCCGTTCTCTTCCTCGATGAGGTAACCTTTTTCCAGCAAAGAAGCTTTCACGATATCCCATTCTTCCGAGATCTCTTCGGCCAGATAACCTTGAAAAGGGTCTTCCACGCCGAGAAGCCGATCCGAACCGAGAATCCCGGCAAGAAAAAAGAATTCTTTATTATCAAGTGTAATTGTGTCCTGTCTGGAAGCATGAATCGTCAACATTATGAGCCACCTCCCCTCAAACGACAACATGCCATCGGTCGCGAATTTCGGCAATCCAGCGATGGCTGTTCCAATAGTCATCAAACGGAATTGCGGCCTTAACCCTGAAATATTTCCGTTTAATATAGTACCCCTGTCCCGGTGGAAGGATTTTCAAGCTCCCCTGGGCATGATTCGCTTCCGAATACGGAATACGAAAGAACGATAAATCGTTAGGGTCTAAAGTCCCGAGCAAAAATCCGCTCTGGCAGGATTTAATATCGTTAAACCAGTCTGCGCCGAACGTCGGTAAATCAGCGGGCACGCCTGAAACGATCACGTGCACGTTTCGGTCGCGGCCCTGGCGGACGATCGCCGTCAACTGTTCTTTCACTGTAAAATCCTGGAGCTGTTTCGCCAACAGGTCCGCGTCATCGATCACAAGCACGGCAGCCGGGTCCTCTTGGCCTGGACTGCGTGTTTGGACCTGTTCATACAGCCGCTGAACCAACGGTCCGAGCTCTTCTTCGCGGCAGGCGCTCGCCTGAATATGAGGAAGCTCCGCCAATTGGCTAAGCCCGCGGTTCCCATAACGGGTGTCAATGGTATAAATCTGAAGCATTTCCGGAGGATAGCGGTACGCGAGGGACAGCATCCAGCTTAGCAGGAAGGAGGTTTTCCCCCCTTCCATTGGACTTGCTACGATAAAATGCGGACCTTCCCGCAGGTCGACGCCGAAATGGTCCAGATCATCGGTTGCCAGCCCGAGCGGCACTTTCAGGCTGCCGCTGTTCAAAATATCCCCGGCGTAACCGGCTGCCGGCGGAAGCAGCTCCCTTAGCGTGACACGGTCAGGCAGCTTCCTGATCTCCGGAGCCTGCTGCTCCGGATACTGGGAGCGGATCAACTGGATCCGGTTTCGGAGCGCTTCCGTACGCTGCGCCTCTTCTTTTCCAACGGCTGGTAAGGCCGTCTGGAATTCCAGCGGCGGCTGGCCCCCCTTCACCAAACCTCTCCCCGGCGGCAGACTGCCCGGTATCCGTCCCGGTCTGCCGACAGCATAATAATAATCGGCGGAGTCGGCCAGTTCGAAGGTCAAGGCGTTTGTCAGACTGCTCCGCACTTTCTCGAATATATCAGAAATCCGGTTGGCCGTAACGACGAATGTCATTCCCAAAGCGGACCCTTCACGGAGGAGGAACTCCAGCGTTTCGTTCTCCTCAGGGTAGAGGTTGCGGAAGTTCAAATATCCGTCAATGACGATGACCAGTTGAGGCAGCAAGCCAGGACGGAACGGTCTGTATGCGGCTGCCGTCTTTACGCCTGCTTCGGCGAACAGCTCTTTCCGATGGGCTGCCGTCTTCATAAGAAATCGGAATAGCCTTTTGATCCGGTCCTCCTCTTCGGCCGTCATCACCGCCCCGATGTGGGGTAGCCCCGCAAAATCGCGCATGACCCGGCCCATGTCCACGATATAACCGTTCCAGTCCGCCGGCGAATACAAACTTGCCAGCGACATCAGAAGGGACTGGACAAAGGTCGACTTGCCAAGCCCCGGCATCCCGTAAACGGCCCAATGTCCCTGCTGCATCGGGATGGTCAGAAGCCTCTGGCTTTGGTTCGGCAGATCGTCCATCAGTCCGGCCATGCCGACGATATCATCAAATTTGTCTGCGTCCGTTCCTTGCATGACGGCGTCCAGCTCCAAATACTCCGGAAGCGGGGGAAGCCACGGACCCTGCAGGCGGATAATTCCCTCTTCTTCCGCGGTCCGGGCAAGCTGATCTATAAATACCTGCAGCTGGCGCTGCGGCTGCTGCGGAAGCATTTCGGCCGCGGTCATGCCTACGGACAACAAGCGTTCACGTTTGCCGTTCAACCCCACTTCGCTTACTAACCGTTTCTCGCGGTAAGCCTCGGGGTCTATATAAGGTGCCCCGCTCCATGCAAACTGCATTTCCTCGAATACTTCGTCACTGCCAACCTGAAGGTAACCCCTGCCCGGTTTGGTGATCCAGGCGGCATTGGGAATTTTTAGCATATCCCGGCTGTCACTTTCATCCTGAACGCGGAGACAGATGCGGAACCTCGCATTACTCCATATTTTCTCGTCAACGACTCCAGCGGGCTTCTGGGTGGCCAGAATCAAGTGAACTCCCAGCGTGCGGCCGATCGCCGCTATGCTGATCAATTCATCCATAAACTCAGGCTGGTCCCGCTTCAGCTCGGCGAATTCATCTATAATAATGACCAGATGCGGGAGGGACTGTCCCTGCCGCTGTTTGAGCAGCTTGTAATATTCGTCGATATGCTGCAGATTGCCCGATTCGTTAAGTATTTTCTGGCGTCTGACCAGCTCGGCCTTCAGCGAAATTTTAGCTCTTTCGATCAGGCTGCTGTTCAAATTCGTAATGGTTCCGACGACATGCGGAAGATGATTGAACGTGTTGGACATGCCGCCGCCCTTATAATCGATCAGCATGAAAGCCAGGTCATGCGGATGGTATTCCGCAGCCAGCGAAGCGACGATCGATTGAATCACTTCGCTTTTGCCGGATCCCGTCGTGCCTGCGATCAGGCCGTGGGGGCCGTGCCCATTCCGCTCAATCTTATCGTGAATGTTGAGCATGACTTTTTTGCCCCCGGCCCGGACGCCGATCGGAACGGGAAAGCTGTCCGGGTAGCGGTTGTGCCTCCACCTGCTGCGTACATCCCATGCCCGGATGTCCTCCAGGCCCAGCATTTCGAACAAGGACAGCAGGGATGGAATCTCCGAGGCCGATGAACGCTTAAGCCGGATCGGCGCCATATAACGGGCGAGCGCATCCGCCTTGTCCAGCGTAATCGTATCGGCTTCAAAGCTTTGCAATTCAAATGACCCGTCTTCCCGTTTCAGCGAATACTGGCCGATGCCCTGGGACATATCCACGATCAGCTGGCACTGCATCGGCAGCTTCTCCTTGCGGTCCGATATAATGATCGTGCAGGCATCGACGTCGGCAGCGTCCTCCAGCAGCAGCGGCAGGAGCGGTTCTTCTTCCACAAGCCCGCTCCCCGCCAGAACAACAACATAGGCCGGCAGCTGGGCTGTGATCTTCCGGCCGGAAAAAGTACGGGACGTCTTGCGCCTTACCAGCCGCTGAAACAATTCATCCGCCAGCTGGTGGGCGCTGCTGCGGCGGTCCGCCATATAACGCGATGATCTGTCCTCGTCCCAGACATGGGGCAGCCATCTCATCCAATCCCAATCGTAGGCATCCTTCTCCTCATAAAACGCCGCCAGCTTCACCTCATCCGGTGAATGCCGGACGGCCAGCTGGACGGCGACCACCCGAAGCGCGTTCATGACGGACTCCCGGTCGCCGACAATACCGACGACTTTAGCCTGAAACAGCGGCAATACGATAGAGGATCCGGGCACAGTCTGGAACTCTTCTTCGAGTGACTGCGCGGCTTCGAGGAGCGGATCCTTAACATAGCCTTCGGGCTTCGGCGCCTTTACCTTCGTATGAAACGGCAGGCTGCCGGTTCCGATCCGCGTATGCAGAAAGTCATCGTCTTCCGGTGACCGTTCCCACAAAGAACTATTGCGGTTTTTAACGATATGAAAGCAGACATCGGGGTCTCCATGGATATCGTACAGCACGTCCACTTGTTCCTTCTGCCCTGCGGCAAGCTCCTCCCTGAGCTTGTCCAGCTCCGCATAATACATGCTGATGCGTTCGTTCAGCTGTTCTTTATATTTCCTTTTGTTTCCCAGATAAGCGATGAAAGGGATCGTATATGATGTAAGCATCATGACAACAGAAACCATCTGAAACATAACATACGTGTTGTTCGCTATATTCCCTGTAAGGTTCATGTAGATAAACAACCCGATGCTGAAGATGGTCATCACTGCCGGGAGGATGATTGAAACCAAAGAAAATGATGGTTTACTCGGCTCGCCCGGCGGCCTGAGTATGTCCAGCCGCTGTTCCTTGATCGTCGGTTTGATTCTGGGCGAACGTTGATATAACACATTCATAATGCGTCAACCCCTCTTTTGGCATCCAAAATCCTTCAGGTTACCCATGCAATAAGTACTAGTGTTCAGGAATCCAAAAAAAACATTTTTAACTTTCCATTACCCGATTCCATTCATATTGAAACAAATTTCTTCTGCCGAAGCTCGGCGCCTCTTCCGTCGTGGTCGAAAAGGCCCGCTGGATTCGGACCATACAGCCTTCCCTTAGTCCTGCTTCAGCTACATCCTGGGCATCCTTTACCGGGAACCAGAGCCCCTCGGGAAATTTCCCTTCTAATATATATTGCGAGCCTTCAGGCGGAGCCTCCCCATAGATTCGAACGCCCAGCATATCCTTTAGGTGGGCCGCCGCACAGTCATCCGGCACTTCGACATCGAACCAGTCTCTTTCCTGGCCGCTGATCATCACGGTTAGAATCAAAGGTGTTCACTCCTTCTTGCCATAGTAGAATTAGCTTATTTATTGTAATAGAAGAAATATTCAGCAGACCCAAGCGAAAATATGAAAACTTTGTAACCTTATGATAATGTAACATCAGTGCATAATCCTGTCAATTTGTGACATTTTAACTAGTTTGATTCCCGCTCCTTCAGGATTTTGTAGTTCTTAAGAATCATTTTAAGATGGGATTATCTGTATGTAACTGATTTTATATCCATTTTTAAGGAGATACTGGTCCTATTTTATCACTCTGGAATTAATACCAGATACCCAGTTTCATAGGCAGTCACAAGAAAGGCATGTTCCCTCTTAAAAGATTTATAGCTTTTGGCGTATTTTTAAGGCTGCAGGTTTTGAAAATTCACAAAAAAACGGAAGCCTCTAATTATATTCACTTCCGAAAAATTGTGTGCAATTTAACTATTTATAAGTTTTCTTTAAGGTTTTTTTAATATTTGGCAGGTAGAATACAGGTATGGAATAACACGAATGAGGTGATTTCTATGAGAATACTGATTAACTTCCAAAACAAAGTAGTACCCGTATATTTTACAACCGACTGCAAACAACCTGTTTCGAAAATATTGAAGCTGCTGAGCGGCACCTTGGAAAATAAAATTCAAACCGGAAAAAGAGCACTCCAGAAATGCTTGAATTCGCTGATCAGCATTGAAATCGAAGGTTCCGAAGCCATCCTTCACAGCAAGAGCGAAAACGACACCCTCGCACTGTCCCTCTATTAAGAGGGATGGTGTTTTTTTGTTATGTTAAGGCAGGGACTTTGCTTGCTGATGGGATTCCACAAAAGCAACCGCCTCATAGATCATGGCTGCCGCCTCGGCACGGGTATCGGTTTCTTCGGATGGATGTTGCCCTCGGGATCTAATGCCGCAACCTTATACACCAGAGCCCGCTCGATCGTCCCCTGATACGCTCCGGTAATGCGCGCCTCGTAAATGATTTGGATATATATTTTCGGCAAAGGATAGACTCCGGTGCGCTCGATACCCTGAAACCAGACTCTTCGCGGGTCACACGATGCATCCACTCCATGCATAATATTTTCCAATCTGATCTGTTGGACGGCTTGGTGGAAAGAAAGGTTGCATAGACGGGAAAAAGGGCACAAAATAACCCCACAAAGTGGGGCTCTTTCATGAAAGCTATTTTGGCATTTTCGGGGGAACCTGCAAAAGGATAAAGTTCGATATCGTAAACCAGCATTCCGTATAGGCTCCCCTGATCGTCATGAACTAGTGTCTGCCCATATGGAAACCGGTTGCTCTTTCTGCTTTCTGGATGCGGATTTTGAACAGCTGCACTAGATTGGCGCGCGTATGTTCTTCTTGGCAGGAGTCCAACTTTTTTAAAATAAAGCGGTCAATGGACATGCCCATCCTCTCCTTGTCATTGAATTTTCCTTATATAACCAGGGAGTTTCTTCCTGTTTTGAATATATACCCAGCCGTTTCCGCATTTAATCAGCGCCTAGCGGCGCAGGTGATGCTCGGCTTCCCTCATCAGCAGCATCATTAGAACATTTATGACAAAAGACGCCACAATCAGTATGAGCCCGAGGATGAGCGCCGCAGCGGGCAGCAGGGCAGCGATAAGCAGGACGACGAACATCGCGGGGACAAGCAGCAAGTACCACCGCCAGCGCTGGAGAGCCATACTTTGAAACTGATATAGACCTTTCCTTGCGGCCAGAGCGCCGATTCCCTGACAAACATGAAACACCATGTACAAATTCAGAAGGAGGATGACCAGGCCCAGCGGAATTCCGATCGCCGCGGAAAACCGGGGCAAGAGCGACAGAATCAGGGCAAGAGCGGACACGCCGAGCAGGACAGCCGCCGTGTTCCCCGCTTTGCGAAAATGCTCGGAGCGCCGGTTCAGCTTGGCCAGCCCAATATAAAACAGCAGATAGCCGATCACGTCGGGTAAAATGTCAAAACCGTTGATTTGGAAATCAAACAAAAACAAAAATCCCCAAAACAGATGATAAAAGCCCATCCATCCCCCACCTCCCTATTCCTTACTATTTATATATTGGAATGACTAGTCCCATTATGACCAGCAAAGAAAGCGCTTTTACAAAAAAAATTTTCGCCATCATTCGACAAGCGTTCCTGCTAAAAAATAAATTTTTTTTGACTTTTTAAACATCTTCATCTACTATATTTAAAATAGTTAGTCACTATTATATACTTAAAGGAGTTTACCTCATGTCTACTGTACTTTTTATCAAAGCAAACAACCGTCCCATTGACCAAGCGATCAGCGTGAAGCTGTATCATGCTTTCAAGGATTCCTATACGGCAGCTCATCCGGAGGACGAAATCGTGGAACTGGACCTGTTCGCCGAACAACCCCGTTATTATGACCATACGACCATTACCGGTCTGTATAAAACCGCTAACGGCATCGAGACGACACCTGAAGAACGGGAAGCGGCAGCAATCGCCGACCGCTACCTCGATCAATTCCTTGCCGCCGACAAAATCGTCTTCGGATTCCCGCTCTGGAACATGACCGTTCCGGCCGTGCTCCATTCGTACCTGGACTACCTGAACCGTGCAGGCAAAACCTTTAAATATACACCGGAGGGCCCTGTGGGTCTGGCTGGTGACAAGAAGGTCGCTATCCTGAATGCAAGAGGCGGCATCTATTCCGAAGGCCCTGCCGCTGCCAGCGAAATGGCCGTAAACTTCGTAACGCGCAGCCTGGGTCTGTTCGGGATCCAAGATGTAACAACCATTATCGTTGAAGGCCATAATCAGCTTCCGGATCAAGCCGCCGCATTGGTTGAGGCCGGTGTAGCCAAAGCCGCAGAAGCCGCCAAAAACTTCTAATTCTGCTTACAAGATTTATTTACACTGAAGCTGGACGATATCGATCTCCAGCCAAACAAACCACGATGGCATCCATCGTGGTTTGTTGTGTTTTTTATTCATCCATCAGCTGCTTCGTCCAGTAGGATGAGGACTTGCGCGGGGCCTCGCTTTTCGAACTCCGCCCCTTCGGATCAGCCTTGCGCCGGCTTCGTGCTTCTTTTACCGCTTGAAACTTCAGCTCCCGCTGCGTCTTGTGGTAATTGGACAACCGCCGTTCCTCCAGTACGCCAGATTCCACCGCTTCCCGGACGGCACATCCCGCCTCGCCTTCATGCCTGCAATCCGCAAAGCGGCACCGTGCGCCGATCTCCTCGATGTCGGAAAACGCTTGGGCCAGGCCTCCTTCGTCTTCGAACAGCCGCAGTTCCCGCATTCCGGGCGTATCGGCCATGATGCCCCCTTGGGGCAGCAGGAACAGCTGTCGATGCGTCGTCGTATGGCGCCCGCGGCTGTCATCTTCGCGGATCCCTTGAGTCTTCTGCACGCCTGCTTCGGACAACCAGTTGACGATGGTCGATTTGCCGCAGCCCGATGAGCCGGTCAGCGCCACCGTGATCCCTTCGCCCAGGTAAGCGGACACGATGTCCCGTCCGATATCTTCCAGCGCACTGATAGCGTGAACCGGCACTCCCGGAGCAGCTCCTTCCATCTCAGCGACCTTCAGCTCCGCGTCTAGGCATAGATCGGCTTTGCTGAGCAGAATAACGGGGGTCACGCCGCTGTTCCAAGCCATGATTAAATACCTCTCCATGCGCCTGACATTAAAATCGTCATTGAGCGAGCTGACCAGGAACAGCGTATCGACGTTGGAGGCGATGATCTGCTCATGAATGGTAGCGACTCCTGCGGCCTGCCGAGAGATACAGGTTTTACGTTCCAAGACGCCGTGAATGATCACCCGCTCCTCCTGCTCCAGCACCTGAACTTCAACCCAGTCACCCACAGCCGGCAGCTCGCTCCGGTCCTGATGCTCATGCTTCAGCTTACCCGATATTTCTCCCCATACTTCCCCGGCTGAGGTCCAGACCCGGTACATTTGTCCGAAGTCGCTGACGATGCGGCCGGGAACATGCTGTTTACGATCTAGCTGCAGCCATTTCTGCTGCCAATCCGAATTCCAACCATATTGCTCCAAATTCAAGTGTGAATCCCTCCAAATCAGTGAATGAATGACAAAAAGCCCCCGAAGCTTTGGCTCCGGGGGATGACTTCTGAATGATCAGAGAGCATTTACCTTTTATGCGCATAAAGAAACGTTCGGAAAAAGGCACAACAAACCTGTGATGCCTAGCGAATCGTTACACAGCGCAAAAAAAGCCGCGGCAACCCATGTAGGTCTCCGCGGCTTATACGGCAAGCATGAAACCATGCCTGTTGAAGATATGCCGTATGATCAGGCGTGACTCGTCAAGTCTGATCGATTATCCAGCCGTCAAAGGAGACCGTATATAAAATGTAAAAGGGTTCAAGTTACATACAATGCTCTTCATCATTTTATATCGTCTCCTTTCCTGTCATTTGCTGCCATCATATACGGAAAGCCTGTTTCATGTCAAGCCCTTATTCTCGGGAAGGAATTATACTTTCTCCCATTTCGTCCACTGATCCCGGGAATTCATTTCATATATCTCATGGTCCCGCGACATATATCCGTGTATGATAAACTCGCGACGGATGGTCGCGTAATCATCATGAAACTGCTGTATAAACGCGTTGATTTCCTTCTCTGTGTAACGGCGCCCGGACTCCAGCTTCTCCACCAGATACTGCATGGCGATCAATTTTTTCTTGTACTGGGCAGGAATTTGCGCCAGTCTCCCGTCCGCTGTAAAAAAGTTCCGCAGCACCGCCGCCTTCATCGCCTCGTTCGCCGTATCGTCGGCTTCTTCCCGCATTTCGTTTGCCTGACTCATAATCATGTGAGCTCCCTTCATTGTTCATTCGATGATCGGCCGGACCTCCTTTGATAAATCCCGTGAAAGGTTGGGTAAAATATACCGAGCGCTTTCCGGAAGGTATAAGGCAGTGAATGACCGCCTCCTATCAAGCTGAACCGCCCATCAAAATGACTGAAATATTTTAATAAACATCTAATTTAATATGTATCTAATAATACGTTGATCAAATGAATTTGTCAACGGTACTTGTATTACCGCCGTATCAGCAGCATGTTCAACTAAAAAGATCAGACGCGTGCTGACTTTTGCGGATCTCTATTGGCTGTCCATGGTGGTTTTTACCGGAAATTTGCGATACGATAAAACGTGAGTGGTTATAGACAGAGGAGGAGAAATTCATGCAAGACGTCATTATTATCGGAGCCGGTCCATGCGGACTATCGGCCGCCATCGAATGCGGACGCCGCGGACTATCAACACATATCATTGAAAAGCACTGCTTGGTCCACTCCATTTACCTGTATCCGACCCACATGCAGTTTTTTAGTACGGCGGAACTGCTGGAGATCGGCGATGTGCCGTTCCCTTCCCCAAACGATAAGCCTTTTCGTTACGAAGCCCTGTCCTACTACCGCAAGGTAGCGGATCATTACGACTTGTCCATCTCCCAGTACGAAGAAGCGCTGTCCGTGGAGCGGCTGCAGGATCATTCCTTTGTGGTACATACCGTTGACCGCAGCGGACAAAAACACCAATATGAATCCAGAAACGTCGTCATTTCCACCGGTTATTTCGACCACCCGAACTATATTGGCATCCCCGGAGAAGATCTGGATAAAGTGACGCATTATTTCCGCGAGGCCCATCCTTATACGGGGATGAACGTGGCGATCATCGGCGGCAGCAACTCGGCGGTTGACGCGGCCATGGAACTGATTCGCGTTGGAGCGAACATCGATATGGTCTATCGGGGCGAAGAGGTTTCCGAGAACATCAAGCCTTGGGTGCGCCCGGTGTTTGAAGCAATGGTGAAAAAGGGGAAAATACAGGTCCATGTGCAATCCAAGGTCACCGAAATTCGGGAATCGTCCATTACCGTTCAGGATAAAGACGGGCATAAAACCGAAATCGATAACGATTTTGTGCTAGCCTTAACCGGATTCCGGCCGGACCGGAAGCTGCTCGCTTCCTGCGGCGTCGAGCTGGACGGAGATATGGAGAAACCGCTGTTTAACCCGGAAACGATGGAGAGCAATGTGCCGGGACTCTACGTGGCAGGCGTCATCGCGTCCGGCCGCAATGCAAACGAGGTCTTTATTGAAACCGGCCGCAAGCACGGCGGGCTGATCGCCGAGCATATCGCCGCCGTGCGGGCTTCACAACAATAAATATTTTACCGTTGGAAATTTCAAGGAAGACAGTCCGCTTCCGTCATACACATGAAATAGACGGCGGTACCCCCGCGAACAAAAGAGAGTAAAGAAAGGAGATGTTCCGTACGGATTTTACTTCACTGATCCTGCTGGTTCTCGCCGCCCTCGGCATTATCAGCAGCAACACGACCATTACCGTGGCGATGACCATTCTGCTGCTGCTGCGGGTGCTGCATTTACAGCAGGCGTTTCCCTGGCTGGAGAAGTACGGGCTGACACTGGGCATCATTATTTTGACTATCGGGGTCATGACACCGGTGGCCAGCGGGAAAATGAGCTTGCAAACGCTCGGAAGCTCCTTTCTGAACTGGAAGTCCCTGCTGGCGATTGCCATCGGGATGCTCGTCGCTTATCTCGGCGGCCGCGGTGCCTCCCTGATGTCGGCCAATCCGACTGTCGTCGCCGGACTGCTCGTCGGAACCGTACTTGGCGTCGCTTTGTTCAAGGGCGTTCCCGTAGGGCCTTTGATTGCGGCCGGGCTGCTGTCCCTGCTGATCGGCAGAAACTAAAAAAGAGGCGCCCGCTATGGGCGCCTCTTTTTCGAATGGTAAGAGACCCGTGTCTATCGGAGACGGCACCAAATCGGCCGAATTCCTAAATTGCTTGTTTTACACTTCCAGGTGCTGCACATTGTACAGCCGTGCATAACTTCCCTCCAAAGCCATCAGTTCAGCATGCGTTCCCTGTTCCGTAATCATCCCGTGTTCCATCACGACAATTTGGTCCGCGTGGGTGATCGTGGAGAGCCGGTGGGCGACGATCAGCGTCGTCCGGTTTGAAGCCAGCGATTGCAGCGCCTGCTGAATGAGATGCTCGGACTCCAGGTCAAGCGCGGAGGTCGCCTCATCAAGCACCAAAATGTCCGGATTCTTCAAAAAAACGCGGGCGATGGCCAGGCGCTGCTTCTGCCCTCCCGACAGCTTTACACCCCGTTCCCCGACTTCCGTATCATACCCGTCCGGCAGATTCATAATAAAGTCATGGGCGTTGGCCGAAACGGCTGCTGCTTGAATCTCGTCCATACCCGCCTCGGGGTTGCCGATCAGAATATTATCCTTCACCGACCCGCTGAACAGAAAGTTATCCTGCAGCACCATACCGATAGAACCCCGCAGGCTTTCAAGGGTCAGCTTCCGGATATCCTGCCCATTAATGGTCACGCTGCCCTGCTGAATGTCATAAAACCTCGGGATCAGCGAAATGAGGCTCGATTTGCCGCCCCCGCTCATGCCGACGAAAGCGACGGTCTGGCCGTGCTTGATATCGAGGCTGATATCCTTAAGCACCCAGTCGCTCCCCTCATTGTATTTAAACCACACCTCGTCAAACGCAATATGCTGAACCGGCCCCTGAAGGGTCTTCGCATTCGGCGCATCGACTATATCGTACGGCTCCTTCAGCAGCTCCATCACACGTTCCAGCGAGGCGGAGGCCTGCGTCAGCACCGAGGAGGAGTTGATCAAACGCTTGAGCGGCGCGTACAGCCTGTCCAGATAGCCGAAAAAGGCGACAAATGTGCCAAGGGTCAAATCATGATGGATCACCCGGTAGCCGCCGTACCCGATCACAAGCAGCGGGGCGATGTCCGTCAGTGTATTGATGATCGAGAACGTCAGTGCGTTCCATCTCGTCTGCGCCAACGCTTTGTTCAGGAAATTCTGGTTGATGCCCGTAAACTGCTTGTGATCGAAGCGCTCCAGCGTAAAGCTCCGGATCACGGAAATCCCCTGAATCCGTTCATGCAAATACGCCTGAATGCCGGCGAGCGCCTGGGAACGGTCCTTGGTGAGCTTCTTGAGACGCTTATACAGCACGTTGACCGCAATCCCGTAAAGAGGAAGAATGGCGATGGACACCAGGGTCAGCACCGGGTTCAGATACAGCATCACCCCCAGCACAATCAGCAGCGTAAACATGTCCAGCCAAATGTTCATCATGCCGACTTCAACAATATTTTTCGTCTGCTCCACGTCGTTGATAAAACGAGAGATGGCCTCGCCTACCTTCGTATTCTGGTAATAACGGAGCGACAGGCGCTGAAGGTGCGCATACAGGCGGTTCCGCATGTCGAACAAAATCCGGCTCGTGATCAGTTGGGCAAAATACTGCCGTAAATATTCGACCGGCCCCCGCACGATAATAAACAGGACGAGCGCGCCCCCTAAAATGAGAAACAACCGGGTAACCTGCTCCGAAACCCTCATGTTCGGGTTAAGCAGCAGGTCGTCCACTACATATTTGAGTATCATCGGCAGCGTCAAAGGGATGCCGAATTTGATCATGCCGATGATCAGCGTACAAATAATCCATTTCGTATAAGGTTTAACAAACCGGTAATAAGCTTTCCAATATTCCAAAAAACATTCCCTCTCCTTTCTGGCTGTCAGTCAGGCTAATGGCGTGGGTAGAGGCGAATCTGCGTCGGCAATCCGGACGCCTCTTATATCATTCCTTGTTCGGATCAGCCGCATCCGCTGCTAGGCATAGGATCCAATCCTCCCGGCTTGCGGCAGCAGGCAAACCGGAGCGCTCCTCCCAGTCCGGTGGGAATAAGGGGCCACAATCGGTTCAAATCCGGACTGAATTGCCTTTTCCTAACGCTCATGAGTTGACATTTCCCCCCTTCAATGATTAGATATCTTTAAATGTAAGATCGGACTTTGTTCCTGTATCGATCATTATACATTATCCCAGCAAGGTCAGGTTGGGTTAGATACTTAAGATTCAGGAGGTTCTTGATGTCTAGACAATTCGTTACAGAAGCGGTCATGGTGGCGATCTATGGAGAATTGCTCCAGACGAGCGTCCCGGTTGAATATATCGTGCCTTATACCAGCCTGCTGGAGCTGTATGAGCTTCAGGACAGCGATGAGCCGCTGATGAGCTCTGCGGAGGACGACAGGTACGTGAAGGCCAGAATCAAGGAGCTGACCGCCTATTTCGAGGAACCGCTGAACAAAAAGAAAATTCAGAAAGCGCTCCATATGCCATGGGCTAAGAGCCCCTCGATCCTCCTTGGTGAATCGGCGCGGATAACGGTCATCAACGCGATGGACACCGCTCCCTATGGCGAGCTGTTCGACCCGGTAGAGACAGAGCTGCTGCTGTCCTCGCAGCGGGAGGAAGCCCCGGTGCTCACCGACCAGATCGAGCTGATCCAGCGGATCGTCGAGGCTGCGGTGCCGGTGCATGTTTTTGATATCGAGGATTTTCAGTTTGCGGTGGAAACCGATAACTATACGCAGCACATTTAATACAGTCTCGGTCAGCGGCAAAAACTCCTTTCCCAGAGAGCGGAAAGGAGTTTTTGTTTGGATTTGGGTTGCCCATATGAATGAACAGCCCTCCGCAAAGTCGATCCGGTGAACCCAGCAGCCTAATTGACCGGGATTCCGTGGTTAAGGCTTGCTTTTGGCATAAACGGTTAAATTGGCGTACTCGCCAATCAGCGGCGCCATCTGGCGGAAGCCGAGCCTGCCGCCTCCAAGAGGCGGTCCGTAGGACACTCCGTCGTCTTCCCATACGAACAAGGGGAGATCGTTGACGGCAAAGGTAATGCGCCTCCCCTCTTTGACGATCAGCATCCGGTAAGGGCCGGCCGCATCCATCACGCCTGGAATCGGGTCGGCGCCTTGCGTGACCAGATGGAAGCCGTAGCTTTTGCGCAAATTGCATGTCTGAAACTTTCGCTCCTCCGCCCATTTCCTCCGGAAGTAAGACACATGAAAGGCGTTCATATTGCCGTGATGATATTGATCGTATTCTCCCGTTCGCGGCTTGAACGAAGGGTCGAACAAATCCATGCCGTTCTTGCCGCTTGCGCTAAAAAACATGATCGCGAGCCCCGGCTCGCGCACCGGCCAAAAATCCCACGACACGGCAGCCTCCGCGGGAAAATCCTCCGGGCACCACAGCACGAAATTGGCGCGCTGGCCTTCGGCCTCGTCAAGAACGCTTTCGAGCCGCATCCGGCCCAAAGGAAACGTGACAGCGGCCTGCCCTTCCATGCGAAAACCGGCAGCATGCTCCGGCATCGCGAGCGGATTCGCGTAAATGCTCTCCCACCCTATAGGAATAAGTAGGCTGCGGGTGTCTTGCATGTTCCCGCTCCCGGTCGATGGATCCGTTTGCATCGCTATGCGCACCTCCTTCCCAGGAGGCCGGACCGGCCTCCTCATCGAGTGTTATACCTGCGCTTTCTGCCCAGCCGACACCGCCTCCTCCGGCAGGGCGTCCGAGATCAGCGCCAGGCTGATGATCGTGTTCAGCGACCACTGCGACGCCTCGTTCGTGTTCATCCACTCCAATTCGCGCAGCTCGTTAACATAGGTGACGGCCGCGGCGTCTTCCTCAAGGTCCGTACGGGCAAACCGGTGACCCAGCAGCGTCGACCACGCAAAATCAGCCGTCCGTTTATCCTTCCGGTACCATGCCCCATACGCAACGAGCGCCAGGGTCAGCACCGGATGCTCAAACCGCTTTGTGCTGATGGCCCCGCCTGTGATGTTGTCCTTTTCTTCCTGTGAGAGGTTGTAGAAAATGCCGAAATCGGCCATCATTTCGTTCCACTCATCATCCTTCAGCATGGCGGACAGCTCGAACCACACCTGCGGCGCTCCCATGCAGAGTGCCAGATGGCGGCCCCAGTTGTCGTCGCCCATCGGCGTCAGCACGCCGGTTTGCGGATCGTAGCCGTAGGTCGGGCCGGAAATCAGACCGTAATTGGCCTGCTTAATGCATGCAATGCCGGTCAGCAGCTTATCGCGGTACAACGTATCCTCCTGCCGCTCCCAGCGGGTCATCCAGTTCGAGCTGAATGCCGCCCAGTCCGGGCCGACCCGAATATGCGTCTTGTGCTCGTCTTTTGGAAAATAGGCCCGCATCGGGTCGATGTGGACGGTCGTATAATCGGCATCCCTCGCCTCGTCCATCATGTCTCCGATCCGCTCGTCCGCCGTCAAATAGAAGTAGTACCGGTGCAGGCCGGCCATGCCGATCCGGGCCTCCTTGCAGCCGCAGCCCCAATGGACGACGTTGTGCCGGGAGCCGAGCCCGGCGTATTCGCCGAAATGGTATACGTCGACCTCGCTCGTATGCCGCGTCATCGCCTCCGCCATCCGGAAAATGTCTTCGCGCCCCGAGCGCAAAAACATCAGCCACAGCCACATGTTCGGAACCAGCTCCGTATTCTGCCATGCGCAGCCGCCCAGGTCGTAGTTCCAGACGTGGCGGGCCGGATCATAGCTGTGCATGAAATCGCCGTAATCCCAGAACCCGTACCAGTGCCGCTGTTCCACCTCCCTTTGGAAGAAAGCGATGATGCCGTCCAGCTTCTCTTCAAGGCGTGCCTTGGCCGGCGTCCCCCGGTCCGGCAGGCTCCAGATGCCGAATGCGCCCTGACGGTGCAAATAGTCGGGATCGCACGCGAGCTGAGGAGGCGATTCGTTATGCCCTGCGTAAGCCTCCAGTTCCGCCGGCGAAGGGGTCGATTCGCGGCACCAGATCGTCAGCTCGCTCGTGTTTGCGACGCCGTAAGGGGTTGCCCGCATCTCCTCTGCGCCTTCGTACGACGATTCGACATGCGTTTTCGTATCGTAATGACGCATATCCATGGCCGGAGCTTCCGGCGACCAGAACCAGGCGGTCAGCTGCGCCTCATCTCCAGTCATCCCGTGCGCCTCAATACCGGCGGGGTGCTTCTGCCAAAAATGGCGCATGGCCAGCGCCAGCCCCCCGCCCGGGCCGCCGACGTAGGCGACGCCGCGCGCTCTGCGCCCTTCGGCGGCTTTGACCCAGCTGCAGCCGGGCTGTGTCCGTTTGGCCATCCGGTAATGATCGGCCGAGAGCTGTGCCAGCTTAAAGCCGTCCCAGCAAGCCGATTCCTCCAGCAGGTTCATAAAATAATCGTCGTCCATTTGTTCGTCGATCAGCGTTTCGCCATCCAGCTGACGCTTGAACAAGTCCATATATTTGCCTTTCGTCCGCCGCGTATGCAGCGTCTTCGGCGATTCGCTCAAATAGCCGGTATCACCGGCGAAACGGACGTGGCGGTTATACAGCTTCTCCCGCATCGGCAGCACGAAACGGATGCCGAGTCCCTTCACGAAATCTTCGTTCGGATTGCCGTCGTAAAAAAACGTGTGCACGATCCGAATGGACTCCAGCCCCGCGTAGGCGTATAGCCGCAGCGAAAACGGCAGCCACTCCGCGGTCCCGTTCACGGTGCGGTGCCGGCCTGTCAGCTTGACGACCGCCCTCACAGGCCCGGCCTGCTCCACCTTTGCCGAATAAATCCGGGATTGATACCGCTCCTCCCGGATCGTACGCGCGCCGGTCAGCTCACTTACGCTTTCCTTGACGGCGATTAATTCCCCGCCGGAGCAGACGAGGACTCCGTCCCGGTGCACGCTGCTTATAATCCGGCTGCCGCTCTTCGGAATGTGAAAAGAAAACACTCCCGTGTCCACTTGAATGCCTTCATCCGTCTCAGTAACGGACAATGAAGGCGCCGATGCCGTCCGTGCGGCTTCCCCTTTCTCAACGGCGTAGCTGGAGGGTGCTCCTGCGGGAAAAACGGCTGCATGTGCCGTCCATTTGACGCTGCCGTCCGGCCAATACGCGGCCGGCCAGCTCTGCAGGGCGGGAATCCCGCCGCCTTCCTGCGCGTGCAGTGCCAACGGCTCGTCTCTCTGCAGCTGTCCTTCCTTCCACGGCATGCCCCATGTCACCCCGGCCGGAACGGTCGGGGCGTCCTTCAGCCAACGTAAGTTTACTCGGGTTTCGTTCATGGACTCATCTCCTTTTGGCATTTCGTTTGCTTCCGCTTTTGTGATCACGCCTTCAGTGTAGAGAACGGCCGTTTTCCCGGCAATGGCACTTTCTTGGCGGGCCCGATGCGGAAGCATTGCACGTTTTCACCCGGCTTGCACATTCTTGCAGGCAGGGTAGGCATCAGAGGTCTGCCTCCTGAAGAGCATGCTTGGACTGGCTCCTTGGAGTAGCAGCGGCAGCATAAAAAGCCGGCAGCGGTTTCTTGTAGAACCACTGCCGGCTTCTTCCGCGCAGCATCGCTGTGCCTATTCCGCCCGGCTCAGCTCGCGGTAGCGGGTTGGCGTCATTCCCTCAAGCTTTTTAAAGATCCGGTTAAAATAGCTGTGCTGGTAGCCGACCTGCTCAGCGACGGTGTTGATCTTCAGCTCCGATTCCCGCAGCAGCTCCTTCGCTTTTTCCAGGCGAAGCTCGGTCAGGTAATCGATAAAGTTTTTGCCGGTAACCCGCTTAAACGACTTGCTCAGAAAAAAAGGATTCGTGCCGATATGGTCGGCGCAGTTATCGAGCGAAATATCGAGCATGTAGTTCTGCTGCATGTAGATCATCGCCTGCTCCATCAGCTGTTTGACCTGGCAGTCCGACCGGTTCGTCAGCTCCTGCATGAACGGAGCGATGACCTTCGCCTCGAACCAGTCCCGGAAGGCGGCCGGCTCTTTCATCTGCGAGAGCTGCTCATACAAGTTGGCGCCTTTGAACAGGCGGTTCGGCTGGATGCCGGATACAAGGATCGCGTGCTGTACGGATCCGAGCAGATGCAGCATTCCCTGCTGGACATCGATCGCCTTGGCTCCTTGTACGGACAGCGCATCCTGAAAGTCGGCGAGCAGGGCCCGGGCATCCGCTTCCTGTCCGGTGCGAAGCGCCTGCAGGAACTCCCGCTCCAGCGTAAACGGATACGGAGGCTCGGCCCCGTCTTCGTAGTTCAGCTGCTCCATCTCGATGATCTGATTGTCATGCTCGAAGTTGCGGAAGCTTGCAGCATGTTTCACACCTTCAAAGGCGAGCGGAATGTCGCTGATGCGGTTCATGGTCCGGCTGACGGCGATGGTAACGCGCATGTTCAGCAGCCGATTGACCGCTTGTGTCAGCTCCTCGCTGAACACCTTGATCGGCTCTGCGCACGGCTCTCCTTCCGGCAGGATCAGCAGCACGCCCGATCCGAGGTCGTGGAAATTGATCGTGCTGCTCTGCTCGAAATTTGCGGCTGCCAGCTCTTCAATCATGTTGACCGACGCAAAAGTGACCAGCCCCTCGTCCCCGAACTTGAATTTCCCCTCCATGGCGGCGATGCCGGTCAAATGAACGTACAGCACGACGAACTGCTTCCCGCACACCTGCCATTTGTACCGTTCCATACGCGATCGGAGATCCTCCTCCGAATACGCGTACAAATACCCCTGCAGCAGCTGATGGAGGAAGCTTTCCTTCACATGGGGCAGCTGCTCCAGCAGCTTGGCGTTCAGCTCCCGGCTCTCCCGGCTTAAGTGCTGCCACTGCCGCTCGATCATCGCAAATTCGTCGACGCGTCCTTCTCCCGCTAGGGGAGCGTGCGGCTGCAAATTCGCCATCAGCCGTTTGACCGGTGAATACATCCGCTTCGAGGCGAGCCACGCCAGCACCACCGCCAGCAGAAGGGCACTCAGGCTGACCGCCAGAATGACTTTGGATATGAGCACGACCGGGGCAGTAATGTTCGTAATCGGCGAGGCCGACACGTACAGCCAGTTGTCCATGATACGTGCGAAATAGCCGTACGTGACCGCATAGGTTTTGCCGTCCCACTCAAAGAGAAAAGACCCTCGCGCCTTCCCCTCGGATTCCACTTCACCGCGGACCGCCTTAACAAAAGGCGAATCCATCCGGTTGCCGTTGGCCGACACGTACAAGCCGCCGCCCGCTTCCATCAGAAAGTTCTCCCCGTCTGCATAAGGAGTCAACGTCCGCAGCACCTCTGCGACTTGATCGTTGTCCAGTCTCACGATCAAAGCCCCGAGCGGATTTGAGCTGCCCCCCGGGATAAGATGCACAAACGTCAATTCCCGCTTTCCCGGCTGGTCTGGGTCAAGTGCCTGCTGCGTCCAATACGTCGTCTTTCCCGCATCCAACAGACGGTCGTACTGGGAGATAAGCTGCCGGTCATTCAAGGCCGAGTATTCCGGATAAAACAATATCCTCTGGTCTCCGCGCAAATAAAGGCTGACGTTATGGATCATCGTATTGGAGCCCTGCATCACCAGCAGCGTGTTTGTGATGTCGCGCGTTTTTTCGAAGTCGCGCACGAAGTCGTGGCCGCTAAGCGAATAGTCAAAACGCGAGTCAAACGCCCAATGCGCCAGCATCATTTCAAGGTTGGACAGCTGCTTGTCCATGTTCAGCGACCGCTGCTCAATCTGGTCATTATGGAGCTTCAGCAGCTCCTTCTCCAGCCTGCCGCCCGCCATGGAGTACACAAGCATCCCCGTGATGATCCCGGGAATGCCGGCCACAAACAAGAACATAATCAGGCTTTTTCTGTAAAAGCTGCCCGATCCGCCGCCAGATAAGCGGGCCATTACCGACTTCCATCCATTCATCGTCAGCTCACCAACCATATCCAGAATTTGTCTTACCCGCCTTTATGGCGAGGCAAATGGTATTCAATCATGTCACTCAAATATGTAAGCGTATACAATTAACTGTAATAAAAAACCCCGCCCTTTAGAAAACATTACCCTCCGCCCCCCGGATATGTCCAGCATAAAATCCGAGTAAATCGTTCAAAAAACCGGGGGAACGGAAATAACCCCACAACGTGGGGCTTGCTGTGAAATCAGGTGTTTTACGGTACCCCGAATATAAAAATAGTCCGTATCCCAGGCGGCCGTCTCTTGGGACAGCCGCGCCGGACACTTCTGTTTGGCCGATCAGGACTTCGAAGCTGTGTACAGCTCGTTGATTTCTTTCACATAGTCGTCGCCGCCCGATTTTTTCCACAGCTCGATCGCATCACGCCAGCCCTTCTCGTCGATCTGGCCGACGATAAATTTGATCCGGGCATCGTTTATGATGTTGCCGAGCTGCTGCCCTTTTTGCGCGTACACTTCGGAAATGAACGGCTCCGCCGGATTGGCGACGATCGTGTCCCGGTTTTTCAATTGAACCTCCGTTTGCTTCAAACGAAGCGGCGTTTGGGCCACCTGGAGCCCTTTGCCTTCCGGAATGTACGGCACCATCTGATTCAGCCCTTCGACTTCCGACTCGAGCAGCACTGAATCCGAGCTTCTTTCCAGCGTCTTGTCGTCGATCTTCTTGTAATGCTTGCCTTCAAGCCCGAAGCTGGTCAGCGTCTGCAGGTCCGGTTCATTCAGCTGGTCGAGGAACTTCAGGATGCGGTCAACCTCCTCTTCGCTCTTCACGCTCGATTTCGGGATGGCCAGCAAGCCGGCGAAACCGGATGTAGGCAGCGTATGAATTTGTCCATCCGGACCGGTGACGGCGCCGAACACGTCCACGTACTGCTCCCTGGAATCTTCTTTGCCAGCGTCTTTTAGCGCGGCATGAATCTTGTCGTCGGCCCGGGCCGCTCCGTCCACGACGTCGATAATGGCGCCGGCCTGGCCGTTCACGAGCGGATCGGTCCATTTCGCCGAATCCATCACGGCAAAATCCTGATTGACGAGCTTCTCGTCGTACAGCTTCTTCATAAACTTGAGCGCTTCGAAATATTCGTCGTATTCGAACTCCGGCACGAGCTTGCCGTCCTTTTCGCCCCATACGTTCGGCGCGCCGAACCACAGCTTGATCTGGTCGAAGCCGGATCCCCAGCCTGCCGTCCACTTGACCATCACCAGACCGTACG
Source organism: Paenibacillus rhizosphaerae (assembly GCF_014192015.1). GTDB lineage: Bacteria > Bacillota > Bacilli > Paenibacillales > Paenibacillaceae > Paenibacillus_AQ > Paenibacillus_AQ rhizosphaerae. The sequence continues at coordinate 699,178 of NZ_JACHXJ010000001.1, read as the reverse complement.
TGTCGTCCTTGCCGTTGCCATCCGGATCCTTTTCCTTAAACGCCTTCAGCATGTTATAGAATTCGTCGATCGTTTTCGGCTGCTGCAGGCCCACCTTTTCCAGCCAATCCTGGCGGTAATATACGCCGTTGCGGCCGAGCTCGCGCCCGCGGTAAATCCCGTACGTTTTGCCGTTAATCGAAGAGTTGTTCAGAATAACTTCATTGGCCTGACTGAGGTTCGGATAATTTTTCAGCTTATCGGTCAGGTCCCAAAAAGCACCTGATTTGACGGCGCTCACGAAACTGGGTCCCTTCGAATCGGGCACGTAAATGATTTTCGGCAGATTTCCGGATGCAAGCGTGATGTTGAATTTATCGCCATATGAAGCGTTCGGCACCCATTCGAAATGGATGTCCGTGTTCGTCAGCTTCTCGAGCTCGGCGGCGACGGGGCTGTCATCCTTCGGATAGTTTGTTTTAAAAATCGGGAGCATAATGTTCAGCTTAAGCGGCTTCTCCGCCTCCGCAGAAGCGTTTGCAGAAGGAGATGCGGACGAGTCGCCCGAGGCGCCCTCACCCCCGCTGCCGGATGAGCAGCCTGCCAGCGCTGCGGCGCAAACCGTACTTAAAATGAGAAATGTGGACACGCGTTTCGCTTGCTTTTTCTTTTTCTTCACGAAGAAAGCCTCCCTTTAACGTTAGATCATATTGTAAAACCGCCCGGGCTCCAAGCGAAAAATCCGTGTTGAGGTGTATAAATGACGGAGCTTCGGCAGGACTACACAGTGAACAGCAAGCCTTAGCCTTTGACCGACCCCAGCAGAACGCCTTTGGCGAAGTGCTTTTGCAGGAACGGATACACGCATAGAATGGGAATCGTGCCGACAACGATGACGGCCATTTTGATCGATTGGTCCGGCGGTTTCACGAAATTCGGGTCCATCGAGTTCAAATCGCCTGCGGCCGCCTGTGACAGCAGGACGATCTGGCGCAGCATGACCTGCAGCGGCCATTTTTCAGGATCGTTAATATACAGCAGCGCCGCGAAGAAATCGTTCCAATGCCCCACGGCATAAAACAAGGTGAAGGTGGCGAGAACGGGCATTGAGAGCGGCAGCACGATCCGCCATAACAGACCCAGCTCCGAGCAGCCGTCGATGCGGCCCGCTTCCTCGATTTCCTTCGGAATCTCCTGAAAAAAGTTTTTGACGATAATCAGGTTAAACGCACTGATTGCACCCGGCAGCATGAGTGCCCACAGCGAATCGAGCAGGTGCAGCTCTTTGACGACCAGGTACGTCGGAATCATCCCTCCGCCGAACAGCATGGAGAAGATGACGAGATTCAGCACCAGATTACGTCCGTAAAGTCCTCTTTTGGCCAAGGAATAGGCCATCGTGACCGTAAAAAACAGATTGACGAGCGTACCGATGACGGTGACGTAAATGGAAACGCCGATGCTCTTGACGATCGTCCCCGTCGAAAAAATAAACTCATAGGCCGCTAAGGTAAAAGTTTTCGGGATAAAAAACACCGCTCTCTGCGTCAGCTCCGCGTCCGAGGCGAAGGAGCCCGCGATAACGTAGACGAAAGGAAGCACGGCGGCCAGCCCGAACAGCGTTAGGACGATGTAGTTGGCTGCGTCGAACGTGACGCCGGCCGCGGTCCTGTATTGCTTGGCCATGGATGGATTTCCCCTTTCTTTAGAGATCAGATTGTATAAAATTTCGAGACAAAACATCCTGATCTCGAAAAAACTTCCGCAAAACGCGACTGGCTTCTTAGCATGTTCGTCGGCAGACGTTTTCTTGTGGGTTAGTACAGTCCGGATTCGCCGAATTTTTTCGCCAGCCAGTTCGTGCCGAGCACCAGCGTGACGCCGACGATCGATTTGAACAGCCCGACGGCCGTACTGTAACTGAACGCGCCCTGCGTAATACCCATTGCGTACACGTAAGTATCGAACACTTCGCCCACCGTGCGGTTGAGCGGATTCAGCATCAAATAGATTTGCTCAAAGCCGTTATCCAGCACGCTGCCCATCCGCAGAATCAGCAGAATCACGATCGTGCTGCGGATCGCCGGCAGTGTCACATGCCAAATTTGCCGCCAGCGGTTCGCTCCGTCGATCGTCGCGGCCTCATACTGCTCCACGTCGACGGCCGCCAGCGCCGCCAGGAAAATAATCGTACCCCAGCCGCATTCCTTCCAGATCGTTTGCAGGATGATCATCGGCCGAAACCATGCCGGATCGGACAGAAACTGAATTTTGTTACCCGTGTATTGGAAGAGCAGTTCGTTGACGGTGCCGCCCTCCGTCGTCAGAAACACGTAAGTCAAGCTCGCCACGATGACCATCGATATAAAATGCGGGACGTAAATCATCGTTTGAATGGTCCGCTTGAAGAATGCGAGCCTGACTTCGTTCAGCAGAAGCGCCAAGATGATCGGAGCCGGGAAGAAGAAGATCAGATTGTAAAACGACAGTAGCAGTGTATTGCGCAGCAGCATAAAAAACTCGGGGTTTTCAAAGAACAGGCGGAAATGCTCGAAGCCCACCCATTCGCTTTTCCAAAACCCGGTGAACGGCTGATAGTTTTGGAAGGCCAGCAGCACGCCCCACATGGGCATATATTTGAATATCAAAAAATAAAGCAAGCCGGGGAGCATTAACAGGTATAGCCATTTGTCCCTGCGCAGCCTGGCCGCGATGCTCGTGCGGTAAACCCCCGGCTTGGACGTTTGCGGAAGATTCCCTTGGGCCGTCGCCTGCTCCATCGCTTTCCACCTCCATATGTGTTCATCGCCTCGCGAGCGTTGTGGCCTTATTATCGGTCAGCGCTTTCTTTTCCGGCAATGAGACATTTTTGAAGACTCCCGGGGCGCGGGTTTAAGGGATGTTTTAAAAAAGTGCAAAGCCGGCAAAAGAGTGATATACCGCATCATTCCCGCTGCAAAAATGTCCGATTGCGTTCCCCGCGGCCCCCTTCTAAAGTGGGGTTGGGTTGGTAACCATACAGCGAAATGGAGTGGAACGCAAATGATGAATAAGCTTTATCATGGAGCGGCTTTTTATCCGGAATTGTGGAGCGGTGAAGTTGTCCGGGAAGATATCCGGCGGATGGCGGAAACCGGCATCAACGTCGTTCGGATCGGTGAGTTTCTATGGTCGACCATTGAGCCCGAAGAGGGGCATATCGATGTCTCTCCCCTTGCTGGCGTGATCAGGCAGTTATATGAGGCCGGCGTGGAGACGATCCTGTGCACCCCAACCGCCACACCGCCGATCTGGTATACACACGGGCATCCCGAGCGGCTGTTCGTCAACGCGGAAGGTACCCCGCTCGGGCACGGCTCGCGGCAGCATGCCTGCACAAACCACCCAGCGTTCCGGGAAAAGGCTGCAGTGATCACCGAACGCCTCGCCCAGGAACTGGGGCGCCTTCCCGGGGTCATCGGCTGGCAGCTTGACAACGAATTTAAAGCGCATGTCTCCGAGTGCATGTGTGCCGTATGCCGCCGGCTTTGGCACGAATGGCTGTATCGGCGTTACGGGAATGTCGAACGGCTGAATGAGCTATGGGGAACGCGGATTTGGAGCGAATCGTACAACGTATTCGACCAGGTGCCGCAGCCGGGGCCAACTCCGTTTCTGCACAACTCGTCGATGCAGACAATGTACCGTCTGTTCTCAATGGAGAAAATCGCCGAGTTCGCCGTCGAGCAGACGGCGATCATCCGCCGTCACTCGGCCGCGCCGGTGACTCACAACGGCAGCGTCGCGTTCCACATCGACAACGAGCGGCTGTACCGGCATTTGGACTTCGCGTCCTTTGATACGTACGCCAGCGCGGCCCATTACGCCGCCTATTTGCTGAACTGCGATTTATACCGGAATTTCAAGCCGGGGCGGCCGTTCTGGATCATGGAAACGAGCCCTTCCCATGCGGGATCAATTGCGAGCAGCGGTACCCCACATCCGAACGGCTATTTGGCAGCCGAAGCGGTCGCCGCCTACGCGCTGGGAGCGGAAGGGTTCTGTTATTGGCTGTGGAGGCAGCAGCGGGCGGGTTCCGAGCAGCCGCACGGTTCGGTCGTCAGCGCCTGGGGCAAGCCCGGCCTCGGCTATCCGAACGTGCTCGAGGCGGAGCAAGCGCGGCAGGCGATCGAGCCGGCGATCACGGGCAGCCGGCCCGCACAGGCGGAGGTCGCGATTTCTTACTCCGACCGGGCCAAGGCGTTTCTTGCGACCGAATCGCACGGCAAGCTTCGCCACCGCGGACTGGTGAGCGGCGCCTACGAGCGGGTGCTGCGGACGGGCATGCACCGTGACCTTATTCCTGAAGGAGCCTCATTGGAAGGCTACAAGCTGCTCTGGACCCCGTTTATCCCCTACTTGTCATCGGATTTGATCGCCCGGGCACTTGCATTCGTAGAGCGAGGCGGCATCTGGATCGTGGGGCCGCTCACCGGAATCCGGACGGAAGAGCATACCGTCCCTGTGGACGCGGGGCTCGGTGAGCTGGAGTCCTTGACCGGAACAGAGACGGTGTTTACCTATGCGATGGACGGGACGGGTACGGTCGGCTCTGCGTTCGGGCTGGAAGCCCCGCTGTCCCTTTGGAGCTCCGTATATGAGCCGGTGGAGGCGAAAAGCATAGGCACGCTCATCGGCGGCCCATCGCCGGGCTTGTCCTTCCTGACGGAAATGAAGCGGGGGCAAGGCAGGATCGTGCTGCTCGGCTCGCTGCCGGCAGGAGACGAGGGCAACGAGATGCTGGAGCGGATGCTGATCCATTACGGGAAAGTAGCGAATGTTACGCGGCGCGCGGAAACGACCATCGGCACGATCGTGGCGCCGCGCGAATCGGAAACAGAGGAGTTGTGGGTCATTGTCAACATGAACGGAGAAGGGGGAAGCGTGACGCTGCCTCGCGAAGGAATCGATAAGCTGAGCGGTGAACGCGCCGCCGCCGGCCGGTTGGAGGTTGGCCGCTACGAATACCGCATGATCGGTTTCCCCTCCGTCTCCTCCCGGAAGTGAAATGAATAGTCCATGCCTTGCAGTCAGCAAAAGAAAAGCCGCATTCGCTTGGTTTAGCGGATGCGGCCGGTTCAGCCTAATTAAGAAGTGGCGGAAGTGTTATGTTCCCGCTCTGCTTCATATACATATTCAATGTCATCGTAAGCTGCCAAATAATTGACGACCAGATCATATCCTTGCAGATACCAGGTGTCCTGTTCTTCTATGAAAAAGGCCACGCCCTCAAGCTCTTCTTTCAGCACCGGATGCTCCGGGTTCTCCACGGAAATGCCGAGCGAAAATCCGGGATGCAGTCCGCCGCCCGAGCTGTAGCGGGGAAAAAAGCGAAGTGCCGCGCCCTCTGCCAAATTCAATTCTCGTTTATACCAGCGTGCAGCGTCTGGGCTGATTCGCAGTTCCATCTGGTTTCACTCCCTCTCTCTAATCTGTATGTTCATACGTACATCATAACATTTTTTTGCTGATTCCTGAAAATATAAATTGACAGCTCTCTTGACGCGATGATAAAATTTTCTGCATACGAGATCCGTTTTCAATTTATTCCCAAATGAACCCGGCAAGTCGCGTCCTTGATACGCAAGTGCTCCCTGTTCGGGCTCAAGACCAACATCAACAAGAAAGGGTGAGTTCTGTGTTCAATATGATAAATTTTCATCCACGCAACCATCATCAAGATCTTTATCAATTGAATACTGGAGCAGCCCTGCTGGTGAGGCCTTCTTAAGGAGCTCGACGAAGTCGTGCCTCTTGGAGCCATTGAATATTAACCTTCCGCGGTACGGCTGCTCACACTCAACCGTACGCATGATAAATGTAGGATTGCAAGGCATATCGTCCGTTTACGGATGGTATGCCTTTTTTAATTTTCCATGAACTCCGCAAGCAAGAACTGCCGGCATTTTAGACATGAGAGGAAGTGAAAGTTTTGTTTTCCGTACTTAAAAACCTGGGCTGGTTTTTCCGCCAGGAAAAGAAGCGTTACCTGATCGGTCTGATTATGCTGATCCTCTGCGGAATCGGCGAGCTGTTTCCCCCGCGTTTTCTCGGGAGCGCCATCGACGAAATCGTCCGCGGCTCGATTACCTGGACTTCGCTGACACGGTATATTGTGCTGATTCTCGGTACATTGACCGTGATTTACATCATCACCTACATATGGATGCACAAGCTGTTCGGCGGCGCGAACCTCGTAGAACGCATCCTGCGTTCCCGCTACATGAACCAGCTGCTGCGCATGGTGCCTCCGTTTTTCGAACGGAACCGCACGGGCGATTTGATGGCCAGAGCCACCAACGACCTGCGTTCCGTCGCCAACACGGCCGGCTTCGGTATGCTTGTGATGACAGACTCGACGGTGTACCTCAGCGTCGTGCTGCTGGCGATGGGCTTTCTCATCAGCTGGAAGCTGACGCTCGCCGCCATCCTGCCGCTGCCGTTTATCGCCTTGGCCATGAAAATTTACGGCAAGGTCATCCACGAACGGTATACGGCCGCTCAGGACGCATTCGGCGACATGAACGACCAGGTGCTCGAATCGGTCGCCGGGGTTCGCGTCATCCGCGCGTACGTTCAGGAGCGTGAGGATCAGCGGCGGTTCAAGGAAATCACGGATGACGTGTACCGCAAAAACATGCGGGTCGCCAAGCTGGACGCCTTGTTCGAGCCGACCATCCGTTTATGCGTAGGCGCGAGTTACGTGATCGGCCTGGCTTTCGGCATTTATCTCGTATTTAAAAATCAAATTACCCTGGGGGATCTCGTATCGTTCAACATGTACCTCGGGATGATGATCTGGCCGATGTTTGCGATCGGCGAGCTGATCAATGTCATGCAGCGGGGCAGCGCCTCGCTCGACCGTGTGAATGAGACGTTATCGGTCGTGCCGGACGTTCAGGATGTGCCTGATCCGGTTCGGGTGGAGCGTCCCGACACGATTGAGCTGCGGGATGTCACGTTCCGGTATCCGACGTCATCGGTCGACAATCTGAAGCACATTAACCTGACCTTGCATAAAGGCCAGACGCTCGGTGTCGTGGGACGCACAGGCAGCGGCAAATCGACGCTCCTCAAGCAGCTGCTGCACGAGTATCCGACGGGAACCGGTGAAATTCTGATCTCGAAGGTTCCGATCGAGCGCATCACCCAAAACCAGCTTCACGGCTGGATCGGCTATGTGCCGCAGGAACAGATCCTGTTCTCCAAATCGGTCCGGCAAAATATCCAGTTCGGCAAATTTCAGGCCGAAGACGACATCATTATGGAAGCGATCGCGACAGCGGCGTTTGACAACGACCTGCACACGCTCGCAGCGGGACTTGACACCCTCGTCGGCGAGAAAGGCGTATCCCTCTCCGGCGGCCAGAAGCAGCGCGTATCGCTGGCCAGAGCCTTCATTTCCGATCCGGATATCCTCATACTCGATGACGCCCTTTCTGCGGTCGACGCCCGAACCGAGGCTCGGATTATCGAAAATATCCGTGAGCAGCGGTCCGGTAAAACGACGTTGATCTCCACGCATCGCCTGTCCGCCATCGAACATGCGGACTGGATCGTGGTGCTGGATGAAGGAGCCATCGTTGAAGAAGGAACCCACGCGCAGCTGCTCTCCAAAGGCGGCTGGTACCGCGAGCAGTTTGAACGGCAGCAGGTCGAAAACAATTTGTCCACATAAAAATGAGGTGTAAACCTATGAATTCTAAAGCTAGCGTAGGGAAGCGGCTGTTCCAGTACGCCCTATGCGCCAAAGGCATCTTTATCGCGGCCATCATCGCCCTGGCGATCGGCGTCGGCGCCGAACTTGCCGGCCCGTTCATCGCCAAGTCGATGATCGACGATCATATGCTGGGCATTGAAAGGCCATATTTTGAAACGACGTCATCTGAAAACGCCGTATCCTATAACGGCCATTATTACAAGCGCGGCGACCGGTTCGGGGAAGGAGAGGCCAAAGGCCAGGAGGTCCGGCTGCTGCAGACCGGACGGGACTTTTATTTTGTCAGCCAGCCGGTAGCCAATCCGGACGGGGAGCGCAAATTCGCGAACGGACAGCTGACGATCAGCCGCGGCGGCGCTGTGGAAACCTATCCGGCCGCCAAGCTGTCCGCGAGTGAGCTGTATTCCTTCTACAAGCAGGAAATTCCGGGTATTTTGAAGCTCGTCGGACTGTACTGCATTTTCCTGGTGATCAGCATCTTTACGGAATTTGGCAAAACGTACTGGCTGCAGTCTTCCGCCAACAAAGTCATCCAGAAGCTGCGGACCGACGTCTATGCGCACATGCAGCGGCTTCCGGTCTATTTCTTCGATACGCTGCCTGCCGGCAAGGTGGTCTCCCGCATCACCAATGACACTGAAGCGGTCAAGGACCTGTTCGTTGCGGTGCTGTCGAACTTCAGCTCGGGGATCATCTACATTACCGGGGTGTATATCGCCTTGTTTTTGCTGGACGTCCGGCTCGGCCTCGTCTGCTTGTTCGTCGTCCCGCTGCTGATCGTATGGATCGTACTTTACCGAAAATTCGCGACCAAGTACAACACGGTCATCCGGTCGCGCTTAAGCGAAATTAACGCCATCATCAATGAGTCCATTCAAGGGATGTCCATTATCCGCGTATTCCGCCGGCAAAAGCAAACGTCCGAAGAGTTTGAAGCCTTGAACGACGACTATATGAAGCATCAGAACAAAATGCTCAATTTGAACGCGTTAACGACTCACAATCTGGTCAACGTCCTGCGCAGCTTTTCCTTTGCCGTGATCCTCTGGTACTTCGGCTTTGGCACGCTGACCGGAGGCAGCGCCGTTTCGCTTGGCGTACTGTACGCCTTCGTCGACGTGCTGGGGCGCCTGTTCCAGCCGATTACCGGGATGGTCAACCAGCTCGCCGCCCTGGACTCTTCCATGGTCTCAGCCGGCCGCGTATTTACGCTGATGGATGAACCGGGCGAAGACGTGACGGACGGGACAATGCCGCGGTACAAAGGCAACGTCGAGTTTAAAAACGTCTCCTTTGCCTACAAGGATGACCATTATGTCCTGAAGAACATCAATTTTGAAGCGCAGCAGGGGCAGACAGTCGCTTTGGTCGGCCATACCGGTTCGGGCAAAAGCTCGATCATCAACCTGCTGTTCCGGTTCTATGACCCGCAAAAAGGGACCATCACTATTGACGGCCAGGATGTGACCGCCCTGCCGAAGCAGTGGCTGCGTCATCATATGGGCATCGTGCTGCAGGATCCGTACCTCTTCACGGGTACGATTGCCTCGAACGTAAGCTTGGGCGACGCCAAAATTTCGCGCGAGCAAATTGAAAAGGCGCTGCGCGACGTTGGTGCCGAACGGATCCTCGCGCATCTGCCGCAGGGCTTCGATGAGCCTGTCGTCGAGAAGGGCAGCACGCTCTCGGCGGGGCAGCGTCAGCTGATCTCGTTTGCGCGCGCGCTCGCCTTCGATCCGGCGATCCTCATTCTCGACGAGGCCACGGCCAACATCGATACCGAGACGGAGAGCCTGATCCAATCCGCGCTCGAGGTGCTGAAGAAGGGCCGTACGACGTTCATCATCGCGCACCGCCTCTCGACCATCCGCAGCGCCGATCAGATTCTGGTGCTCCACCGGGGCGAAATTGTCGAGAAGGGCAGCCATGACGAGCTGATGCAGCTCGGCGGCAGATATTATCAAATGTATCAGCTTCAGCAGGGCTCGGGTGCAGCGGCACCTGCCCTGGACAGCGGGATCAAGGCACAGCCGCCGGTTCAGACACCTTCTCCGGTGTAATTCGCCGGGCGACGCCATACAGACTGCATTCTGCGCTTCTGGGCCATGGTCATTCCGGAGTGATGTGCCAGCATTTGATTGCCGTGAAAAGAACAAGAGCATAAACGAAAAAAACAGCCCAAGGGAGCGATTCCGTAATCGGATCGCTCCCTTTTTAATGCCATAAGTATGACCATCAGTTGAATATTCCACTGCCTGAGCATCCGGTAAGCCAATCCCCGCTTCTTCCTCCTCTCGGTGATGGGCACGCTGTTCGCAAGCTGCGACATCCTCTTCCCCCCTTGCCAGCATGGTAAACGGGATGGGCGGCGCGATACTATTTGCCTCGTCAACGAAAAAGGATATTTTTAACCGGAATCTTCCTATGCTTGATCCTGCCGCAAAAAAATCCCCCTGTCTCCGGTGTTCCGGAAGCCGGGGGATCTAGTATCGCCGCGATGGGCGGACGATACGATTTATCGGGTAAGGGACGGCGTCTCTTCGAGCGATCCCTTCAGGGAGATGCCCGTACCGAGGCCGCCGCCAGTTTGCTTGACGCTGACCTGAATTTTGCTGTCCATGTAAAAGGACACCTTGGCCGTGGAAATCACCTGCGGGTACATCATACCCGGGGCGGGTTTGGTGACGGTGTAATAGGCAACCGCCTTCCCTTCCGAGACGAACTCGATCCGGTCGATTTTGAGGCCGTATCCCGGATTCGGCATGTCCTCTTTGGTAAGGACGATCCGGTTCACCTGGTCGTTCACCTTCTCCACACTGACAGCGACTTGGTCATCGTTCTCCGGCGGATTGACCGACTGATGCGAAGCAACGAAATTCATGGCGTGATAGACCATCTCCGCCGCCTCCATCCGGGTGATGTTGTCCTTGGGATGGAATTTCTGCTGCGAATCAAGTTCGGCTATGTGGGTAAGGAGCAGAAACTGGACGGCCTCCCGCGATCCGGAAGCCATGTCGTTCTCATCCTGGACCGTAACGTACATTTTGATCAGCGGGTAGTCGCCGGTAGCAGAAACGGCTTTGTAGAGCATCTGTGCGAACTCTTCCTTCGTGACCTTGTCGTTCCAGCTGCCGATGGTTGATGCCACAAGCCCGTGATCCAGCGCCGTTTCGGCTGCTTGGGCATACCAGGCGGAGGATGGAACCGCCAGCATCCCGGCGCTCGCTGCACCCACGTCCGGCTGAAGCTTCATGGCTTTGACCAGCATCTGCACGCTTTGGGCTGCTGTCAGCGGCTCGGCCGGACCGAACCGGTCTGCGGAAATGCCGTGAATGACTCCTTGCGTTTGCAGCGCTTCCGCGATACCTTCCTGCTGCTTATTCGGCAGATCCGAAAACGCGTAGGCGGAAGACGCCGATACCAGGCAGCCTGCCGCCACCATGAACGCAGCCCATTTCTTTGTGATTTTCATCCAAATCACCTCCTCAGCCTCTCAGACGGGGAACCAACCGCAAATGTTTCAATTTGCCCGTAGGCCGGAATGCCTATTTTATGATGAGTCAGTGCTGATAGGAGCCGCCCGGCTGATCATTTTCCAGCCCCAGCTTGACGTATAATTCATTCGTGTAACCCTGCAGCTTCCGCTCAAGCTCCTGTGCTTGATCCCGAAAGGCGGTCAGCTCGCGGATCATCCGAGCCCTTCCGCCCGGAGTGAACGTCTCCTTGATCCGTTCCTTGAAATAGTCGTGAACGATATAATTCCGCTGCTTCCATACCTCTTTTAATAGAAGCGTCTCTTCTTCCGTAAAAGGAAAGTGATGCCGGATTTCGTTGACGAGCTGGCCCAGGGAACTGCTGAGCTTGCGCCGGTACAGCTCGGTCAGCTCCTCTTCGGAAGGAACCTCCCCCTTCGACAGCTTCATCAGCATCAGCAGATTGGTCAGCTGCTGCTCCAATGCCTGCGAATAGTATACGGCCAAGCCGAAATACGCGAACAGTTCCTTCGATTGCTGCTCGATACCTTGTAGACCGACTGATTTCATGTTTTTCCTCCTGACTCCTGCTGCCGAGGTTCAACCACTTATGTAAAAATTCCTGGTCGGACAGACCTATCTCCATGTTACCGCGCTTACGGTCCAATCACAACCCGAAATCAGCGGTGCCTTTGAGCCGGAGGATGATCCCCGCCGGCGTACTCCGCCGGCCGGGTCCTTGTTGCTGTACAGCCAACCAACTCTCCTCCCCGTTCAACAAATGGACGTCACATCCGCTGCGGCGTTTTTAATCCGAGCAGATGCATCGTTCTCGCTAATGAAGCGCCCGTTAGTTCCGTCAGCTTCAGTCTCGCTTCTCTTAAGCTGCTGTCCTCGATGACAATCCGTTCCTTGTTGTAAAAATGGTTAAACGCTTGAGCTACATCCAGCGCATACCGCGCCATCACCGAAGGCTCGTTGTTCTGGATCCCGCGCTTCAGCTGATCCGGGAAGCGGGTCAGCAGCTTCAGCAGCTCCCAACCGGAATCTCCAAGCAGGCCGCTGCCGCCGTCGGTAATCCCGGCCGTTCCGCCTTCCGTCTCTCCTGCCGCTCGCCCTTTGGCGAGCACGCTCTGGGTACGCGCATACGTGTACTGGAGGTACGGTCCGGTCTCCCCGTCAAAATTCAGCGCTTCCTCCAGGGAAAAATCCACTTCGTTCTGGCGGTTGTTTTTCAAATCTCCGAAAATAATCGCCCCGATGCCGACCGCCTCCGCGACCTCCTCCTTCTGTTCGAGGCTGCTGTTTTTCTCCTCGATGATTTGCAGTGCCCGGGCAACCGCCTCATCCAGCACTTCCTCAAGATAGACGATCTTGCCGCGGCGGGTCGACATTTTCTTTCCTTCAAACCGCATCAGGCCGAACGGCACATGCTCGCATTGATCCACCCAGTCCGCCCCCATGCGGCGCAGCACGGCAAACACCTGCTGAAAATGCAGCCTCTGCTCGCCGCCCACGACATACAGCAGCTTGTCGCCTTTCATGACCTCGTGCCGGTAAATGGCGGTCGCCAGGTCACGCGTCGGATAGATGGTCGTCCCGTCCGTTTTGATGATCAGGCAAGGCGGCATCCCCTCCTCATCCAGGCGTACGACCAGCGCGCCTTCACTCTCTTCGAGCAGATGCTGGTCGCGCAGCTGATCCACGACAGCTCCCATCTTGTCGTTGTAAAAGCTTTCGCCGAGCGTATGGTCGAAGCTGACGCCCAGGCGGTCGTACATCCGCTGGAACTCCTTCAAGCTGACGTCCACAAAATATTTCCACAGCCGGTATGCTTCCTCATCCCCGGATTCCAGCTTCCGGAACCAATCCCTGGCCTCCGGCTCCAGCGTCTCATCATTAGGAGCTTCCTCATGAAACTGAACGTAGAGCTTCAGGGATTCCTTGATCGGATTGGCCGCAATGGCTGTATCGTCCCCCCAGCGCTTGTAGGCTGCGATTTGCTTGCCGAACTGCGTGCCCCAGTCTCCCAGATGGTTGACGCTGGCCACGTCGTACCCCGCCAGTTTGTACATGTTGTACAGGGCGGCACCGATCATGGTGGAGCGCAGATGCCCGATACCCATCGGCTTGGCGATATTCGGCGAGGACATGTCGATGAGCACTTTTTCACCTTTTCCCAGGTTCGGCCTATGATCCGACGCCGTCAACTCTTCCATGATTTGCTGCTCGTACCGTTTCCGGACCAGCCTGAAATTGACATAAGGGCCGGCTGCCTCCGCCAATATTCCGTCCCCGCCGTCGAACCGGGAAGCCAGCTCTTTTGCGATGTCCGCAGGCGACTTTTTAAACGTTTTGGCCAGCGAAAAGCACGGAAAAGCAACATCCCCCATTTGCGGCTGCGGCGGGGTTTCCAGCAGGTCCTCCACTTGCTGCTTCGTCCAGGGCACATGCGGCTCGAGAGCCGACGCGATCCATTCATGTAACATAACAATCATCCCTTCCCTTACTTAACGTCTATCGAAAATCAAAAAAGCCCCCGTCTCTATAATAGAGACGAGAGCTGAATTCCCGCGGTACCACTCTAAGTAAACGGGCTTTGCGCCTGCACGGCATCCGTTTCCCTTGAAGCCTGTAACGGCGGCTGACCGGACCTCTCTACTCCTCAACCAACCATTTCATCGGTTTCAGTTCAAAAGGCCGTCTCCCGGGTGCGCTTCATAAAACGCGGCATACCGGCTTCCACCATCCCCGGCTCGCTTGATGCCCTAACGCTTTACTACTCTCCCGTTCCTAGACGTTCAATTTTCCAATAGTATACACGGGGGACAGCGAAGAATGCAACACCCCCATTTCCGGCCACAGAATTGCCTGGCCTTGTCGATGCTATGTATCCTATGCCTGTTCGCGGAAAACGAAGGGATGACATACTGCCAAATCATTCATTTCCAGCAGCTCGATAAACTTGGCCAGCCTTGGCAGCAGCGGCTCCGCCTCCTCGCCGAACCGGGCATGGAGCTTGCCCGCGATATCCGCTACCGAGTGGGAACCGTCGCAGCAGGCGGCCACTTCACTGCCCAGCGGATCCAAACGGATTTGGACGACCGCCGGCTGTTTCAGCCATTTGACGGACTGGCGGGCCAGCCACCCCTCCCGCGATACGGACAATGTCACGATACCCCCGCTCTTTTCCGCCTTCACCTTCGCATGCAGCACCGGGACCAAATCCAGCAAGTTAATCGGTATTCCCGCGTTGTCCTTTCGCTTTTTCCGGTAGCCCAACATTCTGCTACACCTCCCGTTTCGTCACGACGGACTCTTTCTTCTGCCGGAGAGAGATCCAGGCCAGCATCACGACCACAAGCAGGAAAACAACCAGTGGAAGCAGATTGCTGGAGACCAGGACGTCTCCCGGAATCGGTACGCCGAGCCAGATCAGGATCGCAATGATCACCCCGATCAGCGACTCGCCGGCGATCAGGCCCGAAGCCAGCAGCGTCCCCGTTTCCACCCGGGATTTGAGCAATCCGGCATCCTTCCGAGAGCGCCATTCCACGAACCAGCGAACGATGCCGCCGACCATGATCGGGGTGCTGACATGAATCGGCAGGTAGATGCCGACCGCCACGGTCAGCGAGTTGAGACCTAAAAACTCGAACACGACCGCCGAAGCCGCACCGATAAAGATCAGCTCCCACGGTAAATTGTTCGACATGATCCCCTCCACGATCAGCCGCATCAATACGGCTTTCGGTGCAGGGAGCTGCTGGGATCCGAGTCCGTAGCTCTCGTTCAGCACCGACAGAATGAAGCCGATCACGAGACCGGACACGAGCACCCCGATCATCATGGCCACCTGCTGCTTCCAAGGCGTCCCGCCCACCAGGAAGCCTGTTTTCAAATCCTGGGAAATGTCCCCGGCGACCGCCAACGCGACGCAGACGATCGCTCCGACCGTCAATGCGGCAATCATTCCGCCCATGCCGGACAGACCGGTCATTTTAAAAATAAAGGTTACGATTAGCAGCGTCGCAATCGTCATGCCGGACACCGGTGAGGAGGAGCTCCCCACCAGGCCTACGATCCGGGAGGCGACCGTTACGAACAAAAAGCCGAAAATGGCGATGGCGATGGCGCCAATGATCCCCACATCGGTCAACGGGGCAAACGCGATGATCATGACGAGAAGCACAATCATGATCGTCACCCAAAAGCCAGGGATATCGAATTGGGTGCGGTCCAGCGCAACCTTCTGCTCGTTTCGTTTACTCAAGCCGGACAATGTCGCCGCTAGCGAGCTGAACAGCATGGGCAGGGTTTTGACCAACGTGATCAATCCTCCTGCCGCAACGGCGCCAGCGCCAATGTATCGGATGTAGCCTTCCCAGATGCCCCAGGCGTCCAGCTGCGGTATCGGCGCTTCGGCCGGTGACAGCACAGCCTGTGCGCCTCCGCCGAAAAAGCCGATCATCGGGATCATGACGAGCCAGGCCATGATTCCGCCGGCAATCATCTGCCCCGAAATTGCCGGGCCGATTATGTAGCCCACGCCAAGCAGCGCCGGGTATGTATCCATGCCGATGACCGCATTTTTAAACCGGTAAATGCCGGTTTCGATCTCGGTCTTGAACCACTTGAAGCCATCCCCGAGCGCTTTCACCAGACCGCCGGCGATAAATCCGTACAGAACCATTTTCGCGCTCTTGCCCCCGGTTTCTCCCGATATCAGTACTTCCGCGCAAGCGGTGCCTTCGGGGTAAGGCAGCGTCTGATGCTCATTGACGATCAGCAGCCGGCGCAGCGGGATCATCATCGCGACGCCCAAAAATCCCCCGACGAGCACGATGAAGCTGACGGTTCCGATGCCCGGGACTTGATTCCACATATATAGGGCGGGCAGGGTAAAGATCGCCCCGGCTGCCACCGCCTCACCCGCTGTCGTCATCGTCTGCACAATATTGTTTTCCAGGATCGATTTTCGTTTAAACAAGCCTCGCAGGACACCGAGCGATATGACGGCGGCCGGAATGGATGCGCTGACCGTCAGCCCGATTTTAAGCCCCAGGTAAGCGTTGGCGGCCGCAAATACAACCGCCAGGATGATGCCCAAAATGACGGCCAGCACCGTAAGTTCCGGCAGCGTTCTGGATGCGGGTATGTAGGGGATGAAGCTTGAAGATTCCTTGGCATTCTGCTTGTCCATGTTGTTCTCCTTTCTGCCGATACAGGTTGTCGTAACCATCCATATGTTACCCGGTTCGATGAAAAATCAATCGCATAGACGGATGCATAACCCTGAAACGAAAAAAGCCTGATTGCCGAGGTATCCCTCGGCAATCAGGCAGTCGTTCCATACTGTAACACAATCGGTCAGGCCGCTACGAGCATTTGCCGGCAGGCCTCGGCGCAGCGGCGGCACGCCTCAGCACATGCTTGGCAGTGATCGTGATCGTGCTTGCCGCATTCCTCGGCGCACGCTTCGCAGGCCGTGATGCACAGCTCGCAGATCTGCGTCACAAACGGGCTGTGGCGAAGCATCGACTGCGCCGCCAAATCGCAAATATCCGCGCATTCCCGGTCCAGACGGATGCATTCGCGCAGCATGGCAAGCTCATACTCCTTCAGACTGGACACATAACACACATTACAGGCATTCATGCACTGCAAACAGGCCTCGATACAATCCTTGTACTGCTGTTCGTGATTCACCATGATCGATTCTACCTCCCGTGATTTACTGCTCTGCACATCTATTAACCGTTTGGGAAGCCTTATAACCAGGAAAATTCAGTCTGTCTCCTGCATCCCGGCTTGTTCGAGACTGAGTAGAGCCTGTTCGAGCTCACTCCGCGAAAAGTGTTCGCCGATGAAAACCGCCACATCCGGAATATTTCCCTGCGGGGTGATTTTCATAAAATCGGACTCCCGGAAGGCATATTGAAAAAGAAAGCGGCTGGCCGTATCGCTGAAGGTCAGCACGCCTTTGGCCCGGTACACATCCCGCGGAAGATTGGCGATCAACCGTTCAAAGGCCAAGCTCTCGACGGGACCTTTAAAATAATGGGTGTAGACCATGACATGATCATGCGATTCATGGGCGTGTGATTCATGGGCATGAGAATCATGATTGTGAGATTCATGAACATGATGCGGGTGGTGCCAATGGTGCGAATCCTGGCCATGGCCCGAATCCGGTTCGCCGTGTGATTTTTGCGACAACTCCCTCCCATTTTCCGTTAATAGTTCTCCCGCAGCCTGCTTGATCTCAATGCCAGCCGCACGACTCCAGTCTGTCTTGACTCCTCCCAGGGCATCAAGCAGCGACGGGATGTCCACCC
The DNA here is from genome assembly GCF_014192015.1 of Paenibacillus rhizosphaerae. Lineage (GTDB taxonomy): Bacteria > Bacillota > Bacilli > Paenibacillales > Paenibacillaceae > Paenibacillus_AQ > Paenibacillus_AQ rhizosphaerae. The sequence goes on along the minus strand of NZ_JACHXJ010000001.1, from coordinate 681,629 downwards.
GGCACCGGACGGCCTTCCAGACTCCTGCGTATCCGTTCCACCGGGCTACAATGCTCTGCAGCAGGTTCTCCTCTTCTTCTGTGACCTTGTCCAATTTGTTCAGGATCAATGCCGATGCACAGCGGATCTGCTCCTGCATGAGCCGGTAGGTTTTACCCTTCTGGACGTTGTAAAGCTCCATCAAGTGAGCCGAGTCCACGACCGTCATGATGCCTCTCAGATCGATCGGCAAATAGAGAGCCGCCTCGGACACTCCCTCCAAAATTTCCATCGGATTGGCAATGCCCGTCGCCTCCACCACGATAACATCCGGTGCCTCGCGCTGGATCAGACCCGCGATTTCCCCGCTCAAATCCCCGCGGATTGAACAGCAGATGCAGCCGCTCAGCATTTCGGTCATCGGGACCTGCTCCTGCACCTGCAGCCCGTCGAGGTTCACGTCACCGACCTCGTTCATGATGACGGCCGGCAGCAGACCCTGCTTCTGCCAATAGTCTATCAGCTGCTGAAGCAATGTCGTTTTACCGCTTCCAAGAAATCCTGACAATATGTAAATTGGCGTCGTTTGGCTCATATAATATCTCCTCCGTTATCCTTCCTTGCATGACTAGCACAGTGTACTACAGCACCTGTCGCTGCCGCAAGGCATCCCTTCCCCCTCCCCTACCGCCCTTTGGCGATTTCAGCCGCCACCGCACCCGGTAATCCCTTAAACTTGCAAGCCTTTCTAGAAAAGACTATCCTAGTGAAATAGCCGGAAAGATCGTAGGGAGTTGATAGCGTATGAACATGAAGTCAGTGGATGAGCATCGCAGCCAGGCACCCATGACCGTGTCCTGTATGGTCGTGACCGTCTCGGATACCCGGACCAAAGAAACCGATACCGGTGGGCAGCTGATGATCTCCCTGCTGGAGGAAGCGGGCTACCGGATTGCCGATTATACCATCGTGGCGGACGATTACGAGGGGATCCGCGAGCTGGTGCACGAAGCGTCAGTAAGGCCGGATGTCGAGGCTCTGCTGCTCACCGGGGGAACCGGAATTTCGCCGAGAGACACGACGTACGAGGCGGTCTCTTCCCTGCTGGACAAGGAAATGCCCGGTTTTGGAGAGATATTCCGGTACCTGAGCTATACGGAGGATATCGGGGCAGCAGCCATTCTGAGCCGGGCCATCGCCGGAACGGTCGGCAAGACCGCCATCTTTTCCATGCCGGGATCAAGAGGGGCCGTCAAGCTGGCATTAGAGAAGATCATCGTGCCGGAGCTCAGACACGTCATGCGGGAAATTTACAAGAAGGAATAGTCTGCGGGTACAGTAAACAAAAAATGCCGGACTCATCACGGATGAGCCGGCATTTTGTTATTCCCCGAATTATTTCATCCGGTCGATCAGGGAATTAAACACCTTTTTCACTTCCGGGTCGTATTTGCCCTTCTCTTTGCCGGAAGATGTGTAAATCAGGGAAGCGGTAGAATAGTTATAGATGACCGTCCGGGACCGCGGCGTATCGATCAATTTTTGGTCGCCGTACCAGTTATGAATCCGCTCGACCCGCTCCGCTTCATTCGAAAAGACGTGCAGCGTAATATACTGCAGCGGATTGCCGGCAATCATATACATATAACTGATATTGCCCCTTCCGTCCTCCGCGTACATCTCATGGGTTAGAGGGACCCCTTCATGTCCGAACTGAATCTGCATTTCCTTCAGAAACTTGCCGTTCAGCCCTTTGCCTTGGGATTGCGCCCGAAGGTTTCCCTCCGAATAAGATTGCATATTATATAGTTTGGTTTCTTTTTTGACGACTTCATGCGAATCGCATCCGGCCAGGGCGGCTGCAATCAGCATACCGGCCAGAACTCCCGCTACCCGTTTCTTCATGATGGTTCATCCCTTCCAGATTCCTGTTGCCGATTATAGCGGCACTAAGCTGATATAGGGTTAGAATGCCATCAAAGCAAACGGTTTATGCAGCGCGGTTCACTCGGACAAAGATTCCAAGCGAAGCAGGGTCCGCCCCACAGCTTTTCCGCGGAGAATCGCCTCCAGGACCTCCGGCAGGTCGCTCAAACCACATTCGGTTAATCCTAGTGACAATGCCGTCTCCGGCTTCCACGCCGATCCCAGCAGCTTCCAGACCCGGCTCCGGGTTTCCATCGGACAGAACACGGAATCGATCCCGAACAAGTTGATGCCGCGCAGGATAAAAGGATGAACCGTACTGTCGAACGCCGTTCCTCCGGTCAACCCGGAAAGGGCGATACCGCCGCCGTATTTAACGCTTTTCAGCAGCGTCCCCAGTTGCGGACCGCCTACTGGGTCGACCACGCCGGCCCAGCGGCTCTTGGACAGCACGCCTTGAACCGGAGCGGAGATCTCTTCCCTGCCGACCACGGCGCTCGCTCCTAGCCCGGTTAGCCACTCTTTTTGCGCTTCCAGCTTGCCGGTACTGGCAGTCACTTGATATCCGAGCCGGGACAATATACTGACGGCAAAGCTGCCAACGCCGCCCGTCGCTCCGGTCACCAGTACCTCCCCGCTGTCGGGCGTGAGGCCGCTCCGGATCAAAGCGTCCACCGACAAGGCAGCGGTAAACCCGGCCGTCCCGATTCCCATAACCTCACGCATGCTGAGTCCCTCCGGGAGATGTACAAGCCATTCACCTTTAAGGCGGGCGTATTCGCTGAATCCTCCAAAGTGGTCGGTCCCTACGCCGTACCCCGTGCACAGCACCTGGTCCCCGGGCTTAAACGCCGGGTGCTCCGAATGCGTGACCTCGCCAGCCAGGTCAATGCCCGGGACCATCGGATACCGGGAGACGACCTTCCCACCGGGCAGGCTTGCCAATCCGTCCTTGTAATTCACTCCCGAATAGTGAATGCGGACTGTCACATCGCCGGGCAGCAGCTGATCCACGGTCAGCGTTTCGAGACCGCTCCGGAAACCGCCGTTCTCGTCTTTTCGAACCATGAACGCCTGAAACTTTTCCATTTGCATCGTCCCTCCTTAAGATTGTCCATATTATACCTCTGCACAGAGTTCCGTTCAAAATACGGTCTAGGGACGAAACCCGATGCCTTGCTCTCGGAGTACCAAATAGTTTATGGGATGAAATGTTTAATGCAGGACATGGTCAAGCCAGTCATCAACCTACCGTGCGATCGACAACTGTCGAATCATCGGGAAGTGCATCGGAGTATGCCTGATTCTGCGCTTTCCCGAGAAATAATGCCCCTGCTTCCCACCCTAAATACCCGCACAGGAAGAGACCGCCCGATTATTACTTACTGGTTAAGTGGTAAGACTGACGATCTCCATGAGCTATTACAGTCTTATATATAAAAAAGGGGCGACCCTTGGTCTCCCCACATCGGCTCGTTCGCAGCTACTCATCCTGCTGCATATATTCGGCCACCATCTTTTGCTTCAGATCCCATACCTTCTCGCTGATATTGATACGGTAAATTTCCGGATTCAGCTTGCGCAAGTATTCCGGCCAAAACAAATCCATCTGCTCCTGGTGATATTCCCGGATTTCATCAAGCGACGGCAGTTTGTACACCAGCAGGCCGTTCTCGAAAACCGGTGTGAGCAATTCGATGGCATCGTAGTTTTTCACGTATTTCTGCAAATACGGATGCTGTGGATTAAACAGCTTTAGACGGAGGCCGTCATGCGGTTTCTCCTCGCCAGGGAAGGCAATGTAATCCGCCGTTGCTTTTCCGCTGACCCGGTCAACGATCCGGTACACGTTCTTTTTGCCCGGCGTCGACACTTTCTCGGGATTCCCCGATATTTTGATCGTCGGAACCATCTCGCCCTTAATTTCGCGTTCCACCAGCTTATAAACGCCGCCCAGCGCCGGCTGGTCGGCAGCCGTGATCAGCTGGGTGCCTACACCCCACGTATCGATCCGGGCCCCTTGCGCCTTCAGGTTAAAAATCGTATTTTCGTCAAGGTCATTCGACGCCACGATCTTCACATAGTTCAGTCCGGCCTGATCGAGCATCTCGCGCGCTTTGATCGACAGGTACGCCAGGTCACCGCTGTCCAAGCGGATGGCGTTCATCTTCTTGCCCATTGCCTCCAGCTTCTTGCAGGTCTCAATCGCATGCGGCACACCGCTCTTCAGCGTGTCGTACGTGTCCACCAGGAGAGTCACTTGATCCGGCATGACTTTGGCATAGACGTCGAACGCCGCCTGTTCACTCTCAAAGGTCTGTACCCATGAATGGGCATGCGTTCCTTTTGTCGGGATGCCGAATTTCTCCCCTGCGAGCATATTGGAGGTTGCGTGAAAACCGGCCACATAAGCGGCCCGTGCCCCCCATACCGCCGCATCGGCTTCCTGCGCCCGGCGCGTGCCGAATTCGAGCAAAATATCATCACCGGCGACCTGCTTGATTCGCGACGCCTTGGTGGCAATCAGCGTCTGGAAATTCATGAAATTGAGCAACGCCGTTTCCACCAGCTGGGCTTCCATAATGGTGCCTTCCACACGGACCAACGGCTCGTTCGGAAAGACGAGCGCGCCTTCCTTCATCGAATACAACGTGCCGCAAAACCGGAACTGCTTTAATTCCTCCAAAAACGCCGAATCGTAATTCTCTTCCTGCTCGGATAAATACTTAATATCCTCATCGGTAAACCGGAGATTGGCTATGTAATGCACGATACGCTCCAGGCCGGCAAAAACCGCATACCCGTTTCCGAAAGGAAGCTTGCGGAAATAAGCCTCGAACACCGCTTTCTGCCGGTGCGAGCCGTTCACCCAATGCGCGTACATCATGTTGATTTGGTATTTATCCGTGTGTAAGGCCAGACCCATCGTCTGCATCCCAAGTTCCTCCTTGCTGGTACGCCTGTCATATCAGGCAGGCCCGGTATCCCGGGCCATCCTCTTTACTTCTCTGCTCCTTTGACGACCTGCGCACCCAAACTGTTTTGAAAATGCTGCAGCGCCCACGCATGCCCATCCGGGTTGAAGCTGGCTACAGCGTCTTCGTATACCGTGATGCCGAAGCCCTTATTGTACGCCTCAACGGCGGTGTGCAGCACGCAAATATCGGTGCATACCCCGATCAGATGCGCTTCGGTGATGCCGCGCTCCCTCAATTTGAGTTCGAGATCCGTTCCGCAAAAAGCGCTGTACCGCGTTTTGTCCATCCAGTAAACCGCATCGCGATGGTCGTTGTATACCTTCTCCAGCGGGCCGTACAGTTCTCTTCCCCGCGTGCCGCGAAGGTTATGGGGAGGAAACAGCTTCGTTTCCGGATGATGAGGATCGTCCTTCTCATGCAAATCCACAGCCATGACGACCCAATCCCCGCGATCGATGAAATCCTTGGTAATGGCGGCTACCGCCGGTGCGATATCGATCGCAGGCTGGCCCACAGGCAGGCTTCCGTCGACAAAATCATTCGTAAAATCGATAACGATCAGTGCTTTCATCTACCTTCACTCCCTTAGGTATAAATGGACAGCAGCGGTACGTAATCGGTGAACCGGTACAGCTGTGCCGGTCGCTGGGAATACTGGTTGGAGCTCAGCGGCTTTCCGTTCTCGTCGCGAACTTCCTCCAGGATTCCCTGGCGGCTGCGTGTAGACGTAATTTTACGAATAAAATTCGGCTCGCTGAATTCCGGTACGACGGTCTGGATGACCTGGTACAGCTCACTTAGTGTAAACTGCTCGGGCAAAAACTGGCGAGCGATCGTGGAATGCAGCATCTGCTGCTGAATCCGGTGGTAAGCGTCCTGGATGATTTCCCGGTGATCAAAGGCCAGCTCCAGCTCGTTCAGCACCTCATCGATTCCGAACAGGCCGACCTCGCCGGCATCGTCCGCCGCCTGTCTGCTCTCCAGCATCCACTCTTCCACCAGGGCAAAGAAGGCGTTGCTGATAATCCAGCCGCGCGGGTCTCTTCCCGGCTTGCTGTATACCCCTAAATACTCGAGGTGCCCGCCGTCGACCCCGGTTTCTTCCTTGAGCTCACGCTTTGCGGCGTCATAGATCGATTCGCTTTCCTGGCAGAATCCTCCGGGCAGCGCCCACATCCCCGCGAACGGCCATGACTTCCGGCGGATCAGCATGACCTTGAGCTCCCGGATCGGCAGCGTTTTGGTTACGGTCTTGCGCTCGCGCTTGGTCAGCGTAAACATCACAATGTCCGCGGGAACACCGTCAGGCGTGCGGTACTTCTTCGGAGAGTACCCCATCTCCTCGGCGGTCTTCTCCTTCAGTCTGCCGCTTGTTTTCTCATTCTCTGTCATCTTATCACCACATAACATCTTTTTGATACTTTCATTATGAACTATTGATAAAAAAAGTCAAGTCATTCTGTCTATGTTGTGTAAGCCGCGTTACTGTTTCTTTTTGTCCTGTACCCTAAAGCAAGTCCCCCATTAATGGCTACTTGCGGTTCACCACCCGAAACGTGGCCGTCGCCATACAAGCCAAGGTGCCTTCACTGTCGTTAATTTTTGCTTCGGTGACAAGAGACCGGCCCGCTTCGTGCAGCACCCTGGCCGTTACCGTTAATCTCCCGGGGACCATCGCATTCATAAAGTGCACGTTAATGTCGGTCGTAACGCAGCTGTCGATATTTTTAGCCGCCGTCGCCACCATCCCCATCGCCTGGTCCATCAGGGAGGTCAGCACGCCCCCGTGGATGATGCCCATGGAATTGGTGTGGTGCTGCTTGGCATCCAGCGCAATGACCACTTCTTCCTTGTCTGCGGAAACCAGCTCGCAGCCGAGATAAGCCCAGAACGAATCCTGACCCCGGGCCACCATTTGTTCCAATGCGTTCATTGTCGTCTCCCCCATGCTGTCATTTTTGGCGTACTGCCCCAAGCATACGATGCCGGGGAGCCGCCTTCGTGTCTCTATACTGTCAGCGATAACTGTTTACGTTCATGTTTAACCAAATTCGTCTGCTCTATCCCATAAGTCGGATGAATAGCCTACCGCCGTGCTCCCTGTGTTCCCTGATGACGAAAAATAACCCCACAGCGGCGTGGGGCCTTCGCTCCGATGTTATTCTGGTACTCAGCGAAACCACGAAAGCCGCGCGATCTGCATTTGAAAAAAAGGCGCGGACGTCTCGTCCGCAGCCTTGTAATGGTTAGCCGCAGCTGGAAGGTGGCGCTTCCGTTCCCGCTTCCACGTTGACCTTTTCCGACACCGTATCATGGATGACGGAAATGACCAGCTGCAGCAAGTAGTTAATATCGCTTTGGCTTTGCTGAAACTCATTCACGAGTGGAATTCCATCAATTTCGTCCTGCAGTGCTTCAATTTCCTTCTCGATTTTGGCAACCATATCTGAATTTTGAAAGGATTCGAAGGCTACGATCTCTTTCTGCTTCTTCTTGATCGTGGCGATGAGGCTCTGTACGCGCTCATGATTGCGGATTTTTTCCTCCGCTTTCTGGAATTGCTGTACTTCTTCACTTCCTGAAATCAGTTCGGCCAGTTCCTTGGCCTTGGACATAATATCGTCGCGGATCACCAGATCCTTCGTATCATAAGACATCATGCCGTATTTATTGATATGACCCTTCTCCATCTCGGTTCAATACCCCTATTCTGTTATGGAATTTACTGATTGATCGCGGCTTCGACCTGCGGAACATCCACGACTTCGCCTTTGATGTACCAAGTCATCGCGTCCGTAATTTTGACGTTTACGAAGCTGCCGATCATTTCCTTGCTGCCTTCAAAATGGACGAGCTTGCTGGTGCGTGTTCTTCCCGCCAGGATGGAGGCGTTGTTTTTGCTCTCGCCTTCCACCAGCACCTCGACGACCTGCCCGCGAAGATTTTCGTGACTCTTGCGGCTGTATTCCTCAATCGTCCGGTTCAGGCGCTGCAGGCGCTCGCTCTTCACTTCCATGGATACATTGTCTTCCATGACAGCCGCCGGCGTACCTTCCCGTGGGGAATAAATAAAGGTGTATGCCGAGTCAAAACCAACCTCGCGTACCAGGCTCAGCGTATCCTCGAACTGTTCTTCAGTTTCTCCCGGGAAGCCGACGATGATGTCGGTCGTCAGCACCAGGCCCGGCACGGTTGCCTTCAGCTTGCGTACCAGCTCCAGGTAAATTTCGCGGGTATACTTCCGGCCCATGATTTTGAGGATTTCGTTGTTGCCCGACTGCACCGGCAAATGGATATGCTCGACGAGGTTGCCTCCTTTGCCGAGGACCTTCACCAGATGATCGTCGAAGTCGCGCGGATGCGACGTTGTAAACCGGACGCGCGGGATGTCGATTTTGCGGATATCGTCCATCAGGTCGGCAAACGTGTACCGGATATCGTCAAAATCCTTTCCGTAAGCGTTCACGTTCTGACCGAGCAGGGTAATCTCCTTGAAGCCCTGACGCGCCAAATCGCGAACCTCGGCGATCACGTCTTCCGGCCGGCGGGAGCGCTCCTTCCCCCGGGTAAACGGAACGATGCAGTATGTACAGAACTTGTCGCAGCCGTACATAATGTTGACCCACGCCCGCAGTCCTTCGCGCTTCTTCGGGAGATTCTCAATGATGTCGCCTTCCTTGGACCACACTTCCACGACCATCTCTTTGCTGAACAGCGCTTCCTTGATGAGCATCGGCAGCCGGTGAATATTGTGCGTACCGAAGATCATGTCGACGAAACCGTGCTTCTGCATGATCCGGTTGACAACGCCTTCTTCCTGAGACATACAGCCGCATACACCCAGCAGCATATCGGGCTTCTCCGTCTTCAGGTGCTTGAGGTGACCGAGCTCGCCGAATACTTTGTCCTCCGCATTCTCGCGGATGGCGCATGTGTTCAGCAGAATGATGTCGGCTTCCTTGCGATCTTCGGTAGCGGTGTAGCCCATCATCTCCAGCATGCCCTTGATCGTCTCGGAGTCATGCTCGTTCATCTGGCAGCCGAACGTGTATACGATATAATGCTTGCCTGCTCCAATCCCTTGAAGCTCTTCCGGCACCGCGTTCTCATACAGCACTTGAACGTCTTCCTTGCGCCGTTTCTTGCTTTGTCTATGGTTAGGCTCCGAAATAATATGAATCTCACGGCCCTTGATCCGGATCTTCTTTCCGAATTCGTCCTCTGACAGAACTTTGGCATCGGAGAAATCAAAATATTTGGAGTAATCCTTCGTTTCCTTCGCCATGCTGTTGACCACTCCTTTAATCCAGGTACCCCTGTTAAACGACATTCTAATAAATTATAGCATGAACCTAATGGCATATCTACTGATTGCCGGGACTTCCATCTATGTATAAGCATCGCCGAGTCGTTGAATCGGAAGACGTCTCCGCGCGTCATGTCACTCGTTAAATAACAAAAAAACGGAGGATTGCTCCCCCGTTCTACAGGCCTGCCGGCCTGGTCAGTCGATGTTAGTCCATGATTTCGGCCGTATCTCCGGTTTTGGCGCCGGCTGCGTTGGCTTCGTCCGTATCGATGTGCATGTCGAGCGCAAACGAACCGGATACGCGTGCAATGACGTTTTCAAACACCAGGCCGCGCTCGCCGCCGATGCGAACTTTCAGCTGCTGCTTGTCGGCAATGCCCCAGCTTTCCGCGTCGCTCGTATGAAAATGGATATGTCGTGCGGCAACGATTACGCCCTTCTCCAGTTCGATCTCGCCTTGCGGGCCTTTTACCTTGATGCCCGGGGTTCCTTCAATATTTCCGGACTCGCGGACCGGAGCTTTCACGCCGATGGCGAAAGAATCCGTACGGGAAATTTCCAGCTGGCTTGCCGAACGGGCAGGCCCTAAAATTCTAACCTTATCAAATTGACCCTTCGGACCGATAACGGCCACCGTTTCATTGGCGGCGAATTGTCCGGGTTGGGATAGCGGTTTAAATTCAGTCAGCTGATAGCCTTGACCAAACAATGCTTCAATATGTTCTTGGGTAAGATGGATATGTCGTGCGGACACGCCTACAGGTACAGTTTTACTCACGTGGATCACTCCTTAAATTTTCTCTATGTTCTGTACAGGCCAGACTCATTATACATCCTTTTACCCAAAAAAGAAAAAGACGTCACCGCTTTCATTCCAACTTTCATGCATTTCCTGCCATTCTGCAACAAGATTGTCAAAATGTCCGCTCCGTATTGCCAAAACATGGCTTTATTCCACCCGAATCAAACCGGTTTAGCCGGAAGATGCCTGCTTAGAAAAGAGAGCGCATTACCCGACATCCATCCTTTGACCAGATCCTCCGGATAGCGGGCAAGCAGCAAATCGATAAATGCGGGATAATGTCCGGGATGCTCCAGGCTCTGAATCCATGTTTCGATGCCGTCGAAATCGGAGCCGAACATGAGCATGTTACCCGCTCCTTGCTCGCACATCCGCTCAATATGGGGGAGAACATTTGCAGGAACGACCGGCCCTGGACCTTCTTTTACAAAATACGGCACAAACGTAATCCCGATCCGCCCGTCCATCGCTGCAATTGCCCGAATCTGCTCATCGTTCAAATTGCGTGGATGCGGACACACCGCCTTGGCGTTGGAGTGGGAAGCGATAAACGGCCGTTTCGATCGTTCGGCCAGCTCCCAAAACCCGGCCTCCGATAAATGGGATACGTCCAGCAGCAAACCGGTTTCATTGCACAGCTCAATCAGCTGTTTTCCTTTTTCAGTAAAGCCTCCCTTGCGCTTCTCCATGACGCCGTCGGCGGCCCAGTTCGCATGATTCCACGTAATCCCGAGGAAACGGACGCCCAGATCATAACACACTTTGACATAAAACAAGTTTCCCTCGAATCCGTCGGCGCCCTCCACGGACAAAAGTCCCCACGGCTGAACGGCGTGCCCATGAATCGTTTGCTGTCCCGCCGCCTTCACGGTTTGTTCCAGCGAGGCTGCGTCTTCTCTCCATTTCATCCAACGGACGCCTTCCTGCACGGGAACGACGCGGGAGGTAAACACATCGATCTGATCCAATATATGCTCAAAGCGGGGAATCCCCTGTTCCTCGGACAAAAAGATGGCGAAGGTCTGCAGCGCCACCCCTCCTTCCTGGAGCCGCTTGTAGGTCACATCCAGCTTCGGATCGTCCGCAAAGGAGATGCCCTTTTCCTTCACCATTTTACTTAATACATCACAATGATAATCCACTACCGGAATTTTCATGCGCATGCCTCTCCTTTCCACGGTACGCAAGCAAAAAAACCTGTCTATCCCATATAAACTGAATCAAAGTCCGGGTACTCGCCGAGCACCTCTAATCCGGCTTCATTCAGCTTATATCAATAAACAGGTTTCATCAAATGATGGCATATCATGCCATATCCCTTATCTGGGCTCTACGATCAGCTTGATCGCCGTTCGGTCTTCCCCGTCAATAACGATATCCGTAAAGGCTGGAATACAAATCAAGTCTACTCCGCTGGGTGCTACAAATCCCCGGGCAATGGCTACCGCTTTAATCGCTTGATTGAGTGCGCCTGCTCCGATGGCTTGCAGTTCAGCAGCCCCGCGTTCACGAAGCACGCCTGCCAGTGCACCGGCAACAGAATTTGGATTGGACTTTGCTGAAACTTTTAATACTTCCATGGTAAGTACCTCCCCTGGGAATGATGATAAGCTTCCACATACTAGATGTTATTCGGGAGTCCGGAAATAATTCCTTCTTTCTGACAATTTTTCAGCCATAAATCCGCCAATAGTCTCAGAGGAAAGGTCGGTCAATCCATGATCCAATCGTCTTCGAGAATCCTAATTTTTACCATTTTCAGCGCCTTGCCGGTTGCATCGTCCAGTTGGACAAATACGCCGTGGAAGTGCCATTTTCCGTTGTCGACCTGGAATCGGACCGGCAGCTGTGTTTTAAATTTACGGAGAACCGCCTCGCGTTCCATGCCTAAAATGCCTTCTCTAGGACCGACCATACCGGCATCCGTGAGATAGGCCGTTCCGTTCGGTAAAATAGTATCATCATTACTCTGCACATGGGTATGTGTGCCTACGACGATCGAAGCACGGCCGTCCAAATGCCAGCCCATAGCGATTTTCTCGGATGTGGCTTCGGCATGAAAATCTACAAGAATGTGCTTGTGCTTCTTGCGGAGCTGGTCGACGATCTCGTCGCTGGCCCGAAACGGACAGTCAATGGGCGGCAGAAACGTACGTCCCTGCAAATTCACGATGGCCAGCTCTTTGCCGTTCGCTTTAATGATCGTATGTCCCAGTCCCGGCGTCCCGGGTGGAAAATTGGCCGGTCTCACCATGCGCGGCTCGTCGTCGATAAAGTCAAAAACTTCCTTGTTATCCCACGTATGGTTGCCCAACGTAATGCCATGAACGCCCCAATCGAAAAAGTCTTTGGCGATCGACTGGGTGATGCCTCTGCCGGAAGCGGCGTTTTCGCCGTTCGCGATGATGATATGGGGGTTGTACTTCGTCTTTAACGAAGGCAGCGTCTCTTTTAACGCCTTTCTGCCTACACTGCCTACGATATCTCCGATAAATAATACGTTAATGTTGGTCTCCTCCTTAAGATGAACAAATATGAAAAGTGGCCCCCAAAGCGGCCACTTTTCATCATTTACATTATTTCGCGTATTCAACCGCACGAGTCTCGCGGATGACCGTCACTTTGATATGTCCCGGATAATCCAGTTCGTTCTCAATCGTCTTCGTAATATCCCGAGCCAGCCGGAATGCTTCGGCATCATCGATCTTCTCAGGCTGTACCATGACGCGGACCTCGCGTCCCGCCTGAATCGCGAACGATTTCTCGACGCCTTCGAACGATTCGGAGATTTCCTCCAGCTTCTCCAAACGCTTGATATACGTTTCGAGCGTTTCGCGGCGCGCTCCCGGTCTTGCAGCGGACAAGGCGTCGGCTGCGCCAACCAGCATCGCGATGACCGAAGTTGCCTCTACATCGCCATGGTGGGATGCGATACTGTTGATAACCACCGGATGTTCCTTGTATTTCTTAGCCAGCTCCACGCCGATTTCAACATGTGAGCCTTCCACTTCATGATCCAGCGCTTTACCGATGTCGTGCAGCAAGCCTGCACGCTTGGCCAATACGATATCTTCGCCGAGCTCTCCGGCCATCAGACCGGACAGATAAGCCACTTCCATGGAATGCTTCAGCACGTTCTGACCGTAACTGGTACGGAACTTGAGCCGTCCCAAAATTTTGATCAAATCCGGATGCAGACCATGTACTCCCACTTCGAATGTTGCTTGTTCGCCATACTCGCGAATCCGCTCATCAACCTCTTTACGGGATTTCTCCACCATCTCTTCAATCCGAGCGGGATGAATACGTCCGTCTGCTACCAATTTCTCCAAGGCCGTACGGGCAATTTCCCGGCGGATTGGATCAAACCCCGACAAAATTACAGCTTCAGGCGTATCATCAATAATGAGGTCAATACCGGTCAGAGTTTCCAGTGCACGGATGTTCCGGCCTTCACGCCCGATAATCCGTCCCTTCATCTCCTCATTCGGCAGCGTCACCACAGATACGGTGGTCTCCGCCACATGATCTGCAGCGCAGCGCTGGATGGCGAGCGTTACGATTTCACGGGATTTCTTGTCAGCTTCTTCTTTCGCCTGCTGCTCAATATCTTTAATCATTTGAGCGGTTTCATGGCGAACTTCCTGCTCTACATTGCTCAAAATAATGCTTCGTGCGTCTTCCATGGTCAAACTGGAAATGCGCTCCAGCTCCGTAACCTGGCTTTTGTAAATCAAATCGATCTGCTGTTGAGTCTCTTCGATGCGTTTCTCCTTGTTGGCCACTTGCTCTTCTTTACGTTCAAGCGATTCAATTTTTTTATCCAGCGACTCTTCTTTTTGCAACAATCGTCTTTCCTGCCGTTGAATTTCATTTCGACGCTCACGAGTGTCTTTTTCAGCTTCGGTCCGGATTCTGTGTACTTCGTCTTTAGCCTCCAGTACCGTTTCCTTCTTCAGTGCTTCTGCTTCCTTACGCGCGTTTTCCACGATCTGTACAGCAGCTTCTTCAGCACTAGAAATTTTAGCCTCTGCAAGAGATTTGCGAATAAAATATCCAATCACGAACCCCAAGAACAATGCGGCAACAACGAGAACGACCCATAGCCATATAGGCATTCAGTTCACCTCCTCGTTGGTTCCTCCAAGGTATTCCTTGGGATCTTCTACAGTTGTCCATTCATTTCAATTCATCATACGTACTTCAATCATTTTCCATCTGCACAGCTCTCCATGGGGAGGTTGTACAAAACCCGTGCTACCCTAGAGGCGGGATAAGGCGGGGGTAGTTCATATGAATTGGAGAGAAATTAGAATCTTTCATCAAAAAACCTTTTTTTGGAAGGAAAAAAGAGCTTTTTACAGGAAAAGATTCATCTTCATTTTAGTATTTGTGAAAAGATATTGTCAAGAGAGGGCATTTCATATTGTGTCAACTTCTTCCTCAATCGAATGAATAATATTCCTCTTCTTCCTCGGGATAAGCATCCTCCTTGAGCAGTTGATTGATGACCTTGCGAACCTGCTCTCCGGCGTATCCCCGTCTCATCAAATAAGCCCCCGTTTTGCGTTTGCGGTCGGCGGCTTCGCCTTTCGTCTGGTTCCATTTCTTTCGGCCGGCTGCCAGAGCTGCCTCGAATTCCTGATCGGAACTGACTTCGGCCAGCGCCTCGGATATAATCGACTTATCGACGCCTTTCTGCTGAAGTTCCTGCCTGATCCAGGCCTTGCCTTTGCGGTGGTTCCTGATCCGCTGCTGCGCCCACTGCCTGGCATAGCTCTCGTCGTCCACCAGCCTTTCTTCCACCAGCCGGTTCAGCGCATATTCTATCGATCCTGTCTCGATCCCTTTCTGCCGCAGTTTCATTTCAATTTCCTTGCGAGTCCGTGGCTTCCGCTCCAGCGCCTTTAAGCCTTCAACATAAGCCTGCTGCCGCTCATCCGCTACGACGATTTCCTCCAGCTCCTGCTTCGTAAAGGCGTTCCCCTTGACCATCCGGTACTTCACGAGGACGTCTTCGTGGACGGACAGGGTGTAGGGTCCGAACGATATCAAATAGCGCCCTCTCGGCTTAGCCAGACGCTCTACTTCCGTGATCAAGAGGGTTTCATTGTCCGGGAACCCGGCCAGTTCTTCAAGGATCCCCTGCTCTTCCTGGATCCCCTGCCCTTCCTGATGTTCATGGCTATTTCCTTCCCGCATTTTATTCACGTCCCATCCGTGTTCAATGTAATCCTGTAACAGCACTCTACTCTCTATATGAGTAAAGACGCCCAGTGACAGGTCATCACGGAGCGTCCTCATTATAGTCTCTATTCACAATATGACTTATAAACGATAACCCTATTCCAGCTCGAGCAATTCCTGCTCTTCGCGTTCCTCGGCCGCCGCTTCTTCTGCGGTCGGCGCGTTCACCGTCGTGGTCAAATTGCTTGCCTCACGGATCTTATTCTCGATCGCTTCCGAAATAGGCTGATTCTCTTTCAGGAACTGCTTCGCATTCTCGCGGCCCTGACCCAGGCGCTCGCCTTCATAGGAGTACCAGGCACCGCTCTTATTGACGATATCCAATTCCGTACCGATATCGATAATGCTGCCTTCCTTGGAAATGCCTTCTCCGTACATGATGTCGATCTCCGCCTGCTTGAACGGAGGAGCTACCTTGTTCTTGACGACCTTGATCCGCGTGCGGTTACCCACTACGTCATTGCCCATCTTGATGCTCTCAATACGGCGCACATCCAGACGAACGGAAGAATAGAACTTCAGGGCACGGCCGCCGGGAGTCGTCTCCGGATTCCCGAACATCACACCGACTTTCTCACGAAGCTGGTTGATAAAGATCGCGATCGTCTTCGACTTCGCAATCGCACCCGACAGCTTACGCAGTGCCTGGGACATCAGACGAGCCTGCAGACCCACGTGGGAATCCCCCATCTCGCCTTCGATTTCCGCTTTCGGTACGAGCGCGGCAACCGAGTCCACGACGATAATGTCAACGGCCCCGCTGCGTACGAGGGCTTCCGCAATTTCCAAAGCCTGCTCGCCGGTGTCCGGTTGAGACAGCAGCAGCTCGTCAATGTTAACGCCCAGCTTATTGGCATACGACGGATCAAGCGCATGCTCCGCATCGATGAAAGCAGCTTGTCCACCGACTCTCTGTACTTCGGAGATGGCATGGAGGGCCACCGTTGTCTTACCGGAAGATTCCGGTCCGTATACTTCAATAACGCGGCCTCTTGGAAGTCCGCCAATACCAAGTGCTATATCTAGAGCCAGGGAGCCGCTGGGAACAACTTCCACCTGCATATGTGTCGACTCACCGAGTTTCATGATCGAACCTTTACCGAATTGTTTCTCTATTTGACGAAGCGCCATTTCAAGCGCAGCACGACGATCTGACAATAAACTCACATCCTTCACCGTTTATACTATTATGATACCTTGTTTTGGAACGTTTGCCAAGCATTTTTTCGAACATACATTCGTTTTTTTTGCCGGACATTCTCCTCTCATCATCATGCCGCCGTGTCTCAAACCAACCGCCGCAAGGAAGGCCTGCCAAATATGGCGTCCCCGGCAGGCGCTTGTTCTTCAATGATGATCGGATGCAAGAGTCCGAACTGGAACAGGCTTCCACCCTCCTCCAACCATAAGAAAAAGAACCGCGGCAAACGTATTTTTGCACGGTTCTTCCGTATGGTTATATTATACCGCCTGGCGGGCGGCTGCACAACTTCAGACCTGATCCTTGGACTCCCCGGTGGCCGGATCGGTAGATACCAGTCTTTGCCACAACCGGTACAGCAGCGTTTTGACCGAGCGGACCCGGATCGTTTCGCGGTTGCCGTTCAGCTTCAGCTCAAACACTTCGGTCTTCTGTCCGCGCTGGGCGATCCCGACGTACACGAGGCCGACCGGTTTGCGCTCGGAATATCCCGGGCCCGCGACACCCGTGACGGATAAGCCGAAGTCGCTGTCCGTGATCATCCGCACGTTCTCGGCAAGCACCTCGGCTACTTCGGCGCTCACCGCTCCCGGTGCGTCGTCTCCCTCCAGCAGCGCATGCGGGACATGCAGCAGCTTTTCCTTCATCTCGTTGGAGTAGCATACGATCCCTCCCGCGAACATGGTGGCGCTGCCCGGAATGGACGTAATGCTCTCCATCAGCATGCCTCCCGTGCAGCTCTCGGCGGCGCTCAGCGTAATCCCGCGGTCCGCCATCATGTCAACGATGATCCGTTCGATCGGCACGTCCATGCTGGCGTACATATGGTCTGCGAGCCGGCTTTGAATTTGCCCCTGCATCACATTCAGTTTCTCCATGGCTTCCTGCTCCGTGGGCGCTTTGGTGGAGATGCGGACGGTCACTTCGCCCTCCTTCGCATAAGGAGCAATCGTTGGATCGGTCTGCCCGTCGATCAGGTCCAGGAGCCGATCCTCCAGCAGCGATTCGCCGATGCCGGCAAACTTTAACATCTTGGAGTAAATCGGCATTTCGTCGGTCAGGGCGTGCTGAAGAAGCCACGGCTTCGCCTGCTGGTCGAACATCGGCTTCATCTCTTTCGGAGGACCCGGCAGAACGATATAGAAGTTATCCTCCTGGGCAAGCGCAAGTCCGACGGCCAATCCCGTTTCATTCGGAAGCGGCGTGCTGCCGTCGATGACGAGCGCCTGACGGCGGTTGTTCTCCGTCATGTTAATTCCCCGCCCTGCGAAGAACCTTTCGATCTGATCCATCGCCAGCCGGTCAATGTGCAGGGAGCGGCCGACATGCGCAGCCAGGGCATCCTTGGTCAGGTCGTCCTGAGTCGGGCCAATCCCCCCGGTTAGGATCAGGATATCCGCGCGCTGTGAAGCAAGCTCGATCGCGCCCTGAAGCCGCATGGCGTTGTCGCCGACGACCGTCTGGTAATAGACGTCTATTCCCATCGCCGCGAGCTCCTGCGACAAATACTGCGCATTGGTATTCACGATTTGTCCAAGCAGCAGCTCCGTACCGACTGCAATGATTTCTGCTTTCATCCTTGATTGGCCTCCCTGTTATCGTAAAGTAGAGTGGATATACCTATATTGAACACTTTACACGTTTTTAGCCTATCCGTACCACAGCGTTTGGTGGAAAGAAAAAGCAATAGGATATCCCTATTGCCCTACACATTGGAAAGCTGAAGCAGTTTTTTGTTTTTGACAAAATAATCGATCCCCGAGTAAATCGTGATCAAGGCCGCTGCCCAAATGGCAATATCATCGAACGGCAGGCCGATCATCTCGAAAGGGAAGTTGTTGATCAGAATCGCCACGATGGCGACAATCTGAATGACTGTCTTCACTTTGCCCCATTTGCTGGCCGCCACGACAGCCCCGTCGAGCAGCGCAATCTGGCGCAGGCCGGTAACGGCGAACTCGCGGCTGATAATAACCACGGCGATCCAGGAGTCGCATTTCCCCATTTCAACGAGCGAAACCAGCACAGCCGTAATGAGCAGCTTGTCGGCCAGCGGATCCAGCAGTTTTCCGAGATTTGTAACCAAGTTGTTTTTGCGCGCCAAATAACCGTCTATACCGTCTGTGCTTGCTGCCAGAATAAAAATAATTACAGCGATCAGCTGATTGTACGGCAGCTCGAATGAATTCCAGGTAATCGGTTCCGGATAGAACTTGAAGTCGACCAGAAGAAACACCATCATGACCGGAATCAGACAAATTCTTGAAATGGTAATACGGTTGGGCAGATTCACTGTAAACCCTCCCCGGATAAATCAAACTAAGAAACGACATTCACATGCACGGTGGGCCGTAATTGAATAAAAATGCACCCAGACCATCCATTATGTATGAATCCTCTACTTGGGGGCAGCATGCGCAGCTTGAAACCCCGCCAAGATAACGGGACAAGTTACAGTATAATATAACAATTTATACACTGTCAAAAGAGAAGTAAGCTCCTCAGCCTGCCCGTATGCCGTGCGGGATGGCCCGCATTACTTCAGATTGGTAAACTGCAGGTCCAGCGGCAGATCCGCCTTGCGGAGCAGCTGCATGACCGCCTGCAGATCGTTTTTGCTTTTCCCGGTCACCCGGATCTGATCGCCTTGGATTTGGCTTTTGACCTTCAGCTTGGAGTCCCGGATTAACACGTTGATTTTCTTGGCGTTGTCCTGATCAATTCCCTGCTTCAGGGTGATCCGCTGGCGGACGGTTCCCATGGAAGCCGGCTCGACCTTGCCGTAATCCACGTTTTTGAGCGACAGTCCGCGCTTGATCATTTTGGACTGCAAAATGTCAATCACCGCATTGAGCTTATACTCGTCATCGGAGGTGATGACCAGCGTTTCCTTCTCCAGCTTCAGGCTGCTCTTGCTTCCTTTAAAATCAAACCGGGTTTCGATCTCCCGCTCGGTTTGGTTGATCGCGTTGATCATTTCCTGAAAATCCAATTTGGAAACAATGTCAAACGAATTTTCCGAACTCATCATTACACGCCCTTTCAGTTCCTTTTCATGTCATATTATATGAAATTAACCGGGACAAGTCTAATCCTAAACAGCGTTCCTTCCGTTCACGGATACAACATCCCGGTGATCGGCAGGGCTTGGGCAGAAGACAGGACGCGATTAGCAGAAGCCAACAAGCAATGAACGGGTGACTCCAAAAAAAAGACATTCGCCGGATCAGGGTTCCCCGGGAATGTCTCGTTCTTATTTTACGATCGGCTGCGGTCACGGGTTGGTTGGCGGAACATATCCAAAATGCCCAATACGATCCATGCCAATCCAAAACCAAGAATGCCGTACCCCCAAGCGCTGGGAGTGAGGTAATAACCGAGCAGGCTGACGATAATCCCCACAATCGTGGTAATCCAGCTGACTGTCATAACCATACACCTCATTTCTATCCGGAATAAGAAGGACTTTAAAGCTAAATCTATTGTCCCCTGGAGTGTATGGCATTATTCAGCGGAGCCTGTCCGTCGTTTACCCGTTGCTGCTATCCGATTGGTCGGCATTGCCGGAAGAATCCCCTGTCGACGAATCATTACCGGTCGAAGTACCGCCGGTGCTGGAGTCATCCAGCTTCAGCAGAATGCGCGAAGTCGATTTACCGTCTTCCACCGTCTGCCCTGCTACCGTAATCGTCGTTGCGGGAGAATATCCCGATTTAATGTACATACCGGAAGAATCCAACGTAAACGTCAGCGTATCCCCCTCCTTCGTATTACCGTAGGAAAGCTTCTCGCCGGACGTATTTTCGCCTTTGTATACTTCAAGCCAACTCCTGCCCGTCGCCTTGATTTCGACTTGAACCGGCGTACCTTGGGCCGCAGACACTTTGAAGATGGTGTTTTTGCCCTTCTTGCCGTCCTGGGCTACGGTCACGCCCTGATTGCCTTGGTTCGTCGTATCCGTCGAGTCCGTATCGGTTCCCGAGGGATCAGTTCCAGTGCCTGAAGGGTCCGTGCCATTTT
This sequence comes from Paenibacillus rhizosphaerae, assembly GCF_014192015.1. Lineage (GTDB taxonomy): Bacteria > Bacillota > Bacilli > Paenibacillales > Paenibacillaceae > Paenibacillus_AQ > Paenibacillus_AQ rhizosphaerae. The sequence continues at coordinate 661,167 of NZ_JACHXJ010000001.1, read as the reverse complement.
GATCCGGCGGTGTGGTTGTGTCCTGGCCCCCGGTATTTCCGCTGTCCGTATTCGTGTTATCCGTCGATGTGGTATCCGAATTACCGGAATTGTCCTTGCTGCCGTCATCCCCCGAGTTGGTGGCATTGTCAGGTGTTGTGGTTGATGCCGGCGGATCCTGATTCTGCGCCGTTGTCGGATCCTGCTGCTCCGTAACCTTAGCCGGATCGATGCTGTTATCTTTCTTTGGCGAACTTGCGTTGTTCGCATACAAATAAATAACGACAATAATCAGAATCGGGAACGTCCACATCAGCACGGTCGACAGCCACTTCACGTTTCGTTCAGGCGACGAGGAGCGGCTGCTGGACCGCTTCTGAATGACCGGCTCCATGGTCGCTTCCGGCTCCGGGGGAGCTTCCTTCTTGTGGCCTTCGAGCAGAACGTCCGGATCGAGTCCCACGGTTTCGGCATATGTTTTAATAAAAGCCCTCACATAAAAACTGCCGGGGAGCACCTTGTAATCCCCTGCTTCGATGGCTTCCAAGTATCTTTTGCGGATTTTTGTCATTTCCTGCACGTCGTCCAGGCTCATGCCCTTCTGCAGTCTGGCTTCTCTTAACTGTTGACCCAGTTCAGACAACACCATCACCTCCTCATCAAATTACTTACAGATCGTCGTTGTATGTGCTTGTGAAAGTGTCATAAATAATTTCTTCATTCGGATTGTTGCGCAGCTCGATAATAATATCGAAATGATCATACGTATACTCGGACTCCTGCACGAAAATATCGGGATGCTCGATCACCTTTGTGCTCGGCATGTTCATGATATCCTGCAGCAGGTTGTAGTGGCGCTCGTTGGAACGGATCGTGCTGACGATTCCGTCGATAATAAATACGTTGTTCCGATTCATTTCGTCTTCAGAGAGCTGGCTGCGGACCGTCTGGCGCAGCAGCGTCGAGGATACAAACGTCCAGCGCTTCATGGCGCACACGCTTCCCGCAATAATGGACTCGGTTTTGCCTACGCGGGGCATCCCGCGAAGCCCGATCACCTGATTTCCTTCCTTCTTAAATATTTCACCCAAAAAGTCAACCAGTAACCCAAGTTCATCACGGGTAAAACGGAACGTTTTCCGGTCATCGGAATCGCGGTCAATGTACCGGCCATGGCGTACAGCCAAAATATCGACAAGCTTCGGCGTCCGCAGCGCGGAGACCGTTATGCTGTCGACCTTTTTCAGCATGGCGCCCATCAATTGGATCTTCTCGTCATCATCGGTTTCCAGCAGCATTCCCCGCGTCTTGCCTTCAACCCCGTTAATCGTCAATATGTTAACCTCCAGCATCCCGAGCAGGGATGCAATATCCCCGAGCAGACCCGGACGGTTTTTATGTATCTTATATTCCATGTACCATTGTTTCGCTTCCACTTCGACACCCCATCTGACCTTTTCCCATGTTTTCCAATAAAATAAACCTGCAGCCCTTTCGGGTGAGGCTTCCAAAAAATCGCCTTTATTTCATGGGTCACGTTAATGATATATAAAATACATATGAAAAACAAGGTCAACTCTGTAAACATTAGAGAAAAGCCCCCAAATGGGGGCTTTTTCCTAAAGTTAAGCGTTTTTCTTGGCTAATTTAACCATCAGGCGGGCGATCGTCTGGCGCTCTTCGCGGCTGCCCACTTCCCACAGCTCCTTCAGCGCACGGTTGGAAGCGTTGGACGGATCGACTTTCTCATCGAGAAAATCACCGATCTCATAAGCCAGCTTGGCGATGGTATCTTCGCTCATCCCCATTTTTTCGGCTTGTGCGACGCGTTCCCCAAGGAACTTTTTCCAGGCATCAAAGTTCTTTACTACTGTTGACATATTGATAAGTCCTCCCTTTGCTGTGGCGCATGAGATTTGAAATCAACAGTTGTAATATAACCTGTTTGGAGCGCGCCTATGCACGGAAGACCCTTCTTACGCCTCAGGTAATCCATCCACCATTGGGGCTAATTACCTGACCATTGATGTAGCCGGATTCGGGCAGCGCGAGAAAATAAACGAGGGACGAAATTTCGTCGGGTCTGGCCAGGCGTCCGGCCGGAATTTCATCCTCGAGCATTCGCTTTTCCTCGGCGTCCAAATGGTCCAGCATCTCGGTATCCACCGCGCCCGGAGCTACCGCATTCACCGTGACACCGGAAGGCCCGAGCTCTTTGGCGAGCGCTTTGGTAAACGCGTTAATGCCGCCTTTGGTCGTCGAATACAGCACTTCACAGGAAGCGCCCGAAATCCCCCAGACCGAGGAGATGTTGATAATCCGGCCGCTCCGCTGGGAAATCATATAGGGCATAAAGGCTTGTGTGCACAGAAACATTCCTTTTAAGTTGACGGACATCACTTCGTCCCATTCTTCCTCGGTCACGTCCGAAAGAAGGCCGTAGTGAGAGACGCCCGCATTGTTCACCAAAATGTCCGGCATTAAACCATGGGCGTCCAGCTTGTCGCGCATGCGCAAAATCTGGTCTTTATCCCGCAAATCGGCGGAGACCGTCATGACCCTTGCTCCGGACTGCATGCAGCGCCGGGCCACGTCATTGGCGGCTTCGTGCGACGAACCGTAGTGGATTACCACATTCATCCCTACCGCAGCAAAACGCTCGGCGATGGCGGCACCGATGCCGCGGCTCGCCCCGGTGACGAGCACGGTCGTCTCTCCGATCGGCTTGTGCAGGCTCTCCTCTCCCCTACGCTGCATTAAGGATTCACCACGACCGATACCGCCAGCTGCTCCCAGTCCACATGCTCTTTCAGGCGATTGTTCACATCGCTGAGCGTAATGGACTCATACAACTGGATCACGCTGAAAAAGTCGCCGCCGCGGAACTGGTAGCGGGTGAATTCATGCGCGATATTTTCCGGAGAGTTCAGCATGCGCAGGTATCCGCCGATTTTTTTCTTGCGGGCGCGCTCGAAATCTTCTTCCTTGAAGCCGGATGCCAGAATGCCGTCGACCTCTTCGCGGATCCGGGCAAGAAGCTGATCGGGATCACGGGTATCCCCGCCCGCGGCCGAAAAGGCATACTGCGGAGAACTGCTGTATTCATGAGAGAAGCTGTCGGAGATCAGATCCTCGTCGTACAGCTTTTGGTACAGCTCCGTACTTGACCCGAACAGCAGATCAAGCATGACCTTTGTAGTCAGGTCGCGCTTCAGAAGTTCCTTGCCGGTCAGCCCCACTTCTTTTTCCTTAAAGCCGAACAGACATTTCGGCATGGACACCTGCAGTTTGTTAACCCGGCGTTTTTCTGCGACACCGACCGTCTCCGACTCGAAGATACGCTCGATTTTGCCTTGAGGCGGATAATCTTTCTTTGCCTGGTTGGCGCGGACGAGGTCGAACACTTCTTCGGGCTTCACCCCGCCGACGACGAACAACAGCATGTTGCTCGGATGATAAAAGGCGTTGTAGCAGGTGTACAGCGTCTCCTTCGTTATTGTGCTGATGGATTCCACCGTACCTGCGATATCGATATGCACCGGATGGATTTTATACATCGCTTCGATCAGGCCAAAATACACGCGCCAATCGGCGTTATCCTGGTACATGTTGATTTCCTGCCCGATAATCCCCTTTTCCTTATCGACGTTCTGATCGGTGAAATAAGGATTTTGCACGAAGTTAACGAGCGTCTCCAGATTCTCGTGAATGTGCTCGGTTGCCGAAAACAGGTACACGGTCTGGTCAAAGCTTGTAAATGCGTTGGCGGATGCGCCGTGGGAGGCGAATGTGGCGAAAATGTCGCCCTCCGGCTCCTCGAACATTTTATGCTCCAGGAAATGGGCGATCCCGTCCGGAACCGAAATTTCGTCCTGCCCCTCCACCCGGAAGTGGTTGTCAACAGAACCATATTTGGTGGCAAACGTCGCATAGGTTTTCTGGAAACCCGGCTTCGGAAGCACGTAGACGTGAAGGCCGTTATCCATCACTTCATAATAGAGAGTCTCCTGCAAATTGTCGTACTGAAGTTTTTCCACCGGCTATTCCTCCTTCTGACCCTTCAGAAAATAAATCGTATCCAAATCAAAAGTCGACGCGGCCGCCTGAACATCCGCGGCTTGAATATCTTCCACCTGCTGCAGCAGCTCTTCTCTTGACCGGTCTTTCCCGGAGAATTGACGGTTGAAGTCGTAAGCGATCATTTCAAAAGCCGAGTCCTCAATTTCAAGAAGCAGATTGCGGATCATCGCCTTCGTCTGCGACATCTCCAGATCGGTAATGCGGCCGGAGCGCATTTCCTCGAGCTGGCGCTTGATAATATCGAGCGCTTTTTCGTAGTTCTGCACTTCGATACCGGACTGGATCGTTCCGATCCCCTTGTGTCCGTCATAGCGGGAAGAACAGTAGTAGGCGAGGCTTGCTTTTTCCCTTACGTTCATGAACAGCTTGGAATGCGGATATCCGCCCAAAATGCCGTTGTACATTAATGCTGCTGCATAATGATCATCCCCGTACGTGATGGAAGTGCGCATACCCAGATTCAGCTTGCCCTGGCTCACTTCCATTTTCTCCACGACGGTACGAGGCTCGCCCGACTGACGCACCGGCGTCTCGGTCTTATACGTAATTCCCGATTCCGAACCCAGATCAAAGTGCGCGTTGACGAGCTTCTCCACTTCCTCGAGCGTCGTATCCCCGACCACATACAGGTCCATGCTGGCTTCGCTCAGCCATTTGCGGTAACCGTCATGCAGGCTCTCCGGCGTGATTTTCTCCAGGTCCTGACGCTGTCCCAGGGCGTGAAGACGGTAGGGCTCGTTGCGGCACATCTCCTCGATACAGCGCTCGGAGGCGTAGCGGATCTTATCGTTGACGATGGATTCCAGCTTCTTGCGGACATTCTCCTTCTCCGCCTGAACGTAGGAGCTGCGGAAGCGGCCGTCCTCCAAAACAGGACGAGTCACGACTTCCCCGAGAAAAGCGAATGAGGATGCCAGCAGGCTCTCCTGGCTCTTCACGAACGAATCGTTAATCGTGTCCATCCGGAAGTGCACCATCTGGTAGTTGCCTCTTTTATACACATCAAAACCGAAGCCGGCCCCGTACATTTGTTCCAGCTGCTCGCGGAACTGGCGGGTCTCCGGATATGTAACGGTACCCCGGCGGAGCACAAAAGGAGTCAAGGCCGTTGGCGTTACGGTGTCCTCCGCAAGCGGGATGCCTGCGTAGAGCGAGATTGCAAATGTCTTAAAGCGTTTCGTCGGCAGAACGTGAATCCGGATCCGCTTGGCGTTTCCATGTTGAAAAGCAGTTGTATTCAAGGTCCAAAACTCCTTTAGCCATGAATTTATATAGCGTCACGCTTTTGATTAAGTTCCATTCTATACCATTGGAAAGTGAAGAAGCAACCGAAGACAAACCCTCCGGTTGCTGTTTTCCCTCATGCGCAATCTGCTCCAAGGAAAGAACGAAGTTACGGCGCCAAACTTACGTTCAATCCTTTTACATGCAGAAAATATGCTGCCCGATCGTCAAGACTTGCGGCCGGGACCAGATCCACTTCGAAGTGGCTGTTTTCGGGTTAAAGTAGTACAGGCATCCGCCGGTCGGATCCCAGCCGTTTAACGCCTGCTGCACCGCTTTGCGCGCCGTTTCGTTCGGCGTGAGATAAATTTGTCCGTCGGCTACCGCCGTGAATGCGCCCGGCTGAAATATAACGCCATGGGGCGTATTCGGAAAGCTTGGCGATTTAACACGGTTCAGAATGACCGCCGCCACGGCAACCTGTCCTTCAAACGGCTCACCGCGGGATTCACCGTACACCGCATTGGCCATAATTTTCAGATCATTTTCGGACAAGCCCATCGTGTTGGCCGAAGCCATCGGTTCGCTTGTGTTTTTCTGGTTGCCGCTTGTACCTGTTTGCTTTCCGGCGGCATTTCCGGATTCAGCGGCGGAAGGCTGCCAATTTTTGGTGGCATTGTACAGCTTCAGCTTGGTTTTGGCTCCGACCGTTCCGTCGACCTTCATCCCGAATTCGGACTGGAACCATTTGACGGATTTCAGCGTGTTCCATCCGTATTGTCCGTCTATCTTTCCGTTATAAAAGCCCAAAAATTTCAGGCGCCCCTGCAGTTCATACACATCCTGGCCTGAGGATCCATACTTCAAAACCGTTGATCCGAATGTAGGTATGGTCTGTTCCGCAGGCTCCACCGCCGCTTTGGACGAAGCTTTGGAATCCGTATGGGGTCTTACACCTGCATAGACCGCAGCAGACAATAGAAACACCAAACCGATGATGATCCATAATTTTGCGTTTTTCATGGGTTAGCTCTACCTTTCTCTTGTGGGTTTGACAGGATGGCTACGGTTATTATGACAACAGGCCCCATTTCCTATACGCCCTGCCCAAGAGAAAGAATGTGTACCGCCGATAGCTATTTTCAAGCGAGTTCTAGCGAATCACCGCCAAAAAAGGCCTCTCATGTATATTCATGAGAGGCCACCAAGGAAGATATAGCACATCCGGCAATAATTACCGGATTATGAACTGATGCGGTTCTGCTGCTGATACTGCTCCAGGGAAACAAGCACTTCACGCGGTTTGCTTCCCTCGTAAGGTCCGATAATTCCCCGCGCTTCCATCGAGTCGATCAAGCGGGCCGCACGGGTATACCCCACCCGCATTCGCCGCTGCAGCAGCGAGACGGATGCCTGTTTGGATTCCAGCACGATCTGAACAGCCTGATCGTACAGCTCGTCCAGCTGGTCGTCGGCATCCTGCGACGATTCCTCAACCTCGGGAACAAGGCTTTCATCGTATTTGGCTTCCCCTTGCTCGCGGACATAGTTAACGATGATCTCGACTTCCTGATCGGTCATAAAAGCCCCCTGCACGCGGATCGGCTTAGAGGCTCCCATCGGCATGAAGAGCATATCCCCGCGGCCCAGCAGCTTCTCTGCGCCTGCCATGTCGAGAATCGTCCGGGAGTCAACCTGGGACGATACCCCGAAAGCGATCCGCGACGGGATATTCGCCTTAATGACACCCGTAATGACGTCAACGGACGGCCGCTGGGTGGCGATAATCAGGTGAATACCCGCGGCCCGTGCCATTTGGGCAAGACGGGTGATCGCTTCCTCGACGTCATGCGCGGCGACCATCATCAGATCGGCAAGCTCGTCGACAATGACCACGATATAAGGCAGTACCGCCGCCGGATTGTCCTTCATCAGGTTGTTATAGCCTTCAATATTGCGCGTGCCGGATTTGGAAAACAGCTCATAGCGCTTTTCCATCTCGACCACGATCTTCTTCAGCGCCAGGGAAGCACGCTTCGGATCGGTCACGACAGGTGCCATCAGATGCGGGATGCCGTTATAAACGTTCAGCTCAACCATCTTCGGATCGACCATCAGAAATTTCACTTCATCCGGCTTAGCCTTATACAGGATGCTCGTAATGATACCGTTAATGCAGACCGATTTACCGGAACCGGTGGCGCCGGCTACGAGCAAATGGGGCATTTTCGCCAAATTGCCGACGATCGTCTGTCCCGATATATCCCGGCCGAAGGCGATCGACAGCTTCGACGAGGCGTCCTGAAAGACCGGCGTTTCCATAACTTCGCGCATCGTCACGAGCGAAACTTCATTGTTCGGCACCTCGATACCGATGGCCGACTTGCCCGGGATCGGTGCTTCCATCCGGATATCCTTCGCAGCCAAAGCCAGCGCGATATCGTCTGTCAGCCCGACAATCCGGCTGACCTTCACGCCGATATCCGGCTGGATTTCGTAGCGCGTCACCGCCGGACCGCGGACGACCTCAAGCACTTTCGCCCTTACGCCGAAACTCTCCATCGTTGCCTCCAACTTGCGGGCGGTTTGCTTGTAATCGTTCTGGTCGCCTGCCTTGCCGCCATTCTGGGGCTTGGAGAGCAGCCTGAAGGGCGGGAGCTTGTACGGCTTCGGCGGAGGCGCGGGCGGCGTCATCGCAAGCTCCATCGCCTCCGCCGGCTCTGCCGGACCTCCCGCGGATTCTCCCTGGAGGTCCGCAGCGGATATCGGCGCCCCGCCGTCCGGCATGTCCGCAATCTCCTCATGGATTTCCGCGCTGATGCCCTCAACCGGAAAAGCGGCCCCGGCACCTCCCCCGTAAGCTGCGTCCGGTTCCTCCGGATCCGCGCTGCCTTCGGATTTCACATGCTCGAAAAAGTCGCGGATAATCGGCGAAGATTCGTTCCGCTTCGGTTCCTCCCAAAGCGGCTCCTCGTGCAGTTCGAATGCATCGTTCTCCTCCGGCTCTAGCGCCTCGCTGAACCGCCCCCCTGCAGCGGAACGGGTCTCCCGGACCGGTTCCAGAATATCGCTGCCGTCCAGCTCATCATCATCAAGCGGCGGCTGGGCTTCGTTCTTGGCAAACTTGCTGCCAAACAGCTGGAAGAACACCGGAGCGCTCCGCTTCGGCTTCGGCGGCACAAAATCCTCGTCCAATTCGTCCTCATCGTCGTCAGCCGGAAGCGGCTGCGGTTTCTTCTGCCTGGACGAAGTCGTACGTTTGGAAGCAACTTGGGCCGACTGCCGGCGGTTGTCCATCCGCTTCTGGACATTCTCGCCGGCCTTCACAAGCCTGCTGCGGAAGATTCGCATCAGGTCGACATACGACAGATTCGTAATCAGCATAAAGCTGATTATAAACATAACGATCATCATCAGCTTCGAGCCCAAAGTCCCGAACAGCCAATACAGCGCCGCAAACTCGATGGCGCCGATGTAGCCACCGCTGATGTCCTTATTCAGCATGGAGTGGTCGCCGCGGGCCGATGACGCCAGCAGCGCTCCCTGCAAATCCGTATGTACCTGGGATAAAATGTTCCCGGTGCTTAATGCGCCAACCGGACCCAGTTTCTTTTCCAATGAAGAAATGCTGCTCATAAGTACCAAGGCCAGTACCAGCAGCAGAATTCCGCTTCTTCGCGTATTCCACCGCTTCGGCCATTTTCGCTGAATCATGACGCTGAGGCCCAAGTAGACTCCCACCAGGGGAATCACAAAATAAAACCGCCCTAACAGCAGTCCGAACATTTTGGATAATGACCACCCTACCGTCGCTTCACCGGATAAGGCGATAACGGAGAGGGTGATCAGTATAATTCCGTATATTTCGTATTTCAGCACATTGGTCAGTACTGCCTTCTTCTTTTTTCTTCGCTTAGCCAAAATGTCACCCCCGGTCAATATTATACCATATAATACCGTGGGCACCTATGTTCTGTTTTCTGCTGCTAAAGGTCCATTTTACAGTGTCGGAATGTAGCGTATCACTTGTCCTGGGGCAAATGCCGGGTTGAGGTAAGATTCAAGCGGGCAGTCGAGCAGCCGGACAATTTCGGCCCGGCCCGCATCAAGCGGTTTGACTTCCATCAGGACGCCCTGCAGCCTAACCTCCGCGGTTTGGACAGGGGTGAAACCCTCTTCCCACACGGCATCAAGCGGCATAATCGTATGGAGCATCATTGGGTAATCCCCTCCGCCTCGACCGGTTGTTTACGCTCATCGATCAGCTTGTTCAGCTTGGCCAGCGCCTGCCCGATGCCTCCAACTTCGTCCATCAAGCCGTATTTAACGGCATCCAGTCCGCCCACCGCCGTTCCGATATCCCGGTTCAGCTCTCCTGTACGGAACATTAATTCCTTAAACCGCTCCTCTGTTATTCGCGAATGGGAGGTGACGAAGCGGACGACGCGCTCCTGCATTTTCTCCATATATTCGAATGTCTGCGGCACACCGATCACCAATCCGTTCAGGCGGATCGGGTGAATGGTCATGGTGGCGCTCTCCGCGATAAGTGAGTACGTCGAAGCTACGGCGATCGGCACACCGATGCTGTGCCCGCCCCCGACGACGACGGTGACGGTAGGCTTGGTAAGGGACGTGATCATTTCGGCGATGGCCAGTCCGGCTTCCACGTCTCCGCCTACCGTATTGAGAATAATTAACATTCCATCCACCTGTTTGCTTTGCTCCGCAGCGACCAGCTGGGGAATGATGTGCTCGTATTTCGTCGTTTTGTTCTGTGGCGGAAGGACCAGATGTCCTTCGATTTGCCCGATGATCGTCAGGCAGAAAATGTTCGACTCGGTCCCTTGCGGAACGTTCATTTGCCCCAGCTGCTTCAGCGTATCCAGTGCCGTCGGTTCCGGGTTCATGGCAGGAGCTTGTTCCGGCGCCTCCGTTTCGCTCATCGGCGCGCGGCGTGAATTTTGTGTCATGATGTCCTCGTCCTTTCCTAACCATATAATTTCCTGTCATTGTAGTATGGCGGAGGAAAGACATGAATTATTCCGAAAAAATAACTCTATCCACGAAGCGCTTACCCACCCGTCTAATCAGGCCTTATCAGAATTCCTCAAACATAGTCTCTTCAAACGACAAAAAGCCCCCTTCCGCAGGAAACCGTCCAATATTGCCTGCGGAAAGGGGGCGACTGTGTGCTGTTCAAGACGCTGGTTTATTCAATTGATTACACTTCCATGATGATCGGCAGAATCATCGGTCTGCGGCGGGTCTGCTCATAGAGGAACCGGCCCAGCGCATCCTTCACGCCTGTCTTCAAGGAAGCCCATTCATTAACATTTTCACTCATCAATTTCTGCAGTGTACTGGAAACAATGCGGTTCGCTTCGTCCAACAGTCCTTCCGATTCGCGAACATATACGAATCCTCTGGAGATAATGTCCGGACCGGACATGATCGTGCCGTCTTGTTTGCTCAGCGTAACGACTACAACCAGAATTCCGTCCTGTGACAGCAGTTTACGGTCGCGGAGAACGATGTTGCCAACGTCTCCAACACCCAATCCGTCAATCAGCACGTTGCCAGCCGTTACTTTACCGGCTTTACGGGCGGATCCGTTCTGGATTTCGACGATCTCCCCGATATCCGTAATAAAGATATTGTCCGGATCTACGCCGACGGACTCGGCCAGCAGTGCGTGACGGCGCTGCATGCGGTACTCGCCGTGGATCGGGATGAAGAATTTAGGCTTCATTAAATTCAGCATGAGCTTCAATTCTTCCTGGCTTCCGTGACCCGATACGTGCACCCCGGAATTCGAACCGCTGTAGATGACATCGGCTCCGAGACGGAACAGCTCGTCGATCGTACGGCCGACATATTTCTCATTACCCGGTACCGGAGTCGCGGCAATGATAACGGTATCACCCGGCAGAATGTCAACCTTGCGGTGTGTTGAGCGGGCCATCCGCGTCAATGCGGACATTGGCTCTCCCTGGCTGCCTGTGCACAATACGACGACGCGGTCGGCTGCCATTTTGTTAACTTCTTCAGGCTCGATCAGCATGCCGTCCGGCACGTGAAGGTATCCAAGCTCGGCTGCGATGGAAACGACGTTTACCATGCTGCGTCCAATGACGGTAATTTTCCGTCCCGTGGATTCCGCTGCATTGACCACCTGCTGAATCCGGTGAACATTCGAAGCAAAAGTAGCAATAACTACGCGCTGGGATGATTTCCGGAAAATGTCTTCAAGGACGACACCCACGTTTTTCTCCGATGGCGTGAAGCCCGGTTTCTCGGCGTTGGTACTATCCGACAGAAGCGCCAATACGCCTTCTTCTCCAATAGCGGCCATCCGCTGCAAGTTCGCATATTGTCCGTTGACCGGCGTATGATCGAACTTGAAGTCGCCTGTATGAACCACGTTGCCTTCCGGTGTCGAGATGCAAACCCCCACCGAATCCGGAATACTGTGGTTGGTTCTGAAGAATGTCGCTTTCAGCGTGGAGCCGAGCGCTACTTCGGAATCTTCATGAATCAGAATCCGCTTCGTTTCGCCAAGAAGATTGGCTTCCTTCAGCTTGTTCTCCACCAGTCCAAGCGTCAGCTTGGTTCCGTATACGGGAACGTTCAGATGCTTCAGCACGTAAGGCAATCCACCGATGTGATCCTCGTGTCCGTGCGTCAGCAAAATGCCTCTCACCTTGTCACGATTCTCCGTCAGGTAGGAAATATCGGGAATGACGATATCGATCCCGAGCATGTCCTCCTCTGGAAATTTCAATCCGGCATCTACGACTACGATGTCATTGCCGTATTGGATGACATACATGTTTTTCCCGATTTCACCGACGCCGCCCAACGCGAAAATCGCCAATTTATCGTTATTATTTTTTTTAGACAAATGAATCTAACCCTCCTATGGTTTTGGACGTCGTACCATTTAATATTTATATTTCAAAAATATACCGCACCCAGTCACTTGACCTCATTATACATGATAAAAAAGTCAAAACACAAGTCACCCTGAAAGTAGGCATTAGAGTTCCCCAAATCCAGGCTGTTTATTTGAAATATCCTTATGGGCAAAAAGCCGTACGAAGCAGCGTCCCTGCTTAGGCCTTAACCCAAAGGCACCCATTCTAAACACAAAAAACAGCGCCCTGGTATGGACGCTGTTTCTGTCAACTTTTAAGAAGATTAATTATTCCGCGAGTGAATGAACCAACCGTTCGATAAATTCCGCTTCCTTCTCATTCGGTCCGACGAGCGGAAGGCGTACGCCTCCGACGGAATGACCCAGCAAATTGAGCGCATGCTTGACGGCAGCCGGATTCGGCAGCGGTGTCGGGGACTCAAACAAGCCCTTGAACACCGGGAACAGCTTCTGGTGGAGCTGCGCGGCCTGCGTCTGCTCACCTTGCAAATATGCCGTAATCATATCTTTCATGGAAGCGCCGACGATATGTCCGGCCACGCTGACGATGCCGTATGCGCCAACCGCCAAGGCCGGAAGCCCCGCTGCATCGTCACCGGAATATACCCGGAAATGCGCCGGCGCACCGGCCGCGATCTGGGTCACCTGCTCGAGCGAAGCGCATTCCTTGGTGGCGACCACGTTCGGAATCTCAGCCAGCCTAAGCGTCGTCTCGGTGGTCAGACCGACCACAGTCCGTCCAGGGACGTTATACAGCATGACCGGCAGCTTCGTGCTGCGGGCAATGGCTTCGAAATGACGGTATAACCCCTCCTGGTTCGGCTTGTTGTAATAAGGCACAACGAGCAAAACGCCATCTACCCCGAGCTTTTCGGCTTCCTGGGTCAGATGGATCGAATGCGCGGTGCTGTTGCTGCCGGTACCGGCAATAATTTTGCAGCGCCCTTTGGCATGGTCCACCGCAAACGCGAACAGCTTGAGCTTTTCTTCCTCCGTCAGCGTCGGGGATTCGCCGGTCGTCCCGCAGACAACCAGTGATTCGGACCGCTGGTCCTCAATTAAGTAATCGATCAGCTTGGCGGTTTCTGTCCAGTTCACATTTCCCTGCTCATCAAAGGGAGTAACCATGGCCGTAATCAATCTACCGAAATCCATCTTGTACAACCTCCTAATAGGACGTAAAAGTGCGTTTTCCAGATTTATGACTACCGGTGCAGCTCGAATTTGGCATGCAGTGCCCGGAGAGACTGTACCATGTCCTCTTTCTTCACCAGCACCCATATGGTCGTATTCGAATCTGCCGACTGCAGAATTTGGATATTTTGTTCACTGAGGGATTCGACGATTTTGGCCATAATTCCCGGCACCCCGTTGATCCCGCCTCCGATGACGGAAACCTTGGCGCAGCCAGAAAGGCTCTTAGGCCGGAATCCCAATTCCTGAAGCACCCGGATCGCTTTCTCCGAATCATGGTCAAAAACGGTATAGACCGCCCCTGTCGGGGTAACATTAATAAAATCGACGCTGATGGAATTTTCAGCCATGGCTTTAAACACTCTGAGCTGAAGATTATCTCCTTCGTTCTTGCACTCCACCGTGATTTGTGTGACGTTGCTCACGTAGGCGATTCCTGTCACATACCGGTCCATGAAGCCCAACTGAACGTCCCTGAAGCCTTCCGGCTGGGTGACCAGTGTTCCTTCATCTTCCGAAAAGGTGGACCGCACCCGCACCGGCACATGCGCCTGCATCGCGATTTCAACGGCTCTCGGATGGATAACCTTGGCTCCGTATTGGGCCATGTTGCATATTTCAGCGTAGCTTACGATGGAGAGCGGTTTGGCGTCTTCGACGATCCGTGGATCCGCCGTCAGAATTCCGTTGACGTCCGTGTAGATGTCAACCATTTCGGCACGGAGCGCCGCACCCAGCGCCGTTGCCGAAGTATCGCTTCCGCCACGCCCCAAAGTGGTGAAGTCCCCGTTTTCCGTCTGACCCTGAAAACCGGTAACGACGACCACTTGATGTGTTTCGAGCTCCTTCACAATCCGCTCCGGACGCACGTCTTTAATCCGCGCGTTGCCGTATTGATCATCGGTGACAAATCCGGCCTGGGCCCCTGTCAGCACCGTGGAGGTGATGCCTTCATTCTCCAGCAGGCTGCACAGCGTGGCAGCCGAGATGATTTCACCGCAGCACAGCAGTAAATCCCGCTCCCGCGACGGAAGAGCGTTCCCGTTCTGGGAGACCCAGTCCAGGAGCGTGTCGGTTGCATAAGGCTCCCCCTTGCGTCCCATTGCGGAAACGACAACAACAAGCTGATAGCCGTTGTCCAGCTCGCGTCTGACGTGCTTGATGACGAGTTCCCTTGCTTGCGGAGTCGACAAAGATGTACCGCCGAATTTCTGTACTAAGATGCTCATTTCAATTCCCCCATGCTAGATAAGAACGGCAGAACGTATAGCTGCGTCGATTTCCTGTGACGTGTACAGCCATGGAGGCTGTACACCTTCCTCAGAGCCAAAGCATGAACAAACGCGCTTTGGCCGGCAGTTCGTAATCGCAGCCTAGTTTCCTGTTCCCGCCCGAATCGGCATCCTTAACAGATCTGTGGTGCCGCATCCAACCGGGATAAGCAAAACAGGCTGCGATCACTTCGATCGAGTCGTCCTACATTTACTATTTGGCCTCTACGACCATTTGAATCATTTCAACTTATGTTCTGTACACTGATATTTATCCGATTACGGCGGCCCGGAATAAACGATGCAAACAGCCCCGTGTCTTACGGCATGGGGCGCAAAATTACCGCCCGCAGCATCTGCTAGGGGCTGGACAATGCAGTTTCGGGTGCCGGAACTCGAAACGAATGCAGCCGATTGGGATTACGCAGAAAACATGCGTTGAATCAGCATAGGCTGCAGTTGTCTTCCATCAAGAGCCGCATCGCATGCTTCGGGGATCAGCTCCATGTTCGCAACCAGCGAATTGGGCTTCTGCACCGGATTATCCTGACCGAACGGAACAAAGTAAATGTTCTTGGTCACAAGCAGCTTGGCGATATTCGCTGCGTTTAATCCCAATCCGTCATTGGTGGAAATCGCCAGCACCAGCGGACGCAAATTCCGCATTTGGGCCTTGGCGGCCATCAAGACAGGACTGTCCGTAATGGCATTGGCCAGCTTGCTTGTCGTATTGCCCGTGCAAGGCGCAATAACCAGCACGTCGAGCAGTTTGGACGGTCCCAGAGGCTCCGCATCCACGATTGAGGAGATGATCTCGCTCCCTGTGATGTTCTTCAGCTGCTCCAGCCAGCTCGCGGATGTGCCGAAGCGGGTGTCCGTTACCTGCACCGAATTGGAGACAATCGGCACCACTTTGGCACCGGCGTCCATAAACCGTTGAATCTGCGGCATAATTTCAGCAAGCGTACAATGTGAACCCGTAATCGCATAACCTACCGTTTTACCCTGCAAGTTCATTCCCCATCCCCCCGAATCTTGATCTCGTCCGAAATCAACTGTACCAAAGCATTGGCAATAATCATTCCAGCTGTTTTGGGAGCTACGATTCCAGGTAATCCGGGAGCCAGCAAGGCCTTAATTCCCCGCTTCTCCGCATACCGGAAATCACATCCTCCGGGAGCCGAAGCAAGGTCAATAATGACGGCGCTTTGGGGCATTCTTGACAGGATTTGCGCTGTGACTATCATAGTCGGAATCGTGTTAAAAATCAAGTCGACACTTCGCACATGATCCTCCAAATCCCTTGTCAGGAAAGGCTCCCAGCCCATGACCTCCGCTCTGGCAAAATCCTTTTCCGACCTGACGCCGGCCCTTACCTTCGCCCCGAGTCCCTGCAGGCTTTTCGCCATCGTAAACCCGGTTCTCCCCAATCCCAGCACAATACAATCCGAACCGTGGATCGTAAACGGCGTATTCTGGATTGCCATCACCAGCGCGCCTTCCGCCGTCGGAATAGAATTAAAAATAGCAACGTCATCCCGGTCCAGCAGTTCCAACAGGCGTACCTCGTGGCTTGCGCATAGACTGCGCAAATAGGGTTTGGCCATTCCCGTATACACGGTACAATGCGACGGAAGAGCGGCCAAATGCTCATCCAGCAGCTTTAAGGACTCTCCAGAATACGGCGTCTGGATCGCTCCTGTATCATCACACCCGACAACAGGCAGCACGAGAACGTCTGCCGCAGAAAGCAGTTCAGAAGAGAGGCGCTCCCACGAGACTCCCAGGACCCTTTCATTCAGCTTGTCGAATCCGACCACGCTGACGGTGGCATCCATCTCCGAACATTTACGGATCACCTCGATCTGCCGTGCATCCCCGCCTAGGAACACTATATGAACTCCAGTCAGCACAAGGATGTCACTCCTTTCAAAAACACTGTTATGAATCCATCATATGCCGCTGCCTAAGGAGGGGTGAAAGACGCCCGCCAAATTAAAAAATGTCGACGCACATTCCAGGAAGCCGGACCGCATTAACGGCATATTTTCTTGCGATATAGGTAGCCGGGTTACTGAGGATTATACTTTCTTCAATCTAAAAAAGCCTGGAGACCGGACCCTTTCGGGAACGAACTCCAGGCTGTACTGAGCTATGAATTATTTGCCGGTGTGGCCGAATCCGCCCTCACCGCGAACGGTTTCGGACAGCACGTCCACCTGCTCAAACGTCACCTTAGGCACTTCCATAAACACCATTTGGGCGATGCGCTCGTTACGGGTAATCGCAAACGGCTCCTGGCCTAGGTTGATCAGCAGCACCTTGATTTCCCCGCGGTAATCGGCGTCGATCGTTCCCGGCGTATTGAGGCAGGTAATGCCATGCTTCAAAGCCAGCCCGCTTCTCGGGCGGATTTGTGCCTCCAGCCCGTCGGGCATGGCGATGGCAAATCCGGTCGGGATGAGCCTGCGCTCCCCCGGCTGAAGGACGACTTCTTCTTCAACGGCGGCGTACAGGTCATATCCGGAGGCGGAGCCGGACATTTTCTCCGGCAGCCGCACATCCTCGTGACCCGGCAATTTATGAATTTGTACGTAGTGTGACAAAATCGTCCCTCCTTAACCCTGCAATGGCGCGGTCCGTCGAACCGACCATCGCCAGTGCGTAAGGCTGGCTGAACATCCGGTCCAGCACGGCGTTCACATCGTTCATCGTCACGTTTTCGATCTTTTCGATCATGTCATCGAGCGAAAAATGCTTGCCCAGCATCAGCTCGTTTTTGCCGAGCCGGTTCATGCGGCTGCCGGTGCCCTCGAGACTCAGGATCAGGCTGCCTTTCAGCTGCTCCTTCCCTTTGCGGATTTCGTCCTCGGTCATCCCGTTTACGGCGACATCCGACAGCACCTCTTTGGTCAGGTCCATGACGTCTTTGGTTTGCTTCGGCGCGGTTCCGGCATAGATCGTAAACAATCCGCTGTCTTCGTTGGAGCTGTGGTACGAGTATACCGAATAGGCGAGTCCCCGCTTTTCCCGGATTTCCTGGAACAACCGCGAGCTCATCCCGCCGCCGATGCTGTTATTGAGCAGAATCATGGCATACTGAAGCGGATCGTGGATCGAGCATCCCGGGAAGGACAGACAGATATGATTTTGCTCCGTCTTCTTTTTGTGGTACAAAAGCCCGCTTTGGAATGAAGGCACGGTCAGTTCGCTGACGCGCCCGCTGTTTTGGAAACCGCCAAAATGGCGTTCCAGCAGCTCCACCATGTCATCGCCAATGTTGCCCGCCACGCTGATCACGGTATTTTCAATTGTATAATGCTCATCCATATAGGCCCGAAGGTCCGAAGATCCCATGCTTTCCAGCTGTTCCTTCGTCCCCAGAATCGGATAGGCGAGCGGATGATCCCCGTAGACCGCCTTGGCCATCAGGTCGTGCACCATATCATCAGGCGTATCTTCGTACATCGAAATCTCTTCCAGAATGACGTTCTTCTCCTTGGCCAGCTCCTGGCCGTCCAGCTTGGAACGGAAGAACATGTCGGCCAGCACGTCTACGGCGATCGGCAGATGCTCATCCAGCACCTTGGCATAAAAACAGGTATATTCCTTGGAAGTAAAGGCATTCACATTGCCGCCAATGGCATCGAATTCCTCGGCAATTGCCTTGGCGTCAAACCGTTCGGTCCCTTTAAACAGCATGTGCTCGATAAAATGGGAAATGCCGTTGTTGGCCAAAGTTTCGTGGCGGGAGCCCGTCTTGACCCAAATGCCAAAGGAAACCGACCGCATCGTCGGAATTTTCTCCATGACCACTCTAAGGCCGTTGCTTAAGTTTATTTTTTTCACGCGAGAGGCCCTCCTATAATTAATCCAATGAACCTCCAGGCTGCCCCCTGTTCAGTTCTGACTAGTAACCCGTTCTTCATGCAAATGATGGCCGAGTCGTAACTTTCCTGACTACAGCCAGCGCAATCCCTATCCTATCAAAAAAAACCGTCTCACTCAACCTTGGGCGCCATGACCCTCTCGGGGGACAGCGTCTGGCTGACCGTGCCCAGCACAAGGCCTTTTGCCTTGATCACGCGGATCATGCCCTTCAGCGCCTGGGAAGAGGAGGAGGTCGGATGCATCAGAATCAAAGTGCCCGGCTCCACCTTGGCCGAGATCTTGTTGACGATGGAATCCGGTGAGGGCTTCCGCCAATCGACCGTGTCCAGCGTCCACAGCACCGTCTTCAGGCCGAGGCTGGCGGCGATTTGGACGGTCTGCTGATTAAAGTCTCCGGAAGGCGGCGCAAACCACTTGTTCTCCACGCCCAGCGTATCCTTCAACAGCTGCTGGGTTTTACTGATTTCTAGCGTTGCCCGTTCGCGGCTCAGCTGGCTCATGTTGGGATGCGTATACGCGTGGTTCTCCAGCTCATGCCCCCGCTTTTGGATCTCCTTGGCCATCTCCGGGTTTTTCTTCAACCAGCTTCCGTCAAAAAAGAAGGTTGCCTTTACGTTCTCCGCATCGAGTGTATCGAGCATCGGAACGATAAACTCGTCCCCCCACGCGACGTTGATCATCAGGGAAACCATCGGCTTTTTCGGGTTCCCTTTATAAATCGGTTCGGCCGCCAAATCGCCCAGGTTCACCTTGGGGGAAATTTGACGGTACACATATGTAATCGGAGCCGAGGCTCCCTGGGCCTTGGCCCGCTTATAAGTCTTGTCTACGTCGATCTCCAGACCGTTGTACCCCGGAATGGCCTTCCAGACGCGGTCCACGACCGCATCCACCGGCGGAATCCGCGTGGCCTCGGCCTTCTCTTGAATCTGCTTGTACAGCGGGTCCAGCTGCTTCTCGTCCGCCTGGGGCTCAAATGCGGTTTGAGCAGTCAGGTGATGCCGTACGTCCCGAAAATAGTCCCCGACCGCACCGGTCTGCGCGAGCCCGACGATGGTGGCAAAACAGGCAAGCACGATGGCTGTCCGTCTCCCGTTCATTTTTCCGCTCATCTCCCTTAACATACTTTGTCCCATCATATGAAAGGACGGGCGGGAATATGAATGAAGGCCGCGAGAGAGCATCCAGAGGTTTAGGCTTGGAAGTTTATACTTTCGGATCTCATAAAAAAAGAGCCAGAAGTGAGTACTTTCTGTCTCTTTGACTGCATATGGTAGCAAGCGTGGCTTCTGACGAAGCCGCTCCGCTTGAATTAAGCCTTGGATTCTGCAACCAATACCGCTTTGCGCGACAGGTTAATCCGTCCCTGCTGGTCGATCTCGGTCACTTTGACGGTGATCGTATCCCCGACATTCACGACGTCCTCAACTTTGCCGACACGCTCGGTCGAGAGCTGGGAAATGTGCACAAGTCCCTCTTTATTCGGAAGCACTTCGACAAAAGCGCCGAATTTCTCGACCCGTTTGACGGTGCCGACATAAATTTCGCCGACTTCGACTTCACGGACGATTCCTTCAATAATAGAGCGGGCTTTCTGGTTCATTTCCTCATTGGCCGATGCGATGAAGACGCGTCCATCCTGCTCGATGTCGATCTTCACACCGGTTTCCTCGATGATCTTGTTGATGATCTTGCCGCCTGCGCCGATCACGTCGCGGATCTTATCCGGATTGATGTTCATGACGATGATCTTCGGAGCATAAGGAGACAAAGTCTCTCTTGGCTTCTGGATCGCTTCCATCATTTTGCTCAGGATAAACATCCGGCCTTCTTTGGCCTGCTTCAGAGCGTCATTCAAAATCTGACGGTCAATGCCGGCAATTTTGATGTCCATCTGAATGGCGGTTACCCCTTCAGCTGTACCGGCCACTTTGAAGTCCATATCGCCCAGATGGTCTTCCATCCCCTGAATATCCGTCAGGATGGATACATGCTCTCCGTCTTTAATAAGACCCATGGCTACACCGGCAACCGGCGCCTTGATCGGTACGCCTGCATCCATCATGGCCAGCGTGCTTGCGCAAATACTTGCCTGGGATGTGGAACCGTTCGACTCCAGCACCTCGGAAACGAGACGAATTGTGTAAGGAAACTCGGTTTCCGATGGAATAACTTTCGACAGGGCGCGTTCACCCAGCGCGCCGTGGCCGATTTCGCGGCGTCCCGGTGCACGAAGCGGACGGGCTTCGCCTACGCTGAACGGCGGGAAGTTATAGTGGTGCATAAAGCGTTTGGTTTCCTGCAAATCGATACCGTCCAGAATTTGCACGTCACCGAGCGCACCCAATGTACATACGCTGAGAGCCTGGGTTTGACCACGAGTAAACAAGCCTGTACCATGTGTGCGCGGCAGAATGCTCGTATCGCATTCGATCGGACGGATCTCGTCCAGACCCCGGCCGTCGGGACGGACTTTATCGTGGGTAATCAGGCGTCTAACTTCTTCTTTGACAATATCATGCAGCACTTCTTTGACATCTTTCAAGAGCTCTGGCGTCTCTATGTATTTTTGTTCAAAGAAAGTCACCGTTTCTTCGTTGATCGCATCGATGGCGTCCTGACGGGCATGCTTCTCAGCGATGCGTACCGCTTCTACGAGGCGCTGTGCAGCGAATTCACGTACTTCGGCATTGACCTGCGCGTCAACCGCATGGAGCTTCACTTCCATTTTCGGTTTGCCGGCTTTTTGCGTTAGTTCATCAATGACAGACACGATTTTTTTGATTTCCTCGTGACCGAACATAATCGCTTCCAGCATCGTTTCCTCAGGAATCTCGTTCGCCTCAGCTTCGACCATCATGATGGCGTCTCTGGTGCCTGCGACAACCAGGTAAATGTCACTTTTCTCCTGCTGCGCGATGTCCGGATTAATAATAAATTGTCCGTCCACGCGTCCTACGATGACACCGCCGATCGGTCCGTCAAACGGCACGTCCGAAATGCTCAGCGCTGCGGAAGTACCGATCATGGCCGCAATATCCGGCGAGCAGTCCTGATCCACGCTCATAACGAGGTTCAGCACCTGCACATCGTTACGGAAGCCTTCCGGGAACAGCGGACGAATCGGACGGTCGGTCAACCGGCTGGCCAGAATGGCCTTCTCGCTCGGTCTGCCTTCCCGTTTGATAAAGCCGCCCGGGATTTTACCTACGGCATACAATCTTTCTTCATAGTTTACAGTCAGCGGAAAAAAGTCCAGATCTTTCGGTTCGCTGGAGGCGGTCACTGTACAAAGTACGGCCGTTTCCCCGTAGCGGACCATCACGGCGGCGTTAGCCTGCTTCGCGAGGCGTCCGGTCTCCATGACCAGGGTTCTGCCGCCTAACTGCATTTCAACACGACTTTCCATGAAATCCCTCCTTTATTACTCAATCAGTATTCCCCAGATGGGGATAATTCATATAGTCCTGCATAAAAAGCAACCCGGTTGCCCCGCTGTCACTCCTAGAAGGACAAACGGTGAACAACCAGGCTGCTTTCCGTAGAACAAATGGATTATTAACGACGCAATCCAAGTTTTTCAATCAGAGCGCTATAGCGTTTAACATCCTTGTTTTTCAAGTATGCCAACAGCTTACGGCGTTGACCGACCATTTTCAAAAGACCGCGACGGGAATGATGATCCTTCTTGTGCGTACGCAGGTGGTCTGTCAAATTAACGATGTTCTCCGTAAGGATAGCAATTTGCACTTCAGGAGATCCTGTATCGGACTCGTGAGTTTTGTGCTCTTCGATCAGTTGTTGTTTGCGTTCTTGAGTCAATGCCATCCTGTTCACCTCCTTAACATAAATAATCGCCGTTAGCCTAGAAACCGTCGGTGAGATCGTGTATCCAAGCTAAGGTTTTCCTTCAGCCCATGGGCATCCAGCAACGTTTATCAGTATAGCATACTTCACCGGCAAAAGTAAATGTTCGCCAGCATGTAAGCTTTAGCGGCCCGACTTCAACAGTTCTCTGGCACGATCCGCGTCCGCCTGAATCTGGGCGATGAGTTCCGGAACGGAAGGGAACTTCCGCTCGTGCCGGATAAAATGGATCAGCTCCACCGTGACATGCTCACCGTAAATTTCCCGGTCAAAGTCAAACAAGTGAACCTCAAAGCTTGGCACCGTTTCGTTCTCATGAAACGTCGGTTTGACCCCCACATTCATGACGCCGGGAAAAATCCTTCCATTCAAAAAGGCTCGTACCGCGTAAACGCCCTTAACCGGAAAGACGAAATTATCGTCCAGTTTCAAGTTGGCCGTCGGAAAACCGATGGTGCGGCCGCGTTTTTCTCCGCCGACTACGGTTCCGCGCAGCCGGTAACTGCGGCCGAGCAGACGGCCGGTCCGCTCCAGGTCTCCCCTTTGCAGCGCTTTGCGGATTTCCGAACTGCTGACCTTCCCGCCTTCCAACTCAAACGGCGGGATGACTTCAACGTTCAGCCGGCCGTTCCCCAACAGGCGGAGCATTTCGGCATTGCCTTCCCCCTTGTGCCCAAAGCGGAAATCGAAGCCGACCACGGCGGCCTCGATGCCTAAGGGAAACAGCACCCCTTCCACAAATTCCTGCGGACTTACATGGGAAAAGGAATCGTTAAACTCAACGACGTATACGATATCGACCCCCAGGCCGGCCAGCAGCTCCTGCTTCTCCTGCAGGGGCGTCAGGCTTCCCTCGTAGTCCCCCTTCTTCATCACGTCCTTCGGATGCGGATGGAATGTCATGACGGCCGAAGGGATTTGCTTGTCCTTTGCCAGATTCACCGCAGAAGAGATGACGCTGGCATGGCCAAGGTGCACTCCGTCGAACTGTCCGATGGCTGCGACCTGCGGCCGGGTATGCTCCCGGATGACCTCCGCAGGCAGCGGGTACGATAAATATACGGTTTTCACTGTTCTTTCACCTGCAATTCCATAGATAATCATTATGACTCCGGCAGAAATACCTTGACCGGAGCGATGGCCCCCGTCTCTGCCTGTTTTTCGAAAATACCGAGAAACGTTCCTTGTGGATCATACAGACGTATGCATCCGGGCAGCATAACCTCCGGCGTAACCGCTCTGCCCGAGAGCCTCTGACCCTGCATGGCGGCAGCCGCCTTTTCCTCGGACACGGTATGTGCCGGAAGATGCCGGACCGCTTCATCGATCGGAATCAAATGCTCGTCCAGCTCCCCCGTCTCAGTCAGGCGCTCGATATCTTCGAGCGTGAGGCACTTCGAAGCCGGAATTCCTGCCGACATCGTGCGTTCCAGCTTCACCATCGTAGACGGCAGATGCAGAGCCCGCCCGATATCCACGCATAACGTCCGAATATATGTCCCCTTGGAGCACAGAACCCGAAAGGAAATGTCCAGATAAGGCTCTTGCCAGGCCGATCCGGTCATTTCAATTTCGTGAATCGTCACCTCGCGGCTTTTGCGCTCAACCGTCTTGCCTTCCCGTGCCAGCTCGTAGAGCCGTTTGCCTCCGACCTTGACCGCAGAGTACATGGGGGGCACCTGGGAAATCGTCCCCTCAAATGAGCGGAGCACCTTCTCCACATCTTCCGGCATGACATGGACCTCGTCCACAGATTCCGTGACCGTACCGGTCAAATCCTCCGTGTCGGTGGCAATGCCCAGCCGCAGGGTCGCCGCATATTCCTTCGGAAGCTCCTGCATATACTCCACCACCCGGGTCGCCCGGCCGAGGCAGAGCGGCAAAACACCGGTAACCTCGGGATCCAGTGTTCCGGTATGCCCAATCCGCTTCATTTTCAATATACGGCGCGCCTTGGCAACGACATCGTGCGAGGTCATCCCCGCCGGCTTATCGATGGCCAATACACCTTCTAAGCTGCTCATAAAAATTGTCTCACCCGTTCTATAACCTGAGGAATAATCGTATCCAGCGTTCCTTCGATCCGGCAGCCCGCTGCGCGGACATGCCCGCCTCCTCCGAACGTCTGTGCCAGGGCGGCTACGTCAACCTTGCCGGCAGACCGTAGGCTAACTTTAACCGCTTGGTCATGGATCACTTTGAATAAAATACCGACCTCGACGCCCTGGATGTTCCGCGGATAGTTCACGATGCCCTCCAGGTCTTCGTTGGCCGCACCGGCCTCCACCATGTGCTCGGGAGTAACGTATACCCAGCTGATTTTGCCGTCCGGCGTCATCTCGAGTGTGTTCAACGCTTTGACCAGCACTTTCATCTGGGGCAGGGTCATCGCCTCGAGCAGATTCTCCGACAGCACCGGCCCGTTGACTCCATAGCCGAGCAGCTCGGAAGCCGCCGCCATCACTTTAGGGGACGTATTGGAATAGCGGAAACCGCCGGTGTCCGTCAGCAGCCCGGTGTAGATTGCGGTCGCAATCTCCTTTGTCCATTGAAATCCGAAAGCATGGATCAGATCATACAAAATTTCGGCCGTCGCCGCAGCGTCCGGCTTGATCAGCGTCGCACTACCATAGCCGTTGTTGGTCGGATGGTGATCGATGTTCAGGATCAAGGCATCCGGAGCGAAGCATTGCTGCGTCAATCCCACTCTTCCAAAATCGGCGCAATCCACACATATGACATGCTTGAATGAACGTTCCGGTGGATGAAGCTCCATATTCACGATCTGCTCTGACAGGCATAAAAATTTCATCCGTTCAGGAATCGGCCCTTCATTGATCAGAGTAAATTTTTTGCCCAGACATGAGAGAAGCCAGCCCACGGCAACGGTGGAACTGACTGCATCTCCGTCCGGCTGAATATGAGACACTACAAGATAATCATCATGCGTCAGCAAAAACTCCTTTGCCTGCTCAAGCGATTGTTCATAGGTCTGCATTGGCCGTCTCCTTTAAATCTTTTATTTAGTTATCTTCGTTTTTTCCGATTTCACCGAGGAGCTTCTCGATGTGACTGCCATACGCGATGGATTCGTCAAACTTAAAAATCAGCTCCGGGGTATGGCGCAGCCGGACTCGTTTGCCGAGCTCCGAGCGGAGAAAGCCGTTCGCCTTCTCCAGAGCCTTCAGCGTGTTGTTCTTCTGCTCGTTATCGCCCAGAACGCTTAAATAAACTTTCGCCTGCGACAAATCGTTCGTCACATCCACACCGGTTACGGTAACGAAACCGATGCGCGGGTCCTTCAGTTCGCTTTGGATAAGCTGGCTCAGCTCTTTCTTGATCTGCTCTCCAACCCGTCCAGCCCGAATTTTAGCCATGCCTGTTCACCTCTCTACTTGCGCTCCACCGTTTCCATGATGAACGCTTCAATAACGTCGCCTTCCTTGACGTCATTATAGCTTTCCAAAGTAATGCCACATTCATAACCCTGTGCCACTTCTTTGGCGTCGTCCTTGAAACGTTTAAGCGTATCGATCTTACCTTCATGGATGACGATGCCGTCGCGGATCAGGCGGACTTCGGCGTTACGCGCGATCTTGCCTGACGTAACCATACATCCGGCAATCGTACCCACTTTGCTGATTTTGAAGAGGTTGCGCACTTCCGCGTGGCCGATAACCACTTCTTTATATTCCGGATCCAGCATGCCCTTCATGGCCTGCTCGATCTCTTCAATGACGTTGTAAATAACGCGGTGCAGGCGGATATCCACTTTCTCCTGCTCGGCGGTTGCGCCGGCCTGCGGATCTGGACGGACGTTAAAACCGATGACGATCGCATTGGACGCCGCCGCCAGAATGATATCGGACTCGGTAATTGCACCTGCGCCGCTGTGGATGATTTTGACGCGTACGCCCTCCACTTCGATCTTGGAAAGGGAACCCTTCAGCGCTTCGACCGAACCCTGCACGTCACCTTTAATGATCACGTTCAGATCTTTGATTTCCCCATCTTTAATGTGCTGGAACAAATCATCCAGCGTTACACGGACGTTACTGCCCAGATCCGATTGACGCTGGGTAATCGCACGTTTTTCGGCAATCGAACGGGCTTTGCGCTCGTCTTCGAAAACCATGAACGGATCGCCTGCTTGAGGTACTTCTGTCAAACCGGTGATTTCAACCGGGGTAGACGGACCCGCTTCCTTCAGGCGACGGCCCTTGTCATTAACCATGGCGCGGACACGACCAAAGCAGTTGCCTGCCACGAACGCATCCCCGACTTTCAGCGTACCGTGCTGTACTAATACACGGGCTACCGGTCCGCGGCCTTTATCCAGCTCGGCCTCGATGACCGCACCGCGGGCGCGTTTGTCCGGATTCGCTTTGTATTCGTTCACTTCAGCGACCAGAAGGATCATCTCGAGCAGATCCTCAAGTCCCATTCTTTGCTTCGCGGATACGTTGACGAAAATGGTGTCTCCGCCCCACTCTTCCGGAACGAGACCGTATTCGGTCAGCTCCTGCTTCACTTTATCCGGATTGGCATCCGGCTTGTCGATTTTGTTCACAGCCACGATGATCGGCAGCTCGGCCGCCTTTGCGTGGTTGATGGCTTCCACCGTCTGCGGCATAACGCCGTCATCAGCTGCAACGACGATAATGGTAAGGTCCGTAATTTGGGCACCACGTGCGCGCATCGCCGTAAACGCTTCGTGACCTGGTGTATCTAGGAAAGTAATTTTTTTACCGTTGATTTCAACCTGGTAAGCACCGATATGCTGCGTAATGCCTCCGGCTTCGCCGCCGGTCACGTTCGTGGAACGGATCGCATCCAGCAGTGTCGTTTTACCGTGGTCGACGTGACCCATGATGGTAACAACCGGCGGACGCGTCTTCAGATCAGCGGGTTCGTCATTCTCCTCAACGGTCTCGAAGCGGTCGTCTTCAACCACGATCTTCACTTCAACTTCGACGCCGAATTCGCCGGCAAGCAGCAGAATCGTATCGATGTCGAGTTCCTGGTTGATCGTTGCCATGACGCCCATAAGGATCAGCTTCTTAATCACTTCGGAAGCATCCTTATGAAGCAGCTTCGCTGTTTCACCGACGGTCATCGAACCGCGTACGATGATTTTCTTCGGCGTGTTGTCGATTTTTTCGCGCGGTGGCTGCTGTGATTGCTGTCTGCCTCTATTATTCTTGCCTCCACGGTTGTTTCGGTTAAATCCTCCGCCCTGGCGGTTATCGTCAAAGCGCTTCGAACCATTGTTGCCGCGGTTCTGGTTGCGGTTATTGCCTCCGCCGCGATTATCGTTCTGTCTGTTGTCACTGCCTTGCGCAGGCCGGTTGCCTGTGCGCTGTCCTCCGCCTTGCTGGGAACCTTGCGGACGGCTGCCACCCTGTCCGGACCCTTGAGGACGGTTGCCACCTTGGCCCGACCCTTGAGGACGGTTACCCGGTTGGGAATTGCCTTGCGGACGATTGCCCTGTGATGGTCCTTGATTCCGATTATTTGTTCCCGCTCCTTGCGTGCGGTTGCCTGATCCGCTTGATTGACCTTGCGGTCTGCTTTGCTGAGATCCTGAGTGACTTCTGCGGGAATCCTGCCCGCCCTGCGGTCTTTGCGACCCTGATTGTGTGGTGTTATTCAATTTATTATTCATACCTACCTGCTTTTCCTGTTGTTTTTGTGATGGGTCCGATCCGGCTGCCCGGCCGCCCTGGTTACGCTGAGTGCCTGACTCGTTTCTGACCGCGGAAGTGCTCGCCACGGTCTGGCGGTCTCCGCCTTCCCGCTTGGCGGCCGCATTCGACTTAATATCCTTAAAAAATTGTTCCACTTTCGAGACCGCATCATTCTCCATAACGCTCATATGATTGTTAACGGGAATATCAAGCCTTTTCAAAATGGTTATGATTTCCTTACTGCTCATATTAAGTGATTTTGCATATTCGTACACGCGCAGCTTATCTTTACTGTCCTGTTTACTCAATATACTCCACCTCCGAATTATCTCCAAGACTCTTGGAGATCATTTCTGCGAATCCTTGATCCGTAATGGCGAGCACAACCCTTTCGGGCTTTCCAATGCTTGTGCCCAGGCTTTCCCGGTCAAATCCGATCACCAGAGGAATGTTGTATGTCCCGCATTTATCGCGGAACTTTTTTTGTGTATTGGCTGAGGCGTCAGCCGCCAGCATGACCAGTTTCGCTTCGGAAGACCGGATCGCTTTCAGGACGATTTCGTCACCGGTGACCACTTTCCCCGCCCGCATGGCAAGACCCAGGCGGGACAAAGTTTTACTCATCAACCGAACGTTCCTTTACGGCCAAAAATTCGTCTTCCACGAGCACAAAGTCATCTGCGAGCTGCTCGTAAATTTCCGGTTTGACATGATGCTTCAGAGCCCGATCCAGTGATTTGTTCTTCTGTGCCAGTTTAAAACAAGATACTTTGCCACAGAGGTAAGCCCCCCGGCCCGACTTCTTGCCAGTCAGGTCGATCAGCACTTCATCTTCCGGCGTTTTGACAATACGGATCAGTTCCTTCTTGGGCATCATTTCCTGGCATGCCACGCATTTGCGCAGCGGGACTTTTCTTTGTTTCATGCCGCGACCCCCGTCCTGTTTGGAATTAATCGACGGAGACGGAATCTTGATGCATTTCACCCGAGGATGTTTTCGGTCTGCCGAATTCCTGTTCCGCCTGGCTCTCACTCTTAATATCGATCTTCCATCCTGTCAGCTTGGCTGCAAGGCGGGCGTTTTGTCCTTTGATCCCGATCGCGAGAGACAATTGATAATCCGGCACGATGACACGTGCCATCTTCTCGTCTTCAAATACAATCACTTCCAGAACCTTGGAAGGGCTGAGGGCATTGGCCACATACTCTTCCACCTGTTCGGAATAACGGACGATGTCGATTTTTTCACCGCGCAGCTCATTGACAATGGTCTGCACACGCATGCCCTTCGGCCCGACGCAGGAGCCGACAGGATCCACTTCCGGATTGCGGGAATACACCGCGATCTTCGAGCGGAATCCGGCTTCACGTGCGACAGAGCGAATTTCCACGACACCGTCGAAAATTTCCGGAACCTCCAGCTCGAACAATCGCTTCAAGAGCCCCGGATGCGTCCGGGACAGCATGATTTGCGGCCCCTTGGTCGTATTCTCCACCTTCGTGATGTAGGCTTTGATCCGGTCGCCGTGCTTGAACTTTTCGTTCGGCATCAGCTCGTTGAGCGGCAGCACCGCTTCCACCTTGCCAAGGTCCACGTAGAAGTTACGCGGATCCTGGCGCTGGACTGTACCGGTCACGATATCCTCTTCTTTGTCGACGAAGGCGTTATAAATCAGGCCGCGCTCCGCCTCGCGGATCCGCTGGGTGACGACCTGTTTGGCCGTCTGGGCGGCAATCCGGCCGAAATCCCGGGGAGTGACCTCGATTTCCGCAATATCCTCAATTTGGAAATGCGGATTGATCTCGCGGGCGGCAGGCAGGGAAATTTCGGTGCGGGGATCCAGCACCTCTTCCACGATCAGCTTGCGGGCGAACACTTTGATAACCCCGGTATTCCGGTTCATGTCGACGCGAACGTTCTGCGCCGTGTTAAAATTACGTTTGTAGCTGGAGATCAGCGCCGCCTCGATGGCTTCGAACAAAATGTCTTTGCTGATTCCTTTCTCTCTTTCCAACTCATTCATCGCTTCAATAAAATCCATACTCATTGGAAATCAATTCCCCCTTTCAAAGTGCAGCCTTGTACTTAAAAAATAATCGCCAGTCTAGCGCTGGCAACTTTTGCATACGGGATGCTGTATTCCTTCTTACCCGCAGAAATGACAAGAACGTCGTCCTCGAACGAAAGAAGCCGGCCTTCAAATTCCTTCTGGCCTTCTACCTGCTCGTAAACCGTTACAAAAATATCCTTGCCGACGGCTTTGGCTAAGTCTTCTTTCTTCTTGAGCGGACGTTCGGCGCCAGGGGAGGAAACTTCCAGAAAATATGCTTCGGGAATCGGATCGTTCTCGTCCAGCTTGTGGCTCAGGTACTCGCTGATCATCCCGCAGTCATCGATATCGATGCCGCCTTCCTTGTCAACAAAGACGCGAAGAAAGTAGTTGCTGCCTTCCTTCACGTATTCGATGTCGACCAGCTCGAAGTTATGCTCATCCAAATAGGGCTGTACCATTTGTTCCACAATTCCTTTGATCTTCGGTGTGCTCAAAGATTATAACCTCCAAGGCTTCAAATATCCTATATACCAAAGAGTAAAGAGTGGGTCGCCCCACTCTTTAAACAACGGTTTTATCTACATGATTACCAAAAAAATTATAACATAGTCTGGCAGTACTGACAAGTATGATGCCTTGACTAAACCTTGTCCAGCAAGGGGTTAGGGCGTTACACGCAAAAGACGGAATTAAAATAACGAAAGCTGGTTGCTCTCCGGCAGCCCCCGGAAGCAGCCCATTCCCGTAAGCAGCTCGATGATCGTCTTGCTCGCCTTGGATTTTTGCTGGAAATCCTCAATGGAGAGAAACTCCCCGTATTCGCGGGCGGCGGCGATATTCTTGGCCGCGTTCTCCCCGATGCCGGCCAGCGCCGAGAACGGAGGAATCAGCGATTCCCCGTCCACCGTAAACCGGGTCGCATCGGAACGGTACAGATCGAGCGGCTTGAACGTAAAGCCGCGTGCGGTCATCTCCAGCGCCATCTCAAGGATCGAGAGCATGCTTTTTTCCTTGGTCGTTGCCTGGAAGCCCTTCTGCTCGATCTCCTCGATTTGCCGGTAGATCGCCTCATAGCCCTGACAGCACAGCTCGATATCGAAGTCTTCAGCCCGGACCGAGAAGTAGGTGGCGTAATACTCGATCGGATGGTACAGCTTGAAGTAGGCCGTCCGGACCGCAGATATAACATATGCAGCGGCGTGCGCTTTCGGAAACATGTACTGGATTTTGAGACAGGAATCGATATACCACTGCGGCACCTTGCACCGCTTCATTTCCTCGATCCATTCCGGCGTCAATCCCTTGCCCTTACGCACGCTCTCCGTAATCTTAAACGCCAGGCTCGCATCCATGCCGGCTTTGTAAATCAGAAACAGCATAATGTCGTCACGGCAGCCGATCACCGTCTTGATGTTGCAGGTGCCGTTCTTGATGAGCTCCTGCGCATTGCCGAGCCATACGCCCGTTCCGTGGGACAGACCTGAGATTTGCAGCAGGTCGGCAAAGGAAGATGGCTTCGACTCAATCAGCATCTGGCGGACGAACTTCGTCCCCATCTCCGGCACGCCGTAGGTGGCCACCGGCGTCCGGATTTGCTCCGGCTTTACCCCGAGCGCCTCCGTTGAGTTGAACATGCTCATGACCTTCGGATCGTTCATCGGAATCGTCGTCGGATCGACCCCCGTCAAATCCTGCAGCATCCGCATCATAGTCGGATCATCGTGCCCCAGAATATCGAGCTTGAGCAGGTTTGCGTCGAAGGCGTGATAATCGAAGTGGGTCGTCTTCCATTCCGCGTTTGTATCGTCCGCCGGGTATTGGACCGGCGTGATGTCTTCCACTTCCATGTAGTCAGGCACGACGACGATGCCGCCCGGGTGCTGGCCTGTGCTCCGCTTGACGCCGGTGCATCCGGCGGCGAGCCGGTTCAGCTCCGCTCCGCGCCACTTTTTATGGTATTCCTCTTCGTATTTCTTGGTATAACCGAAAGCCGTTTTTTCGGCCACTGTCCCTATCGTTCCTGCACGGAACACACATTTTTCACCAAAAATCTCTTTCGTATAGTTGTGTGCTGTTGGCTGATATTCCCCGGAAAAGTTCAAGTCGATATCGGGAACCTTGTCGCCCTTAAAGCCGAGGAACGTTTCGAACGGAATGTCCTGGCCTTCGCCCTTCAGCATTTGGCCGCAGTTCGGGCATTGCTTGTCGGGAAGGTCAAATCCGCTCGGCACGCTGCCGTCCAGGAACCATTCGCTGTGCTTGCATTCCGGATTTTTGCAAATATAATGCGCCGGCAGTGGGTTAACCTCGGAGATGCCGAGGAACGTCGCGACGACGGACGATCCGACGGAGCCCCGGGAACCGACGAGATAGCCGTCCTGGTTCGACTTTTTCACCAGCCGCTCGGAAATGAGATAGTTGGCGGAGAAGCCGTATTTGATAATCGGCTCCAACTCCTTCTCCAGCCGCGCAACGACAACTTCCGGCAAGTCTTCGCCATAAATCGACCGTGCCGTGGCATAACAAGTGTTGCGGATTTCTTCATCCGCCCCGTCGATAATCGGCGTAAACAGCTTGTCGGGGAACAGCTCGTACTCCTCAAAGCGGTCGGCGAGTTCGTTGGTATTCGTCACAACCACTTCCATCGCCTTCTCCGGACCAAGAAACTCGAATTCCTCCAGCATCTCTTCCGTCGTCCGGAAATGGGCATCCGGCTTACGGATATCTTTCAGCGGGCTAAAGCCCGTGATACCGTGAATCGTAATATCCCGGAACAGCTTATCCCGCGGCTCCAAGTAGTGCACATTACCGGTGGCGATCACAGGCTTGTTCAGCTTTTCCCCGATCTCGCACACCGTTTTGATGGCGTTATTCAGCTCAATCGTGCTTCCGACGAGCCCCTTTTCTACAAGGTGCATGTACATCGTCAGCGGCTGAATTTCCAAAATATCATAGAACTGCGCGACCTCCGTCGCCTCCTCCACCGTCTTGTTCAGCACGGTTTCGAAAAACTCGCCCTTCTCGCAGCCGGAGATAACCAGCAGCCCTTCGCGCATCTCCTCCAGCTTCGATTTCGGGATGCACGGCACCCGCTTGAAGTATTCGGTGTGCGACATCGACACCAGCTTGTACAAGTTTTTCTTGCCGATCGGGTTCAGCGCGTAGATTCCGCAGTGGAACGGACGTGAATTGGACAGATCCGTGCCGACGTAATCGTTCAAGCGTTCCAGACGGGTCAGTCCTTTGATCTTCTCGGCATCCGCCAGCAGTCCGTCCAGAATGCCGGCCAGGGCAATCGTATCGTCAATCGCCCGGTGGTGGCTTTCCAGCGCCACTTTATACTTATCCGCCAACGTGTTGAGGCGGTGGTTTTTCATCGTCGGATGTAGCAATCTGGCCAGCTCCAGCGTATCCAGCGCAGGGTTGTCCAGTTCCGGCATGCCGAGCCCCTTCAGGGCAGCCTGGATGAAGCCGACGTCGAACCGTGCGTTGTGAGCTACAAGTACGCCGTCACCGACAAACTTGACGAAGTCCTGGATGACGGGCTCAAGCTCCGGCGCATCCTTGACCATTTCATCGTTAATGTTGGTCAACTGCTGGATGTGATACGGTATTTTTTCATGCGGGTTGACAAACGTAGCGTAGCGGTCGACTTCCTTGCCTTCCTGCATTTTGACGGCCGCAAGCTCGATGATTTTGTTGTTCGTAATCGACAGGCCGGTGGTCTCGATATCGAATACGATGTAAGTCGCAGATTTCAGGTCCATTGGCCTCGGCTGCATGACGACCGGAACCGAATCGTTCACCACGTTGGCCTCGACGCCGTAAATCATCTTGATCCCGTTTTTCTTCGCCGCCTTTGCCGCGTCGGGATAACACTGCACGCCGCCGTGATCAGACACGGCGATCGCTTTGTGACCCCACTTGGCGGCTGTCTTAATGTACTGGTCGATTGGCGTCACGGCGTCCATCGTGCTCATCGTCGTATGCAGGTGGAATTCCACCCGTTTCTCCGGAGCATTATCCTTGCGGGTAGGCGGCGCCTGGACTTCGATCAAGTCCGAAGGAATCATGACCAGTTCGGGAATCGTCATGAAGCGGTCCATCTCGACCCGGCCGCGGGCTTTCACCCATTTGCCGTTGGCGAGCAGGCTCAGAACTTTCACATCTTCCTTTGTCTTGGCAAACATTTTCATCTGCAGGGAATCCGTAAAGTCCGTCAGGTTAAATATGAACAGCGTGCTTCCGTTGCGCAGCTCTTTGCGGTCCAGGCCAAAAATCGTGCCCTGTACCGTAATTTTTTTCTCTTCGTCCTGGATTTCCTGAATCGGAACCGGCTGCTCCTTGATATCGTAACCGACCTGAAGAAAGACTTCCTCATCGTCACCTTCGGCTGCGCGCGCTTCCGCCTCCATGTTGGAGATCATCTTCTGGATAACCTCACGCTCTTCCTCGAGCTTCTTCTGCTCAAACTCCTCGTACAT
The DNA here is from genome assembly GCF_014192015.1 of Paenibacillus rhizosphaerae. Classification (GTDB taxonomy): domain Bacteria; phylum Bacillota; class Bacilli; order Paenibacillales; family Paenibacillaceae; genus Paenibacillus_AQ; species Paenibacillus_AQ rhizosphaerae. The sequence continues at coordinate 626,499 of NZ_JACHXJ010000001.1, read as the reverse complement.
TTCCCGCTGGACTTCGCCGATTTGAATTTTGACACGGAGAGGAACTTCGAAGTAATGCGCGAAGAAACGAGTGAGCGCCTGGTCGATCTGCTTCTTTCTCGCCAACTCCAGCGACGTATTATCGGACATCGTGACCAGCAGGGTTTCCCCGTCCAGCTCATGTTTGGCCCTGGCCATCCAGCCGTTGACGGAAGGAATTTCGCGGTGAACCCACTCCAGGAAAAGGTTCCAATATGCGCCGACAATGTCTTTGCGGTCCACTTCTTCCGCATACTTGAATACAAACGACAGCTTTGCAATATGCTGCATTTTCTCCTGAAGCCTCAGGCAGAACGTCCGGTACACCTCACCGGGGACCAAGGTTTCCTTCCAAATGGTAATTCTCCATTCCTGATTGCTCCGGCTGATCTCCACTTGTTCGATATGACCATCCAGAAAATAAGGATCCACGATCGCGGGCGGCATTTCCCCCTGCTTCATCAGCAGCTCGAACCGTTTTCTCTTTTCCCCCACGTTTTCCATGCTCTCCTCCCCCTTTAAAGCGCTAATCCATAAACATGAAGAGCCTCTGTTCACAAAAATGTCTCGATCTCGTGCACCGACTCATTTCTGGCAGAAGCTCCTCATTCATTATTTCATCCGGCCTCTCTACCGATCCGCCGGGTTCTTCCCTGCTTATGCGTGAAACGAATCAATCTCGCAGCTTGGCTGCCGCGGCATTAATACGCTCTGGCAAAAACGACGGTATGCTTGGCAGGCTGTCCGCATACCAGACAGGTATGCTTCTCTTCCGCAGGTTCGAAAGGAATGTTCCGGCTGGTTGCCCCGGTTTCTTCCTTCACCTTGCTCTCGCAGGCTTCCGAACCGCACCATCCCGCCAGGGTAAATCCGCGCTGCTGTTCCATGCTGCTCTTCATTTCCTCCAGCGTATCCACCGAATAGAAATGGTCGTTCATAAACTGCTTGGCGCGATCGAACATTTCCTTCTGCACCTGATCCAGCATCGTCTGAACTTCTTCGACCAGGTTGGCCTGCTGAACAACCTTCTTCTCGCCGGTAATCCGGGAGACGAGCACGCAGACGCCGTTCTCCATGTCACGTGGACCGATTTCCAGACGGACCGGAACGCCGCGCATTTCGTATTCGTTGAATTTCCATCCCGGACGAAGGTCACTGCGGTCGTCCACGCGCACGCGGATACCTGCCTGCTTCAGCTCGGCGAACAGCTCGTCCGTGCGGCCTACGACTGCTTCCCATGTTTTCGGCGGTCCGATCGGAATCATGATCACCTGTGTCGGAGCGACCTTCGGCGGCAGCGCAAGGCCGCGGTCATCGCCGTGCACCATAATCATCGAGCCGATCAGGCGCGTGCTTGTGCCCCAAGATGTCGTGTGCACGTATTCCTGCTTGTTGTCTCTGCTTAAGTATTGAATGTCAAACGCCACCGCAAAGTTCGTGCCCAGGTAGTGGGAGGTTCCCGCCTGAACCGCGCGGCCGTCCTTCATCATCGCCTCGATGGAGAACGTCTCCACCGCGCCGGCGAATTTCTCGGAAGGCGTCTTCTGGCCGGTAATGACCGGAATCGCCAAAAACTCTTCCACGAATTGACGGTACACTTCCAGCATTTTCATCGTTTCTTCACGTGCTTCTTCTTCCGTCTCATGAGCGGTATGGCCTTCCTGCCACAAAAACTCGCTCGTGCGGAGGAACGGCAGCGTGCGCTTCTCCCAGCGGACGACGTTGGCCCACTGGTTGATCAGCACCGGCAGGTCGCGGTAGGATTGGATCCATTTGGCGTACATATGCCCAAACATCGTCTCCGACGTCGGACGGATCGCCAGACGCTCCTCCAGCTTGTCTCCGCCTGCTTCCGTCACCCAAGGAAGCTCGGGATTAAAGCCTTCGACATGCTCTTTTTCTTTCTGGAAAAAGCTCTCCGGAATAAAGAGCGGAAAATAGGCGTTGCGATGGCCCGTTTCCTTGAAACGGCGGTCCAGATCACGCTGGATGTGCTCCCAGATTTCATAGCCGTCCGGACGGAAGACGATGCAGCCGCGGACCGGCGAATAATCCATCAGATCGGCTTTTTTGATCACATCAATATACCAGCGGGAGAAATCTTCTCCCTGCGGCGTAATCTCCGTCACAAATTGTTTATCGTTTGACATAAAAATGGACTTCCTCCCAAGTTCACCCCGTTCTAGCCGGGGACATCATTAGTTATCCGTTAATCAATCGTAATATATCGTTATAGGTTACGGCAATCATTAATAGGAACAGCATGGCGAAGCCCACAAAGTGGACCATGCCCTCGCGGCTCGGATCGATCGGCTTGCCCCGCAGCGCTTCGACGCCGAGGAACACCAGCCGGCTTCCGTCCATCGCCGGGATCGGCAGCAGGTTGAAGATCCCCAGGTAGAGGCTGAGAATCGCCGCCCAATACGTCAGCTGCACAATGCCCTGCTTCGCAATCTGGCCCGTCACCTCAAACGTCCGGACAGGTCCGCCCAGATCGTCCATGTTAAACTGCTTGATCAGCTGGCCGAAGCCCTGGAAAATGATTTTGGTCGTATCGACCATCGCGACTCCCGCTCCACTGAACGTTTCGCCGATCGACGCTTTGCGGCTTGGCAGCTGCGGCGTAATGCCCACCTTGCCGCCTTCCTGGCCTTCCATCGCACGCGGAGTCAGCGTTACATTAAACACCTCGTCTCCCCGGCGGATCGTCCATTCCATCGGCTTGTCCTTGGATTTGGAGGTCAGATCAATCATTTTCTGATAATCCGCGCCGATCTTCACGCCATCGATCGATTCGATGATGTCGCCCTTCTTCAGGTTCGCTTCATATGCAGGCATGCCTTTGGATACGTCACCGATCTGCACGTACGTCGGATTTTCCAGCGGAATTCCCGCCATTTGCAAATGAACCACGAAGAGAACGAAGGCGAGAATAAAATTCATCAGCGGACCCGCAAAAATCGAGAGCGCCCGCTGCCCCACCGTCTTGCTGGCAAACTGGCGGTCTCTCGGCGCAATTTGCGTCTCATGGGATTTGGCGACAAGCATCGCCTTCGGATAAATCGGATACTGCTGGCTCTCGCCGTCCACGTTCAGGCGGACCTTCAAATCATCGACCATATCGATGAATTCCACTTCTCCGCGGATGACGTTCTTGCGGTTGTCCAGCTGATCCAAGTATATCTTCTTTACTTCGGCGCCGCTGACGCGGACCGCGATGGTCTGTCCAGGGTGAATTTCCACGATTTCGGGATCTTCCCCCGCCATCCGGGCATATCCTCCAAATGGCAGCAGACGCAGCGTAAACTGCGTTTCATTGCGTTTATAAGAAAACAGTTTCGGACCGAAACCGATCGCAAACTCCCGTACCAGTATGCCGGCGCGTCTGGCAAAGTAAAAATGGCCCCATTCATGTACCGTCACGATGACGAAAAACATGAGCACCGTCAAAAAAACTACCTGCACCATTTCCAAGCGTCGCATCCCCCTTAATTTGTCTGAGACCGAAAGTTCTGTCGCATCTATATCATCAGATGGATTAAAGCCAATAGCGCGAAAAGAAGCTCGTCTTTAATTCAGTCTATATAGATTATCATTATTCTCCGGTCCCGCACAAGAGAATCACTTCTCGTCATTTTTTTAAGTCAGGGGAGTAGAGTGAAGTATTGTCATGCCGCTTGCGCGCCAGCCTACAGCTTGGCAGCAAGCAGCCGCGTATTCCGGTCGCATTCCTCAATGTCCGCCAGCTGCGGATTCGGAATGTTGGCGTGCCGGTCAAGCACTTCTTCAAGAATATCCTCTATCTGTAAAAACGAAATCTCCCTGTTTAAAAACCGGCCTACCGCCACTTCGTTTGCTGCGTTAAACGCAGTGGTTGCTGTACCACCCATTTTACCACATTCAAAGGCAAGTCTTAAACAAGGGAACCGCTCCATATCCATTTCTCTGAAATGCAGTTTGCCCACTTCGGCCAGCGACAGCCGATTGGCAGGCGAATCCCAACGTTCCGGGTACGTCAGGGCGTACTGGATCGGTACGCGCATGTCCGGATTGCCCAGCTGGGCGATGATGCTCGTGTCGCGGAATTCCACAAAAGAATGGATGATGCTCTCAGGGTGAAGCAGCACGTGGATCTGCTCATACGGCAGGCCGAACAGCCAATGGGCTTCAATCACTTCCAGCCCTTTGTTGACCATCGTCGCCGAATCGATGGTGATTTTTGCACCCATCGACCAGTTGGGATGCTTCAGCGCATCCTCCACCGTGACCGATTGGAGCTGCTCCCGGGTCAAATCCCGGAACGAACCGCCGGAAGCGGTCAGTGTGATGCCGGCCAGATCGCCGCGGCGCTCACCGTTCAGGCATTGAAATATGGCCGAGTGCTCGCTGTCGATCGGCAGCATATTCACGCCTTTTCGCTTAATGGCCTCCGTGACAAGATGACCTGCGGTCACAAGCGTCTCTTTGTTGGCCAGTCCAATGTGCTTGCCAGCTTCGATCGCCGCCAGCGTGGAATGCAGCCCCATGCTGCCTACCACAGCCGTTACCACCGTATCGGCGTCCGTGCCGGCTGCAACCTCCACCAGCCCTTCATTTCCATAGAAAATTTCCGTACCGGGCGAAATCTGCGTCTTCACCTGTTCAGCCAGTTCTTTGGTTGCGACCGAAACCTTCTTCGGTCTGAACTGATGAACCTGCCGGAGCAGCAGCTCCACATTCGACCCGGCCGCAAGCCCTTCGATTTGAAAATGCTCCGGATGCTTCGACACGACATCCAGCGTCTGCGTGCCGATCGAACCGGTAGAGCCGAGAACGCTTAATTTCTTCATATTGAACCTTCTCTCGTATTAATAAGGCATCAGCATCACGATATGTACGAACGGAAATACGATAATCCAGCTGTCGCAGCGGTCCAGGATGCCCCCATGACCCGGCAGCAGATTTCCCGAATCTTTGATGCCGTATACACGCTTGTACGCCGATTGGACCAGATCCCCAAGCTGACCGGCCACCGCGCATGCCAGGCCGATGGCCAAGGCTCGTCCAATCGTGAGCAGTCCGCCCGACAGAAGCGCAAAGACCGCCGATGTCAACATGGCGATGATGACGCCGCCAAGGGCGCCTTCGATCGTTTTATTCGGACTGATCGCCGGCCACAGCTTGTGGGTGCCGATCCATTTGCCTACGAAGTACGCTCCCGCATCGCTCGCCCAAATCGACACCAGCAGCAGGAACGTCCAAAACACGCCGTGTCCGTCCGGAGCGCTGCGGGATTCGGCAATGTATGAAAAGCCTACGCCCACATAAACAGCTCCCAAAAAGAGCAGGGAGGTCATCTGAATGTCCACCTTGTTCTTGGTAACCACGGTCACCAGCAGGAACAGGAACAGAAGCAGCCAGATGACGTGCCCGAGCGGAAGCGGAAGGCTGATATCCAGCAGCTTCCACGGGAACATAAACAAAAGCACGCCCAGGTATCCCAGCATGGCCGTACCGATAAACGGGGATACCCGGGTCATTTTTACAAACTCATAATATCCGATCATTGCCATCGCCAGGACTAGAATGTGGTACGGCAGGCCGCCAAGCAGGCAAAATCCCAGAAAAACAACACCCGCAACAATTCCCGTGATCAGTCGTTGTTTCAACGGTATTCATCCCCCATCTGGCTAAGTCAGTCCGCCGTATCGACGCGTTCTGCGCTGGTATTCAGCAACCGCTTCGTATAAATGATTTCGGTTAAATTCGGGCCAGTAAATATCGGTAAACCACATTTCGCTGTACGCGAGCTGCCACAGCATGAAATTGCTGAGCCGCATTTCGCCACTCGTCCGGATAATGAGATCCGGATCCGGCATGCCCCCCGACAGCAAATGACGGTCGATCAGCTCAGGGGAAATATCATCAGGCGACAGCTTACCTTCCTGAATCTGTTTACCCAGCTCCTTCATACAATCCGTCATTTCCTTGCGGCTGCCGTAATTGAGGGCAAAATTGAGGACAAGCCCGTCGTTGCCGGCCGTCCGGCGCATCGCTTCTTCCATGGCATTCAGCGTATGCTGCGGCAGACCGTCACGGTCACCCATCATGCGGACCTGCACATTTTTTTGGATCAATTCGTCCAACTCGATCGCCAGAAACTCCTGCGGCAGACGCATCAGAAAGTCGACTTCGTCTTTGGGACGCTTCCAGTTTTCCGTAGAGAAAGCATACAGCGTTAAATATTTAATGCCCAGCTCGTCGGCGGCAATGGTTGCCCGCTTCACTGCCTTCATCCCGGTCTGGTGCCCGACGATTCGCGGCAGCCCGCGACTTTTGGCCCAACGCCCGTTGCCGTCCATAATGATGGCCACATGCTCAGGAACGTTGTCCATGGATCGCTCTGGCAAAAGCTGCGGGTCCTTCTGTTTCCACCACGATCGAACTCGTTTGATCATTCTAGTTCCTCCAAGCGGGTTTCTGCAAAAAAAGACACAAACCCCACCATAAAAGGAGGGGCCGCAAGTCTCTTATACTTCCATGATCTCTTTTTCTTTAGCTACGAGCACCTTGTCGACTTCCGCAATAAATTTATCCGTCGTTTTCTGGATGTCTTCCTGATGACGGTGCGATTCATCCTCAGAAATATCGGTTTTCTCCATCTTTTTGATGTCGTCGTTGGCATCTCTGCGAATGTTGCGGATCGCCACTTTCGCTTCTTCGCCGAACTTCTTCGTCAATTTCACGAGTTCCGTGCGGCGTTCTTCGGTCAGCGGTGGAATCGAAAGACGAATGATGCTGCCGTCATTGGCCGGCGTCAGTCCGAGGTCGGACTTCATAATCGCTCTTTCGATATCGGACAGCGAAGATTTGTCCCAAGGCTGGATGAGCAGCGTGCGCGGATCCGGTGTGCTGATGTTGGCCAGTTGGTTCACCGGTGTCATCGCTCCATAATACTCTACTTGAATCCGGTCCAGCAGTGCCGGAGCGGCGCGGCCGGCGCGCAGCGTGGCGAGGTCTCTCTTCAAAGCGCCGATAGCTTTTTCCATGCGTTCTTCTGCGTGTTTTTTTACCGTTTCTGGCATTAGTCTACGCTCCCTTTAACAATCGTTCCGATTTTTTCACCCAAAACGACCCGTTTGATGTTCCCTTGCTCGGTAACAGCAAATACGATCAGCGGAATGTTGTTGTCCATGCAGAGGGATGATGCCGTGGAATCCATCACGCCCAGATTCTTGTTCAGCACGTCCATGTAAGTAAGCTGCTCATATTTCTCGGCCGTACTGTCTTTGAACGGATCGGCGGAGTACACGCCATCCACTTTGTTCTTGGCCATCAGGATCACTTCGGCCTCGATTTCAGCCGCACGCAGGGCAGCGGTTGTATCGGTCGAGAAGAACGGGTTACCCGTTCCTGCGGCAAAAATGACCACTCGGCCTTTCTCCAGGTGACGGATCGCCCTGCGGCGGATATAAGGCTCCGCGATTTGCTGCATGGCGATCGACGTCTGTACGCGCGTCGGCACGTCGATTTGTTCCAGGGCATCCTGAAGCGCCAGCGAATTCATGACCGTCGCCAGCATTCCCATGTAGTCGGCCGTTGCGCGGTCGATCCCGCTGGAACTGCCGGCAATGCCGCGCCAGATGTTGCCGCCGCCGCAGACGATCGCAACCTGAACGCCAAGATCCACCACTTCTTTGACTTGCTCTGCAATGGATCCGATCGTTTCCGCATCGATACCATAACCGTTCTGACCTGCGAGGGATTCCCCGCTGACCTTCAAGACAACTCGTTTAAATACAGGCTGTTCCAAATGTTTACCCTCCACTTTAAAGACATCACCATATGGCGCCAGTTGCTGCAACTAACGTTCGGCGGGCCCTATCCGGTAAACACCACACCAAACCGATGTCATTCTCTTCAGAAAAAACGTCTGCTCTTTTAAAAAAGAGGGAACACTGCGTGTTCCGCTCTTCTCTTGTTCTAGTTATAGATGCCGCAAAAAAAGGGCTCTTATTGTTTAACTTGCGCCATAACTTCTTCAACGAAGTTGTCGACTTTTTTCTCGAGTCCTTCGCCCAGTTCGTAACGAACAAAGCGGCGGATGGAGATGTTTTCGCCGATGGTGCTGATTTTTTCGTTCAGCAGCTGAGAAATCGTTTTGTCCGGATCCTTAATGAAGGATTGCTCCAGAAGGCAGAACTCCTCGTAGTATTTACCGATGCGGCCTTCAACCATTTTTTCAACGATTTTTTCAGGCTTGCCTTCGTTCAAAGCTTGGGCTTTCAGGATTTCTTTTTCCTTCTCTACTTCAGCTTGAGGCACTTCTTCGCGGGAAACGTAACGCGGGCTCGAAGCCGCGATATGCATTGCGATGTCGCGTGCAAACTCTTTGAACTGGTCCGTTTTACCAACGAAGTCGGTTTCGCAGTTGATTTCAACCAGAACGCCGATTCTTCCGCCGGCGTGGATGTACGCTTCTACTACACCTTCCGTAGCTGCGCGTCCAGCTTTGTTTGCTGCAGCAGCCAGACCTTTTTCACGAAGGAGTTCCGTTGCTTTGGTGATATCACCGTTTGCTTCTTCCAGCGCTTTTTTGCAATCGAGCATACCTGCGCCTGTTTTTTCACGAAGTTCTTTTACCGCACTAGCACTTACTGCCATCGAATATTCCCTCCAAATAGGATGCTAATTTTTCAGCCAGGCGTCACACCTGATCTTTGTTTTCATCTTAAAAAAAGGGCAGTGAGAGGTTATCCACCTACCAACCACCCTTTTCATTTAATTCATGTCTATATTGCGTAACTGTTGAAACTTAGGCAGAAGTTTCTTCGCCTTGGTGAGCTTCCACCACAGCGTCAGCCATTTTGCCAGTCAACAGCTTAACGGCACGGATCGCGTCGTCATTACCAGGAATAACGTAGTCGATTTCGTCCGGATCGCAGTTCGTGTCAACGATACCTACAATTGGGATACCCAATTTGCGGGCTTCGGCAACCGCGATGCGCTCTTTGCGCGGATCGATGATGAACAGGGCGCTTGGCAGGCCTCTCATGTTCTTGATGCCGCCCAGGAATTTCTCAAGACGATCTTTCTCTTTGCGGAGAAGGATGACTTCTTTCTTAGGAAGAACGGAGAAAGTGCCGTCTTCTTCCCATTTTTCGAGTTCTTTCAAACGGTTGATCCGTTTTTGAATCGTTTCAAAGTTAGTCAGCGTTCCGCCGAGCCAACGTTGGTTGATGTAGTACATGCCGCAACGTTCTGCTTCTTCTTTGACGGAGTCTTGGGCTTGTTTCTTCGTGCCGACGAAAAGAATTGTTCCGTTCTCTTCAGCCACGCTTTTCACGAAGTTAAAAGCTTCTTCGACCTTTTTAACTGTCTTTTGCAGGTCAATAATGTAAATTCCGTTTCTTTCAGTGAAGATATATTTATCCATTTTCGGGTTCCAACGACGAGTCTGGTGACCGAAGTGAACGCCAGCTTCGAGAAGCTGCTTCATGGAGATAACTGCCATCTTCACACACCTCCTAAGTTTGGTTTTTTATTGTGTCCTCCGCTGCTTTCATTTCCCGTCAAGACTCTCCATATGGAAAGCACCCTTTACGAAATCCGACAGCGTGTGTTTTAACACCGTCATTTAATATACCATATCTAAAAGCTCGATGCAACGCCTAAGGGACGGCTTTTTTCGCAGCCAAAAAACCGTCCAGCCGATTGTCGTTAGCGTGACGGTTTTGTCGTAATTTTAGCGATAATGGAACTGAATTCCTCGCCCGGTGAAAACGTGTATTGGCCGGTCTGGATTTTCGTGCTGATCTTGAGCGTTCTTCCTTTTTGTACGAATTGGTCGGCGTCGGCGATGACCCCGGCCTTCTCCAGCTTGCCGGCAACGTCCTCCAAATTGTTCCCGCTGGCGATTTTCACTTCAACGGTTTTGACCGCCGGCGCAGAAGGCGTTTGCGGCTGCTTGGCTGCTGAAGCCCCATCCGATCCCGGAGAGACTGATTTCGGCTGCTGGGAGGCGGCAGGCTGCTGCGGCTTATCCGGTTGGGCCGGCTGCTTCCCCGCGTTCGCGGCATTCGGCGCCTTCGCTGCGCTTCCTTTAGGAACCGAGCTCTGCCCAACCATCTGCTGCTTCCATTCCTCCTCGGTCATCAGCTTGTCCTCCTTGCCGACGATCTTCAGGTCCAGCGCCTCCGCCTGCTGCTCAAGCTCTTCCTTCGTCAGGCCGGCAGCCGCCGGGGCCTCTCCGACCGAGCGGCCGTTACCCTGCCCAAGGATCATCAGCTGCAGCAAGAGCGCTCCAAGCAGGAGCCCCAAGCCGAGTCCCATCATGAATGTCCGATTTCTGATCACACCGTCTCCTCCTGTTTCGCAAGCTGAAGAATCAACTGGATTTCGCCGCGGTGCATGCCTGTCATTTTTCCGATCGCATCGATGGATTTGCCAGCACTATACAGTTCGAACAGTTCCGGGTACCTGTCCCTGATCGACGGCTGCTGCTCAGACAGCGCCGGTTCGGTTCCGCCCTGGCCCTCCGAATCTGCTCCATCCGCCACTGCTGACCCCGGAAGAGCTTCCGGCTCGACGGCAGCAGCCGCTTCACGGCTAACCGGGGCCAACCCGGCAGGCAGTCTCTCTACTTGCGAAAGCCTTGCATCTTGCTGCGCCACCTGCTGTTCAAGCGAAACGAGCCGATGACGCATCTCCGTCAGCTGTTCCTGCTGGGACAGCTGCTTGGCCGCCATCTCCTGCTTCATTTGGGCAACCAGCTCGACGAGCTCGACGTTTTCATTTTCAATTTCGGCCATGTACTGCTCCAATGTGGCCTCGACCTGCTTGACCACGCTGCCTTGCTGGCTCTGCTCCTCCTTCCGTTTAGGAAGCATCATGGCGTACACCAACGCGGCAGCGCCCAATATAACGACGATTAACCAAGGTTCCAAGTAACGGCTCTCCTTTGACTGTGATATTCCTGCCCTGGCATCGGATCATAGGGACACATCCAGATGATGCCCCTTGAAGGGGTGCTGTGCATCTTGCAGTTCCTCATGCTCCTCTGCGGATGGGCTTGCGGCTTGATTTCGCTGATGCTTGTTCCGTCCGCCCTCATCCCGAACGGCGGCATCCGCCGCTTCGTCCACCGATTCGCTGCGCCTGCTCATTTCCGCCGCTTCTATGAGCTGCTGTTCGGCCAAAAACTGCTGATCCTGTGCAGGCCGGTGATGCAGTTCATTTTGCACCTTCCCGACCTCGCTGGTCCGTGGAATCGCAATTTGCATTTCAACTGCCTTCATACTCATTCGTCTTCCACCTCTTGTCGATAGGAATCGTATCCAGAGTACTCGCTTCTTTTTAGAGGTTGTTCAAAAAGATCGCTTTTGATAAGAAATCCGTCTATCGAAGTACCTTCAAAGAAGACAGACCGCGTTTAAAGGTAATTTTTCTTGAAATATCAGGAAGAAATGGCTCTGGATGTTTATACTTTCTGATATGATAAGAAAACCAATCGAGGCCAATCAAGGATGAGTGACCGCGATAAAATGCAGGTTTCTTGCGATATAGAATTTCATCAGCTCTGCTGATAACGAATAAATTCTATATCTAGATAGAATGAATTAATGTTTTTACTTGTCATCCCATGATCTAACGCGGAATTATTGTGTCAAAAATGTGACTTTCTTTAATTCAATCTATCTAACACGAAGTAAATCGGGAAGCTGACTTTCGCATCGAATCTTGAATTCAGCCGGGCCTATGCGGATGTTTACGTAGTATGTTTCCTTCGGAAACATTTCAGGTGCTCACGTACCCACTACAGGCAGATGCTTACGAAGTCGTTTTCTACGAAAACGTGTAGCTCTGCTCCTCAGTCCCTTGCTTCATCCAATTCAAGTGTTTTGAAAAAAACACACATCGGAAGCGTAAACTTCGGTGCTGAAAACCGACCTTTTTGAACTCGCACTTTATATTAAATGTACGGAGCCATCGTAATATCGCCTTCATGATAATAAAATGAAACCCGTTCCGCCGGGTCCTTAATAAATCGGGTATATCTGCCGATAACTATTTTAGAGCCTCCGTAGACCACTTTCACGACGTCGACGCGGGCCCGCACCGAATCTTCCAATGTTTTCTCGATATCCAATATACGTTCTTTCGCTTCCATCTGCTCCCGGTCATTCGATTTCTTGGTGGCGTTCAGTTTGAGCCTAAGCGCCATCTTGTCAGGCGGAAGTTGTCCTGAAGCGGCCAGCTGATTCAATAAATACAATGCCTTGTCCGTTTTGTCCTGCGCCTCTACCAGCTGTCTGATCTTGCCCCGCAGTTCGGTGAGCTCGTTTCTTAGCTCCGGCAGTACGCCCACCTCAATCGTCGTCATGGTCGACATGCTGTTGCCGATGGTTCTGGCAATGACCCGCTCTCCTGCCTGAATGACGCCGCCGACGATTAGCCCTTTGGTGGCGTTGCACAGTACGTTTCTCCCTGCCCGGATGTTGGAATGCATGATACTCTGCGAGACGATTACATCTTCCCCAGCGGTGACGTTGCCATCTTGGATGAAAGAGCTTTTTACATGTTGGCCCGCTTTCACATAACCTTTGTTGTAACCGATGATCCCGCTCGTAATTTCAATGGACCCATCCGCTTCCAGCTCCGCCCCCTCCACGCCGCCAACCACGCGGATATCCCCCGCCGCTTTCACGCGGAATCCGGTCAGAACGTTTCCCCGGATGACCACGGTGCCGACAAAGTCGATGTTCCCCACGCTGTAATCCACGTCCCCATTCACCTCATATACGGGAAAGACGTTGATTTTTCCTTTATCCGTCGTGGCGATCAGGCCGTCGATGGCGGCATACATGGCTGTGTTTTCCGGGTCCACCACCACATTTTTCCCTACCTTAAAATAGGCTTCTTTGCCGGGCTTGAACGGAATCATTTCCCCGGTAACGCTGAGTCCCGGTTTGCCGGGCTCGGGCGGAATCCGCTTGGCGATCAGCTGGCCCTTGATGACATTGTTGAGGCTGACCAGCTCTTTATAGTCCACTCTGCCGTCCTCGGTCTCGAGCGGCCTGTGCTCCTTGTCGTCCCGGAGGTTGAAGGCAAACTCGATCCGGCCGTCCTTGCCGCTGACGGGCTGTTCACCGATGGCAATCGCCGTCCGTCCAAACATGTACTCCTGAGGATGGCTGGAGATCCGGCTCAGGACCGCCTGATCCATGCCGAATTGAACTTGATGGCTCCTCAAAAAGAGCTGAAGATCTTCCTCCGTCACCTTAAAATCTTCGGAACGCTTGGAGAACTGCAGATAAGCGACGCTTTTATCCTCCGAAAAGGTAATATCCAAATAGGTTTCAAGCGCAATTGGAGCTGTCAATCGTTTTCCTCCTTTCTACTCGTGCAACGGTTAATCGTTTTGCATCAGTAAATCCCGGTTCTTCTCCAGCGTTGCGCGCAACCGCAAAATGGCCTTGGAATGAAGCTGGGATATTCTTGAAGGTGAAAGTGACATGACTTCGGCGATTTCGCTTAATGATAAGTCCTCATAATACAGCAGGGATACGACGGTTCTTTCTTTCTCGGTAAGCTTCTCAATCCCCTTGATGAGAGACTCCCGCAAATAAAACTCATTGACTTTGTAATCCGGATTTTTGGCCTTGTCGTCGACCATCACGGAGAGACGCGTCTCGGACTCCTCCTCGCGGATCGGGTCTTCCAGCGAGCAGAGCGACATCACCGCGACTTCCTGGAGCATCTGGTGAAAATCTTTCTCGGACACGTTTAAATATTCGCTCATCTCCGAATCCGTCACCGTCCGCAGGTGCCTCTGTTCAAGCTGCTGATAGGCATCCTCGATCCGCTTGGCCTTCTCCCGAACGGAGCGGGGCACCCAGTCCCCCTGCCGCAGTGAATCGAGAATAGCCCCTCTTACCCGGAAAGAAGCGTAGGTCTCAAACTGCAGTCCGCGTTTGTAGTCAAATTTGTCAATCGCATCGATCAGCCCCATAACGCCATTGCTGGCCAAATCATCCCTGGATACATTCCTTGGAAGGCCGATGGCAAGGCGGCTGGAAACATAATCCACAATGTGGAGGTGTTTCTCGATCAGGGACTTTTTTGCTTCAATATTTCCGTGTTCTTTCCATTGCTCCCAAAGCTCGGCATGATTCAGATGAGAAGCTTTGCGCTCGCTCATTTCCCCCACCCCCTATTTTTCTGACAGGTGTCGAACGGCTTTCGCCAGTTCTTCCGGATCCTTCGCCGAAACCAGCTTCGGCGGATTGAGTGGTGTAAAGCCTCCCCCATCCTCTTGAGCGGAGGCGGGCTTCGGCGTCAACAGATCATTTAACTCGTCGCTCTCATCCGGGGTCGTCACATCGAACCGGGTCCCCCGATCCTGCTCAGCTGCTGCCTCCTGTTCCGCTTCGGGGACGCTGACCACGCCCCACACCCAGCGAAGCAAAAAGGCGAGCAGAAACCAGATGACAAAAGATATCAGCCCTCTGATCAAGCTGGTCATAAACAGGTTGTTTCCCATCGAGATCAGCAGCGTCAGCACGAATCCAACAGCACCAAACACAAAGTTAAACAACAAATTTCCTTTCATGGCTACAATTCCTTTATACCCATTTGTACACTGCGCACGGACAGGATCCCGCTGCCTGAATCCAGTTCAATGGTTCGTCCGTGACTTCCACCCGTGTCTTCGGCGATTAACGGAATATGAAGATTGGACAGCATGGTTTTGCATGATTCCACATTCCTGGGGCCGATTCTCATCGTATCCCCGGTACCGGCCATCAGAAACATTTGCGATCCTCCGGCCATCTTGGCGACGATTCTGGAAGCCGACGCTCCCATGGCCAAAAGCCTCTCCAGCAATGCAGGCACTGCGGTATCCGCGTATTTGGCGATGTTCAGCTGCCCTTCACGGGCAATGTCTGAGGACGGCAGCATGATATGAGCCATACCCGCAATTTTGAGAAGAGGGTCATGCAGGGTGATTCCGACGCATGAGCCGAGGCCCAGCGTGCGAATGACCCCGGGATCGCGCACGACGTTCATATCGGCCATGCCTACTTTAACGATGCTTTGCTCTTCAATCATTCTCAAGAGGCACTCCCAGAGCTTGAAAAATTTTCGCGAACGAGTCCGGATCGGGAATCAGAAAGAACTTCCCTTCCACCTCATGATCACCTTCGAGGAATGTCGTATCGATCAGCAGCGCATCGTCGCCCATTTGGCCAAATTGGAGCAGCCCGTAGCTCAGAACGGCGCCGGCCATGTCCATAGCCAGGCCAGGGACCGTTGGGGACAAATCCAGTTTCGTAAAGTCGGCGAGTGAGGAAAGGTACGAGCCGGCCAAAATATTACCGATCTCGCAGAGTGCCGATTGCTCCATCTCGTCGAACATGCCGTCCAGGTCGACCTGCATGCCGGCCAGCTTCTTCAACAGGCTTTTGGCCGCTTCCGGGCTCAGAATAAAGAACAAGTTGCCGGGAGCGTCGCCTTCCACCCTCAGAAAAATCGCAATGACGATTCGCTCGGCCCCGCCGACCCTGTCGGCAATCTCCTCAAAGGGAAGCAGCTGCACTTTGGGAACCGCCATATCGACAGGTTTATCGAGCAGGCGGGACAGCGCCGTTGCCGCATTGCCCGCCCCGATATTGCCGACTTCCTTCAGGACATCCATTTTGAATTCCTTAAAATGTTTAAAGACCTCCACGAACTACTCCTCAAGGCTTTCCAGCTGAATAATTTCGCTCTTCTTCAGCACTTCGGACAAGTTCAGCATGATGAGCAGACGGTCATCGCCGATTTTTGCCACGCCGTCCAGGTATCTGGCCTTGATGCCACCGACGACTTCCGGCGGAGTCTCGATCCGGTCTCTGTTCAGATCGATGACGTCGTTGGCCGAATCGACGATAAAGCCGACTTCCATTTCGCCTACCACCACGATAATGATCCGCGTTTGGTCCGTATATTCGGTTTCCGGAAGGCCGAAGCGTCCCCGCAGGTCGATCACCGGAATGACGACGCCCCGCAGGTTAATGACGCCCTTAACGAACGTGTACGTCTTCGGAACGCGTGTAATCGGGAGCATGCGCTCGATCGTTTGGACTTTGTCGACTTCGATTCCGTACTCTTCACTGCCCAGCTTAAATACAATGACTTTGATATCTTCTCCCATGCCCAAAACTTCCTTATTTAAATGCGGCGTGTATGCGATGCTATATCGCCGCCGCAAGCCTTCCTTTATCGCAGACCTTCCTATTTAATGAAGACGTTCGGATCCAGAATCAGGGCCACCTGGCCATCGCCCAGAATAGTCGCCCCCGAAATCCCCTTGGTTTGCGGCAGATATTTGCCAAGGTTTTTCAGAACGATTTCGTTTTGTCCGATAAATTCGTCCACGGCCAAAGCCGCCAAACGGTCTCCCTTATGGATGACGATGATCTCGGTCTCGCCTTCGTCCTCTTCATTAAAGTCTGGAACCTCAAAGATGCGGCTCAGCGAAATGAGCGGGATCATGGATCCGCGGAAATCCACCATTTTGTTGCCGTGCACCTGGCGGATCTGCTCCTTCTTGACGATGCCGGTTTCCACAATTGAGCTGAGCGGGATGGCATATTTCTCGGATCCCATTTTCACAAGCATCGCGGCGATGATCGACAGGGTGAGCGGCAGCTGTACCGAGAAGTTGGTTCCTTTGCCCGGCGTCGAATAGATGGTCACCTGTCCGCCGAGAGAAGTGATCTTTGCCTTCACGACATCCAGTCCGACTCCACGGCCCGATACGTCGGAAATTTTCTCGGCGGTGCTGAAGCCCGGCGCGAACAGCAGCTGGTGCACCTGCTCGTCCGACATGCCCTTCGCTTCCTCCTCGGTGACGATGCCTTTCTTCAGTGCGGATTTCAGGACGTTATCACGATAGATGCCGCGTCCGTCCTCTTCAATTTCGATAAAGACGTGATTCCCGCTGTGAAAAGCCCGAAGGTGTACGGTGCCCGTCTCGGGTTTGCCTGCGGCAACCCGGTCCTGGGGCGACTCGATGCCATGGTCGACCGCGTTACGCAAAAGGTGAACGAGCGGATCCCCAATCTCATCGATAACGGTCCGGTCCAGCTCCGTTTCGGCGCCGGTAATGACCAGCTCCAGCTTTTTATCCAGCGATTTGGCCAAGTCGCGGACCATCCGCGGAAACCGGCTGAACACCGTATCGACCGGTACCATTCGCAGCTTCAGGACGATATTTTGCAAATCGGAGCTGACGCGGCTCATGTGCTCGACCGTCTCGGTCAAGGCGTGGTTCTGCACCTCTGAAGCCAGCTGTTCCAGACGTACCCGGTCGATCAGCAGCTCGCTAAACAGGTTCATCAGCACATCGAGCCGTTCGATATCAACCCGGATCGTGCGGGCCGGGGCACCGCCGGTTTTGGCGGCCGGCTTGGCGGCTGCCGCGGGCTTGTTATTCTTGTTCTCTGCCGTTGGAGCAGCAGCTGCCGGAGCGGCAGGCGCGGGTTTTGTTTCTTCGGCCACAGCAGCCGCAGATTGAGCGGTTGCCGCCCCCATCTCGGCCATTTGCTGCAGGGATTCGTGATCGAGTTCTACTACTGAAGCTTGGTCAATCTCCGAAACATTCAAAATTTGCTGTTGGAGTTCGGCAGGATCTTTTTGTGTTATGTAGTAGAGTGAGAAGCTTTTTTCGAATTTTTCCTGCTCAATATCCTGCACGGTTGGATGGGACTTAATGACTTCGCCGGACTTCTCCAGCAAATCAAACACCATATAGGCGCGGACCGCCTTCAGCTGACAATCATCCCGAATGGCGACGTCAATATACAGAACGCGGTGCCCTTCCCCTATGGACTGCTGCAAAACGGAGTATTGAAACTCATCGAGCTGGATGGCGGTATTGGTTTCTTGCTTGGCCGGGGCGGAGCCTGCGGACTTCGCGCTGCCGGCGGACGGGTTTTCTCCGCGAACGATCGCCTGGAGGTCGGCAACGATGGCCGATACGTCGGCTTTCCCTTCGCCGCCCTGGGTAATATCCTCCACCATGGCCTCAAGCGCATCGAGCCCTTTAAAAAGGGTGTCAAAGATAAAATCCTGCATCACGAGCTTTTCGTTGCGTACCAGGTCGAGCACGTTCTCCATTTGGTGGGTCAGCGACGCCAGGTCCTCGAAGCCCATCGTAGCCGCCATCCCTTTCAGCGTATGAGCCGAGCGAAAAATAATCTGTACGATGGAGAGATCATTCGGTGTCTGTTCGAGCAGCAGCATGTTTTCGTTCAAGGATTGCAGATGATCATTGGACTCATCGATAAACATGGATAAATACTGATTCATGTCCATTATGAGACACCTCCTAATAAGTTTGCTTTCCGTTGCCTACAGCCTGGACGAGCCCTGCGGCAATATTGTGAAGCGGTAACACTTGATTCACGCAGCCGAGTTCCACTGCGGAACGCGGCATGCCGTATACGATGCAGGTCTCCTCGCTCTCCGCAAACGTGCTGGTAACCCCGGCATCGTACAGCCGCTTCATCATCTTTGCCCCGTCGCTTCCCATCCCGGTCATCAGCACAACGTGGCGTTTCAGGGATGGAAGCTCAAGCAGGGATTCGAACATGACATCCACCGACGGACGGTGGCCGCCCACCGGACTCTCCTCCGTCAGCGAGATCCTTAAGCCCCGGCTCTGATCCGGTACGATTTTCGTATGATAGCCGCCCGGGGCAATATAAGCGAAGCCGGGCTCCAATGCCATTCCCTGCTCGGCTTCAACCACGGTCAGCGGGCTGAATGTATTCAGCCGTTGGGCTAGGGATTTCGTAAAATTGGGCGGCATATGCTGCACGATGATAACAGGTGCCGGAAAATCGGCCGGTATACCCTCAAGCAGCGTCTTCAGCGCCCGCGGTCCGCCAGTGGAGCAGCCGACCGCAACAAGCTGCGTAAACGCGGTTGCTGCCCTGCCCTCCGATGTCCGGCGGGGCTTAGCGGCATCCGTTCCCG
This sequence comes from Paenibacillus rhizosphaerae, assembly GCF_014192015.1. Lineage (GTDB taxonomy): Bacteria > Bacillota > Bacilli > Paenibacillales > Paenibacillaceae > Paenibacillus_AQ > Paenibacillus_AQ rhizosphaerae. Next base: position 607,479 of record NZ_JACHXJ010000001.1, on the reverse strand, counting down.
GCGCCTCTGTTGTTGTCGCGTCTTCCGCCGAAGGAGCGGATTCCAGCACCTGGTGCGTCAGTTCACATGTTGTCCTGCTATTCGGGGAATCCTTCGGTTTCTTTCCTGCTCCAGGCTTGGGAAGCTTCGACGCCATGGGCTTGTCAGGCTGCTGCAGGACAACCTCCTTATCGGGAGCGCTCTCCTGCGCGGCTGCCTCGTGACGAAGAGCGCCGGTTTCTTTCGCCAGGTCCGGGAGCGGCCGCTTCCGCCCCAGCTTTGGCAGGACTGGCGTTGAGACCGGTGCAGCCGCGGCAGGCTTGTTCTTCCGCTTCTCTTCCTCCGCTTTCCAAAGCGCTCTCCGTTCCTTGGCCGCCATCGCCGCCTTCATCTGCTCAAGCAGGGCATCCCGGACGTCATCGATCTGCTGCGCATGCGTTACGGAAGGCTTGCGGATAAAATCGAACGCTCCGGCTTCGAGGGCTTTGATCGTCTCCCTCATGCCAGCCTCATTGATGCCGGACAGCATGATTACCGGCAGCGGATGCGCCTGCATAATGACCGTAAGCGCTTCGAGTCCGTTCATCACCGGCATCTCTACGTCCATCGTGACGATGTCCGGCTGCTGGCTTAAAACTTTGTCTACGGCTTCCTTTCCGTTAACGGCCGTATCAACGACGCGAAATGCGGGATCCTTTTCAATGAGATCGGATACGATCTTCCGCATGAAAGCCGAGTCGTCCACTACTATGACTTTGTATGGCGTCATGCCGCTTGTTCACCTCTGTTCCTTAGTACAGAAAATCATTTTGTACGACGAAGCCATTTATGCATAAACCCTTTGATCCCTGACAAGGCACTTGGTTCCGGGGGAGCCGGTACAAGCATGTAACGGTATGCGATCCGCTGCAGATCCCTCGCTGCATTGCAGTTCGGGTACGCAAGGGAAAAGGGAACCTGCTTCTTAACCGCTTGTACAACATGACTGTCATCTGCGATGTAACCCAGCATGGTCGTTTCCACGCCCAGAAAACGCCGGGCCGCCATGGCGATTTTGTCGGCGGTTTGAGCCGCTTCCTTCTCATCGCCCGCCCTGTTAATGATCAGCTTGAAGGTAACGCCCGGTTCCGTGCCGCTGACCACCTTGATTAAAGCGTAGGCGTCGGTGATCGAGGTCGGCTCCGGTGTGGTCACAACCAGGCATTCATCCGCCGAACGGATAAAGTTCAAGTTCTCCTTGGACAGCCCCGCACCGGTATCGAAGATGATATAGTCCATCTCGTCTGCCAGTCCTTCAATCTGCTCCGTAAAATAAGCCAAGTCCTGCTCGGAGAGTGACAACAGCTCGGATAACCCGGAACCGCCGGCGATAAAAGACAACGAATGTGGTCCCTTCTCGATGATTTCGCCCACCGACTTCTCACGCTGGAGCAAATGGTACAGGTTGAATTTGGGCGAGATGCCCATCAGTACATCGATGTTGGCCATGCCGATATCGGCGTCGAACACCAGCACTTTCCGCCCCATCGCCTGCAGGGCAAGGGCAAAATTCAGCGTAAAATTCGATTTGCCTACGCCACCCTTTCCGCTCGTGACAGTGATCAGCTTGGCGGTTTTCCCCGTCCCGGGCAGCCTGGGCTCCTTCCCGGCTGCGGCTCCTCTCCCGCCGGATCCCTGCTGCCGGATCAACTCTCTTAAAGCCTGCGCCTGGTCCATCATGGCGCCTCTTCTCCAAGCAGCATGCCGCACAGCTTCTTGCTGTCCGGAAGGAGGAGATCTTCAGGCACGTTCTGGCCGTTGGTCATGTAGGACAGGTACAGCGGGTATTCCCGGATCAGGTTAAAGACGGAGCCGCAGCTTCCGGTCTCATCCAGCTTGGTAAAGATCACCTTGTCCAGCCCGTACTTGCTGAAGTGTTCCGTGATCTTCTTCATATCCTGGCTCTTGGATGTCAGGCTGAGCACGAGAAAGGTCTCGCTGTGGTCCGTTATGGCGGAAAACAGGCTTTGCAGCTCCGAGACGAGCAGCTCGTTACGATAGTTGCGGCCGGCCGTGTCCATCAGGATGATGTCGCAGTCCTGGAGGCGCTGAAACGCCCGCTGCATATCACCGGGCGACTGTACCACCTCCAGCGGAACATTCAGGATGGAAGCGTACGTCCGAAGCTGGTCGACTGCCGAGATGCGGTAGGTATCGGATGTGATCAGGCCAACCTTCCGGTGAAAACGCAGCAGCTGTTCTGCAGCCAGCTTGGCGATGGTCGTCGTTTTGCCGACCCCCGTAGGACCTGCGACATAGACGATCCGTGTCCGGTTGGCAATGCCTCCGCCAAACCGCTCCGAGAGGAACGCCAGCACTTGGCTGCGCACATGCGCAAACAATTCCGTATCCCCCAGCGTCCGCCCGCTCTCTTCCCAATGGTCGAAGGAGGAGGTAATCCACTTCTCGATGAGGTCGAAATCGACCTCCTGCTGGATCAACCGCTCCTGCAGCTTCTCCAGTACAGCCGGAAGCTGCTGCTTCATCATCGACTGGCGGGAAATTTTGGCCATCCACGCCTTCATTTCCTGCAGCTCTTCCAGCAGCTTCGCTTCCACGCTGTTTCTGGCCTCCGGCTCTCTTTCCTCCACCGGCTGCAGCTGTTCGTGGCGGCTGAGCGCTCCGGCAAACTGCTCCTGTTCCGAAGAAGGGAGCGTTACGTTTGAATGCAGCGTCTCGTTTGCAGCGGCTGATTCCCCAAATCCGGCCGCCCGGGTCACAGCCTGGCCGGCGTAAACGGATGTGATCTCCGTACCGCGAGGCTCCGGTTGAACAGGGGCTGCCTCCGGCTGGGTATGATCAGCAGAAGCCTTGGCGCCGGATGCGGCAAGGGTCAGCTCGGCGGTCTTCTTGTATGCCTGCGGCACGGCCTTCTGCGGAACCGCTGCCTTTTGGGGAGCCGGGCCCTGCGCCTGCCGCTGTTTCGTTGCTGTATTCGCCTGTTCATCTGCTTCCACCGCGGCGATGACCTCGATTTTTTTCTTCTTAAACATACCTAGGAAACCGCCCAGCTTGGTCTCCTTCGTGCTCAGAATGACGGCATCGCTGCCCAGGTCATTGCGGATTTGGAGCATAGCTTCAGGCATCGAATCGACCACATATCGCTTTACTCTCATAAGTTCACCACTCCGACACTTTGAATTTCTACATTGGGTTCAAGCTCGCTGTAAGAAAGAACCGGAATATCCTGCATGGTCCGCTCGATCACCTGACGCAAATACATGCGGATAGTCGGCGAGGCAAGCAAAATGGGCTGCTGCCCCGATTGAAGCAGGCGGTTGATCTGCTCGCTGAGCTTCTGGTACACCGTCTGTGTGGATACCGGGTCCATTGCCAGGTAGCTCCCCTGATCCGTCTGCTGGACGCTGTCGGTAATCTTTTTCTCCAGCGTCGGCCCTACCGTAATGACCTTAAGCGTTTCGCCTTCCCTTGAGAACTGCTGCGTAATTTGCCGGGACAACGCCTGCCGCACATACTCGGTCAGCACATCGGGGTCTTTGGTATATTGGCCGTAATCCGCCAGCGTTTCAAAGATCGACACCAAATCCCGGATCGAAATTTTCTCACGAAGCAGCTTGGCCAAAACCTTCTGAACATCTCCGATCGACAGCACCGACGGAATAAGCTCGTCGACAAGAACCGGATAATTTTCGCGCAAATTGTCGACCAGCGTCTTCGTCTCCTGCCGTCCCAGAAGCTCGTGGGCATGCTTTTTGATCAGCTCGGTCAAATGGGTCGCCACGACGGACGGCGGATCCACTACCGTATAGCCCGAAAGCTCCGCGCGATCCTTCGTCGCTTCGTCAATCCACAAGGCCGGAAGTCCGAAAGCTGGTTCCAAAGTTTCAATTCCCGTGATCGATTCGTCATCGTAACCGGGACTCATGGCCAGGTAGTGATTTAATAGTAATTCACCGCTTCCGACGGTATTCCCTTTAATTTTAATGACATATTCGTTCGGTTTTAGTTGAATATTGTCGCGGATCCGGATCACCGGAACGACGAGCCCCAGCTCCAAGGCACACTGCCTGCGGATCATAATGATCCGGTCAAGCAAATCTCCGCCCTGCTGTGTATCCGCCAAAGGAATCAATCCGTAACCGAATTCGAATTCGATCGGGTCCACCTGCAGCAGGTTGATGACACTTTCCGGACTGCGCACCTCTTCGATCTGCTGCTCCTCTTCCTGCTGTTCCACCTCGATCTGCTTCCGGTCCATGTTTCTCTGCATCCGGTAGGCCGCAAAAGCAAGCAGGCCGGCCAGCGGAAGCGTCGTGATGAGATGAATCGGTGTAAACAGCCCGAGGAGGGCAATCGTCGCCGCCACAATGTACAGCAGCTTCGGGTAAGACAGCAGCTGCTTGGTCAGATCGTTCGCCAAATTGCCCTCCGAAGAAGAACGCGTCACGATCAAACCGGAAGCCGTTGAAATTAAGAGTGCGGGAATTTGACTGACCAGACCATCCCCGATGGTTAACACCGAGTAAGTGGACATGGCATCCTGGAAGGACAGGCCGCGCATGGCGATCCCGATAATAAAACCGCCGACCAGGTTGATCAGCAGGATAATGATGCTCGCGATCGCGTCCCCTTTGACGAACTTGCTCGCACCGTCCATCGCGCCGTAAAAATCCGCTTCACGCTCGACCTTGCGGCGACGCTCCCTCGCCTGCTGCTCATTGATCATACCGGCGTTCAGGTCGGCATCGATGCTCATCTGCTTGCCGGGCATCGCGTCGAGCGTAAACCGTGCGGCGACTTCCGCCACCCGTTCCGATCCCTTCGTAATGACGATAAACTGCACGACGACCAGAATCAGAAAGACGATAAAGCCGACGGCGATTTCCCCTCTGGCGATCCAGCTGCCAAACGTTTTGACGACGTCGCCGGCAAAGCCCTCGGACAAGATGAGCTTGGTCGTCGAAATGTTCAGCGCCAGCCGGAACAGCGTCGTAATGAGCAGAAGCGAAGGGAATATGGAAAACTGCAGCGCTTCCTGCGTATTCATCGCGACCAGCAAAATAATGAGCGCGAGCGAAATATTGATGACCAGCAGCACGTCGAGCAGCCAGGACGGGATCGGAAGAATCATCATCATCACAATGCCGATGACGCCGGTCAGAATCGTTATCTCTTTTAACTTCAAAGCTTCCTTACCTCCGATCCCTTATCTCACTTTGCCTTTTAATTTATATACATAAGCCAGTACTTCAGCCACGGCTTGAAACAAATCGGCGGGAATCGAGTCCCCGATTTCCGCCCTTTGAAACAGCGCACGGGCCAGCGGCTTGTTTTCCATCGTAATCACGCCGTTTTCCTTGGCGATCTCCTTGATCCGCAGAGCCACAAAATCCTGGCCTTTGGCTACGATTTGCGGGGCTTCCATTTGCGAGCCCTCGTACTTCAGGGCCACCGCGAAGTGGGTCGGGTTCGTGATGACGACGTCGGCCTTCGGCACTTCCTGCATCATCCGCTGCATCGCCATCCGGCGCTGCCGCTCCCTGATCTTCCCCTTGATCAGCGGATCCCCCTCCATTTTTTTATACTCGTCTTTGATGTCCTGTTTTGACATCCGAATGCTTTTCTCGAACTCATACTTTTGATACAAAAAATCGAGCGCGGCCATCACAAACAGGGCGGCCCCTATTTTTAGGCCGAGCTTCATCGTCAGACTGGCCACAAAATGAAACGTCTTCTCGATATTGACCTCGGACAGCTTGCCGATATCGCCGATCGCTCCCCTCATCGTTTGGTAGACCAGCAAGCCGATGATCACCAGCTTTAAGATCGATTTCGCGAACTCAACCAGGGAACGGACCGAGAAAATATTTTTAAACCCCTTGATCGGGTCCAGTTTACTGAATTTGGGCTTCAGCGATTCCCCCGTCAGCATAAATCCGACCTGCATCAAATTGGCGGCGAGCGCCATGACGACGACGGTAAGAAACACCGGCGCCAGCAGCAGCAAAATGTCAATGCCGTATTCCACGGCGAGGCTCATGACGTTGTTAATCGACAAATCCATGGTCAGGCGGTTCAGAAAAATGTCCTTGAACAGTCCGACAAGCCGCTCCTTGAACGATGAACCGAACATGAGAAGGCTGAAAAAGGAAGCCAGCAGAACGACCGCGCCGGTTAAATCCTGGCTTTTGGCGACCTGGCCCTTCTTCCGGGTATCCTGCCGCTTTTTCGGGGTCGCTTTTTCGGTTTTTTCTCCGCCAAACAGCTGCAGATCCAAGGGATACCTGTAGGACATGTTCCTTCCCTCCATCCTCACATTACGCAGGCTTGTGACCGATAATCCCCAGAAGCGTCTGCATGGACTCAAACATGATCCCGAACAAGTCGCCGAAAATATAGGAAAAGCTCGGTACCAGCAAAAACAGTATCATCAGACCGACAATAATTTTCAGCGGCATCCCGACGGCAAATACGTTGAACTGCGGTGCGGTGCGTGCCAGAAATCCCAGCCCGATGTCTGTCAGGAACAGCGCCGTGACGAGCGGGGCTGACATTTGAAAGGCCAGGACAAACGATTGGCCGAATGTCTTGATCAAAAATTCCGACAAGCTGCCGTCCGCCATCTTCATAAACAACTCGTTGGAGAGCGGAACCCAGTCATAGCTCCGGATGATGCCGTCCAGCAAATAGTGGTGCCCGTTCATCGTCAGAAACAGCAGCAGGGCGAACATGTACTTGAAGTTGCCCAGTATTGGCGCTGAGGTGCCCGTCATCGGATCCAGCACGTTGGCGATACCGAAGCCGATCTGGATGTCGATGAATGAGCCGGCCGTCTGGATGACCATAAACAGCACATAGGCGACGAATCCGAGCAGCAGCCCGATCAGCACTTCCCTGATGATCAAGAGGGCGTAAGTCACATCTGCCGGAACGCTCTGATGCACGCCATAAGTTAGGTACACAAGCGCAGATACGAAAAAAGATATGCCTATTTTGAAAATATTCGGGACTCCTCTGGAAGAAAGCACCGGAACGACAACAAAAAAAGCTGTAATTCGACAAAAAATAAGCATAGAAACCGGCAGACTTTCCAGCAGCATGTTCATGAATTAGTCCGCCTATCCGATATACTTGTACAAGTTGTCCAAAATGTTAAAGGTGAAGTCCACCAGCGTCGTCAGGATCCATGGCCCAAAGAAAAGAATTGCCAGCAGTACGGCCACAATCTTGGGCACAAATGCCAGCGTCTGCTCCTGGATTTGGGTTGTCGCCTGAAAAATGCTGATCACCAGACCGACGATGAGTCCCAGCAGCAGCATGGGCGCACTGACCTTCAGCACGGTATACACCGCCTGCCCGGCGAGACCGATAATAAATTCCGAATTCATGGCTGAACTGCCCGCCTCCTCTTCTTACTCATTCAGGTATTAAAGCTCATCAGCAACGACTTGACGACCAAATACCAACCGTCCACCAGCACAAACAGCAAAATTTTAAACGGCAGCGAGATCATGACCGGCGGGAGCATCATCATGCCCATCGCCATCAGGGTACTGGATACGACGATATCTATAATGAGAAAAGGAATAAAGATCATGAATCCCATCTGAAAGGCCGTTTTGAGCTCGCTGATCGCGAACGCCGGCACCATGACCGTGAGCGGAATGTCCTTGTAGGTATTCGGCTTTTCGATTTTGGTATATTTCATAAACAGCAGCAGATCCTTCTCCCTTGTGTTGGAGAACATGAACTTTTTCATCGGTTCCGCCGCTTTGTTCAAGGCCTGCGTCTGCGTCAGCTCTCCCTTTAAATACGGCTGCAAGGCCACATCATTAATAGAGGAAAAGGTTGGCGTCATGACAAACAGCGTCAAAAAAAGAGCCAGCCCTACGATGACCTGGTTCGGGGGCATCTGCTGAGTCCCAAGCGACGTTCTGACAAAACCGAGCACGACCACGATCCGCGTAAAACTGGTCATCAGCACAAGCAGCGCCGGCGCGATGCTGATGACCGTGATGAGAAGCAGAATCGAGAGCGAGCTGGTGCTTGGCTTCCCTCCGGAATCCCCTACCTGGATATCGATATTCGGTATCGGATCCGCAAAGGCGGCCGTAACCGAAAGCAGGCTGATCAATGAAACGATAATACAAACGAGCAAAACCTTCTTTTTCATGGCTCCCTCAACCGATCTGTAGTATTGTCTTCCCGCAGGAGCTCTTCCATCTTCTCTTTACGGTTTGACATCCGGCGCAGCTTCTCGTCAAAAACTTCATGAAATTCCGGCGTTTCCTCCAGACTGATCTCCTCGGATACCGGTCCCGTCTTGCGCAGCTTTGCAGCAAGCTTGGCCACCAAAGGCGATAATCCGTTCTGAGAGTATGCCGGATCCTGTTCAAACGATGCCAGGATGACGGCAACCTCGTCAGGGTCGGTAATTTTATCGACGAGGCGAATGTCTTCGCCTACGCCGACCAAATAAACGCTGCTGCCGATTTCAATGACCTGGAGCGATTTGTTTGGCCCCAGCCCGACAGCCCCCAGCGTCCGGATCGAACGGCTGCTGAACCAAGTTTTATTTTTCCGGCCGAGAAAACGGATCAGAAGAATAATGAGTGCAATAATCACCGCCAGGACGATGATGACGTAAACCAGGCTGAGGGCGTAATTACCGGAGCCGGGAAGCGGCGTATCTGGATTACCCATCTAAAGTCCTAAACTCCCAGCGTCTTATTGATGGCTTCAATGACGCGGTCGGTCTGGAACGGTTTGACGATGAAATCCTTGGCGCCTGCTTGGATAGCGTCGATGACCATCGCCTGCTGACCCATGGCGGAACACATGATGACCTTCGCGGCCGGGTCGATCTTTTTAATTTCTTTCAGCGCGGCAATCCCGTCCATTTCCGGCATCGTAATATCCATCGTAATCAGGTCCGGACGAAGCTCTTTAAACTTCTCGATGGCCTGGGATCCGTCCTGGGCCTCACCGACTACCTCAAAACCGTTTTTAGTCAAAATATCACGGATCATCATTCTCATAAATGCAGCGTCATCCACGATAAGAATTCGATTTGCCATTGATTAAAAATCCTCCCTAAATTTTGCTATTGTAATTTTTGTATTCGGTCCCACTGGCTGAGAATATCCGTGACACGCACCCCGAAGTTTTCATCGATGACGACAACCTCGCCTTTGGCGATCAGTTTGTTGTTGATCAGAATGTCGACCGGCTCGCCTGCCAGCTTGTCCAGCTCGATGATCGAACCTTGAGACATTTCCAGGATATCCTTAATTTGCTTCTGGGTCCTTCCTAATTCTACGGTGACTTTAAGAGGAATGTCCATCAGTAAGTTCAAATTATTTTGATCGACTTGGCCGAACGAGCCACCTTGTAAATTCGCAAACTGCACGGGCTGCACGTTGACGTTGCGGTTGGGCATTCCCCCGTAATGCTGCGGCGTGGCCGCATAAGGATTCGGCATGTTCGGATCGTACGCCGGCCCCGGCATAGAAGCGGGCATTCCGGCAGCGGGTACGCCATATCCCGGCGCGCCGGATGGCATTCCGTAATCCTGCTGCGGTACCGGCTGACTTGCCGTCGGAGGCGGGTAAGAGGCCTCAGGCTGAGATGCCGGCCGCTCAGGCGCTTCAACCGCCGGAGCCGCTTGCTGCATCGACTGCTCCGCCTCGTCCGAACCATGGATCAGCATGCTGACCATATCCTTGGCGAACTGGACCGGAAGCAGCTGCATGATCGTGGAATCGATCAGATCTCCGATTTTGAGCCGGAAAGAGATCTTAATCAGCGTCTGCTCGGAAGGCAGACTGTTGACCCCGTCGCCGTTGGCCATGTCCAGAATGTCGATGCCCGGCGGCGAAATATTTACGAACCGGTTAAAGATGGTCGACATCGAGGTGGCCGATGAGCCCATCATTTGGTTCATCGCTTCCTGTACCGCACTGATATGAATTTCGTTCAGCTCCGCATCTTGTGGATCACCTTCTCCGCCCAGCATCAGGTCGGCGATAACCTGCGCGTCACGCGTTTTAATGACCAAAGAGTTGATCCCTTCAAAACCGTCCACATACGTGACATGAACAGCCACATGGGGCTTGGGGAACTCTTCCTCAAACTCGCTGCGGGTGATGATCGACACCTTCGGCGTCGTAATGTCCACCTTCTTGCCAAGCAGCGTCGAAAGCGCGGTTGCTGCACTGCCAAACGTAATGTTGCCGATCTCTCCCAGTGCATCCTGCTCCAGAGGGGTTAAATAATCGTCTACCGTGGACCCCGCATTCCGGGAGAAGTCGGCCGCTTCGGTCTGCTTCAGCAGCGCGTCGATCTCTTCCTGGGATAAATAGTCTTTACTCGTCAAGTTCCTCAGCTCCTTCGCTGACAATTTCGTCGATTTGCACGGCCACGCGGTCTTTGACGGTACCCGGGCTTCCTATAAACTTCAACCGGTCACCAACCTTGATTTTCAGACCCGAATGTACCGGCTTGGCCAGGCTGATGACGTCCCCTACGTTCAATCCCAAAAATTCAGAAACGGAGATAACAGACTCCCCAAGCTCGGCTATCATGCTCAGCTTGGCTTGGCTGATCCGGTTTTTGAGCGACTCGGCTTCCTCCGGCAAGCTGGACTTCTTCTCGGATACAAACCACTGATGGGCCGAGAGCTTCGACATGATCGGCTCCAGCACCACATGCGGAATACAGAGGTTGATCATGCCTGTCGTATCGCCGATTTTGGTACTCAGCGAAATCAGGGCGATCGTTTCGTTTGGTGAGACGATCTGCATAAACTGCGGATTCGTCTCCATCGCTTCCATCCGCGGAGATATATCCAGCACGGTTTTCCACGCTTCCGCCAAGCTCTCGAACGCCCGGCTGAAAATCCGCTCCATGATCGTCGTTTCGATTTCAGTTAGCGAGTTGATTTTGGACGGAGCGTTTCCAACTCCGCCGAGCAGCCGGTCCAGCATGGCATAGGCAACGTTGGGGTGAACCTCCAGCACCATTCTGCCTTTCAGAGGTTCCGCCTCAAAAATATTGAGAATCGTCATCTTCGGAATCGAACGGATGAATTCGTCATAAGGAAGCTGCTCGACCTGCACCACGTTGATTTGAACAAACGTCCGCAGCTGTGCGGAAAAATAGGTCGTGAGATACCGCGCGAAATTTTCATGAATCCGTGTCAGGCTTCGGATGTGATCCTTGGAAAAGCGGACGGCCCGCTTGAAATCATAGGAACGGATTTTTTTCTGGGTCTCTTCTTTTTTAAGTTCCTCCGCATCCATTTCACCGGACGACAGTGCGGCGAGCAGGGCGTCAATCTCATTTTGCGATAATACATCAACCAATCATCTCACCCCCTTACGGTATCCGGTCGTTATGTTACAGCGGCGTCAAAACAAAGTTCGTGATGGAGATTTGCGTCAGTTTCCCTCGTGTCAGGGTATTATTGATCAGATTGATCAATTTTGCGCTTAATTGGTCTTTTCCTTTGGAGCCCTTCAGTTCCTCGGGTCTCGTATCGGCGAGCGTCTTAATAATGATGGGCTTGATTTCGAATTCCTTGATCTTATCGAATTCTTCCTTCGATTTTTTGTCGTTCAATTGGAACGCAAAATTCATCAATACGATATAATCCTGATCCGCGAGATTGGTCTTGATATCCGTAATCTCCGAAGTGATTTCCACAAGCTCGTCAGCCGATAATTTTGGAGCCTCAATCGTTTGGGCCGCCGATTTCGTTTCGCTTGAACTGCTCCCGAAATATTTATCCATCAGCAAAAATGCGGCAAGCACGATCAGTGTAATCGCCAGTAGTATCGTTATTAGCCAGGGCAGCATCTTTTTCATGGGGATTCCTCCGTTTGTTGCACTTTAATAGTTGCGTTGTGAACGCCGATTTCCTGATTGTATTGCTTCACCAGGGAAATGACTTCCGCCGCTTTTTCCAAAACAATCATTCGTTTGCCCGTAACCAGGGTAATATACGTGTCCGGCGTTTCTTCCACTGTTTCGATAAGCAGGGCATTCAGCCATAATGGTGAGCCGTTTAACCGGGTAACTAAAATCATAGCAGGCCTCCTATGGAAATCGGAGGAGGACAGGCCTCCCCCGTCACTTCACTCTACTAGCGCTTCAGATTGACGATTTCCTGCAGTACCTCGTCGGAGGTCGTAATGATCCGCGAGTTCGCCTGGAAGCCGCGCTGGGCGACGATCATTTCGGTAAATTCGCCGGTCAGATCGACGTTGGACATTTCCAGCTGCCCGGCTACGATTGCGCCGGTTCCTGCATCTGCGTCGTTACCTGTTGTAGGGGTAAGCTCTCCTCCATCGTTGGCGTTCAATGTCATCCGGTACAGGTTGCCGCCGATTTTCTCCAGACCTTCCGGGTTCGTCACTTTACCTACACCGATAATTGTTCCATTATCGGTAGTCCCGTCAGCCAGTTTCTGAATAATGGTTCCATCCTGGGAAATGGAGAACGAAACCGTGTCCGCCTGAAGTGTAATGGGAGTACCATCGGAATCGCAAACAAACATTCCGTCTGAAGTCACCAGATTTTTCTGGGCATCCACATGGAAGTCACCAGCGCGGGTCAGAAAGGGTGTTTCCTGATCGCCTGATAGTTTGATAAGAAAGAATCCGTCTCCGTCGATCCGCAGATCCGTCGGAACGTTGGTGGTCATCGCGCTTCCTGCCGTATGAACGGTGTCAATCGAGCCGATGGAAACACCGAGACCAATCTGCTTGGCATTGACTCCGGCTTGGTCCGTACCATCCGGCGCTGTCACGCCGGACACGGTCTGGCTCATGACATCCTTAAACATCACCCGGCCTGCCTTGAAGCCCGTCGTGTTGACGTTGGCGATATTGTTGCCGATTACGTCGAGCTTGGTTTGGAATCCGCGCATCCCTGAAACGCCTGAATACATCGATCTCAACATGGGTCTGTTTCCTCCTAGGTTTATGGAATGAACTGCATCAGTCGGTCAGCAGTTCCCTGGCTTTCCGGTTCGGGCCAGCCAGCTTATGACAGCACGACCGCGCTGTCGATTTGGGTAAACACGTTGTCTTTCATAGATTTGCCGTCCATCGCCGTCACGACCGTCCGGTTCGGAACGTTGACGATGAGCGCCATATCCTTCATCAGGATCAGCGATTCCTTGCTGCCCTTGGCAGCAGCCTTCTCTACGGCTTGGTTCAGCCGTTCCAGCTGTTCCCCTTTGATCTCAATCCCTCTTTGCTCCAGCCGCTTGGCGGCATGGTTGCTGAACTTGAGCAGGCTTCCCTGCAGCAATTCATCAAATGACGTATGGGACGAGGCGTCCGGCGTACCGGCCGGTTTCGAAGTCTTGACGGGGGCGGCAGGATATATCCTTCCGGGATAGAGCTGTCCGATCGTCATCCGTTCGTTCATGCCGTCTCCCCGTTTCCGCCCGTCGTACCCTCTCCTGCCGCTGCACTTGATGCTTCCGCGCCCGTCTCTCCGGTATCAGAGCCGGTGCCCGCAGAACCTTCTGCTGCGCCCCCCTCGTTCGACGTACCGTCAGGCGGCGGTGTTTCTGCATCCGTCGGCGGCGTATTCACTTCCTCCTTGGCATCCATGATTTCGACAATCTTCGTAATCGGAATCGCCACCGACCCGACGGAAGCGTACTGAACGCCGTCCTTGACGATGATCGAATCCACGATCCCCGTCTTGATTTCCGGCTCACTTTCGCTTGATTGATCGGAGCTGCTTCCGCTATCGACCCAGCTGATCTGTTTGCCGATCAATCCCGATACGTTGCCAAGGGACTGGCTCATGGCGGTCAGTTGGCTGGATATGTTCATCAGCTGCTCGACCGAGGTGAACTGGGCCATTTGGGCGATAAATTCCTTGTCCTCCATCGGCTGCATCGGGTCCTGGTTTTGAAGCTGGGTCACCAGAATGCTCAGAAACTGGTCCTTGCCGAGCGTCTGCGTTTTCGTGCTGGCCTTCTGCACATTGGATGCCGCGTAGTTCGGCCAAATGTTGCTTGTCGATACGATATCTGACATGGTTGTTCACCTCCGTTTTACGCTTTCGCCGTAAATGTATTTCCTTGCTCGGCCTGCTGCCGGGCAAGCCATTCATTCAGCTCGTCACCCAGCTCGGCCACGGTCAAGGCATCTTCGGAGGAAGCGTCCTTGTCCTTTTGCCGCCGGTTCGGCTGCTGCTGACCCGATTGGGATTGACGGCCGTCGTGATACATTTGGGACTGCAGCGAAGGGTTTTGTGTAACAACGAGTTTCTCAACCTGAACGCCCTGCGACTGCAGCGTACTGCGGAGCTGACTCATTTGCTGCTCCAGCAAATCCTTGGCTCCGGCGTGCTCGGTCGTAAATTGGGCGACGAGCTGTCCGTTTTGCATCGTCAGCTTAATGTCGACCTGACCCAAATGTTCCGGGTACAGCGATATTTTCGCTTCCGATATGCCTTCGTGCTTCACGATTTCCAGCTTGTTTACGACAAATGTGCCCATTTCTTTGGCAAACTGCGTAACTGGCACCGCTGGCGCCGCTGCCTTATGAGGCGACTGAATGCCTTCTTTCATCACAAGCTGCCCTGCCGTCACCGTCGTCTGGCTGGCAAGCGGATCCTCCGGCTTCGCCGCTTCTGCCTCTTCTCCGGAAGAAGGGCTTGCAGCGGATGCTGCTGTTTGCACATCGGCATTCGGCTCGTGGCCCGTCAAGATACTCAGCATGGCCTTGCCGCTTGCCGCCGATGCAGTATCGCCTGCCGGCTGCTGCCGGATTGCTTCCAGCAACGCGGATATGCGGCTGGCTTGTCCTTCCGCTTTTGGCTGGAATATTGGTGCCGGATCCTGTGGTACTGCCGATCCCGAATCCTTGACCAGAGACGCCGCCGGTTTGCTTTTCCCAGGAGCCGCAGCGTTCTGAACCAGGTTGTGGAACGTTTCCAGCAGTTCTGCCGCCTGCGCCGCGGTGTCCGCCCCCGTATTCGGCTGCTGCAGCACCGTGATCAGCTGCGCCAACGCATCCTGTGCGGCAAACCGTGCCGTCGCCGGGTGGCTGGCCAGTGCCGTCAAGGCATGATCTCCCTCATTTACCGGCGTGTCTTCCGGCTGTGCCGAGCCGCTTCCTTGAAGATTCAGCAGCAAGGTGGTTACCTGCTGAATCCAGCTCTGCAGGGAGCTAAGCACTTCGGGATCTTCGGCAATCGCTTCATCCAGCTGATCAGCGTCCAGAAGGAGGCTTTGCAGCAGGGCTGCAGTGTTCCGCTCATCACTGTCCCCATTCCCTTGAACCGCGGCCGTTTGAGCATTTTTCAGCAGCCCTTCCAAAAGCGATGCCACGCCGTTCATGGCCGAAGCTTCCTGTGAACCGCCTGCTGTACCTGTCATCAGCTGAGTCAACGATACTCCAAATGCCGGTACCAGTGCCGTTCCCGCCGAGGCGTTTGCCGCACCGCCGCTTGTTCCTGCTGTCTTCGCTCCCGCTGGCGCACCTGCGGGAATGTTTTGAAATATCAGGCTCATCTTTGTTTTCACCTCCTTTCGCGTGCAGTACTGTATTCAAGTACTCTGTTGAAAAGAAGCTCTGGTTGAAAAGAATCACTACTTGCTGCTTAGCAATTTGTTGAGAATGACTGCGCTCGTTTTCTGGTCTGTTTTGCCCATCGAATCCAGAATGCCCGACCGTGTCGAATCCGCAACGGCGCCCAGAATCGTCAGCACTTTGTCCGGACTGATCTTGTACATGGCCAGCAGCAGATTCGCCGCGCTGTCCGCGTTCATCGACCCGAACGTCTGGCTGATTTGAGCCTTGTCGAGCCCGGTTGACGACGGTGCCGTCTGCGTGGCACTGTCCTTGTTCACTCTGGACTGAAGCGCCGCGATCGCCAAATCGCTGGATGACACAGAATCCTTCATCTTCAGCGTGATATCCGCCGCCATTTTCGGATCCATCTTGGCGAGGATGTTCATTCGGCTGTCCGCATCCATGGCGCTAAGCAGCTGAACGACCTCTTCCGTGGTCATGTTCTGCAGAATCGGTGCCGCTTTGCTCGGGCTCATACCGGCGTACATTTTCGCCAAGTTCTTGATCTGTTTCTCGTAATCGTCGGCTGTCCCCCCGGCCTGTGCATCCGCAGCCTGAGCGCTGCTTTCCTGAAGCTGGTCGATCTGTGTCTGCAACGATTTGATTTTACTGTCCTGCTGCTGCTTGTCTTCCTTAGCCTTCTGAAGGTCCGCTTCCTTGGCTTCCAGCTGGCTTTTCAGCTCCTTGATCGTAGCGGTCGCGCTCTCCATCTGTGCTTTCGTTTTGTCCAGCTTAGCCGCTTCCGGATCCTTGACCGGGTCAGGGACCCAGTTTTTCACAACCGGAATTTTGTTGGCCGCGCCGAGCACTTCGTTCCGCACATTGGTGTTCAGCAGCATCAAAAGCACGCCCAGAAGCACCACCGTAAAGATGATTGGTATGACAAAAAACAAAAACCGTTCAAATCCCCCTGTTGATTCTTTCTCTAATTCTTCAAAATCTGTTCTTGCCACAGTTGTTCCACCCCCAAGCCAGCAGCTCTATATCACGTTCACTCATCTCGCCCTAGCGCCCATGGCAAACCGTACGGTCGCCATCTCGTCAAGCTCGTTCTGCTCATGCAGGAGCGCCTGCTTCTGAAATGCCGTCTTTGCTTTGTCCCGCGCTTTTAACCAGACGTTTTCATCCAGCATCTTTGTGGACAAATGCTTCTGCTGCATCTGAACCTTCATATTCGCCTTGTTCACATCCACATGCTTCATCCGGATGCACTGGTCCAAATATTCGACATACGCCTGAATTTCCTGAATCATGGAGACAGGGACGCATTGGCCGGCGGCTTCCTGAAGCTGCCTGACCATGTTTTCCCGGATATCCAGCAGCTCCCCCAGCGATTTTTCTTCCGCCTGAAGTTTACCGATGGCGCTGGACAGCATCCATTCCGCTTGGGTACGTTCGTTGCTTTTGAGGTCGACAATTTTTTGGAACGTATACTGAAATCTCATCCCTTAAGGTCATCTCCTTGAAAATTCGGAAATCAAACGTTCTTGAACCTGCTCCAGCGTCACTTTTTCGTCTACGCGCTGCTTGGTAAAATCCCAGATGGCCTGGATGGAATCGATGGCTTCATCGATTTGCTCGTTTGAGCCTTTTTGGTAAGCGCCGATGTTGATCAGGTCCTCGGACTCTTTGTGGACGGCCATCAGCCGCTTCAAATTATCCGCAGCGTCCGTCTGCTCGCGCGGCGCGATATCCTTCATCACCCGGCTGATGCTGGCAAGCACGTCGATCGCGGGAAAATGACCCTTGTTCGCGATGCCCCGGTTCAGCACGATGTGCCCGTCCAGGATTCCCCGCACCGCATCTGCGATGGGCTCATTCATGTCGTCGCCGTCGACGAGTACGGTGTAGAAGGCGGTAATGGAGCCTTGCGGCCCTGTCCCCGCCCGTTCGAGCAGCTTCGGCAGGCTCGCAAACACCGATGGCGTATATCCGCGCATTGCCGGCGGTTCGCCGATCGCCAGGCCCACTTCCCGCTGCGCCATCGCATACCGCGTCACGGAATCCATCATCAGCATGACGTTCATGCCCCGGTCCCGGAAATACTCAGCGATGGTCGTCGCGATCAGCGCTCCCTTGATCCGGATCAGCGCAGGCTGGTCGGAAGTGGCCACGATGACTACCGAGCGCTGCAGCCCTTCGGGGCCCAGGTCACGCTCGATAAAATCGAGCACTTCCCGTCCCCGCTCGCCGATAAGCGCAATTACGTTGACATCCGCCGAGGTGTTGCGCGCGATCATGCCCATCAGCGTACTTTTCCCTACGCCTGATCCGGCGAAGATCCCGACCCGCTGTCCTTTGCCGATAGTCAGCAGGCCGTCGATCGCCCGAACGCCGATGCTGATCGGCTCCAGCACCCTCGGTCGGTTCAGCGGGTTCGGCGGCGTGTTGTACGTCGAGCTGTGCGGCATCCGGGTCGGAATCAGCGACCCGTCAAGAGGCTGCCCCAAACCGTCCAGCACCTTGCCCAGCAGCTCGGAGCCTACCTGAACGCTGAGCGGCTTGCCCGTGCCGACCACATCGCATCCCGGTCCGATCGACTGCAGCTCGCCGAGCGGCATGAGCAAAACCTTGTTGTCACGGAAGCCGACAACTTCTGCCTGCAGCGGCTTGGCGCCTTTGCTCGGATATATATAGCAGACCTCTCCGACGCTGGCGTCCGGACCTTCCGACTCGACCATCAGTCCGATGACCTGGGTGACCTTCCCGTTGATCCGGACCGGATCGATGTTCCGCAAATGCTCCATGTACCGTCCGCTATCAAGCACCTTCATCTTGGTCTCTCCGTTCCCCTTCATCCAGAGCGATGCGTATCAGCTCTTTTTTGATTTCGGTCAGCTGCGTTTCCACACGCGCGTCGACGCTGCCGAATGAGGAGCGAATGACGCAGCCGTGGTCATGAACCGTAGCATCCGGCAGGATTTGCAGCTCCGCTTGCGAATCGATCGCGACGCTCAACTCCTCCCGGGCGGCCTGGACAAATGCGAAATGCTCCGGCGCCACGCAAAGCGTAATCACGCCCTGCTCCCGTTTACGGGACAAGTTCTTCCGGATGAGATCGATAGCATAATCCCGATCCATGGTCAGCTGCTTGTCAATCACCTTCTCGGCGATGGCACAGCTCAGATCTACGAGGAAGGGCTCGGCTTCTTGAATGATCTGCTCCTTGATCATATAAGCATGCCGCAGTACGGACTGAGCTTCGGCCATCATTTCCTGAAGCTTGAGCGCAAGATCCGCCTCCGCTTTCTCAGCGCCTTCCCGGTATCCTTCCGCATAGCCTTCCGACTTCACGGCCTCGATCAGATGCTCGTCCTGTTCCCTGCGCTCCTGCCACCAGGCGTTGATCTTCTCCTCGTTCTCGGCCAAAATCCGCTGCGCCTCCTCGGACGCCTCACGGATATGGCGCTCCGCGAACTCCTTGGCATCCTGCAGCATTTCCTGGCTGAGTCGTTTACTCTCTTCATCCGCCTGGGCCCGGATCTCTTCGATCTTGACCTCGTCAGCTGACTCATCCTGCTCCGGTAGTGCATAATGCCTTGCCAGATCCAGCCGTTTGAGGGCTTCCACCGGTACGTACTGCGAAGATTTAATCAAATTAGACAATGATGTCATCTCCTCCGCCGCGGGCGATGATGATCTCCCCGGCTTCTTCCAGTCTGCGGATCGTGCCTACGATGCGGGTCTGAGCTTCTTCGACGTCACGCAGCCGCACAGGCCCCATATACTCCATCTCTTCCTTGAAGGTTTCGGCCATCCGCTTGGACATGTTGCGGAAAATGACGTCCCGCACCTCTTC
The DNA here is from genome assembly GCF_014192015.1 of Paenibacillus rhizosphaerae. Lineage (GTDB taxonomy): Bacteria > Bacillota > Bacilli > Paenibacillales > Paenibacillaceae > Paenibacillus_AQ > Paenibacillus_AQ rhizosphaerae. Next base: position 588,102 of record NZ_JACHXJ010000001.1, on the reverse strand, counting down.
GCTTGCCACCTTGAGGGCAAGCTGCAGGTCGGCGTTCTCGATGTCGCGGATGATCCGCTGAATGGAACGGTTGTCGACGTTGACGATATCCTCGAACACGAACATTCTCTTCTTGATTTCTTCGGCCAGCTCCGGATCCTGGATTTCGAGCGAATCGAGGATCGTTCGTTCGGTTCCCCGGTCGACCCCGTTCAAAATCTGGACGATCGATTCGATGCCGCCGGCATTCGTGTAATCCTGCGTCACGGTCGCAGACAGTTTCTGCTCCAGCACGCGCTCCACCTGAGCGATGACTTCAGGCGACGTGCTGTCCATAACCGCGATTCTTCTGGCGACATCCGCCTGCTTTTCCTGAGGCAGGGAGGACAGAATCGCCGCCGCCTGCTCAAATTGCAGGTAGGACAGCACGAGGGCGATCGTCTGGGCGTTTTCGTTCTGTATAAAGTTCAAAATCTGGTTCGGATCCGCTTTGCGGGCAAAATCGAACGGGCGTACCTGCAGCGTCGCCGTCAGTCGGTTGATGACTTCGAGCGCCTTCTGCGAGCCGAGCGCCTTTTCAAGGATTTCCTTGGCATAGTTGATGCCGCCCTGCGAAATATATTCCTGAGCCAGACAGATTTGATGAAACTCGGACATGATCAGGTCCTTTTCCACACTGTCCACTTTGCGAACATTGGCGATTTCCAGCGTCAGCTGCTCGATCTCGTCGTCACGCAAATGCTTGAAAATTTGTGCGGACACTTCCGGTCCCAGCGTAATGAGCAGGATGGCCGCTTTTTGGCGCCCGCTCAGTGCCTGGCTGTTTGCCTTTGCCATAAATCCACCCCCTATTCATCGGCGAGCCATGTGCGCAGCAGGTTGACGAATTCATCCGGCTTTCTCTTCGCCAGCGTCTCCAGCTGTTTGCGTACCTGACTTTCGTTCGTCACGCTCTCCAGATTAATGGAAGGAAACTCTGCCGCAGGCGGCAGCGGAAGATCTTCTTCGATTTCCTCTTTGTTCTTGCGGCGGCGGTAAATCAGGTAGCCTCCACCCGCAAGAAGCGCAAGGGCGGCGAGGCCGATTCCCCACAGCATGCCTTGGGAAAGCTTGATTCCGCTCGGCTGGGTAACATTACCACTGAAAGGTTGCGAATAGACCGAAACTTTTTTAGCCAAATCAGCGTCTGTATATGTAATACCGGAGTCGGCAAGCGATGCCCTGACGATATTTACCAAGATATTCTGAATGGCATCTCTGGTTTGTTGATCTACACTGGTTTGTCCCGTTGGTGGTTCAACAGCTACGTTAATTGTTAAATCTTTTACGGTATACGGACTGGCAACGATGTCTTTGGTAATATGGTTAACCTCGTAATTGATCGTCTTGGACAAATCCTCGGAGGTTACGTCGCCTGTGGACGAGTTACTTGGATACCCCGGCACCTGGGTCTGGCCCGTGCCTGCCACTCCGCTATCCGGATTGCTCTTACCCGTATAATTCTTCGAAATTTCCTGAACGCTGATTTCGATGCCTTTCATGTTTTCCGTATCTACCGGTGTCACCATGTTTTCCTTGCTCTGAACTTTGTCGAAATTCAGCTTGGAGACGACGAGGACATCGACTTTATTCGGTCCCATGAACTGGCTCAGAAATTCTTTGACGTTCTGGCGAACTTCGCTTTCGAACTTTTTCTGAAGCGCAAAATTTTCTTCTACGGACGAGGACAGCGTTCCTGAACCGCCTTGGGCCGACGATAGCAGCTCTGTGTTGCCTTCCGATTCGGTGATGGTGATATTCTCCACCGGCAGATTCGGTACGGCGGTCTTGACCAAGTTGAAGTACCCGTCGATCGTTTGCTGGCTTGGATGATAACCAGGCTTAAAGGTAAGCACGACTGAGGCGCTTGCTTTCTCCTGGTCTTCTTCGCTGGCAAACACACTTTCTTTCGGCAGGTTCACTAGGACTTTAGCCTTATTAACGCCGTTCATGCTGGTGAGCAGCTGCTCGACTTCTCCGTTCAATGCGTTGTTGTACTTGACGTTAAACTCGCTGTCGGTTGTGCCGATCGATGATGATTGATCGAACGTTTTGAATCCGATGGATCCGTTCTGAATGAGTCCCTGGGAGCCGACATCAACCTTGATGCGGGCCGCTTCCGTGCTCGGTACTGAAATGGATGTTCCGTCAGTACTCAATTTATACGGGATGTTGTTCGTATCGAGGTAGCTCATAATTCCTGCGGAATCGCTGGCGTTCAGATCCTTGAAAGCCACTTCATACTCCGTCTTGGAAAACTGCATGGTCAGAACGACAATGGCGATGATAATAAAAGCGATCGTAGAAATGAATAAAATTTTCTGTTTTTTGCTGAATTGATTCCAGTACTGAACGACTCTGTCCTTATACTGGACGATTCTTTCGTTCACAACGTCACCCACCCCACCCGAAAACTTAGCAAAAATCTATGAATGAATAGGTTCAGGCGATCCGCCAAATCCTTCGTTCACTCTTTTGTCTGCAGCCTTTAAATTTGTGTCCGCATGATCTCCTGGTACGCTTCGATCGCTTTGTTCCGAATCTGCGTCGTCAGCTCCAGGCTGAGAAGCGCTTTTTGCGAAGAAATCATGACTTGGTCCACATCGACTTGTCCGAGCATGAACTGATTGCTCATTTCTTCGGCGGCTTTCTCCTGCCCGGCCACCTGGTTCAGCGCATTTTCCAGATAGGATCCGAAATCGCTAAGGGATTGGGCTGGCGTTTTGCTAACGCTTGATGCGCTTTGCTTCATGTCGAGCGGCTGGATGCTTTGTGTCGAAAACATCGAGTTTTGGATCATCAATGTCCCTCCTTACCTGCATTTATTTGTTCGAACTAGGTTTAGCGACCTATTTCCAAGGCCTTCGTGATCATCGCTTTCGAGGAATTCAGTGCAGTGACGTTCGCTTCGTACGATCTCGTGGCCGAAATCATATCGATCATTTCTTTGGCGATATCCACGTTAGGCATGTAGACATACCCTTCCGCATCTGCATCCGGATGAGTCGGATTGTATACCGGCTTCAACGGCGTCTGATCCTCCTGAATCGCAGCCACTTTCACACCTTTACCCGCACTTTGTCCGTTCATTTGTGCTTCCAGCATGCTGGAGAAATCCGATTCATTCGGCGACAGCACAACCATCTTGCGGCGGTACGGCACCGCTTTGCCGTCAACCACCGACGCTCTCGTCGTTTCCGCATTCGCAATGTTGGATGAAATGACGTCCATCCGCAAACGCTGTGCTGTCAGTGCCGAGGCGCTGATCCCAAAGCTGCTGTTCATGTTCACCCGCGATTATCTCCCTTCAATAGCTGTCCGCATCATTTTGATCTGGTCGTTCATCTGCTGGATGTAGGCGTTGTACTGAAGCTGGTTGTCAGCCAGTGCAGACATCTCCCGGTCAATATCCACATTGTTCATATTGTTGTTCATGGCTGTCGATTGGTCCTCCGTTACAACCGGATTTGGGACTGAATTCGTAGGACCTATGACGAAGTGCCGGGGATCGGTGACCCTGCCGCGAAGCTGAGGTGCAGATCCATTTATTTCCTGCTGGAGCAGGCTCTCAAATGACACTTCAGACCGTTTGAAATAGGGTGTGTCGACATTGGCAATGTTGTCCGCAATGACCCTCTGGCGCGCGTTTGCCGCCTGAAGTCCGCCTTCCAAACGTTGAAAGCTGACGCTGTTCAGCAAATCCATTCCGTATCCCCCTTAATTTCCATAACTTTACTGTTAGTCCGCGGGGAACTTTCTTCCCAATTTCACTTTTTTTCGACAAAAGTCCTTAGAAATATTGCTTGTTCTAGGTCTAAAGTAGAAAAAATTACTATATTGTCGTATATCCTAAGTTTCTTAAAGATTGGGACATATTACAATAAGAAAAAAGCCCTATCTTTTCCCAAAAAGAAGGTCTTTGTTCTTAATTTGTTTGAAAACTTTGCTAAATCTTTGCAGGATAAGGGTTTATAGGCTTACATAGGACGGGGCTGTTGTCACATTTCGATAAAAACTCATGCTGAATAGTCCTAGAATTTCGGATTTGCGAAAGTGTCGTAAACGAACCTCTTCCTTGCATACGCGCGCAGGGTTATGTCTTCGCCTCCCCGGCATTGCTTATGATGCCAGCTCTATCCTTCCTGCGGTCAATTTCTAAGCCTAACAAAAAAAGACATGCCCGAAGGATTTCTATCCTTCAGACATGTCCGCGCAGTGACGATTACCGGTTTACAATATATATTGGCTCAAATCGCGGTCCTGGGCGATATCGCCAAGCTTTTCACGCACGTACTCCGGCGTGATGGTCATATTCTCCAGGGTTAATTCAGGCGCCTCAAACGACAAATCCTCGAGCAGCTTCTCCAGGATCGTATGCAGCCTGCGCGCACCGATGTTCTCCGTATTCTGGTTAACAGTCGCGGCAATTTTGGCAATTTCCCGGATTGCTTCAGCGGAGAATTCGACCTCGATGTCCTCGGTTTTGAGCAGCTCCGTATACTGCTTGGTCAAAGCGTTCTTCGGCTCGGTCAGAATCGACACGAAGTCGTCGAGAGACAAGCTGCTCAGCTCCACGCGGATCGGGAAGCGGCCCTGAAGCTCGGGAATGAGGTCCGACGGTTTCGCGATATGGAATGCACCGGCGGCAATAAACAGAATAAAGTCCGTCTTCACGGGGCCGTATTTGGTCATGACCGTCGATCCTTCCACGATCGGCAGAATATCCCTCTGGACGCCTTCACGGGACACGTCAGGCCCAGAGCCTTTGCCCTGGCTGGCAACTTTATCGATCTCGTCGATAAAGATAATGCCCGACTGCTCGGCACGAAGAATCGACTCGGCGATGACGTCGTCCATGTCGATCAGCTTGGTCGCTTCCTCCTGTGTCAGCACCTTGCGCGCTTCCCGGATCGGCAGCTTCCGCTTCTTCGTCCGGCGTGGCATCAGGCTGCCGAACATTTCCTGCATGTTCATGCCCATCTGGTCATTCCCCTGCCCGGCCAGCATATCCATCATCGTCGGCGAATTGTCTTCAACGTCGATTTCAATCATGTCGTCTTCCAGGCTGCCGGACTGAAGCTTAAACTTCACCTGGCGCCGGCGTTCAGCCACGGTGCTGTCCTGTTCCTTCTCCTCTTCGGTATCCTGTGCGTTCTGGTTGCCATTGCCGAACAGCATTTCAAACGGGTTGCGCTGCGACTTGTTTTTGCCGGCCGGCGGAACGAGAATTTGCACGATCCGCTCGTTGGCGAGCTCCTCGGCGCGGTCTTTTACTTTTTCCGTACGCTCCGCTTTGACCATGCGGATGGACGTTTCGATCAAATCGCGGACCATGGATTCCACGTCGCGGCCGACGTATCCTACTTCCGTAAACTTGGTGGCTTCGATCTTCACAAAAGGCGCATTGACCAGCTTCGCCAAACGTCTGGCGATTTCGGTCTTGCCCACCCCCGTCGGACCGATCATCAGGATGTTCTTCGGTACAATCTCATCCCGAACATCCTCGGGAAGCCGGTTGCGGCGGTAACGGTTGCGCAGTGCGACGGCAACGGATTTCTTCGCCTGCTTCTGGCCTACAATGTATTTATCCAGTTCGGCCACGATTTGTCTTGGCGTCAAACTTTGGTTATCCATATGCATTCCTCCACCCTTACAGCTCTTCCACAATGATATTTCCATTGGTGTATACGCAAATTTCCGAAGCAATTTTCAAAGCTTCCCGCGCAATATCCTTCGCTTCCAGGTCCTGGGCGTGACGCTTCAGCGCACGTCCGGCAGAAAGCGCAAAATTGCCTCCCGAGCCAATCGCCAACACGTCGTCGTCCGGCTCGATGATTTCACCGCCCCCGGAAATGAGCAGCATGCCGCTTTTATCCATAACGATCATGAGTGCCTCAAGCTTGCGGAGAACGCGATCCTGGCGCCAGTCCTTGGCGAGCTCCACGGCGGCACGCTGCAGATTGCCATGATGCTCCTCCAGCTTGCTTTCGAATTTTTCGAAAAGGGTGATGGCGTCCGCCACGGAACCTGCAAAGCCGGCAACGACCTGGCCTCTGTAAAGACGGCGCACCTTTTTGGCGGTCTGCTTCATAATGACATTTTCACCGAAGGTCACCTGGCCGTCACCGGCGATCGCCGCTTTTCCGTTATGGCGTACAGCGCAAATGGTTGTCGCATGAAAAGATAAATCCATACCTACAGACCTCCTAATCTATACTTCCTGATGTTCGGTTGCCAGTCCGGCTTCCTTGATAAACGCGTTAATCGTCTCCAAAGCCCGATTTGCCAGCGCCTCGTTTTTTTCCTTTTTGTTGCGGATTTTCTTCTCTAATTTCGGCAGCAGGCCGAAGTTGGCGTTCATCGGCTGGAAGTGTTCCGAATCCGCAGTCGTAATATAATGAGCCATGCTGCCGAGGGTGCTAGTTTCAGGGAATACGACAAGGTCCTGTCCAAGCGCCTTTCTCGCTGCATTAATGCCCGCTATAAGCCCGGATGCGGCAGATTCCACATATCCCTCTACCCCTGTCATTTGACCGGCAAAAAACAGGTTCTCATTCGTTTTCAGCTGATAGGTCGGCTGGAGCAGCTTCGGAGAGTTGATAAACGTATTGCGGTGCATGACGCCATAGCGTACATATTCCGCATTTTCCAGCCCCGGAATCATGGAGAATACGCGCTTTTGCTCTCCCCATTTGAGGTGGGTTTGGAAGCCGACCAGATTGTACAGCGTGCCTGCGGCATTATCTTGGCGCAGCTGCACGACCGCATAAGGCAGCTCGCCTGTATGCGGGTTGACCAGTCCTACCGGCTTCATCGGCCCGAACAGCGCCGTTTGCTTGCCCCGCTTCATCATGACCTCGATCGGCATGCAGCCTTCGAAGTATACTTCCTTCTCAAACTCTTTCAGCTGCGCGACTTCCGCATGGACCAGCGCGTCATAGAACGCGTTAAATTCCTCTTCGGTCATCGGGCAGTTCAAATAAGCCGCTTCGCCTTTATCATAGCGGGAAGCCAGGTATACCTTGCTCATATCGATGGAGTCTTTCTCTACGATCGGAGCTGCAGCGTCATAGAAGTAGAAATACTCTTCGCCCATGAGCGCTTTGATCTCGGCGGAGAGCGCAGGCGAGGTCAGAGGGCCTGTGGCGATGACGACAATCCCTTCTTCTGGTATATGCTGAATTTCTTCGTTTACGACTTCAATCAGCGGATGGTTATGGAGAGTGCTCGTAATATCCCCGGAAAAACCATCGCGGTCCACCGCCAGAGCTCCTCCGGCAGGAACCGCATTTTTATCGGCGGACTTCAGGATCAGCGAATCCAGCATCCGCATTTCTTCCTTGATGACGCCGACAGCGTTCGTAAGACCGTTGGCACGCAGCGAATTGGTGCATACGAGCTCGGCGAACTTGTCCGTATGGTGCGCGGGCGTCTTCACGACCGGGCGCATTTCGTATAATTTCACGGGAACCCCCCGGTTTGCGATCTGCCAGGCAGCCTCGCTGCCTGCCAGACCTGCGCCGATGACGGTTACCTGCTGTACTTCTGTCAACTTCATTACCCCCTGCTGTTTACAATTACATCATTTCTTCGTTGTCTTCGTTCTCTTCCAGGGGCTCGGTATGGTCGCATGCCGTGCATTGGAGACGTGCTCCCTGCTTGTTGCGCTTCTCAACCATCAGAGAGCCGCATTTCGGACAAGGCTTCGGCGACGGTTTATCCCAGGATACGAAATCGCATTCCGGATAACGGTCGCAGCCGTAGAAAATCCGCCCCTTCTTGCTGCGGCGCTCGACCACATGCCCTTCCTTGCATTTCGGACAAGTGACGCCGATATCCTTGACGATCGGCTTTGTGTTCCGGCAGTCCGGAAATCCGGAGCAGGCGAGGAATTTGCCAAACCGTCCCAATTTGTATACCATCGGTCTGCCGCATTTATCGCAAATTTCGTCCGATACCTCGTCCTCGATTTCGATTTCCTTCATTTCTTCCTCGGCTACTTCCAAACGCTTTTCAAAGGAAGAATAGAACTCGGCTAACACCTTGACCCAATCCTCCGAGCCTTCCTCGACATGGTCGAGATCGTCTTCCATGTGAGCCGTAAATTCCACATCCAGAATTTCCGGGAAAAATTGTTCCATCTGTTCAATGATCAATTCACCCAGTTCTGTCGGAACGAACTTTTTCTCTTCGATTGCCACGTAACCGCGCTTTTGGATCGTCTCCAGCGTCGGTGCATACGTACTTGGCCGTCCGATGCCGAGCTCCTCCATCGCCCGGACCAACCGGGCTTCGGTATAGCGTGGAGGCGGCTGCGTGAAGTGCTGCTTCGGCTCGATATCTTCCTTCTTCAGCTTATCGCCTACAGCCAGCGCAGGCAAAAACTTCTCTTCTTCCGTCGTGCCGTCGTCGTTGCCTTCCACGTAAACCTTCATAAAGCCCTGAAAGCGGACTTTCGAACCGGTTGCGCGGAAAACGGCCGGCCCGGCGGCAATGTCTACGGAAAGCGTATCCAGTATGGCGGAAGCCATCTGGCTGGCAACGAAACGTTCCCAAATCAGCTTGTAAAGGCGGTATTGGTCACGGCTCATGAACGACTTCACGGAGTCGGGATCGCGCATGACCGAGGTCGGACGGATCGCTTCGTGGGCATCCTGGGCGTTTGCCGATTTTTTCGAATACTCCCGCGGAGTTTCTGGGACAAACGGATCCCCATACTTCCCGCTGATAAATTCCTTGGCTTCTTCCTGGGCCGACCCGGCAATCCGGGTGGAATCCGTACGCATATAAGTGATGAGGCCGACGGTTCCTTCTTTCCCGAGCTCTACGCCTTCGTACAGCTGCTGGGCGACGGACATCGTTTTCGCGGCACGAAAATTAAGCTTCCGGGCAGCTTCCTGCTGCAGGGAGCTTGTCGTAAACGGAGGCGAAGGATGCCGCTGGCGTTCCTTTTCCTTCACTTCGCTGACTTTGAAGGTGGCCCCCTTAATGGCAGCAAGCACTTCGTTTACTTCATCCTCGCGTGAAAGTTCTTTCTTCTGGCCGTTCAGCTGCTGGAATTTCGCTTCGAAAACAGAATCTCCCTTGGCGAGCTGGGCCGTAATGGACCAGTATTCCTCCGGAATGAACGCATTGATTTCGTTCTCCCGGTCGATGATGATCTTGACCGCAACCGATTGAACGCGGCCTGCGGACAAACCTTTCTTTACCTTTTTCCACAAAAGCGGACTGATCTTGTAACCGACAAGCCGGTCCAGAATACGTCTGGCCTGCTGCGCGTTAACCAGGTCCATATTGATCTTGCGCGGCGTTTTAAACGCGTCCTTGACCGCTTGCTTCGTAATTTCGTTAAACACGACGCGGCAGCTATCCGTATCGTCCAGCTCCAAGGCATGGGCAAGATGCCAGGCAATCGCTTCACCCTCGCGATCGGGGTCAGCTGCGAGATAAACCTTTTTTACTTTTTTGCTGGCGTCCTTGAGTTCCTTTAATACGGAGCCCTTTCCACGGATCGTAATATATTTCGGATTAAAATCATTTTCGACCTCAACCCCGATTTGGCTCTTCGGGAGATCACGCACGTGACCCATCGAAGCTTTTACGATATACTTGCTGCCTAAATATTTGCCGATCGTTTTCGCCTTGGCCGGCGATTCTACGATGACAAGTGAGTCAGCCATAGGTTCATCCCCCTTTCCGAACAATTCTGTGAATGTTAGTCCATAGACTCTTGTTATATAAGCTTGTATATAGCACCAGATAATTGGGTAATCTGCTTTTTTATGATTAAAGATAACAGAACTGAATGCAAATGTCCAAAATCCCATCCGGTCTGCTGCAGCAGCTCATCCAATGTAGACGGCCCTTGTTCCAATATATGGTATATCCCAAGCTCATCCATTGTCAAATGATCTGCAGGCAGCCGCGTGTCCTCCAACATCTGACGCTCCCTATTGTATGTATCTTCAAACCCTTTTGGCAACCATGAATCATATTCTTCAATCACGTCTTCGGCATTCAGCACCATTTTGGCGCCTTGTTTAATCAAACTCAGCGCGCCTCGGCTCTTGGGCGAGGTAACCGGCCCAGGCACGGCGAACACATCTCTGCCGGCTTCGAGTGCCAAATCCGCCGTAATCAAAGATCCGCTGCGCGAATCCGCTTCGACGACCAGCGTCCCGAGCGTCAAGCCGGCAATAATGCGGTTGCGCTGCGGAAACAGGCCGGGATGCGATTTGGTCCCGGAAGGATACTCCGTTAGAATGAGCCCATCCTCGGCGATCCGCTCATACAATCCTCTGTTCTCCGGCGGATAGACTACGCCATGTCCGGTCCCCATCACCGCAATCGTATTTCCTCCGCAGGCTAGAGAGGCTTCATGGCACACGCTGTCGATGCCTCTGGCCATGCCGCTGACGATCGTGAATCCAGCTGCGCTGATGCCCTCCGCCAGTTCCTGGCCGACCTTACGGCCATAGGCCGTCGGTACCCTTGTTCCGACCATGGCGACACCGGGCGTTTGCAGCAATCCCCGTTTTCCGGTGCAGTACAATACCCATGGAGGCTCCGCGATCTCCTTCAAATACGCAGGGTAATCTTCATCCAAAAAAGTCAGGATGCCGGCGCCTCCCTCAAGCTTACGGGATTTCAGCTCTTCGATCAAATCGGGTGTGATCCGTTCAGATAAAAGCTTCGCCTTTTCCTCGGGAAAACCTGCTTCCTCCCAATCTCTACTATTATAATGAAACATGTCCCCGGAGAACATACGCTGTCCGCGCAGCCTGGCAATACTCTTTCTCCCGATCCCCTCTGTCTCATGCAGTGCAATCAACAGCCACCGTTCGTCTTTCATACCAATCCCGCCCTTCCTTATATTTTCCAGTTTTTCGGTGTTGAAAACACAAAAAAGCAACCCTTTATTCTCCGAATGGAGAAATAAAAGGTTGCTTACCTCTTTCAACCGTACATAACGGCCGGTTTATATTAGTGAGTCGTGCATTTTTCCAGCAGGCCGCGCTCTTCCAGAACGCTTACCAGCGTGGAGCCCATTTCCGAAGGCGTTGGAGCGACTTTGATGCCGCATTCCTCAAGCTTGGCGATCTTTTCTTTCGCCGTGCCTTTACCGCCGGAAATAATAGCGCCCGCATGTCCCATGCGTTTGCCCGGAGGCGCAGTCACGCCGCCGATAAAGCCAACGACCGGCTTAGTCATGTTGGCGCGGATCCATTCCGCCGCCTCTTCCTCCGCCGTACCGCCGATTTCACCGATCATAATAACAGCATAGGTGTTAGGATCATCGTTAAAGCGGCTCAAGATATCGATGAATTCCGAGCCTTTTACCGGGTCACCGCCAATGCCTACTGCAGAGGACTGGCCGATGCCGCGGGTCGTCAATTGATGAACCGCTTCGTAGGTCAGCGTTCCGCTGCGGGACACGACGCCCACATGGCCCGGAGTATGGATATACCCAGGCATGATGCCGATTTTACATTCACCAGGTGTAATCACCCCTGGGCAGTTTGGTCCGATCAGGACGGTTTTCTTGCCTTCCATGTAACGGGACACTTTGACCATGTCCAGCACCGGAATGCCTTCCGTAATACAGATGACCAGTTCCATTTCCGCATCGACGGCTTCCATGATGGAGTCGGCCGCGAATGCCGGCGGAACGTAGATGACGCTCGCGGTCGCGCCCGTCGCTTCCTTGGCTTCTACAACCGTGTTAAATACGGGCAGGCTGACCGCTTGGCCGTTCTCCAGCGTAATATCAACCTTGGTGCCGCCTTTGCCCGGAGAAGTTCCTCCGACCATTTGCGTGCCGTAGTCGAGGGCGCCTTTCGCATGGAAAAGGGCGGTTTTGCCGGTGATGCCCTGTGTGATGACTTTTGTATTTTTATCGACCAAAATACTCACGTTTGTTCACATCCCCTATCGTATTTTAAAGATTCTATTTTACGAGTGAGACAATTTTTTGGGCGCCGTCAGCCATGGAATCGGCAGGCACGATGTTCAGGCCGGATTCGGCCAAAATTTTCTTGCCCAGATCCACGTTGGTTCCTTCGAGACGCACAACAAGCGGACGGGTCAGGCCGAGCTGCTTGGCAGCTTCAACCACGCCCTCGGCGATAACGTCACAGCGCATGATTCCGCCAAAGATGTTGACGAAAATGCCTTTGACCTGCTCATCCGACAGGATGATCTTGAACGCCTCGGTAACCTTCTCTTTCGTGGCACCGCCCCCTACGTCGAGGAAGTTGGCCGGGTCTCCGCCATAGTACTTGATAATATCCATCGTGGCCATGGCAAGGCCTGCGCCGTTGACCATACAGCCGATGTTGCCGTCGAGAGCTATGTAGCTCAGGTCGTATTTGGAAGCTTCGATTTCTTTTTCGTTCTCTTCGTCCAGGTCGCGAAGCTCTTGAATGTCTTTGTGCCGGAACAGTGCGTTGGAGTCAAAGTTCAGCTTGGCATCGAGTGCCATGACATTGCCGTCACCCGTTACAACCAGAGGGTTGATTTCTGCAATGGAGCAGTCTTTGTCAACAAAGGCGCTGTACAGAGCGATCATAAACTGAACCGCCTTGTTGACCAGTTCGTTAGGGATGTTGATCGCATAAGCCAGTCTGCGCGCTTGGAAAACCTGCAGGCCAACGGCCGGATCCACCACTTCTTTGAAAATTTTCTCAGGCGTTGCCGCGGCAACCTCTTCGATTTCCGTTCCGCCTTCTTCCGATGCCATCATCACGACACGTCCGGTAGCGCGGTCAACAACGACGCCGACGTAATATTCCTTGCGGATATCGCAGCCCTCTTCGATCAGAAGCCGCTTGACTTCTTTACCTTCCGGGCCTGTCTGATGCGTTACGAGCACTTTGCCGAGGATTTCCTCTGCGTAAGCACGAACCTCGTCCAGGTTCTTGGCCACTTTGACGCCGCCGGCTTTACCGCGGCCGCCTGCATGGATTTGCGCTTTGACTACCGTGATCTGGCTGCCCAGGGATTTAGCGGCTTCAACCGCCTCTTCCACGGTGTAGGCCACCTTTCCGTTCGGAACGGTAACGCCATACTGCTTTAACACTTGTTTTCCTTGATATTCATGGATATTCATTTACGGTATCCTCCTATCAACATGACTGCTACAAGGCGGGTTCTGATATCTCTTAGAAAATAATATAAACCCAAGCTATTGTAACATGTTTTTAAAACGCTTACCTTAAGAAACTGCGTTTCCATCGACAGCTTTTTGATATCGGTTTAATCCGTTTGAGAGAATATTTGGGATTTGATGGTAAAATCCGCCTTCAAAGCAACGTCTTAAGTTCCGATATGATTCCATTGGCCTTGCATCGACCCCAACATTGTTTCATGGAGAAAAGGGAAAAAGAGCGACGGAATTGCAGCATGTTTTCTGCAAAATCGCTCTTTTCTTCACATCTTGCCCTCTTGCTGTTCGTTATTGTGATGGACGCGGTTCAGCAGATTCTTGAACTGGCCCAGCAAATGCCCGAATTCGCTTTCGTTCAGGCACAGCTCCTGCTGCATGGCGGCCGGGACGTTTAGCGCCTTCTCCTTCAGCTTGTTTCCTTCGTCCGTCAACGTGATGATGACCTTCCGTTCGTCCTGGGCAGAGCGCTCGCGGTGAATCAGACCAGCGGCCTGAAGTCTCTTCAGCAGGGGCGTCAAGGTGCCGGAGTCCAGGAAAAGAGCCTCCCCAAGCTCCTTCACGGTACACTGTCCCCGCTCCCAAAGCACAAGCAGGACCAAATATTGGGAATATGTCACACCGAGCTTCTCCAGATGGGGCTGATACAGCTTGGTGATTTCTCGCGAACAGGCATAGATGGTAAAGCACAGCTGATTTTCCAGCTGCAGCTGCGGATTCATTTCACTTGGTTTCATCACTTTCGTCTTCACCTGCCTTCTTGTCATAATATTATCATAATTTTGTCACATTATCATAGTAATTGCGCCATATCTTCTGCAGAAGCAACTGATGCCCTACAATTTCATTGTATACTTTTAAATTTTAAACAACAAATCATCCGTGAATCACGTCCTTACAAGCTTGCCGCTTTTCCCCCTCCCTCATGCCTCCATCTTGACTTTTGCTGCCTTCGGTCCTACAATTTTTGTAAACTTAAGCGAAAATAAGGAAGCACCTTTTTTCCGTCAATTACGGCGATCTACCTAGTTTTCGAGGGAAACCGCCGGGGAATAGAGGTGCTTTATTGTATGTATGGAAAAATGCACAGTACATGTTTATACGGAATTGACGGGGTTATCATTCAGGTGGAGGTTGACATTTCCAACGGACTGCCGCAAACGAGCATTATCGGTCTCCCGGACTCCGCCATCCGGGAAGCGGTTGAGCGCGTCCGCGCAGGCATCAAAAATTGCGGCTTCACCTTCCCCCTCCAGCGCGTCACGATCAATCTCGCACCGGCCGACCTGAAAAAGGAAGGTTCCGCGTTTGACCTGGCCATCGCCCTGGGCATTCTCGTGACGAGCGGACAGCTCCTGCTTCCGCAGGACGAGAAGCTTCTTCTCATCGGCGAGATGGCGCTCGACGGCAGCCTGAGGCCCGTTAACGGCGTCCTGTCCATGGTGGACAGGGCGAAGCGCGAGGGATTCACCGCCGTTCTGCTTCCGGAAGAAAACGCCGGTGAGGCTGCCTTAATCGAACATATGAATATTTATGCCATCCGGCATTTGAACGAGCTGCGTGAGCTAGCCTTAGAACATTCGGCTGCCGACATGCCTGGCAAAGACCAGCCTCTCCGGATTCGAACCTTGGTCCCGCTGCTGAAAGCACCGGCTGCTCCCGCTGCTTCCGTACCCGACCACCTTCCTGCGGAAGATTATGCCGATGTGCTTGGCCAGCTCCATGTCAAAAGGGCGCTCACGATTGCTGCCGCCGGCATGCACAACATTATGCTGATCGGACCGCCCGGAACCGGCAAAACGATGCTCATCAAGCGCCTGCCGACCATCCTGCCCTTCATGACCGAGCAGGAAGCGCTCGAAACGACCAAAATATTCAGCGCGGCCGGTAAATTGAAGGAACCCGGCTCCGGACTGATCCGCAGACGTCCTTTTCGTTCCCCGCACCACACCATCTCTGCCGGGGGACTGATCGGCGGCGGAACGATACCCAAGCCGGGCGAAGTCAGCCTCGCCCACCGGGGCATCCTGTTTCTGGACGAGCTGCCGGAATTCAACCGTCAGGTGCTCGAAGTGCTAAGGCAGCCGCTGGAGGACAAAACGGTGACGATCAGCAGGGCGCGTGCCGTGCACACCTTCCCGGCGCACTTCATGCTGGCGGCTTCGATGAATCCGTGTCCGTGCGGATATCTCGGGAGCGATCACCCGGAGCATCATTGCACATGCAGCTTCAGCCGGATCGCCCAATACCGCGCCAAAATCTCCGGTCCGCTGCTCGACCGGATCGATCTTCAAGTCGAGGTCCCCCGCCCCAAAGAATGGTCCACGGATACACCAAGCTTGTCTTCAGCTGAGATGCGGAGACAGGTGCTCGAAGCCCATGCCCGTCAGCAAAAGCGCTACAGCAGCAGGTATGGCGGCTGGAACAGCGAGCTGACCGGCAGTGCGCTCCGGCGCTTCGCCAGGCTCGACTCCGCTTCAGCCGATATGCTCCATCAGACGATCGAAACGCTGGGCCTCAGCATGCGGGCATATGACCGCATCCTGAAACTGGCCCGGACGATCGCCGACCTGGACGGCCAGGAGAATATCGCCTTCAACCATGTGGCGGAAGCGATCCAATACCGGAATTTGGACCGGCCGCAGATTACGGGGGTAGGATAATAGGAAGCAAATTCGCGGTATAAACCCTAGTAACGTGATTCACGGTTTAAGTAAATAATTTGTCTACTATCACGAAAATGAAATTATGCAGATCGTCGTTCGAATAGAAAACAAGAACGTTGAGTTCTATCAGCAGCTAGATGCGCAGTGACAGACGTTTCAGGGATATGAGGCGCCATCTCGAAATCATCAGAAGAGACCGGATACAGGTTCACAAACAAAGAATAACCTGCCATTTGAGGCAGGTTATTTCCGTTCTCTTTTCAAACCCCAGTCATCTCTTCTGGATGTAATTTAAAACTTGGCAGGTAAACCATCGGGTAGTCAAACGCCATTTTTGGCAGGATAAAACTTCACGTTATCCTTCATTTAAAATTTGTTCTATCTATCTTTTTCTCTATTCTCCACTGCGATCCATGAATAATACAGTATCCAGAATATTGATGGACAAATCCCTAGTGCAATAACCCGTTTATCATGTGGAAGCATAAATATAAAAACAAAGAAAACGGGCAGCATAATGGCAAGTAGAATGAGATACTTTTTCCAGTGTCTATTTTTAAACACAGGTTCCTCCTCAATTCGTATATGATCTCACATGTTTTTGCATATCTTTAATCATGTCTCTCTTTTACTTTCACTGTGAATAGGCTAAGAACAAAAGTAAGAATGACATATGTCCACAATCCATGTATTTCAAATCCATACAGGTATTTGTCCAAAAGCCAAAGTTTAATTGGTGTCAGCACGATGGAAGCCATCATTAAAGCCGGAGTGGTTAAACACCCAATCCCTACAGTAATCAACATAACCGATAGTACCATGGCTAAACTGAATAAAAGGCTGATGATGAACATAAGAAGGGATGCAATCACCAAAGTTTTTGTATCTGTTATCGAAAGATATGGATTAAAGTACTCATTGCCTATCCAGAACACCAAAAAGGTAACAAGAAAATTCAAAATGTTCCTCATAATCCCTCCCACGAAATTGCCGTTTCCATTTTCGATGAAGAACTTGGTTGAGGTAAGCTCAATAAAATGATTACAGTCATCCTCTGATGTTGATACCTAGGAAAAATTCAATTTTAAGTAAGTTCATACATCACTTCTACTTAGATTATTCTATGATTAGTCCATATCACCTTCACCTTAAGGTAAATAATTACAAATAACACATCCATTTTCCACCTTTCAGATATAGCTGGTTGAGGTCATGAAGAGGAAGCGATCCAATAAAGGAATTTGGACCGGCCGCGGATTATAGGAGTGGGTGAGGGGTAAGCAGTATATTTGCTGCAAAATGAAGTTGTTTCCGGTTGGATCGGCCCAACTCAGTGAAAATTGGGTAATAAAAAACTTCCAATAACGTGTTTTGGAAGTTTTATTACTGATGCGGCTCGTCCTAGAACGCTCCCTGTATATGATTAATCGCGGCAATGCTTAGATCGCGCCCCAGCTCTACGGCGACGACGTCAAAGCGAACCTCTCGATTTTCCAGCCGCTGTGCGTGCAGATAGACCTCGGCCGTGCTGCGCACCTGGCGGATTTTGCGAAAATCAACTGATTCCGCGGCTGTGCCAAAAGCGGAGCCGGCGCTCCGGCTGCGCACTTCCACAAAGACAATGACGCCGCTGTCCTCGGCGACCACGTCCAGTTCGCCGCTGCGGCAGCGCCAGTTCCGGTCGCGGATGCGGTAGCCTGTGGAGAGCAGCAGGTCGGCGGCGGCCTGCTCCGCGGCTGCTCCTTTTTGGCGGCGGTTATCCTTGGTTCTTCCTTCCTGCCCGTTCATTCGTATGGCCTTTCCCGAGCGAGCCGGTCCGCCCGGTAAATATAGCTGAGAACCTCGGCGACAAGGTGATACAGTTCCGGCGGGATCTGCTGGTCCAGGTCCAGCTTGGAGAGGACCTCCACCAGCGCGGCGTCCTCCTGAACGGGAACCCCGTGTTCCTTTGCCGTCTCGAGAATCGTATCCGCCACTTTCCCCCGGCCCTTCGCCACGACGACCGGGGCATCGTTTTCACCGGGCGCGTATTTGAGGGCGACGGCCTTTTTCAAACTTGGCGACGGATCCTGCGGCTTGCTGTTCATACCCTCATATCCACCCCCTTGTAGCTCTGCGGCACGTAGTCCGCCATGCGGTGACCGCCCATGGCCGCACTCAAACCAGATGGCGGCTCGACTCCCGGAGACGGAAGCGGACCGGCTTTAAGCGTCAGAAGCTGATAGCCGAGCGTGGATAGAGCGTCCACAATTTCAGACCGTCTGTCCTCCACCAGGGACTGAGCCCACTCCTGATCATTATGCACCTTCAGGCTGACGATCCGGTCGACGATCTGGACGTCAATCAGAGTCTGCCCGAGATGCTTCATTTGAAGGTCAAACCACAGGCGGCAGTTGGATGCATCCAGTTCCCCCTTGGGACCGCGCCTGGACTGGACATGCACCGACGCCGTTTCCTGCCCGTCCGGCCCGTTCAGCGGCAGGAACAACGTAACCTGGGCGAATGGCGCCGTCCGGTCCGTGTTCAGGAGCAGCTGCTGGCCGGTCAGCTGCGAGATGACCTGCTGTGCCGCTTCCTTCAAGGCCGGCAGCGCAGCATCGTCCTGAACGAGCTGAAGGAGGAGCCCCTTCAGCGTGTCGCGCTGCCCGGTTTCCTGCAGCGCCTGTTCCATCCGCGCAGCGGGCTCAGCCGGCTGCTCCGGCCGGACGGTGTGATGCGCCGGGCCGGGAGGCTGCTGCTGAACCGCGTGCGCCCGGACGGTCAGCTCCGGACCGTCCGCGGCTTGGGGAGCGGGCTGCGCAGCGGCGGCCCCTGCCGCGCTCGCCGCTCCCGCCGCAGGCCCCGGCTGAGCCGGGCCTGCCTCTGCCGCTGCACCCTGGCCTGCCGCCGGTGCAGCCATGGCCTGCCGCGCGTTCCCCGCCGCGGCACCCGGCCCCTGCGGGGCCTCCTGCGCGGGCTGCAGCAGCGCCGCGCGCACGCCCTGCTGCTCGTGCTCCGCACCGAGCAGCTTCAAGAGACGCCCGACCCACGGCTCCGCGCCGTGGGACTGGGGCGTCTTGGGCGAAGGCCCCGTTCCTGCGGGGCCTTCGCCTCCCTGCGCCGCGTGCTGCGGCGCAGGTTCCGCGGCCGGCGCGGCGAAGCCGCCGGCCGGGGCGGGCGTTGATGCAGCGGCACCCGTCAGCGGTGCCGCGCGCAGCTGCTGCAGCAGCGCCTGCAGCCTGGCGACCAGCGGCTGAAGCGCCGCCGCTGGATGGGACGCCGCGGCAGCCGTGCCGGCCGCGGATGATCCGTCAGCCGCGCGCCCCGCTGCCTTCCCGGCATTCCCCTCTGCCTCGGTGCTCCTTGGGGTGCGGGCACCGGCCGTTGGCTCCGATTCAGGAGCCGCTGTGCTGCCAAATCCCGGCTGCACGCCCGCTCCGGGTAACAAAGACGGCGGCGGCGGCCCCGGGGCCTGTGGTGCCATGACACCCTGCCCGCTTTTGACAGCTGCTCCCGCTTCCTCCGAACCCGCTGCAGCTTGCGCTGTGAACGCATTCAGCTGTTCCTCCAGCACCTGAAGCAGCTGATGCACCGGCGGCCCGAATACCGCCTGCTGCAGCCCGCGGACGCTTTCGCCCGTCAGCGGAAGTCCGCGCTGATTGGCAATCGCCGCGGCGCCAAGCCACTGCTCTGTACTGACCCCAGCGGGCTTTAATGCCAGTGCGTCTTTGAAGACGGCCGCGTTTTCTTTTGTTACATATACGCCCGAAATCCGCAATGCCTCCAGCATGGCCCGATTCTCCGGCGTATCCGGCAGATCGAGCGATTGCAGCACATCCGCAAGCGTCAACGGCGTCCCGGCTCCATAGGGGGAACCCTCCATCGATTTCAATACCGGAAGGCCACCGCCATTGTCCGGCTGTACCTGCAGGACCGCTGCCTGCCCGGGCTGCAGCGGCGTTTCCAGTGCCGCCCGTACTTTGACACCCTGGATCTGCAGGACAGCCTCCCGCCCGTCCTCGGATACGCTCAGCACGACGCCGCGCACGACTTGACCTTCCTTCAAATCCAGCTGTTTGGTCTCGCCCGCTTTGGTATCCCCCATCATGCCGCGCAGCAGTGAACCGATATTCATGTCCCTCTCCCCCTTCCGTATTCCTTCGCTTATTTATTTATCGGCCGAAAGAGCCGCAGGCTGTAGTACAATAGCTGACGTCGCGAAGCGATAATTCTCATTTGTCTGAAAAAAAACAGCAGCCCTAGAACAGGGTCTGCTGCACGACTTCCATGTTTTTCAAGAAACTCCGGCGGTGCATCGGCGTCGGTCCCAGAGCCGCCAGCTGCTCGCGGTGCAATTTGGTTGCATAGCCCTTATGGATCGCGATGCCGTACTCGGGATACTTCGCCTCCCATTCCCCTTCACACAGCCGGTCCCGGCTAACCTTGGCTACGATCGAAGCCGCGGCGATCGATTGGCTGTTGGCATCCCCCTTGATGATCGCCAGCTGTGGGACAGGCACGTCCACATGCTCCGCATCCACCAGCAAAAAATCCGCGGCAATCGTCAGGCCAAGCACCGCCTTTTTCATCGCCAGGCGGGCCGCCTGCTTAATGTTAATTTCGTCGATCGTTCGGGCATCCACATACCCGACGCTGACGGCAAGTGCTTGCTCTATAATAACGTCGTACAGAGTGTCCCTTTTTTTGGCGCTCAACTTTTTCGAATCGTCGACGCCCTCCAGAATGAGTCCTTCCGGCAGGATCACGGCCGCCGCCACCACGTCGCCAAATAAACAGCCTCTTCCAACCTCGTCCACACCCGCTATGTACCGATAATCTCTTTCTATGTATTCGCGTTCATATTGTAGCAGGTCCCTCGGGGACTGCTCAATCTCTTCCGTATCCATGCTGTCTTTCCTCCTCCGTGCTGCAGCTGCCAAGGGTGGCTCCCACTTATTCCCCTGGCAAATCTATCAAACTCGCAATCTATCTTTTTATTGTACTATGTTCGGGCGGCGGATTCCAACGAAATACGACATCTTGTAGGCTTCCAAAATCGGGGTGCGGACTGCTGGAGTACAGAAAATGCCCCTGAATCGAAATGTCCGAAAGCATTAGCCGGTGAAAGACCTGGTATCAAGAAGCTAGGAAGAGAATGTGCTGCGAAGAGAAGAATGTACTGTAAAGAGGAGAGTGCGCTGAAAAAGAAGAGTGTTCTATGCAAAGAGGTGAATGTGCTGTAATGAGATGAATGTACCTCAAAGAGTGATCATGATCGAACGATTTGAATACGGGTCATTTGTGGTTTGGGCAAAACGAAGTCCACCGTGATTCTGGCCAAGCTCTTTAAAAAAAGTTATCCAACCTGTGAAAAATGATGATGCCAACCCGCTTCGCCAACATGACGCTGCATTTTCAACACGCTTGAAAGCACGATGTGAGACCCTTTCCCCAATAAACTCCGTTCTTTTCTTTTTTCCGTTAAATAACCCTGTTTGAATTCGCAGTTTGAACCCGCGCTTGTGGAAAGCATCGGCACCGCAAGCACCAACAAGATTCTACACCGGCTCGCTCAGCAGCGATAAAAAATGCCTTGTCCGCTCCTGCGCCGGATGGTTTAGCACCTCATTTGGACTGCCCTGCTCCATGATGATTCCTTCATCCATAAACACGATCCGGTCCGCCACCTGGCTCGCGAATTTCATTTCATGGGTCACGATGGCCATCGTTATGCCTTCCACAGCCAGCTCCTTAATGACCTTCAGCACTTCACCAACCAGCTCCGGGTCCAGGGCGGACATCGGTTCATCGAATAAAAGCAGCTCCGGACCGATGCCCATTGCCCGGGCAATACCGACCCGCTGCTGTTGTCCACCGGACAGTTGGTGCGGATAGGAGTCCGCTTTGCCGGCAAGTCCTACCTTGCCCAGAAGCTCCAGCGATCTCGCCTTGCCTCCGCTCTGCTCTTTTTCTGTACGATGGCCTGCGCCTCCATCACGTCTGCAGGGCCGTCATATGGGGAAACAGATTATACGATTGAAAAACCATGCCGGTTTTCCGCCGAAAAGCAGGATGTGTCGCCCCTTCCCGGCTTGGAGCCTCCCCTAAACGATAAGGCGGAGTCTCCGATCCGGAGCGATCCTTCCGTCGGGATTTCCAGCAGGTTGATGCACCGGAGCAGCGTCGTTTTTCCGGAGCCGGAGGGCCCGATAATGACCGTCACCTGTCCCTTTTCGATCGACAGGTTGATCCCCTTAAGCACTTCATTGCTGCCAAAGCTTAATCTCAGATGGTTGATTTCAATCATGTTGCATCCCTCGTTTCGCTATCTTGCGGCATAACGGTCAAAACGGTGCTCGAGCTGATGCTGAAGCGCCGACAGAACGGTGCTGAAGATCAGGTAGATCAATGCTACCTCGCAGTACAACAAACAGCAGGCTCGTACACGACCGCCGTAATTTGCTGCCCTTTTTGGAACAGCTCCGTCAGCGTCACCGTCGCTGCCAGCGACGTATCCTTCAGCAGGCTGATAAAAGAGTTGGCCAGCGGAGGCAGGGAAACCCTTGCCGCCTGCGGCAGAACAATCCGGCGCAGCGCCTGGGAACGGGTCATGCCGACCGTAGTACGCCGCCTCCACTGCCCCTTGGCGATGGACTGGATCGCGGCCGTATAATTTCGGAACCATAGGCTCCGACGCTGATCGAGAACCCGATCACCGCGGCGGTAAATGCGTCGATGACGACGCCGACGCTCGGCAGCCCGTAGAAAATGATAAACAGCTGAACGAGCAGCGGAGTCCCCCGGATGATCCACACATAGAACCAGGCGACCCGCTGGAGAATGCTCCAGCGGGTCAGGCGGGCCAGCGCAGTAAGGAACGCCAGCACGAAACCGAGTATGAAAGAAATGATGGTCAGGGGAATGGTGAACTTGATCCCCGCCATGAGCAGCGGCACAAAGGAGTCAATAAAAATATCGGTGAGATGGGCGGTTCTGTCATTCATCGGCTAACCCCCTTTTGCCGCTTATTTCGATACATCCGTACCAAAGTATTTTTTGGAGATGGTGAGGTACGTTCCGTCCTTCTTCATGTCGGTCAGCGCTTTGTTGATCGCATCCCGCAGCTCGTTGTTGTTTTTGTTCATCAGCACGGCGCTGGTGCTGCCCCTATCGGTTTCATCCACCACCTTGATCGGGGCAACGGGACGTCTTGTTTTGAAATCGAGGTAGGACAGTTTATCGTTTACCGTCGCATCGATGCGCCCGGACAGCAGCAAGTCGATCGCTTGGTTAAATCCGTCGACCTGCACGATCGTGGCACCATTGTCCTTGGCGATTTGATTCAGATTCTCGTCAAGTGACTGTCCCGCTTTTTTGCCTTTGAGGTCGGCTAGCTTTGTAATGTCCTGATTGTTGTCCTTCACGATCAGAACCGCCCTGGAAACGATGTACAGGTCCGAAAAGTTGTATTTAGCCTTCCGTTCCGCATTAATGGATACATCGTTCATCACTGCGTCGAAACACTTTGCGTCCAGGCCGGCGATCATGCCATCCCATTTCGTTTCAATAAACTCCGTCTTCACGCCGAGCTTTTTGGCGATTTCCCGGCCCAGGTCGACGTCAAAATCGGTCAGCGTTCCGTTCTCATCATGATCGGTAAAAGGTGCACGTTCCTTCCGTGCCAACGCGAAGCTTGCCGTTTGCCTTGATGGTATCCAGCAGGTTTTTACCCGCCTGGGCGCCACCGGTTTGCCCCGCCTGCGGTTTCGTTCCCGTATTTCCGCCGCATGCCGTAGTCACGTCCAGCATCAACGTCAGCATGATTGCCAAAATATTTGCCGCATTTTCATGCGCCGCTGCACTTCTTGCCGTCATCGATCCCGACAAAAAAAGCCCATGACCCAAGGTCATGAGCTTTCCTAATTCTCTATTCGAAGTCTAATCGCTATCGGAACTCTATTTCGATATATCGATAAATCCTTCCCCGAACACATCCCGAACGTCATGGATCGTAATAAACGCCTGCTTGTCCGCCACCTTAACGATCTTTTTCAGAATAGGCACCTCCTGCTTGCTGATGACAATATACAGCACTTCCTTGGCCGACTTGCTGTAATAGCCGTACCCTTTAAACACGGTGACTCCCCGGTCCATGACCCGGTTGACCTTCTCGGCGATCTCAGCGTGCTGCTCCGATACGATCATCACCGCTTTCTTCGGGTTCAGACCCTCGATGATGAATTCCATTACCTTCGTGCCGACGAACAGCATAATAATCGTCAGCATCAGGCTTTCCGCGCCAATGATGAAGTAGGAGGAGAACGCGACGATCAGATCAAAGAGCAGCAGCGCGTAACTGATGTTCCAGTCCCAATATTTATGGGCGATCCGCGCCAAAATGACCGTACCGGCGGTGGTGCCTCCCGCCCTGACAATCAGCCCGATGCCGATGCCGGCAAATACGCCGCCAAAAATGGCGTTGACGATCGGTTCGTTCGATGCCAGCGTCCAATGTTCGGTCAAATGGAGGAACAAGGAGTTAAACACGACGGCAATGATTGTATACACCGTCGTCATTTTGTCCAAAAACTTATAACCCACGATCAGTAGGATCGCGTTCAGAATCAGGTTGACCAATCCCGGCGACCATGCAAACAGATAGTACAGTATAATCGTAATCCCGGTCACTCCGCCTTCACCCAGGTCGTGGGGAATGACAAACAGATTGATATCGAGCGCGAAAATAAACGCCCCGGCGATAATCGTCATGATTTCCATCATTCTTTTTTTCATATGACGGCCTTCCTCTCCCATAAATCAACACGCAAAAAAAGCCCAGTACCTATAACGGAACTGGGCTTGTTCGTTCACTATGATACTGTACATCTCGCTTTGATACACGCTGGACACTAGGATCGTATCCGGCGTTCTTTTCCGATTAGTAAGGGGCCTCCATCGAGAACCGGCCCATTTTGCCGGCTCGCAGCTCCCGCAGCAGCGTCTTCGACGCTTTCTCGAGATCCACCCTTCCGCCGCTCATCAAGCAGCCGCGCTTGCGTCCTACCGCTTCCATGATGGCGACAATTTCGTCGCTCTCGTCCGGGTTATGCGGCATGTCCGCATCGATCTCGAAGCGCTCCCGGAACGCGTCCCAGTAATACTGAACCAGGTATTTGACCGCAAAAAAGGCGACATCCTCCACGTTCAGGATCTCTTCCTTGATCGCGCCGGTTACCGCCAGGCGGTAGCCAACGTTCTCATCCTCAAATTTGGGCCACAAAATCCCCGGTGTATCCAGGAGCTCGATTTCTCCGCCTACCTTAATCCACTGCTGGCCTTTCGTCACGCCCGGCCGGTCCCCCGTCGCAGCAATGCTGCGCCCGGCGAGACGGTTGATCAGCGTCGACTTGCCCACGTTCGGGATGCCGACGATCAGCGCACGAATCGCCCGCGGGTTCATCCCCTTGGCGATTTGGCGGTCGATCTTCTCCTTCAGGAGCAGCTTCAGCTGTCCAGGAATCTCTTTTACGCCCGTGCCTGTAGCCGCATCGACCGGAAACGCCGTATGGCCTTCCTCTTTAAAATAATCCTGCCACTGCTTCGTTACCGAAGGGTCTGCCAAATCCGCCTTGTTCATAATGATCAGCCGGGGCTTCCCCTGCAAAATCTCGTCAATCATCGGATTGCGGCTGGACAGCGGAAGACGCGAATCGATCAGCTCGATCACGACGTCAATCAGCTTTAATTTATCCTGTATTTGGCGGCGCGCTTTGGTCATATGACCAGGGAACCATTGAATCGTCACCGTCATCACCTCATTCTCTTGTCCGCAAACAGCCTCATTCCACGCTCATTAATGGTTGATCAAATGGATGTCCTTCACCGGCCAGAAGATGAGGTCTGCCCGTCCGACGATATCCCCGAGCGGCACATAACCGATCATCCGGCTGTCCGTACTGTCGGACCGGTTATCCCCCATCACGAACACATGACCTTCGGGAACCTTGCCATCCGGAAACGCGCTGTTTGGGAAATCTTTGTCATTATACATCTGGCCCGCTTTATGGCTTGCATCGATGGCACCTTGTATGTAGGCTTCATTGACTTTTTTGCCGTTCACTGTGACCGTGTCGCCTTCCACTTTGACGGTATCGCCTGCAACGGCGATCACGCGCTTGATAAAATCCTTGCCTTCGGACGGAACATGGAACACGATAACCTCACCACGGTGCGGAGCCCGGATGTCATACAGAATTTCATTGACGATCAACCGCTCGCCCGTATGAAAGTTTGGCTGCATGGAGGGTCCGTCCACAATAAACGGTTTGAAGAGAAGCCAGCGGATCAATGCCACCAAAATCAGGGCAATGACGATCGCTTTCAGCCATTCTACGACTTCATTCTTCCCTTTTTTAGGTGGTCTATGATCTTCTTCCTTCAGTTCCACCGCATCGCTCTGAATGTCCTGCTGCATATATCCACCGCCCTCTCCTAGTTTTGCCGAAAAGAAAAGCTCCCATTACGGAGCCGTGTATGCTTTCATTAGACCATCGAAGCGAAAGCTATTTGTGATCGACAGAAAAATCCCCGCTTCTCGCGGTCTGTCATCTTGGGTCGTTCATCTATTGACGCTTTTTTAATCCTAAAACGAAAAGGGCTTGAAATCAAGCCCTTTAGCGTTGTTCGCTGATTAACGGCGAATCTCTTTAATTCTTGCTGCTTTACCGCGCAGTTCACGAAGATAGTACAGTTTGGCGCGACGTACTTTACCGTAACGAGCCACTTCGATCTTCTCGATTTTTGGCGAGTTAATTGGGAAAGTTCTTTCTACCCCAACACCGTAAGAGATTTTACGCACAGTAAAAGTCTCAGCGATGCCGCCTCCGCGACGCTTAATCACAACACCTTCGAACAACTGGATACGCTCGCGGGATCCCTCGATAACCTTAACGTGCACTTTCAAAGTGTCGCCAGGACGAAAGCTAGGGATGTCGGTGCGAAGCTGTTCTTTGGTAATCTCTTGTAGGATGTTCATTTAGGACTCCTCCTTCCGTACAGGTGTTCTTGCCTCTTCCGGAAAACCCTCTGTTTTCCTTCATCATCCGCAGCGGACCACCGTATTCCACACAACAGCATTTATTTTAGCATATTTGTTTCATCGTTTGCAACTATAAATCTTTCAGTTTTGCTGCTGGCCCCTCGTTTGAAAGAAACAGCAAAGGCTCGTTCTCCTAAATAGATCCCTGCCACTCCGAAAAATAGGCTGACCCCATTGTAAAAAACTTCTTGCCAAAATCGGAATTGACGTTAAAATAAATTTATCATTAAAATAATTTTAACGTTAATGAAAATTGAATGGAGATGTCCTTTCATGAGCGAAACCGTATTGCTGCAGCAAAATCAAGGTGTACGTCGGCTGGTGAAACACAAATTGTATCTATTGATGATTACCGCCAAAATTATTTCACGCTTCGGAGATTCCGTGGATTCCATCGCCTACAGCTGGATGGTCTACCTGCTTACCGGCTCGGAGCTGTTAATGGGAACGCTGTACGCCATTAACTTCGTTCCAGGCATCGCTTTCAGTATGTTTACCGGCGTCCTGGTCGACCGCTGGTCCAAGAGAAAGGTCGTGATCGTGACGAATGCCGGCCGGGGCATCACGGTAACCGCGACGGCGCTGCTCTATTTCATAGGAGACTTGCAGCCGTGGCACTTGTTTATTTTTACGTTCATCAACTCTACGCTCGAATGCTTCTCCACGCCGGCGGAGATGTCCCTCGTTCCCCGCATTCTGCCCAAGGAGCTGCTGCTCAGCGGCAATTCGCTGACTTCGTCTGCCTCCCGTACGGCAGAGCTTGCCGGTCTGGCCGCAGCCGGCGGCCTGATCGCCATGCTCGGCATTTCCGGAGCGATGCTGATCGACGCCCTGTCCTTTCTGCTGGCTGCCATGTTGTACGTCTGGATCCGAATCGACCGGGATCGCGGGCAGGATGACGATGACGACGCAGGTCTGATGCAGGTGGAGGATAGTCCATCCTACTGGAGCCAGTTTAAAACCGGCTTGAAGTTCGTTAAAGGCCACAAGCTGATGATGATGACCATGCTTTCGGCCGCGTTCGTGAATCTGTGCCTCACGCCCAAAAACGTGCTTGAACCCGTTTATGTCAAACAAATACTGCACTCAGGCCCGTACGGCCTCAGTTTGATCGGCATCACCCTGATAACCGGCATGATTATCAGTGGTCTGTGGATTAGCCAGAAGGGTTCCACCTATCGCAAAAGCAGTCTGATCGTGTTTGGATTTTTGCTGCTTGGGGTTACGTACAGTCTTCTCTACGTCCCCGCCCTTCTAAGGGAATATCCGCTCTATGCTGCGGCCGCCTTTTGCTTTGGCATGGGATTCGCCATTTCGTTTATCAATACGCCGGTGTCCACCTATATGATGGAAGTCACCCCTAAAGCGATGCTTGGCCGGGTCGGGGCGCTGTCGAGCACGATCTGCACCTGTGCCATTCCGGTCGGAAGCCTGCTGGCCGGTTGGGCCGGAGCCTTTGTCGGGGTCCATGTGCTGTACCTCGTGTTTGGACTGCTGATGCTGATACCCGGAGCCTATTTGTGGAGCCAAAAAGGATTTATGAAAATCTAGGGGGAAGGAAACGTTTTGTGCTCTGGAGCCGTCTGGGCTTATAATGAGGGTAAACGATCCGGAAAACAAGATACGGGAAATGTTGAGGTGCATACATTGGAGACAAAAGAACTGAGCACGATCGAGGAGATCCGGATTTATTCCGATCCTTACCGTTTGAAAATATTAAGCTGCTTTCAGAAAGCCGACCAGCCCATTACGGTCAAGGATGTCGCCGACAAGCTCGGTGAGGTTCCGGCCAAGGTTTATTACCACGCTAAGAAGCTGGAGAGCATCGGACTGATCGTCCTAGTGAATACTAAGCAGATCAACGGGATCACGGCCAAATACTATCAGGCCTTCAAAGGCTCCGTACGGATTAAACGCAGCAAGGACATCGATGAGGCGGCCCAGAAAATTTTCCGTTCCGAAACGCAAAAGCTGCTGGAGGATTTGTATGAGGAGAGCAAGAAGAAGTTTCTGAAGGCCCAGAACCAGGAGGAGCCAGCCGGGAACCTGTCCCACTCCGAGATCTATTTGACAGAAGAGGAAGCCAAAGCGTTTTTTGAGCAATTGACGGAGTTTGTGGAAAAGCACACCGAGCGCCAGCACCCGGAGCAGAAGCTGTACGACGTATTTACCACGATTGCCAAACTGGACGAATAGCCGCCTATACACCGCAGCCAAAACTAGCCCCCGGCTACTTTACCGGGGGCTAGTTTTCTCCGAGCTGCAAAAAAGGCCGTAACGCTACTTCGCAGCTCTGCCCAACCGTTGGGGATTACAGGAGATGCCTAGCGGCATGCTCATCTTCCTGGGCCACGTACAAGTCGTATTGCGTCATTCCCCTGCCTGTAAAGGTGTCCCGGCCGGTCGGCTGGCTGACGATGCGCGAGCGGTGGCGGATCCCTCCGTTCAGCAGTCTGGACTTGGCCCTTGCATAGCTGTCTGCGTCGAAAGATGTGAAGATCAGGATCCGCTCCTTGGGAAAAAAGAACCGCCAAATCGCTTTTGCCGGATTCATGCATCATCCTCCTTCTTCGGGTGAGCTACATCAGTGTTTTTTTGCCGATATGATATCCTTTCCAGGTCCGAAATCCAAGCTTGGCATAAAAATCCACATATTCCGTCCAATCGATAACCAGGTGCTTCACACCTCTGGCCGTCAGCTCCACGACCCCGTCCTGAACGATCGCCAGCCCGTAGCCTTTTCCGCGGAACCGGTCGTCCACGCCCAGCGGCCCGATGCCGCCAAGCGGTTCACTGAACAGAGGCGCCCAATAAGTATTCTGGGCAATCAGCGGAGACTCGCCGTCGTTCACGCGGCAAAAGCCGATCATTTCGTCCTTCAGGAACAGGCCGACGAACTCGCGTCCCTGCCCTCCCCGTTCCCAATAGCACTGCGCCTCGTAATACCAGCGTCCCGGAAAGCACCGCTTGAAGAAACGGAGCATCTCTTCGCGGTCTCCCGGAACAAGCAGGCGTGCGAAGGCGCCATCCCGATACTCGGGCCGCTGCAGGCTACCGCCCGAGGTTTCGTTCACCAGGTCGAACACCTCGTACAGGTATTCGTACCCGCGGCGCGCAAACCATGACTTAACCTCCGGCAGTGCGAGCGGCACCCCGGGAAAATAGTGCCACGGGTCACGCCCGATGCTTGCCGATACCGCTCCGACTTCTCTTAAGGCATTCTCTGCATGACTGAGCAGCCCTGACCCTATGCCCTGACCTTGAGCATCGCGGCGGACGACGATGGCCTGAATCCATCCGCCGCCGTCACCCAGCTGCATTTCGCGCGCCGGCTCCTGCCACTTCTTGGCGATCACGAACCCAAGCAGACGGCCCTCCCCGTCAACGGCCAGCCCGGAAGCGGGGCCATACACGTTCACATCTTCAAAAGTATTTTGCTTCATCAGTTCCCTGCGCATCGGAAAATGGCCGCCTAGTTCCCCATTCCAAAGGTCACACATCGCGTCAAGCCATTCGGCATTCATCGGAATGATCTTCATCATAACTCCTCCTTCTACAGTGGATAGTACGTGCAAACGAATACTGCTTGAATCATGTCCATCGAGATGCTTCATAAAAGATCGATACGTTTAGCCGCTGCTTTTCTTGCGGAATAAGGGTTTTAGCAAAGGAATCATACTTTTCTATTAAAATATTATTACATAATAATTATATTTATTGTGTTATAAAATTTCAATCCAGAATATTTAGGTATCACTTTCCTTGATGATGTGAGCTTCCTATGGAATTCATCAGGTTGCGGTCGATCCATGCCATTCCTTTTTAGAGGCTAATAAAAAAATCGCCGGACCCGAGCTGATAGCTCTTGATCCGGCGATTTCATTCCATATCATCCTTTTCAGGACTCCTTTTTCAGGAGATCGTTATACTCTTTTCAGGAAATCAACGATGGTCAGCAGGCCAAGATCGAAGTTTTCCAGGTTAAAGTGCTCATTAGGCGCATGCAGGTTTTCGTCGGGAAGGCCAAAGCCCATGCATACGACCGGAGCGGCCAGTACACGGGAGAACGTCTCCACGATCGGGATGGAGCCCCCGTCTCTCGTAAATACGGGACGCGTTCCGTATACCTCCTCGTAGGCTTCCGCCGCCTTTTGCAGAATCGGCGTGGACGGATCGATCGTAAACGCATTGCCCTTCTCCAGTTGGATGACGATTGCTTTGGCGCCCGTCGGTACGTGGCTGTAGATATGCTTTTCGATTTTGTTCAAGATGTCCTGCGGATCCTGATGGCCCACCAGACGGCATGTAATCTTCGCATGGGCTTCCTTCGGGATGACCGTTTTGCTGCCTTCGCCCTGGAATCCTCCATAGACGCCGTTCAGCTCAAGGGTCGGACGGGCGCCCGTCCTTTCGGCAAACGTGTATCCCTCTTCCCCGTACAGCTCGTCAAGCCCAAGATCTTGCTTCAGCTTGTTCTCGTCTCCGGACTGCTTCGCAAACTCGGCATGATCCGCCTCCGTAAGCTCCGGAACGCCTTCATAGAAGCCTTCCACAGCTACGCGGCCCTTGGCATCATGCAGGGAATCGAGCAGACTGACCATCGCATGCAGCGCATTCGGTACGCCGCCGCCGTAGCTGCCGGAGTGCAAATCCGTATTGGCTGTATGGACATGAACTTCCAGCGAGCACAGACCACGAAGCCCGGTGCAGATCGCCGGTTTTCCTTTTTCCAGCAGGGACGTATCCGAGATCAGAACCGCATCGGCTTTCAGCAGCTCCTGCTGTGCCTCCAGGAACTTCGGAAGGTTTGGGCTTCCGACCTCCTCCTCGCCCTCCACGCAAAACTTGATGTTGACCGGAAGCTGCTTCTCCTGCTGAAGAATCGCTTCCACCGCCTTAATATGTAAAAAGATCTGTCCTTTATCGTCCGTTGCCCCTCTGGCGTACAGCTTGCCGTCGCGTTCGGCCGGCTCGAATGGCGGTGTATCCCACAAGTTCAGCGGGTCTACCGGTTGTACGTCATAGTGCCCATAGACGAGAACCGTCGGCTGTCCCGGTGCATGCAGATGATCCGCATAGACGATCGGGTGGCCGCTTGTCTCATGGATCTTCACGTTTTCAAGGCCTGCCTTTTTGAGCGTATCCGCCAGCCATTCCGCCGCCCGCTTGACGTCCGGCTTATGCTCGGACAATGCGGAAATGCTCGGAATGGACAACCATTCCTTCAGTTCGTTCAAATGCTGGTCACGGTGAGTTTGAAAATAAGCTTTATAATCCATAATATCCTCCTGTCATGTTCAAATTTACTGGGGGTGCTCGTGTTCTTGAGGCTCAAAATAACAGACAACCTTATTCCAGACTAACGCATCTGACGCTAAAAAACCACTCCCTTGCATAACCCAGGGGCCGTGGTTTTACAGCTCAGTTATTGAAGTCCGCTATCGGTATCTTTCAGCCTGCGGAGCTTATCCAGCGTCTTGCGGTCACGTTCGGTTAGCTCCACCTTATCCAGCAGGTCCGGCCGCCGCTCCAGCGTCCGCTTTAGCGCCTGCTCCCGGCGCCAAGCCTCGATGTTCGCGTGGTGGCCGCTTAGCAGCATATCCGGCACCTTCCAGCCCCGAAACTCCACCGGGCGGGTATAATGCGGATACTCCAGCAGCCCGGTGCTGAAGGAGTCCGTCACTGCCGACGTTTCATTGCCCAGCACGCCGGGCAGCAGCCGGGAGACCGCATCGATCACGACCGCCGCCGGTAGCTCGCCCCCGGTCAGGACATAGTCGCCGATCGACAGTTCATCGGTGATGAGGTGCTCGCGAATCCGCTCGTCATATCCTTCATAATGGCCGCAAATGAAAATTAAATGCTCTTCCTTCGCGAGTTCCTCCGCTTTTTTCTGGGAAAAGGTTTCCCCCTGCGGGCACATCAGGATAACTCTTGGCTTGGCCTGATGTCCCGCTTTCCCCAGCAGATCCTCGACAGCCGCAAAGATCGGCTCCGGCTTCAGAACCATGCCTCCGCCTCCGCCATAAGGCGTATCGTCGACCGTACCGTGCTTATTCCCGGAATAATCCCGGAAATTGACGGTATGAAGCGAGATGATTCCTTTCTCCTGGGCCTTGCCGAGAATGCTTGTCCGGAAAACCCCATCCAGCATTTCCGGGAACAGGGTCAGCACATCCACTCTCATTAGTCCAGCAATCCTTCCATAATATGAACGAGTATTTTTTGGTTCGGAATGTCTACGTCCAGGACGACATCATCAATGACGGGGATGAGGATGCTCTTGCCGCCCTTTGGCTGAACCACCCATACGTCGTTCGCGCCTGGCGTCAAAATTTCCGATACGACCCCAAGCTCCTTGTCTTCATCGGTCACGACGCTGCAGCCGATAATTTCGTGGAAATAATACTCGTCTTCCGGCAGCTCCACGAGATGCTCCTTACCGACCTTCAGCATACTGCCCTTAAATTTCTCTACATCATTTATATTGTCGTAGCCGTCCAATTTGATGATGTACATATTTTTATGAAGGCGGGAAGAATGGATGGTCACGTCGACCGGCTTGCCCCCGTCCTCCGGAACGATCATGAGCTCGCTCCCCTTGGCGAAACGGACCTCGGGAAAATCCGTGTATGACAACACTTTGATTTCTCCCTTGATGCCATGGGTGTTGACGATTTTGCCAACCTTATAAAGTGTTTCCGGCATGTTCTCCTCCTGGCTTCGTGGCGCCATCGCATCGGCGCGCTTGTATTGCACGGATCTATTATTTAATCTTCAGCATGTACGAAAAAGGGCTAGGACATGCATCCTAACCCCCTTTCGTATATCTTTAAGATATGATATCCACGGTCACGCGTTTATCCATTTTGACTGCTGCAGAAGTCACGACTGTTCGAAGCGCCTTGGCGATCCGGCCCTGCTTGCCGATGACCTTCCCCACATCCTCAGGATGCACGGTCAGTTCATAGACAATCAGGTGATCCTTCTCCACCGTCTTCACAGCCACCTCTTCAGGATGATCCACCAAAGCCTTAGCAATAACACCAACTAATTCTTCCATAGATAACCCTCACGATCAGTCATTATTTCTGCTGCTTGAGCTCATGGAACTTCTTCATCACTCCTGCTTTGCTCAGCAGGTTGCGGACTGTGTCGGATGCTTGCGCACCGTTTTGCAGCCACGCCAGTGCTTTATCTTCATCGATTCTTACGTCAGCCGGTTGGTTGACCGGATTGTAGTAACCGATTTCTTCGATAAAACGGCCGTCACGCGGGGAACGGGAATCCGATACCACGATACGGTAGAAAGGAGCTTTATGAGCACCCATGCGTTTCAGACGAATACGTACTGCCACGAAATTCACCTCCTTCAACATAATAAGTGTGGGGGACAGCCCCACCGCCCTAGCAATAGAGGCGGCTGTCTATATAGAAATGCAGTGATTAACGGAAAGGAAACTTCATGCCGCCTTTGCCGGCCAATCCTTTCAGCTGCTTTAAAGCCTTGCCCTTCGGACCCTTCGGTCCCATCATATCCGAGAACTGCTTCATCATCCGGCGCATCTCGTCAAACTGCTTGATCAGCCGGTTGACCTCGGCGAGCGATGTGCCGCTGCCGGTCGCAATCCGCTTGCGGCGGTTGTGGTTGATGATATCCGGATTCTGTTTCTCTGCCTTCGTCATCGAAAAGACGATCGCCTCAATGCGGCCCATCTGCTTCTCGTCGACCTTCAGATCTTTGGTCTGCTTCAGCTTGCCCATCCCCGGGATCATGTCCATGATCTGGTCGATCGGGCCGAGCTTCTTCACCTGCTCCATCTGCTCCAGGAAATCGTCGAACGTAAACTCGGCGTTACGCATTTTACGTTCCATTTCCTTGGCTTTATCCGTGTCGATATTCGACTGGGCTTTCTCGATCAGCGAGAGCATGTCGCCCATGCCGAGAATCCGGGAAGCCATCCGCTCCGGATGGAACGGCTCCAGCGCGTCGATCTTCTCGCCGAGCGCCGCAAATTTGATCGGACAGCCGGTTACGGCCTTAACGGACAGCGCGGCACCGCCGCGGGTATCGCCGTCGAGCTTGGTCAGCACGACGCCCGTCAGGTCCAGCTGCTTGTTGAAGTGATCCGCAACGTTGACGGCATCCTGACCGGTCATCGCGTCCACGACCAGCAGCACCTCGTCCGGCTTGACCTCGCTGTGGATTTGGCGCAGCTCTTCCATCAGCTCCTCATCGATATGCAGGCGGCCCGCCGTATCGATGATCAGATAATCGTTCCCGTTATCCTTGGCATGCTGATAAGCCTGCTTCGCGATTTCCACCGGGCTTGTCTTGTCGCCGAGCGTGAATACCGGAACGCCGATCTGGTCACCC
Organism: Paenibacillus rhizosphaerae; assembly: GCF_014192015.1. Taxonomy (GTDB): domain Bacteria; phylum Bacillota; class Bacilli; order Paenibacillales; family Paenibacillaceae; genus Paenibacillus_AQ; species Paenibacillus_AQ rhizosphaerae. The sequence goes on along the minus strand of NZ_JACHXJ010000001.1, from coordinate 552,802 downwards.
AGCACCTGAAGCTGCTTGATTGCCGCAGGTCGGTATATATCGCCGGCAGCCATCAGCGGACGATGGTTCTGCTTCTGCAGCATCTTCGCCAGCTTGCCGGAGGTCGTCGTCTTACCGGCCCCTTGCAAGCCTACCATCATAATGACGGTTGGAGGCTTGTTCGCCTTCGCCAGCTTCGCCTGGCTTCCGCCCATGAGCTCAGTCAGTTCTTTATTTACGATGTCAATGATGACCATGCCCGGCGTGAAGCTCTCCATCACTTCGGTACCGACGGCCTTCTCTTTCACCTTGGCGACGAAATCCTTGACGACTTTAAAGTTAACGTCAGCTTCCAGGAGCGCAAGACGCACCTCGCGCATCGCTTCGTTAACGTCATCCTCGGACACCTTGCCTTTGCCGCGCAGCTTGCTGAACACGTTCTGCAGTCGGCTCGTCAATCCTTCAAATGCCATGAACCGCCACCTCCTTCTAACGCTTTATTCCAATTGCTGCAATTGATTTATGATTTGATATATTCTCATTTTATCGGATTCAGACATGCTGCTGGACTCCGTAATGCGCTGCAGCCGCTCAAGCTCGTGGTTGCGCTGCTCATGCTTCTGCAGCAGTCCCAGCTTCTCTTCGTACATGTCCAGCACCTGCTCAGCCCGCTTGATATGCTCGTAAACGGCCTGACGGCTGATGTCGAACTCGGCTGCAATCTCCCCAAGGGAGAAATCGTCATGAAAATAATATTTAAGGAACGTCTGCTGCTTCTCGGTCAGCAGCTGTTCGTAGAAATCAAACAAAAGGTTAATTCGATTCGTCTTCTCGAGCCGGTTCTCCTGACTCACTGAGGGACACTCCCTTCGTCAAGGAAAAACACTTTACAGTTCTTTAACGTTCCTTATCATACAGAAAACAAAGAAGGATGTCAAGCAAATATCCTTGTCATCTTTAAAGTTTCTTGTTTCGATCTTTTACGACCAAGGAAGCAAATAGATCAGCACCGCAAAGAAATGCATTACGCTCCCGCCCAGCACGAACAAATGCCAGATCGCATGGTGATACGGAAAGCCCCTCCACACGTAAAAAACGGTGCCGAGCGTGTACAGGATCCCGCCGGCTGCCAGCAGCCAGATGCCTCCGGAAGCCACCGCGGCCGTCAGCGGCCCCCAGGCAACCACGACCAGCCACCCCATTATAATGTAGAAAATCGTGGACATGAACAGAAACCGCTTCGTAAAAAACGCCTTGAACACGCAGCCGAGCAGCGCAATCCCCCATACGATAGCGAACAGCGACCACCCGAGCGGTCCCCGGATCGCAACCAGCATAAACGGCGTATACGAGCCTGCGATAAACAAGTAAATCGAGGAATGGTCAAAAATTTCGAACAGATCCTTGACCTTCCCCTCCTTAAAGCTGTGTACCAAGGTGGAGTTGATGTACAAAATCAGCATCGTCGTCCCGTAGATCGAAAAGCTGGCGATGTGCCACGCCGTCCCCTTCATGGTGGAAAATACGATCAGCAGCACCAATGCGGCAACGCTGAGAAGCGCCCCGATGCCGTGGGTAATGGCGTTCGCCACTTCTTCCTTCCGGGTGTAAGTGTGTGTATTAGCCATAAACAACCCTTTCATCAATCCTTTTATTTTCACCATTATAACCTCCAGGCTGCCCGCATTTCCACTTTACCTAGGCTTATCCAATGGCGGGGCTCATGATGGACTGGCATGCTTTCCGTGACGGCCGGGCTCTTTTCCCATTTCGGCTGCAATTGGTCCTTTCATCCAATTCTATAAAGCTATCAAAGCATATATTGTAAGCGGCTGGTTGAAAGGAGGTATGTAAACTATGGCAATCATTATTTATCCGAAAACGATGAACTGGAAGTACATGAAACAGCGGCCGCAGCAGCTCATGACGCAGCTCGGGGCCAGGGGCCACCTCGTATTCTTTGAAAATCTGGCGCCGCTGGACCGTGAATTCATAGAAGTGGAGCCGAATGTGTTTTTGTTCACCGACCATCACGTATTTATGAGGAAGCTGAAGAAGCTTCGCGAAGACCATGCGATCGTAGGCTGGACCACCTGGGCCAAGCAGCGCACACGTCTGACTTCTCTCTACCGTCCGGATGCCATCATCTATGATTGCTGTGATGAGTTTCCGCACTGGGCCAAGTATGAAGTCAAGATGGTGGATGCTTCCGACCATTTGGTCTGCACGGCCGAATCCATCCGAATGCGCCTGCACCTGGCCTATCCTGATAAACCGGTCACGCTGATCCCGAACGGAGCCGATTCGTCGTTCTTCGATCCTGCCCCATCCGAACGCCCTCATGATCTGCCGCAAGGGAAAGTCGCCGCCTATATCGGCGCCTGGGCCTACTGGCTTGATCACGATCTGTTCGCAAAAATGGCGTCGCACTACCCGGACGTGCATTTCGTGTCCATCGGCGCCGCCTACGGCGATATCCCCGACTACGCGAAGCTTCCGAACGTTCACGTGCTGGGCGAGAAGCCTCACACCGAGCTCAAAAAATACCTTCAGCATATTGACGTCGCGTTAATCCCGTTTCAGTATCACCCCATTACCCTGGCAACTAATCCTGTAAAAGCTTATGAATATATGGCATCAGGTGTGCCTGTACTGTCGACGGCGCTTCCGGAATGTATTCGCATGGAACCTCATGTGACCACGGCGACCACACACGGCGATTTTATCGCCAAGCTGGGCCGGATACTGGCTGAGTCCGATTCCCGTGAACAGCGGCAGGCACGGATCGAATATGCGCGGAGCAACCGCTGGGAAGACCGGGGCGAAGCTGCACACCGGGTTATCATGGACACCCTCCGGAGCAAGAGCGAGCAGAAGTCTTAATGAAAGGAGGCGTTACCATTGAACATTGGAGTATGCGGTTATTACGGCATGGGCAACTTCGGTGACGATCTGTTTCTGAGAACGCTGCAGCAGGTATTCGATGGCCATATCGTATACCCGTGGACCAGCCGTCTCGATCCGGCCCAAACCGACCGCGTCATTATCGGGGGCGGGGACTTGATCACGCCGTATTCGTTTAACCCTTATTATTTTCCGGATGCGCTCAAGAACCACCCGAAATGGCTGTACGGCGTCGGCATCGTGGACAACTACCCCGAATCCAGCTGGCCCGCGGATCAGGTCGCGAAATACAGGGCATATATCAGCACAGCGCAAATGGCCGTATTCCGGGACAGCCGTTCGGCCGATATTGCCCAAAGAGCCGGCTTCCATCAGCATGTTCAGCAGGCTCACGACATTGTATTTGCCTACAGACAGCCTGACTACCCAGTCAAACGATTCTCCAGCCGGCCGACCATCGGCCTGTGCCTGTTTGCTTACCCCTCGTTCCCGTTTGAAAATATGCTGCAGCTGTCGCTCCACCTGATCCGGCAGGGCTGCCACCTTGTATTTATACCTGTGATCAACCACCCCACCAATATTTACTCGGACCTTACAGTCTGCCAGCAAATGCTCTCCCGGATCAAGGAGGCCCTTCCGGGGGCATCCGCCGAAACGCTGCCCATGCTGATGGAATTAGATTTGACGTACAGCTATATCCAGTCGGTCGATTATTTGATCACCTACAAGCTTCACCCCGCCCTGGCTGCCCTGCGCGCCGGAAAACCGGTATTCGCCCTGAGCCAGATGCGCAAGGTTGAGAGCCTGCTGGATGCGTTCGGGATGAAACAGTACTACTGCGATTACAAGCTGCCTTACGAAGACCTGCAAAACAGGGTCGACGCGTTTCTGGAGGAAAGCCCAAAAGAAATAAAGCTGCGGGAAAAAGCGATCCGCCGTGCGGAGCGTGAAAGCCTGCATCAGCTGCGTCGGCTTAAGGAAGAAATCGAGTCTTACCGATAATGTTCCCTTACGGGAAAGCAACTGCCATGTCACTAAAGGAGGAGAATGAAGCCATGACGTTTTTCTGGAATCATAAGCATTGGAAAATCCGGATCAGACAGCTGCATGATCAGATCCTGCATCTGAGCCATGAGCTGCATCAGGTGAAGGATGACGTGCATCAGATTGAAGCGAAGCTGAATGAGCACTTGTGGGAATGGAAAGAGCTCAAGGAGGAAATCAGACGGCTGGCCCGGCGGATCGAGGAGCTGGAGTCGCTGGCGGACCGCGTTGCGAGATTGGAAGAGGAAGTCATGACGGGCATCACGGGCAATCCCGAGCTGCACGCCTACTTCGCCGGCAAGATCGGCAGCGAGGTCCGGGTGGATACGGCCAGCGCAACCCTGCAGGGCGTCGTACTGACGGTAGCCGAAGATGCGGTCGAACTCCGCGAAAGCGGCGGCGACCTGCTGATCGTTCCGTTCAGCCGGATTACTTCGGTCCAGTAATCAAAGACAATCAATTCAATTCGAAAGGAGAACGACCATGGATTTCAAAGAATTGGTTCGCGGCTTCACAGGCTCGGAAGTAGAAGTGATGACGCCCGGGGATATGATCACCGGCACGCTCATTTCGGTCAACGACGCTTCGCTGATGCTGAAGGTTCCGCCGGTTATGTACGGCCCACCGGGCGATGTGGCCATCGTGCCGCTGCGGTCGGTCGAGTTTGTCAGAGTACTGACGGATTAACGCGGATGACGGACCGCGGTTTTTGACGGCGGTCCTCAGACCGGTCGATCCAAGTGAATGTTCACAGTCAGACCGCAAAGACGTTTAGTTATTTGTGATAGAAGCAAAAGATACAAAGGATACAATAGATACGTTCAAAAACCAAAGGCATGTGTTTGTCGCATGCAAAAAGAAGGATGGCATCATGCCATCCTTCTTTTTATGCGTTCTTTTGTTATGCGTGCATCCGCTCAATACACGGATCAATGCTGCGTTCCATCCTGCTCTGTGCCTTCCGCCTCCTGCTCCTGGATCAGGCCGGCGAACAGCGCATGAACAAACTGCTGGGAATCAAACGGCTGCAAATCATCCATTTTCTCGCCAAGGCCCACGAGCTTCACCGGAAGGTTGAGCTCCTGGCGGATGGCCACGACGATGCCACCTTTCGCCGTACCGTCAAGCTTCGTCAGGACAAGACCGGTGACCCCGCTTTTCTCCCCGAACAGCTTGGCCTGGCTGAGAGCGTTCTGTCCTGTCGTTGCGTCAAGCACCATCAGCACCTCATGCGGAGCGCCCGGAATTTCCCGCTGGATGACACGGAAAATTTTGTTCAGCTCCTCCATCAGGTTCGTTTTGTTCTGCAGGCGTCCTGCCGTATCGCAGATCAGCACATCCGCCTGGCGCTGCTTGGCAGCCTGAACCGCGTCAAACATGACCGCGGCCGGATCGGAGCCGGCATGCTGCTTGATGACCTCTACGCCTGCGCGTTCGCCCCACACTTCGAGCTGCTCGATCGCCCCGGCACGGAACGTGTCGCCAGCGGCAAGGAGCACCTTTTTGCCTTCCTGCTTGAAGCGGTGGGCGAGCTTGCCGATCGTCGTCGTCTTGCCGACGCCGTTGACCCCGACAAACAGGATGACGGTTATGCCGTCCTCGTTCATGCGGAGCGCGTTGTCGTCATCGCCGCGCAGCAGCTCCATCAATTTCTGCGAAAGGATCGGCTGCAGCTCCACCGCATCCTCAATCCGCTGCTTCTTCACTTCGGCACGCAGATCGTCGATCAGCTCCATAACCGTGTTCACGCCAACATCGGCGCCGATCAGAATTTCCTCGAGCTCCTCATAGAACTCCTCGTCGATCTTCTTGCGGCGCGTCATCAGGTCGGTGACCCGTTCCACGAATCCTTTACGTGTTTTTTCCAATCCGTCCCGGAACTGCTTCGTCACGGATTCGGTCTTGTTTGAAATGCTCTCTCTCAGCTTTCTGAAAAAGCTCATAGGTCTCCTCCATCTCTAAGGTTGAATATGCTTAAGCAATTTCCGCTTCGTCGTCTTCCAGCCGCACGGACACCAGCTTCGACACGCCGCCCTCTTCCATCGTAACCCCGTACAGGACGTCGGCCTCTTCCATCGTTCCCTTGCGGTGGGTCACGACGATAAACTGGGTCTGCTCGGAAAACTCACGGAGATACTGTGCGAACCGCGTCACATTCGCTTCGTCGAGCGCCGCTTCGACCTCGTCCAGCACGCAGAACGGCACCGGTTTGACCTGCAAAATCGCAAACAGCAGCGCCATCGCCGTCAGCGCCCTTTCCCCGCCGGAGAGCAGCTGCAGGTTCTGCAGCTTTTTGCCCGGGGGCTGGGCCACGATGTCGATGCCGGTCTCGAGCAGATGCTCCGGATCCAGCAGCACCAGATCCGCCCGGCCGCCGCCAAACAGCTTCACGAAGACGGTACCGAACTCGCGGCGGATGGCGTCAAAGGTCTGCTTGAACCGCTTCGACATTTCGTCGTCCATCTCGCGGATGACCTCATAGAGCGTCGTCTTCGCTTCCACCAGGTCCTGCTTCTGTTCATTCAGGAATTCGTACCGTTCGTTGACCCGCTGGTATTCCTCGATCGCGCCGAGGTTGACGTCGCCCAGCGCGGTGATGCCCCGCTTGAGCTCCCGAACCTCGGTCTGAACCGCAGGCACGTCCTCCGGAATCGGATAGCGCTGCTTGGCCAGCTCGTAGCTCAGCTCGTAATCGTCGCTGAGCTTCTTCAGAATGTTCTCCAGCTCCACGTCAAGCCGGTTCACGCCGATTTCGGTCTGGCGCAGCTGGTCCTCCACCGCCTTGAGGCGCGTCCGCTGCTCTTTCGTTTCGCTCTCTTCCAGCTCCAGCTTCTTCGAAAGCTGCGTCCGGGCGGCCCGCTTGAAGTCCAGCTGCTCGGATGCCTGCTCCTTCTTGAGCCGGTACCGGTTCAAATCTTCGATCTGCTGGATGGATTCCTTTGCGTTGGTCTCCAGATCCGCCTCGATCGAAGCGAGCAGCGTCTTCGTCTGGCGCAGCTCTTTATCATGCGAATTGAATTCGCTCTGCATTCGTTTTAACTGCTCCTCCAAAGAGAAGCATTCCTGATCCAGCTTGCCTTCCCTGACCTTAAGCTGGGTGAGCTGGCTCTGCAGCTCCTCCTTCGCCGATTCGCTCGCCTTGCGGGCAAATTCGGCAGCCTGGATGGCTTGATGCGTCGCCTTTTCTTCTCCTTCCAGCTCGGCCAGCTTCTTGACGGCATTCGCCCGGGCTTCCTCGAGCTCCTTGTTCTCCTCGGTAAAGCCAGTCTTCTCCTGATCGGCCACTTCCACCTGCTCCAGCACGTGCCGCAGCTCATGCTCCAGCTGCTTCAGGTCGCTGGACAAGCGCTGCTCTTCGATCCGCTTCTCGTCGCCGGACTGGCGCAGCTCGTCCAGCTTGGCCTGCGTTTCGGTCAGCTGAACCTTGACCTCCTGAATGCTCTGGCGGAGCTTCCGCAGCTGAACCTCTGTATCGTTGATCTCCTGATCAAGCTGATCCAGCTGGCGCTTGCGGCCGAGCAGGCTGCTGTTCTTCTTGTGCTGGCTGCCGCCTGTCATCGAACCGCCGGCATTGACGACGTCGCCTTCCAGCGTGACGACCCGGTAGCGGTACTGGCATCTGGCGGCAATCCGGTTCGCCACTTCCAGGCTTTCCGCGATGATGACGTTGCCGAGCAGGCTGCCGACGACCGGTGCATACCGGCCGTCGAACTGTACCAGGTCGGCCCCGATGCCGACGAAGCCTTCCACGCCCTCCACCATCGATCGGTCACCGGCCGAGATGTTGCGGGCCCGGATGACGTCGAGCGGCAGGAAGGTTGCGCGGCCGAGCTGCCGCTGCTTCAGGAAGGAGATCGCCTGGCGCGAGACCGCTTCATTATCCATGACGATATGCTGAAGGGATGCGCCGAGCGCGGTTTCCATCGCCAGCTCCAGCTTCTCTGGCACGCGGATGAGTTCGGCCACGGCCCCGTGCACGCCGGACAGAATGGAGCGCCGGGACGCTTTCAGCACTTCCTTGACGCCCAGCATAAAGCCGTCAAAGTCATCGGCCATCTCCTTCATCGTATCCCGGCGGGATACCTGAGCTTCGCGCTTCTGCTCCCATTTGCGGAGCGTTCCCTGGCTCTCGTCCAGAAGCCGCTGCAGCGATTGATACCGCTCGCTCTCGCTTATGTACCCGCCACGCAGCTCGCGGATTTCCCCGCCCAGCTTCTCGATGGCCGAATCCAGCTGCTGCTTGCGCTTCAGCAGCTCCTCCTTCTGGGTTTCCCACTTGCCGGTCTCCTCCGCGGCGCGGTTCATCCGGCGGGAGAGCGCCTCCTGCTGCTGATCCGCATAACGGATCTCATTGCGGGTCTGCGCCATCTGGTTCATCAGCTCCAGCAGCGTACCCTTTAACGTTTCTTCCTGCTGCTGGCTGATGCCTCCAGTGACGCCGGCCAGCTTCGACTCTTCGGCCGACAGCTGGTCGCGAAGCGCCTTCAGCTCCTCCCGCGAAGCTTCCAGCTTGGATTTCAGCAGGTCAATTTCCGCCTTGCGGTCTTCGAATCTCTCGTCCCCGGCCGACAGCGACCCGGCCAGCTGCTCCCGATTCGCCTCCAGATTCCGCTTGCGTTCGCGGAGCACCTCCGCATAGCCTTCGCTTTTCTCATAAGCTTCGCTGTAATGAAGCAGCTCGCCCTGCAGCGTCTCCACTTCTTCCTCCAGCTTGCGGAGCTGGGCGCGGTCGCTCTCTAGCTTGGCGTCGTGCGCCGACACGACAGTGGACAGCTGAAGCTGTTCTTCCTGCAGCACGGCCAGCTTGGCGTTAGCTTCGCTCCATGCGGCGTGGATCTGCTCGATCTGGTAGACGTAGAGCGAAATTTCCTTATGCTTCAGCTGCTCCCGCAGCTGTTTATATTGGATCGCCTTCTCGGACTGCTCCTTCAGCGGGCCGATCTGATCCTCCAGCTCGACGACCAGGTCGTGGATCCGAACCAGATTCTGCTCGGTCTCATCCAGCTTGCGGACGGCGTCCTTTTTGCGGGATTTATATTTAACGATGCCCGATGCCTCTTCAAAAATACCTCTGCGGTCTTCGGACCGGGTGCTCAATATTTCCTCGATCCGGCCCTGACCGATAATGGAATATGCCTCTTTGCCGATGCCTGTGTCCATGAACAGCTCCGTGATGTCCTTCAGGCGGCAGGACTGCTTGTTGATAAAATATTCGCTGTCTCCGCTGCGGTGCACACGGCGCGTCACAGTCACCTCGTTGAAATCGAGGGACAGGGCATGATCCTCATTATCTAAGGTTAGCGATACCTCGCCGAAATTGACGGCTTTGCGCGCATCGCTTCCCGCAAAGATAATATCCTCCATCTTGCCCCCGCGCAGCGACTTGGCGCTCTGTTCCCCTAGCACCCAGCGGATGCCGTCGGAAATATTGCTCTTGCCGCTGCCGTTGGGACCGACGACAGCCGTAATTCCGCGGACAAATTCCATTTCCGTTTTATCGGCAAACGATTTGAAACCGGCTAATTCGATCCGTTTTAAAAACATATTCCCTCAATCACCTCTAAACCTAATAATACCACAACATCACAGCTTGCGAGGACAAGCATATTCCCAATGAATAAAGAGCAAAAAGCAGTCTGAAGGCTCTTCCTGCCATCCATCCGAAAGGCGACTGCTCTTTGCTCTTTGTTTGTCCATGCTTTATAGGGAGCCGTTACCGGCCAGCTTCAGCTGCTTCAGCGCTTCGGCCGCAGCCTGCTGCTCCGCCTCTTTCTTCGAGCGGCCCGATCCTCTTCCCACACGCTCATTCCCCATATACACCTCGGAGACAAACTCGCGTTCATGCGCCGGACCGCGTTCCTCCACAATCCGGTACTCCAGAACGCCCATGTTATGGTGCTGCGTCAGCTCCTGCAGCTCTGTCTTGAAATCGCTCATGTGCACTTTGCCGCCCTCTTCCAGCAGCGGGAACACGTAGCGGTCCAGAAACGCCCGCGCCGCGTCCAGGCCTTGGTCAAGGTACAGCGCTCCTACAAACGATTCAAACACATCCGCAAGCAGGGCCGGGCGGGTTCTCCCGCCGGTCAGCTCTTCACCTTTTCCCAGCAGAACGTACTGCCCGAACTCCAGCTGCTCGGCAAATTTCACCAGCGACGGTTCGCAGACGATCGCCGCACGCAGCTTGGTCAGCTCTCCTTCGGGCCGGTTCGGAAACAGGTTGTACAAATACTCGGAAACCGTCAGCTCCAGCACGGCGTCGCCCAGAAATTCCAGGCGCTCGTTATCCTGCTGCTGGCTGAAACGGTGCTCATTGACGTAGGAAGCGTGGGTAAAAGCCTGCTTCAACAGCAGCCGATTGTGAAATTGGATTTGAAGTTTCTGTTGTAACTGCTTCAGATCTCCACTCAACAAATCGTCCCCTTACTGCTCGAATTTCTTTAGGATCACAGTGGCGTTGTGGCCGCCGAATCCGAAAGAGTTAGACATGACAACGTCCAAATCAGCCTTTCGTGCAACGTTCGGAACATAATCCAGATCGCATTCCGGATCCGGGTTGTCCAAGTTAATGGTTGGCGCCAGCATCTGGTTCTGCAGCGACAGCCCGCAAATGACCGCTTCAACGCCGCCAGCCGCTCCCAGCAGGTGGCCCGTCATCGATTTTGTCGAGCTGACCGCAACCTTGTACGCGTGGTCTCCCAGCGCCTTCTTGATCGCGATTGTCTCGGAACGGTCTCCAACCGGCGTCGACGTGCCATGTGCGTTGATGTAGTCCACGTCCTCCGGCTGAATGCCCGCGTCGCGTATCGCCATAGACATGCAGCGCGCCGGTCCGTCCGGATCGGGCTCAGTCATGTGATGAGCATCGCCGCTCAGGCCGTAGCCGATCACTTCGGCGATGATATTGGCCCCGCGTTTTTGCGCGTGCTCCAGCGATTCCAGAACGAGAATCCCTGCACCTTCACCCATGACGAATCCGTCACGGCCGGTGTCAAACGGACGGCTCGCTTTTTCAGGCTCATCATTGCGGGTGGACATGGCGCGCATAGCGCAAAAGCCGGCCATTCCCGTCGGCCGGATGGTCGCTTCGGCTCCGCCGCAGATCATCACGTCGGCATCGCCGCGCTGGATCAGCTTGTACGAGTCGCCGATGGCGTGCGATCCGGTCGCACATGCCGTCACAGGCGTAGTGTTCGGGCCTTTGGCGCCCAGCATGATTGACAATTGGCCGGAGGCCATGTTCGCAATCATCATCGGAATGAAGAACGGGCTGACCCGCTTCGGTCCCTTCTCCAGCAAAACGTTATGCTGGTCTTCCCATGTTCCGAGACCGCCGATGCCGGAACCGATGGATACGCCCACCCGGTTCGGGTCGGATTGCCTCTGAATATCCAGCCCGCTGTGCTCAAGGGCCGCTTTGCCGGCGGCAACGGCAAACTGGACGAATCGGTCCATCTTGCGCGCATCCTTCCGGTCCATAAACGCCTCGGGATTAAAGTCTTTCACCGAAGCGGCAATCTGTGTCGGGTAGTCGGTGACATCAAAGGATTCGATCTGAGACACGCCGGATTTGCCTTCCATGAGGTTATTCCAGAAAGTGTCCAAATCGTGGCCCAGTGACGTAACAACGCCCATCCCGGTAACAACCACTCTGTGCATCAATAAGTTCACCTCTATATAGACAGCATCTGCAAAATCAATCAATCAATCATCCTATTTGTAAAGCCGATTCACTTGGAAAATGAGGAGAAGTCCCGCCTGTAAAAGCAGTACGGGACTTATCAAATGACTTAGGTATGAGATTGTATGTAGTTTACAACTTCACCTACGGTCGTAATTTTCTCTGCATCTTCATCAGAGATTTCCAGATCGAATTCATCTTCCAATTCCATCACCAGTTCAACAACGTCGAGAGAATCAGCACCAAGATCATCTTTAAAAGATGCTTCCAGTGTAACCTCGGCCTCGTCAGCACCCAAGCGATCGACGACAATGCGTTTTACACGCTCCAATACATCGGACATCCGGTTCACCTCCTCTTTGGTATTATACGAGAAAAGTTTTCAAAATGCCATAGAGGCAATGAAAACGGTTATCTCGCTGTTTTTCCTAGATTTCCGGTATTACATGTACATACCGCCATCCACATGAAGCGTCTGCCCTGTCATGTAGGATGCCCCTTCCGTCGCTAGGAAAACCACGACTTTGGCAATTTCTTCAGGCTGTCCGAGGCGGGCGAGCGGAATATCTTCCAGCATCTTCGCCCGGAGATCCTCAGGCAGCTCTCGTGTCATATCGGTATCAATAAAACCTGGAGCGACACAGTTTACGGTGATGCCACGCGAGGCGAGCTCACGCGCAGACGATTTGGTTAGGCCAATTACCCCCGCTTTGGCGGCGACGTAATTGGCCTGCCCGGCGTTGCCCAGAACGCCGACGACCGATGAGATGTTGACGATCCGGCCGTAGCGCTGCTTCATCATCGGACGGCTGACCGCCTTCAGGCAGTTGAACACGCCCTTCAGATTCGTTTCGATCACCTGATCGAATTCTTCCTCTTTCATGCGCATCAGCAAATTATCCCGGGTAATCCCCGCATTATTTACCAGAATGTCGATTTTGCCCCACGCTGCAACGACTTCTTTAATGAGATCCTCAGCCTGTTCGCTTTTACCGACATTGCCTTGGATAGTGATCGCCTCCACGCCAAGCGCGCGGATTTGCTCCGCAACCTCCTTGGCGGCGGCCTCGCTGCCTGAATAGTTGACGGCTACGTTTGCTCCGGCCTCGGCCAGCGCGAGCGCGATGCTGCGGCCGATCCCGCGGGAACCGCCGGTAACGAGTGCTGTCTGTCCCTGTAAAGGCTTAGACATGCCCATTCCTCCTTTCCTAGAGTATACCCAAAGTTTATTGCGTAATCATTGTTGCAGACTGGCCTTGAGTGTCTCCAGGCTGTCCAGGCTGCTTACGTTCATCAGCTTGACGGATTTATCCGTCTTTTTGATCAATCCGGTCAGCACGTTACCGGGACCGATCTCGACAAACGTATCCACCCCTTGGGAGATCAGGTAGGTCACCGTATCCTCCCACAGCACGGGAGAGTATACCTGCTCCACCAGCAGCCCGCGGATATCCTCCGCAGACGCGGCCGGACGGGCCGTCACGTTTGCAATCACGGGAATGGCCGGTTCGTCTACGCGAAGCGGCTGCAGCTTCCCGCCCAGCTTCTCGGCAGCCGATTTCATCAGCGAGGAATGGAAAGGTCCGCTTACCTCAAGCGGGATCGCTCTTTTTCCTCCGGCTTCTTTCACGCGCTCACCCACAAGGGCGACGCCCTCCTTCGAGCCGGAGACGACGATCTGCCCCGGGCAGTTCAGGTTGGCCAGCTCCACGAGATGTCCTTCGGCCGTGATGCTGCGGCACAGCTCGGCCAGCGCTTCGCGTTCGGCACCGAGCACGGCGGCCATGGCCCCTTGTCCGCCCGGAACCGCCTGCTCCATAAATTCGCCGCGCGCCCGGACCGTTCCTACCGCATCCTCAAAGCTAAGCACGCCGGAAGCCACCAGAGCGCTGTATTCGCCCAGGCTGTGTCCGGCAACAAAATCAGGAGAAATACCTTGTTCGCGTACAGCTTCAAACGCCGCAACACTGGCGGTCAAGAGCGCAGGCTGCGTATTGAAGGTCTTCTTCAGCTCACTGTCCGGACCCTCAAAAATCATATTCGTCATCGGGAATCCCAGCACCTTGTCCGCGCTTTCGAAAATACGGCGGGAAGCGGGAACCGCATCATAGAAATCTTTACCCATTCCGACGGATTGGGCCCCTTGTCCGGGAAACACAAACGCAATTTTCCCCATTGCTCAGGCTCCTCTCGTATACTTCTTGATGCAAAGCTTCTATTGTATTCGCTTAGATAAGCCAATCCATAACTTAGTAAGCTATCGATTCATCAACCAAATAAAATGAATCATATGATTACCAAATCAGCACGGATGCCCCCCAGGTCAATCCTCCGCCGAAGCCGACCATCAGCACGCAGTCGCCTTCCTTCATCCGGCCTTCCTCCGCCGCTTCTACCAGCGCGAGCGGAATGGAAGCCGCCGACGTATTGGCGTACTTATCTACGTTGATGACGCATTTATCCGGCGACAGATCCAGACGTTCCATGGCGGATTGAATAATGCGGATGTTCGCTTGATGCGGCACGAACAGGTCGATATCGGCCTTCGTTTTGCCGGCCTTGCGCAGGACGTCCTCCGTGGCCGTATTCATGACACGGACCGCAAATTTGAACACTTCGCGCCCGTTCATATAAATGTAATGCTTCTTGCCTTCGAGCGTCTCCTGCGACGCCGGGAGTCTGGAACCGCCTGCTTCCAGCTTCAGCAGCGTACCGCCGGCCCCCTCGGCTCCGAGGTCGAAGGACTGAAATCCCCGGCCTTCCGGAACTTCGCCCAAGATGACGGCTCCCGCGCCGTCACCGAACAGCACGCAGGTGTTGCGGTCGGTATAATCCGTAATCCGCGACAGCGTGTCCGCGCCGATGACCAAAGCATTGTTGTACATGCCGGTCTTGATAAAATTGCTCGCCGTCGCCAGGCCGTAAACGAAGCCGGAGCAGGCCGCGGACAGGTCGAACGCAGCGGCTTGCTTGGCGCCGAGCTTGTCCTGCAGAATGCAGGCCGTTGACGGAAAGAACGTATCCGGGGTGATGGTTGCGACAACGATCAGGTCCAGCTCTTCAGCCGACATCCCAGCGGACTCCAGCGCCTTCAGGGCCGCTTCATAACACAGGTCCGAAGTCGCTTGTTCCGGAGAAGCGATATGCCGCTCGCGGATCCCGGTGCGGGAGACGATCCATTCGTCGTTCGTCTCTACCATCTTTTCCAGATCGCTATTGGTTAATATTTTCTCAGGAACATATTTGCCTGTGCCGATGATGCCTACTGAACGTAATTTTTCCATTCTCTTGTCACTCACTTCCCGCTGATTTCCTTGGATATACTCTCAACCAGTTGATTCTGCAGTGCAACGCGGGCCTGCCGGACCGCGTTCTTGATGGCGTTGCCGTCTGCCGAGCCGTGGCTCTTGACGACGAGTCCGCTCAGGCCGAGCAGAGGGGCGCCTCCATGCTCCTTGTAGTCCAGCTTGCCTTTCAAATTGCGCAGCTGGGGCATGAGCAGGGCGGCTCCAAGCTTGCTGCGCATATTCTGGGTGAACTGCTCCTTCAGCAGCTTGAACATGGCGCCGGCCGTTCCTTCCACGGCCTTCAGCAAAATGTTGCCGGCAAATCCGTCGCACACGAGGACGTCGCAGCTCCCGAGCATAATATCCCGGGCTTCCACATTGCCGATGAAGTTGATCGGAAGCTCCTGCAGCAGCGGGAACGCTAGCTTGGTAAGCTCGTTTCCTTTCCCTGGCTCGGTGCCCACGTTCAGCAGGCCGACCCGTGGATTCTTCACGCCCATGACCTTCTCGCGGTACAGGCTGCCCATCAGCGCATACTGCGCCAAATGCTCGGGCTTTGCGTCCATATTCGCTCCAAGATCCAGGGCCAGTACACCTGCTTCGTCAAGCGTCGGGATCATGGGGGCCAGAGCCGGACGCTCAATCCCCTCCATCCGCCCGACAACCAGCAACCCGGTCGTCATCAGCGCTCCCGTGTTGCCTGCCGAAATCATGGCTTCCGCCTGCTTCTCCTTCAGCATCCGTCCCGCCACGACCATGGAAGCATCCTTCTTGCGCCGGACGGCCTTGACCGGTTCATCCTCGGCTTCGATCACTTCACCCGCATGATGGACCGTCAGATTGGAGGGAACCGTCCCTCCGGCTTGCTTCAGGAGCGGCAGCAGCCGCTGCTCGTCCCCGACCAGAACGATCTGCGTATCTTTCCATTCGGCGGCAGCGGCCAAAGCTCCTTCCACGTTGCACTCCGGCGCATGGTCACCACCCATGGCATCAATGGCGATCCGCATACTGTACTCCTCCTTCGCTGTTATCCTCGCCCGTCGATCTGTATATCAGAAAGTTCCCCTGGAATACCATTTCCTCGCCCACATACGTGAACACCTCAACCTTGGCCTTACCCTTCTGGCCGGCCATAGACCGGACGTAGGCTTTGGCAATGCACTTCTCTCCAAGATGAACCTGCCGCAGGAATCGGATGTCCGCCGATGCGGTCAAAGCGATCTCGTCGTTAATCAGAGCAACCGCCAGCGAGTTGGCCTGGGCGAACACATAGTGTCCGCGGGCGATATGGTTTCGGGAAAACACATGCTCTTCCGAGATTTCAAAAATGGAAATGCCGCTCTTATCCAGCTGCAGATCCACGACTTCCCCGACAACCTCATCAAGCTGCAAGGAGCGAACCTGATCATAGGAGTGCTCTGCCATCTGCTTCATTCGTTCCCGCAGTTCCGGGATGCCTAGCTCCATCCGGTCAAGCCGGATCGTCTGAATGCTGACCTTCAGCTCCCGCGTCAGTTCACGGTCGGTCACAAACGGATTTTGTTCGATAATCTTCAAAAGCTGCTGATGCCGCTGCTTCTTGGGCAACCGTTCGATGTGAGGCACCTCCCTGTCATGTCTTGTCCGTCCATGAATGTGGAACACGAACAGTCTATGAAGTTCGTCAATAGAATTCACAGGAAAAAAGAATCAATCCGGACAGTTTTCATTAGAACCTGGTACTAATGTAGTATAAAGCATGACGGGTCAAAAAGAAAGTGACAAAAAAAAATAGCACCTCACCAAAGATGAAGTACTACTTGATTGTTTTTGGCATTACTGCGAAATGATTTCTCTTGATTTATACGTTCCGCACACTTTGCATACGTGGTGAGCAAGCTTCAATTCTCCGCATTGTTCACATTTCACCATGCCCGGCACTGCCAGTTTAAAGTGAGTACGACGCTTGTCACGACGTGTTTTGGACGTTCTCCGTTGAGGTACTGCCATGTTCCCACCTCCTTATTTCAATCAACCGGGGCCCGAAGGGCCCGGAGGAATGCATTCATGCTCATTTGAAAAAGTCTTTTAGCGCTGCAAGCCGTGGATCTACCACTTCATTGTTACAACCGCAGGCACCTTCGTTCAAGTCTCTTCCGCACGTAGGGCACAGTCCTTTGCAGGATTCCTTGCACACTACGGTCATCGGAAGATTCAGGATAAAGGATTCCTCCACGTAAGGGACGAGCTCCACAGTCTCGTTGTCCACATATATGGTTTCATCTTCATCGTCCTCGGCTTCCTCAGGCTGCTTCTTAAGCTTGAACTGCTCGTGGAATGGAATATCCAAATGTTCATGCACCGGTGTCAGACAGCGTGAACAGGACATGTCCAGCTGTACGGATAACTCGCCTTGAACATCCACTGTATCCGGACCGACATAAGAGGCCGTAAGTTCCGCTGTGAGCGGTCCGTCCGCCTTGATGTCACCCAGTCCTTTAAGCAGCGGACTTACATCCACTTGCTGACGGAGCTGCAGCGGCTCGCTGCTGGCTGCCATTTTTCTGAATTGAAAGTGCATATACATCACTCCAAACAAACAAAAATTATTATACCGATTTCCGGGGAACTTTGTCAATAGTTTCACCTTGACCTTACGTTTCCCCCCTTATTGTGACTGGATGCCATTCGTTTTATGATATATTTTATAACAGCCGTTAACCACGGGTGCCTAAAATGAAACGATGGAGCTGAAGACCATGTCCGCAGTCGGCCTGATTGTCGAATATAATCCTTTACATAACGGCCACGTCCACCATTATACCAGAGCCAAGGAAGTGACGGGTGCCGAGCATGCCGTCGCGGTGCTGAGCGGGCCGTTCCTGCAGCGGGGCGAGCCGGGGATCGTCAGCAAATACGCCCGCGCCGAAATGGCGCTGGCCATGGGTGCCGACCTGGTGATCGAGCTGCCGGCCGCTTATGCCGTTCAGCCCGCCGAATGGTTTGCCTACGGCGCCGTCGCCCTGCTGAACGCCACCGGTGTCGTCGACAGCGTCTGCTTCGGAACCGAAAGCGGGACGCTGGAGGTGCTGCAGCCGCTGGCCCGTATGCTGGCGCACGAAAGCGAAGAGCTTCAAGGCCATATCGCGAACTATCTGGGCCAGGGGATGAGCTATCCTTCCGCCTACGCGGCAGCGGCTGAAGCTCTGGCGGGAAGCGGCGGCTGGAAAGAGGATATTCTCCAGCTGCTCCATAAGCCGAACCATACGCTCGGCCTGCATTATTTGATCGGGCTCGAGCGCCTCGGCAGCCGCATGCGCCCCTATACCATCCCGCGGATTCACGCGGGATATCACGATGAAGCGCCGGGGCATACGAATATAGCCAGCGCTACCGCGGTGCGACGCATGCTGCTCGGCACGTCCCCTGACGAGGCCGCCGCATATGTGCCAGCCTCGACGCTCGCCATTTTGAAGCGGGAATTTGCCGCCGGACGCGGGCCGATCACCTGGGAATCGTTCCGGCAGCCGCTTCTACACCTGCTGCTCACCACGCCTCCGGAGCAGCTCGCGGCCCTGCACGAAGTGACGGAAGGGCTGGAGCACCGCCTGGGCAAGCTGCTGCCAGCCCTGCCGGGAACCGATGTGGCAGGCCTGCTCTCCGCCTTAAAGACGAAGCGCTATACTCATACGAAGCTGCAGCGGATGCTGGTGCATATTTTGCTTCGGCACACGAAGGAACAGCTTGCTCCAGCTCGTCTTGCAGAAGGTCCCGGCTATTTGAGGATCCTCGGATTCAATCAGACGGGACAGGCTCTGCTCAAACAAATGAAAAAGACGGCCTCCTTACCCGTGGTAATGAAGCCGTCCGCCTTGGCCCATGATCAGCTGGACCTGGATCTCCGGGCGGCGGCGGCGTATGCGAATGCATATGCGGCACCGTCGCCGGACGATTGGTACCGCGACTATATGCAGCCGCCGGTTATGATTTAGCCTGAAGCTGGTTCATATAGTCCATCGCCTGCTCGAGGGTGCTGACCTGAACCAGCTTCATTTTTGTTTTAATCTGATCGGCTTTGGCTTTCGCCTCGTTATAGTTATCCTTCGGCACGAAGAAAATGTCCGCCTTCTCCCGGTCCGCCGCCACAATCTTATGCTGGACGCCTCCGATTGCCCCGACGGTGCCGCTCTTGTCGATCGTGCCTGTGCCCGCGACCCGGTAGCCTTTGGTCAGATCCCCAGGCGTCAGCTGGTTCACGATTTCCATCGAGAACATGAGCCCGGCGGACGGCCCTCCGATCCGCGTATCCTTGAACTGGACCTGATGGCCCGGATCTTTTGTCTTGACCGCCTGCATCGTCGCAATGGTCACACCGAGCCCGGCACGGGTGCCTCCCGTTTTCTCATCCTTGATCGGAATCAGCTTCAGCTTTTCCTCCAGCGTTTTCCCGCTCCGGAGCAGCTTGACGGTGACCTCATCACCCACGTTCATCGTTTTCAGAATGTCGGCGAGTGCCGTGTTGTCCGGGACGGGCTTGCCGTTGACCTTCTCGATGCGGTCTCCGGGCTTGAAATATTGGTTGTTCACTGAATCGTCCGGCGTAGAGAACACAAACAGATACTCAGGAACAATGCTGAACGGAACCTTGGCCTCCCGGTAAGCCGCCTCCATGGCGGAAGACTGGGAATCGCTCATCATGTAGACCTGCTCCGCCGCATACTCATCCTCGCTCAAATCCCCGAGTCTCGCCTGCTTTTTGTCTACCTCATCGTTCGGGTTGAACACGGACATGACGAGCATGGCGATATTGGCGTAACTTGCCGCCACCGTCGTCATCATGAAGGTTCCGCGTTCCTCCGTGTCCCCTTTGGCGATCGACAGCATCGGCTTCACCTCGTTGGCGCTGCCCGGCTGATAAATAATATATGGCGTCGGCATATAAACGCACACGTATACCATGACCGCCACCACGAAAATGTACAGCAGAAGGCGCAAGCCCTCTCTTCTGCGCGGCTGTCTCATATGGTTGCCTTCTTTCATTCCCATCCCTGCTCCCTGGTCTTATGGTTGTCTTCCCCGCATAGATTGGGTACTAGCTATGTTTACTCTTAAGAGGTGAAAATCATGAAAAAAAAGACGCATCGTCCTTCTCCCAAAGCCATGACGCTTATGCTGGGAGCGTGCGCAGCAGCTCTCGTGGCCGGTATCGTCAGTTCCCCCGCCCCGGCTTTTCAGGCTTCCCTTCAAGGTCTGAACCTATGGTGGAAAATCGTGTTTCCCGGGCTTTTGCCTTTTCTCGTCCTGTCGGAAATTCTGATCGCGTACGGCTGGGTGAGCGCCCTGGGCGCTTTTCTGGAACCGTTGATGAAGAAGCTGTTCCGGCTGCCCGGCACCGGCGGATGGGTCATGGCCATGGGGCTGACGACCGGGTTTCCGGGCGGTGCCCAAGCGGTTCAGCAGCTTCACGCCCAGGGAGGCCTTCAGGCCGAAGAAGCGGGCAAGCTCGCGGCCTTATCCCACTTCTGCAACCCGGTGATGATTCTCGTCGTGGTAGCCACAGGTCTGATGCACGATCCGGCCTTGGGCTACGGCTTGATCGCCGTTCATTGGATCGCCGGCATCCTGGCCTATCTGACCGTCCACCGTCGCGTCAAAACGAAAGGCGCCGCCCCTGCGTCAGACAAGCTCCGGCAGCAGCGGCTGGAAGGCAAGCCCGCCCCGCTGTTCGTCCGTGTCCTTCAGGCGGCGGAGGAAGCCCGCGCCAAAGACGGACGCAGCTTCGGCCGGCTGCTGGGCGATTCCGTCACGCATGCCGTCCAGGTGCTGATGATGATCGGCGGCTACATCATTATTTTCTCCGTTGTCATCCAAATTGTCGGCCGGGTGACGACCACCCGGTTTCCGATTCCGGATTACGCGTTATCCGGCTTGTTCGAGGTCCATCTGGGAGCACGGGACATCAGTGCCGCCGCGTTTGCTTCCGGTGCGCTGCAGTGGTCCGTTCTGTCCGCTCTCCTCGGATTCAGCGGCATCAGCGCCCTGCTTCAGTCGATGTCCCTGATCCGCAAAACCGGGGCTCCGCTTACGCCCATGGTCTGGACCCGGATTCTTCACGGCGCGTATGCCTTTGCCCTGACATGGTTGTCATGGGCCCCGCTCGCTGCATTGTCGGGACGCATACATCCCGTTTATTCCGAGGGAGGCCCGTTCAACGTCAGCCGCGCCCCGATAGAGGATCTGTGGCTGCTGTTGCCCCAAGTGCTGAAGTGGCAGGGACTCCTGTTCGCCTCCATCCTCGGGGCCTTGATCCTTCTTCTGATTGTGGTTCCCCGGCGCTCCAAAACGGTCCGGCGTTAAAATTTACTGCGCAGCGCCTTCTCCACTTCCGGCGGAACCAGATCCGTCACGTCGCCATGATAAGCGGCGATCTCCTTGACGATGCTTGAGCTGAGATAGGAGTACTTCGGATTCGTCATCATAAAGACGGTCTCCGCTTCCGGGTTCAGCTTATGATTGGTCGACGCCATCTGCATCTCGTATTCAAAATCGGTGACGGAACGGATGCCGCGCATAATGGCCTGGGCATTCTTTTGCCGCACATAGTTGGCCGTCAGGTCGCGGAAGCTGTCCACTTCGATATTCGGGATATGCCCGGTCACCTGCCGGATCAAATCCATCCGCTCTTCTACCGTAAACAGCGGGTTTTTGCTCCGGTTGTTGAGCACGGCAACGATCAGCACGTCAAACTGCTTCGCGGCCCGCTGGATGATGTCGAGATGCCCCATGGTCACCGGATCGAAGCTGCCCGGATAAACGGCAATGCGCTGCTTGCTATTCGTTTCGCTCATCTTGCCCTCCTGCCCGCGGATCGTCGTCTGTCGAATCCGCTGTTAGTTCTTCGTATCTATAGATGGATACGGCTGTTTCGCCGTACACCGCATGCCGGATGCAGGTAAAAGAGCCGAACTCGGCGGGGTATTCGTAGCCCGACTCATGCTCCAGAACAATGACCGCACCTTGCCGCAGCATATGCTTGTCCTGCATAAGGAGCATAAGCTCATCTCCGTTCTTCATCCGGTACGGCGGATCCAGGAAAACAGCGTCTAGGACCAGCCCCCGCTTTTCCAAAGCTTTCAGCGCCCGGACCGCATCGTTCCGGTACACTTCCGCTTGTCCCTCCATCTTGGTCGCCTTGAGGTTCGTCCGAATCGTCTCGATGCTCTTCGGGTCCATGTCGACGAGCACCGCCCGTTCCATACCTCGGCTGAGCGCCTCGATTGCCAATCCCCCGGTTCCCGCAAATAAATCGAGAACGGTCCCTCCGTCAAAATAAGGCCCGATCATACTGAAAATCGCTTCCTTGACCTTGTCGGTCGTCGGCCGGGTCCCCATACCCGGCACCGCCTTCAGCGGTCTGCCCTTTGCGCTTCCCGAAACAACTCTCACTTGCTTTTCACCCATTCTTATCGATGAAACCGCGGTTTCACTTGATCTTGTCCATATTCCGTTATTCTTCATCCTTCCGGCGTCATATCATGCCCTAATATCGCGAGGGATATCGAATTTTGCGGAATACGCAATTATGACGATATCGTACCACAATCCCCGCAAGTTTGAAAAATGGCCCTGAAGGGATTTTTCATCTTTTTTGGAAAAGCAATGTATAAAACATCGCCGCCTGGGAATGCTTAAATTATCGACATCAAACGAATGTCGTAGACAACCGCGGAGTAAGCTTACGTTTCCCCATAAGCTCTTCGTCCGGTTTCTCCTCTCCCATGAGGGCGTCCCGCAAGGGGCGCCCAATTTTATTTGGTTTCACATCCGATTGATTGTATTTGAATCTGAACACTCTGCACTTGTGCGGTACGTTTTTGGCCAGAAAAAAAAGCACCCCGTCAGATCGCTGAATCTGCAAGGGTGCTTTTGCTTGATTACGGGATGCCGAGTCGCTTAGGAGTGCTCGCGGTTTCTGCCGCGGAGTCCAATCAATCCAAGCAGGCCAAGAAGTCCAAGCCATCCCCAGTCCATGTCGTTGTTGTCATTTGCTGCGTTGGTACGGATCGCGTTGTTATATCCGTTGTTGGTACCGTAGGTGCCGTAAGTATTGTTCATACCGTTGGTGCCATAGGTTCCGTTCGTGTTGTTGGTACCATAAGTACCTGTCGTGTTGTATGTTCCCGTAGTTCCCGTTGTTCCAGTGCCGGTACCGGTTGTACCATGGCCATACGCAAAAGCGGGTACGGAAACGCTCATGGAAATGCAGGCTGTAAGCAGGGCTGCAGCGATACGCTTCTTCATCATTTTTCACCTCCAGGTATTTGACTTCAATCGTAAGTTTCCCCAATGAGATTTCCCCTATACAGCCCGCAGCCCGTATCTATTTCATCCCATGGAATCTTTTGTATTTGCCGTTTTAAAAAAAAATGACCCTGTTACGGCGCCAAGGCCGGCAGGGTCCATTCCGTACTATATATATCAAAGGGGGTTATATATATAAATATACAAACCAATTGTGAATGAAACATTAAAACAGCATTATGCCAGTATTAATTTTTGATGTCTGTTTGGTTACGGGACATCCGCCCATTTTTACAGGGCATTTATCACGATTTTCTCCTCCCGGCATACGCTGTTTCCATAGTTGAGAATGGGAGGCGTTAAAATGTCTTATACTGCTGGATCCCCTTATTCCTATTATCCCTATCCATCCCCCTATCCCTATCCTTATCCTTACTATTCACCGTATCCATATCCTTATCCTTATGCTGGATACCCTTACGGACCATCCTGGGGCTTTCCCTATTTTGGCGGATACGGAGGGTACGGGGGATACGGACATGGCGGGCATTACGACGGTTTTGGCGGCCATGGAGGCTATCCGGGCATTGGAGGTCATGGCGGTTATCACGGAGGAGGGGGCTATGGAAGCCCCGGCGGAGGACACGGCGGGGGTCCTGGCGGCCACCGCGAACCATTCGGCAATGTGCAGGATGACGGGGAATACTTCATCCCGCCGTTCAGCCAATGAAGGAGTTCGGCCGTAAGCGTTACCGGTTTGTAAGGTCCAACTGACCCCGGATGTTAATTTGTGCAGCAGGTCATGAACTGGAATTATTTGCATATGATTTTTACGTATCCTGATGTTGGCAATTTATAACCGGAGGTGTGTGTATGAAGCTCAGAAGCGTAGACAACACGATCGTCGCTCTGATTGGCATTTGGTTTATTATCGCTCCCTGGATTTTCGGGTTCTCAGACGATAACGGCGCATTGTGGACCAGCGTCATTATCGGAGCCGTTCAGCTGATCGCCTCATTGTGGGCGTTTTCGAGTTCGGGATGGGGATCCTGGCAAAATTGGATTTCGCTTCTTGCCGGAGTTTGGTTCATCGTATTCCCTTTCGTTTATTCCGTAGATACAAGTGCATTATGGACCAGTATTATTCTTGGTGCCGTAACGGTGCTTCTCAATTTGATCACGATGGGCGCCAAGGATTAAGCCCAAGCAAAAAATACGCGGATCCGCGTATTTTAGAACAGCCCTCGTGTAGCAAGCAAGTTAAGTTGTTGTTTCTACTCACTAAGATATAGAAGCCAGATCAGCCAACACCAGGCACCATAAGCAAACGCTGCAGCCCAGAGCATAATAAAGCGCAGGCTTGTCCCATTATGCGGGAGGAACCTGCGCTTTTTCTTTTCCTGACCGATCCCTTAGAGAAGGACGGGTTGTCACGGACGATATTTCTTTTCGCTGGAGGAGGAATCTTTGGTGTGCTCTTTATCCTGCTCGTCCTTCATATTTTCGGTTAAATCCTCAACGGGGATCGGATCCACGTTGCGTTCACTTTCGAAGCGGTCGAACAAGCTTTTGCGGTCGGTGGCATACTGTTCCGGATGGTCCATGCCGGCATGCTTTTCGTTTTCATCACGATTCACGGGCTCCTTCCGGTCCTTGTACTCCTTATCCATATTTATCACCTCTTGGAGTACAAATACCCGGCTGCCTAAAAATGAATCACGCCCGATGGCTAGGGTCAGTACGGCTGTAACTGGAGAAGCCACCTGTCCCCGGCAGGACGCCAAAAACAGGTGAGCAAACTATATTTTTGTTGATGTTATATCCAGAAAGAACGGGTAATGATGACCAACAAAATAAAGAGGACCAAAATTGCACCTGTCGATGCGAAAGGATTTACGCCGCAGCCATAACCTCCAACGACTCCGCTCATTTCATTCCCTCCCTCCGGTTTCATACTCTTAAGGTATGAAAGCCCGCTCCCGATGGTCTGGTCAAAGACCCAATTTTCAGGGCGGGGCACAGCCTATTTTTCGAGGAAGGAACGTTAGCCCATCAGGATTGCTTTTTGCCCAGGACATTCTGGGTATACTTGAGCAAAATGCTGCCGAGCGTCCCGATATCGACCGGATCTTCGGCCTTCCAGTCGGGACTGATTCCCACCTGGTCGATCAGCCATTGTCTTCCCGATTCCTTCCATTGCGGAGCTGTCCCGCCGGTGTTCGGCGTTTGATTGCTGTATGCTGCCATTAATTCCGCCTCGCTTCCCTTATACTCGTTCAGGTCAACGTCGCCGCTGATTCCCGGCACTTTGCCCTTGTTGGTATACTGGATGAACTCCCAGGCTTTCCAGCCCGCTTTGTTAGCTGGCGTACCGCTGCTGTAATAGGCATACCACAGCGGATAAGCGCCGAGCGACGAATCCAGATAAGAATCGATAAAGCTCGGAAACGTATAGATCATCAGGGTCCGGCCAGTCCGCTGCTTGAATTGGGTTCCCCAAGTATTCACGATCTGGCTGATCCGCGCCTTGGTCTGGCCCTCCTTCGTTTCGATATCCAGCACAAACGGAAGCTTGAACGCGGACAACCCCCCGGCACTATCGATCACCTGGAGGAAATGATCCACCTCATTCTTAACATCGTCCGGTGAGGCCGCACGGGTAAAATGGTATGCTCCGACGAGAAGCCCCGCGTTTCTGGCATCCTGCGCGTTGGCGCGGAAGCGGTCGTCGACGATCCGGGATCCCTCCGTCGCTTTAAGAAAGGCAAACGAATATCCCGCGCCGCGGACCTTTTTCCAATCGATGATGCCCTGCCAATGCGACACATCTATGCCTCTGGCGTGGGTTGCGCTCCGGCTTTGCACTGACAACACCTCCATTCGTATTACCATATTTTATCCATATGTCATAAATGCACAAACGTATGGACAATCCAGACCCATTTGCAAAATGTGCTCCGGCCCGGCCATTCCGCACAAAAAAAAGAAGCCCCGTCTCAAATTGGAGCTTCTTCCCCGAAATTAATGCTGAACCGGTTCCGCCAAGGGCCGATCGATCGTCAGCGTTTCCCTTGAGCGGCCTCGTTGATCCATGAGCCCGGATTCCCCGTACTCGCGGTACTTCCTCATCCATACCTTTAACCGGCCGATATCGGCGATGCCTAATGCGGCAGCCACTTCTTTTTTGGTCATCCCTTGAAGACGCATATGTACGGCCTTCCGTTTGGTATCCAGGCTGTATGAGCTAAAAACTTGCCCCTTCTTGGCCATCCGTATCACCTCAAACTATTTATCGGAAGGCAGGGCAACTTTTTCAATATTAATTTACCAGCTGAAGCCGACCGCTTTCAAAAATTCCCGGGCCAGCGTCATATGTCCGCGGGATCCAGGGTGGACACGGTCCCAGTTCGTAGCCAGCGAAGACAGGTAAACATGCTCCGACAACGCGTCGAAAGCAGCCTGTGTATCAACGAAGATGGCGTCGAATTCAGCAGCGACTTTTTTGACGACAGCCCCATAGACGTCCATCGTAGCACGCATCGGATCATCCACGTTCGGATCGAGGTAGTACGGAGTCATCAAGACGAGTCCCTTCAGCTGCGGCCGTGTCGTTTGTACCAGTTCCCGCAGCGTCGCTTCATATTCGTCCAAATATACATGCTGATCCGGATTCAGCGGGCGGTCGAATTGGCGCCACACATCGTTGGTTCCGATCATGATCGAAAGCCAGTCCGGCTTCAAATCGAGCACGTCGCTCTCCCAGCGCTCCTTCAAATGGCGGACGGTATTTCCGCCGATTCCCGTATTCAGCACCCGGATGTTGAGCTGCGGGTATACCGCACTCATCAGCGCGTCGACTTGGGCGACGTAACCGCTGCCCAGCTGGCCGAAGCCGCCTTCCCCAACCGGCCGGACGCGGCCGCAATCCGTAATGGAATCCCCGATAAAGAGTAATGTATCATTTTGGCTCAGCTTCATCGCTTTTAGTCCCTCTCCTTTTTGCGTTCAGGCAAGTAATATGTAGATCGCAGTTCGCTTAGCAGTTACTATCATTCTATCACATTGGCGGGGACCGTCTATACCGAAAAATCCCTTATTCTGTTCGCTTTCAGGAGCGGAGATACCCCTGTTTGACCGCGTCGTCGATCAAGTGCTGAACCAGCGAATACAAGTCCGGGAGGTCCTCCTGCAAAAAAACGACCCGCGCCCGGACGCGGTCTGCCGCGACGCCATGTTCCTGCCACGCTTTTCCCCCGGTAAAATAATTGTGCAGCAGCGGCTGGATCCGGTCCATGGCCGCCGCATAACGCGATTCCAGGGTTTCCCGCTGCTCGAATTCAAGCCACAAGGCCAGCATTTCATCACGCTGATCCACGGGCAGAAGCCCGAAGATCCGCTTGGCCGCGGCCATTTCCCGCTCGAATTTCCCCTCCTGGCCCTGCTCATCATAAGCGAAGGTGTCTCCTGCATCGATTTCAACCAAATCGTGCACCAGGAGCATTTTCATGACCCGGAGCAGGTTTACCTTCCGCTGATCCAAATGCTCCTCAAGCAGCCAGGCCATGAGCGTAATATGCCAGGTGTGCTCCGCATCATTTTCGTGCCGGGATTTGTCCATCAGGTACGACTGGCGGTAGATCGTCTTCAGCTTGTCGATCTCCCTGATAAACTCGATCTGCCGGTTCAAACGTTCATTCATGGCTAACAACCTCCTATACGTTAGGACGAACATATCATATCCTGCAGCCCATGACAAAACGGGCCCGCTTGGGGCATTCCTTGCACTTCTT
The DNA here is from genome assembly GCF_014192015.1 of Paenibacillus rhizosphaerae. Lineage (GTDB taxonomy): Bacteria > Bacillota > Bacilli > Paenibacillales > Paenibacillaceae > Paenibacillus_AQ > Paenibacillus_AQ rhizosphaerae. Next base: position 524,840 of record NZ_JACHXJ010000001.1, on the reverse strand, counting down.
TTCTCCCTCTAACAAAAAAAGTCCCGGTCATGGCCGGGACCCTTTCCTTTATCGCAAGATATGCTCAATCATAAGCCTGTTCTTTTAGAAGCTAAACCTTACGTGAACATCCGGTAGACTCTTGCCTCATATGGGCGCAGCCGATCGGGTTCCATTCCGTCCCCGGGATAGTTGCCGATGATCAGCTCCCGTTTTATGCCGCTGTACCTGCCATCAAGTTCAAGGACCGCAGCCGATTCCGAAAAATTCAAAGCGATAAGCCATGTCACCTCGCCCAAAGTCCGGGTATACGCATAAATCAGCTTATGATCCTCCAGCAGGAGCCGGTAATCCCCGTATACCATCACGGGATTCTGCTTGCGCAAAGCGATCAGCCGCTGATAATAGCGGAAGACCGAATCCGGATCGCCCATCGCCGCTTCCGCGTTGATCTCCCGGTAATTGGGATTAATCCGGATCCACGGTGTACCTGTCGTAAACCCGGCATTGGGCCCGGCGCTCCACTGCATCGGCGTTCTCGCATTGTCCCTTCCCTTAGTATGGATCGCCTCCATGATCGTTCCCGGATCCGCATTTCCCTGCGTGACCCGTTCCTCGTACATGTTTAAAATTTCAATATCCCGGTAGTCCTCAATGCTGGAAAATTGGATGTTCGTCATGCCAAGCTCCTCACCCTGATAAATGTAGGGTGTGCCTTTAAGGGTGTGCAGCAGCGTAGCCAGCATTTTAGCCGAAGGAACCCGGTATTCACCGTCATTGCCGAATCTCGACACCATCCGCGGCTGATCATGATTGTTGAGGTACAGACTGTTCCACCCGTCCTCCGCCAGGCCGGTCTGCCATTTATGCAGCACGCCGCGCAGCTTCTGCAGCGTCCAAGGGACCACGGCCCATTTGTCGCCGTCGCCTGCATCGATGTCCATATGCTCAAATTGAAACACCATTTGCAGCTCTTTTCTGTCCGCTCCGGTATATTTCAGGGCTTCCTCCACAGATACGCCCGGCGTCTCCCCAACCGTCATGACATCGTATTTCGACAGAACCTGCTCATTCATCTCCCGCAAATAATCATGCACATGCGGCCCGTTCATAAAATAAGGACTGCCGTCCCCAAGCCCGTCCTCCCCGTCATCTGGAAGTCCCGGCACCTTGGAAATCAAATTGATGACGTCCATTCGGAAGCCATCCACCCCTTTATCCAGCCAGAAGGTCATCATCTCGTACACCAACTGCCTAAGCTTCGGATTGTCCCAGTTCAGGTCGGGCTGTTTCTTTGAAAACAGGTGCAAATAATATTCACCGGTCATTTCGTCATACTTCCAGGCCGAGCCGCTGAAAAAGGACCTCCAGTTGTTCGGCGGCGTATTCCCGCTTTTATCGGGTCGCCAGATATAATAATCACGGTAAGGGTTGTCCCGGGATGAGCGGGATTCCGCAAACCAGGCATGCTCGTCTGAGGTATGGTTTACGACCAGATCCATAAGCAGCTTCATTCCGCGCTCGTGCAAGCCGTCCAGCAGCTGTGTCCAATCCTGCATCGTGCCGAACTCATCCATGATCTCAAGGTAATCGCTGATGTCGTAACCGTTATCGTCATTCGGCGACTTATAGACCGGAGAGAGCCAGATGACGTCCACTCCCAGCTCCTGCAAATAATCCAGCTTCGACACGATCCCTTGAATATCGCCGACCCCGTCGCCGTCGCTGTCTTTAAAGCTGCGGGGATAGATCTGATACACGACGGCTTCTTTCCACCACGTGCGTTCCATATTTCGTCATTCCTCCCAATTTGCATATATACCGCCAGAGCCATTATCGCGGCAGCGGAATTCCATCCTTTTATGCTTACCCCAACCAGGACAGCCTATAACGAAACAGCGTTTAATCCGTACTCTTTCTTCCCCAAATTCGATATGGAACAATTTAACAAAAGGGGTTATAGTACGATAGGGGTCTCCCTTATTAAAAGAAGCTCTACATGGACTGTAGCGAAAGGCGGTACACAATGGATTCATTCATCAAAAAATTAGGCTTATGGATCGCTGCCGTTCTGTTGTTCGTGGTTGCAGGCGCCACACCTGCCTTGGCTGCGGCCGGTTCCGGCTGGAACGTCAAACTGGTGAGCGTTCAGCTGGTTGAAAATGAGCATGTCGGCAATGAGTGGTATTACATAGCTTCGGTGAACGGCAAGGAAGTGGAGGAAGGTGGTTCGGTCGCCTTCAAAAACGTGAGTTCGATCAACCTGTACGCCTACGCGGAAGAACAGGACAAGGTCCCGGACAAAGCCAAAGCCCAGAAAACGATTAAAGTCAGCACGCTGACAAAGAAAACCCAACAGGTGGAGATGAAAGTGACGGTCACGGAAAACCGGGGCCGATATTCGGGTAACCAGGCCGTATGGAAATTTACCTTTCAAATTTCTAAAAAGTAAAACCACTTTCATTCTTCCGGAGTCCTCGAATTCGCGTAAAAAAAACTGCGGTTCGTCCCCCCATGCTATAATAGAGTCACTATAATTCGAAGCATACGGGGTGGCATCAGCGCTATGACGAACAAAGAAACGAGAAATATCGGCATTTTTGCCCATATCGACGCAGGTAAAACGACCACAACCGAGCATATGCTCTTTGAGAGCGGCACGATCCGCACACTGGGCAGCGTGGATCAAGGAACGGCGCTGACCGATTCGCTCGAAGTCGAGCGGGAGCGGGGCATCTCCGTGCGTGCCGCCGCGACCACGCTTCATTGGAAAGGCATACATATTAACGTCATCGACACGCCGGGCCACGTCGATTTTCTATCCGAGGTGGAGCGGACGATGCGCGTCATGGATGGGGCCATTCTCATCGTATCCGCGGCCGAAGGCGTTCAGTCCCAAACGGAAACGGTATGGCATGCGCTCCGATCCTTAAACATCCCGACGTTAATTTACGTAAACAAAATGGACCGGATTGGCGTGTCGGCCGCTTCCGTCATGGACGAAATCAAGCGGCTCCTCTCCCCGCATGCCGTCCCGCTTCAGATGCCGATAGGCGAAGCGGAGGATTTTGCCGGTATGCATTCCATTCTGGATTCTGCTAAGGATGGGGAGCTTGAACGCCCGGAGTACGTACAGTTGGTAGAGGCCTGCGCAGATATGGATGAAGAGCTGCTTTTGCGGGTTATCGAAGGTGAGCCGATTGAGCCGGATGAGCTGCGGAGCATGCTCGCCCGACTGACCCGGCAGGGCCGGTTGTTCCCCGTGCTCTTCGGCTCATCGCAGAGGGGCATCGGCATCCGGGAGCTGCTGGATCATGCCGCGGCGTATCTGCCCGGGCCAACCGGCGATAGCGACGGCGAGCTGGCGGGCATCGTGTTCAAAATCGAACGGGACAAAACGATGGGACGCGCCGCCTACGTCCGGCTCTATAACGGCACCCTGAAAAACAGGGATGCCATCCGCAATCTGACGCAGGACGTTCAGGAAAAGGTAACCCAGATCCGGAAAATGGACGGACGCAAATTCGCAGATTTGGGGGAGCTGCATGCCGGCGATATCGCCGCGGTATACGGCCTGTCCCAATCCAAGATCGGCGATATTCTGGGCAGCATCGAGCGCATCCCCCCTTCCCCTTCCATCGCCGTACCGCTGCTGACCGTTCAGGTACAGGCCGAGGAAGAAGCGCGTTACCAGGACTTGGTGGAGGCGCTTCAGGAGCTCACCGACGAGGATCCGCTGCTTGACCTGCAGTGGCTGCCCAACGAGCGGGAGCTCCATCTTAAAGTGATGGGCTCCATCCAGCTCGAAATTTTGTCCAGCCAGCTGGAGAGCCGTTTTGGCCTGAAGGTCCGGTTCGGCCAGCCTTCCGTTATTTATAAGGAAACGCCAAGCCAAGCCGGCGAAGGCTTTATCGCTTATACAATGCCCAAGCCGTGCTGGGCCGTGCTCCGGTTCACGATCGAACCGCTCCCCCGCGGGAGCGGACTCGTATACAGCTCCCGGGTACGGAGCGAAGATCTGCTGACGAGCTATCAGAACGAGGTGGAGCGGCGCGTCCCGGAGGCCCTGCAGCAGGGGCTCCGGGGTTGGGAGGTCACCGACCTCAGGGTAACCCTCGTTGAAGGAGAACATCATGTGTGGCATACGCACCCGCTCGATTTTGTCGTCGCAACGCCGATGGGCATCATGAACGGCTTGGCTGCGACGGGCACGACCCTGCTGGAGCCGATGCTTCGGTTTCGCATCACTACCCCTGAGGAATACGGGGGCAAGATCCTCAGCGACCTGGTGCAGATGCGCGCGGAATTTGAGCCGCCTTCCATCCTGCACGGACGCTTTATGGTCGAAGGCATCATCCCGGCGGCGACTTCGCTCGAATTTCCGGTGAAGCTGCGGTCGATGACCGGCGGCCGCGGCGTGATGGCGTCCTCTTTTGCCGGATATCAGGAAGCCCCGCCGGAAACCAATGCCGCTCGCCAGAGACGGGGCGTCAACCCGCTGGATCAATCGAAATACATTTTAAGCGTACGAAGCGCACTGTCGAGCCAATAGGCTGCTGGCTGCAGCCTGGTCCGGCGTTTTTCATAAAGGAGGATTTATGTTTATTAAAATCGCCTTGTTTTTCATACTGGCCCGGCTGCTCGGAAACCCCTTCCTGGCCATCCTTGTCCTGCTGATCATCGTCTATTTGCTGGACAGAAAATTTGTAGGCATTTTTCCGAGCGTGACCAAACCCTTTAAACGGATGAGCCGGATATCCAAGCTGAAAGCGCACGTGACGATGAGCCCCAGCGATGTCTCTTCCAAGCACGAGCTCGCCCGCCTGCTGATCGAACGGAAAAAGTATGCCGAGGCGCTCCGTCTGCTGGAATCCATCGAAACCCAGTCCGAGGAGTCCGCCGAATATTGGGATGATCTTGGTACCATCAAGCTCAAGCTGGGACGCATCCAGGAGGGCGAACAGCACATCCTGCGAGCGCTTGAGCTGAACCCGCGCGTCAAATACGGCCGCCCTTATCTGAGGCTGGCGGATATTTATAAGAACACCGACCACGCCAAGGCCGTGAGCTATGTGCAGGAGTTCCAGCAGATTCAGTCCTCCTCCTGTGAGGGCTACTACCTGCTCGGGATGATGTACAAATCCCTCGGCAGGAGTCAGGATGCCAAAGCGGCGTTCCAGGAATCGATCGACCTGTACCGGGCGCTGCCCAAGTACAAAAAACGTCAGGAACGGAAGTGGGCCGTCCTCAGCATGCTTCGCAAGTGAGCCTTATACTGCAGCAAAAAAACAGACCCGGCGGACGGGTCTGTTTTTTTGCTGCCGGGCGATTTAGGCCAAAGGCCGGTAACCCAACGCGTTAAGCTGCTCCGCAATCACCCGGTACCCCCTGCCGTTTGGATGCAGATGGTCAAGCGACAGCAGTTCCCGTTCCCTTCCCTGAAAGGAACCGTAAATGTTGGCGACCCCCAGGTTTCCACCGGCGTTTCCGTTTAAAAAACGGTTATACTGCTGTACCCAGTAACCCGCCTCTTCAACCTGCGGGTACGGGTTGTACAAGCCTACGACGCGGATAATGTAGGGACTCTGGCCCCCGCCTTTTAATTGGTTGATCGTGCGGAGAACTCCGGACACATTCGTTTTGCATTGGCTCAGCGCCTGGTTGAAATGCTGGGAAGCCTTCGAGCCGAACGGTGCGCTTTTGGCCGCCCGGATCAGGTCGTTGCCCCCAATCGAGATCGTAATGATCTCCGCCTGCTTGATCGCCTGCCGCATCGCTCCATTCCGGCTGATGTGCTCATACAAGCCTGACGTCGTCAACCCGTTTACGCCAAAATTTTCGTAGGACACAAAAGCTCTTACATGCTGTTCCGCCATCCCCCGATACACTGGAACAAAACCGTTTCCCGGCAAGGCTCCAAAACCGACGGTCAATGAATCCCCTATCGCGGTGTATGAATACACCAAAGCCTTCGCCCCCCTTCTGACTCATAAGCTGCATACTGCAGTATATGTATTCGGGCCCGGGAGCGAAACGGGACCATGCGCGGGATTTTTCATTTTGAAGGAAAGGGACTCCGAATATTTCACTCGCTGTTCTGAAGGGCTTGAATAAATGCCCTCAAAGCCTGGTACAATGGATCCCTTTTTCGCAGCCATGCGTCCAACAGTTCCTGCTGATCCTGAAGGTACCATCCTAGATACTTGCGGATAACTTTGTCATAATCAGCATTGGAAGCGGCCTCCTCTTCCATACTTTCCAGCATGCGCTCCCAATCGTTTGACTCGTTTGAAGATAGGTCAGGGTACGAACCGGCTAGCTGCCTAGCCGTTTTAATGAAACATTCCCGGTACAGAATCAGAGCAAGGTACTGTCCAAACCTTCGATGCGTGGGATCATCCTCCATCGATTGAACGAATAATGCCTCCGCGTCCTTCAGCTTCCCCTGTCTCATCATGGCCATCGTATGGGTCGACAGATCGGCATACTACGAGTCTCTCGCCATCGCTTTTTCATAAAGTTTGTAATAGGCATTGTAAGCCTGCCAATCTTTTTTCTTATAGTAATAGTCTGTCAGTCTCGACAAATATCCGGAGGTCGGATGGAGCAGAACCATTTCCTTCAAATAAGTCTCTTGCTGTTTTTCGGCGTTTTCTCGGTCGAAGGAATCCGATCCGTTCGATCGGTGTTCGGATATTTGTGCATCGATCATCACGATCAGCATATGAAGGCTGTGCGTATCGGCCGGATCGTCCTTGTATGCCTGCTCATATTGTTTCATGGCCTGGTCCAGATTCCCTGCCAGGAGCGTGCGGTCCGCCAGTGTCAATTCTCTCTCCTTCAGATAAAAGAATGGCAGGTTTCCGATTTTGTCGTTTCCGATGCGATACCCATCACTTCGGGTGAGCAAATGGCCATCATTGTCATACGCATTCACGGTCCAGAAGAAGCGGTTATCCGGATTGGAGAACCCGAGCAGGGACAGCGGATCCGTGATCATCTTCCGGTCCTGATCCGAATAGGATGAAATCCCGCCTATCAGATGATAGAGTTCCTCGGTCTTTATCGTTATGCGTGTCGTGTCAACCTTTGTCTTCACCGGTTGGCTGACCGAACCTGAATGAATCCGCACCCCGAGGTATATATCGTAATAAGCGGCTTTCGGCACAGGCTCCCATGCAAAGGTGATCCGATCTTCGCGGACCGTCGTCTGGTTAACGGGGAAAGCTAATTCCAGCAGCGGCTGTAAAACGGCATCTCGGGTTACATCCTGAAATCCAACACGAATCCATTCATTGGATTCCGTAGGCCAAGTCCACCCGCTGATCTGATCCAATTCGAGCCCCAAATACAGCTGGTAGCTTCCTGGAAGCACTCCTTTGATCGTATATTCCCCCTTCCCGTTGGTCATCGTTTGGTAAGGTTCGTCCGATTGGAGGCTTCCTTGAACGCGGTCCTTCGTCCGCAAATAAACGCCAGCATAGGCTATCGGTGAACCGTCGCTTCTCTTCAGCGTACCCGACACTTCAGGCAGACGGTCCGATTTTGAGGCAGCAAGCTTTTGTAATCCCTGTTTCAGCAGAGTGGGCTGGTCAAAGATCACCGTTGGTTGTTTCCCGCTTCCATAGACCGGAGATCCTTCCCATTTTTTTAGTGCTTTCAAATATTGCTGAATGCTTTCGTTTCCGGCCAGATATCGGGTCTGAAGCCAGCTGAACTTCTCCACGATACGAGTGTCTGGATTTTGTGTAAGCTCGTGGGATAAATCGGCACTGATCTGCCGAAAAAGATCCATGTCTCCATGGTTTCCGGCGACCTCGGCCATTCTAATTTTCACCTTCTGAGCGGCATACATCTGTGAAGCAGGCAGCCGTTCATCGGTACGTTCCAGCAGCTCGATCGCTTTTTCCCATTGCCCCGCTCCTTCGTAATAGTAAGACAAAAGCAACGCCGCTCCAGCCAAATTAAAATCAGCTGGCCCTGATTCCACGTAAGCCTCCAAATAGGGGAACTTTTCCTTCAATGTGATGGGGGGGAGCTTCCCCTGTCCCTCATAAGTTACCGAGCTCCATTCCGATGTTCCCGGACCGACATATATGTCGTAGCTGTTTGTTAGCTCGGCTCCCTCCCTGCCGATCAGGTAATTGCGAATATATGTCCACTTCTGCTCATCCTCCGATTCCCGAATCCGCTTGAAAACCTCCTGCTTGCTCAAATTGCTCCACACCGCCTGATTAGTGTTTTGAGACGGGGGGCTTTGACGGGAAAGGGCTACCAGAAATCCAGCTGCGAGCAGGAGAAAGACAGCAGTGGACAAAATCAAATGCTTAACTTTGATGGTCACCTTCATGCCCATTCACCTTCCGCTCATATTCGTCTTTCCAATAATAGCTTCCACCTTCTTCAATCAGTTCACGATGCAGCTGTGGCCCGCCAGGATGAGTTTTCGGCTGCTCGGCTAAATGGTATACGAACAACGCAGCCATAAGGAACAATGGGGCTGTCCCAAGCGGCACAAGCGGCAGTTCCAGTTCTTTGTTCAAAAAAGCCCGCACCCTGTCTCTCCAGCTCCGGGGATGGGTTGCTCTCAGTACTTCCTCAGCTTGGGTAAACCGAATTTCGGACAGCTCCTGCTCCAAAGTCCGCTTAATCAAAAGCTGTTCTGTTTTTCGCATCAAGCTCCTCCTGTTCCAGCATCTGCTGCAATTGTTGACGTCCGCGGGCCAACCGAGCCTTGACGGTGTTCTCACTAAGCTGCAGGTAACCGGCAATGTCGGACACGCTCATCTCATTAAAATAGTAAAGCGTAATGCTTTCGCGATAGATGTATTTCAGCCTATGAATGGCTTCGCTCAGACCCTCGTTCCTCCACTTCGTCAGGAGCTTCTCTTCCGGGCCGGGGGCAGGAAGTCCACCCATCATTTCCTCCATCCGCGGCGAGGGCAAGAACCGTCTCCACGACCAGGCACGCTGCTTCATTCTGCATCTGTTCACGACAATGCGGATCAGCCAATTCCTCAGTTTGCTCTCATCCTGAAGCTGTTCGATATGCCGAAAGGCTTGAATAAAACTGTCCTGAACCGCTTCCTCGGCATCATACCTGTCACGGAGCAGAAGAAACGCCGTTCGCAGCAGCTCGTCACCGAATTGACGCATAATCCATTGAAGTGCCGCCTCATCTTTTTGCTTCAGTCTCCCGATTACGTCCAGAACGGCTACCTCCCCTCTACTATAAAGATGCACCCAAACCCGTTCAGGTTGCAAAAAAAGGAAAAACGCAAAAAAACCGGTCCCTTCCCGGGACCGGCTTCATTCGTTTGATCCGATAGACAATTTTATTCCTCTTCTTCTTCGGCCTTGTAAACGCAGCGGAAACGCTCCACTCCCGGGAACAGTTCACCGAGGCTGTGCACTTCAAATCCGATGCTGCGATAAAAGTCAACTGTCTCCTCATCCGTCTCCGCTACGACCCTAGCGGGCTTTTCCTGCGCCAGGACTTCCAGGATCATGCCCCTTCCGTATCCGAGCCCGCGGTTTTCCGGGATGACCGAAATATGGCGGATCAACAAGGTATCGTCCATCTTTTCAAAGCCGATCAACCCGACAAGAAGCTCTCCGTCTTCAAAACCGTACAGCTGCCAGGCGTCATTTGCCTCGTACTGCTGGATTGCCTGCTCAATCGACCGGTCATCGGGAAAAACGGCATAAGAGATGAGCTCCATCGTTTCCGGCTTGCGTATGTATTGTTTGATATTTAACAGCATAGGTTCTGCCTCCTGTCATTTCTCATTCACTGCCCTATCATGGCAAAAAGGATTCTGTTTCGTTACTGTACCTTGTCTGCGCGTAAATTTCAACCGGACCGAAAATGCGGGGCGCGCCCGGAAAATGTTAAGCCGACTTTTACATTGCCAATAGCGAATGTGTACATAAAAATAGCCCCGCCAGCCGCTGGCTGTCATGGGGCATAATTCTGCAAGCCTATCCCGGTTTTACCGGATCTTCTGTGCGGCAAACGTGATCAGGGAACAGCGGAAATCGATGCTGCGTCCCTCCTTCACTTCCTCGATGCTTTGCGGTACCACCCGTTCGATCAGGATGTTCCAATCCCGGTAATGCTGCTGAAGCAGCGCCATCGCATCCTGCTGCGCCAAATTGAGCTCAATCAATCCCTTCCGGACCTCCCCGGTTACCCGGTCGACTTCCTCTACGTCCGTGCTCATGGTGATGCAGTGGATCCCGCCGGTCCGTGTCCCGCGTTTCATCCGGTCCAGCACCTGTTCCAGGGCGTCACGGGATGATGTATGCTCTAGTGCCGAGCACGCGATGATGTAATCGTAGGCATTCGCCTCAATGGGGTAATGCTCCACATCGGCGGCCTCAGATCCAACCAGCTCCTGTACACCGAATTCCTCCGCATTTTCCTTAAGCTTGGCTGCGGCATCCTCCAATAGATCCAAACCGACTACCCGGCTCGGGGTGCCGCGCAACCGCTCGGCGACCGGGATCGTGTTGCGTCCGACGCCGCAGCCGAGATCCAGAACCTGCGCATCCTCGCGATGCTGGAGCAGCCGCTCCAGCATTTCCATCACGACCGGCCCCGGCTGAGCCATCCAGGTTCCCTGTTCAAACAGATCGTTATTTTCATAAAAGCGCTGATGGTACTCCGCTTCCGAAGCCCTCGCTGCTTCAAAATGTTCTTTAGTCATCGGCCAGCCTCCTTAGTTAACAAGCATCTACTAAAGATATACCCAGGGAAGGAGCCTCCCGACCAGGCTGGCAGCCGGTTTTCTTCTAGAAAATGATGGCGGCACGCATTAAAGGAAGTACTTTACTGCCATGACGATTAGCCCGAGAATCATCAAAAGCTGCCCGGCGATCCGTTTATCCGAATCGCCGAGAACGACGGCCACCCCGCCTACGATGAGGCCTGCCGGTGGAAACACCACCGTCGCCAGAATCAGCAAAACGATTGACACCGCGCTTGGTTTAAACGGATCTTCTTCCGGTTCTTCATAAATCGGTGCAGCGGGCTTTTTATAAACCGTCGTCCCGCAAAACTTACACTTTCTCGCCCCAGGCTCGAGCTGCTCGCCGCATGCGGGGCAGATGCCCTCATCGCGTCCGAGCGATATGCCTGCCTTTTTGTCGGCATCCGGAGTCCCGGCCACTTCGGCGTCCTGCAGGGAAGTGCCGCAGCGTACACAGGTCCACGCTTGCTCCGGATTGGATTCCCCGCACTTCGGACAAATTTTGACGGCCAATCCCATCCCCTCCACTTATGGGTTTCTGACTTATGGATATGATATCCCCATCATACCATATCGGCCCAGCAGAACGAGACTTCAGCGGATTGACCGCCCAAAAGCCCGATAGAACGGGTGTGGACCTTGGTTACGCTTCGAATCGCTTCAAGACGATTACCGCGTTATGACCGCCAAAACCGAAGGAATTGGACATCCCGACCGTGACTTCTGCTTTGCGCGCGTTGTTCGGAACATAATCCAGGTCGCAATCCGGGTCCGCTTCCCGCAGATTGATCGTCGGCGGAATCACGCCTTCCAGCAGCATTTGCACCAAAGCGATGGCTTGAGCGCCGCCCGAGGCCCCAAACATATGCCCAAGCATCGATTTGTTCGCCGTCACCGGCACACGGTAAGCCGCTTCGCCGAACAAGCGCTTGATGGCCTGCGTCTCGGACTTGTCCCCGACCTCCGTACTCGTGGCATGAGCGCTGACCACATCGACGTCCTCCGGACGGACGCCGGCTTCCTGAAGGGCAAGCCTCATCGCATTGTAGGCTCCGATGCCTTCCGGATGGGAAGCGACAATATGATAGGCGTCCGAAGTGGCCCCATACCCGGTTACCTCCGCATATATGCGGGCGTTCCGGCTGCGGGCGTGGGACAGCGACTCCAGCACCAGGATACCCGCGCCTTCGCCCATGACAAACCCGTCGCGGCCCGCATCGAACGGACGGCTTGCCAGCTTCGGATCGCCGTCCCATGCCGACAAGGCTGTGGCGTTGCCGAAGCTTGCCATCGAGATTTCGGAAATGGCCGCTTCCGCACCGCCGGCGATCACGACGTCCGCACCGCCGGAACGGATCAGCCGGAATGCCTCTCCGATGCTTGTATTGCCGATCGAGCATGCCGTAACCGGCGACATCGTAGGTCCGGTGAAGCCGAACCGGATGCTAATCGTCGCTGCGGCCATGTTCGAGATCATCATCGGGACAAGCAGCGGGCTGACCCGTTCCGGCCCCCGGGAACGGAGAACGTCCCCCTGCTCCATCAACGTTCCGATGCCTCCGATGCCCGAGCCGACATACACACCGGTCCGCTCCTTATCCAGGCGGTCTATGTCCAGCTCCGCATCCTGCAGCGCGTCTTCAGCCGCTGCCAGCGCAAACTGGCAGAAGCGGTCCATCCGCCGGGCTTCCTTGCGGCCGAACCTTGCTTCCGCATCAAAGTCCCGCACGATGCCGGCGACGGAAGCCTTCATGTGGGATGTATCAAACGTATCGATCCGGGATATTCCCGACTCGCCTTTAATCATGGCATTCCAAAAGGCGGGTACCGTGCTGCCCAGCGGCGAAACCAGCCCCATTCCTGTAACGACAACTTTCTCCATCTGATATTCCTCCCAAACTCAAATTATGATATCATCTTTCCATAGCATTTATCCTATTACAAGTTATAGTTTATCCTAGTATAAACAACACCATCATAATGAACACCCGGATTGCAGCGGTCTACGATGGAACTTACAAATGGATCTGCGAATGGGTCTTAACTTTGAAAGAGGTGCAGGAATAGATGAATCAGCAGGCACGGCTTAATGCGCTTTCCGCTTTTCTGAAAAACCAGCGGGCCAAGCTGCAGCCGGAGACGGTCGGACTGCCGCAGGGCACCCGCCGGCGGACGCCCGGGCTCCGGCGGGAAGAAGTGGCACAGCTCGCCGGGGTCAGCAGCACCTGGTATACTTGGCTTGAACAGGGGCGGGACATCAAAGTGTCCGCTTCGGTACTCGACTGCGTCGCGTCCGCGCTTCATCTGACAGCGGACGAGCGGAAATATTTGTTTTCTCTCGCCCTGGAGAGCGGCTCCGCTGCCTCCCCTATGCAGCAGGAGCACCCGCAGATCAGCCCGGCGCTGCAAAAAATCGTGGATGAGCTCCATTACTGTCCGACGATCATTTCCGACCGGCGCTTCCAGATTGTCGGCTGGAACGAAGCGGCCGCTCACGTGTTTCTCGACTTTACCCAGATTCCGCCCGAGGAACGGAACCTGATTAGCCTTCTGTTTACCCGTAAGGAGCTGCGGAGGCTGGCGGTCAACTGGGAGCATTTTATCATGGGATTTCTGTCGATCTTCCGCGCGTATTACGGGCAGTACGTCGATGACGAATGGTATGAGCAGTTTCTGCGGGAAATGGAGAATACCGATCCCGAATTCCTGACGCTGTGGAAACAGAGCCAGGTCAGTTCGGCGCCGGAGGTGCTGATTGAGTTCAGGCATGCCAAAGCCGGAAAGATGCTGTTCGATTTAACGTCGCTGCAGGTACAGGGCGGCAGCGATTTGCGCTGCAGCATCTACACGCCGTGCGCCGGATCTCCGACCGAAACCAAGCTGAAGCGTCTGATGCAGCGCACGGCGGAGGCTTAAGCGGCAAGCTGTAATTTGCCATGCGGTATGACTCGAAATATGCGAAAGACGTATGAAACTTATCCGAAGACGAATGACAAAATAGATGGGGATGAATACAGGATGGCTTTTGGAATTAACCGCACTGAACTGAACCGGTGGAAGGAGGCGGTCGGCCGGGGAGAAATTGCGTATTTGACGCATTACTGGCTGGATCCGCGTTTTCCCGGGATGACGACGGTTACCAAGGTCGGCTGCTCGGATTTGGACCGGCTCGCAGGCTGGTGCGTCAGCCACGGACTTTCACCGAAATATATACACAACCGCTCTCCTTTTCCCCATTTTGACCTGATCGGGCCAAAACAGCGCGAAATTTTGCGTAATGAAAAGCAGTGGGATCAGCTTGAACGGTTTCGTCTGTGACCGCTGCGGACGCCGCAATTGCCCGACTTCCGCAACCGCCGAGACTGCCGCGACCGCCGCAGGAAAAGGACACAAATCAGCGGAAGCCGGCCACAGCGATGTGTCGCCGGCTTAGGCAGCTGCTTTGACGCGGCAACCTGCTAATGATGACCGCTCAAGGAGTAACGGTATGAAAACAGAAAAACAGCCGCTCCCGCTCTTTCGGCGGGCAGCCGGCTGTTTTTCATGCGTCAGCACTACTGCCATACTGTTTTTGTTTTCGACACATTATGGCGTGATGATTTCCTGCACCCGGCCGACCTGTCCGTCCGTCAGCCTGACCTTAATGCCGTGCGGATGCTGGGCGGAATTGGTCAGGATATCCTTTACGATGCCGCGTGTCCTTTTGCCTGTCCGCTGGTCCTGCTTCAATACGATTTCGACCTCGAGTCCGGGCCGGATGTTTGCGCGAAGCTGTCCGTTCATATGGCCCCACTCTCCTTGAATTTCCGCTCTGCCGACAATCCGAGCTTGCGCAGCAGCTGAATCGCCTGCTTCTTCTCTTCGCTGTCCAGATCTTCCACCGCGCGGACCAGAACCTGCTGATGCTGAGGAAAAATACTCTGGAAGAAAGCTCTCCCCTCATCCGTCAGATCTGCAAATATAACCCGTCGGTCGTCCGGCGACGCCTTGCGGACAAGCAGGTTCTTTTTCTGAAGCTTGTCCGCTACGTACGTAATGTTCCCACTGGATATCAGTACCTTCTCCCCGATTTTTTGCAGTGGTTGGGGCCCTTTGTGATACAGCAGATCCAGGACTCCGAATTCCGTTGAATTCAAACCGTGGCTTTGAATATCACGAATGGAGTGGGCAACTACTGAATTATAAGCGCGGGCAAGTACAATAAATAAATCCAGGGACAATTCATCGTTGCTAGTTTTACCAGCCATGTAAAAACCTCCAAACGCGCTATCTTAATGCTAAGATAATCGAAAGACGGCATGATGTCAAACCTTTGTTCCTCTTTTTATGCCGAACCGTTCCCTCCAAATGCTGGAGATCACCCATCCGATCCACACGCCCACTGTATTCAGGATCACGTCATCCACGTCAAAGCTTCCGACCCGCAGCAGCATCTGCATCCATTCCACGACCAGGATGGACGAAACGAGAACCACCGTAAGCCCAAGCCATGACTGCAGCTTCTTGATCAGCAGCGGCAGCAGGAGGCCGAAAGGGACGAACACCGCCATATTGCCGAACAAATTGATGATCCATATTTTCGGGGACATCGTCCAGCCATACTGAATGTACAGGCGGATCGTCCGCAATGGGATGACATTATAATGAAAGGATGAACCCGGGCGCCTTCCGAACCCCAGGAACATCCAATAAAGGAGAAGAAGCGTATAACCCACGATCAACACGGTCAGCAGATTTCGCCATGCAGTGGACAATACCGGTTGTTTCATGAATGTGCCTGACCTACCGGCTCAGCGGACGCTCCATGATTTTAACCGTTCCGTCGCTGCCGGCGATGACCGCCCGGTCCGCCATGCCGATGAACAAACCGTTGTCCACCACGCCAGGAATGTATAACAGCTGCTGATGCAGCTTGGCAGGGTCGGCAATTTCCCCGAAGCGGCAATCGGCGATATAGTTCCCATTGTCGGTGACGTACAGCTGATCGTTATCGGTCCGCAGCTGCGGGCTGCATCCGAGCTTTTCGAGCGACCCCAGCGTCCATTCATGCGCAAACGGGATGATCTCCACCGGAAGGGGAAAAGCGCCCAGCGTATTCACCACTTTGTGCTCGTCGGCAATAATGATCAGCTGCTTGCTGTGGTAGGCGACGATTTTTTCCCGCAGCAGGGCTCCTCCCCCGCCTTTAATCAGGCTCAGTTCCGGATTGACTTCGTCTGCACCGTCAATGGTCAGGTCCAGACCGTCCAATTCGTGAAAAGGCACCAGCGGAATCCCTTCCTCGGCCGCCAGCTTCTCCGAAGCCTTGGAAGTCGCCACGGCCTGTATCGTCATCCCTTCCCTGACGCGTTCACCGATTCTCTTGATCGCCCAGTAAGCGGTAGAGCCTGTCCCCAGACCGACGCGCATACCGTCTTCTACGTATTCAACCGCTTTTTCCGCAGCCATTTTCTTCAGATTCATCTTCCTGATCATCTCCTTGGAATAGTGGATGGGCCGATTCGGTTATGGACCTGCCCTTCAAGACTGGTATAATCATCATGGTACCGCAACAACTGCACATGGAGGGTTAACAATGAGAACCGAAAACCAGGTTAAATCCAAAATGAACGAACTGCTGATGCAAAAAAAGATGCTGCTCTCCCGCATCGAATCGGCTGAACCGGACTCGCCGGTCCACGCCTCGCTGTCTGCCCAGCTGCTCCGCATCGAGGATATGCTGACCATGCTGGAATGGGTCCTAGACGAACCCACTGGCAGCTATCATATGTAACTATTCGCCCGCCCGATCGAATACATAAACGTTGGAATCCGCCGCAGGCTCGTAGCCGATGTTCATGTAAATATGGTTGGACACCGGATTGCTGAGATCCGTGTACAGGCAGGTGAACTCGTAATCACTGCTTAGGAGCCGCCGGGTCAGTTCGGCTACGGATGAGCTTGCATAACCCCTGCCGCGCAGCTCGGGAGGCGTGTAAACCAGTGTTACCACAATACCGCGCTTGGTCGGGCGCGATTTTTGGACCATGGAGACAGGTCCCCCGTCATCCCAGATATAGAGGGAAGACAAAGTGACTCCCCTTCGTGCAATCCGCTCCGCGTCTTCCTGCGGGATCGGCTCCAGCGCTTCACGGCTGAAGTCCAGCACCCACTGTGTAAGGAGCGGCAGATCATCTGGCCCTGCTTCTCTCAAGTGTCCTTCGCTTTCGGAAATAGAGTTCACTTTCGTGCAGCGGTATATCCGCTGGTTCATCCCGACTTGGTAGGACATACCGGTCTTGTCGCGCCACACCTCCGCAAACACTTGAGCGGTTAACGTTAACCCGATAATGCTCGGGATTTGGGATACCTCACCCTGACGGATCATATAGTCCACCGCCTCGCTGCAGCAAGCCCGAAGCTGATCCGGACCGCCGACTTCATCGCTTGCGTACAGAATCAGATGCGACAGCGTCTGAACGAGTATGAGCAGGGGCCGCCCTCCGTTCTGAACCGTCGCCAGAAACAGCCGGCTGCTTCCCTCCCCATGCCGCGGAAGGCCTCCCTCTTCTTTCATGGTGTTCACCAACCGATACAGAATGCCGAGC
Organism: Paenibacillus rhizosphaerae; assembly: GCF_014192015.1. Lineage (GTDB taxonomy): Bacteria > Bacillota > Bacilli > Paenibacillales > Paenibacillaceae > Paenibacillus_AQ > Paenibacillus_AQ rhizosphaerae. The sequence goes on along the minus strand of NZ_JACHXJ010000001.1, from coordinate 507,523 downwards.
GGGAGATTGTTCAGCAGTTCATTCTCAAGCAGCACCGGCTCCGTATGCTCCAAAAATGCTTCCGGATCCTGAAATGAAACGACATGCATGCGCCTTCACTCCTTCGCCTCTTGGTCTATCCTTTGGCCTGATTTAACCTGCCGATCAGCTCAGCCACTTGAAGCGGCGAGGTGAACCGATAATCGGGAACCGGATGAAGATTGCTGCTCTGAATCGTTTCAAACCACATAGCACCGCCGATCCGGGTGCCTGCCGCCCGCCCGGCAGCCATATCGGCGTTACTGTCCCCGATAAACAGCGTATCTTCCGGCGTTACGCTGAGCACGGCCATCGCCCGGTCGATGCCTTCCCGATCCGGCTTGGGACGGGTAAGTTCATCCCCGGCAAAGCCTACGGTGAAATAAGACCCCATAGCAAGCTTCGCTGAAGAAATGTCGAGCGACCTGCGGCTTTTACCTGTAATGATGCCCATCGGAATGGACATGTCTTGCAGCCGGTTCAGCATGCCGCGGATTTCTTCAGAAAGCGAGAGCATCCGGTCGTGATATGACTCATAGATCCGGTAATAGTCATCAATGGCTTCAGGAAGTGCCTCGTGGGAACTCAATACCCGGCCGATAATGCCGTCTTCGGTCGGTCCAAACCAGGCCACGATCTCTTCATTGCTGTACTCCTTCGCGGTGTACTTTCGGAACACCTCCTGAAACGCGTAAAAAGACAATGGCAGTGTATCCGCCAGCGTGCCGTCGAAATCAAACAACACCGCGCGAATCGGCTGCTTTGTCATATCATCCACGGACCAGCCCCCCTGACGCGTTTAACTTGTGGTCCAAACGGGCCACAGCCTCCTTCTCCTCTTCACCGATGACCGCTTCCATGACAGGAGACGCCGCCCTGAGCCGGCCCTTCGCGAGCACGTCCGCCAGCTTGGTCTCCATGATGCCGGTTGCTTCGGACAGCTTCAGCTCCCTTTCCCCGGTTACCCTGCTTAAGTACGCATACATCTCTCCTTGCGGATCCTCATACGTAATTCGATAGATCGGGGTAAAACGGCTGTTCTCCGCTTCATCCAAACGATTTGTCACATGCACCGTATAGGTGTAGTGGATCGGCCTGGGGCCGGGCTGCTTCTTCTGTTCCGCGATGATCTTGGAATTTTTCCAAGCGAGGACGCCCGCCCCGATCATGATGATCATACCTATTCCGAATGCAATATACACGAACACTGCCCGTTCACCTCGATTTTTCCTTTGTCTTACAGCTTCTTGAGCATATGAATGTCTTCCGGCTCCAGCTCATACAGCTCCTCATCCACTTCCTCGGTGAGGTCTCCGCCGTTGGTACGGTAGAAGCCGACCGCCGATTCCGTTTCCGTGGAGGATATGTATAAATAGCTTGCTCCGCGCTCCTTGGCCACGCGGCTCAGCTCGTTCATGATCCGGGTAGCCAGCCCTTGTCTCCGGTACGGCCGGCTGACATACATCAGATCCACCTGCAGTTGGTCATGATCGCGGCCTCTGAACCGGTGTCCGAGCACGCCAAAGCCAGCGAGCACTTCACCGTCGAACGCCCCGTATGCCGTGCCTCCCTGCTCCAGCTCACGCCGGAAGCGGTTGACCATTTCATCCGTGAGTTCCTCATCCCAGGTCGGACATTCATGTCCCATCGGAACGGTTTTAAGCTGCCCGCCATTTATTTTGTAAATCCGGTCGATCTGTTCGGACCGGTCGATTTGGCGGATCTTGTCCGCCTCGTTCACATGCATTTGTCTGATAATCATAAGAAATTACCTCCATATTTTAATGAAATCGAAGCTTTCTTTGATTACCCTAAACAGAAAATGCAGTCATTGCATGAATAATTGCAAATCAACCCCCTTCTTACTGATTCCATTATACAAAAAAAACAGCCTGCGGCTACGAGCCGAGGCTAAAATAAGAAGAGAAGTCTACACGTTTACATTACCCTGTACCGTAATGCTTAATCTCGCAGCCCGTCAAAAAGCTAACGATGTGCGGCGCTTTCCGGTCGTTCATACATCGGCGGGCTTTGCTTCCTTGAAAAGCGGATTTGCGGAATGGCGATGCCGATGAAAATAAGCACGATGCCGAGCCACTGCAGACTGCTCACATGCTCGTGAACCAGCAGGACGGATGCGACGACCGCCGCAGGCAATTCGGCAGCTCCCAGGATCGCCCCCGTGCCGGAACCCACCTTCGGCATACCGATCGCGAAAAAGAGCACCGGGATCAAGATGCCTAGAATGCCAAGAATCAGGCCGTATTTCCATAATCCGGCGACCAAAGCCCCATCCCACAAAAAAGCGGGAGAGAAGACGGATAATACGATGACGCCCGAGCCTGTGGTCATGAAGAAACTTTTATTAAAGGCAGGAACCGTCGTTCCGACGCGTCCGCTGACAAACATATATAGCGCAAACGTAAAAGCAGCCAGCAGACCGTATACGACGCCTCTTGTGTCCAGCGGTCCGGTACTTTCGCCGATGACGCCTCCAGCGAGCAGGGTCCCCAGGATCAAGATCACAATCGAAATGATCTTGCTGCGGCTTGGAATGCGACGATCCGCGGCGGCTTCCATTAATACGCCGATCCATGTGAACTGGAACAGCAGCACAACGGCAATCGAAGCGGGCAGCCGCTCAACGGCCTTGCCATAGAAGACCGACGTGCCGCTCATGGTAATTCCGACCGCCAGCAATGCGAGCCACTGCTTCGGTGCAACCTTTTTACGGGAGAAAATAAGCATCAGCACCAGCAGCAAGGACCAACCGAAAATATATTGGCCTCCAAGCATTTGGCTGACCGTAAAACCTTCCTTCATGCCGACCTTCATAATGGAGGAAAGCACGCCGTAACTGCATGCACCGATCAGAATGAGCAGCGAGTATTTGAGCTTGTTCAAATGGATAACCTCCTGATGCCTGTACCCGCGCAACAACCAAAAGCCCCCTGTCGGTTAGGACAGGGGGCGAACGAAACCGATGACCCTGCGGGGCCCTCGTTAAAATTTCGCCACTCGCGAACGAATCGGAGTTTAAAAGCGGATGCTGCACGATCTTGATGTTGAAATGTTGAAATGAACTTTTCAAAAAGAAATTCTAATTCATTATGCTGTGAGCGTCAATGAGTTACGGTAGCAGGATAAAGCAGATGGCCCAATCAAGTTTTGGAAAATATGCCGGGCGCTTGTTCCCAGTTCCCTATGTTTGCTTCCAGATGCGCTGGCTGCGGCTTCCGCGGAAAAACGAGGGACAAGTCCCGCGGCGAAAGCTCGAATTTGCCGTCAACAAGCACGTCGGAGCATGCCAGAAGCTCCCTTTGATGTGAATCGGACCACTCAGTCATACTTGGTCATGGTCGATATAAACAGAGGACCAGGCATAAAGCCAAGTTGAAAGCACAAGGACTCATGCGGATGCCCATGAATGGCACGAATCCGCAGCAAAGGCATCCCCTGTTTTTTTAACATCGTCAGCGCTTTTTGCACCATCCGGGTCTCCAGCCCACGGCCTCTGTAAGCCTTCATGACGGTGAGCTCCTGAATCGAGGGACAGCCTGCCAGTATGCCGATGATGCAGACCCCGATCAATGCGCGGGTCGACGTATCATACAAAAGGCTTGAAGCCAGCCTTGTCTCCTCTGTCATATGCACAGCAACGAGCCTGAGCTTGGACAGCACGTCTGCAAAAGCAGCGTCCTCTTGCTTACTGCCCTCTACATGCCATGCATGCTTGAACAAAAACAAACCAATCTCCCGTTCGAGCACGAGCCTGCGTTCTCCGCCCTCATGATGGATTTCCACGGATTGAAAAGCGGATCCGCCGTTTACGTGGGAGTCATATTCGGCCGTTGGCCGCTGCATCCAGCGATGCCTGTGGGGTGCCGGGAAAAAGCCTGCTCGCATATAGGCATCTTCCTGATCCGCAAAGACTTCATAGGCCCGGATCGTACGCGTTCCCCCTCCCGTTCCCGCCTCCCGGATCGCAACGACGACAGCAAGGATTAATCCGTTATCCACCTGATGGGGAGGAATCGTGAACAAATCTCGGATCGCACTGCCCGAAAGAGCAGCACCGCCGATCACCTTTTCGTTTCTTTTCAACCAATAAGGCATGATCCCTGCAGGCAGAAATGAATCGGTGTGAAGCGGCAGCTTGATCCCTGCAGCCATCTGTTTACCATAAATGCGCAGGTACCACTCCCATTCTGCCGGCTCGGCTTCGCTTATGCTTACCGATTCAGGCGTCCCCCCGTGTGGGCTTGCTTCAAGCCGGTCCTCTCTGTTCATGCCAGACCTCCTTGGGTTCAGACAGATAGATTTTCTATTAGTTTACGGTCCGGCCACCCGATTTCATGCCAAATAAGCCCCGAAGAAATTCCCCGGAGGCTTAAGCGTTACCCAATGCCCTATTATTTTAAACCTTCCCTATCCATGATGCTGCTCATTATACTTTCTGATATTATAAAAAAGACCGCCCGAAGTACGCTGTACCTCGTTACGGTCCTCTTGTGATGAGAGCTGTTCTAATTTTGCCCGTTAGCTATGTAATGTTTAATCTGATTCATATGATGGCGGTCATGCCAGTATAAATCGGCCAGATACTCGTCAACGGACAGCTTGCCGCTGCCGGTATTGTACTCGGTGGCATAGTCATCTTCCGGTATCCGCTTCAGCTCTCCGATGATCTGTTCCCGGCAGCGCACCGTCTGATCGATCAACTCCTGACGCCCTTGGCTGCGCGCAAATGCGGCCGCTTCCCGATTGAATTCATCAAGTTCCACCTTTGGCATATCCATCGGTTCTTTGGCCGCCATCGGCCGGATCGCATGCTCCAGAAAATGCTTGTCCCACAGCATGATGTGCCCGATGATTTCCTGCGGCGACCACTTGCCCTCGGCAATCGCTCCCGTCCACTGATCTTCCGGAATATCCGCCAATGCCTTCACCTCATCGATCAATTCGCACATCGGTGCGAGTTTCTCCGGCATGTCGTTCATCCTCATCTCTCCCAACCCAAATTCATCTGTCACGGCACTGGCCATGCCACTCTATGATACCTGCCATTGGCCGTTGAGACAAGAACAAACATTCCCCTTTTTTCATTATTTAAGCACCCTGTACCAGTACGAGTAAACTTCGCGATAGCCGAGCTTGTCGTATAACCGGCATGCCGCCTCATTGGCCTGAATGACCTGAAGAAACGACGAATGAGCTCCCCGCTCCCTGCCCCATGCCAGCATGCGTTGAATCAGCTGTAATCCAAAACCCCGCTGCCGGAAACCTGGGTGTGTTACGATATCGTACAGGCCCAGCCATCCCTGCTGAATCACGCCGAGTCCGGCGGCTACCGTTTCGCTCCCCTGTTGTATCTGGAAAAATCCCTGCTGGAGCGGAGTCGAGGCCAGCGTGTACGCCAGGACCGATTGCCTGTGGTCCGGTATTTCGTTCATAAGGGACATTTGCTCAAGCCAGCCGGCATCCAGCTGGTCCCGAAACACCATATGAAGCCCCGGGTCAGCCGCCGGCGGCGTTTCCACCGCCAGATCGAGAGTTCGCACGCTGGATAGATCCACCTGCACGTACCCCCGCCCGGCAAGACGTTCGTCCAGGTCGGACGGCATGACATAGGGGGTCATCTTGAAGATGACCGGCTGACCGGCATCCCGGTAAAACCGTTCGGCGGCAGCGATACAACCGTCTACGTCGCAGCCCGGGTCCAGGTAGATTGGACTGACCGAATTCGCCCGCTTCGTGTATCCGTCCGCATAGCGGACCAGCCAACCGTTCATCAGAGCGGAATACTTGGCTGGCCACGTGTTGATCGTGATTTCCTCTAAAAACTTATACATGTATATCGCTCCTCAATCCTCATGATGTATAAATATACATGTATAACTATAATTATTCAATCTTTGAACAGCGCTGCATAATTCTCCGTCACCTCGCGGTAAGCCTCCGGCGTCCCGATGTCATAGCTCGTTCCCTGTGCCCGGTAGGCGGCCATCTCCTTGCGTTGGCACAGCCACTCGGGGAAATATCCCGGGGCATCCGGCTGATTCCCTGCATCCAGGTATTCGCCGATAAGAGGAAGCGTGTCTTTGCGGTAAATATACACAGCGAGCACGCCGAGATTCGTCCGGGGATGCGCCGGCTTTTCCTCGAAAGACAGGACCGTGCCCCCCTCATCGAGCTGGACGACGCCGACCCGCCGCAAGTCCTCCGTACGTTCCATCGGCTGGACGAGGATGCAGTCGCGCTGCCGTTTGCGATAAAAGTCGACATAATCCTGCAGGTCGAACGTAAAGACGTTGTCTCCGGCTATGACCAGAACGTCTTCTTCCATCCCCATCTCCTTTACGGCAATCCCCATGTCTCCAACCGCGCCGAGCCGGTTCGCTTCATGCGTGGAACCGTCGTCGAGCACGCGCACCGGTACGCGGAATTCGCGCGGGGCAGCCCATGCCCGAAACGCAGGGGCAAACCTGTGGTTGCTGACCAATACAATTTCCGAAATGCCGCTGACCCGCTCCACCTTGCGGACGATATGGTCGAGAATGGTGCCGGGCCCCAGGGGGAGCAGGGCTTTGGGCACATCCCGCGTCAGCGGGTACAGCCTCGTGGCGTAGCCAGCCGCCAATATGAGTGCTTTCATCGTGACCTCCTTGATTCGGTGTGCCTGCTCCCCCTAGTATAGCTTGATTTACAGCGGCAGGCTTCTTTTCCGGAAAATAATCATGCCGGCGGCGAAAGCCGCTGCCCCCAAGCCGGCCAAAACCGCGACGGACAACGGCCAATTCGCCGTCTTCCCGACGATCTCCCCCGGATCAAACAGCGAAAAGACCGAAATATGCCGCATCCAGCTGAGCTGCCCGCTGATTTTGCCGATCAGGTTCAGGCTGAAAAATCCGATGGTAATCACACCCGAGAGCGTCAGCGCCCGCTTTTCGTCATTGCAGCAGGCGGAAATCAAGTAAGAAATGCCTCCGATGCAGAAGAACAGCAGCAGGGCGCCCGCATTCAGCAGCACAAAGCCGGTGCCGTCGAAATCGGCCAGATCCCCGATAAACCAGGCGTACCCGGCGAAACCTGCCAGCGTCGTGACCGCGCAGATCAGCACCAGTCCGGAGAGCAGCACGGCCGCCTGGGTCAGCGCTACCTTCGTCCGGGTGGTGGGCGCCGACAACAGGTACGCCATCGAGCCCTGGTCGACAAGCTTGGCGATTAGCTGTGTGGATACCAGAATGCAGAAGATGGACAGAATCAGCAGGTACAGCAGGCCGTAATACTCGCCGGATATAAACGCGCCGATGCTGCCAAAGCCGTTTTCCAGGCCGAACGCCTTGCCCACGCCCTCCGGCATCGCATCGATCAGCGAATTCAAGCTGCCGCTGTTTTTGGCGATTCCCGGATAAATCCAAAACATCAATAAGATATAAAAGGCCGATCCGACGGCATAATTCATAAACATTTTCAGGTTAATCGCCAGCATTTGTCTGTACAGCGGCATATTCATGGCGTTTGACCCTCCCGATCGTAATAATTCATAAAAATGTCTTCCAGGTTCTGCGTGAACACATCGATATTGCGCACGTGAAAGCGGGCGGTTTCGCGGATAAACCGGTCCACATCGCCCTGAACGGCCACCCGCACGCGGCTGCCTTCCCGGGAATCGATCTTCAGACCGCATTTCATGAAATCGTTCACTTCCTGCTCCGATTCGAACGTCACTTCGAACAGCTTGCGCTGCATCGACTGCAGCTCATGGATATCCTTGACCGCAATAATGACGCCGTCCTTGATGATCGCCGCCCTGTCGCAGGTCCGTTCGATTTCCGGAAAATTATGCGAGGACATCAGAAAGGTCGTCCCCCTTGCCTTCTCCTCCAGCACGAGCTCGATGAACACTTTTTGCATGAGCGGATCCAGCCCTGACGTCGGCTCATCCAGAATAATGACCTCCGGGCGGTGCATGAAGGCGGCAACGATCCCGACCTTCTGCTTCATTCCCTTGGACATTTTCCGGATCGGCGTCCGGACGTCAAACTGCAGCCGGCGGATGAGCTCGTCGCGCCAAGCCGAATCGACGCCGCCCTGCATGCCTGCCATAAAATCCAGAAACGCCTTGCCGGTCATCCCCTCGATAAACGCGATTTCGCCGGGAAGGTAGCCGATATATTTTTGAAATCGCCCCTGCTCCTTCCACGTGTCATGGCCACATACCTTCACGGAGCCTTGATCCGGCTTCAAAAAGCCCATGATATGCCGGATCGTCGTCGATTTGCCGGCTCCATTGGGCCCCAGGAAACCGAACACCTCGCCGCGGCGGACCGAGAAGGTGACGTCCCGGATGCCTCTCCCGTTCGGAAAAATTTTGGTCACATGTTCAACGCTCAGCATGCCAGCGCCTCCAATGCACATTTTGAATTTATGAAATATTAATGTTCAAATATTTCATAAATGGATCATACGCCTGCCGCTTTCCACCGTCAATACATTTTATGAAATATTTTTGTGTTATAATTTCATTAATTAGATCGTACGGACGAAGCCGGTATTCTTCGTTCATTCGATCAAGCCGATGGCCTATTTTAAAATAGTTAGGATGGATCGCAAGTAATGAATGGATTTGAAAAGCGGGCGCTGCAGATCAAACAAAAAATCAAACAAACGGTATTGGAAATGCTGGGTGAATGGGAACCCCGGCAAATCCGCATCAAGGATATCGCAGCCAAGGCGGAAGTGTCACAGGTCACCATATACAACTATTTCGGCAGCAAAGAGGCGCTGCTCCGCGAAGTGTTCAAGGAATTTGTCGCCATGCTGATGGAGGAATATGAAGGCATATTGACCGGCGATGCGCCGCTGAAGGAAAAAATCGAATACATCATATTTCAGAAAAGCAGGTTAAAACTGCCCTTCACCCCCTCCGTGCTCAAGCAGCTGATCGAAGCCGACCCGGAAATCAATCGGTATATCCAGCAGCAGTATGAGGAACGCGCCATCCCCCTGATCACCGATTTTGTGCAGAAGGGCAAGCAGCGGGGAGAAATTTCGGAGAAAGTGTCCGTCCAGATGGTGCTTCTCTATGTCGGTATGATGACGGAGCAGTACGAAAAACTGCTGGATCTAGTCAATCAGAGTGAGGATCCCGAGACATTTACAGAGGAAATGATTCATGTGTTCTTTTATGGCATTTGTGGTCCGGAATACCAAAAATGATTAACAGCTTGCCCTTTTTGTGTTAATTTAGTGTTCGCGGTATGTAAAATCGGGTTTATCATGACTATACTTGTAAATACCAACGAACACTGTAATGAACAGAAAGGAGCAGGTATGATCGACTTCCGTTCCACTTATTCCAGACCGAAAACGCCCTTTATCGCCGTTTTCGTCGTTCTGATGCTCAAGCTGCTGCTCCTCCGGTACTTTTTCTTCCATGATATTTTGTGGAGCCGGATCACCGCCGACGCGGCTGCGCTGCTGGTGCTGCTGTGCATCATTGAGCTGATCACCCCCGCGAAAGCAAAGGGATGGGTCTATTGGATTTTTAACGCCATTTTCTCGATTCTCATGTTTGCTTCGGCGCTGTATTTTCAGCATTTCAATTCGGTGCCGACTTATACGGCGCTGTCCGAGCTGAAGCAGGTGCTGCAGATCAAGGAAAGCGTCCAGTCGACGATCGAAACGGAGAACTATTTATTTTTTGCCGACGTTGTGATCGTCGCACTCTTGTGGCTGATCGGCCGCTGGGTACCGCTGCGGATTTCACTGCGCACGCGGCTCCGTAAAATCTGGCCGGCGGCCCTCGGCATCATCGGCTTGATCGTCTCCGCGCTGTACATCAATGCCGACCGCTCCATCACCAATGAGCTGATGCAGGCAGAGCATCTCGGCTTCCTGGATTACCAGGTCGCCGCCGGGATCCGCGCCAGCGAGGAGAACAGCTTGATCGCTTCCGGCAATCTGGACGACACCGTTCAAAAGGTCAGCCAGGCCGAGCAATCGTACCCGTACGCCAGTGAGACTGCGCAAGACAAGCCAGCGATGTTTGGAGCCGCCAAGGGCAAAAACGTCATCGTCATCCAAATGGAGGCGTTCCAGAACTTCCCGATCCATTTGTCGACGGGCGGTCAGGAACTGACCCCAGTCCTGAACCAATTGGCTGACGGCGGCCTGTATTTCCCACGCGTCTTCCAGCAGATCGGACAAGGCAATACGTCGGACGCTGAATTTATGAGCAATACGTCGATTTACCCGACCGGTACGGTGGCGATGTCGAGCGGCTTCGGCGACCGAGAGCTTCCGAGCATGCCGCGCCTCTTGGAGCAGCTCGGTTATACGGCCGATACGTTTCACGTCAATGACGTGAAATTCTGGGACCGGGATCAGCTCTACCCGGCGCTGAATTTCACAAATTACTACGACAAAAAGTCGTATAAGAATGATCACTTCAACGATTTCGGTGCTTCGGACGAGGAGCTGTACCGGGTCGGTCTGGACAAGCTGTCCGAACTGCATGACCAGGGCAAGCCGTTCTATGCCCAGTTCGTTACCGCATCCAGCCACTTTCCGTTCAAGGTGCCAGAGGACCGCAAGAAAATCAAAGTCCCCGATTCCATACAGGGAACCCAGTTAGGAGATTACCTGACGGCGGTGAATTACACCGATTATGCAATCGGTACTCTGATCGACGGTCTGAAAGCGAAAGGCATGTGGGACGACACCATGCTCGTCATTTACGGCGACCATTTCGGTCTTCAGCCGCAGGACAATGATCCGGCAGTCATCAAGCAGGCGCTCGGCATTACCTATGACCAGCGGATTACCCGCTTCAACATCCCGCTGATCATGCATATTCCCGGGAAACAGGGCAAAGTCGTCGACCAGGTCGGCGGTCAGCTCGACATGATGCCGACGCTAGCGAACCTGCTGGGCATTTCGCTCAAGGACAAGCAATATACCGCATTTGGCCACGACCTGCTCAACATCGACAATAATGTTGTCGGGATGCGGTATTATCTGCCGACAGGCTCCTTCTTCAACAATGACATTTTGTTTGTGCCGGGCAAAGGCTTTGAAGATGGCACCGCCATCTCCCTGAAGACGATGCAGCCCGTCGCCGACTTCTCGAAATACCGCAAAGATTACGACTATATTTTGAACCTGATGAAGCTGTCGGACGAATACGTAAGGCTGCTTCCAAGACGGTAACGGCCAATGGCAAAAGCCGGCTGCTTCCAAGACGGTAACGGCCAATGGCAAAAGCCGGCTGCTTCCATTCCATGCGGGATGGGAGCAGCCGGCTTTTTTGAAATGATTGGTGTACATTTAATTCGGGGCCGGCGAACCGCCTTCACCCGCGAGGCCGATCAATACGCGTAAAATATCCGTTTTGGTGACCCGGCCAATCATGATGCTGTCCCCCTCGGCGGAAACGACGGGCAGGCAGTTCACCTGATGCTTCACCAGCTTGGCGGCCGCATCCAGCACCGTCTCCTCGGGCGTGAGCGCCGCCATGTGCGCCCGGCGGGTCATCGCCAGACCGACGGGAATCGTGCTCAAATCCGCATGCCCCATCGTCAGCTTCAGGACGTCCTTACGGGAGACGACCCCTTTGAGCTCACCGGACTCTCCGGTCACCATCAGCGTTCCCGTATTCTCGCACAACAGCTGCACAACGGCATCGTAGGCCGTCGCATGCTCTGAGATGGTCACAGGGGCGCTGTATATATCCTTCACGTATATTTGCTGCAATCTTTGTTCAAACTCACCTTGGGAGCTTGGCGTTTCACCGGGAAAATATCCTACCTTCGGCTTGGCGTTGATCAAGCCCAGCATCGTGAGCAGGGACAGGTCCGCGCGCAGGGTCGGGCGGCTGAGGCCGATCATCTCAGCGATCTGATCGCCTGTAACGGGAGCATGCTCCCGCACAAGTTCCACGATATCCAGCTGTCTCGGAGTTAGTTGAATGGGAATCCTCTCCTTTGAGAAAAATCACCTGAAGCTGCAATTCCATTGTTATACCACAGGCAGCATGGTTTAAATAATTAATGTGTCATAAATCAGTTATGATACACACTATTATAATTTTTATTTTAACCGATAGCCATATCTTTTCATAACCGAAGGAGGAATTAGTGACATGAAGTTTTTCCTGGATACGGGCAACATCGACGAAATCAAACGGATCTCCCGCCTGGGACTGGTGGACGGGGTAACGACCAACCCTTCCCTGATCGCCAAGGAAGGCCGGGATTTCAAAGAGGTCATTCAGGAGATTTGCAGCATCGTCTCCGGCCCGGTCAGCGCCGAAGTCATCGGCACCAAAGCCGAGGACATGCTGAAGGAAGCCTACGAGATTGCCGAATGGGCACCGAACGTCGTCATCAAGGTACCGATGACCGAAGACGGCCTGTATGCATGTCATGAACTGGCCAAAAAGGGCATTAAAACGAATGTGACGCTGATCTTTTCCGCCGCACAGGGCCTGATGGCCGCCAAAGCCGGGGCTACGTATGTCAGCCCGTTCGTCGGACGCCTGGACGATATCGGGGTCGAAGGCATGAAGCTGATTCGCGAGCTGAAGCAAATCCTTGAAAACTACGGCATGACGTCCGAAATCATCGCCGCCAGCATCCGCAATATCAAGCATGTGGAGGACGCGGCCATCGCCGGCGCCCACATCGCAACCATTCCGGGCTCGCTGCTGCCGTCCCTGTGGAAGCATCCACTGACCGATAGCGGGATCGAGCGCTTCCTGGCCGACTGGGAGAAAGTGCCTAAAGCGGCCAAAAGCCAGGCGAAAGCCGACGAGTAACTACGTACAAATAAAAAAACAGCCCGGCTGGGAGTTTCCCGGCAGGGCTGTTTTTTTTATTTAGGGGCCTTATAGAATTTCTCGCCTTTGGGCGCCCGGTGCTATAGCGGGATGACCGTGGCGGACAGCGCGTACGGATTAACCTGTATTCATATCTGTCTGCCCCGCAATGATCAGCTCGATCGATTTCTCCCGGAGCAGTGACGCGTCTTTCTCGTCAACATAGCCGTCGGTAATCAGCACGTCCACCTCGGACCAATCGGCCAGATGGGTGAACGCCTGGACGCCGATTTTGCTCGCGTCGGCCAGAATATACACGTTCTTCGCCTGCCGGATCATCCGGTGCTTGACCATCGCCTGCAGCTCGTTGGATTCGCTGATTCCCCGGTCCAGGTGCACGCCCTTGCAGGAAATAAACGCCTTATCCACATAATAGGATTCCAGTCCGCGTTCGGCGAGCGGGCCGACGTAGGACAAGGAATGGGCTGCCAGCATGCCGCCCGTCGAAATGACTTCGATCTTCTCCTTGGAGGACAGCTCCAGGGCAACCTTAATGGAATTGGTGACCACGGTCAAAGGAATGTCCGGCAGGATCGAAGCCATATACCACGCCGTCGAGCTGGCATCCAGGGCGATGCGGTCACTCGGCTCGATCCGCCGCACCGCCTCTTCGGCAATCCGCTTTTTCTCGTCCTGATGGATGACTTCCCGCTCGAAATACGGGGTCTCCGCCTGGGTCTCTTTGACGCTGACGGCCCCGCCATGGCTCCGGCGCAGCTTGCCCTGCTGCTCCAGCCGGTCCAGGTCGCGGCGGATCGTCTCTTCGGTCACGCCGCACAGCTCGCTCAGCTCGGACACCCGGATGCTGCCCCGCTCATTGACGAGCCGCACGATGGTATCATAACGTTCCGCAACTAACATAGCTTCCCTCTTTCGTTCTATCGTACACCCATTATATAGATTTGCCCGTTCCCGGACAACGTGTCATCTCCATGCCCCTTGGGCCGGGAACGGGGACAATTCCGAATCGGATTATCCGACAATCAAAGCGTAGGCGATCCCCGGTCCGTGAACACCGATGGTCAAGTCGTTCTCGATGTCCGAGGAACGGCTCGGCCCCGAGATAAAATGCACCCCTGCCGGCAGTCCCTCCCCGGCGCTGCAGGACAGGCGGCCCATGACCTCGCCGAGCCGCGTCTTCATGCGTTCCGTGGGAACGATAGCGATCAGCAGATTAGGCAGGAGGGACACGGACCGCCCCTTCTCCGCCGAAGACGTAACCACCAGCGAGCCGGTATACGCCACGGCGTCGTCCACAAGCACGATCCCCGCATCCGTATAGGCGGCAGCGGCCAGGGAAGCGTCCGGATCCTGCCCGTTCCATACCCGGTGCGCAAGCTCCGGCAACTGCTGCTCCAGCCGGAGCCCAGCCAGCTCGGGCAAATCATGCCGAATCGTTGACTGCGCGCCGTGCTCCTGCAGGATGCGAGTCACGACGCCGGACAGTTCTTCCCAGCCGGCCACCCGCTCGGTATGGCCGCCGGCGGCGCGCCAGTTCCCCATAAAGCGCTCAATCCGCTCTTCATGCGTCAGCTCGTAGCGGTTCCAAAATTCCGGCGCGCCCCGATACGGATGCTCCGGCTTGCGGGAATCGCCCGCACCTCCACGCCCGAGGCGGTTGGCGATATGACCGATGAACCGCTTCTGCTGTTCTCGGGATTGCTGCTCCATTTTCGCCAAAAATGACGGATCGGATGTGTTCATCGCTTCGTCCCCCTTTCCTTCCGGCCGGCGACGATGCTCTCCATGCGGGACTTCATCGCCTCAGGCATCGGCGGGAGGCTGGCCCCGACTTCTGCGTCCAGCTGTGGCCAGCGTTCCCGGAACGATCTGCTGGGCAGCGCCGGAATGTGCCGGTACGCCGTCCAGCCCTTGAGCGGGCCGAATTGGGAACGGATATATCCGTCCCGAACCAGCAGCTTCTGGCCCGTCTGTCCGAGCTTCACCGCCTGCTTAAAGCGGCCGGAGCTCTTCATCAGCATTTTAAAGCCCTTCATCGCCAGCTTTTCGCCGGCTGTGGTATACCCCCGCTCCACCTTCCGGTTCCGCAAATAGACGAGCATGTCGTGCAGCGGAATCTTGACCGGACAGGCTTCATAGCAGGCGCCGCACAGACTGGAGGCGTTTGCGATGTCCTGCCACTCCTCGGTATTTTTGTTTAGGGCCGGCGTCAGTACCGCACCGATCGGCCCGCTGTACGTTCCGGGATACGAGTGTCCCCCGATATGACGGTATACCGGGCAGGCGTTCAGGCATGCCCCGCACCGGATACAGTTTAAAAGCTCCTGAAAATCCGGATCCCCGAGCTGCAGCGAGCGGCCGTTGTCGACGATGATGATGTGCATCTCCTCCGGTCCGTCTCCATCCGCCGTCCGGCGCGGTCCCGTAATGCCCGACATGTACACGGTCAGCTTCTGGCCCGTCGCCGAGCGCGGAAGGAGCGTCGCCATCACTTCCAGGTCATCCCAGGTCGGAATAAGCCGCTCCATCCCCATCAGCGTAATTTGCGTTTTCGGTACCGTGCTCACCATGCGTGCGTTGCCCTCGTTTTCAAAAATGACGATCGATCCGCTCTCCGCAATGCCGAAGTTAGCCCCGGTTAACCCGATGTCGGCTTCCAGAAACTTGTCGCGGAGCTTCCGCCGCGCGAATCCCGCCAAAATTTTCGTATCCGGCGCCAGCGTCTCTCCCGCTTCCTTCGACAGCAGGTCGGCGATTTGATACCGGTTTTTGTGAATAGCCGGGATAATGATATGGGAAGGCGGTTCATTCGCCAGCTGGATGATGTACTCGCCAAGGTCGCTTTCGATGGATTCGATGCCGATGCCCTCAAATGCTTCATTAATGTGAACTTCCTCGGAAACCATCGATTTGGACTTGACCACTGACTTGGCCTGCTTGTGCTTGGCAATCTCCACCGCGATTCGGGCGGCGTCCTTCGCCTCGGGGGCAAAATGCACATGTACTCCCTGCGCCCGGGCATGATCCACAAATTGGTTCAAATAGTAGTCGAGATGGGCGATCGTATGGGCCCGGATCTGCCGCCCCCGTTCCCTCCATTCCTCCCAGTTGCCGTGTTCCGCCGTCGCCGCCTTCTTGCCGTTCTTCAGCTTTTCGGTCGTAAACTTGACGGCGTTAACCAGAAATTCGTCCTTCAGGGCGGTTTCCGCCCGTTCCTTTACGCTAGACCCCTGCGGCTTGCTCACGGTGCTTCACTCCCTCATACAGCAGTTCCGCCAGATGCATGACCCGGACCGGCTTGCCCTGATAGTGCAGATTGCCGCCGATGTTCAGCAGGCAGCCCATGTCCAGCCCGACCAGCACCTCGGCCTCCGTTTCCAGCACGTGCTGGCTTTTCTCCTCGACCATCGCTCCCGAAATGTCGCTCATCTTGATGGCGAACGTCCCGCCGAAGCCGCAGCAGTCTTCCGCATAAGGCAGCGGAATCAGCTCCATGCCCTGCACACTGGCCATCAGCTGCATCGGCTCGTCTTTGATGCCGAGCAGCCGGGAGCCGTGGCAGGACGGGTGATAAGTGACTCTGTGGGGGAAAACGGCCCCTACATCCGTCACGCCCAGCACTTGAACGAGAAACTGGGTGAATTCGTACGTCTTCTCCTTAAGCGCCAGCGCTTTCTCCTGAAGCAGAGGCTCATGTTCAAACAGCTTGGGGTAATAATGATGGATCATTCCGGTGCAGGAGCCCGAAGGGGCGATCACAAAATCGCTGTCGTCAAACGCTTCCAAAATCGTCCGCGCCGAGGCTCTGGCTTCATCCCAATAGCCGCTGTTAAAGGCCGGCTGGCCGCAGCAGGTCTGCACCTGCGGAAAATCGAGCCGGACGCCGTAACGCGCCAGCAGGCGGGCCATCGCTTCGCCGATGGGCGGAAACAGCGCGTCGCTGATGCAGGTAATGAATAGCGAAACCTTCAATGTGTAGTCCCTCCTTTGCGGTTCAACATTAAAAGTCTGGCAGAACGCCGGCAGCGCGCCGGAGTCTGCCGTGTGTTATGGCAAGAGAGGGAGCGGCCCCCGCCAAACATGCCTGTTCAGCCGGAGCCTGCTCCCTTTCATCAGACGTTCAATCTGCGCCAGTTTCCCCGTAATCCGTATGCTTATCGGGTGAATGCCGCCGGTACGCCGCCGTCGATCGTCAGCATGCAGCCGGTCGTCTTCTCCGACTTGGAAGAGGCGAAATAGGCGATCCCTTCAGCCACATCCTTCGGATAAATATTGACCAGGAGCGTCGTTCTCTTGCGGTAGTGCTCTTCCAGCTGATCAGGCTCGATGCCGTAGGCCGCCGCCCGTTCGTTCCGCCAATTGGAGTTCCAGATCGCCGATCCCTGCAGGATCGCATCCGGCAAAATCGTGTTGACGCGGATGCCGTATTCTCCGCCCTCAGCCGCGATGCAGCGGGCCAAGTGGGCTTCAAGCGCCTTGACAGAGCTGTAGGCCGTCACGTTCTTGCCGGCGTACACCGAATTTTTGGAGCCGACAAAAACCATGCTTCCGCCGATCCCCTGCTCCTTCATTTGCTTGAACGCTTCTCTGGCTACAAGGAAGTAGCCCGTGCCGAGGACGTTGATGTTCAGATTCCATTCCTTCAGGGAGGTTTCGTCAAACGGGCTCGATGTGGCCAGCCCCGCATTGTTGACGATGATGTCCACGCCGCCGTAGGTCAAAGCCGTTTCAGCCAAAGCGTCCCTGACCATATCCTCCTGGGTTACGTCCATCTTGACGGCCTTGGCCCGGCCTTCGCCGTACTTGGCGTTGATCTCGGAGGCCACCTTTTCCGCGCCTTCCAGGTTGAGGTCGGCCAGGACGACATGAGCTCCCTCCGACACGAAGCGGCGAGCCGTTTCGCTGCCGATGCCGCCTGCGCCGCCGGTAATAAAGGCGACCTTGCGGGAGAACTCCGCTTCCGCCGGAGCCAGGGACAGCTTGTAGAGCTCAAGCGGCCAATATTCCACATTGTAGGATTCGTTCTCGCTTAAGGATACGAATTGTCCCAAGGCCGTAGAACCTTTCATCACCGCGATCGCCCGGTGGTACAAGGCCCCGCTGACCCCCGCCATATCCAGGCTCTTGCCGGTGTTGACCATGCCGATCCCCGGAATGAGAATGACGCGCGGAGCCGCTTCGGACATGACATCGCCCTCATTTTTGTTCCGTTCAAAATACGCCTTATACTCTTCCTTATAAGCTTCGACGCCTTGACGCACCGCCGCTTTGAGGGAATCGGTATTGCCGTTTGCCGGATCCCAGTCGATATACAGCGGAACCCGCTTTGTATGCACCAGATGATCGGGGCAGGCCGCTCCCACCTGCGAGAGCTCCTTCGCGTCACGGCTGTTGACGAACTGCAGCACGTCTTCGGCGTCGTCGTAAGTGACGATCATTTTTTTGCTGTCGCTGACCGCGCCGCGGATCACAGGCAGCACTTCGGCCAGAACTGATCTGCGCTTCTCCGGCGCCAGCACCGCCGTCCTTTGCCCGCCGAACACCTTCTCTTCCTGTACCTTCCCGGCAATATACGCTTCCGCTTTTTGGATCATGGCGATCGTCTGGTTGTAAGATTCCTCGGAGGTCTGGCCCCATGTCACCAGGCCGTGCTTCTCCATCAGCACCAGCTGGGCATTCGGATTGTTCCGGACGCCTTCGGCGATCATTTTGGACAGCGTAAATCCAGGACGGATATACGGCACCCATACGAAGGTATCCCCGTAGATTTCTCGGGCGATTTCTTTGCCGTTATCCGCGCAGCACAAGCTGATAATCGCATCCGGGTGAGTATGGTCAACGTGCGGATACGGGAGGAATGCGTGCAGCAGCGTCTCGATTGACGCTCTTGGATGCTTGCTGTCGATCATGCAGTGGGACAGGTAAGCCACCATCTCCTCATCCGACATTTCTTCACGCTCAATCAGCGGACGAATATCCTCAAGCCGCAGGCCGGTAAAATGCTGTGCTTTCATCGTCGCCAGATCCGAACCGCTCCCTTTTACCCACATGACCTCCACGTCACGGCCGCGAAAGTCCTGCTCCACCGTCTTCAGTGACGTATTGCCTCCGCCCCAGTTGCAGACACTGCGGTCGCTGCCGATCAGGTTGGACCGGTACACCAGCTGGTCAACGCCGGCTTTCTGCCGGGAAGCTTCATCGGAATTCCATCGATTTTGTACCATGATAAGGACGACCTCCAATAAGTTCTTTTGATTTTATTTGTTTTTATTTGTATTGCTTTGATTATAGCAGACGAAATTTTGTTTTAATACCCCTTTTTAAATATAAACAAATAAAAACGCAGCAGATCCGGAAAATCCAAACATTTTCCGAACCTGCCGCGTTGCCAGGCATCATCCATATTCATTTGTTTTTCCAACGATCTCCCTCAGCGGGCGCCGACCCGTCTGCTCAACCCGATTCCGCGCCGCCCCTTACTTCGGGAGCTGCGGCCCGAATCCTCCGGCTTGCTGCTGTTCTCCTTCGGCTTCACGGCCAGCAGGGTCAGCAGAACGCCAATCGCCGCTACCACAGCCATCGTACCAAACAGGATCCAATGGGTGCTCTTCATGAGAAGGGATACAACGGGCGGGCCGAGTGATACCCCGATGTACCTCATGCTGCTGTATAGAGAAGTGATCGTTCCGCGCTGCTTTTCCTCAATCCCTTCGGTGATCAGCGCGTCCATGCAGGGAAGGGTGGTGCCGATGCCTGCTCCGCAGACTGAGAAAAAGATCAGGAGAAACGTAATCTGGCTGCTGAATCCGGCAACGACCAATCCGGCCGTCAGCAGCGCCATGCCTGCAAAGCCGGTCCACTTCATCCGTTTTTTGTTTTTCCCGATCACTTTCCCGGCGATAAACGAGCACAGACATAACGCCGCAAGCGGAATCGCCAGCACCAGGCCTTTTACGATCCCATGCATGCCGTATTTGCTTTCCAGCGTCTCCGATAGAAAAAACAGCACGCCGAACGTAATAAACATGCTGATTCCGCCGATGGCGAAAATGGCATACAGCCAGCGCCCTTTTTCACGTAATATGTCCTTGGTGTCAGACAGAAATTCCTTGATTGACGTTTTGTTTTCGTTTTTCTTCTTAGGCGTTTTCACTAAAAAAGCGACCATGATCAGCGAAATGATGCAGAGAACGGGAATCGCGAGAAAAGGCAAAAACCAAACCAGCAGAGCCAGCGCGGATCCGAGAATCGGACTGACCACCTTGCCAAACGTATTCGAGGTTTCGATGATTCCCAGGCTTTTGCTGACATCGTCTTCATCATCAAACATATCACCTACAAGCGGAAGCACGATCGGGAAAGCCCCCGCTGCACCGATGCCCTGCAGGAATCTGCCTGCAAGAATGATCCAGTAAGCGGTGGCTCCGTCCGTCCACCAGGCGGCTGCCCCCGATATCGCTCCTCCCGCTGCGGCAATAATGAGGCTGGGGATAATGACGGTTTTTCGTCCAAACCGGTCCGATAAATACCCCGCTATGGGAATCAGCACGATCGCCACAACGCCAAACACCGTGATCAGCATACTGACCTGAAAAGCGCTGACGTGCAGCTTTTGCGATATCTCAGGCAAAATGGGAATTAACATGGAGTTGCCAAGCGTCATAATGAGCGGTATCGAGGCAAGCGCCACCAGATCCCATTTTTTGTCTTCCATGACAAAACCACCTTTACGTTCGATGATAAATCATGTTATATTGTGGTTCTTTTCTGTCATGGATATGCATGCGCTCCCAGTTCAGGCTTGGTAATTCCATCCCCTCAATTCGGTAAAAATTCGCCTAGCGCTCCGTCTCAAAAGACATCCAGCTGATCCGTACGGTTCCCTCCAGATACAAGTAGATCGAATGGACTCCGGGCGCAACGCGGACCGGGGCCGAGGCGGTTTCAAAGTGCTGGGATTCTCCTGCTTCGACCTCCAATCTCGCTGCAGCTCCTCCTTCCGATGATCCGATTCGGATCGCGATCCCGCCGCCCTGCGTTCCCCCGCTGACCCGCAGCTTCACCCAGTACGCCTCCTGATTGAATTCGGCATGATGAAAAGCAATCCACCCCTGCTCTCCCCGTGCTGTCCGGACCGCAGTCCGTCCCTCCAGGCACTCATCCAGCACGACGCCATCATAATCATCGTAATTTTCGGCAAACGTTGTCCGGGTGAGATCCCGGTTTGGAATCGTTTCGCCGTCGACCTCGATGACCGATACAAGCCGGATGTCTTCGGAGGAGGCTCCCGCCATGAGCTCATACGTGCCAGATTGGACGCAGTAGCGGTCGCGTGTTACGTCCCACACGGCAAGCTCCGAGACAGGTAGTGCAAAGCTGACGGTTTGGCTCTTCCCGGGCGCAAGCGTGATGCGCTTAAATCCTTGCAGCTGTTTTCGAGGCATTTTTACGCGCGTTGATCCGCTTTTGACATACAGCTGGACCACTTCATCTCCGCTGACGCTTCCCGTATTGGTCACCTGCAGGCTTGCCTGAATCAAGCCGTCCGCCTGAACCTTAGCGGATACAAGTGAAAGACCGCTGTATTCAAAGCTTGTGAAGGACAGACCATGTCCAAACGGATACAGCGGCTTGCCTTCAAAATACATATAGGTGCGTCCGCCCTTGATAATATCGTAATCCAGGAAATCGGGCAGTTGTTCTTCGCTTTCGTACCAGGTCATATTCAGACGGCCGCCCGGGTTCACATCGCCGAACAGCACGTCAGCCAGTGCATTGCCGAGCTCCTGCCCGCCATGGGACGTAAACAGGATCGACGGAGCGACGTCCGCGATGTCGCCGAGCGCGAACGGATAACTACCCACGATGACGACGACCGTTCGCGGGTTCGCCCGGCACACTTCCCGGACCAGTCTGGCTTGGGCCTCCGGAAGCCCGATTCCCGGACGGTCCACCTCTTCCTTGCCGTTGACGAACGGATTGTTGCCGATAACGACAACGGCCGTATCGCTGTCCTTCGCGATTCGCACCGCCTCCTCCAGCCCGCTTGTTACAATCTCTTTGGTAAACGTCTGCGCCTCGGCCGTGGATGCGTCTTCCTTGCTTCGAAGAACAGCCTGCCCCCAATCATCCGTCTCTACCCCAATAGATCGGCCGTTCCACGCTTTCAGGGCAATGGTACCGTCCTTCCTGTCGTCCAGACGCAGCACTTCTTTGACGAACCAGCCCCATACCCGCTCCGAGGAAGCCCTCAGCGTACCGTTCTCTCCTTCAGTCACATACAATCCGCTGCTCACCGATTGAAGCGTATGGCTGCCGTATCCCCAGTCCCTGTGGCGGAACAGCTGGTCCGCTTCCCGCTCTCCCCGGGGCACCGTTGTCATCAGACGATCCGCATCCGTACCCGGCACGACGCTCCACCTGTTGCTTGTCTGATTGAGCTTGACGACATCATCGCCGTCGGCATACGGAACGTCCTGTTCCGGCAGCTTGGCGGCGATACCCTCGTACGGCGTGACAGCGTAGGGAAGCGTCCCGCTGTACCAATCCGTATAGACGGCATTGCCGAGCGGTCCGATGACGGATACTTTCCGCTTTTTGTCCAAGGGCAGGAGGTTCCCTTCATTTTTCAGCAGGACCACGGATTTCCTGGCCGCCTGCAGCGATAGTTTCGCGTGGTCCGGCGACATCAGCGCCTCTTCCGGAATGGAGGCGTACGGATTCAGCTCCGGCGGATCAAACTGTCCCAGCTTCATCCGCACCCTGAACATGTTGCGAAGGGCCAGGTCCAAATCCGCTTCGGCGATAAGCCCTTGCCCCAGAGCCTCCCGGACGGCATCGACGACCAGGTCCACCTCGTCGGTCAGGCAGTCGACGCCGGCCTTGAGCGCCCCCGCCACGGACTGGGCATGGGTTTGATGGTATTTGTGATAGTCGACTGTCTGGGACAGATCACCCCCGTCGCATACGATGAATCCTGGCATTTTCCATTCGCCTTTGACAAACTGCTTGACGTAAGGGCTTTCAATCGCGGGAGTCCCGTTGATCGAGTTGTACGCAGTCATCATGGAGTAGGCTCCGCCTTCGGTAAACGGCTCTTTAAATGCCTTCAAATAATATTCATGCATGTTGCGCGGATCGATGCTGGAGGAGAACGTGAGCCGGTCCACTTCATTATTGTTGGCAAAAAAATGCTTCAAAGTCGCCACCATCTTCAGGTAAAACGGATGTTCGCCCTGCATGCCGCGTATCAGCGAAGAAGTCAGCTTCCCCGTCAGATGAGGATCTTCTCCGTAAGCTTCCTCGGTTCGCCCCCATCTCGGGTCGCGCTCCAGGTCCACGGTGGGAGCCCACAAGGTCAGGCCGTGCCGCTGAGGATGCCGGTGATGGAACACCCTCGCTTCATCCCCGATCGCCGAACCGATTTGCTGCATCAGCTCCTCGTCCCATGTGCAGGCCAGCCCAATGGGCTGCGGGAACACCGTCGCCTCCCCGATCCAGGCGACGCCGTGGGCCGCTTCCCCGCCCACGTTGTAAGCCGGAATGCCCAATCGCTCCACGGCGGCCTGCCGGGTAGGAATCAGCGGTATTTTTTCCTCCGCGGTCAGACGGGAAACGAGATCGGCCACCCGCTCCTCGAGCGGAAGAGTGTGATCCCAAAAAGGTAATGATTTATAGGATGGTTGTTCCATCGGTAAGAACCTCCTTAGCCAATGTGCAGATAAATACAGACATTCTTAGAAACATGCCGCGTTTAGCGAATTTTTTTCTTGCGAGATCCGGATGCTCAGCCTCGGATGGTTTATACCTTCTGATCTCTAAAAAACCGGACCGCAGCCATCTGCGGTCCGGTATCAATACATCAGCTGCCTAGCAGCCCTTTACTTTAACGTGATCGTGACGGATGAAGCGCCGGCCGCAGGCGTAATGACTGCACCGAGTTCGCCGCTTGCCGCCGCGCCCTGATCCACGGACGCCACGTCGCCAATACCGCGGAGCACGAGCGTCCAAGGCTTGCCGGCCCCTGTGGCCTTCACCTCAATGACATTGCCGCTGCGGGATGCGGTGACGCTGAGCTCATGTTCGGCCAGCGTATTCACGATGTCGGCCTGCGCCGCAGCGCCGTCGCCAAGCTCAAACAGGTGCAGCGAGACGCCGTCGGCATAATCGTAGTCCGGTCTGCTGTCTTCCTTACCCACCGCAAGGAGGGTGTTCGGCTTGATCATCATCGGCAGGGTCATATATCCATGGTTCTCGCTGTACCACCGGTTACCTTCCAGCACCTCGCCTGTCAGATAGTTCGTCCACTTGCCTTCCGGCAGGTAGTACTGGACGTCGCCTTCTTTATTGAAGATCGGCGCCACCAGAATCGAATCGCCCAGCATGTACTGCGTATCCAGCGTGAAGCAGGTCGGATCCTGCGGATATTCCAGTACCATCGCTCTCATCATCGGCAGTCCGCGCTCCGTGGATTCCACTGCCGAGTTATAAAGGTAAGGCATGATGCTGCATTTCAGCTTCGTAAACTTGCGCACCACGTCGACTGCCTCTTCGTCAAACAGCCAAGGCACCCGATACGATGTGCTGCCGTGCAGGCGGCTGTGGGACGAAAGCAGGCCGAACTGCACCCAGCGCTTGTAAATATCCGGCGGAGCCGTATTTTCGAAGCCGCTGATGTCATGGCTCCAGAAGCCGAACCCGGACAGGCCGAGCGACAGACCGCCGCGGACCGTCTCCGCCATCGATTCGTACGTTGCGGAGCAGTCGCCGCCCCAGTGAACCGGGAACTGCTGGCCGCCGACCGTGGCCGAACGGGCGAACAAAGCCGCTTCTCCTTTGCCCAGCTTGTCTTCCAGCACTTCAAATACCGCCTTGTTGTACAAGAAGGTATAGTAGTTGTGCATTTTCACCGGATCGGATCCGTCGAAATAGACGACGTTGGTCGGAATTCTTTCGCCGAAGTCGGTTTTGAAGCAGTCGACGCCCTGGTCGATCAGCACTTCGAGCTTGCTCTTGTACCATTTCACCGCATCGGGATTCGTAAAGTCCACGAGGCCCATGCCGGCCTGCCACAAATCCCACTGCCATACGGAACCGTCCGGCGTTTTCACCAGGTAACCGTTCTCCATGCCTTCATCGAAGAGGTACGATTTTTCCGCAATATACGGGTTGATCCAGGCACAGATCTTCAGCCCCTTGTCTTTCAGCCGTCTCAGCATACCTTCCGGATCGGGGAACATATCCTTGTCCCATTCAAAATCGCACCACTGGTATTCCTTCATCCAGAAGCAGTCGAAATGGAAGACGGAGAGCGGCAGATCGCGCTCGGCCATGCCGTCCACGAAGTGGTTGACAGTCGCTTCATCGTAATCCGTCGTAAAGGATGTCGTCAGCCACAAACCGAAGGTCCAGGCCGGCGGAAGCGCAGGCTTGCCCGTCAGCTTCGTGTAGTTATCCAGCACGTCCTTCGGCGTGGCGCCGCCAATGATGAAGTACTCCAGATATTCACCTTCGACACTGAACTGCACTCTGGATACGTTTTCAGACGCAATCTCATAGGATACCTTTTCCGGATGGTTGACGAACACGCCGTAGCCTTTGTTGGACAAATAAAACGGGATGTTTTTGTACGACTGCTCACTGCTCGTGCCGCCGTCCTCGTTCCAGATTTCGACCACCTGGCCGTTCTTTACAAACGGGGTGAAGCGTTCGCCAAGGCCGTAGATGTATTCGCCGACGCCCAGGTCAAGCTGCTCGCGGTAATACGCTTTTTTATCCGGATCCTGGATATAAGCAGGCGCTCTCCAGCCGCTGCCGGTAATCCGTTTGCCGGCATAGTTGAAATCGATGTTCCAGCCCTGCTTGCGGTTGACCTGCACGCTCAGCTGGCCGCTGGTCAGCACCGCGGCATCTTCGTCTACCGAAATTTGCACGTTGGTATCGCTTGGGAACAATTCGAACGCAGGTCCTTTGCTTACTTTCCCTTTATGATGAAACAGCTTGACGCGGATTACATCCGGCATCGGGGAGCTGAAATCGGCCTTCAGAAGCGTACCGTTCAGCGTGTCGCCCTTGGTTGCAATGATTTTCGTCGCCGCGAATACAGTCATGGAGTCGCTTGTATGTGTAATATCGCGGATATCCGCAGGATTTTGTACGTTGTAACCTTCCCGGATCATCCAGTAACCGTCCGTGAATTTCATGTTTTGTCCCTCCTAGAGTTTATATTATAATAATATTGATCTAATGAAGAGAATTCTTACGTTATTTTGACCAAATATATTAATATTTTGATAATTGATAGAATGGAAGTGACATCTGATGAATCGAGAAATGCTCAGGGAGAACCGCGTGCACGGGCATCCGCTGTATCCCGTCAGCATCTACCCCAGAGTCGAGCAGCTCAACGGACAGAGCATTCTGGACTGCCACTGGCATGATGAAATGGAATTTATCGTGCTGCATCAAGGCAGCGCCGTCTTTCAGCTCGATATGACGTATGTGGAGGTATGCGCAGGCGAAGCATTATTCGTCAACAGCGGGGAAATTCACTCAGGGATGCTGGCCTCGGATGAACCGTGCATCTTTTCAGCGGTCGTGTTCAGCGCCGAATTGCTCGGAAGCCCGGACTTTGACATCATTCAGGAGAAATATATCGAACCCTTGATGAAAAAGACCTTTACGCCGCAACAGCACATCACCGGAAACTCGGAATGGGAAAAGGACATTTTAGACGCGCTGCACCGGATTATCCGCGAAAACGAAGCCAAAGTACCGGCTTACGAGCTGTCGACGAAAGCGCATCTGCTCTGGATCTTCGCCCTGCTGTCGGCTCATGCGCCGCGGGGCGAAGACAGCAAAAGCCGCCCCACCGGAAGCCATGACAAGGTGGAGCGGCTGAAAACCGCGCTTCATTATATACATGATCATTACGCCGAGCCGCTTAAGCTCAAAGAGCTGGCGGGACAGATCAATATGAGCGAAGGGCATTTTTGCCGTTTTTTCAAACAGATGACCCAGAAGAGCCCCGTGGAATACGTCAACCACTACCGGGTGCTCAAGGCATGTAAGCTGCTGGAGAACACCGACAAAAAAATCGTCGAGGTTGCCCTGGATGTCGGATTTGACAACCTCAGCTACTTCATTACCGTCTTCAAGCAGCATAAAGGCTGTACCCCGGCCAAATACCGTAAGCCGTTCGAGGAACAGGCCTACGTGCTGACGGAACCCGTGTGAATCCCGCCGAATTGGTCGGAACTATCGGTCCATGCCTGACTCTAGGCCAAAACGTACTTATCTTCCGCCACATCCGTGATGAAGCGGCTGGGCTCGCCCAGGCTGTATACATGGAGCTGGTGCATCGCCCGGGTACAAGCCGTGTAGAACAGCTTCCGTTCGGACTCCCGGCCGTATTCGCCGGCCGACGCGTCATAGATGATGACCGCATCAAACTCGACCCCTTTTGCCAAATAGGATGGGATGACCAGCGTCCCGTTTGCGAAGGAAGGGGTCGTTTTCGTGATCTTTTTCAGCGGCAGTCGATCCTTCAGCGCTTCGTAGACCGCCTCGGACTCCTCCGCCGTTTTGCAGATGATGGCCGTATGCTCATAGCCTTTGGCGTTCAGCTCCAGAATATCCGTGACGATCCGGTCGTGAAGCTCTTCCCGGTCCTGCTGAACCCGCACGAGCGGCTTTTCCCCGTTCCGGTTAAACGGCACGATCGCTTCCCCGCCCGGCATCATGCTTCGGGTAAAATCCACGATTTCATAAGTCGAACGGTAGCTGCGGGTCAGCGAAATTACCTCCGTCTCTTCCGGGCCATACAGCTCCTGCAGCGACGCTAAACTGCCGCCGAGCACACCGGTGTGCGGGTAGATTCCCTGGTTCAGGTCTCCCAGTGCCGTCATGCGCGCCCGCGGGAACAGCCGCTTGAGGTATTCCAGCTGGAACGGGGAATAATCCTGAACCTCGTCGATGAACACGTGCCGGATCATGCTGTTGACCTGAAATCCTTTCATCAGCTCCTGCATGTACAGATAAGGCGTCGCGTCCTCGTAGGACAGCCTTCCTTCCATGAGATCCTGAACCGTTTGAGCACCGATCTCACGATACCGCTCCGGCAAATCGCCTGTGCCGCTGACCCGGGCAAACAGTTCTTCATTGACGAACAACTCACGGTACAGCGCCTTGACGTCAACGAACCGCTTGCGCTTGATCCATTTGCGAACCGGCTTCAGCCACTCGTTGACGATCATTTTGGCCAGCAGGTTCCGTTCGCGCTCGTGATCGTCGAAGGTGTCTTTCTTGGACGCGAGCTTTCTGCGGACATGGGTGTACGCCTTTTGATACTCCTCCGCGCTGAGCAGCTCAATCTGGTCATCGACCCAGGCTGCCTTCCGCTCCTGCTTTGCAAAGGCGGCAAGTTCCTTCTGCAGCCACTCCCGCATCAGCTCGATCCGGTTGGCCAGTCGAACCGCAGGGTCGTAGCTGTAAAATTTCTCTTTCATCGCTTCCGCCGAAACGATCAGATGGCCCTTGAAGCGAATCGGCTTAAAGATCATGCCGTCATGCTCCAAATAATCCTTGTAGCTCCGGATGATGTTCAGGAACGCCGGGGAAGCCTTGAAGGCGATGGACGCCTTCTTGTTCTCGAGCCATTCCCCTTCCTCCGCATTCAGAATCGACTCCATCTGCGAAAACACGTCTTCCAGGTCGAATTCCTTGCTAAGCCGGTGTTCCAGATACGCCTGGAACGTCGTCTGCATCATGTTCTCCTCGCCCAGCTCCGGCAGGACGGTGGAGACATAGCTGTTAAACAGCGGATTGGGGGAAAACAGAAGCACCTGATCGGCCTTCAGAATCTCCCTGTATTTATAGAGCAAATAGGCGACGCGCTGCAGGGCCGCAGACGTCTTGCCGCTCCCGGCCGCCCCCTGCACGACCAGCATCCGGCTCTTGTCGTTGCGGATCACGGCGTTCTGCTCCTTCTGAATCGTCGCCACGATGCTCTTCATCTGGCTGTCGGAGCTGTGGCTGAGCACCTGCTGCAGCAGCTCGTCGCCGATCGTGACGCCGGTATCGAACATGACGTCGATCCGGCCGTCCTTTATGACGAACTGGCGCTTCAGTTCCATCGTTCCTTCAATTTCGCCGCCGGGTGTCTGGTAGGAAGCCGGCCCGGGTGCGCCGTCATAGTACAGGCTCGATACGGGAGCACGCCAGTCATACACGAGGAAGGTCTCCTGGTCGTCATCCAGGAACGAAGCGATGCCCAGGTAAATCTGTTCCGTCTGCTTCTGTCCCTTTTCCGTAAAATCAATCCGGCCGAAATACGGCGATTTCTCCAGCAGCCGCAGCTTCTTCAAGGATTCAAAAGCCTGCAGATGGCTGCGCTCGCGCTCCGACAGCACCTGAGACTGCTGCCGTAAACTGGTCGAGGTCTCTCCGAGGTCGTCGGCGCTGCTGAAGTTGACGCGGACCTCGTCCCAGAAATCCTTTCTCAGCTCCACGACATCTTCGCGGACCGTTCCGACCTCCGCTTCAAGCGCTTTTTTGCGCCGGGCGATTTTCCCGGTGACCTGAGTGACCCGCTCCTGCTCCTGCTGCCAGTCCTGATCGTTTAAATCCATGCCGATATCCATCCCCTTTTAGATGTTTGACAAACTCATCCCAATGTGATAAAATCCATGTAGGATTATTATTTTTATTTGTATCTATTTAAAGTCACAAGTTCTATATTACCAACAATTGAATTGTAAATCAATGCAGGATAAGGGGAGCCTCCGGCTCCCCTTTTTGGTGTGCTTCGTCCTTCAGAGGGGCTGTGGGCATCGCCCCGATTGACTTCGTGACTCAACCTGTATCTTATTATAATTCGCGGACAGTCTGTCCGTTTCCTTTTACTTAACCCAATCTTTGCATGGCTAAAAAGACCGGCGGGGCCATAGATGGCACCCGCCGGTTTGAATGTTCCTCGCCCTTTTCAAATTCCTTGCTTAGCTCCGGAACAGCGGCACGATCTCAATGCCTTCCGCCGAAATTCGGACCAGCCCTTTATCCGACAGGCGCAGCTCCGGAATAACGACCAGTGCCAGAAGCGACAGCGTCATGAACGCGTTATTCAGCAGGCAGCCGGACTGAATCAGCGCCTGGCTGATCGCTTCGGACTGGCTCGCGACCGTTTCAAACGGTTGATCGGACATCAGGCCACCGACCGGCAGCGGAAACTCCGTCTGAGCCGTGCTCGTGATCATCACGACGCCGCCCTGCATCTCGGCCACCCGGTTTCCCGCTTTCGCCATAAGCCGGTCATCATTCCCGATGACCGTTACGTTATGACTGTCATGGGCCACAGTCATCGCGATGGCCGCCGGCTCTTCAAAGCCGAGCCCCGTCACGATGCCGAGCGCGTGGCCTCCGCCTTGACCGTGGCGTTCAAATACCGCCATTTTGCAGAGGCCGCTCTCCGGCGTAACGCGAAGCGCCGAATCTTCCACAGGCACGCTCACCCAGGTTTCCTTCGTCTCCACATGATTCTCCACGACCCCAATCGCCCGGACCTCAACCGTTCCGTCCGTCTGCGGCGCCGCGATGACCAAATCCCGTTCTTCAATCGGGCGCGCCAGCTTGACGGTGCCGTATGCCTCTGCCGGTATGGCATATGGCTCCCATTCGGCGGTCATCCGGCCTTCCTCCGCCACGACCTGTCCGGCCGCGATCGTCATCGTGACGTTCACGTCGGCCAAATTCCCGTCCAGCAAAATGATATCCGCACAGAGTCCGGGCGCGATCGCCCCGATATCCCGGGCCACCCCGAACCGTTCGGCCGTATTAACCGTGGCCATCTGGAAAGCCGTGACCGGCTTGACACCCTGCGCAATGGCATGGCGGACGACAAAATTCATATGCCCCTCGTTCATCAGTGACTCGGAGCTCCGGTCGTCGGTAACCAGAATCATGCGCCGGGTATCCAGGCCGCCTTCGGTATGCGCCTTGATGGTCGCCGCAACGTCATGCCAGGCTGATCCTTGACGCATCTTGGCATACATGCCGAGCCGGACGCGCTCGATGACATCCTCCGCGCTCACGCATTCATGGTCACCGTCAATGCCGCTCGCCGCATACACCGGCAGCCTCCAATCGCCGGAGCTCCAAGTAAAGTGGCCGTCCGCGTACTTCCCGGCCCGCAGCGTCGCCTCGATCTCCCCGATCATTTTGTCGTCGCCGTAGACGACACCGGGAAAGTTCATCACTTCACCCAATCCGATCATATCCGGCCCCCAGCTGAGCGCTTCCGCCACTTCTTCAGGTCCGATGTAAGCCCCGGTGGTTTCCAGCCCGGGGTGGGTTGACGGCACGCAGGATGCGACCTGCATATAGGCGGCCAGAGGCGTCGTTCTGGCTTCCTCGAGCATGAAGCGAAGGCCCGGCAGCCCAAGGACGTTCGAAATTTCATGCGCATCGAAAAAACCGCCTGTCGTGCCCAGCGGAAGCACCGCTCTGGCGAATTCCGTTGCCGTGAGCTGTGTACTTTCTATATGACAATGCCCGTCCAGCAGTCCGGGCGCCGCATATTTGCCTCCGGCATCAATGACTACCGTCCCTTCGCCGATCGTATGGCTCACGTCCTTGCCGACATAAGCAATCCGCGATCCCTGTACTGCAATGGACATCTCCGGCACGATTTCGCCTGACAGGACGTTGACCAGTCTCGCATTCAGGATGACGAGGCTTGCTTTGCGGTCCCCGCGGGCGGTGGCGACCAAATCCCGGACGCAGTCGGCCATGGGAAGTCTTTTCCAAGTGTTGTTTTGCATAGTAAACCCTCCAGTCTCTCTATCTCTTGATCGATGTCTGTAACATCATCCATGCTGCCGGACGGCATTAGGTTAGTCATATTATATATCCGAACAAGGACGAAAACTTTACATTTCTTAAGATTTTCTTGTAGGGCAATTAAAGTTTGATGGTTAGACTGGTAAAAGAATGAAAGGTATTCAAAACGAATAAACGAGGTATGATCCAATGAAATCAAAACAAAAGCAAAAAAGAAAACTGATGGCGCTGGCGCTGCTGTCGAGCTTGACGGTCGCCGCGGCCGTCAGCCTGATCCGGTTTCCCATGATTACGATCAAAGCGCAGGCAGCCGTTCTTATGGATGCGGAGAGCGGAAAGGTATATTATGAGCATAACGGGTCTCAAGCACTCCCGCCGGCCAGCATGTCCAAAATGATGACGGAACTGCTCGTGCTGGACAGCATCCATCAGGGGCGAAGCTCCTGGGATGATCCCGTCACCGCCAGCCGGTATGCTGCGAACGTGACGGGTTCGGAAATCGGACTCCGCGAGGGCGATACGCTGACGCTGCGCCAGCTGTTCGAAGCGATGGTCGTGCACTCCGCCAACGATGCGGCGGTGGCTATTTCCGAGCATATCGGCGGAAGCGAGAAAGAATTCGTCAAACGAATGAACGCCAGAGCTGAAGACATCGGCCTGTCCCCCCAGGCCGTTTTCGCCAATGCGACCGGCCTGACCTCAAGCGACCTGCGGCAGTTCAAGTCCGCGTCTTCGCGGGGAGAGACGATGCTGAGCGCGCAGGATGTGGCCAAGCTGGCGAAGTGCCTCATTGAATCCTACCCCGAAATTTTAAATATTACGCAGAAGGCCGATGTCAGCATACCCGAGAAGCGAATTACGCTTCATACGACCAACGCGATGCTCCCAGGCGAGCCTTACGCCTATCCGGGCAACGACGGCTTCAAAACCGGGTATACGGAGCGGGCCGGATACTGCTTTACCGGAACGACCGAAAAGGACGGCAAGCGGGTCATTGCCGTTGTCATGGGAGCGCCAGACACCGAGACCCGGTTCCAGGACGCCGCGACCATGTTCGATTACGCCTTCGAGCATGCGGACAATCCGGCCCGCAGCTGGCTGACCCGAACGGTCCGTGCCGTCTCGAACTTATAGACATGTACTTGATGGAGGTTTATGAATGCGCAACATTATGGTCGTCGACGACGACAAGGAAATTGCCAATCTGATTTCGATTTATATGCAAAATGAAGGTTTTCACGTCATCTGCGCCTATCATGGCGAGGAGGCGCTCCAGCTGCTGAACGAGCATCCGGTGGATCTCATTGTACTGGACGTGATGATGCCCAAGCTGAACGGACTCGAGGTCTGCCGCCAGGTTCGGGAGAACGAGTCGACCATTCCGATTCTGATGCTCAGTGCCAAGACCGAGGATATGGACAAAATTCTCGGCCTGATGACAGGTGCCGACGATTACATGATCAAGCCGTTTAATCCGCTGGAACTGACCGTGAGGGTCAAAACGCTCCTCCGGCGTTCTTTTCAATATAATGAACCGAAAGAGCAGACGGATTCCACCCTTCGGATTCACGATGTGGAGATCAACCGGACTTCCCATAAAGTAACCGCCCGGGGGACCGACGTACAGCTCACCGGCCGCGAATTCGATATTCTCCACCTGCTCGCCTCCCATCCGGGGAGAGTGTTCAGCGCCGAGGAAATCTTCCAGCGGGTCTGGAAGGAAAAGTATTACGTCTCCAACAATACGGTCATGGTCCACATCAGCAACCTCCGGGACAAGCTGGAGAGGGAACTGGGGTACAAGCTGATCCAAACCATGTGGGGAGTTGGTTATAAAATCGATGCGTAGTTTATTTAACAAGCTGCAGTGGAAAATCGTCACGTTATTTTTCCTCAGCGTCGCCCTCACGTTCGCTACGCTGATGATCGTCAAGCCAATCCTGCAGTCGGTGTACGACGATCATTTCAAGGTGCTGTATCCCTTTGTGGAAGCGATCATCCGGGTCAACCGGATTTTTGGGTTTTCCGTATGGCAGGCCGTCGTCGTCATTATGCTGTTCATTTTTTACTGCATGATTCTAAGCTGGGGCACGACCCGGAATTTGACCAATATCATCCGCGGGGTTCAGCGCATGTCTTCCGGCAATACGAATGTCCAGATTCCGGTTCGATCCAAGGATGAGCTCGGGCTGCTCGCCGGACAGATTAATGCGCTGGTCTCCCAGCTCGAAGCCTCCAGGGAGGAGGAGCGTCTGGCGACCCAAGCCAAAAACGATCTGATCACCAACGTTTCCCACGATCTCCGCACGCCGCTGACGTCGATCATCGGCTATCTCCGGCTGATTGAGGAAGACAAATACAAGGACGAGGTAGAGCTGCGGTACTACGTCAATATCGCTTACGAAAAATCCAAACGGATGAATCGGCTGGTGAACGATCTGTTCGATTATACCCGTATGGGCTTCGGCCAAATTCCGCTGCACCGCACTCCCATCGATCTCGTGCAGCTAATCGGTCAGCTGACCGCGGAGTTTTCGCTGCAGCTGCGCAACCAGGACATGGAAATCGTCTTCTCTCCGCCGCAGGAGAAGCTGATGATCCAGGCGGATGGCGACAAGATCATGCAGGCGTTCGAGAACCTCATTACCAACGCGATGCGCTATGGCAATGACGGAAAACAGATCCGGGTGGAAGCCAAGAAGTTGGAGCAGGAGGCCGAGGTCCGGGTCATCAACTATGGACCGCCGATCCCGCCGATGGACCTCCCTTATATTTTCGAACGCTTCTACCGCGTCGAGAAATCCCGTTCCCTGGACACCGGCGGCGCCGGTTTGGGGCTGGCCATCGTCAAGAGCATCATCGAGCTGCATGACGGGCAAATTTATGCTTCGAGCAACACGGCGGAAACGGCGTTTATCGTGAAGCTGCCGCTGATCGATCTTAGGGCTTAGCAACTTAAAACCCCGGTCAACTGCGTCTCTGCCGCAGGTGGCCGGGGTTTATGCATACCTTCTATTTTTTGATCCACGATGCCCAGAAGCCGGATTCATCGTCATCGGTTTTATGATAATGCTCGACCAATCGGTTCAGCCGCTCCAGCTGATACCCGTAATCGTACATCGTGGCCCCCACGATGGATAAGCGCAGCCTGCCTTCGGGTTCCTCGACGGCCAGGCTCAGCACGCCTTGAATAAACGCGGTATTTTCCTGGTCCAGCTGCGAAGCTTCCAGGCAGTTCGGCTTGAGCTTCTCCTCGAATTTGAGCAGGATGTGCTCGTGAAACTTGATCAGCCGCTCCAGTTGTTCATCAAAGATCCGGTCGGTGCCGGCTTCCCGGTCCGACTGAAAATAATGCTCCTCCACCGCGTCCAGCACTTCACGCCCTTTCCGCAGAGCATTCAGCATCTGCTTATAGACGACCAGAAGCCGGGTCTGGCTGAAGGAGGCCCGCTTCATCTTCTTCTGCTCCTCCTCGAACAGCTGATACTTGCTCGACAGCGATTTGATCGCATCCTCCAGCTCGCGCTTTTTATCACGGAACACATTTTCCTTGATTTCGTCCGAAATGGCCGTCCGCATGAGCAGCGACATCCGGTCGAACGTATTTTGGATCTGCCCGATAAACTGCTCCTTGGGCTTCGGCGGAAACAGTAAAATATTAATCAAAAAGGCCGATACGATGCCGATCAAGCTGAGTGAAAACCGGGTCAGCGCAAACTGCCATTGCCCTGAGGCCTCCATTACGGCGATGACCGTAACCAGCGTCAGGCCAATGGTATCACCCATCTTCAGTTTGAGGCATATCATGATGACCAAGATGCACACCAGGCCGACGGCAATCGGTTCGTTTGAAAACACCTGGCCTGCAAGCAGCGCCAGTACGGCGCCCAGCGTATTGGTCTGGAGCTGGTCCAGAAAGTACCGCCATGAGCGGTAAATCGACGGCTGCATGGCAAAAATAGCCGCCACGGCCGCCATCACCGGCGAAGACAAGTTAAGCCAAATACTGATATATAAAGCGAGGGTAACCGCGATTCCCGTCTTTAACATCCTCGCGCCAAAAGTCACGCTCACCCCTCCTAATTCCAACATTATACGGATTGAACTACAGTTATTATTGAATTTCTTATTAAAGCGGCCCAATGCGGCCTATTACATCTCATTAGTTCATTCTATATCTAGTACATATTGTATCGTCTTCCCGAATTAATTACCCGGTGAAGCGCCTTGTGATACCAAACCAAATATTTCAGCCGGTGCCTAGTCCACATCTTTGGGTATACATGTATGTTTTTCCAAATCAGGCGCATAATAGGACAGAAAATAAGAAGCATGACCTAATTCAACCAAGAGGTGAACTGACATGAATCCAATCCAAAATGTGCTGCTGGCCGGTGCGCTGGCCTGCATCGTGTTCGCCGGATCCCACGGCATGGCTTTCGCCGACCCGGCGCCTGTTCCTCCCCAAACGGACGACTCCCCATCTGCCCATATAGCTACGCCGGACCAGGACCGAAAGGAGAACGGCCATCACATCCGCCATGGACATCACGGCCGCAAGTACATCCTGCTTAAAGACGCCGCGGATCTGCTCGGCATGAGCGTCCAGGATCTCAGTAAAGAATGGAAGCAGGGCAAAACGCTGCAGCAGATCGCCAAGGAGAAAAAAGGCTGGAGCGGCGATGAGCTCGTCAAGAAGATGACAGCCGTCCAAAGCTCCAAAATCGATGCCGCCGTCAAAGCCGGCAAAATGACCCAGGAGCGTGCCGACCAGCTCAAGCAGAAGCTGCCCGCTTCCTTGAAGCGGTTTACCGAGCGGACGTACCGCCCGCACTCGGACCGCCGCCAGCCGGGTTCTTACTCACACATTTAACGATAAGGATATCCGCACAATAAAATCCTAACTTCAACCGTTAGGATTTTTTGTGTGGTATTTTTCTGTTCTTCTTAGCGGCTCCAGCGGGTTCATCTTTCGGCCCGTTGACCGGCACCTCCAGCAGATCCAGCAGGAACATGAACACCGGCACGCCAAGAATTAGCCCCCACACTCCGAAGAAGTGCTCGGAGATGATCAGTACGGCAAACGTATAAAATATCGGCAGATGCGTTTTGTCCGACATAAACTTCGGATTCATGACGTACGCCTCGAACGCGTGCAGGACGGCCACCATAATCAGGACGTAAATGACCTTCATGACACCGCCGATGCTGAACGCGATGGCACACAGCGGCACCAGCGAGACGATGACCCCCATGACCGGCACGAGGCCGAGGAGGAAGATCATCAGCCCGAGGGCGAACAGGTTAGGAAATCCAAGGATCCACAGAAACAGTGTGGAAGCCGTCGCATTAATGATGGAAATCAAAAACTGGACCTCGATCACTTTTCCGAAAGAAAACGTAAATTTTTTGCCGAAGTAAGATAATTCCTCATAAAAATAGGCGAATTTGCTGCTTCTGAACTTTTCCGTGAAATGGGTCACTTTCTCTTTCTCCAGCATAAAGAACAAGCTCATGATGATCGCGATAGCGAAATTGAGGCCGAACTTGCCGATGTTGGAGATCGTTCCGGTCAGCAGGTTGTACCCCTGCTTGATGTACTGCGAAATATCAATCTTATGGATGTACTCCAGCACGTAGTCCATGACTTTATTGTCGGTAAGCTCCAGCGGCTTGCTGTAAAACGAAATGACCTGGTTGATCAGCACGTTCAGTTCCCCCAGCAGCTTGGGAGCGTATTGATAGGTTCCGATCGACAAGGCTCCAAGAAAGATGGCGTAAATAAGTAATACGGCGATCTTCTTGCTGATTCCCATCCGGTTCGTAAACCGCCGGGTGAGCGACGAATGAATCCGGTTCACCAGGTACGTAATAATGAAGGTAATCAGAATGAGGTTCATCATGCTCCGGAAGACATACAAAAACAGCACGAGCAAAATGAGGACCATCACCTTTTTAACGGCAGGCAGTTGAACAAAATCTCTGAACGACGTCATCGGACCGAAGCCATACACCCTTTCTTTAAAAGATCTTTATGCAATCATATTACGCGAGCGGGACGTTTTCATGCAAGTTTCTGCCGCCCGGTTTACGGTTTTCATTTACATGCGCCTACGCCTTGGGCTTCCAATACTTTTCAAAGACATAAATGGACAGCATCAGCCACGTTGCGCTCGCCAAATACCCGCCGAAGACGTCGCTCGGATAATGCACTCCGAGATAGATCCGGCTGATCCCGATCAGCAGCGTCAGGGCCACCCCGATGACGATCATCGCAAGCCTTCCGGCCAAAGCGGGAATATGCCTCCACAGCAAATAAGTCAGCGTGCCGTACAGTGCGAACGCAGCCATCGAGTGCCCGCTCGGAAAGCTGAATCCGCTGATTTCGATCAGCCGGTGCGTGTCGGGTCGCTGCCGCTGCATCCAATTTTTGATGATGATGTTCCATATTTCCGAGCCCCCCACCGACAGAAAAAACATCAGCAGCTCCATGCGGTGCCTCAGAACCAGCCACAGAAACAGGAACGCGATCACGCTAAGCAGCGTTGCCACGAGCGATGACCCCAGAAAGGTGAAACCCTTCATGATTCGGGTCAATCCCTCATTCTCCATCCCCTGAACGGCGCTGATGATCGATTTGTCAAACCAGGCAATCCGGTCCGCTCCGACCAGGACCATCAGAATGACGAACAGCACGCCCAGCACCAGGCTCGTAACTAACAGCTTATTCAGCCGTCTTTGATTTGCTTTCATATCTCTTATGTACTCCTCTCTCTATAGAACCCCCGCTTCTGCCACACGGTATGACTTTAATATTATCCACGAAGA
Organism: Paenibacillus rhizosphaerae; assembly: GCF_014192015.1. Classification (GTDB taxonomy): domain Bacteria; phylum Bacillota; class Bacilli; order Paenibacillales; family Paenibacillaceae; genus Paenibacillus_AQ; species Paenibacillus_AQ rhizosphaerae. Next base: position 469,002 of record NZ_JACHXJ010000001.1, on the reverse strand, counting down.
CCCGGCCTTTGTCACGCTTATCCGGAAACAGAATTTGTCAGCTGCAGCATAAGCAAAAAGCACCGGCAGAACCGGTGCTTAAGGCTAAACGTTATAGGAGTGGAGCGGCACGGCTTGATACGGGCGACCAATTAAAGAATTAGAATCCTTTATATTGAGGCTCTTCGTTTTCAAGCTGTTGTACCCGGCTTTCCACCTGCTGCACGATTTGCTGGGTTTGCTGGGCTGCTTGAGTGAACAGGTTCTTGGCTTCCTGGTTTTGCGTGCTGAGGGCAAACGTCTCCAAGTTGGCTTGGGCGCTTTTCAGGGATGCAAGTGTCGTTTTAACTTGAGATGCAACGGTCATTGTTACTTTCACCTCCTTTACAGGATAAGTACGAAACATAATCTAACCTGCCTGAAATCAAAAAATTCATAAAACGAGAAGATGCTGCAAATAATTTTGTTATTCGCGTTTAAAGCAAAGATCTGGAATGGAGGAATTTATAGATATGCCGGATTGGATAGAGGTTATCGTTCGGACTTTGGCTTCTGTGGTCTTTCTGTTTGCCTTGACCCGTCTCTTGGGCAAAAGGCAAATATCCCAGCTGTCCTTCTTCGAGTACATTACGGGCATCACGATCGGTGACCTGGCGGCCTCCATCTCGCTTGATTTGAAAGCCACCTGGTACCTTGGCGTCATCTCTCTCGCCGTATGGGTAGCCGTCTCCGTCATGATCGAATTTTTACAGCTGAAGAGCAAAAAAGTGCGCGACTTCATTGACAGCACCAGCACCGTGCTGATCAAGGACGGCAAAATCATGGAGGACAATCTGAAGAAGGAGCGGCTGTCGAACGAAGAGCTTATGGAACAGCTCCGCGGGAAAAACGCCTTTAAAGCGGCTGAGGTCGAGTTTGCGATCATGGAGCCGAATGGGCAGATCAATGTGCTGATGAAAAAGGAAAATCAACCGCTGACCCCCACCCATCTCGGCATCAAGGTCGGGCCTGAGAGCGAACCGCAGACGGTCATTCTGGACGGCAAAATCATGGATGAGCCGCTGGCTACCCGAGGCCTGAACCGGCGCTGGGTACATACCGAGCTCGAGAAGCTGGGCGTTTCGCTGGACAACGTTTTTATCGCGCAGGTGGATGGGTACGGACAGCTGTACGTCGACCTTTTCGACGATCAACTCAAGGTTCCCGAGCCGCAGCAGAAAGCGATGCTGTATGCGGATCTCAAAAAGTGCCAGGCGGACCTGGAAATGTACGGACTATCGACCAAAAACGAGCAGAACAAGGCGATGTACGAGCAGGTGTCCGCTCAGCTGGAGCAGGTTATCTCGGACGTCAAGCCATTACTAACCCGTTAGGAGTGAAGCATTATGGTCAGCAAAAAGAAGAAGAAACTGACGCCTGTCCAGCAGGAATACCAGGAATTGGCCAAAAAGCGCGAGCCCAGCAAGTTTACGTTCAAAAATTTGTACAGGGCTTTTCTCGTCGGCGGTCTCATCTGTCTGCTCGGGCAGGCGGTGCAGCAGATGTTTATCCACTGGTGGGGCTTTGAGGAAAAGGCAGCCTCGAATCCGACCGTGGGCGTGATGATCATCATCTCCGTCATTCTCACCAGCTTGGGGGTATATGACAAAATTGCCCAGTGGGCGGGCGCTGGAACCGCCGTCCCGGTCACCGGCTTCGCCAACGCCATGGCTTCCGCGGCGATCGAGTACCGCAGGGAAGGGCTCGTGCTCGGCCTCGGCGGCAGCATCTTCAAGGTGGCCGGACCCGTGATCGTGTTCGGTTCGCTCGCAGCCTTTTGCGTCGGCATCGCCTACATCATTTTTGATCCTAATATTGTAGGGGGGTAAGGATTCATATGCTGAAAGGCCATCAAAGCTGGGTGTTCGAGAACAAGCCTTCCATCAAGTCGAAAGCGGCGATCGTCGGGCCGTTTGAGGGTCAGGGTCCGCTCGCCGACGACTTCGATATCATCCACGGCGACATGTATTTGGGGCAGGACAGCTGGGAAAAAGCCGAAAAGGCCTTAATGGAAGAAACGGCAAAAATGGCGGTGCAGCACGCCGGACTGACCGAGGGGCAAATTCAGTTTTTTCTCGCCGGCGACCTGATGAACCAGATTATCAGCAGCAGCTTTTCTGCGAGAACGCTGTCTATTCCGTATCTCGGCCTGTTCGGCGCATGCTCCACCTCGATGGAAAGCCTCGCGCTGGCCTCTTATATCGTCAATTCGGGTGGGGCAAAATACGTGCTCTCCGGAACCTGCAGCCATAATGCCAGCGTGGAGAAGCAGTTCCGGTATCCGACCGAGTACGGCTCCCAAAAGCCCCCCACGGCTCAGTTTACGGTGACCGGTGCCGGCGCGGTCGTGCTGTCGCAGGACGGGGACGGGCCCTACGTCACTTCCGCCACGATCGGCCGGGTGGTCGACATGGGCATCAGCGACCCGTTCAATATGGGTGCAGCGATGGCGCCGGCAGCGGTAGACACGATGGAAGCGCATTTCCGCGACCTGCAGATCGAACCGGGATACTACGACCTGATCGTAACCGGCGACCTGTCCAAGGTCGGCTATCAAATCGCCAACGATCTGCTGAAGAAGCACAACATTCCGATCCATCAAACGACATATTCGGACTGCGGCATGATGATTTACGATTACGGCAAACAGAATGTTCAAGCCGGTGCCAGCGGCTGTGGCTGCTCTGCGGTCGTGACGTACGGCCACCTGCTGAACCGGATGCAGCGCGGCGAGCTGAACCGCATCCTCGTCGTGGCGACGGGCGCCCTGCTCTCCCCCCTCTCCTATCAGCAGAAGGAGAGCATCCCTTGCATTGCGCATGCCGTGTCGATCGAACGGCAAAAATAAGGCATATCGATATGGCCGCTCCCGGGGCATTCCTGTCCGGAGCGGTCTTTTATTTTGGACACATTCGTTCGCTCCCTGATTAAAATCCCCGCAAACAGCCGAATCTTAAAACAGGATTAAAAAAAATCGGATACAATTTATGTCTTCTTAAGGATTATTTCCGACAAATCTGGTAAAGTGAACCCATAAGCGTTTTGCATATATTAAAGGAGGACAAGATTTAATGACAGACAAAGAAAGAGACTCGTTAAACAACGAAGAGCTGAACAATACCGAAACAGCGGGGGAATCATCTGAACGGACCAGCGAACCGGCAGCCCCTTCCGAGAGCGGCGCACCGGTCCTCAGCGAAATGAAGCGCGACGGCGAGACGCCAGCCAAGCCGACTAAAGAGAAGAAGCCTGCTCCCAAAGCGTCAGCTGCGGCGTCCGGTCCTGCTCCGAAGGCATGGTCGGGCGGAACTGGCAAGGTATGGATGGCCGTATCGCTCGTGCTTGCCGTCATTCTCGTCATTGTGCTGATCAAGCCTCCTTTTAATTCGGGAAGCAACCCGGCGGTAGCGACGGTCAACGGCACGGACATTAAAAAGGACAAGCTCTATGACGCTTTGGTGGACGCCGGCGGAGCGCAAACGCTGGACAGCCTCATTACGGAAGAGCTGGTCAACCAGGAAGCCAGCAAAAAAGGCATTCAAGTAACCGATGCCGATGTCACCAAGGAAATGGACGATATCAAGAAAGGCTTCAACAGCGAAGAGGAATTCCAGATGGCTCTGCAGCAATCGGGCATGACGGTGGAGGACTTGAAGAAGCAAATGAACATGCAGGTGCAAATCCGCAAGCTGCTCGAACCGGAAGTGAAAGTGACCGACGACGATATCAAGAAGTATTTTGATGAAAATAAAGCATCCTTCAATACGCCGGAAGAAGTCAAAGCTTCCCATATTCTGGTGAAAACGAAGGAAGAAGCCGAAGGCATCCTGAAGCAGCTTAAGGAAGGCGCCGATTTCGCCACGCTGGCAAAAGAGAAATCGATCGACCCGGGCTCCAAGGACAACGGCGGCGACCTTGGCTTCTTTGCCAAAGGCGTAATGGAAGCACCGTTTGAAGAAGCGGCGTTCAAACTGCAAAAAGGTGAAATGAGCAGCATCGTGCAGTCCAGCAACGGCTACCACATCATCAAGGTGACCGACCGCAAAGCGGCTCACACGGCAACGCTTGACGAGAAGAAGGCTGACATCAAGGAAACGCTGATTACGCAAGGCATTTCTACCAAAGCGTCGACCTGGATTGCCGACCTCAAGTCTAAGGCCAAAATCACCAACTCGCTGGACGATTCGGCTAACGCAGCAACCGATACGGCTGCAAGCGCAGACGCAACCGATACAGCAGCCAATACAACGAAATAAATTGTTATTGAAGAAGCCCGAGGCGAGTATCCTCGGGCTTCTTCTTTGTTATATTGATTGGCGGCTTGCATGAGGTTAGAGTCGGAGCGATACATATTTGACCTCGAGGTATTCCTCGATGCCGAAATGGCCGCCTTCCCGGCCGAGCCCGCTCTGCTTGAATCCGCCAAACGGAGCCTGCGCCGTGGAAGGCAGCGGATCGTTTACGCCGACGATCCCGTATTCGAGTGCCTCCGCGGCGTACAGCGCCTCCTGGATCCGTTCCGTAAACACGTAGGCCGCCAGCCCGTAAGGACTGCGGTTGGCCCGCTGCACGGCTTCCTCCAGGGTGCGGAAGGTCGTAATCGGAGCAAGCGGTCCAAACGTCTCGTTCACCATGCATTCCATATCGTCCGTCGCCTGCTCAATCACAGTCGGCTGTACAAAATGCCCTGCGGAAAGCGCAAGCGCCTCACCGCCCGTCACGATGATTCCGCCTTTGGCTTTGGCATCCTCGATCTGCCGCAGTACCTTGTCCACCGCTTTGGCATTGATGAGCGGACCAATATCCACGCCTTCCTCCATGCCGCTACCTACCTTGAGCGCGGCCGTACGTTCCGCCGCTTTGCGGGTGAACTCGCCGGCGATCCGTTCATCCACGTACACCCGGTTTGTGCAGACGCAGGTCTGGCCGCCGTTGCGGAACTTGGACAAAATCAATCCGTCTACCGCCTTGTCCAGGTCCGCCGCGGCGGTCACGATAAACGGGGCGTGCCCGCCCAGCTCCAAGGATATCTTCTTGACGGTGTCGGCCGCTCCCTTCATCAGCTCCTTGCCTACGGCGGTCGAGCCGGTGAAGGAAATTTTGCGCACCCGCTCGTCCTGCTGCCAGCGGCCGGCGATCGCGGCCGCCTCACCGGTCACCACGTTGATCACGCCGGCCGGAAGTCCGGCTTGGTGCGCAAGCTCAGCAAGCTTCAAGGCCGTATACGGCGTTTCCTCGGACGGCTTGATCACGACGGTGCAGCCGGCGGCCAGCGCCGGCGCGACCTTGCGGGTAATCATCGACGCCGGGAAGTTCCACGGCGTAATCGCCGCTACGACGCCGACCGGCTGCTTCTGCACCCAAATCCGCTGCGAAGCGGACGAGGCCGGTATACTCTGCCCATAGACGCGCTTGCCCTCCTCCGCGTACCAGGAAATAAAGCTGTTCGCGTAGCCGATTTCGCCGGCGGCTTCCTTCAGCGGCTTGCCCTGCTCCGTGGTCATGATCCGGGCGAGCTCGTCCGTATGCTCGGCGATCAGGCCGTGCCATTTCATCAGCAGCGCCCCCCGCTCGTCCGCCGTCAGCGCGGACCATGCCGGGAAAGCTTCATAAGCTGCATCCACGGCTTCTCCAGCCTCCTTTGCCCCGCCGTTCGGTACGATGCCGATCACGTCACCGGTGGCCGGGTTCAGGACCTCGATGTGCTCCGCCGCGTCCTTCCAGGCCCCATTTATATACATTTGGTTGATAAACATAAATGATTCCTCCCTGCTCTATATTGACCTCTACTTATTCATTATACCCCCGAATGGAAGGTTCACGCGAAAAGCCAGCTTGGCGCCAGGCTATCGGGACGTTCGCTTGGCTGTTGTGACACGCTGTGTTTGGCGATTGTGAGGACGCTCCGCGCGGCTCCATAACTTTAAGCAACAAAAAACCTCCCATAAGCAGACGGAAGCTTTATTTGCCGTCTGCTTATGGGAGGTATCCTCAGCCATTTCGTATTCTATTAGGATTACCATCGACAGGCAGGATATCAACTCGCACTGCCCTGGATGAGTCCCAACCCTGACCTCTTTTTCTCAAGCCCTCACGAATTCCGCAGAATCTTCCGGCCGAGACTGATCGTCAGCAGCAGCATGCACAGACCGACGACGATCTGCACGCCATAGATCCGGGTCCATTCCGGCCAGTGGCCGATGAGCTCGTATAGATTGCCCCCGATCAGCGGGCCAAAGAACGCTGCGACGCCCGTAATGGCCGCGTACATCGCCATATACATCGGGCGCTCCGCCTTCGGCGTGTCGCCGATCATGAAATTGAACGCCAGCTGGTTGAATCCGCCGACGCCGATGCCGAAAATCATATGCGCCGCAATCAGCACGGGCAGCATCGGCAGTACAGACAGCAGCCCCCAGCACAGGCAGGACAACGCGATAATCGGCAGCGTCCAGAACAGCAGCCTGCGGTTGCTGTGACGAACGTTCAGATTGCCCCACACATAGAAGCTGGCCATCATGGACACGGTTTGCAGCACGTTCAGCAGCGACAGTGTCTGGTAGTTGATGTGCAGCATTTCCAGCATGACGTACGAATACAGCGGCACGACCAGGTTTTGCAGAAACAGAAATCCGGCCAGGAAAAGTGTCGCCTTCAAAAACGAAGCGTCGCGCAGCGGTTTTTTCAGCATCGGGATAAAACGCTTCTCCGAAGACCGCTCAAACGGAATATCCGGGTAGAAGAAGAACACGGCGATATTTGCTGCTATGCAGACCCAGACGATGATATAAAGCAGCAGGAATCCCTTTCCGCCCGGCTCATGATCGAGGATGACACCTCCCCCGTACATCACTAACGTTCCGAGCGCGTTCAGAATCGTGTTCCGGATGCCGAAATACCTTCCTCTGACTTTGGGGTGGACCATGTCGCTGATGAGCGAGTTCCAGAGGATACCCCCCAGCGTATTAAACATGAACGCTACCGTGTACAATATGATAAACGCGGGCACCCAGTAAGGCTTCGGGACAATAAACGGCACGAGACCGGTGCTCCCCCAAATGATCCGGTGCACGGCTACGAACAGCACCAGCGTCCACTTCCGGCTGCGCAGCCTCTGGATCAGATACGCGGCAAAAATTTGAACGATATTGACAAAGGTCGTGATCGCCAGCACGAATCCGATCTCGCCCGAGCTTGCGCCCAGGTACAGCAGATAACCGGTCAAAAATTGCCCGCCGAGCAGGGTCATAAACATCACGGCCGGGATGCCTTCCAGGCTGGCCACCCTCAGGTTTCTGCGCTGCATGGAAGTCTTGCGGCGGTGCTGCGGCCGCGTCTTGAATGATATCATCGGGTACTCTCCTCCGGTGCCTTCAAACCGAATCATTTTGTTGTTTTTACTTCGTCTTTGCTCCCATTCTACTCGGAAGAAAGGGCAAGTCAATATGCGCCGGATCGCCTCTGATTACAAAAATAATTGTGGGAAATCACGTGGTAAACGCGGCGCGAAAGCGTTATAGTTGAATGTCATGACGCTGCATGCGAATGGCAGCATACCAATGAAGCCTCCGTCTCCACCCGAAAAATTTTCCTTGTCGCTCCATCCTATTTTTGGTATGATGGAAATCCTTCTCACTCACCCGCCTTGACTGAAGTTGACGGTTCTCGTCGCCACAAAACTTATCGGAGGTGTGTAATGCTTTATTTCTCACTGGCTTCAAAAGCGTATGCGCGCAACCTGCAGTACCGCGGGGCCCATATGCTGCACAACGTTGCAAGCGCCCTGTTCGGCTACCTGTATGCCTGTATCTGGATCGGCATCGGCCAGGACAGGCCGCTCGGCGAATACGGCGTGCACGGTATGGTTGGCTACATCGCCTTCACGCAGGCGTCGCTGTGGATTTCCGGATTCACGACCAATGGGCTGGGGATCCCCCAATCGGTCAGGACAGGCCAGATCTCGCTGGATCTGATGCGTCCGGTTCATCTGTTCGTTCATTTGATGTGCCGGGAATGGGGTCAAATCGCGTATCAGTTTATGTACAAATCTGTTCCGATCTATCTGCTGTACGTCCTCGTATTCTCCTTGTCGCTCCCGCAGCATGTCACTACCCTGCTTCTGGCGCTGGCCGGTCTGGCCACGGCTGCCTATTTATCGATCTGCATGAATTACATCATCGGGGCTACCGCCCTGTGGACCACGGAATCCAGCTGGCTGTATTGGATGAACCATGCCCTGATCAATCTGCTGGCAGGCTTCTTCATTCCGGTGGAATGGCTGCCGCGTTGGCTGCAAACGGTTTCCTGGTTCTCGCCCTATCCTTATCTGCTGTACGTACCGACCCGAATTTACCTCGGGTTTGAGGATGCCTCCCGGCTGCTGGGCTCTCTCGTATGGTGTGTACTGATGACTCTGGCTTGTCTAGGCGTAACGGCGGTCGTTCGCCGCAAGGTGGAGGTGCAGGGCGGATGAGCATTCGGTATTGGCTTCATCTGTATTTCGTGTTAATCCGATCCAGCATCCGCAGCGGGATGCAGTATAAGATGAATTTTCTGCTCGGGACGTTCCTGGCCGCCGGGATCCAGATCGCCGAGTTTCTCATGATCGCCATCGTCCTGAACAAGTTCGGTGCGGTGAAGGGCTGGTCGCTCTATGAAGTCGGCTACCTGTTCGCCGTCATGACATTGTCCAAAACGCTGTACCGCAGCTTTGCGAATGACGTTCACCATCTCGAGAACTACCTGACGTCAGGCGATCTGGATCAGCTCCTGACCCGGCCGGTTCCCGTTCTGCTCGCGTTGATGTCGCAAAACTTCCGGATGATGCCGGGGGAACTGCTGCAGGGCGGGTTTATTCTGACCTGGGCGCTGCACGGCATGATGCAGGCCGGGCAAATCACCTGGATTGCGGTTCCCTTCACTTTTCTGGTGATCCTTACGGGAGCAGCCATCCTGTTCGCCATCGGTCTCACCACCGCTACCGCCGGGTTCTGGCTGACCCGGATTAACGAGCTGCAGACGCTGACGGAGGACGCCTCCCAAACGGCGGTCCGTTACCCGCTGGTCTTGTATCCTGTCTGGCTCCGGTCCATCCTGCTCGTCGTCATTCCTGTCGGTTTCGTCAATTATGTACCTTCGCTGTTTATCCTGCGAGGGGAGCTGGGCGCCTGGGTCCTGCTCGGCATCATCCTGGTGGCGGCAATCTGCCTCTTCGCCAGCATGAAATTTTGGACATTCGGCATGTCCCGTTACCAAAGTACCGGAAGCTAGAAAGGAGAAGATCGATATGGGAATCATGACAGAAGAAGCCGTACGAACGGAGTTGGAGCGGTTGGCGGATAAGGAGGAGCCCCGACCGATGATTGAAGCCAGGGGGCTGCACAAGCAGTTTAAGACCCCCGTGGTCAAGGAGGGGAGCTTCGCGGGCATCCGCACCTTGTTTACGCGGGAATACCGCGTCAAGGAGGCGGTGAAGGATATCAGCTTTACGATCAACCAGGGGGATTTTATCGGCTATATCGGGCCGAACGGTGCGGGAAAATCGACAACGATCAAAATGCTGACCGGCATCCTTCATCCGTCATCGGGGGAAGTCCGGATCGGCGGGGTCGATCCGCATCGGCACAGGCGTCGCGTCGTCAGCCGGCTTGGCGTCGTCTTCGGGCAGCGAAGCCAGCTGTGGTGGGATCTGCCGGTCAAAGATTCATACGAAATATTGGCCCATATGTACAAAGTTGGGGACAAGGAGCGGGACCTGCGTCTCGGACAGCTGTCCGAGCTGCTCGGCCTGGGGGAATTTTGGACGACGCCGGTGCGCAAGCTGTCCCTCGGACAGCGGATGCGGGCCGACATCGCCGCCTCGATGCTGCATGATCCGGACGTCCTGTTCATGGATGAGCCGACGATTGGCCTCGACGTCACCGCCAAGCGCAGCATCCGCGAATTTCTGAAGACGCTTAATACCGAGTTCGGCAAGACGATCCTGCTGACCACCCATGACATGGACGACATTGAGCAGCTCTGCGAGCGCGTCATGGTGATCAATCATGGGCAGCTCAGCTATGACGGGACCATCGAAGAACTCCGGGAGAAGATCGGTCTTCCGACGACGATCCGGGTGACTTTTGCAGACGCCTGGTCCATTCCGCTTCCGGCAGGCGAGAACCTACGGCTCCCGCTTGAAGTGCGCCTGCCCTCCGGGGAAGCGTTCCGCGTCGTGGAGACCGGACCCGATTTCGTCCGGGTTGAAGCGAACCGCCAGCAGATCCGTGCGGTGGACATTCTGCGCGAAATGGCCGCATGGGGCGAAGCAGCCGACATCCATACGGAAGAGCCGGCGTTTGAGGACGTGATTCATAAGGTTTACTGAGGAAGCAAGGAAACAGGACAGCTGCTGAGCCTGATCCCATTACAGCCGGCCCTCTGCCGCAGAGGCGCCGGCTTTTGGTATGTATCCAGCCGATCCGTCATTGATAGATGGCTTGGACGTTACCGGAGGCAAGCTGCATGAGATAAGCTCCATAAGCATTTTTGCTCATCCCCTCGGCAAGCAGGGTCAGCTGCTCCCGGTTGATATATCCTTTCGAATAAGAAATCTCCTCCAGGCAGGCCACCTTCAGACTTTGCCTCTTTTCAATTGTTTCAATGTATTGGGATGCTTCCAGCAAGGATTCATGCGTTCCCGAATCAAACCACGAAAACCCGCGGCCCAGTATTTCCACCCGCAGCTGTCCACGCTCCAGATACATCCGGTTAATATCGGTAATTTCAAGCTCTCCCCTGTCTGAAGGCGCGATTTGCTTGGCGTAATCCACAACGTTCCGGTCATAGAAGTACAGTCCGGTTACAGCATAATTGGACCGCGGCACTGCCGGCTTCTCTTGAATGGAAACAGCCCGCCCGTCCTCATCGAACTCCACCACGCCGAATCGGCCGGGATCCTGCACATGGTAGCCGAAGATCGTGGCACCCTGCTCCCGCTGTACCGCCGACTGCAGCATTTCCGTCAGTCCATGGCCGTGGAACAAATTATCCCCCAGGATCAAAGCCACGCTGTCTCCCCCGATAAACTCCTCGCCGATGATGAACGACTCGGCAAGCCCGTTCGGCTGTTCCTGCACTGCATAGGACAGCCGGATTCCGAGCTGCTCGCCTGTGCCGAACAGCTCTTCAAACCGGGGGGTGTCCTGCGGCGTCGATATGATCAGAATATCCCGGATTCCCGCAAGCATAAGAACGGACAACGGGTAATATATCATCGGTTTGTCATAAATCGGCAGCAGCTGCTTGGAAATGATTCTCGTGAGCGGATACAGCCTGGTGCCGCTGCCCCCTGCCAAAATGATGCCTTTCACTTGCGAACAACCCCTCTCTCTACCATCATATGATCTGCACACCAACTCCACAGGACATCCCTTGATTATGGGTTCACGCTAACGATATTGCCGCTGAAATCTCTCCAGTTTGTGCCATCGTAATAGACCGGCTTTTTCCGGACGGTATCGTAATACGTGTCCCCTTCCACCGGGGTTTTCGACACTTCGGTGCTTCTTTTCAAATTAATGAACTTATCCTTCAGCACAACCTCCGCATACTTGCCGTTAGAGTTATTCGGTTTACCGCGGTAAAACAGCCTTCCCGTTTGAGTCTGATAGCTGAAAAATCCCGGCGCATAGTCTCCGGACGGAAACCCGGAGGAGCTCTTCTCATCCAGGACCAGCGGGGTCAGCATCGTTTTATCGTATCCTTTATAAAACAATGCCCGCTTGCTGTGGTTATACCATACGGTCCCGGAATCCACCCCTGTCATGACGCCGTTGTTGACGTCGCCCGGCAAGGATGAAAACCGCACGAAAGGAGACCGTTCGGCAATTTGGTGCCCGGCCCAGGCCAAGTCGGCTTCCACATGGTCGTCTATCAACAAATTTTGGGGATTGATATTGCCCCGGATCAGATGACGGCCTTCCACTACGGAAATGGCTTTGACGATATTTTTTCGGCCGGGTCTCGTATCCATCAGCAGATTCCCTTGAATCAGGCAGCAGTCGGCATTGAACAAATTAATCCCGCAGATCTGGTCATGATTGGTCGCGGGGCTTAGGTCAAGGCTGTTCCAGTTCAAAATCCGGTTGCTCGTGATGACGATATTCTGGCACCGGGACTCCGCATATTTCGGTCCATTGACCAGGGCAATCCCTGACGTCGGCACATTCTCAATCGAATTGCCGTCGATGATGACGTCCTTTGTCGCGAAAATGTTGATCGCCCCGAAGCTGTACTCCTTCATCGTGGGCGCGCTGATGCTGTTCCCTTCGATCACGCCCTGCCTAACGCCCCAAAATTCGATTCCGTTGTAACGATTATTGATGCACATATTGTTTACGATCGTTATATCATAGGTTTCGTATTGTTTGGAAGCAAATGCCGTAATCCCTTCCTGCCCGTTTCCGATCACGATATTGCCTGCGGCAATGTTGCTGAAGCAGGCCCGGGACTCAGCGTCCGCAATCCCTGTATTGGTGTCGAAGCAGATGCCCTGGCCGCCGCAGTTTTCCACATAGTTATTAATGATTTGGCAGTAACTGGATGAGGAAATATTGATTCCCGTGTTGCTGTTCGGATCTGCGCCGTTGAACAAGATCTGATTTCGGATCTGGTTGCCCTGAACGAGCATTCGGGTGCAATCGTTAAGATATATGAATCGTTCGTCCTTGTTGGCGGATTCTACGATGCGGTTATCCACCAGTTGTCCGTCTTCGGACTGGTAAATATGCCATCCCTCTACATTTTGACGAACCCGGAGATTCCGGATGACGAAATCCGAACTGGACAGAATACTCAGGCTAATGCGACCCTCAAGATCGGCCACCTCGAAATCGGTTACGCCGGAAGCCGTCAGTTTTGCATCCTGACCCGCGGTAAACGGCTCCAGTACAGCGCCCTTCTCTCCTCTCAGCTTCATCCGGTTCTGAAGCTTGATTTCCCTGATTTTATACGTTCCTGCAGGCAGGACCACGGTCGCCCCCGACCTGTTCGCGGCGTTGACGGCGGCTTGAATACCGGCTGAATCGTCCGCGTTCCCGTCGGCAGCCGCCCCGAACCACTGCGGATAATATTCGGCAAGCGCACCATTCACGGTCCCTGAACCTGTAAAGATGGGGTACAATCCGGCCTCCACGCCGCCGTTAATGGTCAGCACTTTTCCTTGTGCAATGTTCAGCCGGGCTCCGTTCATCAAGCGAAGGGTAATGCCCGGATCCACCACCGTATCGGCCGGGATCGGGTAATCTCCCGCGGGGACTACGAGCACGCCACCCCCCTGAGCCTTCAGCCGGCTCAGGGCATCAGTGAAGCCTGCGGCGGCAGGAACGCTCAGCCAGGATAAACCGAGCTTGTCGGCGGTGACCGAATGTTCGGCGATTTTGGTCGTCACCACGGCCCCGTCCACCAGATTGGACGTACCCACCGAGTTCAGTGGAAGATTCCCGCCGGTCGCTTCAGCTGCCGATATGGAAGCGATCTTCTTCTCCGGCTTGGCGCTTCCTCCGTTTCCCCGCTGCCCTATTCCCTTCTTATGCCGATGCCTATTGAAAAGACGACCCATAGGCAAAACCTCCCCATCAACGAATGTCAAGTCCAATGCTATTGTATTCGGGGCAGACTTGCTTAGCTTTGGACATTTCCCTAGGGCTGCTTGCCTATTTTAATTGCCGCAGGCTCCATTTATCCAAGTGTTGAAATGCTGTTCCCTAGCGGATGATTCGGTTTACTTTACAAAGGTGTTGTCGTGCCCTTGGTGCGCGCCAACCGTCGTCCGCCCGCCTGCTTCGCCCGCACATAATCGTTCCCTTGAAACAGCGTTTCGTAGGATTGTACGATCTGGTCCCACGAATACAGGCTCCGGATCCGGTGCTTCGCCCGTTCCCCAAGCTCCTCCAGCTGTTCATGACTCCACGATTCAGCCTCATCGATCAGCCTGCTCAAGGCACCGGATTCATTCGAAAAATAGTGACAGCTCTCTCCGCCGACTTCCCGGTTGAATACGACGTCAAATAAAAGGTTCAGCCGGGTCGATGCAAGCGATTCCAAGAGGGACGGGTTCGTTCCGCCCACTTCATGACCATGGCAGTATCCGTATGACTGCTCCCGGATCTTTTTCAAGAGCGGCTGCTCGTAGACGGTTCCTACAAATTTGATCCGCGGATCCGAATCGAAACCCGTTCTTTGCCTCAGCTTGTCATAAAACGGCTGCTGCTGAACCCCTGTCACAATGACCAGGTCTTTGGCGGTGCCCGACTTCATAAACTCGCGGATCACCAATTCATAGTTATTCTCCGGAACAAAGCGGCCGATGACCAAATAATATCCGTATTTGGACAATCCAAACCGGTCCATCCAATCCGTAAACCGGTGATCCTCATCGTCCAGCGGCGACGGCGTCACGTCCGCCCCGTAGGCGATAAAGGTTGTGTTCGGCTCATAACGGGCGTACATGTCATGAATGTACTGCTCGATCCCGCGGGAATCGCAAACGAGAAGATCCGCATGCTTCACCATCAGTCTCTCGGACCACTTCCAGTAGCGTTTGACGGGTGCGCTCCATTTTCCCCGTTTCCATTCATGCCCGTCAGGATTGACGAACACAGGCACCCCCAGCTTTTTGAGCTGCCTTTTTAGAATATAGAAAACAGGGCCGATCCGGCAGGCCAGTACATAAACGATACAGTTGTCAAGCCGATGAGTTTTGATATATTTCAGACACTCCAGCAGGCTGAGCACATCGTAGACGACCGCTCTTGCACTCCCCATCTTCGGGGTATGTACCGGAAAGCAGCGCGCATCCTGATACACAAATTCCCTGGCTTTGCGGTCGGACAGGCAGGCGACATGATATTGGGTATCCCCGTCGGTTTTTCTTCCGGTCAACTGGTCGACGAAGGTCTCAAACCCGCCGTACTTCGCCGGTATTCCTTTCGAGCCAACGATAAACACATGCTTCATTTGACCACGACCTCTTCTCCGATTTGAAGATACCATTCATAGATATCCTGGGCATGACGCTGCATGGACAAGTCCAGTTCGCTATTTACGATGCTGCGGTTCGCCGCGGCCAGCAAATGCCGATTTGCCAATAGATGCGTAAGACGCCGCGCCAGGTCCGCGGGATCGGGCTCAAAAATCCATCCGTTGACTCCGTCTGCGATCATGTCCTTCACGCCCGCCTGTCTGGAAACCAGCACCGGTACCCCGTGCGCCAACCCTTCCAGCCCAACGAAACCGAAGGTTTCCTTCCATACGCTGGGGACGATCAGCAGATCGGTTTCTGCAAAAATACCCGCAAGCTGATCCGGTTCGTAGCGGCCATGAAAGGTGCAGTGCTCGGCAGGTGGTGCCGATTCCGGGATGCGGTCATTTCCGTAAACGTGAAGATGCCAATGGCCCGAGTGGGTATCCGGCAGGTGATCCAGCGCCTCCTGCAGCAGAAAAAATCCTTTATAGCGGTCAACCGGCCCCAAATAAGCGATACGCAGGGGTTCATCCGCGGAAGGGAACGATTTCAAGACTCTCCGGTCGGTCATATGCCGATGGCGGATGGACAGGACTTTTCCCATCACGTTCAGGTAAGCCGTAAAAATCTCCTTCGCCACCTGGCTGTTGAAATGAAACTCGTCGATCATTTGATACATTTGTAAATAATAGCTTCTAAGCTCTTTGTATTCGTTGGCCCGTTCCGGATGAATCATAGGCTTCGAATCCCCCGCTTTCCTAGGCTTGTTGCTGGAATTGCCGGAAGTGCGTTCTTTCACGGACCTGCGGGTTTTTTGCAGAATCCGGCTGTTTTTCAATCGCCTGTAGCTGTAGGACTGCATCATGTAGATCATGTGCGGCGAATACGCATGCTGGTTGCAGGATATGCAGCTCTTTCCCTGGTCAAAATCGTCGCAGTGCTTTCCCTTCGCATTCAGGAGGTTGACTTTGGGGCAGATACCGAAGTAGTCGTGTGAGGTATACACCGTCCGGATTCCCAGCGCTTTGGCCGCCTCCAGGAGTTCCTTATGGATCCCCATCAAAGTGTGAAAATGGATCAGATCCGGCTGTACTTCCCGGAGCAGCTCAAGGAAAACCGCCGGATCCCCGGCCCGGGAGAATGCGGGTGGGTGGCCGATCCCTCCGAGAAGGGGAACCGGAAGCGGATTGACGATCTCGTATACGCCGATGCCTTCATACGGAGGGTTTGGCTTTGTTTTCATTTTTCCGGACCACGTATAACGCCCCGGATACAGCAAGCTGACCTCATGCCCCTGCTGCAGCTGAGCCAACATGAGATCGACGCTGTATTTCGTCAGTCCGCCTGTTCGGTATGGGGGCAACCCGAGGGTGACATGCAGCAGTTTCATCGCTTCAACTCCAAGGTCCCCGTGCTGTGAACGCCTGCGGCGGGCCGATTCTCAGCGGGAACGGGATTTGGGCTGCGGCTGTGCCGAAGCAAATAGGGATTGGCTATGATTCCATAGACAATCCAATTGACCGGGTTCGTAAAATATCCGCCGGCGATTTGGTAGCTGACAATAAAGAGAAGCAGCGCGTATTTCAATATTTTTTCTTCCGGACGAACCGGAAGGATCAGCGACAGGAAGAAGACAGCGAGGAGAAGGAGCATCAGCCACCCTCCTTCGGCCATGGCGTACATGAAGGAGTTGGAGATGACATCCACCAGCCCGAATCCGGCATACGCGTTACGGATCGTGTCCGTGTTCAGGTTGCCGAATCCGATGCCGAAATAATGAGTGTCCATCAGCATTTGTTTCATGACGCGAAAGCTGACGTTGAACCGGTAGACGACCGACCCGTCATTTCCGTTTACGATATCGTTAAAGCGGAGATAGAAGCTGTTATTGCTGTTCACGACCGCCAGCACACTAAGAACCGCCAGAAAGGTCAGGGCAATCAGCCCGAGCACCCGGACCGCGCTGAAGTTTTCCTTCAAATAAAACAAGTACATGACGACACAGGCCAGTGACAGGCTGAACATCCCGCCCATGCCGGCCGAGAGCACCACGATGAACAGATTCGCGCCGATCAGCGCAAAGTGGAGAAGATTCCTGGACCCTGATTTCTCCCGCAGGGCAAAGAAAACGAGCAGCAGGACCAGCAAGGCGGCATGAAAAGAGGCTTCGCTCGGTTCAAAGTACAGAAGCGACAGCCTCGTTTTTTGATAAATATTGACCGTTTCGTCTAATCTCCACAGCCACTCCGTTTTAAACGCCAGGCTGACAGCAAGCAGGAATACATGAAGGAGGGAGGAATAGACGGCCATTTTTCTCCATACCGGTAAAGGAATTTTCGATTCCTTGATTTGAATGAATAAAAAAACGTTCAGAAAGATTTTCGCGACGTTAATCACCAGTCTTGGAATCTCGATCTGGTCGTTCAGTACGATCTGCAGCAGCGCATACAAGACGATAAGGTAGATGTAACCCAGTGCTTTGACCGTCAGCCGTTTGTTTTTATAGATATCCACCAAAATCAGGACAAGGCTGAGAAAATACAGCAGGTCCAAATTGGCGGACAGCATTTCATGCAGCACGTAGGAACACGACAAAATCAGCGCCATTTTATACCCTCTTTACTCTTTTTTGCGTCGCTCCATGGATGTGCTCCCTGATCATGGACAGAATCTGCTCAGCCTGATTCGTACGGGAAAAGGCTGACCGGCCGGAAAAATCGAACTCCTTGGCGATCAAATCCGCCAAACCATCCGCCACGCTGTCCCGGTGATGGCCTGCGCAAATACCGTAGCGGCCGTGGACCAGTTCCACCAGCTCCCGGTCGGCCGTAACGGCCAGGATCGGCTTACACGCGCCAATATATTCAAAGGTTTTACCCGGGATGGCATAATCGCTTCCCTTCGTATGCGTAAGAATGACCGCCACGTCCGCTTCTTTCAGCAGGGACGCCGCCGCCTCATGCCTGACGCTTCCTACGATCTCCACCGTAACCCCGTCACCTGTCATGTTCAAATTGGACAGATCCTTGGCCGCCTGCTGGTCAAGCAGCCCTGCTACTTTCAGCTTGATCCGTATGCCGGACCTCTCATAAAACAGCTGCAGCCCTTCGATCAATGCATGTATATTTCGTCCTTTATAGATGGAGCCTATATGAGCCATTGTCAGCTCGCGAACATTGTCGGAAATACGTTGATATACGCAGTTTTGAAACGGTTCTTCGTCGTAGCCGTTACGGATCAGCCGTATGGACGGCCGTTCTTGCCCAAGTTCATAATGCTCCCGGATCCCCTGCGACACGGCCACGATTTCGTCCGCCAGCCGGGGGATCATCCTCTCCGCCCTGCGGTAGGCCTGACGGGGCTGGCCCTCCCCGATGTTGTGGTTGATAATGTCCCTGATCTCGATCACTACCGGAATTCCCGGTGCCTTGCGTTTGATGTGGTCAAGGATGTACAGTCCGTACACATCCGGTATCGTCAAAAATACGGCCGATACCTCGTTCTGCTCCAGGCAGGCGTCCAGTTCGCGGAAGAGGCGGATGTTCATTCGGCTGAAAGCATAGGAGCTGTACTTATAGTTCCTCCATGCCGTGATCGTCCATTTGTTTCTGAGCACTCCTTCAATAAGCTGCTTGATGCCTCTCCCGGACGTCTCCCCGCCTACCATCGTCTGCGTAAAGGTACTGGTGGGCGTATCGTATTTGTAATTGACAGCGGCATACCGGCTTGGCGTCGGGCCGTATTTCCGGTCGTTCACGACGATAAGGCGGTATTGTTCCTTAAAATGCTTCATCAACCCGGCATACCGGACGGATGCGACCACCGGCACACCTTCGGTATAATCCGAGATGACGATCATCGTCTTCTTCATCTGATTTCACCTTTCCGAATGAAATATTCCCCTTTCATGACCGGAAGGTTCGCGATCCCTGCCGTTACCCGGACCGCCGTGCCGTCGGGCAGCAGGATGTTTGCGGGATTGGACAGGTCCAGCTTCAGCGAGAGAATGCCGTTTCCGTATCTGGATTCGTGCTCCAGGGTAAACAACTTTTCCTCGCCCGGATAGGTCACGACCTGCACATGATCCCGGAGATTCACGTAATCGGCGAGCTCCGACCCGGTGCAGTACCATACGTTTCTCCCTTCCAAATAACGAAAAATCGCCTGCAAGCTGCCGCAATCGTCAAAAATGTTGGGGGACTGCCTTTTTCCGTCGTCGCGTGCGGGGGAAATATGCTCCTGAATCCCGATGACCAGCCTATTCTCCAGCAAATAATCCAGTTCACGGAGCTTCCAGCGGCGAAGTGGCGTCTTTAAGAGCCGTTTGGCCATCCCCTTCAAGGAAGCTTCCGGCCGGTAAACCCCGTTCAGCAGCCCTCCGTCCACTGTCGAGGGAATGTCAATGACGCCGCCTTCGCCAAAGCGTTTAATATCGAAGTTCGTGAGCGGATCTTGATCCCCGCCGCTGATCCGTTTCATCGCAGGGTCTCCCGCCCCCCGGTTCCAGTATCTGCACCACCAAATGAACCCGGCCCTTTCAATGCTTTCATCCGAGCAATCGTTGCCGGCGTACCCGCAGTATTTGCCGCCTCTCGGCCTTTCACCGACGGCATCCACATAGACCGACATCCCTTCCAACGTACGCTCCAGTGCTTCTTCGGCGCTTTTGAACAGCTCCCATTCCTGTACAAAATCCTCCGGATTCGGTCCCGTTCTGCCATGGGTCGTTCCATGATAGGCAAGTTCATAGCTTGGGTGCTGGTGAATACCGCGGAAGAAAGCCTTACTCTCCTCGTCGGCGTTGATCGGGAGGGAGGTCTGCCTGCACACCGGTTGATCGGACAAGCCGGACCGGATCCCTACCGGAACGAAGAAGGTTACCTTGACCTGCGGAAATAGCCGCAGGATATGCTCATTCAAGTACCGGAAGGAAGAGTTTTCTCCATTTTTGCAGTATCCCCAATCCTCCTCCAGGTCGGGAATTCCGTTATGGTTGACGTCCACCCACGTATTGGCCAGATCATCGACCATAAAAAAAACGGGCGAATCGGCGCCGTTAAACCATTTGCATTTCTCCATGTACATGACGATTTTCCCCTTATCCTTTTCCTTCACCCCACGGCATCAGGAATGCATAGCGGTTTTCCGGTTCAGGTACTTCAAGATCCCCTTCCCCTTCACCAGCATTCGGTACAGCCTGGTGTGAAGGCGGTCATTGTTCCACATTTGCAGCGAATACATGACGGTAAATTGATTGGTCCACCGGAACTTCCACGGATATGAACCGGCACCCAGATCGATGTCCGTCACCTGCCCCAGCTCGATCAGCCGGCGGATCGTTTCCAGCATCAGCACGTCGAAAACGCCGTATTTCGCATAATCGGGCGAATACCCGGTATTCCAGCCGTACAGCTTTCCCCTGTGCAGAAAAAACAGCTGGTAGGCGATCATCACGCTCGAATCCTTAAGCTCGAGGAAGGAAGCGATGACCTGGTCGTTATTCATGAATACCCGCTTGTAAAACTCCTCATTCTTTTGGTCTTCAAACAGGCTTCTGCGGTCGATCCTTCCCCTCTGCTCGTGCAGATACGCCTTCTCCTGCTTGTGAACATTGGAGATCCGGTGGTAAATATCGCCGCTTTGCCGGCAGTCCACCATTTTGAATTGATAACCGGTCTCCTGCTGGAGCTTCCTCAGCTTCTTTCTCGCCTTGGCATTGATTCCGGTCGTCTCCCACCCGGCTGCGGTATCCAAACCGCCGATTCGGATGCTCGGACAGGAGGTGAGGTACTTGATGCTCGGATTGTACTTGTCATGGCGCAGCAAAAAATGAAGCAGCGACGTGTCGGTTGCCAGGTGTGTCAATTCGATTTTGTCCCACAGGTCCGAATGGTCCTCGATGGCTTTGAAAATTTCTTTGATGATCGCAGCCGGACTGCCCTTTTGGGAATTGAGGATGAAATTGAAATAATCACCCTTGCCCATAAAGCCGAGCACATGGCATTTCACGATTTTTTTATCCACCGTACGGATGACGAGCGGAGCGATGCCGACCATTTCGTTGTCCCGGCTGCAGCAAATAATGAACAGCTTGTTGTTCCGGTCCTCTCCAAAGGTCAGCCACCATGCATAGTTATAATGAAAGGTGCTATAGTAGGTCAATTCGTCGTCCAGCTCCTGCAAGCGCTCCCAATCCTTTTGAATGCCAAGGAATCCATCGGTATCGTTAACAATTTTTATACTCATGATTCCAGTTAAACTCCTTTATCCTTGAGTCAACTCGGCTGCCGCTCAGGCATTACAGCATGATCTCGATCATTCCGGTCATGATGAAGGCGGTTTGAAGCATGGTCTTGAATCCGGACAAGAACCGGTACAACCGGCCCCTGGCTTTCAGCAGGTTCCACATCTTGAAGGTGTAGTTTACGTTGAACCGGCTGGTCCATTTAAACTTCCAGGCATAGCTGCCTGCTCCGCAGTCGAGCCGCTTGCCGAGCTTCTCCTTGAACAAATGCTCCAGCGTTTCGATCATGAGCACGTTGGCCAAGCCGTGAGAAGAAGAATATTCGGGGGCGTAACCCGAATTCCAATCGTACAGAACATCCTTGTACAGATAGCAGATGCTGTAGTTGATAATTTCCCCGCGTTCATCCTCGAGCAGAAAGACGACCACCCGATCGTTATTGCGGAAAAGCCGTCTGAGAAACTCGTCGGTGTACTGGTTTTCAAACAGGCTTCGCCTTTCGGACCTGCCTTTTTCGGACTGCAGGTACTCCTTGAGAAGGAGGTGAACCCGGGCTACACGATCGTAGATTTCCGCGTTCTGTTCGCCGGTAACGACCTTAAACCGGTAGTTTACCTGTTTGCGGAACTTATCCCGCGTCTTTTTCATTTTGATAAAATCCTTCGTTTGGCTCAGCCGCTCGTAGGTCTCATGCTCCCTGATCGGGATCACCGGACAGGAAGTGAGATACTGCACATGTTCGTTATACTGCTCATGGCGAAGCAGGTAGTGGAGCAGCTGCGACTCCTGCGTCAGATGGATCAGTTCGAATTTGTCCCAGAGGCTGTCATGGGCGTGAAAAGCGCCGAACAGCTCCTTCAGGATCTTGATTTCGTTTCCGCTCCCCCTTTCGAGCAAAAAGGTGAAATAATCGCCCTGTCCGATAAAGCAAAGCGTGCTGCAGCTGAACAGCCTGCTGCGGTCACGGCGGATCATGAGCGGGGCGATCCCCACAACCCTGTTGTCCAGGAGGCAGCACACGATAAAAAGCCGTTTGCCCGGGTCCTTGGAGTGGGTTTTCCACCAGAAATAATTGAACTGGAACGTACTGTAATAGGTCGCATCCGGATCCTGAAGCTCCAACCGCTCCCAGTCTTCCTGAAGGCTTTGAAACCCCTCCATATCGGTCACAATTCGGGTATTCATAGCTCGGATTGGACTCCTTTCATGGACATATTGGACTTCTGCTTGAGCACCTGCCGGATCATCCCTCCCAGCTCCGCCCGGGTCACCAGCTTGCACAGCAGGCATAAGTAAACGAAGCCGCAGCAGAGAATTCCATTAAACAGAATCTCCAGCAGCACGGAGTGGATGACCTGCATCAAGACGAAATAAATGCCGTAAATCGGCAGGGTAACGGACAAGTACTTGTACGGAAACAGCAGACCGAGCCCAATCGAATAATACTTGGTGCCAAATCGGTAAAACAAATAATTCGAAGCCATATAAGCGATCACGGTGGATATGGCCGATCCGTACAGCCCAAGAAGCGGAATAAGCGCCACGTTACAGCCGACGTTGATCAGAGCGGCCGTGATGATAATCATCGAGTACAGCTTCATTTTTCTGGCGATATGGAGCCCCAGCGCATAGAAGTCGGCCGCACCGGCTAAAAAATACGAAATCGCCACGATCGGGATAATGTAGTTCGCATCCCGGTATGCCTCGGTGGCAACCAGCTGCGTGGCAATGTTGGCAAACAGCGAGAGCCCGAGCACGCACAGCCAGCCTACGAAGTTGTACAGCCTGAACATGTTACGGATCTGCTCCGGTCCGGCCGTTTCCTTGTACATTGCGTATTTGAACGGCGTGAATACGGACATGAACGGGTTGATGAACACCGGATTGATCAGCATACCGATTTTATAACCGATGGAATATACCGCTACCGAAGACAGGTTCAGAAAGCCCTTGATTAGAAAACGGTCGCTGAGGGACAGAACCCACGCGGAGACATCGCCTATCATCAAACCCGTGCCGTAGCCGAGCATCATCCGCAGCTTCCGGATACTCAGCCTGAAACGGTACTGCCGGATATGAATGAGGAAAAGCAGGACGAACACCGTCAAGTGGCCGCAGAGCTGAGCCTGCAGAATACCGAGAACCCCCATCTTCAGCACCAGAAAAAAGTACAGGGCGTAGACCAGCGTGAACGCCACGGTGGCGATTTGGATGCTGCTGGCGAGCAGCGCCTTAAACTGCATCGTATAGTAGCTGGAATAGATCAAGTTATGACAGGCCAGCACCGAGCTCATCACGACATAGGGAATAAACAGATGGGTGGAATCTGAGAACTGAACGAACACATGGGGGTAGATCCAGGGATTTACGGCCCATGTCACGAGGATAAATGCCAGCCCCCACAGCAGGGAAAAATTCACCGCCGTATTTCTCAGCTCCAGCTTGTTGTCGTAATCATGGTAAAACCGGACCATGCCCGAATATACGCCCAGCGTAATCCCGAGCGCCAGCAGCTGCTGAATGCTGAGAATGATGTCATATTGTCCGTACTGCTGCTGGCTTAAGTTGCGGGTGTACAGCGGGATGAGGATTAGGTTCACCATTTGGGTCATCAGGGAGGAACAGAAATAGGCGACGCCGTTGGAGAGAATTTTTTTATTTTCCATAGACCTCCACAGCCGGCTTGCCACTCGGCGATTCCTTTCCTGCAATGCTGGAATAGACCTGGATGAGCTCCGCCGCATAATCCCTTACTTGAAGGTTCTGCAGCTGCTCCTTGTAATGCGGATAGCGTTCGATGATGTCGCTAACTTTGGCGGCAAGGTCCGCCAAGTCCCGGGAGCGGAACACGACCGTCCCCTCCGGCCGCCTGCATACGTCGCTCGCCGCGCAAGGAATGCGTCCGTGCAGCGACTCCGCAATGGACATGCCGTAACCGTCCGTGTTCGTCGGCCGGATGAATAAGTGGCTCTTCTTCAGAATCGGATAGAACTCCGTATCGTCCACTTCATAGAACATGACGTCGCCGTTGAGGCCGTGCTCGTCGAGCTCCCGTTGAAGCCTCATGTAATGGTTTCGTTCTTCCCCGCTTTGCACGGAGACCCCCATAACCGCAATCAACAGCCGGATCCGGCTGCCGCGTCCGCGCAGTTCCTTCATCAGCTGGATCAACAAATCGAAGCCGTACAAATCCTCCCCGCGGTAAAACCGGACATAGCCGTTCGCACAAATCGCAAAATCCGCCTCTTCTAAAAACGTGTACACCCCGGCAGGGATGGCCCTGGCCTCCTCTGCCCGGTCCGGCGGGTGAATATATGCCGGGATGGTTACCACTTGGTCATGACGAAATCCCCGTTCGCGCAAGAACCGGGTCGTGTCCTCATTGACGCATATGATCAGGTCGATGCTCTTCAGGCTGCGGAGAAGAATCCGCCGCCTCAGTGGACCGGAATGCCGGATCTGATCTTCCAGATTGACGCCGTGAACCGTCAGGATGATTTTTTGGCCAAGCCGTTTATACAGCCCAAGCAGACTGCGAAGCCGCGGGTCGATCGTATGGAAATGGAGAATGTCCCCCTTCAGAAAAGGGATCTTGAACAGAAACCGCCGGTACCGGTTCAAAGGATGGACGTGTGGGCTGCGGGCCGCGCCCTTGGCTTCTTCGTTGTATATCTCATAATCGATGCCCTGCTGCTCCATGACGGCGGACAGACGGCTGAGATGGACGGATACGCCGCCGCGCGGAGGCGGAAGCGGACCGATGAATACGATTTTCATGGAAGGATCACCCCGTTCACTTGAGCTGCTGCGATTGTTTACTAAGTCTACCTGTGTATCTGCTGCGATTTCCAACGTATGCGGGTACGTAGCCCTTCCGGATGACTGCTGCGGATCCGGATCAGCCGGCTTGCGCTCCTCACGCCATATCGTTCCGAAACCCAGGAATCTTCCAGCTGGACGGCGGATGCCCCCTCAAAACTCATATGTATCGTTATTCCAGCTTGGCGAATGTGGACTATGTCATCCGTAATAGCTGCAGCGGCACCCGGCGCGAGCATGAATGAAGCCGTAAATTCCCGGATCTCCCGGATCTCTTCCGCTCCCGGTGACACCGGATCCAGACGGTCGGACAGCGTCAGTTCTCCCTCGCGAAAATCAAACACGCGCCGATGGATGACGCCGCACTTGCCGGCATAACCCGAATGGCTGCCTGCGAAAAAGCTTTCCCTGAACGCATCACAGCGCGCGAAAGACTGCTCCCGCATCAGAAACAGCTCATGTTCATCAAAATCGTTTTGTTCATGCCCGCCAACTTGAACGGTGTTATGCATGCCCGTACTGCGGAACAGGTTGCGCAGCCGGTAATCGGCGGAGTAAATATAGGCACCCGGATCGACAAAGATATCCTGGCCGGACACCTGAAGCTCAAAGCTCAGCTGGTCGTTGTGGCTGTGGGCCCCCTGGCCGCGAAAAGACAGCTCTCCGCAGCGCACCAGGCAGTACGCCAGGCTGCTGCGCAGCACATAATAGCCGCCGTCCGGATACGCCGCGGAAAGCCGGGGCGAGGGCGCGCGTTCAGGCTCGCCATAGGTCCGGTGCGAGGGAGGCAGCCCCGCAATCCACATCGCTTCCTCACGGTGCAGGCGTCCGGCGGTGCGGAAATCGTCGCGGTCGAACAGCTCGCCGGCCACGGCCAGCATATAGCGGCAATCCGCCGGCGACAACCGGCCGTAACCGGACGCGATCATCACCCGTCCGTTGTCCGCGTCGCCGACGATCGGCGTTCGCCCGTCGGGTTTCATGAGGTCCAGCATGAACTCGTGCATCTTCTCGAGCCGCTTCATGTAATCCGGCGTGAATTCGATCCCGTTGCTGCGGCACCAGACCGAAGACAGGACAAACAGCTCGGCGACGAGCCGGTGATAGGAAGTGGAAGCCTCATAGTTCGATCCGTCCCCGTTCACCTGCACGAACATTTCCCGCTCGGTTTCCCGGATGCCGTAAGCGAGCCACTCCTTGGGGCTTGATCCGCTTATTCCTTTGCCGTGCACCTCCATATCCCCAAAATAAAGGCCCAGCCCGATCAACCCGGTGAGATTGGATAAATAGTGGTTTCCCGTATGCTCGCCCGTGTTCTCCAAATTGTTCATAATAAACCCGCCGTGCCTGTACAGCGAGGCATGAAGCCGGTCCCAGAACGCTTCAGGCAGCGAAGGGCTGTCCCGAAAAAAATAGATGCCCGCAATCCAGTTGACGGCACGGATCGCCACATCCATCGCGCAGGTCCAGTTTACCGACATTTCGGGTGGATTCTCCTCGATCCAGTCATCCAGCTGGGCTTGAAATTCAAGCGCATACCCTTCTCTGCCTGTCAGCCAATAAGCTTTCCCCAACGTGAAGACATGCTGAAAACGCGAAAGCTCCCAGGGAACCTTCACGTCAGCCCGGTTCGATAAATCGACCGTTCGGATTCGTTTATAATACCGGGGCTCCCAGCGGAATCCCGTCTTGAAGTCTTCGTGCCAGGGAAGGCGCTCCCCGAGGATCACGGGACCCGATCCCAGCAAATCGAACTCATGGGCGCAGATATGGTCCGCCCGCCGGATAATTTCCGTATCGGCACCCCCTTCGCGCAGCAGCTCGGTATACCGCTCCTTATCCTGGGGATCGAACAGGAAGCGGCCGCAGCTTCGGAATCCGCTAAACAGGCTCGGCTTCAGCACGGCCGGAGCCAGCCTGTGAAGGATGCTGAGATAGGCTGTGCGCGTTTCCTCAAGCGCTTTTTCCGCGACCTTGGCCGCCGCCGCATGCAGCGGCATCCTGCGAAGCTTTTTTACTTTCATCATCAGCGTGGACATCAATGCACACCGACCCGTTCCCGGGGCAGCTCACTGAAGAAACCCCTGGTATCGATTACGATTTTTTCCTGAAGCAGGTTGCGGTCCATGTAGGAGAAAGCGTCGTGATTCACGAGCAGCAGCACGATATCCGCCTTGCGGACCGCCTCCACCGCTTCAAGCAGATGAACCCCGGCTGCCGCGAGCGAGGCCGGCAGAAGCTGGATATGCGGCTCCACTGCATAAATGTCCCCGATCCGGGCCTTCGCCAAATGCTCCACGATCGCAAGCGCCGGGCTTTCCCTCAGGTCGTCGATGTTCGCTTTAAAAGAAAGCCCCAAACAGGCAATGACGGGCGACTTCAACCGTTTGGCCCGCTCCGTCACCTTATTCACCACGTAACCGGGCTTATAGTCGTTAACGATTCTGGCGGTATGAATCAGCTTGGCCTGTTCCGGCGCGGCGTGAACGATAAACCACGGATCGACCGCGATGCAGTGCCCTCCCACACCAGGTCCCGGCTGGAGAATGTTCACCCTTGGATGGTGGTTCGCCAGCCGGATCAATTCCCACACGTTGATGTCCAGCTGGTCGCAAATGAGAGACAGCTCGTTGGCGAACGCGATGTTGACATCGCGGAAGGAATTTTCAGTCAGCTTGGCCATCTCCGCCGTTTTGGCGTTGGTTTCAAGGATTTTCCCGCTGACGAACTGCTTGTAAAAGGCCACGGTTCGCTCGGTCGACTCGATATCGATCCCCCCGATAATCCGGTCATTTTCCACGAGCTCGCGGAGGATTTGCCCCGGCATCACCCTCTCGGGGCAATGGGCGACATAGATCCGCCGGGCGGCCTGCTGCGGTGAGCCGGACACGGTCAGGTCGGTCCGGGCGTCCAAAATCGATCGCGCAACCATCTCGGTCGTCCCCACCGGACTCGTAGATTCCAGGATGACGATATTGCCCGGCCGGAGAAAAGGAGCCACGGAAGCAGCCGCCTGTCTGACGTAAGACAAATCCGGCTTCTGGTTTTCCTCGAAGGGGGTCGGAACGGCCAGGATAAATACGTCGGCCTCCTCCGGTTCTTCCGAGACATGCAGCTGTCCGCTCTGGACGGCCGCCTTGACCATAATATCCAAATCCGGTTCCACGATATGAACCTCGCCCTGGTTAATCAGCTCTACCGCATGCCGGTTGGTGTCCACGCCATGCACTTCAAAGCCTTTAATCGCAAGCAGACTGGCTGTCGGCAGTCCGATATAACCCAGCCCCACGACGCAAATTTTTTTGACCATAAGTCCGCCCCTGCCTTCATTTCAAATGTGGTAATGACCTTTCTTTAACCGCTCATCCGGCTGATCAGGCTTGCCTATCACCGTTAGAGCTTCGGCTCCACGTTCTCGATTTGCAGAATCCGGTCCAGTTCCCTTAAGAGGGGCGTCCGCAGCTCTCCCTGGCGAAGCGCAAACTGAATGGTGGTCAGGATGTACCCGAGCTTCTCGCCGACGTCGAAGCGCTCCCCTTCGAATTCATAAGCCAGACAGCGATGCTTGACGATCAGCTGCTGAATGGCATCCGTAAGCTGGATCTCCCCGCCGTAGCCGGCCTTCTGGTGTTCCAGCAGGCTGAAAATTTCCGGGGTAAGCACATAGCGGCCCATAATGGCCAAATTCGACGGCGCCTCCCCCGGGACGGGCTTTTCGACCACTTTCCGCAGCTCAAAGGTCCGCTTGTCCGTGTCGTGGATCGCACTCGGGTCGATAATGCCGTACCGCGATGTGTGCTCGGACGGCACCTGCCCGACGCCGACGACGGAACAGCCGTGCTTTTCGTACTGCCGGACGAGCTGCCCGATGCAGGGCGTTTCCGCGCGGACGATGTCATCTCCGAGAAGCACCGCGAAGGGCTCGTCGCCGATGAAGTTCCGCGCGCACCATATGGCATGGCCGAGGCCTTTGGCTTCCTTTTGCCGGATATAGTGGATCTCTACGGCCGACGAACGCCGGACCATTTCCAGCACGTCCAGCTTCCCTTTTTCCAGCAGGCTGAGCTCGAGCTCGAAGGAGTAATCGAAATGATCTTCAATCGACCGTTTTCCCTTGCCGGTGACAATGATAATGTCCTCGATTCCCGCCTCGATCGCTTCCTCCACGATGTATTGAATGGTCGGCTTGTCGACGATGGGCAGCATTTCTTTGGGCATCGCTTTGGTCGCCGGCAGGAAACGGGTTCCGAGTCCGGCAGCCGGGATAATGGCCTTTTTCACTTTTTTCACTTGAATAAACCCCCAACTTCATAATGTGGTATCCTTCGGTTTTATGTTTTTTTCTGTTCATCAGGATGAAAGGATGAGCTATACCGCCTGCAGGCAGCATAGCTCATGCTTCCATCCGAAGCATGAGCGTTTTACGGGCATTGAACCCGACCTCACATCACACTCTCGACGATAAACGTCTAAGGTATCCGAATACCCACAGCGTGACCGAGTGCCTACCCGTGATAAAGGTACAGTAGACATAACCTGTAAAAACATGCTTCATTAACAAGTGGTTTCCTTGACACCCAAGAGTCTATTGATGACCGTAATAACGGTACTGGTTCGCCTCGGATTTACTATACTTTTTCTGATTCAGAACGACGCCGAGAATCGTTGCCTTCGCAAGCTCCAGCTTCTCTTTCGTTTTCTGAATGTACTCCCGCTTGACCTTGCCCGACAGAACAACGAGGATCACCCCGTCGCACACGGAAGAGACGATTAAGCCGTCGGCGACGGCCATTACCGGTGAGGTGTCGATCAGGATGATGTCGTATACAGGCTTCCAGCCGTCGATCACTTCCTGCAGCCGGTCCGAAGATAACAGCTCCGTCGGATTCGGAGGAACCGGGCCGGCGGTCACCAGCGACAGGTTATCCACCACGGTCGTTTGCACGACATCACCGAAAGCGCATTGTTCGGCGAGAAGATTCGAAAGCCCAAGCCGGTTCGGCACGTTAAAAATGCTCTGAAGCGATGGGTGCCTGAGATCAGCGTCGATCAGCAGCACGTTTTTTCCTTCCTGGGCATAGGCCACCGCCAGATTGCTGATCGTCGTCGATTTCCCTTCCCCCGCCTGGGTCGAGGTCACGGCAAGCACATGCAGCTTTTGATTCCAGCCGGAAAATTGGATGTTGGTCCGGATGTTGCGGTACCCTTCCGAGATCGACGACCTGCGGTTGACATTCATGATCAGCTTGTTCTTATTGGCTGACTGACGCATACTTTTCACCTGCCTGTTGTTTGGATCGGGCGGTTGCCCTCGTTCGCAAGTCCCGCTTGTTCATTTTCCGGATCGCGCCCAAGGTCGTAAGCTCAAGATACCTCTCCACGTCCTCATCGGACTTGATCGTGTCATCCAAGTACTCCATAAACAGCACCACGCCGACGATGATCATGAACGATGCGGCAAAAGCGATAATGATATTCAGGAGGACATTGGGACTGACCGGATCGGGAGCACCCGTCGACAAGGTACTGTCCAAAATCGAAATATTGTCCACTTTCATGATTTGGGGGATTTCATGCTTGAACACGAGCGATACGGCGTTCACGATCTCTTTGGCATGCTCGTAGGAGGCATCGCGGATTTTAAGCTCGATGATTTGCGAGTTTTGGGTCGTTACGACCTCAACCCGGTCCATCAAATCCTGCGCAGTCTCATGCAGACCGGGGTACTGGGCGACGACCTTTTCCATGATGGAAGCGGAGCTGATGATGACCTTATAGGAGTTGATCAGCATAATGTTTGAATTGATTTCATTAATATCTAGCGTCGGTTTTCCCCCGCTGTCCAAATTCGACTTATTGACAATCATCGTGCTGCTTGCTTCATAAACCGGCTTCATGACATAGATGCTGTAGGCACCAGTGCCGGCCGAGCACAAGACCACCACCAATAAGATCAGCCAAAGGCGCTTTCTTAACATCTGCAGCAGCAGCTTGAATTCCATAATCATTCCCCCAAATTTCATCGAATGGTTTCCGTCCGCTCTAGACAGTAGGCTGATGAAACGTTCTGATCTCCTTTCCGCTGATGAGCTGCACCGCATGGTCCTCCAGGTTCTTCCGAAAGCCTGCACCACACAGCTTGTCGATGATACCAAGCCCCTCCTGCGCGTAAAATTTCCGCCGGACCGTGTTGTGCGCATCCGATCCAATCAAATGGACCAGCCGGTGTTTGCATAGGTACGCAGCCGTGCTCTGTACCGATTCCCCAAAAAATCCGGCAAGCGACTGTGTTGTGACCTGCAGCAGGACACCGAAGTCCCGAATCCATTCCACCACTTGGTCGGGCTGATCGATAATCCCCAAATTCCGTTCAGGATGAGCAATGACGACCCGAATATCGGCCCGTTTCATGAAGGCAAGAAAATCTGTGAAATACCCGGGTACCTTGCGGGAGGGGAGCTCTACGAGTAAATAGCGGCTGCCGGCAAGCGTCTGGATCCGTCCACGCCGGAATTCGGTAGGATAACGTTCGGTAAGGTGATACTCCTGTCCAGGGAGCACCTTCAGGGGGATGCCGAGGCGCTTGAGCTTGGCGTTAAACCGTTTTACACGGCGGTTGATCTTTTTGGCGGAGTTCAAATAATGTCTCTCACGGTGGTGCGGGGTGGCGATGATGGTCGTAATCCCCTCATCCACTGCAGCCGCAGCCATGCGAAGTGCTCCATCGATCGTTTTCGGCCCGTCGTCCACGGCTGGCAGGATATGGCAGTGTGTATCGATCATACGTATCAGCATCCATCTCTTTGATTTTTGAAAAACAACGAAACATTATGTATCATTAAGTTAGGAAACTCGACAGAATGTGCACTGGTTCCTGCTTCCTGGTGTAACCGTTTGTGACGAATTGCGTCTTTATTCCTGGAATTGGCTTAATCTATGAATAAAGATTGAGCTTCCAAGAGGAGAATGAACCTGTTTTTTTGGGTAAATCGGTTCAAAAACGGCTTTCACTATTGACGACACTGTTAATTTACGATACATTTTGTATCATGTCAAGCGTTATTTAGCAGGTCCAAATGCTCATGCATACCCGGGTATCCAAGGGGGGAAAGAAATGAATTACGGCAACCGAATATCAGAGCTCAGGGAGCAGAGAAAATTAACTCAGGAGGCATTGTCCATATCCCTTGGGATCAGCCGGGCGGCCTTGTCCCACTACGAGAAGAACCGCAGGAAACCGGATTTTGATACGCTGTCGAAGCTGGCTGATTATTTTCAGGTGTCCATAGATTATTTGCTTGGACGCACGGAGGTAGCCGCGGCGGACGCAAATTCGGATACAGCCAATCCGGCCGATTAACCGACCTGTTGGTTACATGAACTTTTGTCCTATCCTCCCAGCAAAGACAGGCATGTACACGAGACGCCAAAACGTGTATAATACGATAGCAAACATATGTTTGCCTGCAATCATCCATATGTCAGTCAGAGGAGGAGAAATGAAGGGTTCGACACATCTCGCAATAGGCGTTGTGATCGGTGCTGCCGCCGCAGCCCATTATCCGTTTACGCTGAAGCATGCAGCGATGTACATCGCGGTTTCCGCCTTATCGGCGCTCAGCGCAGACCTCGACGGCCCCAGCATGCTCAGTTCTACTCTCGGCCGATTCTCGAAATGGCTCAGAGAATGGCTGTACTGGTCCGGGCTGCTGCTCGTGATCGTCATGGGGTACCTGTATATCGCCAAAGGGAGCTTCTATCTCGAATATTCCATCTTGGCGCTCGTCCTGTTTCTGCTCGGACTGATCATTAAAGACGGCATGATCCGTAACGTGCTCGTCAGCCTGATTGGCTGCATATTGATTTATGCCGGAATACATAACGCCATGGTCTGGATGTCCGGACTGGGCGCATTTGTGGGTATCGCCCCTTGGCTCAAGCACCGCGGCATGACCCATACCGTCTGGGCGGTTTGGCTCTGGGCATGGATCAGTTCCGGACTGGAGGCATACCTCGGTCTGGAAGGGATCATGCTCGTAGCAACCGCGGGGTACTTGTCCCATCTGATCGCCGATTCGATGACGCCAAGCGGTGTGAAGTGGCTGTATCCGCTCTACAGGAAATCCTTTAAACTTCCGTTTAAATAGACTCTGTAGTTAGACGATCCATCTTTGAACCGGGAAAGCTGCTGTTTCATCAGCCATACTTCGTTAATATTGGCCTCATAACCGACATAAGCCTCCTGTTATTTGTCAGCCTTCTGCACTTCATGCTGTGCGGAGAAGACAAATGCCACGGGAGGCTTTTGTTCTGTGGCTTGATCCGGAAAATGGGAATATGATGTATATGATTCCACCTTTTTCCGAATACTTTTAACTTGGAGGACTACCAAGGCGCGATATTGTTACGTCATGCTGGAGTTAGCTTTGTGCGCGCGTCATGTTTTGGCTTAATAGGAAATGTTTATTTTTTGGTTATACAGAATGAACTAAAGAAATGAATGTTATAGATCTCTACCGGGCCGTTGTAACAGCAAGTTCAATACCAAACTTTAGTTCAATCTATTTATATAAAAGGAATAAACCCAAGAATGGAGCGAGGAGACTGGAGTCCGTGGCCAGCAAATCAATAATGGCGGTATGGGTCAGCCTCGTCAGCAACGTCCTGCTGACCCTTCTCAAAATCATCGTCGGTCTGTTATTCGGCAGTAAGGTTCTCGTAGCCGACGGGATTCATAATGCAGGCGATGTCGTGGCCACGATAGCGGCACTCACCTCGGCCATGGTATCCCGTAAGCCGGCGGATGAAGATCATCCCTACGGTCATGGGAAAGCCGAAGCGATTGCATCAGGCATCGTGGCGATCATACTTGTCATGGCGGCGCTGCTGATGGTGTATAAATCGATCGAGTCGCTGTTCGTTCCCCCGGCCGAAGCCAGCTGGATCGCGCTCGCGGCTGCGCTGGTTTCCCTGATCTGGAAGCAGATCCTGTACATGTACTGCATCCGGATCGGCAAGGCCGAGAACAGCCGCAGCCTGATCGCCACGGCCTACGACCATATCGCGGACGTCTACGCTTCCGCAGCCGCATCCATCGGGATCGGCATTTCGCTGCTTGGCGAAGCCTATCATATCCCTTATACGGAATACGGCGACCCGGTGGCCGGGATTATCGTATCGTACCTGGTGATCCGGCTCGGGTACAAAATGGGACAGGAGTCCATCGATATTCTGATGGACAAGAACATTACGAACGAGCAGCTGGCCATGTTGAGCTCGATCATCTACTCCGTTCCCAACGTGAAGCGCGTCGACAGCATCCGGGCCCGGGAGCTCGGCAACGCCATCATCGTCGACGTCAAAGTCAGCGTCCCCAACCATCTCACCGTACAGGAAGGGCATGATGTCAGCCGGGAAGTGAAAAAAACGATCATGGAGCGAATGAAGCAGGTGGCTGACGTCATGGTGCACCTGAACCCATGGTACGATGACGGACAAGAGGCTGTCCCATCCAGGCTGAAGTAGCCTGGGGGGACAGCCTCTTAGTATTTTACAACCTCGGTTCCATATTCCGGTGCTTAATGCCCAAGCGCATGATCAATTCGGCCATACCCGCCGCTCCAAATCCGCTTGGACGTCCACTCGGCTTCACCCTGCCAGAACGGATCGGTCTCCGGCAGCGCGAGAGGCAGCAGGACGGTCGCGCATAGATACAAGCTGCCCGTGGAAATATAACCCTCGCCCAGCTCCGGCTGGTGTCCGCTGAGGCCTATCCGCAGCCAGCCCCCGGCGTCGTATGTTCCGGCCGGCTCGAAGCAGCGTTTCATGACGGCCGTCAGCGCGGCGCGCACCTGCGCCGCGTCCAGCCCTTCCGGCAGCCGCCGCTGCCAGGCCAATTGAGCCAGCAGATGGAAAGCGCCCGTCCGGTAGCTGATGGACCGGCCAACCACCGGAAAGCTGCCGTCCGGAGCGATCATGCGCTCCAGCTGCTCCGCGTACCGCTGCGCCCGGAGCAGTGCCGGCCCCTTGTGCGCCTCCCAGTCCGGCTGCAGCGCACCGGCGTGATCCAGCACGTCCAGCAGCATCGGGTGGATGACGAAGCTGTTGTAGTAGTCGGCGTGGTATGCCGGCCCGTCGCCGTACACTCCGTCGCCGGCGTACCACTGCTCCAGCTGCTTCAAGGCGTAATCGATCCGCATCGGATCCCAGTCCCGGTCGCTGAACCGGGCCAGAGCCGTCTCGATCACCGCCGAGAACAGCAGCCAGTTGTTGAAAAATGGCTTGCGCGTACGGGTCAGCTTCCAGGTGGATAGCCATCTCCGCTTCTGCTCGTCCGTTAACGGATCCCATAAGGCATGGGGCGCACGGAGAAATGCCTGGCACAAGAAGGCCGTGTCCACGATGGGCTGATGCCCTTCGCCAAAATTCAGCACGTCCGGGGAGGCCGGGTCGCAGGCCTGCTCCAGCGCTTGATGCGTCAGCCCCAGCAGCTCTGTGCGCAGCCGCCGCTCCTCTGCACTTCCACCCTCGGCCCCGAGCCAAGGGGCGATGCCGTCCAGCAGGCGGCCGAAGGCCTCCAGATGGGTATAAGCCTCCCGCCCTTCCCCGCTGCTCTCCACCGGCATCTCCGCACGCAGCCTTCCCTCCGCAAGACGGGTCAGTACCGGACGCGCCCAGCGTTCCAAATGATGAAGCCAATACAGCCGCTCTTCCCTGCCAGCATGTTCTGATTGTTCCGACATTCCTGTGTCTCCTCTCCCGGCTTCCCAGCCGGACCTAAGTTGGATGAAATCGCCGCATTCGCGCGGGCTTACAAAAGCCCCTCTCGTTCGCTACTGGCAGCGGTTCATGAACTCCACCATGCGGGTGTACGCGATTTTTTCGTTGGCCTTTTTGGTCATGCCATGACCCTCGTCCTCGAACACAATATACTCAACGTCACGGCCTTTGGCCTGCAGTGCCTCCACGATCTGGTCGGACTCTGCCTTGACCACCCGGGGATCGTTGGCTCCTTGAATGATCAGCATCGGATTGACCATCTGGTCTAGATACGTAATCGGCGAATCCTTGACGAACCGTTCGCGGTCGCGTTCCGGATCGCCGAGCCAGCGCTCCATGATCGACTTCCAGTGGTCCGGCACGGAATGGTAGAACGTGAACAGATTGCTGACGCCGAAAATATCCACGGCAGCCCGAAAATACTCCGGATTACGCCCGGCCAAGAGCAGGGTCATGTATCCGCCGTAGCTGCCGCCAACCACGAACAGCTTATCCCTTGAGGAAATGCCCTGCTCGAACAGCCACTCCATCCCCGCCAGGCAGTCCTTGCGCGGCCCTTCGCCCCAGTCCTGCTCCACCAGCTTCACGAACGAGCTGCCATAGCCTGTGCTGCCGCGGAAGTTGGGGCAGAAAATGTTGTAGCCCTGTGCGATAATATATTGGAACATCGACCGGAACTGCTTGCGCTCCGCGGCCTGCGGCCCGCCGTGCGGCCAGAATACGGTATACCCGTTGGCCGCATCCGCCTTCGCCCGGTACAGAAGCGCCTCCATATTCATCCCGTCAAAAGAGGAATAGGACACCACTTCGGGCGCGGACAGATCCTCCTCAGTCAGTCCGGTCAGCACGTTTTTTGTCAGCATCGTCCACTGTCCGTCCGCGTAACGGTACACATTCAGCGGCTTGACGGCGCTGCGCGCAAGCACGAACAGGCTCCCTGACCGGGTTACGGTCAGCTGGTGCACGATATCGCCGGGGAGCGGAATCGGCGTCAGCTCACCGGTGTCCAGCGCATAGGCGTACAGCCGGTCCTCGACCCCTCGGTCTGTCACCAGATACGCCGTCCGCGATTCCCGGTGCAGACGGATCAGGTCCACGCTTTCCCGTTCGATTTGCAGCCGTTGTTTAAACGTGCCGGTTGTCAGATCAAAGGAAGCCAAATAAGCAAAGTCAGCATCATAATCGGTGGCAAAAACCACCTCCCCGTCATTCAGAAAATGGACCTCACCCGCGTTATGGACCCGCCCGGGATCCGGCGTCAGGCACAGCTCCGCCTCGTCTCCTTCCCGGTGTAAATAACTGACGTTGTATGTATTGGCGTAGCTCTTGGTGTATGCGAAGGTCCGCTCATCCGGGCTGACAGCCACAAGGCTGGTCGTCGTTTCTTCGCCCTGCAGGAGCAGCCGGTCCTCTCCCGTGTCCAGGCGGTACACCCGGGAATTCAGGAACATCGGGTTATCCCGGGAGGTGCTGTAATACAGGCGGCTGCCGTCTTCGGACAGATGGACGAAGTAATGCTTCTCGTCTGGAGCACTCTCCGGAAAAAGCGGCAGCGGCTGTCCGCCGTTCCACTTCAGCGCGTGGAATTGGTAGTTTTCGTCGCCGTCGCGGTCAAACGCCGTCAGCAGATGCCTGCCCTCCGGGTCCGGCTTAATGAAGCTGGCCATTTGATCGTTGTACGTCAGCGGGTACGGATACGATGTATCCCCTTTCAAATCCATGGCCCACACATTGAATTTCCCGCTCAGGCTGGCGCTGAAGATAAGTCTCGACTCGTCGGCACTCACTCCGAAGCTGCTGATGACATAGCTCTGAAAAAACTGCTCCACATCCGGTTTTGGAAATGATATCATGCCTTCGCCTCCTTTAATTAGGTGTGATTAGGCGCTTATATATATGCTGCTGGAGTGATTCGTCGTGTTGTCCGCGCCTGTACGCTTTCCTACCCATTATATCGAAAAAAGGACCTGCGGAAGGGAGATCATCCCTACTTTTTTTCGCCAAAAAACCAAAAAGCCGCACCCCCAAGGTCCATGCATCCCGTTGCATCCTTCCTTGAGCGTACAGCTTTTTCCTGTTACAGCTGTCCAGCTTTATTAAATGATCGTATGCCTTGAATCAGGCTTTACGGAGCAGTTGTCTCCCGCCAAGATGGCCCAGCATATCCTTCGTCATGGCGTCCAGGTCGTAACGCGCCCGGAATCCCCATTCGGCCTTTGCCGCCGAAGCGTCGATCGAGTGCGGCCAGCTGTCCGCAATCGCCTGCCGCTTCGGATCGACGTCGTAGTCCAGCGTGAAGCCGGGGATCTCTTTGCGGATCGCCGCAGCGATCGCTTCAGGATCTACGCTCATAGCCGTCACGTTAAAGGAATTGCGGTGCGTCAACCGCGACGAGTCTGCTTCCATCAGATCAATAATGGCAGTCAGGGCATCCGGCATGTACATCATATCCATGTTGGTGCCCTTGGCGATATAAGACGTGTACTTGCCTTGAGTGACGGCCGCGTAATAAATTTCCACCGCGTAATCCGTCGTTCCTCCGCCGGGAGGCGTTACATAGGAAATCAGCCCGGGAAAACGGAGGCCCCGCGTATCCAGCCCATATTTATGGAAATAGTAATCGCACAGCAGCTCGCCGGACACCTTATTCACGCCGTACATCGTGTTGGGGCGCTGAATCGTGTCCTGCGGTGTATTGTCCTTCGGCGTCGACGGCCCGAACGCCCCGATGGAGCTTGGCGTAAAGAACTGGCATTTCAGCTCTCTGGCCACCTCCAGCGCATTCATCAGCCCGCCCATGTTCAGATTCCAGGCCAGGAGCGGCTTCTCTTCGGCCGTTGCCGACAGCAGCGCTGCCAAATGAATGATCGTATCGACCTGATATCGCTTGGCAATTTCATACATCGCCTTGTCATTGGTTACGTCCAGCAGCTCGAAAGGACCCGTCCGGGTAATTTCGTGGGCGGATGAACGCAGATCTGTCGCAACGACCGCGTCGTTGCCGTATATTTCACGCAGCTTGGCAACCAGCTCGGAGCCGATTTGCCCAAGCGCCCCTGTCACCAGAATCCTTTTCACGCGTCATTCCTCCTTGGAAAATTTACTAAAAGACGATTTTACCCGATCAGGTTCATTTCTTTACCGACTTTTTCGTATACACCAATAACCTGCTCCAGCATTTCCTTCGTATGAGCGGCTGTCGGCATGTTGCGGATCCGGCCCGTTCCCTTCGGCACCGTAGGGAATACGATCGATTTCGCATAGACGCCTTCCTCGATCAGCCGTTTGCTGAACTGCTGCGTCTTCACTTCGTCCCCGATGATGCAGGGGGTGATCGGTGTTTCACTGTGCCCGATGTCAAAACCAAGCGCGCGCAGACCGTCTTTCAGGAAACGGCCATTCTCCCACAGCTTCTCGACGAGCTCCTTGTCGTTCATCAGAATGTCCACCGCCGCGATGCAGGCTGCAATGACCGCCGGAGGCTGGGAGGTCGAGAACAGGAACGGACGGCTTCTCAGCTTCAGCCACTCAATCAGCTGCTTCGAACCGGCGACATAGCCGCCCACAACGCCTATCGCCTTCGACAACGTACCGATTTGAAAATCGATCCGGTCGGACAGGCCGAAATGCTTGACGGTACCCGCTCCTTCCCCCAAAACACCGGAGCCGTGAGCGTCGTCAACATACGTAATGAGGTCGAATTCCTCGGCAATCTTTACGATGTCCGGCAGCTTGGCGATATCGCCGTCCATCGAGAACACGCCGTCCGTGATCACCATGATTTTGTTGTACAAGCCGGATTCCTTGGCTGCTTTCGCCTGGCTTCTCAGATCATCCATGTCCGAATGCTTGTAGCGGATCACTTTCGCCTTCGACAGGCGGCAGCCGTCAATAATGGAAGCGTGGTTCAGCTCATCGGACAGGATGGCGTCGTTTGCGTCCATCACCGCAGAAATGGCCGCCATGTTGCAGTTAAAGCCCGATTGGTACACGATGACGGCTTCCGTGTGCTTGAACCCGGCCAGCTTCTCCTCCAGCTGGTTATGCAAATCCAGCGTGCCGTTGATCGTTCTGACGGCGCCGGCCCCCGCACCGTGCGTTTTGGCTGCCTGCACCGCCGCGTCGACCAGCCGGGAATCGGTGGCAAGACCCAGGTAGTTGTTGGAGGAAAGGTTAATCAAGGACTTTCCGTCAATTTGGATCACCGGGCCGTTCGGTCCCTGCACCGTATCAATCACGTTATATAATCCCTTGGCTTTCAGATCCTCAATGTTCGTGCTCAGAAACAAGTCCAATGCCTGACTTGCCATATCAATCCCTCCTCAATATACACATGTCCTCTCATAGTAGACAATTAAAATCCGTTTTATCCCTTGCCATTAAAGGATTTATTTAATTTTTAATGTATCACCTTTTACCCGTTTTGTACATCCACTGAGGACAAAAATATTTTGGTTTTTTACGGGTCGCAGCGGTGGCTGGGCCGATGAACAGCAGAAATGAAAAACAACTAAACCCGTGGTACTCGGAGTTTAGTTGTTTCGGGACCTTGCCTTTCACAGGAGAAAGGGGCTGGACACGACTTGCCGCCTAGCGCTGTTTGATCCGTTCTATTTCGTCTGCCCGGCTGTAAACTTCCTGGTCGCCCATTCCTCTGCAAATTCATTCAAATCGATCGACCTTCCTTGATGCAGCCGCGATTCTTCCGCCGCGAACGCCATCAGATGGCTGCGCACCGAAGCGCTTGCCGAAGTCAGGCTCTCCTGGCCGTTGTAGCCGCGGACTTCCTTGAGGAAGCTGCGGACGATGCCGCTGTCCCCGCCGCCGTGGCCGCTTGACTGGGACGGAATGGCGATGTCCGTCTGCTGATGGGTCAGAAAGTCGAAGACGGTGATCTTCCCTTCCTCGCCGCGGAGCTCTCCGCGCGTGCCCATAATCTGAATCCGCCGCTCCTGCTCGAAGGTAAAGCCGCACATGCTGAAGATCGCCGTGGCTCCGCCTTCAAACTCCATGTTGACCACCTGGTGGTCAACGACGTTGTTGTCGCTGCGGTAGACGCAGCGGCCATAGTCCGTCTCGCGCAGTCCCTGGATGATGCTCGCCTTCGTCAGTTCGGGCGTAAAATGTCCGGCCCACCCTTTGTATTGGTCGCTGAGGTAGAACCTCGGCGCCGAATACGGGCAATCGGGCTCGACTGCGCAGTCCAGGCAGCGGTCCGCCGAGCCTTCCGGCGCGCGGCCTTCATGAAAGTGCATCAGCGAGCCGTACGAGCTCACCCGCATGCACGGCTTATCCATAAGCCAGGACAGCACATCCATGTCGTGGCAGGATTTGGCCAGAATCATCGGGCTGGCCTTGTCCGAGTGATTCCAGTTGCCGCGGACGAAGCTGTGGGCGATATGCCAGTAGCCCACGTTCTCGTTCAGCTGGATCGAGGCGATATCGCCGATCGCCCCGCTGTCGATCACCCGCTTGATTGTGCTCCAGAACGGCGTGTACCGCAGCACGTGGCAGATCGTCAGCAGCCGGTCATGGTCCCTGGCCGCCTGCTCCATGTCCAGGCATTCGCCCGGATCCGGGGACATCGGCTTTTCCAGCAGAACGTGATACTTCTGCCTTAACGCCTGCATGGTCGGGCCGTAATGCATCCGGTCCTGCGTGCAGATGACGGCGATGTCCGCCATCCGTTCCGCGGCGAGCAGCGGCTCCCAGGATTCGTAGCACCGCTCCGGGTCAATACCGTGCTTCTCGGCAAAACGGATCCGCCGCACCGGATCCGCCTCCGCCACAGCCACAAATTCCAGCTCATGCGGATAATCCAGGGCGTATGGGGCATAACCTCCGGCTCCGCGCGCGCCCGCACCGATCAGAATCGCTTTCAGTTGCGTCATATCTTGTTCGCTCCTTTAATGTCACTCTATAAGCTGAAGAATTGAGCTGGATGATGGCGCAAGTACGTAAAATGTCCCTACGATCACTCTTGTTTTCGGATGACTTGATTTTATTTAAACCACATAGGGGAGAAATCCGAAAGCCAGAGCATATGCTTCCGATGCTAGCTTTCCTTTGGAAAGCTCTTAGACCGCTTCGCTTCTTCGGAATCATTTTACTCCCTTGCTTGTATCCTATTCTTTAGTTCAACCTATACCTTGCATTTACTTTGAATAACGGTCCGCTGCCGACTGATAGATGGCGATGTATTGGTCCAGCCCCATTTTTTGCAGCGTGGACACGTACGCATCCCACTCGTCAAAAGAGGCGTTGCCGGATATGAATTTGTCGCGCATTTCATCGACATAGGTCGTAATATCCGTCTGGATGCCTGTCAGGTCGGCCTGTTCCTCGGCGGTGAAGTTGAACGGCGGCCAGATTTGGTCCTGCGGCACGACGTGCGGCTCCGCTTTCTTGGCATTGTCCACGGATGTCGGCAGCCCCTCGGCTCCTTTAAAGTACTTCTGGGTGACGAAGCCGGGATAATACCCACCTGGCCAAATCAAGTACTGCCCCACCGCCTGGTCCAGATTCAGGCCGTTCGGGTTGTTTTTGATGTCGTCCACATAATCGACGCTGCCGTCGGCGTTTTCTTTATAGGTCTGGTCTTTCCAGCCCATGAAGAACATCTTGATGCCTTCGTCGCCGTAAAAATAGTCCATCCAGCGCACCAACGCCTCCGGATTCTTCGCTTTATCCGTCAGCACAAACATCCCGATGTTACCGAGCGGCGATCCGGTCGCGCTGAACATTTGGTCGCCATGCGGCCCTTTGAGCACCGGCAGCCCGACATAGCCTTTCTGGTTATAAATCGCGACCGGGTCGACGTTATCCACCACCCCAATCAGCCCTTCCATCCCTTTCGCATCCACTTCGGTGCTCTTGACCGACATGATGTCCTGCTCCAGCAGGCCGTCCTTGTAGAGCTTGTTGACATACTGAAGCAGCTCTTTGTAGCGCGGATCGGTCGGGATAAAGCGGACTTTACCGCTGTCCGGATTGGTATCAACATAAATATTCGACGTTCCGTGGTTGTTCAAGCCGAAAGAGCCGCGCAGGTAATTGACCACCCCTGCCGCTCCGACCGCTCCCCACGCGATTTCGTCCTTCTGTCCATTGCCGTTCGGGTCGTTCTCCTTGAACGCCTTCAGCATGCTGTAAAAATCGTCCAGCGTCTGCGGTTCCTTCAGGCCCAGCTTGGTAAGCCACTCCGATTTTACCCATGGCGTCCCGTACAGCACGGACTTGAACTCCGGATCATACAGTGTCGGCAGGCCGTAAATGTTGCCGTCCGGCATCGTGATCCCTTTTTCGATGATCGGGTACTTTTCCATCAGGGCTTTAAAGTTGGGCGCATATTTGTCGATCAGGTCGTTCAGCGGAAGAAAAGCGCCTTGTTTGCCGTATTTGAGCAGGTCGGCCCGGGGAAACGCGGAGGCGTAGAACATTTCCGGGTAATCGCCGCCTGCCAGCAGCAGATTGCGCTTCTCCGCCAGATTGTCCTTCTGGACCGTGTCCCACTGAACGTGGATATTCGTCATTTTCTCGTATTCCTGCCACAGCTTGATGTTGTTCC
This sequence comes from Paenibacillus rhizosphaerae, assembly GCF_014192015.1. GTDB lineage: Bacteria > Bacillota > Bacilli > Paenibacillales > Paenibacillaceae > Paenibacillus_AQ > Paenibacillus_AQ rhizosphaerae. The sequence continues at coordinate 425,568 of NZ_JACHXJ010000001.1, read as the reverse complement.
AGTCGGCATTGGCGAAAAACTTGCCTGCAAAGGCGGTCACCGTCAGCTTGTCGGTTACGATCGGCATCCCGGTCTCATTGATTTGTCCCCCGGCCGATCCCCCGCCCTTCGATTCCGCGGCTGCGCCGCCTTCCTTGTCTCCTGAACTGCATCCCGCCGCCAGCGATACCGTCAGCACGCAGGTCAGCAGCAGACTCCCCCATTGCTTCAGCTTCATCCAAGATTCCTCCCTTTGATCTGATTCCAACCACGATTCCATCATTTATCCATGCAAGGAATTATCCTTTGATGGCTCCGATCATGACGCCTTTGACAAAATAACGCTGCAGGAACGGGTAGAGCACGAGCACCGGAATGTTGGCCACTACCAGCACGGCGTATTTGATGCCTTCCACCTCGCGCTGCTGCTTGATCGCCGATTCGGTGGACATTTTGACCATGTCATTCGTCTGTCCCTGGATCAAAATTTCGCGGAGCACCAGCTGCAGCGGGAACTTGTCCTTGTCTGTCAGGTAGAGCAGCGCGTTAAAAAATGCGTTCCAATGGCCGACCGCATAAAACAATATCGTGACCGCGATGATCGGCATCGAGAGCGGCAGCATAATGCGTGTCAGAATCTGAATGTTGGAGCAGCCGTCGATCGTCGACGCCTCCTGCAGCTCATGCGGGATGGACTGCTGGAAGAAGGTCCGCATAATGATGATGTTCCAAATGGAAACGGCGTTCGGAATGATCATGACCCAGAGGGTGTTCAGCATGCCGAGGTTTTTGATCAGCAGGTATGTAGGGATCAGGCCGCCGCTGAAAAACATCGTGAACACCAGCAGCGCCATAATGGCGTTTCTTCCGACAAAGTCTCGGCGGGACAACGGATAAGCGGCCAAAATCGTCATGACGAGATTGATCGCCGTCCCCAGGGTCGTATAAATGAGCGTGTTGGTAAAGCCGCTGATGATGTCTTTGTTCTGAAAAATTTTCTCGTATGAGTTCAGGTTGATACCCTTGGGCCACAGCAGCATTTCACCGCGCAGCACCGTCTGCGGGTCACTGAACGAAGCGCTGAGCACAAACACCAGCGGGTACAGCACCACCAGCGTAACCAGGATCAGAACGACGTAGTTGATCACGTTAAAAATGCGGTCTCCCTTGGATTCGATAAGCATGCCTCATGCCCCCCTACCATAGACTTGTCTCGCTGATGCGCCGGGAAATCTGATTCACGACGACCAGCAGCACGAAGTTGATGACGGAATTGAACAAGCCGATCGCGGCGGAAAAGCTGTATTCGGCGTTCTGGATCCCGCTGCGGTACACATAGGTGGCGATGATGTCGGAGGACTCCAGATTCAGATTGTTCTGCATCAGCAGCACCTTCTCGAACCCGACACCCATGATGCTGCCGATGTTCAAAATCAGCAGGATGACGATCGTCGGCATGATGCCGGGGATGTTGATGTGCCAGATCCGCTGAAGCCGGGTGGCGCCGTCGACGCGGGCCGCTTCATGCAGCTGGTTGTCAATCCCGGCCAGGGCGGCCAAATAAATGATCGAGCTCCAGCCCATCTTCTGCCACACGTCGGAGAGCACATACAGCGATTTGAACCAGGCGGGCTCGGTCATGAAATTGATCGGCTGGCCCCCGAACAGCTGAATGGCATGGTTGACCATTCCGTAGCGGGGCGACAGAAAAATCATCATCATGCCGACGACGACGACGGTAGACAGGAAATGCGGCGCGTAGGTAACGGTCTGCACGAATTTTTTGAATTTCTCGGCCCTCACCTCGTTCATCAGGAGAGCGAGGATGATCGGGATCGGAAACCCGACGGCCAGACTGTACAAGCCGATGCCCAGCGTATTTTTCATCAGCCGCCAGAAAAAATAGCTGTGAAAGAAACGCTCAAAATGGTCAAACCCGACCCACGGACTGCCCCAAATGCCTTTCGTCGCGATAAAGTCCTTGAAGGCGATCTGGATGCCGTACATGGGAATGTACTGGAACAGGATGTAATAAGCGATCACCGGAGAAATCAACAAATAGAGCTGCCAGTTGCGATAGATCCGGTTCCACTTCAATACCTTGCTTTTTTTGCCGGCTGCCGCCTGAACGGCGGGTTGTACTTGAATGTCAGCCATACGACATCACCTCGAATGAAGGATAGGATAAGCGCAAACCCTGTCATGACTGGGGGATCGCAAATAACGACCCATTTATATGTAATATAAAATGACATAACAGCAACGGGAGCTTCGTTTGGAGATGTGTCGCTCAAAGGAATGGAGTAGTTTGGATTATTTTTGGATAAAATACGATTTTTATTTGGATTATGTTTGGAGATAAGCAAATCATCTATAAGACAAAACCGGGGTATCCCGGGGAGTTATCGTTAAAGGGAGGAATGACACCATTTTCATAATTCCTTTATTTAAAGTAAATGAAAACGCAATCATCTAATATATAGCTTGCGGAAAGTTTGGATCCTGTTCACTCCAAAATAGTGAAAACCGATCCAAATATTGTTTGATTTTCCTCATCATAATATAGCTTTTTGGGGATGTCAAACATTATTTTGGATTAATTTGGTTTCAAAACCGCTCTGTTTTTGATTAAAAATGCAAAAAAGCACCTGCCGGATCTGGTCTCCAGCCGATGCTGCCTATAAATTTACGTTATTATCATGTAATATTATATTACAGTAAAAGTTATTTCCTGCTGTAACTGGACGACTCTCTGACGATTAATGAACAGGACAGCAAAATCTTGGTCCCTGCCGGATAGTGTCCGTCCAAATAGTCGACAATCGATTTCGCGGCGACCCGGCCGATTTCGTGTTTGGGCACCGAAACCGAAGTCAACGGAGGTGTTGTATATTGGGCGACATCGATATTGTCCATGCCGACGATGGCAATATCCTGCGGGATCCGGCCTTCATGCTCCACAACGGCCCGCATCGCCGGGATCGCCAGCATGTCGCTGGCGCAGAAGATTGCCGTCGGCCATTCCGCTTTCGGAAGCCGGCCCAGCAGTTCGCTCACCCCGCTGTAGCTGCGGTCCACGTTCCAGCCTGTATTGATCAGCCAGTCCTGGCGCAGGTCAAGTCCCTCCTCCAGCATGGCGAATTTATACCCGACAAAACGCTCCTCGCTCTCCATCTGCCTGGAATAGGCAGGACCACCGATAAATCCGATCCGCGTATGTCCCTGTTCGATCAAGTGGCGCACGGCCGCCCGTGAGGAGAAAATCCGGTCGCAATCCACGACGGGCACCGACAACCGGTCGTCGTTCAGACTCACGCCCAGGATGGCGATCCCTTCCTTCTGAATCAGTACGAACAGTTCCTCGTCATACCAGCTGATGGCCACGACGCCCTGCGCCCCGGTTTCCCTCAGCATCTGCTTCAGCCGCTCGGCATCCGACACTTCCTCCGATAAGCGGACCATCGCCGGCGGCTGCCCCATCTCTTCCATCTTTTCATGGAAGCCGGCCAGCACCTTGGAGAAATACGGGTGATCGTCCATCAGATGCTGGGGAACGATGCAGGCGATCCGCTTCGTCTCCACAGCCTGCTGCGCCGCGCCTTTCGGCGATCCGTGCCATTTGTACCCCAGCTCTTGGGCCGCTTCCCGGATCTTCTGCTTCGTTTCCTCGCTGACCGGCCGGCTGGTGTCATTGCTGATCGCCCGGGAGACGGTAGAAATGGACACACCTACCCGTTCGGCAATATCTTTTAGCTTCGCCAATCCAAGTCCCTCCTCTGCAAATTTTGGCTCCAAATTTTACAACCGCAAACTGATCATATCATAAACCCGCAAAATGCGTGGCGTCAAAATTGTACGCGGCGGTCTCCCCCAAAAATGAACCCCATGCAAAAAAGGCTGTTCCGGAAACGGATGAATCCGCTTCGAGAACAGCCCGTACTGCCGCTATCTGTCGTAGGTGACCACATAATTTTGAAGGCCGGTATGATAGTAACCGATGCTGTATTCGATGACCTGGCCCAGCTCGTCATAGGAGTAACGCAGCCTTTTGAGAACCGGGGTTCCTCCATTCAGGCCAAGCGTCTTTTGCACATGTTCCGGCGGGACAGCCACCGTAAACTCATCCCGCAGATTGCCAAGGGGAATATCCCGTCCCTCGAGCCATTCGTACAGAGACATAGTGTTCAGGTCTTCCATATCCACCTCGCCGGCATCCGGGGTTACATAATGCGTGTAATAAATGTACGGCCGGTCATCGAGGAAATACACCCGCTCCAGCAGCAGGCTGGTCTCTCCCAGCAGCCGCCAGGCTTCCGACGATTCGTCATTGGTCACGCGTTTGACCTGAAGCCACAGCTTCCGGATCTGATGCCCTTCCTCCACCAGCACTTCCGTGAAATGCTTCCACTTGGCCAGCTTGGATACCGATGTATTGCGGATAACCTTCGTTCCCCGGCCGCTGCCCTTCTCCAAAAAGCCCTCGCTGACCAGCTCCGAAACGGCGGCCCGGATCGTAATTTTGCTGACCGCAAATTCCTTCTCCAGCTGCGGCTCCGAGGGGATATTTTCCCCTTTGGGGTACACGCCGTGCAAAATCCGTTCCTTCAAAATATGCTTGATTTGTATGTACAACGGCCTATCTTTGCGGGATAAGCTCACAGCAGCTCCACTACCTTTCTACGTCACCTGCGGATGCTGTCATCGCCCTCAGAATGTCCTGCGCGGTGGACATCGGCGTATCACCCGCCACCGTATGGGCCAGCATACCGGCGGCCGCAGCATAACGTACCGTCGTCTCCGGCGGCAGACCTTCCAGCTCGCCATGGATGATTCCGCTGGCAAAAGCATCTCCAGCCCCTATTCTATCATAGACGGCGAAAGTCAGCAGGTCCGAATACGCAAATTGTCCGCCGCTCAGCACAAATCCTTGCAGCGAATGCGTATTGTCGCCGTTCACAGAGCGGTGGGTCCCGGCGACCGTGCGGATGCCGAACGTCCGGGCGGCAAGCGGAATCAGCTCTTCCAGCTGCTCCCGACGCGTTTGCTTCTCCGTGCGGAGGCCAAGCGTCAGCATGGCGTCCCGCTCGTTCATCAGGACGACGTCCGCCAGGCGGAGCATCTCCTCATAATGCGGCCTTGCCCGGTCATATCCGTCTTCCCCCCACAGGGATGGACGGTAGTTGCAGTCAAATATGACCGTGCCGCCCTGCTGCTTCACCGCCCGGGCGAGAGCCTTCATATGGGCGCGCACCCCGTCGTTCATGGCCAGGGCGATCCCGCAGAAGTGGACGGCGTCCACCTTACCCGCAATACCGGCGAAATCATACGTTCCCTCCGGAGCGGTGTTGAAGCTGCTCTCCAGCCGGTTCGTATAGGTGACCCGGCTCGGGCGGACGCCAAAGCCGTTCTCGAGAAAGTACATCCCGAGGTACTTGCCGCCCCGGCCGGCACAGGACAGGTCGATGCCGAGCTTGCGGAGATAAGCCGCCGCCGCATCGCCCAGCGGATTGTCCGGCAGGCGGGTCACGAGCATGCCTTCATGGCCCATGCGGGACAGCGCGGAAGCCACGTTGACTCCGGTGCCGGAGAACGTGTAATGCAGCGTCCCGGACTGGGACAGCAGTTCAACTCCGGGAACCGTCAGGCGCATCATCACTTCCCCGAAAGCCGCGATGCGCTTAGGCATAATCGTCCGCCAGCTTCTTCATAATTCCGGTCAGCGTCCGCACATGCATGATGTTGGTATTGCCCGTATCCTTGTCGATAATGGAAGAATACACATGTGGAATGACCTGCGGCACGCCGCCTTCCAGTGCGATGCGCAGGATCGCTTCGAAATTGTCCATGTCGATGCCGCCGGTCGGTTCCAGGGCAAAGCCTTCCGCGGCGCATGCCTTCACGACTTCACGATACTCATCCTCGCGGGATAGCCCCTGCATCGGGAAATACTTGAGCGCATTCCCGCCCATGTCGCGCACCAGCGCGATCGCTGCCGCTACGGGCACGATGGCGGGCTCGGACTGCGCCGCGCTGAACGGGCCGGTCGAAATATTGACATAGCCCGGGCGGCCGCATGGCGATACAAGGCTGTTGATCCAGCTGTCCTTCGCCCCCAGGTTCGCCCGGGTCGCGCCAACAGCCGGGAAAACCTGATTGATGTGGCTGCCGGGGTAATGCTTGGCGATCTCCGCCACCACCGCGGCCTGGCGGTTGTCCCCGGCCCCAAGCCCGATCGACACCGCCTCGTCTATAGCCTCGCCGTACTGCTTCATCGCCGCCACAGCTTCTTCCACGCTGGCGTAGTTCTTCGACAGCACGCCGACAAGCACATGGCCTTCGGCCGCTTCAAAAATATCCTTGGCGTTCGCGATATCCTTCGCCAGTACGTTCAGGGCGACGCGGCCCTTATACCATCTCTTTTCCATATGGGACATCTTTTAATTTCCTCCTGTCAATTCACGGATCCGCGATTCAATCACCGTCATGTCATCGCCCATCAACGGCCTTGGATCGATATCAAAATACCCCTGTCTTACGCCGTAATCCCGGGTATAAATCGCAATGCCGCCCTGCCTCAAGCCGTCGTTCACATCCTTGGCGGTCGTTCCCGCCTGCTGCGGATCGATCTGCACCCGCGCCCGGTAAATGGCCCGGCCGGCCTCATCCTGCACGATCGTCACCCGGACCCCGGGAATGTCGTTCAGCGGCATCAGCGCCTGCAGTGAAGCCTTCTCCTCCTCGCTCCGATCCGCTTTAAACATATATTCGTCCAGTGCCTGCAGCAGGCCGAACGACGTTTCCTTCCCCACCTTCATGCTTCGTCCAATACCGTGCAGCTGGACCTTCACCCACTCGATATATTCCCGTTTACCGGCCACAATGCCGGAGGTCGGCCCTTCGATCGCCTTGGAGCCGCTGTAAATGGCCAGGTCTGAGCACTTCACGTACTTCTGAAAATCTTCTTCCGCCGCAGCGTCCACGATCATCGGTACGCCGGCCCGCTTGGCAGCTTCCCAGGCTTCTTCAACGGAGATCATGTTTTTTTGTACGGCATGATGCGATTTAACGTATAAGATGGCGGCCGTGTTGTCCGTCACCGCGTCCTCGATATGCTCCCTGCGTCCCTCATTGGCATATCCGACCTCGACCAGCTTGCCGCCGCCGAGATAGACCATCGTTTCCACCGGAGCGCCGTACTGCACGTTATGACCTTTAAGAATGATAATTTCGTTTTTGGCGATCGGCTCCTTATGCAGCTGCTCGCTCCGGCGGCGGTTTCCCTGTGTAACCATGCCGGCCACCGACAAGGCGATGCCGCTGGACGCCGAGTTGACGATGACCGCCGCCTCCGAGCCGAGAACTCCGGCAATATAATCGCCCGCCTTATCCACCAGGTCAGCGATTTCCACATAGCTCTGTCCGCCCTGCTTCATCGCTTCCATGACCGTGTCCGTCGGCGCGGACACGCCAAGGATGCTCATCCGTCCGCTGGCATTGATGACCCGCTTCAATCCGTACTTAGAAAACAATGAATTCTCCATGAATGATCACTCCTTTGGTAGTAATGACTTGCTCAGCCGTTCTATGCACGCCCCCGGAATCCACAAGCTGAACGGGTTCGCCGCTCACCGTAAAGAGGCTCAAATTCGCCTCGTCACCGACCTGGATCCGGCCGAGCTCGGGTCTGCCAAGCCACTGCGCCGCACGGACCGTGACCCTGCTGATGGTTTCCTCTAGAGAATACCCCAGGCTGAGGAACTTGGAAAGTACATTGGCCAAACTGTACACGGGACCGTTCAGCCGGTTGCCCCGGTAAATATCCGTGCTGATCGTATCCGGATGAATACCGTGCCGTTTCGCCTCTTCAGCCACCTGGAAGGAGAAGCTCGCAGTTCCGTGCCCCACGTCCAGATGAACACCGCGCCGTACGGCGTCGGTGAGCACTTTCAGCGGGCGGCCGTCAGGGTTAAACAGATTGTTGCTCTTGCCGTTTAAATAGTGGGTGATGATGTCGCCCTTCTCCAGAAGGGGAATCACGTCGCGGATATCCGGCGGCGCCGAGCCGATGTGCACCATCAGCGGCAGACCGGTATCAGCCGACAAGCTCCGGGCAAGGCGCAGCGGTTCCAGCCCGCTCTCCTTGACGACGCTCCGGCTGATTCGCGCCTTCAGCCCGACAATCAGGTCCGGATATGCCTCCACCGCCTCGATCGCTTTGCCGCGGTCGATCCATTCCAGCCGGGACAGCTCATCCACCCGTTTCAAGCCGATCCGCGAAATGTTCAGGAAGGCGAGCAGATTCGTCTTGGCTGAACGCCCGCTTGCAGCCAGATCGGCAATCCGGTCGGCCCCGCAGCTTCCTGCGTCGACGATCGTCGTGACTCCCTGCTTAATGCCGATTTCGTCAATGTCATCACCGTAAGGGTCAAATTCGGGAAAGGCGTGCACATGCATATCGATCCAGCCGCTCGACACGTAAGTGCCCCGCCCGTCCCAAACGGCTTCGCCATTCCCCTCACCGGCAGCCGTTATGCCGGCGATGACGCCCTTGGATATGACGATGTCGATCTCTTCTCCGCTCACAAGCTTTACTTGGCGGAGTACGGTAGTATGCTCCATGTCATCACCTGTCTTTTTATTATAACGTTATAATGTTTAATGTAGCACGGAACCAACGCCAAGTAAATATAACATTATAATGTTTAAGGCGAGCGGCCTTATCCAAAAAAATCAAAAGGAAAGTTGTAGATTCGCAGCCCGCCGTCATAGATAATAGGATCAGACAACGATGATCGTCGTGCATTCTAAGAAGCAAGCCCCCATGAGTAGGTATTTTTTATTGCGATACAAGGAAGCCGGCCTTAAAACGAAGCGTTTCCGATGGAACCGCCGTAATATACTCCGTAAGATATGGAAAGGGGAAACGGCCATGAAGCTGACCTTGGTAAGGCTTACCGCCTACGGGCTGGATTTTATCATGCTTGCGTTTGTGCTTGTCGGCCTCCAGCTGGCGGCCTATCATCTGACCGGAGGATTCCCGTTTGACCGGCTGGACAAGGGCTATCAGATCGAATACTGGGTGCTCGCCACCATGTCTTTCCCCGTGTGGATGTATTTTATCGTGTCGGAGTATTTTTTCGGGGCAACGTTAGGCAAAAAGCTGCTGCGGCTCTCGGCGACCCGCAAGGACGGAGGGCGCATTTCCTTCATCCAGGCCGCCGGCCGGACCTGGCTCAAACTGCTGCCATGGGAGCTGACCCATCTGATCATCTTGGTACCCGACCCCTGGTGGGACGTCCCGGAGCCGCCGTCTCCCGCATGGATTCTGATCCCGAACGGGATGATCCTGCTGTACATCTTGTTCCTGCTGCTTAACCGTGGATTACGAGCGCTTCATGATATTCCCGCCGGCACTTCCGTCCGTTACTCCCCCCGCTCCTCGAGGGTCAAATGACGACAACGTCTCCTCACCATACTGAATATTTGCATAACGATCTGGCGTGGTTTCGTTTCTTCGTTAACAAGGAACATCAAAACACGATGTCGAATAAGAAAAATAGGTCCATCACATTTGCCAATTTACTGTAAAAAGAGACAAACTCTAAACTCCGACATACATTTTTTCAGCATGGCTATGTTGATAGTGATATTTGAGAGCATAGCTTCTAAAGCTGTATAACATTATGGCCGAAAATGGTAACTCTTGAATGAGGGGATAGTGCGCATGTCACAGGACAATATTCGATATGAACAAGTGAAAATCATTTGTGCAGAAGATTGTGGAAACGCGCCAAAAAAACAATTTCTCAGAGCGTTTCATGTTGCCCTTGTTTGCAACGATATTGGCTTTTTCATGGAGAACATTACAGAAGAGATCCAATGGAATGTTATCGGCAGCCATGTATTACAGGGTAAGGATCAAATTTTTGGAATGATTGAAAAATGGAATCATAAAACGCCGACGGAGTTAGTGATTAACAACATCATCACGCACGGATACTCCGGCTCTTTAAATGGGATCCTAAACTTCGAAAACAATGCTAGCTGCGCTTTTTGTAATATTTATCGTTTCAATAGCAGTTTAAACAAAACAAAAATCAAGGAAATTACTTCTTTTATCATAGACATTTCTAAATAACACACACGAGAAAAAACGGACCACGCCATTTGGCATGATCCGTCTTCCTTAATGGCTATCGTTTTGCCGGCGTGCTCGCAATGGTACGGCCCACTTGCGTCAAAATGTCGGACATGGACCGGGCATCGTGCACGTCATAATCTTCAATGTTCAAGCGCAGCACCGGGCAGGCATGAAATCCGTTAATCCACGCGGAATACCGTTCATGCATTTCTTCCCAGTAAGATACGTCGGTCTGGATCTCCATATCGCGGCCGCGCTCCCGGATTCGGGACAGAATGGACGGCAGGCTCCCTTCGATATAGATCAGAACGTCCGGATGCGGAAAATAAGGCGTCATCACCATCGCCTCGAAGAGACTGGTATATGTACGGAAGTCCGTTTCCGACATCGTGCCCTTATCCGCATGCATTTTGGCGAAAATCCCGGTGTCCTCATAGATGGAACGGTCCTGGACAAAGCCCCCGCCCAGTTCGAACATACGCTTCTGCTCTTTAAACCGCTCGGCCAGGAAATAGATTTGGAGATGGAAGCTCCAGCGCTCAAAATCATGATAGAACTTCTCCAGGTACGGATTGTCGTCCACCTGCTCCAGCGAGGTTTTAAAGCCAAGTGAACCGGCCAGCGCCGCCGTCAGCGTCGATTTGCCGGCGCCCACTGTGCCCGCCACTGTAATAACCGCATGTTCCGGGATATTATATGGATTCATACACAAGCTCCTTTATTTGCGAGGCTATCGTTTCAAATTGTTCCTCATTTTTGACGAAATCAACTTCGTCCCCATTAATCGTCAGCAGCACCGTCGAAGCTTCGTCCGAGCCGGCACCGAGCTTGTCCATCGCGGCATCATAGTCTTCGATCAGCTGCCGGAGATAGGCCGGATCCATGCCTTCTTCAAAAGGGCGGCCCCGCCGGGCGATCCTTTGCAGCAGCGTATCCAGGCTCGCCCGGATATAGATAATGACGTTCGGCTTCGGCAGATCGCCGGTCAGCACCTGATAGATTTGCCGGTACTTCTCCCGCTCGACGTCGTGCAGCGTTCTTTCGCTGAAAATTAAATTTTTATACATATGATAATCGGAGATAACCGGCTGTCCTTTGCCGATATAACCGTTCACGGTGTTCGTGAGCTGCTTGTACCGGCTGCACAGAAAAAACATCTCGAGCTGAAAGCTCCAGTCATCCATATTCTCGTAAAATGACTCGATGAACGGATTTTCCTCCACAATTTCCTTCACCACCGGAAAGCCCAATGTGTTCGCCAGCATCGCAGCCAGCGTGGTTTTCCCCGCTCCAATGGGCCCTTCAACGGCGATAAACGGCACCTGTTTCATAAATGGTGTGACTCCCTCCCTACGGTATGGCAAAAAAAACGACTTCCCTATTGTATCACAGCATCGTCCGTTTGCTAGAAGAACTTTTCTTGAAATCATATCCTATAGCTGCGCAGGTTTATGCAGGCCGCTGAAGGCCTGGAGAGGCAGTCCTCCGGTCCCGGTTGACGGGCATACCGACATAACACTATAATTTGTAGTGTAAAGGGAGTGCGCTGTATGAAGATGAACAAGTTCAATTATCAAGGACAGGGATTGGAGCGATTCTTCGGACCGCTTGAAGCCAAGATCATGGACGTGATCTGGAGCCGCCTGGAGGCGGTGACCATCAAGGAAGTGAACGCCAAGATCAGCGAAGACAAGCCCATGAGCTTCAACACGATCATGACGGTCATGAACCGGCTTGTTGACAAGGGCGTTCTGCAGAAGAAGCTTCAGGGCAAATCCTACGTGTACAGTCCCGTTCTGACGAAGGAGCAGTTTCTGGAGGAACAATCGAAAGAGCTGTCCTACGATCTGGTCAAGGAATTCGGTTCCCGGGCCGTCGCCCATATGATCGATGCGATGGAACAGGTGGACCCCGACCTGCTCGACCAGCTTGAGAAGCAAATCAAACAATGGAAAAAGGATCGGTAAGCCATGTGGGAAAAGCGATCGAAAGGGATGCTCGCCTTTGTTATGCTGACAGCCGGATTGGTCTATGCACAGATGACGCTGTTTGTGGTTCAATTTATTTTCCATGTCCGGATGCCGGCGAACCTCTTTAATGTCTGCATTGAATTATTGCGCTTCATCGGGTTCCCGGTCCGGATCAATGTCATGCTGTTTTTGCTGCTTACCTCGCTCCTGCTATCGCTTGCCGTCTGGCTCCGGGAAGGCATCGCTTCGATCCGCTGGAGGAAGCTTCTGCACCGCTGCCTGGACCCCGACTTATCGCAGGCGATCGGTGAAGAGCACGGTCTTGGTCCTCAAGCTTTAACGGTGATCGATCACCCGGATCAGGTAGCCATGACGGTGGGACTCCTGCGGCCCCGCATCGTCATATCGACGGGCCTCATCTGCGAGCTGAGCGAAAGCGAGCTTGCGGCCGTCATGGCTCACGAGAAGTACCATTTGAGCGAAAAGCATCCGCTTAAAATTTTTCTGCTGATGCTGGTCGGCACCACGTTCTGGTACATACCGATCTACCGCTGGCTGATCGGCAAATACAAAATGCTGATTGAACTGATGGCCGACCGGCAGGCTGTTCACGCTACCGGGAGCGTCGCTGATCTCGGCAGCGCCCTGCTCGTCATGCTGAAGCGCGGGACATCCGCGGCGCTGGTACCAAGCAGCGCGTCGTTTGCCGACAACGCGATCAATCTGCGCCTGAAACTGCTGGTGGATCCGCACTTTAAACCGCCGCTGCGTCCGCCGCTCATCCCCTGCATCGTTTCACTGTTCGCATTCGTCTTTGTCGTATTTGGCATAGGATGATGCCGTAAAACAACGCCTTGCCGTTTCATATCAGGCAGTGGCGTTTTTTCGGAATATCAAAACTACATTATGTAGTGTAAATCTATCCAGAGGAGGAATGGGTATGAATGACTTATGGGATAACAAACATTTTATCATTACGCATTTTCCGATCGTGCTCCTGCTGTTCAGCTTGCTGTTTGATCTGGCCGCACTGATCTGGAAAAAGCGGGAATGGCATTCCGCAGCCCTGATCTGCCTTATCATCGGTACAGTCAGCACAGTCGGTGCGGTATTGACCGGACCGAAAATGATGCGTAATCCGAACGTAGAAACTCATGCAATGTACGGCGTCTATACGATGTATTTGGCGATCGCGCTGTGCATCGTCCGCGGAACAATTTGGCTCTGGAAAAAACGGGACATCGGCAGGAACCCGCTGTACATCGTGGTGACCCTCGCGGCCGTCGTCCTGGTAATGTATACCGCTCACCTCGGAGGAGAGATGGTGCACCGTCCGTTCGAGCCCGGGCAGTTCCCTCAGGGACAGATGCGCAGCGGCCAGGGCCAAGGAACGCCTGCCGGGATGCCGGGCGGGCCGGGTGTGCCCGGGGACCAAGGCGGCCAGCCGCCGGCAGCCGGAAGCTCCGGCGCATCCGGATCGGATTCGGCGGGGTAAGTTCCCTTTTTCCGCCCGGCTTCACTCCCCTTTAACGGCAAAACAGCGGTCACCGGAGCATCCGGTTGAGACCGCTGTTTTTGGGTATGACGATCCATGCAGTTGAAGATTCCGCTCACCGTGCCGGATGATCTGCTGCAGGCTGCTTGACGCGCTCTTTGCTTCCGTCCTTCCCCGTTTTTCCGTTTGGACTCGGCTTGGCACGGGGGCCGGCTGGCCCGTCATTGCCCGCCTGCTTTTCACCCGGTTTTGCTCCCGGCCCGGTTTCCGCTTTAGGCGGCGGTTTGGCCCCCGCGGGAACCTGCTTTGACTGGGATTCCAGCTTGACACCGGGCCTGGCGGGCAGACGCTTCACGTACCGGTCCGACAGCCCCATCCGCTTTTGAATAAATTCAAAGTCCGGGCGATACCGCTCGACGTTCTGCACCGGCAGCAGCGTTCGGAGATCGTATGCTTTTCCGTCCTCAAAACCGTTTTTTCCAGCGACAAACACGATGTCGTCATTAAAAAAGGAGCCGGCCGGCATATAATACCTCGATCCGACAATATTGTGATCGACGTTGGCCAAATCATGGCCGAATGCGGTAAATTTCTCCTGTTTCAAATCAATGCCCATCACATTGGCCACAGTGGGCAGAATATCGACCTGCCCTCCGGTCCGCTCGATTCTCTTGCCTTCGCGCTGGCCGGGCAGATGGATGATCAGCGGTACGTTGTAGGTACTGATGTGTTTATGGTACGGAATACCGAGCGCTTTGCTGACGGTGGCGGGGCGATGATACCTTTTATGAAGGCCGAAATGGTCCCCATAGATCACGACTACGCTGGTATCCCAGAGCCCCGACTTTTTTAGCTTGTCGATAAAGGTCCCCACTGCGTAGTCAGTATAGTTAACGGCCGTCAAGTAGTCGCCCAGGCGCTGATCGGCGAAGTCGTCGGGGAGATGAAGACGCTTGTCGGCTTCTTTGATTTTATAGGGAGAATGGCTCGTCACGGTGACGAATTGGGCGTAGAACCGCTTGTCCAGCTTTCGGATTGTTTTCATTTTACGGATACCGACCCGGAACAATTCCTCATCCGACGCCCCAAACCGGCTGAATTTGACCTTGTTGAAGTAGGGCTTGTCATAATATGCGTGAAACCCCAGCGCCGGATACATTTGATCCCGGTTCCAGAAGGTCACGTCATTGACATGGAACGTAGCCGTCACGTAATTTTCCCTGCCCATCAGCTTGGCGAGGCTCGGCAGCTTTCGGTCTGCATACGTTGTAGACATGGCAGAAAATCCGATAGGGTAGATCGACGTGCTGGCCGCAAACTCGGCGTCGGACGTATTGCCTACCCCGATTTGCTGGAATATGTATGGAAAATACAAGCTTTCTTTGGACAGCTGTTTTAATACCGGCGCTACCCGCTGCCCCTGAACTGACGCATTCAGCACAAAATTTTGAAAGGATTCCAGCTGAACAATAATGAGATTTTTGCCCTTCCCGGCCCCCCAATAGGACCTGGCGCTGCCCTCGGAAGGCTCCCCAAACGGATAGGTCCGGTCGAGCTCCTCGAGCATTTCGGGAATCGTTTTCTCGCGCTGGGGCTTAACTTCTTTTTGTGTCATCGAATGCGGCTTGGTTTGAGGTTGCAGCTTACCCGGAAGGTTCCGGTAGAGCAGGACCGCGCCTGCGATCAATGCAGTCGACAGGGCGGCGGCAATATAACGGGCATAACGAGACTTGAATCGGTTCATCAGCTCTTTAACCACTCCAAGAAGCAAAATATGGCGGTCAATCCTGGACCTGTTATAGGGTGTCCCATCCTGCCCGATTGAATCCCGGATCTGCGAAAAAAATCAAAAAAACCCTTGGCATTCAAGGGTTTGGACTTCTATACCGCCCCGGGACTAGGACAATCATTACAGCGTTTCGGCAGCCTGGCTGAGCCAAGCCGACAGCTGGCCGGCATCAAATGAGTCCCCTTTGCGCAGCTTCATCGTTTTCCTTTCCGCCGGTCCGTCAAACATGCCTTCCGGAAGGTCCAGCCCTTCCGCATTAAAGATCGTAAAGCTGACCGCATCCTTCGAGGTTGAGATGACGGCAGCGTATTTCCCGTTTTTCAAAAAATGGGGTTTCTTGTACTGAATGCGCTCGCTCACGTCCGGCAAGGCCTGATGGACCACTTCACGCAGACGGGTGGACAGCTCATGCTGCCACGGTTCTCTTAACGCCTCAATATAATCAACGACTTCCTGATTCATTTGTGATTTCGCTCCTTTGTCATCTTTGGATGGTTAGCCTAAATAAATTTGTGCATCTGATTCAACATCCGGACCTGCTCCTGCAGGTCGGCTTCCAGGGCCAAAACCCTTGGATTTCGCTCTTCCTGTGCCCATTCCCTGAGCTCGCGGACGTCTACTTCGATGTCTTGACCGCCTGCAGGGACCGGCATCTTCATAGCCCATTCCACCGCCTCGGCCGCCGCTGCCGCCTCGATGACTACGTATCCCGCGATGAGCCGATGATCCAGCGGGAATGGACCGGGGCAGACCTCCGGATTTCCATCCCGTCCCGTAAGCCGGATCCGGACCCCGCTTGAACTGGGCTGAAGCTCCTCGGCAGCGAGAAGCTTCCCTGCCTGCGCCAACGTCTTGCGATATTGGGCCATCCCTTCCTCAAAACGGCGCGTGTGCGAAATACCGGCTTCGGAAAACCCGTTGGCCCTGACGATCAACATAAATCTCATGAACGTTTCCCTCCTTGTTGGAGGAAGACCGAAGGCCACGATTTTCAGCCCTTCTTTTCTTCCACCTGCTATGACGACGAATGGGAACGTCCTTAATCGACAAGCAGCATCAAAAATTATTCATTTTGTGTTCCGCGGCACGCCGCGGCACGCTTCAAGAGCAGCTCCTGCTCGCGACTGTTGCGGGTCATGGCGGCCGCCCGTTCGAATTCGGAGCGGGCTTCGTCCATTCTTCCGAGCTTGGCCAAAAGGTCGCCGCGGACGCTTGGCAGCAGGTGATACTCTTTCAAGGCAGGCTCGTGCATCAGTTCATCGACGAGCTGCAGTCCGAATGCCGGACCGAAAGCCATCGAAATGGCCACCGCCCGGTTCAGCTCGACGATCGGGGAAGGCGCCACCCTGGACAGCGCCTCGTAGAGGGCAGCGATGCGGGCCCAATCCGTGTCCGCTGCAGCGGGCGCCTGCGCATGACAGGCGGATATCGCCGCCTGAAGTGCGTAAGGACCGAGCGGGCGGCCCAGCTTCCGGCACCGCTCCAGCGCCGCCAGCCCGCGGCGGATGAGCAGCCTGTCCCACTGCGCCCGATTCTGGTCCATCAGCAGCACCGGCTCGCCGGAAGCGCTGACCCGGGTCTTGAAACGGGAGGACTGGATTTCCATCAAAGCCACCAACCCGTGAACCTCCGGCTCCTCCGGGGCAATCTCGGCCAGAACGCGTCCAAGCCGCAGCGCTTCCTGGCAGAGCAGCGGACGGAGCCAATGGTCTCCGTTCGTCGCCGAATATCCTTCATTAAACATGAGGTAGATGACCTCAAGTACGGCGCTCAAGCGCTCCTGCAGCTCCTCTCCTGCCGGAACCTCAAAAGGAACCTTGCGGCTGCTTAAGGTTCGTTTGGCGCGGACGATCCGCTGGGCGATGGTGGATTCTGCCGTCAGAAAGGAACGGGCGATTTCATCCGTGGTCAGGCCGCATAACAGGCGAAGCGTCAGCGCGACCCTGGCCTCCCGAGACAGCACCGGATGGCAGGTCATAAAGATCAGACGGAGGAGATCGTCGCCGATCTCCCCGTCCATATTCCGCTCCAGGTCATCTTCAGTATACAATTCTGTTGTCTGCGCCATCTCCGCGTATTTCTCATCCCGAAGCTTGTTTCTGCGCAGCAGATCGATGGCCTTCCGTTTGGCCGCCGTCATCAGCCAGGCGCCGGGATTGTCGGGAATGCCGCTTTCCGGCCACCGCTGGAGGGCGATCACCAGGGCGTCCTGGGCCAAATCCTCGGCCAGGCCCACATCCCGGACCATTCGCGTCAGGCCGGCGATCAGCTTCGGGGATTCAATCCGCCAAATGGCGTCAATGGTCCGGTGCGTTTGGGATGAAGTCACGCTTTTTGTTGCTCCTCCAGCTGCTGCCGGAGCGCGTTGTCCTTGGCGATGGCTTCAGGGTTATCCGTCAGGTCCTCCATTTCAAACACCTGTCTCAGCTCAATTTGACCCTGGCCGTATCCGTGCGGATCCGGCATCCGCAGCGCCCACTCGATCGCTTCCTCCCTCGATTTGACTTCGATCAGGGTGTAACCCGCGATCATCTCCTTGGCTTCGGTGAACGGCCCGTCAACCACTTTCGGCTTGCCTCCGGGTTCCGGATAGGAGATACGGATCGCACTGGAGCTAGGATGCAGGCCATCGGCCCCGAGCATGACACCGGCTCTGGCCAGTTCTTCGTTATAACGCTGCATGGCTTCAAGTAACTCCGGACTTGGCAGAACTCCCGCTTCAGAATCGGTAGTCGCTTTGACGATCATCATAAATCTCATATTTTTATTCCTCCTTGGATTGGGTTGAAGCCTCCGCCGTGCTCTTCACAGCTTCCCTGATTCAGCTTCTATCATTTCGACGAACGGGAGAGACTGAAATCGACATCAGCGCTGCATTTTTTTATAATTTTTTATTTCTTTTGGTCTGGATCGTTCAAACATGCCTTTACATGCCGGATGCCTGCGCCTTGTCTGCAAAGAATGCGGACAGCTCCGCCGCAATTTTGGGAGCGTCCAGCTTTTTCGTATGGCCGAGCCCCTTTTTACTCAGCAGAACGGCATTAGGCAGCCCTTGAGCCAGCGCACTGGCGGCATGGCGGAGGGAGAGCGGACTGTCCGGCCCTTCCAGAACAAGCGTCGGCATCGTCACGCGGCCCCACTGTTCAACAGGCAGCGGTTTGCCGTCCCAGTAACCGTCAAGCAGCGCGGCATCATAGGGCAGCGTGTGGGATACCGCCATCAGGTTCGCCCACACCTTCGGCATCATTCGCATCATACCGACGACGAACCCGGGTGCTCCCATCCCTTTGGTCATAAAATACTTGATCGCCTCAGCGCGCTGCCCGCTGCGGATCAGCTCCGTCACCTGCGGTATAAAGTCCTGCGGCGGCTTTCGGTCCGAAGCATCGACCACAAACGGCGGTTCGTGGAGGGCAAGCTTTGTGATGGCCGCCCCTCCGGCGGCTGCCTGAAGAGCCAATACGGCTCCCGAGGACAGCCCCCAGACATACGCGGAGCCGCCTGCCGCTTCGATGACCGCTTCCAAATCCTCGATCTCGCGTTCCACGGCGTAAGGCTGGGAATCCCCGCTGTCTCCCCGACCGCGGCGGTCGTAGTTATATACGGTAAACTGACTGGACAGCAGCTGGGCCAGCTGGACCTGTGCCGGAAATTTGCGGTAGCTGAACGCTCCCGCCACCAGGATGAGCGCAGGCCCCCTCCCGGTCCGGTCGTAAGCGATCATGGTTCCGTCCTTTGAAATGACAGTGTGCATGAGAATAATCTCCTTTTTCATGGTTTCTATATAGACGACGAGCGGACGAAACCCGGATCGACATATCCTCAAAAAAAGTTTTCAACATGCTGTTCAAACCTTCCCCTTTCCGGGTGTAATCATCCGTCGATTGGATCTGCACGCCTATTGTTTTCGGCAGAGGATACCCGATTTCCTCTCCGTGATCATGGAGTGCTGCCGCCATCCTAGAACCTTAGGGAATCCCTTTTTGCACGCAAAAAGCGGCCGCCGGGAAAATCCCTTGGGCCGTTTTTCTGATCCGTCAAACCATTACAATTGTCCATTTCTAGTTATCGAACGCTTCATCGGATCATTTCAACGTAATGGTCTTCTGCCAGGTTAATGTTTTGCCCTGATCGTTCGTGAATGCAAATTTCACTTGGCCTTCTTCTCCCTTCAATTCATCGGGATAGAAGAAACCCATGAACTGACCATCGCCGCTGATGTAAAACCCATCCTCTCCATTTTGCCCATGTTCTATGGCCTCCTGGAGCGTATTCTTGATTTGGTGCTTAGCCGATACCCACTGCATTTCTGTAAGCATATAACCCTCAGGCAGCTTGTTGATCACGAAATCGAAGCTGTTGCCCGTTGTCGGCTTCGGCGTTTGATCTATAATGATCAGAATGGCTTTACCCGCGTCTCCCTCTCCGGATGGCCCGCCGTCTTTCGTTCCGTTATCCTGGGAATCGGCCGGCGTCTGCGCCTCCGTGTTACCGGCAGCGTCCGAATCGGCGCCGGAGTGATCATCAGAGCTTCCGGCAGCATTCCCATTCACTCCGCTCCCTGCTGGATTGCCCGACCCTGATGGGTCCCCTGTGTCGATCCCTTTTTCATCTTCATCTCCTGCTGACGGCACCTGAGCCTCCGAAGAGCTTTCCTGACCTGCTCCGGCAGACGGCGATCCGCTATCCGGTGCCGCCGTATTTTTCGCCCCGCACGCACTGGTCATTAGTAATACCAGCAGTGCAGATGCTAAATAGATCGATTTTATGGTCATGACTACGCGTCTCCTTTGGATTCGTGTAATGTAAAATAAAATGCCACGCCTTCGTTGGTATTCACGGCGCCAAAATTTGCGCCATGCAGCTCCAGAATATGCTTCACGATCGCAAGCCCAAGACCGGTTCCTCCCGATTTGCGGTCACGCGAGCGCTCGGCCCGGTAGAACTGGTCCCAGATCCGCTCCAAATCGCTTGCCGCGATATGCGGTCCGGCGTTTTCGATCACAGTCGTAATTTGCTCCGGATAAGACCGGTGAATCCTCACCGTAATCACGCTGTCTTCTACGGCATGACGGATCGCGTTGCTCAGCAAATTGAGCAGCACCTGCTCCATCCGCCGGAGATCCGCTTGTACCCATATTTCCAGGGAATCGGTCTCCAGCTTTAATTCAAGCCTCTTTTGTTCAAGCTGCCTTGCAAATGAAGCGGACGCCTTCTCTGCCAAATCCGGCAGGGACAGATTTACCGGATGCAGCTTCACAGCCTTGACTTCAAATTTGGTCAGCTCCAGCATATCCATGATAAGCGCGTTCATCCGATCGGTTTCGTTCACGATGAGCGACAGGTACCTCTCCCTTTTTTCGGCCGCGACCCCGTCCTGAAGCCCTTCCGCGAATCCCTTCACAATGCCGAGCGGCGTCTTCAGCTCATGCGAAATATTAGCGACCAGCTCCTTGCGCAGCTCCTCAGACCTTAGCTTCTCCGCCAGTTCCTCCTGAAGCCGTTCATTCGTACGGTTCAGCTCACTCAAGGCCGCATCCAGGTTGTGGGATAACGAACTCAAGTGACGGGACAGTTCCCCGAATTCGTCCCTGGACCGGATTTCCGGCTGTCCGGTGAAATCCAGCCGCGCCAAGCGGGAAGCGGTCCGGCTCAGCGTGATGAGCGGACGGGCGATCATCCTGGAATAGATCAGTGAAAATAGAATCACGAGAACAAGAATGACCGGCGCGATGACAATGTAATATTTTTTTAAAATATCCACCGCTTCCCCGACGGGCTGCATCGATGTCATCGCCATCAAATACCGGCTCCCTCCTCCGTCTGTCAAGGGCTGCATCATGACCGCATACTGAACTCCGCTCCAAGGATCTTTCCAATTCTGCTGAAACTTCGATCCGTTTTGCAGTTTTTGCACATACGGAACCCCCTGACCGTTCCAATCCTTTAGTACGTCATCGGCCAAAGCGTCCTGGTACAGCGGATTGTATGAACGCTGCTCAGGAAGCATGAAGTCCGTCACCTTGCCGGTTACCCGTGTCAACCCCTGTTCCGGTTCTTGATCAACCGGTTGAAAATCAACAGGCTGCATAATGGTGTCGTCTTCGTCCATGAAAATGCCGTCGACCGTCAGCATCCCTCCGAACCGAATCCCGCCCGGAATCTCGTCGGTTGTCATCCCTTCCGCCGGAATGGGAAGGGTCACCACTTTGTTGGCCGCCTGCAGCACTATATAGTACGGATTGATAGCGGTCCGCTGAAACTGGCGGGTCAGAACCCAGACACTCGCATCATGTTCGTTCATAAATTCACCGAGAAGCCGCGAGACCTTGAATTCGTCCGCTTCGATCTGCTCAAACTGCCGGGCGAACTGACTCATCCCGCGATCCAATGCCCCCAGTTTCGAGGATCGGTAAAACCGCTCGAAGAACAATCCTTCCGCCAGCATAACCAGGGAAAACACCAGCAAAATCAGCACGGATGTGACGGCAAACAGTTTAAACACAACGCTGCGACGTCTCATTCGTCCATGTCGAATTTATAGCCCGCACGAATCATGGTCCGGATATACCGTCCTTCGTCTCCCAGTTTGGCTCTTAATTTTTTGATATGGGTATCCACCGTCCGTACATCCCCCAAGTAATCGTATCCCCACACCGCATCCAAAATCGATTCCCTGGCCAGAACCCTGCCATAGTTCTTGATGAGGTAAAGCAGCAGCTCGTACTCTTTCGGAGACAGATTCAATTTGACATTCTCTACGGTTACGGTATGTGCCGCACGGTTTACCGTTATTGCTCCATATACCAGCACATCAGGACTCAGCCCCACAGTTCCTTCCGTTCGCTTCATTAAAGCGGTTGCCCGGGCGACAAGTACCCGGGGACTCAACGGTTTGGTCACATATTCGTCGGCTCCGAGCTCAAAGCCCATCACTTGGTCGTCATCATCGGACCGGGCGGTAATCATGATGATCGGTACATCCGACTTCTCACGGATTCGGCGGCATACCGACCAGCCGTCCATTTCCGGCATCATAATGTCGAGCACGACCAGATCGACGGCTACTTCCTCGAACTTCTCCAGCGCGATTTTCCCGTTCTCCGCTTCAAAAACGTCCCACTGCTCCTTTTTGAAATAGTCGGTAATAAATTCGCGCATCAGCATATCGTCTTCAACCAGCAAAATTTTACGTCTCATCCCGTTCACTCCGCATCTGTGTCTATGTTGTGTGATGTCGCTGCTTATCCATGGATCGGTTTCGTTGATTCCATGTTATCACATGTTCTTGATCCGGTACGGGAATGCTCCGTATACATCGCAGCCTCAAACTGGACCCTGCCTGTCGTCTAACCTTTTTATTTCTCTCTACATCCGTCATTATAAAGGCACCCTGTGTACTTCATGTGAACACGGAATGAACTTGGGGTGTCTATGAAAATAGCCGCCTTTGATCCATCATAGGCGGCTTTTGCATATTTTAATATGAGCCATCAAACCATCAACGGCAGTGCCAGCGGTTCTAACGCGTGGGTTTCATGGATGAAGACGAACGCATCGTAACGCATGGTCATGCGCGAAGGAACATAATTCCCCAGCTCATACCCGGGGTCATAGACGACGCCGATCGCCCGGTGACCGAATACCTCCCGCAGCTCCGGCTGGGCATCGGCGTCGAACAGCAGCAGCAGGTTCTCGCCTCCGCCTGCACGGGCCAGCAGATCTTCCCAACTGCCCCGGATGGCGGGCGGAACTTCCATGACCTCCACGGGCGCGCCCCAGGCTGAGCCTGCCAGCACATGCCCGTGATGCGTGCCGAAGCCAACACTGAACGTCTGGGCCGGGCGGTAATATTCGCGGACAAGCTGACCTACATTGACCATGCCGTCAGCCGCCATATCCGTTGCTCGGGCGTCACCGATATGGGTATTATGCTCCCACAGCACGGCCTGGGCATCCGGCCCGTGATAGTCGAGCAGCTGACGGAGCGCCCGAACCATATGACGGTCCCGGACATTCCAGGAGTCGGGTCCTCCGCGGACCATCGTCCGGTAGTAGTGCTCCGCGTCGGCGGCCGCCATCGTGTTCATCATGGCGTTCAGCTCTGCTTCGCTCTGCGGATGGCCGAGCCTGGTGCGCTGCATATCATGCAGCAGAGCCACGATCTCCTCCTCGCAGCCTTCCCCGATCAGTCCGGCGGAAATGCCATAGGACTGCGAGTCGTCCCCATAAGGCTCAAAGCAGCCGAACGCCTGCAGCGCCGTATTCAGGAGAGGCGACTCCGTTTGCTTCAAATAATCGACGATATGCTGCATGGATTCCCACAGGCTGTATACGTCGAGGCCGTAAAAGCCGATGCGTTCCCCGGAAGGCTGCCCCATGTTATAGTCTCTAAGCCATTCGATAAACGCTTCCATTTCCCGGTTGGCCCACATCCAGGACGGCCATCTGTGAAATGCCCGCAGCGCCTCTGCCGCCGATTTGGCTTCGTTATCCTCCAAATCCTTGACGTACTTATTTACCTCATAGCAGGAAGGCCAATCACCCTCCACAGCCACAAATCGGATCGCCTTGCTTGCGATCAGCCGTTTCGTCATCTCGGCGCGGGTCGTATAAAATTCGGAGGTCCCATGGGAGGCCTCCCCGAGCAGCACCAGCCTGGCGTCCTTGGCCGCATCAACAATCCGGGTTAAATCTTCCGGGCTGCGGTAAGGCATCGCATCGCTGCGAACACGCCCGGCTGAAGATCCCGTTTGCAGCAGTTGTTCCATATATATCCCCCTTTTGGACAGATACGGATAGGTTGTCCACCTTCACGGCGGGATTATGTGCATACCGCAACCTATTGTTCGCCTAAGCGGGCTTCCGCTTCTTTTTACGAACCAGCATCGCGATGAACAGTATCCCGGGAATCACCACCTGAGTAACCGGCATCAACCGGTCTACGGTCAGCTTAAGACCAACCCTGAAATACTCGGTAAACGTCGGCGATAAATAAGTGAGACCAAATACCGTTATGCCGAGCGGGATGACCCACAGCTTATATCTGATCCCCGTGATGCGCTGAAGGCCGATGCCCGCCCCGATCAGAAAGAAATTGGCCTTCATGCCGATGCCCATGAACAGGAGCAGGACAAACAGCGCGTCAGCCCGTTCAATCACATTGGATACCTCCATCATCTGGACAACCATGAACATCGGATAGGTTCCGATGGCGGCGATTTCCGGGCCGAGAACGAGAATGACCAGTTGATTCATAACCGTCAAAAAGACGGCCGTGATCAGATAGGATACGATGGCGAGCCGGCCGAGATGCTTGCCTTTTTGCGCATATTTAAAATAAACCAGAAACAGGATCGTCTGCCCGAAAGGAAACGATACGATTTCCGGCATGGCCGCCCGCCAAACCGGAGTCAATCCGTGTTCCAGAACAGGAAACATGAATTGGGCATGCAGCAGCCCCGTCATAGGTAACAGAACTAAGATCAATGCATATCCGACCGCCATGATATACGCATATACCACGGAGAGTCTGAAGGCCGACCGCGGTCCAAGATATGTCACATAGGACCCGATAATGATGGAGATGAAGATAATAATCGGCATCGGAGTCCGGTTGAGCAACGTTTGAACGGCTAATTCGCCGATGTCTCGAAAATTCCGGGAGGCTTCATAAGCGAAATAAGCGGTAAAGGCAAAAGCGGCGATCCAGCCGAATGTGCTGCCCAAATAGTGCCGGCACAACTCAAATAGATCCCTCTCTGAATCCAGGCGGTACATCAGCAAATAAATAAGAAGAAGAAGCAGTCCTGCACCGGCACCCAGTAACATCGCCAGCCAGGCGTCCTGCTTCGCCTCTCCCCCCAACAGGAACAGGGTGGTGCTCCCTACTTCATACACGGACAATGATATGGCAATTTCAGAAGCTCGGGTCGCTCGGGTCATAGGATACTCCTTCTTCATTTTCATCAATTTTTCGGGGGTTGGCTGCGGCAATTGTTATTTGATCTGTTCCTCCGTTTTCTGAATAAGACCCGGCCGCCGTATAGCTGCATTCACCTGCACCTGAATATCCATTCTTCTGAATTCTTGCGGCCATGCCGCCTGTATCGCCTTCCACTCCTTGGGGAAACTGCGGTGAATGATATCCGCATAACCGGTCACGTCAACCCCCATCTGCCTAACGGCATCCCACCCGGTAAAGATCTGGTCGCGGACTTCCTTCTCGATATTCTTCTCCATATCATGGATGACTTCCGACTTGGACAGATCCTGGTTGCATGTGGATTCCATTAAGTTTCCGTTCAGATTCACGCTGACCAACATCGTATAATGCGTACCGGCACGGACGGGGTTCAGCTTCGTTTTCGAAGAGGTGATCTCGATCGAATTGTGCTTGTTTTTTGCTTGGGGACACGGAAAGGAGAGCTCGGTCTCTTTGACTTGGTCGGTCAGCCATGACAGTCCCATGCTTTCTCTGCCGCTCAAATAACCCACCAATCGGTCACCGCTGAATACGCCAAGGCGTGTCAGCCTCAAGGAAAGTGGAGGAGATATGTCTTTTAGAACGTCAAGCGACCGCATTTTTTCCAGTTCTTCGTCCGTATTTTCATCTCCAACAAAGGAAGCCACCGGTATCCCAATGCTTTTGGAATCCGAGTGCAGGCTGAGCGCGAAATCAAAGATCGTTTTTTTCGGAAAGTTCGAGATGAAACGGGACTCCTTCGCCAGAATATTGCTGTAGCTCTCACCCGGCAATTTTTCGGGCGGTACCATTTTGTTCAGCAGATCTTTTGCCTTTCCGTCAGTGATCAGCAGCTGAACGGTTTCTCGGGCCTCCGAATTGCGCAAAAACAAATCGACCAATTCTTCGAGCCCCCGCTCCGCCGCTTCTCTTCCTACCACAATCACTTTGGCATGGGCCACATACAATTTCCGGGACGCCTCCAGATTGCTTTTCATTCGGGCGCCGAAAATCGTATCGGATACCATGGAAAACACGTAGATGGCCGGCTGTGTGCTTGATCCTGTCGATCCGCCCGTCCCGGAGGCCATGGAGGATGGGATAATTGTCTGATAGCTGATTTCCCATTTGTCCCCGGCGCGGTCGATGCCGCCGGCGATCGCAATGCGCAGGTCGTTCAACTCAGCCCGGTTCCAGCAGCCTGTCGTTAGAAACAGGCACGCTAGCAGTACCAAGGAAGCAAGCCGTCTTCTCATCCTTATTCTCCTTTCTAAGCCAATGGATCCCTCGGTCGGCCGGCCTCAAGTTCAGCATATGATTTCTTGTCTTTTGTCTGCCGCATCTGGTTCTGATCTCCGATCATGATCGGGCGCGTACGCATCTTCCACCAGGGCGCCCGAATCAGCACATCCTTTTGGTTCGTTTTATTAAAGGGGGACATCGGTATGAGGTAAGGCACGCCAAAAGACTCCAGCGAGACCAGATGCGCCATCAACGGAATTAAAACCCCAAGCACCCCGACCAGCCCGAAGCTGCCGGAAAACACCATCAAGGCGAACCGCAGAAGCCGGATGGAAGAGGAGAAGTTGATCGCCGGAAGCGCAAAATTGGATATCGCCGTAAACGAGACGACAATAACGACAGCTGCCGAAACCAGGCCCGCCTGGACCGCGGCCTGACCGAGCACCAAAGCGCCCACAATAGAAATGGCCGGGCCGATGGCTCTAGGCATCCGGACTCCCGCTTCACGGATGACTTCAAAGGTCAGTTCCATCAGCAGCGCCTCGACCAGTGTCGGCAGCGGCGTAATTTCCCGCTGGGCGGCCAATGAGATCAGAAGCGGCATGGGAAGCAGCTCCTGATGGAACGTGGTTAAGGAAATAAAAATGGATGGTAGAAGCAGGGCGACGAAAAACGAGATGATCCGGACGAAGCGGAGAAAGGAAGAAATATCGAATCTTTGATAATAATCCTCGCTGGAGGTCAGGAAACGGAAAAAAGTCACCGGAGCCATCAAGACGAACGGCGTTCCATCCACAAAGACGGCAACCAGCCCCTCGAGCAGTCCACCGGCGACCGTATCGGGACGCTCGGTATTATACATGGTCGGAAAGGGCGACATAACGCCGTCCTGGATCAGTTCCTCGATATACCCGCTTTCCAGGATCCCGTCGATTTCAATGCTCTGGATTCGGGTTGTCATTTCCTTGACCACCTCCGGGCTGGCGATCCCTTCGATATAAGCGATGGATACATTCGTGCGCGTATAGGTTCCGATGACATGCGTCTCAATGGTCAACTGAGGGGATTTGACTTTGCGCCGTAACAAGGCGATATTGACGGTGATTTCCTCCGTAAAGCCCTCCTTCGGCCCCCGGATCACCGTCTGGGAAGAAGGTTCCTCAACGGCCCGCCGGGATCCGCCGGCGATATATACGGCAAATGCCTCCCGCATGCCTTGAACAAGAACGACGGCTCTTCCATCAAGGATCGCATGCTCTAAATCTTCCTCCGTATAGATGGTCCGGATATTACCTATAGCCAGCTGGTTTTTGAGCCAATCGGCAGGCGCCTTGTCCGCCCGAAGCAAATTATCCAGCTTCAGGCGATTCAGGTTTTCCAATAACTTGGAAAGCAGCAGCTGGTCTACCAAGCCATCGATATAGCAAAGGATGACTTTATAATCCGATTCCTCATCGAATGCCAGGTAATGGATCACAAAATCCGTGTTTTTGCCCATGGACTTTTGGAGAAGCTCCAAACTGTCGGATAGATCTTCGCTCAGGGGTTTCCCCTCTGGAGAAGGAGCTTGCCGTGCTTGCTGTGGCTGCTCCAGCTCAGGGTTGGGATACGAATACAGAAATTTTTTCAGCCGCCGAATAAACAATGGAAAAACTCCTTCAAAAATATGATTACCATTATTTTGCTGTATCCCCTGTTTTTTTATGCATATAGCCTCCAGCTGCCGCAGCTCTTCCCAAACCGATGAAACGCCAAAACCGCCCCCTTTCGGGAGCGGCCATGGTCATTTCGTGTGCATTTTTACTCTCGGGTTGTTCGGACAGACTGCCTTGCGCACGGTTCCTGCCCGTCTTGCTGAATTTGTTAATAATGATTAGTTCTGTCGGTATGTAAGCAAATATCCGCTCAGCGCCCACGAACGATTTCCGCTTAAAAAGCGGCTGTTGGTCCTGGAGGAACCGGCGGGTTGTACAGCTGGTAAGTCGTCTTGCTGGAATAACCCCAAACCATCCACAAAATCACATATACCGGAGACAGGAAAACGGCAAAAAGAACGTAAGCTCCGTTCTTGCCGAACGCGTTCAGCAGCTTCACCTGCCAAATAATGGCGAACACGATATTGGCAATCGGCACCAGCGTGATCAGGATCCACCATGCACTCTCCTTGATCAGCTTCAATTGGAGAATATAATTCAAAATCGGGACAAACGCAAACCACGCGATGTCGTCCCGGCCCGCCTTTTTGGCGAGCTGAAAATACGCCCCGCAGATGGCGATATATATTGCTAGGTACAGCACAATCATAACAACGATCATTAAACATCCTCCCTAAAAATGGATATAGAGGTAAAAATGCACTTCTCTTTATTCGGTGCGTTTTCGTACCGCCCCTGTTTAAGCCAGACCTTTTATAATGTATTGCCGGCCTGCGGTTTTATGAACATCAAACGATCCGCGCCAAAAAGATTTCCGTCTCCCTGTCCGGCGGAATAAGGGGCGCGAGTTGGAATGCATTGGAAAGATTCGTTACAATTATTTTGATCATGCGAAACAGGCTTGAGTGCAGAAGCACTCCGCCTGTCCTAATTTAGCGTGAAGAAGGAATCTGTTTGATGCGGGTCTTCCCGCCTGCTGCGAAGCAGCGGCTTCAGCTTGACCCCGCTCGCCGGACCAAAAGCCCAGAAGCCTTGCGCAAGCCTCCGTTCGATCGGATGCCTGCGAAGAAACCTCCTCTTCCGAGTCCGCCTCTCCGAAACTTCGGCCGTAGCCCAGATCAGACAGGAGCCGTCCGAGAAAAGGATTGAACAGGCCGTCTGCCCTCTTGTAATAATTCAGCGCCACGCTGACGGCTTCGTACAGGACCGGCGTCGCCAGAAACGGCCTGCCCGCCGAACGGTTCAGCTGGGACAGCTCGCTGCCCGGATCGAAACGTGTCAGATGCTTTTCCACAAAAGCAAACCAGGACTCCGCTTCCCGATACTCCGCCTCAGGCAGTCCCTGTGTGACGAAATCGGTGTTCATGGCTCTGAATGTATGCATCTTCAATCACCTCCGTCCAGGGCCTGAAGCTATGAAGCGTGGGTGCGCATGGAGCCTTCCCCGCTGCTGCTTTGCCCAGAACCGAAACTCAAGCCCGGCCGGGAGCGGCCGCCCATAAATCCCCGCTCCTGTCCGGAGGAACCTGCGTCCCCGCCGGATGCTTCGTCCCGCCATTGGTTCTCGATGTCGCCGCTTGAGTCGTCTTGTCCCGCTCCGAAAATCGGGGAAGCGTTCGCCACATTCCCTGTAACATCGGCCGGATTAAACTTCGAGATATATCCTACGAAC
This sequence comes from Paenibacillus rhizosphaerae, assembly GCF_014192015.1. GTDB lineage: Bacteria > Bacillota > Bacilli > Paenibacillales > Paenibacillaceae > Paenibacillus_AQ > Paenibacillus_AQ rhizosphaerae. The sequence continues at coordinate 395,661 of NZ_JACHXJ010000001.1, read as the reverse complement.
CCCGTAAACATGACCACACCCGCCATGCCTGCCGTCCATTTGATCCATTTGGAATTTGCCATATACAGACCACCTTATTTCAAGTATGTTCAGTTCCGTTATGCGGTCATTGTACGGGTCAATGGTGAAAAGATGGTGAAAAGTATCTCTAAAAAAAGAAAGATGACCCCTGTCCTTGCAGGGATCATCGATAGCCGGCGGCACTACACCGTCTCATATCCGAATGCTGATTGTCTCACGAAATCACACACCGCCTTGTTTCGCGGTCAATTCCATACTTTTTCGGTCGTCACCGGCTCTAACCGGGCTTCAATGTCCCCGCGCTGCGGTTCAAACCATTCCGGCAGCATCAGCCTGCGTCCCAGCGCATCCGGCGCTTCGTCCCGGGCGAATCCGGGTGGATCCGTCGCAATCTCAAACAGGATTCCGCCGTGTTCCCTGAAATAGATGGCTTTAAAATATTGGCGATCCTTAATCGGAGTGACGTCAAAGCCATTGGCCGACACGTATTCCCTCCACGCTTCATGCTCCGTGTTATCGCTTGCCCGCCAGGCAATATGATGTACGGTTCCGGCAGTGCCGTGTCCTGCTTTCATATCCTCCAGCCGGATATCGACCACGTTGCCTAAATCGGCCGTCGCTTGAAATCTGGCGTATCCGGCGTCTTCCCCGATTTTGGCCAGTCCGAGAATGTTCTCCAGCACGTCGATCGTGTCGGCATAAGCCTCGCTGAACAGAGCCGCACCGCCTAATCCCTTGATCGCCTGGGCATCCGGAATGCTTTCAAGCGGGCTTGCGCCTCCGGCCCCTTCTTCCCGCTCCACCAGTTCCAGGCGCAGTCCGTCCGGATCCGAGAACTGCAGATAGCTCTCGCCAAAACGCTCACTGTTAGCTGTATCCAGTCCGAACCAAGCAAGCCGTTCCTGCCAGAAATCAATGGACCCTGGCGGAATGACAAAGGTCACGATGCCCACTCGACCTCCCCCAATCTGTCCTTGCCGGGCCCGGGGATAGGGAAAGAAGGTCAGGATCGTACCTGGTGATCCAGCCGGGTCGCCGAAATACAAGTGATACACCGTGGGATCATCGAAATTGACCGTCTTTTTCACCAAGCTGAGCCCGAGGATGCCGCTGTAGAAATCAATCGTTTCCTGGGGATTTCTTGAAAACGCCGTAATGTGATGAATGCCTGCCGTCCGTTTGAACATCTGTATCGCTCCTTATGGGATTTGGGATCTGGATTATATTTCGAATTCATTTATCTTTATTTAAAGATATATGATGTTCTTCTTATTGTCAATCCATTTTTTTCGGAGCTAATCCGCCCCGTCCCTTTCTCAAACAAAATTAGGGCCGCCGGCACTCACCGGCAGCCCTGTCCCTGCAATCCTATTTCCCTGCCAAATAAGCCGCGACCTCAGCCAATCGGGAAGCATAACCCCATTCGTTATCGTACCAGGTCGCGACGGACAGCATTTCCCCCTGCACCTGGGTTAACGGCAGGTCAATAATCGAAGAATGCGGATCGGCAACGATTCGTGACGAAGCCCATTCCCCTTCCAAAACGTCAAGCACACCCTTCAGCTCACCTTCGCTCGCAGCCTGCCGGAACATATCATTGATCTCCTGAAGGCTGCAAGGCTTCTCCGTGATCAGGTTCAGTTCGGCAATGCTGCCTGTACGCGTCGGAATGCGGTACGCTTTGCCGGTAATTTGCAGATCGTTCCAAATGAACTTGAGCGCTTTGGCGGCGCCGGAAGACGACGGAATGATGTTCTCGGCCGCAGCCCAGGAATCCCGGCGGTCCTTCATCGGCTGATCGGTTAACGATTGCGTGTTCGTATACGAGTGTACCGTGGAGAATAAGCCGTATTTGATCCCGTAGTTTTCCCGGACCAATTTGACGACCGGAGCCAGCGCATTCGTCGTGCAGCTCGCCATACTGATGATTTTATGCTTGTCCGGATCAAAGCTGTCAAGGTTGATTCCTTTAAGCAGAACGGCATCGCAGTCATCCAGCGTTTTGCTTGGTCCGCTGACCAGTACCCGTTTGGCGCCCCGCTCCAGGTGCTGCTCGGCGACCGGCCGTGTCACGGCCCGCCCGGTGCAGTCAACGACCAGGTCAACGCCGAGCTCACCCCAATGAGGGACTTCGCTGGCCGAATTCAAATACCGGATTTCCCGGCTGCCGATCACGATCGCACCCTCGCCGCCCGATACGTTCTCAGGCCAGCGCTTGTAATTGGTGTCCACTTCAAACAAAGCCGCCAGCGTCGCTTCATCTTTAATATCGGAGATGGAATAAGGAACAAACAAATTTTGTTCCAACGCTGCCCGAAGCAGCTGTCTTCCGATCCGACCGAATCCATAAACCGCGATTTTACCCATAATAGCCTCAGCTCCTGATTAAAATAGTTTGTTATTGCCCGTTTATCTGCTGTACCTGATCGACCCACTGAATAAACGACCGAACGTAACGCTGTACATACCTGCGGGTTGTTTCATCGGTCAGCTTACCGTTCTCCGGATCAACCTTCTCCATCGCCTGCGATATATACATTTTTTGAAACGGCATCACATAAGACTGGACGGCTTCCAAGGTTTGCCTGATTTGCTGCTGCGACAAAATCGTCCCTTTAACGCCCGGCGTCGCACCAATGACCCCGGTCGGTTTATGAATGAGGACCGCGGTTTTGGTCGGGGTCGAGGCCCAATCCAGCGCATTTTTCAGCACGCCCGGGATGCCCGAATTATATTCCGGGCTTACGATGATGATTCCGTCCGCCTGTTGAATCGCTTCGCGATAGCGTCTGACCGGCTCCGGGCTTTCCTCCCGGTCCAAATCCGCGTTGTACAAGGGGAGATCCGCAATCGATATGAAATCAAATTGTGCGGAATCCACCAGTTCCGGGATCGTATCCGCAATCATCCGGTTATACGAATGCTCTCTTAAACTCCCCACCATAATTCCTATGGTTGTCGCCATTTGCCATTCTCACCGTCCCTGCTATTCTTTGAGCCAAGCGTTCGCCAGCGCGATCGCGCCTCTAGCCGCCGCTGTGTCCGCAAGGGCATTCAGCATGACAAAGTCATGAATAGCCCCCTGGAAACGGGCAGCGGTCACCCGCACGCCGGCTTCGCGCAGTTTGTTGGCGTATGCCTCGCCTTCATCGCGAAGAACGTCCGCTTCGGCGGTAATAACCAGTGCTTCAGGCAATCCTTCGAGCTGTTCGCGCGTTGCCCGCAGCGGCGAAGCATAGATCTCTTCTTTGTCGCTCGGCTTCGTAATATATTGATCCCAGAACCAGGCCATGGCGTCCCGGCGCAGGAAGTAACCTTCCGCAAACTGGTGATAGGACTCCGTGTCGTTACCCGAATCCGTCACCGGGTAGAACAGCAATTGTTTATGAATAGTGGGACCCTTGCGTTCTTTCGCCAGCAGCGTGATGGCAGCGGTCATATTTCCCCCTACGCTGTCCCCGGCCACGGTAAGGCGGTCCGTATCCAAGCCGTACGCCTCTCCATTTTCCGCAATCCAGGTCAGAACCGCGTAGATTTCTTCGATCGCCGTCGGATATTTTGCTTCCGGAGACAGGCTGTAATTCGGGAATACGACGCAGGCCTCGGCACCGACCGCAAGCTCCCGGATCAGGCGATCATGGGTATGCGAATTGCCGAACACCCAGCCGGCGCCATGGATATAAAGAATGACCGGCAGCTTATTTGTAACGTTTTCGGGACGAAGCAGTCTGACCGAAACTTGTCCGCTCGGCCCTCCCTCAACGGTGATATCCTGAATTTCAACTGGCAGCTTCGGGACGTCGCCCGATTGAACCTCGTCTACGGCTTCACGCCCTTTTTCCGGTCCAAGATCAAACAAATACGGCGGATTGGCGGTATCTTGTGCAAATTTCAAAGCAGCGGGTTCCAAAACAACCTTCTTTGTCATAGGTATTCCCTCCCATAATTTATACTACAATGTGTAGTTTTAAGAAGCATGAAATCACCCGGTAAGGACCCCGGCATCCATCATGCCTGTCCATCAGGCTAAGGGACCGTCCATTGTTGATCCGGTGCTCTGTGCTGCCAAGAGGCGTCTTCTCTATCGACAAACTTTGCTTGTCGTATAGCAGCCTTTGGCAAGGTTAGAATAGCACATAATTTTTTTCGTGTATATAAATTTCTTATTAACTGAGTTTTTCTCTCTAATGTACAAAAAATTAGTAAAAAAGGGCGTTGTATTTACTTCGGTTTAACAATCTGGGACTTTCGTTATGGCTTACAGGACTAATTCCGAAAATGCAGTAGACCGTGATTTGAAAATTGATATAATAAATTGATTCTTCGGATGAGCGGCGGATTCGCATTTGACTCATTTGTCGGCATTTATCACATCAAGGAGGGGATCTATAAGGGTATGATTGAAAAAAAGGTGACCTGGTTGGAGCTTTTTTACGATCTTATCTTAGTCGCGGCCGTGTCCAAAGCAACGCATGTCTTGCTGCATGCGGAACATGGAGCCATTCCCGTGGAGTACCTAAGTAAATTCGTGTTGATTTTTATCCCGATCTGGTGGGGCTGGGTTGGACAAACCCTCTTTGTGAATCGGTTCGGCCAGGATATTTTAATTCACAGGATCTTTATTATCCTTCAGCTGTTGTTCGTTCTCGTGATGACGGCGAGTTTGTCCCCTGATTTTGACCAATATTATGTTCCCTTCTTTATAGGATACATAGGCTCAAGGGCGCTGACGGCCCTGCAGTATCTTCTGGCCCATCGGGCCAAAGCGGCGCATCAGCAAGTGACCGCCTCCTATTTGGGCACCCACTTTTTGATCGGCATCCTGATCTCGGCCTGCTCGCTGTTCTTCGACTCTTGGATCCGGTATGCCGTCTTGTACGCGGGGATCGGCGTAGATATCCTGATTCCTTTAATCGGACGCCGGCACTTGGTTAAAACGCCAATCAATACGCATCACTTGTTCGAACGTTTCGCCCTGTTTACCTTGATTCTTTTGGGCGAATCGGTCGTCAGTATCCTGGCCGTCCTGCAGTTTAACGACTGGGATCTGTCGTCCGTCCTGTTCATCGCCTTTACCAGTCTGCTGGTCATTGCCATGTGGTGGCAGTACTTTGATAACATCGACAAAAAGGTAAGCCGGGAAATCCAAACGGCCGGCCAAATGATTATTTACGGTCACTTGTTCGTGTACTTGTCGATGAGTATGATCGCAGCAGCCATTCAGCTGTTGTACAAAGACCAAATGGATTACTCCTTCATGCTGGCATTCATGTTTGGGTCCGTACTCCTGTATTTCTTATCGACCACCGTGGTGTTTCACCGATACAGACACAAACATTTGCGGCTGAAGCCCTATCATCTGGCTATCATGCTGGGGATCCTTGCTTGCTGCTTCGTGATCGACCTGATTTTCCCCGTCCCTAATTACGCCATCGTCGGAGAGAACATGATCTTCTTCATCGTCTACGCGAAGTTAACTACGTAACCTGTCGTATCATCAGAAAAGCGCATCTCCACGTTGTATATCGGGGGATGAGTTTTATCATCTGCCTCAAGCCTTCAAGAGCTCCAAAGCCTTGGGGTTTGGGGCTTTTATAATATGCAGGGTCCGCAAACGGGATACCGCCGGAGGAACAGCCGCACATTTTCGAACGCTTTTACCGGGTGGACAAGTCCCGCGCCCGGGGGCGGCCACGGCCTTGGGCTGTCCATCGGCAGATGGATTGCCGAAGCCCACGGCGGCACATTGAGCGTGCAGAGCACGCCCGGCCAGGGCAGTACCTTCACGGCTGTCATGCCATGTTAAATCTTCCGGCACCAAATTGAAAAGGACATGCTCGCCCTGTGGATGGCAGAAAGCATGTCCTTTTTTACTTCTAGCTCCGCAAGCTTTAGCTTACAGCTCCCGGGTCATAAAAGCACTATAAGGATCGAGGGTATAATCCGCAAATGGCCCGCACTCCTTAAACCCGAAGGCCGCGTACAGCCGTCTGGCCGGCTCGAACGACGCCATCGAGCCCGTCTCCAGGCTCAGCCGCCGGTATCCCCGCCGCCGGGCCTCCTCCATGATGTGGGCCAAGATGGATCGGGCCACGCCTTTACGCAAGTGGGCGGTTGCGGTCCGCATCGATTTGATCTCGCCGTGGCCGGGATCGAGCTCCTTCAGTGCCCCGCAGCCAAGCAGCTCTCCCTGCTCCCATGCGCTCCAGAACGTCACATCCGGCCGCCGCAGCCCGTCCAGATCAAGAGCATGCACGCTCTCCGGCGGCGACTCCTCCGCCATGCCTTGAAGATGCTCGCGGATCAACGCGGCTATTTCCGGCCCTCTTAAATCATCCAGCCTAATTTCCATACCGTTCACCTTCACTCCGTTGGTAAGTTTTATCTCATGTGCTGTCATCATTGTACAGCCCGATGAGCTTAAGAAAAAGGCAATCTTTCCGGGAAACATTTCCCCTTTCGCCAGATGTCATGTTTTCCCGTACCGCAATTACGATGGATCACCCGCCGGTTAACCTTCTCCTTTAAACCAGATGTCCTTAAAATCTACCCACCCGGCAGCATTGAGCCGTACGCCCTGCTGCGCCGGATGGGACAGCACCCGGGCTTCGTTATAGGTCAAATAGATGGCCGTGCCGCGTTCCATCAGCCAGGACTCCAGCCGCTGAAACGACTCGCCCCGGGCTCCCGGGTCCGCTTCCTGAAGCAGCTGCCCCACAAGCCGGTCTACTTCCGCCTGCGTTCCGGGATCCAGCATGCTGCGAATGAAGCTGTACCGGGACAGCAAATATTCGATCTGCCGGAGCAGCCCCTCGCTCAGCAGCGCCTCGAACAGGATCAGGTCCGCCTCCCGGGTCCGCTCTTCCTTCATCAATTCCTCCCATGGCAGAATATGCACGTCCAGCCGGATCCCGGCCAAACCATACTGCTGCTGCAGCCAGCGAGCCGTTTGCTCATGGCGCCGGTAAGCATACAGCTTCAGCCCCTCTCCGCGATACCCGGACCGTTTCAATTCCCTGGATGCCTCTTCCGGATCATACAGCGGATCAGCGTTATCCGGTTGCGGCTCAAGATGAAAACCGAGGCAAGGGAAGGCATGCGGGTACCCCAGATCCCGGACCATGCAGCCCCGGTCAACCGCAAGTGCAAGCGCCCTGCGGAAGGAACCGGTTTGCAAAATCCCCGGCTTCGCAAGGTTCATGGTCAGCATGCTGCATCCGGTGACGAGACGGCTGCGCCGCCATGTCTTCAGCTCCTGACGGCGGGCTTCTCCCGTCTCGACGACCAGTACGCCCGGATTGGTCTCCACCGTCCATTCTTCGCCGGTATCCGGCATGATCATCACCTCGATACGATCGATCAGGCCCCGGGCCGCATAATAATCCGGGAAAACCTCCAGCATGCACATTCCCGGCGTAAGCTTAGCGATCCGGTAAGGCCCTGACCCGATAGGCAGCATGCCGGGAACCGATCCAGCCCCGGACTCCCCGCTGGCGCGGGAAAGGACCGCCGCCCCCGTATGCGACATAAATACCGCAAACAGGACGTTGGGCTGACGCAGCTCCATGCGGACTATGTAACGCGATTCCGCGTAGATCTCAACGATGTCCCTGCACAGCCAGGAATGATTTTTGGATTCCTGCTGCACGCGCAGCAGGCTGTATTTGACGTCATCGGCCGTAAGCTCCGTGCCGTCGTGAAATGTCACGCCTTTCCGCAAAAAGAACGTCCAACAGCAGGCATCGGAGCTGGACTCCCAGTGGTGTGCGACGCCGGGAATAACCTTGCCGGTCTCCATTTCCAGCTCCACCAGGGTCGCATGGATTTGGCGGATCAGATGGGTATCAAAAGCATACATCGCGTCCGCCGGGTCCAGCGTCACGATCGGCCGGTATATCGGCAGGCGGAGCGTCTCCACCATACGGCCCTCCCCGGTCGTTTCCGTCCGGTATCCGAAATAGCCGGTCAACCAGTCCATAAACTGCTGTGTCAACCCGGGTTCACCCGCCTGCTCTTTTACCCAGAGCATCGCGCCCTGCACGTCCCCCTGCTTCACGTATTGCTGCGCTTCCCGGATCACAAGCTCCCGCTTGTCCGCCAGAAACGTCAGCTCCGACCGATGGCCCCTGCCCTGCCCGGCTGCATACCGGATCAGGCCGGCGTCCGCCATTTTGCGCAGGATCAGCCTGGCGTTACGGGGCGTGCAGTACAGGGCCTCGGCCAGCCCGTCGATCGTCACCCGGAACGGCTCCCCTTCTTTTTCACCGGAATAAACGCTTCGCAGCCGAAGGTAATCCTCTGCCAATTTCACCGGACATAGCCCCTTTTGTTTAGTCAAAAAAATGGTATGAATCCAACATACAAATTTTGATGGCGCATTTCAATCCCAGCGGCCGGGCTTTTCTGAAGGGAGCAAAAAGACAGCCTTCGGGCCCCTTCGGCCTTCAGACTGCCTGTCTGTATATTTAGTGGTTGTACGCGGTTGTGCGCTGGCTACTTCAGCAGTTCCACCGCCTGCGTATCCGGATTCGGCATCCATATCTGCTTCACCTTAATGGTCAGCGGCTGCGGATAATCTACCGCATCCTTGCCGAAGTTGTAATCGTAATCGTCTCCCATGGTGTCCTTCTTGTTGGACCAGCTATGTCCACCTTGGGAATATCCTTCGGGAGACTGCCTTTGGTGGACGTTGCCGTCGGCATCGGTGAAGCTGTCATCCAGCGACAGCGACAGGCTCTCGCCGGCATAGGCGTGTTCGAGCTCGCGGTGAATCAGCACCTCCCCCGGACCTGCCGGCCGGGTGTACGAAATCAGGGTAAAGCGGTCGTCCGGCGCCTCCACGATCTGCTTCTTCTTCAGGTTGATCACGATTTGCAGCTGGTCCTTGTCCACCGCAGCAGTGCCTTCCGTCTTGAGCCTAATGGAATCATACTCGGCGTAATTCTGGCTGCTGCCGTACATCAGCATCGCGTCCGTCCCCTCCGTGAGGGCTTCCGAGTTGTCCGGAGAGTACCACTTCGGATAATACAGCTTTTCGATTTCGCCCCCAACTTTCCCGATGAGCACCGGACTGAGCAGCCGGAATACTTTTTTCGTATTCGTCTGATCATAGTCCAGGTCCACGTACGTGTGCAGCGGAGTGTAGATGACCTGAGTCACACCTACCCGCTGGCCGTCTACCGTTAGTGTCCGGTCAGGATGCAGCACGCGCTCCTTATCCTTGAACATGCCGGGATCGAGCTCAAACGAAATGTCGAACGCCGTCCGGTATTTATTGGAGCTGGACATGAGCGCTTCATTCGACGTCTCCGTCAAGGTCACATGAAACTTGGCATCCTTGGTATATTTAACGGACGGGTTCAGGGGCACGGTGTAAATAAAATGATTGGCTCCATTCGCCGGAATTCTGCTGCTGTCGCTTCCCGCCAATTCCACCGACGCTCCTTTGGACGGGGCCTCCACGCCGCCAAGTTCAAGGGATACGTCGGCATTGATGACCTCTTTATCCGTTTGGTTGCGGACACCGAACAGCACATAGGCCATCCGGCCATCCGTGACGGCACCGTCTACCTCTACGCGATACCCTTTTTGTTCGACGCTTTCGGCTATCGGCTTGACCAGCCCCCGGTCCATCGCGCTCGCCAGACCGTCCAGCGTGGTGGATCGGTACGGCTCTAAGGCGGTCTGACTCGGTATCCCCGCCGTCTGCTTCGGCGCCGGCTCCGCCCGATGGGCCAAGCTGCCGATCGAGTAATTGATAATTAGCAGGGCCGCCGCGAGAGCCATAACCGTCCCCGTACTCCAGAAATAGAAACGCCGCTTCTCACGCATTTTCCCTCTCTCCATTCCTTTGCGCATAGCCAGAGTCAATTTCATCTCAGGCAACGCTTCCGCATGCTTGTTCACTTCATAGGCATCCTGCAGCAGGATGCGCTGTTCTTTTTCGGGCATAACCTGTCCCTCCCTTCTGCTCAGCCTCTACATATATTTCCGGAGCTGCTTCAGGCCTTCCCGCAGCCATGTCTTGATCGTTCCTTCCGGCTTGCCCATCACCTTCGCGATTTCCACGGACGTCATGTCCTGGTAATATTTCAGCATGACGACATGCCGGTACTTCGGCTTTATCCGCTCCAGCGCACGCTGCAGGTCGATCCGCTCGCTGCTTTTCATCTCCTGCACGGCTCCTTCCTGCGGCTTCTCCACCGGAAATACCCGTTTCTTGCGCCGCAGCTCGTCCATGCAGCAGTTGATCGTGATGCGGATGAGCCACGGGGTGAAGGATTGCGGGTCCTTCAGCTTCTTCCGCTTCACCCACGCCCGGTATGACGCCTCCTGCACAGCTTCCAGCGCATCGGCTTCACTGCGCAAATAGCTGTAGGCAATGGAATACAATTTTCGCTGTTCGGCGGTCAGACGCTCAAAAAACGCTTCCGCTTCCGTCAGCGTGGTTCTATTCATATGGATCTCGCTCCATGTACTATCAGCATTCAGCGTCCCCACTCCCCCCTCTGTATCTCTACAACCCGTTCACCGACGGGTCTCTTGGCGGCCGCTCTATAATATAGACGCATGAGATTGGAAAATCGATTAATTTTTTTTTAATAACGGAATATTGGAAGCATGTCCCGCTCCAGTACGACGAAGTCTTGGTTCGAATGCAGCATGCGCGTCCGTTACGCACGATTTCTTTCCAAAAAACAGTTGCTCATTACGTAACGTCATGTGATGTAATAAGTGTGGAGGTGTGATGCATGCATACTGACGACAAAATTTATTGGGTCGGAGAAATATCCGCAGCTACCGGCGTAACGGTACGGACCCTTCAGCACTATGACCATATCGGACTGCTGCCCACAACCGGCCGTACGGCAGGCGGACGGCGGTACGGCAGGCGGACGGCGGTATTATACGAAGGACGACCTCCTCTGCTTGGAGCAGATCATTTTTTACAAATCTCTAGGGCTCTCTCTTCAAGAGATCCGCGACAAAGTCATCAAGCGTCCCGACTCATCGCAGATCGAACAAATGATGCAAGAGCAGGAACTGGCGCTTTACCGAAAAATAGAAGAAGCGTATGCAGGTATTGCCGCGATCGAAGCCCACCGGACGGCGGTCGCGGCCGGAAATGATGCGCCGTGGCATCTTTTGGCCTTTTTTATCCGGTGTTTCAACAACAGCAGCCTGGTCGATTGGAAACAATACGCTTTTACCGAAACCCAAAAAGAAATTTTCGGCAGACGATTTGCCACGGAACAAAGTGCATTCGATTTGTATCATACTTGGAGACGACTGGCTTTAAAAGCCGTTACGCTGGGGCTGGCAGGCGCAGGGCCGGAAGAGCCCGATGCACAAGAGCTGGCCAAGGCTTGGTGCACCATGGTGCAAGAGGCAACCGGAGGAGAAAGCGATCAAGCGGATGCGTTTGTGCAAATGCAGGGTGATCGGGCATCTTGGCCCGAGGGCGACCGGGAACTTTTCGAGGCATCCCAAACTTTTATCGACAAGGCGGTAAACCATTATTTATCCGGTCAATCATCAGACGACGACAAGGACGGAGGAAGCTGCCGTGAATCATAAAAGTTACCAACCCACCCGGGAATCTCTTAGCAGTCACCCGCTTCCGCAATGGTTTGACGAAGCAAAATTCGGCATCTTTATACACTGGGGCCCCTATTCCGTACCTGGTTTTGCACCCGTAGGTAACTTTGCGAATACTTTAAAGACCGATTACGATCGGGCAATGCTCGTCTACCCGTACGCTGAAGGCTACTGGAATGCGATCAAAGACCAGACCACGCCGTCTGCACGTTATCATCAAGCCGTATATGGCAGCATGCCCTACCAAGGATTTAAACCGCTGTTCATGGACGGCGTGAAACAATGGGACCCCATGGCTTGGGCCAAAATTTTCAGGAATGCCGGTGCAAAATACGTTGTAATCGTCTCGAAGCACCATGACGGATTTTGCCTATGGCCAACGAAGGTGGCCAACCCGCATGAGCCGCACTGGTTTAGCGAGCGCGACATCATCGGCGAATTAGCAGACGCTGTACGCAGCGAAGGCCTGCGCTTTGGCATCTACTATTCAGGTGGGATCGACTGGACTTTTCGGAGAAGGATTTCGAGAACGTTTATGGACTACTCCTTTTCCACACCCGGGGGCGATTATGCAGCATACGCCGATGCCCAGATCCGCGAACTGATTTCCCGATACCGCCCTGATATTCTATGGAACGATATATGCTGGCCAGGCAATGTGGACTCTTTCTTTCGATTGTTCGCTTACTACTATAACGCTGTACCCGAAGGTGTGGTCAATGACCGCTGGAAGCATTCAACTTCCGCTAACAAGTTGTTAAGTCTCAAACTTGTACGCGCAGTGATGGACATGATGATCAAACGAATGATCATGAACAATCCGGATATTCATTCTGCCCTGCCGCAGCCAGCGATTCCCCATAGCGATTTTTCGACTCCGGAATATACCAAACACAAGGAAATACAACCCGGAAAATGGGAGATGACACGCGGAATCGGCAATTCATTCGGCTACAACCGCAATGAGCAGGATAATGACTATTCATCCTTTGAAACATTGCTAATCGATTTTATCGATGCCCTGTCCAAAAACGGAAACCTGCTGTTGAATGTAGGTCCGCGCGGCGAGGATGCTCAAATTCCTCCTGAGCAGTTAAGCCGGTTGTCCAAATTCGGGGATTGGTTACAACGAAATGGGGAGGCCGTATATGGAACGCGTCCCTTGATCCGGGCGGAAGCGGAAACGGAGACCGGCGAAACGATCCGGTTTACGCGGAAAGAGAATCGTCTGTACCTGATCATCTCAGGGCGTCCTAACGGAATAACCATCAAGGTAAAGGAATTTTTCTGTGAAGGCACAGCAAATCTCCTAACGGATGGCAGTCCTGTTCAATTGAAGCGGGAAGGCGAGGATATGAACCTCATTTTCAAACACCGGCTTGAACATATTTTCGTTCCTGTCATCGTAATAGAAGAAGAGGATGACGATGGAATGAAACGATCACCTGCTGTTGCCGCGGGTGCTAACCTTGAAGGCAGTGAGGGATGAATGGTAAAGTCCCTTTTTAACCATTTTATTCAACGCGTCACTCCCCCATAGTTCTCTAACAAACAAGCTATCAATCATTTGTAATCTCATTCCCCCTCTTCAACCATTCCACCATCTCCAAATAGTGCCGATTATACATGATCCCCAGCACATTGCCGAAGGGATCCGTGACCGAAGCCGTAACGAATCCCTCACCACGCGGCGTGATCGGTTCGTATTCCTTCGCTCCCATACCCAGCAATTTCTTAAGTGTAGCTTCCACATGATCAACATGCCAGTACATGATGGCGCCACCTGGACCGGGCATCGCTTGTGAAGGAGCATAGCGGCGATTGATCAAACCCAGCTCATGCTGGTAGTCCCCAACGCGGAACTCGGCATAGGCAAGCTCGCCAGTGGGCCCAGTGCGTTTGAAGTACGGGGAGATGCCGAGCACCTCCGAATACCACGACACCGCTGCCTCCATATCGCCTGCCCAATAATTAATCGTCGCCATACCTCTTAACGTTTGTTTTTCGCTCATGTTCATTTTCCTCCTTCGGTTGTCTCTCATCCTCTAAGGCCATTATAGGAGGCAATAGCTGACAACTATATGTCATGGTTTTATCAACGCAAAAACACCTCCAGGCGATGTCCATATCTCACGACATGGCTGTCATCACGTGAAGGTGTCACGTTGCGCCTCGGGGATTCTCATAAAAACCCAGTCAGCTTTTCATAGATTTTCAGCAGCTGCTGTCTTTCTTCCTCGGTCAATTTTTCGAAAAGATTCCTGCGCGAGATCTGCCCGTTCTGATTCGCTTTATGAACGATGTCGAGACCCTTGTCCGTCATTCCCAAATAGATGATGCGGCGATCTTTCTCGTCGACGATTCGAACGGCTGGCCCATGATACGGACAGATGGAACAAGGTTCATATTTAAATAGATAGTTCGTAAATATCGAGCGAATCGATAAGCGTCTCCTCATCGTCCGCCGCGAGGGACAACCCGGTGGATACCTGATCCGGATAGATCAGGTCGGTAAGAACCGCAAGGCCTTCGCCAGCGAACACCTCCACCGATGACCGGTCGATCAGGATCCGCAGGTCCACCGTCCCGTCCGCCGCATCCAGAACGGCTGTATGTCTGCCGGCAAACAGCGGATGAAAATCCGCCGCGCCTGCCCGGGTCCGGTCGATATAGACTTCACCCGCCGCAGCGCTGTAACCGATCACCGTTTCCCGGCCAGCACCAGCCCGAACCTTCATTTCCAGAGAGCCGGAAACAAAACCGATCCGAATCTCCCCACTTTCCAGCTGCAACCCAGCCAACTTCGCAGATGCCTGAGCAGCGGTTACCTGTTTCAGGGACAGCACCTCCTTGCGGTACGCCTCCAGTTCCCGGGCGGGCTGCTGGATGAGTTCGGCGGAGCCGCTGCGCGACTGCAGCCTCAGCTCCCGCGGCGCGGTCATCGCGCCCCGCCATCCGCCAGTCGGCGTCTGGCCCGCATATTTCCAGTTGCTCATCCAACCAATGAACAAGCGTCTGCCGTCCTCAGCCGGCACATCCGACCAACTGACGCCGGCATAGTTGTCCCGGCCGTAATCGATCCATCTCACGCGGGTCTGCGAAGCCGCATCCGGCTTAAAGCGCTCCCCATCGAAGTCTCCGGTAAAATATTGTGTGCGCGATCCTTCCGCGGAGCCTTGATGATCGCCGATGCTGACGAGCATGACCCATTTCGTCTGATCCGGATTCCCGTCTACCGGCAGCGGAAACAGATCAGGGCACTCCCAGACGCCGTCATGGCTGCCAATCTCTTCCCCGAATTCACTGGACAGCGTCCAGTCGATTAGGTTCGGCGAACGGTATAGGCAGACGGTCTGACCGCAGGCAACAATCATTACCCACTGTGCGGAAGCCTCGTGCCAGAATACCTTCGGATCGCGGAAGTCCACGAAGGTGTCATGTGCCAATACTGGGTTGCCGGCATACTTCGTCCAGGTTCGTCCCGCATCTGTGCTGTATGCCAGGCTCTGGCGCTGCACCGGCGCCTCGCCTTCCGCTCCTTCGGCATGCTGCGTAAAAATAGCGACAAGCCCCGGCTCCTTGCCGAAAAAGCCGGTCGTATTGTTCCAGTCGACCACGGCGCTGCCTGAGAAAATCGTACCATGCTCATCCGGCGCCAGGGCGATCGGAAGGTCCTCCCAAACGACCAAGTCCCGACTGACCGCGTGTCCCCAATGCATCGGTCCCCAAATCGTACTATAGGGATGATACTGGTAGAACAGGTGGTATTCCCCCTGGAAAAAGACCATTCCGTTGGGATCGTTCATCCAATTTTCCTTCGGGGAAAAATGATACGCCCCGCGGTAGTTGTGCGATAGGAATGTGGACATCAGCTTAACTCCTTTTTATTCATTTGGTAATATGAGGCGGACCCAGCCGTATCTTGGTCAAAGGCAGCCTGCGGCCGCATCCGTACTTTACTGCTTACGTCTATGCACCCGGCAGTTGCAGATATGCAGGTTGATTGCGCACTGCGGTCATCCCCCGTCTGCCTGATCATCAGTCAATCCTGTTTGGCCGTCTCCTCCAAGTGTTTGTTGGGTACCTATTATCCTTGCCTTTCGCCAAATAGGTGCTCCTTTCCTGCTTCTTTATAACCTTCTTCAGCTGCGGTGAAGCCAACCTTACCGTCATAGGTCAGACGGTGTGGTCCCCGTTCTCCTTAAGGCCTGAAGGAACCATACAGAAAGCCAGGATCTTATCGGCAGTTGAGCTGACCAAAGAGAGCACAAATGAACAGGCGGAACGGACCGGATTGGGGTAAGGTAGCAGGTGAAGGATTCATCAAACATGATTCATATAAAGGAGACTTGATCATGGTTAAAGAAACGAAACCGTTTTGGTATAAGCGTCTTCCGGTCCTGACCTCGAATCCATCGGCATGGTCCTCCCATATCGCCCAGCACTGGAATATGGATGCATTCCGCCCTCAGGATCCCATGGATTCCGAGGACGTGTGTCTTGCTCTCAGCCATTTCATGCCCGAACTGCTCCCCGAGTATGAGGCCCTGTTATCTGTCTCGCCCAACCGTCCCGGAGAGGCTCAACTGCTCGCCATGTATAACCTCCCTCCCTTCTTCTCAGGCTGCAGCAACTCGATATCCCACCGGTTAGGCCATCCAACCTTAATCCGAAATTACGACTTCAGCTTGGATGGGTTCAGCGGCGTATTCCGTTACGAACCACTGCCTGATGGAGGATGGATCATGGGTTCGGCCGAAGGCGGTTGGGGCTATCTGGACGGCTTGAACCATCACGGCCTCGCCGTGGCCATCACGTTTGGCGGAGACTTCTCGGTAGGGAACGGTTTCAGCATTCCGCTCATTGTCCGCTATCTCTTGGCCACTTCAGCAACGGTTCCTGAGGCAGTGGAACGGCTGTACTCGATCCCTCATCGGCTTGCTCAAAACATCTCGCTCTTGGATCGAAAAGGCCGTTTCAGCGTCGTCTACACCTCGCCGGAAGGCGTGAGTGAAGCTGACGGTCTTATTTGCTGCACGAATCATCAGGGACAAGTTCAGGATTCCGCACACACCGAACACCGGACCGTAGAACGGTTTGACCATCTCTTCAGAATGGGCGGTGCCGTAACGCCTCAGGATTTTTTTAAAGACCCGTTGTATCATCGCAAGTTTTCGAATCATTTCGGCACACTTTATACCGTCGAAATCGATCCTGTTACGGAATCGGTTCATTACCACTGGCCTGAAGGACAGCAGCTTCGCGCCACGCCGGAAGCACCCGAAGCTGAAATCAGAATTCCATTGTTCGTGAACTAGGCGGATGCACAACTTCCCTTCTGACGGGAAGATATTTCATGATCGGCTCAGGACACCCTAAATAAAAAAAGCAACCATACGCAAATTTCGCTTGTACGGTTGCTTTTTTTGGGGACGTCAGCAGCAATCATTCAGATAACACTAAACTTTTTATCTTGCTTCCTTTTTCTCCGTAAAGAAGTAGAGCAAAGCCAGCACCGGAAAAAGAACACCAAGCCATATCGCCGCTTCCCATCCGCCTTGTGCATACGCCCATCCGCCTACTGCGGAACCGATGGCTCCGCCGGCGAAAAAGATAGCCATGAACAAGCCGTTCAGCCGGCTGCGAAGCTCTGCACCCAGTGCGAAAATGGAGCGCTGCCCGAGCACCAGATTGGCGGAAACGGCCATATCCAGCACAATGGCGGCCACGACCAGGCTGATGATCGAAAGCACGGAACCGCCATGGATCACAAGGGGCAGGAGCATGGAAATGACCGCGAGCCCAAGGGCGATCCCTGTACCGGAACGGATCCATCCTTTATCGGCAAGCCGGCCGGCGACCGGCGCAGCCGCCGCTCCGGCTACCCCTACCAAGGCGAACAGAGCGACCCCTGTTTGCGAAAAATGAAATGCCGGGCTGACCAGCAGCATAGGAACCGTTGTCCAAAAAAGGCTGAAGGAAGCAAACAGAAACGCGTGGTAAAGAGCTCTGCGCCGCAAGATCGGCGTCGTCTTCAGCAGCTTCAGCATCGACGACAGGATCGCAGGGTAGCTGATGGATGTCTGCGGACGTCTTGCCGGAAGCGCCTTGGCTAGAACCAGCGCAAGCACAAGAATCAGAACGGCGGACAGAATGAAGATGGCGTGCCATCCCAGGAAGTCTTCCACCAAGCTGGCAGCCGGACGGGCGAGCATGATGCCGAGGAGCAGGCCGCTCATGACATTCCCCACGTTGCGCCCCCGCGTTTCTTCAGGGGACAAATGAGCTGCAAAAGGAACCAGGATCTGAGCGGCAACGGATCCTATGCCGATAAATAGCGACGCCGCCAGAAACAAAGCCGCGTTACGGACTTCGGCAGCGATGAGAAGCACGATCACGTTAAAGAGCAGCAGCGTGACCACCAGCCTGCGGTTTTCGAGCAAATCCCCCAAAGGAACGATCAATAACAGACCGATTCCGTAACCGATCTGGGTTAGGGTAACGATTAATCCCGCCGCTCCGGAGGATAATCCCAGGGCTGAGCTGATCGATCCTACGAGAGGCTGGGCATAATACAAGTTGGCAACGATGATGCCGCAAGCGACGGCAAGGATCAGGTTGATCCAGGATGAAACAGCAGCGGCGTGAGGCTTTTCTTTTGCGAAGGTATTCATAACATTTCTCCTTTGTTTGTATGGCATCCCTTTTTCGGAACAATCGTTCCGATATAGGGACAGGCCGCCTCATCTTTTTTTAACATAAAATAATTTTTCTCAGAAAACCATTTTTCCGGAACAGTCGTTCCAGTATGGCTGCAAAAATGCCTACCGATGTATCTTCGCAGAAGACAGACCGCTAGCGGAAGTTTTTGTTGCAAGATCAGGAAGCGGAGGCTCCGAGACTTATACTTTCTGATCTCTTAAAAAAATTACAGCATGCCCAGCACCATTTCCATCATCTCCCGCGCCTTGGCGCTGTCCTGCTGAACTTTCGCCATCACGTTAACGCTGTGGTTGAGATTGAGCAGCATGAACGATAAGAGACGAATGTCTTTGTCAGGAGAAATTTCTCCGGTCTCCTGTCCTCTCTTTAATTTTTCGTAAAACAGCTGCTCCAGCTCCTCAAAGCTCTTCTTGACCAATTTCTGCAGTGGTTCGTCCATGGCGTCGATACTCAGGGCTGCGTTCGTAATCATGCACCCATTGGGAAGGACTTCATCCTTCGCGGCGAAAGCACTCGTGATATGAATCTCGAAATACTGCCGGATGCCCTCAATGGCGGTGGGAGCGGCGATTAACAGATCCCGCTTTCTTTGCGACATCTTCTTGTAGTGCTGGATCGCCTCGTAGTACAGGGACTGCTTATCCTGGAACGTTTCATACAAACTGGAACGGCTAAGATCCATCGCTTCCAGCAAATCCGGTATGCTCGTCGATTCGTAACCTTTCTCCCAGAACACCATCATAGCTTTGCGGAGCACTTGATCCCGGTCAAATTCTTTGGTACGGCCCATCGGCGCCACCTCCCTTTGAGCATCAGTATATACGAACTGGAACGAGTAGTCCAGTATTTTTTATCGGCGTCATTCAAAACATGCAGGCCGCCGGTATCTTTGGCGGCCTGCTGCATTCTACAGGTACTTTTCCCAGAAATCACGGATTCGAATCCCTGGATGATGTATCTTTACGGATGATATATCTTTACGGATGATATATCTTTACGGCTGCTTAATCGTCACCGCATCCCAATCTTCCCCGCCCGCTTTTCTTGCCTTCACCGGATGATCCAGGGAGGCTTCGGCGATATCCTTATACGCCCAATAGGCAGCAGGCACATCGCTCCAAGGAAGCACAGCCGAGCCATTCCATCATCTCCTTCCGGCATGAAAAACTTAGAAGCGCCTTCGCGCTTTACGGCTGACCTTTTTTCGGACCGCTTGACGGATGCTGGCTTACACGACGCCACAGCCGGCCGGCCGCCGAACGCTAAATGACAGCGCTTTCTATATTGCTGATGATAGGGACTTCCTCATTTTCTGAACAGGTACATCTGGGTGTTCCGGCGTACACTTTTCCCAAAAAACGGGTGTTTTGTCCGGACAGCAAATGATTTTTTCAGTCATGGGCGTTGAAAAAAAGCAGCCGATTCCCCCAATTCTTCATGGGGAGACAGCTGCCTCAAACCCAAAAAACCGGGGAGTCTCCCCGGTCTCCATGGCACTTGCATCTAAATTGTCCAGCGATTGATCGATCGGATTAACGAGAAGTATATCCAGCGTCGACGTGTATCGTCGTTCCCGTTACATAAGAAGAAGCATCGGACGCCAGCCACAGGCTTGCCTGGGCAATCTCGCGGGGTTGTCCAAAGCGGTTCAGCAGACTGAGCTGCGGGGCATACTCTTCTTCCGTGAATCCGAATTGCTCCAGTGCTCCGCGCAGCATCGGCGTATCGATTGCGCCCGGTGCCACGGAGTTGACGCGGATATTGTGCGGTCCGTTCTCCATCGCCGCGACCTTCGTCATGCCGACCACGCCATGCTTGGCTGCCACATAAGCGATATTGTTCGGCTGCGGACGGAAACCGCTGACGGAAGAAATGTTGATGATCGAGCCGCCGTTCCCCTGTTTAAGCATCTGCTGGAGCTCGTACTTCATGCACAAGGCTGTGCCCGTCAAGTCCACCGAGATCAGCCGGTTCCAGTAATCCTCATCAAATTCGGCCGCCGGCTTGTCGTCCGGTGTCAGCGCCGCGTTGTTGACGGCCGCATCCAGTTTCCCGAACGTATCGACCGTAAATTTGACCATCGCCTGCACGTCTTCGGATTTCGAAATGTCCACTTTGACAAAAGCGGCCTCCCCGCCGGCAGCGTTGATGGAATCGACAACAGCTTTTCCTTTTTCTTCGTTAAAATCGGCGATCACGACTTTGGCTTTGGCTTCGGCAAACAGGCGCGCCGTCGCTTCCCCCATACCCATCGCACCACCGGTGACAATCGCTACTTTTCCTTCCAATGCCGGGAATGTCATACCCATGACCTCCATATCAAGATGTTTAATTTACCCTACATACTTCACTATACCCCAAACCGGAAATCGATCAATCGACAGCGCTTTCCCGACTGTATATTAACGTACAATCTACTGCATTTTGTACAGTAAAATTTGCAGATTCAGTCGATTTCTTTCATACTTTAGAAGAGGTGTTGATTGTATGAGTGACTTTTTGGACAAACGTATACAGCGCTCCAAAGCGGCCTTGAAGCAAACCTGCCTGGACCTGCTGGCAGAGAAGCCTTTTGAAGAGATCACCATTTCGGAAATCGTCCGGAAGGCGAATTATAACCGCGGAACGTTTTACGCCCATTTTCATACCAAAGAAGAACTGATCGATGAAATTATCGACGATACGCTGGGGGAAATGATCCGGCAAATCCGTCATCCGTACCAGACGATCCACAAAGTGAACATGAAAGACTTAAACACGGAAGAGATCACGCTGTTTTCCTATTTTCAGGAACAGGCGCCTCTGTACAAATTGCTGCTGAGCAGCCATATCCGCGCCGACTTCAGGTACCGGATGGCCAAAGCGATCGAGCAGCTGTTCATTGCGGAGTACGATTACGAATTCAGCAGCGCCACCGAGCTGGATCCGAAATGGCTGTACATTTTCCGGGCTCACGGCATCGCCGGGCTTGTCATCCGCTGGATCGAGGAAGATTTTCCGGAGTCTCCGGAATATATGGCCAAGCAAATCGTCGAGCTTATGCTCACCTCAACCGAAGTGTTTTATGTAAAAAACAAGCACGTTCCCAAGAAACCTTGAAGCGGCCGCCGCCCTTTAAGTTTTTTTGGTGTGCGCTAAAGGAAGTTGTTGAAGTGAGTAGACGCAAAGATTTCCGTCCGCAACCATAGTACACTAGAGTTAATTCTATTATGAAATAAAGTCGAGTAGTTTGCTTGGTTTAAATCCTTTTTTGACTGCTGGCTTCGAGCCGATATCCTTCTATTCGTCAAGCACCTATACCTCTGCCCAAACTTGATATGATTAAGCAAAACCCACTAAATCCCTAGACATTACAAGAGCCTGGAAAATATTCCGAAGCGGAGATCCCGGTTCCCCCGTTACTACTAGCCACCCTCCCCTTTCGATATCTTCTAGCCTATTTTCAACTAAGTTAATTCCATTTTGGATAAAAGATGTTATAATACAGACAGAATTTAATTGAGGTGACGTGTTGTGCAAACCGATAAGACATCGAAAGCGTACCTGCTGCTACAATTATTTTGGATTTTTTTCAAAATCGGTCCGGCGACATTTGGCGGCGGATACGCCATGATGCCGATGATCGAAAAGGAGTTCGTCGATAAACGCAAATGGATGGACCGCCAGGAAATGAGCGATTTAATGTCACTCGCGGGTTCGGCCCCCGGCGGCGTCGGGGTGAACGCTTCGGCGTTTCTGGGATACCGGCTGGGCAAAATTCCCGGAGCCCTGGCGGCCACGCTGGGCATCACGCTCCCTACGTTCATCATCGTTTTTCTGCTGAGCGTGTTCTACTCGATGTTCCGCGAGGAGCCCAAAGTCCAGGCCGCCTTCAAAGGCATTCATGGCGCGGTCATCGGACTGATCGCAGTAGCCGCGTTCAAAATGGGCAAAAATGCGCTGTTTGACCGGACGACCGTCATCACTGCCGCCGGCTCCCTGGCCCTGCTTTTGCTGACCGGTCTGAATCCCATGGTTCTAATTGCCGTCGGGCTGGTGCTCGGCATCACCGTCATCCGGCTGAAGAAGCGGCTGGGGCTTCCGGTTCACACCGAAAGGGCGCGCAAGGAGAACGAGCCGGTCATCGAATATTACATCTAGGAGGAGTCTCATGCTGTTCTGGCAGTTATTTGTCTCATTTTTAAAAATCGGGTTTCTCTCCTTCGGCGGAGGTTATGCGGTCATCCCGATGATCCAGTACGAAGTGCAGCAGCACGGGTGGCTGAGCACCGGGGAATTTCAGCGGACGGTATCGATTGCGGGGATGTCGCCCGGCCCGATCGCCACCAACAGCGCGACGCTGATCGGTTACCAGACCGCGGGCCTGGCTGGGGCCGTTACCGCTACCGCCGGCATCGTTCTGCCTTCCCTGCTCATTGTGATCCTGATTGCAGCCTTCTTTTATCGAATGAATGCTAACCCCTGGGTCAAATCCTCCTTTTACGGCCTCCGGCCGATCATTACCGGACTTATCGTCTATGCGGCCATCCACTTCGGTTTCCCCGATCCGTCGGAAGCCATCTATCACTGGACCACCTTCGCCACACTGCTGATCGGCGTGCTGGCGTTTGTCGCGATCACCAAATACAAACTGCATCCGGTAACCGTCATAGTTTGTTCTGGATTTGCGGGCATCGTTCTGTTTTAATTGGGTGAAATTAAATTTCCCATGCCTTTACGGGGACAATAAATTATAATAGAATGAACTTTCAAAAATAAACTGGGGGAACTTCTATGACTACACCACCTAAAAACCCAGCGGCATCAGGAAAAAAAGACCAGTTTTCATCCGCAGGCTTTATCCTTGCCGCCATTGGG
This sequence comes from Paenibacillus rhizosphaerae, assembly GCF_014192015.1. GTDB lineage: Bacteria > Bacillota > Bacilli > Paenibacillales > Paenibacillaceae > Paenibacillus_AQ > Paenibacillus_AQ rhizosphaerae. Next base: position 372,462 of record NZ_JACHXJ010000001.1, on the reverse strand, counting down.
AGCTCCGTGGGACTCGGGAACATGTGGAAATTCCCGTACATCACCGGACAAAACGGCGGCGCAGCCTTCTTTCTGCTCTTTATCATTTGCCTGATCGTCATTGGTTTACCTGTTTTGCTCGCTGAGCTCGCCATCGGACGCGCGGGCAGAGGCAGTGCGGCCACTTCGTTCGTCAAGGCGGGCGGCAGCAAAATCTTCGGCCGTCTCGGCCTGCTGCAGGTTATCGCGCCTTTTCTGATTCTGACCTTCTACGTCATCGTAGCGGGCTGGACGCTGAATTACGCCGTACAGTCTTTCAGTGGAAATTTGTACACCAACCCGGATTTTAAAGGACAGTTCAATACGTTTATCGGCGGCTACATGCCGATCGTATGGCAGGCCGTCGCCATCCTGATTACCGGCTTTGTCGTGGTCAAAGGGATTTCCGGCGGCATCGAAAAGTTCAACAAAGTGCTGATCCCGGGATTGATCATCCTGCTTGTCGTCCTGATGATCCGCGCCGTAACCTTGCCCGGTGCGGGAGAAGGGGTATCGTTTTTCTTGAATCCCGATTTCTCCCAGCTGACGCCGGAATCAGCGCTTGTCGCTTTGGGACATGCTTTCTTCTCCCTTTCCTTGGGGATGGGCATCCTGCTGACTTATGGCGCCTATGTGGACAAGCGCCAGTCTCTGGGATCCGCCACGATTGCCATCGGAGCCGGTGACCTGATCTATGCGTTCGTGGCCGGGCTGATCATTTTCCCGACAACCGCTTCGTTCGGCATTGAGCCCGACTCCGGGCCAAGCCTGGTGTTCATCGCTCTGCCGGCCGCCTTCTCGGCCATGCCGTTCGGTGCGTTCTTCGGTGGTCTGTTCTTCGTGCTGCTGGCGATCGCGGCTTTGACGTCGGCGGTATCGCTGCTGGAAGTGCCGGTAACGTACCTGATGGACCGCTGGAAATGGGGCCGCACGAAATCGGTCGTCATCATCAGCGTGCTCGTGCTGCTGCTCGGCCTTCCATCCGCGCTGTCCTTCGGCATCGTGCCGGGTCTGTCGGAAATGGGCAGCAAAAACTTCTTTGACTGGCTCGACTTCATTACATCCAACATTTTGCTGCCGGTCGGCGGGCTAATCACTACCATTTTCGCCGGGTACTTCTGGAAAGGTGCTGCCGAAGCGGCCGGCCTCAAATCGGGATGGTTCCGGGTATGGCTGTTCATGCTCCGCTACGTGGCTCCGATCCTGGTGCTGCTCGTGCTGCTGGACACGACGGGCATTCTGAAATTGAAATAACGTACTTTACCGTAAAAAGGCAATCTCCCGAGCTGTCCATGACAGCGACTATGGAGATTGCCTTTTTAGGTGATTGGAACGTATCACTTCTAGAGCATCCTATTTCGCAACAAAACTTCCGGAAACCGCGGTATGTCCTGCCATCCTATAATGGATTCGCTGAAACAGACCTCACCCGAGGCGAACTGTGCATCTATTCCCCTCAACCCGCCGGCAAGTCCTAAGCTTGCTTAGACCAGTTCAAGCACAGTCACCGACTTGGAAGGCAGCTCGACGACCAGGTGGGTCCCGTCCGTCTTGAACGCGTCGAACGGCTTCGGCGCAATCCGGTCAGGCTGCTCAAACGTGTTATGCGCATCCAGCTCCTCGGAAGTCAGAATCGTTCCCGTCACCGTCAGCGATGCCGCCGAAATGCCGCGCAGGTCGATCGTTACGGTCGAAGCGCTCTCGTCGTTCAAATTGCACAAGCTGATATGGATTTTTCCTTCGGCGTCCCGCGAGGCGGTTCCCGTCACTTCCGGAATGGACCGGCCGAAGGCGCTGTATGTACCGCTCTCCAGATTCAAATCCAGCAGCTCCGCATCCTGATGCACTTTATACATATCGAACACATGGTATGTCGGGGTCAGGGCGATTTTTTCGCCTTCGGTCAAAATGACCGCCTGCAGCACGTTGATCGTCTGGGCGATGTTGGCCATCCGCACCCGGTTGCAGTGTTTATGGAAAATGTTCAGGGTCAGTCCCGCCACGAGCGCGTCCCGCAGCGAGTTTTGCTGATACAGGAATCCCGGATTGGTTCCCGGTTCCACGTCATACCAGGTTCCCCATTCATCGACGATCAGCCCGATCCGTTGGCCAGGGTCATATTTGTCCATAATCGTGCTGTGCTTGGTGATGAGCTCATCCATATACAGCGCCTTTTCCAGCGTGGTGAACCATTCTTCGCGGCTGAATCCGGTAGCCGGCCCCTTGTTCCCCCACGTTCCCGGGACGGTATAATAGTGCAGTGTAATGGAATCCATATATCGTGCGGCCTCGCGCATCAGCACGTCCATCCAGTTGTAATCGTCCGAGTTCGGGCCGCAGGCGATGCGGTGAATCCGGTTGTCCCCGTAGTTGCGGACATAAGTCTGGTACTGGCGGTACAAATCCGCATAGTATTCCGGCCGCATGTTGCCGCCGCAGCCCCAGTTTTCATTGCCTACGCCAAAATAGGTGACCGACCAAGGCTGTTCGCGCCCGTTCTCCGCGCGCAGTTCCGCCATCGGCGATACGCCTCCGAAGGTCAGGTACTCCACCCATTCCGACATTTCCTGCACGGTACCGCTTCCAACATTGCCGTTAATATAAGGCTCACACCCGATTTGGGCACATAACTCCATGAATTCATGCGTACCAAAGTGGTTATTCTCCACCACGCCGCCCCAGTGGGTATTAATCATCCGTTTGCGTTTTTCCCGCGGTCCGATGCCGTCTTTCCAATGGTACTCGTCCGCAAAGCAGCCGCCCGGCCAGCGCAGCACCGGTACCTGGATGTGCTTCAGTGCCTCCACGACGTCATTGCGGATGCCGTTCGTGTTCGGAATCGGCGAATCTTCTCCGACCCAGATGCCTTCGTATATGCACCGCCCCAAATGCTCCGAGAAGTGTCCGTAAATGTTTTTATTGATTTTGCCCTTAATCGTGTCTGCGTTTAATACGCTGCTCATCCAATAGCCTCCTCTTTCCCGGTTTTCTCCCACACAGTATAGTAGCTTGTGCGTTATGCCACAATGATTTATACTGGCCAAAAACTGACCTATCGTGCTTTTTATGGAGGAGGCTTTCATGATTCAGTTAGTCAGCTGCGGCCACAACTTCGTTCATTCGGATGGGATCCGGATCGACCGCAGCAGCGGGGCCGGGAATTACGCTTTTGTCCTTTTTCGGAGCAAGGCGGAAGTCGTGATTGACGGCTCGGCTTATACCGTAGATAACAATGCCTTCATTTTGATGCAGCCCAGCACCCCTTACATGTACCGGGACTTGGAGAAGCCTTTCGTCAACGACTGGTTTCACTGTGAAGGAACGGAGCTTGGCGCATACCTGCAGCAGCTTAAGCTTCCGCTGGACCGTCCGGCCGAGGCGGCTTACCCGACGTCCGTGTCCCGGAGCATCATGGAGCTTCAGAACGTGAACTGGCTCGGTGGGCCCCACCGCTCGGAAATTATCGACCTGGACCTGCGCAGCCTTCTGATGAAGCTCGCCAATTGGCGGCATCTGCCCCCTGCCCAGGGAAACGCCGGCCGGTATCTGCACCAGCTGTCGGAAATCCGCAGCGAGCTGTACCGTTCACCGCAGGCTTCCTATTCCTTAAGCGAGCTCGCGGCCAGCGTCAACCTGAGTAAATCTTATTTTCAGCATCTGTACAAGGATTTGTTCGGATGCTCGGTCTCGTCCGACATGATCAACAGCAGGCTGGAGTATGCGAAATATTTGCTGGATAACAGCTCCCTCTCCATCGGCAGCATCGCGAAGATGTGCGGATACGAGAACGAAACCCACTTTATGCGGCAGTTCAAAAAATTCGTATCGGCTACGCCGAGCGGCTATCGGAAAAGAAAGTAGCGCCCTGCCCGGCGAGTTTACTCCCCTGGTTCCGTGGGAACAATAGCAGCAACAATAAATAAATGGGGATGCACAACGAATGAGTGACAATCTATGGTATACGATCAAAAGCAGCGGTCCCCTATGGAAAATGCCACTGGCTGCGGCGCTGTCATGGGAGGCCGCGAAGTGGGCGGGCTCTTCACATCCTTATCTCGCCCCGTTGACTGCGATTTTGTCCGTACAGGCCACAGTCAGCCAATCGATGCAGTTCGCCTGGCAGCGTGTCCTGGGGACGACTGCCGGTGTCCTGCTGACGCTCTGCGTAACGCCCTGGCTCCCATTGAATGGTTGGAGCCTCGGGCTGTGCCTGTTGGTCGCGGCCTTAGCCATCCGGCTGATGAAGCTGGATCACGCGCTGGTGACGCAGGTGGCCCTCAGCATTCTGCTCGTGCTGTTCTTTCAGCATAACATGCCCAGCTATTCGCTTGACCGGATCCGAGATACGATCATCGGCGCCGTGTTAGCGGTACTGGCGCAGACGCTGCTCTTCCCTCCGGATTCCATCCAATCCGCCAAACAAAAAATGACCCGCTTCGCGGACCATTTGGCAGGCCATTTTATCAAGGCCGGGCAATGGGTCGAACAGGGCTGCCCTCCAAGTGAAGCGCAAACGCTGAAATGGTCATGGCAGGCGCTGTTTCAGGAGCTGCACCAGGCGACCACTGAGCTGGACCAGGCGGCCCGGAGCTTGCGTTACCACCCTTTTGCCGCGAAGAAACGCGATCTGCTGAGCCGCCTGACCCGGCAGATGGAGCAGCTGCGCTCGGGCTACGCCAATCTGTCCGATATGATACGGGTGCTGGGTCAATGGTCGCGGACCGGCCATTTTAGCCGGGAGCACCAGCAGCAATGGGCCGCCCACCTGCAAGAACTCGCTCAGGTGATCAAGCGGTGGCATACAGGGCCGGGCATCTCCACCGACGGCAGCAGCGGCGCGGTCAGCCTGAGCCTTCAGGCACCAGCACACTTGGAGCAGGAGCAGTACCCGCTCGCCTTGTATATGAATGCCGGGCAGCTGCTTCAGGATTTTGGCGGGGAATCCGCGTTTTCCTTGTCCCGCAGCAATCCGTAGTCCTCCGGCGTGTCCACGTCCAGGAACAGATCCGGCGATCCGAACGGAATTGAGATCCCTGGCCTTCCGTGACGGATCAGCTGCCGGGCTCCCTCGTCCCCTTGCAGCCGGATCAGTGAGCGTGATTGCCAAGCGCAATTCCCCCCCAGCGGGAGAGCGAGTTTGCTTGTTCCCATCCGGCTGCTTTGTCCCGCAGCCAAATAAATGGCGTGGATACTATGTTGTTTCATTAGACAAGCGTCTCTTTCGGAAAGTTCGGTACACCTGGATTAATTCAGCAACGATGCTGATGGCAATCTCTTCGGGTCCGTCTGCTCCGATCGGCAAACCTACGGGGGCGTGCCAATGCTCCGGCAAGGAGCCGCCTTCGAGAAGACGCTGCGTTCTGCGTTTCGAGCCCAGGAGACCGACATAAGCCAGGTTATGGCCGGAGAGGATCCGGATCAGATCCCGGTCCCTCCGGAAATGATGCGTCATGATGACCACATAATCGTTTGGCGTCCACCGGATCTGCCCGGCCGTTTCCTCCGGGAAGCCGTCAAGCAGCGTGTGGGCATCCGGAAAAAAGCTTCGATCGCACAGGGCCGCCCTCCAATCGGCGACGGTGACCGTGAATCCGGCGGCGGCCGCAAAGGAGGCCAGAGGCTTAGCATCCGGCCCGGCACCGAACAGGGTCAGCCGAGGTTTGGGGAAAAACGTGTGGAGGAATACTTCTTCCGCATCTCCCGGCACGATCTGCATCCCGCTCCGCCGCCCCATCTGGGCGGTGGCCCAATCCCGCAGAGCTTCCGGGAACGTCCCCGGCCATTCGCCAAACCGGTGCCCGGAGCTGGTGACCAAGCTGTATCCGGAAGCCCGAGGGTCCGCGCTGTTTTTTAGTATAAGCATGACTTCGATCTGATCGTCCAAATAATCCTTCAGCATCAGCAGATGCCTCCGCAGCGAGTCGCCGACGACTACAGCCGTAACCTGGATCACACCTCCGCAGCCCGGTCCTTCCCCCCAGGACAGCGGATCGGCAGCCTCCAGGTCGAAAGTATACGTGTGCGGGACCCCGGCCGCCAGCAGCTCCGGGACACGGGCCGCGATATCTGCTTCCAGGCAGCCGGTGCTCAGCACGCCGACCTGCGTTCCATCCTTGAACAGCAGCATGGAAGCGCCCTCTTTACGGTAGGCGCTGCCCTCCACCCGGGTAATGGTCGCCAGCACGCTGCGCTGTCTGCACTGCTGAAGTGCTTCCAGAATCCGATGAATGTCTTCCAAGCGCGTTCCTCCTTTTAGCTGCCGCCGGTTACGGGCCGCCTTCCTTTTTTACTGACAGCGCCGCCATGATCGCCCCGTGGATTTCTTCATAAGAGGTGCAGCGGCATATGTTCGATTCCAGCCACAGCCGGATGGTCTCCGGATCCGCGTCCGGATGCGCACTCAGCAGCCCGTGACCGTTCATGATAAATCCCGATGTGCAGTAGCCGCATTGGAACGCCTGCTTCAGGACAAATTGTTCTTGGACCGGAGAATGCTTCAGCCCTTCAATCGTGGTGATGCGCTGTCCGTCCGCCTCTACGGCGAGCATCAGGCAGGATTTCATCGGCAGCCCGTTCAGGATGATGGTGCAGGCGCCGCAGTCCCCGTTCTCGCAGCCTGGCTTGCACCCGGTTAGCCCAAGATGGTCCCGGAGGGTATGCAGCAGCGTCTCCGCCGCACGGACCCAGAGCCACCTGCGCTCCCCGTTGACCTCCAACTCCAGCGGGTAGATCGCATTCGAGTTCGAGCTTGCGCTTTCCAGGACGTTCATCTCCCTTCCAAAGCTGTAATGGCGTCTTTGACGGTTTGCTTAAATAAAAAGAGGCGGTAATCGGCCATGCCTTCCGCATTGGTCAACGGCGGTGCCGGAAGCTGTCCCGCTGCCTGTCGGGCCCGCTCTTCCGCAGAAAGCCCAGCGGTGTTCAGCACCTGTTCGATGGCGGCCGAACGGAACGGGAACCCGCAGACCCCGCTGAATGCCGCACGGATGCGGTTTCCCTTCTTCAGGGCAACCATGGTCACCAAGGGGTAACCGACATGGCCGATCTGCCGTTTCTTCACATGGACGGACGGCAAAGATACGTATTCACGGTCCGTCATGGTCTGCAGCAGAAATTCCCCGGGTTCCAGCCGGATCTGCCCGCGGAAGACTTCGTGGATCGCAGCCTCCCTGACTCCGCCTTTCCCTGCGATAACCAGGCGGCTGTTGGCCACAAGCAGCGGGAGAACCGCTTCCCTGTAGTGGATTCGGCCGCACACGTTGCCGCCCAGCGTAATTTTGTTGCGGGACGTCTGGTCGGCGACGCCCTGGGCCGCCCTGCCGAGCAGCGGGAAGAGGTTCGCGCCGGTGACGGCGGACAACGTGACGCAGCCTCCGATGATCAGTTCATGTCCGCGGAATTCCATGACGCTGCATTCAGGGATCGCTTTTAAATCGACGACCGCACCCGGACGAATGTGATTCAACCTCGCCATCGTAATGATTTCCGTCCCTCCGGACCAATACATCGGGTGCTTGCCCTGGGCCTGCAGCGCCTGAAAGGTATCGACCGCCTCCTTCACCGAAGACGGCCGGTAATATTCAAAGTCAAATGGTATCATGGACCGTCCTCCAGATCCGTTCCGGGGTAAGCGGAAGCCGGTTCAGCGGGATGCCCGTTGCGGTCGACAAAGCGTTGGCCAGTGCCGCAGGCATGCCGATCACGCCATGCTCGCCGATACCCCGCAGGCCGAATGGCGCCTCCGCATTCGGCGTTTCGACGAAATCGACGAAATACGTAGGCTGTTCTCCGTAACGCAGCATGTGATAAGTCCGGAACTGCGGATTCAGCACCTTGGCCTCTTCATTGAACGCAAAAGCCTCCCTGCTGGCAAGGCCCAGCCCCATGCTCATGCCTCCGGTAATTTGGCCGCGGGCGAAAACCGGGTTGATGACTTTGCCGGCGTCAATAACGGTTGCCGCCTGCAGAATCCGGTAGCTAAAATCCCTCGTATCCAGCTCCACCTCCACCATCTGGGCGCCGACCGTCCACTCCGGACCCGGTTTTCCTTTGCCGGTCATCGGGTCCAGCTCCTTAATATCCCGCATCGCATAGCTGCCGCGGCCGATGATCTGGCTTCCGATCGTTCCCCCGCCCGGAAGTTTGTATCCGAGGGCAATCTTGGCGATCTCTATGCCGGTCCCCGGATCGCGCTTGCTGTATACTCTTCCGCCCCCGACTTCCAGTTCGGCGGGCGGGAGCCGAAGTACTCGGGCGGCCGTGTTCTTCAGCTGTACGATGGCGTCGTCCGCCGCCGCCAGGATCGCGTTGCCGACCAGAAAAGTGCTTCGGCTCGCGACGGTTTTCCACAGCTGCGGTTCGGTCTCCGTATTGACATCGGTGCTGATCGACACGTTGTGCACATCCATTCGGAGCCGCTCCGCTGCCATTTGGGTGAGGGACGTCCGCGTGCCCTGGCCGATCTCCACAGCGCCGCAGAGCAAATTCACGCTTCCGTCGGCATTGAAGATGATGACCGCCCCCGCACCGGCATCGGCCGGGGTGTTGGAATTTTTCCACAAACAGCATACGCCCCTGGCTTTGACAAATCGGCCTTTCGCTTCCATCAGGGGCCGCTCATCCCAACGGATCATATCCTTCAGCTTGGCGATGCACATCGGGAGATTGCCTACCGTACTCCGGTCCAGCAGCGTTTGCGTCGGCGTCGTGTCGCCGGGCCCAATGGCGTTCAGAAAGCGGAACTCCAGCGGATCCATGTTCAAGCGTGCCGCCATGACATCCATTGCCCGCTCTATGGCAAACGTGAGCTCGGGATGTCCAAACCCGCGAAATGAAGTAGAATACGGGTGGTTCGTATACATGCAGAGCGAATCGCACTGCAGATTGTCGATTCGGTACGGACCCGAGCAGTCGCTGGCTCCCGCCTTGCTCATGATCGGTCCCCGATCTGAGTAGGCTCCTCCGTCATACCAGTGCGTAATTTCCGCGGCGGCGATTTTTCCATCGGCAGTACAGCCCAGCTTGACTCTCGATTCCAGCCCGATATGCACCGGGGAAGAGACCATGTCCCGCTCCCTTGAATTGACCAGCTTGACCGCTTTTCCCCCTACGGCCCTGGAAGCCAGAAAAGCGAGAAACTCCAGCTGAACGGCCGCCTTCCCGCCGAACCCACCACCAACGAGCGGGGTATGAACGATGATTTGCTGCAGCGGGATATGAAAGTACCTGTTGATTTGGCTGCGGATGATGTAGGGGGATTGCGAGGCGGAATGGATGACGGCTTTGCCGTCCGGCAGCAGCTCGGCCGTACTGCAGCGCGGCTCCATCGCGGCATGGTCGGATTGCGGCAAGCTCACCCGGACTTCAATCGTGTGGATACTGCGGCACCATCCTTCCTCCATGTTTCCTTTACGGATCCGGTTGCGGCTTGCAACGTTGGTGCCGGGTTCCGGATATACCTCCTCATAGCGCCTATACTCCGCCAGACGTTCATGAATGAGCGGAGCGCCCGGCTTATAGGCTTCCAGCGGGGACTGAACAAGCGGCAGCATCTCGTATTCCACGCGGACCTGCAGCGCCGCCATTTCAGCAATATATTCCGCATCCGCCACCACTACGGCAACCGGCTCGCCGAAATATCTCACCTTGTCTATGGCCAGCGGCGGCCGGTCTTCCAGCGGAGAGCCGGTGAGCACCGGGAAATCCTCCCCAGTGACGACCGCACGGACTCCCGGAATGCTTCGGGCCGCAGAGGTATCGATCGACAGAATCCGGGCATGGGCATGCGGGCTGACAGCCAAGGAGGCGTGCAGCAGGCCCGGCTTCAAGGCATCTCCTGTATAACGGGCCGCCCCGGTCACTTTCTGCCCGGATTCCTTTCTCAGAACTTCTTTTCCGATGGACGAGGCGATTTCGGTTCCCTCCTTTCATCCTGATGGTTGTGATAGATGCATTTCCTTCCTCTATTTACATTTATATGGGAAATGCATTGTCCCTAGTATTCGGGTTTATACGAACACCCTCAGTAAAAAAACGTCAATCGATGTTCATTCAATGAAGACAGACCGCGTATAGCGGCAGTTTGCCCTGCGGTATAAGGAAGCCCAAGCGCTGGAGCCTATCTTTTCTGAATAAAAAAAGCCGCCCGGCGGACAAGCATCCTGTCCGTCAGGCAGCGGTCAATCCCATCCCTGCGTTTTAACGCCTGAGCGATGACTGCACCGTGCCGTGAAGCCGCAGATCCGCATATTGCCAAACCAGGTGCCGGCGTTGTACATCCGGATGTAGCGGTAGGCTTCCTTTCCATTGACCGACAGAACCTGCCAGTCTGCGGTAGATTGCGCCGGCGATCTCAACGCCGTCCACTCCGTCAGATCGTTGGAGCCCTGGACGACCGTCCCATTGATCCGGGAAAAATAACTGTCCTGTCTGGCCATCAGCTCCACGCCTGTAAGCTGTGCTTGATGGCCTTCCGGTTGACGAACAGCTTCGAGTTATCCGTCCGTCAATACCTGTGGTGTCCCCGGCGTTCCGTATGCCTTGGTGTAGGGTTTTGTCGTTGTAAGGCGTGATCCTTAGAAACAACGGCCCGTCTCCACATATAGAGACGGGCCGTTATTTCTTTTATTCTTCTTCCTCCGCGATGACTTCTACCGATGCGCTTGCTTGGCGAGTCGGGCCGTTGTCGGAGACGAGCGTCACGGGGCTTATGATGATTGTGTCTTTCTTAACATCAGGAAGAACGAACGGAACTCGAAGCGTCTCGATCGCCCCAACGTCAAAACGTTCAATTCGCAGCTGTATACCGAGCAACGGGGCTGTCAGCAGAACGTTTAACAAAGGAACATTGCCCGTGTTCCGAGCCTGAATGGTGAAAATGACCGTTTCACCCGGTCTTCCGACCGAGCGGTCAACCGTTTCGGTGAGCGAGGCATCCGGAAGTGCCTGCGTCTGTACGGTGACCTCCGCCTGCTGCACCGGCGTCTCGTCGGAAAAGATCGAAACCGTGTTTCGTATCTTCGTCCCTCCCTCGGTTGCCGCCGGTACAACCAGCTGGAGCGTGAACACACGGCTCTCGCCGGGTGCGAGCTGCGGAATGCGGGTGCTGAATCCCAGCAGCTGATCAAAGACACGGACATTGTTAAGCGTTATATCCGTGACGTTCGTCACCGTGATCCTCTTATGGACCGTCTCACCCGGTCTCGGCTGATCAGGTTGTGCTTCAACCGACACTTCCGGCAGTTCGGCGGGAACGGCGACGATAACCCTCGCCTCATCTTGAACCGGCAGAGAATCGGCCGGCTGTTCCCGCCAGCGGACCGTTACCCGATTCGCAATGACTTCCCCCTGCGCCGTGCCAACCGGCACCGAGAACGTGACACTCACTCTCTCCGTAACGCCTGGAGCTATAACCGGAATCGTGATCTGCCCGGTCAATGTGTCTATGACGACGACGTTCGTTGCCGGATTCGGGCCGGTATTCGTAACCTCGATGGTGTAGCGGATGATGTCGCCCGGTGCCGCCGTATTCCGGTCCGGACGCTTTCGAACCTGGAGCGTCGTTTCTGCAACGGGTCCAGGCTGAACGACAACCTCGGCAGTCGTCTCCAGCAGCGGCGTTTGATCAGTGACGGCTGTAAATGTATTTCGAATGACACTTCCGTTCACTGCGTCCGCCGGTACGGTAAATGTCACCGTTCGGGTAATCGTCTCGTTCGCTTGGAGTAAAGGGATCGTCTCAATTAACCCCAGCAGCGCATCGGTCAGCACGACATTCGTCTGAACGGCATCCAGCAGATTCGTGACGGTGAGTGTAAAGGTAATCGTATCTCCCGGTGCGGCGGTATTGCGGTCAGAAACCTTATGGATCAGAAGCGAAGGGCCCGGAGGCTCCTGAACGATCACCTCGGTAACCGCCTCAACCAGCGGCGTTTGATCGGTGACGGCTGTGAATGTATTTTGGATGACGGTGCCAAGCGCTGCGTCGGCGGGAATGACGAACGTCACCGTCCGGGTGATCGTCTCGTTTGCTTGAAGGATGGGGATCGTCTCGCTCAGCCCCAGCAGCGCATCGGTCAGCACGACATTGGTCTGTGGAACACCCAGCAAATTCGTGACGGTGAGGGTATAAGTGACCGTTTCCCCAGGAGCGGCCGAATTCCGGTCCGGAAGCTTCTGGATCAGAAGCGAAGGACCTGGGGGTGCCTGCACGATCACCTCGGCGATCGTCTCGATCAACGGCGTTTGATCCGAACTGACGGTAAACGTATTTAAGATGGCACTGCCGAGCACTGCATCTGCGGGAACGATAAACGTTACCGTCCGGGTAATGGTCTCGTTCGCTTGAAGGACGGGGATCGTCTCGCTTAGCCCCAGCAGCGCATCGGTCAGCACCACGTTCGTCTGTGGAACACCCAGCAAGTTCGTGACCGTGAGGGTATAAGTGATCGTTTCCCCAGGAGCGGCCGAATTCCGGTCCGGAAGCTTCTGGATCAGAAGCGAAGGACCCGGGGGCGCCTGCACGATCACCTCGGCGATCGTCTCGATCAGCGGCGTTTGATCCGAACTGACGGTAAACGTATTTTGGATCGCACTGCCGAGAACGGCATCCGCGGGAACGATAAACGTTACCGTCCGGGAAATGGTCTCGTTCGCTTGAAGGAGCGGGATCGTCTCGCTCAGCCCCAGCAGTGCATCACTCAGCACGACATTCGTCTGTGGGAAGCCCCGCAAATTCGTCACGGTCAGCGTATAGACGACGGTTTCGCCCGGCGCGGCCGCGTTCCGGTCCGGAAGCTTATGAATCAGAAGCGCCGGGCCGGGAGGTTCTTGCACGACCACCTCGGCGATCGTCTCCTGCTCCGGTGTTTGGTCCGTAGAGACGATAAACGTATTTCGGATGATGCTGCCAGGCACGGCATCCGCTGGAACGGTAAATGTCACCGTCCGGGTAATCGTCTCATTGGCCGCCAGGCTGGCCACCGTCTCGCTCAGCCCCAGCAGCGCGTCGGTCAGCACGACATTCGTCTGTGGGAAGCCCCGCAAATTCGTCACGGTCAGCGTATAGACGACAGTTTCGCCCGGCGCGGCTGCGTTCCGGTCCGGAAGCTTATGAATCAGAAGTGCCGGGCCGGGAGGCTCTTGCACGACCACCTCGGCAATCGTTTCCAGCTCCGGCGTTTGGTCCGAAGAGACGATAAACGTATTTCGGATGATGCTGCCAGGCACGGCGTCTCCGGGAACCGTGATCGCTACCGTTCGGGTAATCGTCTCATTGGCCGCCAGGCTGGCCACCGTCTCGCTTAGCCCCAGCAGCGCATCGCTCAGCACAACATTCGTCTGTGGGAAGCCCCGCAAATTCGTTACCGTCAGCGTGTAGGTGATGGTCTCTCCCGGCGCGGCTGCATTCCGGTCCGGAAGCTTTTCGATAACAATCGCAGGACCCGGTTGCTCAAGCACAACCACCTCAGCGATTGTCTCCTGAAGCGGCGTCTGGTCTGAGCTAACGGTAAACTGATTCAGGAAAACGGTGCCGGGGAACGCATCTGCGGGAATCGTGAACGTAGCCGTACGGGTAATCGTCTCATTCGGCTGGAGTACGGGGATCGTCTCACTTATGCCCAGCAGACTATCGTTCAGCACGACATTCGTCTGTGGCTCATTCAGCAAATTCGTCACCGTCAGCGTATAGAACACCGTCTCGCCCGGGATGGCCACTGCACGGTCTGCCTCCTTCAGCAGCGACAGTCCGAAGCCCGTAACCGTAACGAGCGATTCGACCGTCTGGGGCCCGGTTTCAGCGGATTCAACCGTGAGAATGTTAACGATATCCGATCCGATCGGGGACTCCCTCGGGATGGTAAACGGAAATGTAAGTTTACGAACTTCCCCTACCTCCAAATCGGGTACCAACAGATCGATACCAAGGACCGGATCCAGGATACGGATACCGGTTAGCGGTACGTTCCCGATATTTTCCAAAATAATGGTATACTGAATCGTCTGTCCGGGCACCACGTTGGTCGTATCCGGAATTTTGAGGATCCCCAATCGGGGAACAGCCAGCACCGTCACTTCCTCATTAGCGAATACGGGCTCCGTCTGGTCGCTGAAGGCAACCGCCGTATTCGTAAATGTAAGCGGGGGGGTCTCCAACGGAACAAAGAATGGGATCGTGAAAATTTGGCTTTGTCCGAATGGAAGCACAGGAATCGTAATATTAAATCCGGTGAGATCGTCCGTTACATGGACATTGGAAATATCCGTATTCCCGGTGTTGATGACCTCAATCGTAAAATTCACCGTTTCGCCTGGAAGAACGAATATCCGATCCGCCGTCTTATGGATCTCCAGCCTGGGAACGGGCAGCACCTCGACCACCGTTCCCACTTCCTCGGGTTCCGGCAGATTGGCTGCCGTAATCGTCACGATATTGGAAATCGTCAGACCGGCCTGCGCATCCGGGGGAATCACGAATGGCCAATCAATGGTAATAACCGTTCCGATGGGAATGTCGCCGATAAATTCATCCAGTCCGATCAACGGATCAACAATATGGACATTGATCAAGTCGGCAGTACCGTGATTTTCGAGAATAATCGTAAAGATGACCGTCTCCCCCGGGGCTCCCGCCGGCGGATTCACGGTCTTGGTGGCTACCAAGAATGGAGAACCCGTCACGAGAATTTCAGCCTCTGAGGTGACGGGTTCTCCGAGCTGGTCGGCGGTGACCCTCACGACATTTCGAAAAAATCCAAGCGGGAAATCTAACGGAATATCGAACGGGAATTCGAATACTTGAAACGAGAAGGGAGGAATCTCAGGAATGAAATGAAAAATGCCGATCGCCGGGTCTTCAATGATCACATTTGTAAATAAAACACCCGTCGGATTATGGATTTCAATAAAATAGATCACTCGTTCGCCGGGACTTACTTCAAATCGGTCCGTAAATTTGTTAACCAGCAGTTCAACGCCAAACTCGGTGAATTTCATGACGAAGGCATCGCCGCCTCCGCGCAGGAAAGGCTGAACCACGCCGGGCGTAATCGGAAAATCGGGCGAGAACGTTTGCCCCGTTAAGTAAACGTTGTTATCTTCATCAACGGCGACGGCACTGTCTGCGTCGGGCGAACCACCGCCTATGAAAGTGGAGAAAACGAGCGAACCACCGTCTATGTTTAATTGCGTAAGGAAACCATCCCCGCCCTCAGTAAAATGGCGAATGGCGTCGGGCGTAATCGGGAAATTAAACGAACCAGTACTTCCCGTTACAAAAGCGAAGCCTGAGCGCACAGCGATGCCGCTGCCCGAATCCGTCCCATCTCCGCCTAGAAAGGTCGAATAGACCAGATAGTTGCCTTCTGAACTCACTTTCGTAACAAAGGCATCGGAAAGTCCGCCGCCGTAGAAGGGCTGGAACGCGCCTCCCGCGATCGGAAAGTCGTACGAAGTGGTGCTCCCCGTCACGTAAGCCTGACCGAGCGGATCGACCGCTATGCCCCGTCCCTCATCGTCGCCGCTTCCGGTAAGGTAGGTCGAATAGACGAGTCCCGACCCGATTTCATTAACTTTGGTTACAAAAGCGGCTATTACACCAGTTAACGAGATTTGGAACGCTCCAGGCGACGTCGGAAAATCCGCGGAGGTGGTTATCCCTGTCACATAGGCGTTGCCTGCAAAATCTACCGCGATGCTGCGCGCCACGTCCGTTCCGGAGATGCCTCCGATAAAAGTGGAATACACAAGGTCCGTGCCGTTTGGATTCAACTTCGATACAAAAGCGTTTTCCAGGGTACCGGCAAGACCAGGCTGGAACGCGCCGGCTGTAACAGGGAAATCGAAGGAATTGGTCGAGCCAGCCACATAAGCGCTGCCCACACCGTCGAGTGCGATGCCGAATCCGGTATCCACTCCCTGTCCGCCAAGAAACGTCGAATACACAAGGAAGCTGCCATCCGGGCTTAATTTGGTTACGAACGCATCTTGATTCCCGCTTATAAAGGTACGAAAAGCTCCCGGAGTGGTCGGAAAATCGGGGGAAAGCGTCTGCCCGGTCACGTAGGCATGGCCCGAGCCGTCCACCGCAATGCCGTTTCCTTGATCCGCGCTGCTGCCGCCGAGATAAGTAGAGTATTCAAAAGCAGTTCCAAATGGATTCAATTTCGAAACGAATACGGTTGTAGATGCATCTTTAAAGGGTTGGAATGCCGGGCCGGCGATCGGGAAGTCGAAGGAGGCGGTTACCCCTGTCACATAGGCATTGCCGAATGGATCAGCCGCGATGCTAAGACCTGAATCACTCTCGGAACCTCCCAGGAAGGTGGAGTAGAAAAGCGCCGGATCGATGACCAATTCATGGTCGGGTCGATAGCCTTCCAAAACTTCGAAGCCGTAAACGCAAGGTTCTTGCCCGTTCTTCAATATGAATCGGCTGTTTACGGGAACCTTTCGTCCATCGATCACTTGATAGCTGACGGGTCTCTCCTCCGCCAAATCACCATACAAGGTATGAATCTGGAGATCCCCTTCCTTGTTCAAGGATAACGTTTCGGCACCGCGGTAAGCCAGCCGGACATCGTCAAGATTGGCACCGGGTTTCACAACGACATCGTATTTGAACTTTTCGTGTGATCCATAGAATACCAGGTCGATTCCTTGCCACAGCTCCCGGTAAACGATCTCTTGATAGGTTGAAAGGCCAGTATGCCACTTCGAAGGATCGCTGCCTATCAAATAATGGACTTTTTCCTCGGCTTGCCGGCGCCCTTCCATTTGTACGTCCGCGTTCGCCCCGAGAAATCGCAGGGAGAGCCCTACCCCTTCCCGTCGATCCGGTTCATGTCCGGTGAATACAAAATGGACCTCCTCAGAGGAAAAACCGATTTGGCATCCGGGCTTATTGGACAAGTAACGGATGTCTTCGCGAGACTGCCCGACGTTTGCCACAAATGTCAGAGGGAAGTTCCCTCCGAAGTAAGCCCATCGCTTCGTTTCGCTCGGTAACATAGGTATCACCCCCTAATATCGTTTTTTTTGCCTGAGTTGCTTGGCTGTTTGACCCTGCTCTTTTCAATCATCAATCCTCCCCGCTCTCCACATACCTTCTTTATCCTCTTCATAATCGGCTAAGAAATAAGGTATATGGTTCAATAGAAATGGTCCCAACTATTATATATGAGCCAGACTTTTACATATTGCTTTTCCATATTTGTTAAATTACTGGATATCATTGCAAGCTTATCCATCAACGGTTGCTCGCAATAGCAACTTTTTCGGGATCCCGGTTTCGCGTTTATCCCCTTCAACGAAAGTCCGTTCCCACGAGCCAACCGATCCGGGCGAGTGGCCCCTGCCGGATCAGCGAGAGCCGAACCTGCCGGACCTGAGCCTGGCGGGTGAAACGTTCAGCCTGGAAGTCGTGCACAAATTCGGGGAGGAGAATGGTTGTGAAGCATTGTGCGCTGTACAGCTCGACCTTCGATCTGGATCAGATCGTAGACCTGATGAAGGCGATCGATCCGAATGGAAAGATGAGCGTCAATGAAACCAAAACCCGGATTGAAATCGTCAGCAAAGGCTGGCTTCGCCGAAAGGCTACCGCTTTTAACATCATGACAAGCAAAACGCACCGGGTGAGTTTGCAAACATGCGCAGCGGTATGGAGCAATTTTTTGCCCAGATCCCGGCGGAGAACGAGCCGCTGCAGCAAAAGCTGCTGATCAAGATCAGTACGCTCAATATGGTTATCGGCGTTGAAACAGAGGATGACATTTCGGAAGCCTTGTTCACCAAGCTGCTGTCGATCATCCGGCCGCTGGACGGGCTGATGTTCTGGGGGGAGAAAACCATGAGAGTACCCGGGAGCTGATCTCGAGAATTACGGCCCAGTACGGGGCGGACGGGTTCTTTTCTCCCGAAGATCAGGCGTTTATCCATAACGGCCAAGCGGATGAAGCCGAAGCGGTCCCGTTTTCCTGGCGGTATGAAGGCTTTTGGGTGCCGCTGTGGGCCTTGGGCCATGTGGATACTTTGGGCAACCCGACAGACATTTGCAATGTCCCCGAAGCCGTCTCCAAGCTGCAGCAGTTTGATTCGTTTGATGCTTTTCTAGCCGGCTTACAGCTGCGGAGCAGCGGGGAAATTCTCGATGCCGCCGATTTGATCTACCGCTACGACTGGATCTGCGTCGACAGCCGGATTCAAGGACAGCCAGCTCCCGGCGGCCTGAACGCGGCGTCGTGTATGAGCGTCACCGTGCCTTAAACTGGCTGACTGGATATTGCCGGGGAAATATACCGGGTTCACAAGCTTGGCGGATATGCCGCCTTCACCCAGCCGGGAATCGACTTTGGAGATGGCTACGCTTTTGTCCTCCAAATCGCCTCAGACGCCTAAGCCGGGCTCAACATCGTGGAAGACGGCAATTTTTATTTTGCCAAGCATAAAAAGGACGG
This sequence comes from Paenibacillus rhizosphaerae, assembly GCF_014192015.1. Lineage (GTDB taxonomy): Bacteria > Bacillota > Bacilli > Paenibacillales > Paenibacillaceae > Paenibacillus_AQ > Paenibacillus_AQ rhizosphaerae. Next base: position 353,989 of record NZ_JACHXJ010000001.1, on the reverse strand, counting down.
CACCTGGCGCGGCTATTTTGATTTTTATTAAATACCAAATCCGGCCTTGCGGATGAAATAACCAGTTTGCTAGAAAAATGAGATCCCCCATAATGGCATTTAGCAGAATATATACACGTCAAAAAATTCCTGTTCGATGCACTCGGCCAGGATTTTTTTGATCCGCTACTGTGCAAGGTTCTCTTCGGTTCTCTTCCACTGCCATTCCGCTCCCCCAATAGCCCGGATCGTATCCCTCCTCTATTGCTTCCCGGCGATCCCCTTTATACACCCAGCAAATCGGATGGAATTTCCATCCGATACAGGCAACACTGCGATAACATACCGGGAGTAAGATGGGAAAACAGAGGCATCTCAGATCCAAGGCTACCTGAAAGGAGCGGGAATAGTATGGACAATCGGACTTGGTATAAACGGTTTCTGCTATCGAATCTCTCCATCTTATTCATTTTCGGCACGATCGTCATCGCGATCGTTTTTTCCGTGGCATACGGCAACGTGAGCAAAGAGACCGAAAAGGAGAGCCGCACTTATGCGGAACAAGTGGTGGACGGCATGACGACCAGACTCAAAAATATCGAGCTGATGCTTGCCGGCCAGACCGTCAACAACGATGCCATTAATGATTTCTTTAACGGGAGTGCAGGTGCCCCCGGTCTCGTCAATTACAAAGCCTCTAGCGAAATTGCCAAAATGCGCAGCAACCTGCTTATTCACTCGGTATATTTTTATCGTTACAAGGACGGGCTCGTTCTTACAGGCGGCTATGCCGCGCCAATTGACGACTTTACGGACAAGACCTTTATCCAGAGCGTGCCAAAGGCAACACAAAACCGCTGGTCACCGATTCGGCTCTACAGCGAGTTTCCTTTAATCGATCCGCCGGAGCGGGTCATTTCGATCGTAAAAAGCTCCCGCGGCAACGAAGGCCTCATCGTGCTGAACGTAAAGGTGGACAAGCTGCTGTCCATGGCCGGCAGCGCGGGCAGCGGCCAGCGCTCCTTCTTGGACATCGCCGACGTTCAGGGCAGCCCGGTCTTCTCGACTGAGCCCGCCGCGCAGAAAACGAAGCCGACGACTTATCTGGAATCGGATTACATCGGGCTCAAATATGCAAGCGGACCCGTTACCCCGGATCTGTTCGGACAAGCCGCGGTCCGTTCGCTCGCACCACTGTCCATCCTGATTCCTTCCCTCCTTGCCATCCTCGCTTACATTATGTTCGTCACCCGGAGGAATTACCGTCCTATCGAAAATATCGTGCGCCGTATATCTGACTATCGGCATGAAACGAAGCCAGCTGCCAGCGACGAATTTTCGATTATTGAGCAGGTCTTTGACAACATGCTTGGCCGCATGAATCTGATCGACCGGCAGGAGGCCGAAAACGCGATCATGCGCCGTAAACGCTTTTTCTATGAGCTGCAGGAGGAAGACACGGCTTTCACCGCGAGTGAATGGGAGGATTATGCCCGGCTGTTCCGGATGCCGGAGAAGGGCTGCGGCATCACCGTCGCGATCATGGAAATCGACAAATACGTTCCCCTGATGCGCGGAGACCGCCAGCAGCTTCTTGAAGCCAAGCACCGGTTGGAAACGGAGCTCGGCATGCGTCCCGAGCTCGCGGCTGTGGTTGCCGGCTCGGATTGGATTGCCGGCGGCCGCTTGGCCCTGCTGGTTCGCGCCGGAACGGACGGCATCTCCGGTACGATCGGCCCGGAAGCTTTAATGGACGGCTTGCGCAGTTGGGTAAGGGATGCGTTCCCCTTCTCGGTCACGATCGGAATCGGCTCGGTCGTTGACGGCCTCCCAGAAGCCAAGACCTCCTTCCGGGAAGCACTTGCCGCCCTGCAGTACAAAATGACGGCCGGGAATAACCGGGTGATCGTCTATTTGGAAATCAGAAACAGGGAAAACCGAGTCGACACGGATTACTATAAATGGGCGGAAAATTTGATTCATCATTTCAAGCTGCCTGCGCCGGCATGGCAAGGCGACCTTGACAAGATTTTCGGCCATTTGGAAGAACGCTTGCTGAAAGAGGAAGAACTGCGGCTGCTCCTGAACGATCTGACGCACCGGTTCGCAAGGCTTATTGAGGAACTGCCGCCGGCCATTCAGGATCTCTGGCATGCTGCTTCTTACTCCCGCATGTCCGGGGCGCTTCGGGAAACGGGTTCGGTTGCGGAAATCCACGAGCTGTATGAGTCGCTGATCGGGGAGCTGTACGATCAGTACGCTGCGATCCTGGATAAAAACAGCACCAACCCTGTGATCTACGAGGTCAAAAAATATATCGAAGACCATTTTGCGAACCCCGAGCTGTCCCTGAATCTTATCAGCGACCGGTTCGGCATGAACGGAAAATACGCGAGCCAGCTGTTCAAGGAGCAGTTCGGCGTCAAATTCGTCGATTTCCTGATCGGGCTGCGCGTTGAGCGGGCACAGAAGCTGCTTCGTGAGACGGAGCTGACGATCGGCGACATTTCCAGACAGGTCGGTTACGAGCATGCGATTTCCTTCGGCAGGGTGTTTAAGAAAACGGTTGGCGTGTCGCCCGGGGACTACCGAAAGCTGATGCAGCCGTCCCGCATACCGGAGGAGGTATGAAGATGCTGAAAGCTCCCGCAGGTCGCATTTTCCGAAGACAGTCCGACCTTTCGTATGCCCCCAGAAAAAGGTATGTCCTATACAAAAATCCAGGCAGATGCGCAAATCTGCTTTTTTGTTTACTCCGCTGAAACGTGTAAATTGCCCGTTCTATTGCGCAGCGCTATAACTTAAGCTGCAGGCCAAAAAAAATAGCGAGGTGTCTTATGAGAGGGAAAGGATTGCGTTTCACGCTGGCTGTGGCGCTGATCGCCGGGATGCTGGCAGGCTGTTCGCAAGGGGGAAACAAAGAAGGAAGCTCCTCCGCAACGGCTTCAGATCATAGCGGGAAGACGGAACAGGTCACGCTCAAGGTTGGTATTTTTGACAGGGGCAATGCGCCAGCAGGTTATACGGCAACCGAAAATTATTGGACCGATTACGTTCAGAAAAACTTCGGCGACCCGAATAACATTAAAGTCGAATTCGTGCCGATTCCGCGCACCGACGCCAGCGACAAAGTCAATGTGATGATGTCGAGCGGCGATGCCCCGGATGTCGTATTCGCCAACACAAGCCCCCTCACCGCCTATGGATATGCCAAAGACGGAGGACTGCTGCCTCTTGACGACCTGATTGAGCAGTACGGGCCGAACCTGAAAAAATATTTAGGTCCTGCGCTGGACAGCGGCAAAGTGGACGGCGTCCAATATTCGATTCCAGGAAGGCGCGTGAACACCGGCAAATACGAAAACCTCATCCGCCAAGACTGGCTGGACAAGCTGGGGCTTCCGATGCCGAAGACGACGGAAGAAGTCTACCAGACCTTGAAAGCCTTTAAGGAGAAGGATCCCGGGCAGACGGGTGGCGGCGTCATTCCTCTCGGTTTCTCGCTGACTCCCGCTTCCATCGAACCGATCGTCTGGTCCTTCATCGAGGACGGTCTGACGGATGAGCAGCGCTATACACTGTCGGAGAGCCTTGGCTATCCTCTCCTTCTCCCCGGGCACAAGGAAGCGGTCCGGTTCCTGAACAAGCTGTACAACGAGGGACTGATGAGCCCTGATTTCTCCCTCGACAAGGACGAGAAGCAGGTATTCCAGGACGTCATGACCGGCAAAGTCGGCATGTACAGCGACAACCTCGGCAATAGCTTCAATGCGACCCCGGGCATCGCCAAAGTACTGACGCAGAACGTTCCCGGCGCCAAGCTGGTTCCGACCGATCCATACACAAACAACGCGGGCAAGCATCTCAAACCCGAATACGATCCGACCGGCTTCTTCCTCATGGTGCCCGCAGCGAGTAAACGCGGCGTGGAGGCGATCAAATACTTGGACTGGATGGCGCAGCCGGACGTGCTGAATACGATCATGAACGGAATCGAAGGCGAGGATTACACGCTGACGGACGGCGTGCCGTACCGCATCGAATCGGAAGAAACGAGCAAACGGATGTTCAATGCCAACGATATCGCCATGATTACGCAGGGCCAGGATTTCGGCAGCGACGAGAAGAATTGGGCGGCAGCGGCAGCGGCGGTACCTAAGGAATTCCGGGATTATGTCGTGGAGGCCTACAAAATGTCGATGACGGATACGATCCGTTATGCGAACTTCACGTCGCCGATCGAGGCTGAAAACAAGTACATCCCTACGCTGCAGGATAAGTACGACGAACTTATCGTCAAAAGCATCATGACCAAACCGGGCGATTTCGATAAGACTTACGACGATCTGCTTAAGGACTATATGGCAAGCGGAGGCGACGCTATCAAGCAAGAACGAACTGAAGCCTACGCGGCCATGAAGAAATAATGCAGGACGGGAGGGTGCCGAAATGAAAAGCTTAAGACTCTATCTCTATCGTAACTGGCAGCTGTACGCTCTGTTGATTTTGCCCCTCGCCTTCTTCCTGGTCTTTAAGTACGGCCCGATGTACGGTATTCTGATCGCCTTCCAGGACTACAATCTGTTCAAAGGGGTGACGGGCAGCGAATGGGTCGGACTGGACGTGTTCCGGGAAGTGTTCGGGATGAGCGGCTTCTATGAAGCGCTTAGAAATACGTTCATGCTCAACCTGCTCGATCTGCTCGTCTCCTTCCCCGCCCCGATCGTGCTCGCGCTTATGCTGAACGAGCTGGCCGGACGGCGGTTCAAGAAATTTGCACAGACGGTTCTGTACTTACCCCACTTTCTGTCCTGGGTTATTATCGGAGGCATCATGTTCCAGGTATTTGCTACGAAAACGGGCATCGTCAATCTGCTGCTCGGCCGGTTCGGCATCGATCCGGTTCCGTTCCTGACGGACAAGTACGCCTGGCTCGTTACTTATTTGGCCGTCGGCGTCTGGCAAAGCGCGGGCTGGGGAACGATCATCTACCTGGCCGCCATAACGGGCGTTAATTCCGAACTGTACGAAGCCGCCTCCGTCGACGGAGCGGGAAGGCTGCGCCGCATGTGGTCGGTGACGCTTCCGGGCATCCGGCCGACGATCGTCATGCTGCTCATTCTGAAGATCGGTGAAATCGTCCAGATCGGCTTTGACCGGCCGTACGTACTCGGCAATGTCAGCGTCCGCGATTTCTCCGAGGTCATCAGCACTTTCGTCTACAAGACAGGGATACAGACGGCTCAGTATTCGATTGCGACCGCCGTCGGTCTGTTCCAGGCTGTCGTCGGGATCGTATTGCTGCTTTTGGCGAACGCGATCGCCAAAAAAATAACCGATAACGGAGTGCTGTAAATGATGGCAGATAACGGCGGGCGGATGGCGGCCCGAAGAAGAACGCCTTTTGAGTATATCAACGTCATTTTGATTATCGTGATGGTTATCTTGTGCCTGGCTCCCCTGCTGCATATCGCTTCCATGTCCCTCAGCTCCAACCGGGCGATTCTCTCTGGCGAAGTGAGTGTGCTTCCCAGAGGCATCAATTTGGAGGCTTACCGGAAGGTGTTCCAGGACAATTCCATGCTGAAGTCGCTCGGGCTGACGGTGCTCCTGACGGCAGGTTATACCTTCCTGGCCATGCTGATGACGATCGCGGCGGCCTATCCGCTTTCCAAGCGGCTGAAAGGAAGATCCGTCTTCATGTTCCTCATCCTGTTTACGATGTTCTTCAGCGGCGGCACGATCCCCGATTACCTGCTGATCCGGGGACTTCACCTGACCAATCATATCGGCTCGCTGATTTTGCCGGCCCTGATCAACCCGTTTTTTCTTCTCATCCTCATTTCATTCATCCGGTCGCTTCCGCCAGGCTTATCCGAAGCGGCCGAGATAGACGGATGCAGTCCGATGCGCACGCTGACGCGAATCGTGCTGCCGCTGTCGATGCCGGCGATCGCTACACTCAGCTTGTTCTACGCGGTAGGACGGTGGAACGGCTTCATGGATGCGCTTATGTATATTACCAATCCGAAGCTGTATCCGATCCAGTTGAAACTGTACCAAGTCATCGTAAACAGCATGACCAACGACCCGCTGTCGATGCAGGGCGACCAGTTGGTGTCGATCATGCCGGAGAGCATCAAGGCGGCGAGCATCATGTTCGCCACGGTACCGATTCTGATCGTTTATCCGTGGCTGCAGAAATATTTTATCTCGGGCGTTATGCTGGGATCCATAAAGGAGTAGGTAACGGAGATGGACAAGGGCGATTATTCATACTCAACCTGTTGGAACATCAAAAATCACAAAGACGGACGAGCCATGATCGAAGAAATCAAAGGACTCGGATTCGGCAGCGTCGAGCTGAATTATAACGTGACGCAGGGGCATCTCGCTACAATTGAACCGATGATTGAGCGCGGCGAGATCCGCATCTCCAGCGTGCATCACGCGTTTCCTTTTGTCGACGACAAGGAATACGATACGGATTCCGTCATGCTCGGCTACGAGGACGAATCGAAACGCAGACGCGCGGTGGAGCTGCTGGAGCAGTCCGTCGAATACGCCGTCCGTTACGGGGCAGGTGCGGTCGTCGTCCATCCCGGCGAGGTACCGTTTCCGGTTAACGTCGACGCTCAGCTCAAGCGGATTTACCGTGATAACGGCCCGGAATCCATGGAGTATCGCGAGCTGTGGGAGCAGATGGCCAAGCGGCGGGAAGCTGAAGCTCCGGCTTATCTGGAACGGATCCGGCGCAGCCTGGAGGAGATCAGCGATTATATCGCCCGGAAGGGCTACCGCGTCGCCGTCGGCATCGAAACCCGGGCCCGCTGCAACCAGATTCCGACGCTCCGGGAAGCGGGCGAGCTTATCGCCGGTCTGAAAGGCAGCCCGGTCGGTCTGTGGTATGACATCGGGCACGCCATGATGATGGACCGGATGGGGCTGTACGACAACCTGAAGGATTTGCCAGCGGTCAGCCCTTATATCGTAGGCGTCCACATCCATGAGACGATCGGGCTCTCGGATCATTGGTGCCCTTACGTTCACAGCAAGGATGATGGATTCTTCGATCATTTTCTGGAAATCATCGATCGTTCGCCAATCAAAGTTTATGAGCTGAAATCGCAATGCCTGCCCGAAGAAATCGACAAAAGTCACGCCTTGATCACATCCAAAATCGCTTCCATGAAAGGATGAACCTTATGAACTACGAATGGATTGCAAAATACGCCCCGTATATTTACTTTGACGACAATGAGCCGTTCTTTCCCGTCCGCGTCGGCATTACCGTGCTGGAAGCAGCCGGTCCTTCCCCTTCGACACGGAGAACGTTCGATTTTAACGATCCCAAGGTCAAAGCCATCATCGAATACGCGATTTACTGGGATTACGATATCCAGCATCTGTACGAGCTCGAGCATGTATGGGTCTACGTTGGTCATGACGGTGAAGTCGTGGACTGCGACGCCAGCTTCCATGGCAGACATTTCAAAGGACTGCTCCATGATCGCAGCAATCTCGTTGACGGCACCCATGTCAAGCTGTATTCCCAGCCCGGCAAGCATGCCTTCCTGCCGCAGCCCGAAATGTTCTATCTGCTGCCGGATCTGATGACCAGCACAGACGAAACCGCCGGCCGGCGCGGGCTGCTCATCACCGGCCCGTTCGACGGTGTCTACACAACCGATGATGAGACGGACCGCCTGGTGGAACGGTATTTGAAGACACGCCGCTTCAAGCCGGCGATGACGTTTACAGAATACCGGATCGATCCGTCCCTGTATGTCACCTGGCCGGAGCTGCACGCGGAAGTGCCGCTGCGGATTAAGGACAGACTCGCCGAGATCAAAGAGCTTCTGGGAGGGAATAACCAATGACGGATCCAATTAAGGTTGGGATTATAGGCTGCGGCTCGATCGCCAATGGCAAGCATCTGCCTTCGCTCAGTAAACTGGAGCAGGTCGAGCTGGTCGCCTTCTGCGATATCGTACAAGAACGGGCGGTGCAGGCTAAAGAAAAATTCGGAGCCGCCGATGCCACGGTTTACGCGGACTACCGTGAGCTGCTGGCCGATCCGTCCATCGACGTCGTCCATGTCTGCACACCGAACGACGCCCATGCCGAGGTATCCATCGCGGCGCTGGAAGCAGGCAAGCATGTCATGTGCGAAAAGCCGATGGCAAAGACGGCGGCCGATGCCAGACGCATGGCGGAAACCGCACAGCGAACGGGCAAAAAGCTGACGATCGGCTACAACAACCGGTTCCGTCCGGACAGCCTGTTCATGAAGCAAATGTGTGAGAACGGCGAGCTTGGCGACATTTACTTCGCCAAGGCGCATGCGCTCCGCAGACGGGGTGTGCCGACCTGGGGCGTCTTCCTCGACAAGGACAAGCAGGGCGGCGGGCCGCTTATCGACATCGGTACGCATGCGCTCGACCTGACGCTGTGGCTCATGAACAATTACGAGCCGCGGGTCGTGCTGGGCACCGCCTATCACAAGCTGTCGCAGCGCAAGCAGGCAGCGAATGCAGGCGGCGCCTGGGACCCGGACAAGTTCACGGTCGAGGATTCGGCCTTCGGCATGATCGTGATGAAGAACGGCGCGACGGTCATGCTGGAATCCAGCTGGGCGCTGAACATGCTCGATACGCGGGAAGCGATCTACACGCTGTGCGGAACGGAAGGCGGAGCCGACGTGAAGGAAACGCTGCGTATTAACGGTGAGAAGTACGGGCGGCTGTACGCGAACGACATTCAATTCAACGTCAAAGGTGCGGACTTCTTTGATGGCCGGAAGGAAAGCATGCACGACAAGGAAATCCGCCTCTGGATCGAAGCTGTCATGAACGACACGCAGCCCTTAGTTCGTCCGGAGCAGGCCTGCGTCGTATCCGAGATTATCGAAGCCGTCTACGAATCGAACCGGACCGGGAAAGCCGTCTATTTCGATTGACCGGCAGACTGGAGGAAATGAAAACATGATTAATGTCGCCATCTTGAGTTTCTGGCATGTTCATGCCAAGGATTACGTGCTTCAGGCGCAGCAGCACCCTGACTTATCCATCAAGGCGGTATGGGACGAGGACCCGGGGCGGGGCCGGGCGAAGGCGGAAGAGCTCGGTGTTCCTTTTTACGGAGAGCTGCCCGTGCTGCTGGCCGAACCGGGCATCGATGCCGTTATCGTAACCGCACCGACGACGATGCACCGCGAGATTATGATCGCGGCGGCGAATGCGGGCAAGCATATTTTTACGGAAAAGGTGCTCGCCCAGACGATCCGGGAATGCAACGAGATCGTCGCCGCCGTTCGGGATGCCGGCGTTATGCTTACAGTGTCGCTGCCGCGGCTGAATACGGCGTTTGCGCAGGCGGCCCGCGAGGTCATTGGCAAAGGTCTGCTCGGCAGCCTGACACTCGCCCGCGTCAGACTGGCGCACAAAGGCGCGCTTACGGAAAACGGACTGCCCGCTTACTTCTACGATCCGCAGCAGAGTGCCGGCGGAGCCATGATTGATCTCGGCTGCCATCCGATGATTTTGGCGCGCTTCCTGCTCGGCATGCCGGAAATCGTCAGCGCCAGCTATGGCTACGTGACCGGCCGCGAGGTGGAGGATAACGCGGTAGCCGTGCTCAGCTACCGGGACGGTGCGCTCGGCATTGTTGAAGCCGGCTTTGTGAACCCGCTTTCGCCGTTCACGCTGGAAGTGCACGGCACGAAGGGCAGCCTGCAGTACTCCACGCACAGCCGCAAGGTGATCGTCGCGAGCACTGAGAACGGTGCCGAACCGATCGTGGAATGGCCGCTTCCGGAGGCACTTCATTCGGCGATGGAGCAATGGGTCGACCATATCGTCACGGGCGAGCCCGGCTCGTTCAATACGGAGATGGCGCTTGATCTGACCCGGCTGATGGAAGCTTCCAACCTGTCGGCCCGCTCGGGCGCGGCCGTCAGGATCGCCGATTTATCGGAATAACCCATACTTGAAAAATGATAAGGGCCGTCTTGTAAGCCGCGGGTATCATGCGGCTGAGGACGGCCCTTTGGCATATCTGCAAGCTTCACAATTCAGGGGCGGCCTGCCGGGAAATGAGCAGTTCTATTCGAACCGGAACTTTTCCGGCGATCCCATTTCAGGCGATTATTGTTCCGGGCACCTGTCTCGTCCCCGACGAGCTTTTTTCCGGGCACCTCGTTTCCGACCAGCCATATTCCCATAGTGGCTCACTTCCTAGCGCAGCTATTCGTCCCCGTCGCTGCTCCCTTTTCCGTGTGCCGTTACGTCCAATAACGACGGGAGACACAGTGCTCGTCAGCAAGCTTATACCCTTTCAGCGGAATCAGCTCCACCGAGCTGGCCGAATCAGGCGAATGGATCATGTGCCCGTCCCCGGCATAGATGCCGACATGGTGGACGCGTCCCTTGCCCTGCTCATGGGCAAAGAACAGCAAGTCCCCCGGCTGCAGCTCCTCTCGCGGGATGCTGGCTCCGTGGAGCGCCTGGACGGAAGCGTCCCTTGGGATGACGATGCCGCAGGCGAGGTGCATGGAGTGGGCAAACCCGGAACAATCGTAGCCCCAGGCGGACGTGCCCCCCCACAGATAAGGCAGTCCGAGAAAGCGCTTGGCCTGTGCCACGATGGCCTGGCCTTTATTCCGCCCTTCCGCAAGAGACTCCGGGTAATCCCCGGGCTCAGCCGCCACCTGCACGTCTGCCCGTTTTATCCGGGCAAGACCGTGCGGGGTCTGCACGACCACAAAGGAATCCTCACGATAATCTGCTCCCGCCTCAGCGCCTTCCTTCGGAACACTCTCTGCTTGGGGAAAAGCTCCAGCATCGGTTCCAGCTACCGTTTCGGCTTGAAAACCCGGGGCGGCTTGAGCTTCATCGCTGGATTCTACCTCAAGCCCCGTTCCCCGCTCCTTCCCGATTGCCAGCGGCAGCTTTGTCAGGAAGCTGATGGACATTTTTGCCGATGAGGACAACAGCTCCAAGTCCGCCGCGTGCGCCGTAACGATCGCAGAAGCTGGAGCAGCAGCGGCGCCGGGGACGCTTCCGCCGCTGCCCAGCAGCCGCAGCGCTTCCTCCTCGCTCAACTTCAGCAGCTGCTCTGTCGGAATCCAGCCGGGATATCCATTCTCATCCTTGGGCGAGGATTGGGACGGGATGGCGATCCGGCTCCATCCGTCCAGCTCTTCATAGGCAAGGACCGGCGTGCCGTACAGTGCCTGGGTCTGAACGCGGTTGGCCTCGCACAGGTCGAGCTTATCCTGCACCGTCATCGCTGCAATCCATGCCTCGATGCCGCTCCCCCGGCCATCCTCCGGATCGGTTTCCTTTTCCATTGGGTTTCCCAGATCAGTTTTGCCTTTGACCTCCCGTTTCCCAACCCCAGGTCCACCTGTGGCGAACCCGGCCAGTGCCGGTGCATCCAGCGCACGCGGCGAGGACGGGCTGGTCCAGACGGTGGCCACGGGGACGCTGACCACCCGCCATGCAGGGAATAGGGCCTGATCGTCTCGATCCGCCATCACCATACCCCCACTTCGTCCGTCGTGCGCACGTCGGTTATGCCCAGACCCGGCGCGTCCGTAAAGGTCATCACCCGGCCGTCGTACTTGACGCCGCCGACGACGTCATCCTGGTGCAGCATCAGCGGCGCGTCGAAGTCGTAGCGGGTGACGTTCTTTTTGCTGGCGGCGAAGTGGGCGGCGGCGGTCACCGCCAGGCGGGATTCGATCATGCTGCCCACCATGCATTCGACGCCGTACTCTTCGGCCAGCTGGTTGATCAGCTGCGCCTTGTAAATGCCGCCCGCCTTCATCAGCTTAATGTTGATCAGGTCGGCCGCATGCCGCTGCAGCACTTCCAGCGCCTGCACCGGAGAAAAGACGCTTTCGTCGGCCATAATCAACGTATCCACCGCGGCGGTCACCTGCTGCAGCCCGTAAATATCCCCGGCCCGGACCGGCTGCTCCACCAGTTCGACGTTGAGGCCCATGTCCTCCATCTTCCGGATGGAGCGGATCGCCTCCTTGGCCTGCCAGCCCTGGTTGGCATCCAGCCGGATCTTGACGTCGCTGCCGATGCGCTGCCGGATTTCCCGGATGCGGCGGATGTCATGCTCGATGTCATCCTTGCCGACCTTGATCTTCAGCACGGTAAATCCCGCCTGAACGTATTGGGCCGCGTCTTCTCCCATTTCCTCGGGCGAGTTGACGCTGACCGTAAAGTCCGTTTCGATCCGGTCGCGGTAACCGCCGAGAAATTGGTACAACGGCATACGCCCGTGCTGGGCCACCAGGTCGTACACCGCCATATCGACGGCCGCCTTGGCGCTGGTGCAGCCGACCATGGCCTGGTGGACCGACTGAAGGATCTGCTCGTAGGCGAGCAGGCTCTGGCCGATCAGGAGCGGCTTGAACGTATGCTCGATGGCGGACTGGATCGCCTCAAGGCTGTCGCCTGTAATGACGACGGTGGCCGGCGCCTCGCCCCAGCCCACTTTGCCGTCGTCGGCCGTCATTTTAACCACAATCGATTCGGCTTGATGAACCGTGCGCAGCGCCGTCTTGAACGGTTTGGTCAGCGGCGTGTACTTGCGCAGCACTTCGATATCATGTATTCGCATTGCCGGTTGCCTCCTCTATATAATGGCTGACTCCAGCGCTTCCACCTTTTTGTCAGCCGTGCTCAGCTCGGCTTCCATCCCGTGCGGAACCGCGACGTTGGGAGAGCCGTGCCCGATCCCGAAACCCATCAGGGAAGGTCTGCCCGCTTCGGTCACATAATGCCGGATGACCTCCTCCAAGGTGAAGGAGACCGGACGCTTGACCGGCTCGCAATCGCGGAAGTCGCCCACCAGGATGCCGGCCGCCTGCTCCAGCTTGCCCGCCATCCGCAGCTGATTCAGCATCCGGTCGATCCGGTACGGCTCCTCGCCGATGTCCTCGATAAACAGGAGACAGCCCCTGGTATCGATCTCAAACGGCGTTCCGAGCGTACTCGTCAGCAAAGTCAGGTTGCCCCCCACGAGCGGGCCTTTGGCCTTGCCCTCCACCAAGGTATGCAGCGGGGTGATGTCCCCGGTGTAGCGGAACGGCTCGGGCCGGACCAGCTGGGCGAAGCTCTGCCGGGTCAACGGGTGCACGTCCTTGTCCCCAAGACAGATCATCATCGGCCCATGCACTGTGATCAATCCGGTCATCTTCCAGATGGCGGCATGCAGGAAGGTGATGTCACTGTACCCCCATAAAATTTTGGGATGCCGGCGGATCTGATCGTAATCGAGCTTCTCCGCGATCCTGGCCGTGCCGTACCCTCCCCGGGCGCAAACGATGGCCTGAATGCCGGGATCCGCAAACAGGGCGTTCAGCTCGGCGGCACGCTCCGCATCGGTTCCGGCGAGGTAGCCGTGGCCGCGGTTCAGCGATTCACCAAACCGGACCTTCAGGCCAAGCTCTTCAAACACTTCGGCCGACCGGCGGATCGCCTCCGTGTCCCCACGGCTCGCCGGGGCGGTGATGGCCACCGTGTCTCCCGGCTTCAACCGGGCCGGCCGGATTGGACTTCTCCCGGCACCGGCCTGCGCCCCTTCTATACCCGAACCTGCAGCATGCATGAACGGTCTCAGCCTTCTCATTTCAGATCAGCCCACTTAAAGTCCATGTATCCGTATGGATGGCGGACCACGTCGACGAGCTTGTCGCTTTGCAGATAAGCGGAATCATAGAAATACATCGGCATGATCGGCGCCTCGTCCATCAGTATTTTTTCAGCCTGGTGCATCAGGTCATAGCGCTTCGCCTCGTCCGTTTCTTGGTAGGCGGCCTGAATCAGCTTGTCGTATTGGGCATTGCTCCATCCTGTACGGTTGTTCGGACTTTTGCTTTGGAAAATATCCAGGAAGTTGATCGGATCGGCGAAATCCGGCAGCCAGGACGACCGGGAGAACTGCAGCTGAAGCTGCTTTTGCTCCGCGGTGAGGACTTTGCCTTCTTTGCCTGCGAGCTTGACGTCGACACCCAGGTTTTCCTTGAACATGGCCTGCAGCGTTTCGGCGATTTTCTGATGCAAATCGTTCGTATTGTAAGTCAGCGTCACTTCCGGCAGCGTGCTGTATCCCGCTTCCTTCATGCCTTCCGCAAGCAGGCTCTTGGCCTGCACCGCGTCAAACGTCATCAGGTCGCCGCCCACCTCGCGGAAATCACGTCCGTCCGGCTCCTTGAGTCCGTAGGATACGAGACCGCCGGCCGGCTTTTGCTTCTGCTTGACCACCAGGTCTACGATTTTCTGACGATCCACCGCGAGCGCAAAGGCTTTGCGGATTTTGGCGTTGTCAAACGGCTTCATCGTCGTATTGAAGCGGTAAAAATACGTGCCTGCCGAATCCTGAACGTTCACTTTGCCTTCCGAGAACAGCTGGTCGCTCATATCGGCGGGAACGCCGGCAATGTGCAGCTCGCCGCTTTGGTACAGCTGGTATTCCGTGTTGGAATCGTTGATCATTTTGAACGTGACGCCGTCCAGCTTCACATTTGCCGCGTCCCAATACTTATCATTCTTCACCATTTTGAGCTCGGAATCGTGATTCCACTGGGAGATGCGGAACGGGCCGTTGCTGACGAACGTATCGGCTTCCGCCGTCCAGTTCGGATTGGACTCGACGGTCTTTTGCGGCACCGGGAAAAAGGCCGGATTTGCCAGCATGCTCAGCAGCCAGGGGGCCGGCTGGGCCAGCGTCACTTCCAGCGTCTTGTCGTCAGCGGCTTTGATCTGCACGTCGTCCGCTGTCCCTTTGCCGGAGTTAAAAGCCTCCGCTCCTTTGAACACATAGGCCAATGTCGCGGCCGAAGACGCGGTTTTCGGATCGAGCATTCTTTTCCAGGCAAACTCAAAGTCGCTCGCCTTTACCGGCTCGCCATTACTCCACTGCACGCCGTCGCGCAGCGTGAACGTGTACTTGAGTCCGTCTTCGGAAACCTTCCATTCGGACGCCATGGCCGGCTCCGGAGATTGGTCCTTGCCGAGACGCGTCATTCCCTCCATCGCATTATTCAAAATGTCATAGGAAACCTGATCGAATCCGATCGGCGGATCGAGCGAAGTGGGCTCACGGACGTTGTTGTACAGGAGGATTTTACTTCCGGTATCTCCTCCACCGCCGCTTGCTCCTTCGGTTCCGCCACCGCATGCGGCCAGCAGCAGGCTGAGCAGCATACACATCAGCAGCGCCAGCATTAGCCTTCTTTTCACAGTCTTGTTCACGACAGCCTTTTCCATGAGACCCTCTCCCTTAATCCCGAATTGGTTGGTTGCTGTAAATACAAGCTATTTGTTATTCCTGAGCTTGCGTTATTCAAGACGCTGATCTATGGTCAAGTCCCGGGGCTTGCATAGCAAACCTGAAGCAGGATCCTGTTCCCGCAAAATGATCCAATCAAAACATTGCTCTCCTGCCTTAACCCTGGCCCGCCGATGCGGTTTCGGCCTCCGCCGGCCCTCGCTGCGGCATCGTTCTGGCCCGGGCGTCCTGCAGCCAGCAAGCTACGGTGTGCTCCCCGTCCAGCTCCACGCTTTCCGGCGGGAACAGGCCGCATACCTCCATCGCGTGGGGGCAACGGGCGGCAAACGCACACCCTTTCGGAGGCGCGAACAGGTCCGGCGGCGTGCCCGGGATCGCGTCGAGCTTCGCTCCTCTTGGCCGGTCCAGGCGCGGGATGGAATCGAGCAGCCCCCGCGTATACGGATGCTGCGGATTCCGGAACAGCTCCTTGACAGGCGCGGATTCCACGACCTGCCCCGCATACATGACATTGACGCTGTCGGCGATGCTGGCTACGACGCCGAGGTCGTGCGTAATCATGATCAGCGAAGCCTCGGTCGTGCGCTGCAGCATGCGGAACAGCTCCAGAATCTGCGTCTGGATCGTGACGTCCAGCGCGGTCGTCGGTTCGTCCGCGATCAGGACGGCGGGACGGCAGATTGCCGCCATCGCGATCATGATCCGCTGCCTCATGCCTCCGCTGAACTGATGCAGATGCTGCTTCAGCCGAAGCTCCGGATCGCGGATACCCACGAACTGCAGCATCTCGACCGCCCGCTTCCTCGCCTCCGTGCGGGACAGGCGCTGGTGGCGGATGACGCCCTCCATCAGCTGCTCCCCGATCGTCATCGTCGGGTTCAGCGCGGTCATCGCGTCCTGGAAGATAATCGCGATGTCCGAGCCGCGCACGTCGCGCATCTGCTTTTCGCTCAAACGCGTCAGCTCGCGTCCGTTAAACCGGATGCTGCCCTCCGTGATCCGCGAGTTGTTCTTGGGCAGGAGCCGCATGATGCTGCGGGCGGTGACGCTTTTGCCGCAGCCGGATTCGCCGACGATCGCCAGCGTCTCTCCCCGGTGCAGGCGGAGGCTGACGCCTCTGACAGCCTTCACCTCCCCCCCGTAGGTGGAGAACGAAACATGCAAATTGTCCACTTCGAGCAGCGCGTCGTTATTCATCTTCCGTTACCTCCTTTGCTTTGGATTAAAGGCGTTCAAGAGTCCGTCCCCCAGCAGGTTGAAGGCGAGCATCGTCACCGAAATGAAGAAGGCCGGGAAGAACAGCCGCCACCAATTGCCGGACAGAATGGTCGGCAGGGCATCGTTCGCCATTGTTCCCCAGCTCGCGAGCGGCGGCTGGATGCCGAGACCGAGGAAGCTGAGAAAGGCTTCGGCGAAAATAGCCGACGGCACGGAAAACGTCACCTGCACGATGATGACCCCGACGGCGTTGGGAAGCATGTGCCTGCGGATGATGTACCACGACCCGGCTCCCAAGGTCTTGGCAGCCAGGACGTACTCCGACGATTTCAGCTGAAGCACCTGCCCGCGGACGATCCGCGCCATCCCGATCCACCCTGTCGCTGTCAAAGCTAATATAATGGTCAGCAGCCCGGGGCCCATCACGACCATCAACAGAATGACCACGAGCAGATAAGGTATGCCATACAGCATATCCACGAACCGCATCATGGCGTTATCGACGCGCCCGCCGAAATATCCGGCGATGCCGCCGTAAATAATACCGATGCAAAAATCGATCAGGGCGGCGGCCAATCCGACCGTAAGCGAGATGCGTGAGCCGTACAAAATCCGGGCGAATACGTCGCGCCCGAGATCATCCGTTCCAAACCAATGCCCGCCGGACGGAGGCTGGTTCGCGCTCAGCAAGTTCTGTCCGGAGTAGCTCTGATCCGTCAGGAGCGGGCCGAACACGGCCAGCAGCGCCAGCAGCACGATCAGGACGAGTCCGCAGCAGGCCAGCTTATTGCGGAGCAGGCCGCGGACGGCCTGCTGCCATAACGATTGGCGCGGCCTGACGATCCGCTCCTGTTCTCCGGCCGTTCTGTACATCGGGGTAAACAAATGGTCCGGTACCTGCATGCGTCAGGCCCCCTTTCTGTGCAGCTTGATACGGGGATCGATGAACCCGTACACAATATCCACGATAAACATCATGAAGATGAGGAGCGCGCTGTAAAAAACCGTCGTGCCCATGATAACGGCGTAATCCCGGTTGTTGATGCCGTCCACGAAGTATTTCCCCATGCCGGGGATCGCGAATATTTTCTCGATGACGAAGCTCCCCGTCAGCACGTTGGCCAGCAGCGCGCCGAGCAGCGTCACCACGGGCAGCACCGCATTGCGCAGCGCATGCTTGACGATCATTCTTGCCGGCGACAGCCCTTTAGAGCGTGCCGTCTCCATGTAGTCCTGAGTAAGCACCTCAATCAGATTGGCCCTGGTGAGACGCGCGATCGTGGCGATGGGGCCGACCGAAAGAGCGAAGGCCGGAAGCACGACATGCTTCCACGTTCCCCACGAAGCGACCGGCAGCAGCCCCCATTTGACGGCGACATACTTGATCAGGAGCGGAGCGATAACGAAGCTTGGCACCGCGATGCCGATGACGGCCAGCACCATGGCGATATAGTCGATAATGCCGTTCTGCTTCAGGGCGGCCACCGTACCCAGTGCAGTGCCGGCTGCAATCGCCAGCAGAATGGCCGCCGCGCCGAGCTGGAAGGATACCGGAAATCCGCGGTCGATCATCGTGTTCACCGATGTCGGATAATGGGATATCGATGGCCCGAGATCGAAGGTCAGCAGCGACTTGAGGTACAGCAAATATTGGACGCCCAGCGGCTTGTCCAGATGGTAGAACGACATCATATTCTGCACGACCGCTGCGCTTGCTTCCTTCCCGTCGCGGTCAAACGGAGAGCCGGGAATCGAGTGCATCAGGAAAAAGGTGACCGTGACGATCAGCCACAGCGTGACCAGCATGGATAAGAAACGCTTCAAAATGTATTGCGCCATGAATCTCACCCTCTCTTTACTCGGCATATTATGCAATCTCTCTCGGACACGTTTTCCTCGAATAAACCTGACAGCGGACTTACGGAAAACAGGCCGCCTTCATCAGCAGAAGGACGTCCGCATGGCCAGCTCGGTCATGACCAGCATGGCTTGGTACGCTTCAAGAATATCTTTCGCCTCAAACGACACGACAGGCGATCCTTGTTCGATCGAGGTGCCCGGCATCAGATGGGCCCATTCCGCCTGCCCGTAATTCGCGAATTCGATCGTCAGCCGCGGGCGTTCCGGCGGAACGAGCGGCTTGACGCGGTCGCGCCCGGCAATTGCCTCGGCCATCTTCTGCCTGAGCAGCCGTCCGCTCTTCTCCGGCGACAGGCACAGTGCCGACGTGCGGGAAATACGCTCTTTGACGATCGCCGTCGTCACGCCGGGCAGCAGACTTTCGGCCTCGATTGCCGTCTCGTCGTCCCCGGCCACCATCAGAACCGGCACGCCGTAATGTCCCGCCACGTAGGCGTTAAATCCCAATTCACCTACAGCGACGTCATTGATATACATGTTCCGGACGCCGAAAATCATCGTATGGCTGAGAACGCCCTTTCGGGCCGCCATCGCGTGATAACCGAGAAAGACGGCTCCCGCAAAGCTTCCGTCAAGCCCCTGCATCATCGAGAACGGCTTGACGTCACCGGAAATCAGTTTGCTGTCCGGGTGGAGATTTTCGATGATCAGATTGTTCATTTTCGAGTGGCTGTCGTTGACGATCACCTCGCTGAACCCTTCTTCAAACGCGGTTTCGATGACGTGATTCGCCTCGGCCGTCATGATATGCTGGCCCCGGGTGTAGTTGTAGCGGCTGGAATCGACGAATGTCGCGTCCACCAGACCCGTAATGCCCTCCATATCAATGGATATGTACATTTTCATCTTCAAGTCCCTCCGATTGTCATATTTGGGTATAAGAAAAACGTCTATCGACGTACCTTCAAAGAAGACAGACCGCGTTTAAAGGTAATGTTTCTTGCAATATCAGGAAGCTATGGCTCTGGAGTTTATACTTTCTGATATTATGAAAAAAACCCGGCAAACGTCATATGCCTGCGCTGCCCGGGCGGCATATGTCATTTGCTGGGTTTTATTTACGCGTATGTTCCCATACTGATAAACAAAGCAGCGGTATGCAATTGGTGAAACACGGTAAAACACCGCTTCACATCGTTCCGAATCGCTGCTGCTCAGGAATCCGGCGCAGCTTCCCTCGACGAAAGCGCCGATTTGTACTTCTTCTGCGCATCCTTGAACGCCACGATGATCGCCTTCTGCGAAGAGCCGTAATACCTCGTCCGGATCTCTTCCGCCACCGGCTCAAGGGAGAGCATGCTCTTCCCGAGAAAGATGGAGCGCACAAACTGCGATGTAAGAGGAATCGTGGAGGAACAGGCGGCATCCACGATTTTGTGGCTGACGGTGTCCACGACCAGTCCGATAAAAAAGGCGCTGTACTGCTGGGTTATCGGATTATTCACCGAGGTCTGTGCATCACCGACGATGTAGATCGTGTCTTTATCGTACAATGGACGCATCCCCCGTCTCCTCGCTTCTCCTGCCGAGCCCATAGGGATGTTCGATGGGCGGCATCGGACGACCTATAAGCCGAAAGAACAAGCTGATTTGTTATTTATTCTAACAAGGGATTCGCGATTTTGTAAATACAAAGTTCATGCAAGCGCTTAATATTTTTTTCCACGTCACAAAACATCACATACGGCTAGCTTGTCATCTCTCCGGACCCTGACGCCCTGGCCTTCCCAGCTTGGTTCGTACCCAGCAGCCAAGGCCAGGAACGTCTAGCCAAATGCACCGACAACCCGAACAGCAGCAGCGCATCCACCGCATGAAGTGCGCGGAGCGATCCTGTCATATTCTGAATGGTGATGTGCTGCAGCGCGGTCAGGGCAAACAGCGCGAGCGGCCACCACCTGAAACCTCCCCGGATGTTTCCTAAGAAGGACAGCAGAAACATCACGACCGGGACGAATTCAAATACATTTGCAAAGACTCGATGCAACTGCAAATCACCAGGATCCACCAAAATGCCGAGGCCGGCGAAAAACACCTGCACAACAATGCAGGCAAGGTAACCCGCCGCCAACAATCCATAGACCCACCTTACGGTTCGTATTCGAATCGACAGCGGTGCACTGCCTGTAACCCCTATACTGAACTGCTGCCCAAGCTTCGAATCCGAGCCGATTCCGTTTGCTTCAATTTTCCCCTGCTTTTCGTTACTGCTCCCCATGATTAACGCTCCCTTCGATCATTTAAGGCTGGGCCGTGCTCCGCCCCGCCTTGCTCCCCACGGTTTGAAGACCGAAACGACAAATACCCCTGCCAGTGAAACGATCTGCAGAATGATCCCGATCCACAGCTGTACATTGTTCACCGTGAATTCCGGACTGAGGATGCCCTGCACTCCCGGCTCAGAGACGTATTGGACCGCTTGCAGCGTCCAGTAATACATGCCGACGGGCCCGAGGATGACCAGAAGCAGCGTCAGGATTTCCTTGACGATGATCCAGTAATATTTTAACAATCCCCATGGCGTCCAGACCGACAGCATGATGCCGGTTACGAGTGTTGCGATCGTGGACACGCGTACCGTCTTTTCGGACAGCATATGCATGATGCTGTAGCAGGCGCGGAATACGCCCTCATCCTCCGTGACGGCCGCCGTAATGCTCAAGAACAGGAAAATAACAGCCGTGCCCAGCATGACCGCCGAAAACAGCAAATGCAGGGTCAGCAGCCATTTCCGCTGCTTCACCGTCATTTTTTTCATCCGATTCACCTCCTTCTTCAGCATAGATCCCGTTTCTAAACCGGCTCTAAACCGAATCTAAAAAAAGTATAAAAACACACTCAGCCTCAACGTGCCGAAAACGCAAAAAGACCTTTACCGACAGTAAAGGCCTTCCCAAAACGCTTCATAGGATCAAACGCATCTCATCTATATATTAAAGCGATAACCCACGCCCCAAATCGTCTCGATATATTGCGGCTTGGAGGGGTTCGCTTCGATTTTCTCCCTTAATTTGCTGATATACACTGTGACGGTGGCGTTATCGCCCAAAGAATCCAGTCCCCAAATCCGTTCGAACAGGTCGTCCTTGCTGAACACCCGGTTCGGGTGTGTGCACAGGAACAGCAGCAGGTCATACTCTTTAGAGGTCAGCAGCACCTCCTGTTCGTTCACGAACACCTTGCGGGACAGCTGGTCGATCCGGATTCCCCGCAGGCGCAGCTCGCTCTTCGGCTCCCGCCGGTGCTCCGACGTCAGCCGGTCATAGCGGGACAAATGCGCTTTAACGCGTGCCACAAGTTCCCCGACGCTGAAGGGCTTGGTAATATAATCGTCCGCACCAAGGCCTAGGCCCCGGATTTTATCGATGTCCTCCTTGCGGGCGGTCACCATCAGGATCGGAATGTTCCTCGCCTCGCGGACCTGGCGGCAGATTTCAAAACCGTCCACCTTCGGCAGCATCAGATCGAGGATGATCAAATCGTACTCCTCTTCCAGCGCCTTCTTCAGGCCTGTATCCCCGCTTGCCGCGACGTCGACGGCATAGCCGCCCGCCTCCAAATAATCCTTTTCCACTTCTGCAATGACCTGTTCATCCTCAATGATCAAAATGCGCCTCACGCCCGCTCACCGCCATCCCTTGTCTTTGGCAACGCAAAATAAATGCCCGTTCCTTCGCCGGTCCGGCTCTCCGCCCAGACCCTGCCTCCCTGTCCCTCAATCATCTGCTTAACGATCGCAAGCCCGAGGCCGCTCCCGCCGGTATCGGTATTTCGCGACGGCTCGGCGCGGTAGAAACGGTCGAAAATATGAGGCAGCGCCGCTTCATCAATCCCGGAGCCGTTATCCTTGATCATGATCACGGCCTCATCCGGCCCATCGCTCAGGTTTACGGACAGTTCCTTGTCCGCCTTATCCAAATACTTCAGGCTGTTGTCGATTATATTCATGATCACTCTCCGCAGCTTCTCCCGGTCCGCCATCACCTGAACGTGCCCGGTTCCCGGCAGTTCACACGCGATCCTCACGCCGGACATCCGGGGATCGAGCCGCAGATCCTGAACGCAATCCGCAACATATCCCTTCAGATCGGTCGGCTCCAGATAAAAAGGCAGCTTCTTGAGATCCAGCTTCGAGAACAGCAGCAGTTCTTCGATCAGCCGGTCCATATCTTCCGTCTTTTTCGCGATCATACCCATATACTTATCCCGCATCGCGTCGGTATCGGCAATCCCGTCCTGAATGCCTTCCACGCAAGCCTTGATGCCGGTAATCGGCGTCTTCAGGTCGTGGGATATACTCGCAATCAGCTCCTTGCGGTTATCCTCGTACTGCAGCTGAAGGCGGATCGATTCGTTCAGGCGGCTCCGCATTTCCTCAAACGCTTCTCCCAGTTCCCCAATCTCATCCTTGCGCTTCAGCGCGATTTCGTGGCTCAGGTCCCCGTCCTTGATCTGCTCTGCGGCATGCTTTAACGCATACAGCGGCTTGATCAGGCTGCGGGAGACCAGAAAGGTCAAAATTCCGTTGGTCAACCCGATGACCAGAAGCAGGGATAACAACATCAGCGGGAAAAACTTTTTGGCTTCCGCAAAAAATGCGCTCATATCCGTCAAGACATAAACCGCTCCCGTATGCTGGCCGCTGAAGGCCACGTCGAATTTCTCCACGGAGAACC
This sequence comes from Paenibacillus rhizosphaerae, assembly GCF_014192015.1. GTDB lineage: Bacteria > Bacillota > Bacilli > Paenibacillales > Paenibacillaceae > Paenibacillus_AQ > Paenibacillus_AQ rhizosphaerae. Next base: position 330,887 of record NZ_JACHXJ010000001.1, on the reverse strand, counting down.
GGCCGCTTCCTTTCGCTCCCCAGCGGTGCCAGGACATTGCCGGCTGCCACTTCTGGATTTCCTTCTCCACATCAACGCCGCGGAGCAGATCCGAGGTATACGTGATCCGGCCGTCCTCCGTAACGACGATCCCCGCATCCAATCGGGTCAGCTGTTCGTCCGCTTTGGCCACAAAATCGGGATCGGCGAACCGGTCAGGTTCGGTCTGGATCATAAATTTGAGGCCGGCGGTCATTTCGCCGCGGAGGCTTGCCGTTTCCCAAATGGCAGGGGTTTCACGGCCTTCCCCGATGTTTTTGAACAATACGGTATACAGCCCTCCGGCAATCACAGCGAACAGGACGACCGGGATGAAGGTCATCGCTATATAAGAAAGCAAAAGTCTTGTTTTGATGGACATGGGCCAATCTCCTTAGAGCTGTTTTCTCGCGAACATCATGAGTCCCGCCGCATAAGCCATTATAATATAAGACAGCTGCAGGAGAAACGTATTGAGCAGCGTGCCCGCCGGTGCCCCGCTGCCGGTCCACAGCACATCCCACCGGGTGTACGAAAAGACGGACCAGGCAGACCACTGCGGCAGCAGCAAAGGCAGCGCTTTGGCAGCGGCGTAGATCAGCACGATGGCCATTAAGGCGCTGGTCCCGGACGAAAACAGCTGGGCAATGAATACGCATACCAGCCCGATGGCCATCATCGGCACAAAGGAAGCGGCGTAAGCCTTCAGGCTGTCCGGCATGCCGCCTGCCGGTCCCCCGACCGCCCACGCCGATACGGTTGAGGCGATCCAGAGCACGCCAAGGCAAATGGCAGCAAACACCGCGATGGCGATCACTTTAGACGCGTACGCCCGGGCACGCGTAACGGGCCGCAGCAGAACCAGCTTCATCGTGCGGGCCGCCACCTCCCCGGAAAACGAATGGGCCGCCGTGGCCGCCATGTATAGCGGAATGATCGCAAAGGTGAACAAGTGAAGCATGGCCACCGGAAGGCTCCCCTCCAGTCCAAACAGCATGCCCGCCCTCATCTTCAGAAGGCTGGACAGCAGCACGGTAACGACCGGGAGGATCAGGGCCAACAGCAGGAATCCCTTCGTCCGGCGCTGCCGCCAGAGCTTCTCCGTTTCATTCAGCAGATTGGCGTATAAGCTGTGCATTGCGCTCCCCCTCCTTGGACTCCAGCAATTTAAAGGATACGTATTGTTCCAGCGACAGACCTGCCCCGGTCCATTCGTCTTCCGTTCCCAGGCTGATCAGATGACCTTCACGCATCACGCCGACGCGGTCCGCAATCAAGCTCAGATCGTGGATCAGGTGACTGGAAATGAGGAAGGTAATGCCTTGGTCTGCCAGCTGCCGGACCGTGCTGCGAAAATCGGCCATCCCTTCGATATCCAGCCCGTTCGTCGGTTCGTCGAGCAGAACCAGCCGCGGAGCGGACAGCAGCGCCGACGCCAGCCCCAGCCGCTGCTTCATGCCCAGCGAAAAGCCGCACACCCGTTCATGACGGTATGGCTTGAGACCGACCTTCTCCAATACCTCGTCAATCCGGCTCGCCGGCAGATCCCGGTAAAACCGTGCCGACAGCTTCAAATTATCCCGGGCGCTCATGTATTCATAAGCTTCGGGGGTCTCAATGATGCACCCGGTATGGCTGATGGCCTCTTCAAAACGCTCCGCGATATCATGCCCCATGATCCGGACGTTTCCCCGATCCGGCCGGATTAAGCCCGTTATGATTTTGAGCACCGTCGTCTTGCCCGCGCCGTTGGGCCCGATGAACCCGAATACTTCGCCCTCCGAGGCGGTAAATGACACATCCTTGACCCCGCGGTTGTTACGAAAAAGCATGGTAATGCCCTCCACTTCAAGTACGCTGTTCATGCGTTCAATCCCTCCTTCTACACAAAGGGCGGCCGGACCTTCTCCTGCCCGGCCGCCGCTTTCCTGCTTAGTGATGTTTCCAGCCTTTTCTATCCCCATGGTTTTCAACCTGCTCGGTCTGTTTACCCGCGAGATCGACCCGGTCGGGTGTCGTTGCGTTATACCCTGAGAAATCGGCTTTCAGCTGGAAGGTAAGCACATGCGCTGCTCCCGCCGCATCCTTCCCTGAAACCCGGATTTCCGCCGATTGGTTTGCCAGGGCGTCGTTTTTGCCGATTTTAGCATCCAAATCGACCTGCTCCACCTTGATCTCCTCCGTCAGCTTCGGCAGATCCACCTTCCAGTCCGAACTTCCGGCCGGCAGATGTCCCTGAACCGCCGCACCGTGACTCCAGCCATCCGCACTACCGGCCTTGGAAGCGATGAGCGAGCCTACGGCATTCACAACGGCCGGAATCTGGCTGCCCGACAAATGGAGCTCCGCCTCCTTCGTACCGTCGCTGCCCGTCTCTACCGTCGCCAAATCCTTGATGTTCCCCATCAACGCTTCAATGACTTGCTCTGCGGCCTGCGGCATTTGGGCCGCTTTACCGTCATGCTGCCACTGAGGCACCTGGTCCATCACCCGATATACTTCCGAATCACTGCTCTTTAGAATCATCTTACCGTCCTGTCTATAGGTCTGCATCGTATGTGTCCGTGTACCGTCGTCTACCGCCGCCGTCATGCTCATCGCCTGCTTGACATGATTGACCTTCATGTCCGCCGTACCGGACAGCATCTTCGTACCATTGTCACTCAAACTCCATACGACATGGGAAGCCATGCTGTCAGCACCCTGCGTATGCGTAAACGCTGATTTGTAAGCTTCATATCCGGATGTGTTCGCCATGACGGAATACCCGCTCGCGAACAGCATGACTGCACCCAACCCGACAACCGCACCTGCCGACAACCATTTTTTTCTCATCATATCCTCCATTGTTTTGTGAATTTGAAAGCCCGGGTCCCGGGATGGCAGCTGCCTTCCGCCTTCGAAGCGGACTCGCCCTGGCCCTCTAATCACCATCTTACCCCCCGTCTCTAAAACGCCTCTAAACCAAATCTAAAAAAAGTATAAAAATGTGCCCGGTTACGGCGGTCCGTCACGATCCGGGAAAAACCTTCCCGGCCGGGCGACCGTACGTTTCCAAACCCCTGCGTGCGGCATTAAGCTGTATCATGGGTTATGTATGGCCAGATTCTATGAACGATGGAGGGATTGCGCTGCGATGAACCGGCAAGTCATTATCAATGCGGACGATTTTGGCCTATCACCTGCCGTGAACCGCGGCATTGTTGAGGCATACCGGGCCTGTGGTATCACCAGCACCTCGATGATGGTCAACATGCCCGGTTTGGCGGACGCTGTGTATGCAGCACGCTCCTGCCCGGTCTCGGCGTCGAGCTGCATTTTAACCTGACATATGGACGTCCCTTGTCGGACCCGGCCGCCGTTCCTTCCCTGGTGAGAGAGGACGGGCGATTTCTTGACGGAAAAATCAGGCGCGTCCGAAACGCCTCCGATGTTGCCGCCGAGCTGGATGCCCAGTGGAACCGGTTCCTGGAGACCTCCCTCTTTCCCACGCACCTGGATTCGCATCAGCTGCTGCATCAGGACGACCCTGTGATCTACCAAGTGATGGCTGAGCTGGCGTGCAGGTACCGGATCCCGCTCCGGAGATCGCAGATTGAACATCCACTACTTCCACCGCCTGCTCTGAAAATGACAGACCGGGTCCTTCTTGATACCTATGGCGATAGCGAGGGCCTGCAGCGGCTGCTGCATTACGTATGCTCTGCTCCTGAGGGGATTACCGAGATCATGTGCCATCCCGGATACGTGGATGACATGCTGCGCGGCATGTCCGAATGGACGGAGATCCGGGAGTGCGAGCTGCGGGTGTTTACGAATCCTGAGGTTGCCCGGACGATGCAAGCATATTCGATCGAACCGGTAAACTTTAATGCGGTGGGAGAGCGCCCCGTTTTATCCGAGTACGCAGTTTCATCCGTTGTCCCGCTTAAAAAAGCTCCCTCCCCGCGAAGCTCATTTGCGAAAAGGAAATCACGCTCGTCGATCACGCAAAACGGCAGGCATGCCAATCATAAACGCCAGCGCAGGCGTTCCGGATCCCCTGTCGGGAAACCTGTCTTCCGATAACATGCCGAAAGCCCTCCAAATGGAGGGCTTTCCATAACGTGATAAACTTCAGGGAATGTACAAAAGGGCTCACCAGATTATCCCCCGCATTCCCTAAAGCGACTCATGGCTGCGGACGGACGTCTAACGTCACAAACGCGTCGTTTCCTGCGCTGAAGGTCAGCCGGAGCGGCTGCGGCCCGTTGGGAAGCTGCGCCAGATAAGCCTTCTGCATCACAAGGGTCGGTCTTTCAAGCATGTAATCCGTTCCTTTACGTAACTTCCCGGATTCATCCTGAACCAAGACCAGCCGGTTGCCGTTCAGGCTCATCTGAATTTCAGCCTGCTCGTCGCCCCGGACGTAAGCCGCCGTCGCTGCCGATACAGCCGATTGCGCCGGAGGCAGTCCGGATGCCTGAAGCCCCATCTCGCCAAATGGAATGCCTTTAAGCTCCGGAATCCGGCTGAGCGCCTCAGCATTCCGGTTCAGCTGCAGGCCGCCTGCCGTTGTATCTACCGGAACCAGTTCGGCCAGCGTGCCGACAGAGATGTTCGTTCTTGAACGTCCCCAGTGCCATGTTCTGTCCAACCTCTCCCGTGATTGGCCCGCTGCTTACAAAAATATTGTTCCGCACCACATTCCGCTTCGGAAGGAGCGGCAATTCGGGCATGCAAAATTTATATCAACAAAAAGGCCGCCGAAAACGACGACCCATAACAAATATTCAGTCTAATTGAAGCAAACCGAATTTAGATTTCTTTAGGCGTTTCCCGCTATGTTCAGCCTAAAGTGCGTATTCCTTCAAAAGCTCTTCCGTCGTTTCGGCATCCGGCTTCTCTTCTACACCGGTTTGCTTCGCCTTCCAGCAGGCCAGGCACTGCTCTTCAGTCGTGCACTCGTAGGCTTTCGGGCAGGTATAGCAGCAGTGGATCATAAACGTCGTCAGGTCGCGGAGTCGATTGATCTCGGTCATCACCGTTCACCTCTTCTCGTGATAGGACTGCTCATCCGGGTCATGATGCGAAAGGTCCAGAGTTGTGAAACAGTTCACATCGTGGGACGGGAGAAGTCGGCATTCTGCAATTTGCCCCTTAAGTCCAGCACTATTTCTGTTTATGACTTCCCCTGCAGTTTCATTATAAATCGAAAGCGTAAGTCGAAACTGTGATCTTTATTACAGTTGTTACTTTCTAACGCTATTTTTCGAAAAATAACCGGATTTCCCTGCGCGCATGCTCCGGCGAATCCGAACCGTGAATGACATTCTCTTCGACGGCCAGCCCGAAATCACCGCGGATCGTGCCGGGAGGCGCCTCTGCCGGATTGGTCGGGCCGATGAGGGAACGCGCGTTAACTACCGCTTCCTCCCCCTCTAAGATCATGGCAAAAACCGGCCCGGACGTAATGTAGTCGACCAGTTCTTCAAAGAACGGCTTGTCCTGAAGATGGCCGTAATGCACCCGTGCCGTTTCCAGGGAAATCTCCATGATCTCGCCGCGCAGCAGACGGAGTCCTTTTTTCTCAAAGCGGCTGACGATTTCGCCGACCAGTCCCCGCCGGACGCCGTCGGGTTTAATCATGACGAATGCTTTTTCGCTCATCGTTGTCATCTCCTTCTTGCCCCCATCTTACGGGTTAGGCCGAAAAAAAGAAGTGAGCTTTCTCACAGTTTCTCCGCTGATTTCGGCAGCGTCAGCGTGACCGTCGTCCCGCTTCCCGGTGCAGAGTCGATCCGGAGACGGCCGCCGGCAATCCGGGCCCGCTCCGCCATACTAAAGCGTCCCACCCCTTGGGTCTGCAGAGACGGCTCAAAACCAGCCCCATGGTCGCTGATGCGTACGGCAACCTTCTCTTCTAGCTCCCGGATCTCCACCTCAGCCTCGGAAACGTCGGCATACTTGGCGATATTGGTCAGCGCCTCCTGGATCACCCGATAGATCACGGTTTCTTTCTGGATATCCAGACGTTTGCGCAAATTGCATTCAAACGCAACCTTAATCCCGTAATGGGAAGCATAGTTTTCGATATAAGTCCGGATCGCAGGGACGATGCCGAGGTCATCCAAAACGGACGGCCGCAGTTCCCAGGCGAGCCCCCGGACTTCCTCGATGACCCCTGCGACATGCTCGCGGATGCCGCGAAGCTCTTCTTTCTCAGGCTCAGGGGCGGCAATGGCCCGGTCCAGCTGAATCAGCAGGGAAAATAAGCTCTGCCCGATGCCGTCATGGAGCTCGCGCGAAAATTTGCGCCGCTCTTCTTCCTGAATGGTCATGACCTTGGCCAGCGTCTCCTGCAGCTCTTCCTCCACCTTTTTCAGGCGGGTGACTTCGTTGCGGATGGCCAAATATTGATACGGCTTCCCGTCCTCCCCTATGAACGGGACAATCGTCGTGTTCACCCAATAATAAGTCCCGTCTTTGGCCCGGTTCCGGATATCTCCGGTCCAGACCTGTCCAGAGGAGATGGTGCTCCACAAATCTTGCATAAACGCTTTGGAATGCGTCCCCGAATTGATGATCCGGTGGTCCTGGCCCAACAGCTCGGAGCGGTCATATTTCGAGATTTCGCAAAATTTATCGTTGACGTATTGAATCTTCCCCCGGCGGTCGGTTACCGCCACGATCGAAGACTCGTCCAGGGCGAATTTGACGTCCGCCAGCTGTTTCAGCGAATCCCGCAAGTCCGTGCGGAACCGGGATTCCGGGAGCTGCGTATCGAGCTGGGACAGGAGCGACTCGACATGCTCAGCGATGACCTTCCTGCCGGGTTCCGGTTGTTTACTCAAATTGCAGCAGCCCCTTCTTCATGGCGTATTTGATCAGCTCCGGCCGGGTTTTCAGCCCCAGCTTCTCCATCAGATTGCTCTTATGCGTCTCGACAGTCTTGACGCTGATCACGAGCTGTTCGGCGATCTCTTTGTTGGCATAGCCCATCGCCGTCAGCGACAAAACCTCCTTCTCGCGTTCCGAAAGGCCATCGAACAGATCGGTGCTTTCGCCCCTGCGCATCTGTTCCACATATTCGTTCATCAGCCGCTTCGTCGCCGTCGGGTACAAATAGGCGTCGCCCCTGGCGACCGTGCGGATCGCGGTAAGCAGCTCTTCATGGGGAGCGCTCTTGAGTACATAGCCCGCGGCGCCGGCATGAATCGCGCGGAACAAATATTCGTCGTCGTCATGCATGGTCAGAATCAGAACCGCCACGTCCGGCAGCTGCTCCTTCAGCTCAGTCGCCGCCGTTAATCCGTCCTTCCCGTGAGGCATGCTTAAGTCCATCAGGACAACGTCTGGCTGATGCTCAAGGGCCATGCGGATGCCTTCGTCCCCCTCGGACGCTTCGGCCGCCACCTCAATGTCGGGCGCCGCGCTCAGCAGCATCCGCAGCCCGGACCGGACCATGGCATGGTCGTCCACAATGATAATGTTGATCATGGCGTCCTCCTTTTGCTTCTATGAGCTAATCATATCATTTCTTGCAGGGTTCACTGGCGCTTCGTCCGGATAACGCGGACTTGATCCATGCCGCCTCCGACTTGTCATATGCCCTGCCATCCCGTCTTCCTAACAATAGAATACCGCTGCTCGCGGTGGAATGGCCAGTGGTTACCTGAAATGCCATGCCGGAGAGCAGCTTTTCGGCGAGCATGACCGGACATTCTTCACGCATGAACGGGTTCTCGCCCTCGTGAGCCGTATATACCGCGCCATGGCGCAGCACCATACCGCCCAAACCAACGCCGGGCTTGATCACCATCTGCCGAACCCGGACATTACTGCCGCCAAGAATGCGGTCCCATCCCATTCTGCGCGAGCTGCCGGACGGCTGTGCGTAGGCGATGAAATCACTTCCGCTTTTCAAGCGAATCCATTCCAGCCGGCGGTCGAATTCGTCGCCTGTCTCTGCCCTTTCCATGCATATCCCCCTCTATCGAGTCGTGCGTTCATGAACATCGATCTTCCTGTTTTCCCTATTGTTCTATTCTAATAAAAAGCCCGCCCGTTTGTATGTAAGGGGATCCCCCGATTCCCCGCTCAGGGAGTTGCCACCTTTACGCGAACCGGCCAGCTTGGTTTAACTTTGCGCCTGATCCTGTGCGAAATATCTGCTGCGCGAGCAAAAGGAAGACCGGGCAGCAACTGCCCGGTCTTCCCCGCTTCGGTCCGGTTTACATACGGCATATTTCTTTCGGACAGTTTTCGCAATGGCAAATATCGCGCAGGTAATGAAGGTCCTTGATGATAATATGGCCGTCCGCGGTTTCGATCACGTCTTCCTTTTTCAAATCGCTCAGCATCCGGTTCACGCTTTCGCGCGTGGCACCGATCATGTCGGCCATTTCGGAGTTGTTGATTCTCAAATCAATATAGATGCCTTCTTCCCGCTCCGTTCCGTACGAATTCCCAAGCCGGATCAATAGCGAACAGAGCGCGCCCGTCTTGCCGAACATCATCAGGTCGCGGAATTTGGTTTGCGTCAAACGATGCATCAGACCCATCCATTTCATGAACTCGACGGCCAGATCGCCATGCTGCCAGAGCAGAGCCTCCAAGTCCTTGCGCTGAATGACCCCGACCTTGGCATCCTCCATGATCTCGGCGCTGAAGCTGTGCACCGAATCCTGAAAAGGGTCCATCTGCCCGACCAGATCTCCCTCATGATGCAGGTACAGTGTCAAGGCGCGCCCGCTGTCCGAGGTCTTCGTCGTTCTGACCCTGCCCTCGATGATGAAATACAGCTTGTCGGCCGGATCGCCTTCCCAGAACAGGCAGCTGCCCTTTTCCACGCTGCGCTTATACATGATGCTCTCCAGCCTCTCGAAGCTCTCTTGCGACAGCAGCGGCTCTAAGCCTTCCCTGCGATGCTTCGCCTGTATCCCCGTCACGGTCTGCCCCATCGTTCATTTCCCCTTCCGCACATCTTTGCCTTTATCATAACCCTTCGGGATGAATGAACCTATCGGGGGATGCACTGATTTTTCATGGGGGTAACTCCCCCTTTCCCATGAGAAAAATCACACCCCATTTCGGTAATCCCTTAGGGCAGCTCCATAAACGGATCGATACAGCGCTCACGAAATATACGGACCGATTCGGATGGATACGAAGGGCGGAAAGGATTCGGGCGAACGATCCGGATACGGCCGGGGCCTAAGGGCTGCCGCATCCTGTTCCCGACACCCTTCCCGCTATTATGGCCGGGATGCCGTGACTCTTCGCGCCGCCTCGATCAGCTCTCTTGCCCGCTCCACCTCGCGTTCGGTTGGCGTAGGCACGCCGTCCAGCGGGTACGGGTGGCCTAACTGCTGCCATTTGTATACTCCCATCCGGTGGTAGGGCAGCAGTTCGATTTTCTCCACGTTGCGAAGGTGCCCGATAAATTCCCCCAGCAGCGTCAGATCTCCTGCCTGATCGGTGATGCCCGGAATCAGCACATGTCTGATCCATACCGGCTTCCCCATGGCGGACAGCCATGCCGCAAACTTCAGGATCCGGTCATTCGGCTGCGAGGTCAGGCGCTCATGCTTCTCATTGTTCAGCTGCTTCAGATCGAGCAGGACCAAATCCGTATACCGCATCAGCTCGCCTGCATGAGAAGGTTCGCAGAAACCCGAGCTGTCGAGCGCCGTGTGCAGGCCGAACCGCTCCTTGCAGGCCTTGAACAGCTGGGCCACGAAGGGCGCCTGAAGCGTCGGTTCGCCCCCCGTCACCGTGATGCCTCCGCCCGAACTTTTGTAGTAAGGCACGTAGGGCTCGATTTCGCGAAGAATTTCCTCGACGGTAACTTGGCGTCCTCCCTTCGTGTCCCACGTATCGGGGTTATGGCAAAACTGGCACTGCAGAGCGCAGCCCTGCATGAACAGGACGAAGCGGATGCCCGGTCCGTCCACCGTACCGAAGGTGTCCATAGAATGTATTCTGCCTTTCATGCGGGCCACGCTCCTCTCCTGATGGCAACACATTGAATTCCTTGAATTCATGGTTTTATTGCTTTGCAAATTGTAACGGTCAAATCTCTCCGTGGAACGTGCGGCTGATGACATCCAGCTGCTGCTCCCGGGTCAGCTTGATGAAGTTGACCGCATACCCGGATACCCGGATGGTCAGCTGCGGATAATTCTCCGGATGCTCCATCGCATCCAGCAGCTGCTCGCGATTAAAGACGTTGACATTCAGATGATGTCCGCCGCTTGCGGTATAGCCGTCCAGCAGCGCCGCCAGGTTGCTGTGTCTGGCCGCGTCCTCTTTGCCGAGCGCCTTCGGAATGATCGAGAATGTATTGGAAATGCCGTCCAGGCTGTGCTCGTAAGGGATTTTGGCAACCGAAGCCAGCGAAGCGAGCGCGCCTTTGCGGTCGCGTCCGTGCATCGGGTTCGCCCCCGGTGCAAACGGCTGGCCCGCCTTGCGGCCATCCGGCGTACTGCCCGTCTTCTTGCCGTATACGACATTCGACGTAATCGTCAGAACCGACATGGTCGGAATCGCGCCGCGGTAAGTCTTATGCTTGCGCAGCCGGTTCATGAACCCTTCCGCAAGCTCCACGGCAAGCTGATCGACCCGGTCGTCGTTGTTGCCGTACTGCGGATACTCGCCTTCGATTTCAAAATCGATCGCGATCCCTTTTTCGTTGCGGATCGGGCGGACCTTCGCGTAACGAATGGCGCTCAAGCTGTCGGCCACGACCGACAGGCCGGCGATGCCGCAAGCCATCGTCCGGACGATGTCCCGGTCATGAAGGGCCATTTCAATACGCTCGTAGCAGTATTTGTCGTGCATGTAGTGGATGACGTTCAGCGTGTTGATGTACAATTTCGCCAGCCAATCCTGGATGACGTCGAACTTCGCTTTCACTTCCTCATAGTCCAGCACCTCGGACGTAATCGGGGCAATGGCCGGTCCGACCTGGGCTCCGCTCTTCTCGTCCACGCCGCCGTTAACGGCGTACAATAAAGCCTTAGCGAGGTTCGCCCGGGCTCCGAAGAACTGCATTTGCTTGCCGATCCGCATGGCGGATACGCAGCAGGCGATGCCGTAATCGTCGCCGAAGTGCGGACGCATCAGGTCGTCGTTCTCATACTGGATTGAACTGGTCTCCGCCGATACTTTGGCGCAGAACTTCTTGAAGTTCTCCGGCAGCTGCGCAGACCACAGCACCGTCAGGTTCGGCTCTGGGGCAGGCCCCAGATTGTAGAGGGTATGAAGGAAGCGGAAGGAGTTCCGCGTCACGCGCGTTTTGCCGTCAAGTCCCATGCCGCCGACCGACTCGGTCACCCATGTCGGATCTCCGCTGAATAGCTCGTTGTAGTCCGGCGTGCGCAAAAATTTGACGATCCGCAGCTTCATGACGAAATGGTCGACGATCTCCTGCGCCAGGCTCTCCGTCAGCGTGCCTTCCGCAAGGTCGCGCTCGATATAAATGTCCAGGAAGCTGGATACCCGGCCAAGGCTCATCGCCGCTCCGTTCTGCTCCTTGATGGCTGCCAGATAAGCGAAGTAGAGCCACTGTACCGCCTCTTTGGCATTCATCGCGGGTTTCGAGATATCATGTCCGTAAGATGCGGCCATCGCCTTCAGCTCGCCGAGGCTTCGGATCTGTTCGGACAGCTCTTCGCGCAGCCGGATCACCTCTTCGCTCATCGCGTCGACTTCGAGCTGGAGCAGCTCCTCCTTCTTGCCTTGAATGAGGCGGTCGACGCCGTACAGCGCCACGCGGCGGTAGTCGCCGATAATCCGGCCCCGCCCGTAAGCATCCGGAAGGCCCGTGATGATGCCGGCCTTGCGGGCTGCGCGCATCTCGGAAGTATAGGCGTCAAACACGCCTTGGTTATGCGTCTTGCGCAAATCGGTAAAAATGCGCTCCAGCTCGGGGTTCAACTGATAGCCGTACGCATTGCAGGCATCGGCGACCATCCGGATGCCGCCGAACGGCTGAACGGCACGCTTAAGCGGCGCGTCGGTCTGCAATCCGACGATGGTTTCCTTGTCTTGGTCGATGTATCCCGGTGCATGCGAGGTAATGGTGGAAACCGTGTTGACATCGACGTCGTGAACGCCTCCCCGTTCCCGCTCTTCCTTCAGCAGCCGGCTGACCTGTTTCCACAGCTCCAGCGTGTTCGCCGTAGGCGGCGCGAGGAACTGCTCATCTCCCTCATAAGGCGTAAGGTTGCGCCCGATAAATGAATTGACGTCCATGTTCTTCTGCCAGCTGCCTCCCGCAAATTCGCGCCAGGCCTCCTCAAATCCAGCCCGGTCCTTTACTTCGCTTTCTTTCATCGCCATGATCAAGCACCTCCGTTTTCTATGCTTTCATGTTACTTTTTTCACAGGTTAATGACAGTGATTTTTCTCACTTTTCTCGCTGCCGCATTTTTTTTATTTGAACGATTTTGATGCTTGGCCTTCGCCAGCCAAGAAGCCAGTCAGCGCCTCTCCACCTTCTTCGAGTGTGCGAACAAAGCCGACGTCCATGCCTTGATACCCGAAGTCCGTTTCGGCAACCGCCTGATAACGAAGCTGGTGTACCAGACCATCCGCTTCCGTATGACCGTTCTCCAGAAACTGCCCGAAATATACGGCGCAGGAGCGGTCATAAATACCGTGCAGCGGATGGAGCCTGCCGCCGATCATCGGCAGGACGGCGTCGAGCCCTTCCTCCAGCCTCAGCGCCATCAGCTCCGCGGCATCTACCGAGGGATACGGCATATGGCAGCCGATGATCCACACGGCCCGGTGTTTGGACAGGGAGAGGCCCGCGTGCATGCCGCCCAGCATTCCTTTTCCGACATAGTAGTCCGTAATAATCCGGATATCCCGGTCAACCTGACGAAGAAACGGCCGAGGATCGTCCGCCACGATCGTAATTTCGCCGCAGCACTTCCGCATTTCGCGGATCTGCCGCTGCAGCAGTGTTTCTCCTTGAATCCTCCGGAATACGGTAGATTCGCCTTTCGTAGAACCATGATTGCCGCCTGCCAAAATAACGCCGGACAGCATATGAATCACTCCTTTCCACTGCGTTAAACGCACAGCACGATTCCGAGACAAGAAGGCTGCCGACGCTTTCGGTCGGCAGCCGGCTGGATCATGCGGTGCAGCTCCTAGAATTTGCCGTAGAAGGCGTTACGGTAAACGTCTGCCAGCTCGCTGACCAGCGGCATCCGCGGGTTGGCCGTCGTGCACTGATCCTCAAACGCACGGTCAGCCAAATAATCCAGTTTAGCTTCAAAATCAACCGGATCAAAGCCGAGATCCTGGAGTTTCTCCGGAATGCCCAGCGACTGGTTCAGCTTACGCACCGCGTCGATCAGGCTGTTGACGCCTTCCTCCGTATTCCGGGCCGGCAGGCCGAGCATCCGGGCGATTTCCGCATAGCGAAGGTCGGCCACGAAATGGTTGTATTTCGGGAACGAAGCAAACTTCGTCGGTTTCTGCGCATTGTACCGGATGACATGCGGCATCAGGATCGCATTGGTCCGTCCGTGGGCCGTGTGGTACTGGCCGCCCCACTTGTGAGCCAAGCTGTGGTTGATGCCGAGGAAGGCGTTGGCAAACGCCATGCCGGCGATCGTCGAGGCGTTGTGCATCTTCTCCCTAGCCAGTGGATCCGCCGTATGAAAGGACTTTTCCAGATTTTCAAACACCAGCCGGATCGCATGTAACGCCAGACCGTCGGTGTAATCGCTCGCCATGACGGATACGTACGCCTCGATGGCATGCGTAAGGACGTCCATCCCGGTGTCGGCCACCGCCGTTTTCGGCAGGCTGTACACGAATTCCGGGTCAATGATCGCCACGTCAGGCGTCAACTCGTAGTCCGCAAGCGGATACTTCGTATTCCCCTCTTTTTTGTCCGTGATGACCGCAAAGGAGGTCACTTCCGAGCCGGTGCCCGAAGTGGTCGGGATCGCTACGAACTGAGCCTTTTCACCAAGCCGCGGATACTTATAAACCCGCTTGCGGATATCCATGAACTTCTGTTTTAACGAGTGGAAGCTGGTATCCGGATATTCGTAGAAAAGCCACATCGCCTTGGCCGCATCCATCGGGGAGCCGCCGCCGAGCGCAATAATGCAGTCGGGCTTAAAGCTATCCATCAGCTTCGTGCCGCGCTCTACCGTCTCGACGGACGGATCCGGCTCCACGTCGGAGAACACTTCGACCGCCACCGGGTTGACGCGTTTGCGCAGGTAGTATTCCACCTTCTCGACGTATCCCAGCTTGACCATCATCGCGTCGGTGACGACCAGCACGCGGGAAATGTTCGGCATTTTCTCGAGATACTGCGTCGCGCCCTTCTCGAAATAGACCTTCGGCGGAACCTTGAACCACTGCATGTTCACTGTCCGGTAAGCTACGCGCTTGACGTTGATCAAATTCACCGACGTGACGTTGGACGTCGTCGAATTATGTCCGTACGAACCGCAGCCGAGCGTCAGCGACGGCAGGTTCGTGTTGTAGATATCGCCGATCGCCCCGTGCGTCGAAGGCGAGTTGACGATCACGCGCCCGGTCTGCAGGCGGTTCGCGAACGCCTGGATGACGGCGTCGTCGTTCGAATGAATGACGGACGAGTGTCCCATGCCGCCGAATTGGACCACTTCGGCCGCGCGCTCGATGCCCTGCGCCGCCGTCTTGACCTTATAGCAGGCCAGCACCGGGCTCAGCTTCTCTGCGGACAGCGGGTAGGCGGGACCTACGCCCGCCAGCTCAGCCACGAGGATTTTGGTGTCCTGCGGCACCTGAATACCGGACATTTCGGCGATTTTTACCGCCGGCTGGCCGACGGTGACCCCGTTCACCGCGCACTTCTCGCTGTTGATGACCAGCTTGGACACAGCCTCTGTTTCAGCTTTGTTCAGGAAGTAGCAGCCGCTGTCCTTCATCAGCTTCCGAACCTGGTCGTACACCGGCTCCTCGATAATGACCGCCTGCTCAGAAGCGCAGATCATGCCGTTGTCGAACGTCTTCGACAGGATCAGGTCCGTCACGGCCTGCTTCAGATCCGCAGACTGCTCAATGAAGCATGGAACGTTGCCCGGCCCGACACCAAGCGCGGGTTTGCCCGTGCTGTAGGCGGATTTCACCATCGCCGAGCCTCCGGTTGCCAGCACGAGCGCCACGTCGGGGTGGTTCATCAGCAGCTGCGTCGCTTCCAGGGACGGCGTTTCAATCCACTGCACGCAGTGCTCCGGCGCGCCGGCCGCCATTCCGGCGTCACGCAGCGTGCGTGCCGCTTCCGCGCTGCACTTTTGGGCGGAAGGGTGGAAGGCGAAGATGATCGGATTGCGCGTCTTCGTTGCGATCAGCGTCTTGAACATGGTCGTGGACGTCGGGTTCGTCACCGGGGTAACGCCGGCGATAATGCCGACCGGCTCGGCAACCTTCTTGTAGCTCTCGAACGCGTTCTCCTCGATGATGCCGACCGTCTTGTCATGCTTGATGCTGTGATAGATGTATTCCGTCGCGAATATATTCTTGGTGATTTTGTCCTCGTAGACGCCCCGGCCGGTCTCTTCGACCGCCATCTTTGCGAGCGGCATGTGCCAGTCCAAACCGGCCAGCGCCATCGCCTGTACGATTTCGTCAATTTCCTCTTGATTCATGTTCAGGTAAGCTTCCTGCGCCTTCCTGGCGCGGGTGACCAATCGGTTCACTTCTTCTTGGGCGGAGTTCTTTGTTTCCAGCTTGCTTTCTTTAACAGCCATAATTTTCTCCTCCTTGGAGACCTTTGCCGGTCCCTCATCTCCTTGATGAGTTCATCCTACTGGAACCCCATGGGGGCTAACTATGACAATACTCACATCGATCTATAAAATTTTAAGGTCCGAAAAATGCGGTGCTAAGGCGCTTTTTCACAATTCACCAAGCAGCAGGGAACAATCTGAATTATCGGCAAACGTTCAGAGAAGACGGGAGATTTTCTGCGAAATACTCTCATCTGACAAAAAAATACCGAATGGAGCTATGGCTCTCCATTCGGCGACAAAGGAATAGCAGTTAGGAGTCATCAAGACTTGAAGACAACAAACCTGGCTTAATCAGCAAAGAGGTGCCCGTAAGTGCCGTCCGCCCTGCGGTAAACGACTTCCTCACGGTTGGTATCCCGGTTCAAGAACAGATGGAAGCTGTGGTCCAGCAAGTTCATCTGAAGCACGGCCTCCTGCAGATCCACGGGCTTCATCACGAGCCGCTTTTCTTTTGCAATGACAAAGGCTTCTTCCGGCGCTTCCGGTTCCGGCTGTCCGCCGTCCTGGATGCCGGCGCCGACCGCGCGGCCTTGGCTGAGCAGTTTGCGGCGCGCCCGCTCCTTGTACTTGCGGAGCTTGCGATCCAGCTTATCCGCGGCCTGGTCAATGGCGGCATACATGTCCGTATCCTTCACTTCGACCCGGAAGACCATGCCGTGATAGGGAATGGTAGCTTCAACGACATGCTCCTGTTTCCGGGCCTGAAGCAGCAGGGTGACGTGGATGGTTACCGTCTCGTCAAACCAGGATTGGGCCGAACCGATCTTCTGCTCGGCATACGCCTGCAGTGCCGGTGTCACTTCAAAATGTTTGCCATGAATGTGTGTAGCCATGGAATCTGCCTCCTTCAACGGGAAAGGACTCTTGCATGACTTTATTGTAAAACGGCTGGACACTCTGCGCTGTGAAAAATATCACACCAAGACAGAAACGTCCTGCATCCCTGCATATGGCTGATCCTTGACGCAAGTAGGCCATTACACATGCTTGGTCTGTTTCCGCGGCAGCCGGTGCATTTGCTGAATTTTTTGCATTTTCTCCCTCACCTTCAGCAGCGCAAACGAACCGGCAAACCAGCCCGTAAGTCCAAGCAGCAGACTGGGCCACCAGGCGCCGGTTATTTTCAGAGCATACCCGACCGTAACGACGCAGACGGCGCAGCCGGCCATCCCGTATACCGAACCTCTGGCAACCGCGGCCGCCTTTTCCGAGCCTTGGCTGAGGCCGACCATCAGCACGGCGACAACCATCACGGCGGGAAACGCCGCGAAAATACCGCCAAGCGCCTTCCACGGCAGCAGGACCGACGCCATATAGCTCAATACGACCGCCAGACCGCCCAGCACGAACCGAAGCAGCAGCTCCCGTAATTTCATTTCATAATTCCCCCTTTACAAGCTGAACAACACATAGGATATCGTGAACGAAACGAACAGCCAGCCGCCCACGGACAAAGCCAGCCCCTTCTTCCATCCTTTGCTGGTGCACAAGTAGCCTGCTGCTGCCGCGCACGCCACATTAATCGCCATACCGATCAAAGCCCCCTGGGACAGATCGATGGAATGGGCAACCAGCTCACGGGCCCCGTAATCGAACCTCATCGTCAGCAGCGCCGCGAGAAAAACGGCGGGAAACGCGGCGAATATGCCGCCGATGGCTCCTCCCGTGCGTTTGGCAATAAGCGATGCCGCCACCACAGCTCCGCCTCCGAGAACGAACCGCAGCAAGATGCCTATCAGCGATAGATGAGCCATGTCCAATCTCCCCCGTCCATTTTGTGAAAATAATCACTTTCTCAACCGAACCCATCATAGCACAGGGCTGGATCAGGTTCTGTAATCTGCATCACAGCCATGCCCAGGACAGGAATAAGGCGAATGCCCATGCCAACAGCTCTTGCACACTCAAGCTGGCGCCGAAATCGCCGATGCTCTGCCTTGGCTCCGTTTCGGGCTGTTCGAGGCCGTATGCCTCTCTTAATCGCTTCGTTTCATCATCCGAAAGTTTGGGGGATACCGCCGGACTGGTGACCACGGATATAGGGCTGTGTTTCGTAAGAATCGTTCCTTCCCATGTCGAAAACCCCGAAGCCTGAACTGTTTCCAGATTTGCCGGAAGCCAAAGGACACAAATGAACATTAAGATAAAGATTTTTTTGAACATGACTACTCTCCATTTACGATAGGTTAACGTCTGTGACGGCTGCACCCGGCCACGGATCTATTATAATCTTAGACGATCCCCGAGGCACATGCTTCTATGAAAAAAAGAACCCATCAACCTCCCGTGCTGAACGACCATCATATCGGCGGCTTAAGCAACTAAAAAAGATCCTTGGCATCATTTCCAAGAATCTTTAATATCAGCTACCCCTGCTGTGTTTCTACTTGTTCAGTAGATTTCAACTTGTTAAAAGCTTATCGTTATAGAGACAATTCCGATTCAAATGTGGTAACATTTAACAAAAATAGAATCGGAGGATCTCACGAATCTATGCTAAAATACATCGCTTTACCTTTGATCTTTGCCGTTTGTTTTCTACTTATCCAAACCGGTATTCAGACGGGCCTCGGCATGTATATGACCAAAAAACATACAGCGAACATGACGGCCGCCTATGAACCAAACCGTGCGGAACCCTTAGCGTCCACGATTGAATTCGGGTCTGACCGGCCACCGATCACGCCGCCAAAAATAACGATATGGTTAATCTCTCTCGTGATTTCATTCGCCGTTGTGTTCCTGTTTCACCGGTTTGTGTTCAAAACACG
Organism: Paenibacillus rhizosphaerae; assembly: GCF_014192015.1. Taxonomy (GTDB): domain Bacteria; phylum Bacillota; class Bacilli; order Paenibacillales; family Paenibacillaceae; genus Paenibacillus_AQ; species Paenibacillus_AQ rhizosphaerae. The sequence continues at coordinate 312,307 of NZ_JACHXJ010000001.1, read as the reverse complement.
ATGACGGCCGTGATGGCGTCAGGATCGCGCAATAGAATCAGCAAGCTGATCCTTCATCAAACAGAGCTCTTCATCATCCGGATCCAGCGCCAATGCCAAATCAATGATGGCTGCGGCTCCGTCCGGTTCACCGCCTTGAAGCAGCCTGCCCGCAATGCTTCGGAAGCTGAAATCGGACTCGTACGGTACATAACCGAGCTTTGAGCGCCGCGCGCTGCCCGACTTGTATACGTCAAGGGCCGAGTCTATTCCTTCCGAAGCCAGTATGCCGGCCGCATGCATCGTCAGCGAGCGCGGGATCACTTCGACCTGCTCTCCAATTGGAAGCACCGCCTTCCTGGATTTTACATGCAAAAAGCGTATCATCCCAAGATGGCGGCGGCAATGTAATGCATGCTTATAGTTATTTTTTCTCGTCGGCCACTGCCGACTCGTTTATATCAACCGTAGATATCAGCTCTTCATTTCTGACCTCAAGTAGATACTCCCTATACACGCGGTCCCTTCCGCCATGCTGGTCGTACCAGTTCTGTATCCGCCGTACATGTTCCTTGTCGCTTCGGATCTTATCCTCAATTTCCTCGTACTGGGCGCGGCTCTCATATTCCCAAATCGCAAACATTTCGGTTGTGAATTCATCACGAGGCACCATCCATCTTCCGACCAGGCGGGAACCGTGCTTTAACTGATTCGGCAAATTGGTTTCAAGAAAATGGCGGTTAAAAACATCCACAAATTCATTTTTCACAATGTAAAATTTTCTGCGATAAAACATACTCTCACTTCCTCCCGGATTATTCAACCCACATGGCAACCTCTACTTTTCGATCTTCCATATGCTGAAAATCGATCCAAAGACGATCGTACTGCGCTTTTAGTTCTTCTTGCTGCGAACTATCACGTAATAAGGCCATTCTCCCGCCTCCTTCGACTCGTCTATTATTATAAACGCCTCCTGGGGTGCAAACGTTATATTTTTTGCTGGGGCATGCCTTGTATATATGGTAAAATAAAACATTATCGTTCAAGAAACGGAGGCTATGAATATGGAAAAACGGCTGGATATGTTATAACGCGCATCAGGCCGGGAGCGTTGTTTCCTTCGGATTCGCGGACCGCCTTCCTTTATGGACGACATCGCAGTCCTAGAAAATATGGGAGGTAGAAGGCAAAATGCGAAGTGAGCCAGAAATGATGAAGCTGCTTTTGGATTATGCAAAACACGATGACCGGATTCGATTGGTGACCCTGGAAGGATCGCGCACCAACACAAATATCCCGCCGGATCCATTCCAGGATTACGACATTTCTTATTTTGTAACCGAGATGGATTCGTTCAAGGAGCATGATGGGTGGCTCGACTTTTTAGGGAAGCGCATCATGATGCAAAAACCTGAGGATATGGAGCTGTTTCCTCCGGAACTGGGCAATTGGTTCTCCTATCTGATCCACCTGGAAGACGGCAACAAAGTTGACTTGACCCTGATTCCATTAAATGAGGCGGAGAATTATTTCACCCACAGCGACGGGTTGGTCGAGGTTTTGCTGGATAAGGATGCCCTCATCAAACATGAAGTGATCGCGGATGACCGCCAATATTGGATTAAAAAGCCCACAGCCAGGGAGTTTGACGATTGCTGCAATGAATTCTGGATGGTTTCCACTTACGTGGTCAAGGGATTGGCGCGAAAAGAAATCCTGTTTGCCATCGACCACTTGAACGAGATCGCGCGGCCCAATTTGCTGAGAATGATGGCTTGGCAAATTGGCTCAGAGCACGGGTTTACCTTTAGCGTAGGAAAAAATTATAAATTTATCCACCGTTACCTTTCCGATGAAGATTGGGAGACTCTACTGTCAACCTACGCGGAGAACGGGTACGAGCACATGTGGAAGTCTTTATTTACTTGTTACGAGCTGTTCAGAACATATTCCAAGGCGGTGTCAAGCCGTCTCGGATATCCGTATCCGGATTATGACGAAGCGATTACAAAGTATACGGAAAGTATTTATTCCGCATTGAAGTAAACGAACCCCGTTCCTGATTCATTACATCCCGTAAATTTAATGTTGGAAACCCCTTAGGATGAACCGTCTGATCCTAGGGGTGTTTTTATGTTCGGCGGAAAAATGACAGGCGCACCGTGACAAATGCGTAAGGTTGGCCATGCGCTTTGTAAGCCGCAATTCATGTTCGCTTTTGTAGAATGGGGAAGGCAAGACCTATTCTAAACATGGAGGTTCTGAACGTAATGCATATTGAAAGCAAAGCTCGAAGATTCCCCTCGCCGCAAAGATGGAGGCTTGTCCGGCATCTCACCCTAGGCATCCTCCTGGCTGGCGGGTTGACGTCCTTGATCCCCACGTCGTATGCCGAACCGTCAATACCCCCTTCGTCTCCGCATCAAACCGCCCCGATTGTATTCAGCCTGCCGGAACCGACCGGAGCCTATTCGGTGGGCACCACGGAGATGCATCTGATCGACAAAGGCAGGCCCGATCCGTGGGTGACCGGAAAAACGCGGGAGCTTATGATCAGCATCTGGTATCCAGCAAGGCAAAAGTCGGCCAGTCCCGCTCTCGCTCCCTATATGCAGCCCGGGGCGGCCGCCCATTACGAAAAATCTACCCTGATCCCTGCCGGCGTCAGTCCTGGGGCTATCCAGTGGGAACAAGTCAAGACACATGGATTGCTCGCTGCACCGGTGGCAAATGCACATGGCCGATACCCCGTCGTGTTATACTCCCCGGGAAGCGGCGTCCCCCGGACGGCCGGCACGATCGCAGCCGAGGAGCTCGCCAGTCAAGGCTATGTCGTCGTCACGATCGACCATACGTACGACGCATCCGAGGTGGAATTTCCAGGCGGTAGGGTGGAAATACAGGCATTGCCGAAGCTTAGCGAAGAAACCATTATGAAGCTTATGGACGTACGCGAACTGGACATCCGGTTTGTCCTTGATCAGCTGGCGGTCCTTCGGACAGGCGGGAATCCCGACGCAGCACAGCGCCTGCTCCCTAATGGGCTGGGTAAGGCGATGGATCTGTCGCATATCGGCATTTTCGGCCATTCCGCCGGAGGAGCCGCCGCCTTGCAGACGATGTATGATGACCGCCGCATCGACGCAGGCATCCTGATGGACGGAACGCTCGGTTACTTGCCGGATGCCCTGCTCCCGGTCGCGGAAGAAGGCCTGGATCGCCCATTTATGTTGATGGGGTCCGGCTATTATGAAGAACAACGGCCCGACTCGCATGTAACTAGACCCGATTGGAAGTCGTTGTGGACGCATTCGACCGGCTGGAAGCTCGACGTCAGCGCCCCGAAAGGAATGCATTTCACATTCACGGATTACCCGGCGATACTGCCTCAGCTCCAAGAGAAACTAGGCTTGCCAAGCACAGTGGTACAGGAGGCTATCGGCACGATGGATCCGGTGCAGGCTGTATCAGCCCAACGAGCGTATGTTACGGCTTTCTTCAACCTGCATTTGCGGCATATGTCATCCGCACTGCTTGAAAACCGCTTATCGAAGTTTCCGGATATCCGTATCGTCGATGATGAAAGGTAGGGAATGAGCAAAAGACCAAGAGTCCGCATAACTGCGGGCTCTTGGTCATCCAGTGCCTTACTTTTCAATGGAAAATGATCTGTCTGCCTAAGCAAGACGATTATTTCAGGAAGGTAACTTTCTTCTTATTGTAGATATCGAAGGCTACGGCCGCCAAAAGGACAAGGCCCTTAATCCCTTGCTGCCAGTCGACCCCCAGACCGATGAGCGACATCCCGTTGTTGAGCACGCCCATGACGAGGCCGCCGATAATGGCGCCGAAGACCGTTCCGATGCCGCCCGTCGCCGATGCCCCGCCGATGAAGCTCGCGGCGATCGCGTCCAGCTCAAAGTTGGTGCCGGCTCTAGGCGTGGCCGCGTTCAGGCGTGCCGCAAAGATGAGGCCCGAGATGGCGGCCAGTACACCCATGTTGACAAAGACCCAAAACGTCACCTTTTTCGTCTTTACGCCGGACAGGTCCGCCGCTTTTTCGTTGCCGCCGAGAGCATAGATATGGCGTCCCATCACGGTTTTGTTCATGACGAACGAGTAGATGATAATGAGCACCAGCAGTAGAATCAGAATGTTCGGCAGCCCGGCGTAGATCGCAAGCATAAAGGTAAATGCGTTGATGATGGCCGCAATGACGACGAGCTTCAGGATGAACAGTCCTCCGGAAACCACTTCAAAGTTATACTTCTTTTGCGCTCTGCGGTCGCGAAGTTCATTGACGATATAGATGACGGTGAAAAGAATGCCCGCCAGCACCGCCACAATATTCGTTCCCGCACTGCCGAAATCCGGAATGAAGCCGGAGCTGATTTTCTGAAATCCGTTCGGAAACGGCGCGATGGACTGCCCTTTCAGCACGATCATCGTCAAACCGCGGAACAGCAGCATGCCGGCCAGCGTGACGATAAACGCCGGGATTTTTACATAAGCGACCCAAAAGCCCTGCCAGGCGCCGATCAGCGCGCCGACAACCAGGGAGGCGATAACCGCGACAACCGGATGCCAGTGCAGGTCAACCATCATAATGGCGGCCACCGCACCGACGAACGCGGCGATCGATCCGACCGACAGGTCGATATGTCCGGTAATAATGACCAGCACCATCCCGATCGCCAGGACGAGAATGTAGCTGTTTTGCAAAATCAGATTGGTAATGTTAATCGGTTTGAGCAGCAGGCCGCCCGTAATAATTTCGAACAAAATCATGATGACGACAAGGGCGATGATCATCCCGTACTGCCGGATATTATTTTTAAACATTTTAACCAACGTTTCCATGCTTGGCCCCTCCAGTCTTGGTCATATATCTCATCAGCGTCTCCTGCGAAGCTTCTTCACGGCTCACTTCGCCCGTGATCCGGCCAGCGTTCATCACATATATGCGGTCGCAGATCCCTAGAATCTCCGGGAGCTCGGAAGAAATGACGAGGACGCCTTTGCCCTCATCGGCCAGCTGATTGATGATCGTATAAATTTCGTATTTGGCTCCCACGTCGATTCCGCGCGTTGGTTCGTCGAGAATGAGAATATCCGGCTCGGAAAAAATCCATTTGCTCAGCACCACCTTCTGCTGGTTGCCTCCGCTGAGATTACCCGTTTTCTGCAAAATGTTCGGCGTCTTGATCTTCAGCTTCTGCCGCATTTCCTCCGCCACCAGAACCTCCTGCTTGTCGTCGATCACCGTGCCTTTGGCCAGTTTGGGCAACCCCGTCAGCGAAATGTTGCGCTTGATATCATCGATCAGGATCAGGCCATAATGCTTGCGGTCCTCCGTCACGTACGCAAAGCCGTTGTCGATCGCCTGCGTGATCGTGTTGTTCTGGATCGGCTTCCCGTCCTTGATCAGCGTCCCGGAAATGTTGCGTCCATAAGCTTTGCCGAAAATGCTCATCGCCAGCTCCGTCCGCCCGGCCCCCATCAGCCCGGCAATGCCGACGATCTCCCCGCGCCGGATATGAAGATTGACCTGGTCCAGCATTTTGCGGTCGCTCCGCTGCTCGTCGTATACGGTCCAGTCCTTGACCTCCAGAATGGTATCGCCGATCTTCGGCGTTCGCTCCGGATAACGGTTCGTCAGGTCCCGCCCGACCATGCCGCGGATAATCCGGTCCTCGTTCACGTCCCCGCCCTTCATGTCAAGCGTCTCGATCGTCTGGCCGTCGCGCAAAATCGTGATTGAATCGGATACTTTCGACACCTCGTTCAGCTTATGGGAGATGAGAATGCAGGAGATGCCCTGCCGCTTGAATTCCAGCATCAGCTGGAGCAAGTTTTCGCTGTCGTCCTCGTTAAGGGCTGCCGTCGGCTCATCCAGAATGAGCAGCTTCACCTTTTTGGAGAGCGCTTTCGCAATTTCGACCAGCTGCTGCTTGCCGACTCCGATATTGCCTACGGGCGTGTTCGGATTTTCCTTCAGTCCGACTTTGTCCAAAAGCTCCCTCGCTCCCGTAATCGTTTCGTTCCAGTTCATAATGCCGCGGCTCGACCGTTCATTGCCGAGGAAAATATTTTCCGCAATCGACAGATACGGAATCAGCGCGAGCTCCTGGTGGATGATAACGATACCGAGCTCTTCACTGTGCTTGATATTTTTAAATTCGCAGGTTTTCCCTTTGAATAAAATCTCTCCGTCATACGTACCGTGCGGATAGACCCCGCTCAGCACCTTCATCAGCGTCGACTTGCCCGCCCCGTTCTCCCCGCACAGGGAATGAATTTCGCCTTCCCGGATTTTAAGGTTCACGTTGCTCAGCGCCTTGACACCGGGAAACTCCTTCGTAATGTTCCGCATTTCCAAAATGTATTCCGACATGTGAGCTTCACCTTCCCCTCGCTTCGCTTATGTTGATTCCGAACTTCGGACTACTTCAGGCCGATTTCCGCCTTGGTGTAATAACCGGATTCCACCAGCTCTTTCTCGACATTCGTCACATCGACCGACACCGGCGGCAGCAGATAGGCCGGCACGACCTTGATGCCGTTATCGTAAGACTTCGTATCGTTGACTTCCGCCTCCTGGCCCTTCAGAATGTTCTCGGCCATTTTGACCGCCTGCTCCGCCAGCTTGCGGGTGTCCTTGAACACCGTCTGCGTCTGTTCCCCGGCAACGATGGACTTGATGGAAGCAAGCTCCCCGTCCTGGCCGGTGATAATCGGCATCGGCTTTTTCGCCGTACCGTAGCCGACGCCCTTCAGCGAAGAAATGATCCCGATGCTGATGCCGTCGTACGGTGACAGTACCGCATCCAAGTTCGCGTTCGAGTAGTTGGCGCTGAGCAGGTTATCCATCCGGGATTGCGCCAAGGCGCCGTCCCACCGGAGGGTAGCGATCTGCGCCATCGTCATCTGCTTGCTGCGGACGACCAGCTTGCCGGAGTCGATATACGGCTTCAGAATCGACATGGCGCCGTCGTAGAAGAAATACGAGTTATTGTCGTCCGGAGAGCCGCCGAACAGCTCGATGTTGAAGGGGCCTTTGCCTTCCTTAAGCCCGAGCTTCTGCTCGATGTAGGAAGCCTGCAGCACGCCGACCTTGAAATTGTCGAACGTGGCGTAGTAGGACAGGTACGGCGTGTTCCGGATTAACCGGTCATAAGAGATGACCTTAATCCCCTGATCATGCGCCTTCTTGATGACGTCGGTCAGCGTGTTTCCGTCAATCGAGGCGACGACAATGACGTCGACCCCCTTGGTAATCATGTTCTCAATTTGCGAAATCTGGTTCTCGACCACGTCTTCCGCAAACTGTAAATCGGTCTTGTAACCTTTTTCCTGGAACAGCCGCTCCATGTTTTTGCCGTCGGCCACCCAGCGCTCGGACGATTTGGTCGGCATCGCCAGCCCGACATAGCCCTTGCTTTTATCACCGGCTCCGCTCTCGGCCAGATTGCAGGCCGTCAGGGCCATCAGCATCGCGACCATCAGGAGCGCTAACATTGCTTTCTTCATCGGTACGTTCTCCTTTCCGGTATGCTCAAGGTCGAGAGCGCTTACATCTAATGGATCGTAAAGCCTCTCTGTACTTCAAAGGATACACGCTGACCCGGGCTGGGGTCTTTTCACGGATCGAACCTTTTTTATAAATTTCAAACCTTTGTTGGGATCGTTGCGTCGGGTAATGTCAGGAGTGGGCGTGGGTATGGCTATTCGAGCCAATAAAAAAACGACCGAATATTTCGGTCGTTGGGTTTGCTATGATCCCGCCTGCTCCTCCCGGCCTCTACACTTCCTGATACGCGTCGCCGCGCCGGTACCGGTTGGGAGAGACGCCCATCACCTTCTTAAACGCCGTGCTGAAGTAATGCTGGCTGTCGTAGCCGACCTGCTCGGCGATCTCGTAGATGGTCAGGTTCGTTGCGTTCAGCAGTTGGATCGCTTTGCGGATCCTCGTCTGCGTCAGGAAGCCGACGAAGGAAGTCCCCAGCTCCTTCTTTAGCATCCGGCTCAAATAGACCGGCGACACCTGCAGGCTCTCCGCAAACGATTCCAGCGTAAGTTCGGGCCGGTCGTAATTGTCGTGGATAAGCTGCCGGGCCCGCCGCACCAGCGGGGACAGCTGCGCGTCCCGGAACACCGCCTCCCGGCAGGCATCGAATGCGGCTGCCATAGCACCAGGGCCTTCAGGCACCGCCTGAATCTGGCATTGGACGGTGATTTTCAAATATTGCTGCACCGCCGATTCGATATTTGCGGCCATTTCCAGCGGCACGGTCTCCCACAAGCAGATGCCGATCAATTCCGTATGTTCCCGGAACACCTGATACGGCTTATCCTGCAGCAGCTCCGAGACGATATTTTCGATCGCGAACAGATACAGCTGCCTTTCGCTCTCTTTCATCAGCGTCTGGCCAGCAGCCGTCTCCGGCCATCTGACGATCCCCAACACTACCGGGAAACCGGGAGGCAGGCCGAGAAACTCCAGCTCCTCGAGCGCGGTCCCGTCGTCCACCAACCCCTGAATCCACTCCTGGCAAAAGCGCTGCCGCAGGAGCGGGATGTTCCGCTCAATCTGCTCTGAGGCCTGCTTCAAATAGTGGCTCTGAACCTGCTGCTCATCGAGCTCCTGCTTGACGCTTTGCAGTACCTCTTGCAAATGACCGCTGTTAACCGGCTTCAAAATATAATCCTTGACGCCAAGGCGAATGGCTTCCTGCGCGTAAGCAAATTCGTCATGCCCGGTAATGATGACAAAGCGGCACGCCGGGCGTTCGGACTTCAGCCGCTTCATCAGCGTCAGGCCGTCCATGATCGGCATGTTCATGTCGACCAGAACGATGTCGACCGCTTCGCGCAGGGCGAACTCCAGCGCTTCCTCCCCGTCTTCCGCTTCGCCGGCGACCTCCATGCCAAGCGCCTCCCAATCCACCGAATCCATGATGCCTTCCCGGATAATCGGTTCATCGTCCGCAATCAGTACCTGATATCGCTTCTTCATTAACGATCTCTCCCATCTTGTACGGGCTGCGCCGGAACCGTATGCAGCAGCGGATGCTCGATCATCACGCTCGTGCCCGCACCTTCCGTACTCTCGATGCTAATTCCGTATTCTTCCCCAAATGTAAGCGCAAGCCGCGCCTGCACATTCAGCATCCCGTAGCTGCGGCTGCCCGGTCCTCCTTCTTCGGGAGGGTGATCCATGGCGGCCAAAGGATCCCGAAGCTGGCGGCGCAGCGCCTCGAGCCGCTCCTGGGACATCCCTGCCCCGTTGTCCTTAACAATGAAACGAAGAAGGCCGCCTTCAACCTCAGCGGATACCCTTATGATACCCGGCCCCCTGCGTGCCTTAATGCCATGATAGATGGCGTTTTCAACGATAGGCTGAAGCACAAGCTTCAGCACATACAGCCCTTCCGCTTCTTTAGGCAGCTCCAGCTCGTAGGTGAGCCGGTCGCGGTAACGCGTCTTCTGGATCTGCAAGTAGCTGGAGATATGCGTCCATTCGTCGGTCATCGGAATGATGTCATCCCCTTTGCTGAGACCGATCCGGAACAGCCTGGACAGCGACTCCACCATGTCGGACACATCGTCGGCCCCTTTTTTCTTAGCCATCCAATGGATCGTATCCAGCGTATTGTATAAAAAATGCGGCTTGATATGCGCCTGCAGGCTGCGCAGCTCCGCCTCGCGCTTCTGCCGTTCCCGGAGCTCGCTCAGCTTCAGCAGCTTGCGGATCTCGGCCAGCATCCGGTTAAAGCTGCGGCCCAGCATACCAACCTCGTCCTGCCTTCCGCCCCAATAGCGAATCGTCAAATCCCCGGATTCAGCCTTCTGCATAAATGCCATCAGCTGGCGGATCGGCCGGGACACGGACTGCGACAGCGTATACGAGGCCGTTAGGCCGAACATGCAGACGACAAACAGGAAGCAGATCACGTAGAAGCGGATCTCCCGCACTTCGCGGACCGCTTCGCCGCTGTCGAACACGCCGATGGTCCGCCAGCCTGTAAAAGACGAGGTACCATAAATAAACTGCAGCCGCCTGCCGTCGACCTCATGCCTGAACATGCCGCTGTCTTTCCGGGGAATCCAGGATGAAGGAATGTCCCGAACCAGCGTTTCATCCGGCGTGTAAATGGCCGAGCCGCCGGCATCGGTCACCATTAAATAGCCGTTTTTACCGAGCGTGACGTTCCGGACCGTGCTGGCCACCGCCCGCAGCTTCAGGTCGATCAGCACGGCACCCGTTACTTTGCGCGTATCCGGATCGACAAAGGACCGGACGACCGTGATCAGCTCATCGTTCGCATAATGCACATGCGTGGTGACGTTTCGCTCCGATGGATGCCCCAGCACCGTAAAAATCCCTTCGTGACTCGCAGCCTCTTCATACCACGAATCCCGGATCAAATTGGCCGGTGTCCGGGCATACATTTCGTTGCTGATGTAATCGCCGTTTTGGTTCACGACCAGGATGGCGGCGATTTCAGGATACAGCGTTGTAAAGCCCTGCAAATACTTCTTCAAGGCGTACACTTCTCCGATTTGGTCATTGATCTGCGGCCGCTGCGCTTGTCCGGAGCCTCCTTCGGCGGCACCAGCTCCTCCGGTGGCACCCGCCCCTTCAGCGGCAATCTGCCCGTTCAGGAACCTGTTGATGGCCGGGTCGAAGCCGATCAAATAAGTAATGTTCTGCAAGTTTTCCATATCGTTATCAAGCGTCTGATTGACTTTGCCGATAAGCTGCACCGTGTTCGCCGTGACCTGCCCATCCACGATCCGATTGACCGTCCAGTTGACCAATGCGCCGAGCGCAATTGACGGAAGAATGCCTACCATCAGAAAAAGGATGACCAGCTTGTACCGCAGCGGTAGATCGCCGAACCGGGTCCACTTCAGCAGACGCTGCCGCCAGTTATGATGAAGTTTATTTCGCATAATAATCCTTCACATTCTCGCGGGTAACGATCGTAATGCCGGTATCCACCCGCGGCGGCAGCGGGGATACATCGTTGCCCAGCGTCGGTGCGGGGACGGTCAGCCCATGATGAAGATGGAATAAATACTGCAGCGACCAGTAGCCCATATTCCATGTCCCCTGCGCGATTGTCGCTGAAATCGTGCCGTCGGATATCCGGTCCAGCGTCTCTTTATTCGTATCAAACCCGATGATCTTCACTTTCCCGGTCCGGTTCGCAGCGATCACCGCGTCCGCCGCTCCCGTGCCGCCGCTGGCTTCGGTGACGAAAATGCCTTTAAGGTCCGGATGCTTGCCCAGCATGTCCGCGGCCGCGGCTTTGGCGATCATGGCGTCGCCTTTTCCTTCCTTCACCTCAACCACCGACATCGCCGGATACCGGCTCGCGATCGTTTCCTTGAAACCAGACGTGCGGTCGCTGTGGTTTTGCTGGCCGGACTGCGTGATGACGCCGACTTCGCCCTGCCGGCCGACGATTTGCGCCATCTTATCGGCGGCCGCCACGCCCGCATCGTAGTTATTGGTTGCGAGAAAAGAATACGCCTTGCTGTCCGGGGCATCCGAGTCGAACAGGACGACGGGAATACCCGCGTCCACCGCTTTGTCGATCGTCGCGGTCAGAGCGTCGGAATCGATGGCCGACAGCGCGATGCCGGCAGGCTTCTTCGCAATAACCTGCTCTAGCACGGTGATCTGCTCCTGCACGTCGTACTGGGTGGCTCCATGGTACTCGACGGACACGCCGAGGGCATCGCCGCCATCTTCGAATCCTTTCAAAATATTTTTCCAATATTCCATTCCGGATTGGAAGGTCACCATCACATAGTTCTCCCCGATGCTGCCGTGCAGCCCGCCGTCCGGCCATGCAGAAGAACGCTTGTCATCCATCCGGTACATAAATACATAGACGCCAAACGCAATGATTAATACCAGGTAAACCATCATCATCTTCTTCATCCGCGCTTCCCCCGTGACACATTCTGCTGAACTCTATGGAATCGGTTACATTATAGCACAAGGCAAGCTTTTGGGAAGCGCAAGAACTTGCCAAAAGCCGGCTTGCTCTCATGCATCCATTCACGGCGTTTTTGGAATTTAATAGATTCGCCTTTTTCTTTTCGGACCGCGGTAGAAACCCAAGCCCGTCCAATCTGATCTCTGAAATCAAGCATATCCTTTACTATCTCTTCGGAAAAGGAGGTTCAACGGATGCCAAATTTTTTAGTAGATACGCAGGTATCACAGAATGCTAGTACGGCCGGAGGCATCTCCATTCCGTTAGGTCCTGTTATTAATCTTCTCAATCCACCTGCTTCGGCACTGTTTGGTACGCTCGGACTGAATACTTCGACAGCCGGAACGGATCTTCGGGTCGTGTTCAATTACACATTTACGCTGAGCGCATTGATTTCGGTTCTGACTCCGGTAACGATTACGGTGAACCGCATCATAAACGGTGTACCAACAACAGTTTATTCCGTGACTCAAACCCTGCCTCTTGTGGCAGGCGCATTGACAACGACCGTTTTGTCCGGGGACGGAATTGATTACCATCCGCCGAATCCGGGATTCATTGTCTACCAAGGAATCGTCAGCGTACCCGCAACCGTCCTCGTCGTCCCGACGCGTACCGGTCCGGAAAGCTTCAACGCTGCGGCCTACTCGAATCCGCCGGCGGTATAACAGGAAATACCTCAACGGAAAGCTTTTTAGCTTTCCGTTGGTTTTTATTCCGTTAATTGAAACCTGATCCGCAATGAATCCGTATAACTTTAGGTACGGTTATAGAATCTTTAAGGTTTTCCTCAGGTTTGCTGTCTATAATGACCTTAGGCTGAAGATCTCACCACCCACATACCCGTTCTCACAGATGACCCGTAACAAAATACATGAAAAGAGGATTTTTAACCATGAATATAAAGCGAGTGATGATTGTCGGAACGATGGTCGTGATCATGTCCTTTGGAAGCACCGCGTTAAGCGCCTCCATCACAAGCGCAAGCCCGGCCGCCAAATGGGCAGCCGCCGGCGTAAAGGATAAAGACGAACTGCTGGAAGCTCTCCATCAGGACTCCGACGAGGAACTGTATGAGGCACTGTATGAAGGCAAGTCCCTGCATGACATCGCCGCTGACCAGGGAGCCGACATCCAGAGAATCATCGATCTGCAAGTATCGCAGCTGACCCAACAGCTGGATGAGCGCCTGCGCAAAGGAAGCATCAGCACAGTTCAATATGCAGCGTATAAGGCTGAACTAAGGGAACTCGTCGAACAGAGTGTCCATACTTCATTCGGGTAACTGAGAGGTACATACGTCCATCCAAGTTTGCTCGCTCATGAAGGCGTTCCGTACGGATCATACAAGGTATGGAGAGCCGCATGATGTCCCTGAGACAACGGATATCGAATGCTCGAACAAAGTTCACGAAAAAAATGAATAGGAAAGTTGAAAACCAGCCTGAACGGGTAGTCCAGGCTGGTTTTTTTCTCACCGAGTATACATTTCGCTCTTTCCTTCAGTCGGCTTTGGAAGATGCATGTACCCAAAATTCCGTGATACTGTTCCAGCTATTCAGCTCATTTCCTTGTCCGACATAACGGACATACTTGGCCCGAACCGGCGGAAATGCAAACGTTTCGTATCCGGCCTGCTTCTGGCTGGATATGCCGCTGAGTACTTTCTCATAATGGATGCCGTCCCCCGAAACTTCCAGATCGAAGTCATTGGACCGGGTGTGGCCGTTGTAAAACCAAATGCTGACCTGATCGATTTCCGTTTCTTCGGCCAGCTCCAGCTGCAGGTATTGACCCTTGCCGTCCGCCGACCATCTCGAATCCGGGTCCCGGTCGATGGTGTTGACCGGAACATTTCCGTCATCGGCGCTGGCCGTAACCTTTACAATATCGGCCAGCGGTCCGGGCGGCTCCTGCATGGCTTCCTTAACCTCAAAGGTCTCCTTCGCCTCTACGGTCACCCCTTCGAAAACGCAGCTTGCGATAATATCCACCGTCCCGGGCTTCAACGCATGGAAGGTGTTTCCTTCCACCGTTCCAATGGTGTCATCGCTCACCCGGTAGCTGACGGGAACATTCAAGTCTTTCACATTGACCATGTCCCCATTGTCCAGTGTCAGGTACGAGGCAAGTTGGCCGCTTCTACCGGCACTGATCGCATTACCGGTCACCCTCCAGCCAGGAACGCTTTTGTCCGGCGTGACCGTAATATTCTCGGGGAGGACTGGGGTGTCTGCGACATGAAAACGAACCCGAATGTTCTGCACGTCACCACGGTAGAACACCTTGATCTCCCCTGTGCCGTTTACATCCTTGGGCTGGGACACGGATACTTTCGCACCGTTCTCCAGCGGTTCCGCCGCGATCACCGGAGGTTTCGTCGTCCCATAAGGCAGCGTATAGTCGTATTCCGTTCTTAAGAACTGCATGCCGGCTATCGGCTGCCCTTCGATCAGAAGCGACTTGAGTCCGGCACCCAGACGCTGCAGCCGGCGCTTGCTCTGGTCGGCAAATAAGCTCTGAGGCGACAGCCGCTTTCCTTCGCCAATCCCTTCGGCCATGTCGAAAGGCTGCGTGTTCGCATCGGGAATCGAGCCGGTGATATGTACATTGACCCCGTCGTCGTTCCCCTGGGTACCAATCACGTATCCGTTCCCGAATTGTTCCGACTCCACGATCACGCCGGGCTTGCTGGGATGCGACGCTTCCCCGGTCGTGTTCCAGAACACGCTTTCGGTGGTCACGACACCGTGACGGTTGGTAGGCGACGAACCGTAATCCCGGGTAATGGCGGAAATGGTATCCCCATTGACCACGAGATTGTCAATCAGGTTGGCCATGCTTAAATACATATGGAAATCCGTGAGCAGCGACGGATTCTCCGAGTAATCCCGGTAAAGCACGTTTCCATTGGAAGAAAAATTGGCGAAGGTATAGCTGTGCCTTGCTCCCACAGCCTTGCTGTCTGTGATCAGATTGTCGTTTCCGATCAGTTGGTACAAATATCCGTTGCCGTTCGCTCCCCTGTACTGCGGGTACTGCATGGTGACATTCTCAACGGTAACATTTTTGGTCCGGTCGAGGATAATGCCTTTGGATAAAATATGGTAGTCCTGATTCCCCGGCGGTTTATACGTGCTAATGTTGCGGATCCAGCTGTTGGCGACAGCCACCATATTGACGGCCTTGGCGTTATCGCTTTCATAACCGGCCGTGCCGACCACTTTAAAATCGTCTTCGCCCAGCCCGGATTTGGGGTTTTGCACGTTGGCAATAGAGAAGTCTTCCAGCCCGATCTCTTCTATCGGACGTTCGGTCTTGGCAATCGCGATATGGTCCCTCAGCTTCATGGGATATCGGGTAGGAATATCCAGCGTTAATGTATGGTGAACCGGATCCACCCCAACGATCTGCCGGTAGAACAGCGGCTCCACCTTGCCCAGACGGGACGACCATTTATTTTGCATGCCCAGCTCTTTCAGAAATCCCTCCGTCGTCTCGAACGAAATGACTACATAGTCGCCAACGGCAAACCTGCTTGCATCCGCTACCGGAAGCAGCACGGTCGGTTCGGATACCGACTTCGTCAAGGTAGTGGAGACATCGGTCTTTTTCCAATCTCCGCCGCCGACCCGGATAATATCCTTGTTTTTCATGTTTTCCTGGGCGTTATAAATTCGGGTCTTGTCCATCCCGTCGCCTTTCAGCACGATGTGGCCCGCGCGGATGTTCAAAGCATAATCCTTGCCTGCCTCCGGTGCCACCCGATAGGTTCCCTTCGGGAGATAGACGACGCCCCCTCCCCTCGAAGCCGCATCATCGATGGCGTGCTGAATGGCCGCCGTCGCATCCGTGTTTCCGGTGGGGTCGGCGTGATATGGCGCCTGCGTGACATCTATACCTTTGTTTTTCTTCACGGAAGGAATATCCTCCATGCCGCGGTGATAACCCGCATAGGAATAATCGTGTACGTATCTCCCCTGCTCGTCCTGGTAACCCGGATACCAATCCTTCGGGTACAGGCGGCTTCGTCCATCCGGACCCAGCGGCAGATATTCATCCGCGGGATTCAGCGTTTGGGGCTCCTTGGCGGCGGCCCTGGCGGTGTCCGTTCCCGGCGCGGCGCCTCCTAACATCATCGTAACGGCCAATAGGATCACGGGCAGCTTCTTGCGCATCGCTTCAACATCCTCCTTTGATGAACTTTTATTTTGACAGCGGTTACAAGATTCGGTCCAACCTCCTTCCAGTCCAAGGTATTTAAGCAAGATGCGCTGCATCTTTCTCTTTGATTGTAAAGACGACGGACCCGGTTTGAATATGAACAAAAACGCCAATCGGATTTATAAAAATGCCATTTCCAACCGGTTCGGCATGGAGTCGCGGCCCATCGATCCGCCTCCTGCGCCATCTCCTTGAAATCGAATCGCAAATATAAAAGCTGCGTAAAAATACGCAGCTTCTTCACATATGCTTATTCGGTTTTCAAGCGCTGCTGCCCGGCGATCCGAGAAGCTGCTGAAGCCGGAACACTTCTAGAATATCGCATGCGGAGCGGTGCCCACTCTCCAAAATTGTCCGACTTTCTCAAACTTGACCGTCACGTAGGCCGGACCTTGAAGATGCTCCGGATAAGGAACGCTCAGCTTATACACGCGCTGCGTATCGGTCATGCTGAGCAGTTTGGCCGTCGCCTTGTCGAACTCCAGAATATTGCCGCCATCAGCGTTCTGCTGAGCCAGTCGTCCGTCATGAGAAATGAAATATTTATCCACAAAATAGGCCGCTGCCTTTTCCGTATACACGGATTTCAAGTAATCCATCAGCTTCTCCCGGGTTCCGATATCATCGGACAAGTACCGGTACTGCCGGCCATTGATCTCAAATGTGTCCCCTAATCCCTTGCCGCCGCCCAGGGCATAAAAATACCGTTTCTCGGCTTCTATGATTAATGGCGTGACGCTGGTATGATTCAGCTTGCTGATCTTGGTCGCGTCGGTCACGACGACCTTCTCCACCGCTTGTGCCGGCACCTGCACCGGCGCAGCAGCGCTCCCTGCAGGGGCCGCACCGGCTGCAGCAGCCAGCAGGCTTGCTCCCATCAAACCGGCTGCTAATGTAAATCCAATTCTCCGATTAAGTTTCATTGTGTATTATCGCCTCCACCTTGTTAAACGAAACCAAGATGGAAAAAGTTTCATCGGGAGTTCCGCTGATGAGCTATGATTTGAAATGTTTAAACTGCGGCAAATATTCGCGATTGGCTTCAAACATCTCATCAACCATCGATTTGATCTCATCCAGGCTGAGGACCGCGGAAGTCAGCGGATCGAAGCATACCGCGTGGAACACTTTTCGCGGATCGCCTGAAAGCGCGCCTTCTACGGCCATCTCTTCGCAGCGGGCGCTTATGTTGGTCAAGACCGCCAGCTGATCCGGCAGGGCTCCCACATGGATCGGCTCCAGCCCGCGCTTCGACGCCAATACCGGCACCTCAACGCAACAGCCGTCCGGTAAATTGTCGATCAAGCCGTGGTTACGGACGTTGCCGTTGAATTTAAACAGCGTGCCGTCCCCGATCGTGGCGTTAAAGATATAAGCGGCGTACTCTTCGCCCCGGTTTAAATCGATGGGCTCATCCATCCAGCGCTGCATCTGTTCCTTCCAGCTGCCCTGCCTCTGCTCGTAGCCTTTGATAATATACGCGTATTCCCCGGGATTCCAGCCCGTGCCGTGCGTGCAGTACTTTTCAATCAAATCCGGCCGCTTTCTGAACCAGGCATTGTATTCAGAGTTATGGCCGCTGGATTCCGTGACGTAATAGTCCAGGTGAAGGAACATTTCGTTTCTGACCTGCTCCTCGTTGTATACGTCCGGCTGGTTCATCGCCTCCCGAATGAGCGGATACGCGTCCTGGCCGTTCCAGCGAAAATCCAGATAAAATGCCTGATGATTGATGCCTGCGCAGAGATACGTGATCTCCTCTTTAGGTGCACCGATCCACCTGGCCAGCATCGATGCCGTACCCTGAACGCTGTGGCACAGACCTGTCACGATTACGTTCGTTTCGCTCTGCATCGCCCTGCACAGCATCGCCATCGGATTCGTATAATTCAGAAATACCGCCTGCGGACAGCACCGCTCGATATCGCGGCAAATGTCCAGCATCACCGGAATCGTCCGGAGCGCCCTGAATATGCCCGATGGCCCGCGCGTATCCCCGACATTAATGTCCACGCCGTACTGTTTGGGGATTTCGATGTCTTTCCGCCATACGTCCAGGCTTCCCGCCAAGATGGTGCAGACGACTCCGTCCGCCCCATCGAGCGCCTTGGCTCTGTCGGTATGCGCCTCGACTTTAGCGGAATAGTGTCCGGCCGAAATGATTTTCTCTACCGTCTTCTTCGCAAATCCAAGGCGCTCCTCGTCAATGTCAACCAAAGCGATGATGCTGTCCGTGAGTGCAGGAAATGTAAGCAGGTCTCGAACCAGGTTTTTCGTGAACACGAGACTTCCTGCCCCGATAAATACGATCTTCTTCACTACCGAATTCCTCCCTTTGATCAAGCTGCACACGGCTAGCCGCCAGGCCAGTCAACCTGTCAGCCTTTGATACCTGTCGTCGAAATCCCCTGGATAAAGGTCTTTTGGGCAAAAAAGAACAAAATGATAATGGGCAGCGTCGCCACGGTGGAAGCCGCCATCAGCATCCCCCAGCGCGTGCCGTACTGACCGATAAACTGCTGTAAACCAAGCGATACGGTGTACATTTTCTCATCGCTCAAATAAATTAACGGTCCCATGAAGTCGTTCCAGTTGTTCATGAACGTAAATAACGCTACTGTGGCAAACGCCGGACGCGCGAGCGGGAGAATGATCTGCCAGAAGGTCCGGAATTCCGAACAGCCGTCAATTTTGGCCGCCTCGGACAATTCCTGCGGAATCGTCAGAAAAAACTGCCTCAGCAGAAAAATAAAAAACGCACCGCCTAAAAATGCCGGGATAATGAGCGGTTTATAGCTTCCCACCCAGCCGATCTTTTTGAAAATGACGAAAATCGGAATCATCGTGACCTGCGAGGGCAGCATCATCGTGCTGAGCATGATCATGAACAGTACGTTCCGTCCCGGCCATTGGATTTTGGCAAACCCGTAGGCCACCAGAGCGGAGGATACGCATGTGCCGACCATCGCCCATATGCAAATGGTTAACGTATTGATGACGTAAGTTCCGAACGGGACAAACGTCAGCGCCTCCGGAAAATTCGACCATAGAAACTGATCCGGGATCCATTCAGGCGGCCATTTGAAAATTTGCGCTTCCGGTTTGAGCGCGGTGGACAGCATCCATACAAAAGGGAAAAGGAAGGTGATGCCCAGTACGATCAAGCAAACATGGGCGATCAGCTGTTTATACACGCCTTTCTTTGTTCTGCTTAATTTCGTGGTAGGCTGTGCGTTGATATCAAGCATTTTGGGCCTCTCCTTTCACGGTTGTGGCGCAAGGAGGAAGGGATATCCGAAATGGATCCCTTTCCCCCTGCCCTTATCCGTTATTTGCCGCCAGCCTTGGCGATCTCTTCCTCGACTTCTTTCTGCAAGGTTTCCAGCGCCTGCTTGGGATCTTTGTTACCCGTCATGACGGATTCTTCGGCTTTTGCCGCCCGGTCCCAATAATACTGCTGCACCGGAATAACCGGTGTGATCTTCGCGTTGGGGCTACCAAGCAGATCGACAAACGTTTTTCTGGCCGGAATTTCATTCATAAAGTCCTGGTAAGCCTGTTTCTCCGTAATTTTTGGCGATGGCGGAATCCATCCGCCCTTGGTCAGCATTTTCGCCGCCCAGTCTTCGTTATGGTAGCCGGTCAGCCACAGGATGAATTCCCACGCTTCTTTCGGGTGCTTGGCTTTTTCCGGAATGATGTTAAAGTTTCCATTGACCCAGGTCCCGTCCGGCTTTCCGGTTCCTTCCGGGTAAGGCAGTGTCATCACGCCGTACTGAAGGTCCGGAGCATAATTCTTCAGATCCTCCAGCCTCCACATGCCGTCCATCGCGAAGACCTGCTTGCCGCTGAGGAAAGACCACGCCGAGTTTACGTTGGACGACATGCTTTTGTTAAAAGCGGCGACTTTAGTCGGATCATACTTTTTCGCATATGACTGAAACCATTCCAATGTGGCCAGGTTGTTCGGATCGGTTGCCGTCGGCTTGCCGTCCTCATCCGCCCATTTCCCGCCGAAAGCGGTGCTCCACTGGGTAAGCCCGCTCGGCATATAGCCGACCCGCTGGATGAATCCGCGCTTATCCAGTTTCCACAATTTATCCTGCATCGCATCCAGCTCCTGGATCGTGGCTGGCGGTTTTTCCGGATCGAACCCTTCCTCTTTCAAAATATCCTTGTTGTAATACATCGCCAGCGTATTCATCGAGAATGGAATCGCATACATGCTTCCCTTGTAGGTGCCGATCTCCTTGACCGTGGGATACATCCATTCGCCCAAATCCGGCGCGTCGGCCTGAATGTACGGATCAAGATTAGCGATGGCTCCCTTTTCCGCCCAGGAGGGAATGATCTGATTCCATTGGGTCATCACGTCAGGCGGATCCCCGCCGGCCTGGGCCGTCAAAAATTTGGCGTTGGCATCGCCCGTAATGGAGAGTGCGGTCACATGAATTCCGGGATGCGTCTGATTAAACTCATCAACCAGGCTGTCGATCAGCTTCTTCCAGTCACTCGTCCACATATGCCAATATGTAACTTCTACGGCTTTTCCGTCGCCTTTCTTCCCGGAATCGGAAGACGGGGCGGAAGTATCTTCCTTCGTGCCGTCCTGCCCGGCGGCCGGAGAACCCGGTGAGGAACAAGCTATTAAGCCGGCAAGCATCAGCAGAATCAGTACCATTGATAAGAACGGTTTGAGCGTTGACTTCATTCCATGCACCTCCGATATCGTTTTACCTTTCCCCGCCATAGAAAACCCAGCGCGCCGAGCTCTTAAATACAAGCAGCGTGACGGCCATAATCAGCAAGAACAATATCCATGCCATAGCCGAGGCATACCCCATATGGAAGTAAGAAAAGGCGTTCTTGTACAGATACAGCGAATAGAACAGTGTAGAATCGTTGGGTCCGCCGGATGTAATAATGTAAGCCTGTGTGAAATACTGAAAGGAACCGATCAGGCCCATGATTAAGTTGAAGAAAATGACCGGACTCAGCATCGGGAGCGTAATATAGACGATTTTTTGCCACCATACCGCCCCGTCGATCTGCGCCGACTCGTACATTTCCTGCGGAATATCCTGGAGTCCTGCGAGGTAGATGATCATCGCGCCGCCGACTCCCCACAGCCCCATCACGATCAGGGCCGGTTTGGACCAGGCCGGGTCGACCAGCCACCCCGGACCCTCTATGCCGATGGCATCCAGCAGGCCGTTGATCAGTCCGAACTGCGGGTCGAACAGCCACAGCCACAGCACGGATGATGCGACAACCGGAACGATGCTGGGCAGGTAAAAAATCGTCCGGTACAAAGCCATTCCCCTGACCTTCATGTTCAGCAGCAGCGCCAGAGCTACGCCAAACACGATGCCGAGCGGAACCGAAAATAAGGTATAGTACATCGTGTTGGTAATCGATTTCCAGAATAACGGGTCTTTGAATAACTGCACAAAATTATCCACCCCTACCCATACGGGCGAGCTGACCACATCGTAAGTCGTAAAGCTGTAGTACAGGGATAAGAGAAACGGCAGCAGCGAAAAGGCGGCAAACCCTGCCAGCCAGGGTGAAACGAACAGCAGACCGTTTCGAAGATTCACTTTTGCGATTTTGCTCATGGGTCCCCTAGACGAACGGACCTGAACAGACGGTCGAACCTCTGCACTTGAACGGGACAAGCAGACACCTCCTAGCCGATTTTTGCGGATTTAGCGGATTCCCCCTCCTTTGACAGTGTTTTCTTTTTGACAGCGTTTTCTTAAACGTGCAAGCCTATTTTATAAATTGGCGCCTTCGCTGTATTTATAAAAAACTTCACAAGTTTTACGATTATCGATGAACATTCCTCAAAGACAGACCGCGTTCTTTTACCCGCCCCTCCTTCGCTGCTCTTTCCTCCAGGCCGTGGGAGACAACCCCATCTGCTTATGAAACCAGGCGGAGAACGCATGAATATTGGGGAATCCGACCTCACTCGCGATTTGCTGAACCGTCTTGTCGGAAGAGGTAAGCAGCATTTTAGCTTCGGACATCCGGTACTGCTGTAAATACTGCTTGGGCGAGAGACCGTAAGTCTTTTTGAAACAGGCGCGCAGCCCGCTCTCCGACATGCGGATCATCCGCGCCAAATCGGTCACCTTCATTTCTTTGTCCAGGTTGGTGCGGATGTACTCGGCAACGGCGTCCAGCGTGATTCTGGAATCCTGCTGTTCGATGCGCTCCAATAAGAACAACAGAAATAATTCGACCCATGTTTTTAAAAACCGGTTAAACAGCTGGTTCGGGCGCACGGACGTGATGTGAAGCCACACGCTGAACAATTTCTCAAAACGCTCCAATGCATAATGGGCCAGGGGAAACAGGTGCAGCGTTTCTTCATTCGTCATTTGAAAAAATAACCTTTCAAGCTCATGCGACAAATGGTCAACCTGCAGGACGGCGAAGCGGATCGGTGTGACGGAGCTGTAGTCGTGAGGTACGCCGGGGGTGATCAGGATAACGTCCCCCTCCTGAATCGAAAAGACCTGGTCTTCTGCATAAAATACACCTCGTCCGAAAGTGACTACGCAGATTTCGAAATGGGGATGCACATGCATGCCCATTTTCCATCCGGAAGGGTAAGTTACGAGATCGGTGTACAGTGAAGATCTATCCAATACGAATATCCCACCTTCCATCATTTGAAATTTTGGTTCGAAGTTCATTAACATTATACTGAGGCCGGAATGTCGGAAAACCGCAAAAAAACTCCCCGCGGGCAGACCCTGTACGGGTCGCCTCATCGAGGAGTCTGATCATTTCATTGTATAAGATTAAACGAAGCTGTAATTGTTCTGTTCTATGGCTGCAGATAGAGCCGGATGGAGGAAATTTGCGGGTACCAACGGGACTCCAGGATTTGAAGCCGGATATAACGGCTCTTGACGGCGGGAAAACGGCAAATCCGCTTGTGGCCGATAACCGTACCCGTGTAAGCTGATTTCCATGTGTCCCCGTCCAGATATTCGAGCTCAAAGCGCTCGACTCGCTGGCTGTACCGGTATTCCTGCAGCACGACGTGATCAAAGGCGGTCTCCCTTTGCAAATCCAGCGTCAGCGACGCCTGCTCCGTGCCTTCGGGCGGTGCCCAGTACGTGTCCGGCTGTCCGTCAAGGACCTGTTCCGCCTGATGGCCTTCGGCTTGGACGGATGCCTCTACGGCGGCCCCTGACGCCAAGTTGGTGCCAAACGTGCCGCGGATACGGTCCCCCAGCTCCTGCAGGCGCTGGACGTCCCGCTCGTGAATGAGACCGCGCGGGTCCGGCGGAAGGTTGAGCAGGAACGTCGCGTTGCCGCCGACCGATCCATAATATACGTTCATCAGCTCATCCAGCGATTTGACCTTGTCATCTTCAGAGGCATGGTAGAACCAGCCCGGACGGATCGACGTGTTGACCTCCGCCGGATACCAGACCAGCTCCTGCTCGTGCTCGATGACCGCCCGGCTGCCCAAGTCCTCATCCTCCGACCGGTAGCTCCGGGCAAACGCCGGATCGTCCTCCTGCTGCGATTTCGCCTGGATCTTCTCGTTATCCCGCAGCGACGCGGGCACGACGCTCCACTCCGATTCCCTGCAGTGGCCGGCTTCGTTGCCGCACCAGCGGATGTCCGGACCGCAGACCGAAATCGCCGCCTCCGGCTGCAGCTCGCGAATCAGCGCGTAGTAAGCGTCCCAGTCGTACTCCTGGCGCTTGCCGTTCGGCCCTTCGCCGCAGGCGCCGTCGAACCAGACGCAGAACACGTCACCGTAACCGGTCAGCAGCTCCCTCAGCTGATGGGTAAAATATTCATTATACGCCGGCGAATCGCCGTATGTAGGCTCATGCCGGTCCCAGGGCGACAGGTAAATGCCGAAGCGTATGCCTTCTCTCCGGCAGGCCTCCGACACTTCCCGGACCACATCGCCCTGCCCGTCCTTCCACGGGCTGTTCTTGACCGAGTGCTCCGTATACCGGCTCGGCCAGAGGCAGAAACCGTCGTGATGCTTGCAGGTCAGAATCAGCCCCTTCATCCCGGCTGACTTGATCGCCGCCACCCATTGGCCGGCATCCAGCTCCGCCGGGTTAAAGATAGCCGGGTCCTCCTTCCCGTCTCCCCACTCCCGGTCCGTAAATGTATTGACCGTAAAATGAATGAACGCGTAGAATTCCATTTCCTGTACGGCCAGCTGCCGTTCGGTCGGCTGAACCTGTGCGGCGTATCGGATCCTTTCGGTCGTAACCATCATGAAATGCCCTCCATCTTGGTTTTGATTGCAGGTATGAATACCTAGTCCATTGAAGCCGGCGATGTAGCTGTCCCAATCCTTGTCGATGTCTTTGTTTCCCGTCACAAACTGCGCCAGGCTCGATTTCACATAATCGGTCAGCGACTTCTGCATTTGCGCAACCGTCATGGCGTCCGCCGGATCAATGAACGTATCCGCAGGATAGACCACTTCCGGCTTGGCGAAAGGCTCGTATTTTTTGGCGGCCAGCCACAAGCGGTATTCATAGGCACCGTTGCCCAGCGGATCGCTTGGAGCGGCAAAGGATTCGCGGATGGAGTTGAGCATCTGCATTGTGCCGAGCTGCCACCAGAAATTGTCCAGTGTCGTTTCCCCGTTCGCGGATGGAGCTTTCGGAACGACTTCATACTTCGCCGGTTTGCCGTTGTAATCCAGCTTGCCGCTGTCGGCTTTTTTCCAGCCTTCGCCTTCAAAGCCCCAGGAGGTCATGACCGTTCCTTCTTCGGACCAGAGGTAATCCGCCAGCTTGATGGCAGCAACCTGCTCCTCTTTCGTTGCCTTATTCGTGATCACGAACGATCCGTCGCCCGCGCCGATGCTGTAGCCTGTCATCTGGACTCCGTTTGGACCTTTGAGCGGCGGAACGACATCGTAATCCTTATGTCTCGGGTTCGAATCATCTACGCTGAAGGCGCTGCTGAGCAGCGCGTATCCGACGGTGCCCACGGCGGCGTCCGGCTTGTTGGCCAGCTGCTTCACCGCATCGTTGTTCTGCGTAAAAACGGCTTTATCCATCAAGCCCTCTTCAAACAGCTTGCGTAAATACTTCAGTCCTTCTTTCCATTCAGGCTGCGCCGGCGAGTAGATGACCTGGCCATCCTTGACGCTTAAATAATCCGAGGTGTTGTCATAGATAAAGGCGTTCAGCAGGAACGAATCAACTCCGCCTCCCCACACACCGTCGGACGAGGTCGTGAACGGAATTTCGTCGGCTTTGCCGTTGCCGTTCGGGTCTTTCTCCTTAAAGGCCTTCAGAACGTTGTAAAACTCATCGGTCGTCGTCGGCATCGACAGGCCCAGCTTCTCCAGCCAGGAGGTATTGATCCACATCCGCTGCCCATAGGTGCAGTGCAGACATTCGTTCAGCTTCGGCAGCGCGTAAATTTTGCCGTCCGGGGCGACCATGCCCTGCTTCAGGTAAGACACGTCCTCCATCGCCTTTTTAATGTTGGGAGCATATTGATCGATCAGATCGTTCAGCGGGATGAAGGCTCCCTGCTGGCCGTATTTGATCTGATCCGCCTTGGATATGCCCGCGTTCATAATGACGGCCGGGTAGTCGCCGCTCGCCAGAAGCAGCAGCTTCTTGTCGCTGAAGCCGGCGTCCGGCACCGTGCTCCAGTTGAACTTGATGCCGAGCTTGTCCTCGATGTACTTGGAGAACTTGTTGACGTCCATGTTTTCGATCCCCGCCTGCTGCGGTGCGAATACTGACAGCTCCACCGGTTTACTGGGATCCGAGGCAGCGGCCCCTGCGTCATTCTGCTCCTGCTTGGAGCCTCCGCATGCAGACAGCAGTAGGGATAATACCAATAACACGCTTAAGCCAATAAATGCCCGTTTTTTCAAAGAAATTCCTCCTTTGCTTGAATGGCTCATATCCATGCCCCCTTACCAATGACCACTTCAAAACATCCTGCAGCGTTAACCCAGTCACACCCCCCTTACGTAATTCCGTCCACCACCTTCATCCCTTCAGCGATCCGATCATGACTCCTTTAACAAAATGCTTCTGGACAAAAGGATAAATGATCAGCACCGGCGCACTGGAGACGACGATAAGCGAATATTTCAGCAAATCCTTCAGCCCCTGCTGCACGAGCAGGCTGTTCACATTGGTCATCATGTCGGAATTTTCCGAGCTCAGGATGAGAATGTTCCGCAGGAAGATTTGCAGAGGGAACATGCTGTTGTCTTTCAGGTAAATGAGTGCATTGAAGTAGGCATTCCAGTGCCCGATGGCATACATCAGGAACAATACCGCAAGGATCGGCTTGGATAACGGCAGTACGACCTGCAGAAAAAATCTCATGTCGCTGCATCCGTCCATCTCGGCGGCTTCGGCCAGCTCGTCGGGAAGCGACTGGAAGAACGTTCTGGCGATGATGACCTGAAATACGGCCAGTGCGCCGGGGATGATCATGGCCCATCTCGTATTGACCATGCCCAGGGATTTGACGAGCAGATAGTTCGGAATCAGCCCGCCGTCGAAAAACATCGTAAACACGATCAGCACCATAATCAGCCCGCGGCCGTAAAACGTTTTGCGCGCCAGCGGATAGGCCAGCATCACGGTGAACGACACGTTAATGAGCGTACCCACGACCGAATAAAAGAGCGAATTGCCGAACCCGATCAAAATATCGGAATTTTGGAATACCGCCTTGTAGCCGACCAGGCTGAAATTGACGGGCCAGAGCCATACCTTCCCGGACGTCACCGCCGCCGGCGAGCTGAAGGATGCGCTCAGCACATGCAGCAAAGGAAATAAAATGACGATCAGTACCAGCGATAAAAACAGGTAGACGATGCCCAAAAACAGCCGGTCCGCTACCGCCTCGCGTATTTTCGTTGAGTGCATGCTTTTCGCACCTCCTACCATAAACTGTTGGACGAGATCTTTTTGGCGATGAAATTGACAAGGATCAGCAGCACAAAGTTAATGACCGAGTTGAACAGACCGATTGCGGCCGAGAAGCTGAAGTTGGCACCCAGCAAGCCGATCTTATAGACGTAAGTCGAAATGACCTCCGACGTGTTCAGGTTCAGCGGATTTTGCATTAAGTAGATCTTCTCGAAGCCCAGCCCCATGATCTGTCCCAGGTTCAGAATCAGCATGATGACGATGACCGGAACGAGGCTGGGAAGGTCGATATGGACAATTTTTTGAAACCGGGAAGCTCCGTCCACCTTGGCGGCCTCATATAAATCGGGATTGACCCCGGACAGCGCCGCTATATAGATGATGGCCCCGTAGCCAGTAAACTGCCATACATCCGAAAGGACGTATATCGTTTTGAAGTATCCCGCCTGGCCCATAAAATCGATCGGCTCCATCCCGAGCGACCTGAAGATGTTGCTCAAGAGCCCGACGTTCGGCGATAAGTTGACGATCAGGATCGATACGATGACGACCGTTGATATGAAGTAAGGCGCATAGGTAATCATTTGGACCGATTTCTTGAACAAGCCGTTGCGAATTTCGTTCAGCGCCAGCGCCAGGATGATCGGCGCGGGAAATCCGATGGCCATGCCGTACAGCGAAATTTCGAGCGTGTTCTTAAAGTACTGCCAGAAGAACGGGGTATCGAACAGCTGCTTGAAGTACTTCAGCCCGGCCCACGGGCTGCCGAGGATGCCCTGTACGACGTTGTACTCCTTAAATGCGATGATGACGCCGAACATGGGCACGTACTTGAAAATGACGATATAAAGCAGAGGGAGAAAGACGAGCACATAAAACTGCCAGTGCTTCCTTATTTTCCGGCCGGCCTGTGACCCCGCCCTCTTCCGTCGGGCGGCCAATCCGGGGGGATGCGGCGAAGCCGCCTTGCTGCGAGTTGCTTCCATACCTGCCGACTCTCCTTTGCGCTTGAGTTGCCTTCATGTTATCGGCACGGCACGGATGCGTTCAATATACAACTTTCGCCCGGTCAACTTATTTCCGCGTCCCTGCTGAATCGGCGGTCCAATAGGAAAAGATTGGCGGGGTAAACCTTTTTCTCCGTACAACTTTTTTCTTTGCGGCCTCGTCCATACCCAAAAAAATCCCGCAGGGATCTGTCCCGGCGGGATACGGCACCTTGAGAAATCGGCGCAAACAGCCTTGTCAGAGAGCGGCGGAGTCCCGCTCTGTCCGGGTGATGTGATCACGGTATTCCCCCGGAGACAGGCCTACGATTTTTTTAAACATACGGCCAAACGAAATGACATTCAAATATCCGACTTCTTCTGCGATTTCCTGAACGGCATGATCCGTATTCTCCAGCAGCATCCGGGCGCGGCTGACCCTAAGCTCGATTAAATAATCCACAAACTTCTGCCCGGTTTCCTCCTTGAACAATTTACTGAGCGTTTTGGACGGGAGGTCGAACCGGTCGCTGAGGAAGTCGAGCGACAAATCCGGATTGGCAAATTCCCGCTCCATCGTTTCGCGGACCTTGCGGATCGTATCCGAATGATTCCGGGTAACCTGAATCTGCAGCAACTGTTCATAACACCATTCCAGCGTCTGCTTGAAGCTCTCTTCCACCTGCTCGAAAGTATCGGACGCATGCAGCGCCTGCTGGAGAGGACGGTGTCCGGCTTCCTCCCACAGCTCCTGATATTCCTTCGTCATTTTGCCCATTTCCCGCCCGATGGAATAGATCAAATAATCCGCCAGGCTGACGATATGGTCGCGGCTCAGCAGATGCTGCCCGATGCCTTGAATCAATTGGTCGTACTTGTCCATCCAGTCCGGCTTGCCAATCCGGTACGATTGGGCGATGGAGTGGACCAGCTGAAAAAAATCGAACATGGCTACCTGATCCTCTTTGGCCAGCGAGTCATAGAAAATGATCCGATTGCTGCCAAGAACCATTTTATATTTCAGGGCCTGCTGGGCATGGGTGTAAGATTCCGGAATCTCGGCCGGGCACCGGGCTACCGCTCCCGCACCGATCGTTACAGTGAGCTTCAAATGCTCCTGCACCCATTTTCTTGCATGATCCAGCATATCCGTGACCCGGCCCTGGGGATCGTCCACCTCCTCGATTTGCACCAGCACCCCCAGCCCATCCCCCGAAATCCACTCCGTCCACACGATGCCTCCGTGCTCCTGGGCGGTTTCCTGGATGACGCTCTTCAGGGCGAACTTCATCAAGTACTGGTCCTCTTGAGTAAACTGGCTGCAGAACGAAGCAAATTTGTCGATCTCCACGACACACACGACCTGCGGCATGTCGAGATCGTTGAGCTGCATCATGTCCCGCAGCATCTCCCATTCTTCAGATTTCGGAAGATGCTGCCCTTCGACCAGCTGCTGGAACAAATACGCCTTCTTGACATGCAGATCCTCGCGGAACTGGCGCTGATAGGTGTTGGACTGCTCCAGCATCTGGTTAATGGCGGACTGCAAAAAAGTAAACTCGTCCTGGCCGCTGCCCTGCATCAGGGCCGCCGCCTTCGTCTGGGATAACTTTTGCACCTGGGTGACGATTCTTTCGATCGGCTTGTAATTTTTCCGAGCGGCATAAACGATCCACAGGCCGCCCGCAGCGATCATGACGATACCGAGGATGAACCAGACGTTATAGAGCTGGCTGGCCACGTCCACCCATTTTCCGTTTATCAGTCCGCTTTGGTAATCCCACCCGGTCACGGGCGAAATGGCGCTCGACACGATGCTGCGCTCCTGCTCCGATTTACCGTTCGGCAGCACGTCTGCCCCGGACTTGTCGATGATATGGATGTAGCTGACATCCCGGCTGTACATGCTTTCGATCAACTGGCTCAGCCCATCCGCCGTTACGTTCACGACCAGAAATCCCTGTCCGGTCTTCAGGAAAGGCGCCTTCAGCGCAAGGCTCACGACCCGTTTCGGCCCTTTGATGCTGAACTCCTCGAATGAGCGGACACCGCTCCAGCCCTCATCCTTCCTGGCCTGCTCGATGTACGGCTTGATAAAAGGCTCATCCGGATAGTCTTCCAGGCTGGAGCTGGTCGCATTGCTCAGGACAAATCCGTCGCTGGACCGGACGAGATAAATGGAATCCACCAAGGGATAGGAGTTTCTGAAATTATTCATAAACTTGACGATCCGGATGTTCAGGTAATAGTCGTTTTCGGTTCCGCTTTTATAAAAAGTCGACAAATCCGGATTATTTAGCAGTTCCGTCATCAGCATCTGCTCGATCGTTTTCAGGGAGGAATCAATGGAGCTCATTGCCTGCAGCATCAGCGTCTCATTGGCTTTTACGGCTTCCTTGCGGCTCTGATCCCCCAGCATTTGAAAGAAGACGAAAAAAATAAACGAAATGACGATTAAAAAGGCCGGCATATATGAAAAAAGCTGGCGGTAAAACCAATTCCGTTTCCCCATCCGTTCTTGCACTCCCTTATGTAAGGCTCCTAATGCTCCGTCTGCCGCCCAAGTAAAACGCTTTCAATTTTGTTCAATTATAGCATCCCGCGGCTTCGAATTCATTAGTTCCAAATGCGTAACGTGTAAAAAACGAACCCATACCATCATTTTAGCGTCGGCGGTTTTTCCAAAATTTCGCTTAGAGCCGCAAGGTTTTACCACATATTTTCCAGTTTATGGCTTTGCCTTGCCCGTCCTCCTCCCGTTATAATGCCTCGTGAAGGAGATGATTTCGATGACAACCAAAAAATGGGCAGTTACCTCGATCCTCGTCGTCCTCTTAGTCATTCAAAGCTTCGCGTGGAAGGCTGATCATGCCGAAGCGGCTCCCGTCCTTAAATTAGGGAGCGAGGATCCCAAAGTTTCTGATTTACAGTACCGGCTGCAGGTGCTCGGTCTCTATGGCGGTACGCTTGACGGAAAATTCGGCCCCGGCACGGAGGCCAGCGTCAAGGAATTCCAGAGGGAGTACGGCGCCGTTGCGGATGGCACGGTCGGTCCCGCTACGTGGAGACAGCTCCGGAAGTACACCTTAAGCAAAAACGATATGGAGATCATGGCTAAAATCATTTACGCTGAAGCCCGCGGCGAGTCCTATAAAGGACAGGTAGCCGTCGGTGCCGTCATCATGAACCGGATTCAGTCGGACGAGTTCCCGGACACCATTCAAGGCGTCGTTTTTCAGAAGAACGCATTCACCGCCGTCAGCGACGGCCAGTACGGCATGAAGCCGAACCGGACCGCCTACCGTGCCGCCATCGACGCCGTGCGCGGATGGGATCCGACCCATAACTCGCTCTACTACTATAATCCGAAAACGGCAACGAATAAGTGGATTTGGACGCGAGCCCGTACCGTAAATATCGGACGTCATGTATTTGCCATTTGATTTCAACGTACATAGGCCCAAGGGATCATGCCCTTGGGCCTTTTTTCATTACGGCAGCAACATTCGGTATGCCCATGCTTTTGACTGTCACATCCTGCTCCTTTCGGACGATGCTTTAACCCGCGGAACCGGACTTTATTTCCTCTAGCAGTTGGCCAAACCGGTCGAAATTCTCCTCGTTGCCGTTAATGCACATTTGTTTGATCTGCTCAAACTGCTTCTCCTTTTTGAACGTCTGGCGAAAAGTAACTTTAGTCGCCCGGCCATCTGGTCCGTGCATGGTAAATTTCCAGGCTCCGCCCGGCGTGATGTCGATTTCATGAAACGTATTTGTGAACCCGTGTGGCCCCCACCAGCGGGCCAGCAGATCAGGGGTCGTCTAGGCTTAATACACAAGATGCCGCGGTGCGTCGAACTCCCGTGTGGAAATAATTTCATTTTTTCCGATCGTCATGCCAATGACCTCCATACGGGTAAAATGATTTAGGCGCCTATTTGTACCGGTAGGCCCATTATAAAAGGTGACGCCGCGTCGGGTACAAGCATTTATTGCGATACTTCTATTTTCCTAATTATGGCATCCTCTGCCATAGGACCCATATATGAGCTCATCGTCCTGGTCCTCCGCCGGCTAAGGGAAAACCGGTCCGTGAACCAGCACCACCCCGGTTAAAATGCTTCTACTTCCTTCATCACCTGTTTTAACACATCCATCGATGCAAAGAGATCGGTTTCGTATTCCAGGCCGTGATTCACGCCGGGGATCAAGCGCAGCAGCAAATTCGGATTTTCCCGGAGCTGCTGAAATCTCTCCTCGATATAACAGCTGTCGTTGTCGCCGATGAAGCATAGGCTTCGCTGCTTGCTGTGCATCATCGCGTTCCAGACGAACTCTCTGCCCAGCAAAGGCGTGAACCAGATAACCTTGGCCTTCCGGAACAGATCGCGCTGCACCTCAAACCCAAGCGCAATCGTTCCTATGGACTTGCCGATCAGAACATAGTCATCATAAGATGCGGTCTGCAGTACACGGTCGATCACGGTGCCGACATCGGTGCGGATCGCTTCGGCGATCTCATCAAAGCTGAACTCCCGGTAGAACGGATCGTTATACTGATAGTTCACCTGCAGCACATCGTAATTTTGGTTCAGATAAATACCCATAGAGTAGAACAACAGCGGCGCCTGTGCGGTGTACCCCTGTCCCGGAAAAATGATAGCCAAGCCGCTGGAGTTGGTTTCTCCTTTAGACAATAACGTATAGGATATGTTCCTGCCTTTGTAGCCCTGGACGCAGTCTCCCTCGATCTTCATCCAAAAACCTCCCTTGGGGACTAATAAAATGAAGTTTCCCTTTTTTACCCTTGATCAGCGATTTTCCTTAGGTGCAGGTTCACCCGCCAGCCGTCCGACCGCCCTCATAATCGCTTCCCGCAGCTCATCGGTTTTGCCGGCACTGGCTGGATCGATCGATGGACCAAACGGGTTGGTCGGCATCCAGGCCGTGGCCAGAACCATGATGCTGGTCAAAAGAAACGCCGGGG
Source organism: Paenibacillus rhizosphaerae (assembly GCF_014192015.1). Taxonomy (GTDB): domain Bacteria; phylum Bacillota; class Bacilli; order Paenibacillales; family Paenibacillaceae; genus Paenibacillus_AQ; species Paenibacillus_AQ rhizosphaerae. The sequence continues at coordinate 279,207 of NZ_JACHXJ010000001.1, read as the reverse complement.
AAAAATCCGTTCCGATGTGCCCGGTCTCCTGTGCTTTCGCCAGCTCCGCAATCTTGCGGTTGTGGGCTTCTTTCCGCTGATCCAGTTGCTCCGTCTTCTGCTCCAGCGCAAACCATGTCATCAGGCGCATCAGTTCGGGATTGGCCATCATAAAGTCAAAAACCCGCGCGGCATACCCCGGAAGATCTTCCGGAGTAAAGTCAAATGCCTCGTACACTCTCGTCAAATGCATTTCCAGCACGGTCGAGAAAAGCTGCTCTTTATTTTCAAAATAAATATAGATCATGTTCTTGTTGCACTTCGCCATTTTGGCGATCCGGTCCACCCGGGCGCCGGCAATTCCGTAGGCGGAGAACTCGGCCATGGCCGCCTCCAGTATTTTCTCTTTCGTAGCTTCGGCGTTACGCATAGTGGTTCCTCCCGTGTTTTTGCATAGGATTTACTATATCACGATTTTTAAGCCATTGACAAACCGGTTAGTTAGTAATATATTATGAACTAACCAGTTAGTTAGTATACTTGATGGCTGGCAAAATTCATGGAAAGAAGGTCATCTTGATGACATTACAATCCTCTGATCGAAAAATAGCTCTCGTGACCGGCGGAAGCCGCGGCCTGGGCCGGAATACGATTCTCCATCTTGCCAAACGCGGCGTTGATTCGATCTTTACCTATCACACCAATGAAGCCGAAGCGCAGCAAGTCGTCCAGTCCGTCCGGGATCTGGGGCAAGAGGCTGTTGCCCTGCAGCTGAACACGGCAGACGCCTCTACCTTTGACGGCTTCGCCCAGAACGTCCGCCAAGTCTTGGCGGAGCTTGGGGCGAAGCGGTTCGATTACCTGGTTAACAATGCCGGAACCTCGCATCACAACTCCATCGAGCAGACAACCGAAGAAGAGCTGGACCAGCTGTACAACGTCCACTTCAAAGGCGTCTTTTTCCTGACGCAAAAGCTGCTCCCCCTCATCAATGATGGCGGGCGCATCGTCAACATCTCCTCGGGGCTGACGCGCATGAGCATCCCGGGAAGTGCCGCTTATGCCTCGATGAAGGGCGCGGTCGAGGTGCTTACCCGGTACCTGGCCAAGGAGCTGGGCGAGCGCCGCATCGCCGTCAATACGGTGGCACCCGGAGCGATCGCGACCGACTTCAGCGGCGGCATGGTGCGCGACAACGCCGAGCTGAATCAGCAGATCGCCGGCATGACGGCGCTTGGACGCGCCGGACTTCCGGATGACATCGGGCCGATGATTGCTGCCCTCCTCTCCGAAGACAACCGCTGGGTGAACGCGCAGCGGATCGAAGTTTCCGGTGGCATGTTAATCTGACGTCCCTGCCCCAAACGAAGAACTGCCTGTCCACATCGCGGGGGACAGGCAGTTCTCTTCATATATAAAGGTGATTACAACATGATCGCATTGCCGGTTTCCGACGATTTGTAGATGGCCTCGAGAATCTGCGTCACCACAAGCGCCTGCTCCGGCTTAACCAGCGGCTCCCGATCTTCCAGAATGGCGTCAATCCATTGCTTCGCCTCCAGTTCGCCGGCGTTCAGCGATTCCCCTTCGTAAAAGGCGACGCCGCCCCCCACAGAAGTGCTCGTTTCGACCAGCTGCCCATACCGCGAATGGTTAAACGTCACCGTGCCCTTGTTATCCCAGGCGTCGCCGAACATTTCGGCCCCGCCTTCGGTACCGCACAGGGTGACCTGTGCTTCTTTCGCGTTGATCATGTTCAGCGCCCACGAAGCTTCCAGTGTAATCGTCGCTCCATTTTCCATCTTAATGAAGCCGAAGGCCGAATCCTCCACCTTGAACGCTTCCGGATTCCATGGGCCGAACATGTTTCCGTCCATCTTATCCTTCAGCTTATGGAACGCGGATCCGACGACGAGCTTCGGCTTATAGTTGTCCATGGTCCACAGGGCCAGATCCAAGGCATGCGTGCCGATGTCGATCAGCGGGCCGCCGCCCTGCTTTTCGATATCCATAAACACGCCCCATGTCGGAACGCCGCGTCTGCGGATCGCATGCGCCTTCGCAAAATAAACCTCGCCAAGATCCCCTTGTTCACATGCCGCATACAGCGCTCTCGAATCCGCACGGAACCGGTTCTGGTAGCCGATCGTCAGCTTTTTGCCCGTGCGCTTCGCCGCATCCAGCATTTGCTGCGCCTCAGCGGTGTTCATTGCCATCGGTTTTTCGCACATGACGTGCTTGCCGGCTTCCAGCGCGGCGACCGTAATGACGGCATGCGTGCTGTTCGGGGTAAGCACATGCACCACGTCGATCGACGGATCCTTGAGCAGCTCCTTGTAATTCGTATATACCTTGGCTTCTTCCGTTCCATACTCCTTGGCCGCAAGCTCCGCGCGATCCAGCTCGATGTCGCAAAACGCCGTCATTTCCGCCTTGTGCCGCTGCTTGGCCAACGCGGGCAAATGCTTGCCCTTGGCGATCCCGCCGCATCCGATAATGCCGATTTTCAGAGTAGTCATCTTGTTCCCTCCCGGTTGGTTGTCTATCCGAAGTTCTGCCTTACTGCGCCAGCAGCCGCTGGATGTTGTCGAAGCTTTCCTTCACGCTGGCCAGCTCGCCTTTGACGGTCTGATCCTGTTCCACGATGATGTATTGAACCGTTCCGAGCTCTTCCGCTTTTTTCAGAATCGACGGAATGTCCATGACGCCTGCGCCGATCTCGGTGAAATCCTCCTGGTTAGCAGCTGAGAACACCACTTCATCGGTAAGATGCCCTGAAACCTTCTCCAGCAGATTCACCGGATTGGCCGACGGGGCCAGATCCTTCTGGTGAAGAAGCCCGATCCGGCTGCCGTACTTGTCCATAAAAGCGATGGGATCCACGCCGCCGCGCAGCGCCCAGAACGTGTCGAATTCAATCTGAACCAGCTCCGGATCAGTATGCTCCAGCAGAATGTCCATAATGGTCTGGCCGTCAAACTCCTGAAACTCATGAAAATGGTTATGGAAGTAAAACTGGATGCCGGCTTCTTTGGACTTGCGCCCGGACGCGTTGAGCCATTTGGCCAATTCCACCGCATCCTCCCGGCCACGGAAAAAGGCGCATGGCATAACGATGCCCTTACTTCCGATCTCCGCGTTATAGTGGATGACCGCATCCAGATCCAGATTCGGATGATAGGCCACATGGCTCGTGACGACCTGCAGGCCCAGCTTGTCCATCATGGCCTTCAGCTCCGCCGCCGTGTAGTCAACCTCAAACGTGCCGTCTTCCCGGATGTTGTGAAACGCGAACTCGATGTTTTTGTATCCGATATCCGCTATGCTTTGCAGCGTCCCCGCGAAATCTTGGGCTAGCGCTTCCCGTACCGAAAACAGCTGCAAACCAACTGGAATTTGAATCATGTGAAATCACTCCTCTATAGAATTTAGGCTTCAGCCGACGACGTGCGCAGGTCCAAATCCTGAACAATCTGCTTATGCTCCTTGTCCAGCTTATACAGCACCAGACAACCGATTTGCAGAATGGTGAGAAGGATCGGTCCCAAGTAGAACAGAATGCGGATCATATCGGTCGCCTGCGAAGTAACCGCATCGGGATCATAACCGGCGAACCCAAGCGCATAAGCGACAACGGAGCCGCCGACGGCGATACCGAACTTGGTGGCGAAGCTGTAGGCCGAATACAGCATGCCTTCGGACCGGTGGCCGAACTTCCATTCATGGTAATCCACCGTATCGGCGAGCATGGAGAAGTTGGCCGGACTGTTGATGCCGATACCAATGTTGGCGATAAAGAAAATGGCGAGATACAGAAAAGGCGGGCTGCTTTCCAGGAAAAACAATATACCGTACAGCAGCACGGCGACGGTCAAGGCCACGATGCTCCCGTTCCGCTTCCCGAGTCTTCGAAGTACAAACGGGGCGAGCGCGCCTCCGGCAAAGTTGGCTACATTCGCCAGCGTTAAGTACAGCGGAATCATTTCAGGCTGGCCCAGAACGTACTGTACGAAAAACACCAGCACGCCGAATACGACGCCGATCCGCAGAAACATGAAGAGGGAGTTCAGGGCGATCATCACCCAAGGCTGATTGCCCAACATATGCTTAGCCGATGTGAGCGTGCTAAACTCTTTGGTTTTCTCGGCGCTCTCCGAGAACCGTTCCTTACACTTGAGAAACACCACATAAAACATCACGACGGCGACGACCGTGAAAATGCCCATCGTAATCGGGAACCCCAAGCGGTCGTTCCCGCCGCCGATCCATTTCACCAGCGGGTTGGTGAGCGCCGATACCGCGATAGCCCCGATGGCCATCCCCATGATCCGGAAGCTGCTTAGCTGGTTTTTCTCCTCCGGATCCTTGGTCATCATCGGCATCAGTGCGCCGTAAGGAAGGTTGACGCCGGAATACAGTATCCCAAGAATCAGGTAGGTCAAGTAGGCGTAGATCAGTTTCCCGCCTTCCGACCAATCCGGCGTTATGAACGTTAAGACGCTGAAGATGGCGAACGGGATCGTCAAAAAGAGAATGAACGGCCGCGCCTTGCCGAACCGGCTGCTGGTCTTGTCGATCATGACCCCGATCACCGGGTCGATTACCGCGTCAAGAATTCTTGTAATCAGAAACAAGGTGCCGATGGCCGTGGCGGCCAGGCCGTATACATTCGTGTAAAAATAGAGCAGATAGCTTGTCGTCATCCCCCAGACGAAGTTGGACGCCAAGTCTCCAAAGCCATAACTGATTTTTTCGCTTAAGGGAAGCTTTCCCGCCGCTTGAGCCATGTCACATCACCACTTTTTGTGTTTTACAATGCGGTTTCTCGGTTTCCTATCCTGATGAACATGCTTGCTTTCTTTCCCCGGGTGAATCCGGAAAGTCACCTTTCAATCGGCAAAATGTAATGCGTTACATTTTAAGGTATGAAAAAGAGATGTTGGCCTTACTGGTTGGTTTTGCTAAGCGTTACCTTTGATTCGCGCGAATCCGGATTAGAAATGTAACGCATTACATTTCAGCGGTTTTAAAAAAACGGCTGCTTGGTAACCGTTTCTTTAAGCGCTATTGTAAGCAATTTCCGCAAGGAGCGCAAGCCCCCATTTTTCACCTGTCAGCGGAATCGCCTTCCCGTCGACTCCCGAATGACGATTTCATGCGGCAGCAGGATCGTCTTGTTGTCGCCCGCTTCTCCGCGCATACTTTGGAGGAGCGCTTCCATGGCGGCTCGGCCGAGATCATACTTGGGCTGGCGTACCGTCGTGATGGGCGGCCGGCTCATCAGCGATTCCACCGTATCGTCAAATCCGACGACGGCGACGTCACCCGGCACCGATTTGCCCAGCGATATCGCACCATTGACGCAGCCGATGGCTGTAGCGTCGCTGGAGCAGAAAATGGCGGTCGGATATTCCGCGGCTTGAAGCCATTCGACGGCAAGATCGTACCCGTTCTGGTATTCGTAGTCGCTCTCTCTGATCCACTCCGGGCGCACCGCGATCCCCGCCGATTCCAGCGCTCGCCGGTACCCCTGCTCCCTGGCGGCGGAAGAACTCTTGGCGCTCCCCCCTTTAACCATGGCAATTCGCCGGTGACCCAGGGACAAAAGGTGAGCTACCGCATCATAGGCTGCCTGCTCATTGTCGACCGAAACGCTGTAAGCGTTCTGCACCTGCTCATATTCCGAACACTGTACAATGCTATAATCTTTGGCCAGCTGATTCAGCTCCTCCGCGCTCAAGGTGGAAGCCACGACGATGACGCCGTCGACGATTTTTTTCTTGAGCATCTGCAGCAGCTCTTCTTCCTTATCGTGGTCACCCTCGGAGGCGCAGACCAGCACCTGATATCCGTTCTTCTGAGCTACATCCTGTATGCCCTTATATACGTCCGCCATGATTGGAAAGACGAGGCTCGGAGTCAGCACCATAATCCGACGCGTCTCCGCTCTTCTTAATTCCCTGCCGAGGGAATTGGGCTCATAATCCAGTGCTTTGATCGTTTCCAGCACTTTCTTGCGCGTCGATTCCTTGACGAGGGGGCTGTTGTTCAGCACCCGGGACACGGTCGCAACGGACACGCCGGCCGTCTTGGCCACGAACTGTATGGGTCTCATATAATAGGCCGCTCCTTTACTCCGTACAAATGGGTTTATCTTTTATTTTATCATAGATTTCATGGCCATTTCCAATCACATGGCTGGCCGAAGCTCCATATTTTCATAGAGAACGCTGTCCGCGGGATGCCCTTTATCAGTTGGCCTGATGCCGAAATTAAACAGCTCGCCAGTGCCCACCTGGCAGATTCAGCCTTTTTCAATACTGCCATGCCATGTATAATGTATAAATACGAAAACATAAGGACGGACTGCTTATGCTGCAATCGCTGAATGCCCGACTCAACCGAATCATGCCTTTGATTACGCCGGCCAGCATCGTGATCGGCGTCTTATGCGGAGGATTGCTGTCTTCGTATACGTTCATGTCTCCCTGGCTTTTTGCTTTTATGACATTTGCCGGAAGCATCAGCTTAAGCTTCAAGGATTTTCTCAGTGTCATGAAAAGGCCGCTGCCGCTCTTCGCCTGCCTGCTGGTTTTGCATGTGATCATGCCGCTGGTCGCCCTCGGTACGGGCAAAGTTCTATTCCCGCTCGATGCTTATACGATCACCGGGCTAGTGCTTGCCGCCGTCATCCCTACGGGGGTCAGCAGCTTCGTATGGGTAAGCCTGTACCGGGGCCATATTGCGCTGACGTTATCCATCATCCTGGTCGACACGCTGATCGCGCCTTTCGCCGTTCCCGGCATTCTGTCGCTGCTGATCGGAACGAGCGTTCATATGGACATCCTGCCGATGATCAGCAGCCTGTTCGGCATGATCGTGGTCCCTTCCCTGCTCGGCATGGCCTTAAACGAATGGAGCAAAGGCGCCATCGTTCCGGTCTGGGGACCGCGCCTCAACCCGTTCTCCAAACTGGCCATGGCGCTGGTCATCATGATCAACGGCTCCGTGGTCGCTCCGTACCTGTCCGATATCAGCCCCCGGCTGGTCGGCATGGCCGCGGTCATCGTCTTTTTGGCCGCAGCCGGCTACCTTCTGAGCTTCGCGATCTCCGCCCTGATGGGCTGGAGCGAGCCGGAGCAGGTCGCCCTCGTCTTCAACGGCGGGATGCGCAACATCAGCGCGGGCGCCGTCCTAGCTGTCGCCTATTTTCCCGCGCCGGTCGCCGTTCCTGTCGTTCTGGGCATGGTTTTCCAGCAGATGATGGCGTCTCTGGTCGGACTCTTGCTCGGCCGCCGCACGCAGCTGCGAATCCGGCGGGAGGAATCGGGTAAAACGCAAACTCGCGCCCTGTAAGCATCCTGTAGGAGAAGCACAACGATCCTGTGCAGTCATTCGACTGTACAGGATTTTTTTCGTTTTGAGGGCGTTACCGCAACCCGGGACAACGAGCGCAACAGATGACTATTCGTTGCAGAGCCACCCGCTCACGGCATCAAACAACAGATCAGAGCAACCAGGGACTATCGACGGAAATCCCCGCCCCCCTTTATGATTCAGGAAGAATTGAAAACGCTTTACGGGGCGGCCTATGCAAATAAAAAGCTCACCCTTAATGATCTGGGTGAGCTTCTAATGAAAGTTGATTAAGCGTTACTAGAACTTGATTTTGGTTTTGATTTTGCTCCCGCAGCCGCAAATGATCGTATGCTTCAAATTTTTGATCGGCTGGTGGCACATGGGGCATACACTTGGCTGAAGCATCATGCCGGATCACCCTTCCTTTCATTTGTTCGCACGCCTCGATCCATGCGGCTGCCGCTCTTGTGGGCAAAACCGCTGCTGCCGCTTTACGCTTGGACGGTTAAGCCCAAACCTTCGGCTACACGCGTTCCGTATTCCGGATCCGCTTTGTAGAAATGGGAGATCTGGCGCTGCTTAATTTCATCCAGCTCTACCGGCTTCATCGCTTCCACGATGGTCCGGACGAGCCGGGTCTTCTCTTCTTCGCTCATCAAGCGGTACAGGTCCCCGGCTTGCGTATAGTGATCGTCGTGATCATACGCCGTTTGTGCCGCAGAACCGTAAACCTCGAACGGAGTAATCCGGGCATGCGGATCTTCCTTCGGTCCGTTGTAGCTGTTAGGTTCGTAATAGACCGATCCGCCGCCGTTCGTGCCCGGATTCATGAATCCGTCGCGCTGATAGTTGTTGACCGGCACCTTCGGTCGGTTAATCGGCAGATGGTTGTGGTTCGCCCCTACGCGGTAACGATGCGCATCCGCATAAGCGAACAGGCGGCCCTGCAGCATTTTGTCCGGAGACGGTTCAACGCCGGGAACCAGGTTGCCTGGAGAGAACGTGGCCTGCTCCACTTCGGCGAAATAGTTTTCCGGGTTCCGGTCGAGCACCATTTTCCCAACCTCGATTAACGGATAATCCTTCTGGGACCACGTCTTCGTCACGTCGAACGGATCGAACCGGTACGTATTTGCTTCTTCCAGCGGCATGATCTGGACATACAGCGTCCAGGATGGATAGTCCCCTGCGTCTATCGCCTGCTGCAGGTCCTGAGTATGGTAGTCGGGATTATCACCTGCCAGTTTTGCCGCCAGGTCCGGATCCAGGTTCTTCACGCCTTGATCTGTTTTAAAATGGTACTTGATCCACACGGCTTCCCCCTGCTCGTTGACCCATTTGAACGTGTGGCTGCCGAAACCGTGCATATGACGAAGCGTCGCCGGAATGCCGCGGTCTCCCATCAGGTAAGTTACTTGGTGCAGCGATTCAGGAGATAAAGACCAAAAATCCCATACGGCGTTCGGATTTTTCAGATGCGTTCTCGGATCGCGCTTTTGAGTATGGATAAAGTCCGGGAATTTGATCGCGTCACGAATGAAAAAGATCGGCGTATTGTTGCCGACGATATCGTAATTGCCTTCCTCGGTGTAGAACTTCACGGCAAATCCGCGCGGGTCGCGGACGGTGTCTGCGGAGCCCAGTTCCCCCGCAACGGTCGAGAACCGGATAAAGAGATCTGTCCGCTTGCCCTTGTCATGGAACAGCTTCGCTTTGGTATATTTAGACATGTCGTTGGTCACTTTGAAATAACCGTGCGCTCCGGCACCTTTCGCATGAACGACGCGCTCCGGCACTCTCTCGCGATTAAAGTGGGCTAATTTCTCCAGCAGGTGAACATCTTGAATCAGGGTAGGACCGCGATGTCCGGCCGTGATGGAATTTTGGTTGTCCCCAACCGGGGCTCCCCAGCTCGTTGTCAATTTATTGGAATCGGATTGATTTGTACTCATTAGCTCTCCACCTTTTTCGTAAAATGATAATCAAAAAACCTCATGAATAAATGATAACATTTATCAATTTAAAGTCAATATTTAATTAGAATAATTATAAATAAGATTTTTAAAACCGTTTGATACGTGGGTCCGTCTGTACCACAGAGACAAAGAAAGGAGGGCTGCCTGCTTGGGCTCTCATGCAGAAATGAAAAAGGTTAGCATTGGACAAGCCGGAGAAGAAACCGATGTTTATGACGCCATTATGAAACACCGGGAAACGCTGCTGAACATCGCTTACAGCTATTTGCGCAATCGTCATGATGCCCTGGAGGCGCTGCAGGAGATGACGTGCAGAGCATGGGTTAAACGCTCGACGCTTAAAGACGGCAGGGCGCTGAAGGCTTGGCTCATCCGCATTCTCATTTATGTATGCATTGATGAGCAGCGGCGTAGGAAGCGGGCCGTTCCTACCGTGGTTGAGCAGCTCGAGGAGATTAGCCACCCTCATGATGCCTTCCAAGCGTTCAACCACGACAAGTTCGCCATGGGCCCCCTGCTGGAAAAAGTGAAGCCGAAATACCGCCATGTGCTGATTCTGAAATACTACAACGACCTGACACTCACGGAAATCGCCGCGGTTCTAGGCAAACCGGAAGGCACGGTCAAAACGTGGCAGCATAAGGGGCTTGGCCAGCTCCGCAAATGGATGAAGAATCGGAGGGATTGGGAATGAACACAAACCCAGAAGAACAAGCCCTGCTTGCTGATGCGGCACAGCTCCGGCGGGAACGGATGCAAATCAGCGACACGGAAGCTTCCAAGGCGATACGGCGCGGGTTCGCCAATAGATCGGCTACCCGGAAGCGTCGTTACCTGCCCTATGCCGTCGCGGCTGCAGTGCTGGCCTTGCTGCTGGGTGCCGGATGGTGGCGGGGCGCCCCGATAGGCAGTCTGCCTGCTCTGCATTCCGCGAAGGATGGGGACTGGGGTGTGCTGGCGAAATATGAGCCCCTATCTGACGTGGACCATGCGACACTGGAATCCGCAGTACGCAACGATTACATCCAAATCGTCAACAAGTCGGCTTCCTCCGGTCCTTACCGAATTACACTAGATGCCGTCACGGCGGACGAGAACAAGATGCTGCTGTTTTACACGGCTAAAGCGGATTCCGGCCAGGAAATCAAGGCGGTAAACAGCGTCAAAGTGACCGATTTGAATTCAGGCAGGCCTCTGAATGCTGAGCTGCAGATCAGCAATGAGGACGTACACAGCTGGTCCGCTCTGAGCACAGTGATACTTGACCGCAGCCAGCCTTTTCCGAGCCGCATCGAGGTCGATTTTCAGGTGACCTCCGTAAATCCCGGGAAGCTGGGCGACCCGAAAACTGGAGCGGTCGCTGTGGACTTCCTTTATTCCGACCGTATGAAAATTTACGTTGATTTAGAACCAAAATTTGAAAAGACGCAGACCGTTGTTATGCAACCCGATCGATCCATAAGCATCGACGGCCATAAGGTTGTTCTCTCCAAGGTGGAGATCTCTCCGCTGATGACGCTCGCTACCTTCACGGTCGATCCCGGCAGCACAACGGATCCTGAGACCAGGCGATCCATCCGGGACAAGTTCCGTTACATGAACATCGTCTCCACCAACAGGGATGGAAGGGTCGTGCAGCTGAGCCCTGTATCCGGAAGTGGAACCGACGAGGGCTTTCAGCAAATATTCAGCAGCAGCATGCTCGATAAGCCCCGCTCACTTGTGCTGAAGATGTACCTCGAGTCGGATGACACCGGAACCCCTAAACCGCTCGGGGAACTGCCCGTCGTTGAAATGAAAATCAAATGATGTCTGTAGTGAAAAGCAAAAAACCGCGATTGTATCGCGGTTTTTTGTGTAAAAAGTGAACTGCATCTTCTGTCCGTCAACAGAGATCACCGCTGAAATCTTGGGGATCTGCGGTGTTTCTTATAGCCTGCCCTCTTCCTGCGGCCTTGTCTTCGGACCCTCTGATTTTCAGGAATTTGAATGACTTCATTTCGGCTTTGCAGGATAGGTGACAGGTATTCCAAGTGAAACGGCTCCTCCTCAACGTTTTCCCCAGAATTAACCATCCTCTGGGCTTTTACATAGTCCGGCTCCTCGAACCATATCGAGTTTTTTAACATAAATATATCATTATCGCTGATGGGTTCTTTTACGACCAGTAATTGGTACATGATTTGAAAAGCAACATTAAGCTGAGACTGACGAAGAAGGGCAAGTTCAAATGGATCATATCCCGACCTGAACGGAGGGAAATAAAAAAACTCCATCCGCAGGACCCTGAAATCCATATGAATGCCGCTATCCTCATCCTGCAACGACCATTGGTCGTTGGGAGAGAACAGAAAATCGTCGTTGTCTAGCGTCATCCCTTTATGCTTAGTCCAGTATCTAGGAGAATGCTCGTTGAACAACTGCTTGTATTGGGGATTGACCATATGAGAAGTCACATGGGCGTATGGCGCGATGATGCAAACGACCGCCCGATGTCGGCATATCCGGTAAATCTCCTCCATCACGGCCCCGAGATCGTCAACATACTGCAGACTGTTTGAAGCCATTACAAAATCAACCGAATGATCTTCCAGCGGAAGGCGCCTATTGATATCGCACACGATATCCGTCTCCGGATAATTCGTTTTATCGATTCCGATGCATCCTCGAAATTTATTTTTTCCGCAGCCTAAATCAATTCTCATTAGCATCCACCCCCTCTGCCTTTCCTATAATACTCTTCGGGAAGACAAGTGGTATATGCATTTGTCTTAGCCGTCTCAGGCCCATTTTCGCCGTTCCGCCAACTTTCATAGACCGCTAGGACTCTAATATTGCCGATTTATAGATCTAATAGAAGGCAACGCAGCGTTCCATTTTCGACCCGTATCGCCTAACTTCCACAACGGCGAAATAACCTCCCTCGTATCGAAGAAGGTTATTTGTGTTGGATTTTTCCCACCGGATTCAAGCCTATTCCGCCTGAAACCGGTCGTATGCACTGTCGCAGCGTCACTCATAAACAAATCGCTCCGAATAATTCATCTGAAATATCCCACTATAAGAAGAAAGGATTGCCAAATCAGGAGGAAGATGACCATGAAAACCCCTATTTCGTTTATTCAAACGGTCATGATCTTGATGCTCAGCACGGGGCTGATGAACCATGTCATCATTATTCCGGTTCTGCTGGATGCGGCCGATCGGGACGCCTGGATGTCCGTACTTCTTGGAGCAGCATGCTCTCTAGCGTGGATTGCCGTCCTGTCTTTCGGAATCCGTAAAAGCGGCAAGCAGCCGATATTCGAGATGGTCTCAAAAGCTTACCACCCTTTCGTCGCAAGGGTGCTGGCCGGAGCGGCAGGAATCTATCTCTTCGCCATATGCACGATCACGACCCGGGACACCGTCTATTGGATTCACCTGACCTTTTCCCCCGAAACGCCGATATTGGTGTTTGCCCTGATCTTTCTGTTCATTTCGGTGGTCAACGCGTACCTTGGCATTCAATCGATTGCCAATACAGCCAGCATTCTGCTGCCCGTTGTTATCCTGCTCGGCTTTTTCGTTATGTTCTCGAATACTCCGCATAAAGATTACTCCTTGCTGAAACCGCTTCTTGCCCATGGCATGCAGCCGGTGTGGAGCGGGGTGATCTATGTAGGAGCCGGCTTTTCGGAAGTGATCATGCTCTACTTCATGCATCATCACATCAAAACCCGTCTGTCGAATCTATCCTTATGATCATCATACTTCTGCTGGCTGGTCTTACCTTTGGGCCGCTCATCAAGGGAGAAAAGAAAATCAAGGCCCTGATGGTTGTGAATAAAATCAAGTCTTCGATCCGTCCGCGCATCGTCAACGGGAAACCTGTCTTCGATATCAAAGTTTCCATGCAGGCGACGCTTCCGCAGCTGAGTACAAGCCTCCATAAGCAAAAACTTGAACAGCAAGCAGCCCAAGAAATCAATAACCAGATTAGGGACACGTATTTAACGGGACTCGACAAAGATATCGACGTCTACGGCCTGTCGGCAAAGCTGTACCGCAGCATGCCCAAGGAATGGCAGGAACTCAGCACCAAAGGACAATTAAAGTTGGGTCAGAGCAGCATTGGCATCATTACCGTCAAGGTCAATCTGATCAGCGGCGGCATCTCCAAGATGAAATGAACTGATGCAGCATTACTCCCGCTTAACCAAGGGGTACTTTTCGCAGATGAAATCCAGGAAAATGTCCGATACAGGCGTAAGCGGCCTGTCTTTTTTCCACACCACCCGATCGGAAGCTTACATTCTGGATCATCGACCTTCACCCATTGCAAACGATGATTTTGAACACCTACCGTCTTCGGCAGCAAGGCAACCCCAAAACCCGCAGAAACCAGCCCGGCCACCGTATCCAATTCGTCTGCTTCAAATACGGTGTTCGGGCGAATCTGTTTTTTGGCGAACAATTGCTGAATGGTGTAATTTAACCCGCAGGTCGTCTTTAGACCGACAAAAGGCTCATCCTGCAGCTCCTCCAGACTGATTTTGCTTTTGCTGCTCCAACGATGCTGCTGCGGAAGGGCCAGAAATAATTCGGGCATACCGAGCAAATGCCAGTTGAACTTGTCATCCAGCAGCTCGGGCGTGGAGAGGCCGAAATCGCATTCGTATTGGAGATGAGCGTGAGCAGTTGCTGATTGGAGCTCTCATGAAGCTCAAAACGGATGTCGGTATAACGCTCCCGGAAAGAACCGAGCAGGCTCGGGATTGGCTGAGCTCCGAGCGTATGCAGGAAGCTTAGGGAAACTTCATCATGAAATTTATACTTCCGATATCATGAGCACCCCTCCGGAGAAGGCAAGGACCATTTTACGACACCCGGTAAGAAAGAGCACAATATCAACCATTAAATTAGAAAATGGCGGCGCAGGGATAACTCCCTTGCACCGCCATTTTTGTCATTTCATTTCCATACCTTTTTCAGTCAAGCAAAGCTACTTTTTAAGATTACTGCGGGCGCTCTATCGTAAAAATGTCCCCAATCCGCGCGTAATGGTTACCGGCCAGCCGGCTGACCGCAGCCAGACGCCGGGCATCGATTCTGCCGTTCTCATACAGATCCTCCTGGATATGAAACTGAACGATTCTGCCGATGATGAGGTCGCATCCGTCTGAGGCCGTTCCGCCCAGTTCAAGCGCGTGTTCGAGTACGCACTCCATCCGGATCTTGGCTTCAGCGATACCCGGAACGGAGACTTTCGTGCTTTCGGCTCGCGTTAAACCGGCCTTCTCGATTTCGCTTTGGTCCGGAGGCAGCTTTGCCGCCGTTTCATTTACTTGGCGGACATTCTCCTCATCCACGATATGAACGACAAACTCTTGGAGATCGCGAATGTTTCTGGCTGTATCCTTGAGCTCGCCGCCTGACCGCTGAATGGACAGCGAAATCATCGGAGGGTTACTGGACACGATATTAAAGTAGCTGAAAGGCGCCCCGTTCAATACACCATCCTGTGATGCTGTCGTCACAAACGCGATCGGCCTCGGAATGATGCTCCCAATCAGAAGTTTGTAGTTGTCCCTTTCGCTCTGGGTCTCGGGATCAATGGATAGCATGCGGATCGCCCCTTCCTTAAACAATGAATTAGTCCAGCGTTCTGACTTCAAACGGAAGCAGGATCCGTTCAAGCTCATCCCGATGAGGTTCGTATTGTGCCGGCAGCATCAGCTGCTGTCCCATCGTTTCCAAAGACTCGTCATGGGCAAATCCTGGAGGATCGGTGGCAATTTCAAACAAGATTTCGCCATGCTCTTTAAAGTAGACGGCATTGAAATAGTTGCGGTCGCGCACATGTGTCACATGATAGCCGTTATCTGCGACATAGCTGCGCCAGTCCAGCTGATCCTGATCGTCTTTGGCCCGCCAGGCGATATGGTGAACCGTCCCGACCCCCATTTGGCCGCGGCCAGCCGATGTCAGCTTCAGATCGATGACGTTGCCGATATCCGCAGTAGAGCGGTACCGGGCCAGATCCCCTTCTTTGCCGACGAGTTCCAGACCCATCACGTTCTCCAGCAATGCCGCCGTCTGCTCCGGATGAGCAGAATACAGGGTCGCACCTCCAAATCCTTTGATCGCAACGTCCGCAGTTACGGCGCCGAAGCTCCAGGCATTGGGCTCGCCTTCTTCCCGCTCAACGATTTCCAGATGGAGTCCGTGCGGATCGTCAAACGTCAAGTACGTTTCGCCAAAGCGCTGCGTTTTTGTAAAAGGAACCTGAAACTGCTCCAACCGTTTTTCCCAGAACGGCATCGCGCCGGCAGGCACAACGTAAGAGGTTACTCCAACCTGGCCGTCGCCGATTTTGCCTTGGTACGCGTTTGCCCAAGGGAAGAACGTAATGATCGTTCCCGGTTTGCCGCCTTCATTGCCAAAGTACAAGTGATAGGTACCCGGATCGTCGAAATTGACGGTTTTCTTGACCAGGCGAAGCCCCAATACGCCGGCATAAAAATCAACATTTTCTTGCGGATGGCCTACAATCGCTGTAATATGGTGAATTCCCATCGTTTTTTTACTCATTTCATATTCCTCCGTTATCTCGTTTTATTTGGATATGATGTTCATTAAACCTGTACATGAAGCTGATGCTTGATCTTTCCTAGCAGCTGTATGAATATGCCCGACTCCTCTTCCGACAATGATCCGAAAAAGTGCTCAACCCGTTCCTGATGTCCCGGCATGACGGACTGCATGAACTCTTCCCCTTCTCGTGTAAGAACCAAATGGATCACCCGACGGTCGTCAGGACACGGTACCCGTTGGAGCAAGTGCTTGCGCTCCAGCTTATCAATGACATACGTCATGGATCCGCTTGACACCAAAATGCGCTGCGCCACTTCGTGGATCGTCTGCTTACCATGGAAATAGAGGACTTCCAATACTGAAAATTCCGTAACATGGAGGTCGGTTTTCGCCAGCTCGGCTCTAATGCATTCCTGGATTTCTTTCGAAGTCTGCATTAACGCCAGGTATGCTTTATTTTTGCATGTCGTTTGCATCCGATATCCTCCCTTCAAAAACCTTAAAATCATTTGTCTTTAATTTGAGATATTTGATTATGAGACAATTCTATGCCTAAATCCGATTGGTGTCAACCCCTTTTTTTCGTCTTTCTGAATCCCCCTTCCCCTCATCAGTTAACCGCCTCTAGAGGGTTTGTCCAGAATTGATAATGTTTAAATCAATCTTGCATTTGACGGTAAGATGAGAATACTCTTCGTACCAGTCAAGGTTCTTCCAAGACGCATAACTCATGCTGTTGCGTACATACGCGCCGATCCCAATGCTGTCCACCTTGTTATGCTGCATAAACTGGATCATCTCTTCGGCCCGCTTCTCTAAATGTCTAGCCGCCTGCTGTAATAATGTATTTCGGTCTTCATCGCTGTGCAGCTTCAATTTTCCGATATACTCCAGGACCGATCCGGACGCCTTGATATGAATTATCACCACGGGTTTACCGCTTTTGTCGCGAAGAACATCGATCTTCCGGTCACTCTTCAGATAGTTGAAGGTGATCAGCTCTTTGTGCTGTCCTTCCGAGGCCAGATGGATCGTCATATCTGCATGCTGCAGATTATGTCTTAATAACGCCAAAATGTTCAAATCATCCGGTTTGATTCTGGTTATATATCTGTCCCCTCTAAACAGACCTACGCCGGAGACCGTAATCGTATCTCCCGCGTCTTTGATGATGGGGGCGATCGGATCGATTCCGTCATCGTAATAATCCCGTATGAATTCGTACAGCGTAGCCTCAGGCACCGTCTGATACGAGGCTTCCTTTTCCAGCAAAGTGTAAATATACCGGTCGGTTCTGGGGTGTTCCTTATAGTTTTTCTTAAGTAAATCATATGCATCCCCATCAGCCAGAGTAATCTTGACTTTAGGCGGAATCGTTGGATCTCGGCTCAGCGTATCCATTTGGTCCAAGAGACCGCCCTCGGCTAAGGGCAGGCTAAAGAGAAGGTTCCGCAGCTGTCCGTTAACCAGCAGCAGACTGGTTTGTCTGACCAATTTCGGTTGTGAGTCCTTACTGCTGTGGGCGATGGCTTGCAGCACTTCCCGATCCGTCTTGGAGTTCGGATCTGCCTTGGGTACGCTGAGTCCGATTTTAAAATTATGGTCCGGCAAAAGATCGTAACTGATCG
This sequence comes from Paenibacillus rhizosphaerae, assembly GCF_014192015.1. Lineage (GTDB taxonomy): Bacteria > Bacillota > Bacilli > Paenibacillales > Paenibacillaceae > Paenibacillus_AQ > Paenibacillus_AQ rhizosphaerae. Next base: position 261,689 of record NZ_JACHXJ010000001.1, on the reverse strand, counting down.
TGTGGCAAAATCCGGTTCTCTCTAATATGTGCTGATCGTCGCATCCCGTAAGCATTACAAGGGCCAACAATAATCCGGGCCACCTTTTGTTCATGGTTGTAATTCACCTCTGCTTCGTTGAATAAGCAACAACAGGATCAAAGCAATCGGGAAACCGAAAGCGAGACCGGTTTCTATGTGAGCTGCGTAATCCAGCCACCTTCGCGCCTCCATAAGCACCTCCGGGATAAAGGAGATCACATAACCGAACAGAATGATCAAAAAACTTAATACGGCGTTTTTTAATTTCGGGAACATCCTTTTCCCAACCTCAACGGCAGCCCAGCTGTTCATCACCGTCGTGATCATCGTCGTAAACAAGAGAAAACCGTAAAGCAGATTCTCAATGCGTTCAATGAGCGGAAGGTGAACATACGCAAACAAGACCAGAATCGGATATTGCAGCACCTTCAGATAGCCCAAACTGAAAAAGCCAAATGAGACTAAGGCAATGAACGCATATACGATGGTCGCCAGCCCACTGCTTATAAATGCTGACCGCATTAGATGCGTTTTTTTGTCCGCATATGGAAAGAGCAGTATCGTCAGCTCGTATCCGAGAAAAGCCGGATACACATCGAAAAATCCTTTGATTTTGTCCGGATTTCCACCTTGAAAAATGAAAGGCGTAAGCCGGGTCCACTTAAAGTCATGATAGTAAAAAAAGAACAAAAAAAGGATCCACACCGTGATGATGTAAAAAACGGTCGAAACTTTGGCAATATTGTAAATTCCCTTATTAATTAATAAATAGGCGAGCACACAAAAAATAAACATAAAGATCATTGGATTGGTTGAAGGAAATGCAATGATTTGAAAGATAAATATGTACTCCTTCGCAGCTAAACAACCGATCGTTACCCAGAAACAGCATAAACAAAGGTATATCGGGAATAGAACGATTTTGGAAATCGACTTTTCTATCGTTTCAAGTACGGATTTCCCTTTGGACAGCCGATAAACAACAGCGATGATCGCGGTATTTAGAAATACAAAGGGCGCCAAAATAAATATCGCAAGCCAACCGTTCGTTCCAAAGTGCTGGGCCAGCATTCGGGGAAGGCTGAAACTGAATACGCCGACTTGGGTCATATAGATTAATATGGTGGCGTGAAACGCAGATAACTTCTCCTTCATGAGCCGTCACCTACCTTCTGGGCTTTTGTCTTATCCGGTTTGGAGTCTTGGTTTGCGTGGGTCTTTCATCCAGGATGAAAAATGGAGCCCGGATAAACGTATCTTTCCAATCCCTAAGCTTAAACGGGGCAATGGGAGTTAAGTATGACGTACCGAGGCTAAGCACTCCACCCAGATGAATAATGATCGCGGTGAACCCGATCGCAATCCCGAAGTTCCCCCATATTCCTGCCAATACGATGATCCCGAAACGAATGATTCGAATCGAGCCGCTCATGGCATAACTGGGAATAACAAAGGAGGAGATCGCAGAGATTGCCACGGCGATAATTAAAATATTACTTGTCAGACCGGCCTGAACGGCTGCCTGCCCTATGACAATCCCCCCGACGATACCGATGGTTTGCCCAATTTTGGTGGGCAGCCGGGCGCCGGCTTCCCTAAGCAGCTCGATCGTGGTTTCCATCAGCAGAGCTTCGTATAAAGGTGGAAAGGGGACCCTGCTTCTGGATTCCGTTAACGGGATCAGCAGATTTTCAGGAATCATCTCATAATGATACGTCGTAACGGAAACGTAAAGGGCGGTGAAGGCCACCGTGATGATAAAGGCCACGAATCTCAGCAGGCGGATCCCTGTACCGACCATCCATCGTTGGTAGTAATCGTCCGAGGAAGAGAAAAATTCGAACACGGATGTAGGGGCGCTAAATGCCGAAGGACTCCCGTCGCAGAGCCCGACCACCCGCCCGGATACCAGCTTGGATGCAATCGCGTCCGGACGTTCCGACGTAATGAATTGGGGAAACACGGATTTCGGGCTGTCCTCTATGCATTGGATGAGCATCGAGGTGTCATACACGGCGTCCATTTCAATAGCTTTAATTCTGCTTATCGCCTCATGGACATAATCCATGTTTGCAATGCCTTCTATATAAAGGATAAACACATCTGTTTTGGTGACTTCCCCCACGGACAACCGGATCACTTTCAAATGTGAGCTTCGAATTCGGCTGCGAATCAGTGCCAGATTCGTTCCCGCACGTTCTGTAAAAGCATCATGGGGACCGGTGATGACCGTCTCCGTTTCGGATTGGGTAACGGCGCGCGATTCAGGGCCAAAAACATCCACTAAATAGGCGGATTGCCTGTAAAAGATAGCAGCCTGCCCCGAAAGAATCCCTTTAATGATTTGCTTGCTGTCCTCATTTTTGGAAAATTGGCTTTGCTCCAACAAGTCGGATACTTCATCTTCACCAGCCTTCAGCAGCGGGGTTAATACGTCTCGGGTCAGCTTGTCCATATCCATCATGGGGCTAAAATACACGATATCAACTTGAAGTTTGGGGTAAGCTCGATGCACCAGATCGGCGCAATCGTCAAATTGCTCCAGCGTATGCTGAAGGGATGGTCTTTCGTTGTTTTCCGTGTATGGTGTGACAATCGCTTCCTGTGATTTAGATTCATCCTTGAGCATGGCTTTCCATAGTTGCTTGATAAATGACATTTGTCGGTCCCCTTGCAGCACGGTTTATGAATCTTTCTCATCATTTTCGCCATTTCGAAGAACCCATATACTTGAGAATCGTTGCGCATGCGTATATGAGCCAATGACGGCCAAATGCGAAAACTCCCCTTCGGACGGCTGCACAGTCGCTGTGCAGCCGCAGGAAGAGGAGCAGATCCTGCCGTTATTTTACGATGATCTCAATTGAAATTATGTCCCGGTTCAAACTCAAACCGATGTGCCGCTTCGTCATATTTGCCACTGCTCGCTGCCTTCAGCTTGCCTTGGTCATCCAAGTAAAAAATGACGGCCTGCTTCGGATTCTCCCCCGGCTGCAGGTCATAATGGACCGCAATCTTCAGATTGTTCCCGAATCCCTCGATGTTCTTCCCGTCTGCGTCAAAACCGAAGCTGTAAACGGGATGCGAGCCGACCTGATCCTGATCTTTGGGAGATAACGTGGACGAATCCACGGTTTTCACCGTTAGATCAAGCGTCGTCGAGCCTTTCTTGATGGCTTGTTCGATCAAATCCATATCGATCGTGTATTCGGCAAGGCTTAGACGTGCTACCACCTGCTTGATTTCTTTCCCGGCTTCGCCGAATGCCTGAAGCGGCAGGCGTAGCCGGACATCCTGCACAGCGGACGATGGCTGCAGCTCGACCACGACGTTCTCCCCGGCGGATGAGAGCACCGCCTTCCGCATATCTTCCGGAGATGCTTCGGCTGTCGCCATACCGTCCTCGTCCACTTGGACAGGCAGCGTCAGTACGCCATCCGAGCCCCCGTCAGCCGCTGGATGGATCGTAACCGTCAAGCTGGCCGTCAAACCGGGAACGTCAGCCGCTGTCGCCGTAACCTTAACCGTACCTTCTCCAAATGCCGTCAATATCCCCCGATCATCAATCGTGGCAATGGACGTTGAATTGCCCTCCCCGCCTGTTACCGTCCAGTTCACCGTTCCGAACGCCGCAGCGGACGGGGTCACGACCGGGAACAAGCTCAGTTTATCGCCGACGGACACTACATCCGTATTGGCATAAATGCTCAGCTGGGATGCGGGTACAACGTTGGTGCGAATGTTCGGCCGTTCCGGCTGATCCATGCCGCTGCCCAGATAAAATCCGGGATGCGGCGGCTGGTTATAGCCGGTGTTCTGCCAGGCGACGGCTAACCGGTATGTCGGATCATGCATCAAGGTAACCAACCGATGATCGGTGACATCCGTCGTCGAATAAATGTGCAGCTCCGTGCTGTCCTCATTGCGGAACATGACTTCCTCCCGCCAGTCCCCGAACAGATCGGCCTGAAGCGAGGGATTGCCTTTCGTATCGTTGTTCGAGACCATGCCGTCAAAGGTAACGAGGTTGTTCAGCGTATGGTTCTCGGGGTCCCACTTGTCGATCTTCGGAACACCTTGCCGGACCGGCGTATCGCTGAAGTTGTGGTCCAGCAGTTCCCGGCTCAAATCGCCGTCCCACCAGATCGCGAAGTTCGAGGACGGAATGCTGCTCGCAATTTTATCACCTTGAGCGCTAAACAACCCGCCGGTCGTGCTGTTCCACTCCCCGTCAATCGCCCATGCTTCTTCGCCGCGATGCGCAGGATCGACATCGGCGCTCAGGCCTCGACCTACATCTTTGCCGATCTGCTGCGAGCCCCACAGAACCCGGCCTGTTTTCGCGTCTTTCATGTCTGCGGAATACGCTGCCGAGGTATTTTCCTGAACCGCCCAGATTTCCAGCCCCAAACGATCCGGATCCAGGTCGCCTACATGCATCGCATCCCCATGGCCCAGGCCGGAGTTCCACAAGCCGGTGCCGTTGTCATCTATGGCTGCCGCCCCCGTAAATATTTCGTCCTTGCCATCTCCGTCCACATCGGCGACAGACAGTTGGTGGTTGCCCTGCCCTGCGTACGATTCATTGCCCGGCGTATTCGTGTCGAAGGTCCACAGCTTGGTCAGCTTGCCGTCCCGCCAATTGTACGCCACGAGGACCATCCGCGTATAATACCCGCGCTGCATAATGATGCTTGGTCTTTCGCCGTCCAAATAAGCGATGGCTGCGCCAAAACGGTCGACGCGATTCCCGTAGGAATCTCCCCAGTCGGAAGGATTGCCCCGGGCAGGCTCGTAATCCTCGGTGGCAAGGGCTTTCCCGGTCGCTCCCTCAAAGATGGTGTGGTATTCCGGTCCGGTTAAAATATAACCGCTGTCGTTCCGGTAATCTGCATCCGCGTCGCCGATCACGTTGCCTTGGCCGTCGATAGTCCCGTCCGCCGTCCGGAACGTTACTTCCGCTTTCCCGTCTCCATCCAGATCGTATGCCATGATGTCCAAATAATGAGCTCCGGCGCGTATATTGCGGCCGAGATCGATTCTCCACAGGAACGTCCCGTCCAATTCATAGGCATCGACGAGCGTATTGCCCGTATAACCGGCCTGCGAGTTGTCTTTTGCGTTGGTCGGATCCCATTTGAGGATGATCTCGTATTCGCCGTCACCATCCAAATCGGCGACTGATGCATCATTAGCCCGGTATGAGTAGGCTTCCCCGGCCGGTGTTACCCCGCCTTGCGGTTTGCGCAGCGGAATGCTCAAATCATTTGTATCCCATACCTTCACGGACTCGGATTGGTTCTGCTCTGCTCCCTCTTCGACCGTGCGGACAAAATAGGTCGAAGCTCCTTCACCTTCGATGTCCAACATGTTCGTGCTGCCGGTCATCGGGGCGTCGTTCAGTTTCACGCCGTCCCGGTACACGTTGAACGCGGCGTCCTCGGGATCGGTGCCCAGCAGGCGCCAACCGACGTAAACACCGTCCTGCGTCTTCATCGCCACGAGACCACGGTTCAAGCGCTCCATCTGGCGCGGGGCGTGTTTTACCGGGGTCTGTGTAACCGTAACGCCACGCGACTCGGAACCGTCCGAGTACAGTCCTTTCACGACAAAGGAATACGCTGTTCCGTTGGTCAAACCGTTAATGGTCGAGATGTATTTCCCTTTCGGCACGGTATCGACCAAGGTCTGGCTCTGATCCGTATTGACCTTATAGATATGGGCTTCCTTGTAAGCCGGATCGCTCGTTTCCTCCCAGCCGATTTTTACCATCCTATCATGCGGCTCCGTGGAAACGTACACCAGGTCCGGCGACTTCTCCAACCGTTTCACGTTGATGGTATAGGTCTGGGTCATCCCTGCATACACCTTGGAAGTCACATTCACGGCGATGCTGGTCTCATTGTCCGTTATCGGCACCTCTGCCTGCGTTCCGTCGGCAACGGCTTGCTCTCCCACTGATACGCTGACGATATCCGGGCTGCTTGCTGCCGGTTGAACGGAGATGCTCGTTACGGAAGAAGGCACTTCGGCATTATACGTTGTGACGTTAGGGTCGAACACCGGATCAAGCTGCGGTGTGAATCCTTCCGCATCAAGCTGCAGACGGCTTAGGCCCAAATCGAGGGACGTCACCTTGACATTCGTCAGATTGATGGTCCCTCCCCCCGTATTGAGATAGAAGCCGAAGCTGCTGAGTTTGGTTCTGTCACTGTAAAACGGCTCCTCCCATTTGACAGTTTGAGCGGCATTCAAATCTTGGATCGTCGTGGTGTACGTTTTGTTCGGGATGTTGAATACGATCTTGAAACGGTACCAGTGGTTCACATCGTAGCTGATCTGACTGGCGGCCGAAGTGGAGCCGGCCCGCTTGATGACCCCGGCATCCAGCTGATAGCGCAGGGCCGCTGCATTGGTCGCATTGACTTTGCCGTCCATCACCCACAAGGTCCCGCCCTTATTCGTCGGTATATTCGCATCGAACTCCAGAACCATGCCGCCGTTTTGCGGGGCGAACCGCTCACCGACATAGGAAGACCCGGTGGTGGTGTTGGTAAAAGACCCATAAGTGGCGCCGGTCACGCTATCCTTGGCGACCGTCACGCTGGGGGCGGATCCCTCCTTCGTCCAGCTGTTGTCGGTACCTACCGTAAGCTCTCCCAATGGATAACCGCTGAAATCATCCTCGGCCAGCACGGTATCCGCAGCCATCACTGAATGGGGAACGGACGGAATAATAAGCACCAGCATCATGATCATGGCCATCATTTTTAACCCAATCTTCCTTTGTACAGCGGTTTGTGCCCGTCGATTCATTACATTGAACCTCCTTTGCATCTTCAAAAATTCATCGCTAAAGTCTGCAGGAGCGTACAGATCATTACTCCTCGTTCCTTCTCCCCGACATCAAGAAATCGGGAAACACTGTCTCGGAAAGCGGTTACAAATTATGCCGCCGCGATCGCTATGTCCCGCTAAATCGATGGATCACCCGGTTGTTCACCTCCTTCTTCAAGTTTTGAGTAGCGGCTGCCAATCAGTGTAATCCCAAAAAGAGCGGTCCGACATGCAAAATTCAGTGTTTTTTGTGGACAAAACCGACATGCAAAAAAGTCCAAGCCCTCCAAGAAATGAGGGCTTGGCGGTCATATGGCGTCAAACATGCTCTTCTTCTTTGGAATTCGGCTGCAAGGCGGCTTCTTTTTTCGGATCCCCCGCTGCTTTCTCGTACACGGCAGTCAACAAGGCCAGCGCCAGTCCCTGTCCCCAGCCCTGGGCCCATTTCCGGCCCACGCCAAGATAGCCTTCGATGTCGTTCATAACGGCCGTCCCTCCGGAAACGTTCATCACCCGTCCGTTATCGGCAATATTGGCAAGGATTCCGTCCAAGGCACGCTGCACATATTTGGCGTGTAGCGGTTTGTTCTGCGTTACCATAGCCGCAGCAATGCCCGCCGAAGCCGAAACCTCGCCGTAAGCATCCGGATGATCGAGCACGGTTCCCCACAGGCCGCCATCTTTCTGAAGTTTCTTTATCGCCGCAAGCTGATCACGCAGGGAGCCCCAAATGTGCATCATTTGGGGATACAAATACCCTTCCGGTAAAGTACGTGCCGCGCGGGCCATCGTATAAGCCGCGCCCAAGCATTCGCACGCGCCCAGTGAATGCCGGACATATGATCCTGGTGGATATGGTTATAGCCGTGGTACCATAACCCGGTATTGTCATCCTGCAAGTCATTGATGTGCCCATAGAACTGGTGCAGCGCATCGTCAATCAGCACGCAATCAAACCCATAATCAATACGGGAATCGTCGCAAGCAGCGATGCGGCAATCAGCACTTTTTTGAATTCCGGCCCGGATGTCGATGCAAAGTAAGCCCATGGTTTTCTCATCACTGATCTCCCCCTCACCGGTCTCAAAATAAGGAAGAACCACCCTCGCACCGGGATGATTCTTCGCACAGAACGTTTCTTAAGATCGATAATCCAATAAAATGATCATTTACTTGGCATAGAAAATCTCAATGATGCGGCTCCTTCCTCAGCTGCACCGGGCCAATCAACCCGGACGGAAAGGACTTGCCGTCGTAACGGTTGGCCAGGCTGTTCGTGACGGACACACGCAGGCGGTTCGTTCCGGGAAGCACCCCTGCCTCTGAAATATCAAAAACGTAAGGCTTCCACATCCGGACCCCCGCCTCCCGGCCGTTCACCTCAAGCCGAACGAATTCATGGGCATCCCCGAGATCCAGCAGGAGTTCCGCCCACGCGGACGGGTCTGCGAGCTCAAGGGTTCTCTCGTAAATAACCGTTCCCGAGAAGTGGTCCATTCCTTCCCAACGGGTCCATGACGACAGCGAAGGGAGCTCCCCGGTCCATGGTCCCTCCACCGCCTGCCATCCTTCCGACAGGTCCACCACCGATACGTTCCCATCCTTCTTGCTCTTCGAGGGCTCTGCTCTGAGGCTTGCCCCTGGGTCATTCGAGTCCGGATTCACGGCAACGATGATACATTCCCTGCGCTCTATACGTAAGTCGACGACCTGTCCATCCTCTGTTCGAACCGTCCTCGCCGCTTCGAAATCCCCTGTCCAAGGCCGCCAATATTCCGCCGGACCGGTGTGGTTTATCCGTAAGGCTCCTTCGTATCCTTCTTCACCCTCATTGACGATGACATAGAAGTAGACACCGTTCTTCATTACCCGGCTGATCCGAATGGCCTCCGCGGCGGGTTCGAGCCTATGCATCCTGCCCAGCCTGCGTCCCAGCGCTTCCGGAATCTCTTCGGCGCGGCTTACTGCGACCTGGCCAATGTTTGCGCTATCCTTGCCTTCCGGACTCCATTCGATGATCACACCGCCCTGATCGGCAAACATCCTTAGAAATTGCAGGCTGGTAGGCTTGATCCGCAGGGAATCCTCGATCAGGAGCGCTTTATAACGGTAACCGGCAATCGCAATCGTCCCGCCCTCGATTCGGCAGGAGCCGTTCAGCAGCGATTCCTCCAAATAATTGAACTCCACCTGATGCTCATACAGCGGCTTGACGATTTGCCAAGGCAGGTGCTTAGCCCCCGCCAATACGGCGACCTCCGCTCCGTTCACGCCGTCCGTCATCATCCAGCTCATCCGCTTGATGTACCTGGCGAACCGGCCGTATTCCGGCCACCAAATGTTATGAGGTCCGACATCCGGCGGACGCTCGTCCCTGCGCTCCCCGCGGATGGAGTAATAAAAGGCATGCGGGCTGATTAGATTGACACCGCGGACGAACAGCCAGTCCAGGTACCATTTCATATTGTCGGCGCTCAGCGACCAGCCGCCCTCGATTCCGCAGACGCCGAAGCATTCGTTCAGGTTTCTACGTCTCCCCCGGTGGCGGGCGGCATCCGATGAGCACTTGCCCATGGTGCTGTGCACGCCTGTGAGCGACTTGCCGTCTTCGGGGGCGATGTACCTCCAGACGACATCCTGCCCGGGAATATGAAAATGCTCCAGCAAACCGATGTCGTCGCTTCCCGCGGGATGACCGGTAAGGCCGATGCCGTGCGCTTCGCACCACTCGGCGATTTGCTTATAATACGTACGCGCCAGCCGGTTCCGAACTGCCGTTTCGTAGGCTTCGCGGATGGAAGCGGCCGAGTCTCCCGTCTCGAACCACAGCGCCGGCAAATCCTGCTCGCGAAAGCCGCCTTCGATAAGCTCGTTCAGGAAGCCGTGCGTCCATGGCTTCAGCCCCTTGATATGGCCGCGGCCGAGCAAATCCGGTTCGTCGGTGAAAAAGGCGAATATGGTCGATCCAAAATAACGATGCAGCTTAAGGTAATATCTTTCATGCGTTATCGTAATAAAGCTTCTCACCGCATCCGGATTCAGCAAATCAGCCGCTAATGGAGCGTCCGGCTCGCCATCGTCCTGTCCGGGATGAACGCCGCGGATGGTTCCCCGCGACGGAGTCTCAATGAACAATAAAATCGACCAATTTCCTTCGTCCGGCGGTGTGAACGTCACGCCGCCGTTCTCACATTCGAGCACGAGTGCCGTTCCAACTTGGGCCTCACCCGCAGACGGCTTGATGACGGCTTGAACCGACACCAGTGTCTCCCCCGGTGATAACGCGATGGGAACCCTTACGGGGCCTGATCCTTTATCGCATGGGATCTCCTGAAGCCGCAATCCGCGGCTGGCGAACCCGGGATTCTGCTGCACGACGAGTCCGCAGGCGGAGCCGGAAGGATACATCCCTTCGTCATACAGAATGACCCTCATCCCGAGATCGGCGGCTTCCGATACGGCGGTTTCAACCAAGTCCATGTACTTCTCCGACAAATAGGGGATCTCTCTGGGCATGCCCATCCGCGGGTGAATGACGAAGCCTGCCACCTCTTTGGCATGAAAATCATGAATTTGGCGGATGATTTCCTCCTCGGACAAGGCATCGTTCCAGAACCAAAAAGGAATAGGGCTGAATTCAGCAGGCGGATCGGCAAACTGCTGTTTTAGGTTTTCGATTTCCGTCATGAACTGCACCTCATTTTCAAGTTGATCAGCAATCCTTATCTGTAGAAATACGCATATGGAATTCTATTTAGGAAGCGGTTTCAATCCAAACTACAACGATCTTACCGTCATGCAATGGAAAGGACAATATTAAAATAGTGCGGAATCATATAATAATATTGACTTCAGGGCTGCGCCTTCCCAGAATATCACCTGCTGCCGGACGTGAAAATAATCAAATTTTATGATTATCCGGTATGGTGAGTATCCTCGTGCATTTTTCTCCCCAGAAAACATAAAGCCGCCGCACCGGGCAGCATGTGCTCCAGTACGGCGGCAACCATGCCAATACCGTTTTACTTGATGACCATATCCCCCGGTCCCCAGTATGCCATCATCGAAGCGATGCTGCCTTGTTCGTCGAAGGTCATCACTTCAATGACCGGTATGGAAACGGTTTTCCCTTCAGCTGAGGTCGTTATCTGCAGCGCCATGGCTCCCGAATTGCTGTGAGATCCCCGTATGGGCCCCTCAAGCCGGATTCGGGTATTTCCATTAACCACCTGTTTGTAAAATTCAGCGATCGCGGATTTCCCTTCTACAGCCGGTGAGCCGACCGGATCTTCCACGGTGGCTTCTTCACTGAAAAGGGAAAGCACACCTTCCACATCATCCTGATTGAAACGGTCAATGTACTGTTTCATCACGGTTTTGATCACATTTTCCTGCGGCATGGTTCCCCTCCTATGAACAGATTTTGATGGGTTATTTGCGATGCGCGCCCAAATTGTATTGTATACCTCCCTTCGCCCGTATGCCAATGGAATGCACCTAGTCAACGAATCGGAATCCGCATCCCGTTAAAAGACGCTCCTTCCAACGATTTTTTATTTCAGACTATTTAGTCAAAATATTATTGACCATTCGGTCTGGAATTGTTATATTAATTCCAGACCTCGGCGAATTTAGCTAAACAGGTACATTCCACCCCAGAAAGTGAGGCATCTGAAATGGGCACAATTTCTTCTGCACAGGCAAAAACGATCATGCAATTATTCACAGATCGTATTATGAACAAAGATTATGGGGCTTTTCTCGATTTGTTTGATGAGGATGTCGTTTTCGAATTCCCTTATGCGCCTGAAGCACTGACGCAAATTTTAAATGGTAAAAGAGCGCTGAAGGAGTACCTGGAAACGCTGGACACCCTGCTTGAGATTCGTTCTTTTACCGAACCGCTTATCCATGTATCGGCGGAATCCCCGGTATTTATTGCCCAGTATGAAGGAAGCGGGACGGTCCTCGCGGATGGTAAACCGTACGAGCAGAAGTATATTTCTGTCGTAGAGGTCAAGAACGGAAAAATTGTCCGGTTTCAGGACTACTGGAACCCATTAGCGCTTTGATCATCGCCCAAACGATAAAAAAGGAGCTGTTCTTATGCATACCGATTCATCCAATCGCATTCTAATCACAGGAGGACAAGGAAAAACTTCCTCCCGTCTCGCCCAGCTTTTGATTAACCAAGGCTACTCCATCCGGACTGCCGGACGAAGACCGTCCCATATGGAGAATACGCTGGCAGACCATGTACGCTTTGACTGGTACGACGATTCTACCCACGAAGCAGCCCTGCAGGGTATTGGTGCGATTTATCTCGTCGCCCCGACGGACATGCACCCGGATAAAGTCATGGTCCCTTTTATCCGCAAAGCACTGGACGCCTCCGTCCGCCGCTTTGTCCTGCTGTCCAGCGCATCGGTAACGGAGCATGGGCCCGTCTTCGGCCCCGTCCATCGATACCTGAAGGAGCATGCGCCCGAATGGGCCGTGCTGCGGCCTTCCTATTTCATGCAAAATTTTACGGAAGCCGGGCACGGGCATACCATCCGCCAGCGAGGTCAAATCTTCACGGCGACCGGGGACGGCAAAATCGGCTTCGTGGATGCGGAAGATATTTCGGCCGTCGCCTTCCATGCGCTGACGGACAAGGGACCGCACAACACGGAGCATGTCATTACGGGACCCGAATCGCTCAGCTATGATGAAGCCGCAGCGGTTATCAACCGGCTTACCGGCCTGGACGTCACGCACAGCCGTATTACGGAGGAGCAGCTGGCACAGTCGCTTACAGCTGCTGGTATTCCGGACCATTACGCCGAACTCCTGGCTGATCTGGATCGCCGTATTCGGACAGAAGGAGTGGAGGATCAGGTTACGGACACGGTGCTGCGAGTAACCGGGCGAAATCCGCGGTCCCTGGAGGATTTTATTCGGGACAACCGGAGCTGGCTGGAGCTGGCTTAACGCCGAAGAAACAATGTATAACTTCAGGCCTGTTGATTAACCACCAAATGGCAGAAAAAGAATAGCGCGACTTTATTACGGTCATGGAGCGGGCTTACGGTAAAGAACATTTGGACAGAGGAACAATCCTTTGTCGGATGTCCGTTCCTTTTCTGTAAGGGATCATTTTGTATATGCAATAAAGATATTCAGAGGCGTAATCTCACAGCAAATAATAAATATAATAAAACAGGTAAGCCTATTGCCGATAGTATTGTAATTGCAGTACGTACTTTTTTCTTATCCCGTAATATAAACAATACAAACCGGTATCCTAAAACACCGGCGATTCCACCCAAACCATTTAAAATGATGTCATCAATGTCTGATGCTCCCATGCCTAAAAGCCCCTGAATGATCTCAATAAATAAACTTGCTATGAATATAAATAGAAGAATGGGGATTACTCTTTTGTTGTTTTTGAATAATGACAAATAGGTGCCAAGAGGAATAAAGATCACGATATTGCCAACCACATTAGCAAAAGCGAAATTTTTGATCGTGGCGGAGTTGCTAAATATATATTCCTTTATACTATGAAGAGGAATGAGATTGATTGACCTTTCCACAGTCCTTTGACTATTGAACAAATCGAAAAGTGAAACTCTTGATAAAAGCAATAATTTACATAAAAAAAGGATGTAACAAATGAACACACCATATAAAAAGACGGTTTTAATTCTCTCTTGTTTATTCATCATACTTCCATTTTTCATGTATTCCCGCCTATTCTCTGATATTCCGTCTACAAATTCGTAAAACCTCTAACTTTAAGCCAGCCTAACGCAAAAAACATTCTACCAGGCCTGTAATAGCTTATTTACACTTTAAGCAGCTTGAAGAAGGGCTATCCCCATGATCATGACCGATGACCACGGGATAGCCCTTTTTGTGCACCGCTTCTATTCAACATGACTACCACCTGGATTGAGGAGACAGCACCATCCGCATAATACCGTACAGGCTCCGGCTCCCGAAAACCTTCATCGCTTTATGCAGAACTTCATTTGTATCAAACGCTTTGGTTCTTGCCACTTTCAGCGCCCTTTTCTCCTTAATCATCGGGCAAGTAACGGGGCGCTGCAACGCGGCGGCAACTTGGCCCATCCGAGCGTACCCGCGCTTACACCATCGCCCGGATTGAGCAATTCCTGAAGGTCGAGAACTTATAGGATCGACTGCAGCTCGGAAGGTGCAAGCTCAACCTGCGGATCAAAGTCTTCAGATCGTACATATTCGATCAGGCTGTGCAGGAACTGCTTGCCCTCCGGCGTACCGCTCACCGCTTCCGTATTCAGCGGACAGACGAGGAGCTTGCCGGCGCCGACCCGGCACTCGAACAAGAGGCCCAGCTTATGATTGCGTTCAAAATTGTCGATCGTCTGTACAATCGGCGACAAGGCCCGGGACAGGTCGTCCAGAATGAGCGGACGCGAGTGGGTGGCGATGCTCCACCAAGGATACGTCGAATGCGATGCGCTTGGAAAATGCCGCAGTGCCGGATGCAAATGGTCGATCAGCAGTCCCATTGTACCGACAGGCACAGGCTTGTTCATGCTCTCCGATATCGACCGGAACATCGGGTAACACCAAAAGTCCGTGCAGTACGTGCCGTCTACGGCGGATTCCAGCCGGGCCGGGTCCGGCGTAAGCAGCAGAGACTCCCCCTGCGCAAGGCGCGCCAGGACGCCTGGGTCCAGTACGGTTACCCATTGCTGGGCAGAATCATCGACAGTCACTCCAGACGGGTAGAGCCAGAGCGGATAGGTTTTACGGATATCCGTCCCGGTGATGGCGAGTGTCAATGCGACCTGTGTCATACCCGCAAGTTCCGGAACCACGAAGGAGATATCCCTGAAATCGACGTAGTTGTCGTCTTTGGATACTTCTGCGGCCAGCGTTCCTTCGGCCAGGATCGCCCCGCCTTCCGCAACGTTCCAGACCACCTCGGCCGCGTTTAGCGGTATGCCGCGGAAATACGCCAGTTCGACGTGCGCGCCGAAATGCTCCCCGGCTGTCAAATGATATTTGTCAAAACGCGCCAGCAGCACGGCGTCGGAGCAGAACGTCCGCCACTCCTCCGGAGTCACCAAGCCCTTGCTGTCCATAAAAGCATCCAGCACACCCACGAGCGCCGTCCCTTGGCCGCTGAAATCCTGGAGATCCAATAGCTGAAACCCTGCCAACTTGCGGGACCGGAAAGCAGCTTCCAGCTCCTCCTTATAACAGTCTACCGCCAGCTGCCCGGAGTTCCAAAAGTAAGCCTCCGCCAAATGGCCGAGCCCTTTGTCCTCGAGCCGTTTCCGGAACGTTTCGAAATTGCGGGCCTTCAGGGGACCCGTGTATTTCTCGATCTCGGCAAAATTCGGGAAGGTGGCATACTGCCCGATCTCGTGCGAAACGACCGGAATCCGGGGGATCAATTCTTCCTCTACGGCCGACGCCTGCACCGTCTTTGTACCTGTGCCGTACTGGATCTGGATGCTGTTCCCGGACCCTTCCTCCGGTCCTTTACCGAAGACGGACGGCTGGATCTGCTCGTCATAATCTTTGCGGGTGCTTGGCATGTCCGTCTGCACGTGGCCTTGCGGCGCGTCACACATGGCGTAAGATCCGCGGAAGAGACGATCCCGCGAGAAGCGGACGCCACAGAAGAAATCCTCCTCCGGGAGAATGTCCGGCACGAACTGGAAGTTGTTTGAGCCTTGCGTATATAAGGGGCGGTCATCGAACGCCTTGTAAGCGGCCAGAATTCCACTGAGGCGCGTCTTGCTGCCCCACAGCTCGTTCCCGAGCGACATCATCACGAAAGACGGATGATTGCCGAAACTCTCCAGCATGGAGAACCCTTCCTGGATCAGGTATTCCTGTTCGGCGGCATTGTGATTCGGATCGGATTCGTCGGTGACGGTTCCCCAGAACGGCAGCTCCGGCTCCATATAGATCCCCAGCAGATCGGCCGCGGTAAAGGCGGCTTCCGGCGGACAGCAGGTATGGAAGCGATAATGGTTAATACCATACGATTTGGCGATGGTAAGCACCCGCAGCCATTCGTCAACGGTCGTCGGCGCATAGCCCGTCAACGGGAAAATGAGGCCGTCATGCTTCCCGCGCAGAAAGGTCCGGACCCCGTTAATGGTAAACTTATCGCCGTCAGCCTGGAATGCCCGCAGTCCGAATACGATTTCGGTCGCGTCCAGCAGCGTCCCTTCCTCGTTTTCCAGACGTAGGTTCAGCTTGTACAGGTAGGGCTCAAACTCGCTCCATAGCTTGGCGTCTTCACCTAGCGGGTAAGTGATAACAACCTCGCGATCAACGGCGAGGACGAATGTTTGCGCCTCCGGCCGATGCTCGGAATCGCCGTTAAAACCGGATGCTGACACGACCAGCTTGTCTGCGGAGATGCCAACGCGGCGCGCCTTGACGGTGACCGACCGGCTTGCAGCATCCGGAAAAACCTGGACATTTTGCAGGTAACGCTGGCCCGTAAATTGCAGCTCGATCCGTCCGGTGATGCCGTTCCAGTTCGTCTGCGTATCCGGGGATGTAAGATGGCCGCCTTTGGTCGGATAGTTCGTGTTGTCGACACGAATGAGGATCGAATGCGTTCCTGCTGTCAGTCCTCCGGAGATCTCATATACATGGGGCGTGCTCAGACTGTTCCGGCTGCCCCATTCCTGACCGTCGATCCAGACGGTTGTCACGCGCGTACGCTCGAGGTAAAGGAAGCAGGGTAATCCCGCGAGTGAAGCGTCCACTTCAAACGTCCGCGAAAACCAGGCATAACCTTCAAAACGATACTCATCCGTCAGCGAAGCGATCTCCGAGGCTTCGTTCCGCTTCCCTTTTCGGGCATGGGATGTCGTACCCGGGAGCGCCATCGTATCGGTCAGCGGCGTTTGCAAACCGGACTTCTCTCCATCCAATTGGAGTTCCCAAATACCGGCTAGATTTAATGTAGTAAGCAAATGATAACCTCCTAAAATTAGTTACGCTGCATGCAGCAAACACATAGTCATACTATTCTGTAGGTCAACTTATACCGTTATATGTAAGACAGACGCTCGTTTTCCGGCTCTTGCCGAGCGAACGAAAACGTATTCTGAAAAATTGAATAAAGTATACCCCTAGATCTCCACGAAGGTCAATCGTCTTCTCGGATACATTACAAAAAAGCCTGAACTCCAGATGGAGTCAGGCTTCGGCGAATCGCGAACGGGTCACAGGTTCCGCGTTTCGGATGCTTTGAACGTTTCAATCAGGCGGGTAAAGCTGTTCCCGGCATATCCTTTGTCCATTCCCCCCTTGAAAATTTGGAGCACGGCAGCCGGTAAAGCCGCATCGATTCCCGCATCTTCGGCTGTATGCACGACATGCTGAACGCTCGCCACACCCATGGCCAATCTGTCCACATCGCCGGGATGCAGCCCCTCGTCAAGGCGGGGCGTGTAAAATGCGATGAAGCCTGGCAGCGATGACAGCGTTGCTGAAGCATACGGCAGAAGCTGTGCCGCTGAAATGCCGTTTGCGTAAGCCAGCGCAAGCGCATGCAGATAGCTGAGCATGGACGTCCAGAACATGTCCATTTGGATCTGGTAATACAGCATGGCAAGTCCGGGATCCTCTCCCCTGTAATCAGTGCCGGTCAACGCCTCCAGCGTCTCCTGATGAGCCTCAAACGCCTCCCTTGGTCCGCTGTAATACGTGTAAGATCCGGATTGGCCGATCCCTGAAGGTGGAACCTGCACGCCGCCTGTGACGAGACGGGCTCCACGGTCCGCAAGCCACTTCGCCGCCTTGCGGGCATTCTCTGGCGTGTCTGAGCTCAAATTGACGATCGTTTTGCCTGCCAAGCGCTCCGATGCCGGTTCGAGAATGGTGTACATGACGTCATAATCCGTCAGGCTGAGAATCGTAAGCTCATTCGCATCCAAAGCGCCGCCCACCGTCTCGGCCCGGACGGCACCTTGCAGAACGAGCTCTTCCACCTTGCCGGGGGTCCGGTTCCACAAGGTCACGGCATAGCCGCGGTCAAGCAGCACACGCCCCATCGCCTGTCCCATGGGGCCAAGTCCGATGAGGGTGACTGATTTGGAATGGCCAGACGCATTCAAATCGCCAGCATGACGGTTGTCTTTTGGAAAGCCTGTATTCATAGGTAATGCTCCCTTCATCACGAGATTAAGCCCATCATAAAGGTTCACACTAGTGTCAATGTCAACACAAAAAAACTGGAGCCTGCTTCCTTCGCTCCAGTGCTGTCATGGCTATACGATGTTCTTTTTCCCGTTGGTGAAGGCGATTTGCCTTTCCAGTAATGTTTTCAGCCCGTGCAAGGCATCGATCTGCTCATTTACCTGCTGCAGCTTTCCCTCATACGTGGCCAGCATCTCCTCGCAATATTCATAACCGTCAGGATCGGCCACCTCCGTTCTGAATAACGCTTTGATCTCCTCAACCGTCAATCCCAGCTTCAAGTACAGCTGAATCGCCTTAACCCGCCCGACGTCCGAATCGTGGAAATCCCGGTAATCGTTGTCCAGTCTGTCGGCGATTAGAAGACCTTGATTCTCGTAATGACGGATCGAGCGGGCACTGACATGGGTTAACCGCGACAATTCGTTGATTTTCACTCCGGGTCGCCCCTTTCCTAATCATCTTTTCCTCATTATACAGCCCGGGTTCATGCAGCCACAATCCATTGTCTCCGCCCGCATCCTTTCTGTCCCGTCCATTTTGCGCCCTTGGTGTTATTTATCTGTACAGGGATACTTTGGATAGTCTTGGTTCAGAATAAGTTGCGACTTTATGCTCAGAACGGAGGCATCCTTATGGATAATGTAATGTTGGCACGGTCGCTGTTCGGCTCGTCCATGGCGTTTCATATCATCTTTGCGACGCTCGGGGTTGGCATCCCTTTCATGATCGTGATCGCGGAAATTTTGTACCAGGTGAAAAAGGATAAGGATTACGCCACGCTCGCCAAACGCTGGACAAAGGGCCTCGCCATTCTCCTCGGCGTTGCCATTCCGTCGGGAACCCTGGTCGGCGTGATGCTCTCCCTCTTGTGGCCCGGCTTTATGGAAATCGTCGGCCAAGTGATCGCGCTCCCCTTTCAGATCGAAATCTGGGCCTTTTTCCTGGAGGCGCTGTTCATGTCCATCTATGTCTACGCAGCAGACCGGCTTCCGGGAACCCTGCGGATTCTGAGCGTCATCTTCGTTGCAATCGGATCCAGCATGTCCGCCGTGCTCATTACCGACGCCCACGCCTGGATGAATACGCCCAGCGGCTTCCGGATGGAAAACGGCAGGGTGTTTGACGTTCATCCATGGGCGGCCGTGTTCAACCCGAGCCTGCCGACGACGGCCATGCATGTCCTGCTGTCGGCCTATATGACCGGCGCGTTTGCGGTCGCTTCGGTAGCCGCCTATAAGCTGCTAAAGCGCGGATCGTCGGACCGCGAGCGGTCCTATCACCAGAAGAGCCTGTTCCTTGGACTGCTCATCGGCGGCATCATTTCGCTGATGACGGCACTTAGCGGCCACGAGACCGCGCAAATGCTGCATGAGCATCAGCCCGAGAAGCTGGCGGCCGCCGAGGGACTCTTTGAGACCCAAGCCTACGCGCCGCTCTCGATCGGCGGCGTCACCGATAAAGATACCCGCAGTATTAAAGGCGCCATCGAAATCCCATGGGCGCTCAGCTTTCTGGCGGGCAACCGGTTCGACACGGTGGTAAAGGGTTTGAATGATTTTCCGGAGGATCAGTGGCCGCCGCTGATCATTCATACGCTGTTCAACGTCATGGTCGGCATCGGCACGCTGCTTATCCTCGCATCGGCTTTTACGATCGGGCTGCGGCTGCTGACCAAGCGTCCCTATCCGAGGTGGCTGCTGTCCGCCCTGCTGCTGGCCGGCCCGCTGTCCATGATCGGCATTGAAACGGGCTGGGTGTTCAGCTGTACGGGACGTCAGCCTTGGACGATCTACCATATGCAGACGACGGCGTCGGCCGCAACGAAGGCGCAGCATCTCGGTTCGCTGTTTGTCCTTTTCCTCGGCCTGTATGTCTTTCTGCTCATCGTCACGGCCGTGGTCATGTACTACTACTTCAAGCGGCATCCGGTCTCCTTCGACGGGGTGGAGGGCGTAAGCGGAGAGGGGAGAAGCCTATGAGCGACACGCAGCTTGCAATCACCATTCTCTGGTGCTTTATTTTCATCTATTCGATCGCCGGTTCCATCGACTTCGGCGCCGGCTTCTGGTCCATGGTGTTCAGCAGACGGAATCCGCATGCGGCCGACATCGCCAATCGCTTCCTCTCCCCTTCCTGGGAAGTCACCAACGTCTTCCTGGTCCTGCTGGTGGTCGCGCTTGTCGGCTTTTTTCCCCGGGCCGCTTATGTCCTGGGCACACTTCTGCTCGTGCCGGTAAGCCTGGTGCTCGTCCTGCTGCTGTTTCGGAGCGCGTTTATCGTCTATTCGTATTCCGTGCAGAAGCATGAACTGGCGCTTCGGATCGTATCCGGCGTCACCGGACTGCTGATCCCCGGTCTGCTCGTCAGCGTACTGCCGATTTCGCTAGGCGGATTTATTCATAGGAGTCAGGGGTTTCCCCAGCTTGAGTTCGGCAAGCTGCTGGCCAGCGCCACGCTGTACGCCCACGTCGGCTTCGGCATTCTGACCGAACTGTTCCTGTCCGCCTTGTTCCTGTCCGATTACGGCCGGGAAGCCGGCGACGAGCAGGTCTCGCAGCATTACCGCTCCATCGCGGTCGTTCTGGGGCCGCTGGCGCTGGCGATGGCCGTCCTGGCGACGTTTACGATGGTTCCGGAAGCGTTATGGATCGTCGCCCGAATGCAGGAGCAGTCGCTGTGGTTTTTGCTGTCGGTCGTCGCTTTTGCCATCGGATACGGCGCGCTGTGGATCCGCCGGAAAAACGGCGGGAAAGGCTGGCTGCGCCTGTCCGTCGTCGCCGTGATCCTGCAGTTTGCCCTGGCCAGCTACGCTTACGGGAAAGCGCATATGCCCTACATCGTCCACCCCGACCTGACCGTGGAGGCCGGTTTTACGAACCATTCGATGTTCGTGTCGCTGCTCTGGGGATACGGCTTCGGCACCGTTATTCTGCTGCCCGCGTTTATTTTGTTCTGGTGGCTATTCCTAAAGGACAAGCGGTATTTGCGGACCAAATAATGCAACCTGCAGAAGCTGACCGGCGCCCATTTGCATGGCATACTGCCGAATTATCGCAGCGTTTGAACACTGTGCAAATGATGACAACTGTCACATCAAAGTCATGACAACCGTGAATACCGAAGGTTTCGGTCCGTTTGATATGATGAATCCAGAGAAGATCATATCGAATTCGGAGGAGTTATAAATGATGAAAAAACCATCTAGCACTATCCATAGTTCCGCCATACGCGGAACGGCAAGCGGCGTTTTTTTCATGGCCTTATTCGGTACGCTGTGGGCATATACCGGCATCATGGGATTGCAGGAATTAGCAGCTCCCTTGTGGTTGGCCGCAGCCGTCGCCGTTGGGATTGTGCTGTTCATCGGCGGTGCCTCGCTGATCCGTGCGTCACGAAAGATCAAGGATCAAAGCGAGGTTACTGATGCCAGGCCCGGAAAACGGATCGCCATCCGTTTCAATATCATTTTTGCGGCAGAAGGGGCTGCGATCGCCATTGCGGTTGCCGTCTGCAATGCCGCCGGCCGCACCGCGTTGATTCCGATCGTGACCGCTCTGATTGTCGGAATTCACTTTTTTCCGCTAGCCTCTTTGTTCCGGGTCAAGTTTTATCATCTAACCGGGGCGTTACTTTGTATGCTGGCGCTCGCAGCGCTGCTGTTCCTGCCTGTGGAAGCCAGGTTGGGTGCGGCTCACATTAATGCTTATATGTCCGTTGTCGGCCTTGGATCCGCCCTGATCCTGTGGGGGACCGGCACTGCCATATGGTTCAGGGGCAGAAGATTGCTGACGATAAGCAGACTGTAGCCAGGACCGTGTTAAGCATAAGTTTTTTGCAGACACGTTCTGATAACTTTAGCCAAAGAACCGGCGTCATGCCGGTTCTATTCTGCTGCGTTCTGCATGAGGCGTCGATAGTAAATATCGAGCACAATATGGGCATACATAGAATGTAATCCAAAATAGAAACCGCAGCGAGGTTAATGATATGCCGGAAATTCATTTAGGGCCTATAACCCTCAAACTAATCGTCGGATTTTTTTTATTGTTTGTGATCGTGAGATTTGCCGGAAGAAAAATCATAAAACAAATTACCCCTTTCACTTTCATCGCCTCCATCGTGTTTGGGGAGCTGCTCGGAAACGCCTTGTATGAACCGAAAGTCGGGCTGCCTTATATCGTCTATTCCATCTGCCTATGGGGTGTGCTGCTTGTCGTTATCGAATACCTGGGGCAAAAATCGCTGTTTTTCCGGGGGATATTCGAAGGCAAACCTTCTGCATTGATTAAAAACGGCGTCCTGGATCTTCAGGAGCTGAAGAAAAACCGGATGAACATAAACCAGCTGCAAAGCTTGCTCCGCCAGAGCGAGACCTTTTCGATTCGGGAAGTCGCCTTCTGCTATTTGGAGGCCGACGGCTCCCTCAGCATTTTAAAAAAATCCAAGTATCAGAAAACGACCGGGGAGGACTTGAATCTGCCGGACAAACCGGTATACGTTCCCGTGACGATCATCCGCGACGGAAAGGTTTTGTGGGACGAAATCAAGGATCTCGGATTTGACGAATCCTGGTTGAGAACGCAGCTGGAATCGCATCACGTAACCGATGATAAAGAAGTTCTGATCGCCGAATGGCAGGAAGGGGACGGCATTTTCGTTCAGACTTATACCAAAGTCCAAGCGGGGAAGTAGGGCCCGGCTTTTTATCGTTCGATTTTCCAACCTTCGGTTACTGTCAAGGTAATAAAGAAAGCGTGAAACTTCATAAAAACAGCCAGTGGTTGGATATCCTCCAACCACTGGCTCTGCATATCTGCCAAAGCTCTTGTTCGCTAACAGCTAAATTCGTTTAAGCGAGCTTCGACTTCACGGATAACAACACTCGCTCCGGTCGTCCTATCAATAGACCGTATAAGTTTGTCCGGTTTGGGCACCTTCCACGCTTTTACGGAACGCTAGGGCAGCTCTTCTAGCTGGTATAGGCTCAAAGCCGGAGAAATAAGGTCCATAGGTATCCATGGACTCCTCCAGTACGTTCGGGCTGACATGGTTGATGCGGATTCCTCTTGGCATTTCAATGGCTGCCGACTGTACAAAGGCTTTGATGGCTCCTCCCGCCATCGCTGATGAGATGCCGCCGACAATGGGATTGTCCATAATAATACCGGTTGTCAAGGTAAAGCTTCCCCGATCATGCACATGGTCCAACCCCAGCAGCACAAGGTTGATTTGTCCTTTCAGCTTCCCTAAGACCGCGATTTCATTATGCTCCGGTGTTAACTCCTTAAGCGGACCGAAGTAAGCTTGTCCGGCGGTACATATCACCGCATCGACCTTGCCGACGGCATCATACATGGCGATGATGCTTTCAGGCACCGACATATCGACGGTGACGTCGGCCCCTTTGCGTCCGGCCGTAATGATCTCATGGCTTGGCTCCAATTCACGGCGAACCGCCGTTCCAAGCGTACCCGATGCGCCGACGATCCATATTTTCATGTTCGAACCCTCCTACGCCAGCTTGCTATTCGGCAAGCTCATATCATTGAACAAACACGAGAAATTTTAACACATCAGGAGAATTCCCACCAATGTGCGCTGCAACCCTTCGCGGATGCATCTACACATCGGGACGTGATCTCTTCGAACTCTTCATTGGCACCCGTATTTGTGATGATCGCTCAGAGCGGAAACAAAAAAGATCCGCCTTTGGCGGACCTTTTTGACCTGATTTATTTTTTGATCATAACAGGCCGAACGGTTTTCGTTGTCAGGACATCGAGCGCATCCCGAACGTCTCTTGCGAAAGTTAACGGTTTCGCGTTTTTTTCGAAGTGAATATACCAAATATTAGGGTTCGTAAACAACCAGTGGTTATGAAGCGCCGTTACCTTGATGCCATGACTGCGAAGTCGGGAAATAAAAGGATTGATTTCTGCGGTTAAAATAACGGTTTCGCCAAGGCACAAGGCTCTCCCGTCACGGCCAATATTTTCAAAGGAAAAAGCCTGCGGGATGGCCAGAAATGATTTGGTTCTTTTACCTAAAATTCTTGGCTTAATGTTGTTTCTGACCGATGAAGCCGTACAAACACCGTTAATAACCTGCGGGGTCGCCTTCAAAATGGAAGCGAATTGTCTACAAAGCGGACTAGGACTAACTGCCATCTGTTCATTCCTCCAATCTTGTAATATACCAACATACTATGAAGGCAAGAGAAAGAGAGGAAAGGCGAATATGAACGTTTAAATGACTATTTTTTAAATGCTAGATTTTAGACAGCGGTATGTCTTTGCGAGGACAAAAACGATGTTCACCACACAAAAAGGCCCCCTAAAAAGGAGGCCCGGCTTATTGGCATATCGGTTGAAATCTTATTCAGCTTCTTACCGATGATTATAGAGCCGTCGTTAGCCAAGTACATTCACGGGCGAGCCTTTCAGGTACGCTTCGATCGCCTCGACAATGCCGCGGAAGAAGGCGCGGTAGGACGTTTCGGTCACGTAACCGATATGCGGCGTGGCCAGCACGTTTGGCATCGTGCGGAGCGGGTCGTCCGCAGGCAACGGCTCCTGCTCGAAGACGTCCAGGCCGGCTCCGGCGATGCGGCCGCTGC
Organism: Paenibacillus rhizosphaerae; assembly: GCF_014192015.1. Taxonomy (GTDB): domain Bacteria; phylum Bacillota; class Bacilli; order Paenibacillales; family Paenibacillaceae; genus Paenibacillus_AQ; species Paenibacillus_AQ rhizosphaerae. The sequence continues at coordinate 237,004 of NZ_JACHXJ010000001.1, read as the reverse complement.
GCAAAGCCTCAATCAGCGCCTCCCGGTCGACGATCGGCGCCCGCGAGGTGTTGATGAGGTAGGCGGACGGACGCATGAGTCCAAGCTCCCGCGAGCCGATCAATCCTCTCGTGCGGTCACCGAGCACGAGATGGATGGAGATAAAGTCGCTGCTCTCCAGCAGCTCGTCTTTCGACGATGCGAGCTTCACGCCGGCGGCGGCGGCTTTGTCGGCGGTCAAGTTTTGGCTCCAAGCCATCACCTCCATGCCGAACGCTTGCCCGATGCGCGCGACGTTGCTCCCGATATGACCGAGGCCGAGCAGCCCTAACCGCTTGCCGATCAGGTCTACGCCGATCGTGCTCTGCCAGGCTCCACCGCTGCGCAGCGCTTCGTTCTCCTGCACCAGCCTTCTCGCGAGACCGAGAATGAGCGCCCAGGTCAGCTCGGTCGTCCCTTCGCCGCCGCCCCGCGTCCCGCAGACGACGACGCCTTGTTCCGCAGCTGCGGCCAGATCGACCGAGGCGTTGCGCATGCCCGTCGTGACCAGCAGCTTCAGGTGCGGCAGACGCCGGAACAGCGATTCCCGGAACGGCGTCCGCTCCCTCATAATGACGATGATCTCACAATCTTCGATCGCAGCGGCCAGCTCCTCCTCGTCACCGAAATGTTGGTCGAAAACGCGGAGCTCGACACGCTCAGCTAAGGCCGACCAATCCGTCATCGATAAGGCAACCCGTTGATAATCGTCCAAAATTGCGCATTTCATTTCCTTCAATTCCCCTTCCCGAGCGAATATATGAACCCATCATCGCATACGGCGAAATGTTTGCCAAGGTCCCACAATTGCCGGCCGCTGCGACTAACACCTTCAGCCCGGGTTCGTACCGTGTATTAAATATAGACGACGATCTTTGCATCCTCCACTTTGACCTCGTAAGTTTCAACGGAAGGGCTCTCTTCCTCGATACTCTCCTCTTCGACGGCCACCTTGTAAGTCTTCACCAGGCATTTATGCGGATCAAAGATCGACTTGCCGTTCGTAATGTCAAACTCCCAGCCGTGCCACGGACACCGCAAAATCTCGCCGTCCCTTCCATATAAATACTGTCCCGGCTCGGACGGCAGGGTCATCCCGGTCACCCGGCCCATGCACAGCGGAGCGCCTTGATGGGGGCAGGCGTTCTTTAGCGCATAATAGCTGCCGTTTACGTTAAACACGCCGACGGAACGGCCTTCGACCGTCACAATCTTGTTCTTGCCCGGAGGCAGATCCGCCGCGGCTCCGATTACATGTCTTCCCATTCCTCGCCTTCCTCCCAACCGAATTCGTTATAGATTATACAGTTCGCGGGCATTTTCGTAGAAAATCCGCCGGTGCATCTCTTCGGGCAGCCGCGGAAAGGTTTGCGTAGGCGAATCGAAATCCCAATGCGGATAATCGCTCGCGAACATCAGAATGTGCTTCGCGTCCATCATGTCCAGCATCTGCAGCAGCTCGCGGTCATCATCAGGACGCTCCAGCGGTTGGGAGGAGATCCGGACGTGATCCCGCAGGTAGTCGCTCGGGCGGCGTTTCATCCACGGCACTTCGTACCGCAGCGCCTTATACTCCGCGTTGAGGCGCCACATCAATCCGGGCAGCCATGCGACACCGCCCTCGGTCAGCACGATCTTGAAATTCGGGAAGCGTTCGAACACGCCTTCTGTGAGGAAGCTAACGAGATGAGCCTGAAAGCCCAGGGAAAGACAGGTGTGCCATTCAATGTAATGGGTGGGGTAACCGGGAGAAGGCTGGACGTTGATGCCCATGCCGTCCGTGCCCGGATGGATGGCGAAGGGGAGGCCGTGGCGTTCGCATGCCTCGTAGATGGGGTAATACTGCCGTTGTCCGAAAGGGGCTCTAGCACCGGAATCGGTCATAACCTGGACGAAATGCGGGTGTCCGGCCCATCGCTCGATTTCCCGAGCGGCAGCCTGCGGATCCTGATGGTTGACCGTAATCGATCCTTTGAACACGCCGTCATGGTTGTACTTGCCGAGCCAGGTGTCGGCCAGCCAATCGTTGAACGCGGCGGCGATTGCGGTTCCGAAATCAGGGTCAGGTTGAAGATTGCAGAAGGCGCGCGGCAGCAAAATCGCATACGCGTGGCCGTATTTGTCGATGAGCTGCTCCCGCAGGAAATCTGGATCGGAGCCGGTGGGGCCGCCTCCTGGAGGCGTCGCGTCCAGACGCGCTCCGTGAACCGGATTGCCGAAAAAGCCGCGCGTGCTTCCGTGATACCGGTCCTTCCACGGCTGGGACATGTAAAACCGGATTTCGTCCGTGTTTCTGGGAGACGGATGTACGTCGCAGTCGATAATACCGTATGTCCGGCCGCCCCTCGTTTTCTTCGTTTCGCTTTGTACCTGCTGCTCCATTGCTTTTTTAACCTCCTTAATGTGGTCGGTTATTCTGCAAGCGCATACATAAACAATCGGCAATTGACGATCCGATTCATTTTATGTGCGCTATTACATCATTTATCCGTCCTTTCCCCATTTCCTGCCTGATGATATACATTTTATCATTCCTGGGGTCCGGTACTTGCCGGTGCTTCATAACCCGTTAGATGAATCGGATCCTTGTTTTGTTAATTGATTGATCTTATGAACGATAACCGCGGTACAAACAGATATGACACTTGCTAAGTACAACAGTGCGTATGCAATAGCCGCAACATAGGTCAGCTCCGCATCCATATCAGAACTGGTAAGAAGTAGAATAACGATCAATCCTGCAACAAACACCGCAGCTCCAAGCAGCACATATTGAATTACTGCTTTCAGATTAACGACCTCCTTGGGTTTTCTGTTTCAAATTCCGGATTATTAGCCGGGCCGCTGCATAATCCCCTTTTCTCCCGGTTACGCAGCGACGGCCGACCCATCCGTTATCGGTAAGGCAAGGCGTGACAGTCGCTCCGGCAGCAGATGCCCGCCTGTTACTCCACCCGGACAGCCTGAATATAGAAGGATTCTCCGGAAAAGCCTGAAAGCCTGCCGTTTTCATCAGAAAATATTGAGAAAAACCGGCGTACGTCTTCTTCAGACTGCAGCATCTTGTTCTCCAAGGCATCTCTCTCCGCTTGCGGCAGACCGGCCCGCTCACACCAATCCTGGAACCGGAACGGTTTCGGGAAGCAGACGGCCATCTCGATGCGGAAGCCGGTGCTTTCGAGCAAATGGATCCACTCCGATTTCTTCCATGCCCGGACATGGCTCGCGTCCCGTAACCTTTCGATATCATTATAAAACAGATCCAAAGAATCCTGCTCGGGAGCTACGTTGTCTATGAAGAGCAGTTTCCCTCCAGGCTTGGCAACCCGCAGGGCTTCCGCGGCAAACGCCGGAACATCCGTGAAATGGTGCGCGGCGATTCGGCAGGTCACCAGATCGAAGGATTCATCTTCAAAAGGAAGCTGCTCCGCGTCTCCCGTGATGTAGCTTACGTTCGTGTGTCCATTGCCGCCAATAAAGCGTTCTGCAGCCGCCAGCATTTCACGGGTCAAATCGCAGGCCGTTACCTGCCGAACCAGCGGCGCGAGCGCATTGGCCACATGCCCTCCCCCTGTCGCGATATCGAGCACATTCATCTCTCCATTGGCTTTGGCGCATGACACGAGCCAGGCCAAATCCTCGCCTTTGGCATGGATTGCGCTCGTCACGTACTTTTCGGCATTCCGGGAAAACTGCTGTTTTACCTGGTTTTTCATCGACTCATCCATCATAGACTCTCTCCTCCTTAAATCATCTTTAGTACTCCGAATCCAATTGTCCGCGGTCGTTGTTTGTTTGTTTCACAGAATGAAACTATATACCACTTGTTGATACGAAAATAAACTTAGCACAGTTCTTCCGCATTGTAAATGAACCAAGGGCCGTGATTCTACGGAGGTCACACATCGCAGCCTTCCCTCGTTATATGTGTAAACGACAAAGAAAGGTTGATCCATATGATCGCAGCGGAGAGTAAAAAAGAAGAAATTATAAAGGCTTTTCAATTCAGACATGCATGCCACGTATTTGATGTCAACCAAAAAATATCGGATGAGGATTTCCTCTTTATTTTGGAGGCAGGGAGATTGTCTCCGAGTTCGGTTGGCCTTGAGCCTTGGAAGTTCGTCGTGATCCAGGATGCAGCGCTTCGCGAAAAATTAAAACCTGTCACGGGCGGTGCCCTGGGACAGCTTCCTACGGCCAGCCATTTTGTTGTGATCTTGGCCAGACAAGGCTTAAGGCATAATTCGGCTCATGTCATTAAAATGCTGAAAGACATCCAGCGTATGCCCGATGACGTGGCGCAGCGGGTTTCCGGTTTCTATAAAACCTTCATCGAAACGGAGCTCGACGATAATGACCGTCTCCTGTTTGAATGGGCCAGCAAACAAACCTATATCGCCCTGGCAAACATGATGACAGCCGCGGCTCAAATCGGCATTGACTCCAGTCCGATCGAAGGTTTTGACAAAAAGCAGGTGACAACTATTTTACAAAACGAAGGTATCATCGGCGCCGGCGATTTCGGCGTATCCTGTATGGTCGCTTTCGGATACCGGCAGGAGGATCCCAAACGTCCCAAAACCAGGCAGCGCCTCGATGAAATCGTCGAGTGGCGGTAGAAATTGCCTAAAGATCCAAATTCCTTTATGGTGAAGATAGAAAATCAGCTGCGGAAGGAGCAAGTCGGATGCAGGATCTTTACATGCAGTACAAGAAGCTGTTATTCAAGCTTGCTTATCAATTGACAGGTTCGGTTTCCGATGCGGAGGACGCCGTTCAGGATGTTTTCGTTAAGGTACATGGTGTCCCGCGGGAGAAATTAACGCAGCCCAAGGCTTTTTTGTGCAAAATGGTCACCAATCACTGCAAGGACATGATGAAATCGGCACGAAAACAAAGGGAGGAATATTACGGTGAATGGCTTCCGGAGCCCTTTCTCACGTTAAACGACGATTCAGCGGAAGCATTGGAAAGGGATGATCTCCTTTCTTACGGAATGCTTGTACTGCTTGAACATCTGACGACCTCCGAGCGTGCTGTGTTCATTCTCCGCGAGGCGCTGGGGTTCAACTACAATGAGATCGCCGAGCTGATGGAAAAAAGCGAGGTGAGCTGCCGGAAAATGTTCAGCCGTGCGAGCGCAAAGATGGGACGGATATCCGATGAGCCCGTTCATCTTCACCCTGAGAGCCAGCAGTGGGTTCATGGATTTATGGGAGCGCTGAAGAAAGGGAACATGGATCAGCTTTTATCGCTGCTGGACCAGGATGTCGTGCTGGTTGCCGATGGTGGCGGCAAAGTGGTTGCAACGGTCCATCCCGTGGTCTCCCGTGAACGGGTCGGCCGCTACCTTCTTGGTGGTATGCGTAAAGCAGCCATGTTTGGCGAAGGAGTGACTGTCGAGATGGGCAAAGTCAATGGAGAAGCTGCCATATTACTTCGTTCGGAGGACAGCGCAGTCAATGGAGTGCTGCTCTTTCACTTTGAAGATGGGAAGATCCACAACATCTATATCGTTCGAAACCCCGACAAGCTGGGGCATATCTTCTAGCGTACGAACTGGAGCACCGGTCATCCAAAAAAAGTCATAGCCACAATCTGTGGTTATGACTTTTTCGCTTATGAGAGAACGGGGGATTACTGCCCCTGCTGGCGCACAAATGTAATATAATCCACGTTAACCGGCTCCATGCCGGCGCTGCGGAGCTTCATGTTGACTTGCCCCCTGTGATACTGGCCATGCAGGGCAAGATGAGTCAAAATGTCTCGAACGGATGTCTGATACGACCTCCCGAACTGGTTCCTATAAGTTAACACATCGTCCAGTCGTTCGGCGGTTAGCTCAGCGAGATATGCGGTGAAGGCTTCCCTCATCTCTTGCGCAAGACGTTTACAGTCATCCAGACTGTCGTTTGGCCAAAGCGGCAGGTGGTTGCTGTCCTGTCCCTGCAGCCGGGTGAACCACACCTGTTCCGCACGCAGGGTATGACTTAGCAGCCGGACCGCTTCGGCCCCGGATTCCCCGTCCCCTTCAGCTTCCAGCGCATCCAGCATGCGCTTGTCGGCCCAATACAACTGTTCGAACATGCTGCGAATCGTTTTCATACTCCTCAAACGCCCCCTATTTCATCATGAATTTTTCTTATTAACATTTTGGGTTAGTGAGGAGTTCGCCAGCCTGGATTCATATCCTTCTAAGCCTTAGTTCGCTTTGCATAACAGATATAAAAAAACCGTCTGGATAGACGGCGCATAGCGATCATGATCTTAATACATCCGCATAATTCGCACTTCCGCCATATACGGATATAACAATGGAGTAACCGTCAATAACGGCCCGTAAATATCCGGCAGCCGTTCTTCTATATATGGTAATAGAAACAGCATCAGCATGTCTTGATACTGTAACTCTCTAGAGTCCTCATCTGGGTGATCGGCCTCCACCGCAAGGCAGCTCGTTCCTAAACTAAAGGCCAGCATAAGAAGCAATATCCATACAACCCAAAATCTCCTCCTCATTCCCCTCTACCCCCTCCTATGTGACTTTATAGATTATTCTCCATAGTTAAATAGCCGTTTATTCATTCCGGCAACACAGGTTAACACCATAGCACAAAAACTCCAAGCATGAGGGCTGGGAGTTTCTATGCTTAAATTTTATTGGCGAGGCACACAGATCGTTAATCTTCCTGATGTTGTTCCTGAAGAAAAAACAATGTTGACACAACGTCTCCCGTCTTGAGCTGTAAAGAACGAGATGGAAGAAGGTCTGGGGAGTCCGAGAATATTTCGGACGGCTTGTGCATTCCTTGTACGTACGGCCGCTCTGAATGCGTCCGTATTTAATGAAATGTTTTGTGAGTACAACGTATAGGCATCGGCAACGATCATCAAGTCGTCCCCTTGCTTCACGCGTGGTTTTTTCGGCATCGATCTCACCTCCTCGAAATCTATGATGTATTCTATTCACGAGAATGATAGATTTCTTGGATGCGAGCTTATCCAAACCAAAATACACCGACACACAAAATGACAATGAAATTCCCTTCCCAACAGAGTTACGAAAATATTGCGAAGCCATCAAAAAATGTTGCTTGCCTGGAATATATGGCCCCAATTACCATCAATCATGCGGAAGAGTGTCCCCATGACTTACACCCATCAAATGGAATCGGAGAAAGGTGGTGATGAAATAAACTTGGTCTGAAGGGAGTGCCAATCAAAGTTTGATGCGGTTTCTTTACTCAACAATGGAAAAGGAGCTGGACTTGATGAGCTGGTATAAAAGATGTGCTGCTGTCGTAATGGCTGCGGTCATGATGGTGTCACTGGTTCCGGCAGCCCAAGCGGGCAAGCTGGTTCCGACGGTGCAGGCAAAGGAGGTTTCCGCAGCGAATGACCCCGCGGTATCATTAGATGCGGAGCAGCCGAAGCTTCGTAATCTTGCCCTGGGACTCCCTTATGAATGGTCCGAAGCACCGGAAGCGTCGCATCCGGACGATGGGAACAAGCTTACAGATGGAAAATATGGACAATTGGATATGAATGACCCGGCTTGGGTAGGACATGTTCGCGGCAAAGCGCGCGAAGTTGTGTTCGATTTGGGTGAGGATAAGTCGATCGGAAAAATAACCGCCCATTTTCTTCAGGATTACCCTGCCAACTCGATCCTCGTGCCTCTGACGGTATCGATGTATGTTTCGGACGACAAGGAGAATTGGGGCCTTCTCTCCCATCATGCCACCCAACTGCTCTGGGGAGAAGGACCACCAAGGCAGGAAACGTTTGCGTGGGACGGCAGCCGGGACGGAATCCAAGGCGGGAATGCGGACGGCAAGCTGGCCTATGCCCGCTATGTAAAAGTCATTTTCACGATGCATCCTACCCATTGGGAGTACATTGACGAAATTGAAATTATGGGTATGAACGGAAAGATTGACGGGGCGGTAAAGGTTCCCGCCGAGCAGCCCCATTTTTTGGAGCCGGGTGAAGCTACAGGCGGAATCCGGAATCTGAATCTGCTGTATAACGGACAGTATGCGGACGGTTTGGGGGATTGGACCAAGGAACGGATTATCCCGAACATCAGTTATGTGGATCAGTCTGGGGAACCTACCGATTGGCTTTTTGACGGAGTTTTATACCTGGGGCTGGCTTCCCCTGCCGGCCGGGATTTCGGTCTTGGGCAAACAAATCTGAAGGACTGGACCTGGTATTTGGATAAAACCTTTGCGGCTGCGGGAGATATGCAGCAGTTGAATGAGGCGACCAGAGAAGTCGGGGCCAAGCTGAACCAACCTGATTATAAAGAGAATGTTGTGCTCATGATTCCGAATCCCGGGGAGTCTTTAAACGATTTTGGCGATGTGGATGGATCAGGGGAATCGTTAAGCTTCAATGCCTCCGTCGTCGGACAAGAAAAAGCCCTCGAAAACAGGCAAATAGCGGTTCAGTGGTGGCTGGATCAGGTCCGCCAAAGATGGCAGGCCGCGAATTATTCCAATCTGGAGCTTGTCGGCATGTACTGGCTGGAAGAACAAATCAGCACAAGCGAGGCGGGACCCGACCTGATTAAAGCCGTGAGCGGCAAAGTCCATGACATGAATCTGAAATTTTTCTGGATCCCCCACTCTTTAGCTTATAAAAGCTATATGTGGAAAGATGTAGGATTTGATGCCTCGGCTCTTCAACCAAACTATTTCTTTGGCGGCCTGGATCAAGACCTGCTGGAGGATGCCGCTGATACTGCAAAGCGGTACGGAATGTCGAATGAAGTCGAATTTGATGACCGGATGCTGCAGGACGGCATATTCCGTGAGCGTTATATCGACTACCTGAACAGCGGCGCCGCAACCGGTTTGATGCAAACGGGTTTTAGAGCTTATTACCAGGGAAATAATGCGGTTTATAATTTGGCGGTAAGCAAAGATCCCGGCCTGCGCCTCATGTATGACTGGCTGTATCAATATGTGAACGGAACATACGTCATTCATAATAGTACGCCGCCTGAAGCAGACGTATTTATCAATGGTCAAACATTAAAAGGCGATGCGGTCGTTCCGGATACCGAAACGGTTGCATTCACGTGGGAAGTCCAAGACGACGACAGCGGATTAACGAGAGTAACGGCCACTTTCGACGGCAAACCCTACACCCCGGGAACGACGATTGATCTGAAGGGGATGCCGGGGAAGCATCAACTGGCTATTACCGTGGCGGCTGCCAAATCCAAGACAACGACTTATACGATCCAGGCGGCGTCGACCGCTGACACCATGAAGGCTCATGTGAACCTCTTTGCCGAGCAAAAGCAGTTCACGACACCCGGAGCCCCCCGCTCGTTGAACGCGCAGCTGGACCAGATGAAGCGTTTTGAAGAAAAGAATGCCGTGCAGTATGATAAATTCCTTAGAGGTTTTAATGCAAAGCTGGATCAACTGGCTGCGGATCATATCGTATCGGATACGGCTTATGCCTCGCTGAAAGAAGAGGTATATTATCTTGCCGGTAACCTGGCGGAAAATAAAAGTGTAACCGCCTCTTCTGTTGAAGGCTCCGTTTCGACTTTGGCGCCCAAATATGCCGTCGATGGGTTTTCTTCGACAAGATGGGCGAGCAATTACGTGAATGACAGCTGGTTCCAGGTCGATCTGGGCGAAGCCAAAGTTTTCGATACGGTCCGAATCGAGTGGGAACTCGCCCGCGCCAAAACGTACAAGATCCTTGTCTCCGACGACCAGCAGAACTGGACCAGCGTGATCCTGGACAATGATGGCATCATAACCGCTCATGACGGCAAAGAAACGGTTCGTTTTGCCCCCGTTAAAGCCAGATACGTTAAATTTCAGGGCATTGAAAGAGCCACTGATTATGGATATTCCTTTTATGAGTTTGGGGTATATAACCTCTCGGAGCCAAGGGAGTAAGAACTTGTCATAAGATAAACCTCTTCTTTTTATCCAAATGATCCTTGCGAACAAGAAGACTGCCGATTAACCGGCAGTCTTCTTCCTTGCTTGCTCACGCATCCGCAATCATTCCACCCTACCTCTGTAATGCTATACGTATCGCCGAATACATAAACTTCCACCGCGATTTGGCAGCCGTCCAGCTTTGAACCGCACTAGATCCGTTCAACCTGAACGGCTGCTTTTTGTACTCTATCAGGCAGACTCGCCCGCCTAAGATCATGATGACTCCAATCCGTTGGGCCAGCTCACTCTACATTTTCAGAGCCCCCTGCGTCATGCCCTGAATGTAATATTTCATGCCGAAAGAGAAGATCAAAATTAACGGAATAGAGGAAATGGCGTATGCCGAAAACTGAGTGCCCATATCGGTGATGCCGAACTGTTTCGTAAAGACGGTCAGGCCAACGGCAACCACCTGAAGACTGCTGTCCCTGATCGTAAGCAGCGGCCAAATGTAATCATTATACACACCAACGGCCTGCATAATGAACAAGGTCGCCAGGATCGGCAGCGACAACGGGATGACGATTTGAAAAAATACACGAATTTCCGATGCTCCATCAATCCGGGCCGCCTCAAACAGCTCGCTGGGGATGCCCGACATAAAACTCCTGCACAAGAAGGTTCCGAAGATTTGCCCCCCTGCTGCGCCGGCAATAATGATCACCCAAGGTGTATTCGTAAGTCCCAGGTTATTATACAGGACATACGAGGGAATCAGCGTCAGCACACCCGGAATCATCATCATGGCCAGCATCATCATAAACAGCAGTTCTTTGCCGGGAAAGCTTTTTTTGGCGAATATATATCCTGAAATGGAGGAGAGCAGAATGACACATGCACTGGCTCCGACCGCATACAAGATGGAGTTTACCATATAGCGCCAAATACTGGTGAACGCAGCGCCGTAATTATTCCATTTGGCCGGAGAAGGCAGCCCCCAGAAATTGCCGAGAATTTGCGCATTGCTTTTTAAGGAGCTGACGATCATGAACAGAATGGGCACCAGCATCAGAATAACCAGCAAGCACAGCACTACGATGATGGCGATTTGAGGGAAACTGAGATATTTGATGAACCGGCCTTCGCTTTTTCTGAGCTTTCTCACGGGGCCAACGCTTTCAGCGGCTGTATCCGTTTCGGTATACATCGATCCCTCTCCTCCTTCCTTAATCTTCTGTTTTAATAAGCTTCATGTTTACAACCGTAATGGCAAGGATCACCAGGAACATACTTACACCGAGCGCCGATGCATAACCGAGATCGTTGAACTTGGTGGCGGCATAATACATCTGAAGTGCGGGTACATAAGTCGAGTCCATGGGACCACCGCCCGTAACGATCATGATGCCGTTAAAGTCCTGGATAATGCCGATGAGGGTTAAAATGATCAAGAACTTGAACTGGCCGCTCAGCAGCGGCAAATGAATGGACCGGATAATCCGCCAAAGATTGGCCCCATCTATTTTTGCTGACTCAATCAGCTCGTTCGGAATGGACAGCAGCCCCGCATAAAACACCAACAGCTGCAGGATGCCTATAAACGGGAACCCGATAAAAATAATAGCCCACAAGGCGGTATTGGGGTCGCCAAGCCAACCATGCCCCCAAGAACCAAGCCCGATCAGTTCCAATACGTTATTGATCAGACCCACGTTGGGATCATACAGGTTTTGCCAAATCAAAAGCAGGGCAACACCCGGAATAACCATGGATGCGGTAAACGCGGTCCGAAAACCGTATTGCAGACGTTTACTGCGTAAATGGAATATCAACTCGGCGGTGATCAGTGCAGGGATGATTGCTTTGATCAGCCCGGTGATGATCAGAATGAGCAGGTTCCCCATCCCCTTAATGACATAAGGATCATGAATCATTCGCTCAAAATTGGCCAATCCGACAAAAGTGGTCCTGCCGCCTGGCTGCCAGTCGTATAAAGAATGGAATAAGCCCGAAACAGCCGGGTAATAGAGAAACACGAACACCAGAATAAACGTCGGTGCCAAGCCCAGGTAGATGTATTTGCTTTTCCATATCTGGCGGAAAATACCGAGCCGGCTGCGCTTCTTCAGGTAATTCAAGTACAGCAGAATGAGGACGACCGCCAAGACGCCGGCTGCAGACCACAATATAGCGTTTAAGCGTGCCTTGCTTGCCGCTTTATCGATGACACTGCCTACATCGTATTTAAAAATCCTTCCGTCGTTGGTGCCGGAATACAGCGTCTTGCCCTCCCGGTCAAACTGGACGCCCCGGCCTTCCCCCGTGATCTTTGACTCCCACAGCTGCTTTCCGTGCCCGTCGAAAATATAGTAGTTACCGGATAAATCCGAGACGCCGAGCCGTTCACCATCGTTTGAAAAGGCAACATCGGTCACAATGTCACGCGTGTTAATCGAGCCGTAAGTACTCCCTTTCTGATCAAACAATTCCACCTTATTGGAAGCCGTACCCACAGCAGCCAAGCCATTCTCTGAAACGGCCACCGCCTGGATTTGATTATCCGCGCTGAATTTATACAGCACGCTGCCGTCCTTGTCCAGAAGATAGGCGAATTGATCGCTTGTCGCGGCAACGATCCACTGCCCGTTGGCCGATACGCTCACTTCCTTCAACAGGGAACCGATGGGTACACTGCCTGTCTGTTTTCCGCTATTTTGATCCACAACGATCAGATCTTTGCTGCGCTGGGTAACGAGAACGATGGCGGATCCGTCCTGCGATGCGGCCAAGCTCTTGACCTGGCGCTTCAGGTCCGAATCCCACAGCTTTCCTCCCTTCTCGTCATAAGCGTACAGGTGTCTGTCATCCGATGAAACCAGAAGCGTGCCATTACTCAGGAGCGCTACCCCTGTAACGACATTTCCCGCTTCAACCTGATAGATGGGATTACCTTCGGAATCGTAAAGAAATGCCTTCGCGTTATGACCTCCGACGGCCACGCGGCTCCCATCCTCCGATACGGAGAGGGAGGTGATATTCCCCGCTCCTTCAATGGACCAGTTGTCTTTGGCAAGTGCTGCGCCCGGGACAAGCCCTAGAAGCAGGATCAGTGCAAGAAATATCCATGGGGCTTTCCTCATGATGAACCTCCCTTTTTATCCGTCGTCCTTACGAATTGCCAGCTTCCCTCGGGTAATCATGCGTGGTCTGCACATGCAAATGCATGTGCAGACCCGAGTGAAATAGTGATTAACGCTGCGGCGGACGCCGCTCAGGGTGATCCAAGTCGGAGAGTTCTTTTTTAGCTTCCTTCATGGCAGGTTCCATATATTTATCGATATTCGCCTGCAGCTGCTCCAAATATTGATCCGTTGTCAGCTTACCGCTGAAGTACCGCTGTACGAGCCCTACCCAATCCTGCACGGACGGCTGGTAATCCCACATTCCGCGAGCCAGGTTGTTCGCGGCGCTGGTATAGCCTTCGGTATTTCCAATCGGTTTGAAGTCGGCGAATGCCGCCGCCATCTCATCCGGGAGCGTAATGTCTTTAATGGCCGGTGCGCCTGAGAGGGAAGCGTCGTCACTATTCTGGATCGCATCCAAATATACGGCGTAACCTTCCGGACTCGTCAGGTACATCATGAAATCCACATTCAATTCATTTTGTTTCGCATCTTTATTGACGAAACCGTAGAATCCGATCGGAATCTGGATCGTACGGGCCGGGGCCATCACCTCAGGTCCTTCCATGGAGGGCATGTTGAAAAATCCGTATTCGAATGGCTTCACCCCGCCTGTGGCACCCGTCTTTTCTTCATCCGCGAAATCCTTGGGGAGCTGCCAGTAAGAGGCCGGCGTGCCTAACATCGTCGCCGCCTTTCCCGTCAGGAACAGATTGTAGGCCTGGTCCTCTTTCACTCCGAAAAATCCGTCCGGCACATAATCGAACAGTTTTTTCAGATTTTCCGAGTAAGCTTTCCATTGGGGATTGCCTGCAATTTTGAAGGGGCCTTCTTTGTCTTTGACGGCTTTCCACAGCCGCATTTCGTTTTTGGTCACTTTACTGTTGGAATCGTTATACGGATCCGTCAGATCATATTTCCATTGTTCGTCAAGCTCGGGAACGTAAGTATAGTCCTGTTCTTGGGACCGGATGATGTTAATATAATCGCGCATATACTGATCGGCATAGATCCGCACCAGCCATCCCGCCTGGCCGCTCCACATCGATTTGGAGTCTCCGCCGAGCGCCAGCGGCGTATATCCGGCCTTTTTTATTTTATTGAAAGCGTCGATCATCTCGTTAAACGTTTTGGGAGCTTCCGTAATGCCGACCTTCTGGAAAATCTCCTTATTGTACACCCATACGATCTGCACAGATTCAAAGTTCAGGTTGTACAAATGGTCTTCGGCTCCAATACCTTCGAGGTTAATGCCCATGGCTTTCAGATCCAGGGTGTCCTGCCAGGGCTGGTTCGTATAAGGATTGACCTTATCGAAATAAGGGTAAAAGTCCATAAATTTTTTGCTGTTGACTAGTCCACCGACTTCGTTATTCGTAACCAGGTCAACATCCGGCACACCTGCTGCAAATTGAGCCGTCAGCCATTCCTTGTAGCCTTCCGCCGGCTTGTTGTCGACTTTGACCTTCACTCCCGGATTTTTCTTCATGTACGCTTCGGCAACCGCATTCCATACTGACGCCGATGCATTCGGCAAGGAAATGTTGATATTTCCTGTCAGCTGCGAAGCGGCCGGATCCTTCCCGGCGTCTTCTTCTTTACCCTGATTCTCACCCGTTGGATTCGTTTCTGCGGTGCCTGGATTATCTGGTGATGTGGGAGCTGCTTTGGTGCATGCCGACAATAAAGCCAAGAGCATCACAATACTCAAGAGAACGATAAATCCCTTCCTTTTGTTCACATTGATCTCCCCTATTTTCGAATGGTCATGATCTGAAGCGCTTTCAATTAGAATAAGCTTGAATGAATACACTTCAGCTGTAAGTATACGTTAAAAATTTTGTATACTTTGATAAACAAAGTATACTGTAGTAATTTGCCTATTGCAACAGTTTTTCTTTCGAAACACGCGGAGGAAAGCTGAAGTTTGCTTGTGGGATAAGGATGATACATGAATGAGAAACACGCTCTTCCTTCTTCAAAAAAAGCTCCCGTTAACCGGGAGCCCTGGAAATTAATTATTCTTGATGCGCTGCCTCGTTGGTAAGGGAGCGGTGCTGTCGCGCAAGATCAGCGTCGGGACGATTTCGTCTTTAACCAAGGATGTAACCCCCTCCTCCAGTTCAAACAGCAAAATCTCCGCCGCCCTCTTTCCCATCTTTCGTGTATTCTGATTTACCGTGGTGAGCCTTGGATAGGAATACTCGCCGAGCTTCACATCATCATAACCGATAATGCTTATATCTTGGGGGATGTTCATCCCGGACTCTCTTGCCGCGTTCATCGCACCGAAAGCTTTATAGTCGCTTGTGGCGAATATCGCCGTCGGCGGCTCCGGCAGATTCATCAGCCTTCTGAATCCTTCCTCCCCCATTTCCGCCCGTTCGTCATCACCGTCGATGACGGTGATCAGATCCGGATTGAAAGGAATATTATGCTGGGTAAGCGCCAGCTTATAGCCTTGGAGGCGAAGGGAAAAATCCTGGTTTAATTCCAGGAGCGAACTGCCTGTCAGAATAACCCCTATTCGCTGATGCCCCTGAGAAATCAGATGCTGGGTGGCCAGATATCCTCCTGTCAGATTATCCGCAATGACATAGGGAATACCCAAATGCGGATAATAGAAATGCACCGTGACGATGCGCCGATTCTCTTCCTGCCAAGCCGTTAAACGCGAAAAGTCAAAATGCCCTTTAACCGTCAGGAGGATGATGCCGGCCCCTGGATCCTCGGGCAGCTCATAGTGTTCCCCGATATCCCAAATGTGGAAGGCGACGCCGTTTTCATCACATACCTCTTTAATGCCTTCAAACATATCCGTAAAAAACGGGTGGTTCAATATGCTCACTTCATGATTCTGATGGGCAAAGTATAGAGTGCGCAGCCCTTTGGAATCGGCTTGAGCCGGGTTCTCATGGACGAAGCTCCCCTTCCCTCGGATCCTGTAAACGAACCCTTCCTGAACCAGATCCGACAGTGCCCGCCTGGACGTAATTTCACTGGTGTTATACTCTTTCGCCAGCTCAATCTGAGTGGGGAGCGGATCATGCGGCCTGAGTTCTCCGGAGGCAATCTTTCGTTTAATATCGTTCATTATATATTGATACATCGGAGTCTTGTCCGATTTTTCCATATCCATGAAGCCATCACTCCTTACCAAATTGAGTTAAGTATACTTTAAATCCTGTCACTCCTGCAAGCAAAAAGGCAGTCTCTGATCCTGACGGAAAGAGAGACTGCCCTTACATTTCAAATCCTTCATTCGGAGGTTATCCGCTGCAATCGACCAATGGGGTCCGCTTTTGTGCTGCCGCATGAACAGGAATCATTCCTTGAACAAGAACATGATCCTGATCCATAGAAACCGTGACGTCGCGCAATCCTGGCGCCTTCCATGTCATTTGCGCGGGTATGTGAGCCACAAAGCAGTACACCCCGTCCTCATCCCTTTTCCACTGCGCACTGATTTTTCCAAAAGGGGTTGCCACTGACCCTTCCGCCCACTCGACTTCCGTCACTGCGCTGGGACGGAGCGTAACCTGCCCAAGCCCCGCCTTTGAAATATCAATTCCAAGCAGCTCCCTATTCAACAAATACGTCGGTGATGCTCCCCAGCCATGGCATAAACTCACAGGAACGGCATCCTCCAAATAGGTCGGCGTATGCCCAAGGTAGGGGCTTGGCGTGGTCGAAAAGGGGAGATTCGGATCAAAGGTTTCCCACCAGGTTGTGGCTCCCCGATCCAGCATCTCGCCCCAATAATTTCGGATGATGCGTACGGCATCCGCAGCATGGCCGTAACGGAAAAGGGTCTCGAGCACGATATGGTAGAAGAACGCCCCGCGAATTTGCGGAAGCCGTTCTTTCAGGTAATACTCCTGCAAGAATACGGTAATTTCCTCTTCATCCATGATCCCCGACCAGGCAGCCGCAAAATTGGTCTGAGCCGTGATACTGGAGGAAAGGCCATCTCCGGTCAAACAGTCCGCATAGATCGCCGTGTCCGGTATCCGGAGCAGTTTCCGGACAGACTGGCGAAGCTCCGCCGCTTTATGCGTAAATGAATTCCCGCTCTCCTCTTCGCCCAGCTCAAACGCCAATGCGGAAGCCGTATTTAAAAATTTATAATAGAAGCAAGAGACGGCGGTTACGCGATCCTCCCGGTGGATTGCATCCGACCAGTCGATAAAGCACCACATGCCGTCCCGATCTGCGTCGGCAAACAATCCGGCGTCATCTTCCTGCTCCGCAAACCACGCGGCAAGCTTCACGATATGCGGCCATAATTCCTCCAGAAAAGCCTGATCCTTCGTATAATCGTAATATTCGGCTATACCAAACAGCCAATGCGCACAAAAATCGGGCAGCAAATAGGCGTTCCGCTGCGGGCCGGTGCCGGGTATGGAACCGTCGTTGTTTTGTATTTTCGCCGCCTGCAGCAATGACTTCCGAACGAGCCGGGGATCGTTAAACGTTTGATAGACCACTTTGGCCATGACAACCGAGTCGGCCACCCACAGCGCACCTTCGCGATAGGGGCAATCCTCAAAATGGTTCTGGCTGTTGACCATGGTCGTATACCGGCCGATTTCCCAAATCCGGTTCAGCTTATCATCGCTGCTGCGAAAATGCCCCCCGTCTTTGTAGGGATAATGAACAAAACGGACTCGAAGGTCACAAATACGTAAGGGAACGGGCGTCGCCATGACACCCACCTTAAGATAGCGAAATGCACGCCTTCCGAACGGAGTGATCTTGTTTACGCCTTTGCGGAGGAGGTACGTATCCCTCAAATCCAATTCCAGCGACTCCCCATAAAACAGCTGCAGAACTCCCCCTTCCCCGGCGATGACTTCAAGCTCCGGATAGCCGACGATCTCCGCGCCAAAGTCATAGGTAATCTGGGGAAAAGAGCCGGGAATCGAAGCGTCCATGACCACCGGTCCCCTTCCTTCCTCCGTATCAGCCGCTAATTGCGCTTTCGGGGCTTGAATGGATCCCAGAAACGATTCGGCCGATACCACCGTTACCGGGGATACCAGATTCTCCTTCAGGTACGGGATGTCGCGCGCGACCAGGCGGGGCCAGGGGGAATTCTCCTGCTCTGCTGCTGCGATCACTTCCGCGGGCGGCCAGGAGGAATCGTCATAATCTTCGCATTCCCAGCCGTCTTCCCGGGACACATCCATCAACTCCCGGTATCCGCCCCACATGTGGAGGCGGCTTACTCCCGTTTTCCACCGGGTGGACCGCCTGCATTTCCATTCGGAGCTGCTGGCAACCGTCAGCAGGATTGCCCCTTGGTCGTCAGCGCCGTAAACGTCGAGCTGGCATATCAATCCGCCGGGCCCCTGCAGCTGCTCGGTGACGATTCTGTCCTTACCAAAATTGTGTGCGGCCACCGCAATACAGTTCCGGCCGTTCCGGAGCAATGCGGTAACGTCGTGCGTATCGAAAGACATCCATAACAAGTCGGATGGCGCGGGGCCTCTGCCCGCCTCGATGCCGTTAATGTACAGCTTGTAGGATTGGTTGGCGGAAATCCGTACGAACGATTTTGTAAAGGGTGGCGCCAGTTCAAAAGATTGGCGCGCTTCCACGTATACGTTATTCTCATTCCCCGTTCCCTCGGCCCAAATCCATTCCGCTTTCCAGCTTGGTCTATTCATCGCTTTACCTCCAGCTTGTGCTGATCTCGAGTATCCAGAAAATGAGTGCTTATGATCTATGATTCGTCGACCGATCTGTACACAAAGTTCAAACGTCCTTCCGGCGCCGTATCGCCGTGCAGATAAAAGTCTGCGATGTCCCCTTCGTTCTGCATATTGTCCACCCACTTGAACTCCATCCATATTCCTTTTGCCCGGTCCTCCGGAGCTTCCTCCTCCCGAAGCAGTGCAAGCGGGAGTTCAACATACATTTCATTCCGAGAAACGAAATAACGGATCTCTGCGGACACCTCCCAATTCCAATCTCCTCTGCTGCGTTCCAATTGCGTTATTGCACGATCTAAAACGGTCCTGTTCACAATATAGTGGTACCCCTCCCATCCCGGGTTATGGTCTCTCCGGTTACGGATGAGGAGCATCATCCAGTGACGGTCCGTATAGGGTGTAATAGCTTCTTTCGTTTTTGCGTAAAAATAAAGACATTGATCCGTATGAGCGGCTTTCAGGGTAACGAAATCATTTCTGCCCGTGTCTTGAAAATAATAAAAACGCCCGTATCCGGCATGATCCCGGCGCATCGTATCCCCTTCAAAGTCCCTGTACAGCTCCGGTACAGACGGCCATATCGTAAAGTCCGGCTCTGCAGCCAGGAAGGTTCCGCTGTCCACCGGCACGGACATGCCCTTGTAGCGGCGGATATAACCGATCAGCTGCATATAATAATGATCTTGATAGCCGCCCTTCATCGGCTCGATATCCCGGCTGAATGCAAGCGTAGCTTGATCGACGAACAAAACAGGCCGGTCCGGCGTTCCTTGCAGGCGCATGGCGATCCACTCGTTCCAGCCCGTAACGAAAATGATCTGCGGGTCCTCTGCCATAGCAAACTCCCATTGTTCGGCGATATTCATGCCCCGATGAATGGATTCGGGCAGATCAGCCTCCGAGTTCTCCATCCCTTCGCAATAACCCCTGCCCCAATTATTTCCGTACCCGTAAAAGGGCGTATCACTCATGGCTACACTGGGATGCTGCGCAACGGAAACGCTGATCACTTCCTTCTCCCCTTCATCATTAAAAAACACCCGCTGCGGCCGCTGAAATTCGATCCATGGAAAACCGTTCACTTTCGCTTCTTCATTGGGCCATTGATTCCGGCGAAAGGTGAAAAACGCACGCTGTTCCTCCGTGCATTCCGCCGGATCACCAATGATCAAAGGTTTGCCTTTCCAGTGAAACCATAGATGCTTATAGCGCTCCGGTTTGTATATATCTTCGTACAATTCCGCTATTGTTTTTCCCGAATCCGTATTCGTGTAAAAGGCAAACTGCGGTACGGTAAAACCTTGACCGGATATCTCGTCCAGCACGCGAAACAATGCGTCGTATACCTTCTTGTACGTGACGGCATTGGTCGTGTCAAACACGAGAAAATCCACGCCTGCACTTGTCAGAAGCTGAACATGTTTGCGAAGCACCCAGGCATCGTCATTCAAATAGTAGCCATACAAAGGCTCACCCCAAAAGTGAAATGAATTTTCCGGTCCCCAAGCCGGGTGGGCCGAATCCCGTACCGCTTCAGGATATTGAGCGAGAATTCCGCTGTTATCAAAAGGGCCTGACGTTCCGTGCTGTCCCAGCCAGAGAAAATAAAATAAACCTACGTACCTGCCTTCACGCATCGGCCCCGTTTCTGCCTGCGTTGGAAGTTCCCTTCCCAACCCGTCAATGCCTCCCCATGGATCGGCATGCGTTCGACTGGCAATATTCCGCATCCTTTCTGCTCCTCCCAACGGATCCGTCTCACACATAAGCAGCTCGACCTCCATTAACGAATATCGAAAGCATTATAGTCGATAATTAAGTATTCTTATTAATAATATAATATACTTTGTTCGGACTGTTTACAACTAAATATACATTGTTTGATTCGATCTCTAAAAGGACAACAGCCCTGATATCGAAAAAAAGACTGCGGCGCTCCCTACCGGGCACCGCAGTCATCTCTGTATAAGTCGAATAGTTTGAAATGGATGATGGGATCAAATGCGTAACATGTTCCTACGATCGCTCTTGTTTTCGGATTTTTCTTGATTCTATTGAAGGAATCATTTTACGCTCTTGCTTGCGTCATTCCAAAGGAAATGTGAATTTGCGGGAATCATAGTCCAGCGTTAATGTCAGATCTTTTTCATTCAGCGGAGCATAATGGGTGATCTCTAAGGTGAGGTTTTTGCTCATCCCGGTTCCAACGTCGCCAAGATCTATACTTCCCGGGGTTGCTTGAATTCCTTGGGGTAATTCCACCCTCATCTTCTTGTTCAGCTTCTGGGAGCCGAGGTTTGTGACCGTGACAGTAAGCTTCGCCCCAACCTCAAGCTTGGGTGTCAGCTGCCGCACCGAGATCCCCAAATTGGATGAATGAGGATCATATTTCACTTTTTCGGCAAAGCGGGCTTCATCCACACGGAGTTCTCCTGTCAAAGGGGCTCCTCCCTCGGAGCGTATCCAGATCTTCACCCGGTCAACGGACTTCGCTCCCTTCCAATCCCCAAGCGGAAGCGAAACCAGCTGCCATCCCTTCGCCGGATCCAGCTTGGCAGTTCCTTCGATTCGGTCAAATCCGCTGTATAGAATAACCTTCGCCTCATAGGATTTTGCAAGATCCACATCGGCCAGCTGCAGCGCGGCTGTGAAGTACGGTGTTTTTCTGACATCAACTGGTTCCGTGAATTCTTTCTGCACACCGGCCCAATTTTTCGCGTACGGGCTGTTGAATCTGGCTGCCAGGTAGCCTCCCGTTCCGTTGAAGGCATCACCGGAAGCGCTGCGCACTTCCTGTACCTCATCCGATGCGATATAGCCGTCGGTACCCGATTCAAAACCGCTTCCTTCCCTTGGCTTCTGAACGTCAAGAATGTAGTCGAGGCCACCGATCGAAGGAATCGTCCGGTCCTGAAGCTGGCCCGGATCAAAGTTCGGAATCGCTTCCCGCCAATCTGAAATACCGATGATCGGCTTGGCAAACTCGGTTACCTCCAGCGAACGGGCCGTATCGATATATTTAAAGACATCGTATATATACTTCGGTTGATCCGGCGTCACGACACTGTCCGGTGTGTGGGTCCACAAGCCGAGATTAAGCCCTCCCTCCTGTCCATGGTCAACATGCCGGTGAAGGATGAACGCATCAATGCCATCCAAAAATTTTACTTTATAATAAGCATAGGCATAAGCGGCGGCCTGAAGCTTCTGATGCTCTTCCGAATTGGTCAAGCTGTGGAAGCCTTGCTCCGACAGGATGATACGCCGCATCTGCCCGTTATGGAGAAGTTCCGGCTGCTTCATATAATCGACGAGAACTCCCAGGTTTTTAAACGTAATGCGCTGGGTGTCAAACGAATCCGTTGCCGTGGCATCATTCCAGAACCGTGGATTGAATAAATCTTCCGGATAAGGATGCGCGGCAATGTTCCAGGCGAAATCGCCTTCTTTACGCGATAATTCCGCCATTTTATCGACGATGACCTTGTTGTCGTATTTCCAGAGGGAAGTATCGTCAAGCTTTTCATTCCAGAAATGATCCAAGGATACATATGTTCTGGCGTTGGCGCATTCGCCTTTGACGATCGTGTCGATCAGCCGGAAGGTCTGGACGTACTCCCGGACGTAAGCATCCACCTTTTTGGGGCCCATATTGTTCCAAACTTTGTTCTGGCCGACTTCATTGCCGACGATATAATTGACGGCCCTCCCGTATTGTTCGCTTGGCATCGAATAACGCTGCGCCATGAACTTGGTTGCCGCCTTCACGTATTTTACGCCCATTTCATTACTCGTATTGAGCGCATATACGGTTCCTCCAGGCTCGGAGTCCGGATGGATCAGGAACTCATTGGGTGAATCGGGATCCTTGATATCATACATAATTAAGATCAGAGAGACGATAATGCCGTTGTCGGACAAGCTTTTGATGGCGTTATCCATGCGTTCGATCCGGTCTTTGCGGAAATAGAAGGTTTCCCCCTCGAGGTCGTATGCTATCGTATTCTCCGGATGGTTATCGGATTTGTACATCAGTTCGTTGTAGCTCACATTCAGTGCGGCATGGCTGATCCCAAGCTCCTGGGCGTCACCCGTCATTTGTACCTGAAGCCCTTTGATGCTTTGCGCCTCCGGATAGGGCTCGGTGTTGCGCGCAGTGGATTCCGGATTGATGATATACTGCGGAGCGTCCATCGGGGTGTATGTGCCGTCTTCCGCATGAAATGCAACGGCGAATTTGGAGTAGAGACGGCTCCGCTGCCCGTCATTCGCAGCCGTCTCGAACCGGAACGACTCGCTCAGAGCGGTCTTTGCAAGAGGCGTCTTGGCTGAGAGCACTTCCTTAGCATCCTCATAGGTCGCCAATTCAAACAGCTCCAGCTGACCATCGGGATGAGCAGACACAAAGTCCGGCTCAACCGTTCCTTCCACGATGATCTTGCCGTCCTGGTCTATACTGGCTTCCGCTTTGCCTGCATAAGGCTGCTCCATTTCCGGCAGCTGCCTGAAGCGAATCTGGTCCAGCTTGATCGTGCCGGCTGCTGCTACCGGAATGATGCGGAATGCGGTTACGATGCCCTGCCATCCGGGATGATCCGAGAAGTTAAAATCTTGCGAGAAGGTGCCGCTGGCCGGGATGGTGAACGATTTCACCTGGTCGTCAGACCAATCTCCCCCCTCGGTCCGCCACTGGATTTTCAACTCCTGGGCGCCCGTTTCGTTCGTCATGTTGATCGTCATGCCGTTCCTCTGAGTCGTATCAATCTTGATTTCCGGTGATTCGATGTACCCGCCTTCGGCCTCCATGCGGTATGCCAATGCCCCGTCCTGCGCCTGGACCGAGCCGTTCATAGCGGTGAAGCCTTCGGGTTCCCCTTCCTGATTAAACCCGAGATCAATCACATTCGTCGCGCAGATGTAATCGATCTGAAATCGTCCATCCCAGGAGTCATATCCCGGCTGGCCCGGCTGCACATTTTCCAGATCAAAATTTTGCATAAAGGATATTTCCATCTTGGTGACGGCATGCTTGCCTTCCCAATCCCCCAGCCGGATAAAGATCCGCTTCCATTGATCCGGGCGGATATGCGCGATGCTCTCAAATTCGTCCTCTCCACTGAACAATTTCACCTTCAGCACATAGTCTGCAGATGACTGCCACCCATAGCTGTCTGCCGCAAGAGCCAGGAAACGGTATGCGGACAGGTCCTTCGGCTGCTCGTAATCCGTATAGATCGTGCGCCATTCATACACTTTGACCGGATCCGGGACCTGTTCCAGAGCACCGCTTCCTTCATAAGGCGAGTTCGGGCCGTTTAGCATACTTGTCACATACTGAACCTCTTTGGTGTTCGTCCCTGCTTTCCATGACGCTACATCTTCAGGCGTGTTGAAATCGTGGAGGACAAGGGCAGGAATCAAATCCTGGCCTGTGAGGACATGATCGGATTGCGGAAGATCCGGTATATACGGACCTGCGTGCACCTTGAATACCGGAACAAGCTGAATGAGCATGACCACGGACAAAATACCTGATAACAGTCGCAGACGCACTTTGTGAACCTCCTTTATCATTATATTCGGTATGTATTTTATATTTTAAGTATTCTTAATACAACAATAATTTTTCAATGTATACTTAAATAATTCTTCAGGCCTATTCGTTTCAATTCCCGATGACAAAATCCCCTTTATTCAAGCATATCTCTGCGTTTTTTGCGAAACTTAGATACGCCGATCCAACTAAATATCAATCTCTAGCTCGACAATTAAAAAAGCAACGAATCATGTTTGATTCGTTGCTCTCATGAATGGTAATTCCGCGCACGCCATCACGTTCTGTTACAAGGACATCCTCCCGTTCATCTTCACAAAGCATCCACTGATTTGTGATCCACTCTCGCTTCATTTTTCTTGAGCTCCTCGATCACCGAGGTCAGAAACGCGAGCGCCAGTCCTTGCCCCCAGCCCTGAGCCCATTTCCTGTCGATGCCGAGGTAACCGGAGATGTCATTCATGACAGCGGTGCCGCCCGATACGTTCAGCACGCGGCCGTTGTCGGCAATGTTCGCAAGCAGACCGTCAAGCGCCTTCTGCACGTATTTCGCGTGCAAAGGATTGCCTTGAGTTACCATGGCCGCCCCGATGCCCGCCGTGGCCGATACCTCGCCATAAGCTTCCGGATAATCCAGAACCGTCCCCCATAAACCGTCTTCTTTCTGGAGTTTCTTAATCGCGGCAAGCTGGTCGCGCAATGAACTCCAAATATGCATCATTGGGGGATAAAGGTATCCTTCCGGCAGAATACGTGCCGCCCTGGCCATCGTATAGGCAGCCCAAGCGTTCGCGCGCGCCCAATATATGCCTGACATATGATCCTGCTTAATATGGTTGTAGCCATGATACCACAGGGCGTCGTTGTCGTCCTGCAAGTAGTTGATATGCCAGAAAAATTGATGCAGGGCGTCGTTAATGAGATGTTTTTTATCGAAGAGGATGCCAGCGCGCAGCATGAAATACGCCGCCATGAACAGCGTATCCGCCCAGCACTGCTCCGGAAAATCGTTCCCCGACGATACCGTATGCTGAAGCACCCGATCGCCGAAACGCAGGGCATCATTCTCCAGGTAATCGAGTTTGCTGTGAATAATCGCCACATACTTCTCGTCCTTTGTTTGCTCGTATAGCGTGAGCAGCATATGGCCCATGGCGCATGTATTTACCGTCCAGTCCGGCAGACCGGCTTCGATATATTCGTCCACCCAATCCTTCATCCGATCAAGGTAAGCTTGCTCTCCCGTTACTTCGAATGCCCTGCTGACGCCATAGTAAGCGACGCCTCCCGGCCAATCCCACGTCAGATCCATGTCGAACGTGTACGACGCCACTCGTCCGACGATTTGCTCCAAGTCGCTTATGTTTGCGTTTATTTTCATCTCGGTTCATCCCCCTATTCTCGTAATAGAGCCACGCGGTAACCAGGAACTAACTCCTTGAGTATAACTCCGCTAACCTGATGTGCTTGCTTCCATGAGACGTTATGCTACCGATCGAGCTTTACAATCCATACATCATGTCCCACCAGTTCTGCCTTTCCGCCATTCAGCGTACGGCCGGTCAACAGGTCGATGCCTGTCCGATCGCCCAGTTCGACGGTTACGGTATCTGCGTTATGATTGAGGACAAATAAGTAGTCTTGGCCCTCCTTCGATCGGACCGTCGTCTCTACGCCTTCCGGTACAGAGGGAATGTGAGACTCAATCCCATGGGAGGCGCATAATTGCGGCAGCCAGTCTTGAAGGAAGGAGGCCTCGGGGCTTGTCGCCACATACCAGGCTTCGCCCGAGCCGAACTTGTTCACGGTTAGCGCCGGCATGCCTTGGTAGAAATCTTCGCCGTATACCGCCTTGACTTCGGCGCCTTCCGAATGAATCAAGTCACAGAGCATGCCGCATTCGTATTCCGGTTTCATACCGGGAGTGCCGTCAGACAGGACAATACGGTTGCGCTGGTCCGGAAGCAAGGCATCGATTTCTTCCGCCCATATCCCGAGAAGCTTGCGCAGCTCGCCGGGATATCCGCCCGTCCGTACAAGATCATTTTCATCGACAATCCCACTGAAAAACGTCGTAACCAATGTACCGCCGGCTTGTACATAGTTCTCCAGCTTGTCCGCTACTCCCTGCTTCACCATATACATCACGGGTGCAATGACCAGGTTGTAGCTGCTAAGGTCCGCCTCCACGCTGACGACGTCCGCCGCAATGCCCGAACGATACAGCGCATCATAAAACTTATGGACTTCGTCTACATAACGCAGGGCGATCGACGGACCGCTGGACATTTCGAGCGCCCACCAGTTCTCCCAATCGAACAAAATGGCGGCTTTGGCCTGAACGCGGGCATCAAGAAGTGTATCCCCGAGCTGTGCGAGTTCCTCGCCAAGCTGGGCACATTCGCGAAAGACGCGTGTGTGCTCGTGGCCGACATGCTCGATTACGGCTCCGTGGTATTTCTCGCAGGCGCCGATGGATCGGCGGAGCTGGAAAAACAAGATCGTATCCGCCCCTCTGGCCGCTGCCTGGTAGCTCCACAGCCGCATAACGCCAGGACGCTTAAGCGAGTTGTAAGGCTGCCAGTTTTGCTGGCTCGGCGTCTGCTCCATGAGCATAAACGGCTGACCATCTTTCAAACCGCGCATCAGATCGTGCATCATTCCCGTGTAACTGTGCGGCGTATCGAAACGGGGGTAGTTGTCCCATGACACAACGTCCATGTGCTGAGCCCATTTATGGTAGTCGAGCTTTTTGAAGGCACCCATCAGGTTCGTTGTCACAGGAATGTCCGGCGTGTGCTTTTTGACGGCTTCATATTCAAGCTTGTAGCACTCCAGCAGACTGTCGGAATGGAAACGGATGTAGTCGAGCGAAATGCCCTGGAAGTTCGTCTCCGTCCGCCCGTTTGCCCCGGCCCACTCCTCGCTGAGTCCGCTTGGCAGGACGATATCTTCCCAATCGTAGAACGTATGACCCCAGAACCCGGTGTTCCAGGCCCGATTCACCTCATCAAGCGTGCCATATCGCGCTTTGAGCCATTCCCGGAAAGCCGCTTCGCAGTTGTCGCAGTAGCAGTTCCCGGCACCACCGTATTCGTTGTTAATATGCCAAATAAGCAAGGCCGGGTGATCCTTGTAACGCTCCGCCAGTTTCTCCGCCATACGAGCTGCAAACTTACGGTAAGACGGGCTGTTCGGGCAGGAATTGTGGCGCCCGCCGAACTTCCGTTTACGGCCATGAAAATCGACTTGAAGCACGTCGGGGTACTTTCGCGCCATCCATGCGGGATGGGCTGCCGTGCTTGTTGCAAGACAGACGCCGATTCCATCCGCGTGAAGCTTGTCCATCATCTCGTCGAGCCAATCGAAATTGTAGGTGTTTTCGTCGGGTTGATTTTTCGCCCAGGCAAACACGTTGAGCGTCACGACGTCTATACCCGCTATCTTGAACATACGTAAATCTTCGTCCCAGACCGGCTTCTCCCATTGATCCGGGTTGTAATCTCCGCCATACCAAATTTTCGCTTTTTTCGTATTGATCAACTTGTCACACCTCAATGTATATGATAAAACTGCAATTGATAACCCTATCTTAATGGCTTATGATAGCTGTAAAAAATATAAAATTCGGGATTTTTTATATAAGAATATGGAGGTTTTTATAAGATGCGCCGAGTCGTTCCCGCTTTCCCTTCGGAGCTGCTGCCCCTGCAGCTGGAGACGATTGGGATCAAACCCGACCAGGAGACCATAGCAAGGCCCTCGGGCTATCCTTATTTCCATTGGCTTCAGACGTTACATGGAGAGGGAGAGCTGTCGATTCACGGGTACACCTGGAAAATGACGGAGCGATCGGGCGTTCTTCTCGCCCCGGGGACACCTCATCGATACGAGCCCAAAAGCGACGGCTGGCAGACCGGTTATATCACCTTTCACGGCAGTGCTGCTGCCAGTATCGTGCAATCCCTCGGTTGGAGCGCCGCCGAACGGTTTCAATGGGAAGCCGGCCATGATCCGATAACCGACCAGCTACAAGGCATGCTTGCGTTCGCCGAATCGGGCGGCGATCCGTCGGGATGGCGGTATTCCGCAGATCTATACCGATTTCTTACGCTGCTTCGTACCGACGCCCGCACGGACAAGCGGCCCTCCATCTCGAAGCGGCTGGACCGGGTTCAAGGCCTGCTGAACTGGCTGGAACACGAATTCGCCAACCCGGAAATCGGATTGGCGGAGATGGCTGCGCAGCTGGGCATCGGTGAACGGCAGCTGAACGAAAGATTTCGGGATTTGTTCGGGATGACGGCTTATGCTTATTTAATTCAGCTAAGGCTCCGCAAGGCGAAGGAATGGCTCCCTTACCGGTCCGATTGGACCGTGCGCCGCATTGGAGAAGCGGTAGGATTCCGCGACGCGAGTCACTTCGTGGCTACGTTTCGCCAGAAGGAAGGGATGACGCCGGAGACTTACCGTAAACTGTACGGCCCGGGGTCCAATCCAGAAACACGACTGGACGGCAAGCCCTAGGCGGATCGGAGGGAGATCAGTAAATAGAGGAAGCCCCCTTCTCCCGGTGGTACCACGGAAGCCTGGACAAAGGAGCATCAACTTCCATTTCACACGGGCCAGTTACCCGCGACCCGTCATCTCCATACCAAATTCCTGGAGGAAATACGATTCTTTTGGCCGTCGCCCCTTTCTGCAGTACCGGGGCAACCAGAACATCATCACCGAGCATAAATTGATCGGTGATTTGCTCGAAGCCCCCTTCCGGGAATACGTATGCCATATGACGCATGATCGGCTCACCCGTTTCGGCGGCATGACGGGCTAACGCGGCGATCTCGTCTCCCATCCGGCAGTGCAGCCTTGCAGCTTCGATACATAAGTTCAAATGTGTTTCATCCAGCACCCGCCATGGTGCCGTAGAAAATTGCATCATCGGGAACAAAGCGGAGCACTGCGCATAACGGACAAAAAGCTCCGCATCAACCTGGAAATCCGGGCGAATTAAGTCCTCGTATTGGCCGCCCCCGACCATATCGGGGCAGTTGAAGGCATAGCCGATCAGTCCTTGAGCAAGACCATTGGGAATCAGACTCGCTAATCCGTCCTTACCCCAGCTGTGGTTCTTATCGCTCAAGCGCTGAACAAGCGGCTGGCCGGCCAGCTTCCAGCATGCCCGGTACTCGTTAAAGGCGTATCGGAGTCCGAGACGCGCCCAAGCTTCCGTCTGCTCATTCGGCGTCACCGGCCGATAGCTGATATCCTCCGGCTTGTAGTACTGAGGATCTCCCGCGTCAAGCTTAAATCCATCGATCCCGTATGTTTCAGTCAACCGGTCCAGCTCACCTGCAAACCAGCTTACCGCCTCCGGATTGGTCCCATCGAGAACGGCGCTGAATCCGTTCCACCATTCGCGAACAACCGGCTTCCCCTCCGAATGATTAAGCAAATATCCCCTCCTCTTCAAGTCGCGGTATACCTCGCCGTCCGGGCTAAAAAATGGACATACCCACAGAAGCACGCGGAATCCAAGCTCATGAAGCCGGTTCACCATCCCCAGGGGATCGGGAAAACGTCCCACATGAAACTTGAGCGTACCATAGTCTTCATGCCAATTGTCATCAATCATGAGGATGCCTGGCGGCAACCCATTGGACAATATGGCTTCAGCGTAGGCGATCACCTTGTCCTGCGTTGGATGGTAGCTCATCTCCATCCACGTATTGTATTGGGGCACGGTAAAAAACTGCAAATCCGGAGCACTTCCTGCGGGAGGAAAATACTTCTGCGAAGCAAGGCGGTATGCATCACGAAGGGAGCTCCCTCCTTCCTCGACTTTTATGTTTTCTTCCTTTCCTTCAATGACAAGTTCTCGGTCGTCAAAAGAAAACCGGTACGGTTCCTCCGACCAAACCAGTCTCCCTTTATTGGAGAGAAGCAGCGGCGCTGCTTGGTTATAGGCTGCATCGCCATATAGATCGCGTGAATAGGGCTCACTGCCAAACGGCATGAAGGTCCCATCTTGGGCGGCTCCACCCCACCAGTACTCATCTTCCTTTAGATCGATCCTCACCGTTTCGTTATACCTCTTCTCCTCCATAGGTTCACCCACTTTGTTCTTGATACCTCGATCTTATGCGTGATCGATGACGAAGACAATCTAAATGTATTGCGCTATACTATAACAAAATTGACTTCATGGAACGTGGAGGTCACGACATGATATCCCCTTCATCCTATGCTTTTCGAAGCGACGATCATTCAATATTGACATTAGATTCGGTCGGTTGGCAGATCATCCAGAGCACGGAGTACAGCTTTGCAGGCAAGGATCGTCCGGATTGCGGGCACGTCATTTTTCAATATACGCTTAGCGGCCAAGGCATCCTGGAGTATGATCAGCAGCGCTTCACTCTGCACCAGGGAACAGGATTTCTGGTCAAAGTTCCAAGCAGACACCGGTACTATTATGCGGATAACGGAACGCCCTGGGAGATTCTATGGCTTAACTTGAGAGGGGAAGAAGCAAACCGGATTTGGGATCTTGTGATTGGGCAAGAGGGGCCCGTCATTCAGAGAGATGCTGACTCTCCCTTAATTCTAGGTCTGTGGAAGATTCTGGGCATGATAGCCGAGAAGAAGGTGATTGATAAATACCAACTGTCCAGTACGGTCTATGCGTGGATGCTTACTCTAGTCAAGACTAGCAGAGAAATGAACAAAGACATTAACGAGAACTCAATTTCCATCATTCTGAAGGCCAAGCGGTTCATGAAGGAGCATTATGCCTCCCCAGTGACGTTGGACATGCTCTCCGAACACTGCGAAGTGAACAAGCATCACTTATGCAGGCTGTTCCAGAAATCGGAGCGGTCCTCTCCCCTTTCTTATTTGCGAGACCGGAGGGTTGAGGCTGCAGTCACCTTACTTCGAACCACAGACCTGCCGATCCAGGATGTTGGCAAACAATGCGGTTTTGAAAGCCCCAGCTACTTCGGTAAGGTGTTTCGTGAATATATGTCCATGACCCCAAAGGAGTACCGAATGAAAAAGTTCGAGTTTCCTTATGATGCGATCTATTACCATGAATAGCAAAGGGCAGGAACAAAGCAAAACAAAAATCCCCGGAAATTGATTTATTTTCGGGGATTTACTGAATTACGCTGTCTTTCGTATGAATCCTGTGCCTGATTAAACTTTGGCTTCTATTTCGCTTCACTAACGATACAAGGACCAATGGAATCCCGCTCCACCAGCTTAACGGGAATGGTCACCTTTTCCTGCAGATAATGATTCGACTCCAGCATATTCACGATGATTTCTGCGGCTCTCCTCCCGCACTCTGTTGTTCAGCCAAGTCATCCCCCATCTTCCCTCAACCGGACAGTTCCCTTGACTCTTGTGGTTTCATCGTCTGGATTGAAGAATAATAAACAAATAATATTCCTTGACAGGAATATTCCCCTTGAGGTATATTTAAATCAACAAAACGACATAATGATGAAGGAGATGAGATTGAACAAGAGACATCCCATAACGAGGTGAAGCACATGCCAAGGCAAAATCCGGTAATGGATATGACAACGCTGAGCGCTTTGGCCGAACCGAATCGTATGAGTATCGTTGAACTTTTGCGCGATGGCCCTCTGACCGTTGGTGAAATCGCCGACCGTTTGAGTCTTCGCCAGCCCCAAGCCTCAAAGCATTTAAAGATCCTAAGCGACAACGGGATTGTTGAAGTAAAGGCCGAAGCCAATCGCCGAATCTACAGGCTGCGGCCCGAGCCCTTCCTGACACTGGAGTCTTGGGTGGAATCCTTTCGGCATGTCATGCAAGACAGATTCGATAATCTGGAAGAATACTTGCGTAAATTGCAAAACAAGGAAAAATCAGAACTGTAAATTAAATCGATTAAGGAGGAATTATAAAATGTCAAACCATGCTATTGTTTCGAAAGTAGAAAACGACCGGGTGCTGGTGCTGGAACGTGTATTCGAGGCACCGCGCGATCTCGTGTTCCAAATGTTTAAAGAGGCTGAACACCTCAAGCATTGGTGGGGGCCCAAAGGATGGGAAATTCCTGTATGCAACGTCGATTTCCGGCCGGGTGGTGTTTGGCACTACTGCATGAAGTGCGTCGACCGGAACCAGGGCGAATTTTACGGGATGGAATCTTGGGGCAAAGGCGTTTACAAGGAAATCGCCGAGCCGGAGAAAATTATCTACACCGATTACTTCTCAGATGCCGAAGGCAATGTAAATGATACGCTGCCATCGACCGAAATCACGCTGGAATTCGTCGATTTAGGAGGCAAGACAAAGCTGATCAACCGTGCGGTGTATGCTTCCGCAGAGGCGCTCAAAACGGTTATGGACATGGGCATGCTGCAAGGCATCAGCGAAACTTGGGATCGTCTGGAAGCTCGTCTGATCGAGTTCAAGTAAGGAAATATGGGTACAGCCGCCTGGCTTTAGAGCCGGCGGCTGTTTTATTGGCTTTTGCGGAATACACCAGCCGAGGCTCAACTTCAAACGGAGCCCAAGCGGTCCAACGGACCGGCGGGCAGCTATCTTAATGATCAGATTGGTTCGGTCTGCGGCTCATCTCTCATTTACCTGCTTATCTATACGTGGCGGTCGTCCAAAGCTTTTATTCAACGATAAGTTTAGCTTTCATATTGGCGTGGCCCGAACCGCACATGGTGTTACAGAAGAGTTCATACGTCCCAGCCTCATTTATGGTCACAACTTCGGAGTCACCGGAGCGCAGTTCTTTAATTCCAAGGCCTTTAAATGCAATACTATGGACGCCTGATTCCGACTCTAACGTTAGCTTGACGGCTTCTCCTTTTTTAATTCGATACTCGGCTTTATCAAACTTCCAGTTCGCTGCCTTGATCACGACTTCATCCGCTATTGTTGTTGATTGTTCACTAGGCGCGGATTCAGCCTTTTCATTGTTACTAGCTCCACATGCCGTAAGCAATATGACATGCGCCACGATCATGACGGAAACCCAGGTTATACGATGCACGCGATCCCCTCCTTGTGATGGTAATAGCTTAAATCCTCCCACTCCTATCTATCAATAAGTGTTTGTCAATATCTGCCATAGGGATTTCTAATATCTACAGATATAAACGATAACTATGTCAGATATAGATAGACTCATATTGATCAAAATACAAAATGGATAATAAGATGTTTCTATCGTACGAATTTCACCTATTGGGGGTATTTAAATTGGAAATCAAACATGGTCAATTAACGACAAGTTGGGGAGCTCCAGTTGGAGATAACCAGAATTCGATGACCGCCGGCTCTCGAGGTCCAACCCTCATTCAAGATGTCCATCTTCTTGAAAAGCTGGCCCACTTCAATCGTGAACGTGTCCCTGAGCGGGTTGTTCATGCCAAAGGTGCCGGTGCACACGGATATTTTGAAGTAACCCATGATGTGTCCTCGTATACCAAAGCCGACTTTTTTGTCCGAGATTGGTAAACGAACGCCACTGTTTATTCGCTTCTCCACAGTTGCAGGCGAACTTGGCTCTGCAGATACCGTGCGCGATCCCCGTGGCTTTGCCGTAAAGTTTTACACGGCAGAAGGGAACTATGATTTGGTAGGAAATAACACGCCTGTCTTCTTCATACGGGATGCCATCAAATTTCCGGATTTCATCCACACTCAGAAGCGTCACCCTCAAACCCACCTTAAAAATCCAAACGCAGTATGGGATTTCTGGTCATTGTCTCCCGAGTCCTTGCATCAAGTAGCCATCTTGATGTCTGACCGCGGTATCCCCGCTACTTTACGTCATATGCATGGTTATGGAAGCCATACGTTTAAGTGGGTCAATGCAGATGGACAAGGGGTTTGGGTCAAATATCATTTCAAAACGGAACAGGGGATTAAAAATCTCGATGTCGAACTGGCTGCTAAACTGGCCGGCGAAAATCCGGATTACCACATGGAGGATTTGTTCCAAGCTATAGAAAAAGGAGACTTCCCCGCGTGGAAGTTGTATGTTCAAATCATGCCGCTGGAAGACGCGAATACGCACCGATTCGACCCCTTTGATGTAACAAAAGTGTGGTCGCAACAAGACTACCCACTTATCGAGGTTGGACGCATGGTCCTCGATCGTAACCCGGAGAATTATTTTGCTGAAGTCGAACAAGCAACTTTCTCTCCTGGAGCCTTCGTACCCGGGATTGAAGCTTCTCCGGATAAAATGCTTCAAGGCCGTTTATTCGCCTATGCCGATGCACATCGCTATCGGGTTGGAACCAATCATAATACGCTCCCTATTAATAAACCTGTTATCGAAGTGAATAATAACCAGCGTGACGGTCAAATGCGTTCTGATCACAACGGAGGAAGTTCAATTTATTATGAACCGAATAGCTACCACGGAGTGACTGAATCTGCAGCATACAAGACAGCCGCGTTCGAAGTATCCGGTTCAGCCGACAGTGTCCCTTATGACCATCATGACCATTACACTCAACCTGGTGACTTGTACCGGTTGCTTAGTGCAGAAGAACGCGGGCGCTTGGTAAATAACATTGTCAATGCCATGAAACCGGTTGAGAAGGATGGGATAAAGCTTCGTCAAATCGCCCATTTTTATAAAGCGGATCCTGAATGGGGAAATGCGATAGCTGAGGGGCTTGGTTTAAGAGATAAAGAGACGATATCCAATTAAACAAAGAGCAGTTATCACAGCTAATCATAGCCTGTGTAACTGCTCTTTTTACGTTATTAAGTGCGATTATCAATGAGTTGGATATAAATGTTTCATTGCTTGATTGACTCCACTTGGCGCACTTGAATAGGGGGCAGGTTCTTTTCAATTTCAGCACGGCTGTCTTCATACCATGAAGGCAGCATGATGGTCTCGCCCAGATGATCCTGGGGCTCATCATTGGCGAAACCTGGCGGATCCGTCGCCATTTCAAACAAAATGCCACCTTGTTCACGAAAATAGATCGCATGGAAATACTGTCGGTCAATAATCGGTGTAGGATTTAAACCGCTGCTTTCCACATGGCTTCTCCAGGCATCATGGTCTTCAAAATCCTTGGCTCGCCACGCGATATGGTGTACGGTGCCGCTGCCTGGGATTCCCCATTCCATGGGCTCCGCATTCACGTCAATGAGATTGCCGATGTCTCCTTCAGCCTTATAGCGAATAAAGTTGCCATCCTGACCTACCCTTTCAAGACCTAAAACGTCCTCAAGTACCTGCATGGTCTTGGTGGACGCAACGCTGTATAGCACCGCGCCCCCAAATCCTTTGATAGCCTTATCCGTCGGAATCCCCCCGAATGACCACGTATTGTGAGCCCCGCCTTCCCGTTCAACAATCTCTAGCTGCAGACCGTCAAGGTCTAAAAATTCGATATAGTTTTCAGAGAAACGGGTGCTTTCTGTGAAAGAAATACCGAACGCCGCGAGACGTGCTTTCCAAAAGTCAATTGCGCCTACGGGTACTACATACGTTGTTGTACCTACTTGTCCTCCGCCTATGCGACCTTTGCCGGAAAATTCGTGCGGGAAGAACGTAATGATTGTTCCAGGGCTGCCTTTTTCATTGCCGAAGTACAAATGGTATACCTCGGGTGCGTCAAAGTTAATTGTTTTTTTTACAAGACGAAAACCTAGGACTCCAGCATAAAAATCTACATTTCTCTGCGCATCCTTCACGAAACAAGTAATATGATGGATACCTGCCGTTTTCTTTATCATATTCCCCATCTTACCCAAACTCCTTCTGTTAGGTTTATTCAATCCTGCTAATAACTGAAAATGTACTCCTGATTCAAATCATAGAGAAAAGAGCAGCAGCGAACCATTCCATTATTTCTATACTTGCATAGCGAATTTACTATATCTTTTGTACGAAAAATCTATAATACAAAAGGCCGAGGATTTTCCCAGGCTGTTCCGATAATTATAAGAAAAAGCTATATGAGACATAGAAATATCGATATTGATCGTACGAACCGCTGTTTATACGATTGTGTTACATATCTGGTTCTTGGAATTGAATATGAGTGCACTCCTCGACCGGAGAATGAATTTCGTAAAATACAAAGGAGAATTGGAATGGGAGTACGTTTTTTAAAAATGGCTGTTATTTATATTGTTCTCGGCATTGGCATTGGAATCTACATGGGTGCGACATTGAACTTTGCATTGACCAGCGTTCATGCCCACACCAATCTTTTCGGATGGGCAACTTTGGCCCTTTGCGGATTTACTTATCTGCGTTTTCCCAAAGCTGCAGCGTCCCGTCTGGCTCAATGGCACTTCTGGCTGCAGGGCACAGGTTTGCCAATCATGTTAATCTCGCTGTCCTTTATTGCAAACGGCTATGATCAGGAATGGTTATCAACGATGAAACGTATAGGCGAATCCGTTGCCGGAAGCGGCATTCTTGTTTTTGCTGTCAACGTGTTTCTAAATGTCAGAGAAACCAATGCAGCTGTAAAAAAAGGGACGCCTGCAGAAGAAAGGGGGATCACGATTGAATAATCCAGCGAAGCAAGCGGCACCGCGTTATAATCTGACGACCTTGATTCTATTCTGGTGCTCATTAATTGTTGTTTCAGCACTATATTTAACGATCCCCCTCTTTCCCTTGTTTGAGGACGTATTCCAGATTTCATCTTCCAAAGCAGCCTGGGCAGGAAGCGCCTTTTCTTTTGCTTTTGCCGGTGGAGGACTCTTGTTCGGGGGTCTTTCCGACCGCTATGGACGGAAAAGAATGATGATATCCGGATTATGCTTACTCACGGTATCAACCCCTTTTATTGGAACGGTTCATGAGTTTCATTGGCTTATTGTGCTGAGGGTTATCCAAGGATTGGCGGCATCCATGTTTCCGCCTTCTGTGTTAGCCTACGCAATAGAGATGTTCCCAACGAATAAAAGGGTCACGATCCTCGGATTTATAAGCACCGCTTTTTTAATGGCCAGTATCGTTGGGCAGATTTATAGCAGCACCGTCATTTTGGAACTAAGCTGGAGGTATGTATTTTACATCCTTGGCATCGTGTATTTGATTTCGTTTTTTCTGATTACCATATGTATACCCAAAGATATCATCCAGAAGCCGGAGGGCAATTTCTTTTCTCCGTTAAAGCGCATTGGCGGTATTTTCAAGAAAAAAAGCCTGCCCTTCTGTTACATCATTTCTTCAACGCTCTTTATTGCACTCGTCGGTTTTTTCTCTACGCTTGGAAGCTATCTAAGCAGCTCTCCCTTCAGTCTGAGCCACCAGGAAATCCTATGGGTTCGCGCAGCTGGTATTATCGGCATGCTCGTTTCCCCGTTTGACGGGAAGCTCGTTGCCAGGTTTGGCGTTAAGAATGTACTGTGCTGCGGCCTGATCCTGTCCGGTATTGGCCTCGGTCTGGTTGGCGCCTGGGAGAACCTTGCATTTTTAATCTTGGCGAGTATTCTTTTTACTGCCGGCATAGCTATGGCTCTTCCTGCCTTGTTATCTCTAATAGGCACTTTAGCTGGAGATTTAAGGGCCAGCGCTCTTTCTTTCCATATGTTTATGCTATTCATCGGAGCCTCACTTGGCCCCATCGTCTCGATTTATCTGATCGACATCAAAGGTCATGTGTTCACTTTCGAGGTGTTGGCCGGATTACTGCTGCTAAGTACGATTGTCCCATTCTTCATTCGCTTAGAGAAAAAGGAGACAACCACTACCCAGATCCATCAGCCCAATCCAACGAACGTTGAGCATCATTGAGAAGATGATTCCTGTTTGATCGAAGCCGCTGATAAAAAGTTCCAAATAAAAAGGTACAGTCCCTCATATTCAATGAGGCGGCTGTACCTTTTGTCTAATCCGGGAACGCCTTAGGTTTTATTTATAGTTCCTGGTGATCTCGTTTTTCAACTGCAGAGGGATGGATTCTCGGGAATGATCAGCTGTGGGCTTTGTTTTATGATTTAATATGGCTCGTACTAGCCGAATCAACTCTTCCCGAGTAATAGACAACTCTCTTTTAGGCGACATATATACTCACCCCTTTCATTTATATTTGTGACTTGTTTTGAAAACGAGGCTGTCCTATAAGTCATCATAGATGAACAAGGACAGCCTCATGGATCAAAGCATCATATGATATTTAGAAGACAAAGCAATCCAAGTCGCAGAAACCGCTGCCATGATGATGGTTACACTTATGGTGAAGATGGGCCTGTTTAGGTGTATGGGCGCCTGATCCACCACCCCCATATTCCGGCCCCTTGTAATAGCCGCCAAAGAAATTATGCGGAGACCAGTCCGGGCTGGCTTTTGGAGCTGGAGGCGACAAAGACTGAAATTCGCTGGTGCCGTAGACAATCTTACCGCCCACGACGGTAAAGACGGATTCGATTTTTTTAATTGCCTCTTCCGAGACCTGAAAGAAATTATCGGAAAGGATCGTAAAATCAGCGTATTGCCCCGGTTTGATTTGCCCTTTCACATCTTCTTCCTTTGAAAACCATGCATTCCCCGTCGTATACATCCGAAGCGCTTGGTGTCTTTCTACACGATTAGAGGCAGGGTACAGGCTTAACCCTCCCAGTGTTTTGCCCGTCACTAACCAATATAAGGCCACCCAGGGATTATAACTAGCTACTCTGGTGGCATCCGTTCCCACACCAACGCGCAGTCCGGACTTCATCATCTTGGTTATCGGAGGCGCATTCTCCGCTGCTTTTGCCCCATATCGTTCAACAAAATATTCACCCTGGAAAGCCATTCGGCTTTGAACCGCGATGGAACCTCCCAATTCGACGACCCGCTCCAGATCCTTCTCGTGGATCGTTTCGGCATGATCCAGAATCCAGCGTAGGCCTTTAAATGGCACCTCTTTATTCACGCGCTCAAATACATCGAGGAAACGTGAAATCGACTCTCCATAGGTTGCATGAAGACGAAATGGCCAGCGTTGTTCAACGAGGTGCCGAGAAACATCAAATAGTTCATCTTCGAGTACAGCAGGGAGTTCCGGACGGGGCTCTACAAAATCTTCAAAGTCTGCCGCGCTATAAACAAGCATTTCACCGGCACCGTTATGACGATAGTAGGAACTGCCCGTGTACGGCTGCGAGGAAGCGGTCCATGCTTTAAAATCGCTCAATTCATTCTTGGGATGCTGAGTGAATAAATTATACGCAGTGCGAACTGTAATTTCACCGTTTTTATCAAGCTCTTCAAACACCTGATAGTCATCGGGATAGTTCTGAAAGCCCCCTCCAGCGTCGATAACGCTTGTCACACCAAATCGATTCAATTCCCTCATAAAGAGCCGGGTTGAATTGATTTGGTCTTCATATGAAAGCTTGGGCCCTTTAGCTAAGGTGGCGTACAAAATCGTTGCATTAGGCCTGGCGATGAGCATTCCTGTTGGATTGCCTCGGCTGTCCCTTTGGATTTCTCCGCCTGGCGGATTAGGCGTATCCTTCGTATACCCTATTACCCGTAAGGCAGCTTTGTTCAAAAAGGCTTGACGGTAAAGATTAAGGATAAAAACGGGGGTTTCCGGAGCAATTCGATTGATTTCATCCAGAGTTGGCATCCGGCGTTCGATGAATTGGAACTCCGTCCATCCGCCTACGACACGGACCCAATGAGGTGCTGGCGTACGATCAACCTGCTTTTTCAGCATGCGCAATGCATCCGCTACGGATGGCACTCCATCCCAGCGAAGTTCAAGGTTATAGTTGAGACCGCCGCGAATGAGATGAATATGTGAATCGTTCAAGCCCGGTATCAACATTCGTTTGTTGGCGTTGACGACCTGTGTGGATGATCCGACATATTTCATGATTTCGGCATCCTCTCCCACAGCCAGGAACTGGCCGTCCTTAACGGCAACTGCCGAAGCGGCAGGATTGGCATCGTCCATCGTTACGATGCTGGCATTGTGAATGACTAGACTGGCCTCAACATCTATCGTTTTTCTAGACATGATTCCGCTCTCCTTTTTGATTGCATTATTTGTGGTTTAGCCATTGCTGGATCCAGGGGATCAACCGCTGGCCTACAAACATCCCGGCGAGACCGAGCAGCCCTAAAAAAGGCGGTGCTGGCGAGGGGATCTTAAGCGATTGAAAAACAACGCCAATGACAATACCTGCGGCAAGGGCCAAGGCCATAGAACCTATAGAACCTGTGCTCATAGTCGATACCTCCTTTAATACGAATTGTGATGTTGCTAGACTGCCTATATTCATGAGTCTTATTTATAAGTCTAAGAGTCCACATTTTCACGAACAATAAGGCGTTCTCTATAACAGTGATAGGAATTGCTTATGTATATTCTTTATAGAACTTTCGAGGTATATAGGCTTTTCCTATGAAAAATATAGAAAACTGAAGATTGTTTGCACAGTGGTATTTCCATAGACTGAATACATGCCGCAGGAATTCCAACGTATCGGGCCCTGTTGCAAACAAAATCTAGGAGGTAGGACCCCTTATGTTTAATGACAAGACAGATTTACTGACAGCTGAAAACTCTGCAATTATTCTTATTGACCATCAGCCTCAAATGATCTTTGGAGTTCAAAGCGCGGATCGTCAAACCATCATTAACAACACAGTTGGATTGGCCAAAACCGGAAAAGTCTTCAATGTGCCCACCATTCTTACAACGGTGGCTGCAGAATCATTCTCAGGCCCGATTCATCCGCAAATCCAAGCGGTATTTCCAGATCAGGTACCGATCGACCGTACAACAATGAACTCTTGGGAAGACGACAACCTGGTACAAGCCGTGAAGAAAACAGGCCGTAAAAAGCTGGTCATGGCAGCGCTGTGGACGGAGGTCTGCCTTGCCTTTCCTGTTATTGGAGCTATTAAAGACGGATATGAAGTGTACATCGTAACGGATGCTTCAGGCGGGACAACTACGGAAGCGCATGACATGGCCGTTCAACGCATGATCCAGGCAGGAGCCATCCCCGTTACCTGGGTTTCTGTGATGCTTGAGTACCAACGCGATTGGGCTCGCCAGGAAACCTATGACGCAGTGATGTCGATTGCTAAGGAGCACACCGGTGCTTATGGTGCGGGCGTTGTTTATGCCCAGACGATGTTTGGCGGCCACGAGGGCTGAAGCTAAAATGAATTACCATCAAAAAAAATCAGAGGAGAATGAAACATGCCAAAATTATTAGTCGGAGAAGAAAATGGGCACCCCATTCAGTTGAATTTTGAGGATCTTGGCACAGGCAAACCTGTCATTTTGATTCATGGTTGGCCACTGAGCGGGCGCTCCTGGGAGAGTCAAGTTCCAGCGCTCATCGATGCAGGTTACCGCGTAATTACCTATGACCGCCGTGGATTCGGGCAATCCTCGCAACCGTGGAACGGATATGACTATGATACGTTTGCAGCGGATCTTCATAAGCTAATCGAACAACTGGACCTGAAGGATGTGACGCTGGTCGGATTCTCGATGGGTGGCGGAGAGGTGGCCCGTTACATCGGTACATACGGAACAAGCCGTGTCAAAAAAGCCGTGCTGGCCGCTGCGGTTCCACCGTTCTTTTACAAATCTGCCGAGCATCCGGAAGGCGGTCTGGATGAAGCCACGATTCAAGGCTTCCAAGACGGTTTGAAAAAAGACCGTGTCGCCTTCCTTGACGACTTCACTCACAATTTCTTTAAAGCAGGGGATAGAACTGATCTGGTTAGCGAGTCTTTCCGCCATTACAACGTTGAAATTGCTTCTTCTGCTTCGCCAAAGGGGACGCTGGATTGCATTGATGCCTTCGGCCGGACGGATTTCCGTGGCGATTTGGCGAAATTCGATATCCCATTGCTTGTTATCCATGGGGATTCCGATGCCATTGTGACGCTTGAAGTCAGCGGTCAACTTTCCCACGAAGCGGTTCCAGGTAGTCAACTCGTCGTCATCGAAGGTGGACCTCATGGTCTAAACGCAACTCACCCTGAAGAATTCAATACAGCTTTGATTAACTTTCTGAATGCTGAATGATTGAAAGGTTGTGAACTGTGGCCCAAAAGAGGATGCTTTTTTACAAAAAAAATGACCCTCTTATGGGTCATTTGTGTTTTCGCTTTGGTAAGGATGAGAAGCAAGACGGAAATAGCGAAATGAAAACGAGCATCATTGGGTTTCAAACCGTCTCCGCTGGCTTCGGAATTCCAGCGCCGTGATGCCTTCGGTATCCTTGAATATTCTCGTAAAATGCTTCACATTTTCGAATCCAACCTGATCGCTGATTTCGTACACTTTCAAATCAGAGTGCACCAGGAGTTCCTTCGCCTTATCCAGCCTTAACCGGCGAACATAGTTCGAGAAACTCTCACCGGTAAATTCCTGGAAGGCTTGGCTGAAATACGAGTAATTGAGTGAGAAATGGTTGGACACCACCGCCATGTTTAAATTGTCGGCATAATGCGTCTGCAAGTAGGTGAGTACTTTTTGCATCGTATTTTGTTCCGTCGGCGCTTGCTCTTTCCGATCTTGGATGAACCGATCCAGACGATCGAGAAGCTGCACGACGGCATTGTAATAATCTTCAAATCGATCGAAATTCCCGATGTGACCGACATGAGCGTACTTCATTAATAGACCGAATACCTTATGCCCATAGATGCGGAACAATTTATCGAACAGCTCCTCGTTGAGCAGCTGACTAATACGTTCCAGATAGCCGATCTCACTGCTGCTAATCATGCGAATATCGAGGATCTGATTCAGAAGTTGTTGGATTTCATCCCCGCGTCCCATTCCAAGGAGATTCAATATTCGTTGAATCAACTCAACAGGAACGACATACCGCTCATTGCGGTCACTTATGCCGGTGTAGTCCAGCACATCGAGATCTGGAAGCAGAATCCCGTATTTCATGGTTTGCTTCGCCTGGCTGTATGCCCACCTTATCTGCTCAATCCCTTGGACAGAATCACTAATCGCAATTCGCAGCTGTGTCTCATACTCACTGAACTCCCACTGTTCCGCCAACTGGTAGAACATAACCGGATCGCTTGCTATCATAATCGTTCCGCCTATCCCATCACGCGTCAGCATCCAATTCATATGCCCTTGTAACAGCTTAGCGATTTGATTCCTGAAAGAAGCTGCATCCGTACTGCCTGCGTGTGATCTCCCACCGCGTTGTGTAACCAAGCCCAGTGTATATCCTGCATTCAACCAGCTTAAGCCGGCCTGCTTCAGCTGGTTCGGTTTGATCGCATCAACCACATCCTTCTGGGTTAAATGCAGGGTAACCAGCTCGGCAGCAAAAAGGCTGGCATCTTCGCCCGCCTTGTCCGCCCGCTCTACTCTTGTCCTTATGTCCAGCATTAATCGCTCCAGGACGGCAAACAGCTCCTCCCGAATCACTGGCTTTACGAGATAATCCTTTACAGCAAAGCGGATACCTTTCTGCGCATATACGAAGTCATTATAGCCAGACAGCAATACAACCTCGGGTTTAACCGGATGGTCTTGCAGTTGGTCGAGCAGTTCGATCCCATCCATAATTGGCATTCGGATGTCTGTAAACATAATATCCGCAGGCTCCTGGCGTAGCAGCTCCAGCGCCTCTTGTCCATTCTCGGCAAACCGATAATTAAACAGATCAGGGAACTGCCTCTCAATGACGGATTGCAAGCCTCTCCGAATGATCTTCTCGTCGTCGACGATCAGCAAGCTAATCATAGATGTCTATCCCCCTCCCATGACCCGGTACGGCAAAGTCATGATTATGCGTGTATAGCTTCCTTCCTCACTTTCGATCCGAATCCCATATTCCACCCCATAGCTCATCACTAAACGTTGGTCCACATTACGCAGACCGATCCCATTACCGTCCTCGTTATCCCTACGAACGAATAATTGCCGGACCTCCCGGTAAGCGAGCTCTTCCATTCGCAGCATTTGATTCAATAAGCCCAGTGTTTCATCCGGTATGCCGCAGCCGCTGTCCGTAATCTCTATGACACAAACTTGATCACGCCGGACGGCAGAAATCGTAATGAGAAGGTTTCCATCCTTGGAATGCATGCGGCTCATCCCATGTTTGATGGCATTCTCGACTACGGGCTGCAGCGACATTTTAAGCGATTCCTGCTTGAGGCATTCCGGTCCAATAGACAGCCG
Organism: Paenibacillus rhizosphaerae; assembly: GCF_014192015.1. Taxonomy (GTDB): domain Bacteria; phylum Bacillota; class Bacilli; order Paenibacillales; family Paenibacillaceae; genus Paenibacillus_AQ; species Paenibacillus_AQ rhizosphaerae. The sequence continues at coordinate 192,460 of NZ_JACHXJ010000001.1, read as the reverse complement.
GAGATCAAGTCTACCATCATAACGGATGTTCATGACGGATACATAATGCTGGACCTGCTGGATCTCATCGCTAAGCATCACGTGATCCTGCCTCCATTCCATCGAATACCGCATCATACCGCCTAACGAGGTCATGATGTCTGATATAAGATACTGCCCTTCAATCTCCGCCAGCATCTTGACGTTCTCCAGCGTATTGTAGAGGAAATGGGAATCGATCTGGTTCTTCAGCGCCCGAAGCTCAGCTTCTTTGCCTGCCGCCTGCCGAGCTGCCTGGTCTTGAATGAGCTCGTTAATTTTCAGAATAAGATTGCGGTAATGGAAGCCCAGCTCTCCTACCTCATCGGTACCGGTGATCTGCGGCAGCTCGACGTTGAAGTTGCCATTTCTCACCTGCTGCATCGATTCTCTTAATGCCTTTAGCCTGCGCAAAATGATCGCCTGCATCGAGTAAGACAGCAGCACAAGAAATGCCGCTAGTAATGATACAAGCACGATATAACGAATTCTCGAATGGTTGATGCCTTCCATCGTCTCCGCAAGGCTGACCATATTGACCAGATGTACGTCAATCGATGGGATGTAGCTCTGAAATGCCAAGTAGGACTCGCCATTAACCTTGAACTGTACCGCCTGGCTATCTGGATTACTCGTCAGCTTCACGCTTCTCATTAATTCCCCGGCGCTGTTCTGCTCGAACACGGGCGAGTCTTTCAAGCTGAAAAGCTTTCCGCTCCTTGCGACTACGATCAGCTGAGAGTTCATGTCCTGCACGCTGCTGAACGTCCGGGAGAAGAAATCGGACAGCTTCATCGATATCTCCAGAATCCCGTTATGAGTTGCGTTGTCCGGATATTTGAATTCCTGCAAGTACGTCATGAATGGCTCATTCGGCGATTGTTCGGATGGCGCGCCGGTCAGGACGACGTTCTCTTGTATCTCCCACCAGGGCAAACCGCCCTGCTTCATCACGTCATGATGCCAAGGCTTGTCCTGAATACGTGATTCCTGTAGGATAACCGGCCAAATCTCATTCACAAAAAGGTTGTCCGTAAACAACCGGACATTGGCAATTCGTGGATTGTTAAACAAAAAATATTGAAAGCTGTTGACCACATCTTTCTTAATATGCAGAACATGTGCTGTATCCTGAAATTGTTCAACCTGCAAATAATTGTTCATTTCCCGGTTGGATAACGCAAGCTGACCGGTCCATCCCATCAGCTCTACGTTATTCTCAATGTTTATCTTCTCTACCTCCAGCCCATTCTCGCTGCTCTCCGTCAATTCTTTCATTGCCTTAGCGGTTTCCTCGTTGATCGTGTACCAGGAGAACAGAACAACCGGGATAAAGATAACGAACACAAATGACAGAATCAGTTTGACTTGAAGCGAAAGGTTAGACGTAAATGCACGTATCCCCAATAACCAACGAATTGCCGCAAATCCCATCCCCTGTTTTCACATCCTGCTGCTTCCTCTATTGAACTACGGATTGAGTGACGACTGCAGCTTCTGTACATTTCGTTCATAGGCTGCTTGGCGGCTAGCTACGATAGCTCCATACTCGGGATCCTCGGTAGTGATCTTCATGAATTCTGCGAACAGCCGGTCGAATTCGGCATCAGACTTAGACATCAGCAGCTTCGGCAGCGTCTCGGCCCAGAGCCGGGTATTTTTGCCTTGCGCAATACCTTCCTTCGTCGTCGGGTCCGGGTCCAGATTTTCAAACTCACTCATGCTGATCGTCTTTCCCCTCGTCCAATCGGTAATTTGTTTGGAAGGCTCCGCATCCATCCCCGTCATCCATGCTAGATTCATGTTCGTATCCATTAACATCCAGTACCTATAAGAACCGCCGTATTTGCTGTCGAACGCTTGGCGGTTGGTGTTGAGCAGTTGCATGACCTCCGGCAGGAACTGATCTTTGCCGTCTATCGTATCGTAGGTAACGCCCTTCTCTCCTAAGTACAGATCCTTGTTTCCCTCTTCGCTGAGCAAATAGCTGAGGAAGGCAATGGCCCTCTTCTTGTCCTTGACATTCTTCGAGATGAGCGTCACCGTCCAACCGGAGACGCCATTTCCTGCTAGTGTTGGCGCATCATGCGCATCATTGGCCGGTCCATCAATCGCGATATACACCTTATTCGGGTCCTTCTGATACAGCGCCTGGTTAATCTCTGTAAAATCAGACCACTGATACAGCATGGCAAAATAACGCCCTTGTGCTATTTTTTCGTCCTTTTCCAGCCGTTTTTCATCAATATAAACATCTGTCGGCATCAACCCGTCCTCATTCGCTTGACGGAACACCTTCAGCCATTTCAGATAAGTTGGATCGCTTCGACGGTCGTACAGTTTGCCGTTTTTCTGCTGCGGAATGGCTAGGAAGTTCTGAAGATAGGATTCCAGCGAATAGTTGCCGGTCTCCGTAAATTCATGCATGCCAATCGGAATGAGCGGTTGGCCATCTACTTCCGGAAACTTCTCCTTCGCAGCCTTCAGTGCGCCGAGAAACCCTTCCGGTGTGCTCATATCCGGCTTCCCGAGGGCTTCATACATATCTTTCCGGACAACAAAGGTCTGATTAGATGTAAAAAGCTTCCCGTATTTTTGATAATCCGCAGGGGATGAAGATGCATTCGGGTAGCTGTACACATTTCCGTCAGCCTGTGTGTACCAGTTAAGCTTCTCTGAGTCAGCGACTTTAAAAAAATAAGGATCGTATTGTTCCGCCAGCTCATTTAGCGGAAGTACCATATCTCCATTGATCATCTTCTGCACGGAATCCTCGTACCAGCCTAGCGTGATGAAGTCAGGGAGCGACCTTGCTGACATCATCGTGTTAAGCTTCTCGCCGGCGTCGCCGGCAGGCACGATAAAGTTCAAGCTGACGCCCGTCTTCTTCGTTATATAATCGGAAACTGCGTTGCCTCCCCACTTGCCGGTAAACCAATCGAAATTGATATACCAGTCAAACGTTATCGGTGTCGTATCGAGCTTCCAGGCAGGCTCGTCCGGAGAAAGCTTCATTTGAGAAGCATCTGCCTTTTTAAGGTTGGCGTTGAGAATCGTATCGTCAGCGGTGCCATTGCTCGATGTGCCCGTGTTCCCAGAACAAGACACCATAGTCCAACACATCATTAGAGCCAGTAACAGCAATGCCGATTTACGCATTTTACCCATTCAAAATTCCCCTTCGGCCGTTAATATCCCATAATTTAATATATTTCAACAAAAGCAGACGAATGCCGTTCAAATTCCTTAATTCATTGCTAGTATAAAGGTTATAGCAAGCAAAGGAAAGAGTCTAACATGATACGTAGGGTTACAATATTTGGGGGGTTCCTATGCCGACCAACGCGAATAAGCGAGCAAGACAGGAAAACTTCCCTTCGTCTAGGCTCGCATTGGTTAGCTATGATGTTCTGGTTCCCCGATCTATGATTCCATAAAAAAGTCGATACACTTCTGAACAGAAGGATTATGGTGATGATACTTTTTATAAATCAGCTTAATCTCACGTACAGGTGTTGGATCTACGAAACGAATCATTTTCAGATGCTGCCCAGGAAATGTTTCAATTAAAGAAGCAGGTAATATAGCTGCCCCCACCTTTTGCAGTACCATAGAAAGAAGAATAGCCGTCGAAGTTGACTCGAATTGGGTTTGTAAGGATTTGGCGATTTTCTCGCTGAAGGTATGAAGATGATCGATTACACTTTTATCTGCGACAAATAAGGAAGTTTCTAAATCTTCAAGCTCTTGAAAAGAAACAGAGGTTCGATCTGCCCATGGATGGTCCGCATAAACGACCAATGCTTGTTCTTCTTTATAGAGGTGCATCGCATGAATTTCTTTGTTTGGATCATAATGGTTGGCAATGCCAATATCGATACTACGATTCAATAATTGCTGTGTTGTATATTCTGTACTGGCAAATTTCAATGTAATATCAGGATACTGTTCATGGAATTTCAAAAAACGCGGGATTAGACCATGGAAGTCCACTGGCGAAATACCTATCGAAAGTTTATTTGCCCGAGCATAGCGTAACTCGTAAGTTTCTTTCTTCGATTCTTCAATGAGCTTCATTACGGAAAGGGCCTTCCCGTAAAGTATTTCCCCGTCAGCTGTAACTTTTACGCCTCTGCCAACTCTCTGAAATAAAGGGGTTCCAACTTCTCCCTCTAGAAAGCGGATCTGTTGGCTTAACGTAGGTTGAGAAATCATTAAAACTTCTGCGGCTTTAGTAAAGCTTCCTTCTTTGCAGATTTGGATGAAGCATTCTAATTGCCTGAACATGAAAGACTCACCTCAACCTCTCTTACATATGAAACCATCTCTTGAATAAATAGGCGCACAACAGACTTCATCGTAACGGAACGAAGGTTTACAAGAGAAATATCCCAACGAGGTATATGGCCTTCTAATTTGACAATACGCAAAGAGTCGTCCTGTAGACCTTCAAGCAAAGATATAGGGATAAGAGCTGCTCCAAGTCCCTGACGAACCCAGTGAATCAATACTGGAGTGGAGGATGTTTCTATGCTCGACTTCAAGGCAAACCCACAAGAGAAACAATGCATATCAATTAATGATTTGTTTTGTTCCCGGAACATGATCGAATTCATTTGCTTCAAAGATCGAAAAGGAATCGAAGATTTATTGGCCAAAGGATGTTCCGAGTGAAGCAATAGCGCCATTTCTTGTCTATACAAATGAGTCGAAATGACTGAAGTGTCAGAAACCGGATAGGCAGTGATCCCGATATCTACCTTTTGTTCCAAAACTTTATTCTCGGCATCCTCTGCATCGATAATTTTCAATAAAATGTTCGGGTACTTTTGATGAAATCTCATGAAGTAAGGAGCAAGATATTCGAGTTCAGCAGGACAGCATCCAATAGAAATGGTCTCTACAGATTGGTTGACTCGGCCAACGATTTCATTTCGCGCTTCTTCAAGAAGATTCATAATGGCATGGCCCTTATTCAAGAGAATTTTCCCCGCTTCCGTTACCTCAACTCCCCTGCTGACCCGATCGAACAATTGAATATTGTACTCATCTTCCAAAACCCGAATTTGCTGACTTAGTGTAGGCTGAGTTACACCTAATTCTTCTTTCGCTTTGGTCAGACTTCCGGATTTGCAAACTTGAATAAAATATTCAAGCTGACGTAATTCCACAATGTATCCCCCCTTTAGTTTATTTGTCCTTCGATTACTGAACCTGAGATTTTCCAGACACCATCCTTGCTGACCGGTACTTTTACTTGCTGGTTACCGTATGCATTGCTCATCCGCGTCATGAGCGTGACCGTGGTCATTGCTGAGCCTCTCTGTAATAAACATTATATGAAGGAAACGGTCATGTAATATATCCGCTACATTTCAGGTGAAGGTTACTAGATTTTAGGGTGGATCGGTCAGGGCAGTCCGGAAGGCATGTAAGGTTAATTTTATACACGGGTCCTGATCAAACCACGACCATACGAATGACGTTCATCGATGTTCATAATCTGGATAAATCGGCCGAAATAATATTAGAAGAATTGCAGAAAGGGTGGATGTATTAGAGAACATGTAATCGTGTAGCTCATCCATGAAAACTCGATTTCTAGAGAGCACCCAGAATCTAACAGAAAATAAATTGAAAAAAACTTTAAGCGCCGTCATAATGAAAAAAGAACCGTTACATATCGGGGTAACTTATCATTTAAGTAAATTTATTGCATTTTTCATGGTAAAGTAGGGGGATTGATTTGACGAAAGTATCCTTAATCTCGGAGTCCAAAAAGAGATGTGAAAAGCTAGGTATTGATCCCCAGGGGATTCCCTGCTTTACTAACTTTTTATCTGAAAGCGATCTGAATCTAAAACGGGCCGAATACGAGGAAATATTGTCCGTCATTGATTTTTTTGTTCATAAGTTGTTGGAGCTCATGAAAGGGCTCCCGCTGCTGATCCTGATTTCCGATGAAAATGGCTGCATTCTGGAAATGGCCGGGGATGAAGCGATCAAGAGTGTGGTTCAGCAATCAGGCATTATGGTTGGCCTCGTGTTCAATGAACACGAAGCGGGAACCAACAGCATTAATTTGGTTTTGGATCATCGTCAGCCCATTCAACTTGTCGGGGACGAGCATTATTATGAATTTTTATGGTCCTCGGCCTGTTATTCCGTACCCTTTCAATATACAGATAACGCCAATTTGCTCGGAACCATTACGATCATGACGACGATCGACCAGCACAATCCGTTTTTGCTGGCGATGCTTTGCACGGTCGTAGATTCGATCGAAAGAGAACTGCTGCTGAAAAAACAAAATAGACGATTGCACATATTGAATCAGGTGGTCATCGAAACCACAAGAAACGGCATTATTATTACAGATCGGGATGGAAACATTACCGAGTTCAACAAGTTTGCTGAAATTTTAACCGGTGCCAATAAACAGGACGTCATTAATAAACCTATTCCCGATCATAGAACCCATGACTTCATTAAAGAGGTCCTTCAAACGGGAAAAGAGTACGAAGATATGGAATTCATGCTGCGCCCCCGGATGGGACAAGACGAGCTGGTCTGCCTGTTCGACGCCTTCCCTATTCGCGATGAGAATATGCAGATTATGGGCGCATTTGCACAGTTTCGGGACATCACGGAGCGTTATCATACGCAAAAGCAAATCAATTATCTGGCCTATCATGACGATTTAACCGGATTGCCGAATCGAAGATTTTTTACCAAGCATATTGATGAATTGCTGAGACATGGGGTAGACGAAAACAGTATCTTTGCCGTCATGTTTCTCGATCTGGACAGCTTCAAGAAGATCAATGACACGCTCGGTCATAACAACGGTGATGAGTTGTTGAAGCTGGTTGGCGAGCGTCTGAAAGCTTGCTGCCATGCTCCGGATCAGCTGGTTTCCAGAATGGGCGGGGATGAATTCACGATCCTCTTGCAACAGATTACGGATCATTCGGAAGCCGTTCATGTTGCGGAAGAAATCATTCGAGCATTCGAGAAACCATTTGCAGTGGACGGCTATGAGTTGTATATAACAGCCAGTATCGGTATTGCCTTCTATCCTCAAGATGGCAGGAATGTCGAAATGCTGATGAAGAACGCCGACATTGCCCTCTACCAGATGAAAGACGACGGGAAGAACAACTATAACATTTTCAAGTCTATCCCGAGTGGCGGCGGTATTGAACGGCTTACATTGGAGAATTCGATCCGTAAAGCGCTGCAGCTAGAGGAATTCGTGCTGTATTACCAGCCGCAAATCGATTCCCGGTCAGGGGAAATCATCGGTACCGAGGCGCTCGTACGCTGGAATCACCCGACTCTCGGCTTAATCCCCCCAGCTAAGTTTATCCCGATCGCCGAAGAAACAGGACTCATCATCCCCCTCGGAAAATGGGTGCTCAAAACCGCCTGCCTTCAGCATCAAAAATGGAAGGAAAAAGGGATTACTCCTATGAGCGTATCGGTGAATCTCTCTTCTCGCCAATTTTCAAAGCATGATTTGGTAGAGACCATTAAAGAGATTTTACTCGAAACCCATATAGATCCCCAACATCTGGAGCTCGAAATCACAGAGTCGATGACGATGAATGTGGATGTTGCGATCGAGATTCTCGGAAAACTGAAAGAGCTGGGTATACAGATTTGCATCGATGACTTTGGGACAGGCTACAGCAATCTTTCCTATTTAAAACAATTTGCGATTGACCGGCTGAAGATTGATCAATCCTTTGTCAGGGATATTATGACGGATTCGAATGACGCGGATATTGTAGCTACGGTCATCGCGATGGCCCATAAGCTTGGAATCGATGTGATCGCGGAAGGTGTAGAAACGAAGGATCAGTTAGATTTCCTGCGCAGTCAGAACTGCCATGAAGTACAAGGTTTCTATTATTACCCGCCTTTACCGGCGGAACAAATCGAGCAGTTGTTGATGCAAACGGCAGCAATAAAAATCAATTTGCAAGGATGATAAGATGAAACAGAGAGTGTATTCACTATTAGTTGAGCATTTTAAAAAATGGGGCATTTCTCACGTGTTTGGTATTCCTGGAAAGTCCATTTCTCCGATCATGCTGGAACTTGAAAACTATGGGATTCAATATGTGCTGGGTCGTCATGAAGCTGGCAGTGGGTTTGAAGCGTCCGGATATGCCCTGGCAGCAAAAACGATGGGGGTCGCGATCGGTACTTCCGGGCCGGGAGGAACGAATCTGATTACAGCCGCGGCGCAGGCTAAAGAGTTCCAGCTGCCTGTATTGTTCATTACCGGACAGCCGTCGATGCAAGAGACTGGACGCGCTTTAAGCCAGGATTCAAGCCAGTTCGGGGCCGATTTGGTTAAAATGTTCGAACCTGTAACCTTGTTCAGTGCCCGCATCGAACGGGGGGATCTTCTTTATCTCTACCTTAAACATGCCTTGGAAAAGGCCTACACCGGTGAAAAGGGACCCGTTCATCTGTGCATCCCATTTGATGTGCTGATGGAGGAAGTGGAGACCTTCTACCTGCCGTTGCCGGACCATATTTCACCCGTTGTATCCCCCGATATTGATAAGGCAATATCTTTGCTGGGTGAGGCCAAGAAACCTGTTCTCTTCGTGGGCAAAGGCGCCGTCATGTCGGATACCTATGCCCAATTGCGGACGATTGCCGAGCATTGGGGGATTCCTGTGGTGACCACACCCGGCGGGAAAGGGGCGTTTCCCACCAATCATCCCCTATACTTAGGCGGGTATGGTCTCGGCGGTTCCAAGGATGCAATGGATTACATGAGATCCGGCATTGACCTGATGATCGTCGTTGGCAGCAAATTGTGCGACATGTCGTTGTCGGGATTTACGGCCGATATGGAGCCGGACAAGGTGTTGCAATTTGAGTATGACCTTACATTCGCAGGTAAAACCATTCAGGTGCCGACGCAAGTTATCCTTGGCGATATTCACTCCAACCTGACTCAACTCATTTTGCGGAGCGGGGCATCGTCCAAAGAGCATGAGATGCTGACAACCCGGGCACAAGCGGCAGCTGCAACCTCCGAGATGGAATCCACCACATTGTCCGCGGGAGCGGCGTTCAGGAGCTTGCGGGCTGTGCTTCCCAAAGAGGCGGTACTCTTCGGAGATGCAGGGAGTCACTCCTTTCATGCCGTACAACATTTCGAAATCATCGAGTCCGGGACATTCTTTTTCGATGAAGTGTTCATCGCTATGGGGGCGGCGATCGGCTATTCGATCGGAGCGAAAATCGCCATGCCCGATCGTCCTGTCGTCTGTGTGACCGGCGACGGCTGCATCATGATGCACGGCACCGAGATATCGACAGCAGTTAACCACGGGATTCCGGTTATCTTCTTTGTGCTGAATAACGGACGCTTAGATATGGTAGATAAGGGAATGTCCTATAACACGGGACGCTCCGTTGGGGCAGTCTATGAGCAGCCGCTGGATATTCGCTTATTTGCCCAATCCATGGGCGCAATGGCATTTCGCTGTGAAAATGAAACCGACATCAAGCAGGCGGTTAAGTCAGCTTTGCAATCCAATACGGCAACGGTCATCGAGGTCATGGTGGATCCGCAAGAAATCCCGCCGATTCTTACCAGATTGCTTAGTTTAGATTAGTACTTACGGGGGACATATATGGAAACAAATCGCTATAATAAAGGATTAGAAGTTTTACAACAGATGGTAAGTGAAGAAACGCTGGACGCAACGGTAAAAAAAATGGAGAAATTCAGTCCTGATATGGCCAAGCTGATTGTGGAGTTCCCTTATGGCTCGCTGTATTCCCGTCCAGGTTTGGATTTAAAGCAACGAAGCCTGCTTACCATAGGGGCTATGATTGCCTCAGGAGCGGCAGCTCAACTCGATTTCCATATTAAAGGGGCTCTGAATGTCGGGCTTACACCCAATGAGATCGTAGAGGCCGTCATGCACTGTGTATCTTATGCGGGCTTTCCCAAAACGCTGGATGCCATGTTTGTGGTCATGAACGTGTTTGACGAACAAGGAATTACATACGAAGAAGCATGACGCTGTCATGCTTTTTTTTCTGCGAATGCAGACTCGATCACTTGGTGGACGTTATAAGTCGGGAAGATTGCCTGATTTGGTTCCTACCCGGTATGACGTCGTAATGCCTTCGTAATTCAACATCATGCTCATTCCCATCGAGGCGTGCTTGAGGTTGTGGCAATGTATCATCCAGAGGCCTGGATTGTCAGCTTCCAGGTACAGTTCGTAGGTCTCGCCCTTTTTCGTCAGAAGCGTATCGAGATACACTGGGCTGCCTTGCAAGGCTTCACCGTTCTTACTCAAGACTCGGAACACGTGCCCATGAAGGTGGAAAGGATGATCTCCTCCCCCTTCGTTGGAGACTGTAATGAAAACATGGTCGCCCTCCTTCACGGTCATCGGAGGAATATCGTGAAAGGATTTTCCGTTAATTGACTTGGTGAAAAGAGTTTGGCCGAGCTTAAGCTCAAAATGCCGATCGGGCTTGACTTGTAAGACGGGGTCGTCAGGCAACGGGGTGCCGTAATCGAGAAACGAGAACAGCTGCCCGCCTTCTTTATGCTGCGGCTGGCTTCCGCTGCCTATTGTAACCGGTAAATCCTTAGCCGAGGGACTGCTGACGACGACTTTACCTGACCGCGGAACTTGGATAAGCAGGTCATAACGCTGGCCCGCCCCTATCGGAACTATCGTCCCTTCCAGCAGACCAGGTTCATGCAGATCGTGGCCATCCATTGCCAGGACCCGGAAAGGAGCCCCGTCAACACCAAATTCCATCGTTTCATTGCCCGAATTGATCAGCCTTAATCTGACCTGTTCGCCTGGCTGGCCCGGGATCGTCAGTCCTCGCTCGCTTCCGTTCACCAGCATGGAAGAACCAAGCTGTTGATAAAGAGCTGTTGTCTCCGATGTTGATGGATCGGATTCAGAACCTTTTTTCGGCTCGACGATGAGCGCGCCTAGAAGTCCTCTGCTTACCTGAATCGAGCTCATCTGATGAGAGTGATACCAATACGTGCCCGGAGTCGTGGCGATGAAGGTGTACGTGAACTGTTCCCCAGGCGGAACGGCGTCCTGCGTTACTCCCGCAATCCCGTCCTGCGAGCACGGAACCGTAATTCCGTGCCAATGAATCGTAACGCCGTCCTCAATATCTTGATTATGCAGAGTAACAACAACCTGGTCGCCCTCCGTGACGCGAAGTTCCGGACCCGGAGATACGCCGTTGAAGGTCCAAGCCTCGACGGTCTTACCGTTGTCCAACTTTAATGTCGTCCGGGCGGCCGTCAGATCGAACTTGTGGATCGGAGCCGATGACTCCGTGGTCGTGATTGAGGAACAAGACACCGTGCCTTCTTCGGAGGAAGATTTCCCCATGCCCTCCATATGCTCCATGCCCTCCATATGCTCCATATCGGTCATGTTTACCATTCGAGTCATGCCGACCCCCATCTGATGGTAAGCCATGTTGATTTCTTCCGGCTTCTGAAGCCGCATTTGCCAAAAATAAGTGACAAGCACCGCTCCGACCAGAAGCACCAAAGTTAAAGGAAGGCCAAAGTAAATCAGACGTTTTACGATCTTTCTTCTATTCAAGATTATTTTTCTCCTCGCCGTAAAATTGATTGATTAATTACTATTCCGCCAATGTCAGCTGCAAGCTCTCGGCTGTTGATTTGAGGGCGGCGAGCCAGGCATTCAGCGAAGCCGTTAGTGCAGCGCTCATACCGTCGGGATCAGCTGCTACGGGCGGACCGTCCCAGGATTCCGTGGTGTTCACGATTACTCCTTTAGGTGTGGGGGTGATGCTCCATACATGAACGCCTTCGATACCATGTGCTGGACCTCCCCATACAATACGTTTCATGGGGTCAACCTCAAGGATCGTAGAGACGATTTGCAGCCCATGAGTCTCCCACCAAAACGTGCTTCCTATCGCGATTGGACCGGATAACCGCACTTGCGTGATATCCTTTTGCCAAGTCGGCCACTGTTCGACGCCAGTCTGTATTTGCCATACGATCTCCCGCGAAGCTTCAATCTCAATGGACAGGTCGACGATGACCTGCGCATTTCGGTCAACGTCGACCGTGCCCTCCAGTACGAACAATTCTTCCGTGTTCTCCGATCCCGTTATGCTGGCTGCCCCATTGATCATCATTTTTTTCATTTTATTGACCTCATTTCGTTGGATTTGTAATTGATTACGAACTTGGATTTCATGTAACGCTTAATAAGTAATAGTTAATAGCCATGGTTCTGCTTTGCCATCATGCTTTTTATCGTAGAGGCTATACCCTCTTTATAAGATGTTGGCGACACCCCACTATACTCGGTGCCAAAAGTTCCCAGATTGTCGACAAGCCGCTCATAACGATCCAGCATTTTCTTGGCCGTCGGCTCATACCACCGAAGGAAGTGCTGCTGCAACCCTCCGATTGGCTCAAACCGCGGCGCATCTTGAACGATCGAACCCGCGAGGTCAAGAAGTTCCGCTTGCGAAATTGGGCCACCGCCGCGAAGATGCCAATTGCTGCCATACGCGGTCTCCATCGAAGCCAGCTCTAAGACATAACGGGCAGCGTCGTCCACATATAGATAGTCCCTTCTAACGGACGGATCAATGAGCTGCTTAACGGGTTTCCCTTGAACGATTTTTCGAAGTGCATAATGAATGATCGTGTTGGAAGCTGCCTCTCCGTACAACTCCGGGCTAAAGATTCGCATGGAAGTTGTACCAGGAACGTTCGAGTTCACCGGTTCCTTCTCATCGACGGGGCGATACACCCCTTCAAGGGTAACCATCTTGGCTCCACTCATCAGCGCGATGCTTCGAACGGCTTTTAGCATCCGCCGCACCTTCTCCGGGTTGTCATCGTAGGTTAAGTAGACCCCGCAGAAAATCACGTCAACGCCTTCTGCTGCTGCCAGCAGATCGGTCCGATTCCCAGCCTCTCCCCTGACCGTTCGAAGAAGCGGTGAGGAAGAGAAGGCCTCCTGCAGCGACTCCAGCTTCCGTTGTGATCCCGAATAGGCAACGACCTCAACATTCGCCCCGATCAATTGCTTGACAAGCGCCTTACCCCATCCGCTACCTGCTCTCACGACCATTGCTTTACACATTCTGTTCACTCCTAAATTAAGGTTATATAGTTATCCTGAAGGTTGCCTCATTTGGTTCCCAACGAATAGGCATCGCAATCATTTTGTGATTGATTAGTCACTTACTTCGTAAAACGGGAATGCCTTACAACCGCGAGGACCCCTATAGCTCCGATTATCGCGAACACGGCAGCTCCAAGGAACACCCAGGAGAATCCTCCGGTCAACGCTTGTGCTTCGGATACACCGCGGCCCAACAAGCGATCGCTTCGAGCTGATGCCGCCGTTGTCAGTACCGCAAGTCCAATGGCTCCGCCAATCTGTTGGCTCGTATTGACCAGGCCGCTGGCGAGCCCAGCTTCTTCGTTCGCCACACCGTGAACCGCCAGCTCTGTTCCGGAGACAAAGGCGCCTCCAAGTCCGATTCCAATCAATATGGACGGTCCTAACAAATTGGCTGCGAACGTAGCGTCACTAGGCGATAAAGATAACCAGATCAGCCCTGAGGCCAGCAGGACGAGCGATGTCGCAAGCGTCTTGCTCGGGCCGATTGCCTTAACTACCGTCGGAACGACTCCGGCAATTGCGACCAGCGCGCCGGCTAACGGGAGCTGGGTGAGCCCTGCTTTTAACGCATCGTAATGAAGCACTTGCTGCATGTAAACCGAGAGTGCGAAGAACAAGCCCGTTGTCGCCCCTCCGATGAGGAACATCGCCAGATTGCCGCCCGTAACCGATTGGTTACGGAAGATGTCCAGCGGCATAAGCGGATTCGCAGCACGCTTCTCGAAGAAGATGAACGATCCGATCAGCACAATTGCCAAGCCTGCCAGAATCAGCGTCTGCGGGGACGTCCAGCCGACCCGCTCTGTTCCGGAAAGCGCGGCCACAAGCGCTACGATGCCACCCGTTACCGCAACCGAGCCTGCCATATCCAGAGTTATGCGTTCGCCGAGCGAATCTTTGGTGATGAGCAAGGGAACTGCCGCCAGAACCAATACTGCTACGGGAACATTCACATAAAACACTGCGGACCAGCCAAGCGAAGCCGTCAGCACGCCTCCCAGCAAGACGCCCGCCGCACTGCCGATACCTGCGACCGCACCCCAAATACCGAGCGCCCTCGCCCGATCCTGAGGATCTGAGAACAGCTTGGTGACAAGAGCAAGCGCGGCCGGGGCGAGCAGGGCGGCCGATGCGCCCTGAATCGCTCTAGCCGTGAGCAGCCAGGCTCCCGAGGTTGCCAGTCCGGCTGCGGCCGAAGCAAGCGCAAATCCGGCGACTCCGGTCATGAACAATCTTCGATGTCCGAATCGATCCGACAACCTTCCACCGAGAAGCAGCAGGCCCCCGAAAGGCAAAACATAAGCCGTAATGACCCAGCTCAGCGTATTCGTGCTTAGGTGAAGTTCTGAGCCGAGAGAGGGAAGCGCGATATTGACGATAGATGCATCAAGCACGACCAGGAATTGAGCTAAAGCCAGCGCGATTAGCGCCCACCACCGAAGCGACAGATGGCGAGATTTCGCGATTGCCGGTTGAACCATTGAATTCATAACAATCTCCTCCTGTTATTGATTGATCAATTACACTCTACTAAAAAAATATTCGCCCGCCAAACCTCTTAAAGGTTTTCGTTATAGTCCCTATGACCACTGTCAATCGAGTCTCTGCCAACAGGTGGGGCTTTCTCACCGCCTCGCTTTCTCTGTTAGTGATTGATCAATTACTTAGTGATTTCACTATATCAGATCGTTATCAGTTGGTCAATAACAATTTTGGAACCAATTTCACCTCCTCATCCTTTCATCAATTCAGGCAAATTAATCGCAACGGCAACATTGCACAGCATTCCGCGGGCTAGAAACAGCATCGTTCGCTCTTCCGGCTTATCCATACCAGCTTCACGGAAGGCAGCCAGCACCATATCACGGACTTCCTTAAAGCCGCTCCGCATCGTCTCCTGGATTGCATCTTCCCGAATGGTCTGCGCCTGCATCTGCAAAAGCACCTCATTCTGGTACATCTCCTGGATGTTCACGTACTCCTGAATAAGCTTGGCCTCCAGCAATTCTGGCGAAGTCGTCTCTACCAACTTACGGAATGATTCGATGACCCGGGACCAAGAAACCTCCAGGGCGGCCAGCAGTAAATTTTCTTTAGTCGAGAAAAAACGGAATACGTAAGGCTGCGAAATTTTCGCCCGTTCCGCCACCTGCGCCGTTGTAGCTCGGTAGTATCCGATTTCTGCGAATACTTCAATCGCTGCGGAGATAATTTCGGATCTGCGATTAACTGACGTTGTTTCGGGTTTAGCCATCCTCTTCTTCCTCCTATTAAAAGTGATTGATCAATAATCAAATCATTATACAACGACTTCCAGAACAAATCAATACAAGGTTGCTGCAAGCTTCCCAAGCGTCAGTTGGAGAACATTAGATGAACCATGTCCGTGGGATGAAGAATTAAGCCATTTATTTAATCGAAATTGAACTGAATGGCGGATGACAATGCGGTTGCAGTGTTGGAAGCAGTCGGCCATCCATCGGCTTATATTTTCGGAAACAGCGGAGGTGCCGTTTTCGCGCTGGAAATAGCGGCAAGAACTCCGCAAGTGGTCAATACAATGGTGGTCCACGAACCGCCCATCATAAAACTGCTGCCAGATTCTGAGAAGTGGCAGGCGTGCTGACAACTACTGTATTGTCGGGGGTCGGCATTGATTAACATCCACCGAACCCCGGTTTCATTGTCTATCAAGCCATCGTGAGCGTACCTGCGGTTGTCTCCGTATTTCCGACACGTACAGGTCCGGAAAGCTTCAATGCCGAGGCCTACTCGAACCCACCTATTATGTAATAATAATGAAACTGGAATGCATGCAGCTTTCCGGTTTATCTATTCTTAAAATAAAAATGAATAAGAACCTGTTGAAAAAATAATGGCGTCTGTGATAATATCCTCATAATATCATTTGAAAAGCGATGAAGAGGAAAAGTACCAAGGGCTCTTATGTCCAGAGAGCGGAGGAAATGCTGAAACCTTTGCCTTAACCCCTTGTATATCAGTCACCTCGGAGCTGTTGATCGAAAACCGGATCGGATCGTTGATTTGGCCAGTAGTTCCAAACGGATGGGCACACGTTATCGTGCTGAAGTAAGGGATTCCTTACTTCATGAGGCAGGAATCGTGAGATTTCAGCAAATCAGGGTGGTACCACGAAAATCAACCCCTTTTCGTCCCTATCGTTCGGCAGATCGCTGCCGAGCTTGGGAGGAGAGGGGTTTTTATGTATATAACGAACAAGCGATGAAGAGAAAAAAGTGTCAAGGGCTCTTATGTCCAGAGAGCGAAGGGAATGCTGAAACCTTTGCCTTAATCCCTTGCATGACGTCATCTCCGAGCTGTTGATCGAAAACCGGATCAAGCGCTTGATTTAGTGAGTAGTCTCAACCGGATGGCACACGTTACCGTGCCGGAAGTAAACCCTTTACTTCGTGAGGCCCAAAATCGTGAGATTTTTGGCAAACCAGGGTGGTACCGCGAAAATCAACCCCTTTCGTCCCTTTAGTACGGCAGTATGCTGCCGGCTTTTAGGATGAGAGGGGATTTTTATATTGGAGGGATATCGCATGGAAACGAAGAGAGAAAAAGCTGAACTCATCACGGGATCCGAATGCCTTTTGCGCTGTTTATTGCTCGAGGGGGTTGAACATGTTTTTGGTTATCCCGGAGGCAATGCGCTGTACATTTATGACGCCATGGTCGACAATCCGGAGTTCAAACACATTCTGGCCCGGCACGAGCAGGGAGCTATACACGCGGCAGACGGTTATGCCCGATCGACAGGTAAAGTCGGCGTCTGCATCGCCACATCCGGTCCGGGAGCGACAAATTTGATTACCGGAATTGCGACGGCTTATATGGATTCCGCGCCTCTCGTCATCATTACGGGCAACGTGTCGACTACGGTCATGGGTACGGATGCTTTTCAGGAAGCGGATATCGTCAGCATGACCCTGTCCATAACGAAACACAGTTACTCCGTTCGTCATGTGCAAGACCTTCCGCGTATCGTACACGAAGCCTTCCATATTGCTAATACGGGCAGGAAAGGCCCTGTACTGATCGACATTCCTAAGGATGTATCCAATCACAAGCTGCATTACCAACCAGCGGATTCGATTCATCTCCGAGGGTATGATCCCGATCCGAATTTGGATACAGACCAGATCGATACCTTGATTCAAGCGATTACCGAATCCGAAAGACCAGTCATGATCGCCGGAGGGGGCGTTGTTTATTCAGGTGCATCCAATGAGCTGCTGGAGTTCGTGAATAAAACCAACATTCCGGTGGCGACCTCATTGCTTGGTTTGGGAGGTTTTCCAAGTGCTCACGACCTGTGGATAGGTATGCCGGGCCATCATGGTGCATATGCAGCGAATATGGCAATCCAGCATGCCGATCTGATTATTTCGATGGGCTCGCGGTTTGATGACCGGGTGACCATGAACGTGGAGGGTTTCGCCCCCCATGCCAAACGGATTGCCCATATTGATATTGATCCGGCTGAAATTGGCAAAAACATCAAGGCGGATATTGCATGCATCGGTGATATCAAGGCTGTACTGGACTACGCGAATACGAAAGCTATCGCCTCGCCGTCCGATCGTTGGGTCAAGGAAATTCAGGAATATAAACGAAATTTCCCGTTACGGTACAAAGATTCGGATACGGAGCTTAAGCCCCAATTTGTTATTGAAATGGTCCATGAAACAACACAAGGGGAAGCGATCATAACCACGGACGTAGGTCAGCACCAAATGTGGGCAGCTCAATTTTACAAGTTTAACCACCCCCGCTCACTGATTACCTCAGGAGGTCTTGGAACGATGGGTTTTGGGTTCCCGGCCGCCATTGGCGCTCAGATCGGGAATCCGAAACGTCTTGTGGTATCCGTAAACGGTGATGGAGGCATGCAGATGTGCGCGCAGGAGATGGCTATTTGTTCCATCCATCAGATTCCTGTCAAAATTGTCGTGATTAACAACCAGGTATTGGGGATGGTTAAACAGCAGCAGGAACTCAGCTACGCCAAGCGTTACAGCCAAATCGACCTTGCCGGCAGTCCGGATTTCGTAAAGCTGGCTGAAGCCTACGGAATCAAAGGGTTGAGAGCGAGTAATAAAGCAGAGGCTGCCCGTGTTTGGCAAGAGGCTCTAAATACACCTGGTCCCGTACTAGTAGAGTTTGTCGTACCGAAAGAAGAGAATGTATATCCAATGGTACTTGCAGGAACGTCGTTACATGAGATGATTCTGGGGGATTTCGAATGATTTGTATGTTTTGCGGCTGCCAAAGTCTGGGGTGGGCCTTCATCTAAACCCTGGAGTAGGCCATAGCGTCGGATCCGCACGCTGCAGCCGGCCGTTGGGAGGCAACATTGTATCGGCTGCCGCTTTCGTTTATATGACAGTCCCTTGTCTTCGTACAGAGATTTCCATTCCATAATGTATGGTTCCATTCGCGTTTCAAGTTCATTCACCCCCAAATCTCGTCATATTCTAAATAGTGAATATGACGAGTATTAATTTCACATAACCAAATGACATATCAAAGTCCAGGGTTCTCTAAACAAATGAGTAACACATTAACGTGGGATCATTGCGATGAATCAGGTAACCAGTCAAAGAATGGCCAGTCCTTGCCTTGCCCTCATCTTCGATGCGAAAGAGCGTGGGACCTGTGAGTGTTCCGTTCTGATGTACATGAAACACATTAGCCGATCTGTCGTAAGCTCGGGAATTACAACTTTACATCCGCCTGGCGTCCCTGAGGTATTTGAGAACCATAAAATTTAATATTTAGATCGGCTCTAATCTACATGCAAACGCAATGAAAATGGTGAAACGATCTCCAAGTTAAGAAATAGTCAATTTGATATTATTTTTTCATTAAAAGCTAAAGCTCTTATCGTTATAAAAATAAAGCCTGCTGCAAGCATCAGTAAACCTGCCCACACGACGTCATGAGTCCCCATACCAGAAATAAATAAGCCGCCTACGGATGTGCCGACCGTGATGCCGAGATTAGAGAATGATACGAATAATCCGTTAGCGAATTCCGGTGCCTCTGGTGCGGCGGACGAAATCCAGTATTGAGTCAAATTAAGCGCAAAGGTAAATAGAGCACCCCATACTGCAATTAGGAACACCATTGGCAATCGTAAATCTCCAAGAAGAAACACTAGTAAATAAATGAGAGCTGCTACAATTGGATAAATAACCGCTGTTTTTACTGGTTTACGGCTAAGCCATTTTCCTGCCAGCAAGTTCCCAGCAATACCGGTTGAGCCAAATAATATCAACATTATGCTTATTTCTTTCTCAGGCATATTTGTTACTTTCGAAAGGTACTCTGCAAAAAAACTGTAGACGGCATACATGCCTGATACGATAAAGATTACGGCTCCAAGGCTTAGCCATGTGAGCGGCTTTTTCATCACGACGAGCTGCTTACCGTATGATTGCCCCCCTCTTACGGGCATCGAAGGAATGAATAGCAGGATGGATAAAAATGAGATGCCATTGATGATTGCAAAGAACGACATCGCGTATTCGAGTGAAGCGACATCTGCAATGAAAGAGGAAATCGGTATACCAATGACCATCCCGGCAGTGAGACCCATGAATACCTTGGCTATCGCTTTAGGAGCCTGATCTTGATTAACAGAAGCAGCTGCAGCCGTGAACGCTGCAGAGAAATAAACTGGATGTAAAAATGCAGGTACCACCCGAGCGATAAGTGCTACCGTAAAATTAGGAGCGAAGATTGAAATGATATTTGCGATCAGAAAAACGCCTATGACAAGGAGCATTGCGCTCTTCCGGTTCATTCTCGAGAACAACATGGGCAAAAATGGCCCAGAGATGGCTACGGCCAAGGCAAACAAACTAACGAGCAATCCAGCCTGAGACACACTGATGTTAAAGTTATTGGCAATCTGCGGCAATATACCGATAACGCCCATTTCCGTATTTATAATACCGAAAATACCCAATGCGAGTATGAATATAATGATTGATTTAGTATTAGCCACGAATCGTTCAACTCCTTAAAGTACTATGAGATCCCGGAAAATGGATATTAGAAAATCGCTTTGATTATACAGTTTTATAACTATCAAAGTATAGAATATGATCTCACCTGGTTGGGGCCAAATTAATAATGATCAGTTCAAGGTTTTATTACCTAACTATCAAAAGAAAGGCGATCTGTATAGACAGACCGCCCATCAAGAAATCCGACTTTAGGTTCAATGACTCAGATGATCCAGCATTTCGCTTAATGCACACCACCAGAAGCACTGATACGCTCGCCAGTCAGCCATGCTGCTTCGTCTGAGGCAAGGAATACGACTGTTGGCGTAATATCTTCAGGCTTTCCAAATCGTCCACCTAGTGGCGTAGAAGCAGCAAGGGCCTGTCCGGCCTCACTGGCAACGAAACCAGCATTACCCTCCGTATCAGTAAAGCCCGGGGCAACCGTGTTAACTCGGATATTGCGTGGACCGAGCTCCTTCGCGAGCGCCAATGTCATGGTATCCACTGCGCCTTTGCTTGATGCATATAGCATCGAAGTTGGAACCGGGTTTTTACTTGCGATCGTGCCGATATTAATAATGCTTCCGCCTTCTTCAGGAAAATGCTTCAGTGCTTGCTGCGTAGTTAGGATGGGCCCAAGAACGTTAATGTTATAGTGGCGATGGAACAGCTCTTCCGTCACGTCCTCAACGGGTTGGAATTCGAAAATTCCTGCGTTGTTGACCAAAATGCTTGGCGTGCCAAAAGCTCTCTTGGTTTCCTCGAACAGCCGCTCGACATCTGCCGTTTTGGACATATCGCCTTGAACTGCCATAGCCTTGCCGCCGTGTTCGGTGATGCTCGATACCACACGGTCAGCCCCTTCACGGCTGGAAGAATAATTGACGACAACCGCAGCACCTGCTTCTGCCAAACCTTTTGCGATTCCTGCTCCGATTCCTTTGGATGCACCTGTTACGATTGCTACTTTACCTTGTAAGTTTGCCATGTTTATATTCCCCTCTCACAGATATTTGTTTATAGGTTTGTTTTTAGGACAAAAATCCTTCGTGGGTTAATGAATGCCGCCCGAAGCATGAATTCTCTCACCCGTCAGCCACTTGGCATCATCCGACGCAAGAAAGACGACCGTAGGTGCAATGTCATCAGGCTGTCCGAGCCTTCCTCCAAGAGGCGTTTCCGAGGCAAGTTGGTCTGCCCGCTCGCTCCCGACGAGGCCGATCTGGTGGGTTCCATCCGTTTCAGTATGGCCCGGAGAGACCGTATTTACCCGGATATTCCGGTGACCGAGCTCATTTGCAAGAGCCAACGTCAGTGTATCCACTGCCCCCTTGGTCGATGCATAAAGCACCGAGTCCGGAACAGGATTTTCACTTGCAATGGAGCCAATATTGATGATGCTTCCTCCTTCAGCTGGAAAGTACTTAAGCGCCTCTTGAATCGCCAGGATTGTCCCCAGAACGTTCGTATTGATTTCCCGATGGAACTCTACTTCCGTCACGTCCTCGATCGGCTCGAATCGATACACGCCCGCATTGTTTACAAGAATGTCTACCGAACCAAAGGCTTCTTTTGCTTTGGCAAACATGCGGCGCACGTCTGTTGCTAAAGCGACGTTTCCTTCAATTGCAACAGCTTGACCACCGTCGCTCCGAATGTCCCCGACCAAGCGATCCGCCGCCTCTTTGCTCGTAGAATAGTTAACGATGACGGCAGCACCAGCTCCGGCCAATGC
This sequence comes from Paenibacillus rhizosphaerae, assembly GCF_014192015.1. Classification (GTDB taxonomy): domain Bacteria; phylum Bacillota; class Bacilli; order Paenibacillales; family Paenibacillaceae; genus Paenibacillus_AQ; species Paenibacillus_AQ rhizosphaerae. Next base: position 170,462 of record NZ_JACHXJ010000001.1, on the reverse strand, counting down.
CTTGGCTATTCCAGCTCCAATACCTTTAGAGGCGCCCGTAACGATCGCCGTTTTACCGGTTAGTTTCTTCAATGCTACATCTCCCCTTGTTATATTTAGATATTTTTATGATTATCGAATTGTTAGCTATGAAAAACCATCCATCGAGTAAGCGATTAGTTCTTTACAAATGAATTCTATCCATTTTGAATCGTTACCTCCCTGGTATTCATTTCGACAATCATAAAAATGTCGTAATGTCATTTTGCACTGTTTACGACGTTTTGTCAATATGATATTTAGATAATTGTCTATATGTGAAATAAAACCTTATTCCGTTGCCGTTTTGACTTTATATTTAGATGAATATATAATTATATAAGCATTCAGATTGTTGTTTTAAAAGGAGGGACGTTAATGGCCGATTTATCAGAACAACAGTTTGCGAGAATATCCCGCGCACTTGCTGAACCAAGACGGTATCAAATGCTTAAGGAAATCAGTGCGTCAAGCAATCCACTTCCATGTAGTGTCATACAGGAGAAGCATAATGTCAGTGCGGCAACCATTTCTCACCACATTAAGGAACTTGAAATTGCCGGGCTTATTCAAAACATTCGTGAAGGTAAATATATGAGCTTGGTCTTTCAACCGGACGTAATGAATGCTTATGTAAAAAAGCTTTCTGAACTTTCCGAATAAAGAACAATAAAACTTATGTAACAAGAAAAGCATCGCCTTATTGAATGGCGATGTTTTTTGTTTCTTCATCCATGTCTTCATGATGACGAGAGATAGAAAATCTGAATTATTGGATACATTTCAGCACACGGATGATGAGTTAATTGATTATTCATGTTGTTCTTTTATGCTATTGCTGGAATTTCTAACAGTAAGCTGGGTAGACTGTCCGAAGAAATCGCAGGGCCCCGTCCCCTTCATCAGGGGATCGGGCCTACAAATTTAACCGCATTCTCGGACACCCATCCTGTATGCGTTAGTTTTCCAGAACGAAATCCACCAGATCCTTCAAGGGGACAGTGGCTAGTCCGATGGACGTATCTGTGCAACCATAGTAAATATACAGCAAATCATCCTTAACGACATTTGCGGTTGGAAATATCACATCCGGAATAAACAAACCGAATTTTTCATAGTACATTTCGGGTTCCATAATCCATTTTTTAGATCGTGCAATGATGATCTCAGGATTGTCCAGGTCCAGCAGCATCGCCCCCGCCCGGTACACATTATGCCGGTCTACCCCGTGGTATAGTGTGAGCCATCCCCGATCTGTACGGACTGGAGGGGTCGCTCCCCCTATTTTCTTGATTTCCCACTCCTGCTCCGAATCGGCAAGCAGCCGCGGTTCTTCCCACTCGGTCAAGTTATCGGAATAGGTAATCCACATGGCCGGTTTATCTGTCCCATATTCCTCCCCTACGAATTCTTCGGGGCGCCGGAGAAGTACATACTTTCCATTGACCTTCTCGGGAAACAGTATGTTATCCCTGTCGTTGATATTCAGCGGTGTCGTATCACAGAGAAACTCCCAGTGTATCAGATCCTTGGACACGGCGATGGAGGAACGCGTTAACCAGTCCCCGGCATCTTCCCCCCAGCCGTCGGGATAGGCCGGTTTGAAGCTTTCGGGCACCCCAAGTCCGGTTGGATGATAGCTCATGGAACAGGGGCGCAATGCATAATTCAAATAGTAAGTATCGTCTATTTTAACCATGCGCGGATCCTGAATGCTTCCATGGGGAAAACCGAACTGCCCGGGATGTATCACCGGGCGGTCCAGAACATGGCTGAAATGAACTCCGTCCTCGCTCTCCAGCAAACCGAAATAACATTGAAACGGATTCAGGCTTCCTGCTGTTCTTTCAATCATAAAAAACTTGCCGTTTTCATAAATAACTGCCGGATTGAATACGGTAACCCTGCGCCAGTCGTACATACCGGGCACAACGATGGGATTGGATTCACAGCGGGTTATTTTCATGGTTTCTCATCTCCTCTTCGTATTCACAATCATCCTGCCTATCCGAATCTCCTATCATTCTATCACTGCCTGGCCGATAAGGTGGTATGAAAGCGAACGGTTTCTGAGGGGAAAATCGTAAATTTATCTTATCGGCCGGCAGAGCGTTTGTTGACTATGGAGTCGTTTTCTCCGGAATCCGGCATGCCGCTGATTGAATCCGAACAACCCAATCGCCTTCCTGATCCGGGCACCGGGCCACCAATTCGGAGCCGTCCAACCGGAAGCCAGGGTAAAAGGTCCCTTCCCTCGGGTTATACCAGCTGATCTCATACGAGCCCCTGTCCAGAACAATTCCGATTTCGCCGGCCTCCGGTGCATAAATGACATATTGTCTTCCCTGTTCCGCTAGGCAATAACCAGTTCCTTTAATCAGTTCAACTTGTCCCGGGTTCATCTTCCACCATTCCAAATGTTCAAAAAAGCGAACCAGGGGCTCAAGCGTTTTCGGCAAAAGCATCGATTCATCCCCGCGCCCGTTTAACCATCCTCCCAGACCATTTCCCGCATATTCCCCGCTGGTTTGGTATCCTCCGGCCATCGCGATCTCCCATGCTATCCGGCGAAGCCGGTCCGCGCTGCGGGCCGGGGCCTTCTTACCCTCTCCCCAGGCAGACGGGTAGTGGTCTTCGTACCCGTATTCTTCATTTACCTGCGGAATGCTTCTTCCCATGGCAAGCTGTGTCTCACGGTTCCGGAGCATGTATGCATAGCCGCCATGTTCATCCCAGCATTGGTAGACCGCAAAATCGGCCCAGCCCGAGAGCCGAAAATCAAATGTCTCATGTCCGTGGCAAGTCATCAGATGGTGATAAGGATCGCAGGATTTCAGGAAATATCCCATCCGTTCCACCCATGCGTGCGGCCGAATCAAACGGTACTCATTCGTTAGGTCCCATGTGATATTGGAGTAAGCTGCCAGCCGTGCGGCGGCATACCGATAATAACGCTGCTCATCCAATCCACCTGCATGGTGAGGACCAAACGGATCGCACCCTCTGCGATAAGCATCCAGATACATAATGAGCGACACGCTTATATCCTTAGATAACGCATAGGCAAGCAGCCGCTCCAGCTTTCTCCAATAAGCAATATCAAACCGGGTCACATCCCAGCCGGGGTACGTATGGTCATGCGGCCGCTCGGCTATCCAAGGTCCGTAGAGGAAGGTAAAATCCTCCGAGTCATACACCGGCTCAAACCAGGCCATTCCGTTTCGGACCCTGCTGGAGTTTACCGCAATCCGGATCCGGTTGACCTTGCAGGCATGCAGTCGATCGATTGACCTTCTAATTTCGGCGTCATCCTGAATGCCCGGCATATGATAGGCTGTCATTCCGTGATAGAAAAAATGCTCTTTCGTATTATCCCACTGAAAATGAAACGGAAAATCCGGATCTACCCGGAGAAGCCCTTTCCGCCCCCGGTTCTCTGCCATAAACGTGCCTGAGGTATGATACTTTTGGCCGCCGGCTGTAAATACCGCCTCATAGGAATAGGCTCCCGCCTCACTCGGCATAAAGCGAATCCGGTACAGACTGCCGTCGTCCGAATCGCAAAACCCGTCTACCGGGATGAGTCCGGGCCGGATGCTTGCCGTCCCCAACTCTCCATCCGGCAGTCCATGTGTAAATGTAAACGGCTCAACATCTAATCCGAATTGGCCAAATACCTCCGCCTCCGTAAACGGATTGGCGACTGAAGGATTTTCGACGTGAATCCGAACTTCAATGAAGTCATAGGTCTCAACGATGTTGGTACTTTGCTCAAACGTTATGTTCATCGTGTACTCCTTATCACAGGCTCTGATAATAGTTATCCTTTTACACTACCAAGGCGTATTCCTGCCACAAAGTATTTTTGAAGATACGGATAAACAAGCAGAATGGGGATTGCAGCCACAATCATTTGAGCCGCTTTAACCGAACGATCATTTAACTTGGCTAATCTCTGAGCCTCACTCGCCGACATCGTATTAAAGTCAAACTTGATCACGATGGACTGCAGGTAGGTTTGCAGAGGGTAATGGTCACCCTTCATATAAATCATGCCGTCAAACCACGCATTCCAATGCCCAACAATACAGAAAAGTGTAATCGTTGCAATCGCAGGTAAAGACATGGGGACATAAATTTGCCACAGCGTCCGCATATGTCCTGCTCCATCAATAAACGCGGCATCCTCCAGTTCATGAGGGACCTCGCGAAAGAAATTCAGCATAAGAATAATATTGAATACCGACACGGCGCCCGGAAGGACTAAAGCCCAGATGGTATCCAGCATGTGAAGTTCTTTAACCAGAATATAATTGGGGATTAATCCGCCATTGAACAACATGGTGAAAAAGAAGATCCATACATAAACGGAACGGAATCGCAGTTTATTGTTCGGTTTGGAAAGAGGATAAGCCAGCAAAATGACAAGCAGCACGTTGATGGTTGCCCCGATAACTACACGTTCCAGCGTCATGCCGAAGGAGCGCCAGAAGGCTGTCCGTTCTAATACATAGCTATAAGGCTCCCACGTAAAATGAACCGGCCACAGCTTAACAAGTCCCCCTAATACGGCCGCTTTGTCGCTGAATGACAGGGATACGATATGAATAAACGGAATAAGACAGATGATACAGGTCAAAGATAAAATGATAGTATTCACGACACTGAACCAGTGATTTCTCGAACGATTAACCATTTTCATGATATAACCTCCTAAAACAGCCGATATCGGAACAGCCGATATGCCAGATAATAGGATGATGTGATCAGTACGAACGAGACACCCGATTTCAGCAACCCAACCGCGGTCGAGGCGCTGTATTGGGACTGGAGGAGTCCCATCCGGTACACCATCGTATCGATAATATCGCCAGACTGATAAACCTGAGGGCTATAGAGATTGAAAATTTGGTCAAACCCGGCGTCGAAAATATTCCCCAAACTTAGTACCATTAACAGCACGATGATCATCCGCATTCCAGGCAATGTCACATGCCATGTCTGTTTCCAACGACTCGCCCCGTCAACAGCAGCAGCCTCATACAAAGCCGGATCGATACCGGTGATCGCGGCCAGGTAGACGACGGTGTTAAAACCGAAATTTTTCCATACATCCGAAGCGATCATCGTGAAGGGAAACCATTTATTTTCTCCCAGAAAGTAAATCCCCTTGATTCCGAAAGCGCCGAGGAATTGATTCACCAGTCCGCCGGAAGGCGACAAAATATCGATCATGATGCCGCTTAAAATAATCCAGGAGAGGAAATAGGGAAAATAAATGACCGTCTGCGTCACCCGCTTGAACAGCACATTTTTCACTTCATTCAGCAGAAGGGCGAACACAATAGGAACGACCATGCCGCATACGATTTTCAAGCTTGCGATGAGCAGCGTATTGCCCACGACTCTCCAAATATTCGGCATGGAAAAAATATAATGAAAATTATCAAGCCCTACCCATCTTTGATGACCAAACAATCCTTTCACCGGATTAAACTGCTGGAACGCGATCATAATGCCGGTCATAGGAATGTAGGCGAAAATGAGTAGAAGAACCAGCCCTGGGACCAGCATGAGATGCATGGGGAGCTCTCTTTTCCAGGCATAACTTTTACCTTTGCTCATGATGGCTCATCCTTTCCTTGATAGCGGGCTGCTTTCCCGCATCTAGCACTTGGGGCAGCCCGCATTTGTCGGTCATGCTTATTTGTTGATGGCTTGCGCATTGACTTCTTCAAGGACATTTTTTCCGCCCAGGTTGTTCCAGTTCTGTACCATCTTATCGAAATCGCTGTCCAGGTTTTTCTTCCCTTGTACCATTGCGGTAAACTCTGTATTTAGCAGCTCGCTCATCGAGCTCCAGTTCGTTGCCATGGTAGGCGTCGGTGCCCCCTCAAATTCACTCCAGATCACCTGATCCGGATAGGTTTGGTCAACGAAAGCAAAAGGTGTATCCTTCGGTCCGAACATCATACTCATTCCCCAAACGCCGTCCTGCATCGTCTTATAGAAGCCTTTCGCTACTCCCGTCAATTGATCCGTTGTGTTGTTTGCGAGCGCCTTCTTGATATCTTGATGCCCTTTTAGATCGAGGGATGGATCCAGCGTATGAATCGGGCTCATCGCCCATACGGAATCAATGTCCCCGTCAGACCAATACTTATTGAAATCTGCATTCTCCCCAAATAGCGCATCCACATAGGTGTTTAACATTTCCACCAATTTTTCGGGATGCTTAAAATCCTTGTTTACGACATAAGCCCCATCCGCCGAATTGGACAGAGGAATTTGAATCGGGTCCGAACCATCTGTTGGCAACGGTACGACAATCCACTTGCAATTGGGGTCGTTCTCCATCGTTTTCTCAACCGAATATGCCGTCCAGTGGGGCGCGTAGATCATCCCTGTCTTTCCTGCGACGACCGACTCGAGCATTTTGGCTTCGTCTTTTGAACCAAATTCATGGTCCACAAGACCTTCACTATACATTTTTGCCAGCAGTTCAAGAGGTTTTTTCATTTCCGGCTGCACACTTCCAAAAACAATCTGCCCCGAGTCGTTTTTGTACCAAAATTCGGGATAAGCCTTATAACCCCAGAAGATCCCTTTCATTCCGTTCAAGAAATCCTTGTGCAGCCCAAGCCCGAACGTATCCGCCTTGCCGTTTCCATCGGGGTCCTGCTTCGCGAAGGCTACTGCGATGTTGTAAACATCATCCATCGTCTTTGGTCTTTTTAGGCCAAGTTTCTGAAGCCAATCCTCACGAATCCATAGGTGATTATAACCATTCGTTGAGGGCATTTTCGCGGGGATACCGTAAATTTTGCCTCCGTACGTTACTTGATCAAAGACCTTCTTGGTCTCTGCCTCAATGATGCTCTTTAAAAGCGGTGAGGCGTATTGGTCGTAAATCGGCCCCATCTCTTGGATGGCACCGCCTTCGGCCAGCTGTTTCAAATCCGCCTTGTCTGATACGACGAAAATGTCGGGCAAATCCCCCGAAGCGATGGACAATTTGAGTTTTTGCGTGTAGTCTGCCTGCGGAGCCATCAATTTATATTGCGTGGTCACGCCATTTTTCTCACTGAACAGCTTCGTCCAACGGTTGTTTTCCAGGGTTTCCCCCGTCTTCTTCTCTAATTTCCCTACCTGCTCCATGTTAGGATCAATTGCTGCCCCAAATTGAATATTGATTTGGCCATTTTGGTCCTGGCCGGATGGTTCGGAATCGCTTTCATTTTTCTCCGTCTGATCGCTGCATGCTGTTAATATCAAGATGAATACAAGCAAAATGGCGGCAAATCTCTTTTTCATTCTTGATCAGCTCCTTTTTATCCCTATTCAATTCCATCCAGCACAAGGATCCAGTCCCCGTCTCTGCCGCTGGTGGGCGGGTGGTACTCAACTTCGCCTTGATTTACATATTCCCCGGCATCCGTCCAAGCGCCGGTACGGGGATCATACCAGGAGGCTTTGACATTCCCTCCGCTTATTTTGCCCATGACGACTCGGAAAGGAATGCCATTTGGTGAATAGATCATGGCATAACTCTCTCCGCGCGTAGCCGTCATATAGTTAGCGCCGCCGTAATTCTCAGCGATCAAGCTTTGGTCGGGTATTCTCGTAAGGAATGGCCGGGATTCCATCAAGTTACGCAGGTGGGTCATTTGCTCCGCTCCAGGCCGCAGGATGGCATCCTTCCATGTCATAACAAAATAGGTGCTCGGTTCGGTGGTCATAGACCAGACGGAATGATGCCCGTAAGTGTGTCCGAATGCACCCGCAAATACGGCGGAGTAACCCGCTTTTCGAACATCGGCTGCATCAAAGTAACCATTTTCCGCCTTAAAATTTATCGGATGATCCTCATAACATGGCTCACCGTCGACCACCGGTTTTACCGGCTGACGATGATAATCGGCGGCGACCTTTTCATAGTTAGTGCGTACCCATTCGTGGTGACCGGATTGAATCATATTGAAATCGAGCCACGGCTCCCGATGCACATGCAAAGAAGAAGATTGCCCTCCCGGCGGGTGGAAGGTCATCAGATGCGACCCGCCGTCACCCTCCTGAAGCCCTTCCGCCATCGAACAGACAATCTCGAAATGTTCCCGGGTATGGAGTGGACGGTCGCCACCGAGCACCCAGATGATGTTGGTCCGGTCCTTGTAACGCTCGCCAAGCCACTGGCCGTAAAGCCTTGCATTCTGGGGGTTAAAGATCAATGGGCCCTTGCCCCACATCACATTGAATTTATCGCCCCACGTCGGCAGCAGAGCGATATACAATCCGTATGAAGCCGCCCGGTCGATGATCCAGTCCATATGGTCCCAGTAGCTGTAATCCCCTTCTACATCGGGAAGGAGCGGGTCTGCAAGACCGCCGGAGCCAGACTTCAGAGGCAGCCGCCCATAGGCATTCTCTGTCGTCAATCCTTCAAACTCTGCAAGAGCAACCGCCTGGATAACCGAAAACTTACGCTCCGACCGATTCCGGAGATAGTCATCCGCATCTTCGCGGCTCAGTTTGTGAAACAGCTCCCAGGCCGTATCGGCCAACCAAAAAAAAGGCGAATCGTCTTCATGGACAAGAAAACGCTGGTTATCACTGACTTTTAAGCGCTGAATACGATGGGTCACAGTTTAAACACACTCCTTCATGGTCTGATCATTTTAGCCGGTAAACCGACTGCGCACTTTGATGCAAAATCCATTCCTGCTCCTCTTCCGTCAATCCGCATGTTTTGACTTTGGCCAGTTCCGTGCCTGCGTTGTCCGCATGATCGGTCCCGAACAAAAAACGATGAGCTCCAAACTCATGCGCCCAATGCCGTAAATTGAACCCGGCGGTCCATGTAATATCAGCATAGAGATTGGGCGCCGCCTTCATGGCGATCGCGGTCTCGCCTGCCATAATCATCATGCCGCAGTGAGCCATAACGATGTTGACGTCAGGGAAAGCAAGAGCCGGGGCAATCAGATTGGTCGGGTTGGCAAAAGGAATCCCCGCGCCGGTATGCACCATGACCGGAACATTCAACTTTTGGGCCAGCTTAAATACCTTCGTGCCGTCTCGCCCTCCCGGATGAACGGCATGGGCGAATGTGTGAATCTTGATCCCCACAAATCCAAGCTCCTCGACGCACCGTCTGACTTCTTCTTCATAGACCGCGTCTTTTAAATGGGGATTCGGATTGGCCATCCCGTAAAATTGCCCCGGGTAATCCCTTGCCGCTCGGGCAATTCGGTCGTGCTGCTCTCGTACCGTCTCGATATCGTGGCATGAGGCCGGCTGGAGAATCGTCTTATCCACGCTGAATGTTTGATGCTTCTCCAGCTGTTCTTCCCATGTAAAATCCTCATCAAATACATGATCCCATCCCAAATGGGCATGGACGTCAATAATCACGCGTTCTTTCCTCCAATCTTCACCGGTTCGTGTTTTGCAGCGCTCTCATACACACCAAATACCATGCTCAAGGTTATCAAATTGTCGCTGCCCTCGGTATCAAACGCAGCGCCGCTTTGCAGGCATTCCAAAAAATGAGATTGAAGCCGGATATGACTTGCTTCATGATCCAGTTCGGTGGTTTCCGCAATCATCCACTCATTGGATCCGTCCTTGCTGACAAGCGAGATTTTGCCTGAGGTATACATTTTGAGCGTTGCCTCGGAACCATCAATGACAAGCTGCTCCAAATGCACCGGTCCGACCCCTGTTCCGAGCGGGCGATCCAGCTTCTGCCTTGTCGCCCAGCTGGCGTCGAGATATCCGCAAAAATGATCATAACCCATCACCACAATACCGGTATCTTCACCTGTTATATAAGGGCTGATCCGTTGAATCTCCGCATAAAGCCGCTCTGGCGTTCCAAACAGAAATCTCCAGGTGTCAAACCAATGGGCTCCCATTTCAAAAAAGAGAAGCTTCGGCATCTCCCGGAAGAATGGCTGGGGCAGAACCGCAGCGGGTTCCATTCTGGGCGTATAGTAATCCGTGTGTATGTATCTCGCTGAATAAAGCGTTCCCAGTGTACCCGCCTCGATGACACGCTTGATCAACTGAAATGGCTGAAGCCATCTCCAATTTTCCGTCACCATCAGCCTAACGCCCGCCTCTTTGGCGATTCGTACCATCTCTTCAGCTTCTTCAATCGAATTTGCAAACGGTTTCTGGCACAACATGTGCTTTCCGCTGGCAGCAGCGTACTGTACAAGCTCAAGATGAGTTTCAGGCGCCGTTACGATATCCACAATATCGATATCCGCTTTTTCGAGCATTTCGGAAAAACTGCTGTACAAATTGCTCTTAGATACACCAAAAGCAGCTGCTTTCGCATGTAACCTTTCCTCATTAAGGTCGCAAAGAGCCATGATTTCAGCCTCAGGAATGCTGCGCCAGGCATTCAAATGTTTCTCCGACCACCAGCCGGTTCCCACGACTCCTATTTTCCATACCTTCATGTCAGGAATCCTTGAAATGAAGGGTATGCAGCTTCTCGGGATGCAGCATGACATCAATTTGCTCATACACTCTTTCTGGACGGAACAGCTCTTTCCATCCTTCTTTGATCATGGCTTTACGGCCATATTCAATGGCGACCAGGCATGCGTCTGAAAAAGGATTCACTTTCTCAAATACGATCCCAAGCTGGATATTGATGTGCCCGAGTAAAAAATCTCTTGCAGCATCATAAGGTACTCCCTGATTTACTGCTTCATCCAGTGCTTCCCCCAAGACAGTGACCATCATCGAGCTGATCGTCTCAGCCATGGTAGGCTCAAGAACAGCCATTTGCTCCACGGTAATCCGGTGTGATCTCATTACGGGAGCAAACATATCCTTCGCCATATCTTCTCCAAGCAAGTAATGCTCCTCTGGACCCTGCATCAAGGCACATACAATTGCTTGCTTGGCTGCTACCCCGCCAAAGAAATCTCTCTTTGCTTCCAGTGTAATTTCGTCATTTAGAACAGGCGGGTGGCAAGGATGAGCAACAAAGTACGAGACATCCTCCCGGGCAGGAAGCTCTCCCAAATACGCTGCTGCCGGATCTAACACCATGAGCAGTGCCCCTGTCTTCATGAGAGGAACGATATCTTTAGATATCTGTCCGATGGCGACATCGGGAACTGCAAGAATGATTACATCTGCATCCGGTACGGCTTCATGCTGCTGGACGGGTACAATACCGCGCTCAGCCAATCGTTCAATTCCTCTACTGCCAATCTCGACGTAATCAACCTTGTGACTCCCCTTGCTCAGGTTGTCTGTAATTCTGCAGCCCATTTTTCCCCCTGCACCTATGAGTGCAATCTGTTTCAAATCAAGCACCTCCAGCATATGACTCCGTTTTCGAACAGCTATAATTTCGTTCTACGGTCAGACTAACACACAACAATTAGGCACACAATATGTATACAATAAAAAAATAAATTAAATATATTTTGTATACAATTCGATTTACAACGCCCTTCTCTCAGCTTATACTTTTCTAAGTACATAAATTTGGGGAGGGGAAGAAATGAAGCTTGGGATCAGTTCATATGCATTGACATGGTCAGTCGGAGTACCGGGTTATCCTGCTCCTCTTCGAATCCTGAGTGCCTGTGATCTGTTGGAAATTGCGCACAGCAACGGAATTGGACTCGTACAATTCGCCGATAATCTTCCACTCCATGAACTGAGTGAAGAGAAGCTTATATCATTAAAGGAGTTAGCCGATTCTCGAGGAATCGAAATCGAAGTCGGAACAAGAGGTACAACCCCTGGCCACCTGCTTCTTTATCTGAGAATAGCCAAAATTTTAGGCGCTACCCTGTGCCGGACCATGATCTTAGAGAAGAATCTAACTAACCCGTTACGCGAGATCCGAGAGGTTCTTCCTGCTTTTGAAGAATCAGGTGTCCGTATCGCTGTCGAAAACCATGGCCTGCATACAACAAAAGAGCTTGCGTCTTTATTTGAAGCTATCGATAGCCCTTTTGTCGGCTGCTGTCTGGATACCGTCAACTCTTTCAGCGCTCTTGACTGCCCTAAGACCGTGATTCAAGATCTTTCCCCTTATGTCATCAATCTCCACTTAAAAGATTTTGATATTACTAGGGTTGATCACCAAATGGGCTTTATGGTTTTGGGAAAGCCGGCAGGGTATGGTAAATTGGATATAGACGGGCTACTGAAAGAAGTTCGTAACGGCCAAAGAGACACAAACGTGATCCTCGAGCTATGGACTCCTTTTATGGAAACCGTTGAGAGAACTGTTCTCTTGGAGCATCAATGGTTGGAGCAGAGTCTACAATATTTGAAAATGACCCATTTTTTGGAATAGGGGAATTCATTATGTCTAGTACAACGGTAACTTTAAAAGAAAAAGCTTATATCCATCTCCGGAGGCTAATTTTAAATGCTGAATTAAAACCTGGAGAAGTGTTGACTGAACGCATGCTCGTTGAAATGCTGGAGATGAGCCGAACCCCCATCAGAGCAGCCTTGGAGCGCTTGGATGCCGAAGGACTGGCCAACTATACCCCCAACAAAGGATTAGTTGTTGCTGAATTTTCGATCCGTAAGGCGATAGATTTGTACGATTACCGGATTGCCATGGAATGCTTTGTCGTTCGCAAACTGGCTGCCATGGAATGGGAGAAAAATGATTTGAAGTGGTTTGAACAAAATTTACGGCAGCAGGAGACTCATGTTGAGAAGAGCGACAATGCCCGCTTTACGGAAGCGGACTCGCAATTCCACCGTAAGCTCGTCGAAGTATACGCGAATTCGGAAATCATTCAGGCTATGGAGCGTTTGCAGGATAAGCTGTATCAGATTGCTATTGGAGTCCTCCGGAAGGACCGAACAAGAATCCAGGTGTCCTATAATGATCATCTTCGAATTTTTCAATCGATTCAGGAAGGCGATCCGGACAAAGCTAGCCAGGCCATGGAAGAGCACCTGGAATTCGGTAAACGGATTTTGATTATGTAATTCTGCCTACTGCTTTGATGTTGCCCGTCGAACTTCATAAAAAATACGATAAACGGGAAGATGCCAAGAAGAGCGGCAGCTTCCCGTTTTAGTTTGATGGGAATTTTACATCTTCGATGCCCAAATTATGTATATTCATTCTTCAACACTTGTATTTAAGAATGCGCAACTAGGATTTCATTGACCTCATCGTCCAGGTGACTGACATGCTCAACTACGCCATGGTTCATAGATACCAGAATGCAAGTAACGGCTGTTCCCGGTTATGTTTAGGGACAGCCGCTTCCTCTGATCCGTATATTATTGGGTATTACTTTTTCTTTGTTGCATACCAGTCATTTATTTCTTTATAGCTGGCATCGGCTCCTGCAGCTTTGTATTTGGCTACGAAGCTGTCCAAACCGGAAAGGGATTCCTGACCAACAATAACTTTTACACTGTAGTCATTTTCCATTTGGCCTAGTTTGGCACTATTCTTCGAGAAATTCGGAAAATAAGGAGCTATTCCCAAAGGATTAGAGAAATAAACCTCGGCAGGCTGCTCTTTATTCAAATATTCCCAGCCTTCATACAGCCTCTGGTCCTTGTGGACACGCACTTGCCAATAGACTGGGTAGTTCTTCTCGTCTATACCCGAATGAAAGTTGCTGGCGGTCCCCCGTTCGTCATCGAATTTCGGGAGAATGGGGGTATAAACACCATCCTTAACGTTGTAGTGTACGCCCTCAACTCCAATGGACATATCTTTGAAGGTTTCAGGTTCCAGTTTGGCGTTAATCCATTTAATGGCGTCCTCCGGATGTTTCGATGCTTTCGGGACGAAGGTTAAACTGTCGAAGCCGGAAACCACAGCAAGGCCAGCTTTGCCGTTCTTGCCCTTAAGAGCTGGTACGTACACATATTCAGCATCCGGGATATTTTTCTTAAGCGCATCTGCAATTGTCGGAATATCTGCCCAATGAAGCGGAATGACACCAGCCATTCCGTTAGTGAACTTTTCCTTTACCGTTGCGTCCTTATTGACGGCGAATTCCGGATCCAGCAGGCCTTCCTTGTACAGGTCGTTCATGTAGCTTAAGTAATCCTTGTAAGCAGGGTCCATGACACGGGGAACAAGTTTGCCGTCCACATCATTCCATGCATTGGAAACGCCGAAGGCGCCGACGATATTATCAACCATCGGAGCATCACCTTTGATGGTTATCGGAATATTTTTATCGCCATTACCGCCGGGATCCTTATCCTTGAATTCCTTCAGGACAGTAGTCAGTTCATCCAAGGTGGTCGGTACTTGGAGGTGCAGCTTATCGAGCCAATCCTTGCGGATCATCAGGCTGGTGCCGGCATATTCAATCGAACGGGTCGGAATCGCATAAATCTTGCCGTTCACCTTGACGGCGTCGAGAGACTCTTGGGACACGGACGCTTTAATGTTCGGACCATATTTATCGATCAGCGGGGTCAGATCAACCAGCGCGCCTTTCTGCGCATAGTCCGCATACAGCGCTTTGTTGCTGCCGCCGATGGTCATCGTGTCATAAGGCTCGCTCGATGCGATCAGCAGATTCAGTTTGTCCTCCGGCTTGTCGACGGGCAGCATGTCGTACTTCACCTTGTACCCCGTTTTCTCCTCCAGCATCTGCGCGATGGGGTGATCCTCATACCCTTCCGGTATCCATTTCACAAGTGCCCGCAATTCGGGCTTGGAAGCCGGACTTGCGGCCGATGCTTCCGAAGATGCCGTGCTTGCCGCATCGTTGCTTCTGTCCGAACCGCAAGCGGTGGAGGTCAGCAAAAGACCGGCGATGACCGGAAGAATGAACCATTTCTTTGTCTTCATTTTTAAACCCCTCCTGATTTTTGTCATGTATCCTTAAATTGAGAGCGTTAGTACTGGCAATGTTCATGCGGGTCAGCCCTTCACTGAGCCCACAAGAACCCCTTTTATGAAATACTTTTGCAAGAAAGGATAGACACATATGATCGGAACCGTCGATGCGACAACTGTTGCAGCACGGACGCCCTCTGGGGACATATTCATCAGCTCGTCGATGCTTTTGCTGGCGGCAGTGGCCGAATCGGCCTGCATCACCACATCGCGAAGGTACAATTGCAAGGTCTTCAGCGCTTCGTCGTTAATGTACAGCATGGGATGAAAGTAGTCATTCCAGAAAAAGACCGCATAAAACAAGGAAATAGTTGCAATTACCGGCATGCTTAACGGAAGAATGATCTTGAACAGAATAGCATAGGTTTTGGCGCCATCGATTCGGGCCGATTCCTCCAGTGCTTCCGGAAGTGTTTCATAATAGCTCTTCATAACAAGAAGATTAAACACGTTGACTACGGCGGGCAAAATCAGGGACCATAACGTATCAAGCAGATGCAGATTACGAATTAAGAGATATGTCGGGATCAGACCTCCATTGAAGAGCATCGTGAAGATGAACAGCACCATCACGAAGGAAATACCGGGAAGACGTTTAGACAAAGGATATGCGGTTATGGCTGTAACGAAAATAGACAGCAGCGTACCGACAACGGTGACGAAGACGGACACGGCAAAGGCTTGGACAAACACACTGGATGTCACGACGTTACGCAGGGTATCGAGCTGAAAACCAACCGGCCAAATATTAACTTTCCCCGATATGACGGCCCATTCCGCACTCACGGATTTGGAGAACACGTTAGCAAGCGGAAGTAGAGTTATCAAGCCCGCTACTGATAGAATCAAATAAACAAATATATCCAGACTCCAGTCACTGAATGATCGCTTTTTCATACGCTGCCTCCTTACCAAATCCCGCGATGGACCAATTTTTTGCTAACGAAGTTGCCGCCGACTACAAGGATGAAGCCCACCAACGAGTTGAGAAAGCCTACCGCTGTACTGAAGCTGTAATCCATCTGGCCCAGACCGACACGATATACGTAGGTTCCAAGCACGTCGCCGGTTTGGTATACGACCGGGTTATACATGGTCAGGATCTGCTCCGTTCCTGCATCCAGCACCGATCCTAACCGCAAAATAAACATCATGATAATCGTTGGCATCATGCCGGGAAGTGAGATGTAGAACATTTTTTTTATTCTGCCCGCTCCATCCATGGAAGCAGCCTCATATTGCTCCTGCTCTATACCGGCGAGTGCAGCGATGAATACAATTGCATTCCATCCAACTTCCTTCCAGCCTGCGGTAAATACGATAACACTCCGGAAGAATCGGTTATCCATAAAGAAGGAGATCGGCTCCATACCCAACCATTGGAGAACCGTATTAACCAAACCACCCGATGGGGACAGTATCGTGATGAACAAGCCGGAGATGATGACCCAAGACAGAAAATGAGGCAGGTAGATAATCGTTTGAATCGTCCTCTTAAAAGCGCTTAAACGAACCTCGTTTAATATGAGCGCAATGATAATCGGAATAGGGAACAGTAGCACAATCTTGTAGCAGCTGATGAGCATTGTATTGGTGAGAACATTTACAATCTCATCCGTTTGGGTTAATTTACGAAACTGATCAAGCCCAACCCAAGGACTGCCGGAGACTCCGTCGAAAATGTTATACTCCTGAAACGCGATCACTAGGCCATACATGGGCGTATATTTGAACAGGAGCAATAAGAGTAGACCCGGTATTAGAAGTACATAATAATCGATGTTTCTTCGCGCTAACTTCCACTTAGCGAAACGTTGACGTTCAAGCCCAGGATGGCTTGACCTTCGTTTCAGTCGCGTTGCGGCACTGTTCATGACTAACACCTCCGTGTTATTTTGCTTCATTATAGCGGTATTCGGAGATGCCAAGTAGATGGTAATCCGCCACTTTCTAGGCATATCTAATTTATTTCTATACCGGATTTCAAATCATATTTGACATCGCCCGGCATCAATTAAGTAATCTCCCTATTAACCATCCATTGTCTCGCAAAATGAGAATAAATGGACGCCTGTGGTCAACGAAACGACCGCAGGCGTCCCCGTAGCTTCATCCTAGACTTGTCCTCCGAGCAAGTATTCGGCGTCTCGCAGCAAACATCCGGCCGCTTCACTCGAAATGTGCTTATCGCTCTGCGCTTTCACCTGGTTCGCAAACTCTGCCAGCTCACCCGACGCCAATTGGCTGCGCAGGTCCTTGATGATACCGTCACTGTCGATCAGCTTCATCTCCGCGAAGCGCTGTACCAACCTATCGATCGCCTCCATGCTCGTTGAAGTCTCGAACCGGATTGTCCGAATGCTCTTATTCCCCGCCTGATCGCTCGCCGTTACTGTTAACGAATGCGGGCCGAGCCGCAGCTTATACAGAGGAACTTTGGTGCCTGATTCCAAGCTGGACGTGTCCAAGGTAACCGTCGTCTTGCTGCCGTCCATGCCTGATAAGCCGTCGTTAGCCGTAATGATAGGCGTCACATCACCGGCGTCATTCAACATATCACCGTCATTGATCCCGCTAATCGCGATCGTTGGTGCAGTCGCGTCCAAATCGACGTTGAGAGTCTTCGCTTCTCCCATATTGCCTTCTTTACCCTTCGCACGGTATTGGATCGTAAATCTGCCGTCCTTGTCGATCATGATTGGCTCATTATAGGGAAGCCATGTCGTCCCGTTGTCGAAACTGTACAGCATCTCTGCACTACCAGACGAATCGTTAATGGTGTTCAAGCGGACTTCGACCGGCTGGGTGTACCATCCCTGCTTTCCGTCCGGCAATTCCGGCTTGATCACGGCAGTCGCGACTGGAGCCGTATTGTCCGTTGGAGATCCATATAAAATTTCAAAAAAATCAAATCCTATATAAGCTCCGGTTGAACTTGAATTTTTATCTCCAGTAGCTACTAATTTTATTGTATGCTCTCCATCCGCTAACCCTGTTTTTTCAAATACCCTTTCGATGTACAGATCAGAACGATTATATGTGTCAACTAAACCTTCCGATTGACCGTCAATAAATACTTCAAATATACCTCCGAGATTCATTTTCTTCGTGTATACGGCTATGCCCGGCCCGTTAAACGTCATCTCTGCACTTGCACCACTCATATCTGTTACAGATTTTGTACGTTTTTCAAACCAGAAGTCGCTCTGATGGTTCCATGTGCCTGTATAACTTATCGTATTAACGTCCGCATCATCAATCACACGGAATGTCGGATTGTCGGGGAACTGGGTCTTTTGGTAAATTTTTACCCAATCGACATACATCTTTGTAGAGCCAAACATGACCTTTTTGAAAGCGTCTAATTGGATCGTCAAATGATGTGCAACATCCGGTATGGCTCCCGTGTCTGTGGTTACCCAGTCCAGCACACCATCAATATATATGCGTATCTCGTCTGGCTCCCATTCCATAGCTACCGTATGCCACTGAGTTGCATCTATATCTCTCATATGGGATACCGTCTTATCCACACCATTTAATCCATAATGGACATAGGATCCGAGTTGACTGCGGGTTACATTGGGATGGGTTTCATAAATATCGTTCTCTCCATCCGTCGGCCAATTTTCCGATTCAGGCCAAGTAAGCACGACCGCGCTGGTTGCAGCACTTTGATCCGGATCTGTACGTACGCGGAACTCAAACTTACCGTATTTATAGTTAGCCTTATGTGCCATCCCGCCCGACACAAGATTACCATCAATCATCTGTGCAGTAACCGTGAGAATTCCATTTGCAACTGAAAAAGCGCTTGGCTTTCGCAAACCGTTACCTACATGCCCAGGTCCGTCATACATTCTCCAATTGGTGGTGTCAACAGAGGTTCCGTTGAAATCATCTTGGAAAACCAGTGACCAATTAGCTTCTGCCTCGTTTGCTTCTGCCTTGACCGAAGTATTTTGTATACACAGCATCGTCATCATTGCCATAATTACAACATAAATTCTTATCCTTTTTAACACGGTTAGACCTCCCATTGCTTTTTAAATAGTTGGCAGCGCTTACAATCACCTGCTTACCTCCCTCCACTTTTGTCGTTCTAATCCCTAACTTTTTTGATTCCGGTACCCTGCCCTGTTTTGTCAGGTAGTCCCCTACGATCTGTTTCATGACTTTTGAAAGATCTTCGTATTCCCCCCTTCATTTAGGCTTTATTGTAAAGGCAGCGAGATGCAGCATGAAGATGGTAATCCGACACTTTCTGGGCGTATCCTACTTCGTTTGTACCTCCTGCATAGCTTTGAGGTGCACGGTCACTAATGTTCCTTCACCCAAACGGGAACGGATTGTCAGGCCATATTCGTAACCGGCCAGAAGCTTGATCCGTTCGTTTACATTGTACAGACCATACGAACTTCCGCTCCCATCAATCCGCAGCATAGGACGTGATTCAGATATTAGGCTGGCGGCCAGTTCTTCATCCATGCCAATGCCGTCATCGGCGACGCAAATGACGAGCACGTCCCCTCTCCGCTCCGCGCGAATCATGATGCTCCCCATTTTCCCCTTGTTCTTCCGGATGCCGTGCAGCAGCGCGTTCTCTACGATCGGCTGCAAAGTCAATTTCGGAATCATGCACCAGCTGGCCTCCGGCTCCGCCTCAATCGTGAAATGAAAGGTGGAAGGGAAGCGGCTCTGTTGGATCTCCAGGTAGACTCTGGCAAGCTCGAGCTCGTCCGCCACGCTGACATAATCCCTGCCCTTGTTCAGGCTGAGCCGAAAATAATCGGATAGGCCCTCGATCATTTGGCTGATTTCATCGGCACCCCGGGCATTCGCCAGCCAGTTGATCGTATCCAGCGTATTGTAAAGGAAATGCGGATTGATCTGTGCCTGCAGAGCGCGAAGCTCGGCCTCACGCTCCTGCATTTTCGAGCGATATGCTTCATCCATCAGATCCTTCACCCGATGAACCAGATTATCGACGACTCGTTCTAGCAAATAGAAATTGCCGCCCCCGTCCGAACGATGATCTTCCAATCCTTCGACTCCTTCTGAGCGGATCGTCTTGACCACCAATTTGATCCGGTGATTCATATCTCGAACGATGAACGTCATTAACATAATTACGAGAATCAGGAACATGACCATCATGCCAGTAATCGTAGCGATTCCAGACCACTGGCTGAGTGCGGCGGCGCGATGAGTCAGTCCCGTCTTGGGTACCTCCAGCACAAGGCGCCAATCCGTGGCTTGAATAGGTGCATACACCTCGAATAAATCTGCGCCCCCTTCAGACCGTTCGAAAATCCCTTCATCTGACTTCTTTCCCGCCAGTTTGACCTTCGTTCCGTTCAAGGAACGTTCCGGGCTGTACATGATCGTCCCATTTTGATCCGCAATGAAAATACGGCTTTGACTCGGAAAATCAAGCTTAGAAATGACGTCAGA
Source organism: Paenibacillus rhizosphaerae (assembly GCF_014192015.1). Lineage (GTDB taxonomy): Bacteria > Bacillota > Bacilli > Paenibacillales > Paenibacillaceae > Paenibacillus_AQ > Paenibacillus_AQ rhizosphaerae. The sequence continues at coordinate 150,115 of NZ_JACHXJ010000001.1, read as the reverse complement.
AATCGCCTTCTCCGGGATGTCCAGCGCGAGCACACCTAGCGGCTGTTCAAAATTAAGAGGTTGCCTTAGCATTCGAACACAAGAAAAAATCCACTGTTCGCCCGAATCTGTATAAACCTCTTTGTAGTTCCCGGTCCAAACAATGCTGCCGCCTGCATCCATGACCTTCTCACCCCAAGGGCTTTCCTTCAGACTGTCCAGAGTGAAAAGATTGACTAAATCGAAACCGTAAAGGTTCTCCGGATCCGTAAATACACGAGCCTTAATAATATTGGGCGGTGTTTGAACCGATTCCAGCAAATTGCTCAGCTCTTTCGTCTGAGCAATACGATCACTATTCGGATATGCACGGTCCATATTGTCATAAAGCTTGTGGTTCATGAACAAAGAATTGGATACCTTCTGGACATAATCAAACCGTGAGCTCAGATTGATGCCCGCCTGCTTCAGCGTTTGCTGCATCGTTCGAGTCACGTCCTCCTGCAGAATACGGGAAGATTGCTCAAAATAAACGAATAGCATGACGCAGACTGGTAGGACAATCAGCAATACGTAGGCTAGCATCCATCTTCTGGCAGCCATAACTCCCTGCCTAAGACTTGCCGTGCGGCTCCACTCTCTTCGTAAGAACCTTTTCACCCACTCATCCTCCTGACTTTATAACCGTTCTCTTTAGTATTGCTGATCCCGGTATGCACTTGGCGTTAGCCCTGTAATCTTTTTGAAAAGTTTGCTGAAGTAGCTTGGATCCGTATAGCCGACAAGCTCGCACACTTCGTAAAACTTGACACGGGGATCCCGAAGCAGCTCCTTTGCCTTCTCGATACGTACCCTCATCAGATACTCATAAATCGTCTCATCGGTCTCTTGCTTGAACAGTAGGCTGGCATAGGTCTGGCTGAGGTAGACGCTGGCCGAAATCTCCGCGAGCGATAGGTTTCTGGCAAAATGCTCGTTGATAAACTTCTGGATGCGTTCGATCACATTGGACGACCGGCTGCTGCTCCGCTTTTCCTGTATACAGGAACAAATGTCGTAGAGGTACTTCGTCACGAAGCTTCTCAGCTCTACCATCGTCTCCAATTTAAGCAGCCGATCTAACGCCCATTCCTCTCGCTCCTCCCTCTCACGGGTAAGCAGGTTGAGGTCAAGCAGCACCCTGCCAGCGAGCGAGATCAGCTGCAATCCAACATGCCGGGCATACTTGAAGCCATTCTTGCGGATTTGCTTCAACGGCTCGAAGAGGCTTTCCAATTCCATTTCCAGCCGCCCCCGGTCTCCCGACTTCAGGCCGGACAGCAGTCGATCGCTCTGCTCGGAGTCAAATCGATTTGAACCGGGCTCCCCGATTTCCAGACTGTCCATCGTGATGACTTGATTCTTGCCCAGATACCACTTCTGGTCCGCAGCTTCTCGGGCATGCCGATAAGAAGCGGGCAGTCCGGAAATGCTGTCTGCTCGCTCGCCGATGCCAATCGTTACGCTGATCTTAAGCCAGAGCCGCAAATTATCGCGGATCGCCTCCGCCAGCAAGAGCAGCGAAGCTTCCGAGTCCTCCGCCAGGTCATCCAGAAATATCAGTCCAACATATTCCGCGGTTCGATTCTCGAAAGCATACCCCTTCAGGTAATGATCGATCAATTCTTGAATGACGTTTAAAATCGAGTAGGAAAGTAACTGCTTGTCTTGTTCCGAACGGCCGCCAAGCACTTCCTCCGAGTCATCTATGGTGAACACGAGAACAAGATACGGTGATTCCAATGGCAACTCCAGATTTAAGAACGCCAGCTTCTCCCGCAGTCCCTCCGGTTTCCCGACTACGTCCCGAAGAAGCGACATTAGAAACTTCTCCCGGAGCAGTGGCATGCTCTGCATGAGCTTCACTTGCATGTCCATGAGCAATTGCCGTTCCTTCTCTTTCGTCTGCAAGTCCTGCATGACACGTTCGATTACCTTTTGTAACTCTTTCCTTTTTACCGGTTTGAAAATATAATCAGCGGCATGAATCTGCAATGCCGACCGCAAAAAGTCCGCATCACTGTGTCCGCTAATAAAAACGATTTTCGTCTCGGGCAGCCGTTCGCCAATCTCCCGCGACATACTGATCCCGTCCATCGTCGGCATCATCACATCCGTCAGCACGATGTCTGGCTTCACCCTCTCGATGAGCTCCAGCCCTGTATCCCCGTCGTCCGCTGTACCGGAGAGCTCAATTCCGTAGGCGCTCCAATCCAAGTAATCGCTGAGTCCACTTCGGACGGTCGGCTCATCGTCGATAATAACCATTTTGTACATGATTCCCGCCTCCCTCTATGTGAAATGATGGAATTGTTAGCTCACAAATACAAAAACGGCTTCGCCGTTGTACCAAAGCGCGAACCCGTTTGAGCATAAAACAAAAGAATATACTGACGGCTCTACTTTCGCCAGCGCTTTAAGAAAACCCCATCTTGGCACTTTAGTCTCGATGTAACTTACTTGCTCCAGCGCTCACCACCGGCAGCCAAAATGTCTGCTTGATCACTGCAGCCTCCTTACGCGTCCCGGCATAATGTATCTATTATTATAAAATCTTTTGGGAACAAGCTACAGGGGGAATCTTACGGTTTCTAGTCAGATATTACTGTTTATATAGGAATCACAAAATGCAGCACGAGCTCCCCTCGCAGATATGGAGTGAATGAAAGTCTGATTGCTTAGCCAAATCTTTGGCGTCCTTGGACCTTGGTAAAGCTGCTATAGTCCTGTAAAAACAAGCCAAGACATCGCAGCATTGCCGCCATGTCTTGGCTTACTTACTTGATAATGCGACGAACGCTTCAACCTTTCAGGAAGACGACGTTCTGGCGACCCAGCTCGCGGTGCAGCTCGTTAATATCCACGTCGATCAACCGTACACCGCGGTTCGTCGCGATTGAAGCCGCCACCCCGGCCGCTTGACCGAGCGCGTAGCATGTTGCTTGTACGCGCATCGACGACATCGCCACGTGCGTGGCCGAGATGGCCCGCCCGGCAACGAGCAGTCCCTCCACGCCGTGAGGGATCAAGCAGCGATACGGAATATCGTACCCATCGATCTTCCGCTCGTCCGTGCCCGACTTCCCGTCCGGGCTGTGAATGTCGATTTCGTAATTCGTCTGCGCCACGACATCCTCGAACCTTTGGCCAGCCGTCAGATCGTCTTCTGTCAGCGTATAGTGACCGACGATCTGATTCGTCTCACGGACGCCGGTCTGCCCCGGAACATGCGAGATGACATACTGCTCGAAACCGTTCCGCTGCAAGTAGTCGGCAACCGAGAATACCTGCCGCAGCGCTTCCTGCTCAGCTTGGCTGATATCCCTTACCATGGTGCCGTTTCCCTTGACACGCGTCATGTTGACGAGCAGGTTACCGGGCTCGTTCTCCTCCCAGTAAAGGAGCCTTCCTTGCGGCAAGTCCTCGACGTTCTCGTAATGGTAGCATCCTTCCGGCAGCTGACGCTCGACAGGACGGCCTGTGTTTTGCATCATGAACATAAGCGTCATCGGCTGGGTCATCCCGTCGCCTTCCCGACCAGTCGTATACGCCGCGCCGGCCTCGATGGCGACACGCCCGTCTCCCGTACAGTCGATGAAAACGTCGGCTTCGAAGGCAATCAATCCTTCGCGCGAATTGGCGACGACGGCCTTGACCCGGCCCTGCTCCATCACGGCCCCGACGAAGCTGACGTGGAACAACACTTCCACACCTTCCTTCGCGAGCTTCTCATTTAAGAAATGCCGCAGACGAAACGGATTATACTGTGGCCAGATCGAGCCTTTGTGATTAACAGGAACCGACTGCCGCGGCATGAATTCAGAGACGATCTCGCGATAGATGCCGGTCACGTTGCCAATGCCCATGAAGACACTAACATTCGCCAAGGTGCCCATACCGCCCAACTGACCGGATTGCTCCAGGACAATGACCTTTTTCCCACAACGCGCGGCTGCGATAGCCGCGGCCACGCCAGCTGGTCCGCCTCCTACGATGACAATGTCAGCTCGGTCGAAGATTCGAACCTCTCTCTGGAATGAATAACGATTCATCGGTTTCAGCTTCCCTTCCGATTAAGTTATGTGCATTGAATATTCCCATTATATAGGCCCCTGCCTGACGGTCATAGAAGACGATCCGACTCTTTCTGGTGCAATCCCACTTTATTCAGATCCAATCGCTTGTTTTATTCCTTCTTCATTAAGAGGTAAACCTGTTATACCTTAAGCCTTGCCAAGATTATTCCACTCGGTAACCCCATGCCTAATTAGCCCTATTTACTCCGCCAGCAGTTACGTTTAATAATCAAATCTGTCTTTATTTCAAAGGTATGAATCAAACAATGAGGAATAAGATAGGTTAACAATTCGGTTGCGGTTTTTTAGGAGGAGCACATGCTTAAAAAATATTTATTAAAGTATCCACTATGGTTGTCTGATGGTCGGTACAAGGCCACTGGTAATGTCAGTTTTCTGTTTATTTAAAGGGGATTCAGTGAACGATGGGCCATTTTACTGGAATGCTAATTCCAAGGAATTATCGTAAGGGCTGGCCAATTTGCTTTCCATCTACTCACTTTTTTCTCATAAATCTCTTTTGTTATTTGGGTTTTATTTGCTCTTACAATTAAAGAGAATAAATCATTTAACCCGAATGGCGCATAAATTCTCCACTCTCCATTAACATTTTTTCGCATCCCGATAGCTGTAGCAGTTGTCGGCCAAGAGTTTATCGCTTCTTCAAGTGAAGAATAGGAATTTATAGGATACCCGAAATGTTTCTCATACCATAAATGGACACGTGCTTGATTTTTTATATCAATGCTTATAGGAAGATCACCAAACATTCCTTTTATATTATCAATTACCTCACATTCCTTGTCATATGATAGATCAGAATCGAAATAAACAAAATCAATATCATGGATACCGTAATTAACAGGAAATCCACATGAATAGTTCCAAATGCTTTGAGCAATACATCCTGCGCCTATGTAATAATCCGTTAACTTTAGGTCTGGTGCTTTTAAGAAAATATTGTTTATAAGAGGATTCAACGTAATAATCTTCGTAAGGTAATTTATCTGGCTGGAGATGTCTTTATTTCGAGCCAATAAATTAGGGCTTGTCATCTTTATTACCCCTTTTCTTATCAAGTCCTCCATTACAAATTTGATGCAATAAGAGCCTGTTCAATATTTGATATATTCATTTGAGAGAGCCTTCTCTTGTCTACCATTCTGACTGTAGTATTGAATAATGATACTCGTCAACCCATTCTCCTTTTGAAAGATAGTTTTCCAATAGATGTCCTTCTCTCCTCATACCTTGCGAAAAATACTGCTTGATCAGCTTGTCGTTTTCTTCTTCCGTCATCACATATCTCTCATCCACTTGGGTTGCCGAGGAGGGATTGTAAATAAAAAAATGGAAAACTAGGGAATCAGAAAAAGACTTGAATTATAGCAAAGGGCATATCACATGGAAGCCGAGCATGGTTCCATGCTGGAGCAGCTTTTGGGGCTGGATAAAAAGAAAAAGGAGCCCCATCTGCTGCTCCCAACTTTATGCCCGTTCATGCACTTCTTTTGTTTTTGCAGCTATTCCCTTACTGCCGCGCTTACTCTTCGTCACCTACCTTAACGTTCGGATCAAAATCAGCCACGACCAGGACATCCATATGACGGGCATGACGCAAAATGCCGTTCACAACGGAGCCCTTCTGCAACTTCGTCCAGAAGCTCCGCGCGGATTGGCCGATAATCATCTGCGTAGCCGCATATTTATCGGCCATTTCGATCAGCTTGGATGCAAACTGCCTGTGATGGCTGGCGCGCTGCAGCTCAAAATTGCCGCTCAATTTGTTCGTTAGCTCCTTCAGCTTAGCCAGACGCTTCATCACCTGCTCGGGAATGTCACCGTTCTCGTGCACGTACGTGACGAACCAGGCCGCCTTGAGCCGATAGGCGATGCGAAAGCCCCTGCGGATGAGACGCTCCGCATTGGGGCTGGTCGTCACTGCGACGAAGATCACTTCTTTCCGCCGCCAGGGGCCTCTAAGCGCTTCCCGCCTGTCCCATGATTCCAGCCGCTCGTCAACATCGTCAGCGATTTCCCGTAATGCCAGCTCCCTCAACGCAATCAGATTGCCCAGCTTAAAAAAATTACCCAGCGCCTGATCAATTTTGCTGGGGTCGTAGATTTTCCCCTCCTTCATTCGCTCTTGCAGCGCCCCCGGAGCTACGTCGATCAGCTGCACTTCGTCTGCCGCGCGCATCATGCTGTCAGGCACTGTCTCCCGTACGCGGATACCCGTAATCTGCTCGACGGCATCGTTGAGACTCTCCAGATGCTGCACGTTCATCGTCGATATGACGGATATGCCGGCATTTAAAATGTCCTGCACATCCTCGTACCGCTTCTTGTGCTTGCTCCCCGGCACATTGGTATGTGCCAGCTCATCGACCAGCACGACCTCTGGATTCCGCTTCAAAATCGCCTCCACGTCCATTTCCTCCAGCTTGGTCCCCCCGTAGTTCGTCACGAGGCGAGGGATTGTCTCCAGTTCCCCGACCTGGGCAAGCGTTTCCTGCCTGCCGTGCGTTTCCAGCAGCCCGATAACGACGTCGATACCCTTCTTCAGAAGATCGTTCCCTTCACGCAGCATGGTGTACGTTTTGCCGACGCCAGGCGCAGCCCCGATGTAGACCTTACATTTGCCCCGCCGGATTCGCTCGATTTTCTTCTCGAGATCCGTATCGCTCAACCGCCGGTAAGGATCCGACTCGTCGCTCCGGCGGCTGCGTGTCGGCAATATTCGCTCCCCTTCCTCGATCGCCCTGTCGGCTACAAGGAACAGATCGGTATTTTGAATTCGCTTGACCAGCCCGTTAACGACTGAGCCCTTCCATAAATCCTGCCAACGGCTCTGCCTGGAATGGCCCATGACGATCCGCGTAACGTTATGCCGGGCGGCGTAGCCCGCCAGCTTACGAGGCAGTACCCTACGGGACGAGATAGCAATTTCCTCGAAAACGCCATCCACCTTGTCGACGAGTTGCATGATCGACCGCTTGAACGCCGCAGCCTCCTTCGACAGCCGTTTTTTTGAAGGGACAAACGACACGACTCTCAAATCTCCGCTCAGGCGCTTGGCGATCTGCTGGCCGCGGCGGACGTAGATCGACCCGTTCCAATGATACTGCGTCGAGACGAGAATTCGCTCCGCCGCCCCCGAAGGCCCCAGAAGTCCCATCTCCTCGCGATGCTTCTCCAGGGAATCATTGACGCCGTCGGCGACGAGGCGTAGCGCCAGCTCGCGCAGCTTGGCCAGATTGCCGCGCTCGAAGAGGTCCAGATTGCCATGGCGAAAATGGCCGTTCGACAGCCGCTCCAATATTGTTTCCGGGGTCACATCGATCAGCCGCACCTCATCGGCCAGCTCAAGCGTATTCGCCGGCGCCGTTTCCTCCACCTCGATGCCCGTCAGTTTCTGGGCCAGCTCCGTCATGCCCTCCAGCTCGTAGACGTTGACTGTCGTGATGACGCTGATCCCATGACCGAGCAGAAAGCGGATATCCTCGAAGCGCGTTGGAAAACGAGCGCCGTCGCGATTGCGATGGGCAAGCCCGTCGACCAACACGACCTCCGGATTGCGAGCGATTAGGGCGTCCAGATTGAGATCCTTGCGCTCGACGCCGTCCTTGTACCAATGAATACTCGGAACCCGCTCCAGATCGCCGACCTGACGGATCGTCTCGGGGCGCTGCATCGTGGATACGGCGCAAATGACGACGTCGATGCCCCGATCCTTCAGCGTATGTCCCTCCCGCAGCATATGATACGTTTTCCCCGTTCCGCTGACCGAGCCGATATAGATTTTCAGGCGCCCTAAATGCACCTTCATGATAGAATGCAGCAGCTCCTCCGGCGTCTTGCGGCGAAACTCCTTCATCAGTTCCCCTTCTTTCTTGTTAACGCGTGAAATCCCCATCGCCCGAAGGACGGAAGGGGATTTCGCTTTCAACTATTATTTCGTCATCAACGACTTCAAGTCGATGTTCAGCTCAAGCACGTTAACCCGCGGCTCACCGAAGACGCCCAGGTCGCGTCCGGCCGTATGCTTATCGACCAGTTGTTGCAGCGTGTTCGGATCAATGCCGGTCAGCTTGCTGATACGCGGAATTTGTACGGCTGCCGATTCCGGCGTAATATGCGGATCCAGACCGGATCCGGAGTTGGTGACCAGTGCGACCGGCAGATCGGTAATCGACACGTCCGGGTTCGCCTCCTTCCAGGCTTTGATGGATTCCTGGGTCCGCTTCAGCATGTCCGGGTTGGACGGCGCATAGTTGTTCGAACCCGACGCCTCCGCCTTGTATTCGATGCTCGATACGCGGCTTTGAAAATATTTCTGATCGGTGAAGTGCTGCCCGATTAGCTCCGATCCGACGACTTTCCCGGATGAGTCCTTGATCAGGCTGCCGTTCGCATTTCCCGGCATGAACAGCTGAGCAAGCCCCGTGCATAGTAGAGGATAGGCGATGCCGCACAGGATGATAAACAAAACGGCAGCCCGCACGGCGATCCAGGCATAGGAGCCGGTGCCCGCCGTATCTCTTGGCATTTTCGACGATTGATCCATGTGATGTCCTTCTTTCCGTTCGGTTTGGATAATGAACGATCGCAGTCGTTCGGATACACCATAGAGCAAAATAGTCTAATATTTAAGCTGACCAAAGTGTAGGACGGCATTAGACTCTGGAGAAGCAATGCCTGTTCTCCGTTACTCATCTACACCCAGATATGAACGATCAGGTCGATCAGCTTGATGCCGACAAACGGCACAATGACCCCGCCGATCCCATATAATACGATGTTGCGGGCAAGCAGCTTCGACGCGCTCATCGGCTTGTAGGAGACGCCTCTCATCGCCAGTGGGATGAGCAGCGGGATAATGATGGCGTTAAAGATCAGAGCCGACAGAATCGCCGACATCGGCGTGCCCAGCCTCATAATGTTGAGCACTTGCATCTGCGGAATCGCCAGCGTGAACATGGCCGGAATAATTGCAAAGTATTTGGCGATATCGTTGGCGATACTGAAGGTTGTTAACGCGCCGCGTGTCATAAGCAGCTGCTTGCCGATGGAGACGACCTCGATGATCTTCGACGGATCGGAATCGAGATCGACCATATTGGCGGCTTCCTTGGCTGCCGTCGTGCCGCTGTTCATCGCCAGGCCCACGTCCGCTTGCGCCAGCGCGGGCGCATCATTCGTACCGTCGCCGGTCATGGCGACGAGCTTGCCTTCGGCCTGCTCGCGGCGGATGACTGCAATTTTATCCTCAGGTTTGCTCTCCGCGATGAAATCATCCACTCCCGCCTCTCGGGCAATCGTGGCCGCCGTCAGCGGATTATCACCAGTACACATAATGGTTTTAATGCCCATTTGGCGAAGCTGTTCGAACCGCTCACGCATACCGGGCTTGACCGTATCCTTCAAATATATCAACCCGAGAATTCGGTTATCCACGGCGACCGCAAGCGGCGTGCCGCCATCCCGGGCGATTTTGTCGCTGTTTGAGTCTAGATCACCGGGTACCCGGCCGCCCTGCGCAGACACCCATTTCTTGACCGCATCAACCGCGCCCTTGCGCACTTTGCGTCCGTCCTTCAGGTCGACGCCGCTCATTCGCGTATCGGCCTTGAATTCGACAAACTCGCCGCCTTCGGACACCGATTCATCGTAACGGAGCGACTTGGTTTTCATCAGTTCCAGTACGGAACGCCCCTCCGGCGTCTCGTCGCTCACGGAGCTGACAGCCGCCCATTCACCAAGCGTTTCCAGGCTTTCACCGCCCACAGGGACGAATTCGCTGGCCATCCGGTTGCCGAACGTAATCGTACCGGTCTTGTCGAGAATCATCGTGTTGATATCGCCTGCCGCTTCGACCGCTTTACCGGACATCGCCAGCACGTTGAACTGGGTCACCCGGTCCATGCCGGCAATGCCGATGGCGGACAGCAGACCGCCGATCGTCGTCGGAATGAGGCAGACGAGTAGAGCAATCAAGACAGGGATCTGCAGTTCGATGCCAAGATAGCTTGCAATAGGTTCGAGCGTTACGACCACGATGAGGAAAATGATCGTCAAGGTGATGAGCAGCGTATTCAGCGCCAGCTCGTTTGGCGTTTTCTGGCGCTTAGCGCCTTCAACCAAGTTGATCATCCGATCGATGAACGACTCGCCGGGATCGGCAGCAATTCGGACACGAATGCTGTCGCTGACGACTCGTGTGCCCCCGGTGACGGAATTGAAGTCACCGCCAGCCTCCTTGATGACCGGCGCAGATTCACCAGTAATAGCAGATTCGTCAACTGAGGCGATGCCTTCGATCACTTCGCCATCGCCGGGAATCATCTCGCCCTGCGAGACAATGACGACGTCGCCCTTTCGCAGTTCGGCGGACGGCACCGCTTTAATCCCGCCGGCGACTACCTTGTTTGCCGTGATTTCCTTTTTCGTTTTCTTCAGCGTATCGGCTTGTGCCTTTCCTCGGCCTTCAGCCAGAGCCTCGGCGAAGTTGGCGAACAGTACGGTAAACAGCAGAATAAGGAACACCGTTATATTGAAGCCGATTTCGTCTCTTGTATTGAAGTAACCAGGAAAGATCGTCATCAGCAACACGACGAAGGTACCGACCTCTACGACAAACATCACCGGATTTTTTATCATCGTCATCGGGTTTAATTTGACGAAGCTTTCCTTGATCGCGTCTCTCATGATCCCCGTGGTCAGCATCGATTTTTTTCGCCCAGATCTCATATATTTATCACCTCTGGTCCTCTCTTTATGATCCCAGTGTTAGATGCTCGGCAACCGGACCCAGGACGATCGTCGGAAGGAACGTCAACGCGCCAATAATGAGCACGGTTCCGATCAGGATTCCATAAAACAGCACGTTGTCGGTCCGAAATGTGCCGATCGTCTCAGGCACCAGTCGCTTGCGGACGAGCGATCCGGCCACGGCCATCATCGCGATGATCGAGATGTAACGTCCGAGCAGCATGACAAGCCCGGTCGTAATGTTCCAGAACGGCGTATTATCGGCCAGTCCCTCGAAGCCCGAACCGTTATTGGCCGCGGACGACGTATATTCGTACAGCACCTGGCTGACGCCGTGGAAGCCGGGGTTAGTGATTGAGCCTTTGCCGAGATCGGTCAAGAACGCGATGGCCGTTGGCGCTAATATAATGAGTGGATGCATCAGAATCGCTACGGCGATCAGCTTCATCTCTTTCGGCTCGATCTTGCGCCCGAGGAATTCCGGCGTTCTCCCGACCATCAGGCCGCACAGGAACACACCGAGTATCGCATACATCAGCATGTTAACCAGCCCAACGCCTTCCCCACCAAAGACGACGTTCAGCATCATCTGAGCCAGAGGTACCATCCCGCCGAGCGGTGTCAACGTGTCATGCATATTGTCGACCGAGCCGGTTGTTGCCGCCGTTGTCACCGTAGAGAAGAGTGCGGATTGAGCGACCCCTAAGCGAACCTCCTTCCCCTCCATGTTGCCTTGAGACGTGTCGATGCCCATCGCTGTAATCTGAGGGTTGCCGTTCATCTCCGACGTATAGATGACGCAGAGAAACACGATGAACAGTGTCATCATCGCACTGAAGACGACCCAGCCCTGCTTGCTGTTCTTCGCGAAACGTCCGTATACGTAAGGCAGACAAGCGGGTATCAGCCACATCGACAACATTTCGACGATATTTGTCAGTGCACTCGGATTCTCGAACGGATGCGCTGAGTTGACACCGAAAAAGCCGCCGCCGTTGGTTCCCAAATGCTTAATCGATTCCAGTGACGCCACCGGCCCGACGGCGATCTTTTGCATCGCCCCTTCGAGCGTCGTAACTGTTATCGTCGGGTCAAATGTCTGCGGCACCTGCAATGCCACCAGCAACAAAGTCACCAAAATGGCCGCCGGGAACAAGATACGTGTATGTGACTTGACGAAATCCTCGAAGAAATTACCGAGCGTCTGCCCTTTACTCATAAGACCGCGGATAAAGGCAATGACTACCGAAAATCCGGTTGCGGCCGAAGTGAACATCATCATCATAATGACGGCCATCTGAGTGAAATAGGTGAGTCCCGATTCGCCGCTGTAATGCTGCAGATTCGTATTCGTCATGAAGCTTATAATCGTATTGAACGACAGCGTCTGCTCCATGTTACCGATATCGTTCGGGTTCAACGGCAGCACACTTTGAATCCGTAGCAGCAGATAGCCGATTGCCACGAATATAATATTGGTCAGCAGGAAGCTAAGGACATATCTTTTCCACGTCATGCCAGCCCGCTGCTTCAATCCGATTAATGAATAGATGAGACGCTCCAGCCAACCAAAGATGCGGTCGGTCCGGTTCGGTTCATTGGAAAACACATGATAGACGTAAGTTCCCAGCGGCTTGACCAGCAACATCACTACCGCAAGGACAATTACGATTTGCAGAACGCCCATCGAACTTCCTCCTTCAAATCACTTGACGGCTTAAAATTTTTCGGGATTAATCAAGGCAAAGACCAGATACAAAAATACGAGCAAAGCAAAAATAGCTACGATAATCAATGACGATCCCCTCCCGCCGGATCTTCGATTGTCCGGTCGCACCAGGCCATAAAGCCGTAAAATGCTGTGAATGTTAAGGCAAGCAATAGAACCATATACAGATCAAGCACAGTCCATCCTCCTCAAGTATTTTCTGAGAAAACACGCTCATTAAGCATGGTCTTTAGTTTTTTGTGGAGTAAAAGGCGATTTAGTAAGAAGTGGTTAATGCCTCTCGAGTGAATGATATAATCAGCCCTGAGCTTTGCAGGTAAGCTATATAGCCCGTGCTCGATAGTATCCACATTGACCGCATGCTCTATTCCTGATTGTTCCAAGTTCGTTAAAATTGCGGACGAGAGCCCACGAAACCAATGTGCTTTACAAATCGTTCCTCTGCTTTGTTGTTCCGTCGATCATCCTCTCTATGAACTAGGCGAATTCAGAACCGGTAAGCGGCTCCAGTTATGGACCGTATGTTACTCACGTTTAAAAACGGTGTAAAGCGGCCCGAGCCGTATATCCGGCTAAATTACGAATACTTCGATTGGAAAGGCGTACTCTTGGTATCCTATCTTCAATTTCCTTTCAAATACTCGCGTTTATAAGTACTTTTGCACTTTTTTATACTATTTTTACACCTGTTGGCGGTTTATTTTATCTCTTTTTTACGGAAAATAGGCTTGGTATTTTACAAAATCCGATGGCCTTAACCTATAATGTAGGAAGCACGAAAAAAAGGGCGGGAAGTGAGGGGCTGTGCATAGACTGCACTCTTTATGGTTGACATACCGATCTTACGCGGGGATTACACTGCTGGTCGCGCTCATGACGATGGTGCTGCAACCCCTCGAGTTTGCCTTCGATTTGGTCAATATCGCGCTGATTTATTTGTTTCCTGTACTGCTGAGCGCCGTATACTGGGGGCTGGGTCCAGCCTTTTACGCGGCGGTTCTGAGCATACTCGCGTTCGATTTTTTCTTCGTTCCCCCGACGCTTAGCTTTACGGTCAAAGATTTGAGTTATCTGATTTCGTTCGGCGTCTATTTGGCGGTAGCCGCATTGACCGCCAGTTTGGCGGCAAGGCTGAAGCAGCAGCTCGCCTATTCTAGGCAGAGGGAAACGCACACCGCTGCGCTCTATGCACTCAGCCGGCAGATGAGCGCCATTACGGATATTCATTCTCTGTTGGATAATGTTGCCCTTCAAGTCGAGAAAACGATCGGCACGAACATCGCAATCTATATGCCGGATGACCGGAACAAACTAGCACAGACCCACGGCTCAGCCGCCCCCGGGGAGTGGGGACAGGGCAATATGGAGCAGGTCATCGCTTCGCTCGTGTTTGAGCATGGCGAAGAAGCCGGCAACGGTACGAATACGTTAAGGGACTCGCCGGGTTACTACCTTCCGCTTCGGACAGAAGACCGGATATACGGCGTTCTGGCGATCAATCTCAAGGAGCGTAAGGGTGGAATCTCCACTGAACAGCGGCGCCTGCTTGAGGCGCTCGCAGGGCTGACGGCAAGTGCAATCGCTCGCGTGAAGCTGGCGGAGGAAGCCAAGATTGCCCATTTGACAGCCGAATCTGAACGGTTGCGCACCGCCATTCTCGATTCGGTCTCCCATGAGCTGCGCACGCCGCTCGCGGCTATTATCGGCTCGGCGACAAGCCTCATCGAAGGTGACCTGCTATTCTCTGCCGAGGACCGCATGGAGCTTCTGTTGAACATTCGGGATGGTGCCCTCCGCATGAACCGGCTGGTGGCGAACCTTCTTAGCATGGTTCGGGTGGAGAGCGGTATGCTCCGGCTGAAGAAAAATTGGTGTGACGTGGAAGACTTGATCGGCGTCGCGCTGTCGCAGGTCAAGGCTTTTCAGGAGCATCGCAGGATGAAGGTGCGGATTCCAGAGTCCGTCCCGATGGTGCGAGGCGACGAGGTACTGCTGGAGCAACTGTTAGTCAACGTGATCAGCAATGCGATTAAATACAGTCCGGACCGAAGCGAGATCATCATTGCTGTCACCCCCGCGGAAGACAAGCTCGTCATCTCCGTCGCCGACGAAGGGATCGGGCTGGCCGAAGAGGATTACGACCGCATTTTCGAAAAATTTTATCGTTCCGACGTGGCCAGGCAGTTTACCGGTACGGGATTAGGACTGGCGATCTGCAAAGGGATCGCCGAGCTTCACGGGGGTACGATCATCGCAAGTCCCAACGTTCCGAAAGGAAGCGTAATAGCGATCACCCTTCCCGTTGACGAGAGCGCCGTGCCGCAGGATATAGAAAAGGAGAGTGACGGCTATGAGTGAGCAAGGAGCACGCATATTGATTGTCGACGACGAGCCCCAGATCCGCAAGCTTCTGAAGGTGA
This sequence comes from Paenibacillus rhizosphaerae, assembly GCF_014192015.1. GTDB lineage: Bacteria > Bacillota > Bacilli > Paenibacillales > Paenibacillaceae > Paenibacillus_AQ > Paenibacillus_AQ rhizosphaerae. Next base: position 135,101 of record NZ_JACHXJ010000001.1, on the reverse strand, counting down.
CTCTGCAGGCTCATCGCTTTACGATCCACGAAGCGTCAACGGGAGAGGAGGGAGTGCTGCAGGCTATGATGTCGCAGCCAGACTTGATTGTGCTCGATCTCGGGCTGCCCGACATATCAGGGATGGAAGTGCTCGGCCGGATTAGGGACTGGTCTAGCGCCCCGATTATCGTATTAACTGTCAAGGACAGGGAGGAAGATAAAATCGCAGCGCTGGACGGTGGCGCAGATGATTATGTGACGAAGCCGTTCTTCATGGGTGAACTCGTCGCCCGAATTAACGTGGCCCTGCGGCATGCGGCCAAATCAACAAACGAGCCCGTCCTCCAATTCGACGGGCTCACGATCAATCTGGCACAGCGAATCGTGGAATTGAACGGCGAACGGGTCAGGCTGACACCGACGGAATACGATCTGCTAAAAATACTGGCCTCCAACGCTGGGAAAGTCGTGACGCAGCGGCAGCTCCTTCAGCAGGTGTGGGGCAGCCAGCACAACGAGTCCGACAGCCATTATTTGCGGATATATATCGGACATCTGCGCAAAAAACTGGAGGAAGACTCGACTATGCCGAGATTTATCGTCACGGAGCCGGGGATCGGCTACCGCTTTAAATCCCGGGAATATTGACAGTATTCCGCGCTCCCCTGTTGAATCCATGCCAGAAAAGATGGTGTAACGGAACAAATCTTCCCACCACCAGTCAATGTTTTTTCGCTCCCATTGTCCGTACCACCAGGTTTCAAGCTCTTCACCTGGTTTCTCCCTATACATGCAGGTGAACACTGCAAAATCTAAATCGGCATTTCGCCAGCTTCCTTGAAGCGCTCCGTATGCAGATCCAGATGAACATCCCGGTGCCCATTTTACATGAAAACGAAAGAGTTCATCCGTGTCGGTTCTTGCTAATGGAGTATAACGGATATCCGCCGCAATTCCGCATGCTTCGTTCCTCGATTCCTAATTCTCGAAATTAACAAGCTTTCTTCTGAAGTTTGATCCTTTACCGAAATATTCTAGCGTACCCGACTTCATATATGTATTCTAAAAAACATTTTTAAGATTCTTTACAATAAAATGTTATCTTTCTTGCTGTTGCTGTTGCAAAAAGCATGTAGAGACATTTCTTAATCTAAAAAGTACCCCTTATAAAGAAAGAAGTATCTATCAAAATAGCCCCTCCCCTCTCCTGAAGAAACTGAAGGTTATTACGTAGCTTACTTTGGTTCTCTCAATTTAAGAGAGGGATTCGAAGTCAGATTTCAACCGGTCTGCTTGTTTTGCCAAGTATTCCTTCAGCATTGTTAACGTTCATTCTAATCAACTTATCTGACGGAGCTTGGTTTGAGGTCTCAAAGGCATATCCGCAGAATAATATAAAACGATATATTTCTGTGACAATTGATCATAACTTGACCCATAATAATCTGGTTACATGCAGGAGGAGTGTGCTAAATGCCGAGTATGGTATACATGATGACCAATACGAGCGAAATGAATCTGGTCGTGGCGTTTAACCGGGACATGAATGGATTGCTCACCTTTGTGGCTTCCTATCCGACCTACGGAAAAGGTACCGGTACAAAGGAAGTCTCGACTGCAACAACAATCGATGGAATCGATCCTCTTCATTCGGAAGGCTCTCTAACTTTGTCCCGTGATGGTCGTTTTCTTTTTGCGGTCAATGCAGGTAGTCATAGTATCAGCAGCTTTATGGTAACTGAAAATGGGCGTCTTATCTTCGCGGACGTGAAACCATCAGGAGGAGCCCAGCCCAATAGCATAGGCGTATTTGGTAACCTCCTCTATGTCTCCAATGTGGGGGATCCCGCCAATCAATTTCCTTCGAATATTTCGGGGTTTTACATAGAGGAAGACGGACGTCTTACCCCTGTTCCGGGATCTACTCATTCGCTAAGCACCATTAATGCCCAACCTGCGCAAGTACTGTTTACTCCAGATGGCAGTAAAATGGTTATACCTGAACTTACTACAGATCGCCTCAGTGTATACAATGTTAATAAGAACGGAACAGTTACTGGACCAATGATTAATGAATCTAATGGTAAGATGCCGTTTGGCTCTCACTTCCTTTCATCAGGGCTGCTTTTAGTTACGGAAGTGGGTTCCAATTCGCTTTCTTCCTATACCTTAAGTGAAAAGGGGATCCTTCAAGTCATTAGCGGCTCTGTACCGACCGGGCAAAAGGCCACTTGCTGGGTGACGACAACGAAGAATGAACGTTTTGCTTATGCTACCAATACCTTGAACGGTACAATTACCATCTTTCTAATTAGCAACAGTGGTGCCTTAACGGTAGCCGGGCATGTTACCAGTACACCGGCAGGAATACCAACCGGTTTTCCTATGAACATTGAAGTCAGTCAAGATGGACGATATCTTTATACACTTAACGGGAATCAGGGTACAGTATCGGTATTTCAAATCAATGACGATGGCAGTCTCGCCCCATTACAGGTTGCTGCGTGGACCTATTTTCAGTATTTTGGATCACAAGGCCTAGCTGTGTTAAATTAAAAGTTCGTGTCTAAAACCGTTGTTTGACGGTAGCCCGTCCAAAACTTCAAACGCAACAAGTTAATCATTATAAGCATCTCTAAAATCCATTTATAAAATTTGCCGTTTAGTAAGCAATACCTACACGTGATCTTATGAAATTGCAATCTTTAATCTGATTGTAGGTGAATTCTGCTGTATCCAACACAGATATTTTAATGCCACCCTCTGGTAAAATATCCCGTTCCACACGATATTCCCCTATATTTTCTCTATTCTCCAAGAAGGTTGGACATACGATTGTCCAATTAAGAGTCGAATTTTTTAGCAAATGAAATACTTGATGATGTTCTTCTGCCGCACGGGTTGACTTGCGTCTTGATTCACTTGATTGATATCTTAAAAATGGAGAGGAGATCTCACTTTGAAGAATACCGGCCGTTCCTACGGTTATGATACGTTGTATACCTGCGTTATACATTGCTTCGATGATTAGTGGCATACTAACGGATAGAGTTGTTGTACCATCTGTATTTAGTGCGCTAATAACCACATCATTTCCGTCTATTGCATGTGTAATATCTTCTTTATTTAGAACATTACCTTTTAAAATAGTCAAATTTTTATTAAAATTTTGAATTTTCTCTGGGGTACGGACTAATACTGTCACATGATGTCCGTCATGAAGAGCATGTTTAACTATATGGCTCCCTACTCGTCCAGTTGCACCTAAAACCAATAGATTCATAAAAAGAACCTCCCAAAGCCAATAACTTACATGTATTCTCAGCGTTTCTTATTCGAGATGCGGTCTCATTTTCAGTCTTAAAGAAGAGGTCCCAAGTAACGAACCATAGTAGCTTGGGACCCTTCGAGCTTTATTATCTATACTCAGTTAGTTATCAATGATGAAAGAAAGGTGCATTCTTCATATATTGTGGATTTTCCGTGAAGGCTTGAAAGTTCCGCTTTCTTATCGTGCCATCCCGAAAGCGATTCAATATTGCCTGCATGCGGCCAGGAATCACATCGTAAATCCGCAATTGCATGAGCATCTCGCTCGTAAATTTTAACATATCGATTGCAAATCGTTCTTACCAATGGCCGGCACTTTGACCGCCATCGACATGAAGAACCTCACCTGTGACGAAGTCTGCTGATTCCAGATAAAGAATGGCGTGGACGATTTCTTGAACCTCCCCCATGCGGCCCATTGGGTGTAGTTTACTCAAAAAATCATGGATTTCTACCGGATGCATCGGCGTCTTAATGACTCCAGGCGCAACAGCATTCACGCGGATGCCCTTGTCTGCAAACTCAATCGCCAGCGACTTGGTTGCTGATGTCAGTCCGCCTTTCGTCAGCGCAGCCAGCACGGAAGGTGCGGCTTTTATTGGCTGTTCAGCGACGCCTGCCGTAATGTTAATGATGTGCCCAGCGCCTGTCTTCAGCATTTCTGCCGCCGCATACTGGGTAACATAGAAGAAGCCTGCCACATTAGTAGACAGCACCGTTTCAAATTCCTCGGCTGTGTAGTCTGTAAATGGTTTTCCCAAGTAAATCCCCGCATTGTTCACAAGCGTATCAATACGCTCAAAACGAGTAAGTCCTTCGCTGATCAATCGCTTCGCTACCTCAGGATTCGAAATATCTCCAGCCACATAGGCAACTTGGGTATTCGTGGAATCAATTTCTCTTGCCGCTTCAGCCAGCGCTTGTTCACGGCGACCGTTTATAACGACCTTTGCTCCTTGTTTGACCAATTCAATGGCGAGTGCTTTTCCAATCCCGCTGCTGCCACCTGTAATTATAACAACTTTGCCACGGATACTCATTTCCTGCACGCTCCTTTATAAAATAAAAACCTACGGTGTTGGCCGTGAACTCATCTTAAAAAAAGGACGAGAACCTGTACTAATGAAGGGCTGCTGCGTAGCCTAATCTTTCAGGTTTGATACGGACAACAATCAATAATGGTGAAGTGACTGCTGTCCGGTCATCCCTACGCCCAGACCGATTGAACATTCACGAAGAAAAGGTAGTGAACAAATCTCTTAATTCGCGAAGGATAACTTCCTGATATTCGTTGCTAACTTGATAGAGATCGCCGATCTTCCGATAGGTTTGGTTCAGTTTCTCCTTATAATCGGCTGCCTGTTTATCTGGATTGTTCTTTTTAAACCGATCCATCACGTCCTGAATATAGGCCGGACGAGCTCCCCATCTGCCAAGAACATCTCCGGACCCATTCAAGAAAACCGCGATTGGCTGATTTCGCCCGCCATCCGTGAGAAAGAGATCCATAGTTTCCAAATGCTTTTCCATGAGCAACACTTCAGTAGAAATACCGCTCTGCTCCATCACTCGAAACAATAAGGGGACGTTCCAGATGACGTCCGGGCACCAATCTGTACATAGAATCAAGCAGTGGAGGCTGGAGGGATTGTTTAAAGTGGTGAAAAATACTTTCTGATCTTCTTGCGCCCATGTGAAATTCTCGTAAACGGAAATGAACCGCTCTTTGGTATTCGTGATATTACTGGTCTCCATCGTCCGATTCTGCATGCCATCTATGAATTGTTGAGGTGGAATTCCTTGACCGATTTTGTGTTTTAAGTTCAATCGTGCTCCCATTTCTTCACGCTTCCTCCTCATTATTTTTGGGGTACTGCGGAATGCGGACCTCATAAACCTCCATCGAAGCATCATTTTCAATTAGGTAAAGGTATTCCCCCAATCCTTCCTTCTTCAGATCCTCCTTTGGAATAAAGCAAAGTGCTGCTGAGTTAATCATGGTGAATAGGTGTATCTTCTGACTCTCAGGCCTGCTTGATAGCAGCCTCCAATAGAACTTTCGGTTGCACCCCGACTAGTTGGTTCACGACTTGCCCGTCTTTGAATATTAACAGGGTGGGAATGCTCATGACGTTGTACTTGGCCGCGGATTCCGGATTATCATCCACGTTGATTTTTACGATTTTGGCTTTATCGCCGATCTCGGTAGACAGTTCGTCTAGTATCGGAGCTACGATTTTACAAGGTCCGCACCAAGGTGCCCAGAAATCGACGAGCACAGTGCCCGCTGCGGTCTCATTTTGGAAAATAGCATCGGTTATCGGTTGAACTGACATGGCATATGCCTCCCTAAGGAATTTTTGATTCGTTATGCGAAAATATGAAGCGTCTGCTCGGACAAGAACCGTTCTGCATCCAGCGCAGCCATACAGCCGCTGCCAGCCGACGTAATGGCTTGGCGATAAATGCGATCCTGCACGTCACCGCAGGCGAAAACGCCAGGTATGGCGGTTTGGGATGTGCCCGAAATGACTTGCAGGTAACCTAGCTCATCCGTTGGCAGCTGCCCGCCCAAGAAGCCCGTATTCGGCGTGTGGCCGATCGCCAGGAAAATCCCGTCGGCTTCCAACAGTTCCTCTTCGCCCGTTTCGTTGTTACGCACTTTCAGTCCGCTTACGCCCATCGGACCAGCCGTTACTTCAAGCGGTGTCCGGTTCAAGCTCCAAGCTATCTTCTCATTTCCGCGCGCGTGATCTTGCATGATCTTCGAAGCCTTTAGTTCATTACGGCGATGCACGACGCGAACTTCGGACGCGAAACGGGTCAGGAATTTCGCCTCTTCCATCGCGGTATCTCCACCGCCAATCACGATGATTCTCTTGTTGCGGAAGAAGAAACCGTCGCAGGTCGCACAGGTGCTGACACCTCTGCCAATATTCTCAGCTTCACCAGGGATGCCCAGCTTCTTGGCCGATGCACCTGTCGAAATAATCAGTGAATCAGCCGTCAATTTACTGCCGTCCTCCAAGAACAGTGTGAACGGCCGATTGGACATGTCCACTCCAGTCACCAGACCAGACTGAATCGTAGCACCGAAGCGCAGTGCTTGCTTGCGCATGTTATCCATAAGCTCGGGACCCATAATCCCGTCTGGGAACCCGGGGAAGTTATCGACCTCCGTTGTTGTCGTCAATTGACCACCGGGTTGAATTCCTTCAATGACAAGTGGAGTAACATTCGCTCTTGCCAGATAGATTGCCGCTGTTAGACCTGCCGGACCTGTACCGATAATAATCGCTTTGTAATGCATAGGTAGACCTCCTCCTCGGTTTTCATCCATATCACGTAGCATGTAACTTGCTTACAAATAGATTTGAAACAAAACGTATGAGGGAAATACTCCAATGACCTGTGGTGTTTTTCCAGATAAGGCTAATACATTTCGAGCATCTCCCTTCATACAAATTTCGTTCATTCCTAGTTTTATTTTACTAACCAATTCTTTTATTTATCTGTAAACCAGATTACAATTGGGCACGCGATCAGCCTGCGACTGGCTGGTGAGCTTCCGAATGCATCGGAGCGGCCGAAAGTGATAACGGCCTTCTGCTTCGCGGGTTACATCGGTCTTGATTATAAATCCAAAAAAAGCGGTGTTCTGTAAAGTAGCTTACAGTTCTTTACCATATTTAAAATACGAAATACGGGAAGACCAATGTAAAGTAGATTACAGACGCCGATTCGGCTGGCATGATAATCTGCAAGAACCGGACAGTCTGCTATGGACAATGGTTATCAATTAACCGCATCTATTTTCCTGGCGGGAGAAATTTCCCCCCATTAAAAAGTGGGAATGCAAACGTGAAAGGAGAATTCGGATATAGATACTCGCTCGTTTTGGGAGGAAGAGCGTTTATCGTAGCCGGTTGGTTCGTTTATGATCGTGGAAGGTCATGATGTGACCATTGCAACGAGCGGTCAGACACCGGATAATTCTGGCGATCCCCAGACCCGAATAAAAGCGGACAGGACGAATCGGGAAGCAATAACGAGTTTGCTATGAAGTTCGACAGGGTTATTAAACAGCACAGGAATACAATTATTCTCGAGGGTTCTTTACCAGAGTCGGCTATCTATGAGATGGTTGAGCACTCTTACGTATTTTTACGACGAGTAGCTGGAATATCCGGGCCATTAATCGGGGACACTGTCGAGAGCCCGCGTAATCACGAGTTACTTCGGTTCGCGCTTCGGCCTGAAGCCGTGATGCCGCACTCTGGAAATTTTCACTTCCTTCCTCTCACTTACGAAGATTACCGCTCACATTACAAATTTAGGAGGCAGTAACTTGACGCAATTATTATATATTACCGCTACCCCCAAGTCGCCGGACCGTTCGGTCGGCCTGCAGGTCGGACGGGCGTTTCTTCAAGCCTATCAGGAAGCTCATCCGGACGACAGCGTGCGAGTATTCGATGTCTACCAAGAAACGTTCCAGACAGTCGACGGCGATGTCGTGCGGGCATGGGAGAAATTAAGAAAAGAACGCCTGGACTTTTCCGAACTAAGTCCCGTGGAACAGCAGAAAGTTAATGCCCTTAACGACATTACCGAGATGGCAATGCGCGCCGATAAATACGTGTTCGTCTCCCCCATGTGGAATTGGGGCATTCCCCCTCGGCTCAAGGCATTCATCGACGCCTTCGTCATTGTCGGCAAGACCTTCTATTACGCTGAAAGCGTGCCGGTCGGCCTGCTGCGCGACAAAAAAGCGCTGCACATTCAGTCAAGCGGCGGGATTTACTCCGTAGGGCCGGCAGCGGCCATGGATCACAGCCATCCCTATCTGCGCCAGGTGCTCGGCATCGTCGGGATTCGTGACATCCAAGCGCTGTACGTTGAAGGCCATGATTTTCAGCCGGAGCGCGCGGAAGAGATCATCCGGGCAGCAATGGAACAGGCCGTCAAGCTTGCCGCGGCCTGGTAACGAACCGGACGTGAAAAATCCCCCTCGAGGGGATTTTTTTGTTAACCGCTCCCCATTTTTACGTCTCGCAGTGCCTTTCTTAACACTGTCTTAAGACACTCGCAATCGCCTTGATTCCCTCTAAAATGTTGATTTCTCCCACATTACCAAATCCCATAATAAGTTGATTTTCGTACCTTCCTTTTACAATGGTGTATCTTTCTGCTGGATACACTTTAATATGAAGTTCCTCAAGTTGAGCGACTACTTGGGAGCCGCAGAAGCTTTCGGCCATTTCCGCAACCAAATGCAGGCCTGCCGCATCCCCGGATATTTTCACTCTGTTGCCGAAAATGTTGGACAAACCCGCGATGAGGCATTTTCGTCTTTTGCTGTAAATACGCTTCATACGGGCGATGTGGTGTTCCAGGTGGCGTTCGGTGATAAATCTCGCCAAAGTGATTTGCGGCAAGATCGGACAGTGCATATCTATCAGCTTTTTTAAACGAAGAAGCGGATCTAGCAGCTCATGAGGAACTACCATATAACCAATACGCAATGCAGGAAACAAGTTTTTACTGAAAGTCCCGATATAGACGATACGTTCCGAGTCGAGCTCTCGTAGGGCATGTACCGGCATTCCTGCATACCGGAATTCGCTGTCGTAATCATCTTCGATAATATAACATCCGGTTTGTCGGGCGTAATCTATAAGCTGAATGCGCCGCCCAATGGAAAGAATGCTGCCTAAAGGAAATTGATGTGAAGGAGTGACGAACACGCATTTGGGGCTCCGATGAGTCGGCAGGTCGTCAACGCGCAGACCATGCTCATCTACGGGAACCGGGATAATATCAGCACCTGTCGATTCAAAAATATGTTGAATAAAGGTGGCGTTAGGATCTTCTATGGCTACTGCGTCCCCCGGTTTCAATAATAGCCTGGACAGCATGGCTATGGCTTGAGTCGCTCCGGCGGTTATGATCACCTGCGAAGGCAGACACCGAATCCCTTTGGTATGCAGCAAAACCTGACAAATATTCGTGCGAAGTTGCCAATTGCCTGCAGGGTCATCGTCATAGCCAAAGTCTCCTGAATGAGTATTTGTATATGCGGCAATAGCGGTTTCTTTCCATTTCTTGAAAGGGATGTGTTCCAAAGCCGGAAAACTTGGGCGAAAATCAATGCCTTGGAAGCGAGCCGGGGGTTCCGCAACAGTCCCTTCACCGGAAGAATCGATGTCTTGAAGCTGAGAATAGAATTGTCGTTTGGTTCCGCCAAGATCAACGACATAGCTCCCAGAGCCTTGTCGGCCCTCCAAGTACCCTTCGGCGATTAGCTGTTCAAACACGTCCACGATAAGTGCACGTGATACTCCGAATTCGTTTGCCAAATCCCGCGTCGATGGTAGTTTAACACCGGCTGCATAGACACCTTGAAATATCTGTTCGCGCAGCAAGGAATAGATTTGTTTGGTTTTAGTCTCAACTGTAGCAGGCGTGCGTGGAGGCATAATGCAATTCTCCTTCATTTAAAATAAGTGGTATGCTGATTTTCAAATAAAAGTGGATCTGATTGAATCCAATTTTACATGCTAAAATGAATAATTACCAATACAAAGCTTGGGATAGAAGATGAACTGATGAAACCTCCGAACCTTGTCCTATTCGGACTCGTGAACGAGGGACGTCCGAAGTAGTGAAGCAAACTCAGCCTCAGGGAATACTGTCGAAGGCGGCGACTGGGTTCTGATACCCGCCCTCTTTATGGCATCTATGTATTGAGGTCTACGATTAGTTTAATCGCACCTATACTAGAGGTCATTCGACGATATCTGGGCATGAATGCATTTGCTCCCAGTTTATTAACCTCTATCCTGATTTTTGCATGGGCTTACTTTCGCCCGCTATCCATTCGACTCGTATCTATTCGACTCGGCAATCATACTTTGAACGGGGGATTGCCTGTTCACTGGTTATGATATAGTATGTAGCATTTTTGCGTATGGTTGCGCATTCCGCTCCATGCTACTTCTTACTGCTATTTTGGAACAAAACTTATCCCCATCTGCCAGGATAAGGAAGCAGTCGAATGCCAGTGTGGCGTCTACCAGGTTTACGTTTTCGCCGATTCGGAAATCAATTGCCTGTAAGGTTCAGGAAAGTATATACGCGACTGGATATTCGAATAAAGGGCTGTAACATTTAAATATTTACAAACCAACCAAGGGAGAAGCATGGCAGCTTATCAGGAATCCGTATCCCGTTGGCTAACACCATTTGGAGGCTCGATAATCAATGAACAAGCTCTGGTATTTATCGCAAATCAGCATCTTTGAAGAAATGTCGCAAGAAGAGATACGAGAGATCGATCAGTTAGATACCATCCATCATTTCAATTGGATTACAAAAAACACATTGGTCCAAACCCCCGAGTCTGCGCGTGAGGGACTCTATTTCGTCAAGGAGGGCAAGCTTAGACTCTATAAACTGAACGACAGCGGAAAACAGTTCACGCTTGGCATTCTTACAAGAGGAAATATATTCGGAGAGTTAAATTCATTCTCGTTCGGAACCAGGCAAGTATATATTGAAACGTTGGAATCATCGCTTCTTTGCACCATGTCCGAGCTTCAGTTCGAACGGCTCATGATCAATCGGCCTCAGCTTGCGCTCAAATTTCTTAAAGCACTCAGTGACCGGTTAAAGGAGCGGGAGGATCAATTGGAGCAGCTTGCGCTTCATGGTCTCAGGAAACGCTTGCTCCATCTCCTCTCCACACTGAGCACAAAGTTCGGCATCATTCAAGACGGATATGCCCTGATCGATCTGCCTCTTTCGCATCAAGAGATTGCCAATATGCTCAGTGCTAGCCGTGAAGCGGTTAGTGGCGTGATGAGTGAACTTGCCAAGGAAGGCGTCGTTAAGACATCTCGCCTGTCTGTTCAACTTGCTGTTACAATACTTGAAGAACATATTCCTCAAAATTCTACACATTGATACTGAAGATGCCCTGCCGAAGGTCTTTCCTGGGCATTGAGGATTACCCATCTAATGCAATTTTTAACAATCTTTATAGTGCAAGACAAAATAAAGCGATCGTTTCCGAAAGGAAATGATCGCTTCCTCTTCAGCTTCAGATGAAATCCGAAAACCGCTAATGATAGTTCCCTTGGCTATTGTGAGTTATTCTTATATGAGACGTACAACAGAAACATATGAGTGCGTGAACGAAATCTAAATGGCCTATTTGCGTACCTGACGCGTAAATAAGACACCTAATATGGTGTCTCGAGATATTCGGTAGCCGTATATTGCTATGGAGTGAAAGACTCCTTTCTCACCCAAGCTCCACCCTCATCCGTACTCCGGTAAAACATCGTAGCGTAGCGGAGTGCTCCGCGTGCCGCTTCTTCAACAGATGAATATCTATTTTCCGATGGTTTGTGAGGATCGGTTTTGTCCGCGTCTTTATAGTAATGGCTTAGCTCATAAAAATAATGGCCGTTCTGATTTCTGAGAATATCGATTTCAATTTCTTTACCATCGATAATAACCTTCAGTGTTCGGACAATCTCGTGAACGGCTTGAATATCGGCGTGAAGATTTTTGAGTTCAGACAAATTTAACATCATCAGTATCCTCCCAATAGCTTCCTTTACCAAAGTAATCTTTACATACGCTGTTGAGTGACTGCAGCATATCGATCATTCCTTTTAAATCACAGGTATGGAAGGTATCCTTGATTTCACGATTTTCCTCCGTAATTGAATATACATGGATCTCAGCGCAGCCATCCCATCTAATATTTACATCAAAACGCTTATCTTCTGTTTCGAGTTCTAGCGCTGCAATTCCGCCGTCTTCATCTCTTTTATGTTCGGTCTTTATAATCCACATTCTAATACACCACCTTGCGCTTATATTACCCAAAAGCTGAAAATTTATTGCTATCGTAACAGGATTTGGAATCCATTTTGCAATGAAATAAGGAGAAATACCGTTCTTGTGATATAACTCCTTTGGTTACTGTTTTATTCGGTTTCTATATCAGGTACATCATCAAAGACGTTCGACTTCGGCACTTGGGTCATATTTTCTTTTTGCTGAACCCCATACCCGATATTGTGGTACCAATCCTGAAAAGAGTCGTCCAATTGCTGCTCCCGATTGCGGTCCTCATTAACGTCGGAATCAACTTCCGTCTCCTCCCCAAGAACCCCATAAGTATCCTTATGAACCGAGTATTTCCGATCTTCGGTATCATTAAATGTATCCATGTAGATTTAACCTCCTATAGTTTCATGCCCTTTACTCATTTATTTAATTTGCATGCTCAAGGAAAGATTTATACAATCATATTGATTCTTCGCAAGCAGGCATCGGATTTTTGATTTGGGATCTGCTGGGAGTGATAGATGAATAAACGGACGAACTCCCATCGTTTGATCCATCATCTCCATAGAATTAAACAAAGAGACTGTCATGGTGACAGCCTCAGGGTGAAGTTTATTTAAAAACTTTTATACGTTCTTGTACTGGATTAAATTTCTTGTCACCTGCTGCGGCAGACGGTTTACCGAACGGCATTTGGGCGATCAGTTTCCAACTTTCCGGCAACTCCCATTCTGCTTTTACCCGTTCATCAATCAATGGATTGTAGTGCTGCAAGTTTACACCCAGCCCCTCAGCCTCCAACGCCATCCAGATCACCAACTGGTGCATTCCATTGGTTTGCTGTGACCAAATCGGGAAGTGTTCTTGGTAAGAGGGATATTGTTTCATAAAATTATTGATAATTGACTGATCTTCAAAGAAAAGGACTGTACCATATCCTTTCCGAAATCCGTTCATTTTTTCCTGAGTAGAAGCAAATTGTTCGGCAGGAACGTATGCTTTGAGAACTTCGGACGTAATATCCCATAACTTGTCATGTTGTTCTCCCAAGAGAAGAACAATACGCGTAGTTTGGTTGTTAAACGCCGATGGTGTATGTTTGACGGTTTCTTCGATTATTTCTTGGATACTTTGATCCGAAATGGGCGATTCTTTGCTAATTCCATAAATGGAGCGCCGTTCGCGTAGTGCAGTGAATAAATCTTTCTCCAAGGTTTTCATGATACCTCTCCTTATCATATTTTTCCTTTTATCATCGATTGCATCGGTGACAATTTCTGAAGTGGAAGAGTTGAGCCAGAAAGTATCGATTGAAGTGAATTCGTATATTTTGATAAAGTTGGACAAAAAACAGAAGCCCATGAGGTTGTTCACCCCGAAGGATCCAAAAACAATTACCAAATTGAATGAAACGAAACTGCTCAACGAACCAATTTGGCAATTGATATTCCCCTGTGACCATGAAGCCCCTTTCCTTAGGACTCATTCACGAACACGGATGACCGTTTTTCCCTTGATACGCTCGGTTGCGTTAAAAGCGGCGACGGCATCGTCGAGAGTGGCGATTTGGCCGATGTTCGTCCGCAACCTTCCGTCACGCACTCGCTGGGCGATCTCACTCAGTTGGGCGCGATCGGACACGACAACGAAGTCAACGGCCAGGCCGTTGGCTGGCCGCGCCTCAGGCGGTCCGGCGATGGTCACCAGCATTCCTCCAGCTCGGACCAGACTCGCGGACCGCTTCCCGATGTCACCGCCGAAGACATCGAAAACTAGATCGACACCGCCGACGTCTTCCAGTGAGTCGTTCTCAAGGTCTACGAACTCCTGAACACCGAAGTCGAACGCCATCTGGCGGTGGGCAGCGCGTCCGGTGCCGATGACGTAGGCGCCGGCCTGGCGTGCGAGCTGTACTGCCATCGAGCCGACTGCGCCGGCCGCACCGTGCACAAGGACGCTCTGCCCCGCCCGGAGGTGACCATGTTCGAACAGACCTTGCCAGGCGGTCAGGCCCGTCATTGCGACGCCAGCGCCCACGGTGAAGTCAACATCGCTCGGCAACGGCGCGAGGTTACGTGCCTCAACAACTACATACTCTGCGAGGCTGCCGTCGCGAGTCCAGTCAGTGAGGCCGAATACCCGCTGTCCCACCGACAAGCCGGTTGTGCCATAGCTGAGGGCGGTGACCACTCCGGCCACCTCGTGGCCGGGGATCGACGGCGTCCGGTCCCGCCCGATACGATCGGTCCAGGTCGAGGGCCACGTCAGCTCATCCCAGGTGAATCCCGATGCATGAACCTGAACGACGACATCGCCGTAGCTCGCGCCCGAGAGGCTGGCGAGCCTCGCCGCGTCCGGTTTCGGCCGCTCCACCAGCTTCATCCCGGACATTCCCGCAGCCTCGTCCGTCACCACAATCGCTTTCATTTTCTCTAAGATTTCCATGACACCTCTCCTTACATTTTTCGTTTTTCAATGTTTCAAGTTCCTATGCTTGCGAGACACATTTCATTTTAATCACTACACAAAAAAAGTTATGTAAAGTAAACTACATACTTGAATCGATCCACATGATCTTATAACGTTAAAATAAAAAAATCGCAGTTCTTGAAAGCACCGGAGAGATTAGCGATGATCCCCCGCGTTGGATTATATTTATTTGTCCTTTGCCAAGCATAAGCATATTTTATACAGGGAGTCCTATCGATTTAAGTTCCTCATGTGCCTGTTCCAAATCCTTTTTCTCTATGCTCTATCAAATATTCTTTTCGTAAGTTTCAATGAAAAAGACGGTAAGAAAAAAAGCCGCCCAATTAGGACGGCAAGGAAAAGGTCACTTTAACTCAACCTTTCGGAGCAAATATTGGCAAAAGTGTTTTTTACCCTTTTTATTTTAGATTATCCGATTGATTTTATGCATGTAGCAGGCTTACTTTTTAAATCGTTCGATCCATCTAGGCACAAATATCAATTCCAAGATATTTATCACCACAAATACCAGATAAAAAAGTTCGCCCGTTAATGAAAAAGCTAAAGCCGAGATAATTGCGCCAATCCAGACGAGTCTTTTATATATGTTTATTGTCTTTACCATAAAAAATCACCTTATGTTTATTTTCACATAGCTGCCCCTTTTATTCTGGATTATCCAGATTGATTTTATACATGTTATAGGCATATTCAACATCGACGGCCTGAACCAAAGATATCCCTAATGGAATCATCTTCTTCGCTCCTTACCTCGGTACATCTCATGCCATGGCTTTGAAAGCATTTCTGATACCCCCTTAAGGGCGATCCCTGATTGCTCAAGCTGCTCAATCCTTTGACCGAGCTTGATCTTCGTTTATATGGTGAATTGACCTTAAACTGCAGAGATGCCTTTGGAAATGTGTAAACCGGCAGAACAATGTAAAGTAGATTACTTACAGCGATTCGGCCGGATGTTAATATGCAAGTAACAGGCAGCCATGAAAAAATAATAATCACGTTTTACAGTTAATCATTATGATATCGTATGCGATCAAACATGCTTGATCCTCAAGACTCCAGAATCGCTGTAGAAGGGTATGGTGACCGGGTTAGACGAAATATTTTAATCTTGAGGGCTTATAATAGTAACATCGAAATCACCGAAGATGATCTTATGCTGGAACAATACAGGTATGATTAAAACGCAAAAATGACGATTCCGAAGGAAAATGTCAATCTGAGCTGTTTCATGTGGAATACGTAAGGAATAAAACTTATCCCCTTTACCAGGCCTTAGGAGATGTCGAATTCCTGAGCGCGTTTGCTTGGTTGTGTTTTCGCCGATTCGGAAGCCGATTTCAGGTATGGTCTAGGAAAACATTTCGCGACTTGGTTTTGGGATAACCGACTGCAGCATTTAAAACTTTACGAAACAGCCATGGGGATTCATACCAATTCATCAAGTATCCGTATCCCGCAGGCTAATACAATTTGGAGGAACGATATTCAATGAACAAGCTCTGGTATTTATCTCAAATCAGCATTTTTGAAGAAATGTCCCGAGAAGAGATAAGAGAGATCGATCAGTTAGATACCATCCATCATTTCAATTGGATTACAAAAAATACATTGGTCCAAACCCCGGACTCCACGCTCGAGGGCCTCTATTTCGTCAAGGAGGGAAAGCTTAGACTTTATAAACTGAACGACAGCGGAAAACAGTTTACGCTTGGCATTCTCACAAGAGGAAATATATTCGGAGAGTTAGATTCATTCTCTTTCGGTACCAGGAAGGTTTATATTGAAACGATGGAATCGTCGCTTCTTTGCTCCATGTCCGAGCCTCATTTCGAACGGCTGATGATCAATCGGCCTCAGCTCGCGCTCAAATTTCTTAAAGCACTCAGTGACCGGTTAAAAGAGCGGGAGGATCAATTGGAACAGCTTGCGCTTCATGGTCTTAGAAAACGCGTCCTTCATCTCCTTTCCACATTGAGCGCCAAATTCGGCGTCATTCAAGATGGATATGCCCAGATTGATCTGCCTCTTTCACATCAAGAGATTGCCAATATGCTTGGTGCTAGCCGCGAAGCGGTCAGTGGCGTGATGAGTGAGCTTGCTAAGGATGGCGTCGTTAAGACATCTCGCCTGTCTGTTCAACTTGCTGTCACCATGCTTGAAGAAAATAATCCTATAAACTCTAAACAATGATAGCAAAGACCACCGGGTATTGGATTTACCCCCGTCAAGTAGACAGTTATAAAAAGGACCTAGGCAACCTTAGTTCGGTACTCAATCGGGCTAAGGTTGTTTTTTGGGAATCGGTGATGATTATAGAGGTGAAGATTATTAAACAGAAATATAACATTGAATTTCATCTACGAGTTGCTTTTGGTTTGTGTAGTGATGTAGCTCCAAGGATTCACTCTTGAAATGGCTAAAAAAACTTTCCATACATGCGTTATCAAACAAGGACCTTTGCGATTTGGTCACCATCCAGTACTCGCACAACAATAGTCTCAATGATATCTCCTAATGTCATTTCGCCCCCAACGCTCGGATACGAGATAGGCTGAGCGCATTATGCCGCGCTCGCCGCAGTCGATCTGATGATCGAGGATAACCGTGCGTTTCGCTCAGGCGTCCATCGGCATCTCAAACTAGAATGCAAGTGCCCTAACTGGATTCACCGAAGACTCCCCGAGTATATGAAAAGCAACCCTCCCGGGATATCAGTATTTATCTTGCTCCGCCACCCCATAGACAACTTCAAGACGTTTGTCTTAGCCCGTTTCGTGGCTTGAGAGCCAAACCCAAAAATCCATAGGGATTGTTTATTTCATCGTCCATTCCACCCGCACAGAATCGATAAAAAACGTTTGGCTTCTTCATCAGACAAGCGGCGGCCGTTGACGCTTTATCTCCCAACCATCCCATTCTTTAAATCGTTGCTTGCGAATAATTGATGTACCCCACCGGAATTCCTGCCAATCTGCGAAGCATCGTCAATTGGCCGATATGGCTGGTTGCGTCCGTTAACGGTCCCTGAACAAGGTATTCCACAGTGCTTTGCTCCGGAATCAATTGCAAGATGGCTTGCTCCAATTGATCTATGATTTCATAAAATCGTGCCGCTTCTTCATACCAGCCTTTTGTTTCAAGTCGTACGCGCGGCGAATCAAAAATCGTTGAACAGCAGTTGTGTAACAACTGCGATAAGTGACGTACAATTTCAAGCGGCGTCCTGACGCCGTAACCAGCATCGAATGAAGCAAAATCGCTCGTTGTTCCTGATATGGCAACAGTGAATCGGAACCTCACTGCACCTAACCAATGACGAAGCAATTTTTCGGCGTTTAAAACCGGAGGTTGAGAATTCTTTTCCATTAATTTATCCCTTCTGAATCAACTTGTTCTCTTCGAGACGCCGTCTTGTGAACTATGTAAACGCACGAACAGGGAATAAGGCTACTTGCCGGTGCACCCGCCCAATGGACACTGAGCCCGGCTTTTTGAAGAATTGTCTCGAGAAGATATAAAAGAGAGCGATGGGGAAATAGAGTCGGAGAGTCAATTTCATTCTCTTACGGAATACGAACTTCTTAGCAACACCACTTCTCGGACTCAAATTTCATAACCATTCGGAGACAGGAAAAACGAGCGATCAATCGGAATCGATTGCGCTTCATTATCTAAGAAAACGCGTGTTCCATCTTCTTTCCAACCTGAGAACCATTCGGCGACATCCAAGATAGATATGCCCTGTGCCTTTTCATATCAAGAGATTAGCCATATGCTTGGTGTTCACAGTGATGAGTTAGCTAATTAAATATGCCTCCAACGCTACCATTGATAAGAAAAGACCACCAGATTTCCGGTGGTCTTTGGTTTTACTTTAAGGCCATACGCCACGCTTCTAAAGCCATCTATGACCGGGCTTCCCAGATGACAATGATCCGAAGCCTGGTCCCTGGGCCTTTACGTACGAACACGGATTATCGTCTTTCCCTTGATCCGCTCGGTTGGGTTGAAAGCAGCGACGGCATGGTCGAGGCTGGCGATTTGGCCGATGTTTGTTCGTAGCCGACCATCCCGGACACGCTGGACGATCTCACCTAGTTGCTCCCGATCGGCCTCGACGACAAAATCAACCGCCAAGCCTTCGGCCGGCTGTACCTCGGGCGGGCCTGCGATGGTCACCAGCATTCCGCCTGTTCGAACCAGACCCGCGGACCTCTTCCCGATGTCACCACCTATCACGTCGAAAACCAGATCGACGCCACCGACGTCTTCCAGTGAATCGTTGTCGAGGTTGACGAACTCATGCGCTCCGAAGTCGAGCGCCGTCTGACGGTCTGCTGCACGTCCGGTGCCAATGACGTAGGCTCCCGCCTCGCGGGCGAGCTGCGTCACCATCGAACCGACTCCTCCGGCCGAGCCATGCACGAGGACACTCTGCCCTGCCTGGATGCGGCCGTGCACGAATAGTCCTTGCCACGCAGTCAGACCCGAGATCGGCAAGCTCGCACCTACCGTGAAGTCGATATCGCTTGGCAGCGGTGCAAGATTGCGCGCCTCGACAGACACATATTCCGCGAGGGTGCCGTCGCGAGTCCAGTCCGCGAGCCCGAATACCCGTTGTCCCACCGACAGTCCCCTCGTGCCATAGCCGAGTGCGGTTACGATTCCTGCCACCTCGTGGCCAGGGATCGACGGAGTCCGGTCGCGGCCGAGGCGATCGGTCCAGGTTCCAGGCCATGTTAACTCCCCGGGGGTGAATCCGGACGCATGAACCTGAACGAGTACATCGTTTGTCGTCGCCTGCGGTTCTGGTCTCTCCGCCAGTGTCATTCCGGCCGTTCCCGCGGTCTCATTTGTTACCACAATCGCTTTCATTCCAACACCTCACCCTGTAAAATCTCTTCGATTCCACGTCGACCCAAAGCGATTACACGCTCTGTGCCTTACCACCATGGATTAGCAGGCGCGACAATCACATTCATTATTCATTGGTTGATCACCGAATGTGACCATCACGCCAACCTCAATCCCATTTAATTGGTATAAATGTGAGTAAAATTATATTTATTTTACCCATTTCACAACATCATCAAAGGGTCTGCGTATTCTTGGTCCCGGCTCTTTTTTGCGATAACCGAAGGCGAGCATGACCGAAATGGTAAAGTGTCCGTCTTCCAGCAGCCCTTCCTCTTCCAATATCCGATTCATTGTCTCAATATCAAAACCTTCGATCGGACATGAGTCAATGCCAATTAATGCTGCAGCCGTCATCATGTTCGCAAGCGGAATGTACGTCTGTTTGATGCCCCAATCCGTAAGAAAACGATCATGCTCCAAGAGCTTGAAATCATTTCTCTGGAACTCTTCATAGATTTCAAGATGCCTCGACAGTCGTTCCTTCGGAACGGCTTTGGATTGCTGCTCCAACTGGTAGGCGGAGTCATATCTCATATCTTGTGCGGTCCTGGATAGAATAATGATGAAATGGCTGGCTTCTGGTAATTTGCTAGCCGCTCCATAAGAAACGTCTTTTATTTTGTTCAGAAGCTGTTCATTTTGAACAACTACAAATCTCCACGGCTCAGCGCTAAACGAGCTGGGCGAAAGCCGGCCCGTTTCCAGAATAAATCTAAAGTCCTCGTCAGAGACGGTTTTGTTAGGATCGAATTCTTTGGTTGCATGCCGAAAATGATGAGCTGCCAATATTTCTTCCTTTGTTATTGTCATGATATCCTCCCTCTAAAAACTAGTAAATTCAGCGGTGGGTCCATGCAGAGCAGGATCCGTTTTTTTGAAATCGAAAAAAGTCGTTACAGCTTTCTTAGTTCTCGCAAAATTTCCTCCGGACTTTGACGCTGCATGAAATTCGGATTGACATAAGCGGAGCGGATATTAGCGCTCTCATCGATCATGAATGTAGCTGGAACCGGCAAAACCCATTTCGAGGTATTATTGTACTCTGCAAGATCGAGTCCGGCACCTTCCATGATTTCCTGTACTCCCGACGGAACATCGAAGAGCAAATTGTACTTGGCCGTTACCAAGCCATTCGGATCGCTAAGGACTTGAAATTCCAATCCTTCCTTTTCTTGTAGGGATAACGAATGATCAGGCTTTTGTGGGCTAATCGCGATAAGCTGCGCCCCGATCGCCTGGATTTCCGGTAATATCTGCTGGTAAGCCCTTAATTGCATATTGCAAAAAGGACACCATCCCCCTCGATAGAAGACGAGCACAACCGGCCCTTTCGCGAGCTCTTCAAATAAAATCACATCTTGGCCTAGTGCGTTTTGTAATTTAAAATCTACCGCCTTATCGCCTGGTTGCTTCCCGGAAGCGATCCCCGTTTCCTGAAGCTCCTCGATCATTTGACTCAGTTTAATCTGCGCTTCAATAGGTGTATTTACTTTAAACTGCTGAGTGGCTTCTTCCAGCTGTTCGGTTAAACTTTGGTTGCTCATTGTTCTTAAACCTCCAATATTGATTTGATGGTTTGATTATATAGGCAGGTTTAAGCTCAGTTCTGTAAAGTAGATTACAGTTCATAGTATCCCTATTTTGAACTAATCAATATGGACAAAAACTTAGTCGTTGTAAGTATCATTTTCAAAAAAGTGAAGGTATTCCCCATATCCTTCCTTCTTCAAATTCTCTTTTGGAATAAAGCGCAGTGCTGCTGAGTTAATGCAATAACGCAAACCCCCTTTATCCTGCGGTCCATCGTCAAAGACATGGCCCAAATGGGAATCACCTTCCTGGCTCCTCACTTCGGTGCGAACCATGCCATAGCTTTGATCAAGCTTTTCGTTCAAATGTGACTCTGCGATCGGTTTGGTAAAGCTGGGCCATCCACAGCCGGAATCATATTTATCCTGCGAACTGAAGAGGGTCTCTCCCGATACAACATCGACATATATCCCTTCTTGTTTATGATCCCAATATTCGTTATTAAATGCCGGCTCTGTGCCGCTATTTTGGGTCACTTCATATTGCATCTTAGTAAGCGTCTTCTTTAATTGATTCGGATCCTTCTTGAGCTTCCAATGCTGTTCAATGAATTGATCCCTGCCGGATCCTTTGCGATACATTTTATAGCGGAACGGATTAGTTCTATGATAGTTCTGATGATAATCCTCTGCTGGATAGAATGTTTGTGCCGGCAAAATATCCGTCACAATCGGTTTATTGAATCGGCCACTCTCAGCAACTTTTCGCTTTGATGATTCCGCCTTGTTCTTCTGATCCTCATTGTGGTAATAAATCGCTGTCCTGTAGGATTCTCCTCTGTCGTTAAACTGCCCACCCGGATCGGTCGGGTCGATTTGTGACCAATAAATGTCCAGTAACTTGTCATAGGGAAACACTTCCGGATTAAATGTAATTTGCACCGCTTCCCTATGTCCGGTAGTCTCGGAGTTAACCTCCTCGTAGGTAGGATTATCCTTATGTCCACCTGTATAGCCGGAAACGACCTTAATGATGCCCGGCATTTCTTCAAACGGCGATACCATACACCAGAAGCACCCGCCGGCAAAAGTAGCCAATTCTTTGTGTTTATCGTTTGTGCTGTTCATTTCAACACCTCATCTCTTCAATATTCAAGATCACGAAAATTTTAGAAAAAACATGCTTCATTACAATGATTCAGCCGGCCGGACAAATCAAATTCGCTCCTGGTAAACATTTATGTATTATCCTCATTTCCCCCTGATTTCATGCATTAAAGCAAGGCACGTGATGTTTGTGTCATTAAGGAATCCACTCTCTCAACTGCATATAGTAAACTCCCTTTCGTAAAGAGGGTACGACCATGAAATTGATTTGACTTGATATATATTTTGAATTATATTCATGACAAATACTATCGACGATTAATCATGTCGCCATGTTAATCAATCGCATGCATTGTTGGTTATTCTGATTCAGTTAGTCTTGAAGTCGGCAAATATTTTATTGGGAACTACCGTAAGATAATCCGAACGAATTGATTGAGCGAATTCATCTTTATGGCAAAGAAATTCCGGAAATAAACACAACCGTTCATAGCGCAATCTCCAGCATTATTCTTAGGGGTTATTCACGATATATTCGAAGTACCGACAAAATCTCTGAGGTCGATGGGGCTAATACTTCCTTTAGAAGTTAACGAACGTTCTTTTTATAATATAAAGAAAATTGTTACAGCAGACGGTTTAGATGATTGGGGTAGAACACACGATGTTATTTACGAAGGAGATGAGTCGTTTTGAAAAATAATTTTATCGAGTACTGTCTAAACAAAAAAGGAGCGATTAAAGATTATCCCTCGGGACCCGATCCAATCGCGATAAAAATTGCAGGTAAAATATTCGCTCTTTTATTTGAGAAAAAAGGGTACTTGGTCCTAAAATGCGACCCCGTAATTGCCGAAAACTTGAGAGAGCAGCATGAAGACGTTAAACCGGGGTACCATATGAACAAACAGCATTGGAATACGATTATTCTCGGGGGTTCTTTGCCAGAGTCGGCTATCTTTGATATGATTGACCATTCCTACGATTTAGTTGTACAAAGCCTTCCAAAGAGCAAACGAGAGTCCATCTAATGATTTTCAAGTCATTCCCGACTCAACCTCAGCTGCTGTGGATTGATCGGCCGGGCCCAAATCCTACCGTGTAAAGTGCTAGTTGCCGGGAAGGGTGTATCGAGGCATAGAGCCACAAGTCATCCAACTTGCAGCTGGGAGTACGTCGGGCATCGTTTCGCAATCCAGATTATGAACGCCTGTGACCACTTTCGCTCCCTCTTATCGTTCCTTCTAACGTTAATAGCCCCTTGCACTCAATCACCCTCGCAAGATGCAAAGATAGCCTGTAACGCGACTTACCATGGTTTATTGGGCTCGAATCGACTGTTACTTGTTCATAATGTTGTTCATAATGGTTCCACAGTAATCCTTTGTAAAAAGCTCTTTTTATACTAGGGTGGAATCACAAAAAATATCGACTGATCAAGTACAGTAAGCATTGATCTGTCATTCGTACTGTCAGGCCATTGGATAAAAACGGGTAGCGACTAAGGAAACACGTTGTGGTATCCAGTACCGAGTTCAAGTCGCTACTGACGTTACAGCAAACTCATTGAAAAAAGTGGATTCCCTTGACAAGCACGAAATAAGGGCCTGGCCAATATAACGCGAAACATTCGTTAAGCTCCCATCCCCCCATGATGAAAGGAACTACAGCAGGTTTTGGTCGAAGTTCTGAAATTACCGCAGAGTGAGAGCCTCACTCTGGTGGTCAAAACAGTCAATCCTGTCGACCAGCTGCCCGCCGTACTCGCACATCTCCCAAGCTGTACACTCCAGTTATATTCCCGAATGCGTCATTCTTGAAATCGCGGTTCGTCGTGTCCCTGTCTATGATGAAGCATCTAGACGAAATGGTGTTGTTGAAAAAAGTAGAGAGTTAGCAGCACCAATTTTTGGTATAAAATCACTTAACAATGTAATGTAGATTACAGATGCCCATTCAGTCAGCATGTTAACTTGTAATAAAAATAGACAAGTACTATTGATCAGTCTATTTTATTTTGTACTGTATGGCAGGACAAAATATCGCTCAATTAATAAAAATGCGAAAGGAGATATGGATGAAGATACTCGTTTTAGGAGGAACAACATTTTTCGGTCGCAGGTTAGTTCATTTATTACTCAGCGATGGCCATGATGTGACAATTGCAACAAGAGGTCAGACACCGGATAATTTTGGCGACGCCGTGAACCGAATAAAGGTGGACCGCACGAATCAGGATGCCATGATGGAAGCGTTCGGCAATTGTTATTATGATGTCGTCTACGATCAAATCTGCTTTAATCCTAAAGATGCCAAAATCGCCCTGCAAGTGTTTGGCAACCGCATTAAGCGCTATGTATTAACCTCAAGTATGGCGGTTTATAACAGTAAAGATGCCGAAATCACCGAAGACGATTTCATCCCGGAACAATACGGCTATGATTTAGACGTTCAGAAATATGACTATGCTGAAGGAAAACGCCAAGCCGAAGCGTATTTCTTCCGGAATGCGGTATTTCCCGTCGTTGCGGTTCGCGTAGCCATGGTCGTATCGGGAACCGACGATTATACGGGCCGTTTTGATTATTATGTGAAGCATGTTGCTGAACATAAATCGATCGGTGTGTTGGAAGTCGAGCACCCTATTACTTATGTGACAGCGTGGGATGCGGCCGAATTTCTTCATTTTATCGGAGCCAAATCCGAATTTGTCGGACCAATCAATGCGGCGAATTGCGGTTATTTCAGCATCCAGGAACTCTGTTATGAGATAGGGGACTGCTTGCATACGACCCCGCTGTTTCATGTAGGCCGGCATGAAGAACAAACTTTATCCCCCTACGCCATGTTTCCTTATACTTGGAAGATATTGAATGCCAGAGCCGCCTCTTTAGGATTTGAATTTCCGCCCATTCAAAAATCGATTTCGCTTATGGTCCAGGACTGTGTTTCTAAATGGGAAAGGAGCTTAAAGGATGAACTTGATGCATTTCAGACTCAAAACCAGATGTCGCCAGATGCCGCGACGGCATTTGCCAGATTGATTCAGGACCTTCGAGATCAAGGTGCAGGCAAAGGACTGCATACCGGAGATAAGGCTCCCGATTTTACTCTGGAGGATGCTTCGGGCAAACCCGTCACATTATCTGAAGAACTAACCAAGGGCCCCGTCATTATCGTGTTTTATCGGGGTGAATGGTGTCCCTACTGCAATTTGCAATTGAAGGCCTATGAGCGCATCATGAATGAGATTAAAGCTGCCGGTGCTCAATTGATTGCCATTAGTCCGCAAACACCGGATCATTCGCTTTCCATGAAAGAAAAACATGAACTGAGCTTCTTCGTCCTTAGCGATACAAACAACAAAACAGCGGAAAACTATAATCTTAAATACAGACTGCCTGACTTTATGCAAGCCATTCAAAAAAGATCTGGTATTGAGCTACATCAATATAACGGTGACCATACATTTGAGCTTCCTGTCACAGCCACATATATTATCGATAAAAAAGGAACCGTCATAGCCGGTGCTTCAGATGTAAACCATAGAACGCGGATGGAGCCGTCCGAAGCCTTAAAAATAGTCCGTTCGTTGCAATAGTGTTATTGGAACAAACGCTAATTACAATACTTGAAGAAAATATTCCTTAAAACTCAACACCTTGATATACTCAGATCTCTATAGAGGTAATTTTAGCGAAGTAGATACCACACACAATAACTGGAATTGAATGTGGTTGACCCAAGTGTAAGGTTCTGAATTCAATATGTACTTGAACATATATTGCGGTGGAGCACCAAAGTTGCTTATCCCGGGAATGGCCACTTAACGATGGTATAAGGAGGAAAAATAATGTCCAAGTTGGATCATGCTTTTGGTATAAAATTTGAAACATTCGGAATTAAGTGCCTGTTTATCGCTTTGGCGATTGTTTACATTTGGATTGGCGGGATGAAATTTACGGCTTACGAGGCAAACGGGATCGCCCCGCTTGTCAGCAACAGCCCGCTCTTGGGGTGGCTTTACGATGTGATGCCGGTCCGAACGTTCTCTTCTCTCCTCGGGGTTCTGGAAATTCTCATCGGTCTTCTCCTGCTCGGCCGTTTTGTGTCCACAAGGCTGTCGGCTGTCGGAGCGGCGCTCTCCTGTATCATGTTTCTGACTACGATCAGCTTCATGTTTTCCACACCGGGCGTTATTGAACCGAGCCTTGGCTTTCCGGCTCTCTCGGCGTTTCCGGGACAATTTCTCTTGAAGGATCTTGTCCTGCTGGCTGCTTCGGTATTCGCCCTCGGTGAATCGCTGAAGACGGCTCGCAGCGAAATAATTCACTGAATCCCGACCATACGGCATCAAACGGTCGGTCTTCCACGGCGCTGAAATCTCATTAATTTCGAAAAAATTATCACCAATATGACAACACACAACCCCTGTGCGTTGTCATATTTAGTGAGAAAAACCAACGGAATATGTTGATGCTTCAAGGCGCATTTTCATAAGGTTCTATGACATACAGGTTTCTCTTACACTCTTATAAAAAATAAGGAATGAAACTTCTTTATTGAGATCATGACGAAAATGGAGTACTTCTTTTTTCTAACCATTAAATTGTATTCAAAACAATATACTGCAGTTCTTTGCCTATTATTCAGCACTGCTCTCCTGTGGCCGGTGCTCCAAGCGCTCCGCAAGCCAGTCCTCCAGCGTAGCGACACGCTCTGGATAAATTCGGCTCCTGGCAAGAAATCCAGCCCCGTGATTGCGCATCGGATCTTGATCGGTAGGCTGATATCTGAGGTCAACGCTCCAACGAACCTCATCCGATTCATTTGGCGTCGACATATGCAGGCATCGATCGTTGAATAGAATCGCGCTACCGGTAGGAACGGGAAGAGCCACGGTTTCAATCCGTCCCAGCTGTTCCTCGTGCAGGGCGGTGTAGCCCGTACCGGAGTGAGATTCCTGATGCCATTGAAGCAGTTTTTTGCGGTGTGTTCTTGGTTTAATGTGCAAACATCCGTTGATCTCGTTCGCATCAACCAACGGTATCCAAACTGTAATAACCGGATTGGAATTAGCATCTGGCCAATAGGATTTATCCTGATGCCACGGCACCGCCCCTGCGGCTACCCTAGGAATTTTAGGTCTTGTGTTGTATACGGGATTGGCGAATATCTCCCCGCCAATCAGCGATTCGACGGCATCCAATATCTTCGGATTGCTCATCAGGTGGAAATAGCCGGGCAACCGGTCCCGCCAACTTCGACCATATTTAAGGAAATCGTCAGCGGTCAAATCTGCGAACAGCTCAGCCAGCCTCGATTTGAATGGACGATCTTCCAGCATATCATCGATCAGCCCAGCCTGAAGCAATTCATTAGCGATCATGGATACTTTCTCATTCATCGCCTCCCTCGCCGGAGAGAGGTCCTCCTCGGTCAACAACCCCGGTAGTACGAGATAGCCCTGTTCATTGTAGAATTGCAATTGTTCTTTGGTCAAACTTCCACCCGCTAATCCCTTCGTCATTTCGATCATCTCCTATACAAAATAATTTTTCTGTGATAAATTTATCAAAAATTAAAGAAAATGTATTTGTACGGCTGTTCGTTATGTTGTCATTATTTCCGATCAATTGGTTTGGAGGTACGATGGAATGGATAGTCTACTGTCAATAACCCCATTCATTCGCGTTGCGCACCATTACAGGTTTCCGCTTGATAACCAGCCATCCGAATTGGGGAGAATCGGGTATTGTTATGCCTTTCATCTCGTTGATGGCGGACGTGGAACCTTGAGGATTCATTCGCAGCGATATTATGTAAAGAAAGGCGATCTCCTCTTCATCCCTCCCGCTTGCGAGCATTCGTTCGAAAGTGGTCCTTCCCAGGCGTTGACTACGTATAATGTCTACTGCGAATTATGGTCCGATCCGCCCCTGAATACGGAGGCCCATCTTGTCTGGAAGTCGTCCCAATTCAATCCTTCTCTGCTTACCAAAATCCACCCGGAAACGGATCTCAACCGGATACCTGCAGTATTCCCCCTTCATCGATATACCGAATTAACCGAGATGATAGCGTCCATCGTCAAACAGTTTCAGAAAAGAAACCACCGCTCCGTAGCGGCGGCACATTTGTTGTTAAAAGCTTTCATTCTCTGTCTTGGCCAGGCGATTAACGACAACCACGCTGACCCACGCATTCTGAAGATCATAGATTTGATCGAACGTGGTGAATATACGGAGTCCAGTTATGAGGAATGGCTTCGTCAAAGCGGGTTAAAAAAGACCCATTTCCATCAATTGTTTAAAGCCGGGACGGGACTATCACCCAAGGCATTCTGGAAGCGCACGATCATGAAGCGCGCCGCGTCCGCCCTGCTAGAAAGCAATCAAACGGTTACCACGTTGGCTAACGACCTCGGATTTTCGTCCATCCACCACTTTACCAAACAGTTCACCGCGTTCCACGGCGTTTCACCGACAGCCTTCCGCAACCGGACCCTGAATGGTCTTGATGGCAGAGGAGCCGAATCGAACGAGAAATAGTAAGAAAAAAAGAAACATATGCGCTTTCGCTTTAAGTGCGTATTTTGTATTCAAGACTATAAAACCCAATAAATGGGAATAAGGCAGCCGAGGGCTGCCTTATCGTTTCGGTTGACCAGTAAAGCTTAACGCCTTTACATACGCGGACAATGATAATGGGTTGTTTGATAGCTCGCGAATGATGTTGCCGCAACATAAAGAGACCATTTTAGTTCACCAGAAGGAGTTAAATCGCATGAGCAAGCCGGTCATCGATGAGCAGGAGTGGCAGCTGATGGGGCTGATACTGCAGGATTCATTCAATAACCACGTGAAAGTAAACCTAAGTATATTTGATCCGTTTCATACAAGGAGTCTTACCGGTTTCGTCACGGTCATTAATACATTCCGTAAAGAAATCAAGCTCAACATAGACCGTGATGAATGGGAATGGTTGTTTATCAGCGTGAGGACTGTTTTATAACCGGATATTCGAAAAAGGAAGTTGCCTGGACCCTCGGCGTTCTCCGTAATGGCCAAATCGCTCCGGCCGGGACGCTAAAGTACGGCCTTACGGATCCCGTTCGCAAAAGGGCATTTCCGATTATACTGAAGACCAAAGTTAGTGAAAACAAAAACTACGTCTTCGTACAGCCTGATATTCAAATCAG
Source organism: Paenibacillus rhizosphaerae (assembly GCF_014192015.1). GTDB lineage: Bacteria > Bacillota > Bacilli > Paenibacillales > Paenibacillaceae > Paenibacillus_AQ > Paenibacillus_AQ rhizosphaerae. Next base: position 105,681 of record NZ_JACHXJ010000001.1, on the reverse strand, counting down.
GGTTCGCTTCAGACACTGGACAGATGAAGGGTATTTAAGACTCCCCGTGTTTGAAGAATTCATCCAAATCTAAAAAAGCAGCCATGCTAACCAACGTGGCTGCTTTTCTTCAGGGTTATCATAAGCCGGGTGCGTTACACATCGTCTCCCTTCCGCTCAAAAATCCCAATGGAACAGCGATTCACTATCCTGTCCCATTGGGATTTTTGTGGATGATGAAGTTTCACAGCCATGTTCTTTCTTTTCTACTGAATAAATATTATCTGCTCCATAATTAAGAAGCAATTCACGCCACCAGACGAGCAAAAGGCACCATGTAGGTGTTTTGTTTCTCGCACTCTAAAAATTGGAAGGTAAATACGGAGCATATTCTCGGTCACGGGTCCTTTTGGGGTCTCGGATTGGGTATGGGTGCGAACGACCCCGATTTTCGATCAGATGTTTTTTTTGAACAGGATAATGCGGAATTTTAGGCAGCAGACAAAAATGAGTAATTTTTATTGATTCTTAGTCCAATTCATTTCTAGCTAAGTGAATATACTGAATTATCTTCTTCGAAGGGAGGATGTTTCATGAAACATCGTCATAAGAAGCCTATAGTTATCGTCCTCAAACCAGGACAAAAGGTATTAGTTAAGTGTGAAAAACACAGAAGACATCATCGTTGCTTCTAACAACACTTTTTACGGTGGGCTTAGATAAGGTTCACCATCACTTTCCCAAGGGCTACAAACTATGTTTTCAATAATAGTTTGTGGCCTTTTTACTGACAACCTCATGATTAATCTGATGAGAATACATAATCGTAAATATAACTTCTATGACCTTCTATTTCTGAAAGGAGCTGCTTGTACCTATGAACAATAATATAAAAAAATTGATTGGTGACGGTAAGTTTATCGGTGAGGGGGCTAGGCGAGTTGTTTATGATATTGGGAATGGCTTTGTTATAAAGGTGGCTAAGTCAAAATATGGGATTAAAAGCAACAAGAAAGAAGTATTCATTTATTTTTCATCTCCTTATTCAATTAGAAAACATCTTGGCAAGATTATAGATTATGGAGATGAATATCGATGGATAATAATGAGAAAATACAATCAGAATTTTCCTCATTCTAAAAAATATAAAGAAAAACTTTACGAACTGAGGAGTAAATTTAGTTACTATGGGATTATTCCTTATGAAGTAGTTATGAGGAAGGATGGTAATCCAAATTATAACAACTTACGCGTAAAGAATAGTAAAAAGATCATTGTAATTGATTATGGGAATTTTATATGGCGTTGAGCTAAGCTGCTCGAGAACTTAATAATCATCATCTGATTTACTTAACAGGGAAAAACGTTCGATATTCTCTCGATATTTAAGACTCCCAGTGTTTGAAGGATTCGTCTAAATATAAAAAAGCATCATGCTAAGGCACTGACCCCATAGCGTGAGACAAATTAAAAACACCTTCAAGAGAATGCATCCATGTCGTAAGATATGGAGACAACTTTGGAGGTGTTTTTGCGTTGGCAACAAGAGTCAGCTATCCAGTAGAAGTGAAAAAGAAAGCTATTGAAATGAGGTTGGATGGCATTCCAGTGAAAGAAGTCATGGACCAAGATGGTATCGCAGTGGCCAATGGAATCGGTTGGAGCAGCCTGTTGGTAAACAATACAGCTACGCCCGCAAGGGTACGCCCGCTGATAATGCCCCCATCGAATCGTTTCATTCCACACTAAAGTCTGAAACGTTCTATCTCGAAGGTTTAACCTGTACGACGACTGCCATCGTCGAGCAGACCGTTTGAGACCATATTACTTACTATAACTCAATTCGCATTCAAACAAAACGAAACAACCAGTCGCCGCTTCATTTCCGGCAACTGGCTGCTTAAACTTGCAAGGTGTTTTGATTCCTGTCTCACAAACGGGGGTCAGTCCCCTAACCAGCTGACCTTCCGCATCGGAAGATCAGGACCTTTTATTGCTTTCCTTCTCTCGTTTATTGCCTCTTCTGGCCTCACAGGAAAGGATCCCTTCGCGCTATTGTCTCTGGCATTCGTATCGCCTGCTTAATCTGTGAGTGTAAAAACTACTGTTACGTCCGATCCACACTGTAGTGTCAGCGGAATGTAGGTGTTCCTGTCATCGTGAGTCGCTTCGATTGCAATCCCGTCAACTGTCGCTCTGTTCCATGGAATCCCCGCCATTAAATGAATTGAATTGCCGTCTTCCAAAGAGCGCAGCGTGACGGTTACGTGTTTGGCGTTCAGATCCCACGCCAGCTGTTTGACTTCGACCCGGGTTCTGGCCATTAGACCTTTCATAGTACCGTTCGGCCAGTCGGAGGGCAAAGCCGGGAGTACTTCGATCATGCCGGTATTAGAGAAAAGCAACGCCTCGTTCACAGCCGCTACCGTACCAAATAACGTGTCGGTACAGTAGGTATGGCATCTTCTGTTTGTGTCGTGATCGGTCATCAAGGACTCGTAGTAACCGTCATTCGTCATCATCGGCAGCAGTGATGCGATGACGCCGTCCCCGTTTTTCAATCTGGCCATAACTAACGCCTTATGCATCCAGCCGTGTCCCGCTGTGGCATCTTCCGTATTGTAATTATTTCGATTCTCCAATGCGATTGAGGCGGCGTGGGCCAACTCCGGTTCTTTTTGCGTTTCGTAAGCCGGCCAGGCTGGATAGAGGTGGCTTAGGTGGCGGTGATTATTGTTTTCCGTGTATTCCTTCATTGCCCACTCTCGCAAGGCGCCGTCCGAATCAAGCTGATATTCCGGCAGCAGCCCCAGCAACGATTCCCATTTGGCTACAGCTGCTCTGTATCCGTCGCGCTTGACTGCTTTTTCCAACGCGATGACCATGTGAAGGCCGTCGCGAGCAGCCGAGATGTCCATTGTCGCATTCGCCGTGATCGTGCTGTTGTATCCAATCGGGTGGTTCTCTGGTGAATAGGTTGGGAGGAGGATGTACTTTTCCCCATCATAAAGCATCGTTTTGCCGCTTTGATAACAGGCGTTGCCGTCAGCATCCGTATAATATTCTGGCGTACAGATTTGTTCCCAGAAGTTCGCTTGCTTGGTCAGAAGCGGAAGCAAGATATCTCGTTCAAGATCCAAATATTCTCTACGGAGCATGTCTGCAAATTCCTCGTCGGTCAGCCCCCCATCTTTTATTCCAAGGATCGGCTGTAGATCCTGGATTCGCATGCTCTCGTGAATTGGAATTTGTCGATTGCCATAACACTGCCAGTATTCAAATATCGGCAAAAGACACCAACTCGCGCCGGCATTCCAATACTCGAAAGGATAATCATTGTCGTATTCCACGTGCATGCCGCGATCACCGTCCGAATTGACGGACACTTGCAAAGCGTCGTGCATTCCGTAGGACATTCGTGCGTTATATTCAAAATCCGGCGCATTTCTTAAGAAGAAGTTGATATAGCCGAGCGGCATTTGTTCGAGATGCCCCGTGTTCATAGCGGCAACCTGCAAGTTCACATTGGCGTCGAGAGTATAAATCCCGCGCCAACCGGGGTTCCATTCCCCGGTCCACATCCCATACAAGCGCGGCGCGCTCGAACCGCCGCAACAGATCATGGCGTAACGTCCCTGATCGTACACCCGTTCCATAAAAGCATGGTTGACTCTCCTTTTCTCGGCTTTCTGTGCCCGAACAAGAGAACGGTTGTCCGCTGATTTATCCTCTTCATCGCCTTGAATGGCGAGACTAACCGCATTGTACTCATCGGAATGCTTCTTTGCATGAGACGCTAGGGCCGATTCATAATCAAAAAAGCCGCTACGTTCCCTATATTTAATGGCTACTTCATTTGTTTTTCCGAACAACTCACCAATAATGGGATATTCCTTCAACCCGGCGAAAGTGTCAAGCTTGCCCATATCGACTGTCCTTTGAGACTGCGTAATGAGATAAACGGCATCGGCATCAATGACTTGAATCGCGGGGTTTTGTTCGGCGCCCACATTCATCGGCTCGTCTGTTTTTTCGAGCAGCACTCTCTTTTTCGTTCCTCCCATGACCAAGACCTGCGTAAGACCAGCGTAACCGCCATTGATCAATTCGCTCCCTGGATAGGAGGGGTAGTGAACAACCTGTGCGATAAACTCAGCGTTTTCGTTCACGACCTTTTTGTATTGAAGTGCCGACACTTCGGAGTGCCCATCGTACGCTTTGGCCATGTTAGTTATATCGTCGATGGAGATGACCAGATTGATCTTGGAGCCAGTAGACGATTGGGATATTCTCGTAATTGATACGTTATCCATCCGAGACGTAAACGAAGTACGCTCCCACTGGCCTTGCTCGTCTCTATAACGCACGCCGGTCTCCGCCGTCTCATGATTCGTCCACCGCTCGTATTCAGATACGATTCCCGTCTTCACGATTCCCAATCGGAGCTGGTGACCCGGATGGAAACTATAAAAAAAGGTCCTGATTCGCGTCGAGCCCTTCGCGTCCGTGATCTTCCATTGATCGTTCAGCAGATAGACATTTTTTCTGGCATCGTCAAGTTGTCCCGTCAACTCACTCGGTATCTCTCTAGGAGCGTTAGAGGGAAAGTTAAACCACATATTTTGAAAAATAAAGCAGTCCCGATACGGCGAGCCGGATGTAATGTAACCATTTTCGCCATTGCCGCTCACCATTCCGTCCCGCCACTCATCGCCCGGATTTGAAGTTGGGATCTCCGTATAGGTCAGCGAAAAGTTCCCTTTGTTAAACATGCGTTGCAGGTCTGTCGATTTCGTCATCTGAATAACCTCCTCAAAAAACGCATAATCGTTTTCAAATACTAATGTTTCATCACCCGAATCGTACCCGTTCCGTGAGAGCAAACCCGATTAGCCGACGCTGGCCGATAACGTCCTTTTCGGTACAACTCGGCTTCGCAACGTCCGGAGAGCTTCGCCGGCACATACAAAAAGCATTGCAAGATGCCGGGAACTCAGTTATCGAAATTCATTAGATTCCGAAGCCGTTCGAAAGGAGATTTAACTTTCCCCATTCTTGCCGTTTGAGTCGCGATACTCTCCGGGCGTCTGACCGACGTGCTCGCGGAACACCTTATAGAATGTCCGGCTGTTTTCGTACCCAACACAACAAGCGATGTGGTCCATCGACATCTCTCGCATGTCGAGAAGCAGCGCCTTGGCCTTTTCCATTCGGACGCATCGCAGGTATGAGATAAAGGATTTCCCCGTTTCCTTCTTGAACAGCTGCCCTGCATATGCAGGATTCAGATTGAGCCAAGTGGCCGCATCTGCAATAGATATATCTCTCCCATAATTGGCGTGGACGTAATCGGCAAGCATCCGCATTTTCTCGTTCGAATACCAGGCCGGTCCTTTATCCGCTTCTTCATCCCGCTCCTTATTCTTGTCGGTGACGATGTCCGTCGCCATACTTTTCAGCAGACTGCTAAGCTCGGATTGATTGATTGGTTTTAACAAATATTCAACGACTTTCAGCCGCAATGCCTCACGAGCGTATTCAAACTTATCGTGGCCCGTTAGGATGATAAAACGTCGAACGTTTTTCTTATGCGCCTCTCGAATGAAGGCAAGTCCGTCCATTTCCGGCATATGAATATCGGTAATCACAAGATCAGGACGGAAGTAGGCCATTTGCTCCAATGCTTCAACACCGTCGAAAGCAACAGAGATTCTAGTAAAGGGTGTCTTTTCTTGCTCCACCATATCTCGAATGCCTGCCAGTATAATCGGTTCGTCATCAATGATCATCAAGTTTAGCATGGTCTCTCTCCTCCAGATATAGCTTTAGCGTACAGACGGTCCCTTCTCCGAGTTTGCTCTCTATGGCCAAGCTTGATAGAGGACCGAAGTAAGCCTTGACGCGTTGAAGGACATTGCTGAGTCCGATTCCTTCGGTTTCCGAGATCCCCCCTTCGTCATACCCATTGTTATCCCGCAGCTTTTGTTGCAGCAACTTCATTCGGTCATCCGAGATGCCTGTGCCGTTGTCCGCCACAATGATAATCACGAATTCTCCTTGAACTGCCATACGGATAGAGACAAGCTTCCCCCCTCTACGTTTGGATAATCCGTGCAGAATACTATTCTCAACGAGCGGCTGCAGAATGAACCGTGGACAGGGAATCGAGGTTGCCGCCTCATCCTTCTCCCATTCGATTTGCAGGTCGGGCATTCGAATCTCATGAATAGCTAAATATTGACGAAGGTACTCCCATTCTTCACCGAGCGTCGTGTTGTCTTTCCGGGACAAGCTGTATCGCATAAGATTGCCAAGAGAGTAAGCCATCTCCGAAACGGTTGAATCGCCGTTGGCACGCGCCAGCATTCGCATCGTCTCCAGCGTATTATAAAGAAAGTGAGGCTGAATTTGTGCCTGAAGCATCTTGAATTCCGCGTCTTTTTTCAATATTTCTACTTTCTGAACTCGATTGACAAGCTCATCCATCCGTGCGATCATCGCGTTGTAATTCGAAATGAGGTATCCGAATTCATCCTTCCCAACAGGGCCCGCATACGAATGTCCAAGCCAATCGGGACCAACCCGTCTCATATGTCTGGATAGAAGCAGCATTCGCTTGGTCAAGGACGACAAAATGGCGTAATAAAGGGCTGATAGCAGGAGCAATAAGACTCCCCCTCCCACGAGCCACCATTGCTTCACCCTAAACAAGTGAAAAAGTGATTCTCGCGGATTGATCTCGATTACAGTCCATCCAAGCTGCTTTATTGGCGCAGAATTAAGAATAAACCGCGCGTTGACATGCTCCTTTTCGCCCGCATGGACCCGGCGAGCCGCATCATCAATTGCTTCGATATTTTTCTCGTTGTCGATGCTGCGATATATCGTTTGCCCATCTGCGTCAGTAAGGAGAACTGCGTTTCCGGGATGCATGCTTCGGAGAGACTGCACAAAGTCCTCCACAAGGGTGGAACGAACCGAAATAGCGAGAATTCCCAAATCGTTGCTATACAAATCGTTGTAAATTTTATGATAAAAGACGAGGGACAGCGTCCCGTCGGTTTTTGCTCTCTTCCATAAGCCTTCCTTTGGACTCAAGGCACCCAGTTCGGCATCTGTCAGCTTGTCTCGTCCTTCTTCATATGGCTTGAATCCGCTTACGGTTAACATTTTGCGTTGGGTCTTGGGATATACAGTTAAATTGTCGATTTGAACCTCCGCGAGGGATGCGAACGAAAAGGCCGGCGAGATATCCTTCAGATAGGAATAAATTAAATCCCTATCGTTCAGCTCGTTTCCTCGCAAATAATCGATCAAGGCTGAGTTATTCTGGTAGATAGAATACAGTGATTCAATCTTCAAGAAGCTGGCGTCGAGGTTCACTGCGAGCTGCTCGATATTCTGTTGATTGGCAAGCTTGTACTGTGTCGTTAACTTCTCGTTCAACTGGGCGTAGACGAAAATTGCGAAAAATAGAAACGGAATGACGATTAGAAGAATATAACCGACAATCATCTTTGTGCCGATTCGCAAGGTAGATCCACTCCGTTCCCTAAAAAACAAATGATCTCATACAGAGCGGGCCATGGTGCGGCCTCGCTCTATATGAGCCCCCTCTTCTTCAAAGTCCTTATATGTCATTTCATCAATTCTTCAAACTGTCGTACTTCTCCTTCAAAGGACCATACTGAGCTGTGGCCCACGCCTCCAGCTTGGCCATGCCGATTTTTTCTGCTTTCTTGATCAGTTCATCGTAAGCCTTTTGCGCTTCCTCCGCCGAAGGAGCAAGATATACCTTCGTTACCTCCGTCTTCACCATATTATCAATATTCGTCTGAATAATTTGCTCTGGCGAATCGGTATCCGGACTAATCATGCCAATCGCCGGATTGAACGAGATGATCTTATCGTATGCTTCACCTTGACGGGTCGTCTCGGAACCTTCTTTGTAAGAACCGAGAGCCATACCAACACCGGTCTCTGTGGGCACTCCCCACCAGTAGACACCCTTCTGCTTGAGGACGGTCAGATCCTGCGGATCGTAGTTGAATACCGGATAGCCGGCATCGTTCCAAGTCCAATCCTTGCCTTCTATGCCCCATTCCGCCAATCTCCAGCCATCTTCCGAGAACAGATACTTCAGGAAGCGGACCGATGCTTCCACGTTCTTGTTATCCTTCGTCACATAGATCCCCAAACCACCGGTGCCCGTGCTGACGATGGACGCTTTCGGACTGAGCGGCTCAGCCAATTGTACAAACTTAAGTTTGCCCTTTGAATCCGCTGTCAGACGATCCGCCCCCGAATAGGTCCACGTATAAGCAAAGCCTTTGCCCGATAACATCATCTGCTCGGTCTCCGATTCGTTCTTATATGCGAAGTTCTCCGATGTAACGAACCCGTTGCGGTATAAGCTGTTCATATAGAGCATAGAATCACGCACGCTATCCTGACGAAGATAATATTCGATCTTCCCCCCGTTGTCGACGAGTCCTCCTTGAGCGCCGAACTGTACGTCAAAGTATGGGCGCTGCCAGTTTGGATTCAGAATAAGCGGCACTATATCCGGATGCTTTTTCTTTACTTCGGCGAAAACGTTGTCAAGATCCTGCAGTGTTTTAATAGAAGGATTACCAAGCTCCTCCAGAATATCCTTGCGCATGGCAAGTCCTGCAGTCATCATATGAGCATACGGATTAACCTTCCATTCAGACTCCGAAGAAAAATCATTGCGGATGGCATAATATTTCCCGTCGTTCACCGTGTTGACGAGTACCTTCACCGGATCGAAGGTAACGTCAGGCGCATATTTTGGAAAGATCTCGTTGTAAGGAAGACTCAGTTTGCTGTCGGACATCAGCTTGAAGTTAAAGGAAACCACCAGATCCGGAAGATCGCCAGAAGCGACCATCAAAGCCAATTGCTTGTCATCGGTCGCAATGGTTACCTTCGGCTTCACACAAGTCGCCTTCGTAATCAAGTCGGGAATTTCTCCTGTCCAATCTTGGAACGGATACCAGGTCGCATCAACGAACATCGTCAATTCCACCGGCTTTGTGCACGGCTGGGCGCCGTCTCCAGAGGTTGAATTCGAAGCGGTGCCCTCAGTCTTGTTGTTGGATGTGCCTTCATTGGTAGACTTGCTGCATGCGGATAACAAGCCTCCAGCCAACAAAAGAAATGTCATCAGCAGGATTAGAAACGACTTGTACCGATGAATCATATTCATTCCCCCATCATTTTTTTTATTTTTCAAAGCATTCCCTTAAAAGAGAACTCTCCAATACCGACTAGCCCTTTACGGAACCGAGCATCATTCCTGAGACGAAGTACTTCTGCAGGAACGGGTATACGCCGAGTATCGGCACAATGGAGACGACCATCGCCGTCGCCTGGACGGAGAACGGAGTGACGCTCGTTCGAGACATGGCTGCAGCTTGGGTGTCGCCTGATGGCACCATTGTCTGATTGATAACCTGCATCATGCGGTAAGTTAGTGTACGTAACCCCTCGTCCTGTACAAAATAGGCTGAATCGAGCCAAGAGTTCCATTGGCCGGAACCAATGAACAAACTCATCGTCGCGAGCAACGGCATCGATACCGGGAGGACAATTCGTGCAAAAATATGAAGCTCCGAAGCCCCGTCGATTCGCGCTGATTCCCCCAATTCATCCGGGATGTCCCGGAAGAAGGAGATGGCGATCAGCAGAAAAAAAAGGTTAAGCATGCCCGGAACGACGTAAACTGCAAAATTGTTAATAAGCCCAAGGCTTCTCAGCACGATATAGAAAGCAACCAGACCTCCGGAGAAGTTCATCGCGATCACGACGGCCAGAAAATATCCCGATCGGAAAACCAGATCCCGCTTAGACAATCCGTACGCCACAAGGCAGGTGAACAGAATTCCGAGCGCTGTCCCGATGACCGTTCGGAGCACCGAGATACCAAACGCTTTAACCCATTTCGGATCCTGAAGAAAATAAGTGTAGTTACTAAGGGTAAATTGTCTAGGCCACAAGTATACGCCGCCGGCAGCTGTATCCGTACCTTCGTTGAACGTAATCAGTAGAATATAATAGAAAGGATATAAGGTAATGAAGACCACAACTACGAGAATAGCCGTAATAACAGTATCCAGCACGCGGTCCTCCACTGTCTTCCTTCTTCGCATCCCTTTCACCTCGCATGGGATTGATATATGGCTCGATCAGAACAACCCCGTCCCGGACAGCCTTTTTGCAATGGTATTGCTTCCGAAGATTAGCAGTACCGAAATAACGGATTGCATCAAGTCGACGGCCGTGGCGAATGAAAATCGTCCTTGGGCGAGACCGATGGAAAATGCATAGGTCTGAATGATCTGGGATTTGTCGCTGTTGAGTGAGTTACCCAGTAACATCGCCTGCTCAAAGTTGGAGCCGACAAGGCCGCCTCCCAGCATACTGCCGATCGTCAGAATGAGAATGACGATGCTTGCGCTCTTCAAGCCCGGCAAGGTAATGTACAAGATCCGCTTCAATCGACCCGCTCCGTCAATCTCCGCCGCTTCATATAGAGAAGGATCAATACCAGCCAGCGCGGCCAGAAAAATAATCGTCCACCACCCCGCTTCCTTCCAGATCGCCGTCGAGACAGCCAGCCCCCAGAAGGAATCTGGATTCGTGAGCACTTCAAGCGGCTTCCCTATGAGGTGAAGGTTAAGCAGTAGGTCGTTTACAACTCCGTAGCCGCTCGACAGGAAAGCGTTTGCAATACCGGTAACGACAACCCAAGATATGAAATGCGGCAAATAACTTACGGTTTGAACGAACCTCTTCAAAAATACGTGACGTACTTCGCTGAGCAAGATGGCGAACAGAATTGGGACCGGATAGGAAAATATAATCTTCAGAATGCTAATGACCAGCGTGTTGCGCACAAGCATCGGAAAATTATAGTCGTCGATTAGCTCCCGAAAGTGGGACAAGCCAGACCAAGGGCTCGTGAAAATACCCTCAATTCCGCTGGATATCCTGTAATCCTTAAAGGCAATAATAATCCCGAACATCGGAATATAGCTGAAGATGAGTAAATACGCCAATCCAACCCACACGAATACTTGAAACGGCAATTGCCTTTGCAGGCGCTTCATAGTTGACACTTGGTTCACCTCCTCATTGGTTGCTTCAAAACAACGGATCTGTGAATTAATTATAGATTCTCGATGAAGATAACGAATACAGTTCATAATTTGAATTGTAGTGATCATTTTATACAAATATAGATAGCGCTTTCATTACAGTGCATCCGTAAAGATTTCATCTCACAGCATATTTGGTTAAATGTCCAGGAGTCTTATCGGTTTCGTCACGGTCATTAATACAGTCCGTAAAGAGATCAAGCTCAGCATAGACCGCGATGAATGGGAATGGATTAAGTTTGACGATATTATCGCAGCCAGTACATAAGCTATTTTCATCCCAACTTCGACTGCTTTTTGTTCTCCTTAGGCCGGCAAGTGAATATCGGGCACGAACTCATGTTTCCCAATAATCGCGTGACGATTTGTCTCAATCGCGGGATCGTTCGCTAATTCAGCTCATCGTCAAAATTTCGTTTAGCATTGTGCATTGCCCCGCTACTGTGTTCACGATGTTTTGCTATCAACCCAAAAAAGGCGACCATTACTTCCTGGTCGCCTGTCCTATCATGATTTTCCCATATAACTCACCGCTAGGATGTTGTATTCAATCTGGTGACCCCTCTCGCGAACAAAGCCGTTCTATCAATTAGAGTAATATTTCAGCTTATAAATTTTTGCGTTACTAAGGGACACTGCGGTTACTTGTCTCCAAAATGTCGTTTCACCACTTCATAAGCCAGCTTCGGACGGCGGTACATGTCCACGACGCCTTTGATATTCTGCGTTGTCACCCTCCATAGTGGTCCTACTTTTTCCTCCGTTACCCGACAGTCACAGAACTGCCAAATGAACATGCCGGATATAAAATGCCTGCTTTGGTATGCAGTCAGGTTTTCATCGATGATGTCCGCCTGCCGCTCCTCTGTTCCCTTGACCCGGGAGGGCATACGGTACCCGTAAACGGCATCGGCTCCGAACTCGCTCATAATCATCGGCTTACCCAGTCCTCCTGCTGCATCAGCCCAGCCTCTGGCTTTGTCGCACAGCTCTCCTGCGTCCTCTGGGCCGTACCAACCTGGATAGAGATTAAAAGAGACAATGTCAGCCAGGTCAAAACAAAGTTCCCTTTCCCGGTGGTGGGAAGCAAACGTCAGCGGCCGACTTCCGTCAAGTGAGCGAATTTGCTCCAACTGCCGTTGATAATGCACTCGTCCTTCCTCAGTATGACTAGCGCATTCATTTAGAATAGCCCAGATTATGATCGATGGATGGTTATAATGCTGTGTGACCATTTCCCGATTCACATCTTCACATTGCTGAATAAAGTTTGGATTCCGCATTTGCTCTAACGTCAATCCGCGGGCGTGATTTTCTTCCCATACATAAAATCCCCGCTCATCGCAAAGGTCCAGAAAACGCTCGTCATTGGGATAATGACTCGTCCGTACGCTATTACAACCCATATCGGCCATGAGATCCAGATCCTGGACCATCAGGTTCAATGAAAATGAAGCTCCAACACTGCCGTGATCCTCGTGGCGGTTAAATCCTTTAAGGACGACGTCCTTCCCATTAACCTGAATTTTCCCGTTACTCGTTGAAATGACCCGGAACCCTACCCTTTCAATCAAATCATCGATCACCCCGCCATCGGGATCTTCCAATTGCACTTCCAGATTATACAGCGCAGGGTTCTCATGGCTCCATGCCTCGACGCCCGAAAAGGCCATGGAGTGGCTAACGGACAGACTCTGGCCCGCGGGTAGTTGGACCAATCCAAAGTCCAGGGACTGGCCGGCCACACTTCCCGTCACCCGGAACTCCTGGTCTGTATCAGTTATGCTGCAAAGATGTAACCGAATGTCAGCTTCCCAGCCCGTGTCGTTCCTCCGTGGTTCAAATTCGATCCGATCGATAAAAGCGTCCCCGATCTCCTCGACGCTTACAGGTCGGATCAACCCGCCATACGTATAATAGTCATTGTGTACATGCAATGACGAGCCTTCGTGAAATCCGTTATCCACCTCAACCTTTAGCACATGGTCACCCGGATCGACGTCTTTTACAATCGCTGCAAATGCGGTATAGGCATTGTAATGATGGGCTACAGGAATACCGTCAAAAGATACGTCAGCGGTATGGCTGACTCCCTTGAACACGAAGCGCAGCGAGGTTTTCTGCGACGTGTGGATTGATTTGCGGTATACGCCTCTTCCTCGGTAGGAAGCCAGGTTCGGATGTTGTTCCCAGCATCCGGGAACCGGAAGCTGATATACGGGGGCGTCCTGTTCTGTTCTATCTTCGCTCATCGTAGTAAATGTCCAAGTGCCCTCCAGTGAGCGGGTTTTTCTTATGCGGTTTGTTTCGAATAGTCTGATCAAAACCGTTTCCCTCCAAGTTATTAATCTTATATTTGGGTTTTACTCTTTAATGGCGCCAACCATGACGCCTTTGACAAAATACTTTTGCAAAAAAGGATACAGCAGCAATATCGGAACCGTAGCGATGATGATCGTTGCATATTTGATCGTTTCCCCGATGGCCATCTGGTCGGACGTTCCCACGCCGACGGACATGGAGCTGGTGTCGTTACTGATTAAAATTTCCCTAAGGATAATTTGCAGCGGGAAGTATTCCCTGGTCTGAAGAAAAATCGAAGCATAAAACCATGAATTCCAATGAGAAACCCCATAGAACAGGATCATCACCGCGACCACCGGCATGGAAAGAGGAAGAACCACACGGAACAGGATCGTCCAATCTCCCGCTCCGTCAATTCTGGCTGATTCCTCCAGACTTTCGGGAACCGCCTGAAACGCCGTCCGCATGATGATAAGATTAAATGCGCTCACGGCCGAGGGGATGATGACCGCTAGGCGGTTATCCAACAGATGCAGATTCTGCATCAATAAATACAGCGGGATCAGACCTCCCTCAAAGAACATCGTGAACACAATCATAAACATGACCGCATTTTTTAGCATAAGATGTTTTCGGGAAAGCGCATACGCTCCGAGAGACGTCATGATAATATTGAGCAGCGTGCCGGCTCCGACATAGAACAAGGTGTTCCCAAACGAAGTTAAAATATTGGGATTCCGAAACACCATCGCGTATGCGTCAAGATTAAATCCGTGGGGGTAAAGCGTAATCCCCCGGTTCTGAACGACATACTGGGGATCGCTTACGGATGAGATCAGAACATATAAGAGTGGGTATAAGGTGACCAGGGATACAACGATCATGAACACGACATTAACGATGTCGAATGCTTTTTCCCCTGGCGACGGTTTGATCAGCATCTTGATCCCTCCTTACCAAAGTTTCGTCTCGCCAAGCTTCTTGGCGACGGCATTTGCCGTTATAAGCAGAGCAAAGCTGATGACAGCATTAAACAGGCCGACCGCAGCGCTGTAGCTGAAGTCCGCTTCCAGAATCCCTTTGCGATATACATAGGTTTGAATAACATCGGCGGTCTCGTAGATCACCGGATTGTACATCAGAATGATTTTCTCAAAACTAACCGTCATAAATTTGCCTATAAACAGAATAAGCATGATCGTTATGGTCGGAATGATGCCCGGAAGGGTAACATGCCACATTTGTTTGAATCTCCCGGCGCCGTCCATGCGCGCCGCTTCATATAATGTAGGGTTAACCGTACTGATAGCAGCCAGGTATACGATAGAACTCCATCCGATGCTCTGCCATATTTCGGAGGAGATATAAATCGTTCGGAACCAGCCGGGCGATCGCATGAACGGGATGGCTTCGATCCCCAGGTAACCGAGGACCTGGTTGATAAGTCCGTCCCTGGCCAGGAAATCGAACAGCATGCCGACAATGACTACAAGCGAAATAAAGTGTGGCATGTAAGAAATGGTCTGCACGGCTTTCCGGAGTTTGCCGCTTCTGAGCTCGTTCAGGAGCAGCGCAAATATAATCCCGGTCGGAAAGAAAAAGATCAGGCTGTACAGGCTGAGCAGAAGCGTGTTCCCCAGGATTCTCCCAAAATAAACGCTGCCAAAGAATGACTCGAAATGCTTCCATCCAACCCACGGACTCCCACCGATCCCTTTCGCAGGGCTGAAGTCTTTAAATGCAATCTGCAGGCCGTACATAGGACCATAATGAAAAATGACATAGTAAGCGACAACCGGCAGCAGCATAAAATACACGGCTCGGTTTCGGACCAAGTCCCGGCATAACCTCGTAAAGTAAGATGACACCTAGGTTCCCTCCTCATTAGCTGTAAGAATGGGAGCCCAGGGTACTGAAGACCCCAGGCCCCTCCTGACGTCATCAGCGTTTGGAATATCGGTCAAGCGCGGCTTGTTCAACCTGGATGGCTTCCTCGATGCCAAAGCTCTTCAGCGCTTCCACATATTTAGGGAAATTACTGAGCGGTTCGGTACCCATGATGAATTTGACCACCATTTCATCCGAATACGTGTTTACGTCATTCATGATCGATGCAATCTTGCTGCTCTCTTCGGATGTCAGGGTCATTAATGGCAGCTGAAGATTATTCTTTGCCTTGGACCAAACATCAAGCGAATCCAGCTGTTCCGGATACTTCATTTGTTGAAGGAAAGACTCTACGTCCTGGACAAAGGGACCTCCGTACTGGGTTCTCATAAACTTCGCTTGTGCCTGTTTGAACGTCAACTTATCCGGATTATCCGTAATCAGCTCGGTGTATTCAGGCTTGCCGTTTACCATGGTATAGCTCTTACCCTCAATGCCGAAATTAAACAGCATGTGGCCCTCATCACTGTATGCCAGATCCAGCCACTTGACGATTTGCTCCGGGTGCTTTGCCGCCGAAGTAATGGCCGCGGAATGCTCACCTGGATAGGTCGGACTGATCATGCCCGCTGCGGATACCTCTCCCTTGTTCAGCGTCGGATTAGGGAGGGCCGTCATTTTAAATCCGGGTACGCTGTCCTTCATCAGATCGGTAAACTTCCCGATTGTGCCGCTGGAGTATCCGTACAGGAGGCCGAGCTGGTTGCCAGCTGTCTTGGCGTCCTTCAGTTTGCCGTCTACAGCAGCAAAGTCTTTATCGATTAAACCTTCGGTATACCATTTGTGCATGGTAGTCAGAAATTGTTCGAATTCCGGCTGGATTTCCCCGTAATAGACCTTCCCGTCTTTTTGGTAAAACTTGTCCAGTATGCCCCAGGCACCAATCATCGAGTTCAAGAGATCGTTCCGGACAGCACCCACTTCGAGCAGGAATGGAATTTCGTCCTTTTTTCCGTTACCGTTCGGGTCCTTGTCGCGGAAAGCTGTCAGTACCTGTTCCCATTCATCGATTGTCGTTGGCGGCTGCATTCCGACCTTATCCAGCCAGTCCTTACGAATCACCGGACCGTAGTAAACCTTCAGGCGGTCGTCCTCCCGAATAAAAGGAAAGGCATAGATATCCCCCTTATCCGTCTTAATCATATTGGCGATATCCGGATGCTCATCCAAGTACTTTTTAAAATTCGGTGCGTATTGATCGATCAAATCGTTTAGACGGATGATCGTTCCGTCATCAATTGCATTCTGCGGTCCCTTCGGAACCGTCAGCCAGTTCGTCTGGATGACATCCGGCAAGTTTCTGGAAGCAATCATGAGGTTGAACTGCTCCTGGATTTGGGTGCCGCCACCGGTCGGATGCTTAAAGTCCACCTTGGTGCCAGTCATTTCTTCCAGCTTTTTGTAAGCCTCATTTTCATTAAAATTCGTCATGGATACTGCCGAATCTCCATCCAGCTCCACCCAATAGCTAAATGAAGCTGGATACCCGTTCTTCCCTTCCGTTTGCCCGGACTCCACCTTGGATCCGGCTGGCGCTGCACCTTCACTTCCTCCGGAGCATGCAGTAAGAATTCCTGCGAATAAGACGGCCGCCATCCCGTAAGCCATGCCTCTCCGCCATTTCTTCTTTTTCAATTCCATGAACCTCCCCAATATTGGACTTGATTACAAGGGCAGATTTACTCTGCGTCCTTCTGTGTTTAAATCTACGGAAAGTGGGTGCGGGGATAAATATCAAACATTCAAGCTGGATAAATCAAGCTTAAGATCACCGGTTATCCATTTTTAAGATCGGTTCGTTTGGTTTTGGATTGAGCGATACCTTCCCTATATTTTCCTGGAGTGATTCCCTCTAATTTCTTGAATACCTTGGTGAGGACGATATTGCTTGCATAGCCGATCTCCAGTGCAATTTCATGGATGGTGAGATTTTCTTCGGCAAGAAGACGTTTTGCATTTTCTATCCGTATCCGTGTAATGAAATCCGTGACATTCTCACCGCTCTTCTTTTTAAAGAAAGAAGATATATATACCGGGTTCATATTTAAATGGTCCGCGATCATCGATAATCCCAAATTGTTGTCATGGTAATGAGCTTGAATAAACTCACGGATCTTTCTGAGCAGCGCATCTTGGGGATCCACTTTATCCGCTTGGATCCGGGAGGCGGTTAACCTGAACATTTCTTTGATGCGAAGGTGCGCGCTTAAGGCGGTATCCGTATCCGTGATCAGTTTGGACGGCTCTGTTTCGTCACCCAAAACTTCCCTATAATCGATCTGCTCGGACTCGAGCAGTTTGATCAATGTGCTCAGAAGATCAAGGAAGAACCACCTTCCCATTTCGGGTGTCAAATGATCCTGTTCAAAATTAAGGTCGTATAAATGATCGAGAAGTCTGGCAGCATTTTGAAAGTCACCGTTGCGCGTATAGTTTAATAGCTGTGCTTCAAGCTCCGGTGGTAAACGATAAGTCTCGCTTTGCCAGTTCTGTACTTCATCATAATAAGTAATGGAACGGGTTCCCCTTGTCATTTTATAGCTGAGGGCAATCGTGGCCTCTTCAAAACATTCCGAAAGCCGCTCTAAACCACTGTGACGACGGCTGATACCGGCCGAGACGGCCGTCCTGAATTTGCTAGCCATCATCTCAATGAAGCTTCTCGCATAGGCATGAATTCTATGATCATCCTCATCCGATACGTCGTTTAGCGGGACCAATACCAGCATGCGTTTCTTTCCAAGCTCGAGCATATAGCCATCGCCGTTCAACAGTTCCTGGCTGACATTGTTCATGATAAATCGGAGCAGGATCCACTCCCGCTCGGTATCCTCGGTCAGAAAGCTCGGGCTTTCCTCCACATCCAGAATGATGATCACAAAGTCATTATGATGAACATTAATCCCCATGAAACTCAGATCTTCATGGGTAACCTCCCTGCCGTCAATCTGGCCACGAATCAGGCGTGACAGGAAATCGGAACGGATAATGGGCATTTGTGATGATAATCTGTGCTCCATCTCTGCTTCCTTGCCGAACAACTGCTGCATCGTTTCCGCGATGAAATTCAATTCGTTCTTTCCTTCACTTCCTATCGCCGTCCGGCCATGCTTGATCATGGCAACAAGCCCTTTTATCGGCGAGTAGTGGCGCCGAGCCAAAAATACACACAGCAGGGTACCCATCGCCAGGCAGATCGCCATCAGCAGCAGACTCCATAATTTAACCCGGTTAACCTGCGCCAGAACAACATCCTTGGGGAATACCGAAACGTAAGTCCAGCCATTCTCCGAAGAAGTTGTGTAAGATACGAGCATATCCGCACCTTGAACGGGCAATAGAAACTTGCCCGATGTTTTTTCCAGACTCGGTTTAATATGGGCCATAACTTCTGAGTTCTGACCTTCACCTTCTGGACCGATGAGTAGCTCGCCTTGTTGGTTCAGGATATAAATGCTGCCGTTATGCAGCCCCTCTACCTCCCGCAAAAGATCCGTGAATTGCCGTTTCTGAATCAGGACAACTAGACTTCCTTTGGCTGGTCCTAATTCTCCGAACGGAAGGGACTGAATAAAGGTAATCATCGGCTCTGCTTTGAACTGGCTTATGATAAGGTCGGTGCTGAGGTAGGACTTGAAGTGGCTCCCCAGAAGCAGGCTGCTGCGATAGGAATTTTCCGTCATCCCTTTATATTTGTAAATCTGCTGAAACAAAGTGGATGAATCCGTCTTCATACTAGGACTTACTATCGTATCCGTATTGCCAAAATAAACATACATATCATAGATTAAAGTTAAAGAGCTGTACGCCTTGTACCTGGCTAAGTCCTTCATGAGCTCAATATACTGGTACTGTTCCTTAGGTTGGGCAGGGTCCGCCGGCTTTTGCATCAGAACCTGCTGTTTAGGGTGAAATGCGACTTGACGCATCAGGCTGTCAATTTCTTGCGTTTTACCGTTAATTACGTGTTTGGTCTGCTCCAACATGGCTTCATTGGCCCGATAGGCATTGTCAATCAGAATCTGCTCTATTTTCAAATAAACAACGCTGCTAATCGTAACCGGTACGATGAATACAACGAAAAATGATATAAACAGCGTGGCAAATACACTCTTGTTTCCCCGCTTAATGGCCATATTGAATGGCACTTTCATACTTCTCATCCTTTCAAACTGGGCAGTTATTTTATGAATTATAGCACAGCAGAAAAGGGATCCGATTAACCATTCTATAGAATGGTTAACCGTAATCAAGATCCTTAGAACGACTGGAAAACCTTCTGTCCATATGGTTTTTCTCCTATCGCGAATCACAACACTGATCTCAAGATCAAACTGAAGAATCCGGCCGGTGCACAGTGGCTAATCCAGATCGTATGAGCAGTGGCGATGGGGCAGAGATTGTCGAGCCACTCCGGTTGCGGAAGAATTAAAGAGTACTCCAAAATCTTTTATTCCGAAGTATGACGCACAGATGTCACACTTTTTTGTTTATCCTGAGACTGTAGAAAACGAATGAGACAGAACCTTAGGAGGAGATTTGGAATGGCAAAAGTATTGATGGTGAAAGCGAACGACCGGCCGGCTGATCAATCCGTCAGCGTTCGGATGCACGATGCGTTCTTGCACGCGTACCAAGATGCACACCCTGATGATCAGGTGGAGGTGCTTGACCTCTACCAGGCCGAGGTGGTTTTGCTCAATGCGCGGGACGGCAACTACTCGATCGATGATATGGCACCTTACGAGATGGCGATTACTTATATGCGGAACATCGTCGGCTTATGGGGCATTCGGCATCCGGAAGGGATCGTTATCGAAGGGCATCATCAGCATAGCGGCGATCCCCTGGATATCATGGATATGGGGCTACGGGAAACAACGGCTTTGGCCATCCGATTCTGAAGATCCGGTTCATGTAGTAGACGTTCTACCGCCGACGGAATAAAAAGCGAACGAAAGGGTGAGTGGTTATGCCAGCAATCACGGAAAAGCCGCGAGTCACATGGGAAGAAGTTTGCGCGAGGCGTCTCGATCGTCATGGATTATCTTCTCCTCTTGAGGAAATCAAGCTTCCCGAAATTACCGGAATGCTCTGTGGCGTGCATGCGCAGGTCTTATCGGCCGCAGAGTTGTCGATCGGATTGAGGACGACGAGAGCAAAACGCGAAGATATCCATGAGGCCTTGTGGAGGGAGAAGAGTCTTGTCAAAGCGTTCGGACCGCGCGGCACCGTGCACCTGTTGGCTTCGGATGACTTGCCGATGTGGACCGGAGCATTATCGGCCATTCCTTTATCATCTTCTAGCACGCCTAGAGACCCCGCCAGCCTTCCAGAGAAAACAAGATTAACGCCAGAACAGACAGATGAGATCGTTGAAATTATTGCAGACATACTGCGTCATGAGGAGCTGACGATTGAAGAACTGGGCGAAGCGGTGATCAGGGCTGCCGGACCTTGGGCGGACGACCGGGTTGTTCCGGCGTTTGGCGGGATGTGGCCCAGATGGCGTCTTGCCTTGCCGATTGCAGGCATTCGGGGAGCCTTGTGTTACGGCCCCAGCCGGGGGCGCAAAGTAACCTATATCAGTCCTGAACGTTATTTGCCCGATTTTCAGCCAATGGATGGGCGTACGGCGCTTTCCCAAGTCGTCAAGCGTTTCTTGCTTGCTTATGGTCCGGCCACGCCGCAGCAGTTCGCGAAGTGGTTGAATGTATCTCCGCTATGGTCCGTGGAGCTATTTAAAGCCATGACCCGGGAACTTCAACCAGTCGAGGTGGATGGAGAAACTGCATGGGTGGTAGCAGGAGACGTTTCGTTCCCGTCCAAAGGACCTCATGGCATTCGATTGCTTCCTTACTTTGATTCCTATGTAGTAGGCTGCCACCCGCGGGATCGAATTTTCCCCGGAGTAGCTGCGGAACGTGCGTTGTCCGGCGGCCAAGCCGGCAACTTCCCGGTTATGCTTGTGAACGGCATCGCCGCAGGTGTTTGGAACCTTCGCAAGGCAGGCCGAAAGCTTTATATTACAGTGGAACCTTTTGCCGAACTAACGGCTATACAAAAGCGCGAACTAGCCGACCAGGTAGAACGGATCGGCCAATTCCTCGGGGGACAACCCCAACTAACGATTGGTGCCGTGACAACAGGGGCACATGCGTAAAAGTGAAGGAGCCCTGGTTAAGTTTCATTCGGGATTGATATCAAACACTTGCCCCACATAGCGATAAGGGCATGTGACTGTGAGACCCTTGAAATCTTTGTACTCCCCCAAAGGTCTCGTCGTCTAATCCGATCCGTTTTTTATGTAAACCGGGATGCCATTTCATGGATTTGATTCAGAAAATTTAAAAACGTACAGCAAAAAAACTTCCACAGGACGAAGCCTATAGTGGAAGTCTTTCTTGTACGATTGATTCATTCCAAGACCTGGCTTTGCTCTTTTTTCTCCTGAACGACCGGCATCATCATCCCGTCATCCATCGCCATCATCGTCACGCTGGAGGATTCGGGAAATTCATCGTGCTGCGTAATATCAACC
The DNA here is from genome assembly GCF_014192015.1 of Paenibacillus rhizosphaerae. GTDB lineage: Bacteria > Bacillota > Bacilli > Paenibacillales > Paenibacillaceae > Paenibacillus_AQ > Paenibacillus_AQ rhizosphaerae. Next base: position 83,730 of record NZ_JACHXJ010000001.1, on the reverse strand, counting down.
GGCGTGTCGAAGATCGGTTCCGCATATGCCAGATGAGTCCGCCCGCGCGCCAATATTTGGCGATAATTCCCGCTTTCGCCATCATAACCGTCATGATCCCAGGGCACAAATGAACGCGCATTGCAATAGTGGCACACGAAGGAACGCCGATAACGGTCCTTCGTCCGGTTTGGATAAGACCGGTGGAACAGATGTGAATCGAAGAACAGTACATCTCCATGCTTCAACCGTACCGGAATCGGATCCGGATAATTGGATACCACCTTGGACAGTGTGTTCACCTCATCGTCCAGGTGGCTAACATTCTCTACGGAATGGAGGTCTGAGGCTCACGACCTTCTATCATTCCTCGCAAAAGACGCGTCTCTTACATTGTAGTAATGGCAAAGGTGAGCTTGCCTGTTACCGCATCGTATTTTCCCGAGGTTTCCTTAACCGTCTTTCCAACACCGTCAATATAGTAGATCGTGATGTGCTCGGGCTTCTTTAATTCTTCCGGTGTCGGTTGATAATGGATGGATACCAACACCGGAGCTTGATTGTTTTTCCATTCCAATCGCTGGCCGTCAACTAGTGCGGTTAACTTCAATAACGTTTTGTTCCCGACTTTCACTTTTTGCTCCTTTTTCAAGATGGAGGCGTCAGCAACCGTCATATTGATCTCTACATTGGAAGCTCCAGCTATATCCTTCTTCTCAAACATGTTATCTGGCACAGTGATGTTGGATAGGGCCGTCTGAATCGCCAGCCTGTTTATCCCGGTGCCTTCCTTAAACAATGGTGCCGGCAGGCCCGTTACGTAAGATTCCGCTCCTGCTACCTGCTCCACTTCAATCGTAGCCAGCTTCTTTCCTGTACCATCGCTCGGAGTCTCGGCCAACAGCTGCTGAAGCAGTTGTTCCGTTATCTCAGCCTTAGCGGCTGTACCCGTAAGGATCGGAGTTACCTTTAGGGTAGATCCTTCCAGCACTGGCGGCACTGCGCGAACTGTTATAGTAGCTACGGCCTTGATGTCCGTGCCTTCAACCGTACCGTTTACCGAGAAGCTTCCTTCATTTGCATAACGGCTGGGATCCATAGTATCCCATGTTACGTTCACATTGGATGTAGATTGATTACTGTATTCGGCCGTAACCACGGAAGGCAGTACTGGCGCCGTTCCTACTGTCGTATTCACCGTAATTGGGGTTATATTTGTGATGGACGGGGCTTCTACAAATGTTACATTCCCATACCACTGGGTAGAGGCATATGAATTTAATCGTCGGTTGCTCCACATCGTTGCATTATCCCGAATACCATCATAGTTGCTATCATCACTGGCCCCAGCGTCAAAACCAATAACGGACCCTACGGTACCGGATATGGTTTTCAGTGGGAGCGCTGCTTCAATGATATAACCGCCCTCCACGACACGTGCTGCAGAGGTGAAGATGTCCGGTGTAACATTCGTACCCCCGCTTTTCAAATTCAAATAATTGACGCGATAGTGTCTATCGTCTGCTTGAAACGACGTCGTTTTGGCGTCATTCTCATCCACGAAGAACTCCATGGAGTCATGCTCCCATAAGTTACCACCTGATGCATTCAAATTGGTATCCTTCACCTCAGCTAACACATACAAATGGTGTTCATCCCATAACAAACGCACAGTTGCTTCTGGCGCCTCTTTCGTCGGGTCGCTTACATATAGGGGTTCAAAGCTCTTTGCTGCAGACCAAAGATCATCGATTTGTCCATCAATAGCCGGTGTTCCTTTTGTTGCTGTTGCTTCTTTGGGGACTTCGGGGGTTGGTTCCGTGATTTGTACGGCGTCATCTACTAAGAATGCTGGGTTATTAAATGCGGATTCGTATGCCCCAATATCCACCCGAGCATTCGACCCGGCTCCTTCATATGGACGTAGGTTACCTTCAATGTCCATGCTTGGTGCAAGTGTACGGGTACCATAATCTATAGCCGGCGAATCTGCCTGCAAGTGGAAATCATAAGCTGCTTCCGTTTCAGACACAAACTTCGGATCTAATACCCGTTCATTCATCCCTAGAAACCGTGTATTGCCGCTATAGAGGTTATTTGCAAAAAGGTTATTAAATCCGCTGTTTCCATTCGCATACTCGCCGGCTTCGTCTCTAGCAACCGAGACATTATTTAAGAAGACTGCATTGTCTCCGGACTGAACATCCATATTCGGATACGCTAAATTTGGACTTCTGCTGTTGTGATATATCGTATTGTTAATAACATGAACATTGTGACTTCTGTAGATGTGGATTCCGCCGCCTCCATTGTTATAAACAATGTTGTTCACCACTAGTTTTTTACCTTTATAGGTTTCATCCACGTCAAAAATAATGCCATTGCCATCGGAATATCCTTTAGTTTTTTCCCACTTCACCTTCGTTTCATTGTCATAAACTCTATTATTCCGAACGATAATTTTATAATCGGTGATGTTACTGTCGATATCCGTATCGTTCATAAAGCTGATGCCGCTAGTTGCATAGAAGGTATACCAGCTGTTGGAGTGAATGTCGTTGTTCTCAACGGTAATATAATCTCCGCCTCCACCAACACCTCCACCCGCCATATGATGGATATGGCTGTTTTTGACAATGATGTGATGTCCATGGAGGCTAATTCCGTTGGTATTCGTCTTGGCATATGTCGACCAATCCTTACCTCCGGCAACCTTACTGGCATAATTGGCTTCCCCTTCTGCCAATGTTAGATTGAGGTTATTGCCTTCGATTTCAAGGCTGTCGATGATAATGTAATTGGCATTGACGTCAATCATGTCCCATACTCCCTTAATATTCGGAGGGAGGAGCAGCTTGGGTTTATTGGACGGGTCATAGGCTTTATAAGTAATGTAATGCTCGATACCGGTGCTGGGATCTTGATCACCTGAACGTGTGATCGCAACAAAGTCGTTTGCGTCGTTTGTTGGAGAATACGTGCCTGGCATAATATTGACCGTATCCCCAGGATTGGTTACACTTGCCGCTTTATTAATCGTTTTGAAAGCGGTCGTTTCAGTAAGGCCATTATTCGTGTCGAGACCAGTTGGGCTCACATAATAGTTAACAGGATCGCTTGCTGTCTGCAAAGCCGTATTGACTCCTGCTGAAGCTTCCGCCTCGTGGAGCGTTCCATCTGAAGCGTCAGCCTTTGCAGCCGGTACAATCGCTGCAAAGAATGCAGGTAATACTAATGAAAGCATTAGCACCCAGACATTCATTTTTTTAAAGAATTTCAATGATTTCATCCTCCTTCGATTGTTTATTGCACGACTATCGTCTGTGGTCATTGCTCCGAATACTACAATCCCCCTTTACTGCACCCTGCAAATCTAGATCCTCTCAGAATAATCATATTTTAAGCGCTTACAAGAAAACTAAGAGGATCACTGGAATTCGTCATCATGGGTTTAGTTTGATGTACCGTAGGTATGGCTAATCTACATTCAATCTAACATGTGCCATTGGTTTAGTTATAGAAGGTAGATTTAATTTTAATTATGTTTTCTTAGTAATGTTGTAAATAACTGACGGTTAACTAATCAAGGCAAACCGAGGCTAAAAATGATCTGGCATGATCACATGGAGTTATTTGCTACTAGTTATTCAAGAGATTATAGAATTCCCTATAGAAAACAACGCTATCCCTAAAGGAATAGCGGTGTTTTCTATACTTTACCTGGTGTGTCATAATAAGATGAGTTTTTCTTCAGTCATCGGGGTTCAGCTTCTTAAATACCTCATAGCTCCGGGAGGAGCATTCAGAGATGGAAATAGGATGGAAGCCGATGACCTCCGCATAAAGGGTATCATTCAGAGGTTCAGACCAGGAAGCGGGAATTCCCTCAGCTCCCACCATGGCCCCCATAATAGAGCCCACCGTTGCGCCGTTGCAATCCGTATCCCAACCTCCCAGAACCGAAGTGGTGACTGCTCTTTCAAAATCACCTTGGCCAAAGATCAGCGAAGCCGAAACCAAAGCGGCATTATTATTGGTATGAACCGGATTATAATGCTTAAATGTTTCCCATACTCGGTCAACCAATTCCACTTGATCTTGTGCACTGCGCGCGATCGCTATCGCTTCCTTAACATCTTTAGCCAATCTACTGTTGGCGGGAATTTCACTTAAGCCGATTTCTACGATACGCTCCGGATCACTTTCCGTGAATGCCGCAGCAATCATGGCTGCTATAAACATTTCTCCATAGATGCCATTCTTGACGTGAGAGAAAGAAGCATCCCGCCAAGCCAGCTCAGCTGCAAGCTCCGGTTTCCCGGCTGCGCCGTACGCGAGTCCATCTGCACGGATCTGGGCGCCGATCCACTCCCGATAAGGGTTCAGATACGTACGAACCCAATCTTTCTGCATTTCCCATTCTGGACTTCGTTCCTTTTCCAGCAGATTCTTAGCATGAGATGTCACTTGAGCAAAGTTTAAGTAGGCCTGAGTTTCCGCTGTACAGACCTGATGATAGGACAATATTCGATGCCATAACATGCCTACATCCCAGGAATCCCATTCTAATCCCTTCTCTTCGAGCATCATAAGGCCAAGGACCGTATAACGGATGTCATCATCGCTCTCCATGAAGCAAATGTTCTCACGAAGGCTTTTAGTGGACAAATTACCAACTGTGAGGCCGACTTCCTTTTGTGCACGAGAATATGCAGGCACGTAAGACGTTATTGGCCAAGCGTCTGCACCTTGGAACCAAAGCATCACATTTTTCCAGCCCGGATTGCCAAAGCTACCTGCCATATATTCCTTCTGCTCAACAGGTTTGCCGAGTGCACAGCCGACGCTGCGTCCAAGCCATGATCCATAGAACTTGTCCCGCCAGACCTTTTCAGAATGTTTGGTCTGAAGTACCCTCGGACCATCCGGACGCTCCAGACGAATCTCTTCCAATCCAGATGGCTCCTTAAATGGAAAATCCGGGCTAATCGGAAGGTGTATGAGTTCCTCATATATCGCCATCCATTTCTGTCGATCATTGCCTGCCGTTTCAAGCTTCTCTTCGAACCCCTCCGTATTGCAGCCTTCCTCTTTGCGCTGTACAACTTCCTCTTTTATCAAATGATATAAACAATCCCATCCTGCCATAATTTTCACCCCAAACTTTTTTTCATTATAGAACCCGATCGGATGGGCAGCTTCTCAATACTGATAGGGCTCTCCTTCACTCATGCGTTACCCTCCTGTTTGCCATCAAATTTGAATGCAACCTCATAGCTTGAAAGTTCCAACTTCATTTGACAAAAGGCTTGTCCACTTTTTTCATAAACTTCGAGTGATCTGAGCTGTCCTTGCTGAAATTCACCACGGAAAGGGAAAAGTACCGTAGCATATTTCCTGATACCGGCCACCCCCCCGTAATCCGACATGATAACACGGGTGGACGGTCTAAGATGGTCCATCTTATCGGAAATACTGGCATCTTTTCGTTCGCCGCATACTTTTCCTCCAGCAGTCCATACCGCTACATTGACTTCATTGCTCTGTGTATATGCGAGTTGCCGTTCCTTATCCCAATGGGATTGAACCGCATCCAAGTGCCAGTTCAACTGAACGGTATCCTGCTCCGTGAGTCCTGAAACCTCGTCCAAGACAAGCAAAAATTGACCGGTAAACATAACTAAGTCTCTGCGATGGATGACCGGTTCGTAATTATGATGAATGGCCGAGGCACGGATCCAGTCTCCTCCATCAACGGTATACTGAATTTTACCCTGCTTTTGGGGGCCGTAGTCCCACGAGGAGAGGTATTCGAAAGGATCCTTACCATTAATCGTTAGGGTATTATGCCAGGCGGCCGACTTGAAATTGCGGCGTTCTTCCAGCCACCAATAATTATAACGTCCTGGATCTACCACCAACGGCTGGCCCCATGCCGTAAAATCAAACGACGATGGGTCAATATGCGCATGTCCGTTATAAACCGGAGTGCGACATACGAAAAACACGCTAAATGCCTGCCTGGACCAATCAGAGCGAATCGAGACCTGATCCAGCTCTTTGTCCCAAAAGATACGCGGAGGTTCATCCAATTCCTCTGCTGCTGGTACATCCAAGTGAATAAGCACCCCCGTCAGGCTCAGTAACTCTGGGTATTCAAATAAGAGAGGTATAATCGCATTGACAAATTTCTGCTTACCCATTAATGATTGAAGAAGAAGCACGAGATTGTCCTCTCCCAAAAATAGAGCTCCTAGAGACATCGTTACCGCTGCCTCGTAATCTGCGCTGGAGTCACCCCACGGCACGACCTGGCCGGTGGGTCGGCATGTTTGTATGCAGTAATTCATAGCTTGACGGAATCTTTCTACAAAGGCTTCTGAAAGGGAAATTCCGTTGTTACATGCCAGCAAAGCTACCTTGCCCATGTGAATCGTGGTGAAGTTATGATAACTTGGGCAGCCTTCCAATTGGCCTCCCTGATTAGAGAACTGAGAGGACATACAACGCTCAAGCTCCTGTTGAGCGAATGCCCCCCACTCCGCTGACTCCTCAAGCTCAGGAAAGTTCAGTGCGATGGAATACAACCCCCACATCTCGGTTAGGTAGTAATTATGGTCAGCATTAGGCCAAAACATCGGACAAACCTCACGTAGAATTCGCCCATGGTCCAGTACGGACTTAAGGATCGTTGACCGAGCAGAATCCAGCATGCCGGGAATTTGGTCCATGACCCGGATCACGAAAGGCCATACATTCCCCATCCGTTCACCGACTTCAAGCTGGCGCCAGGGGTCGACTGAACCATAAACTCGCTGGGCTTCCTTTACATCTACCGTCAGGGCAGGAGCCGGGCATGATTCGATCCAATCCAGAAGCTCCAGGAGTACACGGTCAATATACTTTCGTTGATTAGAGAACAGATACGCCTGAGCTAAAATCAACCAATGATTCATCCGATTCAACATCCATACATAACCGTTGTTATTTACTTTGTTGTCATGCCATTCCGGAGGGTTTCCTACCAGCAGCCATTGTCCGCGTGTACCTGACAGGATCAGCTTCCCTTGAAGAGCCATATCGGCGGAATGCATGGTTCTCTGCATGTAATCCGGGGAATATTGGTGGATATAATTGCATACCTCTGTGAAATCAAATGCCGTAGGCAGATCATTCACAATTCAAACCTCCTTATATCAAGGGGTGCTCCCTATTGCTTTTCATGGATCCTTGATCTTCCCAGTTATTGTGAACGTTGTGTGCCATCATCTTTCAGAACGATTTCGCCATCAAGAAGTCCATAGATTCGTCCATTACCGTAATCCTGAATGATAAGCCCTCCATCTGGTTCCACCTCTACGGAGAGGCCCCCGTCCTTATTCGGTGATTCAGCAAAATACACGTTGGGAGCCGGATTATAGATATGCCAGCCTCTGATGCTATCAATATCGTCCATAGCGAAGGCATACACCATGACATGCTCTTTGGCAAATTCATTATTCTCATAGGTGACGCGAACTGCGCTTCCTTCCTTACCCTGACCGTCTTGATTAGGCAGCGGATGATAATAGTCATGCATGAATCCCCAGGATAACTTCCGGGCACAAGAAGAACTCTTATTCCCTGAAAGAGTATCCATTAAGAAAAACTTCGTAGCTGCCTCGCCCCGCCGAAGAACGATCTTCGTATCAGAATATAGATTTGTTAGTAATTTGTTGCCACGGTTATTCAGCAAAAAGTGCGTTTGCGTCTTGACAGGCACATCCGTTGAAATCCGATCGATGATCATCATCATATTGGGAAATGAAGTTACCCATGTACGCTCCGCATTTAAAATGGGTCGCCCGTATATCGGAGCAAGATTGCAACGTACAACGGTTATACCGTCCATGCTGCTTACAACCTTCCGGTTAACCAGTGATTCTCTCGGATTCCAGAAGTTCACTCCCTCAATGGTCTGCTGGACCAGGGGTTCAATCTGACCTTCCACTTGAAAAGTCCAAGTATTATGGGAAGAGGTTGCCATGGATTTCGATTGAGTCTCCAATCGGTAGCAGGCGTGTCCCGGATCGATGAAGAACCGTTCATGATGATGAGCAAGGATAAAAGAACCTTGGTCCATATGATTATGACTGGTTACCTGAAGCACTTCATATCCAGCCTGCATACCCAAGACTGCCCCCTTGTTCAGCCATCCGTCCCGAACAATGACGTTCCCTGTTTCGAATTCCTGTACAAGCGGCAGCCCTGCCTCCTCTGGAGACAATGGTGCTGCAGCCCCGGCGTAATGGAGCAAGCTCATATACTGAAAGGAATTCACGAAGCCAAAGGTGGCCAATTCATTGCGCTCTAATTCAAGAACGGAATACGTTTCCTCAAACAACCACCGGGCCAGCCCAGCCAGCTGCGGAGATACTTCCTTGGCTCGCTTGGCTACCTGTAAGAGAAGATTAGCACTCGGGCGGAAGATTGCTGCTGAATCACCAAAATTAAGCGAACGCGGCATGATTTTCTTAGAGTTTTCCAGTGGTTTCATGTACATCAAGGATTGAACTGCCCATGGAATACAACGGGCATAACACATGAAATCGGTTTGCTCAGCCAGCTCCGCATCATAACGAGTCAGCATCTCCTGAAAATTGCTCAGATGGTGGGCGGCATAATTCCAATATTGAAGGGATTCGCCATAGCTGTCGCCATTAAACATACGGACGGCTGTCTGATAGTAACCTATCGCCTCTAACACAGCCTCACGGTCATCGAGAAGTATGGATGAGGTTCCGAAACCGTTCAATAGGACCATAAACCAGTTGCTCATATTCCCCCTTTTATTAGACATATCGTTCAATGAACGTCTGCATGGTTCCTGACATTCTTCCTTCACCTTCTCCAGGATCAGCGTTCTCTCCGAATCCGAGAACAAATCGGAGCACAACCAGCAGGCTTCCGCGACGGCTACTCCCACATGTGTGGTTTCCAGAACACCATATTGAGGAGTCGCACGTCCACGAAATGCAGGACCATGCCAATCGGTCCCTGGTCTTTCAATCATTTCTAGCACAATATGCTTGAGCCATTCCCCGACACCCTCGTCGCGGTTAATTGCATAAACAAAAGCCGCGTCACTGATTCGTTCCCAGGCCAAATGCCACCATTCCACGGTATCTCCCGGCTGTACCAGCTTAAGGGAAGAAGTTTGCTTCTCCACGCGCTGTACGAGACTCTGCCACATTTGGTCGAGCTTATCTCCTTGTGCAATGTGGTCCCGTAGATCTTGAATTTCTTCTTGTGCAAGCAATTTCATAGGGGGTGAACCTCCCTGCATTATGGAGTAATAAAATCTTTGTTCAATTCTCTGATTCCATGAGCATAAGCTTCCGTAAAAGCCAGTATGAACGGACCAAAGCTGTGATGCTCGTTCCGGTATGGCAAGGGAAGTGTAACATATGCTTTGACCTTTCCCCTCTCATCGCCTTCTCCCGGGCATAAATTCCCCGGGCAGCTAAGTTCTGTAGAGTAATCAGGATTCACGCCATATTGGTACAATCCATGAATCCCCTTTTGAAAGGGAGCCCTGTATATGTCTTTATCCAAGAGCCCCAACCGAAGGCCAACACCGTATCCATAAAGAATGAGAGCTGTGCCTGAGGATTCCTCATACGAGTATTCGAAGGGGATTTCCTGGCGCCATAAGCCTCTCTTGCTCTGGTAGGGAAGGAGCGCATTAGAAAGATCCTTGAAATAATCTTCTGCTTTTCCCCTGTGCGGGGATTCTTGGGGTAGGTACTGCACCAATTCCGTTAATGCAAGATACCCCCAACCGTTTCCTCGGCTCCAATGATCTTCGGAGTACAGACCCGGCCCCAGAAAATTTTTGCATTGGTGCAGCAGCACGTTAGAAGGGTCAATGAATTCGTCGATCATCAGAAAGGTTTGCTTGGCCGCCTCGTCTATATAACGTTGATCATTCAAACTAACGCCAGCGAATAATAGGTATGGGGTAACTGCCATCGCCGCATCAATCCAGATTAAGTCCGCATCACCTGAGCCAGGCATTTTAACAATACCTTTACGATCCCGAGGGGCCGTGAGCAGTTCCTCTGCATATTCCCTTACCTGAGCCTCGATTCCCGGCATTAGACCTGTCATTAAGGCGAATGCCTTGGCCAATCCGCCGATTCGATAGCTTGGAAAATTATAATGAGGGTGCTCAATTTCATCTGGGAAACGGTTTAGAATCTTGCGGCAACGCTCTTGCAGCTTAGCGTTATCCCCTAGTTGTGAACACCTGACAAGCGCATATATTGCAAGCAGACCATAATAATGCTTTACTTCCTCCAGACTTTCATAGGTATCGAATAGTTTCTCGGAAACGGCTAAAGTGTCCATAGGAAATACCCTCCTTTAGTCCAATTTAAAGTCACTTCGTGCTATCAACCAACTTTCTCATGGGTTCGGTCGTCAATTAAGTTGGCTGTAATTCTATTTTTATATGATTAGGCAAAAAACGATTCAAAGGCGATATCATGAAACACAACTCGCGTGTCCCGAGTCAATATAAACAGCATGACATCCACGACATCGGATGCTTTCAGAAATTTCTCCCTTGCCACTTGCCGATCACCCCAAAAGGCCGTATCCACGCCTCCTGGGTTCAATGTGGTCACGCGGATATTTTGATCCATTACCTGCATAGCAAGACCCTGGGAGAACATATTGACTGCCGCCTTGGCCGTGCAGTACATCGGAGCGTTTGGATTGGCCCGTTTCGCTGCCATAGAACCAATATTGATAATATGTGCACCATCCTCCTTGTTAGATATCGGGATAAAGTGCTTGCAACAAAGGTAGGTGCCCTTCACATTCACATCCATGGTCGAGTCATACTGTTCTTCGGCCATAGCTTCCACCTTAGCAGGAATGGATAATCCAGCCAGATTGACCAGGATATCCGCTTGTCCGTATGTTTGTTGTACAAGATGAAATAATGTTTTTACTTCTTCCTCGTTAGTGACATCTATAGTTGATACAATGATCGAAACTCCCTCGGATTCATATTTTTCTTTCATTTGATTTAACTTTTTAGGATTGGTGGAGGCCAATACCAATTTCACACCTTGGGAGGCTAGTTCCTCCGTCAATATCGTACCCAAACCTCCTGTTGCCCCTATAACAATAGCTACTTTATTCTGCAAGGATCTCAAATCGAAATACCCCTTTCAACCATTAGTAAGTTAACAGTATTTTGCCTAGATTCTCGCCACGGATCATCTTCTGGATAGCTTCTTCGGCCTGTTCCACCGGCATGGTATCGCTGATCATTCCCTCCAGATTATATTGCTGGCTTTCTACGATTTCTTCCAGCATCCGAACCGTACGAACAAAATCCTTGAACGTATACACTCGGCTTCCAACGAGATTCAACTCCTTGAAGATCGCTGTCAGTACATCTACCTCCGGACGCTTGTGGGGGAACCCAACAAATACAACGGTACCGCGAATGGCACACAAATCCGTTGAACTTAGCAGGCCTGATTGTGAACCAGATACCTCAAAGACTACATCATAACCAGTTTCCTGAGTAATCTCGGCTGACAGGGCAGCGACGTCCTCATGACCGGGATGAATCGCCTCGAATCCGAAGGATTTGATCATATCAATCCGGGCTTCATTAAGCTCTGTAAACACAACTCGTTCGGCTCCACAGCGTTTCGCCATAATACCGATGACCATGCCGATAGGTCCACCCCCAATGATAAGGACCTTGTCACCTGCTTTAGTTCCTCCACGCTGATTGACATGGAAGCCTACTGCAAAGGGCTCAGTCAAAGCTGCTATACGATCGGACATGGAGTCTTTCAGTTTGATCACTTTAGCTGCGGGTACCTTTACATAATCCGCAAAGCCGCCATTCGTATGAATACCGAGCAGCTTTAATGATCGGCACACATGCCAGTTCCCTTCCAGACAAGCGGAACATTCTCCACAACTGATGAGTGGCTCCACAACAACCCGGTCACCCATCTTAAGATCGGATCGCTTGGAGGAATTAACCTTCTCCACAACTCCGGTGAATTCGTGACCCAGAATGACTGGGGTCTTGGCCGTTGGATGTTTTCCCTTATATATGGTCACATCCGAGCCGCATACGCCTGCGTATGTTACCTTGATAAGAACTTCCTCGTCACATAATTCGGGTACGGCCACATTCTTAATTTCAATATGCTCCCATTCGTTTAGAACTGCTGCTTTCATCAATAACTCTCCTCCCGTTATAGATTAAAGATCAGAAATAACCGCCGCGTTTTACAACTTCCGTAGGTGTCAGACCGTCTACGATCATTTGCTTGATCTCTTTCTCATTTTCCTTAATATATTCCGATTTAAGCAGCACATCGTAAGCCAACTTCCGTGGAATAACGATGACGCCATCAATGTCACCAAAGATAACATCACCTGGATATACGAACACATCCCCAAGCTTCACCGGCATCTGCCAGCCAATCATACGAAAGCGTCCCAACATCCCGTTTGAAGTTCTGTATTTGCAGAATACCGGAAAATTCTGTTCCAGAACTTTATCTGTATCACGCACCCCACCGTCCACAATGGCGCCTCTGCAGCCTCGTCGTTTCGAAGCCATCGTCATGATTTCTCCCCATTGGGCAGATTCATCGTCGCCGCTTGTATCCCAAATGCAAATCGAGTCTTCATGGAGCTCCTCCAGCATCTTTGCCCGTTGCTCCATTTCGCTGGTCAGCGTCAAATTCTTTGAGCCTTTGACCGTGAATGCGATTCCCGCCACCTTCATGTCTTCCCTTAACGGAAGGATTTCTTTGGGCATCGTCTGATAGACATACCCCAGCTCCCGCAGAACATCATTCACGGCAGAGGTGAACACCTGTTCATAACGATCGCATAGCTCCTTCTCTGTGATAGGCAGTTTAACGATTTGATGCTGCTCCCTTGATGCTGTTAATTCATCCAAATTCATAGCCGTACCTCCATATCCCATATTGATGAGTTGATCACTTATTAAAAATCATAAGCAGAGAAAGCCTTTTCATCCATGCACATTACAAGGTTCTTTTTATCCGATTCGCTTATGTCCGTTCCTGTCCGAGGAATGTTATAATGAGTAATATGAACAAGTGGAAAAAGGGGTTATTTGTTGATGTATAATTTTATCGTATCCGATATTAGCTATGTTTTAGAGAGACAACCCGACCCCGCTTGGCGAACTGGAGAAATCCGCAACCAGACTCACCATATCCTGGCTATTAATAAAAGGGGCAGAGCTTTTTATAATATTGAAGGAACACATTACACCATAAAAAAAGGAGACCTGCTCTATTTCCCGAAGGGATTGGTTCACTCCGGCTTCAGTGATCCTGAAGAACCCTGGGGCTTTATTATGGTTGCCTTCGATTTGGAGAGTCCTTCGGGAGAACTGGGGTTTCCCCCGTCTTATTCAGGAGTTAATCCTTCTTCTTACCCTCACCAGATGATAGAATTGTTCCAAACCCTTGGCCCTGCATGGGCCGGCAAGAAGCCCGGCTATTTACTTCATTGCCGCAGCATCATCATGGAAATTCTGTACCATATGATCCGAACTCGTACCTTCTCACTCCCCAACTCCCCACATACGCCAGCAATTGAGAACATTATCAATCTAATGCAAGAAAACTACAGCCGCCATTATAGCGTGCAGGAGTTGGCGGTCATGGCAGGCCTTAGTCCCTCTCACTTTCGATTGGTTTTTAAAAAGGTGACGGGCCAGTCTATATTGGATTATCAAAACCAGATTAAGCTGGGGAAAGCAAAGGATTTGTTGTTAAGTGGAGAATGCAACGTGACGGAAGCCGCCTTGCATACCGGGTTCGGCAATGTGTATTATTTCAGCCGATTGTTTAAGCAGGTTATGGGATGTAATCCATCCGATTATTTGAGGAAGTGACAACAGGTCAACATGCTCACTTGAGTATCTAGCAAGTACGATAATTACGATGCCCATGAGGATGTAATGATCAGTGCAATAAAAATCATAAGGTGATTTCTCCGAAAATAATTGGCCCCTGAGCAAGGAAGCAGACTACCGCCTTCCCGCTAGGGGCCATTCTTCATTTCTAAATTAGATAGAACACGGAGCCGCAAATCGCGAGCTCCGTTTTGTTGTTTATCGGCGACTTCATTTGGATCCACATCGAAAGCCAGCATTAATCAAGGATCCCAGTCATATCTGCCACAAATACTCTACGGGTGCCCCCCACATAGGCATTAAATGCAAATTGAGTAAACCCTCGGTCCCAAGCAGGATGTGGATCTACACGATGCGTGAAGTCAAAGGGCTGCTTTGTGGGCACGCGAGCGAGCACCCTTTCGCTACCATTCTGCAGATTGACCAGACGAAGCGGCACCGTGCCGTCGCCGAAGGCCACCGTATCTTCTAAATAAGCATCTGTTAGCAGATGAATGCCATCCGGATGAACCGTAGGGTGACCGGAGCCCTCCACCTCGTCCAACAGCTTATGCAAATCTTCGCCATCATAACGCACTTTCACGAACCGTAAACCTTGTCCATCAATATTTAGGTTCATGGTCAAATGCTCTCCATCTGGCATCCAGTTGATATGATGTCCTCCTTTAGCCCAAACATGGGAGGGAATGGCCAGTTGAATATCCGTGCCGTCGCTCTTCATCGTGATCACATGGTTCTTCCGGATCCTGTGATCCTTGGAAAACGTACGTAACACGAACAGCAATCGTGTGCCCTGAGGATTCCACTTGCACTGAAAACCGTAGCTCTCCCCCTCCCTATAGTCGTCCAAGTTCAGCTTCCCTTTGTCGTGGAGTTCCTCTAGCATCACCCGAATAGAAGCAAGCAGCCGACCATCACCCGTCTCCGTATCCGTCACAAAAAGCCCGTCATCGTCCGGCAAACCTGTATTTATTGGCACTTGATCGTCTGGCAGCATGACCCCGTATCCGATCTGCGTCCGCCTCGCTCGGGCCGGACAGGTGGTGGCGACTGTCCTTCCATCCGGCGAAACCATGAAAATTCCAGTCTCCATCATTTTCGTCATCCCGTTGAATGGATTCAGCTTGATGCCTCGGGCTTGCCAGGTGGTAACATCAACGTCATTGTAAAAGAGTTCCTCGTCACTTGCCCCCCATTGGACATTCGCGCCAACCTGGCTCTCCCAGCCACACGTTCTGGCAACAATGCGTTCCTCACCTTCCCAAAGATCAACGATGATGACCTCGCCGGCATCCCCCGGCTGTGGATTCCGATTTTCGAAGGGCATGCGGAACAGCCCAAGGTAGCGGCCAGAAGGACTAAAGGGGGAGGTATCAAAAAATCGATGAATCACTCGGCCTTCACCAGGAGTGACGCAACGGAACGTTATGGAGGGATCGTAATCGTTATAAACAGGGAATTTTTCCGATATATTCATGATCATGTTCCTTTCTGATGTGTGGAATTTCAAAGAAGCCATGGATTCATCCATGGCTTCAGAGCTTCCTTATTTACCACCCACCGAGTTATACCAATCATTGACTTCTTCGGTTATCTGATCTCCACCCATTTTCTTCCATTTATCCACAAATGTATCGAACTCATCGATCGAGGCCTTGCCATACACAATCTTGAGGAACGTCTCACTTTCCATCTTGACCAGGGCCTCCCATTTCGACTTCATGGTTGGAGTAGGTGGCCCCAGGAACAAGTTCGCCAGGGTGTTGTCTTTTTGCTGTAACGTGTAATAAGCCGCCTTCCATTCGAGTACATTTTTCGGATCCTTCCGCTCCGATTCGGGAACTGCGTTATACATCCGCGTTTCAAATGGTGTTGAAGGTTTCTCTCCGTTGTACAGCTTCACATATGAATTTAATTCAAGTTCAGGATCCACGAAAGGTTGACCGCTCAAGAAATAAGAAGCTACATTTACTTTTTGTTTGTCTGGGAAGTCAGCCTCTACAGAGCTTACTTTGCCATCCTTGATGACGTAGTCATAGCCTTCCGCATAGCCATTCTCGAATTCGCTGCCCTTTGGCGGGTCACCTATTTCGTACATTTTGTTGATATAGAGGAAGAAGGCATCAACGTGCTTAAAGTCTTTGTTAATCAAGAAGGCACCGCCTGGCACGGTCGTATTTCTGAGTCCCGGTTTTCCAGACGGACCTGCCGGAATCGGGAACGGAGCCGCTTCAGCATTTGGATTGTTCTTATTCAAAGCGCTCCTTACCACGGAAGCTTGGAAAGTCGGGCCTGTCATAATGCCTGATTTCTGATTCCGGAACGTATCATCGCTCTTGCCTACATCAATCAATCCAACATCCGCTGAGAGATAACCTTTCTTATACCAATCCTGCATTTTAGCTAACGCCTGCTTCATTTGCGGTTGAACGGAACCGTACTCTAATTTATCCCCATTCCACTTGTTCCAATAGTGAGGAATGATACCATACCCACCAAAAATCCAACTCGCATCCCCGCGCCACTGTACAAATGGCATATTGGCATCCTTGATACTTATGGCTAGCGGAGGATTCACAGGCCCCGTCCCGAAATCGGTCTTCTTCATTCCATCCATGATTTTCTCCAGATCGTCAAACGTCTTGGGCGGTTCCATGTTCATCTTCTTCAGCCAATCCGTACGAATCCAGAGCAATGTATCATTTTGCTGCGCCCTGGAGAGGGTGGGAAGACCGTAATGTTTGCCATCTTTTGTTACCTGAGCCCAGTACATAGGATCTTGATTATATATTTGCTTTACTTTGGGTGAGGCATATTTATCGAACGCACTAGAGATATCCATAAACTTACCGGATTCAATGAGATCGCTCATCAATTGCGGATCATAAATATGAATCACATCCGGCATCTTATTATTTGCCGACAAATCCAGTCTGACTTTGGTCGCGAACTGATCACCAGAGGTTACCCAGTTATACTTGATATCAATCCCCAGATTGTCTTTTACCCATTTGGTATGAACATTGTTTTCAAGGGTTTCTCCATTTTTGAATACGTAGTTAGAACCAACAGATCCAACTGTTGTCAACGTAATTGGCGGGTCGAACTTCCCGTTCGTAAAGCCCTTGCTTTCCACGTCCGATTCAGGCGACTGCCCCTTGTCTCCACCACTGGAACAAGCTGTTCCCATTAATGCTATCACTAACAGAATCGCCGATAGCATCATCATTTTTTTTCTCATGCTCTTAACCCCTCTCGTAACTGATAATTTGTTACAACCCTATAGTAGAGTAATGGCAAACGTGTTCACAGAGTGAATTATTTAACTTCGCATATGTTATGTTAACTTTTATTTCAGTTACCCTTTTACCGCTCCAAGGACAATCCCCTTTACAAAATAGCGCTGAAGAAACGGATAAACTAGAAGTATTGGAAGGGTACCTATAAAGATCTTTGCCGATTTCAGTGTGCGTTCCGTTAAGTTAACGATCTCCGCATCCGATACGGTTCGCTGACTGAGGTCCGGCGCCTTAATCATGGTTTGCAGCAAGGTGCTCATCGGCCAATTCTCTTTTTGCATGTAGATTAGACCATCAAACCAGGCGTTCCAGTGACCCACAGCTACGAATAAGACAATGGTTGCAATCGAAGGCATGGAAATCGGCAAATAAATACGAATCAGCGTCGTCATGTGACCTGCGCCGTCGATTAAGCTTGCCTCTTCCAACTCCTTAGGAATCGCCCGAAAAAAATTCAGCATGAGGATCATATTATACACCCCTAGCGCACCAGGAAGTACTAAAGCCCAGATCGTATTCATTAAATGCAGCTTTTGAATGAGGATATAGGAAGGGATTAATCCTCCGTTAAAGAGCATGGTGAAAACAAAGAACCACGCAATGACTCTCCCCCCTTTTAACGAATCCATCTTTGACAATGGATACGCAGTAAGTACGGTAACCGCAATCCCGATCACAACACCAAGTACAACGCGTGCAACGGACAAATAAAAAGCGACTAGAAAATCAGCGTCACCTAATGTTCTCTTGTAGGAATCCAAGTTAAAGTCTACCGGCCAAAAAGTTACTTTGTTCGCACTTACAGCTAAACCGCTGCTAAATGACAAGGCAAGGACATGGATTAATGGGAGGATACAAGCAAGCGATATCAAACTAAGTAAAATAATGTTCAGAGCGTAAAAAATCCGGTATGATTTTGTTTTGTAGTACATAGGAACCCCCTAAAAAATGCGATAGTTTGCAAACCGGGAAGCCAACACATAAGCAATGATGACCATGATAAAGCCTACGGCGGATTTGAATAATCCGATAGCGGTTCCCAGACCGAACTCGCTGTTCAGCAGTCCGACTCGATAAACAAAAGTATCTATGATGTCCCCTTTATCGTAGACCAATGGATTATACAAGTTGAAGATCTGATCAAAACCAGCATTTAACACGGAGCTCATCGCTAATGTTCCCACGACAATCACAATCGGAACTAAAGCGGGAAGCGTGACAGCCCAGGTTTGCCGCCATCGATTGGCGCCATCCACTTCGGCTGCTTCGTAGAGTGATGGATCAATATTCGATAGAGCTGCTAGAAATACAATGGTAGCGAACCCGAATTCCTTCCAATTATCTGAAACGATGACAACAAATCGAAACCAGTTCCCGTCCGCGAGGAATAAGATGGGGTCTAAACCTAGTGAGGGAAGAACTAGCGTATTGATAATTCCTTGCGAGGATAGAATGTCTCCTACAATTCCTCCAAAGACGACCCACGAAAGGAAATGCGGTAAATAAACCAGTGTTTGAATAACCTTTTTTAATCCCATATGTCTAATCTCATTTAGCAATAAAGCAAAAACAACAGGTACCACTAAATTAACAATAATTTTTGTGCATGCAATAAAAAAGGTGTTCCAAACCACTTGCAAGCTATCCTCTCGTTGAAAAGCCATCTGGAAATTCTCCCATCCCACCCAAGGGGATTTAACAAAACCTAACCATGGCTTAAAATCTTGGAAAGCCATCACAAGCCCCGCCATGGGCAAATAGTGGAAAACAAACACTAGAATCATGCCAGGAAGCAGCATCCAATAGAGTACAGCGTTCTTTCTCAGTCTCATGTCAAACCTCATCTCCCATCTGTCTTTCTTATTCAAGTAATCTGTAAATTAGGTTAACATGGTCAGAAGTCATGCTAATAGTAGAGGAAATGAACATCAGGTATGTTATCTTAACCATTTTGATAAAGCGTTTTACTTATCAATAAATTTGATCTAGCATTTAGATAAATATCCTGTTGTCAGGAGGAATCCCATGCTCGAGAGGTACAATAGGTTAAGCACATTCGTCAAGATCAACTTGATTCTTGTAATGATGTTGCTTCCTTTGTTGGTCTTAAATTACTTATCAAACCAAACCAGTAATAAGGTGGTCCGCAACGAAATTTTACGCTCCAGTGAAACCTATCTGGCGCTATTGACGAATCAGATTGATACGACCATGAATCAAATGTCTACTTTTGTCCTTGGCATGAATCGCGACAGTGCGGTAAGATCCTATCTGAATTACGAAGTATTTCAGGAGCCCTATGATAAACTGGTTGTCGTTTCGAATATTTTGGAGAAGTTAAATTTAAATAGCTCTTCCATGCCGTGGACCAACCAAATTGCAGTGTATTCGCCGATTTCTGAGGAAGCCATTTCGACATCTGGGAAGGTCATCTATGATGCTGCTTTTTTGAAGGAGCACATGAACACAAACTGGGAATTGCTTCCTGAGGATTACAGATATGGTCATCCTTATTTTATCCGTCATTTTATCGAGCCACGCTATTCCGTTAATCGTCCTTTGTCATCCTATCAGCTGATTACCGAGATTACTTTTCCGGTCTATGAGCTGGTCAAAAGCCTCGATCAGTTCAAGAACAAGGGCAACGTCCATGATCCTTTTTTGTTCAAGCCTGGCGAAAAAGCTATTATTAATACCAGCTCAAACACTGCTTTCATCAATACGATGGTCGATCACTTGTTAGACACGAAAATGAGCACTTCAGGCTATGAAACCATCGTCATGCAAAATAATAAATACATCGTTACTTACCAACTTTCCAGTGCCTTAGGTTGGTATCTTGTAGATTACGTGCCGCTCGACGAAGTATTGGCGCCCATCAATCGCTCCAGCCATATCTTTGTGGGCTCCGTTATTATTCTTGTTTTTCTAGGACTAGCCGTTTCGTACTTCATTTACCGAAATGTGCAAATCCCTATCATCAAGTTGTTGTCTGGCGCTCGGGCAATAGCAAGAGGTGATTTCTCCACGCAAATTTCATACCGTGCGAGGAATGAGTTTTATTTTCTTATCTTGCAATTTAATACCATGGCTACACAGATTAAGGAGCTCATTGAAACCGTCTATGAATCCAAGATACGGCTGCAAGAGGCGACCCTAAAGCAACTTCAATCTCAGGTAGATCCACACTTCTTATACAACAGCCTTAATTTTATTCAATATAGCGCTAAAAACCATGATGAGGAGGCCGTTATTTCCATGACCCTGCAACTGGGTGCTTATTATCGCTACGCTACACGACTGGGCGAAGCTACGACAACACTGCAGGAAGAAATGAACCTCATCAAAAGCTATTTAGAGATACACAAACTACGCATGTACGACATGGATTATGAAATTGTCCTTCCGCCGTCAATGAACACCGTTGAAATTCCAAGACTCATTCTTCAGCCTGTTGTTGAAAATGCCATCGTCCACGGAATTTCGAACCGGAGTCAAGCGAGTTTTATTAAGGTAAGTGCTGAAAGCGTTAACGAATTCCATCGAATCACAGTTGAGGATAACGGTCCCGGTCTAACTTCGATAGAACAGGAAGAACTGCTTGCCAGAATTATGCACTCAAGTAATGATCACAATATGTGCGGACTTTGGAATGTCGCCCAAAGGCTTATTCTTAAATTTGGCGAAGAAGCCGGTGTCTCTATGGAGCAATCTTCGTACGGTGGATTAAAGCTTACCTTATACTGGCCAAACTACGATTCGAAGGATGGGATATGATGACACAGTTATTAATCGTAGATGATGAGCGGCTTGTAGCCGATTCATTAGCAGAACTACTCCCCTGGGATGAGCTTGATATCCAGCATGTTTACCGTGCCTATTCAGGCAATGATGCACTGGAGCTTTTGAACACACATCCGATTGATATTGTAATCACCGATATCCGGATGCCAGAGTTTAGTGGGCTTGAGCTTATTGAAAAGATTCGAGAAGCCAACAGCAGGACTAAATGCATAATTCATTCAGGTTACGCGGACTTTGAGTATGCTAAAAAAGCCATGTCCTTTCAAGTAACGGAATTTGTCATTAAACCAGCAAGTGATGAAGATATCCTAAATGCGGTTAGAAGGATGAAAGATCAGCTTTATGAGGAATGGCAGTTGCTATTTTCCCAGCAAAAGGTATTTGCTGCTCTAAAAGAACAAGCGCCGCTTATTCGTTCTCTGTTTCTTAATGATTTGATCAAAGGAAAAAAGTTCGGGTATGGCGAGTTAGAGACCAAATCGGAATTTATGAATCTGCCATTCCGAACGGATGATTCCATTGCATTGATGGTCATTCGATTGGAGGAGGGGTTTGCGGAATTTGACCAAGTAAGTCTTTCCCTGTTCGAATACGCGATCCTGAATATTACGGAAGAAACGTTGAGGGAACATTTCGATGTCATAACTGCTAAAGACGTTTATGACTACTTGGTCATCCTCGTGAAGGTCAATCAGCGTAGGGAAGACAAAGCGATAAAAAGTGGCAAGTCTGTTCAAAACTCCTTATTGTTGGAACAGTTGGCACTCAAACTTCAAGAGAACGTAAGAATATTCCTGAAAGGGAGAATTTCTCTTATTGTAAGCACCTGGGGGTCCTTTGCCAGGGATGTGCCCGATCTGTATCAAGAATGTATCGCGACCATTAGGCGCAGTGTGGGTAATGACCAGGAAATTTTCTTAACGTTGGATGACAAACGCTTAAGTACGCAAGTCAAATCACTTGGCAGCCTATACGAACCTCCTTCGTTGATGCAGCTCTTCGACATGGGCCAAAAAGAAGAGACGCTGGCCAAGATCGAATCGATCATAAATGAGCTTGAAGAGCATTGGTCCGATTCCCAAGAACATTTGCTAGAAGTGTTTCTGCATTTTAGCTCTGCCTTCACCTATGCCGCACATAAGAACGGAAAATTGCTGGAGAATCTGATTGGAAGCGATTATGAGCCGATTATCTCACGCAAGCCTTTTTTAAGTATCCGCCAGTTAAAGGAATGGACATTCAAAGTCGCCAACCTCCTTTATGATGACCTGAACCGTGATTGGGTTGACGCAAAAAGCTTAAGTATTAAGCAAATTCAACAATTTGTTATCAATCACTTGGCGGAAGATGTGACGCTACAAGCCATAGGGGATCATGTTCACATGCACCCTGTGTACTTATCCAAAATTTTCAAATCAAGAACCGGTGAAAATCTCAGTGAATATATTATTCGACTAAAAATGGAAAAGGCTGCTTTCTTACTAAAACAGACCGACGATCGCGTCTATCAAATTTGCACTAAAATCGGCTACCAGAATCCGCCTTATTTCACTAAACTATTCAAGAAATATTATGGGATTACCCCACAGGAGTTCCGTGATGCTTCTATGGAACAATAGGAAGTGATTGTTCCAATACAGGAAGATACCTGAATAGGCAACCCTCGGTTATTTCATCGGAATTTTTGGTTCTTTCAAATAAAACGGTCCCCTGAATAAGGGAGCGGCCTTCCGTCTTCCCAGGGGACCACCGGAAACGTTGCTGAACTACTCTCCACTTCTTCACAGCGTGTGGGAATGGAAAGAAGCATTCACAACTTGATATGACTGCTCGCCGAGCTTTGTCGGTGCCAGTCTAGAATTTGAGCGCTGGTGTGAGCATGACGATCGTAAAGCAGGCATTCTTTTCGGGTGCAACCGCCATCGGATGTTGAGCTAACAGTCAAGCACTGATTTTAAAGTTGAGGCCGATTTAAATTAACATTTACTCGCAAAAACGACGGTAGCCGTCCTAGATGATCGGCTGCCGTCGTTCTGCTAACAGGGAGGATAGCATACTACAAACCCTTTAACATCAAATTCCATTCATTTGTTGCTTTTCTTAAAGATGATTTCCTCCGGTGGCATCAATAAATTGCCCCGTGACCCATCGCGCTTCCTCAGAGGCTACAAACACAACTACATCAGCAACGTCTTTAACGTTGCCAACTCTTCCGAAAACAGACGCTGAAGCTGCTCCAGCACGAGCTTCTGGGTTGGCGAGCCAATCCTTGTTCATATCAGTATCCGTAACTCCCGGCCTTACTGCATTAACAGTAATACCCTTTGATGCAAAATGTGGAGCCAACGCCAAAGTAAGTGTCTCAATGGCTCCCTTGGAAGCCGCATAAATGGTATTCATTGGACCGGCAACACGAGTAAAGCCAGTAGACATGTTAATGATTCGTCCGCCGTTCCGTATAAACGGGCTAGCTTCTTGAGTAAGGAAGTATGGAGCTTTAAGATTAATATTAATGACATCTTCGAACGTTTCAATTGACGTTTCTTCAAAAGAAACGGCCGGTGCAATACCTGCGTTATTGATTAAGATGTCCAAATGCACAGATCCAATTTCCGAACGAACAGCATCTTCAAATGAAGCCCAAAGTTTTTTTGCACCGGTAATACCAGTGTTTAAATCTGCTTCCAGAGCCACAGCCTTTGAGCCGAGCGCCTTAATCTCTTCAACAACTTTTAAAGCAGCATCCCTATTACTGCCGTAATGAACGCCTATAAATTCCGCTCCGCCTGCAGCTAATTTTTTGGCTATTTCAGCCCCCATTCCACGACTTGCCCCTGTAACCAAAGCAACCTTACCACTGAATCTTCCTTCATTTGTCGACATATGATCTACTCCTTAAAAGAGAATTTTTATGTTATTTTGGCAAGGACTTCCTCAGCACGATTCTACATAATAAGAACCTCCTTCAATGATTTCAGATGAAAATAAGAATCTCTTTGTACGTCGCTGGACGCCCTCGCCCCATAATCGGCGGAATATCGTAACGATCGTTACGAAAATAATATTATAATTCGCTGCGAATTGTCAATAACATAACGATCATTACATTTTTTTGTGTTATACATTTTTGTGCACACTATCATTCGTTCCATGCCAGAGGCGTCAAGCGGCGTCGCGTTAAGATGAGGCATCTCGCTCTTGCGAGATTGGTCATCAGTGGGGCCGTTGGTGCGTGATACATATCCATACAGCCGAGTATTTCGCCAGTTCGTGCCCTGCCACAGACCCTAGCCCGATGGATTAGCAGAATTCCGTAACGTGTGTTATGATAACGTATTATGAAAGTCTGACGTGAATCCTTTTTATAGTGACTGTTACAAAAAAAGAAAGCGAGGGGGATCTGACTGATGGGACGTAAGCGCGAATTCGATGTGGATCAGGCACTGGATGCGGCAGTTTGCCTGTTTTGGCGCAATGGCTACGAGGGCGTGTCATACACCGACCTTACACAGGCCACGGGTGTCGAACGGCCTGCGCTCTACTCGGCGTTTGGTAACAAGGAGGCGTTGTTCCGCCGAGCGCTGGCTCGCTATTACGAGCACTACCTAGATTTCGTCCCGGCGGCGCTGGAGCTGCCGACCTCGCGGGAGGTGGTCGAACGCCTCCTCTTCAAGTCGGCTGAATTGCATACTCGTTACCCGGATCACAAGGGATGTCTGGGAATCAACGGTGCCTTGGCATGCTCGGACGATACCGAACCTATTCGGCGTGCTGTGATTGATGCGCGTGCGGAGGGAGAGGTATCGCTGCGTGAACGCTTCGAACGGGCAAAGCAGGAGGGAGATCTGCCGGAGACCGCTAACTGTGCTGCGCTAGCTGCATTCGTGATGGCAGTGGTCCACGGTATGGCTGTTCAAGCCAAGGCTGGCTTCAGTCGCGACATGCTAGAGGCTGTTGCTGAGCAGGCGCTCTCCACCTGGCCTACCGGCAATTCCACACTTTCCGGAAAGCCTTCCTAAACCTTAGTGCAGAGGAATATCGTTATAAAAACGTAAGCTTGGCTGTCATGACCCCGAAGTCCCTGCAAACGGACACACTTAGGGTTCCATCAGGCTGCTGGTAATCAGTTTTCTGTTTATTTGACTATACTGCCCGTTAGTTAAGGAAAAAGGCAGCCGACTTTTGGGTCAGCTGCCTTTAAATGTCATCATTGAGCTATCGTTTTCCGTTAGCGCAACGAACCATGTTTATACTCTTTTGATCCTCATTCGGCTCAAACCAGCGAGTATAGAGTAGCGGATCCAAAAAAATTTTAGTTTTTCTTATTATATTTTTACTAGGAATCTGAAGTTACAGCAGCCGCCACCTTCAGCTTTTCTCCTTTGACACCCGGACCGCCTCCCGACTCATCTCTAGATACGTCACGGACTTCTCATAATCTCTGCTGGCCATGCCGAGATAGAGGATATCGATCACGTTCAACTGCGTTATCCTGGAAGACGTCGCGCCAACACGAATTTCGTTTTCAGTCGATGTCATGTATAGCGGAATATCTCCCTGTGCGCTGACCGGTGTGTTGCCGTACTTGGTGATGGTAATTGTGGCGGCCCCCTTCTCCTTCGCCATCTTCAGGCAGGAGACGACGTTCTGCGTCTCACCAGAGTAGGAGATTCCGACCGCCGCGTCGCGCGAGGTCATCGTCGCCGACGAGCTCAACTGTAGATGCGTATCGGTGAAGGAGAAGCACGTCTTGTTGATCCGCATGAATTTGTGCTGTGCATCCTGCGCGACGAGATTGGACGCCCCTACCCCATAGAAAAAGATCCGCTCTGCCCCGTAGAGCACATCGATAGCTTTCGTGATCATCGCCACGTCCAGGATCTTGAGTGTGTCCCGAATCGACTGGATGTTGTTATTCGATACGTGCTGGACGATCGAAGCGATCGAATCCTGGGGCTGAATCTCTTGATAGCCGAATCCGGCCCCTTCTTGCAGATCACCCGCCACCTTCAACATTAATTCCTGATAGCCCTTTAGCCCCATCGACTTGCACAGGCGGATGACTGCCGCCTGGCTGCCGCCACTCTGATCGGCCAACTGGGCGACGGACAGCCCAATCATGTTTTGCGGGTTCTCCAGTATGAAGTTGGCTACCTTCCGCTCGGAAGGCGTCAACTGGGCCAGCATTTCTCTGATCCTGACAAGGCCACCGTTCATCATTTCAAACCTCCGCGCTAATCCGAATTCATTCTATGGTTTCATTTCCTGATCGGAATGAATATCAAGACTTTATTTAAATAGTCAAATCTTCCAAAGTCGCCGCGACAGCATTGTGAAGGCAAGCCCGCAACCGGGCGACAGACTTGTCCCGCCCAAGATGCACGCGGTTCGTCAGCAACACTATGGTCACCCCGGCGTCCGGATCGATATAGAGACTCGTACCTGTAAACCCGGTATGCCCATAGCATCGTTCAGACAGCAGATCGCCGGACGCGTCCCACTTGTCTCCCTTTAACACCCACCCAAGCCCGCGGGTTCCACCGACAGCGGCTGCTGTCTGATTCTGCACGGCGAGCCGTACGGCCGAGCGAGACAGAAGCCGCTTGCCCTCCCATTCGCCTTCGTTCAGCCACATCAAAGCATAGGTGATTAGATCCCGTGCCGTAGAGAACAAGCCCGCGTGTCCGCTGACCCCACCCATCGCCCAGGCGTTCTCGTCGTGGACAATCCCCCATCGCGGCTCAGGCTCATAAGAGTAACGCTCGGTCGGCGCGATCCGAAGACGTTCCTCGGGAGGAGGACGGAATCCACTGTCCATCATCCCAAGCGGTTCGAATATCCGCTTGGCGGCGGCTTCTTCCAGCGGCGTTCCCAGCACCTCCGTGATCAGTTGGCCGAGCAGGATGAAGCCCAAGTCGCTGTAAACAACTTGCGTTCCGGGTTCATAATCCAGACGCTGTCCGGCAACGAAGCTCATCATCTGCTCTTGCGTCCAGCCATGAGAGTGCATGTTGGCGAAGGGCGCGAGCCCTGCCGTATGGGTCAGCAGATGACGGATGGTGACGGAGGACTTGGCGAAGCCCTCTCCAGTAAATTCGGGAATGTATCGTTCGACAGGATCATCCAGTAGTATATGTCCTTCATCCAAAAGTTGGAGGACGAGCGGCAAGGTGACAACGATCTTAGTCAGCGAAGCGCAGTCGTACAGCGTATCCGTACGGACAGGGAACTTCGTAGCCACTTCTATGCCGGCTGCTCCCGCAGCATACTCCAGAATCCGCCCGTTCCGGCTGATAGCTACGACACCGCCAGGAATCTCGTCTTCCGCGATCGCTTGATCCAGCAATGCCACCACGCGGCAAGCCAGCCTGGCATTCAGCTCCATCTGACGGGTCTGATCGATCCATTCTTCTTTCATAGTAAAGTCCACCTCCCATTAGGATTGTTAGCCTTCAACCCCCCAAATCAAAACGACCAGCCGAGTCCCTTTTGATCGGTCCGGTAATGGCTTTTGTTAGAGCCAACCTGTCAGACAAATGGGAGATCGGCTGTCGCGATCATTAGAATGCTGAACGTTTTAGAAAAGGCTACATGAACATCTGCTGGCGTTGGTGAACGCCACCTGGAGCGACCGCATAAGCCTGCGCACGCTTGAACCCGTTGACCGCACCTCTTACGACCGTCAGCGCTTTGTAATACTCAATGTATGGAAAGCCGTACGTCTCGCCCCGAGCGAATGAATAACAGTTCAATCCTCTGACCCACTTCTCGTAAGCTTCCTCCGGAATATCGATGAACACTTCCGGATTATAGTCGTACATATCCTCCCAGTTCTCCGAGAAGAAAACCCGCTTTACACCATGATACGGTAATTCGCGTTCAAAGCCCGGGATTGCGGCGTAGTATCGTGCATCCTTCGTGATGAAGTGCGTATTCTCGTGGTCCTTGTGCATGCTCTTCGACCAGTGGGTGATGAGGATGTCGGGCTTCAGCTCACGGATGACGTCCGCGACCTGGAACTTGACCTCTTCGTTCAGCGGAAGCTCGCCGTCCTTGTAGTCGAAGAAGCGGACGTCCGCCCCAATGATGTGTGCGAATTGATGCGCTTCATCGATCTTCTGCTTGGCATACTCCGTCGGCGGCAGGTGCGGATGGCCCTTCTCGCCTGGCGTCAAATGAAGCATTGTCACTTTGTGCCCTTCCATTACGTACTTCGCGAGTGTAGCGCCCGCCGTCAAGTCTTGATCTCCTGCATGCGCGCTGATGGCCAGAATGTGCTGTTTTTGATTGTCACTCATTGAATATCTCTCCCTTAGTAGATAGATTTTGATGCATAGTCATCGTTACTTCAAACCAGTGTTCATCATCCCGCGAACATAGTATTTCTGAAGGAAAATGAAGAGCAGCAGGATCGGAATCGTCGCGATCACGAGTCCAGCCATGACCAGCGGCTGCGTCAAAGTCGGATCTATCGCGGACTTCAGCATCTGGATGCCAACGGGGAGCGTCGCCAGATTCGAGTTGACCGAATTCATGAGCAGAGCCCAGATGAATTCGTTCCACGAGTTGATGAACTCAAAGATCGCGAGCGTGGCTAGCGCCGGCGCTGTCATCGGCACCACGATCTGGGCGAAGATGCGTAGCTCCTTGGCGCCATCGATCCTGGCCGCCTCCAGATAGGCATCTTCGATCGAGATCATGAACTGGCGCATCAGGAAGATGCCGAAGCCGCTGACCGAGAAGGGCACGATAAGTCCGAGCATGCTGGCCGCGAGTCCCCCCTCACCGCCCTGGCCTAGGATATCGTTGCCACCGACGAGCGGGAAGTGGACGGTGATAAAGTAGTTCGGAATGAAGAATAGAAACGCAGGGAACATCATGGTCGACAGGATGAAGCTGAATATGACCTGCTTTCCCGGAAAGCGGAGTTTCGCCAGTACATATCCTGCCAGCGAGCTCGTGATCAGCACGACCAGAGTGATGGAAACCGAACGAATCAGGCTATTCTTGAACAGGAGCAGGAGCTGCAGCTCCTCGATTGCCATCCGGTAATTTGAGAAGATAAAATGTTCAGGCAGCAGCCTGTATTTCAATAGCGCGTATTCGGATGCGCTCTTGAAGGAGGAGAAGATCATGTCCAGGAACGGAAAGACCATCATGACGCTACCGATGATAATGATGACATAGAAGTACCAGGGAGCTCGATTGGATTTCATTAGTAACTCTCCACCCCTCCCTTGCGAAATATCAGAAGCTGAGCCATCGTAATGATGAAGATCACGAAGAACAAGATAATGGCCATCGCGCTCGCGACGCCCCAATTGCCGAAGCTGAATGCCTGATTGTACATCTCCAGCGCTCCAACATTGGTCGAATTACCCGGCCCGCCGCTCTTAGCCATGACCATCGTCAACGTGAACGATTGCAGCCCTCCGATGAAGGAAGTAATCAGCACAAACAGGATCGTCGGCTTCAGCAGCGGGAACGTAATCTTCGTATACTGCCTCAAGTGTCCGGCCCCTTCCAGCTCTGCCGCTTCGTAGTAGTCGTTCGGAATCCCCTTCAGACCTGCACTGAGGAGTAACACGGCGCTGCCAATGCCCATCCAGCCGCTGACCGCTGTGATGGAGAGGAGCGCATGATTCGGATCGTCCAGGAAATTGATCGATCGGAAGCCTAGAGACGTTATAATGCCGTTGATTAACCCATTGGTCGGGTTGTACATGTAGTACCATACGTTCCCGATGGCAACGACAGTCGTGACGGCCGGCATGAAGAACAGCGTCCTCCACAATCCCTCATACCGCATTCGCGAGATGAGGTACGAGATGATGAGCGCCGCGATAAATGAGATCGCAACACCGCCGAACGCGAACACGAATGTATTGGTCATAATTGGGTTCAGAAAGCTCGACTGTGACGAGAAGATGGTGCGATAGTTCTTAAGCCCAACCCACTTCATCGAAGCGAAGTCGAACCCTCCCCAGTCCGTAAAGCTGATCAATACGGAGAAGACGACCGGAATCATAAGGAAAATCAAATAGAACAGTAGAACGGGCGACAGAAATGAGTAGGCTAGCAGCGTCTCTCTTTTGAATTTAAATCGTCTCATGGCACACCTCCTTGCGACTTCGAGTCGCTTACGAACAACCTATTTCTCGCCCAACTTGGTGTTGATCTGGGTGTGTGCGTTGTTCAGCGCGGCATCCATTTGGATTTGATCGGTCCACATGCTCTCGATCTGCTTGTATAGGATGTCCTGCGCTTCCGTGCCGGCCGCGGGGCTCTGCTCGTCAAGCGCGTTGTTCAGCGCGTCGGAGAACAGCTTCGCGCTCGGACTCGATTGGAGCTTCTCCTGCACCTTAGCCGAGGAGAGGTCCGTCTTGCGGGAAGAGATCACGTTGAACGCGTCCAGCAGGAATTGGCCTTCCGGCGTCATGCCGCTATCGTCGGCTTGGGCATTCATCCACTGCAGGAACTTCCAAGCTTCTTCCTGATGCTTCGACTTGCTGTTGACGCCATATGCCCACGTGTACGCCAACGTTCCGCCCGCGCCACCGTCCGGCGTCGGCATCGGCGCCTCGCCCACATCGGTATAAGCATCCTTCATCAGCGTCTTTAGCGAGCCGTCCCACCAGCCGGCGCCGATCGTCATGCCGACCTGGCCCGCGCCGAAGCCTTTGGTCGTGTTGAAGGCAATGTCGGTGATGCCGTTCTTGCCGTACACCTTGCTGTAGAACTCCATGGTCTTGCGGCCCGCGTCGCTGTCCAGGTTGGACTTGGCCAGGTCATCGCTGAGTAAACCGCTGCCCGCGGAAGCCATCATTGCCATGAACGGCTGGACAACAAGACCCGCATACCCGCGTTGGAATCCAAAGCCTTGCACGAGCACCTTGCCATTCGCGTCCTTCTTTTCGATCTTCCTGCTCATCTCGAGCAACTCGTCCCACGTCTTAGGCGGCTCGTCATAGCCGGCTTCCTTCAGCAGCTTCTTGTTGTAGAAAAGGCCATAAGCCTCCACCTCGGTCGGATAGCCGAACACTTTGCCGTTCAATGAGGCACCCTTGACCGCAGCTTCCGGATAGTTCTGAGTGACGTCGTCCGCGACGCTCTGCGGTGCTTCAGCGAGGACATTGTTCTTGGCCAGCTGGCCGCCCCAAAGCGTATAGACGTGCATGATGTCCGCGACCTGACCCGCCGACTGCTTGGTCATAATCGTCTTGAGAAGCTCACCGAAGTCTACCGGGGTCATCTTGACTTGGATGTTGGGATTCTCTTGGTTCCATTTGTCGATATACGGTTTAAGCGCGGCTTCGTTGGAGCCGTTATAGTGCGAGAGGAGCGTCAGCGTCACCTTCTTGCCGGACTCGGACGATCCCCCTGCATCCTTACTGCCGCTGCACGCGGCCGTGGTTAAAGCCAGCGCCACTATCAGCGATCCACTCAGTACTCTTTTCCACATCTTCATCTTTAGAGCCTCCCCAATAGCATGATGGTTTATATGGATCTGCACACGATATCGAAGCTTCGTGTGATCGTGAAGCCTGTCTTCAGATACAGTTGACCCGCCGGGCTCTGCTCCCCAGTCCATAGAAACCATGCGCCATGCATGCCTTGAGAGCGCATGAGTTGGAGGCATTCATATAATAAAATCTTCCCGATCCCCTTGCCACGCTGGCTCGGATCGACGCCGAACGGGCCGAACCGCTCCCTCACACCTTCGTATCCGCCATGCAGGCAAAAGCCAACGAGCGCCCCCTTGTGCCTCGCGACTAAGATCTGTGACAGCTTGAGTTGTTGGGTCAATCCTTCCCGGATGGCGCGACCCCAATCGGGATTGAACACGTCCGTCGCGAATCGAATTACCTCATACAGATCGCTGTCCCTCGCACGCGAGAACGTATAGCCTTCGGCGATACGCTGCTCGGTTAATTGACGAACAGCTTCCGGGATTTCAAAGTCGACGAGCGAATAATCCATGGCGACGGAAGTATACATGCGTTTGAAGCCTTTTTTATCCAGCCAGGCGGCGGCCTCCGAGTAA
Source organism: Paenibacillus rhizosphaerae (assembly GCF_014192015.1). GTDB lineage: Bacteria > Bacillota > Bacilli > Paenibacillales > Paenibacillaceae > Paenibacillus_AQ > Paenibacillus_AQ rhizosphaerae. Next base: position 51,626 of record NZ_JACHXJ010000001.1, on the reverse strand, counting down.
GCCTGCTTGTCCACGCCCGGCACGACATAGTTGGGGGCATAAGCGGAAAAAAACATCTTGTCCCGCTTACTGGCCCGCAAAAAAGCGGTGGCATCCTCGAGGAGCCGAGTAGCGACACCCTGTCTACGATAGCCCGGATCTACAAAGAAGAACGGCACCCAGCCTCGATCCGTCTCCAGCTCAGTGCCGTGCATCGGCAGCAAGCGTCGGATCGCGTAGAAGCAGCCGATCACCTCGCCGTCCCCGCTTGCGATGCGCATCCCCTGCGGATCGAAGTTTGCGTCGAGCAAGACGAGATTGCGGAACCGTATGTCGGTTATCGGATCCTTGGTCAAGCAGCGGTTCCACAGTTTCACGATCGCCGCTTCATCACCAGGAAGGTAATGATGGTATTGAACGGTTGTCATGGGATCACCTCTTGTTTGGATTTTAGTCGTAGAGCAGGCTTGATTGTCGAACGGTCATCCAATCAAGGCTATCGGCACGCCAGTCGGCCAGGATCGCGTCCAGCTCGCCCTCGTGGTGGAGCGTCTTGCGGACTCGATCGCTGCCGCTCAGCACGTCGATGAACCATCCAGATTCCGCTTCTGCGGGCTTCACCCAAGCGAATTCGTCCGGATGCAAGCGCATGATGCGTTCGATTAGGCGTAGTCCGGTCGCCGCCGATTCGTAAGCACTCTTGTCCGTCACGAACGTCATAACGCCATTGCAGAGCTCGCCCCGATGCTTAGAAATGACTGGAGTGAAAGTGATGGGATGGAAGACGACGCCGGGGAGGTTCATGGCGTTCATCTCGACGCAGAGCTCGCGGTGTCGCAGCCAAGGTGCTCCGATCATCTCGAACGGCCTCGTTGTGCCGCGTCCTTCGGATAGATTCGTCCCTTCGAAAAGACAGTTGCCTGGATAGACGCGGACGGTATCCATCGTAGGCATGTTGGGAGAAGGAAGAACCCAGGGGAGACCGGTGTCGGTGTATGCCATGTCCCGTTTCCAGCCCTCGAGCCGGACGACATGAAGCGCGCACGGCTTTTCCATCTGGCTACAAACAAAGGTCGCGAATTCGCCGATCGTTAGCCCCGTGGTGAAAGGGATGCGCCAAGCTCCTACCATCGAGTAGAAGCCCTCTCGCAAATAGCCACCTTCCGCTCCGAAGCTACCCATCGGATTCGGACGGTCGAGCACAATCACCTCTACGCCATGTTCTGCGCAAGCTTGCATGACATAGACTAGCGTGGAGAGGTATGTATAGAACCGCACCCCCAGGTCTTGAATGTCGAAAACGATTGCATCCAGCGGCTCGAGCATCTCGGCCGTAGGGGCACGATGCTTGCCGTACAGGCTGTGAACCGTGTGACCAGTCTCGGGGTCCACTTCTTCTTCGAATTTGACGCCGGCCTGCCGGTCGCCCCGAATACCATGCTCGCATCCAAACAGCGCTTTGAGTTCGGCCCCCGGCAGCGATTCGCAAATCTCGATCGTAGAACGATAGCACGAATCGATGCCGGTAGGGTTCGTCAACAGTCCGAACTTCTTACCTTTTAAGATCTGCCCAGCCTCGCCTGCCAGCATATCTGCCCCGGTCAGTACCATAGTTGACATATATCTCACCTCGCAAATGGTATGATAGTTTTTATGTCACTTTATACGTATGATAATTTAACTTATAGGAGTAAAATTTTTTTGCAAAATTTGAAAATTACAAGATATTACTTCATGTTACCTCTAAATCGATTCAAGGATTTTTTTGTCATATTTTCTTCCATATTTAAGTGAGAGTAATTGTTATATCAACCTATATTTTTGTGAAATATTTATTCAAACTCCCACCATACGAATCGTATCACCTCCCTAAAGCGATTCCCTATCCACCGATTTCAGCAAATCTCCAGTCCACCGGTCATGATTGAAAGCGCTACCTTAAGCCCCATTATAGAGACTTAATATAAAATTTCAATAGATTTTTAAAAATATAAACTTTTATTTTACATCTAGTCATTTTCTGTATATACTTGGCTCTGAAAGGTCACCATCCGTCGCCTATGTGAGCGTAGGTGACTGCAGACGGATACACCGAGCAATGGAGGCTTCTTATGAACAAGAAAATAAGCACACTCACTACGGAACAACAGAATGCCAGAGCGGAATATCGAACAATATTCCATCGATGGGCTGCATCGATGGATTGACGAAGAGGACATCAGCGTAGCCGACATCGACGGGGCTGCGATCCCGGCGATCTCTCCGGCCGTCCCTCTATCGAAGCATTTAGCAATCAGAGCCGTCTCTTCTACTTCGGGGAGGGAACGAGTGGCAAGCTGGGTATTCTGGACGCATCCGAATGTCCCCCGACCTACGGATATAGAGGCTGCCTTTACTTCCGCGGGCGGGCATGTGGAGACCACGATCGTGATGATTCGGGCGGAAGTGGGCAAGCATCAAGCCCACTGGCTTCTGGAAGGCGGATCGACCTCGCGGAGAAATACGGAGGATCGGTGTATTAGTGCGAATAGTTGGTCGTCGGTTTGGCAAGAAAATATATCCTTAAAACAAAAAAGCCGCAGTTACGCGGCTATTAAGCATGTGTGTTCTTGTCGTCTTACATTTTTGGGCGTCACTTGCTCCGCAGGTATAACTTCACGGGCATTACAGAATATAGCCACTACTGTTTCAGTACTTCTTCGTCTGTCGTCGATTATATTGCCTTTGCGTCTTTAATCCCGTCTTGCGTCTTGACGACGACCTCTCCTTTGCCATTGTCGTCGAAGTCGTATGAGGAAGACGATTTCGTACTCGCCATCCCATCCACATCCGCAACGACGCATTGCAGGCAATGTAGTAATACGCCCCAACGAACATATGTTCAAATTCCCACTTTTTATGTTTAGGTCTGGGCCTTGCTTTGGATCGAGAACGGAACGTAGGGTAGTTGGTTGAGTTCAATATTCACCTTAATGATATAACATTTTCCACAATCAGGAGATATTTGTAAGTTTCTTTGTTTCAGACACTAGTCCCCTCCGCCCTTCATCACCGTGATCTTACCATCTCCAATCCGATGATGCACCTCTCCTTCCGTGGGAAATGACGATGATATGATTAAACTATCCTGCCCGTTAACTTAATTAACCTGATTTGTAGTAACGTTTTCAGCGCCAACCTCGTAATTGATGATTCATCGGTTAACCATTCTTGTCCGTTAAAACAAAAAAAGCCGCGGATCCCACGACTTTTATGCGTGTATGTTTTTGTCCTCCGACATTATAAAACTCCCACATCGAAAGCCCCCGCGCTCAGGATCATATGATGTTCTTATCCCTTGCTTTCTTTTGCAGGTGATCTCTTTGCCAAATATTTTTCCAGCTTTGATCTTGTTGCCGTGAGAGGCATGTAAATCATCACTCTCATATCAGGATCATTGGGGATTTGCAGGGTAATATGATCAAATTCCAAGTGCCCCATGTAGGGATGCTCCACTTCTTTAAATCCTTCAAGAGAGCCGGGAGTTTCATGCTTCAGCCATAGTCGGTCAAATTCAGGACTTACCCGTTTAAGATCTTCAATTAATTCGGCAAACGACGAATCTTCAACGTAGCGGGCTGATGCCGTGTGGAATTCCGCGATCATTCCCGCAGCCTTTTGGTCGAAACCTTTGAAGCGCCCCTTCCATACCGGGTCGGTAAAAAACCGCCAGATTAAATTCAATTCATGAGGAGGGGATGCCGAGGTAATAGAGAAAATCTCATTTGCAGCATCATTCCAGGCCACAAAATCCCAGCGTCTTCCCAGAATATATGCAGGATTCGGAGTTAGGTCATCCAGCATCCTTTGAAAGGTTGACCCGATACTTTCTTTATGAGGAGACAAATAAGGAGGAAGTGATTCTCCTGCGAGAAAAAAAAGATGGCGTCGTTCATTGGGATTAAGCTTTAGAGCCACAGCTAGGCTTTCCAGCACTTGTACTGATGGACGGACATCACGTCCCTGCTCCAGCCACATATACCAGGATGTGCCGATATTCGACAGCTGTGCGACCTCTTCCCTGCGCAATCCGGCTGTCCGGCGGCGCGACCCAGTCGGCAATCCCACATCCTCTGGAGAAAGGCTTGACCTCCGTTTACGCAAAAAATCACCGAGAGCCGAACGGCGCTCGCGATCGTTCATCTCAATCCCTCCTAACCTATTACTCGGAAACCTATGATCAAGCAACCTCTCGTCAAAAATGTATTAGAAAATTATACTCAATCACAGGAATCGCTTCAACCCAGTTTGAAACGTTTCAAACCATTACCGACTTTAAAGGAGACTGGCCATGCAATCAATAACACAGCACAAAAATAACAATTCTGAGGGGATGCTTATCAATAAAGTAGCTCTGGTCACTGGGGCCAGCCGCGGCATCGGAGCAGCGGCAGCCAAACTCTTCGCCGAAGAAGGAGCGGCGGTTACTCTCGTCGCAAGAACAGAAGCAGCTCTACGCTCTGGAGTTGAGGAAATTATCGCGAAAGGCGGTAAAGCCGATTACATTGTAGCCGATCTGGCCGATTCCGCCAGCATCGAACGGGCGGTTCAAACGACCGTTGAGCGTCACGGTCGTCTGGATATAGCATTCAATAATGCTGGAATTGGGGCTCCCCTTTCCCCCTTAACTGAGGTCACAGAAGAGGATTTCGACCTTCTTCAAGCTGTAAATTACAAAGGAATCTGGGTGGCAATGAAAGCGGAAATCAAGGCAATGCTCGATACTGCAGGTACCGGTGCCATTGTCAACAACAGCAGCGTGGGCAGCTTCAGAGGTAATCCGGGGTTGTCTGTCTACGGAGCCGCCAAACGGGCTGTTAATAGTCTGACCGAGACGGCTGCCATAGAATACGGACCTTCGGGTATCCGCGTAAACGCTATTGCACCTGGCACCACCATGACCAAGATGATCGAGGGGTTAGTTGCACAAGTCCCAGATATAATCGAAAATAGCAACTCTGTGACGCCTCTTAGGCGTCCTGCCGATCCTCATGAGATCGCGCAAGCGGCTGCCTGGTTATTGAGCGATCGCGCTTCTTACGTGACAGGCGTCGTTCTGCCGGTGGACGGCGGAACAAGAGCGTAGTCCCAAACGGAGGGAGTATCCCCTAGGGCCCATTGACCCGGGATGCTCCTTCCGTATGTTATGAAAGTCTCCGAGAATGAATCCTTCCTTCAATTGCTTGTCGCCCCCAAACTACAATGGAATTTAAGCCAACCCACGGCCGCGTATATTATAACTATCCTGCCCGTTAGCTTAATAAAATGAGCAGACTATTGTAGCCTGTTCAACATTAAGTTTTATTCAACTATCGCATCCCGTTAGTTGAATAAAGCCAGCCGGTCAAAGTAATCGGCTGGCTTCTTGTTCATTATTGAACTATCGTTTCCCGTTAGCGTAATAAACGATGTTATGCCAAAAAACGCTATAAAGTACAAATTGTGAGGTCAAAGATTAATTGATGGGGAGGGCCTTCCAGTACTTCCACGCTTTTAGATAGCTCTCTAAATCATGCGGATGGAATTGAATACAGATACCAATACGGCAATAAAGTTGAAAGATAACTTCTTCAATAAGCCTTGATCTCTCCAAAGGTCCATGATTCAGCAAATTGAATGCAGGCAATATGGTTTCTAGGTTTAAATCTTCTGGAGAGGAACAAAAAGCATACGTAAAATCGTATAACAAAGGGCCAATCATTGGCGAAGGGTCGATAACACCAACTAACGAGTGTTCATGAAATACAAAATTATGGACACCAGTATCTCCATGGAGCAAAAATCTTGCTTCATTCTCTGCACTTTTGGATATTCTTTCAAAAATGGATTCCAATCTATAATAATCCTCAATTGGTAAAAGGCTTCCCCAATTATTTCTCGTATCTTCTAAACTCCGATTGTTCCATTCACGCCAGGATTGAATCGGTGATCCCAGTCTTCCCCACTTGTCTGTATGTAGACATTTTTCGTAATGATTGAAGAGCTCTCTCACCAAAGTTGTCAACCAATTGATTTTTAAACCACTGGCAGTATGGGTTGTACCCGCAATGTATGAATATACGATATACTCTTTTGCAGGATCAGTATAGAGAATTTTAGGCAAAAGATTAATGTGCCGATGTGTAATAAGAAACTGTTCCGCCAAGATAATTTGGTTCGAGTGATCTATCTTTAAAACATATTTTGATTCGCTGTGCTCTGAAAGAATATAAACCCGCCCATCTGTGGAACCAGTCTTATTTTTAGTTGCAATAACAGTGTTATCAATTAAGCCTTTTTCATGAAGATCTTTGAGGATACTGTTTATATCTACTTGTTCAAACATTTAATTTCCCCTTAACATCGATTAGACGAATATAAGACTAAATAACCCTTGATAAAATTCCTTTTTTTATAACTTCATCTCTAAAGATCGTATAGTTGACCAGGAGGAAGTTCAAGGTAATGTTTTGTTTAAATTAACTTTCCTGCCCTTTAGTTTAACAGCGGCGGATTAAAAAAGGAAAACCGCCGCTGTTAAACATTAAAAAAGCGTCGATAAAGTTTTCTCCGGCGCTCGCTGCGGAGTGTGCGTAGATTTGCGTGGTTGATGCCTTCTCATGACCGAGCATACCCTGGATGAAATCCAGAGAGGCACCGTTATCAAGGAGTTGGCACGCATATAATTTCAGAGAGGGATTCGAAGTTAGATACGTCTCTTCATAAGCGTAACGGAAAAGAGAACGAATAAACCGAATTCGATGGCCTGGGCTGCTTGGCTTCAACCGGTCTGATTGTTTTGCTAGTTATTCCTTCAGCATTGTTAACGTTACTTCCGTTATAACCAGTCGCCTAGTTCCAGCATCAACATTTTATGCTGAAGAGAGTATGCTTTTAAGGTTTTTGGACTGAATCCTTGAATAATTTTGTCAGCTTCATACAACCTCCATAACTCACTCAAGTTCATAAACAAAACCTCCCTTTAGAAGCGATATGTCTAGTTTGCTTCTAAGGAGAGGTTTTAATCTGATGATGTATTGAACTAGTGTTTCCCGTTAGCGTAGTCTACAAAATTACATTGAAGTGATTCCTAAAGCTAAAAAAAGTAAAGCTAAAAGTCCAAATCCCCAAAGGATTTCAAGTATTGAAATTATAGAGAAAAGCATCCGACTCCCAAGGCTAATAACACCAATTATGCCAATTATAATTCCAATTAATCCTGTAGCAATCCAATAAACATCGCCCCATAGATCCGAGAATTTATATAATTGGTCGGATAAGTAGATATATGAGAAATTTAACAGATTCAACAAGGTAAAAATTACCAGTATGGAAAAGGACTTCATAGTCCACTTTGACATAATTATCCTCGCCTTATTTTTACTGTGAATAAACCTTCCAGTTCCATTATACGCTCAATGGGCTAGATATAACTATTACGTTAACGTCAATCTGCCTGTTAGTTGAGGAAAAAGGCAGCTGGCTTTTGGGTCGGCTGCCTTCAAATGTCTTTATTCAACTATCGTTTCCCGTTAGTTGAACGAGTTGTCATTGGAATTTTCTGAATATATACTGTCAAGAAACTCGATTGAGACCTGTTCAGCTTCATTCCTCGGCACAATTTCCGAACCTTCGCGTAGACGTTGGTACATTTTGATCGTATTTTTTAGTGCATGGTAGCAACTTTGAAAGTTGTGGATGGGAACCGTATCTTGTAGTTCCTCCAATTCCTTGAGGGCATATTTTTCGAGCTTTCGAACCCCTCGCGGGGAATGACCGTTGCGAATGAGCACCAATGGTCCTAACACTGTATTACGCATAAATGTTATTGTATCGATTAATTCGAATAATTCTCCTCTCCCTAATTTTGTAGCACAGTAATGCACCCATACCCAGAAACGATCTTCGATCCATTGAGGCTGAAGTGAAGGGAAAGATGGACTTGTTTTATTGAGTATTTTTGTGATACTAGTACCTCTCTCCCATAGAATCAGTGGGTTCTCGACTCGGGATTCGAGCTCTACCAAATGAACAAATTTAAGGTCGACATGAAGGGGGGAGGGGCCGTATAAACAAATAAGCAATCTGGGTTCCCCAACATGCTCGCCTGTGAATGCAGAAAGTAAATTACCGAGCCCTTCGGCAATTCGAAAGCGTTGCTCCATGATCTCGTTTCGAAAAGCATAATTGTAGACGATTATTAAATCCAGATCACTGTACTCATCCATTTCTCCATACATCATAGATCCTCCTGCGAGGAGACCTATACATCGTTGATCTTGACTTACAAACTCAATTGCTTGTTTAATAAATTGATCGTGTAACGGTAACTTCATGCCAAGCACCCCTTAAATAGTGACCCATAAAATGGGTATTATTGCAGAATAACATTTGCAATGAATGATCGTCAACTGTCTTGTATGCAGTTTCAATTGAGCATCAGATCGCACTATCCTGCCCGTTAGCTTAATGAGATTGCATGCATGCAAACAATGTTAGATACTTATCTTATCGGTAAGCTCATGTTCTTGTCCATTACGGCAATCGGTACAAGATCTTGTCCTGGGCTCGGGACAAGATCTTGTACCGATAAAACAAAAAAGCCGCTAAAATAGCGACTTTCAATGGGACTATCGTCTTGTCCTTCGACATTATAAGCTGCACCTAATACTCCTCGACTTTCCGTTCCTCGTTAGATATCGCCTCAGGCAAAAGATAACCAGCGATGGATCGGTTCCACAAAATATTATTAATGCGCTGATTCGGTCCAATTATCTTGTAGCTTGCGGATATAAACGATTTGACCGATATGATACGCGTTATGGGTGATCACGTTGGAAATGACCTGCCACCACTTGACCGACTCGTCGAAGCCGTCCACGCGCAGTTCCAACTTGTCGGGAGCAAGATCCTCCTGCCAGCGCGACAGTACTTTCATTAGAGCTTCCCTCAAGGTTTTGAAATCACGGCCCTCCGGCACAACGAAGCTTTCGTCATTGCTCGAGATACGCGACACGACATCGAGCCGGGACTCCCGGTAACGCTCCTGCCAAGTCTCATTCCAGTACAGCAGATGCTGAGTGATCTCCGAGATGCTGTTAACGTTTGCATCCAACTTCCGGAAGGCGTCTACCTCGGATAACCCCTCGGTCGCCTGTTTGAAAGGCGTATACCAACTCGGATCATCGGCATTTGCAAAAAGTTGGTCGGACAGCACTTCCTTCGCATTCGCCATGAAGCACACGCTCCTCTTAATATGAATCTATAAATTTCAAGGCAGCGCCACATTAAACTGCCCGTTAGCATGAAGCTGCCGATTAGAATTGGCAGCTTCATCCTTGTCGGTTATTCAACTATCGTTTCCCGTTAGCTTAGTGCTGATTTCAATGCCATTTCATTGGGACCAATACCTTCGCATTCAATTACTATTGCTTGCGCCCCTAGAAATGTTCTTGTTTCGTGCCACTCACCTTGTCTCCAAAAGACGGCTTCCCCTTGAGATAATTGGGTCCATGGCTCTTCAATAGCAGAACGAATTTCCACAGTTCCGCTCATAACTAAAAAGAGTTGCTCTACAGTTGCAACATGTCCTCCTATAGTCCCATTGGTAGATAAATGCATACATCCAATATGGAATTTTCCTGTTGACTGAGCTATTTTTGACATAACCAAATTTACACTTTCAAATGCAGTAATCCGCCTTCCAACTTGTTTATCAAAACGATAAATATTCATACTTCACCTCAATGTCATTATTAAGCTAAAAAAGCTCAATTTCTTAATACGCATCAAATTATACCATTTTCAGTTCGTGGAAAATCGCTATAAAAAAACTATCCCTTCGATTGCAGATTGAACTCTTCTGCCCGTTAGTTGAGAAAAAGGTAACCGACTAAAAAGCCGGTTGCCTTAAGATGACTTCATTGAGCTAACGATTCCCGTTAGCGTAATGACCGAACCTGTCATTTATGGAAGGGATCTGCGCACTGACTGTAACGGCAACTATTTAAGGCCACTCCTTGCGGAATGGCCCTTACTTTCATATATTGAACGCTCTTTTCCGTAAAACAGTTGATTCTAGTCTCTCGATTCAAAGTAATTGATCGGCCGGATCTCAATCCCCCATCCAAACTGCTCGCCCGATGCCACTTGTACAGTTGGATGTAAGGAAGCAATCCGGATCGCTTCCTCCATGTCCCGTGCTTCTATGAGAAAAGCACTACCGATCATCTCCTTCGTTTCGATAAAAGGACCGTCCATAACCTTCACTTTCCCATTCGCCCGCCGCAAGCATTTCGTTTCGGATGCGAGACCAGCATCGATAATCACTTGGCCGCTCTTGTAGAAATTTTCTAGGTGGGGTGGACATTCGTTCATTATAGCATCAATCTCATCCTTTGGGCGGGCATCCATTTTATCTGACTCCAAGTAACCCAAGCACAGAAATTTCATTTCATTTCTCCTTTATCGAGTGAGTTTATAGGCATTCATTCTTGCCTCTATTTAATTGACGAACGGTATATAAAAAAATCGACATACCCTAGATAATATTTCAAAAAACATGTTCAATTTACTTATTGAGTTAACCTGCCCGTTAGAGTAATGAAGCTGCCGGTGCTGATCGGCAGCTTCATCCTGTTCTTTTATTCAACTATCGTTTCCTGTTAGCGTAAATAATTTACTTTACTTTGGTTGGGAATAACTCCGTAATAGTCGTGTGCCAATCAGATCGTTTGGATTTAATCAGTGCCAATGCTTCTTTCAAAGCAATCCCTGTCAGACTTCCTAATAGCTTATAATCGATGATACTTCTTCTTATCCAAATATCTGCTAAAGATTCTCCTGCACTGGCCCTTATTATGTCATCGAATGAAGCGTCATTTGCTAATTTCATAAGAATATGGATCACATCATCGTCATCAAATTAGGATAAATTCATAACGGCATCATCAATTTCGTCATCTCTTGATGTATTATTATAAATAACCTCTATCAATTTTTCTTTGTTCGTGTCTTCACCAACGTCACCTCTGGCAAAATTATACCGCATTTATAATAATGATTGTTTGTACTAAACTGCCCGTTAGCTTAATAAAATGAACAGGCTGCTGTAGCCTGCTCAACAATGAAGTTTGATAAACAAATGTTTCCCGCGTTTGCATTAGGTATTTTTCCACATGTAACTATATAACCCCTAACTTGGTCAATGCATAGTGTATGCCACCTTCACTTGCTTTCTTGGTAACGAAATCTGCTTTTTGTTTAAGCCGCTCATCACCGTTTCCCATTGCAATCCCCAGACCAACGAGTTCCAACATATCCAGATCATTACCGCCATCCCCAAATGCAATCGAATTTCTAACATCGATGTTGTAATAATCCAGGACTTTTTTTATTGCTTCCGATTTAGAAACAGTTTGAGACTCAAGAACGTTCATCACATAACCATGGAAACGCACAAATTGCAGATGCGGAAAACTATCAATGAATTTCATTGCTTCACTTTCATCTGCATACAAACATACACAGTAAATCTCATTTGGAAATTTACTTATTTTGATTGGATAATCAACTAGACCGAGAGTCTCAATTAAAGCATTCTTAATACGTTTCTCGTCAACTCCGATACCATTCATTGTAATTGAGTCTGTAAAATATGAAATACCATGTCCATGTAACTCAGCGAAACTCGACAGTTCACGAACAGTTTTTTGTGATATTACTGACTTATGGATAACCTGGTTTTGGTTTTTCACAAGGGCTCCATTTGATGAGATTATTGTATCGATGCCGTATAATGCAATAAGCTCTTCACATAAACTATGTGGTCTCCCTGTTGCAACCACTACTTTAATACCTCTTTCGTGAAGTCTCTGAATGGCCTCTTTTGTACTATCGGGGATTTTTCTATCCACTTCACTGTATAATGTACCATCAACGTCAAAAAACACAATTTCGTACATTTTGCTCGAATCCCCCAATATAAGAAAACTCTATTTTAAACTCAACTATACGCTTAAAAATTCCACGGCTATTTAAACGATCCTGCCCGTTAGTTGAATAAAGCCAGCCGGTCAAAGTGATCGGCTGGCTTCTTATCTTTATTGAGCTATCGTACCCGTTAGTTCAATGCAATTGATTTAATTGTGTTTGGAATCTTATTCAAGTTATCACAAATTGCATGGGGTAAATCTGATGTCATATCCTTCGTTTTAAGAATTGTCTACTTACCTAGTTCCTTAGCAGTGACGATATCAGCTTTAATACTTTCTCCAACAAATACAGTACATCCTCCTGATTGATTTCAAATTATTAAGAGCGATTTTAAATATTTCATAATTAGAAACTCCAACCTTACCTTCAAAATTAACTAACTATGCCCCACTACCCCCAAACTGATCAGCCATGACCAATTTTCTGTAAAGATTATGACTGTCTTTGAGATCTGTATGTCTTCCCGCCGTTACCGTTCCGTCAGGATTGACAACCAGAATTTGATCAACCCGAGATGCAAAAGTCAATCGATGGCTTACAATTAGTTTTGTCGAGGTGATTTCTTGGCTCCAGATTAACTCAATGATTTCCTCGGTTAAAATGGGATCAAGGGCGGATGTGACCTCGTCAAATATTAGAATGGACGGGTTTCTTAACAAAGCGCGGGCAAGTGCAATTCTCTGCCGTTCTCCTCCCGAAGCCTGAATCGCATTGGGGCCAAGCTTTTCATCTAGTCCCTTAGGTAACTTCTTAACCAGGGAATCCAGATGGGTTTTATGAATAATTTCATTTATTTGCTCATCAGTTACCTGTTCGTCTGAAGACAAACCATACAAAAGGTTCTCCCTTAATGTACGGTTCTAAATAACAACATTTTGTGGGACTATACCAATCGTTTGTCTTAATAACTTCTTGTTCCACTCAACAGTTGCGCAGCCTGCGATTTCTACCTTTCCCTTTAGGGGATCATACAAACCAGTAATGAGATCTATAATCGTACTTTTTCCGACACCGCTTGGTCCAACGATTAAAGTCGTCGAACCGGGGGTGAGGTTGAAATTAACATTGGTTAGACCCTCACTACGGTTTGGATAATTAAAATCGATATGATCAAAACGTTGCCCATTTCCTTTTGTTCTAATGATGGTTTCAAGGTACCTGAATTTTCTGACGGAGTGTTAAAAATGCTATATATTGGGTCGAGGACAACCTTGACTCTTTTCGTACCCAATTGCACCCTTTGTAAACTCGAAACCGATTGAAACACCATAGTACATAGGCTAAAAATGCGACAATACTTCCAATATTGAGAACTCCATGGCGGATTTTTATGTAGCCATATAAAATGACGATACTTAAACACAGTGATTGGAATAAAATAAGAATGCCTTTTTCATTAAAATCACCAATCAGTCTTCTCTTCATCCAATAGAGACGGTCTAGTGCCAACCAGTCATTCCAAACTTTAAACTCTTTATCGCTGCCTCCAAATAGACGAATGGTCCTAATATTTTCTAGAGATTCCTGAAGATAACCCGCACTTTCTGACCTTATATCAACGTACTTTTTTTCAACACTCTTTACCCTTGCTCCCGTTAATGCTGTTAATAAAACTGTAATTAATCCACATGCCATGATAACTAGGCTTAGAGAAATATCCATCCAGAACATAGAAATAAAGATAAATAATAAGGTAAAAAAAGATAAAATGGCGGGTACTAATTCCCGATCAATATAACCTTCTCCGACAATAATTGAATCCTGGATGAATTGATACATTTTACCCGGGGGGGGTTTTGTCCAAATATTCCGTATGCAATCCCAACATACGATTAAACAGATCACCACGAAGTTTTTGTGTGATTTTTTGCCCTACACCAGATAAGAAAAATGTTTGAACGTAAGAAATAACTGTCCCCAATATAGGAATGGAAATAAGCAGAACAACGTTTAGTAGAAGCGAAGAAGTGTATTCTTTTGAAAGACTATTTATGAGATTTCTGATAACAAGGGGTTGCGCAACGCTAAGAAGTGTTCCGATGATCGATAATATAAGTCCGATTAGAATTGTTATCCATAAAGGACGAACGTAATGAACTAAAAGGTTCTTCAATTCCACCTTTTATGTTTTAACGATATATGTTCTTGTCATAACCCGACGACAAAGGCATTACCTCAATGCAACCCACGAGTCTGTCACCAGAAACGCAGTTTCGTTTAAGGATATCCCCGCAACAGGAATAGCCATCTATGAGCTACCAGATGGCACTAAACATTTTGGCATAAAGAGCCTTGTTAGACAAGCTCTAATGAACCAAGAACCTCCCCCTCTTTAAAACTGGATGTCCTTGTTTATGTGTCCCCCTTTTGCCCATGTCGATATGGAAGAACAGGACCTAACCGGCATTCATCTTCTGGTAGAATTGCTGCTGTGACTTGATATGGACATCGCCCAATTAACAAAACTTTATTACGCCGTTAACGCCTCGCTAACATAACTCTTATAGTCTGAGAATGGACATGAAAATTCTGGGGAGGTATTTACGATGCAATGAAAAAAGAACAGAGAAAGATGGCTAACCTGCCGCTCTTGCTCGAGTTCATCATCATCGCAGCGTAAGCGGTACCAGCAGTAATGCCGTGGACAACACTTAGGTTTACGCCGCGCATTTCCATTCGACGATCCGTCCCAGTCGGACGAGCTGGCTGCTACCGAAGCGTGTTCGCAACCGATCCCCCCGCTGGTCGAGGACAAATGGAACAACGACTGGTCGTTGATTTGAACGACTTCGACGCCATTATCAAGCCGCTATTCTTGGCAGCTTCTATGCCGAACATCGACCAGATGTACAAGAACAGACTTCTGATGACTGGCTGAGTGCTACCCCAGACGACTCGGTAACGATACCGAAACCAAGCACGGTCTTCGCCTCGCGTCGATGGAATTGTCCGAAAGGAACGTGTATTCCTGTTCGACCGCCCACGCCGATTTATAGCACCACATCAGACAGACGGGATGGGTTGACCCTATCCCGATTACAAGGAGGAATTTATTATGTTGAAGAAACGTAACGAAAACAGACTGCTCAAACTCGTTAGAACGACGGCCGTTGCTGCCGTGCTGGCCGGCAACGCCGTACTTGGCACTGCTATGCCGGCCGCGGCCGATTCCGCCCCAGCCGTCCCCGACTACGAGGTCAAGCTGTTCATGGACCCATCGGTCGTGCTCGACTCGAATCACGAGCTGAAAAGCTCGGTCCGGGACTATTTCGGAATGCCGAGCAGCAAAACGAAAATCAGCGTGGAATACTTGGATACGGACGATCTTGACATCAATAAAGAAGGCTGGGATGTCCGCGTACGCAAGCTGGAAAATTACGACGACGACGAATTCGAACTGACGTATAAGATGCGCTATCCGATCGTTGACGGCAATATCGACGCGGCGCTGGCCCAGGCGGCCGAGGATGGCTTTGATGCCGACGAAGACGATTACGAGGCGCAAGTCGATTGGGGATATCAGAAGCAGACGCTCAGCTTCAGCAACAAAAAAACGGTGAGCCACGACGGCTACGACGGCATGGACAACCTGGACGAAGACGATGCTATCGAAGAGGCGATCGATCACGCGCCCGGAAAATTCGAGGATTGGAACGGCAGCAACTGGGGCACCGACCTGTTGGACGACGCCGATAAGAAAGGGCCTGTTGATGGGAAGCGATGGACCGGCGAATGGAACGGAAGGGAAATCGACGTCGAGGTATATGCGATTATTCAGGAGGACGGCAGCGGGTACGATTATATCGTGGAAGCGTCGTTCAAGACAGACACCCGCATCGAAGCGGCGGCCGACCACGACCTGCTTCAGAGCGATCTGACGGAAGAGGGCTGGTTTTTGCCAACGGACGAATTGAAGACGAACATGATCTTGAACCGTTATTAATCCATCGAAAAAAAAGCGCCCGTTACGTCGAGTGTCAGTAGAAAATAAATTATTAGACTGTTTGACTATATTCCACGCGGCTTTTCTAATTGCCTTACCGTCAGACCTCATAGAATAAGTTATATAGACTGAGCCTAAAACCGAAACAGCGACAGCCAAAGGACGAGATAATAAAGTCCTAGACTGTCGCTGTTTTATTGAACTAACGTTTCCCGTTAGCGCAATGATCAATTTTTTTGTATTGCCATATTTAACAACCGAGGAATCATACTACCTCCCATCCAAGGGTTTTCGGCGGGAAATCACTTTTCGGTATATAATCCTCCATTCGCCATCCTGTTTAGTAGTCTACTTTCTCTATTCCCACCATTCGTGTTCGTTTACCGGAAGAAGCTTTTCATTCATTCCGATCCATTCAAAGTGAACTGTTTTTCCATCAATGAGCCATTGGGAAGGACATGTATTATACATCCAATCCAGTGGTATTGCGGGTTTGGCCGGTTTGGCTGCTCTGGCAAATGCTTGCTTTAGCGCTTCAATTTGCTCTTTTGTTGCCTCTTCCGGTGATACCGAAACGAACAGCGGTGTACCGCTGTTTGCCAATAGGCTCAGCCACTGGCTATTCAAATCCCAAGGAATTTCTCGAGTAATACCAACACAATCGGCGTCATGGGCAAAAAATGTTCCATGTTGCGGCATACGGAAAGCTAAGGTGTTAACACCCATTCGTCGCGTTCTTTCCCATGAGCGTCCGCTTGTGTCATCACCTGTACGCTGGATCTCAAAGAGTCCGGCCGCCAGGTGCCCCACAGTATTGCAACCGATAATCAGGCTTCCCCCGGCTGCATCCTTAATCGTACGATACAGACCCGTAATAATTTCAGCACTGGTCCTGCTGCGGTCAAACAGGGGGACGTTCAAATCGTTCACACGGCTTCTCATATCTTTGCCCCAATTCCCGAACATATCATAGGTGGAGAAATCATGCTTGATCAGTTCGTAACCCCAATCAGAAATTCGTCCGATAAATTGACTAATATACTCCAGTACGCCCGGGTGGGAGGGGTCTAGGTAGTGCCCTTCTCTGGTATAGCGAACCCACTCTTGCGGCACTTTCTCGTGCGTAAGCAAAGGACGGCACCAAATACCAGGCTTGACACCCTCCTGCTTCATCAGATATGCGAGCTCCGCCATGTCGGGGAAATCACGGTTACCGATCCATGGGCCGCCATTTCCGTTTACACCTGCCCCCAGCTGCCAACAATCATCGATGACCATAAAAGGACGATTCGCTTCTATTCCGGCAAGCCGACTCATAAAACGTGCATCCTTCAAGATTTCCTCCTGCGTGCTTTTTCCGTAAGCATAATACCAATTGTTCCCTCCATATACCGGAGCGCTAGGCATAACTGGGTTGTCGCACATAAGACTGCATAGCATCTGAGTAGTTTCATAAGGCGTCGTTTCCTCGTTTCCGTGAATCTGTACTAACTCCGCGAATTTCAGAATCCTTTTACCGAGGATTACGCCTTGATTACCGCTGCTTACATCCGCCGTCAATGTTATGCCATCCAAATCCACCTGCCAGTAGCACAACGATTTCGCACCAGTCTTCACGCCGAAACCTGCAGTCAACGAGCCGTCATGAATCATGAAATACCATGGCATCACCCTTTCCGGCTGTAATCCGTACCAGCCCATGTCCCCGTAACCACGTTCCCAATGATCTCCAAGCAGTGCCACTGGTTGAGTGAAACGATGCTTCCAGCGAATACGTATTTTGTGCACCGAAAGTTCTTTGGATTCGAGGTAAAGTCCCCTACTCGTTGCCGGTTCCTGAAGATTCATTGTCACTTCAACATGATTTGAACTCCAAACTGAATTCGTCGTAGGCACCAGCTTCTCCCATCCTTGATCTGTCTCGGCCAGTACAAGCGAAGGCGTCATAAAAATATTAAAATCCAACCTGTTCACTTCCTTTAAACGTTTAGTGTATTGATAATCTATCCTTTGATGCCAGTCATCGCAATACCTTCAATAGAATACTTTTGGACAAACAAGAATAATATGAGTACTGGAGCGCTGACCATGGTAGCAGCTGCCATCATGGCTCCCCAGCTATCCACCCAGTTCATCTGCGAAAGGAAAATAAATACGGGGATGATCGTTACCTGCGATGGGACCATCATTGTGCCGATGTAAGCCAGAAAAATTGTCTTTCTTCCCTTGAAATCCAGTTTAGAAAAAGCGTATCCGCTCGCAATAGAAGTAATCAAAACGCCTGCGACATTACTTGATGTATATAAAATTGTATTCAAAAAGTATTTATTTCAAGGTGCCATTTCCCAAGCCGTTGCATAGTTGGACCACACAAATTCACCAGGAAACCATTTGGGCGGGTATACAAATACTTCGCCTGGGGTTTTAATCGAAGTGGTGATCATCCAGAACAATGGCAACAGTGTGGTCACAACCGTAAAAAACAGGATCACATAGACGACAAGCATCTCGATCCTGTATGCTGGTCTTCTCATCCGTTAAACCTCCTACAACTCAATCCTCTTTCTTTTGATACGAGTTCCACTGCCAGATTGTAATGGCGAATAGCAAAATAAACAGCAGTACGCTAACCGCAGAAGCCCTGCCGAATATCACCGCTTGCTGTAACCGTTTGAACCCGCAGATGAATGGATATCAATAAACCAAAAAAAGTCCGCCCTAAATGGCAACTTTTTTACCTTTTATAATCGGATGCCCACAACGTCTGCACCAAGATATCGTTTTATTTTCATTGAACAACTACTAACCAGGAGCTGCAGAGCATATCCTTTCTTCTATTTCATGTAGCCTAATTTCAACAAGTTATTAATCTTTTTATCAACCTTAGCTTGTAAATGTATTGGTGCCCATGGGACTTATAAATCCATCATCATACTTATTGATTGATGCTAGTTCCCATTTTTGAGGCAAGTCAGGGAAATCAACTGTTCGTAGCTCTGCTGGAATTTGTTTGATTGGGTTTTCATTATGTAGAACAAACACAAAACTGAAGTGCATGCTTGGTTTCCGGTGCAAGAAGTTTCGGAATATATCAGTGAATTAGAAGAAAAAATTGAGCAGCAACAAAAAGAAATCGAAAAATTAATAGAACAAACAAAAATATATCACATCAAATGTAAAGCAAAAGGGCTATTTAGGGCGAGCAAACTAAAATTATTAAAAAAAAGGAGCTAGTTAGCTCTTTTTTTGAAGTAAATAATTCTCAAGCTACTATTCAACAATTAATATACACGGCGCAGCAACACGAAATACTAGTCGAAATTATCTATTTAGAGGTGACGTAAGTTGATAGAAGAATTAAGAATCGCCGCTGCCTATGCTCAAAAAGTTAGAATTAAATTAGAAACAGGAGAAGTATTTGAAGGTAAAGCCCAATAATCAGGGAATCCGAATCGGGCAAAAGTGCGCACTGATGATGGTCCATTATGGATTCCCTATGATGAAATTAAATTTGTTGAACGCTTAATCACGCATAAAAGGAGGTCCACCTAATAGCTGTTTTTTGATTCATTTTTATACAAATTTGTGTATATTTATTCCTTTTTTCATTGCGAAAATATTCCTCATCGATTATGAAAAATTATCACCAAATATGACAACACACAATAATTATATAATTTGTGTGTTGTCTTATTTAGTGAGAAAAACCAACGAAAAAAGTGTTGATACATCAGGGTGTTTTTCATATTTAATGAGAAGGGTTCCTTTAGTAAATGCTGAATATACTGTTTATTTTTACTATTAGTGAGAATTCCCGCAAACCTGGATTTGTATATTTATTCACCTATATACATCGTTTATGGAATCAAGTCTCGACTCGCCTAAAGCGATCTTCTCCTTCCTTAAAACGCTACTTATCCAGATCTAGATAAGGTCATTGTAGTACCAATTTTTTTGAATGCGAAGGAGTTCATCCGTGTCGGGCTTCGTAGATAAAGTATACCCGGTATCCGCTAGGGTTTCGCATGCTTCTGCCCCATCATTTTTTCGATTTCGATCCTCGCTTCTTCCGAAAAAGGCATATACCAATAAAAATACATTTCATGTCTATTCATTCCCAAATCTCGTCGTCTTCTGTATAGAGAAGACGACGAAAATAACAGAAACTATATTCTGTTACGAAAGGAGTGTTAAGAAAAAAACCTTCATTCCCTCACAGTAAGAGGTTGAAGGTTTTTACGCGGCTGAATTTTTATTTATTGAACTAACGTTCCCCGTTAGCTTAATGATTAGTACGTTTTTTGTCCTCTGTCTCTGCCAGCGTTTTACTATAAATTTGTACCTGGAGAAGTAATCATGATGTAACGCCATAGGAATAAAGTAACAACGGCATTAGATATGACCGCGCAAAGTTAGTAAAGGTACTCCTTCGAAATCAAAGTTAATGGGCTGTTTTAAATTTTTTGTTTACTTTTCAGAATGGTCATCATAAACCAATTTAGCGATGAGAATGACTATGCCATACGCATTGTTGCTGGTTGCCGCATTTTTTCAGAGTCACGCGCACGCTGCTGTACTGCGGCATGGTAACCACGACGCTGTTACCCGAACCTTGATAGGAAGCAGTATTATCTTCAACCCATTGTTGAGTCTGCGTATTATAGCGGCCGGATGTCACGCTTTCCACTTTACCCGCGGAAATGCCATTGAGCGTGAAGGTAGCGTCATTATCCAAGGTGTTTTCCAGAACGATTTCGGTGTCGCTTCTTTTCGTCGCGATTCCAACGCTGTATTTGGTGTCTGAATGATACGTCACATTGAGACCGGCTAGCTGCTTGGTTAAGTTGATCGTGGTGAGTTCTGTACCTTCGGCGTTAAAGAATAACAGGTCGGATCCGCCGAGACTATCTGGATTTTTGGTCGCCAGTTCGTAGGCGATCTGGTTCAGCATTTGGTTGGTGCCCCGAACATCGTTGATGTAAGTGCCGCCATTAGGCAAGTACTTATCCCCGGCGGGAACGACGCGAGGCTGCATATTCTGGTCATATAAATTGTTTCCGTCAGGGCTGACCAGATCATAAACGTTGTAATAGGCGCCGCCGGCAATCGTGGCAAGGTCCATTAGGGCGCTCATCGACCTTGCACCGGAGCTCTCCATGACCATCGGCAGATTTTCACCGGTCGAATAGTCACCAAGCCCAACGTCACCATGCCCAAATCCAAACAATTGAGCCCGGTTATAATTGTAGGGATCAAGGCCAATGAAGTCCAAGTACGTTCCTGAATCGGTATCCGTGCCTCCTTGCGCTCGCCTGTTTTCGTTATATGTTACCCCCCATGCATCATTGCTTGTGATATTATTGACACGGGTCCAGACTGGGTAATTGGAGGTCTTGACGGCTTTCGCCAGATTGTTGATATAATGAAACATTGTGTAATCCCGGAATTGCTGATCGTTCAGACCCAATTGTGCTTTGAGTGCCAAACTGTCCGAGTCCATGCTATGCGGAACCGCATTGCCATTAGAATCATAGACCTTTTCCATATGCAGCATGCTAATCATCGGTTCGTTAGCGACCTGCACACCGATCACTCTGTTTTGGTAACCGTGGCTTGAATTATAAGCTGCAACATGGTTCATCATCGCCTTGACGGCAGAGCTCTCCTGTAGCTGGAGGTTTGTGTCATTCTTGTCCATCAAGTACCAGTAAGCGCCGTACGTCGTTGCCGCATCCCCTGTTTGCTTGGACCAGAAGGGCTTATTAACGTCTGCCATAGATTTCTTATAATTGTGAAACACGTAGAACGGAACACGGTTGTCTGCGGTTATGCCGACGGTATCCGTGCCGAACCAAAGCAGTTCGAGTTTGATGTTCGCATCATCCGCATATCCGATGATCTTGTCCAGGTAGGACCAATCATACGCATTTTTGTTTTCGGAGACGATTAGTCGAGGCGCTTGCGCATTCCGGTCTAATGTGATCGTTTCAGCATTTTGGCCGTCCGTTGAGGCCGAACCAAGCATGAAGACTGCCGCGTTGCTGCCGTTTGCAAGTTGATTTTTGAGAAGATTCGTCACATCGATGTCGTAATAACCGAACCCCCGGATAGAGTCATACGATGCGTTCGAAGCTCCTGACAACCCGTTGGTGCTCTTCACCGGAGCATTATTCCATGTCAGTGCGGAGAGGTTCGTGCTAGCAGCTTGTCCTGTAACATCATATGCGGTCAGATTGTGGGACTGCGTCAAGTCATTCGACGGATCCGGCAAGTAAACGCGGATCTTCGCAGCCTCCACCGTATTCGGAAGCTGGCTGACATTATATCTCAAGTACGTATAGTTCTCGCCGTTACTCGAGCTTCCTTCGACTTTCAGATTGCCGGCCTGTACCAAGCCGGGAGCCATTTCCGAGATCGTCGCGGTTGACTCTGCCGCAATGGTGGTGTCCGGTTGAATATCCGCCCACCGCATCTGAACGTTTGCAACGGTAAATCCGTCATTTTTGGCAACCTGGAACAGGTTCTTGATCTGTGCGTCCGTATAACCGTAAACGTCTTTGACCTTGTCGATGCGAATCTGGACGCCGTTATAGAAGAATGGCTTTCCTCCCACCTCCAGCACCTGGTCCCGCTCATAAGCCGGACTGGAATAAGCTACATTTGAACCAAGATTGGCGGAAGCAAAAGTGTCACGTGCAGGTACGACAATTAGACTCGACGCGGCCAGGCCCGCGCAAAGCGTAACACCCAGCCCCCTTAAGAAGCGTCTTGACATTGTTTTCTTTTGAGTCATTGGCATTATCAGTTCCCTCCTAACATTTCGAATGCAAGCGCAATCAATTCCTTAAGTAATAACTCGAGTATTCCCCGAATAAATTCTACTTCTTCTGCTTCATTTATTACGGGTTCTGACAATCTTGATGATCATAGAAAATCTTGTACTCAGACTGGGTCATTTGCAAAAATTCAAACCACGATGCAGCACCTCCTTTCAATTAAAAATAAGAAACAACTCTTGATGCCGGAGAGTACAACTACGTTTGCTGTACCCCCTTGATTTTGCCAATCGCTTTATCCTCATATTGCGAGGAAGAGTCGAATCTTTTTATATACCCTTTACTTAGAAACAATGTTTCAACCTTTGTGCGTTGTTGTTTAATTTCTTCTGCTGGCTGTTCGAGATTCCTGTGTTATCGATCCACCCAGCACTCGTAAAACTGCTAATCATGTCCTGCAAAGACTGAATGCTTGTCGATGTCTCGAACGTAACCGAATGGCTGCTAATGTTCCCTGCCAGATCGCTAGCCGTTATCATATAGGCATGCGGACCCAGCTGAAGCTCGTATAGTGGAATGGCTTCGCCTTGCTGCACATTATTCCCATCCAACAATACGACCGTTTTCGTACTGTCAACCCCAGAAAGGTTATCTTGAAGCGTGATGGTGGGGGTGATACTCATCGAATCGGTGTAAGTTTTCCTGTAAACGATACCGGCTACTGTAATCGCAGGAGTTGTCTCATCTAGATTGAGCAAGATCGATTTAGCAGTTTCAGCATTACCGGCGTTGTCGGTAGAGCGATACTTTACTTCATACCGGCCATCCTGACTCAGCTTTATGTAGCCCGAATAGCTTTAGGCTATATTCCGTGTTGGATACACCAGAGAGATTGTCTGAAGCGTCAGAAATAAGCGTTACGTCATGCACATACCATTCATTCGACCCATCCGGTTGAGCTGGTGCGACCGTAGCCCCTGTCACGGGTGCGGATTTATCAATCCTAGCCTGTTGGGTATGGGCCGCTTCGACATTTCCTGCGTTATCAACTGAATTGAAGGAAATCGTATGAACTCCCCCCGACTTTATTGTAAAAGAAGTTCCCTCGACATCATCTGCCCCGTCGATCGAATAAATCGTTTTAGCAACTCCGCTCTGGGAATCGGTAGGACTCAAGGTTACTATTACATCCTCTTTTGCCCACCCTTCAGGCGCATTGGAGGTTGTAACGGGCGTGGTATGATCATCCGTTTGAGCAGGCATCAAGACGAATGAATCAACTGTAAAGTAGTAAGCGTTACTTGCATCATTCTTTCCTGTTACCGTAAATCGGAACGCGTGTTGCCCGGCAGATAGCGTGACGGTGCCTAGATTAGTAGCAGTTACTCCTTCCATTCCGGATAACTGATCTACCAGGGCTCCTTACCCGCCATCGGAATATAATTGAATAGTAAAAGCAACACAAGCGCAGGCAAAATCATCGCATATTGCCAGCGATATTTATAAATCTTTACGAGCATCTCGTCTCCCCTTGTTGTCCGTACCTCCAATTATACTGATGAGCAGGAAAACGGATACGTAACAACGATTAGATTTCTGTCAATTTGATAAGATTGTTTTCATTCGTCTTTAGAAAAGCGGGTGCTCCAACAGAAGCCAATTGTTCGTCAACAGTAACCGTTCCGCTGCAAAATAAAAGAAGCCTCCGACAAAAAGGGCTTCTCGAATCGAAAAGACTAATTTTTCTATCAACTACGGAGGTGCTGCTTATTCTTGAATGTTCGATGTTCTAAGGCTTTATTATTCTGTTCATTCTCAGAAAGAATTCGATCAAACGTAAAGTGGCCAAGAATTGCCTCATATTGCCGCCAGTCATGGAAGGCTCTCCCCTCCTTTCACCCGATGCCTTATCTTCCGTTGCTTATGGGACTGGGCAAATCTAGCTCGAGGCGATTGCAGAAAACATTAACGGCAAACAATGCAAGTTCTTGTCATCAAACGGATAAAGTTGCAAGTTATTGTCTGAGACAAAAGGCAAGAACTTGCATTCATAAAAAGAAAAATCCGCGCAGAGCGCGGATTCGAATGGATGTATGTATTTGTCCTCCGACACTCATATTTTATAAGTTAGGGGATTACCTAATCCTCTGTAGTGAAGTAAAGTTTCATAGCCCGAATCGTCATTACTGTCCCATTTAAAACTCGCGATAAAAATCGTCGCGCATTTCCGAAACGGCTAGATAGCATGCTCTGCCTTCCAGAAGTCTTGCTGGTATTCTCCATACCAAGCCACAATAGAAGTTATCGGCCACCAGTTCTCCATCCGCATATTGGTGTGCCACATCCCCGTAGTAATCAATTTCGACAAAACCCTGGGATCCAGTTACAGTTATTTTTTTCCATTCCACCTTTCTCTTGCCTCCGATATGCAGCGTCTCTGTGTGATGCGGGACAAACGGCGGCTCTTCTACAGGTTCAAACGTATAAACAGGAGCAGTGAACGGCTGCTCGATGGAATGATTTTCAAAACACTCCCCCGTCCAATGCCAATAGTTGAAATTTCCATTACTCACAGAACAAATCTTATCGTTAGCTCTATACAGGTCGCATCCATCGCCAATATACAATTCTCCATCCAGTCGGCGCAGATATCTTGCCTGATCCCAGGTAAGCGTCACAATCGAAGCCCCGTTGACAGAAAAGACCGATTGCAGCCCTGCGACTGGCTTGAATGTCTCACCGTCGACCAACTGGTACTCCGCAGAAATACCCGGAATTTCTGCAAAAAAGTAGGTGTTGTCTTGTCTGCATAGCGGCTGTGCTGTAGCATATCGAAGCATATTTCCCTTCAAATCCATATGAAAAGGCATAAAAAAGCTTACTTCCCCATTCACATCAATGGGAGGGAATGTCACGATGCCCGTGTCAATGACGACATCTTGCAGATTCTCCAGCTCGGACCGTCGCTGGTAATGGTTCACGAACACGAAGCCCCGTTTGCCATCAGTTCGCATCGCATATCGCAAAGTTGTCGTGTCATCCCTTGTCACGTTCTGAGCAGCTCCCACTTTGACCATGGGCGCAAACAATTCCTCAAAGTCCTGCACAAAAAGATGCAGGAGGTTTAACAGCCGGTAATGCTCCGCCACCTCTCCGTACTCGGACAATGCCCCCTGAAAATCGTAGGAAAGGATAGGATAATCATTCGGATATCCCGTGGCCTTTGATTCCTGAAATGTGGAGTACTGGCCGATTTTGTTCGTACCGCCATGGTACATATAGTAGCCTATCAAGTTGTTTCCATCACCGAGCTTGACAAGCGATATGGCGTAGATATCCATGCCTCGAACGATATATCTGCGGTGATGCGTCGAATGCAATCCCCCGCCCAACTCACAAGTTGCGAAGGGATATCGTTCGTAAGGCAACCGCCATTGACCCTCATCCCCAAGTTTTGCCGGAAGTAGATCCGCTCCGATGCCCGTATCATTACGCAACCCCGTAAAAAAATAATGGGGAGACGGTGGAAGTGGCTCCATATGCCTAGCCCACGGCGCATCGCAATACCCACCGAATACAGGAAACACTTCATCCACAGGAATCTTCGCGCCAGCAGCAGCATTCCATCCCGTCACGGTGTAAATTGGCGCTATCATGCCACAGGCGATCGCCATATCTTTCAGTTTGGCCAGGTGTTCTGCGTCATTCGTCAACTCGTTTTCCAACTGCACAGCCACGATATTTCCGCCGTCCTTGAAAAACAGCCCTTGCACCTGTTCGGAGATCTTCTCGTATAAAATGCGAGCTTTGTTAAGATAGTCCGGATTGTTTTCACGAAGCTTGTACGGCTTCTTTAGCAGCCAGTCCGGAAAGCCTCCATTTCTACATTCTCCATGAACCCAGGGTCCAATTCGGATGACCACTTCCAAACCGGCCCTCTGACATTCGAGGATGAAGGCTCGAAGGTTATTATCGCCGGAGAAATCGAATACGCCTTCAATTTCCTCGTGATAAATCCAGAAAATATACGTCGACACCAGAGTAATGCCGCCCGCCTTCATTTTGCAGAGCTCTTCATACCAGTATTGACGGTTATATCTCGAAAAGTGAAATTCCCCCATGACAGGCAGCCATGGCTTGCCGTTGCGCAAAATATAATGGCTCGTCAATTCTATTTTATCTCCACTTGGGTTTTCGCCTCCCAAGTTCAAATGATCACTTAATAGTACAGGTTCTTTGTAAGGTTTGAATGTATACATCTTTGCTCACCCTTTCCTCATTTTCCGCCCTTTGATTTTTGCTCGCCGCGATGATCTTTTCGAGGGTTTGGTTCCTGTGGTTGCCGCTGATTTTCATATGTCCCGGAGAGCTATATATTTACTCCATGAATTTCATGCATCATGATGTTTCAATAATTCAATATTCACCTTAAATTAGCTTTAGTCTGTGCAAACCTTCACACTATTAAGTGTTACAAAATGATCATCACTTCCATATTTAGTACCATTCTTTGTGTACCAAACTCCATTTTCACCCATTACACGAACCTCAAGCTTGTACTTTCCACCTGGCAGTTTCGGTGAAACATATTTAATATTGTTATCCGTAACCAAGCTGTAAAAATCAACCGTAGATCTGTGAATGAGTTCTTCTTCGTCATTATAGATAAGAACTTCTGCATAGCCACTATGACAATCACTTATGCCGTATACAATAATTTGAGTTCCTTCAAAAGAATAATTTATGGATTCACCATGTTTATTTGAACGAAATGATAATATCTCTTCGTTTCCTTCAACTAAAACTTCGGTTCCTGTGTCACTACTCCAAACCGGAAAATACTCCGAAATGCGACATGTGTCTTCTTTGACTGTCATAGGCAGCCAAACTTGTGAGGCACTTGAAGCTTGTCGAGGATATGACCAACGATCTCCCATATAGATTGGGACTGTTCTCCCATTTATATCTATTGAAAGCACAAAAGAACATTGGGAATTAAAAGTTAGACTGTCTTTGGGGCAAAATAACCCTTGTTTTTTCCATGGACCGCGCAAGTCATTCGAGACGAAATAATAGTTGTCGTTTCTTTCCCAACCCGTTTTGTTTGAGAACATCATAAAATAATGGCTTCCATCACGGAACATTGCTGGTGACTCGCCGCCCGGTGCAATATTTTCCGCAACTTTTTCCACCGCGGTAAGATAATCATCGCTTAACCGATAGATGTCGCCTTCGTGGAGTAATAAATACGCTGCCCCATCCTCATCAACAAAGGTTCCCATATCCCACATTCTAATAGGTTCTCCCTCGAAAAGCAGCGGCCCTTGAAACTTGAATGTTCCGTCAATCGTATCGCAAGTCGCAAGCCCTATACACGGATCAGTGTATTTCAAATTATCCGTATGCATCAGCATGACATAGGTACCGGTGTTATGGTTCTTCAATACCTTTACCCGTTCTCCAATTCGATCAGGACCGAGAAGTCCTTGTTCTTGTGGCGGTAATGCCAATCTTTCAAACTGCCAGTCCGACAGGTTATGAGAGGAATAGCAAGAGAAACCAATGTACTTATTGACATCATTCGTTTTGTACTCTCCAAAAAGATAATACTTATTCCCTTCCTTTAGTACACAAACACTATGAGCATTAACCGTCTCCAAATTCTGATCAAACCATGGAACTCCATTGAATATAATACCCTTATTCATAGTATTCTCCTTTTCTTCCCCAATATAAATTATGCGAGACTAAAATAGAAACAGCCTCTCAAACAAGGATGGTTGCTGTCAACTCCATTACCCGTCGGTTAAGCCTCATCTAATTCTCTCGTTAATCCTGCCACTCGGCTTCTTTCCACATCATCTCCCGCTATATTATTTGGACTCTCCATAGGCCCAAGCAGCGAACCGTCCACGGCCCCTTGCTCCGTCTCTATTACAATTCGGCTAAAAACGATGGATGCGTCTGAACGGTAGACCACTAGATCATGCCAGCCAGGTGTTTGAACAATAAGAGTGAACTCTAACAGCTCTATCATGCGCATAATATTCTCTTCCCATCTTCTACCTCCCCAAGAGGACTGACCATCCAGTTGTGCCATTGCCGGGAGGACTTCGTCCAGTCCAATTGCTGTGCGGCAGCTGCGCGGATTACCATAATCGTCAAAGCCTTCATTTAGCGTCGGAATCCTGTAAAAGGTGCCCTTGAAGGTTCCTGTGCTTGTAAAATAAATGTGGTATCTTAATTGCGCAGTGTTCGCGAAATCGCAATCCCCGCGCTCCGCGGTGTCCGGAAATGCTTTCATGGTATCGCCGCGTGGTCCGTTGGACTTGATCGGCCGCCATTCGCTGCCATCCTTACCTTTACGACTCTCGGTATAATGCTCCGCTTCCACGGCAACATAGCCGTTGGCCTCAATGAAGGAGGGGCCATCAAACGCGACTTCCGATACGATTGCCATCACGGCAAAGACGGAGACAGCCTCTCCTACTTTTTTACCGTGATCTGCGTTGAACACCCGAATCAAGCCCGCTGCAGAGCAACTAAGCATGGACCAGTCGATTGCAACCGTCACTCGTTCTTCTGCAGCCGTACTACCAGCGTTTGCCGAAAGAACGATCCACTCATCCGATTCGGCAATCCATTCCGCCTTTTCATTGCCTCTGGAGAAGACATCGAAGTAATGCATATCGTTCACTTGGGAATTGAATCGCAAAGTACCAGCGCCCGCCGTATTTTGTCCTTCTGCTGCTGCACCCGCACCCCACGCCGGACTCGATACAGTCGAGTAATGGTCATCACTCAAAAGTACGATACCTTCATTAACGCCGCCATAATAGGTAATAGGATGGCTATAACCGATAGCCTTGTGCCATTTCCCTTTACTAACTTCCCAGAACTTGTCTTGAGCAGTTTGAATTCGGTCGCGTCCCTTCCGGGAAAGCTCCGCATAAATCCGAGCACTCGCATATCTTCCTTGAGACGCTGCAAGCCGATTCTTCCAATAATAAACATACTCCTCCGCGACACCGAGATAGGATATAACATGATGCAACAATTGTTGATATAGTGCGGATTGATGCTGTTCGTCCAATTTCTCATAGATCGTGATCAAAGTTTCCAACAGCCAGTTACACCGTTCCAGAAGCAGCATACCTTCATCGCCGACTCCAGCGACGCTAAAGGGGTACGCTAACTCCTCATGAAAAGCGGTAGAATGAACGCCTGAAGGATTTTCTGTCCCGAAAAACTCCGGACGCTTCGTCCCGCATAACCGGAAATATTGATCCATCACCTTCGCCACTATAGCCGCATCAGCCTCCGACAAATGGTAGTCCCGCATAGCATGATTTTTCAAAAACTTGGATTCCAGCATCTTGACATCCTCGCCTGTAATATCCCACGAGAGCTTCGCAAAACATTCCAGAGCAATCTCGCCTGGCTTGATGTCACCGACGTTAAGAATCCAGTAAGTGCCTGCCCCAGTGTCATAAGCGCGACACAATTGTTCGACCATCAGAGAGAGTTGAATGGAATTAAGCCAAAGGTAGCTTTTGGGTTTTCCCCAATAAGAACTATGATAATAGATGCCACTACCCGAGAAACGACTGCGTTCCTCAGTATTTGGAACCTGGCGTAAATAACCGTAATTATCCTCCGCCCACATCAGCATGACATCGTCGGGAAGGTAGGCTTTCAGACCTTCATTATAAAGATTGCCCATTTCTTTATAGGGAATAAAAACCTGAGCCACAGCATTAGCGCTGCCATACACATCTTCGATGAGCTTGCGTTGCTCGTAAACGACATCGGCCATCATGGCAATCTCAGTTCCAAAGGTTTCAGAAAGATTTTTGCATGTGTATTTTCCGTCATGAACGCCGCGAATGCCGAGTGCAAGAATGCTTTCGAACTCCCTGTTGGCCGTTAAACGTTCTTTCCAATAGGCTAAAATAGCCTCCTTATGACGGGTATAATCGAAGGCTTCCCTGTAGTTATCGCCGCCCCAGTCATAATCGTTCCGATGCGCTTCATACCAAGGCTCCCACTCATCGACATTGTTGCGCAGCAACATTTCACAGTGGGACGCTGACATGATTACGCCGTATTCCGCCGCTTCCTTGGCGTTGAGTGGAATACCGTTCTCATCCGTCATCCGGTTAAAAGCCGTTGTCCCCTCATGCATCGCTGGCCATAGTACATTACATTTCAACCGAAGCAGTAATTCAAAGATATGCCGATAAAAGTTCACTTCCGGTGTGCCGTTCTCTGCCGGAAATTTTTTTTTCGCCCAGTCGATAGTGCGTTCTTCGTCGTTCATAAAAATGCCTCGATACTTTACACTCGGCCCTTCCTCCACAATCGGATTGTCAATCAAACCGTTCAGAACAATCCGCTCCTTTACAAGCACGGGCACATCACTGTACCAGTACCATGGAGACACACCGAGTAATTCGGATAACGTATAGATGCCGAAGATGGTACCACGTGCATCACTTCCGGCAATAACCAGCGCGCGTTCGATGCCCTCTAGTGGGTGGTCCACCGCCGCGACGAGATATGCCTCCCACTTGCCTTCAATTCGTAATGCTTCCTCCAGCTTGCCTTCCGCCATCAATCGCTGAATAATCAGACTGTCTGCGATAGAGCCGATAATCACGGCAGTCTTTATCCGTTTGCCACTCTCCACGGCGTGAATCAAGGCAGGAATCTTCCTCTGGTCAGCCAAGTCTAAACGAGCCGCCTGACTCTGCGGGTCATCGACCATTTGTTGCTGTATAGTATCTGCCTTGATCGCCCCGGTTACCATAGCGATGTCCTGGCGCAAATCTCCGACGGCTCGTACGATCTGCCTGTAACTGCGACTACTGTACAGATTCCCCAAATAACCTTCATCCAACAAAACGGGTGCGGTTGTTTTTCCGTCATATAAGACAACGGGAACTGACGAATATTTGTCCATAAAATAAAATCTCCTTTTTGTTTATGTTATACATCGATCAGTTTACCGCCGCAGTTTCCTCTTGTTTCATTATTGAAGATATAAGATTTCTTACATTGAAATTATAGAAATGATCACCAACGTGCTCATCTTCATGAGGTCATTTAAAGAACTCTCAATGCTGTTTCGGTCACTTTCCGCTTTTTCCAAGCATATTCGCAAGACGCAGTAGGCAGTTAGTGTGTTATATCACTACAATCAAATTCGAGTTCTCCTTACGATCAGCAGATATGATCATTTTGAGTTATTACATGTCCTATCCATTTCTTTTCCTATTAAATATTATTCCGCGATAAATTTTAATAATGTTTAGAAGATCATTGTCGGTAATAACGATCCCTATACTCCATAGGCGTGCAACCCTCAACCTTCTTGAATTGATAGGTAAAATAAGCTTGAGTTTGAAAACCAACTCGCTCAGAAACCTCATAAATCTTGATTGTCGGGTCTTGCAGCAAATCTTTAGCTTTTTTCATCCGCAAATCCTTTACATAATCAGAAATCGTCTTTCCCGTTTCCTTTTTGAATAATACGCTTAGATGTCCTGCACTGATGCGAAACCGTTCTGCAAGCAACCTCACCGACTCAATATCCGGCAATTGATCCTCAATATAAGAGGAGACGCGATGAATGAGATGATGATGCTGAAGTGTTCGTTCTTTCCGAGCAAACTCAAAAGCTGAAGCGATGTAGTCAAGAACGATGCCCTTCAACCCGTCAATCGTACTAACCTCCAATAATCGGTGCCAGACATGCTTGGTTAGTTTGGCTATCGCCTCCATATCGTGCCACAACTTGCGTGACAATTCTCCAATCAGGCTTATACTAAATGATTGGATATATGAGAATGAGTGGGCATTAGTATCTAGGTCATAAAATGCTCGTTTCACCGCTTCTAACAGAGGAACCAGTTCCTCACTTTCTGCCAGTGACAATAGCCCAGGAATCATAACTTCACGTGATCGAAATTCCTCGTAAGCTTTCTGCTCCATGCTTCCGACATGCAAGAGTTGCCCATTCTCGCTCTGCCGCGCATCGGAGATTGTATATTTGACCTCCCGTATGAGATGACGGACCTCATTCCATTTACCCCCTCTCCTGCTTAAGCCTACTGTAACTGTAGCTTGGAAAGTATTGCGAAGATATTCCTGAACAAATCTCATTTCCTTATCGATAAGGATCCTCGTCTCAGACGAAGGGTTTACTATAATGGCCGCTACCCCATCCGGTTTAAGTTTTGAAATAAGCACGACACCCATCTCTTGCAAGCAAACCGAAACCGACTGCTGAAGAGCAGAATACAATATAAACCTGCTTTCGGCCTCGCTGCCATATGCAGCATAATCGTCAAGCATCGCTACAATGATTTGAATTCCCTCATCTAAGTCGGGAAGGTTAAGAAGCTGGCACCATGAGTTCAGCATGCTCTCCTCAAACGGCTCATCTTCCAATAAGTAAGCTATAAAAGAATCATTAAGCAATTCTCGGCTATTCGATACTGTTGCTTTAAATTGAAGTGTTTGCTCATTGATTTTCTTGATGTTCTCCAACGTTTGTCGGAATGCAGCCAGTTTACGCTCTATTTCCCTCAAATTCAGTGGCTTCAGCACATATCCTTTCGCTCCCACATCAATAGCTTCCTGTGCAAATTCAAACTCATTGTAACCACTGATTATCAGGATTTGAATATCTGGATTTATTATTTTCGCTTTTGCTGCAAGTTCTATACCATTCATGCCGGGCATAGATATATCGGTTATTAGCACATCGATAGGAGTGGTCTGAAGCAGACAATCCCCCGATTCGCCTGTTTCCGCAGTTAATGGCGTTGTATAACCAAGACTCGTCCAAGGGATGTGACGGAGTAGTCCCTGAATGTGAGATGGTTCGTCATCCACAATAAGTGTTTGAAGCACACTTTATCCCTCCAATTGAATGTGCGGCTTATTCTTACAGACAGGAAGTTCGATTGTAACAGTTGTCCCGACTTCCAGAGTACTTTCGATTCTCATTTTACCAACGTTTCCAAAATACAAAACTAGTCGCTCACGTATGTTCGACAACCCGAATCCATTGTCGCTTCCCGTCTTTTCACCGTTCCGAATGTTTGATAACATGGCTGGATCCATACCAACCCCATTATCTTTTACAGAAAAGTGGATCTCGTTATTACTTCGCTTGATTCCAATAACAATACAGGCGTCTCGGCGCGTAAAGATTCGCCCGTGAATGTATGCATTCTCAACAATAGGCTGCAGTATCAACTTAATTGAATAAAATTCCAATACATCCTCATCGATATCCCATTCAACGCGGACTCGTTCCGGATAACGAAGCATTTGAATGTCCAAATAAGCTCGAACATGTTCTAGCTCATGTTTGATTAAGGTAACATTTGAGGTGTTATTCAAAGCAAATCGGTAAAAGGTCGTCAAGGCTTCAATAGTTTCCACCTGATACTGGTCGCCCTGATCACTGGCTCGCCATTGAAGTAAACTAAGCGAATTATATATAAAATGTGGATTGATCTGTGCCTGGAGGGCTCGAAAGGACGATTCTTTTTCTTTCAATTTGACACTGCTTAGCATTTCGAGCAGATTCCCAAGTTTTCCCGTCATCTGATTAAACATGATTTCAAGTTCCCCAACCTCGTCACGATTCTCACTTTGAATGGATACTCCAAAATCCCCATCAGCAATATTACTCATCCGGACACCTAGTTTGCGAACCCGCATAACGACATTTTTCATTACGATCAGCACTAAAAACATGGAAATAAAAAGAAAAACGACAGTAATTGCGATAATGCTGTATACGGTCCTAGTGGATTGTTCCTCCAATTGTTTCATTTGAATAAGGGATGCTACTTTCCAGCCTCCACTAATGTGCCGAACCGCAAAATACTCACTGGCATCGGTGATGTTCTCAGCATGGTCAACACCTGGCCATACCTTGGACAATGGAGTTAATTCAACTGGCTTACCAAGCATAGAGCGATCAGAGGCTGCAACAACGTTATCGTTTTCATCCAGAAGAAACAAACTTCCCATCCCATTAAACGGTTGATTCATTACCTCACCAAATGCACTGTTATAATCCAAGAGCATATAGATGGCTCCAAATGCATATCCATTTGCATTCGTTATTTTTCGGGAAACAATTAGTTGGTTAGTACTCCTTGGCGTGGAAAACCATTGAGAGACAAAGTCGGAATTCATAACACTACGATACCAAGACAACTCATTCATTCCAGCTAATGATCTGTTAGCTGGTCTCCATAATAGTCCTCCATCCTCAACAAGGTCAGGATTTTCATGATAAATTCGGAAATCTACAATTCCAGGCAAATACCGACTTGTGACTTGAAATGAACGATTTACGTAGTTAACACTTGCCAGTTGATCTACCATATTCTCGTAAGTCTCTGCAAGCCTAGAAATAAGTTCTCCATCTGTACCAGTGCGGGTAACAAGAAGATCATAACTTTGCTTCCGGAACTCAACGTTCTGCGTCGTCTGGCGAACGGCCTCATTGATCGTTAGCATATAATTGGATCTGACATTTTTCACATTCAGATACCCTGCACCAAATCCCAAAATAACTGTAGGAATGAATACGACCAGTCCATAAAACAGGACAATTTTCCCACGAAGTTTCATGGAACTTGTCAGATTGATAACAAGCCTTTCGAGCCAGCTTCTCACTACGCATTCTCCCATTCTTATGGCGTATCGTTTGTATGACTGAAAATAATGGCGAAAGGGAGCATTCCCAATAAAAGGGCTGCTCCACATTAAATTTCAACCTTTTACCGAACCGATCAATACACCTTTGACAAAATATTTTTGTAAGAATGGATACACTGCAAGAATCGGAAGAGCGCTTATCATAACAGTAGCCATTTTGATTGACATCAATGTAATATTGGACATAGACTGTTCTCTTAACACTTCTTGGTTTTCATTAGAACTTAATACGCTTGATAAATCTTGAGCAGTCAACAACTGCTGTAAAAATGTCTGGACTGGAATCAGTTGCTGGTTTGTGACATAAAAGGCTCCTGCGAACCAATCATTCCAATGCCCAACGGCAGTAAACAGACCTAGTGCGGCAAGCATCGGTTTCGAAAGTGGGACGATGATTTGTAGTAAAATTCGAAATGGGCCTGCACCATCCAACTCAGCAGATTCAATCATCGCTTCTGGAATACCCTGTATGAATTTTTGCATGACAAACATATTCCAGACCGAGAATAAACTCGGGATAATATATACGAGGAACGTATTAGTCAATCCCAACTTATACAACTGAATATAAAAAGGAATTAACCCGCCATTAAACAACATGGTGATGAGTATATAGGTCAGAATACTATTTCGGAAAGGGAGTAACTTGTACGATAACCCATATGCAGCCATAAGGGTAACGGCAAGTCCGCCAAAGGTGCCGAGAACCGTTCTAGCAATCGTGATTTTATAAGCATTGCGGATTACCTCATTGCCCAGCACGACTTGATAATTAAACCAAGTAAATGATCGAGGCCAAAGATATACGCCGCCTTTCGCCGCATCTGCTCCGGTATTTAGCGAGATAGCCAACATATATAGAAAAGGATAAAGAATTGACAAACATAACATTGTAAGTATCAAAACGATTAGCCATTGTCCTACTCGTTCAAGCGAAGTTGGTTTCATCCGTCACCACAACCCCTCTTCGTTGATTTTCTTGGAAATTGCATTCGTCGTAACTACGAGAATGAGTCCAATAAGTGAGGAGACCAATCCGACTGCCGTAGCCATGCCAAAATAACCTTGTTGTAAACCATTTCGTAATACATAGGTATCGATAACATCAGCGACCTGCTGATTGGCTGAATTCATCAAAGGATAAATTTGATCCATTCCTACATTGATGAGGCCAGGAATGCTTAAAATGAGAACAATAGATATGGTAGGCAAGATACCCGGCAGCGTTATGTGGCGAATCTGAGCTAATTTGCCCGCCCCCTCCACTTTTGCCGCTTCATAGAGCTGAGGATCGATTGTTGAGATCGCCGCAAGATATAGAATGGTATTCCAGCCAACTTCTTTCCATAAGCTGCTGGCGATTATCATAGGACGAAACCAATCGGTAGAACCTAAGAAAAAGATCGGTTTTCCTCCCAAATTTCCAATAATATCGTTCACGATTCCTCCATCTAAAGTCAGAAATGACTGCAAAATGTATGCAACCACAATCCAAGAAAAAAAGTGAGGTAAATAGCTGACCGACTGCACGAATCGCTTAAAGATTGAGTGTGTAACCTCATTAATCATGAGGGCGAGTAAGATCGGCATAGGGAAACCAAATACGAATTTTAAAACCGAAATAGATAACGTGTTCTGCACAACGACCCAAAATTGCGGGTCATGAACAAACGAAAAATTGTCCAATCCTATCCAGTTACTATCCCATATCGATGATCCGATCGCAAAATCCTTAAATGCGATTTGGATCCCCGCCATGGGAATGTAATTGAAAAGAAAGAGCAAAACAATCGCCGGTAATACCATCAAATATTGCCAGCGATATTTATACATTTTAAAGAACATTTCTCTCTCTCCTTTATCTGCAACTCTAATTATAGTGACTTATATGAAAACGAATACATTATAACGATTAGATTTTTATCACCTTTAAAAGAAATGTATCGCTTGTTACACGAAATTTTATCCAATGTTATACAATTCATCTCCATACATTCACTACTAGAAATGCACGAATTTATGTATGAGGTATGTTCTCGCATACCAACTTCGCACTTGGTATTCACCTCATCTCCATACGGCTTATCAGTCAGAATAAAGATGCTCAGGGGGCAACCCATTTAAAATGGCTGCTCCACCTTTGCATAAAATCTCATTTTTCTTTCTTAGTCCATGGCTTGATACAATTCATTCCACTCTTGCTTAAGCTCGCTCCAGTGAGCGCGTTTCTCGAGAGCAGAAGTGAACTCATTCCAAGTTTTTTCAAATTGAGCATCGTTCTCTGCCATCAGCAGCTTGGCTCGGTACTCCTTATAAACCACCTCAAGCTCCGACGCATATTTCTCCCATACACCATCCACTTTGGCCGTCACCATATCTTGATTCTCAGCAACCTTCACTGCGCCAAATTTACTGATTTGCTGAGAAAAAACAACAGGTTTCTCATCTCCCTCTTTTTCGATCACCTGATTCCACCACGGGTACCACTCTTTGCTGCGAGCTGTAATCTGAGCAAGTTGTGGCGTTAATTGCGCTACTTTGGCATTATCGCCCGAGTTGCGCAATTCATTATATTGAGGATCTATAAACTTCCACTTTCCTAAAGGTTCATTCACCCAGTCCCAATATTTCCCGCTTGGTCCTTCATTAATTACATGCATCCAATCCGGTTCCTGATTCAACGCATAATCATAAAACTTAAGAATGGCATCCAAGTTCTTTGTATTCTTACTAATATAGGTATCAAATTGAGGATAAGGGTTAATGACTTGAGCCGTGCCTGGCTTATTAACACCTTCTACTTTAGGAAATGGAACCGGAACCCAGTCACCATAAACCCATTGGCTATCTAAATTCCAAAAACTTCCTACAGTCATGGCATATCGGCCACTTTTTGTCTTTTCCTTAAACCTTTCCACTTTGTCGGTAACCACTTCAGGATCAAGAAGTCCCTTACTATACAAGCTATTCATCCACTTAAATCCTTCTTTAAAACCTGGAGAATCGAACTTGAAGATAAATTGATCGCCATCTCTTTGTACAGCAGTAACCCCTCCAGCCGTACCAGTTGTTACGCCGAAAGTGTTCAAAAGAGTATTTTCATCGCTTGCGTCCATAAGAAGACCCAGTGGCAAAAGCGGCTTGCCCGATTCATCCTTCATCTGAGCTGCCTTCACCAAGAAGGATTCCACACCACTAAGCGTTGTCAAATCGTTAACCGTCATCCCCGCCTGCTCTAAGATCTCCGTTCGGACAAACCATGCCTGAGCGGAATAACCAGGGAAAGGATCAGTAGGATCAATAGCAAAGTTACCGGGAATCGACCATATGTGCCCATCGGCATCCTTCATCTGATCCAGATATACCTTCGGAATCTTCGCCAGATTCGGATATTTGTCAGGCATGTTAAAGTACTGCTCCAACGGTAGGATAAGTTTGGAACGCTTCATAGCATCATTAACAAGCAACCTTCTGCCGAAAAGAGCCGCGTCTTCAAAACCGCCAGTATTGAGTTTGAGGTTAAGGGCAGCTAGAGAGTCTCCCTGCGTAGCTTCAACCTGAACATCAACGCCAGGTTCCTCTGTTTTCCAATATTGTTGAACCAAACTGTTATTGTTAACCGTTTGGGACCAGCCTACCCAAAGTTTAAAACCTCCTGAGCTCTCTCCTGCTACCTCTTTTTCTACTCCGGTGTTTTTTGGTTTAGAGCTGCCATTGCTTGAGCAACCTGCTGCCAGAACCAGCGAGGCTGCAAGGATCAGCATTGTTGCGCTTTTGAACCAGTTTTTTTTGTTTTTCATGGTTTACCTCCCTTTTGATATTTGATAATTTTGGTATATAAAACATACCTTATACCCTAAACTTCAGTCATCGCCGTGCAGCAGCAAAATCTGAACACCCTTCCCTTTCTCATCTATGTATCTAATTATAGTGACCACTATGAAAACGGATACATAACAACGATAAGATTTTTATCAATTTTAAAAGAATTACTACGATGGTTTTTTTGTAAAAAATCACCAAAAACAAAACTCAATTTAAATAGAGATTGATTTTTTATTACTGGACAGTGAAAAGTTCTCGATGAAAAATCGTGCACTAACGAAATAACCCAATCTAGCGATTCTGTGATATCCTAAGGTTCCCCAACCAGAAAGGAGATCAGATCGCGGAAAGGGTTGACCGACCATACCATGTTGAAATTTGCACATGAGATTTTGTCTACGTTTCGTGCTTGTTTTTCGCGCGCCGCCATCTTCGAGTGGTTCGCTGGGAAAACAAGTCGTCGGTGGAGAACGTTGTGATTTTGGAGACATGGGAGAGAGGGACCGCCCCTACTAAAGGCCCTAAAGTAAGCCGCGGGGCCGATTATTGGACCATGTATTGAGGAGGGTACTAACCATGAGCAAGAAACTAACCGGTAACGGATTGTTTGACAGTTCACGGATGATTATACCGCAGCACAAAAGCGCGATCCTGGCACCTGAATCACGCCATCGGGAACTTTAATATGCCCGAGTGCAGAAGCGCTTCGTATACAGGTTGCCAAACTTCCCGGGTAGGCGGATATGGCTTCTTCCAGCCGATCAAACATACCTCATCGTTGACAAACCACCCACGGAACCGAACGGCAGGCATTGGAGCATCATAATCTTCGCAGGGAACCAGCACCTCCGTCAAAGGAGCAATCCCCTGATGAGCGTTCGTTGGGAACACGTATTCTTATAGTCTCACCGTGTCCAAACCGTATCTTCTTACCCAATTTCTCTTGAACCATCTCTAACTTCTCCTTCTCATACATGATTCGTAAGCTTCAGGATCCACAGATCACTGCTCGCAAGCTCCGCCTCGCCGCCCTGCAGCACGCGTCCGGTAAGAAGATCGACGCCGGACTTTTCACCCAAATTGACTGTAACGGCATCTTCGTTATGATTCAGCACGAACAAGTACCCTTGACCGTCTTTGACACGAAGTGTCGTTTCCACGCCATCAGGCATATCGAGAACAAGGGGAGCGATGTTTTTAGAGGTATACAACTCATGCAGCCAGTCTTGCAAGAACGCTGCTTCCGGACTCGTTGCTAGGTACCACGCTTCTCCTGCACCGAACTTATTGACGGTAAGCGCCGGCATTCCACGATAGAAATCGTCGCCGTATACCGCCTTTACTTCGGCGCCTTCAGAGTGGATCAAGTCGCAGAGCATCCCGCACTCATACTCGGATTTCAGGCCTGAAGTGTCTCCCTGCAAGATGATTCGATTTTTCTGGCTGGGAAGCAGTGCGTCGATTTCTTCCGCCCATATGCCAAGCAACTTCCGCAGCTCGCCGGGATACCCACCCGTCTTGACCAGGTCGTTCTCATCGACAATGCCGCTTAAAAATGTTGTGATGAGCGTACCGCCGGCTTCAACGTATCGTTCCAATTTATCGGCTATCCCTTGCTTAACCATGTACATTACGGGCGCAATCACAATTTCGTAGGAACTTAAATCAGCTTCCACACCAATAACATCTGCTGGAATTCCCGAACGGAACAGTGCATCATAGTATTTATGCACTTCGTCTACATAATTGAGGGCGATAGTGGGTCCGCTGGACATCTCGATTGCCCACCAGTTTTCCCAATCAAACACAATAGCGACTTTTGCTTGAACCCGAGCGTCTAAGAGTGTATCCCCAAGCTTCTCGAGTTCCTTTCCAAGCTGAGCACATTCGCGGAATACGCGAGTGTGCTCATGCCCTGCATGCTCAATGACGGCGCCGTGAAATTTCTCGCAAGCCCCGATGGAACGACGAAGCTGGAAGAACATGATTGTATCTGCCCCTCTGGCCACTGCCTGATAGCTCCAC
Source organism: Paenibacillus rhizosphaerae (assembly GCF_014192015.1). Classification (GTDB taxonomy): domain Bacteria; phylum Bacillota; class Bacilli; order Paenibacillales; family Paenibacillaceae; genus Paenibacillus_AQ; species Paenibacillus_AQ rhizosphaerae. Next base: position 10,319 of record NZ_JACHXJ010000001.1, on the reverse strand, counting down.
AATCGCATAATTCCCGGACGCTTGAGCGAGTTGTAATTCTGCCAGTTTTGCTGACTCGGAGTCTGCTCCATCAGCATAAACGGTAGGCCATCCTTTAAACCACGCATCAGATCGTGCCTCATCCCTACGATGCTCTGTGGCGTGTCGAATCGAGGATAGTTATCCCATGACACGACATCCATGTGTTTTGCCCATTTGTGGTAATCAAGCTTTTTGAAGGCGCCCATTAGATTCGTTGTAACAGGAATGTCCGGCGTATGCTTCTTCACTGCCTCATACTCTAACTTGTAGCACTCTAGCAGGCTATCAGAATGAAAGCGCATATAATCCAGCGAGATGCCCTGGAAGTTGCTCGCTTGCCTGCCGTTCACGCTAGGCCATTCCTCGCTGAGCCCACTCGGCAAGACGATTTCATCCCAATCGTAGAACGTATGGCTCCAGAACGACGTATTCCAGGCGCGGTTCACTTCTTCCAGCGTACCGTAACGGGCTTTCAGCCATTCACGGAATGCCCTTTCGCAATTGTCGCAGTAGCAATTCCCGGCGCCGCCGTATTCGTTATTGATGTGCCAGATCAGAAGTGCCGGATGGTCCTTGTAGCGCTCCGCAAGTTTCTCCGCCATGCGAACCGCGAACCTACGGTAGTTTGTGCTGTTGGGACAGGAATTGTGACGCCCGCCGAATTTGCGTTTACGGCCGTTAAAATCGACCTGGAGCACATCGGGGTATTTACGCGCCATCCACGCGGGATGCGCCGCCGTACTGGTCGCTAGACATACACCGACACCTTGCTCATGAAGTTTGTCCATGATCTCGTCCAACCAACCGAAGTCGTAAGTCTCCTCGTCGGGCTGGTTTTTTGCCCAAGCGAATACGTTCAGCGTCGTCACGTCGATACCGGCCAGCTTGAACATTCGCAAATCTTCGTCCCAGATCGGCTTCTCCCATTGATCGGGATTATAGTCACCGCCATACCACATTTTCGGCTTTTTCGTGTTAATCATCTTGTCACATCCCGTCTACTAGAATTAATTTTCATATGCTCGGTTACCAGCCCAGGTTCGAGGCTGCGTCAGTTCATTCACTGCCTCGCAAATCGAACAAAAGCTTTCCTTCGCATTTCTCCACAATAAAGTTTAGTTTCCTTACCCTTAACCCTTTACCGATCCTACCAACATCCCTTTATTGAAATGTTTCTGAAGGAACGGATAAATCACCAGCAGGGGCAGTGCAGAAACTAATATAGCGGCCATTCGAGCAGATGGCGTATACGTATACAATGCTTCGTTTAATAATCCGACTCGCTCGTCGTTGATCACCAGCATTTGCCTTAGAAATACTTGAAGAGGCCATTTCGAATCGTCATTCAGATAGATGACAGCCGAGAAATAGGTGTTCCAGTTCCCAACCATATAAAACAAAGTAAAAGTGGCAATCGCGGGCTTGGCCAATGGAAGGATGATCTTGGCAAACATTCTCCACTCGCCGCAGCCGTCAATCCTTGACGACTCCTTAAGCTCATAAGGAAGCGAAGCAAAGAAGCTTCGCATGACGATTACGTTGAAGGGTGCGACAGCCGCAGGCAGCCACAACGCCCAAAACGTATCGATGAGATGCAGACTGTCTACGACAAGGTAAGTCGGGACCAGCCCCCCAGAGAATAACATCGTAAACAAGATCATAAAGTTAACAGCCGATCGTCCCTTAATCCAGGACTCGGAGAGGCCATATGCCATCATGGAGGTAACCGTAATATTAATGAACGTACCGATTACCGTAATAAAAATCGAGTTCTTGAACGATTGCACGAAGCCGGGGTTATGCAGCAGATATTGATAGGCATCCAATGTCCAGTGGCTCGGAATGAGGAAGAATCCTCGAGTCAAGTAGTCCTTAGCCGGAGCGAATGACGTAATGATAATATAGAGCAGCGGCAACAGAATTAACGCTGTAAAGAGAACCAGGAAAGTGTATGCAAAAAAAGTAAAAAGTCGATCCCCCATGGATAGTTGCTTCATTATCAGTAAACACCCTCCTCTCCGAAACGCTTAGCGATCGCGTTGGCGGATACGACCATCACAAGTCCTACAACGGATTTAAACAAGCCGACTGCGGTTACGTAACTAAAGTCGCCCTGTACAAGCCCCTGGCGATAGATGTATGTTTCGAACACGTCCGAGACCTCAAGGTTCAATGGATTCTGTAGCAGGAATACATGTTCGAAGCCGACATCGATGAAGTTGCCAAGCCGTAAAATCAGCATAATGAGGATAATCGTTTTAAGCGACGGCAGTGTGATGTGCAGTATTTGGCGTAACCGGCTTGCGCCGTCTACTCTGGCCGCTTCATATAGCGCAGGATCGATCGAAGCGATCGACGCTAGATAAATAATCGCGCCCCATCCCGCGCCCTGCCAAATATTGTGGAATAACCAAACGAACCGAAAATAATGAGGATCTGTCATCAACTCGATACGGTTGAGCCCAAGTGAACCCAACAGGGCATTGATACCACCGTCCTGCGTTCGAAATAACAACATCGTTATGCCCACGATCACGACCCAAGACAAGAAATGCGGCGCATACATAATCGTTTGGATGGAATTTTTCCAATATTTCCTTCCGACTTCGTTTAGCAGTACCGCAATCAAGATCGGAAAGGGAAAAGCAACGAGCACGTCCAGGAGGTTCAAAATCAGCGTATTCTTCAACAACAGCAAAAAATCGCTCTCCGTAAACAACCGAACGAAATGATCGAAACCGACCCATTCGCTACCCCAGACACCTTGGAAAGGTGAGTATTTCTTGAAAGCGATAAACAAACCGAACATCGGCGCATAACGGAATATTAATAAATATAGTAATCCAGGTAAAATCATAAAATAATACGGGAACGCTCTCTTCCAATATTGCGATTTCACTCTTACCGATGGTACCGTACTGCTTCCAACGGATTGCTGTTGTATAATCGGTGCATTCATATCAATTCTGCTCCTTCCTAAACTTTCTATTGGGTTCGGCTTCACACAGGGATACGCAAGACAGGCCGCAATTGAATCGCGGCCTGCTTCACCGTCAGAGCATGGAATTTATTTTACTGCCGCAGCATTAATTTCCTGAATGATCTTATCCCCGCCGTTCGCGAGCCACTCCTTGGAAGCCTGCTCGATGTATTCGATCGGTTCGGAACCGACGATAATCTTGGACATTGCTTCATCAAAGTTCTTACTTAAATCCGCAGACTTGTTCTTATAAGTGTCTGAATAGAATGTGAGTCCCGCAGCTGCATCCTTCAACGTATATTTCTCGGCGAGTGCCTTATATGATGCGAGAAAGTCCTTATCCTCCTGCGGCGTCCAGAGGTACATGTTAAAATCGACGCCTGGACGGGCAAATATGCTGCTGTTTAAATATCTCGGAAAATTCGTTTCCCATTGGGCGGTAGGTTCGTAGGATCCATCGGCTTTCTTGGTATAGTCTATGCCTTCAAGCCCGCTCTTCATAATAGTCGTGCCTTCGTCCGTAACCCACCAATCCAAAATCTGAAGAATCCGATCGACCTTCTCCGGACTTGCCTTCGCATTGATGACCTGCTTGTTCATTCCAGTCAGATATGCCGAATATGCTCGAATCCCCGTCGGTCCGATTGGCGGTGCCATAGGAACGAGCTCTGGTTTCGTATCCGGGAACGCTTTTTTGACACTGTCTTCATACCCGGTCAAGTCGTTATGATGAGAGTAGATGCCAGCCTTGTTCCCTCTCTTCATGTCGTCTAAATCAGAAGATTTGCGAAGCACGAAGTCTCGATCCAGTACGCCTTCATCGTAAGCTTTCTTCATGAAGGAAAGATAAGCTTTATACTCCTCGACTTGCGTTTGTTTCGGAAGCAGCTTTCCATCCTTCTCGAACCATCCGTTTGCGATGCCGAATGCATTCTGAATTACCGAATCGAGACCTATAATGCCATACGTATCGCCGGCGACCCCATTCTTGTCCGGATCCTTAGTCGCGAAGGCTTTCGCGATTTCGTAATACTTGTCGACCGTAAATTCATCTTCGGATGGAAGCTTCATGCCAAGATTATCCAACCAGTCTTTTCGAATTTGAATCGTATCCCGAACCGTCCAGGAAATATCAGGCAAACCGTAAATTTTCCCCTCCGGATTAAGCAGCCGATTCGCTTCGTGATCGAGTGGGAACGCCTTGATTAGGTTCGGATACTTCGGCAATAACTCACTTAACTCAACGAAAGCCCCTTCGGATTGCCACGCAAGATACGTTTCTGGAGAGTCTGCCCGATAAAAGTCAGGCAGAGAACCAGATGCCGCCATGACCTTCATCTTCTCACCGTATTCAGACCCGTTAATCAGTTGTAATGTGATATCCACATTAAACTTCTCTTCCAAATATTTAATAGTTGGATGGTCCTCCGTCCATTTCGGACCACTCCAATACTGCACGGCAATCGTAATCGGCAACCGTTCCTCGTTCTTAGCCGGTTCCGATGCCGTGCCCGCTTTCCCCTGGTCCGCGTTCCCGCCATTGTTACCGTTGGAACAACCGACGATCAGGCTAAGTGCCAAGAACGATCCTGCAAGCGCCTTCAACGACTTTTTCAAAATGACACGCCCCTTGAATGGATTTATTGTTTTTCATGCTAATTGTAACCCCTCGTTCTGCACTCAAAATTGCACAATCTCACGAAATGTTATCCTTTATTCCGAACGGAATTCTTACTGATATGACGGTTCCTTGATTCGGGAAGGAATGAATTTCGATTCCGTAGCCTTTTCCGTAAAATAACACCAATCGATTATGCACGTTCGTAAGCCCCAGCGAATTGATAGATGTCTTTGTATGATTCGGCTGATCGGTAATCAAGGCTAGCCGTTGTTTCATATTTTCCAAAACGGCGGGATCGAATCCCATACCGTTATCCGCTATTTCTATCACCAAGTCATTTCCTTCGGGATATGCACTGACCATCACGGCAGCTTTCCCGTTACGCGGTTCAACCGCATATTTCACCGCATTCTCGACGATTGGTTGTATGGAAAGTTTGATAATGCCAACTTGAACATATTTTTCGTCCACATAAACCTTGCTCTCAAAATGCCGGGTATACCGGATGTGAATAATCTCTAGATACCTCTTTAGATGCTCCAATTCCTCTGCAAGGCTGATCTCCTCCTGCTCCAGCTTTGCCGTGAAGCGGTATAACGAAGCCAAATTTCCCGCCATCATCTCGATCTTGGGAACCCCCTCCAAATAAGCAATACTTTTGATGATATCAAGCGTGTTGTATAGGAGATGAGGATTGATTTGATTTTGAAGTGCCTTGATCGTGGCTTGTTTCTCAAGCAACTGCATTTGGACTTCCTTAAGCTCCATATTGTACACCGTGTTGACTAGATCGTTCAGTCGTTCTGCCATTCGATTAAAACTTATGCTTAGCAGTTGGATTTCGTCTCGCCTTTGCGATATGGGTGCCCGTACGGTAAGATCACCGGTTTGCAGCTTCTCCATCGCTTTTTTCAATTGGATCGTCGGTCGCGTGATGCGGTTTGCCGCAGTTGGAACCGTAATCATAATTAGTAGAATAAGCAGAGTCATCACGACAATGGCGGACTTTTGAGCGATTTTCAGGCCTGTCGCCATCTCCTTTAACGGCACCAATACAATAGTTTTCCATCCGGTAAACTCGGAAATGCTATATGAAACAAGATATTGTTCGCCATGCCAGGTTTGCAGGGAGTTCGAATTGCTGAGTGCCAACCATGAAAGCTCCGTTTCCTCAACAGAAGCACCCAACAGTCCTGAATTCGGGTGATACACGATTTTTCCATCCTCTGAAACCATAAAGATGTAGCCGGTTTCACCCATCCGCATGTTTCCCATAATGTTATTAATTTCGGTTAATCTCATATGCAAAACAAGCCGACCCGAAATTTTCGTGTCATTCACATCATAAATTGGAATGGAGACTGCAATCAGAGGTATGTTTTGGGGTCCTAAATGAAACGTTGGGAATATTTCCAGTTCTGTGTTTAATGGTTCATTAAACCACGGTAGATTTGCCAATTGGGCTTCGGTCGGAACGCCGTTCGCCTGTAAGACTCGCTGATCGTTCGACATGAGATAAATGTCTTCAATCTCGGAATAATTAAAGGCAATGAATTTGTTAAGAATTTCACGGACTACAGTCCTTTTCTCAGGACTCAAAGATGAATCGTCCCTAAGCCAATCTTGAATCAAGCCTGAATCTCCTTGCTGCAGCAAGACGCTAGAATAACGAAGTACACCTGAATTCATGGCGTATGTGGATTTGGCGATCTGCTGAAAGTAAATCTCCAGTTCGTGGTTTAAACTAACGGTCGTTTTCTCGGCGATATTGTAAAAATCCTGTTGCGTGGCGCGGCTGTAATAGAAGTTGGAGAGGTAGTTCATGGATAAGACAGAGACCAGTGCTATACTAATAAAGCTTATGGTAATTTTTTTACTCAAAGATAGACGATTGAGCAACTGCTTCATATTCATATCCCCAAACTTTTTCGATATTCACTCGGAGACATCCCCGTGATATTTCTAAATACCCGAATAAAATAAGGCTGGCTTGAAAAACCGACTTCCTCAGCGATTATATATATTTTATCGTTAGAGTTACGGAGCAACTCCTTCGCCTTCTCAACACGCACTTGATTAATATAAGAAATGAGCGACTCTCCGGTATATCGTTTAAACAGAGAACCAAAATGAGAAATACTTAAATTCGTATACTCAGCAATTTGCGTCAGTGTAAGATCATCCTGATAGTGGGAATGTATGAAATCGCACGCGGAGTTGATGACTTGTTTGAATTCCTTTTTATTGCGCTCCGGATGAAGGAACCATGATTCCGTTAATTGTCCAATATGCTTACGAATGACTTGATCCGGCACCCCGCTGAACTGTGACATCACTGTATGCTCCGCTTCTATACTATCCAACAACGAACTGATCTTCGATTCGACAATCCGCAGCAAGCTCAAGTATGCGCCATAATTCACATATTTGATGGTTGTAATGTCTTGAACCAGCTTGTACATGTTTTTAATGCCGCTTGCAGGTTCTATTTCATTTATCGTATCGAAATACGTTTGAATTTTGATCAGGTAATGATTCATTTTTTCGATTTCCGTTAGCTTCTCCATCGCCTCGAATAGAGCATCCCGTAAATCCTCAAGCGTTACTGGTTTAAGCAAATACTTATTTACGCCGAAGGTGATCGCTTTTTGAGCATATTGAAAATTTTCATACCCGCTGATGATAATAACCGCCATCGGGATCTTCTCTTCTGAGATGTTCCTGACTAACTCAAGCCCGTCCAACTCCGGCATCATGATATCCGTTATCAGAACAGTCGGCCACAACTGCTGAATCATGTGCCATGCTTCGACTCCGTTCGTAACATCACCCACAACTTTAATATCATGCCCGATGCTTTCAACCATTTCTACAATGGCTGCTCTGATCCAGGGTTCGTCCTCTGCCACCAATACTTTTAACATAAGAACCTCAACCTCTTTAACTTTTTTTAGATAAGAATAGCATTTCGGCTTCTTTTATTAACTCATAACGATCTTTAATCGGTAATTCATAGCCAAACCAATCATAAATGGTAAACATAAGCCGATTTCTTGGTAAATTCATAGTAATAACCTCCTTTAACAATGTGTTATCTAAGAATCTTCACCTCATATAAAATAATGTGGATACTCCTCTTTCAAAAGGTCCTGTTCAACCACGACCTGGCTCAAATGTTTCTCCATGACTTTCATGGCCTGCTCCCTCTTCTTATGAATGATGAGCCAATAAATTTCTTTGTGCGTAAGAATGATGTTGTCCCAATCGGAATCTCTAGAGAGGCGCAACAACCGCAACCGGTTAAAATTCAATTGCTGCATCAGCTTCCAGGTCCTCGCTTTCCCCGTCGCGTGAAACAGGATCTGGTGAAATTCTTCATCCAGCTCAAAAAGCCGGTAATAGTGCTTCTGCGCAGTACATAATTCCTGCATCGCAATATTGGCTTCAATCCGAAATCGGGATTCCTCGTCAAACTGGTCGCAGGCCAGCGCTACGATCTCTTTTTCCAATTTCTCTCGAATAAAGCGCCCTTCCTCCACATGCGTAAGGTTGATGCGCGAAACGACGGTGCCGCTCTGCGGAATGATATCCAGCAGTTCCTCTTCAGCCAGCTTCATAAATGCTTCCCGAACCGGGGTTCTGCTGACGTTCAGTTCGTCCGCGATTTCTTTCTCCGATATTTTTGTGCCTGGCTCCAGCTGCAGATGTAGGATCCGCTCTCGAAGCAGGTTATAAGAATACGACCGGGTGGAACCTTTGATTTTCTGCTCTGTAGACATGACATTAACCTCTTTCATACGTTCCATTTCTTTGATTTTTCCAACATTCATACATGACTTCAACCATCTTTTATAATCTTTTCCTGCATCCTTTGCTGGCAACTCAAGCGTGCACCTTTCCGAGGGACAGCCACTGTTATGATCAGGTCGGGGGGTTGGAGACAATCTGACTTTCGTTGAGATTATTTAGTTTATTCTGTATACAAGGATATTAGCTGAAACAGCAAAGATATTGTAATTCGCTTTTGGGGAAAAACAACACTCTATTGCGGTTTTGTAGATCGCCTACAGATGACTTTTGTCCCATAGGCATGACCCCTCTTGTATGTGGGATATCGATTCAATATATTAGAAAATAGATTTGTATCGAGCATGAAAAAGGGAAGGAGGAGGCGAATCGTTATGTCATTTGTTGCGGGTAGCTATGGCGAGGTTCCACCGCATTTTGCCTATAAACGGAAAAGTGTCAATTACGAACATAAAGAAACCTTTCATTCAAATCTTGGGGCGGAAGTATTGTTGATCCATCAATGTAGAGGGACGATGATTGTCAATAACAACCGCTATGATATCAAACCGGGGATGCTATGCATCTTTCAACCTTATCAACTCCATCATCTAAAACTCGATTATGCCGAAGACCAGTGCTTCGAACGTTCCCTGGCCATCTTCGAACCGACCATGTTTGAATCTTATTTTGAAAAATGGCCCTCGCTTTACACCTTTTATAAATTCATATATTTAGGTAAACTCCCTTTTCCATGTCTGTATGAAAATAGTGAAGAGGATGGATTCAACATAATCGACAGCGTCTATAAGAGTTTGAACGATCGCTTACCTGCGCTGTCCGAGACCGAACGAAATGAAGAATTTTCATTGTTTCTCATAGCATTATTCCGTTGGATAAAACAGGTTTGGGAAAAGTGGACGGAACCCGGCCAGCCTATATACCATGCCCTAAATCATACCGGTCCCCTATTTTACCTCGACGGACGAATTCAAGTAGAGACTATGATTTCATATCTCCCAGAAGCAGCCTCATAAAAGGCCGGTTTTTTTGATAACTTTTATATGCAAATTTATGTATGTTTATTTATTTTCTCATTAATTGTGAAAATATTTCTCATCAATTATGAAAAAATTATCACTAATTATGACAACACACAATATTTGTGTGTTGTCATATTTAGTGAGAAAAACCAACGAAAAAAAGTGTTGATACATCAGGGTGTTTTTCATATTTAATGAGAAGGGTTCCTTTAGCAAATGCTGAATATACTGTTTATTTTTACTATTAGTGAGAATTCCCGCAAACCTGGATTTGTATATTTATTCACCTATATACATCGTTTATGGAATCAAGTCTCGACTCGCCTAAAGCGATCTTCTCCTTCCTTAAAACGCTACTTATCCAGATCTAGATAAGGTCATTGTAGTACCAATTTTTTTGAATGCGAAGGAGTTCATCCGTGTCGGGCTTCGTAGATAAAGTATACCCGGTATCCGTTAGGGTTTCGCATGCTTCTGCCCCATCATTTTTTCGATTTCGATCCTCGCTTCTTCCGAAAAAGGCATATACCAATAAAAATACATTTCATGTCTATTCATCCCTAAATCTCGTCGTCTTCTGTATAGAGAATATGACGAGTCGAAAAAAGCCATATTTTCGTTTTCATGACAGTTAGGGTTTTATGACATCTGTCCTTAAAGTTAGAAAAGGCAGCTGTCAAAATAGACGGCTGCCTTCAGCTTCCTTTATTAAGCTATCGTTTCCCGTTAGCTCAGAGCTATATGACGGTACAAACTCCTTTTGGCGTAAAACTGTAACCGTTCTTGCATAAGCAGGCGCGGAAGACGGTATTCGTCCTAATTGGCAGGAAGTGTCGACAAACGAGTATTTGACTCATCATGGTACATA